>OZ245834.1:3192500-3970215 GCA_965228725.1 uncultured Pseudohongiella sp. | reverse complement strand
TACAGAATACGGGCCTCCCTCACACTCTGTTACAAGAGGGTGACAGGGCAAGGCCTGTGCGAAGATCAGAAAGGCAGTATCTGCCCGGCAAAAATACTTGCCAAGCTAAACCGGGGGCAGATACAGGGGCAAAGTCTGTTGTCACTGCCGGGCGACGCCCGGATGCCTCGTTGCTTTACTGATTACTCTCAGCAGCAGCTTCTGGATCACCCAGATTAAACGCGCTGTGGAGAGCCCTAACAGCAAGCTCCAGGTATTTTTCCTCGATGACTACAGAAATCTTGATTTCCGAGGTGGTGATGATCTGAATATTGATGTTTTCTTCCGCCAGTGCCTTGAACATCTTGCTGGCGATGCCTGCGTGGGATCGCATGCCGACACCAACGAGTGAGACCTTGCAGACTTTCTTGTCCTGCACGACTTCTTTCGCGCCAAGGGCAGCGGCAGCATCCTGCAGAATCTTGAACGCGCGACCGCACTCGGCACGCTTGACGGTGAACGTAATATCGTTGGTGCCGTCTTCTGCAGCATTTTGCACGATAACATCCACTTCGATGCCTGCATCACTGACAGGACCGATGACTTTATAGGCCATGCCTGGCACATCAGGCACACCTGCAACTGTGAGTTTGGCTTCATCGCGTTCGAACGCGATGCCGGCTATGGCTGGATCTTCCATTTCTGAATCTTCCTCTAAACTAATGAGCGTGCCCGGCCCGTCTTCAAACGTGGACAATACCCGCAGGGGTACTTTGTATTTTCCGGCAAATTCAACCGAGCGAATTTGCAGAACCTTTGCACCGAGACTGGCGAGTTCCAACATCTCTTCGAACGTGATGCTGCTTAACAGGCGTGCTTCGGGAACTACTCTTGGATCTGTCGTATAGACGCCTTTCACATCGGTATAAATCTGGCACTCATCCGCATCCAGTGCAGCGGCAAGTGCGACACCGGTCGTATCGGATCCGCCCCGCCCAAGCGTGGTTATGTTACCCAGCTCGTCCACGCCCTGGAAACCAGCCACAACGACGATGTTGCCCTGCTCCAGTTGGGCATGGATTCGCGAGCCATCGATTTCGCGAATGCGTGCCTTGGTGTGCGACTCATCCGTCAGAATTCGTACCTGACCTCCGGTGAATGAGCGTGCTCCGAAGCCGCGCTTCTCGAGTGCCATACACAGTAGCGCGATCGTGACTTGCTCACCGGTTGAGAGTAACACGTCCATCTCGCGTGGCGTGGGCGACTCCATGATTTCCTGGGCCAGGGCTGTCAGTCGATTGGTTTCACCACTCATCGCCGACACGACGACTACAATGTCATCGCCCTGCTCACGAAATTTGATAATCTTTTCAGCAACTGCTTCGATGCGCTCTACCGAGCCTACAGAAGTGCCGCCATATTTTTGAACTATTAAGGCCATACTAAATCCGTTTTACAGTTGCGCCTGCACCCACGGCTTTACGCTATCCAGCGCACCGCCAAGTGCATTGACGTCGCTACCACCAGCCATCGCCATATCCGGACGACCGCCGCCTTTGCCGCCGACTTGCTCAGCGACCTGATTCACCAACTCTCCCGCCTTAACCTGACCGGTGAGATCCTTGCTAACACCGGCGACCAGACTGACTTTGTTGTTGTCCACACTGGCCAGCAACACGATCGCCGACCCGAGTTTGTTTTTAAGCTGATCGACTGTATCACGAAGTGCTTTTGGATTGAGTCCATCGACTCGCGCTACAAGCAGTTTCGCCGCACCGATATCTTCGGCCTGTGCCGACAGGTCTGTCCCTGCACTCGATGCCAGCTTCATCTTCAGTTGCTGCAGTTCCTTTTCCAGTGCCTTGTTGCTACTGGCGAGCTGCCGTACCTTGTCAGCCAGATCCTCCGGAGAAGACTTCACGATTTCCGCGACTTTCTTCAGTGTCTCTTCTTCCTGGCGAATCAGTGCGAGCGCCCCTTGACCTGTGACTGCCTCGATACGCCGCACCCCTGCAGAGATACCACCTTCACCAGTGATCTTGAACAGCCCGATGTCGCCGGTGCGATTGACGTGGCAGCCGCCGCAGAACTCAACCGAGTAGTCTCCACCCATGGACACTACGCGAACTTCATCGCCATATTTCTCTCCGAACAGAGCGACAGCACCCATTTTCTTCGCTTCTTCGATTGGCATGATGTTCTTGCTGACATCCGAGTTGGCAAGAATTTCTTCATTCACCATCTCTTCAATCGCTCGCAATTCTTCCGGGGAGACGGGAGCAGTATGGGAAAAGTCGAAGCGCAGCCGATCGGCGGCAACGAGCGAACCTTTCTGATTGACGTGGTCGCCAAGAATTTTTCGCAACGCCGCGTGCATCAGATGCGTGGCCGAGTGGTTCAATGTCACCGCGCGGCGCGAGACGGCCTCCACTTCTGCGCTAACCGTATCGCCAGTCTGCAATGAACCACGAGTCAAGGTGCCACGATGCACTATTACGCCACCCTGCTTCTGGGTATCGCTAATCGCGAACTCCGCCTTGTCGCTGCGCAGCACGCCTTTGTCACCAATCTGGCCGCCTGACTCACCATAGAACGGCGTGCTATCCAGAACCAGCATGGCTTCGCCATTCTCTGGCACAGCATCGAGACGCTCGTTAGCGAGCGAGAAGATCTCCAGAACTTTCGCACTGGCGCTCTGTAGCGAGTCGTAGCCGGTAAAATCGGTTTCCGAATCGGTAGCAAGATCGAGCTTCTCAACGGCGCCGAACTGACTCGCAGCTCTGGCTTGATCTCTCTGCACAGACATCGCCTTCTCGAAGCCGTCCATGTCCAGTTGCAAATCGTGTTCACGAGCTACATCAGCAGTCAGATCCACCGGAAAGCCGTAGGTGTCATACAGTTTGAATACGGTCTCGCCGGGAATCGTGTTCCCCGACAGATCCGCTATGGCTTTATTGAGAATTGCCATACCGTTGTCCAGCGTACGCGCAAACTGCTTCTCTTCCTCACGCAAGACTTTCTCAACGTATTCTTGCTTGGCAAGCAATTCCGGATAGGCTTCTCCCATCACTCGCGCGAGCGAGGCGACGAGTTTGTAAAAGAAGATATCGCTGACACCGAGTTGATAGCCATGGCGCACAGCTCGGCGCACGATTCTGCGCAGCACGTAGCCGCGCCCCTCGTTTGATGGCACAACACCATCAACAACAAGAAATGCGCAGGACCGGATATGGTCTGCAATGACGCGCAGTGAAGTATTCGTGGTATCGCTCTGACCAGTCACTGCAGCGACATCGCGCAAGAGCTCCTGGAACAGGTCAATCTCGTAGTTGCTGTGTACGTTCTGTAGCACGGCTGCGACGCGTTCGAGGCCCGCGCCGGTATCTACAGAAGGTTTGGGCAGTGGGGTCAGCGTGCCATCTGCAGCACGTTCATACTGCATGAAGACAAGGTTCCAGATTTCGATATAACGGTCACCGTCTTCATCCGGAGAACCTGGTGGGCCACCCGGCACGTCCGGACCGTGATCGTAGAAAATTTCGGAACAGGGACCGCAAGGGCCTGTATCTCCCATGGCCCAGAAATTGTCCTTCTCACCCATGCGGGAGAAGCGCTCCGGGTTGATTTTCATCTCATCCAACCAGATCGCCGCCGCTTCGTCGTCATCCTGGAACACCGTCACCCAGAGTTTTTCCTCTGGCAGTCCGAACTCCTTGGTTAGCAGTTCCCAGGCGAATTGAATCGCTTCGCGTTTGAAATAGTCGCCAAAGGAAAAATTCCCCAGCATCTCGAAGAACGTGTGATGGCGCGCGGTGTAACCCACATTCTCCAGATCATTGTGCTTGCCCCCGGCGCGGACGCAACGCTGCGAACTCGTGGCCCTGTTGCTGCCACGTTTTTCAGATCCCAGAAATACATCCTTGAACTGCACCATACCGGCGTTGGTGAACAGAAGTGTCGGATCGTTGCCAGGGACCAGCGGGCTGCTGGGTACGACTTCATGGCCACGGGCAGCAAAAAAGTCGAGGAACTTCTGACGAATCTCGGCACTGGTCATGGAATTCATGGCATTGAGTCCTTCCTGGGGTTTCCAGTCTATAGCCCTGCCGGAGAGCCATCTCCGTGCAGGGGGGGCGAATTCAAAAAAGCAGAGGATTATAGCGCGCAATGGCTACAGATTGCAGACCTTTCGAGGCAATTCGAAGCTACTTTTCTTCGCCTTCAGCCCCGGAATCTCCTGAGCCACTCTGCGCATTGGATTCCAGCAGCGAGGAGTCGGGCGAAAAACTGAAGTTGCCGAATGCCTGTTGCTTGGGGACAACCAGCTTGCCATCACTGGACAAAAAGATGGCAATAGGCCGTGTTTGCGGAAAATAACTGAGCACAATGGCGATGATGATGAGAAAGGGCACACACAAAAACATGCCGGGGATGCCCCAGATATAACCCCACAAGGCCAGGTTGAGCAGGATCACAAGCGGGCTCAAGTTGAAACGCGACCCCATCAGCCGGGGTTCGAGAATATTGCCAACGCCAATCTGGACTGCACCGATTCCCAGAAGGACAAACAGAAACAGGGTATAGCCGTCAGACTGGGCAAGCGCGATCATCGCCGGAAAAATCGTTGCAACAATGGAACCGACTGTCGGAATGAAGTTTAGGAGGAAAATCAACAGTCCCCAGACGCCAGCGAAGTCGACATCCATAATGCGCATGAAGATGTAACTGAGGATGCCGGTCAACGCGCTGGTGAACATCTTTATGCCAATGTACTTCTGAATGTCATTACGAATGCGTTCGATAATTTCTCTGGCATCTTCAATCTTGTCTTTCGCGACCAGCGCTTCCAGCTTGGAAGGAAAATACTTCTGCTCGAGAAACAGGAACCCAATGTAGATGATAATCAATCCGCCATTTGCCAGAACGCCAGCAAATGAAGCTGCCACTGACGTGGCATAACTCGGTATATCGATCCAGTCAGTTACGAGTTGCATGAAATTCATATTCTCGAAACTGGCCGCATCGATAAAGGGCAAGTTTTCTAACCGATTGATCAGGTTAGTCTGATATTGCGGTGCCACTTCAAGCACCGACTCGACCCGGCCGCTCAGAAAATTGATAAGCGCCCAGATCAGAAAGAGGAAGGTCAACACCGAGGCAATCAGACAGGCAGCCATTGGAAACTGGAAGGAGCCAATCTTGAGCTGATTGAATGCGCTCGCCAAGGTGTTGATCAGATACCAGAGCGCTATCGCAATAACCAGCGGTAGCAGCAGGGCCTCACCTACGATTAGCAAGTAGAAGACGAGGACAACAAACAGGGCAGATGCGGTGAAATTGAGAATCTTCATAGTCTGATTTTTGCCAACCAGTTCGCGCTTTTGTGCACGAGCTTTTGCATTTCCCTGCCCTGAAGAGCTTTTGCGAAGAATATCACATTATCGCCACATCACCCTCCATTAGTCTATCCCATGGGTGGGTCTCTACCACCCGAGGACACGTGCTATAGAAAAAGGTTTGCGGGAATGATCGAACTGGAAGGATATTCGAATCTGGTCAAGATTGGCGAAGGTGGAATGGCGCATGTCTATCGCGGTATTCAGAAGTCCTTGCAGCGCCCGGTAGCCATAAAACTGTTAATCAATGATCTCAGCAGTGACGACGAAGCCAGACATCGCTTTGAGAGAGAGTCCTACATCGTCGCGCGCATGAACCATGCCAATGTAGTGCATGTAATCGACCGCGGAATCACAGCGGACGACATGCCCTACTTCGTTATGGAGTACATCGAAGGCACCGACCTCGGCACAGCGATCAAGACCCACGCCCTGAGCCACAATGACAAAATCGATATTGTGATCCAGCTACTCAAGGCGCTCTCCTACGCGCACAAGAACAACGTCATCCATCGGGATATCAAGCCGGAGAATGTCCTTATCGACGACGACGGCAATGTCAAAGTACTCGACTTCGGCATCGCACAGTTCTACGACGAACAGGGTAAGACCGTAGAACGCACCAGCACTGGCATGGTGATGGGAACGTATAGCTACATGTCGCCAGAACAGCGCGAGTCGGCTGACAATGTCACCGCAAGGAGTGACCTCTATTCGGTTGGCGTGGTGATGTACAAGTTATTCACTGAAAAATTACCGACTGGTGTCTTTCCGCCTCCCCAGAATCTGAACCCCGAGTTGAGTCCGGAAATCGGCAAGCTCATCATGTGCTGTCTGGACACCTCTCCCGAAAAGCGGCCTGCATCGGCCGAGCAAATGAAAAACGAGTTGCTCGCTGCTGCCCAGGGCGCGCATCTGAACACCGAGATCAAGGCGCGCGTGGAACAGGGTGTAACTCGGTTCAAGTCACGATTCCTGCTACTCGACGTACTGCGCGAAGACAAGTTCGGCGGTGTCTTTCTCTACCAGCAGAAGGAAAAAGGCAGCTTGCTGGTGATCAAGAGGAAGCGCTCAGACAGTAGCGGCTTCGAAGCCAGCAATCTGCTTGCTTCGCTCGCCCATCCCAATATCGTCAGCACGTTTGCCACTATCCGCACCGATGGGCATTTCATGCTGGTGCAGGAATATATGAGCGGTGGCACCTTACAGGACAAACTCGCCTTTCAGCTGAATTGGCAACAGACCCTGAAGATCGCTATTCAGCTCTGCGAGGCATTGATCTTTGCGCACAACAACCGGATAGTGCACGGCCATCTGCGCCCGACGAACATTCTGTTTAACAATGCAGGCGACCTGAAAGTAACTGACTTCGCTCTGATCGATGACACGAGTGAAGTAGAGCTAGCCCACTTCTATGCGCTCGAGGGCGAAGCGCGTTCTGTATCGGCTGATATCTATGCGGCTGGCGTGATTCTTTATCAGTTGTTCACTGGCTGTCTTCCCCGGCGACGGCACGAAACCGGGTTTCATGTCAGGAAAGTTTTCAGTCGCCTGCCCGAAGATATAAGAGAGCAAATAACGAAAATGCTCTCTACGATTCCAGAGAATCGTGACGAGAATAGCCTGCATCGCATTGTGGAAGTGCTACGCCAACATCAGGAACGCAAACACAACAAGCCATTTACTGAAATTCCGCATCATGATAAAAATCGTGAGCTCGGCCGCCGCAGAGAGGGCGACCGAAAGAACCGACAGGAATCAGCGCCCCCAGAGTTGGCACTCTCTCAACCTACGCCACGCAATCAAGGTCGCATGGTACTGTTGTTCGCTATTCTCGTGCTGGTATTCGCAAACTACTTACTGTTATTCGATGGACAAGAAAAAATTAATCATTCGATGCCCCACTTCTATAGTGCTGTGCTTGATGGAATCGAGGGACTGACGGGTAGCAATGATGCCAGAGGGGTTAACCAAATTGAGAATCGCCGGCTGTACTGATACCGGCGTTCGTCGCCAGCACAATGAAGACCATATCGGCTACTGTCAGGAGCTCGGTATCGCTGTGCTGGCAGACGGTATGGGTGGCCATCAGTCTGGCGAAATCGCAGCGCACATGGCGGTGGAATCCGTAGTCGAAAAGCTCAAATCCATGGCTAGCAGCGAAAAAGCAGGAGCGATAACCAGTTCTCAGTTATTGCATTTTGTCTCTAATACAATTTCCCACAGCAACAGTATGATTTTCCAGGCCGCGGAAGCGCTGGAAAAGCATAAGGGGATGGGCACTACTCTGGTAGCTACCATCATTCGCGGATCCAGGCTCTATGCTGGCCACGTTGGCGACTCCCGCCTGTATCTGTTTCGGGAACGGCAACTGTCGCGATTGACCAGAGACCATTCGCTGGTTCAGGACCTTATCGATCGGGGATTCTATACCGAAGAAGAAGCCAGGACTGCGAATGTGAGCCATATCGTTACCCGCGCGCTGGGCACCAAAGCTGATGTCGACATCGACACAGTCGAATATGCACTGCAAGCCGGGGATGTATTACTCCTTTGCTCGGACGGCTTATCCGACATGGTGGCAGACTGGCGTATCGAGGAAATCCTGCGCGAACAACTCGAGCGTGAAAAGCTGGAACAGATCGCTCAGCGTATGGTCGATCAATCCAACCGAAATGGCGGTAAAGACAATATCTCGGTGATACTTGTTCAAGTCACAGAATTGGGACGCGACGAGGAGGCATCGACGGAGACCTGACAATGCCTGGCAAACTAGAGTTTAGCTTCAATTCCAGCAAACTCGGCGAGTTCGTTCTCGATAAGGAAGTCATGACTATCGGGCGCAAGGATGACAATGATATTCGCATCGAAAATCTTGCTGTCAGCGGCCATCACGCCAAACTGTTAACAATCTTTGAAGACTCCTTTCTGGAAGACCTGAACAGCACCAACGGCACCTACGTCAACGGCAATCCGATCGACAAACATCCCTTGCGCAATGGCGATGTCATTACCATCGGAAAGCACGAACTGCGTTACATCAATGCGGCTGCCGGTGCGCATGAAGACAGCGAGAAGACCGTGCTGATTCGACGTCCGGAGTCTGTCTCGACTCCCCCCTCTTCCCCCTCCGCTGACACTGACAAACACGTCATCGAATTCGAGACAGGGAACTCGGCCAGGCCACTTCTGGAAAACGCCAAACTGCAAATTCTCAACGGCACCGGTGCGGGTCGCGAACTACCTCTGCAGAAGGCATCGGTGAAGCTCGGCAAGGCTGGCGCGGAGATAGTTCAGATCAATAAGCGACCGGACGGACACTTCATCGTCTGTCTTGCCACAGCGAAGAGTGGGAGTGAGCCGCGCGTCAACGGCGAAGCGATCGGGTCTCGCGCTATTAAACTCGAAAACCACGACGTGATTGAAATCAATAGACTCAAGATCGAATACTATCTGGCCAGTAGCGCAAGCCAGGGAACCTAGAGCGCTGCCTGCTGCCTGACACGCACCAGAGGAAAGAGCACAGTTTCCTCGACAAGATCGTAGAGACTACCCAGATGTCCACGCCGTTGCGGACCCGGTTCACTATCCGAGGTCGCCACAACTACCAGATCCAGATCCTTCACAACAAAGATGAGCTGCCCGCCGTAACCCCATGCGACAGGCACCTGCATACCGGCGAGATCGCGCAGCCACCAGCCATAACCGTAAAATCGGCCTTGCCCACGGGGGGAGCGCGCATGAGGCTGATGAGAGACTGTCACCCAGTCGGCTTCCAGTACGCGATTTCCGTTGTAGATACCGTCATTCAGATACAACTCACCGAAGCGCAGCATCTGCCGCGGCGTCATTTCCATGTCGTTGCCACCGAAATAAATGCCCTGGGGATCCTGGGACCAATAAGACATTGAGTAGCCGAGGGGAGCTGTGAGCGCGCGCTGGGCGAAGGTCTTCGTGTCCATGCCTGTCGCTCGAGTCAGAATCGCAGACAGCAGATGTGTACTGCCTGTGCTGTACAACATGCGTGTACCTGGCCGGGCGACAAGTGGTTGATTGATGGCAAACTCGATCCAGTCTTCGCTCAGCACCCAGCGGCCGTAATTGCGATTACTGGTCGTCTCCAGCCCCGATTGCATGGTCAGGAGATTCTTGACCGTAATGGAGCGCTTGCCCTCATCGTCAACTTGTGAAAAGTACTCGGGTAAAAAAGTGGCAATTGGCACGTCTACCGAATCGATATAGCCCTGCTGAATGGCCAGCCCGACGAGTGCCGAGATAACACTCTTCGAGGCAGACTTCATATTCGCTGGTCTGTTTGGATCAGTCTCGTTGTAGTACTCCTCGAATACGAGCTCGCCCTGATGACTGATCAACAAACTTTGCAAGCGGGGCAATTGATTGGCTCGCTCGTGAGCAAGAGAAAAATCGGGGGACTGCGCATAGCCCAATGGTGCCAATGACAGCAGAAGTCCAAGCAATAACAGCAAGCCTGACCTGCGCACACCGGTAGACTGAGTTTGCATCACCAAGCTTTCCCCTCCCTGGTCATATCCTGTGGCCGCGCGATCAGAGGCTACTGAACGCGTCAGCCACAATGCCCGGCGTCAGAATTTGCGGCAGGATCACCGGTTCCGCACTGGCATCACCTGGATACAAGACATACAACGGCACTGACGGGCGATTGAATTGTTCCAGAACCGCTGTAATTTCAGGGTCCTCATTGGTCCAATCACCCTTCATGTAGGTGATGTCGTTCTCCTGCATGGCCTGTTTGACGCGGTCGGTGCTCAAAGTGGTCTGCTCATTCGCGAGACAGGTAATACACCACGCCGCTGTCATGTTGACGAACACTGGCCGGCCCGCAGCGCGCAGTTCATCCACGCGGGCACTCGAGAAGGCCTCGAAATCGCTGGCGCCTTCCAGGCCTTCACCATTCTGGGCCTGAGCGGGTGCAGCTTGGGTTTGCATGAACGGTGTCTGCGTCAAGTAGATCGCCAGGGCGAACACTGCAGCGACAGTCGCGGCACTGAACGATCTGAAGATCGGCCCCATGGTGATGCGGCGTTGATAGACCCAGGCGGCAAATGCCATCAGGACACAGACGCAGAGCACCAATGCCATGCCCATGACGCCGACCTGATTGCCGAGTACCCACAGGAAGAAGAGAGCCGACGCGTAGAGCGGAAAAGCCATCAGTTGTTTAAAGGTCTCCATCCAGGCACCGGGTTTCGGCAGGAAGCGGTTCAGTGCAGGCGCAAAGGAGAGCAGCAGAATCGGCAAGGCCATACCAAAGCCGAGTGCGACAAAGACCAGCATGGCAATCAGCCAGGACTGCGTCAGTGCGAAGCCAATCGCCGGCCCCATGAAGGGTGCCGTGCAGGGTGTCGCCACCGTCGTTGCGAGCACACCGGTGAAGAAAGATCCCTGATAACCGCCTCGCGCGGTGAGCCCGGATCCGGCTCCCATCAGCGAGGTGCCGATTTCGAACACGCCGGAGAGACTCAGCCCCATCAGGAAAAACAGATAGACGATGAAGGCAAGAAACCAGGGCTGTTGAAACTGAAACGCCCAGCCGATCGCCTCTCCACCTGCGCGCAATGCGATCAGTGCCGAAGCGAGCACTACGAATGCCACGATCACACCTGCCGTGTAGACCAGGCCATCCATGCGTTGTTTCTGCCTGCTCTCGCCGACGTTCTTCGCAATACTCAAGGCCTTGATCGACAACACCGGGAAGACACAGGGCATCAGATTCAAGATCATGCCGCCGAGCATCGCCAGTCCCATGAACACCAATACGCTTCCTCCAGCGACGGCCGATCCGGACCCGCTGCCACCCTCTTCTGCCGCGACTGAGGCCAAGGGCATGATTGTTGTCGTATTGGCATCCGTTGCCGGGTTGCTGAAATCGAAGGCGCGGCGTGTGCCGTCAGATGCCTCGAGCACGAGCGTGCCGAACACATCGGGGTTTTCCAGCATGCGCCGTGGTTGTTGATGGGTTATCTGCAACAGGTTTCCCTGCAAACTCACATCGCGCAAGGGACCCGGTTTGATAACGCGCCGTTCTTCGGGGAAAAACCAGGCGTCGGTATAGTCAGAAAAATTGAGTTCCTCTGCCTCAAAACCCAGACTGACTCGCTCTCCCGCAACGGCGATCAATGACTGGATGGAGTGATCGCGTTCCGGCAACTGTTCTCGGGCATTGGCAAAATACGCCGCTGTTCCGGCATCCAGCTCGGCGCTGTCGGCCACCGGCAGCGTGATGCTGAGACGTTGTTCTCCCGGAATGCAGATCTGGTCACAGACGTTCCAGTAGGCCAGTGTGGACAACTCGACTGACTCGCCCTGATAGTTCGCTGGAATCGTGACGGGTACGGGCAAGACGACCTCGGCTTCGTAACCGAAGTTCACCAGGTCGGTGTCGTAGAACGGCAACCAGTAAGGTGCGGGCCATTGCAACTGGCCGATCTCAGTTCCTTCAGGCGCCTGCCAGTCATTGAGGCTGGTTGGCTCGCCACTGTCGCCGCCCATTTTCCAATAGGTGTGCCAGTGCGCCGCCGGATCGAGGCGTATGCCCAACCAGGCCGTTTCGCCAGGCACCAGTGTGGCTGTTTCGGCGAGCAGTTCGACTTCGATGCTGTGATCCCAGGCGACGCTGCTTTTATCGGCACGAATATCATAGCCGTGCCACGCCCCTTCGCTATCGATGAACGCCAGCAGCCCTTCCACATTCGGACGTGACTCGTAGCGTCGATGCTGCTCTGTGCTGATCTGAATCCGGTCGCCGTCGAGCATCACATCGCGGTAAGGCGCATAGCGCATGATGCGGCGCTCTGTCGGGAAGAACCACGCCTCGTCCACGTCTGCAAAAAGTGGATTGTCGGCCGCAACCATGACATTGATCTTGCCATCATGGTCATTGAAGTTGGCCTGCAGGGCATGCTGGTCGATTTCAGTCGGCAACATGGCTCTGGTTTCGGCAAATGCCTGCTGCCACTGCGGATCGGCTTCAAGCGCCTCCGCAACGGGCAAGGTCAATGAAAAATCCGCATCGCCCGGGATGCAGATTTCTTCACACACCTGCCAGGCAATCGTCGTGGCTAGAGAGAAAGATTCTTCCGCGAAATCGGCCGGAACGGTAACTGGAATGGGCAGCAGTACCTCGCGCTCATAGGTGAAGGTAACGAGTTCGCTGCCGAGAAAGGGTGTCCACTCGGGGATCGGCCAGACAATCTCGCCGATGGCAGTGCCTTCTGGCACCTGCCAGTCTCGTGCCTCGGTTGCTTCGCCGCTGTCGCCACCGAATTTCCAATACGTATGCCAGTGCTCAATCGGGTCCAGACGAATAGCCAGCCAGAACGTTTCCCCGGGAACGACACTCGTCGTTTCCGAGACCAATTCGACTTCGATCTGGTCGGTCTGGTGTACCTGCCCCAGCACGACCGGAGAGAGAAGGGAAAAATATAGAAATATCAGTAATTTGCGAGACATTGAGTTTCCGTTATCAGATTCAGGCGACGACTGATGGACTGACTCTCTGCAGAACGCATCAAGCGCTAAAAAGTAACAAAATCAGCGCCTTCTGTCATGAGATGTCGGCACTTGCGGACTCGTCCACAGTGCCATTCAGCCCGCATGGTGACAGAGTGTTACAGCCTGTGCTGCCGCTCCGCCCACGCACCACTGAATAAGACCCGACAGCGCGGAAAATCGTGCACAGCGGTGCGAAGGGCGCGGCGTATAAGGACTCTCTCCACCAAACACGCTCAGCGCATGTGCGCAGAGACACCGGCCGGTACAGACAGACCTAGTGTGAGCGCAGATGACTGATCAGGAGCTGCAGGCTCACCTGCCCCCTGAATTCATTGGCCTCGAGACGATAGACGATTTCGACTTCCTTGCAGTCTGCTGCGGGCCAATCCTCCTCCGCGACATTGAAGGCAATGGCATCCACCGCACGCTGCGGGGAGTCGAGAGGCGCCAGGACCATCTTCAGGTGATTGCTCCCGACGCGGCGCTGTTGCAGCAAATGGAACCGACCATCGAATTGTGGTTCTGGAAACTCCTGCCCCCAGGGTCCCGCCTCGCGTAGCGCGGACGCAGTCTGCAAGTCGAGATACTCAGTTTCGACCGTGCCGTCCGTGTAGACGCGCGCGGAGAGAAGTTCTTCGCTGAGCAGGCGCTCTGCTTCCTCGGCAAAAGCCTGCGCGAATTCTGCAAAGCGATCTTTGTCCAGACTCAGCCCTGCGGCCATGGCGTGCCCCCCGAATCGGCTGATCAGGCCAGGATGCCTGACAGCAACCGCATCGAGTGCATCGCGAATGTGAAAGCCCTTGATAGAACGTCCCGAACCTTTCAGCTGGGTAGAGCCGCCCTCTTGCACCTCTGCGAATGCGATGACGGGCCTATGCATGCGCTCTTTGATACGTGAAGCCAGGATGCCTACTACGCCTTGATGCCAACGCTCGTCGAACAGACACAACGCTGCAGGCAAGTCTTCGTTGCCCACCTGCAATTGCTCCAGCAACTCGAATGCCTGTTCTCTCATATCGGCTTCGATCTGCTTGCGGTCCTGATTCATCCCATCAAGCTGCTTTGCCAGTGCTTCGGCACCTGCGGCGTGCTCGGCAAGCAGACACTCGATGCCAGTAGACATGTCATCAAGCCTGCCTGCGGCATTCAGCCTCGGCCCGATACTAAAACCCAGATCGCTCGCCACAATGTTTGCAGGCTGACGGTTGGCGACTTGTAGCAGCGCCAGAATCCCAGGCCGTGTTCGCCCAGCACGAATTCTTTGCAGACCAGCATTTACCAGAATACGATTGTTATGGTCGAGAGCAACAACATCGGCCACGGTACCAAGTGCAACGAGATCGAGCAGTTCGGCCATATTCGGTTCGGCCAGTTGTTGCTGCTCGAACCAACCGATCTCGCGCAGCGCACTGCGCAACGCCAGCATCGTATAGAAAATGACACCAACCCCCGCAATACATTTGGAGGCAAACGAACAGCCGGGTTGATTGGGATTGACGATGGCGTCAGCTGCCGGCAGCACCTGGGGCGCGAGATGGTGATCAGTGACGAGCACGCGCACGCCGTACTCTTTGGCACGGACAACCCCTTCGATACTCGAAATTCCATTATCGACAGTAATAATGAGATCGGGCTTGCGCTCGCGCGCCAGCTCGACGATTTCCGGGGTCAGGCCATAGCCGTATTCGAAACGGTTGGGAACGATGTAGTCGACATGCGCCGCTCCCAATTGCCGCAATGCAGACATGGCCAGGGCACAACTGGTTGCGCCGTCGGCATCAAAGTCGGCGACGATAAGAATACGTTGCTGAAGGCGCAGCGAGTCGACCAGCAAGGCGACAGCGCGCTCCATCCCGGCCAGGGATTCGGGGGGCAGTAATTGACTGAAGTCGAGCTGCAACTCCTCAGCGGAGTGCAGCTTGCGTTGGCGATAGACTCGTCGCAGCAAGGGATGTAACGTCTCTGGAAGTTCCAGATCGGCGATAACAGAGCGGCGCTGAATCTCGACGGCCATTGGCCTCAGCTTCGGGCGTGAGTACGAATAAAATCGGTGACGGCTGCGAGCTCATTGGCGACTACGGTATAACGCTCTTCCCGCTCGAACAGGTCTGCGAGATGCGGAGGCAGTTCCGGAGCGGCCAAGCCGGCAGCCGTGATCGCATCACTGAACTTGGCAGGATGCGCAGTTGCCAGAGTAATCGCCGCTTCGCTATTTCCTGCCAGACAGTCGCGCGCCGCTTTCAGTCCCACTGCAGTATGCGGATCGAGTAATTCGCCGTTGCTGGCAAAGACTTCCGCGATCACTGCGCAGGTAGTCGCATCATCGACACTGGCGCTATCGAACTCTTCCCTGACTCGTTGCCACTGGGCATCGCTCACGCTGCGTGACTCTGATCCCGCGCCAGACATGAAGGCGGATAGCGTTTCGGGGTTACGCTCAAACAGATCGAACAGGTAACGCTCGAAGTTGCTCGAAACCAGTATGTCCATACTCGGGCTGTAAGTCTTGCTCAGATCTGTCGCCGAGTAGTCGTTGTTGCTAATGAAGCGGTGCAGGATGTCATTGGTATTGGTAGCAACCACCAGACGCTCCACAGGCAGCCCCATGTGCTTGGCGAGATAGCCGGCGTAGATATCACCAAAATTCCCGGTTGGCACCGAGAAGGAAACCGGCTGCTCCGGTCCACCTGCGCGCAGGGCCGCATGAAAGTAATACACGATCTGCATCAGAATGCGGGCCCAGTTAATGGAATTCACCGCAACCAGCTGTCTGCCTTTGGGAAGAAATGCCTGGTCAGCGAACGCCGCTTTCACAATGCGCTGGCAATCATCGAAATTGCCCTCGACCGCCAGATTGAATACGTTGTCGCCTGGCACCGTGGTCATCTGGCGACGCTGCACTTCCGAAACGCGTTGGTGTGGATGCAGAATAAAAATATCCACTCGCTCGGAATGACGACAACCCTCGAGGGCTGCCGAACCCGTGTCGCCTGAGGTTGCGCCCAGTATCACGACACGCTGATCGTTTTCGGTCAGCACATAGTCCAGCAACCGTCCCAGCACCTGCAGCGCAAAATCCTTGAAGGCGAGGGTTGGGCCATGAAACAGTTCCAGAATGTATTCGTTGCCGTCCAGTTTTTTGAGGGGGGCTACCGCTGCGTTGTCGAAACCCGCGTAACTTTCTTCGATAATCTGTCGCAGTTTTGCGGCAGGAATCTCATCGCCAATAAATGGGGTGACGATTTTCATTGCCAGATCCGCGTAACCCAACTCGCGCCAGGATGCGATCTCTTCAGCACTAAAGCGCGGTAATTCAGCAGGAACGAACAAGCCGCCATCAGGCGCCAAACCGGTTAGCAAAACCTGTTTGAAAGAATGTTCCTGACAACCACCTCGGGTACTAATGTATTTCAAAACGATTCCTTGCCTGTTCTAGTTGGTGCTACCGTGAAACGGCTCTACGCGCATCCTGATGATTTCGCCACAGACCGCGCCATGGGCGGCGATCTCCTCGAGTGCTTTGTTCAACTCACGCTCAACTGCGCGTTGCGTAAGAATGACAATTGGCACCGTATCGCTATCAGATTCTTTCTGAATCACCGCTTCGATGTTGATATTGTGCGTCTCCAGCACAGTGGCGATTCTCGCCATTACACCGACTTTGTCCTGCACCGGAATGCGCAGGTAGTACTCGGACTCCACGTCTTCTATATCCAGCACCTGCAAATCGGTTTCCATCTGCGTGTAACCCAGGCTCGGATAGACCGGTTTGCCAACCCCTGCGGCTTGTTGCCGGGCCAGGTCGATGATGTCGGCGACGACCGACGACGCTGTTGCCATCGCCCCGGCGCCAGGACCGCTATAGAGAGTCGACCCTACGGCATCCCCATGCACGAGAATGGCGTTGCCCACACCGTTCACGTTGGCCAATAGCTGCGATTTCGACAGCAAGGTCGGATGCACACGCATCTCGATGCCCTTTGCCGTGCGACGCGCAATCCCCAGATGTTTGATGACATAACCAAGGTCTTCCGCATAGGCAATGTCTTCCGGCGTGACATAGCTAATGCCTTCCGTATAAGTCTTGTCGAATTGCAGCGGTATACCGAAGGCAATCGACGCCATGATCGTGAGCTTGTGCGCTGCATCGATCCCTTCCACGTCGAAAGTCGGATCGGCCTCAGCATAGCCAAGTTCCTGCGCTTCTTTCAGTACATCGGCGAACAACCTGCCATAGGCGGACATCTCGGTAAGAATGTAGTTGCCAGTCCCGTTGATGATCCCGGCCAGCCAATCGATGCGATTGGCGGCGAGCCCATCGCGCAGTGTCTTGATGATGGGAATTCCACCAGCGACGCTGCTTTCGTAAGCCAGACACACACCCTGCTCTTCAGCCAGCGCGAACAGCTCATTGCCACGCTCGGCAATAAGCGCCTTGTTGGCAGTCACGACGTGCTTGCCGTTGGCCAGGGCCTGCCTGACCACCTCGAAGGCCGGGTCGAAGCCGCCAATAGTCTCGACCAGCAAGTCGACATTGGGATCATTCGCCACAGAGAACGGGTCGGTTCCCGACGCCGCTACGCCTGCCACCTGCTCCGGGCGGAGTGTACGGGTCGCGACGTGGGTTACCACGACAGGCTGACCGACTCGCTGTTCGATGAGTTGCTTGTTACGCGTGAGGACTTCGAGGGTACCGCCACCGACTGTGCCGAGGCCCACGATACCGACATTGAATTGCCGAACTGCTTGCTTGTTCAAACTGAAAATCTTCCAGGATGTGAATGAGAGCGCGAATTATACTGGATTCATAGGAATTGCCCACTGCCGGACCGGCCGGCAGCGGAAATTGCGGTTACAGAAGTGAGCTAGACGCGATAGCGAATCAGTTCAGCTGCAGCATGGATGCCAGCGTGTCGGCATCAAGATAGCCCGGCACCAGGCGGCCATCCGGGAAGACGATCGCTGGCGTGCCCGTTATGCCCAGCTCATTGCCCAGCGCATAGTGCTCGAGAATGGGAGACTCGCATTCCCTGGCTGGCAGGTTCTGACCATTTTTCGCCTGCGTCAGGGATTTATGCCGGTCATCTGAGCACCAGACTGAGCGCATTTTGCCGATCGAGGCAGCCTGCTCGCCACCGCGAGGATAGGCCAGATAACGAATCTCCAAACCTCTTTCCATCAGAGTCTCAAGATCGCGATGCAGTGCCCGGCAATAGGTGCAATCGACATCGGTGAAGACGCTGATCGTGGCGCGCACCTCTTCCGGCGAGAAGACGATCATTTCTGCTTCCGGCACCGCGGCAATCTTCTCCAGATTTCTCGCCTGCCGCGTGCTCGCAGAAAGATTCATCAAACCCTGTTGGGTCGTCTGATACATATCGCCGGCGAAGAGATAGTCACCCGAAATGTCTGTGTAGAGCAGCTCACCGGTATTGAGTTCGACTTCGAAAATATTGGCCAAGACCGTGGGCTTGATATTGACGATCTGCAACTGGTTATTGGAAGCAACCTCCAAGGATTGCACGAGCTTCGCACGCAGCGCTTCGCTTGCTTCCTGCGCCACGACAGAGACCGATCCAGCAACGCACAACGCGGCCATCAGGACAGAACGAAAAATCTGCATGCTTCAATACTCCAATTAGTCCAGTAACACTCGAAAACGAGACCGACCTTGCTCTTCGCGTGCTTCCGAGAACAGAGTCACCCGATTGCTCAGCGGGCTTTCTAACAGGCTTTTCACTGGCCTCTTCATGAGCCTATTCATAAGCCTCTTCATAAGCCTCTTCATAAGCCTCTTCATCAGCCATTAATGAGACCGGAATGTTGGCTAACTCTTCCCGTGAGTTCTCACCGGCCGAGCACAATGCCGCAATACTGCCATTTAATGGCGGCAGAAACAAAAATGAGAAGGCTGCGGCTACAGTCTTCTCATTTTGCGTGGTCGGCCTGAGTACTGACAGTACCTTCAGTATCTTCAGTACTTTGCCGTACCGTAACGTGTCTGGCCTTTTCTTGCCGAGCTAACAGGCCCGCCAAGTGCGGCAGCGAGCAGCTCTCCCGTCAGCAGGATCAGGCTTCGCTTGTTTTCTTGTCGAGCTTTTCGCTGATGCGTGCGGCACGACCAGTCAGTTCGCGCAGGTAGTACAGCTTGGCCTGGCGTACATCACCACGACGCTTCAACTGCACGCTATCAACCTGCGGGCTGTAGGCCTGAAAAGTACGCTCAACACCAACGCCATGGGAAATTTTGCGTACAGTGAAAGAAGAGTTCAGACCACGATTGCGTCGACCAATCACCACACCCTCGAAAGCCTGCAGGCGCTCACGGTCGCCCTCCTTGATTTTCACCTGAACAACGACAGTGTCGCCTGGACCGAAGTCTGGCAGATCCTTGTTCATCTGCGCGTTTTCGATCTGTTCAATGATCTTGTTCTTGCTCATCACACTCACTCCTGAATTTACCTGGCGGCGATTCACTCTGGTCGCCATCCGCGAGGTTGTATTCGTTTATAAACTCATCCAGCAGCTCGCGCTGCTCTGTACTCAAATTCTTGCGCGTTATCAGGTCCGGTCTCTTCAACCACGTGCTACCCAGAGACTGTTGCATTCGCCAGCGGGCTATCGCCTTGTGGTCACCGCTAAGAAGCACCGGAGGGACCGCTGCGCCAGCAATCTCGCTCGGTCGCGTATACTCTGGCCAGTGCAACAAACCACCGCTGAAGCTGTCTTGCAGCGCGGAGTCTTCATCGCCCAGCGCACCTGGCTGCAATCGAACCAGCGCATCAATCAGCGCCATCGCTGCCACTTCGCCGCCGCTGAGCACAAAATCCCCCAGCGACCACTCTTCATCTATCACGCTATCAATAACACGGGCATCGATGCCCTGATAGCGGCCACAGACCAGAATCAGATCCGGCCCTCTGGCCATTTCCTCGATCGCAGCCTGATCGATCGGTCTGCCTTGCGGCGAAAGATAAATCGTCTTCGCCTTCTCGTTTGCGCTGTCTGCTGTGTGTAGACGCGCTTTGGCGGCATTAATCGCTGCCAGCAACGGCTCTGTCTTCATCAACATGCCCGGGCCACCGCCGTAGGGCTTGTCATCAACAGTGCGATGCTTGTCTGTTGTAAAATCTCGCGGGTTCAAGCAGGACAGCTGCACCAGTCCCTGCTTTACTGCACGACTACTGATTCCGTAGTCAGTTAGCGCGGAGAACATCTCCGGAAACAGTGTGACAACTTCAAAGCGCATTCACAGACACCTTTTATTTGCCACCCGTCATTTGCTAACCGTCAATCTCCATCGTCACGTGTGCAGCCCGATGCCGGTGATACCCTGATCGGTCACAAATCAGGCGAGGTAATCGACCTCCCAATCAACCGTCATAGTGCCTTGCTGCAAGTCGACTGCTTTCACCACCGATTCCGGCAAATACGGAATCAGGCGTTCGCGATCATCCACACTTTCAGCATCCGGCCTGACCACAAGCACATCGTTGGCACCTGTTTCCAACAGCCTGACCACTTTGCCGTAGCGCTGTTGCTGCAGGTTTAACACGGTCAAGCCCTGCAGTTCGTGCCAGTAGTACTCCCCTCTTTCCAGCCTGGGCAACGTGTCGCTGCGCACAAACAGGTCGAGGCCAGTGAGAAGCCGAGCGCTCTCGGGATCATCATATCCGTCGAACTTCCCGAGTAACTTTCCCGCCTGCAGGCGGTACTCGGTGAGCAGTAGAGGCTTCTCAGCGCTCCCCTGCTGTACTAAAAATTCCTGGTATTCCAGTAAGTTATCCGCTGGGCTGGTGAACGAATTCAGTCGTAACCAGCCCTTGAGGCCATGGACCTTACCAATCCGGGCCAATACCACTTTCTTGCTGGATGCCGCATCAGCACTCATAGCGCAGCATTACCGGCAAGCAGATAGCCGGAATTAAGCCTCAGTGCTTGGAGTTGCCGCGGCGTCTTTTGCCAGACGAGTCACGCGTGGGCTCAATTGCGCACCTTGCGACTGCCAGTAGGCCATGCGCTCGGTGTCGAGACGCAGACGCTCTTCCTGACCGCGCGCCATCGGATTGAAAAAACCAATGCGCTCAATGAACCGGCCATCGCGGGCACGGCGGCTGTCGCTTACAGTGATGTGGTAGAAGGGTTTCTTCTTGGCCCCACCACGAGACAGGCGAATAGTGACCATACTTAATTCCTGTAATTAAAAAACTCTTTGAAATACACGGACTTACAAGCGCTTGAAAAACGCGCCCATGGGGCCCGGGTAAAAAGGCGGGTATTCTATGTCAATTGCCTGGCAGATGGAAGCGTCGGCTGCCGTAAATCAGCGAAATCCGGCAGGTTTTTATGGCGCTGCGGCGGCACGCTAGAATCGTGGGAAACCACCACCACCCGGTCCGGGAAAGCCGCCCGAGCCTCCTGGTCCCTGCATGCCGCCCATACCTCGCATCATGTTGGCCAGCTTGCCACCCTTCATCTTCTTCATCATCTTCTGCATCTGCTTGTGTTGCTTCAGCAGTCTGTTCAGATCCTGAATCTGGGTGCCTGAACCCTGGGTAATGCGGCGCTTGCGCGATCCATTGAGCACATCAGGGTTCAGGCGCTCGCGCAGGGTCATTGAATTGATAATGGCTTCCATGCGCCGGAACTGGGAATCATCGACCATCTTGGCGGCACCCGGGGGCAATGCGCCCATACCCGGCAGCTTATCCATGATGCTGGCGACGCCGCCCATGTTCTGCATCTGCTTGAGCTGCTCCTTGAAATCCTCAAGGTCAAAGCCTTTGCCCTTCTTCAGTTTCCGCGCGAGTTTCTCGGCCTGTTGCTTGTCGACCTTCTTCTCTGCTTCTTCTATGAGGGACAGCACATCCCCCATGCCGAGAATGCGCGACGCGATGCGGTCCGGATAAAAGGGTTCCAGCGCATCAGACTTCTCGCCTATACCGATAAACTTGATCGGTTTGCCGGTGATATGCCGTACCGAGAGTGCTGCACCGCCGCGGGCATCACCATCTGCCTTCGTCAGCACGACACCGGTAAGCGGCAATGCGTCATTGAACGCCTTCGCAGTATTCGCCGCGTCCTGACCGGTCATGGCATCCACCACGAACAGTGTTTCGACCGGATTAAGCGATGCATGCAGCGCCTTGATCTCGGCCATCATCTCTTCGTCTATTGCGAGGCGACCAGCGGTATCGACGAGAAGCACATCGATGAACTGTCGCTTCGCCTCCGCGACTGCGGCAGCAGCGATCTCTGCCGGTTTCTGATCCGTGCTGCTGGCGAAGAACTCAACCTGTATTTCCTGCGCCAGAGTCTGCAGTTGCTGAATTGCCGCCGGTCGGTAAACATCCGCACTTACCACCATGACCTTCTTTTTGGCGGAGTTTTTGAGCCAATTGGCCAGCTTGCCAACAGTAGTCGTCTTACCAGCACCTTGCAGACCGGCCATCAGAATTATCGCTGGCGGCGCTGCCTTGAGGTCCAACTCAGCGTTGGCCTTGCCCATGATGGCTTCGAGTTCGGCCTGCACGATCTTGATAAAGGCCTGACCGGGAGAGAGGCTCTTGCTCACCTCCTGACCAACGGCGCGCAAACTGACACGATCGATGAAGTCTTTGACTACAGGAAGCGCCACATCGGCTTCGAGCAGAGCCCGGCGCACTTCGCGTAATGCGTCCTGAATATTGCTCTCGGTAAGGGTCGCCTTACCGGTCAGTTTGCGAAAAGTACCCGAAAGTCTCTCTGTTAAATTATCGAACACGTGGCTTGCCTGTTGTGAATGAGTTTTTGCCGCCAGATCAATGCGGAGGGCGGATTATAGCGGGTCAGCAGGCCGATAAAAAAGGACTTCAACCCCTTTGGGACTTGTGCGACACTTTTACGCTGTTTTGTTCAACCGAATCTACCCATGCAAGTTACCGTAATCTCTGGATTATTTGCCGTGCTGTGTTATCTCGCCGGAGCAATCTTCCAGGGCGTTCGCTTTACCGGCAACAAAGACACCCGCCAGATAGTATTTCTGTTCGGCGGGCTGGCTGTTATTGCGCATGCGATCAGTGCGTTTGGCGTTATCCGTGGTACCAGTGGCTATCAATTCGGTTTCGTGGAGATCAGCACTCTGATCGCTGCGTCCATCTCGCTGCTGGTGCTGATCAGCAGCTTGCGCAAGCCACTGGAAAATCTGTTCCTCGGCCTCTTTCCCCTCGCGATCATCACCATCGTGGCCTCACTCACCCTGCAGAGCGAATACCCCCCGACTGAACTGGGTGCAGGTTTGGCCAGTCATGTCATTCTGTCGATTCTTGCCTACAGCGCGATGACCATCGCTGCATTGCAGGCCGGGTTTCTCGCGTACCAGAATCACCAGCTCAAGCATGGCCATGCGGGTGGATTTCTCAAAAAGTTTCCGCCTTTGCAAGACATGGAAGCATTTCTGTTTGAATTGTTGTGGATCGGTCAGGTACTGCTCAGCATCGGCATTGTCGCCGGGTTAATGTTCGTAGACGATATCTGGTCGCGGCACGGCGTCATACACAAGACTTTCTTCTCCATGCTGGCATGGGTGGTGTTCGCCATCCTGCTATGGGGCAGACACCAACTTGGCTGGCGCGGTACGACAGCTATCCGCGGGACTTTGATTGGCTTTGTACTACTCATCATTGGTTTTTATGGTTCGAAATTCGTGCTGCAGTACATCATCGCCTGATGCTGATTGTTGCCCGTTATCACCCTGATCCCTGAACCGAATCTGGCGCATGGAAACCGAAGGTCCCTCACTCCTCACTCTCATCCTGTCCTTTACCGGACTGATTCTGGCATCGGCTTATTTCTCGAGTTCCGAGACTGGCATGATGAGCCTCAATCGCTACCGATTGAAGCATCTCAAACGCGAGCAACATGCCGGCGCCACACGCGCCAGCAGGTTGCTGGAAAAACCCGACAAACTGATCGGCGTGATTCTCATAGGCAACAATTTCGTAAACTTTCTCGCGGCATCTATCGCCTCCTCGATTGCCATCCAGTTACTGGGAGACCCGGCGCCTCTAGCAACGGCCATTGTGCTGACGCTGGTTGTATTAATATTCGCGGAGGTGACACCAAAGACTGTGGCGGCGCTCTATCCGGAGAAAATCGCCTACCCTTCAAGCCTGCTATTGATTCTGCTGCTCAAAGTCCTCTACCCGGTCGTCTGGATGGTGAACTTCGTATCCAATGGGCTCGTTCGCTTGCTGGGATTCACGCTGCACGACAACGACAGCCACCAACAGTTGACCCCGGAAGAGTTGCGCACCGTTGTTTATGAATCCGGTGAACGCATGCCACGGCGCAGGCACGGCATGCTGCTCAATATTCTCGATCTCGAAAAAGCCACCGTAAACGATATTCTCGTCCCGCGGAACGAGATACTCGGCATTGATATCGATGATGATCTGAGCGAAATTCTGGAGCAGATCGCAGGCACGCAGCATACGCGCATGCCTGTTTATCGCAGCGACATCGACAACATTGTGGGCATTCTGCATTTACGGAGTATTGGCAGACTCCTGAACGTTGATAATCTCAACAAAGCAATGATTGTGCAGGAGGCGAACGAGCCTTACTTCATTCCTGAAAGCACACCACTGCACACGCAACTGTTCAATTTCCAGAAGAAGAAATTGCGCATGGCGGTTGTCGTCGATGAATATGGAGCCGTGAAGGGAATCGTCACTCTTGAGGATATTCTCGAAGAGATCGTCGGTGACTTCACCACCGATCTCGCGGATAGCAGTAAGGATATACATGCCCAGGTCGATGGCAGCTATCTCATCGACGGCGCCACCAGTATTCGTGAAATCAATCGCACGCTCGGCTGGGAACTGGATAGCAGCGGCGCCAAAACCATAAACGGACTGCTTATGGAAATCCTGCAGACCATCCCGGAGTCATCTGTCGGTGTGCAGCTGAATGGCTACTATGCAGAGATCGTACAGACCAAGGACAATGTGATTCGCACTGTACGCATGCGGCCGATTCCGCAAACCGTGGAAGTGCTTATCGATGGCTAGCACTAATAGGTGCGATTAATCAGGGCTGGACGTGGCTACTAGCGTCACAGCCTGCTCGGTCGGCTCAGCTGCAGACAGAAACTCCCGATGTCGAAGCTGTGTTGCTGCGCTCGCACTCATTGTCGCGGCACTCATGGTATAGGACTCGCCAGCGCTCATGCGTTGTAAGGCAAAGGTCCAGAAGTGCCAGGTATCTTCTGGCTCACTCTCACCTACACTCTCACCTAAACCCTCACCCACATTTCCACCTACACTGTGACCCGCGCTTTCGTTTTCAGCACTACACTGCCCACGCACAAAGCGGATACGAGAATCGTCTTCAATTGTCAGAGTGAAGCCCTGCAGCGGTTCCGTCAGCCCCAGTCCTTTCGCTTTGACATAGGCTTCCTTCAAGGTCCAAATCTGATAGAAGTGGGCTAACTGCTCGCTTCCACTTAGTTGCTGCAGTGCGTTGATTTCATCCGTAGAGAAATGCCTTGCAGCAAGTTCGCGAATCCGTCGCGCACGCGTTGCGAGTTCAACATCCACACCCACTTTATTTTCCGTGCTCACCGCGAGCACGTAGAGGTTGCGCGAATGGGATAAATTGAATGAGAGAGGTTGCTGAAACTGCGGGGCAAGCGTTGGCTTGCCATAGGCGTTCTCGACGAACTCCCAATCCAGCGGGTCTACATCGCGATAACGGCTTAGCACCTGGCGGATAAAATATTTTCCCAACAAGAGCTGGTCGCGCTTTGCGGCAACCTGCAAACGTTGGTAGCGCTGTGCTTCAGCCACGCTGAGAACAGACTCAAAAGCTGTCTTCTCTGCGGCAGACAACGCGAAGTCAGCATTGCCATCGAGGTACCAGAAGTCGAGTTGCCCGGCTGCAATCTCTAGCATACACCCCCCTGTTCCGAATCCCAGATACAAGCGAGTCGCTTGCGCGCGATGCGCTCTTCATCCGGATAGGCAAAGGCGTTGTTCACATAGTGAATCCCTTCGATGCTAACTGCCCGGTTCACATGGCTATGACCATAGACATGAACAGCAGGCTGCAACATGTCCACCTGCGCACCGAGTTTGTTGGACCCGAGAACAGGATAGACGCGACGGCGATGCGCAGGAATTTGCTCAGGCATCACATCCAGTCTGGGCAGGAAATGCGAAAAACTGATCAGGGTGTGCACTTCGGGGCTGCATGTTTCAGCGCGCGAAGGCAGGGTGTTCAGCGCAAGAAAATGATCTGTAATTGCCTGCTCATCCGCCAGCTCTTCGGGCCAGGAACAGGCCTTGAAATCGCGCCAAGCGCGCCGTAGGTAGCGATCCGGTTCTCCGAAGCTGAAGTCATACCATGCCAACAAGGGGACGATCATCAATCCGTTGTGAGTCTGCACCTCAACACCTACGTCCAGCTCAATGCACATCTGCCGGATGAGTGAAAATTTTTGCAAGGAGCAACTCTCGCCGTCGCGCCGCACCCACAGGTCATGGTTGCCTGGCACGAAAAGCAGTTGTTGGAAACACTCTCGAAGGTGGCTGAGCACTGAGCGCAGTTTCTGCACATCATCGGTCACATCACCAGCAAGCAGCAGCACATCATCCTGATAGTCGGAACGCGAAAGTGACATGACCCACGCCATGTTTTCGGCGTAGTCCACGTGAATGTCAGAGAGTGCATAGACACGCATGAATTGTACAGAATCCGGTTTCCGGCAGTTTATCGTCAGCCGGAGGCAATTTTAACAGCAGCCTCTCTGGCTGCTGGGCACACATTGCCTATAATGCACCCATGTCAGTAATCAGTAGTGACAAAGAGCGCAGCTTACTGTCTTTGTTGCAGGAAATCAGCAGTTGCCAGCTCTGTCAGGGCCTCATACCGGAACCGCGACCTGTGCTGCGCGCCTCCAGCAAAGCCAGAGTATTGATTATTGGTCAGGCTCCTGGCACCAAAGTGCATGCAAGTGGCATACCCTGGGATGATGCCAGCGGCAAGCGATTGCGCAGCTGGCTTGGTGTCGAACCGGATCTCTTTTATGACGTGTCGAAGTTCGCGATTATGCCAATGGGGTTCTGCTATCCCGGCAAGGGTAAATCGGGAGACCTGCCCCCTCGCCCTGAATGCGCCCCTCTCTGGCATGAGAAAGTACTCGCCTTGCTTCCGGAGATTGAATGCACTCTGCTGATAGGGCGTTTTGCGCAACAGCACTATCTGTCACAGCGCTATCCGACGCTCACTGAATGCGTAATGGACTGGCGGCGCCACGCCAACGATTGTTTCGTGCTTCCCCATCCATCACCTCGCAATCAACTCTGGCTGCGCCGCAATCCCTGGTTCGCAGAGGAGACCGTACCCGCACTGCAACAGCATATCGCTACGCTGCTCGGCAGGTGACTGCAGCTATCGGGGAACCGACTTCGGACCGTGGGCATGCTCAATAATGAACTCTCCCAACTGGCGATAGTCTTCTCTGCGCGGGTCAGATTTTCGCCAGGCCATACCAATTTCCCGAGAGACGTTTTCGTTATTGAAATGCTTGAGCATCAGATCTGTATCACCAAGCACATCGGCCTCAACCGACATAGCCGGCAGCAGGGTCACGCCAAGGCCATTAGCCACCATCTGCACCAGTGTATGCAGGCTGGTACCCTGATAAACAAGATCGGTGTCAGCCGACTCTAGCTTGCAGGCTTCCAATGCATGATCACGCAGGCAGTGCCCTTCTTCGAGCAACAACAGCTTCTCACCTTTCAGCTGCTGTTGTTTCACCACCTTGGATTTCTCCAGTTGATGCCCTGGCGGCAGGCACAGCAGAAACTCATCCTTGAACAACGACAGCGTATTCATTTCTGGCAAGGCGTAGGGAAAGGCGAGAATGATAAGGTCCAGGTCACCCTGCTGTAGCTGTTGTACCAATTGTGAACTCAAGTCTTCTTTCAGAAACAGTTTCAGTTTCTGATAGCGCTTGCGCAGGTCAGCCAAGAGATGCGGTAGCAGGAATGGCGCGATGGTCGGGATCACGCCCAGGCGAATTTCGCCCGAGAGAAGTTCATCGTGGGATTTAGCCAGGCTGACAAAGTCCTCAACGTCACCCAGGATAATCCGCGCCTGGTGCAGAAGTTTTTCTCCAAGAGGAGTGATCAGCACGTTCTTTTTACTGCGCTCGAAGATCACAATACCCAATTGCGACTCGAGTTCCTGCACGGCAGCGCTCAGCGTGGACTGGGTAACATGGCACGCTTCGGCGGCCTTGCTGAAGTGCTTGTGTTCGGCAACCGCGCACAGGTATTTAAGCTGTTTAAGAGAGGGAATCATGGCCGGAATACTAATCGAAAAAAACGATTAATACATCAAAAAAACCTATTTGATTTGATTAGAGACAAGCCGTACAGTAGCTGCTTGGATGCGTGAGTTATCTGACCCGATTCAGACCTGACGTGCCGCGGTTTCAATGCACTCTCGACAGGAGAACTACAATGTCGCTGAAAGGATCCAAGACCGAAGAAAACCTGAAAGCCGCCTTTGCTGGTGAGTCCCAGGCGAATCGCCGCTACCTTTATTTTGCCCAGAAAGCAGACGTTGAAGGTTATAACGATGTATCCGCGTTGTTCCGGTCAACTGCCGAAGGCGAAACAGGCCACGCCCATGGCCACCTCGAATACCTCGAGGAAGTTGGCGATCCGGCTACCGGCATGCCAATCGGAAGCACATCTGACAACCTGAAGTCTGCCGTTGCCGGCGAGACCCACGAGTACACCGACATGTATCCTGGCATGGCGAAAGACGCCAGGGACGAAGGATTCGATGAGATCGCCGATTGGATGGAAACACTTGCCAAAGCTGAGCGCTCACACGCGAATCGCTTCCAGAAAGCACTCGACGCGCTGGACGACTAACCAGCCGCACTAACCTGCCGCCCGCCGGCGGCAGGTTTATGCCCCTGCAACTATGCCGAAGCTTTTCTTTGGAGACAGGAATGGCTGACCAAGGTAGAGAGGGTGGCCTGGATGCTCCTACCCGCCACCCGCTGAATCAGAACGACCCCGAATTCTGGGATGAGCAAGCCCTTAACAAGGAATTGGAAAGAGTCTATGACATCTGTCATGGCTGTCGCCGCTGTGTAAGTCTCTGTAACGCCTTTCCGACACTCTTCGATCTGGTGGATGAGAGTGAGACCATGGAAGTCGATGGCGTCGCAGTCGCTGACTACACCAAGGTGGTCGATCAGTGTTATCTCTGCGACCTGTGCTATCTGACCAAATGTCCCTATGTGCCACCCCATGAATGGAATGTCGATTTCCCACACTTGATGCTGCGTGCCAAGGCGGTGAAATTCAGGAA
This sequence comes from uncultured Pseudohongiella sp., assembly GCA_965228725.1. Taxonomy (GTDB): domain Bacteria; phylum Pseudomonadota; class Gammaproteobacteria; order Pseudomonadales; family Pseudohongiellaceae; genus UBA9145. Next base: position 3,940,936 of record OZ245834.1, on the reverse strand, counting down.
GGGCGACAGCAAACTGCGCGATCGCCTTATCACCAGCACGGACCTGGTGGGCAAAATGGCCAGCATGCCCGTTATTAACAGCCTGGTGAACGGCGGCAATAAATCGGGGGCTGTTCGCAAAGTACTGGCCAATACGCTCGGCATACACGAACAGGCCAAACTCCCCGAATACACTACCGATACTGCACGCAAACGGCATGACGTCCTCACCTACGACCCGTCAATTGATTCTCTTGCCAGTACTGACAGTAACGGCAAGGTCATGTTGTTCACGACCTGCTACTGCAACTATAACGAGCCGGATATTGGCGACAGCGTTATCAAGGTTCTGCAGCATAACAATATCGAAGTCAGACTCCCCTATCGGGAACATTGCTGCGGCATGCCCAAGTTGGAACTCGGTGACCTCGATTCGGTCGAGCGGCTGAAGAACGAAAACATTCCGGTACTCTACGAAGCAGTCGAGGAAGGCTTCGCTATCATGGCGGCAGTACCCTCCTGTGTCCTGATGTTCAAGCAGGAACTACCATTGATGTTTCCCGAGGACAAGCAGGTACAAGCCGTAGCCAAGGCCTTCTTCGATCCTTTCGAGTATCTGCACAAACTGCACAAGGACAACAAGCTCAAACTCGACTTCAAGAAAGAGCTCGGTTCAATCAGCTATCACGTAGCCTGTCATCAACGCGTACAGAGCATTGGCCCCAAGACACGCCAGATTCTGGAGCTCATTCCGGAAACTACGGTAAAGAGTATCGAGCGCTGCTCAGGCCATGACGGAACGTACGGTGTAAAAAAGGAAACACTGCAGTTCGCCAACAAGATCGTGAAACCGGTGGCGAGGCAGGTTCAGCAGCAGAAAGCGGACCTCTATGGCAGTGACTGCCCCGTCGCTGGCAGACACATTGAAAACAATCTGGAAGGCGACGCCAAACAGACCGTGCACCCGATCGATATGCTGCGTCTAGCCTACGGCCTGTGAAACGAACCTGGCAATCCGAGAGGTTTAACCCATGAAGAAAATCGCCCTGAGCGACCTGCTGTCAATCGACGCCTACGAAGCTCAGCGTCCCGTGATTCGCAAAGCGATCATGGAACACAAGAAAACCCGTAAAGTGGCGCTTGGTCCCAATGCCATGTTGCACTTTGAAGACTACATGGTAATGCGTTATCAAATACTCGAATTGATTCGCGCCGAAAAAATCGATTCCGAGGCCGAATTACTGGAAGAGCTCGAGGCTTACAATCCGCTGATTCCCGATGGCAAGAATCTGAAAGTCACTTTCATGCTGGAGTATCCCGACCCCGTGGAGCGACAGGATAAACTCCGCCAACTGATTGGCATTGAGGAATTGATCTCGATTCGTATCGGTGAGACAGATCCCGTGTACCCGATTGCCAATGAAGACCTGCCGAGATCAACCGAGGAAAAAACTTCTTCCGTGCACTTTCTTCGATTTGAATTCTCGGACGAGGTTATTGCGGCAGCACGCGCCGGAGCACCCTGGGTAGTACGAAGCGAACACCTGAACTATCAGCACACTAGCGCTGCACTGAGTGACGAGATTCGCGAGTCCCTGCTCCGCGACTTCGCCTGACTGCCGCTGTACGAGCCTGCCAACGCAGTGCAAGTGAGGCGCGCCCTCTCGTTAGTGTGGTAGTCTCTCCCTCCGACAAAGCATCCGAACCAATCCGGGCTGCGCTGCAGCTCGCGCTATCTCTGGAGAATAATAATGACAATAAGCATGCAACGGCTTGCCCAATTGCTTCTCGTCGCTTCCGCAAGTCTTCTGGCCGCCTGCCAACAAACTGCTTCGATGCAAGGCACCGCGACTTCAGACGACCTCAGCTCTATCAGCATGATTCACCCCAGCAACTTTGGCCTCGACCGCGCCGAAATCGACAACATCAAGGCGCAGATGCAAGCGGCAGTCGATGGCGAATTCATCCCCGGTGCGCTGTTGCTGGTCGGCAACAACGAAGGTGTCGGCATGTTGGAGACCGTTGGCTATCAAGCGCCGGGCAGCGCCAAGCCGGTCAACAAAGACACAATCTTTCGCATCTATTCGATGACCAAACCCATTATCAGCGTAGCTACTCTGTCGCTTGTTGAAGACGGACTGATGGCGCTGGACGATCCAGTTGAACGCTATATTCCCGAGTTCGCCAATCTACAGGTAATTGACAGTGAAAGCGGCCGGACGAGTCCGGCGCAAAATACGATGACCATTGCCGACCTGCTGACCCATGAGTCGGGATTGATTCAGGCGATCTTCAGCCCCGACACCGAGTTGGGTCGGCGCTATGCCAGCGAACTCTCCGGTGACTATACTGCGCGGGAGTTTGCCGCCCGTATTGGCCGCCTGCCAGTATTCTTCGAGCCGGGGACAGCCTGGCACTACGGGCACTCTACTGATGTGCTTGGCGCAGTTCTCGAAGTAGCCGCCGGTCAGACACTCGACGTTCTGCTGGAGGAACGAATATTTGCCCCGCTAGGAATGGATGAGACTTCATTCTGGGTGCCCCGGCAGAAGGCGTTCCGCGTTGCGGAGCCCTTTCATGGCGAGATGACTGACAACACTATTCCGCGCAACATGCTTTCCGGCGGCGGCGGACTGAATTCCACCACTGAAGACTATGTGCGTTTTGCCCAGATGCTGCTGAATGGCGGTGAGTATCGCGGCGCTCGCATCATCGATGAAGCAACACTGGATCTGATGCGCGAGAAGCGTATCGGCGACGACGTTTCGCGGCAGTTCTATTTCTACGGCGATGTTGGCAACTGGGGACTGGGCTTTCACCTGCAACCAACAACCGACGACCCGAATGGTCCGCATAATTACGGCTGGCGCGGTATTGGCGGCACACTCTTTCTGGTCGATGAAGAAAATGACTTCTTCCTGATCTATATGGAGCAAAAGCGCGGCGGACCGCGTGCTCCCTTCGGCAACACCATGGCGCAGCGGGTGGTGTACGAGGCGATGCAAAACGACTAGACACGGACAATTAGAAGGGAGGCCACGCCTCCCTTTTTCGTCAGCTCGAGCGCATGATTAATTAGCTGAGCAAATCGTATTTGCGCAGATAACCGCGTAGCTGGTGATAGGACAGATTCAGAAATTCCGCGGCCTTTTTCTGATTAAATTGGCAGTGTTCCATCGCTTGCTTTAACAGATCAATCTCATAGTCCTGCACTTCATTCTTGAAGTCGAACGACTCGAGCCGTGCGAGTTGCGGAACCCCATTGCCCGCTACTGGCTCGGAATTCCCGTTTGGCTTCGACGCCGCTCGCGCTGTGGGGCGATAAGGCGACTCAAAGGGATTGAACACCAGCTCGCTGACCGGATGGTCGCCGTGCTGGTAGACTGCACGTTCAATTACATTTTTCAGCTCCCGAATGTTGCCAGGCCAGGGATAAGTCAGCAGTTCTTCCTGTACTGCTTCGCTAAATCCCGCGAAGAACTCTCCGCCGATTTCCCGAGTCATCAACATGGCGAAATGCTCGGCGAGCACAAGAATGTCCTCTGCGCGTTCTCGCAATGGCGGTAGAGTGATCACATCAAAGGCTAGCCTGTCGAGCAGATCCTCACGAAACCGATTTTCTTCCGCGAGTTGTGGCAAATCCTCATTAGTCGCTGCGATGATACGCACGTCGACCGCAAGCGTTTCATTGCCACCGAGCCGTTCGAATTCACCGTATTCTATGACGCGGAGAATTTTCTCCTGCACAGTCATGTCGGTATTGGCGAGTTCATCCAGAAACAGGGTGCCTCCGTCGGCACGTTCGAAATACCCTTTGCGTTGCTTGGTAGCACCCGTAAACGCGCCTGCTTCATGGCCGAACAGCTGCGCCTCGAGCAAGGTCTCCGACATGGCCGCACAATTGATCTTGAGGAAGTTCTGCTCCCAACGCTGTGAAAGATAGTGCAACCGGGCAGCGACCAGTTCCTTGCCTGTACCCCGCTCACCGACGATAAGCACAGGTTTGTTGAGTGGTGCCACTGCCGAGATATGCTCCTGCATCTCAAGAAAGGAGGCAGACTCACCCAGCATGCGGGGGGCTCTGGGACGGCTATCCAATCTGTCCATGTTGAAATCACCTGAGTGTGAATAGAATTCCCCACAAGCAGCGGGTGCGACGGTAGTGAAAATTACCACTAGTTAATCTTTTTGGCTACGGAACGCGCCCTCAGGAAATCGCCGAATATTTATTTTCAATATATATCAGTGAGTTACATTGATTATTCAATCTTGGCATGGTCCCTGCTCTATTGGTGTTACCGACCTCTTTAATGAGTCGTTATCAAGCTGGAGAAATGAGGTACGAACAATGAGCATATTTTCTAGACTATCGGACATTATCAATTCCAACATCAGTGCCCTGCTGGACAAGGCCGAGAATCCGGAAAAGATGATCCGTATGGTGATTCAGGAAATGGAAGAAACGCTGGTCGAAGTGCGCAGCGGCACCGCCAAGGTCATCGCAGACAAGAAGACCCTGACGCGCCGTCTTGAGCAATTGCGCAAGCAAGCCAGTGACTGGGAAGGTAAAGCCGAGCTGGCTCTCTCCAAAGGACGCGAGGATCTCGCCAAAGCGGCGCTGCTGGAAAAATCGAATATTAATTCGAGCATCGCAATCACCGAACAGGATCTGGGAAAGCTCGACGCGACCCTGGACAAACTGAGCGTTGAAATCGAACAACTGCAGTCCAAACTCAATGACGCGCGCGCACGCCAGAAAACGATTGTCATGCGCAGCAAGGCAACCGAATCGCGAGTCCATGTGAATCGTCATCTCAATAGCCACAGTATTGACAATGCTATGGACAAATTTGAGTATTACGAGAAGAAGATTGACCTGATGGAAGGCCAGATGGACAGCGCCCACATCGAGCAACGCGGCTTGCAAAGCGAGTTCGATGAACTGGAAAAGCAGGAGTCCATCGACAAGGAACTGGAAGCCCTTAAAAGCAAATTAAACAAGGAAGCCAACAAGGACTAACGGGATACCATCATGGATGTCTTTGAGTTCATCATCGCACTAGTTGCCATCGTCCTGGGCGCCATCACTTTCTGGATGATTCTATTCAGTAAACGCTGGTCGCGCTCGGATCATAAAATCGATCCACAGGTCGAATACGACATGAGTGAATTGTCCGCCATGGCCGAGTCCATGAAGGAAAGAATAGACGTACTGGAATCGATTCTGGATGCGGAGATTCCTGATTGGCGGGAGCAGAATGACCATGGGAACAAGTAGCATGCGTCTCGATCGCGAAAACGGCCGTTTTCTCGGAGTCTGTGCAGGTGTCGCTAACTGGCTTGATGTCCCTGCAGTGCTGGTGCGTATTGTCTTCATTATCTGTACGCTCGCCTGGCCCCCGCTGATCATTGCCTATTTTGTAATCTACTTCTGTGTGGACAAGGATTTCACACCGGATCAGATCCGCGACTATTTTTCGGATACGGAAACCGCCGCGCATTTCCGCCGCATCGATTACCGTAAACCGATCTATCGCAATCTCGACAACAAACGTGTTGCCGGCGTCTGCGCGGGCATCGCCGACTACCTCGAAGTCAGCTCTTTCTCCGTACGCATCGTAACCCTGCTCTCGTTCTTCCTGTTTGGACCATTCACATTCTGGGCCTATGTCATCGCCTGGTTTGTCCTCGAACCAGATCCCGATTGTGTAGACACCGGCAGCCGCTGCGGTAGTCAACGCCGGCAAGCGCGCAGGGAAGCACGAAGAGAGGCGCGTCGCGAAAAACACGAAGCACGACGCAGAAAGCGCGCCGAACGCATGCAAGCACGCATGAGTGGTAGACGCCGCATCTATAAAGGATTTGCCCGCAAGAGCTATCGCAATTCCGAAGAAGCAGGTGATGACATCGGCGACACATTCACCTATGACGAGCAGCGCGCAGAACGTCGCTCTGAAAGCAGCGCAGAAAGCAGTCGTGTTTCCCGTACTGAATGCACAAGGCTCTATAGCGAACTGGAACAACGACTGCGCGGCATCGAAGCGTTTATGACGTCAAAACGATTCAGACTGCACTGCGAGATAAACCGCATCTGACGGCAGCGGACACAACGCGCAAAAAAACAGTACACTAGCAGGGATTACATTATTTACCTGCTCACTCATGAAGTACTGCCATCACTGTGCCGCCCCACTGACCCATCGCATTCCTGAAGGTGATGACAAACCACGTCATATCTGCGAAGACTGCGACACCATTTTCTACCAGAACCCGAAGAACGTTGTAGGTACCGTCCCGTTTCATGGCAATCGCGTCTTGTTATGCAAGCGGGCCATCGAGCCCCGCCTGGGGAAATGGACCCTACCCGCAGGCTTTATGGAGAACGGTGAATCGAGTCTCGAAGGCGCAATTCGAGAAACAGCAGAAGAAGCAGGCGCAACAATCAAGGTTGCAGAGAACAGCCTGTACACATTATTCAATCTCCCGCGCATCAATCAGGTGTATATGTTTTTTCGCGCTGAACTGGTCAACCTGGATTTCGATCCCGGTGTCGAGTCACTGGAAGTTGCCTTATTCACCGAAGAAGAAATCCCCTGGGAAGAAATCGCATTTCCTGTGGTGCACGAAACTCTCCGGCATTTTTTCGACGATGCCCGCCTCGATCAATTCCCTGTGCGCATGTTCGATGTCATCCATGGCGCCAACCGCAGTTTCACCACCCAACTGATCAGTCACAGCCATCATCGCGGCGAGTGAACTGGCCATTCCACAGTCGCATTTTTGACTGAATTGCAGTTTTTCGGCATCACCCCCACCGTTTCACGGGTAGTCATTTCAGCTTTTTACTCTGGTTTACCACCGTATGCGGATTGTGGGCCTCTACGGCTCCGGCGTAGGATAATTCCTACATTGCACAACGTGTTAATGCAGGAATTTCAGCTTTGCATTAGCAATTTTTCTCAAATTTCATTTGTGCAAGGGAATTCCAGATTAAGTTTTCCTTTTTGCGAAACCCGGATGGATAATGGCAGGAGATCGATTTGCAACTCGCTTGCTAACCCACCCTCTGCATAACCTTCAAAGGACCACGCTATGAACATGACAGGCCATTCGAGAATCGCGTCCATCGGAACTTACTTACCCGATCAGGTCGTCACGTCTCAGGAACTGATGGATGAGGTGGAATCTGAATCGCGATTCGGAATTCCCAATACATGGATTGAAGAGCTCACCGGCATTCACTCCCGGCGCTTTGCCGCGCCAGAAGACCGGCCCTCGGACCTCGCCATCAAAGCAGGACGCGTCGCATTGGAGAAATGCGGTATGGACCCTAAAGATATCGGCATGGTGCTCTATTGCGGGATCGACCGCGACTGGATCGAGCCAGCAACATCGCACCGCATCCAGCGCGAGTTGGGCTGTGTGAATGCGACCTGCCTGGACGTGACCAATGCCTGCCACGGCTTCTCAAACGGCATGTCTGTCGGCGATGCCATGATTGCAACCGGCGCGGCAGAGAACGTCCTCGTCGTTACTGGGGAAGTCCCCAGCCATCTGATCAGCGACGTGATCAAGGACATTCGCGAAAACCCGACAGTGGAAAATTTTCACAATAAAATTGGGGGATTTACAACGGGAGACGCTGGTGGCGCCGTGATTCTCCAACGCGCGTCCGCCAATTCCGGTATCAAGACCTACCGCTTTGACAGCCGTGGGCGCTACGCCGAGCTCTGTTTCTATAAATTTGACCAGGATGGCAAGCGCTGCGGCCAGATGATCATGGACAAGATCTCAGCCGTCATGATCCGCATGCACCAGGCCATTATTAATGAGACATATCAACAGCTTGAGTGGCAGCCTGATGATGTGGACCACCTTATTTGCCACCAGGTGGGAAGCAAACCCCATCACAGAATGGCGAAATTGGCGGGAATTCAACTTGAAAAAGCTCCCACCATATTCCAGAGTTATGGTAATCTTACCAGTGCAACCATTCCGGTAACCTTGGACACAGCTCGACCGGAACAGGGCGACAGAATCTTGATTCTGGGTGCAGGCAGCGGCCTGTCCATCAGCCAAATAGGGCTGGTGCTGTAATCGCTCTGTTACTGCGTTGGTCACCGGTGCAGTAAGGCGTTGCCACCGGTTTCTAATCTGCAATCGCCAGGACTGACTGCGTCACGTCGCGAATGCGGATTCAGTTCGGGAAGCTGCCTGACAGTGATGTCGGGCAGCCTCACGAACAAGCTACACCCTCGGCGGCCTCTGGTATGGCGTGGCTCTGACGATCTGATTGATTGACTGAGAGTCATAATGTCGGATCGTGTGAACGCACAGAAAACTCATGGATATCTCATAAATATCTATGCGATATCTTATAAAGAGCAGAGACTTTCGAGGCGGATTGAGGTACAAAAAAGGTGTGTAACAGCACCGTGGCTGTCGACTTGCAGAAATGCAATCGAAAGTGAGCTAATGCCGTGACAACAATGACGGCAATTGGGTCATACAGTTATTAAGTACTATTTATTAAATGCCGTAATTACAATAAGCATAAATAGCACAAACGCGTGAGGGCCGCAGAACTGCTCGAGCGCTGGCATTAGGGAAGATGTCACCTGAAAGACGGCCGGAGAGCGGCCTGAGAAAGACCGGAGAGAGACTGACGAGCACCGATGACCGGCTGCGCGCCACGATACCCGTGGCATGGCACCGAAGTCCTCGGGGCAGCTTAATTAGACACTTTCAAGAGAACTATCAGTATGGAATGGCTCATTATTCCTTCAGTATTGGCGATTAGTATCAAGGTCGGTATTTTCCTGCGCTATCATCAATCACTGCGACGCGAGAATCTCGACCTCGGCATCTTCTTCCTCGCCGTCTTCTTTCTCAACCTGTTTGAGATGCTCTCAATCCAGACTGACTTCGCCGCAGACACCTCCCTGCTGATTCTTCTGGCTTACTATTGTTGCGTCATTTTTACCATCCACGGTTTCCTGAACGTAGCGCTCACCTATTCACAGTTCGAGCGCCACACACCACGCATCAAGCTCACACTGAATATCGTTCTGGCAGGCCTGATCTGCGGCATGTTCTTCACCCGCGGGATTATCGCCGGTGTCGAGCCCATGAACAGCTTCACCCTGACGCGCATTCCGGGTGATTTCTATTGGCTCTTCCAGATTTACCTGTTGGTTGGACTGACAACGGCAGTCGCCCTGCTGGTGCGCGGCATTTTGCACGCGGACTCCAACTTCGCCCGCCAGAAATGCATGGTCGTACTGATCGCAGCAGCGACTCCTGTGCTGATGGCCTCTTCTGTCGTCGCCCTCATGTCGATCGGCGTGCAGATCAACGGTGCGATCTTCATGTCGCTGGCCCTGTCTCTGATGCTCGGACTGATGGTTTTTGCAGAAGAGAAGACACGCCTGTTCCGCTTGCTGACAATCATGCCCTATACGCGTGAACGTCAACTACACAAGCAACTGCTCCAAAAGATTACTGACTGCGTATCGATCAGCGATGACCCGGGTGAGCAGGCCACCAACCTGAAACAAGTGATGAAGGATCTCGAAAAATCGGTAGTCGAGCACGTGTTAGGGTTTTACGATGGCAATCAGAAGAAAGCTGCCAACGCCCTCGGAGTCTCGGAAGCGACACTGTCGCGGCGGGCACGTTCCTGTCAGCAAAAGCGCTACCAGGATTCAGTGCGGATGACTGAGAACGCGACTTCTTCGTAAGGATGCGCCGCCTTCAAGGCGGCCACTGCCTGCTCTATTAGCGCCTCCTCGCAGACCAGCTCCACTTTGTATTCCACGGCTGTCTCCAGCGAATCAACCTCTCCCTGAAACGGTTTACTGCCCGATAGAGGTCGGTACTGCCCTTGCCCCAGGGTTTGCCAGGCACAACAATCATAGTCTCCTACCTTGCCAGCGCCCGCCGCGAAGACTGCTTGCTTCACGGCGTCGAGATGAGACTCGGGGACATAGAATTCGAGCTTGAGCAGGCGTTTCATGAGTGAGCCCTAGCCCAGCCAGCTACGTGCGTTACGGAACAGTCGCATACTCGGGGCGTCTTCCTGCCATTCATCAGGATGCCAGGAGTTCTGGCTCACACGAAATACGCGCTCCGGGTGCGGCATCATAATTGTCGCGCGACCATCCTTGCTGGTCATGCCAGTAATGCCCTCTGGCGCGCCATTGGGGTTCATGGGATAGTCAGTCGCAACTTCTCCCTGCGCATCGACATAGCGCAAGCTGGTCAGCTCGCCAACAGCCTGGCTGCTGGCGGCGGCGTCAGATGCGAATTGCGCCCTGCCTTCGCCGTGAGCTACTGCCATGGCAAATTGTGAACCTGCCATGCCGGAGAAAAAGACCGATGGCGATTCTTCGACAGCGACCAGACTCAGTCGCGCCTCAAACTGCTCGGACCGATTACGCACAAACTTCGGCCAGTGTTCAGCGCCGGGAATCAGGTCTTTCAAGAGCGATACCATCTGGCAGCCATTGCACACGCCAAGCGTCAGTGTGTCTGGTCGCTGGAAATAGGACAGAAAGCGCTCGCGCATTTCCGTGTTGAACAGGATGGATTTCGCCCACCCGCCACCAGCACCCAGCACATCTCCGTATGAGAACCCACCACAGGCAACCAGCACCTTGAAGTCGTCCAGTGAAACCCGACCGCTAAACAAATCGGTCATGTGCACATCGACCGCTTCGAATCTGGCGCGGTCGAATGCTGCCGCCATCTCGACATGTCCGTTAACACCCTGCTCACGCAATACAGCAACACGTGGTCTTGCCCCCGTGTTGATATAGGGAAGCGTCGTGTCGTCATTGAGGTCAAAGCTGAGATGAGGAACGATTTCATTCTTGCCAGTCGCTATTGCCGCGAATTCCTCATCAGCACATTCGGAGTTATCGCGCATGCGCTGAATTTGATGACTTGTAGCGGACCAGATTTCTTGCAACCTTACACGCTTACCCGTGTAAAGTTGCTGCGAATTGGCAACGATCGTGATTGTGTCCGACTGTGCGGGACGGCCCAGATTGTGTGAGAGCGAATCAAGCCCGTGCTCACGAAGCAACGTCTCGAAGTCGTTCACATGGGTATCGAGTACCTGCACAACCACGCCCAGCTCTTCGTTAAACAAGGCTGCAATCGCATTCGCTTCCTGACTGGCTGTGCCCAACAACGTCGAAACATCCAACTCGATGCCACAACGCCCGGCGAAACACATCTCGGCGACAGTCGTGAACAAGCCGCCATCAGAGCGGTCGTGATAGGCCGTGAGCAGCCCCCGCTTGCGCGCCTGCTGCACGAATGCAAACAGTCGTAATAAATCATCTGGCTCGTCGAGGTCAGGAACCTGACCCGCGATCGTGCCATACACCTGGGTCAGGGCTGATGCCCCGAGACGATTCTTGCCATGTCCCAGATCGATCAGCCACAGACTCGAGTCACCCAGGTCAGTGCGCAACTGCGGGGTGAGGCTCAGGCGAATGTCGTCGACCGGTGCAAATGCCGAGATAATCAGTGACAGTGGAGCGGTATTGCTCTGCTGAGACTCGCCGTCCTGCCATACGGTACGCATGGACATGGAATCTTTACCGACTGGTATACAAAGACCCAACTGGGGACAGAGATCCATTGCTACCGCTTCGACTGTGGCATAGAGCTTGGCGTCTTCGTTGCCATGACCGGCTGCAACCATCCAGTTTGCACTTAGCTTTACATCGGAGAGTTTTGCGATATCGGCACTGGCGATATTGGTGACCGCTTCAGCAACTGCCATACGACCGGATGCAGGTGCGTCTAGCAATGCCAGCGGCGTGCGCTCGCCCATGGCCATGGCCTCACCATGGTAGGAATCGAAACTGCTCGCAGTGACAGCCGCGTCAGCGACCGGTACTTGCCAGGGCCCCACCATCTGATCCCGGCAGACCAGCCCCGTAATTGTTCTGTCGCCGATGGTTATCAGGAAATTCTTGCTCGCTACAGTCGGCAGTGACAATACCCGCTGTACCGCATCATTCAGCGCCAGATCCTGTAATGGAAATTCCTCGCTGGCAACTTTCCCGGAGAGCACATCGCGATGCATTTTGGGTGGCTTGCCAAACAAAACATCCATCGGCAGATCGATCGGCTTGTTATTGAAATGCGCATCGGCCAGCGTAATGTGTTTCTCTGCTGTTGCCTCGCCAACGACGGCGAATGGGCAACGCTCGCGTGCGCAAATCTGTTCGAAGCGCGCCAGATCAGCAGGCTCGATAGCCAGCACATAACGCTCCTGTGCTTCGTTACACCAGATTTCCAGTGGCGACATTCCTGACTCGGCATTGGGAACATCGCGCAATTCAAAACGGCCGCCGCGTCCGCCATCTTTTACCAATTCGGGCAAGGCATTGGACAAACCACCCGCGCCAACATCATGAATAAACGCAATCGGATTCTTTTCCCCAAGTTGCCAGCAGCGATCAATCACCTCCTGACAGCGTCGCTCGATTTCCGCGTTGTCTCGCTGAACCGAGGCAAAATCCAATTCTTCATTACCCGTTCCCGATGCCATCGAGGAAGCCGCACCGCCTCCCAAACCGATCAGCATCGCCGGCCCCCCAAGCACGACAAGCCTGGCCGCTTCCGCAATCTCACCCTTCTGCACGTGTTCAGCACGAATGTTGCCCAATCCACCAGCAATCATGATGGGTTTGTGGTAGCCGCGAATTTCACTGTCCCCTTTCTCATTCCGCACTTCTTCTTCGAAGCAGCGGAAATAGCCACACAGGTTGGGACGACCGAATTCATTATTGAATGCCGCGCCGCCGATGGGCCCCTCGATCATGATATCCAGTGCCGAAGCAATGTGCTCCGGTTTGCCAAGCGGCTTTTCCCAGGGCTGGCGCAAATCCGGCAAATTCAGATTGGACACACTGAAACCGGTCAGACCCGCTTTAGGTTTCGAACCCTTGCCAGTAGCCCCCTCATCGCGGATTTCTCCACCGGCACCAGTCGCAGCTCCCGGATGGGGTGCGATGGCAGTCGGGTGATTGTGGGTCTCCACCTTCATCAGAATATGAATCGCTTCACTGTGATAGGCATAGACACCTGAATCAGGTGCGGGAAAGAAGCGACCCGCAACATGACCGCCCATCACGGCGGCGTTGTCGGAATAGGCAGAGAGCACATTATCTGGAGTCTGTTTATGCGTGTTCCGTATCATCCCGAACAGCGAATTCGCTTGCTGCTGGCCATCGATGCTCCAACTGGCATTGAAAATCTTGTGGCGGCAGTGTTCCGAGTTGGCCTGTGCGAACATCATCAGCTCGACATCGTTCGGGTTCCGCTGCAAGTCAGAGAAGCGCTGAAAGAGATACTCGATCTCGTCTTCGGCTAATGCCAGCCCCATTTCTGCATTCGCCTGCTGCAGTTCTTCAATGCCCTTGCCGAGAATATCGACACTGCGCAGCGGCGCAGGCTCGGCATGTCGAAAGAGCACATCGGCATCCTCTGGAGAACCGAGTACGGACTGTGTCATGCGATCATGAATCAGGGAATCCAGAAGCTGGCGCGCCGGAGTGGCAAGCGCATTCTGCAAGTGCAGTTCATACACCACGCCCCGTTCGACACGCGTGACCTGCTGCAACCCACAGTTGCGCAAAATATCAGTCGCCTTGCTGGACCATGGTGAAATAGTGCCAGGCCGGGGAACTACCACACGCTGCAACTCGACTGACGGCAGCGCCTCTGATTGCGCCCCGTAATCCAGAAGTGAAAGCAGTTCAGTGCTGCTCGCCGCAACGAAGTCTGCGGGACAATCCAGAAAATGGACGTAGCTGGCTCGGATACCAAGCACTTCAGGAATGGATTGTTGGAGCGTGGTGAGGAGTTTAGTGGCTTTGAACGACGATAGAGCGGAAGCTCCGAACAGGACCTGCATTTCAGCGTTTTCCCGGCAGAGGGGTCAAAGACCCATTGGATTGTAGAAACTGTGTCTGATTACGTGGCTTGATCCGGCGTCAAATCCGGACAGGCGCAATGATAATAGAAATGGCGTGATAATTCAGTCGAAAAGACAGGGAAAACACACTCTCTTTTCTGGCTTCGTGATGATTTATTGCTGCGCTGGCGCGAACGCTCCGGCGTCCCGACTGACTACCGTGTTGCCGCGACTGTCCTCAACCCAGAAATTGACGTGTGCAATATTGGTGATATCCCGGCGCCCTTCCTTGAATACTGGCTGGGCACGTACAGTGTACTGCTCACCTGCCAGAGCATTGAAACGCAAGGTGCGCGACAAGGTGTCCTGGGTTGATGCGTATTGCACGAGTGCCTGAGCCAGTCCACGCTGGGTACCCAGATCCCAGTAGTAGTACACCCGTACATCGTGAAAGCCCGGTGTCACCTCTACCCGGTTATAGACCACACTTTCTTCTATTGGGACGTCGTCGACCCGGGCAAATCTCACCGAGTCTACGTAGCGGTTCAACCAGTCCTGCCGTGAGTAGGATTCACCACGAATTTGTGCAACCTGCAGCTCAGACAGTGTTTCACCTGAGTAAGCCCGATACGTGCCGCTCGAGGAACAGGACGCCAGCAACAGCAAGCTGCCGAGCAATCCCGTAAGGCGCAAGCCTGTGCCGGCTGCTGGCCAGTGAAGAAATAAACTCAGCTTGTTCATTTTATTATTATTATGTTCCCGCACATCAGTTGCCATGCTACAGCTACGCAGGGAGGGACAAAACAGTCACGAAGCAGCACCTTCCGCTTTGCGCCGATCCCGGAAAAATTTCTGGAGACGGAGCCCGCATTCTTCCGCCAACACCCCCTCAACATAGCTGAGACGGTGATTGAAAAATTCTTCTGTCGCCAGATGCCTCTGACTGCAAACAGCCCCGGCCCGCGGCTCTCTTGCTCCGAAGACCAGCTGTGCGATGCGAGCATGCATCAAGGCGCCGACACACATGGTACAGGGCTCGATAGTAACATAGAGCGTAGTTCCGGGAAGCCGGTAATTTTGTTCAGCCTCCGCAGCCATTCGGAGCGTAACGATCTCTGCGTGTGCGCTGGGGTCGTGAGTAGAGATTGGCCTGTTATAGCCTGCAGCAAGCAGTTTGCCGTCTCTTACCAACACAGCACCAACCGGGACTTCACCTGCGGCCGCCGCAAACTCTGCCTGTTCCAGCGCACGGCGCATCCATTGCTCATGGGTTTTTGTGTCTACACTCTCGTCACTCACCATCCACCAACTCTGTTGCTTGCTCTGTCTGCAGAGGAGCAGGCTGCCCGGCTCTGGGGTATCTCACTCCTGTTGCGCCAGACGCTGCCCCTACGGCGTAAAGTCCGAGCGCCACCGCTGGCCCGATACCCAGGGCAAACAGCAATGTACCGACGCCTACACTCCCGCCGAGCAGCCAGCCAAGAATCACGACACAAAGTTCGATACCAAGTCTTACATAGGCTATCGGAAAATCTGTCCGGCGCTGAAGCCCGGTCATCAGGCCATCTCTGGGCCCGGCTCCGAGATTGGCAATCAGATAGAGCCCGCTGCCAAAACCGACCGCGAGAATGCCACCGATTGTGAAGGCCAGTTGACCGACCAGCCCTGAGGGTAATGGCAGGTACACCAGCGAGACGTCGAGCGCCGTCGCGATAAGAATTGCATTGAGCAGCGTGCCAAGACCAGGTACTTGCTTGAGCGGTATCCAAAGCAACAGGACGAGCAAGCTTACCGCGAAGGTAGACCAACCGATGCTGATACCAAGTTGCAGGGAAACACCCTGCGCGAAAACAGTCCACGGGCTCACTCCCAAACCGGCACGCACGAGCATCCCCTCGCCGATCCCGAAAACTATGAGACCGAAAGAGAGCATGAAGAGCGTGAACAGACGGGGCCTGAAATTGAGAGGAACTGGCGAGCTCCAGGCGGCAACAGGCACGGATTTCACAGAAAAGTATTTGCGCATAGTACTCCCTGCATCGCAGCAACAACACAATGATAAAACGCACGGTGGACACACCGCGCAGTTGAAACAAATACTGGTGGAGTGGCCTCGAAGCAGGAGACCACAGCTATGGCTAGCGCCAGAACACGCCTAGCCAGGAATTTCTAACAGGACAGTGAGCAGGAAACGTCTCTCCCTGCTCGTCACACAAATCACTCCCACTCGATAGTAGCGGGTGGTTTACTCGATATGTCATAGGCGACGCGAGAAACCTCAGCGATCTCGTTCATAATCCGGTTGGACACACGTTCAAGCAATTCGGGATCCAGACGCGCCCAGCGCGCCGTCATAAAATCAATTGTCTCCACGGCACGCAGTGTAATGACATAGGAATAACGACGTGCGTCGCCAACAACACCGACCGACTTGACAGGCAGGAAGACGGCAAAGGCTTGACTGACCTTGTTGTAACAATCCGCAGCATGCAATTCTTCAATAAAGATGGCATCGGCCTGCCTGAGAATGTCACAGTATTCTTTCTTCACTTCACCCAACACACGCACGCCTAATCCGGGGCCAGGGAATGGATGGCGATAGACCATGTCGTAGGGTAGACCGAGTTCCAGGCCGATCTTACGTACTTCGTCCTTGAACAACTCGCGCAGGGGCTCAACCAGTTTCAGCTTCATGTCTTCAGGCAGCCCGCCAACATTATGATGGGACTTGATGACATGCGCCTTGCCAGTTTTCGAACCCGCGGATTCGATCACATCTGGATAGATGGTTCCCTGTGCCAACCAGTTCACCTCTTCAAGTTTTGCAGCCTCGGCATCGAACACGTCAATGAAAGTGTTACCAATTACCTTGCGCTTCGCCTCGGGGTCTGCAACTCCTGCGAGCTTGCCCAGAAACAGGTCTTCCGCATCGGCGCGAATGACCTTGATTCCCATGTTGCTGGCGAATGTCGCCATAACCTGGTCGCCTTCATTAAGGCGTAACAGACCATTGTCTACAAACACGCAAGTCAGCTGATCGCCGATTGCCTTGTGTAGCAGTGCCGCAACTACCGAAGAATCCACACCACCGGACAGGCCGAGCAATACTTTGTCTTTGCCGACCGTTTTCCTGACGGTCGCAATCGCATCGTCGATAATGCTCTGCGCCGTCCAGAGGGACTCGCAGCCACAGATATCGTGTACAAAACGTTCCAGAATGCGCATACCCTGTAGCGTATGCGTCACTTCCGGATGGAACTGAATGCCATAAAAGTGACGCGACTCGTCGGCCATCGCCGCAATCGGCGCGCTGTCAGTTGCCGCGGTCAGCGTAAATCCTTCCGGCAAGGCGGTTACCTTGTCCCCGTGACTCATCCAGACGTCGAGTTGCGCGACTCCCGCTTCGTTTATGCGGTCCTCAATGCCTGCAAATAATTTGCAGGGTGCCGTGATATTGACTCGAGCGAAGCCGAATTCCGACCGTGAAGATCCCTCGACCTTGCCCCCGAATTGCTCGGCCATGGTCTGCATGCCGTAGCATATACCGAGAATTGGAACACCAAATGAAAACAGAAAATCCGCCGCCCGCGGCGACGCATCTGTATTCGCCGACTCCGGACTGCCAGAAAAAATGATTCCCTGGGGCGCAAAACGCTGCAGCTCTGCCTCGTCGACTTCATAATCCCAGATCTCACAATACACCCCTGCCTCACGCACCCGTCGGGCAATCAATTGCGTGTACTGTGACCCAAAATCCAGAATAAGAATCTTCTGGCTATGAATATTTTTTTCAGCCATAAATCAAAATCAATAAAGAAAAGAATTTAAAAAAACCAGATCGGGAAGCCCTAATCTCGAGGTTCCGTCAAGACCCATATCGGGAATGCTTTCTGAGTCGCACAATACAAGGCAGAAGTACTGATCAATTCGGGAGCTTACTAGCCCGTAGTTGACCGGATTGACCAGTGCTTCCAACCAAGTATCGTGTCACTCAGCAAGCCCCAAAGAAATCAAGACACTCTATAATTAGGGGCTTCTTTGGTGATGTTTACATCATGCACGTGAGACTCACTCATGCCTGCACCCGTAATCTTCACAAACTGCGTCTTGGTTCGCATCTCAGTTATGTTCTTGCTACCGGTGTATCCCATGCTGGAACGCAAACCACCCATCAGCTGATGCACAATCGCTGACATCGGCCCTTTGTAGGGTACGCGTCCCTCAATACCTTCCGGAACAAGTTTCTCTGCGCCGCCATCGCTGTCCTGAAAATAACGATCGCTGGACCCTTGAGAGTGTGACATGGCGCCAATTGATCCCATGCCGCGATACGCCTTGTAACTGCGCCCCTGATAGAGTTCCACTTCGCCAGGAGCCTCTTCCGATCCGGCGAGTAGCCCACCTACCATAACCACATGGGCACCCGCCGCGATGACCTTGGCAATATCGCCCGAGAAGCGAATCCCGCCGTCCGATATGACGCAGACATCTGTGTCTTTCAGTGCTGCAACGACATTGGCCACCGCCGAGATTTGCGGCACACCAACCCCTGTCACGATTCGTGTAGTACAGATTGAACCGGGGCCGATGCCTACCTTGACAGCGTCTGCGCCAACGGCAGCCAGATCGCGGGCAGCATCTGCCGTTGCGATATTGCCACCAATAACTGAGATATCAGGATAGCGTTTCTTGATGTTGGCGACCTGGTCGATCACACCCTGCGAATGTCCGTGAGCTGTATCGACGATGACTACGTCGACACCGGCATCGATGATGGCATCAACGCGATCCGCGGTATCCGCCCCTGTGCCAACAGCGGCAGCGACCCGCAGGCGCCCAAATTCGTCCTTGCAGGCACGCGGGTAGTCTTCCGACTTGCGAATATCCTTCAGGGTAATCAGGCCTCTGAGCTCGAAATCATCATTCACGACCAGTATCTTTTCGATACGGTGCCTGTGCAGCAATTCCTTGACTTCATCGAGCTTGAAATCTTCTTTGACCGTAACCAGTCGATCCTTGGGGGTCATGATACTGGCTACTGAGGCATCGAGATTGCTCTCAAAGCGCACGTCCCTGCTGGTCACAATACCGACCAGACCTGTCCCGTCGAGGACCGGCATACCAGAGATGTCGTTTTCCTTGATCAGTGCGATGAGGTCTCGCACCGTAGCAGTAACCGGAATAGTAATAGGGTCCTTCACTACTCCACTTTCATACTTTTTGACGACTCTGACTTCACGTGCCTGTTTCTCGATGGACATGCTTTTGTGAATAACACCGAGACCGCCTTCCTGCGCCATGGCGATCGCCAGACGAGCTTCTGTGACGGTGTCCATAGCCGCAGAAATCAAAGGGATATTCAGGCCGATAGACTGGGTGATTCGGGTTTCGAGACTTACTGCTCGAGGCAGAACAGTAGAGTGGGCAGGCAGGAGCAGAACATCATCGAATGTTAGGGCCTCTTCAGCGATACGTAACATAAGATTTCCACTATCCGCAAAAACGGCATTATACAGATGGGCAAGAAGCTTGTATACATTACCATCGCCGCCTCGGCAGTCCGGCGCCGCAGTCAGGGCTATCCGCGACGGCGATCGTACTGCCAGTGCGCGAACGGGATCAGCAACCAGAGAGCGAAGTAGATGAAGCCCGCGTTGGCGATGTTTTCTTCACTGGCGGTGAGCGCAATAAAACAGGAGGCAATAGCGACCACACAGACAATGGCCCAGGCGATAGTATGGCGGTGGCAGTAACCAATCTCGTGCTGATTGAGACGAAGCGTATCGCGATAGCGGAGTGTATTCTGGTACAGCGCGATGAGTAGCAGCGACAGAATGGCGAATCCGAAGGAAAAATAAACAAACAGGTTGGCAACACTGTTGTCCTCCCAACCCGGATTGGCGAACAGATCTGTCCCCAAAAGGCCTCGCGAGAGATAGACCACGGATGCCTGCACCATGAGTTTGATTGGATAAACGAAGATCAGGACAAGCATTACCAGCCCAAGGCTGAGGTAGATAGTGACCTTGTCCTGCAAGCCGAAGGTTCGCGACCAGGTCGCATGAGCCAACCAAACAGAACCAATAATCGTTGCACTCAGCACGAATGCAGGGATGTCGCGCGACAGTGCGAACAACTCTGGTGGGCTCTGTGGGATAACATCGATGCTGATCACGAGCATGGTGAAGGCGAATGCAAAAGCGGCATCGACAAACGTTTCGATCCGGCTCATGTTTTCGCCACGCAGAATTCTGCCCTGATAGCGACGACAGCTGGACAGAAAGTGATCGCTTAGCGGTTCCATGGCATCGGCCTCAATATCAGGCTCAAAGCCTGCATTAAAGTAATCGTTAAAGAGAGGGTCTCGATTTGTTCACCGTACACTCTCTGTGTCGACCAAAATGACCCGGGTTTGATGCCCGCAGCAGGCGCGTATGGGGTAGCCCAGCGGCATGACTGTTGAACATTGCCGGGTAGCGTGACTTGCAACCGCAGGCTGCAAATCGCACACTAGGCGCAGCGCTGCAGCGCACGGGATTCTCACAACAAGAGCAACAACAGAATACGAACGCCTATGTCAGACTCAGCACCTGTTCCACCGCCAGAATCCAGTTCCCTCCTCAGTCGACTGCTCAATGAGCCCACAAGCCATTTTGTCGCTATCGCGATCCTGGTTTTCATCGCCTATGCACTACTGGGAGCCGAGGACGAGAACGTTCTCGAACTCGATGCCAGGGAAATTGAGGCGCGGCTATTTCTCGCCGAACTGTCTGCAGGCAGGGAACTCCAGGAAGAACAGCAACAGGCAATTGTCAATGCCTTCGTCGAAGAACAGATTCTGGTAGCAGAAGCGCTGGCCATGAATCTGGACAACGACGCACGTATCCACGACATACTTGCCCAGAAGATGCGCCACGTATTGAGCGCGGACGTCATTCAACCTGGCGCTGCGGAGCTGCAGGCCTTCTACGCTGCCAATCAGGAGCGCTATCGTCGCCCGGCGACCGTCACGCTGGATGAACTGGTTTTTAACAGCCGCGATGATCTGGAATCCTCAGTATCAGCATTACTCGAAGCCGGTGCAGAGCCCACCGCCCTGCTCGAACTCAGTCCGGGAACTGTGAGTGATCTCGCAGGAGCGAGTCACCTCGACCTAGCCAATATTTTTTCCGCAGAATTCGCTGATGACGTTTTTGCCGCAGCGCCTGGCGCCTGGACTGGACCTTTCGTTTCCAATCGGGGACAGCACTGGCTGCGCATTCGAAGCAGTCAGGATGAGCGCATCCCGACCCTGGAAGAAATCAGTGAGCGCGTGCGTCTCGAGTGGATAGCGAGCGAGGAAGAGGCAAGACTGCAAGAAAAAATCGATGTCTTGCGCAGCAACTACGACATCATCATTCGCGACGGCGAAGCAGCAGAATGAGTCAACTCGTCGCCTTGCTGCGCCGCGGTCTGGCCGCCTTGCTGCTGAGCACATTCAGCGTACCCACGCTGGCACATGATGTCGACGTCACAGGCGTGGCTCGCGTCTTTCTCGACCAGCTAAATGCTAGCGATTACAGCCTGTCGATAGTTGATCAGCAGGTACCACCGCTGTTTGATGTCACGAGAATTCTCCCCGAACGCTGCACCGCATTGCCCATCGAACAATACAGCTATCGCTTTCGCTGCATCCCCGAGTTAAACATAGACGATAGCTTGATCTTCCCCTGGACGCTTGAAGGCCTGGTGGTCGTGGCCGAATGGCAGGACGAGGCAAGCGTGTCCGGCTTCTTCCCCGGAGACGGCAGTGTTATCGAAGTTCCAATGACTGGTTTGCGCGCCGGTGCGGGATCGGTATTCGGGCTGGCCGAACGCTATTCAATTCTCGGCGCTGAACACATCCTGTTCGGAATCGACCACCTTCTGTTTGTGCTCGGCCTGCTGCTGTTGCAACACAGTCTGTGGAATCTGCTGAAAACCATCACCGCATTTACTATTGCCCACAGTATTACCCTCGGTTTCGCGGTGCTCGAGATTTTCCCGGTGCCGAATGCACCGATCGAGGTATTAATCGCGCTCTCCATCGTGCTGCTGGCGCGGGAGATTATCATGGGCCAACGCGGCACGATGACACTGGTGCATCGCAAGCCATGGCTGGTTGCGTTGCTCTTCGGCCTGTTTCATGGCTTCGGTTTTGCAGGCGCACTCGGGGAGCTTGGGCTAAGCAGCAACGACGTGCCGCTGGCCCTGCTCTTCTTCAATCTCGGCGTCGAAGTTGGCCAGATCGCATTTATCTTTTTCTTGCTAGGCCTGCACTGGATGCTACAGAAACTCTCGTCCCAATCTCTGCCCAGTATTTATCGTGGCCTTGCCTACGGCCTCGGCAGCGTCGCGACGTTCTGGTTCATCGAACGACTCCCCGCGTTGGCAGGTGTATGAATCAGCGGCTCTGATATTGTTGATGACAGGATTCACAGGGCGGATAGAGCAAGTCATTGCCTACTGCTGACAGCGCCTCTTCGTCTCTGGCTGCCACTGTCGCCAGTACTTCCTGTGCCGCCGCCATCATTTGCCGATTGAACTGTTGCCAGTCCGCCGCGCTGGCCCTGTCCCTGGCACCCTCGCCCGCACCACCACGGCTGAGCAATTCGCCAGCAGCGAGTACTGTCAGCGCTGCATTGGCCACTGCTTGCCACTCAGCTTCACTTTCCAGCTGATAGGCGCCCCAGATCGTTGCGGTGCCCGGGGTGATAAGCGCATTCATGATTTCTTTGACGGTAAGCACCGCTGCCTCTTGCCCTTGCCCTTGCCCTTGCCCTTGCGCAAACCCGGCACCGAGTACGAGAACAAGCAGTATCCCACTGATAATTCTGAATTTTTTATTCATCGCGACGAACCACTACGACCCCGTTGGTGAAATTGCGCTGCCTATTCTGCCACAGTGCCGGGAGGAAACGCTGCGCCTGATCAAGCCTCAAGATCGCTTACCACGCCAGTACGCTTAAACTCTCTGCTGCATTCTGCTTTAATCTCTGCTGCCATTTCCAATCAGTTTGTACAGGGGGTACAACCATGTTTGCGCTATCAGCCAGACCTGCACGCTTTTTCAGTCCGAAATCCCTACTTTGCCAATTACTCGGGAGCCTGTCCCTGCTCGCTGCGCAGTCGCACGCTGACATCATGGATGAAGTTGAGCACGGTTATGCAGACAACAACGGTGTCGCGATTCACTATGCGACCGTTGGGGAAGGACCGCTGGTCATTATGATTCATGGCTTTCCAGACTTCTGGTATAGCTGGCGTCACCAGATGGAGGGCTTAAAAGATTCCTACAAAGTCGTTGCAATTGACCAGCGTGGCTACAATCTGAGCGGCCAGCCGGAAGGCGAGGAACACTATGCAATGCGCAATCTCGTCGGAGATGTTGCAGCCGTCATACGCCATCTCGGTGAGGACAGCGCGACCATTATCGGCCACGACTGGGGAGGTGTTGTCTCCTGGCAGTTTGCCTTCGCTCTGCCACAGATGGTAGACCGCCTGATCATTCTGAATCTGCCACATCCGAATGGTATGGGCAGAGAACTCGCCAGCAATAGTGAACAGCAGGCCAACAGCGCTTACGCCCGGGCTTTTATTGCGGGTCAGGCTACAGATCCCGACATCTTCTTCGGTGGCCCGATGACTGCGCAGACCATTTCAGGCTGGGTAAGCGATCCGGCAGCCCGCGAGCACTATGTCGAGGCGTTTGAAAAGTCGAGCTTTCCGGCAATGCTCAGCTATTACAAACAGAACTACCCGCGCCCGGGCAGCAATGCACCTGCTCCGGCAGCACCCCAGCTCGATCTACCGCTACTTGTCTTCCATGGCCTTGATGACACTGCGCTACATTCCGATGGTCTCAACAACACCTGGGACTGGAACGATGGCGATACCACGATCGTCGCCGTCCCCGGAGCTGGGCACTTCGTCCAGCAGGACGCGGCAGAGCTGGTAACAGACACCATAAAGTGGTGGCTCAATGCGCGACGCCAATAGTCGAGTACTGACTGGCACTCGTCGCAGACTGCGCAACTCCGCCCGGTAAATCACTACAATCATTTCAATCAGGGCTCACCTCACGGTGAGCCTGTCATTCTTCTCACGTGATGGAGCAATAAAGTAACGTTATGAAAAAACTCAGCTGCTTGATTGGAACTCTCCTGCTCTGCCAGCATTCATTTGCTGCTGACGCCGGAGCAACGCGAGCGAAAATTGAGGAAAACCTGCGCGGCTCAATCCGTGACGCCGCCGAAGTGGCGCGCGACGCGAACCGCAAGCCTGCACAAGTCCTCGAATTTTTCGGATTGGAAGACACGATGAAGGTGCTCGAGATAAGCCCTGCCACTGGGTACTGGTCCAAGTTTGTCGGGCCTACACTGTGTGCCAATGGCGGCGAGCTGGTCTTCTCTGTGAGTGTCAGCGATGCCTTTAAAGCCGATGTCATGAGCCTGCCCGGGCTTGAGTGCAGCTCCGCAATCAATGATGACATCACGCTGGGCAATCTCCCGAACTTTGAGTTTACCGAAGGCGATTTCGATATGGTCCTGACGTTCTGGAACTTGCATAACCCGGACGTAGCTGGTCGTGCCAACATGAATCGCGCGGTGTTTAATGCGCTGAAGCCAGGTGGCATCTACGGCGTTGTAGACCACACTCGCCGACATGGCCAGCCTGATTCACGCGCCGTCGGGCGCCGCCTGGATCCCGTGTTAGTGATCAAGGAAATGGCTGATATCGGTTTCGAGTTTGTAGATTTCTCGGATATGCACTACCACCCGGAAGACGACCTCTCTCAGGAAGTCGGCACACCCGGCGTACGCGGCAACACCGACCGCTTCACATTGAAATTTCGCAAACCGGAATAAGTGACACCCGGTCACAGGGGCTGTGTTGCCAGTCCCTGTGATCCGGGGCAATCCCGATTTCGGACACTCGTTTCGATTCACACCTCAGCAACAGCGATTCCCTTCTTCAGCGAAAACGATCAACTCGCCCATGACAGAACACATCAAATACTTCGTCGCAGAGCAGGAATATTATTTCAAGGAAGGCTGCCACATTGTTGAAGTCTCCAATTCAGAATCTGACCCCGCACTCTCAATCGCGCGCGCACGAGTTGAGCCCGGACACAGGACTCAGTGGCACTGGCTCGAGAGCACCATAGAACGCTATGTAATTTTGCAAGGTGAAGGCGTAGTAGAAGTCGGCGAGTACGAACCTACGCGCGTGACGACGGGAGACACCATTATTATTCCGGCCGGCGTTCGCCAACGAATCTTCAATTGCGGCAACAACGACCTGCTATTTCTCGCCATTTGTACACCACGCTTCCGGGCAGAAAATTATTTTAGCTCCTGATGCGATTCCGTTAGACTACAAAGTGTCACAGATACACGGCACAAAATAACTACAATAGCTCGCTATGACACTTTTTGAATTCATGATGGCCATCGCATCGGTGGTCATCGCCATTGGCTTGACCGAGATTTTCGGCGGCTGGGGCAATCTGCTCCGTGCACACATCGCACCTAAAGTCGACTGGCTCCATTTGGGCTGGACGACCGTGGTAGTGATGTACGCTATCCAGTACTGGATGGGAATCTGGCCCTATCGGAGCCAGGAGTTTGTCTACATCTATCAGGTCTGGTTCCTGATCATTCCAACCCTCTTCATCGTATTGGTCAGTTTTGCTATCACGCCAAACGTCGGCCCAGACGAAGACCTGCAGCTACGTGATTACTATATGTCACGCCGCGCCCCCATTTTTCTGGGCCTTGCAGTGTTTGTTGCGACCGCTCAGTTGGCTGATCTGGTCATCGAAGGAGTAGGTTATTCTGAAACTGGCCTCCTTCTGGTATTGACGCTCATCGGTCCTGCCCTCAGCACATCGGTATGGTTGCATACACTGGTGATGGCAGCCAATCTGCTCGTTCTGATAAGAAACGCGTTCCTGGCGTCGATCGTTCAATTCTAGGAATTCTCGCGACCCTACAGATGCTGCCACTTCAGTAACATCCGGGTGGCGACATCGACAACACTTTCCCGAAAAATGACTCATTCAAAGCCCTTCCTGCGCTTTGATTTGTTAAAATCTGCCGCTTATTCCGGAATGAACACTATGCCCTCAATCAGAACTCTTTTTTACCTGCTGTGCTGCGCCCTCTTCATCACCCCTTCAGCGCAGGCACAAACTGTCCCCGATTTCGAGCTTGCCAGTGCTGATGGGCTGCGACTCAGAATCTATAGCCAGCTCACTCCCCTGCAAATCAACAGGATACATAGCTGGGAACTCGAGCTACTCGATGCGAGCGGCAGTGCCGTGGACGGGGCGACGATCACCGTAGTTGGTGGCATGCCTGACCACGATCATGGCCTGCCAACCAACCCTCAGGTTACTGGCACGCAGACCAATGGGCGCTACTTGCTGGAGGGCATACGCTTTCATATGCAAGGGCGCTGGCTCATGCAGTTCAACATTAGCAGCCCACAAACCACCACCAACATCGATCTCGAATTCAATCTGTGAAGCGTCTCGCTCTGACACTTTTGTTCATTGCCCTGCTTGCCGGCGGTCTCATCTGGCATCAGTTCTGGGCGCCTGCGCCAACGCAATGGAACAGCGCTCAAGTTGCACTCATTCGGTCACTTTCACTCACCGAACTTCCTCCACTTCACGATGACCCATCGAACTCTGTCGCTCAGTCAGATGTTGCAGCCGAGTTAGGCCACGTGTTGTTTTTCGACACGCGCTTGAGTGGGAATGGAGCAGTATCATGTGCTACCTGTCACCAACCGGAAAATTATTTTGCTGACAATCTGCCGCTTGCCATCGGAGAGGCCGTCGGCCCACGTCACACTCCCAGTCTTGTCGGCTTGAGCTACAGCCCCTGGTTCTATTGGGATGGACGCAAGGATAGCCAGTGGGCGCAAGCACTCGCGCCGTTGGAAGCCAGCCACGAACACAATTTCGACCGCACGCGGCTAGCGCACTTGATAAGTCAGGACGATCAGCTCAAACAACTCTACGAGTCGGTGTTCGGCGCCCTGCCAGCGGTGCCTGATCTCGCGGCCAGTCCGTTGACTGGAGATGAGCAACAACAAGCATGGCAGGCACTCACTAGTGAACAACAACAGCAGATAGATCGCATATTCACGAATGCAGGCAAAGCTATCGCCGCCTACCAGAGGAAGCTGCTTCCGGGCAGATCACGTTTCGATGACTATGCCGATACAGTACAGGCAAACGCCGCAAGCCGCTCTGACCTGTTGAGCAAAGCTGAACGAGCCGGACTCGCACTCTTTATCGACAAGGCGCAATGCATCGATTGTCACAACGGTCCCTTGCTGAGCAATCACGAATTTCACAACACGGGAATTCTATCGGTCAATGGCCAACTCCCTTCTATGGGGCGCTTCGATGGCATTCGCATTGCGAGACAGGATGAATTCAACTGCCTTGGTGACTACAGTGATGCAGACGCTAGTGAGTGCATCGAGCTACGCTTCGCCCGCGACAACAATGAGTTGGTCGGTGCTCACAAGACACCAACCTTGCGCAACGTGGGTGCCACACCGCCTTATATGCATGGCGGTCAGATTGCTACGCTGGCAGAGGTTTTACGGCACTATAACGATGCTCCTGTCTCCATGCTGAGTCACAACGAAGCCAAACCACTTGCATTGCGCCCTGTGCAGCTTCGACAATTGGAGGCCTTCTTGCTTACACTGACTGCGCCGCTGGCAACAGATGAGCGCTGGCTCAAGCCGCCAGTGCACGAGGATTAAAGCACGATGAATCAATCCGAACTGATTGCCGAAGAAACTGCTGTTGCGGCGGAAGTTGAAGTCGTTGACGTCCTCATTGTCGGCGCAGGAATCTCCGGCATCAGTGCCGCGGTATACCTCAAGAAAAAACACCCGAACAAGCGCGTGCTACTCCTCGAAGCGCGCGACACAGCCGGTGGAACCTGGGATCTGTTCCGCTATCCGGGCATTCGGTCTGATAGCGACATGCACACTTTTGGCTTCGACTTCAAACCCTGGACCAATCCCAAAGCACTGGCCGATGGCAACTCGATTCTTGACTACCTGCAAGAAACCATCGAGGAATATGCACTCTCCGAGCAGATGCAGTTTGGCATTCGGGTGAAGGCGGCGAGTTGGCACGATGACACCAACTCGTGGCTGGTCACTGCGCTGAACGGCAGAGGTGATGTGCAACAATTTCGCAGCACCCTGCTATTTATGTGCAGCGGCTACTACAACTACGACTCCGGCTATACGCCGGAAATTCCGGGGCTGGCTGATTTCCAAGGACAACTGATACATCCTCAACAATGGCCAGCCGACCTGGACTACACAGGCAAGAAAATCGCCGTGATAGGCAGCGGTGCGACAGCTGTCACACTGGTTCCCGCCATGGCGGACGCTGCAAGCCATGTCACCATGATCCAGCGCTCGCCGACTTACATTGTCTCTCGACCCGGCAGAGACCGCTTCGCGAATCTCCTGAATCTGCTACTGCCTGATAAAGTTGCGTATGCGATTACGCGCTGGCGCAATATCCGATTTCAAAACTTTGTTTACAAACGGGCGCGCAATAAACCGGACAAAGTGAAAGCCACACTGCTGAAATTGCTGCGCAAGGAGCTCGGCGACGATTTCGATATCGAGACCCACTTCACGCCCGACTATGACCCCTGGACCCAACGACTGTGTCTCGTGCCCGATGCCGATTTGTTTGCGGCACTCAAGAACGGCAAGGCCAGCGTGGTCACCGGGAAGATTGAGCGCGTCACAGCGGATGGTGTGATGATGCAAAACGGCGCCAAGGTCCAGGCCGACCTGTTGATAACCGCGACAGGGCTGCGGCTACAGTTACTCGGTGGTGTCGAGTTCTATGTCAATGGTGAACAAGTCGACTTTAGCGAACGATTCTCCTATCAGGGGATGATGTTTTCCGACGTACCCAATCTCATCCAGACCTTCGGCTACATCAATGCCTCCTGGACACTACGCGCCGATCTGAATTCTCGCTTTGTCTGCAAGATACTCGAGCATATGCAGGAAACGGGCAGCGCTCGCTGCGTTCCACGAGTGACAGATGCTGACGCCGGTATGGCTGCGCGAGATTGGATTACAGAGTTCAACCCGGGCTACATGCGGCGTGGATTACATTTGTTCCCGCGGCAGGGTGATCGGGGCGCCTGGGTCAACTCGCAGGACTATTTACAAGACAAGAAGCAGCTCGCCAAAAACATCACTGCCGATCCTGCACTGTGTTTCGAGTCGTGATCGGAGCGCAAAACGACTGCGATAAAACCGCAATCAAGGTGCAAAAAAAAAGCCGGGCTGACACTGAACGTGACGCCCGGCTTTTCTGATGGCTGTGAACAATCGCCTAGAGTTTGATAAACGCCAGAGCGAAGTTGCCGTTAAGCGGGATTACCAGCTGGTGTTGCACTGAGTCGTAGCACATGGATGCTGCACTCGGGATACCAGACGCGATAATTTCCGCATCTTCACCGGGCACGATTTTCGATACGCTGCCAAAACGCACGCTACTGACATATTTCGTACCGTCGGGCAGTACAACAACTCCATCGTTGCCACCTTCCACGGCATATTCCGTACGCACTACATCGCCCTGAGGATTGTAGGTGATAACGGCATTGTCACCGATATTTACAACTACGATGTTGCCATCGTTGTCGATCGCGACACCATTGGGCACATTGATCGGTGCGCCTTCTGCAAACACAGAGACCTCACCGCCAGGCGTGACTTTATAGATCAGCTCCGGGCTTCGAGTGTTGGACGCATAGACTGTGCCATCCTCTGTCACGCCAATACCATTCAGTACTGTCGAACCGGGAATCGCTACCGCATCGATCGGTGCGCCAGTTTCCAGATCGAACGAGCGTACGTAACCCACATCGACTGTATAGAGTCGTCCGTTGGCAATCGCGCTGCCCAGTGGGTGGTGCAGCTCGAGCCCGTCGCGCGTAGCGCCAATCCATTTAGGCGTGTGTACGCTGCCATCAGGATTGATCAGAGAAACGAAACCGTCATTCTCAGTGCCGTCACCGCGATTGCCATTGTTCATGGCGAGGATCAGATTCTTTTCGGGATCGAAGGTGCAGCTCTCGGAGAAGTGAAAACTGCCGTAGACTTTGACATTGCTTGACATCGGGACCCGCACGCCCGCCTCATTGACAGAACCGATTGGTTCGCCAGCAACGAACTCCTGCGCCTGCACACTCATCGCTTGCAAAGAAAGTGCAGCCACGGCCAGAGGCGCGGCGATTCGACTACATTTACGGAACATTGGTTTTGGCTCCTTGATTTATTATCCATTCGGGGCGCACAGGTTTCGAGGCCAAATCGGCTTCCGCCCTACACCCGCTCTTACAAACAGGGGGGTATTACAGGACTTATTCTAACCGGAGCTGGCTCCCGACGCAGTAGCAATCGCGTCATTTGCCGTCCTGTCGGGCCACTCTATCGAAATCACTCATCGAGCTATTGATCGGGCGCAATCCGCAGCTTCCCGCAAAGTGCTACCATCAAAGCAGCGGAGTCTCCGCCCACTACTTGTGATCGAAAACCCTCTGTGCGGCGTTTCTTCTTACAACCCATCAATTCAGGCCTGGCACCATGTCCGACAAGATCAGTACGCTACTCGATAAAATCGCGCGGCTGGAGAACGAACTCATCGATGAGTTGCGCGAACAGGAAGAAGCCTTTCAGTACAAACTCGAAGGCAGCAAAGCAATATTCGAACAATCCATCCTCGACGCGCATCGGAAGCTCAAAGTAGCCATCCTGCCCTGGCTGCGCTCTTCACTTCTGCGCAATGTCATCTCGGCGCCATTTATCTACGCCATGATTGTGCCTCTCGCATTCCTCGATCTGACAGTGACGCTGTATCAGCACATCTGCTTCCGACTCTATGATGTACGCCGAGTCGAGCGATCGAGCTATGTCGTTATTGACCGCCATCAATTGAGTTACCTCAACGGCATCGAGAAACTGAATTGTATGTACTGCGGCTACGGCAATGGTGTTGTGGCCTATGCACGGGAAATTATTGCGCGAACTGAGCAGTACTGGTGTCCGATAAAACATGCTCGTAAAGCGCTCGGGCGTCACCGCCGCTATCACAATTTCGTCAACTTCGGAGATGCCGAGAACTACAAACCCAGGCTGATCAAACTACGCGAAGAACTCAGCACAAAAACTGAGAATTGATCAGAGGTTCCCACGGGAAAATGGCAGGCAGTGCACGCGACTACTCATTTGCTCCGCCATGTAGTGCTTGTTCCCCAGCATTGTCTCCGAAGGTGTCCAATAACATTTTGCTGCCCGTCAAAAGCGCCCTTTAATTGTAAAATTGATCAATAGATCATCCACTCCCTGTTCTCCGCCATGCGTCAACGGGAATGCGAAGTCGAGATGGGCAATGCGGTTTGACGCAGCCTTGCTGGAGGCGAGTCGCAATCCGAATCCGACATCGGCCAGCCATGTGTCATCCTGAATAGCCGCATCGGATGACCAGACTCGACCAGCATCGACAAACACCGCGGCACCCAGTCGCAACAGATTCAGTAAATGGATATCACTGTACCAGCGCTCTTCGAGGCTCAGGAGAAACCGCTTGTCACCCGTTTGGAAGCGATTCTCAAAACCGCGCGCGCCGGTCGCGCCTCCCAGAACAACCTGGCGATGGGTATTCAGATTGTGGCCATAGACGGCCTCAGCGCGGGCGAAGAAAGAATAGCTCTCTGTCTGGCGATGGAAGTAGCGATTCTCGTAGCGTACATAAATGTCTTCCGTTGACTTGCTGTCCTGATTAAACAACCCCTCCCACTCCAATTCATGTTGCCAGTAGTTATCGGCAGTGAAGCGGATAGAATCGCGGAAATTTCCGCGCAGTATGAAACGATGCTGATCCGATCCGAACGCCTTGTTGGCGTAACCAGCACTGATTGAGAAACTGTAGCCAAGGTGCAGGTCTTCAGTGCGATAGATCTGATCGAGATTGAAGGCAGTCGCATAGCGATCTTCAATCGCTTCGTAGCCAACGAACAGATAATCCATTTGTCGATCTGTGGGGAACACGGCCGGTGGTGGCAGATCGTCCGAGAGTGCGAAGCGATCCTGCTGATGGCGAAATCCGATGCGGAAGCGTCGGGTAATGCCATTCTGCAAACCGCCGGAAAATCCCAGTTCCACTGTGTAGTCTTCAATATCGTGCTCTACCTCGGAAACCTCCACGCCACGGGCATATTGCGTGTCTTGACGCACATCATCCAGCAGGCGCACGGCCCAGGCGAATCGGCTGTCGAGTGAATAGAACGGTAAATCGAGATCGAATGCACGGGTATCGCCGTCGCTGCTGTCAACGAGACTCACCCTGTTGCGCAGACGCGTGCCCAGTACGTTCGGGTCTTGATACAGCAGCTCTGTGGACTGGCGATCCAATTCCTTGCCACGCTCAAGAGAAAGCAGCTTGCCGCGACCGAGCAAGTTACTGTCGCGCATCCCGATGCTATAGGTTGATTCTCCGCCCACGCTGTCGAATGCGAGCGTTGGGGTCAGGGACCAGTTGTCCTTGGTAATGACCTCGACATCAACC
The DNA here is from genome assembly GCA_965228725.1 of uncultured Pseudohongiella sp. GTDB lineage: Bacteria > Pseudomonadota > Gammaproteobacteria > Pseudomonadales > Pseudohongiellaceae > UBA9145. The sequence continues at coordinate 3,908,363 of OZ245834.1, read as the reverse complement.
CGGTCACCGCAACGGCCCACAGGACGGATATCCACGTCGTGGAAATAGGCCTGATTGCGCAACAGCCTTGCGGATTCATCGAGCAGGCGTACGGGCGCCCGCTCGCCCTCGCTGAAGAGGAGCTGCTGTCCTATCGTCTCTTCACGGGTCAACACGTGAAAATTGTTGGCCCAGCGGAACAACCAGTTGTCTTCTGACGGATTCTCACTATCAAAGATGGACAGGCGGGAATAATAGACCTGATCAATCTCGATCAGGCTATTGCCGCCATTGGCGGACAGCTCCGGATGCACTGCACCGGTGAACTGGTAACTGCCATCAGCGGGCACGAATGGCGGTTTACAGCTCAACAACTGACTTTCATTCTGTGCCGCTCTGGAGGGCGTGGGATATCCCCCGGCAAAAAGCATTCCAAGCAGACACACTACAACACTACGCAAACTGAAACTCCTGAAGCAAACTCGTGTTATTGTCATCGCTGCAACGTGCAACTGAACACGTAACACATCATGGGCATGACGATCCAGGCAAGCACAATCCCCAACCCGGTAACCTTGCAGCGAGTCGCGATGTTCGCCGCGCTGCTCGCCCTGTTGCCGACACTCGCTATCAACCTCAACTACCTTATTGCCGCGACCGAAGGCTCAGTCCCCTGGTGCAATCCCTATTGGGATAGTTGCACTTCGATCAGCGCTACCGGTCGCAGTGGCCTGGCGTTCTACTTCTTCAAGGCCAGCATGCTGCCAGTCGCTTTGCTTTATTGGCTGTACTGGTCGCACTGCGGCGATCTCGGCCTGCTCAGCCCAGGACTACGACGTGCTGTGCGTACACTGGGGGCTACCAGCGTTCTGGCACTCATTGCCTATATTCTTGCCCTGGGGGCCATCGGAGATGGCTTCCAGCTAACCAGACGCATCGGCATCATTCTGTATTTTACACTGACCTACCTCTGTCAGTTACTGCTAGTCTATTCACACACCAGGGTGTCACAACAGTCCGGCTATATCTCTGCCCAGCAGTATCTGCTGGGATCGATCCTGCTTATCGGCCTGTTGTCGCTAGTACTGGATGGTCTGATGACTAACTACGACGCTATCGAAGATGCCTTTGAGTGGAATATCGCCCTCCTGCTCCATGGCAATTTTTTGCTGGCGAGCATGCACTGGAGAGCGTTGCCTTCTGGCAACGGTTTATCGCAGCCATAGGCTTTGGTCGGAGCTTGGTCGCGGATGCCAAAAGGCAACAGGACGGATGATTTATCCCACATCCGGCACTCAGAACCGGGTCAATAGTGTGAAACCCGGCCGCCCGTTATCTTCGCCGGATGCAGCCTCGCCCGCACAAGAGGTTTTCGGCAAACTCCATTCGGGTTTCAATGTTTCTACCAAAGCCTGCAACATCGGTACATTCACGCGCTCGTTGATCTCCTGCGAATGCACGAGGTTGGGACGGTCATTCACTTCCACAAGCACACATTCAAGGTTGTCCCGCACCAGAACATCCACTCCGAACAGGCAGTATTGCGTATCGGGTTCAAACCTGAACCTGTCCCGGAAGACCGGAAGAATTTTGCTGAGCATGCGTGCGGCATTAGCAAGTATCGTGCTTGCATTGGCGATCTCTTTGAGTTCAATCAGTTCAATGCCGCTTGCCGGGTCGAGATAACCTGCGTGGACAAACTGGACCCGCGGGTCAGTGCTGCCCACCTGATAGGGTACAGCGTGCACCACGGCGAAGCCGTCTTCATAGAGATAGGCCCTGCCAGCATGAACCAGCACATACAGACGCAGAGTGAACTTCCTGCCATTGACGAGCGTCAGGTCCTGAATGGCTTCCTGGATTATACTGCCGCGACAATTACGTGTCTGGAGCTCTGACCATGTGACGACAGCTATGCCTTCACCGCCTGAGCGAAACGGCTCTTTCACATACCAGAGACTGTCCGGCTCATTGGGAACATCGGCGGCGGCAAAATAGACGCGCACATCTTCCACACCCTCAGCTAACAGAGCACGCGCCAATTCTGCCTTGTCGTCGAGCGCTCGCGTGCGGCTGCGGGGAATCAGGGTCAAACAACGTTCACTGATCAGTGATTCAATTGACTCGGTATCGGTAGGCTCTGCGACTTGCTGCAGTACGGTGGCAGGGGTGAAGGAATCGAAATAGAGCAGGTCGATTTGCAGTGGATTCTCACCAGGCCTGTGGGCACGACCTCCCAGCGGGGCCAGCGCCGCCGCAAAAAGTCGTGCAGCACGATTACTGAAGAATACGAATTCCTTGTCCGGCTGATCTTCGTTCCGCTCCGTCGGCTTTGGCACTGGGAAACTCCTTTCCTGCGCGTGCCTGGCTAGTGTTCTGTCTGTCGAATGGCACGCATCGTCTGGCGCCATCATCTCACTAGTGCGGCCCGTCGGCTATAAGGTAGACTCATCCTATGCGTCACTATGAATCAGAAGCGCCAGGCTATCCCTCACAAAGCGAACAGGCGGTGCTCAGCGTCAGCAGTCTGAACCGGCTCGCCCGCTCGTTGCTTGAAGGTCACTTCCCGGCGGTCACTGTGGAAGGCGAGATATCCAATCTGGCCCAACCCTCCTCAGGTCACTGGTATCTCACCCTCAAGGACAGCAAATCACAACTGCGCTGCGCGATGTTTGCCAATCGCAATCGCCTCATTCGCTTCCGCCCGGGAAATGGTCAGCAAGTGATCGTACGCGGCAAATTGAGCATCTACGAAGGACGCGGTGACTATCAACTCATCATCGACTCGATGGATGAAGCGGGTGCCGGAGCACTGCGACGGGCATTTGAAGAGCTGAAAGCCAAGCTCCAGTCCGAAGGATTGTTCGACGCGGCCCACAAACAGGAAATTCACGACGGATTTCGTCACATCGGTCTGATTACTTCAGGCACGGGCGCAGCCATACGCGACTTGCTGAGTGTCTTCGGCCGGCGCTTTCCTGCTACGCGTCTGACTCTGTTGCCAGTCGCTGTGCAAGGCGCCAGTGCAGCAGCAGAAATAGCCGCCGCGATCGCCACCGCCAACAGGCTCCGGGACAAACTTGGCTTGGAGGCATTGATAGTTGGTCGCGGCGGCGGTTCGCTCGAAGATTTGCAGGCGTTCAACGAAGAACTCGTGGCACGAGCGATCTTCGCAAGTGAGCTACCTGTTACGAGCGCAGTTGGTCATGAAGTAGATTTCACGATTGCCGACTTCGTTGCGGACCTGCGCGCTCCAACTCCTTCTGCTGCGGCTGAATTGATGTCTCCTGAGCAAGGAGACTACTCGCAGCATTTCATGGCTTACCGGCAAATGCTGACACAGGCGGTCAATCGTTCCCTGCAGCGCCGCCGCGAATCATTGCGCACCCTGCAACGCTTGCTCAAACGACCCGACCGGCGCCTGCAGGAACGTGCGCAGCAGCTGGATGGTCTTGAGAGCCGCCTGCTCCGCGCGCAGCGCCGCGCGCTTGAACATTCCAGAAGCAGTCTGGCCCATCTCAGTCGCACGCTGTTCCGTTATTCACCGCGACAAATGGTTCAGCGCACGCGAACAGACCTCGAACGACTGCAACGCACTCTCGTTCAGGAGATGGGACAGCAGCTCCAGCGACAAGAATCGCGCCTGGCTCACCTGAGCCACAACCTGCATGCCGTGAGTCCGCTGAGCACGCTTGGTCGCGGTTATAGCATCACTTCCGCTACCGATGGGGGTGTTCTGCGCTCGATCAGCAAGCTCTCGGCTGGCGAGCAAATCGTCACGCGCCTCAGTGACGGAGTCATCCGCTCGACCGTCGATGAGCTGTTAGAATAATCCACCGAATAGTTTGCTCCTGCCACATTTGGAGTAGGGTCGGGCTTCGCGAAGCAATCCGAGCAACGGATCGCTCGCTTCTCTTCTGGTCAAAATTGGGTCAATTTCGTGTCATACCGTGAAAATTGTGTGATGCACGCAACAGTTTTCCGTTTACTCTTCAGATAAAAGAATCCAAAGCCTGTCTAGTACGTTACTGTGAGAACATTCCCGCGACAAACTCGCCGGAGCGAGTTTCTTGAGTACGGGACATGAGAGCTGGGCAGTTCCCCGTGAACTGTAACTGGAGAGAGAAATGCCCCTGATAGATCATTTGTTCTTGATGCTGTTCGCGCACGCGCTGGCGGATTTCGCCTTGCAGCCGGAGGCGATGGGGTACGGCAAAAACCGCCATGACGAGATTCACGCCAAGGAAGAAAGTCTGTTTCCGGTCTGGTGGTACTGGTTAAGCGCTCACGCCATGATCCACGGAGGTGTGGTCTATGTTGTTGCCGGTCTTATCATCGGCTCAGGCCTGGCACTGCTCCTCGCCTTGATCGAAACTCTGGTGCACTGGTTGACTGATTTTGCCAAATGCGAAGGCTGGATCGGAGTGCACATGGATCAGTCGATACATATTGCCTGCAAGGTAGTCTATGCCATTGCAATCAGCTATCACCTGAGCTGATCACAGCGTCTTTTCACGGCTTGGCGCTGGCGCGAAGTCTGCTCTGCCCCCTCTGGCACAGGCCTGCTTTTTTTCATATAGTTGCCAGTCTCCTGCACCGTTGAGGGTCACCCGAACAGGGTCACTCTGATGCATGAACGACACAGAATTCACGGCAATGAGAAGTAATGGCGATGGGTAAACGAGAAGAACAGAAAAAACGCAAAGAAGCGAAACAGGCCGCTGCTCAACAGCGCCAGAAGACGCAACAGGCACTGCAAAAAGTCGGTCTCTATATCATCGCGCCCGTGTTGGCGCTGTTCATCGTCTATACACTGCTGAGTCAGGGGCCAACTTACTCGCCTGTAGAAATTGCCGACACCGATCACATTCGCGGCAACCCCTCAACTCCAGTCAGCGTCGTCGTCTATGCAGACTTCCAGTGTCCGGCCTGTGCAACAGAGCATCAGACCATGTCACAACTGTTCCCGGGAATCAGCGATCGAGCGCATCTCGTATTCCGTCACTTCCCTATCACAACGACCCACCCCCACTCCTGGACCGCGTCACTGTATGCCGAAGCTGCCGGTCGCCAGGGAGCATTCTGGGCCATGCACGACTACCTGTTTGCCAATCAGCCGGCCTGGTCTGTGCTGCCTGAGGTGGAGAACGAATTCAATAGCTATGCGCTGGAGTTAAATCTCGACCTGGAACAATTGCAGGCTGATCTCGACCACCCGGACGTGATTGCCAAAGTGCGTAGCGATCAACGCGGCGGTAACGCCTCAGGCGTACGCTCGACTCCGGCTGTGTTCATCAATGGCCGCTTGCTGGCGAGTCCATCGCGGACGCGAATTCTGCAGGTAGTCAGTGAAGAGGCCGAAGGAGCGGGCGCTGACTGATTGCCCTTGGGAGTCGGAAAGTCACTGGAACGCAATGCACCCGCCAGAGCATAGTCGCGCTGCCCACTCCTTTCCTGCTTAAACTGCCTGGACCAGAGACTACACTGACTGCCTGCTCAGCAGGCAGAAATGGCGCGTGAGTGTCGCTGCTTCAGGGCTCTCAGCGACCTCCGCGAGCAAGCGGTCGGTATCAAGCCCCTCCGCTTTCAGGTCCTCAGCTCGCTCCCGGATATAGGCAGCGGTAATCTGCTCACTGAACTCGGGATGGAACTGTATGCCCCAGGTCCAGTTGCCGATGCGAAAGGCGTGATGTGGTTCGAAATCATTGTGCGCCAACAGGACGGCTCCTTCAGGTAGTCTCAACACAGATTGCTGATGTGACACCTGGGCGCGAAACTTCTCTGGCAGCGTGCCCAATAAGGCGTCTTGCTCCGCAGCAGCAGTCAAGTGCATCGGTACTGTTCCGATTTCCCTGCCCGAGGGATGAAAACCTACCTCGCCTCCAAAAGCCCAAGCCAGGAGCTGGTGCCCATAACATACTCCGAGTATCGGAATTTCCCGCTCGTGCGCTTCGCGCAGATAAGCGGCAGCGGTTTCATTCCACGGCTCGAGATCGGTTACGTAGGCTGGCGATCCGGTAATGAGAATACCCGCAGTGCTCTGCAGATCCGGAAGCGGTTCACCGAGAAAAAGCGAGCGAACAACAAAATCGCTGGCAGGCAATCCGGACCCAGCAATAAACCAGTCTTCAAAATCCAGCCCCTGATCTCGCAGGCTGGCGATGGTATTGCCGGTTTTAATGATGAGCAGTGTTTTTTCTGGCATGCTGTAATCCGTTTGCTTTGCTATGCATAGTTTAGCGCAACCAGGATCGATCTTGTGGGCGTTGATTGCAGCAGATGACACAATAGCATCTATAGAAGGAGAGGTGGCATGCTACACAAAATCGATGGCTGGCTGGGTCGCTTGATGGAGAACTCGCAGGATGGCGCGTGGGCCATCATGCGCGTACTGGCGAGCGCCATGTTCATGACGCATGGCTATAGCAAACTCTTCGGCGAGAACCCGCAGGCTCCGACAGGTTCCGGCATGACCACCGTCAACATCGCCGATACTATCGTCTTCGCCATGCCGATGGATATCAACGCCCTATTCGTCGCTGGCGTCATTGAACTCGGCGGAGGCTTTCTCCTGGCCATCGGTCTCTATACCCACATCATGGCCTTACTGGCTGTCATCTTGATGATCATGGCCTACGCGACGGCACATCTCGCATGGTTTCCGACACTCAACCGTGGGGAATTGGCGGCCATGTATTTCCTGGTCTATCTGGTGATCTACGCATTCGGTCCGGGACAGTACAGTGCAGATGCCTGGCTCGCGGAACGGCGTCAGGAGAAACGCCAGAAGAAAATGGATGCCATGGGGGCGTAGTGGAATTGCTCGCTCGCGCTCAATTAGCGCGGCTTGTCAGCCAATAATCCAGACCCTGTGCATTCAGTCGCATATCGCCCAGCAATAGCCCGTCAATCGCCTCAGGGTCGAGTCCGCACTGCTGATCGAGCAGAAAATTCCGGGCCTGACGGAGCAGATCGTCTGTCAGTCGCTGGAGTCGATTATCATGCTGCGCAAACTCCTGGGCCGTTGCCGCATACTCGACGATCGAGTGCCGCAGCGTCTGGGCCAGATAGTCCGGCTCCATATGACATCCATAATGAGTGAGATACATCCGCTCTGGTTTGAGAGCCATCAGACGATCAATAGAGTCCAGCCAGGCATCAGGATCGAACTGCGTCGGAGTGCTGGGAGGAAAGATAAAGCGATGGCGCCCGAGGTTCAGCTCAGGATAACTCACACCAAAGGTATCTCCTGAGAAAATGCCGCGAGAGGCAGGATCATGGATGCAGAAGTGATGCCTGGCATGCCCTGGCGTATCGAGAAATCGCAAAGTCCTGCCATTGAAATCGAGCTCACTGCCCTCTTCTTTCTCTACTACTCTAACCTCGGGAATGGGCGTCACGCCGCCATACAGACGGTCGAATGTTTCCTGCCCATAGACAACCAATGCACCCGCTTGCAGTTTTCCGGGGTCGATCATGTGGCGGCTGCCGCGGGGATGAACAAGCAACTGGGCATTAGGACAGCGCGCCATCAATCCACCGGCCCCGCCCGCATGATCGAGATGCACGTGGGTCGGTATTACATAGCGAACCTGCTCAACCTGTAAGCTCTTGCGCTCCAGCACCTCCAATAACAAAGGGACTGAATTGTTGGTGCCACAATCGATGAAAGCGACTTCATCGCCGGCTTCAAGGAGGTAGCAGCTTGCCAGGCCGCTGCGAATGAGCTGAGTGTCGATGCACGTAATCCCAAAGCCCAGATCCTGATAGCGGACGCCTGCAGACATAGTTAGTTTTCTCCCGAAAAATGCAAAATATTCGGCTCACGACAGCCTATAGGATACGCCAGTGAGGTGCTGTACAAGCTGTGCTGCCGATGTCGTATGCTCTGCAAAGTGCAGCATGAATTCGCTAGCGTCCGAACTCCGAAAATTTGGCACTGACTTGAAGCGCTAGGGCGTCGGGAAATTTTCCAGGCAGCGGCACAGCGTCTCACTGTCGATATTGCCGCCTGAAATAATCAGCGCTACCGTTTTGTCAGTCACTGCCAGTTTACCCTGCAGCAATGCCGCCAGCGTTACTGCGCCACCCGGTTCAACGACCAGCTTCAGATAGCGCGCGGCGAAACTGATGGCGTGCTCAACATCCGCTTCGGACACGGTGACAAATTCATCGACCAGTTCGGAGTTGATCGACCAGGTCAATTCACCAGGACTGGTAGCCATCAGCGAGTCGCACAATGTTGGTTCGGTGCCCGCAATCTTGACTCGCTTCCCCGCTAACCTCGATTGCCGATGGTCATCAAAATGTTCAGGCTCTACGGCGCAGATAGTGATATCCGGATCGCTCCCCTTACAGGCAATGGAGACACCGGCCAGCAAGCCACCACCGCCAACCGGGCTCAGTAACCAGTCGGCGCGCAGATCTCGCGCGCGCAATTGCGCAACCAGCTCGAGGCCACAGCTTCCCTGACCAGCGATAATATGCGGATCATCGAATGCGGGAACCAGAAGTGCACCGGTTTCCGCGGCAATAGCAGCGGCAATCTGCTCTCTGGATTCCTGATATCGGTCATAGAGTCTGACTTCCGCACCCAGCGCCCTGGTACCCGCCAGTTTGATTTTCGGGGCATCGGATGGCATGACGATTGTCGCCTGCATACCGAGCAGGCTCGCGGCATAGGCAATGCCCTGTGCGTGATTACCCGAGGAAAAAGCGACTACGCCATGACGCCTCTCCTCATCCGACAGTTGCACGAGCCGGTTGTAGGCGCCGCGAAATTTGAACGCGCCGATGTGCTGCAGAGATTCCGGTTTGTAGAAGATGCGCGCGCCGACGCGGCGATTCAATTCCTGGTTGCTCAGTAGCGGAGTCTCTACGGCGACGCCGGCCAGGCGTTCAGCAGCGCTTTGTACATCTTCCAGCGTGACGCGCGTACTGCTCATTTACGCTCAACCTTGCGATTCTTCTTTATCCGACGTTTTTGGGCAATCTGTTGCGCGCTGAGGTTTTCTTCGCCTTTCACAAAAGGATTATCATCACTGCGCAACTCGATGCGCAGCGGCGTGCCTTCCAACTTCAGGACAGTACGGAACTTCTTCTCCAGATAACGACTGTAAGATCCTGGCAGCTTGCCAGTTTGCTTGCCATGAATCACGATAGTCGGCGGATTGTTACCGCCCGGGTGCGCATAACGCAGTTTAATGCGTCGGCCATTGACAGAAGGCGGTGCGTGCTCTGTCACGGCATCCTGCAGAATAGTGGTGAGCTTGTTGGTGCTGAGCTGACGCTTCGCCGATTCATAGGCTTTGTGCACTGATTTGTAGAGGTCGCCGACTCCGGTTCCATGCAGCGCTGAAATGAAATGGATGCGGGCGAAATCCACGAAACTGAAGCGTCTGCGAATCTCGATACGAATCTGGTCCTTTTCTCCCTCTTCCATGCCGTCCCATTTATTGAGCGCAATCACCAGGGCTCTGCCGGCTTCAACAACATAGCCCAGCAGGTGCATATCCTGTTCGACGATTCCGTCACGGGCATCGATCACCATGATGCAGACATTGGCATCCTGAATCGCCTGCAACGATTTCACGACAGAGAATTTCTCCACCGTTTCCTTAGTCTTGGCGCGCCGCCGTACACCGGCGGTATCGATCAGCGTATAGCGCTCGCCGCGTCTCTCGAAGGGGATATAGATGCTGTCTCTTGTTGTTCCAGGCTGATCGTAGACGACGACGCGTTCTTCGCCCAACATGCGGTTGACCAGTGTTGACTTGCCGACATTGGGACGACCGGTAACCGCAATTTTGATGCCGGCCTCCGGATCTTCGTCTGCTTCTTCATCGGCAATGGGGAAGTCCTCGAGGACGGTGGAAATAAGATTCCTGACCCCTCTCCCCTGGGTGGCCGTGATGGCGAAAACGGCCGCCATTCCCAGGCTGGCAAACTCGGCTGTCGCCTGATCTGCATCCAGTCCGTCGACCTTGTTCACCACCAGAAAACTGTTTTTGTTTTGCTTGCGCAGATAATCCACTATCTGGCTGTCATCCGGCGTGAGTCCATCCCGCGCATCAACCAGGAACAGGCACGCATCCGCTTCTGCAATCGCCTGCAGTGATTGGGCTGCCATTTCTGAATCGATGCCTTCCTCATAGCCGGTTATTCCCCCGGTATCGATTGCTATGAAGCGTCGCTCACCCACAGTGCCTTCGCCATAGCGGCGATCGCGGGTGAGTCCGGGCAGATTGGCAACCAGCGCATCCCGGCTTCGGGTGAGTCGATTGAAGAGCGTCGATTTGCCCACATTGGGCCGACCGACAAGGGCGATAACTGGCCGCATGTTGGCTACCGTATTACTTGAGTCGTTACAGACCGTAGAATTGAAAGGAACTCAGAGTGCCACAAAGTGGACGAGGGTGCTAATTTTGCTGGATGGTCAGACTGACCAGACGGCCGCTATTGCCGTAGACAAAAATGCGGTTATTCCGCGACAGAATGTTCGCGCGCACACCGTCATTGTCCACTCGTGTGCGGCCGACTATGCTGCCATCAATCTGCGACAGCAAGTGCACATAGCCTTCGAAATCGGCCACGGCCAGATAGTTGTTGACCGCCTTTGGCGCCGTTATTTGGCGATACTGCAGTGCTTCGTTTTCCCAGACGATGTTTTCGCTGTTGTCGCGCACCGCTACGATATGACTGCGGTCGTCACAGTAATAAATATTACCGAAGCCCTGATCCATACCGTGGTAGCTCGATGCCTCCATGCCCCAGACTATGCGGCCACTGAGCGCGTCAAAGGCCATCAGATTACCTTGATAACTGGCGGCGAGAATGCGGCTTCCATCGAGTAGCAGATCACCATCGACATCAATCACGCGATCAATATCATAGCGTCCCTCAGGAACGGCGACTCGTTCTTCCCAGCGATAGACACCATCGGCAGCGTTGACGCTAACCAGGGTGCCATTACTGAATCCGGCAACCACGGTGCCGGCCTGCGTCAGGAGCGGGCTACTCGTTCCGCGCAGGGTCAGCGGAGGTTGAGTAGTTTCATAGATCCAGCGCTGTACGCCCGTCTGCATGTCGAGTGCAATGAGCTTGTCATCCACAGTCTGTGCGACAACTATGTCGCCATTGGTCTTGGGGGCTGCCAGCACTTCACTGCTGACCGGACTGCGCCAGCGTTCTTCACCGTCAGACTGGTTCAACGCGATGACTTCAGCATCTTCTGTTCCCAGCATCACCAGGCCACGACCGGCGCCCACACCACCTGTGACAGTCACATCGAGGCGTTGTCGCCAGATGACATCCCCGGTGGCAATTTCAATCGCTACTACGTTGCCATTGGCACTCACTGCATAGATTCTGTCGCCGTCAATCGCGGGTATCAGTTCATTGTAGTTGTCGCCCTGCCCGTCTCCGATGGAGACACTCCAGTCACGGCGCAGGTTGACGCGGCGGTCGAAATCTTCGAGCTCTGCCGGAGGATTGACCTCATCATCACCGAACCAGTTCGCCGGATTGAGGTTCGCGCAAGCAGTCAGCAACAAAAGCGCGGGCAACAGCGCAGCCGCTCGCCACGCCGAAAACACTGTTGAATGCAATTGAGAAGATGACATTGAAGACACGTGCGACAAGACTCAGCTATCGGTTGGCAGGCTCTGCAGTTTCATACGCAGAGCTTCACTGGTTGAGCCGGCTTGTTGCGCAGCGATGTAGGCATCGCGTGCATCAACAACACGGTCCAGAGACAAATAAATGTCGCCTCGCAACTCCGAATAGCCAGCCTCGAAGTTCTGGGGATCGACTCCGTTAATCAGTGCCAGCGCCTGTTCGGCTTCTCCTTGCGCCAGCAAGATTCGACCAAGGCGCAGCGTTGCAGTGAGTTGCAGCCCCTCGTCCGGCTCGGTAAACAGGCCACTCAGCGGATTGTCGACTACCCATTGCAGTGCGGCTTCAGCGGCAGACATATCGCCCTGTCGCACATATTGCTGCGCGGCATAGAGGGCTGCATAGCGGGCATAGGCCGTTTCACTGTGTTCTTGCATCAGCTCTTCTGCGTAGCGAATCACCTGCTGACTGTCTTCGTCACTGAGCGATCCTCCCTCTTCCACAGAGAAAGCGAGGGTCAGGATTTCTTCGTAGAGATTTGACGAACTCTCGACTGCATCTGTCTCGGCGTTCTGCCAAAGTAACCAGCCGGTGAAGCCCGCCAGAGCGACAATGACGGCGCCCAGTAACTGTTTTCCGTTCTCATTCCACCAGTTTTTCAGGGCTTCAATGGTTTCTTCTTCTGCCGCGTTAATCGCCACGACTTAACTCCTGCTAACTTGTTTCTTGCTGAATTTATAGGGACAGCAATAATACCCGTTTGTTCCTCTGGTAGCACGGAGAATCCATGCTAATCACCTGAAATCTGGAGCAATTCCCGGATTTTTGGGAGCAGTTCGGCCTTGCTCGCCAGTTCGGTTTTGGCTGCATCGTCGAGAGTGCGCAATTTGAAAGACTGCAGCTCCCCGTTTTCCGCCGCTTCCGGTATGACAGCGAGTCGCGCTCCAGCATTGAAGGCCCGTTTGATCTGGCTATTGTATTTCCCGCCACCGCAGTGACAGATGATGCCCAGCGTAGGCAATGCCTCTCTTAACTCTGCCGCCAGGCGCATCGTCGCAGCATTCTCCGCAGCAGACGGCGGCAAGAGATACATGTCGATGGCTCGCATGGCAGCAGCTGGTACCAGATTCAGGCTATCGACCATCAGCACCAGGCGCTCAATACCAATAGCAAAGCCAGCCGCCAGTGTCGGTTTGCCGCCGAGTTGCTCAACCAGGCCGTCATAGCGACCTCCCCCACATACCGTGCCTTGCGCGCCGAGCGCCTCGGTGGTCCACTCATAGACGCAATAATTGTAGTAGTCGAGGCCACGCACCAGACGCGCATTTTCAATATAGGCAATGCCCAGGCTTTGCAACAGCGCCTGCAACTCGGCGAAATGCTGCTTTGACTCGGCGCTAACGAAATCGGCGAGCTGAGGAGCATCCACGAGAATGGACTGTATTTCCGGGTTCTTGCTATCGAGCACACGCAGGGGATTGCTGTGCATGCGTCGCTTGCTGTCTTCATCAAGACGGTCTTCATGCTGCGCCAGAAACTGTGTCAGCGCCGCGCCAAACGCCTTGCGGTCAGCGGAGCTGCCAATGTTGTTGATTTCCAGCTGCACATATTCTTCGAGGCCCAGCGACTTCCACAGAGTGCTCGCAACCTGCAAGACCTCAACATCGATATCCGGCCCCGCCATACCAAAGGCCTCGACACCGAACTGGTGAAACTGGCGGTAGCGCCCTTTCTGTGGCCGCTCGTGGCGAAACATCGGCCCCTGGTACCAGAGCCGTTGCTGCTGATTGTAGAGCAGACCATGCTGATCCGCCGCGCGTACGCATCCCGCTGTCCCCTCAGGCCGCAGACTGAGATTGTCGCCATTGCGATCATCGAAGCTGTACATTTCCTTCTCAACGATATCGGTGACCTCACCGATCGATCGTTTGAAGAGCTGGGTTTGTTCAACTATCGGGAAGCGAATTTCCTGATAGCCAAACTGTTTGACGACTGTCCGAAAACAGCTTTCCACGTATTGCCAGGTCAGTGATTCGCCGGGGAGAATGTCATTCATTCCCCTGATTGCTTGTAATTTAGCCATAATATTTTTGGAGGGAATGCCTAATCCGAGGCAATGAGATCCTTTTGCGCCGCGTGCTTTTGAGCCACGCGCTTTCTGATCATGGATTCGAGCTCGTCGACGAGGTTTTCATTATTGACCTTGTGATCAGGAACTCCTTCGACATAGGCAAGGTTGTTTGGCGTTGCGCCTGTCAGACCTATCTCGGCGACCTTGGCCTCACCGGGTCCATTGACGATACAGCCGATCACTGCAACGTCGATCGGCGTGATGATGTCTTCCAGGCGGGATTCCAGTTCATTGACCACGCCAATGACATCGAAGTTCTGCCGCGAACAACTCGGGCAGGCAACCAGATTGACGCCCTTGTGGCGCAGCCCCAGGCTCTTCAGGATATCGAAGCCAACCTTGACCTCTTCCACCGGATCGGCCGCTAGCGATATGCGGATGGTATCGCCAATGCCTTCCATCAACAGCGACCCCAGCCCGATAGCAGACTTCACTGTGCCGGAGCGTTGCCCGCCAGCTTCAGTGATACCAAGATGGAATGGCTGATCGATCTGCGTGGCCAATTGGCGATAGGCTGCCAACGTCATAAAAATTTCTGATGCCTTCAGACTGATTTTGAAATTCTGAAAATCCATCTTGTCGAGTATGTCGATCTGCGTGAGCGCCGATTCCACCATGGCCTCAGCATTCGGTTCCTTGTATTTGCGCAGCAGTGTCTTGCCGAGCGATCCCGCGTTAACGCCGATGCGCAGCGGAATACCCTTGTCGCGCGCGCTATCCACTACGGCCCGAATACGCTGCTCACTACCAATATTGCCGGGATTGATGCGCAGGCAATCAACACCCGTCTCCAACACCTGCAGCGCAATGCGGTAATCAAAATGAATGTCCGCAACAAGCGGCACGCTGACCTGACTGCGTATTTCCTTGAACGCGGCTGCCGCTTCCATGCTCGGTACGGAGACTCGTACGATGTCGACCCCGGCAGTGACGAGACGCCCGATCTGGGCGAGCGTCGCCGCAACATCGGTCGTTTCCGTGTTGGTCATGCTCTGGACGGAGATAGGCGCGTCACCACCAACGGCGACATTTCCGACCATGATTTGCCGCGTCTTGCGGCGAGAAATTGGTGAATCTTTTAACATTGCTTAGAGGCCGACGGTCAGTCGGGCGGAGTTATCGATGCGAATATTATCGGAAACGTCTATATCCGCACCATTAAAATTCAGAGTCGTATAGGGTGCATCCCCTAACAGGATATTAAAAGGGGCGTGCCCGGAAATCTCCAGGATATCGCCAGGCTCACGGAGGTCGCGATAGATTTGTCGGTCCTCGCCGTCATTTACCTCAACCCAGCTTTCGCCGCTGAAACTGATGCGCAGCAGGTCTTCGCCCTGTGCATTGACGGCGATCACGCGCTGCCCGTCATCACCTTCAAGGACCTGGATATCGGTCAATTCTTCCGGGCGTTGCTCTTCATTGCCGGCACTTGCTTCGTCAGCCGCAGCGATTTCTTCATTCCCGGCAGCGGTCGCTGCATCTGCTGGTTCTGCGACTGATGCTGCTTGTCGCGTCAGACTATCATCGACGACGGGCGCTTCAACAGCGGCATCGCCAACCTGAGTTTCCGCCACACCATCGGACTCTTCCAGTTGCGGCTCGCCTGTAGCCGGCGGCACTGCATCTGTTTGCTGTACTGCTTGTTCCAGCAGTACGTCTGACGAAGCATCTTGCGATGATTCTTGAGGCGATTCCGGTTCAGGCTCAACCGGGTCAGTGCCAGCAGCCACCGCACGCTGTAATCCAGGCGCTGGACTAAGGGCTGGCTGTTGTTGTGAAGGCACAGCAGGTTCACTGACTTCTAGCTCAGCACCTCGCACCGACTCGCTCACGACTGGGTTCTGCGCGCTCCCTTCCTCGCTGGTGGCGAGAAAGAAACCCGCCGCAAGCAGTACAACTCCGCCCAAGACAGAGCCAGCAAGCCAATAGGCATTGCGATTACGCGCCGCTTTGGGCGTTCTGAGCTGTTCCGGGTTATTCCCTTTCTGCTGCCCTTCCTGAAAAGCAGAAAAACTCACCAGGATTTCCTCGGGGCTCAGCCCGAGCATTTTGGCGTAACTCTTTAGATACCCCCGGGCAAAAACTATCCCCGGTAACTTCTCGTATTTATCGCATTCGATCGCTTTCACATAGTGCACAGTGATGTGCAAGTGATCAGCGATCGCCTTCTCATCGAGCCCGCGTTCCAGACGCACGCGCTGTAGCACGCTGCCGGGGGACTCGTTTCGGCTGGACTCATCCGCCGACTGATCTTCGAACTGATCAATTGGCATTGTTCATCCTCTGATACATCAGGTATTCAGGCGAGTCCTGATAAAGCGTCGTCAACAGGAGCCCGAAACGTCGCACCATGTCAGTATTTTGAAAACGTTGTTCAATCTGTATACCAGCCAACAAGGCGCGCGGAGTGTGCGGAATATTGAAAAAATCCGCAGATGTCATGTATTGCTGAAAATAGGATCGCGCAACTTGCCAGTTCTCCATGTCTGCTTCGAGAATCGCAAGTTCCAGTGCCGATATATAAAGATTCGCATTTAATTGCAGTGCACGCCTGAATGCCGCGACGGCGTCTTCTTTTCTGTCAATACGGAGCGCAGAACGTCCGAGATTTTCGAACGCCATTCCTCTGCCTTCGTAGTTTACGTCCTGGGTAACCCGTTGCAGTTGTTCGTAGGCTTCCCGGTGACGATCCGCTGCAAACAGCAACGCCGCATAGTTGTTCCTGGCCCGGGAGTTGTCCCTGTCGAGACTGATGGCGCGCCGAAAATTTTCTTCCGCCAGGTCAATGTCGCCTTCGGTCTGAAAAATTAACGCGAGAATATTGTGTGCATCGGAATTGCGGCTATCGATGGCAATGGCATTGTTCACATTGCGCCGAGCTCCGCTCAAATCGCCAGCATCGAAATAACCAACGGCAAGTTGAATATAGTCTTGCACCGCCTGCTCATCGGAGGCGTCGACATTGAAGCCGCCTGTTGTAGTCGTGACGCAGCTCACTGGCATTCCGAGAATCACCGGCAATGCCAGCAATCGCAGCCATCGCATTTTCGAAATCAGTTTATCCATGAGCCAGAACCTGAGAATGTTCGTTGCGCCAAACCCTCTACACTCTGTCGGCCGCAACCGCCAAATTATCAGTGCTATCGAATACTTTGCCCGAATCACTGTGCGCGTCGCCTGCGGCCAATTCCTGAGCGCGTTGACGATAGCGGCCACTACGCCGGGTTTGATCCTGTACCGCGCCAACCAATTGACCGCAGGCCGCACCAATATCATCGGCTCGGGTAGTTCGCACGGTTACTGTATAGCCTGCCTGTTGCAGAATCTGTCGGAAATTGGTTACCGAAGATCCGCTGGGGCGGCGGTAATCGCTGAGTGAAAACGGGTTGAAAGGGATCAGGTTAATCTTGCACGGAAAATCTTTTAAGAGCACAGCGAGATCGCGTGCATGTTGGCGGTGATCATTGACCCCCGCTATTAGCGTGTACTCAATTACCGGTACGCGCTTGTCCTGCAGACTGGCCATGTAGCCTCGCGCGGCGTCAAGCAACTGCGCGATGGGATACTTTTTGTTGATCGGCATAATCTGACTACGCAATTCATCGTTTGGCGCGTGCAAGGAAATCGCCAACGATGCATCCGTATAGTCCTTCATTCGTTCCAGTGCAGGCACAACGCCAGACGTACTCACGGTCACCTTTCGTTTCGACAAGCCATAGGCGAGGTCATCCATCATCAGGCTGATCGCCTCCATGACATTGTCGAAATTCAACAACGGCTCGCCCATACCCATCATGACCACATTGCTGACCGGCCGTTCCTTATTTCCGGAAAAACCTCCCAGTTTCTGATTGGCCCACCAGAGCTGACCGATTACTTCGGCGACAGTCAGGTTGCTGTTAAATCCCTGCTTGCCGGTAGCGCAGAAGCTGCAGTCCAGAGAACACCCTGCCTGCGACGAAACACACAAGGTGCCACGACTGGCTTCGGGAATATAAACCATCTCAACGCGCGAGCCGCTTGCCACTTCGATCAGCCACTTGTGACAGCCATCCGCTGCAGTATAGTGCTCAACGATGTCGGGTAATTCGATAACGGCAACGGCTTTCAGCTTGTCGCGCAAAGGCTTGCTGATATCGGTCATGGCATCAAAATCGACAACGCCACGCTGATGAATCCATTTCATGACCTGCTCGGCGCGAAATGGCTTTTCATCAAGCGCAACGAAGAAATCGCGCAAGCGATTTCTTGTCATGCCAGCCAGATTTTCTTTAGTCGTTACCGTCATCGTCGAAACCGGTTACTCCGGTTCTCCTCAGGAGCAAATCTCGTCGTCGTTGAAAAAATAGCTCACTTCACGAGCAGCAGAAGTTGTTGAATCGGATCCGTGCACAGCGTTGGCATCGATCGAGTTGGCAAAGTCTGCCCTGATCGTGCCAGCTTCGGCTTCAGCAGGATTGGTAGCTCCCATCAGCTTGCGATTCAAGGCTACGGCATCCTCACCTTCCAGCACCTGAACCATGACAGGACCAGAGGTCATGAATTCGATCAGATCCTTGAAGAAAGGCCGTTCCTTGTGTTCGGCGTAGAAACCGCCAGCGGATTCGTCAGTCAATTGCAGCATTTTTGCTGCCGCAATCTTCAGACCTGCTTTTTCGAAACGCGCATAGATCTCGCCAATCACATTCTTGGCTACCGCGTCCGGCTTGATGATGGAAAGTGTACGTTCGATCGCCATCTTGTCTCCCAGTATTCTGTAAACGCAAAAGAGCGCGCATTATACGTGGTTCTGAGGCGGTTTTGTACGATTTAAATTGGGTCAAACCCTTGTTTTTAAGGGCCTATTCGGCGGCCTCTTCGATCCAGGCAGCCTGTATCGCCTCGAGAATTTTCTCCCCACTCCGGTTGGGATCGTCATCAAAATCCTCCAGAGCGCAGATCCACTTGTGCAAATCCACAAAATTGACGTACTGTGGGTCGGTATCAGGATACTCGTCAGCCAGCGCCATCGCTATATCGTAGACATCAGTCCATTTCATCGCCCAAACTCCCTAGTGGTCCTCTGAGACCATGTTAATCGTGTATTTGGGGATTTCAATCACCAGATCTTCATCTTCTACGACAGCCTGACAGCTCAGTCTGGACTCCGGCTCCAGTCCCCAGGCCTTGTCCAGATAGTCCTCCTCATTCTCGGTCGGCTCCTCCAGGGAGTCAAAGCCTTCGCGAACAATGACGTGACACGTGGTGCAGGCACAGGATTTCTCACAGGCATGCTCGATGGGAATCTTGTGCGCCAGCGCGGCGTTCAGGATGGTTTCGCCTGCAGCGACATCGATCTCCGCACCTTCCGGGCAAATGACTTCGTGGGGTAGAAATTTGAGTTTGGGCATAGTCCTGATTCGATCCGCTACTGTTCCGTGATTACTCGCCAGTGGATTCCACACTGTCGATGTTCTCTCCGCTCAACGCGCGTGAGATATGTAAGTCCATTCTGCGCGCCGCGAACTCGCTACTGAGCTTGTTCAGCGCTTCTGTCTGCTCATGGATTTGCTTCTTGTTGCCGTCGGCAATCGCCCGTTCCAGTTCACCTACCGCTGCATCAAGCTGTTGCTTCTCGGTTGCATCGAGCAGGTCGCCGTCCTGGGCTTCGGCTGCGCGAATTGCATCCACCAGCTGTTGTGCTTCAATCTGCGCTTCGCGCAGAGCACGCTCCTGCATGTCCTGCTGCGCATGCTGTTGCGATGACTGCAACATCTCCTCGATTTCATCGGCGCCCAGCCCATAGCTGGGTTTCACCTGGATTTCCGAGCGTGTACCGGTGCTCAACTCTTCCGCCATAACACTCAACAAACCATCGGCATCGACCTGAAACGTCACTCTGATTTTGGCTGCACCAGCCACCATAGGCGGAATCCCGCGCAACTCAAAGCGCGCGAGCGACCTGCAGTCCTTGACCAATTCACGCTCGCCTTGCACGACATGCAATGCCATAACCGTCTGGCCATCCTTGAAAGTCGTAAACTCTTGCGCACGCGCTACGGGAATCGTTGTATTGCGAGGAATGATTTTTTCGACCAGTTCACCCATGGTCTCAATGCCAAGCGACAGTGGATTGACATCCAACAGCAGAAAGCTATCCGCCGACTTGTTGCCAATGAGCACATCGGCCTGTATTCCTGCACCGATAGCCACGACCTTGTCCGGATCGATCGACGTTAACGGCTCTTTGCCAAAGAACGCTGCGACAGCCTGGCGCACGACCGGCATGCGCGTCGCTCCACCCACCATCACAATGTTGTCGATCGCCTCTTTTTCGAGTCCTGCATCTCGCATAACGCGACGACAGGTGGCTATCGTTCGTCCGACCAGCTCTTGTACAGCATCGGCAAACTCCGTTCCGGAAATCTGTGCGACCTGTCCCTCAAAGCTGACCTCTGTTGTTTCTTCCTGGCTCAGTTCGTGTTTGGCGTTAATAGCCAATTGCCGCAACTGTGCCGCTCTGCGGTGATCGAGACTATCAGACAGTCCCAGCTTGTTCTTGAGCAAGGCGACTAATTGACGGTCGAAATCGTCCCCGCCGAGGCTCGTATTCCCTCCAGTGGCAAGCACTTCGAACACGCCTTTCTGCAGGCTGAGTAGCGATACGTCGAATGTACCGCCACCCAAATCGAAGACGATAACATTGCCCTGATCGTTGGAGTCCAGACCGTAGGCGACCGCCGCTGCCGTAGGCTCATTGAGCAGGCGCAAGACGTCCAGTCCGGCCAACTTTGCGGCATCTTTCGTCTGCTGCCGTTGCGCGTCGTTGAAGTAGGCAGGCACGGTAATGACTACGCCTTCCAACTCACCCTTAAGCGCCTTCTCTGCCCGTGCCGCCAACACCCGCAGAATATCCGCAGACACTTCAACTGGATTTTTGTTGCCGGCGGCAGTAACGAGAGTGGGCTCTCCATCAGCACTGGCCTCAGTGAGCTGGTATTGCTGGAATTGTTCGTCCGCACTCACTTCGGCGCGCGACCGGCCCAGCAAACGCTTTGCTGAGATAATCGTATTCGCAGGGTCATCGATGGCAGCAAGTTTGGCCGCTTCGCCAACAACCGGCGCCGCGTCCTGCCGATAATGCACAACAGAGGGCAATAGATACGCTCCGGCATCATCCGGCAAAATTTCTATCGTCGGGCCACAGCTTGCGGCAACGAGCGAGTTAGTCGTACCGAGGTCGATGCCCACTGCAAGTCTGTGCTTGGGGGCCGCCGGCTTGCCACCGGGTTCTGATATTTGCAGTAAGGCCATGTTCAGAAGCCCAGGCGCTGCTCTTCGCCCAGATCAATCTCCTTGATGAGTTTGTGCAGAAATTGCATCTCATGAAACAGCTTACGCGCCGCAGTAGTTTCATCCGCTTGCATCAGCTCGGCGAACCGTTCCTGCCGCGCCTGCATTTTTTCTGTCACTGATTTTTTTAGTTTGTCCAATTCGGGTAGTGCGGAGTCATCGGCAGGCAACTCAGCCAGCGACTCGCGCAGCTGCATTTGCTCCATTAGCAGATCCATACTCAGATCCGACTGCTCGACACGCTCTGTATCCACACCAAGCAGAGAGAGCAAATATGCCGCTCTTCTCATAGGCGACTTGAGCGTGTGATAGCCCTCGTTGATCAGGCTGGCAAACTGCACAGCCTTGAGTCGCTCTGCCTCATCCGCACCTGCGAAGCGGTCCGGATGATTGTCGCTCTGTAACTGCCTGTAAGTTGCATTCAACGCATCGAGGTCAATCGCAAAGTCCTGCGCCTGCCCGAAAAGCTGAAAGTAATTGTTGTTAAATTCTGGCACGAACAATCCAATAGCTACCCTGTTGTCAGCAGTAGTTTGAAAACTGTTGGCAAACGGGCAGTACGGAGGGGATTCATAGGATGTTATACGTAGTCTGATCAGACCAGATCAAACGCTAAAACTTTCTCCGCAGCCACATTCGCCCTTGGCATTGGGATTACGGAATTCGAAGCCTTCGTTGATTCCTTCTTTCACGAAGTCCATTTCAGTGCCATCAATATAGGCCAGGCTTTTCGGGTCAACGACGATCTTCACGCCATGCTCTTCAAAAACCTGATCGCCGACTTCCAGCTTGTCAGCAAATTCGAGGACATAAGCCATTCCTGAGCAGCCAGTGGTTTTCACTCCTACCCGGATTCCGAGGCCGTGGCCGCGGTCTGCAAGCTGTCGCGCCATATGTCTGGCTGCTGTGTCTGTCAGGGAAATTGCCATTCCTAGTCCTGTCTATTCCTTAATTCGTTCGTCAATTCGCTCGTCGAAAAACAGCACTCCGGCTATTAACCGCCGCGCTTCTGTTTGACGTCCGCTATCGCTGCCTTGATCGCATCTTCTGCAAGTACCGAGCAGTGAATCTTCACCGGTGGCAGACCTAACTCATCTGCGATGTCTTTGTTCTTGATGGCAGTTGCCTCTTCCAGTGAACGCCCTTTGACCCATTCGGTCAGCAAAGAGCTCGACGCAATGGCGGATCCACAGCCATAGGTCTTGAACTTCGCATCTTCGATGACACCTTCATCGTTAACGCGAATTTGCAAGCGCATTACGTCACCACACGCAGGCGCACCCACCATGCCAGTCCCTACGTTGACATCATTGTCATCCATCTTGCCGACATTACGTGGGTTCTCATAGTGATCAATTACTTTATCTGAATATGCCATGATTACCTCTTCTGCCTAGTGGGCAGCCCATTGAACTTGATTGAGATCGACTCCGTCCTTGTACATATCCCAAAGCGGAGACAATTCGCGCAGCTTAGCTACTGCTTCGTGAATTTTTTCTATCGCGTAGTCGACTTCCTCTTCCGTAGTGAAGCGACCCAGCGTGATGCGCAATGAAGAATGCGCCAGTTCGTCGTTGAGACCGAGCGCTCGCAGCACATAGGAGGGCTCAAGACTCGCTGAGGTGCAGGCGGAACCAGACGAGACAGCCAGGTTGCGCAGCGCCATCATCAAGGATTCGCCTTCGACGAAATTGAAGCTGATATTGAGATTGCCTGACACGCGATGCGCCAGGTCACCATTTACATACACTTCCTCGATGTCCTTCAGTCCTTCGAGCAAGCGATTTCTCAACGCCAATACGCGCGGGTTTTCTTCCTGCATCTCTTCCTTGGCAATACGGTAGGCCTCACCCATGCCAACGATCTGATGTGTCGCCAGCGTGCCCGAACGCATGCCGCGCTCGTGACCACCACCATGAATCTGTGGCTCGATGCGCACTCTCGGCTTGCGACGCACATACAAGGCGCCAATCCCTTTCGGGCCGTAGAGCTTGTGCGCGGTCAGTGACATCAGGTCGACTTTCATTTCTTCCAAATCGATCTCGATCTTGCCTGCACTCTGTGCAGCATCGACATGGAAAATCACCTTGGCCGCGCGAGTAATTTCGCCAATCGCGGCGATGTCATTGATCACACCGATTTCATTGTTCACATGCATCAGCGACACGAGGACGGTGTCTTCGCGCAGTGCGGCCTGCACCATCTCCGGCGTAATAATGCCGTCACTGCCAGGCTCAAGATAAGTGACTTCATATCCTTCGCGTTCCAGCTGACGGCAGCTATCGAGCACGGCCTTGTGTTCGATCTTTGAGGTAATAATGTGCTTGCCCTTCTTGTTATAGAAGTGAGCAGCACCCTTGATCGCGAGATTGTCGGCCTCTGTCGCGCCAGAGGTCCAGACGATTTCTCTCGGATCACAATTGATCAGATCGGCTACCTGCTTGCGCGCAGTCTCTACCGCCTCTTCCGCCTTCCAGCCGAACATGTGCGAGCGCGACGCCGGGTTGCCAAAATTGGCTTCCAGCGTTAGGCACTGTGCCATCTTGTCCGCGACGCGCGGATCAACTGGCGTGGTGGCTGAATAGTCTAGATAGATAGGGAATTGCATTGTTCGTCTCCGCCTGTTACTTCTTCAAAGGCTACTTACCGGGAGCAGGATGTCATCCAACTCCTCCCGTTGATTAGCGCGAGTATTCTTACTCGTGATCAACTGCTTGCGGTCCTGTTGCTGAGCAATCTGCTTGACCTCTTTCTTGGCGACCAGATCGGCCAGGCTTATGCCCTCAAGAAAGCGATGAATCTGGTCACTCAGATCCTCCCAGAGATAGTGCGTCAGGCAGATTTCTCCGCCCTGGCAATCACCCTTGCCCCGACACTTGGTGGTATCGACGGATTCATTGACCGCATCGATAATCTGGGCGATATAGATCGCACCGGAGTTGCGCTGCAACTCATATCCGCCACCCGGGCCACGGACGCTGCTCACCAGCGCACCTTTGCGCAATTTGGCGAACAGCTGCTCCAGATAGGACAGGGAAATCGCCTGACGCTGCGAAATATCAGCAAGGCTGATCGGCCCCTGATCCTCATGGAGAGCCAGATCGAGCATAGCGGTTACCGCATACCTGCCTTTCGTGGTCAATCGCATGATTTTCGCTCATTCAAGCCTGAATTTAGCGCAAATTATCAAATACCTAAGTAAATTAGTCAAGTATTAGGCGCTGTAGAACGCCCGTAAATACTGAAGCTGGCGGGTGTTAGCCCCTTTCGTGTACTACAGTTGAGGGGGCTTTGCCAAAGTCCTCACTCAGTTCGTAGCCCAGCGGTCGGGCCAGCATGGCGATGATCGCCAGATGATGGGTACTGTGGCTGATAAGGGAGACAAGCTCGCGCTCAATGCTTGAGTCTGCTGTGACGGGAGCGAGCTGGGGATGGACTGACTCGGTAATCGTGAGCTGCAGGGAGTCTGGCTCTTGCTGCAACAATTCCTCAATGCGACGGGATACCGAGCCCAGCGCGAAGGCCGCTGCTTCGGGGTTTTGCTCAAGACTCCGGTCCCGCTTGCGAGCGTCATAGTTGACCGCCCTGTTCTGCAGTCCCGCGAGAAAGCTCTGAAAACGCTCCAGAATATGCCGCACATGCGCCCCAATGGACGATGTACCCGCCTGCCGGGAATAGTCCTCACAGGAGAGATGATCGAGAAGTTGTGCGCACTGCTGCAAACACAGCTGGCAACCCTGCCGCAATTGCGCAGCTTCCAGGTTAGCTGCGGCGACTTTCTTCTTTGTTGTCTGGCTGATCATTCCTTGCCCTTCTGGTATTCATTGCAACTTCTCTGTCTGCCGCATCGGCGTCGCCATTCTGGCCGCCAAACAGACTGCGGACAGCGCGCGTCACGCCGTTGTAGCCCGCAGCAGGCATGCTACAGTAAAGACCGGTATTGTTGCCCTTTATTGCAGAATAAAACAGGAATCTGCTGCACAATTCACGAACTCTCTGATTGCCCGATTCTTCTGTTGCTTGCAGCCGAGTTATGCAACCAAGCACTGCGTTCAATAGCGTGCTGCAGGCTGTCACAAAGCGCGGCGTCCGGGCCTGAGAAGCACCGGGGCAGACTGCGCTGAGTCGAAGCAAGCGAAATGAGTTTCTTCAGGGAAACTCTGATTAACTAGTTAACTGCCGGCACGATAATCTCATGAGTCCGGCCATTACCCGATATGCCACCGAAAGCCGACCTGCATTGCCACAGTTACTATTCCGACGGAAAACATTCACCTGATTTTCTGGTTCAGCGGGCTCAAGAGCGCGGCCTGACGCATCTTGCGGTCACAGACCACGATTGCCTGCAGGCGCATCACGAAATCTCCAGCACATCCGAACTGCGTATTATTCCTGGTATAGAGCTGTCGACAGATTGGCTAGGGCTCGAGATTCATGTCGTCGGCATTGGCGTGGACATAGCCGATGCTGCCCTGCTCGCCTTGGTGGAGGCCCAACAGGAACGACGCAGAGAACGCATGGCAAATTTCGATTCCCGCTTGTCAGCGCTCGGTATCACGGGATTGCAGTCCTATCTCGCTGGTTTACCCTGCCATGCCTTTACCCGCACCCATGTTGCCGATTTTCTGGTGGCGGGAGGACATAGCAAAAATCATCAGAAGGCTTTTAAGCGCTATCTTGCCCGGCGCGGCAAGATTTATGTTCCTGCACACTGGGTGGATCTGAAAACGGGTGTTGAGACTCTGCGTGCTGCAGGCGGCATTGCTGTGCTGGCCCATCCCGGTCGCTATCCGTTGAGCCGCAGCAAGCTGCAGGCACTCATTTCGGATTTCCGCGCGGCCGGTGGCGAGGCAATGGAAACAAGCTATGCGAACATCGACCCGACGATGCGCAACCGGCTGGCCGAGCTTGCGCTGTCAGCAGAGCTCTATACCTCACAGGGCTCCGACTTTCATTCGGATCAGGCACATTGGACTGACCTGGGGCGCTTTCCCGACCTTGGCGAACAGGCAAAAAAAAATGCCATCTGGCTACATCCCCGATGGCATTTTTCTGCTGATGGCAACTGATACTCTACACAGCAACGAGTAACAGCTATCCGGAACCAGACTCTATCTTCGTCTTAATCCGGATATGACATCCCTGAATATATCCAGCAATGTTTCGTGTTTATAGTCAGTGAATTCACCGGCGTCCATGAACATGCCGTGCTCTTCACAGGCCTCATACTCCAGATGCTTCTGCCTCGGGTCATTCACCTTTTTCATATTCTGACCGCAGCGCGGGCATTGAATATCACGCACTGTGTTATAGGTTTTGCCGACTCCCGGGTCACCGCTATCAGCAAAATCTGCCATCCAGTCACCCTTGAGCTGCTCAGCTTCCCCATTGTCGAACCAGAGCCCATGACAGCTATTGCATCGATCAATCATCACCTGACCGCTTAGCGTTTCGATTCTGAGCTCCTGCATTTCGGAATTGCACTTCGGACAGTCCATCTTGATCTCCTTGCAAGCAGCATTACCCGCGCCGCCATTATTCTCGTTGTGTGTCTTGTTTGCTATGTCCTGATTGTTATGTCCAGATTGTCTGCTGCTGCGGACTTCTCATTCCTTCAGGATTTTGTTTTTCTGATTGCTGTACTGCTCAGGCTTACTAATTAGTGGAGTCTCGGAGTCGCTGTTCTTTTTATCCAATTTACTCTTCATCCAATTTACTCTGCAACTCATGCAGGTAAAGAGACTCAGAATCTGCAAAGCCGCAAGCATTTTATCGGATAACCTGCCGTAAGACCAAGTTGAAATCCGGCGCAAAGGGCGCGATCCAGGCTATTAAGTCTTCGTTCACAATTCGTTACCTAAACTCACATTTACTCTCTATTCCAATTGGTGAAATTTGGTAACAAATTGAGGTGACAGAAATGAAATCAGCGTGTGCAGTGTTCTGCCTTCTTACACTCTTCGCCGGTCGTAACGTGTTTGCGGGTGGTGAAGAAAATATGAACAGCGGCTGCGCCACGCTGGAGTTCATGGGCAAAATGCTCACTCTGAACATTTTGCTGCCGGGAGACCATGATGATGTCGCTCAGCTAAAAGAGATGGAAACCTGGTTACAGGAACTGAATCGCAAAGTCTGCCAGCCTGTCATTTTGAGCGGCTACACCCGCGCCAATACTTATTATGCAAACCAGCAACACATTTCGCATGATCTCTACTACTCGCCCTGGTACTTCCCCAATGGGCAAGTCTTTTTTAATGGCCCCGGGCTGGATACTCCGATCTACTACCCTAACGGTCAGGTCATGGCCTATCACTGGATGCACGGCGATCAATCCATCTACTGGCCGAATGGAGAATTGGCTACGCTGTACTTCCGCGCCAACGATGTCACCTGGTTCTATCCGGATGGACACAATATCATTACCTACGAGGCCGGTCGTTCAGGGAGTCGCTGGTTCTATCCATTCCCGCGTTTTGATGGCTTGATCGGGCAGGAGGAAATCTCCAAAGACTGGGGAGAAGAAGAGGAAGACTTTACGTTCCTGAATTTCACTCCGGATGGCACGCTGTTCACCACGCGTGAACGCATTCGTCGTAGCCTGGTGTTCGACGATTTCGAACTGCTTGATGTGCCAGGCGTATTGCTGACGATTACCCGGATGTATCAGCAGGAAGATGGGGCCAAGGCATTCACTCCCGCGGACATCAACATCACGGGACTGCCATTCTAGAAGAACATGGAGGGAATGCTGTCAGCAGGGAAACTGACTCAGTAGCTGTATGTAGTGGCCAACGTCTGCAGTTGCTGTGCCGTGATCTGCGCTTGCTGACACCGACGAATTTCCACAAGCGGGACAATGTGAACCTTATCGGTAGACTGACTATCCGTTTCCTCACCCAGACCCTGTAGCACGAAAGCGAGTGTCTCCTGGTCAGGCAAATGACGCAGTGGCGCAGAGAAATCACACAGTGCCTCGTAGAGCTGCACCTCGAAGGCGAAGATGTCTTCCCGCCATTGCCGTGAATAATCAGCCTCCGCCTGCTCCATGCGCTGTTGCAGATCTCTGGCCTTCGCCAGGGCTTCGTCGCGCAAAGGTTCAAGACCTGCCAAAAGTTCGTTCATACGCGTTGACAGGTCTGTTTCCTCAGCGTCAGTTGCAGCAGTTGTGTTCTGCGCTTCACTCTCGACCTCACGCACAGCCGTCAGGCTATCCGTGAGCCTGCTGCGCAGTGCGTTTAATTCATCGAGCATTTGCTGGTATTCGGTTTCTCCCACGTCGCCCAATGAGCGCAGAGACCGTATTGAATTGGCAGCCTGCTGAATCGCCGTATTGATCACCAGCGAGTAATCGACATTCGCGACACGCTGCATCATGTCGTCGTAGAAACTGTCGGCCTGTGTATTGGCCTCTTCGGCAAAACGCACGACGACTGGCGTGTCTGATGACGCAGCGGCAACGCTATTGCCATTGCGCTGAC
This sequence comes from uncultured Pseudohongiella sp., assembly GCA_965228725.1. Taxonomy (GTDB): domain Bacteria; phylum Pseudomonadota; class Gammaproteobacteria; order Pseudomonadales; family Pseudohongiellaceae; genus UBA9145. Next base: position 3,879,830 of record OZ245834.1, on the reverse strand, counting down.
GAAAGGCATCGAAGGGATTAGTACCGGTACGCAACGACTGCATCGTCGAATTCAGCGCGGCCAGATTCAGCCGGTTGCGACGCGTGGAAAGCTGCGATCGCACCTCAACCACCAGACCCTGCCCGCGAATATAAACAGGATCTATGCCACCCAGACTCAGACCGAACAGACCGGAGCCCTCATCAAGATCCAGCGCCTCTTCCAAAACCTCCGCAAAAAGGTCGATGTCTTCCTTGAGCGCACCGATTTCTTCCTGCTCGCTCTGGGCATAAGCGGGTAGTGCGATGAGTAGACTGAAGAAAAGTACTACGCGCTGCATAAGCTTATCGAACCTGACGAACGTTGCCGTCGAAACTGACGTACTGTGCGAGCTGCTGGAGCGAACGTATGGTTTCGTAATCACTATCAAGCAAATCCTGATAACCGGCACGCATCGCCTGCAAGTCCTGCAAACGCTGTTGCTCAAAATAGGAATAGATCAGGTCGAGGTTCTCGGCTGTCGCCTGTTGGGTTTGCGCAAGCACCGCCTCCAGCAATTGGACATTATTGCTATCCTGACGCTCCGCAAAATTTGCGGCCAGCGCCTGTAATTCAGATTGCTGACGTTGTTCGAGCTGCGCAATCGCTGTCTGTATTTGCGCCGCATTACCAGTCGAACCGAAGCTGATGGAAAAACCCTCTGCGGTGCTGACAACAGTCGTATTGAATACCAGCACGGCGAGCATGGCGAATGAGGCTGCTGTCGGAAACCAGTTCCAGATCTGCCAGGCAGAATGGCGCTGTTCACTGCTGCGGTGCTCCCTGCGGAACAACTCTACACCTCTGTCCCAGTGGGGTACGCGCTCATCCTGCCAACGCTGGAGTGACGATTGCGCAACGAGTATCGAATCGAGTTCAGTGCGGCAGTGTTCGCATTGATCGATATGGCGCTGCAATTCCTCGCTGGCGACGCTCGAGAGGTCATCAGCAAAATACTCGAGCAAGACAAACTGTGTTTTAGGACAAGACATGAGATTCCTCCGATACCACTTTGAGTTTGCGCAGCGCCGTGTAGAAACGTGTCTTCGCGGTATTCACCGAGATATCCTGCAACAGCGCGATTTCCTCAAACGTCAGTGATTGAAACACTTTCATTTCCACTACCAGCCTCTGATCCAGAGGCAGCGTTGCCAGCAGCGTAATAATCTGCTGATTCAATTCCTGATCCGAGAGCCGCTTGTCCGGCTCATCCTGCATGTCCGCAGGCAGGCCCTCGAATTCATCTGCTTCCTCGTCGCCACTGCTGCGTTGTGTGCGGAGCAGTTGCTTGCGACGATTCATATCCACTGCCTTGTTGTGGGCGATGCGAAACAGCCAACTACTGAATTTCGCATCGCCACGAAAGCGGTGCAGATTGCGATAAACCCCCAAAAAGACTTCCTGCATGAGGTCCATGGCATCTGAAGGATTGCCGGTGAGCCTGAGGCCGTGGTTATAGACCCGGCCTTCGTAGCGTTTCACCAGCTTTTCCCAGGCAAAGGCAGAACCATTAAGCGCGGCCGCGATCAATGCTTCGTCGTCACTTGCGTTCATCGATATCCTGTTCTGCACAACCAGTCCCGAACACCCGTCGGATCACAAGAAGTTATCGCCAATTTCAGGGCATACTAAGCGGGTTATCGTACATTTAGCGTGATAATTCACGCCACAGGATACTGGTTTTTAGAAGCTAAGTCGTAAGGTGGGAGAGAATAGTTTGTGCCCAAAGGCAATTCAGTGGCTGTATTGGTGGTGGTCTTTGTGCAGCAAAATGCCCCAGATGCGGTTATTGGGGTGGGCCTTGGTGGTCAGTCCGGACGCATTCATCATTGGCAGGCCGCTATTCGCCCAGGCGAATAGTGAATGACGCAGGTTCAGTACATTCGAATAACCCAGTTCGTGCAATTCCTGCGCTACCGCGGCTGACCGGTAACCGACGGAACAGTAAAGGATGAGCTCCGTGTCCGGGTCAGGAAACGCTGCCGCTATCGCCGCTGCATCGCCCAGATTTCGCGCACTCTCGAGATGGCTCACCTGAAATTCTTCTGCTTCGCGCACATCAACAAGTGTCAGGCCTTCCTGCGCCCCGCTGGCAAGCCGGTTTGCGAGCGCATGCACTTCGATCGTGCTCACCTCCGGATAGTTACTGGCGATACGCGCATCAACTGCGTCCCAATTCACACCAAAGAGATTGAGAAAGAATGCGGCTGCGGAAACGACTAACCAGGCCTGCATGGATTGAATTCCAAAGAGTGAGAACTACGGTCGACGGCGGGACCAGATCCAGACGCCAGTAACTCCCATCAGTATAAAGAGTAGCGCCATGATGTCGACGAGGAGGCGGCCGAAACTGCCGAAAAGTTGCCCGCTGTGGAGATCGAGTATTACCCGTTCCCAGCTGACCAGCGACGCGGCATACTGCCGCGGCAAAGTAGCGGCCAGCTCAGCGGAGGGCGCACTGGGCTCCGACCAGTTGGGCGAGGCACTGCCTGACACACTGAATCGCAACGCATCAAGATCAGCGGAGTAGACTCCACTCTCGGAACGCAACAGCAGCTCGCCCTCTTCCTCGGCAATAGACACAATGGGAACGGGTACACCGTGTTCCGCTCCCAGCACCTCGATGGTATCTCCTTCTCGAGTCAGCAATAACAGCGCACTCGCAGTCGCAACCACAAAACCAAACTCAGCCGGCGCCATGCCTTGCAGCATTACGAATTCGCCACTTAACTGTCGTGAATTGAAGAACAGGCTGCGTTCGATCTGTGCGACCGTCGCGCCCGCCGCTTCATATACAACGGTAATCTCGGGTTGCTCAATACCATACCAATCAAGCAGCAAAGTTGAACCAACTCCGGCTCTGTCCAGACCGAGTGTATTACTGTGATGGAGGAGCAAACCGGTGATGGCGAGAAGCACGACGAACAGGGCACTAACAAGGCCCATACGACGATGCAAAACTAGTAGGGAGCGCAGCCCCATAGAAGAAATTCCAGAGATCGATTCAGGGTGGTAACCCTATCAGGAATCGAGCGACTGCGACAGGTAGAGGACAAGGCGGGAAACGTTGTTCATGGCACGCACGGAGAGTGTCGCACCGCTTATTCCATCGATTGCTGCATCAAGTTGGCGGCGCCCATTCAGAGCGACGCCCTTGAATTGGCGCGTGAAGAAATCGTGTTTGATTTCCCAGCCTCGTGATTCCCGAAAGGCCAGCACCTGTACTTCGGAGATGGCATTGTTAGCTACGACAATACCTATAGTTATAGGCTCCGTCTTGCCAATTTCATCGACAATCCAGGCCGACCTGGTGGCATCCTGCCAATAACGGAGCCGTAAATAGTCTGGCTTGTGCCCCAGTATCTGCGTTGCAACTTCCTGCTTTTCACCAGTCAGCCACACTGTCGCACTATCGGGTGTCGCTCCCGCAAACACACGTTGCAGAAACTCCTCCGGCGCAATGTGATCGTCACTGGCAATTGCCGTTGCGCTGAGCAACAGCAATGCCAGAAAAGTCGTAACGGGTCGTGACACCATAAAAGCTTTCAGCCTTAGAATTGCCAGCCTACACCGAGGTTGAATCCATCCAGATCCTTGTTCGACTCATCGTTTTCGAATTGGTAGTCGAACTTGAACACTGCGTTGGGATGCAGCCAGTAGTTAAAGCCCACCAGCGTGCGCCGAGTTTCCGAATCCGCTGCCGCATTGATTGTTGCGGCGGCTCGCTCGTCAGTCGATTCATAGCGCACGAAGGCGCCGAATTTTTCAGAGAAGCGATAGGATGGCTCAACGTAGTAGCCGGTTTGTTCGCTGCGACCGAGGCCGTTGTTGCTCAGATCGTTATTGGCAACCCGTTCGATCGACTCGTCGATGTCCCACTGCGCCCACAAGGCACGCAGTCCCCAGGGACCGGTCTGATAGCTGACATGGGCTTCCGTGAGCAGACCATCGATACCACTGACCGGGTTGCCAAACACATCGATAACGCCATCGCGATTGATGTTGCTGCGCGTGGAGCCTTCCTGGGTCATGTCATCCTGAAAATGCAGTGTTAAACCCAGTTCCAGGCCAGGGGTGCCGGTGTAGCGAATGCGTCCGGTATAACCGAGCGCGTCCATTTCCGCTCGCGCGCCGCTTTGTCGCGAATCGCGGATTGCGAGTTCACCGCCATTTCCGCTCTCGAAGAAGAGGCCTTCGTGAATGCCGAGATCATAGCTGAAACCGCCACCCAGACTACCCGCGAATTTGAAACCATTCACGCGGTAAGTAGTAGGAATAATGCGACTCTCGATGAGATTACGCTCTACGCCATAGAAGGTGTTCGGCTCGTGGGTCTCGTTGAGAATCCCGATGGGAACGAGATACATACCGCCCAATACATTGTGGTCAGGCGCATAATCCCACTGCAGGTAAGCCTGCTCCATCTCGACGGCGCCCGGTGCGCGCGCGTCATCGGCAATATAGGAGTGTTCTACTTCCAACTCTGAGACGAAGCGCAGACTCTCATTGAATTGGTGGTTCAGGAAAATAACAAATCGCTGAATATCCAGCTCTTCGGTCGTGCTGCCGCTGGTGCCGCCGTTGTAGAGCATTTCACCATAGGCGCCTACTGTTGTGCGATCAGTCCAGGATCCACCAGAACGGCCGGCCGGGCTGTCCAGTACTTCTCCGACCGCCTCAAGGCGTTCGGAAATTTCCAACGACTGGATTTCGATTTCGCGGGTGTTGCTGCGGGTGCTTTCGAGTTCGGCTTTGAGGCGTTCCAGCTCTGCCTGTTGTTGCTGAACGATTTCCCAAAGTTCAGCGACTGTTGGCTCATCCTGAGCCTGACTTACTACCGGTAGTGTGGCGGCGATCGCCGCTGCAAGACCTACCGAAAACTTCTGATACTTCACCTGCACTCTCCCTATCTTTACTAACGCACATGCCCCGAATGGGGTAGCGACTAAAGAGCGGAAGAATACTGGAATGAGCAGCTAAACACAAATCGTTCGCATTACGATTGTAGTGGTTGATTGGTCTTACAGCTTGCAAACAACCTACCGGGCTGAGGCGACCAATCCCGATTGGCCACCGCCTTGTGAGAGGTGATTCCGCCTCAGCCCGGCACGTCGTTTTCTGATCAGGCAGCGACCGATTGTTCGCTCAGTAACTGGCTGGCCGCGCCCATAAAGGCATTGAGAGAGGAAGAGATGATGTCCTTGCTAATAGCAACACCACTGTAGCGTCGCCCTTCACACTTGAGCTGGATATAGGTCACTGCCTCGGCATCTGCACCCTGACCCAGCGCGTGTTCGCCATACTCCATGATTTCAAAATCGATCTTGATGGCCTGTTGCAATGCTTCGACAAAGGCATCCAAAACGCCATCGCCCTGTCCACTGATTGCCAACTCTTTTCCGTAGTAGTCGAGCTTGGCAGAAAACGTTTCACGGCCCTCGTGTTTCTCGATGGTAAAATCCTCGAGGCTGAGTACTTTGTTGCCGTTCAGATAGTGGCTGTTGAACAACTCCCAGATCTGCTCTGCGTGAATCTCCTGCCCGGAATCTTCCGTCACCTTCTGCACAACACGACTGAACTCAATTTGCAGCCAGCGGGGCAACTCGAAACCGAACTTGTTGGCCAATACATAGGCAACACCGCCCTTGCCTGACTGACTGTTGACGCGAATAACGTCCTGATAAGTGCGGCCAATATCCCGCGGATCGATGGGCAGGTAGGCGATCTCCCAGGGAGTGCCCTCTTCATAGGTATCCAGGCACTTCTTGATCGCATCCTGATGCGAACCGGAAAACGCAGTGAAGACCAGGTCGCCGGAATAGGGTTGACGGGGATGTACGTCAATCTGTGTACATTCGCGCACCACAGACACAATGCGATCCATGTCGTGCAAATCCAGTTTGGGGTCGATGCCCTGGCTATAGAGATTCATGGCCATAATGACCACATCCATATTGCCGGTGCGCTCACCATTGCCGAGCAGCGTGCCCTCGACGCGCTGAGCTCCTGCCATCACGGCAAGCTCGGCTGCGCCTACTGCGCAGCTACGGTCATTGTGCGTATGCAAACTGACGATGATTGAATCGCGACGCTTGATATGACGACAAAACCACTCGACCTGATCGGCGTACACATTCGGGGTCGCCATTTCGACAGTCGAGGGCAAGTTCAAAATACAGGGATTGTCAGGGGTGGGTTGCCACACGTCGACCACGGCATCGCAGACAGCGACCGCGAAGTCGACTTCGGTACCAGTAAAGCTTTCCGGCGAGTACTGGAACACCCATTCCGTTTCGGATGCCTGCTCCGCGCAACGCTTGACCTCTTTGGCACCTGCCACCGCAATATCGATAATGCCAGCCTTGTCAGTTTTGAAGACCTTTTGGCGTTGCACTACGGAGGTGGAATTATAGACATGCAGGATCGCACGACGCGCCCCTTTGAGTGACTCGAAGGTACGTTGAATCAACTCTGGTCGGGCCTGGGTTAATACCTGAATTGTGACGTCCTCCGGAATCTGATCGTTCTCGATCAGGCTGCGGACGAAGTCAAAGTCCGGTTGCGATGCCGCAGGAAACCCTACTTCGATCTCCTTGAATCCAACCTCCACCAACAGCTCGAACATTTTCTGCTTCTGGACAACAGACATCGGCTCGATGAGCGCCTGATTGCCATCACGCAGGTCGACGCTACACCATGTCGGCGCTTCGCTGATGACCTTGTCCGGCCAGGTACGATCCTTGATGTCGATGGGCTGAAAAGGTTTGTACTTCCGATGATCAAATCGCTGGTAACTCATTGCTCTGGGTCCAAGGTTGCTGCTACTGGTCTTTGTCCTGCTGTCTTTGCTGCATTGGCCCTCTTGAGGCCGGGAGCCTGGATGTCCCGGATCTTGTGAACCCGGGGTGGCTCGAGTTTGTGTAGCTTAGTGCAAAGGCTTTGGTGTTTCTACGTCTAATTTGCCCAGTATTTGAGTTATTTTGGTGTTTTTCTCTATTTTAATTCTAATTAATAGCTATATAATTCACTTTATCTATTTTTAGTGGCATTTGAGCCATGTTCTCACTATAGCCAACCAGCCCCGAGGCACAGAAGATGACTCTCGACAAACTCGACATCCGCATTCTGCAGGAGCTCCAGACGCAGGGCGATATCACCAACCTGGAACTGGCCGAGAAAGTCGGCCTGTCACCCTCGCCCTGCGCCCGGCGCGTCAAGCTGCTGCAGGACGCCGGGATTATTCGCGGGCAGGCAACCCTGCTGGATGCTTCACGCCTGGAACTGAAACTGACGGCTCTCATTCAGATCAGCATGGACCGCCATACGCCGGACAGATTCGAGAAGTTTGAGGAGACGGTGCGCAGCTATCCGGAAGTCGTGGAATGCTTGCTGATTACCGGCCAGTCAGCCGACTACCAGCTCAAGGTTGTCGTACCCGACATGGAGTACTATCAGGCTTTCCTGCTCAACAAGATTACCCGCATTGACGGCGTCAGCGACGTCCATTCCAGCTTCATGTTGCGCGAAGTCATCAACACCACCCGCCTGCCGCTCGAACATCTGCGCCAGCGTTAGTCGGCCCAGCGTGACAGACCTGGCAAACAGTGGATCGCGGAATTGTGGGAGCTGATACCTGATGCAGACGCCGAAAGGGTCACGATGCAGCTAGAAAAAATGCTTAACCTTGTCTTTGTAGGAGCGGCTCATTTTCAGTGAGGTGCCGCAGCTCAGGGTAAGATGGAACTCACCATTGATATGGGAAGAAACTTTCTCCACGCGCTCTAGATTAACAATGGTGGAGCGGTGCACGCGCTGAAAGATCGACGGGTCCAGCTTTGCTTCGAGCTCCTTCATGGTCGTACGCATGATATGGGTCTGGCCCTGCACATGGACACACATATAGTCGCCGGCCGCATCAATCCAGTCGATATCGCGCACTGGCACGAAGGTGATCGAGGATCCATCCTTGATTGCCAGGCGGTCGGGTTGTTCGACCAGCTCTTCGTCGGAATCCAGCATCTGATCAATCGCTGCCGGTGATTTGCCGGTTAGTGCAACGACCATCCCCATCAGTTTTTCTTTCTCGTCCTGCAGACTGTCTCTGCCCTTGTGCGCGCGAGCGATGGCAATAGCCTCTTCAAGACGTTCGTTCTCCACCGGCTTCAGCAAATAATCCACGGCATGCACCTTGAACGCTTCGACTGCGTAGTCGTCATAGGCGGTGACAAAAATGATCATCGGCATAATGTCGCCCTGGATCTCACTGATCATCTCGAGGCCACTCTTGCCAGGCATCTGGATATCGAGGAACACCACATCGGGTTCATGTTCACTGATCGCGGCAATGGCCTCCCGCGCGTTGCCGCATTCGCCGATGAGCTCAACGCCCGGCGTACTGGCGAGGCGCATCGCCAGGCCTTTGCGTGCTAATTCCTCATCATCAACGATGAGGGCCGACAAGGTAATCTGATCACTCTGACTCATAAGGAATTGTCACTCGTACTGTTAGACCGTGTGGCACGACCGGCAGAAACTCCAGCGTATGCCTGCTGCCATAGATTTCCCGCAAGCGGTTCCTGATATTGCTTACTCCGACCCCACTGGATAACGCAAAACCTTCTCCTGGTCCAGCGCGATGGGTCACTCCCGGACCATCGTCCCCGACTTCAATCACCAGGTCGTCACCGCTGCGATTGGCGCGAATACTGATGCATCCTCCTGATTCTACTTTCGAAATGCCATGTTTGATGGAATTTTCGATGATCGGTTGCAACAGCATGGTAGGTACCAAGGCAGACTCGACATCCGACGCGATCTCGATGTCCAGACGTAGTCGGTCACCGAAGCGGACTTTCTCGATATCGAGATAGAGACGAGAGGTATCCAGCTCATGGAGCAGATTGACCCGATCCAGCGGCGAATGATCCAGCGAATAGCGCAGGAACTTGCTCAGCTTGGTCAGCATTTCATTGGCCTTGTCATTGGCCTCGGACAATACCAGAGTCGAAATGGCATTCAGGGTATTGAACAGGAAATGGGGATTGAGTTGATAGCGCAACATCAGTAGCTGTGCTTCATGAGCCAACGCCTCCGAGCGCAGACTCTTCTCCTTTTCTTCCTGAAACAGACGATTGTATTTGAAGATGAAGTACAGAGCGCTCCATGTGAGCATCAATGGATAGGCAGAAATGAGCGTATCGTCGAAGAGCTCGCGGGAATTGGCGATGGAAATCTCCATCGTCTCGCCAAATGGCAGCAGCGCAACATAGTTGCGAAAGGCCTGCCAGACCAGTGCCATTACGAGTGAGGCAAACCACACCACCATGGCCCTGAGGATCATCGCTCGCTCCCAAACGAGCTTGTAGATCGAGCGTAGTCCCCAGGTGAGCAATACGCCGAGTATGGCTGAGGAGCCAAAGACCAGCACGCGCGGGAGAATATACTCCGGGGGAACGAAAATGATATCGCGGAGCACGAGCATCAGAACCCAGGCTGACCAGCCACCAATCTGGAAAATCCAGAATTGGCTTCGAGAGATCAGCGCTACCGGGTTCTGAATCATCAGTCTGTGCCCCGCGATGGAGATGTGCGCTTAGGGGAGCAAGCTGGCGACCGCGTCGCGCTCTTCTTTCAGCTCGGTCTCGGTCTTGTCCATCAGGTTCTGGCTAAACTCATTGATTGGCAGATCCTGCACAATCGTATACTCGCCATTCGCACAGGTCACTGGGAAGGAGTAGATCAGTCCCTCTTCGACGCCATAACTGCCGTCGCTGTGAATACCCATACTAACGATCTTGCCTTCGGTACCCAGCGCCCAGTCACGCATGTGCTCGATGGCCGCATTCGCCGCAGATGCTGCGCTCGATGCGCCCCGTGCTGCAATGATGGCAGCGCCGCGCTGCTGTACAGTCGGGATGAAGTCCTCTACTACCCAGTTCTGGTCTACGAGACCTGTTGCGGCCTCGCCTGCTACTGAGCAGTGATGAATATCGGGATATTGTGTCGCAGAGTGATTACCCCAGATGATCATGCTCTCGACATCTGTGCTGTGCTTGCCAGTACGGGCTGCGAGTTGGCTAATCGCACGGTTGTGGTCAAGACGCGTCATCGCGGTGAACTGACCAGGCTTGAGATCGGGCGCATTGCGATAGGCAATCAAGGCGTTGGTATTAGCTGGATTACCGACCACGAGCACTTTGACGTCACGGCTCGCTACTTTATTAATAGCCGCACCCTGTACGGAGAAAATCTTTGCATTGGCTTCCAGCAAATCCTTGCGCTCCATGCCGGGGCCACGCGGGCGCGCACCAACCAGCAAGCAGTAATCCGCATCCTTGAACGCCACTTCCGGATCATCGGTCTGCACGATGTCAGTTACCAGCGGGAATGCGCAGTCTTCGACTTCCATCACTGCACCCTTCAGTGCTTCGAGAGCCGGGGTAATTTCCAGCAATTGCAGGATTACTGGCTGATCTTTGCCCAGCATTTCGCCGGCCGCAATGCGAAACAGGAGGGAATAGCTGATTTGACCGGCAGCTCCGGTGATAGCAACTCGTACAGGTGCTTTCATAGTGATATTAGTCCTTTACTAGATGATGTGTTCGGAATGAAAATTCTGGGCCGCGCAGTATACCAGATTCGGCGTGCAGTTAAGAGCAATGCCGAAGCCCCGCGCAACACGGCAGCAGGCCACCTTTAGCCTGCTATCGTTATGGATCAGCTACCTTGCTGCCCCCGATACAGGAACATGGCGTCCCCGTAGCTAAAGAAGCGGTATGAATTTGCTATCGCTTCCTGATAAGCGCCAAGTAGCATCTTTTTCGAGCAGAATGCGCTGACCAGCATTAGCAGCGTAGATTCAGGTAAATGAAAATTGGTGATCATGGCGTCCACGACGCGAAAGTCGAAACCGGGGTAGATAAAGATATCTGTTTCCCCGCGATAAGCTTGTATTTCACCCGCCAGTGCCGCTGTTTCCAGACTCCGCACTGAGGTTGTACCAACGGCGATGACCCGCCCTCCGTTCGCTTTGCACTCGCGAATTGCTGTGCATACCTCTTCGCTGACATGCACGAGTTCCTTGTGCATCTTGTGCTCCGCGATGTTATCGACACGCACTGGCTGGAATGTGCCCGCACCGACATGCAGGGTCAGGTACGCGAACTGCACGCCAGTTTGCTTGAGGCGAGCCAGCAAGTCGTCATCGAAGTGCAGGCCCGCCGTAGGTGCGGCCACCGCGCCGGCATTGCGGGCATACACTGTCTGGTAGCGCTCCTGATCCAGCACTTCGTCTTCGCGCTTGATATAAGGGGGCAAGGGCATGTGACCGTGTTGCTCCAGAAATCCCATGAGATCGAGATCGGCAGCAAACTGTAGCGTGAAAAAGCCTGCATCTCGCGCTACAACCTCGGCCAGGACCTCCTTCTCACCTGGCATCGCGAAGTGAATCGCCGTACCTGGGCGCGGTGACTTGCTGACCCGCAGCTGGGCAACCATGGCGTTGTTGTCGAGAACGCGTTCGACCATGACTTCAACCCGACCACCGCTCTCCTTACTGCCAAAGAGCCGCGCCGGAATAACTCGCGTGTCATTAAAGATTAACAAGTCCCTGGCAGTAACAAACTCGAGCAATTCGTTGAAAATGCGGTGTTGGTAGTCCCCTGACTCGATATCGAGGCACAGCAGGCGACTGTCACTGCGCCGTTCGGTTGGATACCGGGCAATCAATTCCTCGGGGAGTTCGTAGCTGAAATCTGCCAGTTGCATGGTCGGTTTGGGTGCAAGCGTGAGAAAAATGCGCAGACTAGCGGATTCGTTGCACTTCTCCAAGCGCAAAGAATTGCTAAGGCAAGGTCAATTGGTATAATTCGCACCCGCAGCCCACCCGGACGGGTGGCTGCACCAGATCTGGGCCAGCGTGGTGAAATTGGTAGACACGATGGATTCAAAATCCATTGCCTTCACGGGCGTGGCGGTTCGAGTCCGCCCGCTGGTACCACCCAAACAGGGGGTTGACGGGATTTAATCTACTCCCAACAGTCAAAAACCTCAGAACCTTTCACTCAAAATAATTGAGCTACAAGGGATTTTGCCGATAGAGTGTGCAGTGGGTGCCGGTTCTGGCAGCCCGGGCTTTTATTTTCAGCGCAGGAGCTTGTAATGGGATTTGAGGACAATTCACCGCAGAAATCTTCTCCGGCCGAGAAGGAAAACGCGAAGACGTTTTTCGGTTTGGAATTGAGCGATGGTGTTGTTTACACAATCGTCATTATTCTTACCGTTATCTTTATCCGTCAGGTGTCCATCGTCATCCAGGCGCTGGGCTAAGCAGTTCGTTGGCAGTGGCCTCGTCGCTGCCTTTCCCTTCTCCTCTCCCCAGCTACCGCTCCGATTCGCGTGGCCGAGACCTGTTATCGCTCGCCCCCGCATGCTAAATTACGCGCCTTTCTGAATATCACCCATTGCAGACCCACCATGAGCCGGCAATTTGGCCGATCAGGGTATTGCAGCGAGCAACAAGGCACTAGAGGAACTCATGGCGACTTATAAAATTGCGATTCTTGATGGCGACGGCATCGGCCCTGAAATAATGACTGAGGCAGTCAAGATACTGGAAGTCGCGGGTGAGCGGAACGACACCCAATTCGAACTGCTGCGTGCGCCATTCGGGGCCAGCGCCTATTTCAGCCATGGTCAGTCCTTCCCCGACGAGACCAAAGCGATCTGCGATGAAGCCGATGCGATTCTGAAAGGACCGATCGGTCTCAGCCATGAAGAATCCAAGAAAATCCCGGTTGATGAACAGCCCGAGCGAGGCGCTCTGCTGCCGCTACGTCGCCGCTACGATACCTTTGCCAACTTTCGTCCAGTTTCCCTGCCCAAAGGAATTGCCCACTTCTCACCGCTCAAGCCAGAGATCATCGGCGACGGTATTGACTTCATTATCATTCGCGAGCTGGTAGGCGGCCTGTATTTCGGCAACAAGGAAACCGGCGTAAATGCTGATGGCAAACGCTACGTTAACGAGAGTCTGGAATACGACGAAGATCAGATTGCCCGCATCGCGAAGGTGGCGTTCGAAACGGCCAGCAAGCGCAAGAAAGTGCTGCACAATATCCACAAGAGCAACGTGCTGAAATCCAGCGTGCTCTGGAATGAAGTCATGGACGAAGTTGGCAAAGATTTCCCGGACGTGGAAGTGAAGCATATTCTGGTCGATGCGGCTGCGACGTATCTCTGTCTCAATCCCGGTCAGTTCGATGTGATGGTGATGGAAAATATGTTCGGCGACATCCTGAGCGATCAGGGCGGCGGTATCCTCGGGTCTCTCGGCCTGATGCCATCGGCGTGCATGGGACCTGACAAGGCCTACTATGAACCCTCGCATGGTTCTGCGCCGGACATCGCCGGTCAGGGCATTGCCAATCCCTACTCCATGATCGGATCAGTCGCGATGATGCTGGAGATGAGCTTCAACATGAACGACGAGGCACGCAAGGTATGGCACGCGATGCAAAGCGTCTTCGCTGACGGCTTCAGCACTCCGGATTTGTCGCGCCCTGGATCAGATGTGAATCTGATCAGCACATCAGACTTCGGCGATCGCGTCGTGAGTGCCCTGACCAAGAGCTGACAGAGTTTATGATCGACAACAAAAAAAGGCGCCTTGCAGGCGCCTTTTTTATGCACGTCAGAAACGGATAGCGAGCAGAGCAGCGGCTGATCCGGTTACCCCTGATCAGCCTGCAATCTGATATTTACCATGCGCAAGGTCGCCTTGACTGCCGCCAGCACCTGGTTGGCATCGACGCCGCGCGTCTTGAACTCCCGCTCCTCACCAGCCCAGGTGATAATACACTCCGTTAACGCGCTGGTTTGTCCACCACGGGGAATATGCACCTCGTAGTCGAGTAGGTCGGGCATCACAAAATGCTTCTTCTTCAGGATTCTCGAAATCGCATCCATAAAGGCATCGAAGCCACCATTGCCCGAACCCGATCCCTGATACTCCTTGCCACGCAGATTGACCCGCACACTCGCGGTGCTCTCTACATTCAGACCCGTATTGATATAACAATTCAGCAGTGTGATGTGATGGTACTCTCTGCTCTCCATTACATCGGCGATGATGAATGGCAGGTCTTCCGATGTAATCACATGCTTGGAATCGCCGAGTTTAACGATCCGCTCCAGCACCTTCGCCTGATCTTCTGCGGACAGGCTAATACCCATCTCATCAAGATTGTTCTTCAGCGAGGCCTTGCCACTCATTTTACCGAGGGCGTAGGTGTGTTTGCGAGCGAAGCGCTCCGGACTCAGGCGTGTCTTGTAAAGATCACCCTTGAGGTCACCGTCGGCATGAATCCCTGCTGTCTGAGTGAACACGTCGGCACCGACGATTGGCGTGTTGGCGCCAATCCATTTACCGGAAAAATTCTCAACCATTCGGCTCAGCATACCGATGCGTGATTCATCAACTGACAGTTCCACACCAAGCATGTCTCGCAGGGCTACCGCGACCTCTGCTAGTGAGGCGTTGCCAGCACGCTCGCCGAGGCAATTCATCGTGCAGTGTATGTTGTTAATGCCCGCCTCGACTGCGGCGAGCACATTCGCTGTCGCCAGTCCGTAGTCGTTGTGCGGGTGAAAGTCGAATTCGATATCGGGAAATGCCGTCTGCATGTCCGTAAGTGAATCGCGCACCTGTGCCGGCGACATCATGCCGAGCGTATCCGGGAGGAGATAATGGCTGATGCCAAGGTGCCGGGTCCCCTCTATTAAGCCGAATACATAGTCCTTGCTGTCGCGATAGCCGTTAGACCAGTCCTCCAGATACATATTGACCCGCAAGCCCTGCTCGTGAGCATAGTCGACCGTTCGAGCAATATCTTCGCTATGGGCCTCGAGGGTCTTGCCCAACTGTTCACGGCAATGCTTCTCGCTGCCCTTGGCGAGCAAGTTGATTACGCGACAGCCAGCGCTGCGAATCCAGTCGACACTACGCTTGTAGTCAACAAATCCCAGCACCTCAATGCGATCCACCAGTCCGTTCTCGGCTGCCCAGTTGGTAATTCGCGAAACAGCCTCTTTTTCTCCATCGGAAACGCAAGCCGAGGCAATCTCGATGCGATCCACTTTGAGTGATTGCAGCAAGGCTCGGGCGATGTTCATCTTTTCGTTGGCCGAAAAAGACACGCCCTGTGTTTGTTCACCATCCCGAAGGGTAGTGTCCAGCAACTGGATACGGCGTGGTTGCGCTGTGGCGCTCATGATAATTCCTGATATGAAAGGCTTACAGGGAACCGGGCTCACAGAGCCCAGCGGAAGGCGTGGATTCTATCAAAAACCTCGCGCGAGGCGAAATCATTGATCATGCGGATTTACGCGATTTTCCAGCGGATTCCGCATCCCGGATTCGTTTAATCTGACTGGATGTCAGTATATACTCCCCGCTCCATGCCCTCTGACAAGGAACCAAGGTAAGCATGACAATAACAATCGCAATTCCGAAGGAGATTCGTGCGGCTGAACAGCGCGTCGCGCTGGTCCCGGATGCAGCCACCAAACTACTCAAATCAGGTATCAATGTCGCTCTACAGAGTGATGCGGGTCTGGCAATCGGTTTCAATAACGCGGACTACAAAGAAGTTCGCATTGTCGACGACAGCGCTGAATTGCTTGGCACGGCCGACATCGTCCTTGCAGTAAACCCACTGAGCTCCGAACAGATAGCTACGCTCAGGGAAGGCGCGATCGTCATCGGCTTCATGAATCCGCACGCCGACCTGCAGCGCTTCGACGAGATGGCCAAACGTAATATCAGTGCTTTCTCGGTAGAACTGATTCCCCGCATTTCACGCGCGCAGGCAATGGATGCCCTCTCGTCGCAGGCGTCGATTGCGGGTTACAAGGCCGTGCTGCTCGCGGCCAATCTGCTCGGTAAATTCTTCCCAATGCTGACCACAGCCGCCGGCACGGTCCGCCCATCGAAGGTGCTGATCATCGGTGCAGGTGTCGCCGGCCTGCAGGCCATCGCGACAGCGCGCCGCCTTGGCGCCATGGTAGAAGGCTATGATGTACGCGCCGCAGTGAAAGAACAGGTTGAATCGCTTGGCGCAAAATTCGTCGATATCGAGATCAAGGCTGAAGGGTCTGGCGGATACGCACGCGAGCTGACCGAAGAAGAAAAGGCACAGCAACAGGCAATCCTCGCCAAGCACGTTGCGGCTGCCGATGTGATCGTCACTACTGCCGCCATTCCCGGTAGACCCGCACCGCGAATTCTCAGTGCCGACATGATTGCTGGCATGCGCGGCGGCTCAGTGGTTGTAGATCTTGCCGCAGAGACCGGCGGCAATTGCGAATTGACGAAGGCCGGCGAAACCGTGCTGCATGAAGGCGTGAAGATCCACGGACCTGTCAACGTTCCCAGTATGCTCGGCAATCACGCGAGTGAACTCTACGCCAAGAACCTGCTGAACTTTCTGGACCTGCTGATCAAAGATGGAGCGATCAACATCAATCTGGAAGATGAAATTATCAATGATTCGCTGATCACGCATGGAGGACAGATTCACCATGCGGGAATTCGCGAACAACTCACAGGAGCCGGATCATGATAGAAGGTCTCGCCGCACTCTATATTTTCATGCTGGCCGGGTTTACCGGCTATGAAATCATCAGTCGGGTTCCAGTCATCCTGCACACTCCTCTTATGTCTGGCTCGAACTTCGTGCACGGTATCGTGCTCGTGGGTGCCATGTTTGCACTCGGCATCGCGGAAACGCCTGTGGAACAGGCGATCGGTTTTATCGCCGTACTCCTTGGAGCGGGCAACGCCGTAGGCGGTTATGTCGTCACCGAAAGAATGCTGGAGATGTTCAAACCCAGTAACAAAGACAGCAGCAAGGAGAGCAGCTAGATGGATACTGTTGAATTGATCGTCCAGGCGTCCTATTTCCTGTCGGCTGTACTATTCATTCTTGGTCTCAAGCAGATGAGTTCGCCGGTTACTGCACGGCGCGGCATACTGTGGGCGGGCGCCGGCATGGTGCTGGCGACTCTGGTTACCTTCGGGGTTCCAGAAGTCATTGGCAGCGAACACGCCGCCACCAACGTTGCGCTCATCATCATTGCTATCGCCATCGGCGGAGGCTATGCCTGGGCCAGCGGCAAGAAAGTGGCCATGACCGATATGCCGCAAATGATCGCCATGTATAACGGCATGGGCGGTGGCGCTGCGGCTTCTATCGCCGCTGTTGAGCTACTGAAAGCCAACGGTGAAGCTCGACTCGACCCTTCACAAACAATGACAGTCGTCGATGTACTTGGCGCGGACGTGGCCATATTGGGGATACTTGGCGCCATCATTGGCACGATATCCTTTAGTGGCAGCATCATCGCCTGGGCCAAGCTCGACGGCCGACTGAATCGCAGCAGACTGCTCCCAGGACAGCACATCATCAACGCCATCATGGCGATTGTGTTGCTGGGATTCGCAGTCGCGATCTATCTGGGCGGCGATCTCAACACTATTATCATTTTCTATGCATTGGCCCTCGTGCTCGGCATCTTCATCACCATTCCGGTCGGTGGTGCGGACATGCCAGTGATCATTTCACTGTTCAATGCGCTGACTGGGCTCGCCGTCGGTTTCGAAGGCTATGTGCTCGGAAACGCTGCGATGATCATCGCCGGCATCGTGGTCGGTTCCGCCGGCAGCCTGCTCACCCACCTCATGGCAGTTGCGATGAACCGCTCCGTCAGCAATGTGTTCTTTGCTGGCGTGGGTTCAGGACCGGCCGTGGAGTCTGGTGAACAGGGTGAGATGAAAGAGATTCAAGCGCAGGACGCCGGAATCCTGATGGCCTTTGCCAGCCAGGTGATTATCATCCCCGGCTATGGAATGGCGGTCGCCCAGGCACAACACAAAATCTGGGAACTAACCCAGCTACTGAACGACCGCGGGGTATCTGTGAAATTCGCTATCCATCCGGTCGCAGGCCGCATGCCAGGTCATATGAATGTCCTGTTGGCTGAAGCTGGCGTGCCCTACGATATGATCTACGACATGGAAGACATCAACGCTGACTTCAAGAATACGACAGTCGCCCTGGTAATCGGTG
Source organism: uncultured Pseudohongiella sp. (assembly GCA_965228725.1). Classification (GTDB taxonomy): domain Bacteria; phylum Pseudomonadota; class Gammaproteobacteria; order Pseudomonadales; family Pseudohongiellaceae; genus UBA9145. The sequence goes on along the minus strand of OZ245834.1, from coordinate 3,861,687 downwards.
CGAATGACGTAGTCAATCCTTCCGCCAAGTCTGATAGCAGTAGCCCGCTTTATGGCATGCCCATTCTCGATGCGAATCTGTCGCAGAATGTCATCGTGATCAAGCGTGGCCGCGGCGCCGGCTTCTCTGGCGTGGAAAATCCGCTGTTCTTCGCAGACAACACCAAGATGCTGTTTGGTGATGGCCAGAAAGCAGCCAACGAACTAATCCATTCGATCAAGGAATTGGGTTAGGCGCGAACGGCAAATTTCAGTGAGCGACGCAAAAGATTCCTCAACAACGGAAGACCCACAGAGCAGCAGCCATCCGCGCGCTGGTCTGTGGCGTCGTCTTGCTGCCCTGCTCTACGACGGCTTCCTCGTCACGGCAATCTGGTTCCTGCTCGGTTATCTGATGCAGCTCGTGTTCGGCACAAGTGGTAATCAGTTGGTCGATGGCCAGGTGCAAACCGATACCCTGCAAAGTAATCTTCTGTTTCTGCTGATGCTGGCCAGTGCTTCCGGTTTTTATATCTGGTTCTGGTCCCGCAGTGGTCAAACGCTGGGGATGATCGCCTGGCGACTCCGGGCGCAGTCGCTGGACGATCAGTTACTCACTCCGGTGCAAGGCCTGATCCGCTGGCTTCTGGCCTGGCCATCGTTTGCCTGTTTCGGTTTGGGGTTCTTGTGGCTGTACTTCGATCCGAATGGCGATACGCTGCATGACCGCTGGTCCGGTAGCAAGGTCGTGGTATTGCCCAAATCCCACAGTCCCTTCAAGTAGCTCTCGGCAGCCAAGTAACCCCCACCAGCCAGGTAACCCTCACCAGCAGTTCTTCCAGCCCATTTTCGCTAACGCTTCGTCAGGACAAATGCGCCTGGGCAACGACTTGCGTCACCGTTAACGATTAGTTGCTTGTGAAATGCGGCTGCCAGACTGACAGCAATTTGGTCAGGCGGCTTGCACCGGAATGGCGTTGGCAACTCGATCGATCGTGTTGTCTTCGTTCAGGTAGACCAGAGAAGGTTTGAAGTTGCTGGCCTCTGCCTCGCTGAACTGCCCATAGGCCGCGATGATAATGCGATCGCCAACCTGCGCCTTGCGCGCTGCAGCGCCATTAAGAGAAATGGTACGTGATCCGGCGTCAGCCTTGATCACATAGGTAGTGAAGCGTTCACCATTCGACACGTTGTAGATATCGATTTGTTCGAATTCACGCAGACCAGCCAGCTTGATGAGATCTTCATCGATGGCGCAGGAGCCATCGTACCAGAGCTCAGCCTGGGTGACGCAGGCCATGTGCAGCTTGCCTTTCAATAGTGTCAATTGCATAAATTCTCCCTCCCGCGGATTACCCGGTCGTCTCTACCTGACCGGATACGGGAGGCGGTATTGTACTGAATTGCCGATAACTGGCAAGGGCGAAGGCCGCGATGCCCCCTGAATTGCCCGGATTCAGGGCCTGCAGGAACAAATCTCGCGGTTATTCAAGGGCTTATACTACTCCAGGCTCACCAGCCAGCACTCCTGCCGCCGCTATCGGGCCCGTTCGGTAGCGACTTCCCTGTGCCGGGCAGAGATCAGCGCGGCCGGCAATGTACTGTTGTGTTCGTGGCACTCCACCGCGCCAGGCAGTGCTTCCTGGCTCTGGCGCTGCAAAGGCATTTCCACGGTGAAGGGCTCGTGATAACTCTCCGGATCCCAGACCGTGTAAGTATAAAGAATCTCATTTTCGCTTACTGGCTGGAGTCTTTCATAGATTTGCAGGCCGGCAGAGGCAGGCAGCAAAGCACTGCCTTGTTCGCGGCGAAATCCGGTGGTGTTTATCACCAGACTGCCACCGTCCCAACTGGCCAGCGAATCCCCCATCCAGCTCGGGCTCGCATAGGGAAGCGGCGCCCCGGCGAGTTTGATAATGCGGTGCATCGCGGTCGCCGCCTGAGAGAGCACAAGATAGTCCTCTGTCTGAACTATCTGCACCGTTCGTTCTCCCAGCGATTGATCTTGCTGGGGTGCCAGCAGCGGCAATTGCGCCGCCCCACTGAGGCAGCGTTGCTCAGCGGAGAACTCCTCTGGCCCGCGCGCGAGCACTGGCTGCCCGGAAGAGGCAAACCCATTGTGAGAGACAGCGGGGAGCGCGGCACCGTGGCGATACGGGATGCGGCCATCGGGCGGCGCAATTACCAGCGAGGTTCTCGCCTCGCCAGCTATGATTGCGACTCGCGCCCTTGCGTCGCCTGCTTCGTTGAGCCAGCGCGCGTTTTCTATTGCGGACAACTCACTGTGTGAATACTCCCGTTGATCGCCGAGTTCCAGCGGGCGTTGCAGTGGAGTGATTGCAGTGTAAGACCAGGTGCCTGAAAGAATGGGGGCTTCCTCATCCGGGCCGGGCGCAGCCGCGACCGGCGCTGCGTATCTCAGCGCTACCGCCACAGAGCAACAAGTCACAAGCATCTGGATATTTCGGACCAGCACTGCCTACCTCGCGTGATGAGAGTCGCTGCAGCTAACGGACCAGTCGCAGGTAATAAAAGCCCAGCCCCGCAACTACGATTATGGGTGCGGCTACCGCCAGCAGCGGATTGAATCCATAGATCAGTGAAGCAGGTTCCATCATCCGCTGCACAATGGTGAATAGCAAGCCAATCCCCAGGGCGACGAAAATACGGTAGCCCGTGGTGGCTTCACGCAGTGGCCCGAAGATGAAAGAGATCGCCAGGATGACCAGCGCCAGTGTCGCCAGCGGTTGCAACAGCTTCTTCCAGAAAGCGAGGAAAAAGGTGCTTCCATCAAGCCCCTGCGATTCGAAGAAGCGCGCGAAACGATAAAGTCCGGTAATGGACTGTTTGTCGGGTTCCACGAGCAATACACTCAAAAGCTCTGGTGACAGATCGATCAGCCAGTCCTCCTGCAGATAGCTGACTACACTGATTCGTTCGGGTTGCAACAGGGTCTCCTGCACATCGGCCAGTTGCCAGTATCCCCCGTCGTCCGTTTCGATATAGTTGCCGCTCGCCGCGAAACTCACTGCAACAATCTGCCGCTGTTCGTTCACCTCATAGCGCGTCACCCCGATCAGGGAACGCCCCCCGGGAGCAATCGCGTTGATGTGGATATACTCATTGCCAACGCGTCGCCAGGTGCCGAGCTGGGCACCGATTGAATCACTACCACTAAGCTGGATGGCTTTGCGGCTGTTGGCTATCTGTTCCAGTGGCGGCGAAACAAACTCCCCCAACAACAGGCCGGTCAGCATGATGATGAAGGTCGGCTTCAATACCGCCGTCACAATGCGCCAGACATGAATTCCAGCGCTTTGCATGACGACCAGCTCCTGATTGGATGCCAGAATACCCAGCCCAATCAGTGCGCCGCCGAGGGCCGCGAAAGGCAGTAACTCATAGATGCTGGTGGGCAGCGTCATCGCGACATAAGCCAGCGCATTCGCAATGGTATAGGCGCCTTCCGCCTCAGATAATTCATCAAGCAGGGAAAAAATAAGATCCAGCGAACTGATCAGGGCAATCACCACCAGCATGGCGGCGAACACCGTGTTGCGAATATGGCGATCGAGCTGGCGCATCAGCGGTGTGCTCCGCGCAACAAACCACGCAGGGAACCGCCACTGCGATAAAGCAGACCACCTATCGCGAGATACAACACGTGAATCCACCACAAGCCGAGAGCCGGGTTCAATTCGCCTTCCGCAAGCAAGTCCCGGCAGAACTGCAGCGCGACAAAGTAACTGGCATAGAGCAGTGCGGCAGGAATCAACTTGCTGTAGCGCCCCTGCCGCGGATCCACTCTACTCATCGGCACAGCGATGAGCGTAATGACAGGAATAAGCAGAATAATCGACAAGCGCCATTGCAGCTCCGCCTGTTCTGCGATTTCTGTGGAGCCCCACAGAGACGCAGTGGGCAGACTCGATTCTTCCAGCACGGCTGCAAACTCTGTCGGCTCAGGCAGGAGAATCGATTGTGCATCGAACTGGCCGATGCGAAAGTTCGCGGCACCCGGCCGTCCCTCATACTGCAACACATTCTCCAGCCGCATGAACCGGGCACCGGTATCGGGATCAATTTGTGGACGCGCTGATTCAGCGAGTACGATGCGCGGTTCCTGTCCACCTTCTGCAGAGCCACTATTCGATACCGCCACAAAGACATTGGCGAGTTGCCTGCCCGCCGCGGTGTTCTCGATGCCTTCGGCGTAGGTCACCCGGGAACCGTCTCCGAAACGCTGAAACTGTCCGGCGACTATGAGATCGATTTCAGTAAGTTCCTGCTGATTCAGCTTGAGTTGCTCGGAGTTGCGCACTCCCCATGGCGCAAGAATCAGGCTGATGAGACTCATCAGCAGAATCACCACTGAGGCACTCGCGAGCGTGAGCGCGAGGAGACGCCGCTGACTCAATCCGCCACCAAACAGAATGACCATCTCGCTGTCTGCATACATCCGTCCATACGCGAGAATGATGCCGAGAAACAAAGCCAGAGGGAGGATCACCAGCAGAAAATCCGGCAGCCGATAGAGCATCAACAAGAGCAGAATATCGGAGGCGAGTTGACCGGCGACTGCGTCGCCCAGATACTGAATAAAGCGACTCGTGAGCGCGACCACCAATAACACCAGCGTGACCGCAGACATGAGCTGCAGTATCTGTTTGCTGAGGTAGCGAAATATAAGCAAGGGGATTCCTTCCAGTTCTGTGAGCGACAGTGTACTAGAAGTGGGTAGCGAGCGCTCTTGCCGGGTCAGGCGACTCTGACTGAGTCGATCGCAGCAAGGTCATCGTCGACCAGAGCGGCCAGCCGATCTTCGAGCAATTGTCTGAACGAGTCAGGCATTGGACTGATCTGATGTTTGTCGAAATCGAAGAACACGACACCGATTTTCGCCTGACAGACAACCGACTCGAGTGCGCTATTGGTCACCTGCAACATGATGTCCAGCCCGTAGCGATTGAAATTGCCAACCCCCACATCGATGATCAGTTGATCGTTGGCAAAAGACTCGGAGCGGTAATCAACGGCCATGTCAGTCACTACCATGCCCAGTCCGTAAATATTCGCCTCAGTGAAACCGAGACTGGCGAGAAATTGCAGACGTGCCTCATGGAGAATCTGCACCATCGTTACGCTGTCCAGATGACGCGCGTAATTTACATCGCTGATGCCCACGCTTCTTTCCATGTTGAACAAAAATTGATCAGGAACCTCAACATTGACGCGGGCCATACTGACTCCTCACTTGAACTGCGGGCTACTGTGACTGGATCAGCAACTGCGACCGACAGACACGCAACGGGTTTCACTGCCTGCCGCTTCCACTCTGTGTTGCAACGGGCATAAACAATCGCCGAATAGTACCAAATGCTTTCTCGGGTACAAGTGCCTGTCTCGACCGATGTGGGGCATCTGTCTCATTGCCTTGCTTAGGTATCTGAATAAATTTAGGATTATTGTTTTCGAGTCTGCTGACAAAATCTGCGCTCATCGTTATCGCTGACTGCGCAGCCTTGTCAGCAGCAAGTATTTTCTTACTCGCCGTTTGTCCAACAGGAGCTAATCACCCCATGCGTTATTCCGTCAAAGCAATTTCTCTGGCCAATCTCACCAGCGACTGCCTCGTTGTCGCCGTCTGGAGTAAAGGCGTTCTTAGCGAAGAAGCCAAAGAACTGGACCAGAGCACAAGCAAGGCGATTAGCAACCTCGTCAAGTCTGGCGACTTCACTGGCAAGCTCGGCCAGACGCAATTGCTGCATGGTCCCGCGGGCCTCAAGGCCAAACGCGTGCTGCTGGTTGGCGCAGGACTGAAATCGAAGTTCATCGCCACCAATGCCCTGAAGCTCGTCAAGGCAGCCGCTCGCGCGGTCTGCAAGACGCGTGCGACCAGCGTCCATTTCGCACTTGGCTCTATCGAAGTGAAAGATCGCGATGCCAACTGGACTGCGACCCAGATCGCCCAATCCTGTGAAGAGGCGAGCTACCACTACAGCACAACGAAAAGTTCAAAAGGCAAAGCGCTGGCACTCAAGACTGTTACGGTGGCGCCATTTGCCGGGGCGCGCAGAAAGGCACTGCAGGACGCGCTGAAAACCGGCCAGGCTGTCGGCAAGGGCATCAATACGGCACGCGAGCTGGGCAATCTCCCTGGCAATATTTGCACACCGAGCTATCTGGCAGATCAGGCCAAGGCGCTGGCGGATCGCAACAAATCTGTGAGCACACAAATTCTGAGCGAGAAGCAGATGGCGCGACTCGGCATGGGATCTCTGCTGTCCGTCGCCGCGGGCTCTGCCGAAGAAGCCAAACTCATTGTCATGCAATACAAGGGGGCAGCAGCCAAGTCGCAGCCCTATGTGCTTGTGGGCAAGGGCATCACCTTCGATACGGGCGGCATCAGTCTCAAACCCGGGCTCGGCATGGACGAAATGAAATTCGATATGTGTGGCGCTGCCTCCGTGTTTGGCGTGATGAATACCCTTGTTGAAATGAAGCTACCGATTAACGTGGTGGGCGTTGTTGCTGCGGCCGAAAACATGCCCGGCAGCAAGGCGACCAAGCCTGGCGATATCGTGACGAGCATGTCCGGGAAAACGATAGAAATCCTGAATACCGACGCCGAAGGCCGCCTGGTACTCTGCGATGCGCTGACCTATGTGGAGCGTTTCAAACCCCGTTCTGTCATCGATATTGCCACTCTGACCGGTGCTGCAGTGGCGACCTTTGGCTCGGTCGTCTCTGCGCTATTGAGTAATGATGATGCACTGGCCAAGACGCTGATCGACTGCGGCCAACAGGCGGGCGACCCTGCCTGGCAGCTACCCATGTGGGATGACTATCAGCGCCAGTTACACAGCAATTTTGCCGATATCGCCAACATCGGTGGCCCACGGGCTGGCACTATCACAGCCGCATGCTTCCTCTCCCGCTTTACAGAGAAGATGAAATGGGCCCATCTCGATATCGCCGGCAGCGCCTGGAATCAGGGCGCCGAGAAAGGCGCCACAGGCCGCCCGGTAGCCCTGCTCGTAGAATACCTGCGCCGCCAGAAAGCCTGATCCCGACACTGTGCCGCAGATCAGCTTCTACCCCCTACCAGACCCGGACCCTTCCGCGCGCCTGCAGTTCACCTGCAGGCTCACGGAAAAGGCTCGCCACAAGGGCCTGCAAGTCGCAATACTCGTGGCTGGCGAAGAGCAGCTTGCCGCGCTCAGTACAGCGCTTTGGGAATTCAAACCCAGTGCGTTTCTGCCCCATAGCAAACCCGCAGATGGGACTGCTTCGGCAGAAGCGGTGGAAATCGTCCTGCAGTCCGACGCAGTTCGCCACAATGACATGCTGATCAACCTCTCCGGCAAGCCCTGTACGGCTCATGAACGGTTCGCACGCATCGACGAGATTCTGTGTGCCGATGAGGAAATCCTCGCTGCCGGGCGCGAACTGTTCAGGTATTATCGCTCGGCGGGTTATCAGCCGAAGACCCACAAACTCTGAATCGCGGCGCTGGTGAAAATCCAGCAGAGTCCGGCAATTACAGCGCCGTTCATGTATACTTGCGCCTTTTTCAATCAGGCACTTTCGACCAAGGGCATAGCGCGCAGTAATGGACAAAACCTACCAACCGCAACAACTGGAAGATCACTGGTATAAAACCTGGGAAGAGCGCGGCTACTTCAAACCCTCGGATGACGGTGATCCCTACTGCATCGTCATCCCGCCACCGAATGTGACTGGCCGCCTGCATATGGGCCACGGTTTCCAGCACGCGATCATGGATGCCCTGATCCGCTACCATCGCATGCAGGGCTGCGCGGCACTGTGGCAGGTGGGCACCGACCACGCTGGCATCGCGACCCAGATGGTCGTCGAGCGTCAATTGAATGCTGCCGGCAGCAGTCGCCAGGAAATCGGCCGTGAAGATTTTGTTAGCAAGGTCTGGGACTGGAAGGAAGAATCGGGCGGCATCATCACACAACAACTGCGCAGACTGGGTTCGTCTCTGGACTGGTCGCGCGAACGCTTCACGATGGACGAGCAGTTGTCCAAGGTCGTGGAGAAGGTCTTCATAGACCTGTTCGATGAAGGACTGATTTATCGCGGCAATCGCCTCGTAAACTGGGACCCGAAACTGCACACCGCCATCTCCGATCTCGAAGTCGTGTCGGAAGAGGAAGATGGATCACTCTGGCATTTTCGTTATCCATTGGCCGATGGGGCCACAACCGAGACAGGCGACGACTTCATTGTAATTGCCACAACGCGCCCAGAGACACTGCTCGGTGATACTGCCGTTGCGGTGAATCCGGAAGACAGTCGCTACAAGAATCTCGTTGGCAAGTTTGTTGACCTTCCGCTCTGCGAGCGCCGCATTCCCATCGTCGCCGATGACTATGTCGACATGGAATTTGGTACAGGCTGCGTCAAGATTACGCCGGCACACGATTTCAATGACTACGAGCTTGGCAAGCGTCACGATCTCGAGATCATCAACATCCTCACCGACGATGCCGCTATCAATGAAAATGCACCTGACGCCTTCCAGGGGGTGGACAGATTCGACGCGCGCAAGCAAGTTGTCGCCGCCATGGAAGAGCTCGACTTGCTGGAGAAAATCGAAGCGCACAAACTGAAAGTACCGCGTGGCGACCGCAGCGGTGTGGTGATCGAACCCTACCTGACTCATCAATGGTATGTCGCCATTCAGTCTCTCGCCGATCCGGCAATCAAGGCCGTTGAAGACGGCGACATAGAGTTTGTACCGAAAAATTGGGAGAACACCTACTTCGCCTGGATGCGCAATATTCAGGACTGGTGCATCAGCCGGCAGTTGTGGTGGGGTCACCGTATTCCCGCCTGGTACGATGAAGAAGGCAAGGTCTACGTGGCAGCGAGCGAAGCAGAGGCGAGAGCCAAGTATCAGCTCGCCGATGATCTGGTGTTGACGCAGGACGCCGACGTGCTGGACACATGGTTCTCGTCAGCGTTATGGACTTTCTCCACTCTGGGCTGGCCGGATGACCGTGAGTATTTCGACCGCTTCCATCCAACCAATGTGTTGGTGACTGGCTTCGACATCATCTTCTTCTGGGTCGCACGGATGATCATGATGACACTGAAGTTCACCGGTGAGATCCCCTTCAAGAAAGTTTATATAACCGGCCTTGTGCGCGACGAGCATGGCCAGAAAATGTCCAAATCAAAGGGCAATATCCTCGATCCAATTGATCTTATTGATGGTATCGAGCTCGAAGACCTGGTTACGAAGCGCACCGCGGACATGATGCAGCCGCAGCTCAAACAAAAAATTGAGAAGCACACGCGGGAGTCTTTCCCCGAGGGCATCACTGGTTATGGCACGGATGCACTGCGCTTTACCTATTACTCGCTCGCCTCGACGGGTCGAGACATCAAATTCGATCTGGGCAGAACCGAAGGGTTCCGGAATTTCTGCAACAAAATCTGGAACGCTGCGCGCTATGCGCTGATGAACAGTGAGGGTAAGCCAATCGCGGGCACACTCGCGATTGAACATTGTTCGATTGCCGACCGCTGGATCATGTCGCGCTTTGAGCACGCGAGCCAACTCATCGCTGAAGCCATGGAATCCTATCGCTTCGATCTGGCGTCACAAACCTTGCACGAGTTCATCTGGAACGAGTACTGCGATTGGTATGTGGAACTTTCCAAACCGGTTTTGTGGGACGAAGAAGCCAATCCTGAAGCAGCACAGACGACGCGGCTGGTCTTGCTGACTATTCTCGAAAAGAGCCTGCGCCTGCTACATCCCTTTATGCCGTTTATCACGGAAGAGGTCTGGCAACGCGTCGCGGGACAACTGACTATCGAAGGCGACAGCATTATGCTGCAGCCCTATCCCGTCTTTACTCAAGAGAATGTCGACCCGGAAGCCGAACAACACATCGATTGGCTGAAAGGTATTATTGTGGCGATCCGCAATATACGCGGCGAAATGGATATCTCTCCGGCTAAAGCCATTCCCGTTCTGTTACGCCATGGCAGCGCCGAGGATCAGCAACGTCTGGAGGATTATCGCCCTTACTTGCAGAAACTTGCCAAGCTCGAATCAGTTGCATGGTTGGCCGATGACGAAGAGGCACCCGCCTCCGCGACCGGCCTGCATGGCAAGATCGAAATCCTCGTTCCACTTGCAGGACTCATCGATGTGGCTGCAGAACGCAGTCGTCTCGAGAAGGAAATTGGCAAGCTGGAAACTTTGCTGAAACAGGTGGATGGCAAGCTTGGTAATGCGAAGTTTGTCGACAACGCACCGGATGAAGTCGTGCAAAAAGAGCGGGACAAGCAGCGTGAGTACTCAGAGGCGTTGACGGCGTTGCGAACAAAGCTGCAAGAGCTTGAGAATCTGTCCTGAGACTTCGGTCAAGCGTCCATGTTCTGAGGATCTATCCTGATCAAAAATAAATAAGGGGCTTGATAGTTCCGTTCTTGTGGAACGGATTATCAAGCCCCTCATTCGGCTTAAGACTTAATCAGGGATTAAGACTTCGCCTTGTAGTTGCGAAGTTCGCGGTTGAACTTGTCAGCTACGTCTTCCATGTCAGCAACCATGCGGTCTTTCTGGATGTTACCGCGGGCGCATTCCAGGTAAGCTTCAGCAGCTTGCAGAAAAGTTTCTACAGCTTTCTTGGCTTCCAACATGTCGGAACCAGAAGCAGAATCACCGCTTGGAATAGCCGGAGACTCTGGCTTATCACATGCAAATGAGACGCTGCTAAACGCCATACCAACCAGTAAACCAAATGCTACTAGAACTTTTTTCATAGTCGTACAACTCCTACAGTCTAACGTTAAGTTTGGGTAAGCAGAACAAGGTATTACCCTGTTACATTTTCTTGCCGCCCTTTCTCTCACTACGCACAGTGATGGGGGCTAAAGCGGCAATTCGGTGCTCATCCGTTGGGATGAATAAATTTTTTAATCCGACTCTCGGTACTGATTTCCAATCAGTGCTTCGTGCTTCGCCAGTCAAATGTGTTCCGGTATTCCGTTCCTTCAAAGCCGCGATGACTACCAGTACATGTAAGGCTGTTTCGAAACCTTTGATCGGCAAGTTTTCAAGCATCCGCTCTACTCGACGAACCAAATCAGAATCAACGACCATCATTTCAATCCATTTGTCACTTTATCCAGCGTGGAGATTTCTACGGTAGATTCCGGGATTCTCTTTAGTGACAAAGTGTCACAGCACCTCGGTGCCAGAGCGTTCGAAATTACGTCACGAAATTTCCTGACGGGAACTACGACAGGCTCAAAAAAATCCTTTAGAAATTTTTTATGGATTGGGCAAAAAAAATGCTGAATCGAACAGCAAATCGGTCAGGAATGAAAATTTTCAGGAAATTCAGCGCATTGCACGATGCTGGTGCATTCCACAGGCTGACATATTCGGGAGGTTTTTGAACGTGTGCAGTGACACACATTTCAGGGATTGTTGCGGGCTCCGCAGGGACGGAACCGGGTTATCCAGAGCTTCCCTGGACGCGAAGTTCCCGCGGCATCGAGAAGACAATATTTTCTTCCACACCAGCGAGCTCAACAGGGCTCTGCGCTGTCAGTTGACGAAGCTTCTCTACAACTTGTCGCACGAGGACTTCCGGCGCCGACGCACCGGCGGTGATGCCAATGCGGGATTTGCCAGTGAACCAGGCATCGGAGATGTCATTGACGTTGTCGATCAGATAGGACTCACAGCCAAGACGCTCCGCCAGCTCTCGCAAGCGATTGGAATTGGAACTATTGGGTGAACCGACCACCAATAGCAGATCACACTCTAGCGCCAATTGCTTTACGGCGTCCTGACGATTCTGGGTGGCATAGCAGATGTCTTTCTTGCGCGGCCCCTGGATAGCAGGAAAACGTTCGCGCAAGGCATCGATAACACGAGAAGTGTCGTCCATGGACAACGTGGTCTGAGTCACATAGGACAGGCGGGTGGGATTTACCACTTCGAGCTCCTGGACATCCTCCACCGACTCAACCAGATAGATCTTGCCGCCCAGACTGTCATCGTATTGCCCCATTGTCCCTTCCACCTCGGGATGGAACTGATGGCCAATCAACACACACTCGCGACCCGCCTGACTGAACTTCGCAACTTCGAGATGCACCTTGGTCACCAGTGGACAGGTTGCATCGAATACCTTGAAGCCCTTCTCGGCGGCGTCATCCTTCACCTCACGTGAGACCCCGTGGGCACTGAACACCACGATCGACGCACGACCAGTAGTGTCCTGCAGGGGAATGTCGGATAACTCATCCACGAATATCGCGCCACGCTTGCGCAAACTGTCGACTACGAACTTGTTATGTACCACTTCGTGCCGCACATAGACCGGAGCACCAAAAATATCGAGCGCCCTGTTTACGATATCGATTGCACGATCCACGCCTGCGCAAAAGCCGCGCGGATTGGCGAGCCGAATAGAGATGTCATTGTTAAGCTTGTCATTCATGGCGCTATTGTAATGGAAAGTGCAGACGCCCACATAGTAGTGAGACGAGGTAGCAAAACGAGTGGGACTGATCGCGGCCTATAGCCTGACCTGTACCGACGCAACACTCGGCGGTAGAACAGAGACTATGCGCGCCCGAAAGAGAATAGCTTTCCCGGCGAGTGGATGATTGAAATCAATCGTTACCGTCTGTTCACCGATCCGTTCGACTACGCCGGGTAACTCGTGCCCGGCGGGGTCACGAAATGAAATTACACTCCCCGGTTCGGCCGGGAGCAATTCATCGTCAAGAATGTGCTGGAATTGCTCACGCGTGAACGTCTGCCTGTTGTCCGGGTTATGCTCACCGAAGGCCTGCTCCGCTGGTAGCTCAACAGTAACTTCGTCCCCTGCCTTCAGCCCGAGCAAAACCGCTTCGAATCCCGGTAACAAGCTGCCATCACCACAGGTAAAGGTCGCTGGCTTGCGCTCGAAATTCGAGTCGATCATCTCTCCGGAGGTCAGCGCCAGGGAGAAGAAGAGACTGATCGCAGCACCTTGTTCAATTGCCGCGTTGTCTGATGATTCAGTCATCTGCGTGCACGCAATCAGGCGAAGCTGCGCTGTTCACCCTCTCCCTCGACGTTGTCGACACAACGACGACAGAGACTCGGGTGTGCAGCCGTTTCACCTACGTCTTCACGGTGGTGCCAGCAGCGCTCACATTTTGTATGAGCCGATGCGTTCACACCGAGTTTCAGGTTCGCCAGCTCTGTTGTCGCGGCATCCGCTGGCGCAGCATCCAATTCGACTAGCGTTGCGCGCGAGACAATAAGGACAAAACGCAGTTCTTCGCCCAGACGAGAGAGTTGCGCGGCGAGACTGGCATCACAATAGAGATCGACTTCGGCGCTAAGACCGGAACCGACCTGTTTCGCCGCGCGCTTGGCTTCCAGTTCCTTGTTCACGGCAGACTTGACCGCCATGAGCTGTTGCCAGAATGCATCACTGAAATCTTCGGACTCTGGCAGTAGTGGCAAGGACGTGGAAAAATCACTGAGAAAAACCGACTCACAGCGGTCACCGGGAATGTTCTGCCAGATTTCGTCCGCTGTAAAACTGAGTATCGGTGCCAGCAGGCGCGTGAACATTTCCAGAATGTGGTACATCGCCGTCTGTGTCGAGCGCCGCGCCAGGCTATCGGCCTGCGTCGTGTATTGTCGGTCCTTGATAACGTCCAGATAGAATCCACCCAGCTCAATCACACAGAAATTGTGCAGACGCTGATAGACGTTGAGGAAATTGTAGTCGTGGTAGTGCTTGATCACGTCATTCTGCAGAAGCTGACAACGGCGTACGATCCAATAGTCCAATGCCAGCATCTGGTCAATTGCCACCAGATCAGCAGCCGGATCAAAGCCATTGAGGTTTGACAGCATGAAGCGCGACGTATTGCGGATGCGACGATAGGAATCTGCGACCCGCTTGAAGATCTCGTCAGAGACCGTCATCTCCCCACGATAGTCTGTGGCGGCAACCCAGAGCCGCAACACGTCAGCACCGTATTGCTGAAAAATTTTCGCTGGTGCAACCGTATTGCCAAGTGACTTCGACATCTTGCGGCCTTCCGCATCCACGAAGAAGCCGTGGGTCAACACTTGTTTGTAAGGTGCAGTACCGTGCATCGCGATTGCCGTCTTGAGCGAAGACTGGAACCAGCCACGATGCTGGTCTGATCCTTCCAGATACAGATCGGCCGGGTATTGCAGCACTTCGCGGCGATCCACTACCGAATAATGTGTAACCCCTGAATCGAACCAGACATCCAGCGTATCGGTCACCTTTTCATAATTCGCGGCGTCGTCACCCAGTAGCTCGGAGGCTTCCAGTTCGAACCAGGCCTCGATGCCTTTCTCCTCAATCAGCAGGGCAACCTCTTCGAACAGTTCGGACGTCCGCGGATGCAGAGCCTGTGTTTCCCGATGCACAAACAGCGTAATCGGCACGCCCCAGGTACGCTGGCGTGAGACACACCAGTCCGGGCTGCCCTTGAGCATGAGTTCAATGCGAGCCTGCCCCCAATCCGGTATCCACTTGACGCCTTGCACCGCGGCCAGCGCATCATCCAGCAATCCATTTTCGGTCATGCTGATGAACCATTGCGGTGTCGCTCGATAAATCAGTGGCGTCTTGGTGCGCCAGCAATGGGCGTAGCTGTGGGTAATTGTTTCCTGGGCAACGAGCGCCTTGTTGCTGATCAGTCTGGCGATGACTTTCTCGTCGACTTTGTAGACATGCTCACCAGCGAACTCGCCAGCGGCTTCGATGAAGATTCCATTCTCGTCAACCAGGTTCAGCGTACCCAGTCCGTAGTCGCGACCGACATTGAAGTCATCCACACCATGATCCGGAGCCGTGTGCACCGCGCCTGTACCCGCTTCAGTGGTAACGTGCTCACCCATAATGAGTGGCACCTGGCGCTTAACAAACGGATGCTGGAGTAAGAGCTTCTCCAGGGTAGCACCTTTTGTGCTGCCTACTATGGCGTAATCGGTACAGCCATAGCGCTGCATGATGTTGTCTACCATCTCGCTGGCCAGAACCACCAGTTCGCTGCCATTGCCCAGGTCACAGCGTACGAGTGCATAATCGAGTTCAGCGTGCAGCGCCACCGCCTGATTGGACGGTAGAGTCCAGGGAGTTGTTGTCCAGATGACAACAGAGAGCGCTTCTCCTGTCGACTCCGCGTCGAAAGCGGCCAGCATGGCGCTTGCGTCGGCGGCAGCAAAACGCACATCGATAGCGAAGGACTGCTTGTCCTGATACTCGACTTCAGCTTCCGCCAATGCGGAGGCACCGACTACACTCCAGTAGACCGGCTTGTAACCTTTCACCAGATGACCATTGGCGGCGATCTTGCCCAGCGCACGCACAATGTCGGCTTCCGTCCTGAAATTCATTGTGAGATAGGGATTATCCCAGTCCCCCAACACGCCCAGGCGGATGAATCCCTGCTTCTGGATCTCAACCTGTTTGGCCGCATACTCGCGGCAGGCCTCACGAAAGGCTGCGTAACTGATTTTCTGTCCGGCTTTGCCTTTCTTCTTCTCTACGTTGTGCTCGATTGGCAGGCCATGACAGTCCCAACCAGGAACATAGGGCGCATCGAATCCGCTGAGCTGGCGACTCTTAACGACGATATCTTTCAGAGTCTTGTTGATCGCGTGACCCAGGTGCAATTCCCCGTTTGCATAGGGAGGACCATCATGAAGAATAAACTTCGGCTTGCCTGCGTTCTTCTCGCCAATTCGTGCATACAGGTCCATTGCTGTCCAACGTTCCAGCATGGCGGGTTCCCGATCGGCCAGATTGGCCTTCATGGGAAATTCGGTATGCGGCAGATTCAGGGTCGCTTTGTAGTCACTCATCGATTAATGCTCAGTTTTTCAAGACGCCAAAAGTTCACGTACCTGGCGTACATCAGCACTGATTTGCTGCTTCAGGGCGTCCAGGCCATCAAATTTAATTTCATCCCGCAGCTTCTTGCGGAAGATCACCTCAATGGTTTTGCCGTAGAGGTTCTCGTCGAAGTCGAGAATATGTGCTTCTAACAGGGCTTCGCCATCCTCAGAAACCGTTGGCCGATAGCCAATATTCACCGCAGCCGGTCGATAGCGATCCACCAGCCGCACTTCGCAGGCATAGACGCCATGGATCGGAATCTCGCGGCGATGGGGATTGATGTTGCAAGTGGGAAACCCCAGGTCAGTGCCCAACTGTTTGCCACGCACAACCTCACCTTTCATGGTGAACGGGCGGCCAAGTAATTGTTCCACCAGCTCGAATTTGCCTTCGGCTAGCTGCTCACGAATATAGGTACTAGAGATGCGCTGGCCATTGTATTCATAGGCCATGGTTTCGATCACTTCGAAACCGAAGCGCTCACCGTTTTCCTTCAGCATGTCAAAATCGCCTCGGCGCTGGTGGCCGAATCGAAAATCATTGCCGACGATAAAGGCCTTGATCCCCAGACCATTGACCAGAATATCTTCGATATACCGCTCCGCGCTGAGCTCACTCATCGCCTGATTGAAATTCAGCTTGAAAACATACTCCACACCGAAGCTTTCCAGCAGTTCCAGCTTCTCCTTGAGCGTACTGAGCCGTGCCGGGCACTTGCCTCCCGGTCCCGCGAAGAATTCTTCGGGATGGGGCTCAATCAGAATGGCCAGAGCGGGCAATTCGAGTTCATCCGCCTTCTGCTTCAATTGATCGAGGATCAACTGATGACCAAGGTGCACCCCGTCGAATTTACCGATGGTGGCAACACAGTCCTGTTCGAACTGGGTAAATCGCTCCGGCTCTTCAAAAATTATCATGATTTTCGGGGTAGGCTACTGGTAAAAGCGCGTGATTATACGCTTTTTCGAAGTACTGTGCAGTCAGCGACCCCGACCGGGGGCGCCCGCTCAGGACGGGGTGGAGCCGGATTGGGAGTCGCCATTCGCTTGCGTACCTCGCAGCTCGCGCAAACTATTGCGGATCAGCACATGGGCCAGTGGTGCGAGGAAAAAGAACAGAACGCCTAATCCGACGACAGCGTTGATAACCGAAATCGTTTCAACGCGGGGGACGATAAGCAGCAGATTGATCAGCGATGCAGCAGCACAGATGGCAAGCACAACGCCGAAGAGTAACTTGAGAACGGGCTTGATTTTCGACATGGGCGAATTATAGGAGCCCTAGGCCGAGTCTTGCAATTGCCCCTGCTGTTCCTGATAGGCCAGAAAGCTGGCCAGGCCTTCGCTACCGAGGAATCTGCCCAGAGTCTTGTTGTCGGTTTTTCTGACATCGACAACAATCAGGCCCTCGAGAGACTCATTGAACCCGGAGTGAATATTGAAGCAAACCAGTCGCCCATTCAGTGAGAGATAGTGTCGCAAGAGTACCGGGACTGCCTTGCCCGGATCGCAGCGACCAATCAGCTTGCCCAGCATCTTCACATTGACCAGCTCGGCCAGCATTTTCTGAGACCAGACCCGATTGTCCACCTTGTGCGGCGTCAGTGGCTGTACCAGCTCCGCAAATTCCTGGGCACGAAAATTGGTGAGCATGGTATCGGCGATCAGCGACCGGGCCAGGTCGCTGTATTCGCGCGAAATACTCACCGAACCATAGAGCGTGTGATACTGGGGATGGGTCACCAGTATCTTGCCTATCCCCCGCCACAACAGATTCAGTGAAACGGGACGGCGCTGATAGTCCGGATGAATAAAGGAACGGCCCATTTCAATCGCCGAGCCGAGCTTGCGGATAAACGCCTCGTCATAGCGATAGAGCGAACGCGTATAGAGCCCTTTGACCCCGTGTTTGGCGAAGATCTCATCAACGAGCCCTACGCGATAGGCGCCAGCAATGCGGCACTGTTGCTTGTCCCACAGGAACAGGTGCAGATAGTGGGGATCGAACTCGTCGGAATCACGCGACAGCCCCGTTCCCTCACCGACAGAGCGGAAGGTAATTTCCCGGGCGATGGCAATCTGTTCCATGATCGCGCCGAGCGCATTGAATGGGGCGCAGTAGACGTCAAATTCTTCGTGTTCGAGCAACCGATATTCAGCGAGAGCCTCAATCGACCGGTCGACTTCACTACGACTTGCGTGCGAATGCAGCTCATCAATGCCGGCCATAACCTGGGCCTTGCGGGGCTGATCCTCGCCGGCGAGCGCATCCGTGCTCACCCGCAGATAATCAGTGACTGCCTGCGGGCTCTGCAGCAGACGCAATTCCGTTGCCGGAATGGGCCTGCCCAGTTTCAGGGGCAGACGAAAGTTTCGCTTGTTGGCAAGCTGTCTCGGCAGCAGCAAGGTTCGCAGTCTTGGGTGGATCAGTCCCGCCGCATAGAAATAGCTGCTGTTCCTGCCTGCGACATTGATCGGCACCGTTGTACAGCCATAGCGCTGTACCAGCTGGCCAGCAAGCCGGTTCCACTCGCGATCCTGAATGCGCCGGTGACTGACTTCATAGGCAGACACCATACCCGCCGGGAACAGCAGGATCGCGCCATCGTTCTTCAGATGGGAGTGCACTTGTTTTATGCCCCCCACATTGCCTGCTGCGGCACCCTTGGACAGCACGTTCACGCCGATGAAAATTGGCGCCAACTCGGGAATCAGGCGCAGCAGCTCGTTGGTCAGCACTTGTAAGTCTGGCCGCACTCGCCCTATCTCGCGCGCAATGGCCATCCCCTCCAGACCACCAAGCGGATGATTGGCGACGATGAGTACAGGGCCAGTCTTCGGGATTTCCTCGAGGAACTCCTTGTTCTCAAGCTCTATCGACACACCGAGTTCACCCAGCGCGCAATCGAGGAAGTCCAACGGACTGAGTCCCCGGGGGCAACGGTCATACACATCGGCGAGAGAGCCTAGACCGAGCGCGGATTCAAGGAGAGCGGCCAGTGGCCGTGGGCGAATAGACAATCTGCAGGGATTAGTCATTTTGCGGATAATTTTTTACCAGTTTATTTTCATACCGCCAGGCCCGCCAGAGGGCCAAGATTCCGGGCGTTCTGTGTCCGCGGCTGCGATTAGCGTCGCCAAGTTTAAACAGCGTCCTGTATTGCTGCAACAGCGTCCTGAAAGCGCTACCCAGGCTGGCATTGCGGTCCCAGATATTGATTGACTCGGAGCTGGCTCCATTAATTTCAATAATGCGGAAGTCTGTCCCCGCCATCAACGCATCAAGATCGCGGAACTTGATGTCGAGGCGCCCGTAATGAAAGCCCGGTATGTCATCGAAAATCTTGTCCAGTGCTGCAGTCAATCGTCTATCTATATAGGCAGCACCATCCCTGAAGACAGCCCCTCGACAATGACTGGCCGAGAACACCAGCCGAAAAGGCTCTCCCTCGGGCACGACCGTGTGCCAGTGTTGTTTGTGCCGCTCTGCATAAAGGTGCTGCAAGCTCCCCGCACGCGGATCACTGGCCACCAATTCCTGCAATGTGCTGCTGCCATCGCCTACCACGAAAGGCATGTATTTCAGTGTCAGCGAGCTAATCGTTCCGCTCTTCTCGCCGGGAAAGCGGATGTAGAACACACCGGCCTCTGCCTCCCATTCTGCGAGTCGTTGCAACTGGATTGTTCCGCCGCGCGGGAAAGCATCCAGATACCGGCGTAACTCGTGCTCATCATTGAGCAGTTTCACTCCTGCACCGCGACAGCCAATGTCGGGTTTGCCTACCACAGGAAAACCAAATTGCGCTTCCTGCAACAGTGCTTTCAACTCGTTGAATTGTGTCTCTCGTGGACGATCGTCGAGCTGATATACACGCCACGGCAGGATCCATTGCTGCGCCTGATCTCCGGCGGCCCGAAAGAGCGTACTCTTCGCTGCGCCAACCATACCGGACAACGGCAGAGCCGGATTGGCGATCAAGGGCAGGGTCAGCGACCGATACCGCATCGCCAGCAACAGCCACTGCAGGACGACCGGGAAATACATAACCCACATCGGCCAGAACTCGAAATACGAAGTACTGCGCCCTTCATGATCGAGTCTGGGCATCCCCGGTGCTACATACTCTCGTATGGGGTCACTTTTGCGCTCAGCCTGTTTATTCACAATATCAGATTGCCCTGCTCGTCTGGATGGTCAGTTGCCCGCTGGCAATACCCTCCCGAATTATTCAGCCTTTTTGTCGGCCGATGCAGGCAATTCATGCATTGGCGACAACTATACTGGTGCACTGTGACAGTTCCGTTAATTTCCCTGTAGCAGACCAGTACCGCGCCACTTTTATTCACCTCGCCGTACGCGCCTCAACTATCTGGCTGAGCAAGTCGCTGCAACTGTTCGCCTGCTCGCCAGACTGCGCTTCGCAGGATCCGGGCGGTCCCGACAATGCATCTTGTCGAGCACACTGATAACATCAAATGCTCACGCGCACTACGGATTACATCATGCTCGGCAAGCTCTTACTCACGGCCTTTGTTATCGTCTTGGCTTTTACGCTTATCCGGCAGAAAGGAATCAGAAGAGGACTACAGGAAGGCCTGCTCGAACGGGACGCTGACAAAACCGCTGGCGCGAGCGCGGAACAGACGAGTTCGCGGATCGCGGCGCAGAAGAACGCCAGCGACAGCAGTTTTCAGAGCGACCTGCGACTGGGCGCCTACCTGTTTTTAGTCCTCATGACCGGACTCGGCGGAGCACTGTACTACTATGATTGGCAGGATGACCGCGCGATCATTACGGTTACCTTGTATCGCAGCGGCGAACTGGAACCGGTCAGTTACGAAGTGTACAAATATCAATTGGGAGAACGTTCTTTCGTGACCACGGATGGGGTCAGTGTCACGGTCGCCGCCAGCGAGAGAATGGAAATCGTCGGATTGAATGACTAGCGGGTATGGATGGGAATCCTGATCTGACTAGCCGTGCGAATCAGCAACTCGCGAAAAAGCACGCGTAGCGCAACTCAACCCGCCGTGTTTGACTCACGCCGGCCGGCATTGAGTGCGTATTCGAAGAGCTGTTGAAATTCCCCTTCCATGTTGATCAACACCAGCTCATCGCGCTCCAGCACGAAAACACAGATCGCATCGAGCATCTGCGCTTCTCTATCCATTCCCGCGAAGACCCAGAGCTGCTCACCTTCCTCGCGCACGCGAACGATTCGCTCCCATTCCAGCTCCGTGCCCTGACTGCGCAGGGCATCCGTGAATACGGCGTCAGGAAAGTCGAGATATCCCTCTCTCGGTGTCACCTTGTAGACCGCAACGCGCAGTTTCTCAACAGCAGAAATCCCATCAGCTTCAGCGCTGGCAAGATCGACGAGGTCGAATATCCCTGATCCGAAGCCCATCGCCATTTCCTTCTCGAGGCGGAGTTCCGGCATGCGTGTTCCGAGTGAGTCAGCCACAGAATCGAAGTAATCGTCATTGAATGACATGCAGGAGGTGAAAAACAGTGTTGTGATCAAGAGCATCAGATGAGATGCGATTCGCCTGTCGTTCATGTCGATTACTCCGATTGTCAAATGGAACTGCCCGCGGGAAGCTGGACGGTTCTAGTCAGTTTCCATGTCCAGATGTTCGAGTTGGTCGATGTCGAAGCGTCGACCCAATGCTGCCAGGTCGTTGCCGCTAATATCTCCGACTATGTTCACCAATACCGTTTCAGTGCGACCTGCCACCATTACCGCAAGGCCATGGATGAGTTCCGCATCAGGAGACATGCGCACATAAATATCCACGTGATCGTCATCCTCCCGCACACGCACAACTCGTTCCCAACCTTGTTGATCGAGATCATCCGAGATTGCTTCCATCGACTCTGCAATAACGTCCTGGTTTGTTGCTTCATTCTCAAAGACATTGACCGTCACGCGGAGCAGCCGAGAAATAAAATCCGCAGCCTCTTCATCCTCGCTTCGAATCAGGTTGGTCACCATACTCAGCAACGGCGCTTTCAGACTGATCTCGACTGTCGGTTCGCCACTGGTAAGTGCCGTCAGTGTCGAGAAGTCCACATATCCCGGGTGATTCTCGATTATGTTCTCGGCAGCCCACACACTGCTCGTCACAGCCAGTAGCATCGCTACCGCTGCAAACTGCTTCATACTCTTCATAGCGTTACCTCTCTGCTCTTTACCCTGTTCATCACTCTATTTGCTTCACTGTTTATCACCATGCTGTTCTCTCTGCTTTTCAGCAAAGTCTCCATCGTTCTGTTCACTACAACTTACTTTCAATGTGGTAACGCGTGCTGCGTTGCCACTAACACACCGGAGTGTGTTGCTCTGTGATTTCTGTGTTCCTAAATTGGATCGTCCGATAGCGGATCGTTCTCATCATCCTGAAGGCGTTCGAATGACGCATTCAGGGAATCCTGCAAGGGCATCACTACAAAGCGGCCACCAATCATGGACTCGGTCCGTTGGCTCACTTCGTTCAGATAGGTGATCGCCGTATTCAAATCAGCAAGTGCAGCCAGCACATCCGCCTGGGTGTACTCCGGCTCCGGCACAACTGGGAGTTCGGCCAGCATTTCGTCGGGCGCCGACCTGTCCAGTTCAGGCACGACCAGCAGTGTTGCCGCGACAGCGAAGATTGCAGGCAATGCATAGCGAATGGCCAATGGCATGTGATTGAACCAGTCAACCACATCGTGCCACCAGGCGCTGGTAGGCGCCGCTGCGCGACCACCCAAGCGGTCCACCGGTTCCAGTGCACTATCGGGGCAGTCCAGCATAGGCAGGTCGAGCACCGTGTCATGGACAACGCGCGCAAACTGAAACTCACTGCTGCAAGCCTTGCAGCCAGCCACGTGTTCCATAAAGGCATCTTGCTGCGTGGCACTCAGATCTCCATCCAGAAAACTGTCGATCTGGAGTTGCACAAAATAGCACTGGGAATCCTGCTCTCCTCCGCCACCGGAGTGATCGAGGGATGTAAGATTGCGCTTTTGCTTGCTCATATTGACACCTGTCTAGTCAGTACTGGCTGCTGCATCGTCCGAGTCTTCGGCGGCAACGCCTCGCTTGTCTTTTGCTGCGGCGAACATCGCCCGCAGTTCACTGTTCTCTCGCAACTTGCGCCGGCCCCGGTGGAGATAAACCTTGACCTGGCTGTCGCTCATACCCAGACATTCCTCAATGTCTGCGTAGCTCGCCCCCTGGATGTCACGCAGAATGACAATACTGCGAAACGGCTCGTCGAGATCGTGAATAGCGAGTTGCAGCAACCTTTTGAATTCTTCCCGGTCCAGCTCGGCGCCCGGGTCTTCAATCTGGCCCTGCTCATCGACCTCCGCAAAGCCATCGATATTGGCGTCGCCATTCTTCCCTTTTCGCACTTTGTCGATCACTGCGTTGTGTGCGACTCGCATCAGCCAGCCACCGATTTTGTCGTGATCGATCTTGCGCCAGTGCTGCCACAGCTTGATGAAAACCTCCTGGGTTACATCTTCGGCATCTTCCCTGGTGCGCAAGCTGTAATGGGCAAAGGAATAGATCCGATGCCGGTGCTGTTCCACCATTTGTTGATATTCGTTAAGCATTTGGGAGTACAGACGTAAGGTGAGTAATTAAGTTACAGGCCCGGGCGGAATCAAGTGCCTATCGAGTCCGGGCATGGTAACTACCCGTGAAATCTGGTTTTTTGTCTCAAGCCCGTGCGTCTGGCCAGAGGCGATTGCTATACTTCGCCATTAGAACACCGAAACTTAGATGAAACACCCGCAGATGCGATTCTCAAGCACTAAATCACTGATATTCTTGCTGTTATTGACATTCTCTCACGCCCCCTTGCAGGCAGGCGAAGACAGTGTCGTGATGTCGGGCGGCCAGGCTATCAATGTACTCTTCTTCAAGCCCATGGAAGTGGTCTCACCGCCACTCGCGGTGATGGTGTCCGGTGGTAACTCGAATGAGTTCATGGCGAGGGCACAATACTGGCTTGGCAAAGAGTTGGTAGATCGCGGCTGGGCAGTTGCCGTGCCGATCTCTCCCGATGGGCGGCATTTCTTCATTGATCATGCGGACGAGTTTCCACAGATCATCAAGGATTTGCAGCATCAGCATGGCCTGCTGGAAAGCAAACCCTTGCTGGTAGGTATCTCAAGTGGCGGCAGCGCTGCACTGCAAATCGCCGCGGCTGCACCGGATCAGTATATGGGGGTCGTTGCGACACCCGGACGCGTAAGCAGGGACATCGCACAGAGCTATCTCGATGGCTTGCCGGTGTATATCCGGATTGGTGAAAAAGATGATTTGCGTTGGAACCGTCAACTGGACAAGACGGTGGCACGCTTGCAATCGGCAGGCGCTGTAGTGAATGCCGAGCTGGTGTCTGGTGCTCGACATATCTTCCCGGTCAACTGGATCGACCTGGAAGCGTGGCTCGCGACCACGCTTCAGGGACATTAAACCGGATCAAGCAGTGTCCTGATCCGGCCTTTTTAGATCTGCCTAGTAGCGATCCTCTTCAACCCAGTAGTTGCTTACGACGCCGTCGATGAATTCGATGGACAGGGTATCAACGCGCTCCTCCTCCACATCGACAGAGAAAATCAAAAAGACGCCTACTTCAGTGTCTTTCTCTGAACGATTGCGATACTTCCAGATTTCGGAACCGTCGGCGTAGCTCAGCTTGGTCATCGGTTCGCCAAACGAATTGCGCACCCAGTCCTGATCCGTGTTGCCGAGCCGGATACGGGAGACCTCACCCTCGTCCCAGACGGTATGTACAGATCGTGAATCGCTATCCACGGTAACCAGACAACCCGTGAGCGCAAACGCCATTGCCAGAATCAGTGCATTTTTAATCATGTTGTTCCCCACTGTGAATTTATTCTTACTTGCAACTTGTCCCCGACTTCCACTCTTCAGGCAAGCTGACCAATCGGAGTACCGACCATTGTTCCTAAGACGCCGAATCTGCAAAAAGGTTACATCGGCGCCATCGTCATGGTAGCGTTCGCGCCTGAACTCATCCTGAATGCTGATTCCTGCTAGGTGGACCTGGAATGCTGTCCCGCTTCAATAGTCTGTTTCCGCTCTGGGCGCTGCTCATCTCGATCGCCGCTTTTGTCCAGAGCGAGAGTTTCTCAACGCTCTCATCTTTTGTCGTACCCCTGCTGGCCGCGGTGATGTTCATCATGGGCCTGACCCTGCAAAAGTCCGATTTCGATACTCTGTTGCAAGACCCCAAACCGGTGATGATTGGGGTTTGTTGTCAGTTTCTTGTAATGCCACTTATCGCCCTGACGCTTGCCAATTTGCTGCAGCTCTCTGCGCAGTTGACGGCCGGCATGGTACTGGTCGGTAGCTGTGCCGGTGGCACTGCTTCCAACGTCATCACCTATCTCGCCAAAGGGGACGTGGCACTGTCTATCAGTATGACGATCGCCTCCACATTGCTTGGCGTGATAGCGACACCATTATTGTGCAGCTTCTATCTCGCGCAGACTGTAGAAGTAGATACGCTGGGCTTGCTCGTCAGTATTGTTCAGGTCGTGCTGCTGCCGGTTGCCGCCGGTTTTCTTGCCAACCACTACCTCAACGACCAGGTGCAGCGCATCAATAATCTGCTCCCCACGCTGGCCATCGTCATCATTCTTCTCATCATAGGGACCGTAGTGGCGCTCAATGCCAGTAATCTGCTCGAAGTCGGACTGCTCACGCTCCTGGCCGTCATTGCACATAATTGCTTTGGTCTCATGGCAGGCTTTTACATCAGCAGGCTGTTCGGCTATGACTTGAAGCGCAGCCATACCATCGCTATCGAAGTGGGCATGCAGAATTCCGGACTCGGTGTCACACTTGCTCTGGAATTCTTCTCCGCCACCGCCGCACTGCCCGGCGCGATCTTCAGTGTCTGGCACAACATCAGTGGCTCATTGCTCGCGTCCCGTTGGGGAAGCAAACGCGACTCACTTGCCTATCTGCTGCGCGATTCTGAGAGTGTCGGAGCCAGTACGAGTCAGAACGACTAGCGACTCCGCCGATCATTTTCATACCAGAAGGTTTAAAAGTGCGTGAGATCACATGAATTCAGTTTTTTCGCTTGACTTGAAAACTCATGAGCTTACAATTCACCGCGTTCGCACAATTAAGTGCACAGAATTTTCAACGTTTCACAGATCAGTCCAATGAACACGTATCCGATGTCCACAACCACACTAGCGATTATGACCGCAACCGGTCATCAGTTCTGCGTGCGCGTGGAAAAGAACTGGGAGACCTGCTTGGAGTGACTTTCTGACTCAGCCTGATACTGAAAAAACAGAGAAAAGACCTCTAAGCCAAAAAGCCTAGAGGTCTTTTTTTTTACCGCGAGAAATGATTGATGCTCACCATGGGGAGTGGGCAGAGGGGGCTTCGTGCCTGAAAAATTACAAAGAAACATTACCGCAATTTATGCGCTGGCGTTTTTCCAGAGTTTCATGGTTATCGTGCCAGTCATCGTGCCCTTCTTCGTGGACAAGGGCTTGAGTCTTGCAGAAATTTTTTATCTGCAGGCAATATTCGCAACCACTATTGTGTTACTCGAGGCACCTTCGGGTTACTTCGCCGATCTGTTCGGTCGCAAGCTGGCTCTGGTCGTTGGTGCGTTCCTGCATGCAGTGGGTTATCTGTTGCTTAACTATGCCGACGACCTCGCGAGCCTGATTGTTTTCGAGATCACTCTCGGTATCGCGATGAGCCTGCTGTCAGGAGCGGATCTGGCAATACTCTACGATACGCAGCGCGCACTCGAAGAAGAGGACAGCGCCGAGCACAGCCAGGTGATTGCCAATCTGGGTTTCTTCAAGAGCGGCGCAGAAGCATTGGGCGCTCTCGTCGGCGGCGGTTTGGCACTGGTTTCCTTCGATCTGATGGTCGCCGTTCAGTCCGGCACAGCCTGGATCGTACCGGTGCTTGCCCTGTTGATCGTCGAGCCGCCATATCGTGATCGCCCTGAACTTGGTCAGCGCGTGAAGCTGTTGGACATCCTGCGACACTTGCTCGTGCGGGATCCCATTCTGCGCCAGATCGTTATTGCGATTCCGCTCTATAGCCTCGCCACCTTTCTCGTAGCGTGGCTGGTTCAGCCCTATTGGGAAGAACAGGGCTTGTCGCTCGCCATATTTGGACTGTTGTGGTTTACCCAAAGTATGGCCGTCGCGATTGCCAACCGGTTCGGCTTCACTATCGAAAGGCGATTCGGTGCGCCGACCGCACTGGTAGTGATCGGCCTGCTACCAGTAGTGGGCCATCTTGGCATGGCCTGGTTGCCTGGCTGGATCGGTATTGCGATGGGCATGCTGATTTTCGTCGGCCGAGGATTGACCCAGGTCATTCTCGTCAACGCACTGAACCGAAGAGTACCGAGTGAGTTTCGCGCGACCGCGAACTCATTCACCAGCTTCCTGTTCAGGCTGGCCTTTATTGTCAGTGGTCCGGTCGTCGGCTATCTGGCAGAGGCACACGGGCTTGCTACCACACTCAGCATTCTGGCAGCAGGCTTCATGGTGGTTTTCATCACGGTGATGATGCCACTCATACAACTCGTTCGCAGTATTCAGCGGCGTGCCGCTGTTTGACCAGTCCCTCCCCGCTCGGGGGTAGTCACTCTTCCCTCTCCCTCCTGGGAGTGGCTACCCCCGCTTTTTAATTCCTTCCGCAGGCGCCTGGCCATTCTGCTAGCAGCCTTCACGGTAAGCTCCGACAAGGGTCGTCCTGCGGCACTGTCTGCCGCGCCCTGTATTGGTGCTGATTTCAGCTCCGTGTTACAGTTCCCGGGTCTTCATCAATGGTCCTATTTGGTGCGTCGCTTTGGCTGCCCACTGTGACTCTTGGGGAGAGTGAAGACGATCCATCCATTCGCAGGAGAACAGGAATGAAACTGATAACAGCGATTATCAAACCATTTAAAGCCGACGATGTGCGCGAAGCGCTGGCCGAAATCGGCGTGAACGGCATGACCCTAACTGAAGTTAAAGGATTTGGCCGTCAGAAAGGTCACACCGAATTGTATCGCGGCGCAGAATACGTCATCGATTTTTTGCCCAAGGCGAAACTGGAAATCGCGATCGCCGACGACCTGTTGGACAAGGCGATCGAAGCAATCTGCAATGCAGCAGGAACCGGACAGATCGGCGACGGCAAGATTTTCGTCACCAACCTCGAGCAATCAATTCGCATCCGCACAGGAGAGTCAGGCAACGACGCGCTCTAGAGTCCAGCAGTCAACGAGCTTTGTTAATCCCAATACGAGACCCTGATTTGGGGTCTGCACAATAAAGAGAACAAAAAAGTGACTAAATTATTCAAACTCTCGTGCCTGATCATGGCATTGATCCCGTCCGTCGCGCTCGCACAGGAAGACGGCATAAGCGGCGGCAATACTGCATGGATTCTTACCTCTACAGCCCTCGTTCTGTTCATGACTCTGCCCGGCCTATCCCTGTTCTATGCCGGTCTGGTGCGCAGCAAGAACGTGTTATCGGTGCTCATGCAATGCTTTTCTATTGCAGTCGTCGTTTCCATCCTCTGGCTGGTCGTCGGCTATAGCATCGCTTTTGGCCCATCGGAATCCGCCTGGTGGGGTGGGCTTGGCAAGGCCATGTTTAATGGCGTCGTAATCGATTCAATGTCGGGAGACATCCCGGAAACCGTATTCGCGTCATTTCAGATGACCTTTGCGATCATCACACCCGCACTGATCGTCGGCGCCTTTGTC
Organism: uncultured Pseudohongiella sp.; assembly: GCA_965228725.1. GTDB lineage: Bacteria > Pseudomonadota > Gammaproteobacteria > Pseudomonadales > Pseudohongiellaceae > UBA9145. The sequence continues at coordinate 3,833,001 of OZ245834.1, read as the reverse complement.
GAACGCATCAAGTTTTCCGCCATGCTGCTGTTCAGTGTCATCTGGACACTGCTGGTCTATTTTCCTGTCGCCAACTGGGTGTGGGGTGGTGGCTGGTTGGGACAACGCGGACTGATCGATTTCGCCGGTGGTACAGTCGTGCACGTGACAGCAGGTATCGGCGCGCTGGTTACTGCACTGGTCCTCGGGCAGCGTAAAGACTTCCTCAGCGCCTCAACCAAACCGCACAATCTCACGATGAGCTTTACCGGCGCCGGCATGCTCTGGGTTGGCTGGTTCGGCTTCAATGCGGGAAGCGCACTCGCTGCCGATGGCGCAGCGGGCATGGCCATGTTCGTCACCCATATATCCGCCGCTACGGGCGCACTGACCTGGATGCTGATCGAGTGGATCAAGTTTGGCAAACCGAGCGGGCTCGGAGCGATAACGGGTATGGTCGCTGGCCTGGCCACAATCACACCGGCGTCGGGCTCAGTCGGCCCGGCCGGCGCTCTGCTGATTGGTTTAAGCGGCGGTGTGGTGTGTTATTTCGCCACGACCTATCTGAAGCAGACTCTGCGCATCGACGACTCACTGGATGTCTTCCCGGTGCACGGCGTTGGCGGCATGGTGGGCACTCTGCTCGCTGGCGTGCTGGTCTCGAGTAACCTCGGTATCTTTAGTGGTAACGGATATGCCGAAGGGATGGCCATGGGTTCACAGGTCTCGGTACAGATCCTGGGCATACTGGCCACCGCGCTCTACACCGCGGTGTTGACGCTGGGCATACTGAAGCTGGTCTCCGCCCTCACTTCCGGCTTGCGGGTTGATGACGAGCAGGAGCAGATCGGTCTCGACATCTCCGACCATGATGAGAAAGGCTATTCACTCTGACTTGCCAATGTCCAGAGCATAAAAAAACGCCCGGATTATCCGGGCGTTTTTGTTTTGCAGGCTCTGACCGAATATTGGCTGACTAATTGTCCAGTAATTCATAGATTCTGCGAATGGCTCGCGGGTCGACACCGGGTCCGCGAATCTGTGCATAGTTCGCCGCGTGATTGGTCATATCAAGGTTCAACGCCGCTTCTTCCCAGCTGACTCCCTGGCGATGCATCGACTGGGTCTTGCTCCACAGATCACGCAAATACACCTGAAAGTTCTCGATCGGCTGCTTGTCTCGCATCACCGGTCCGTGCCCCGGCAGCCAGATGTCGAAATCGAGAGCCAGGAGGCCTTCCAGACTCTCCGGCCATTCATCCACGTGCCCGTCGCCCATGTAGGCAAGACCCGGCAGCATCATGTCGCCCGTGAACACCACTTTCTCTTCTGGCAGATAGATCATTACGTCACCGCCAGTATGCGCTCTGCCGAAATGCAGTAGCTGAATTTCGCGGCTTCCGCCTGGAATAGCCTGATACAACGTGAGCTTGTCTTGCAAAGTAATATTGGGCGGCGTCGGACGTACTTCTGCAATGGCATTCAGGTAATCACGCTGCACCCGGTGTCGCTCTTCGAATTGCGCTTTGCGCTCCGGATCAGTTTCCGTGGCCGCCTGATTTTCGAGACCGGCGACAGTGAGTGCTACTGGATCAGAAAAACTGCGAAAAGTGTTTTCTTCCAATACATTGCCGATCTCACCATTAAGCTTTGCCCGAGTGAATTCATGACCGATTATCTCGACTCCTTGCGGGAAGGACTGATTGCCATGTGCATGATCGAAATGGTAGTGGCTGTTGACAAGATATCGGACAGGCTTGTCGGTTATCACAGCGAGCGAGTCGAGCAAGGCTCGCGCGGCGGCTGGCGTCACATGGGAATCCACTACCAGCGTGTCAGCTTCGCCAACCAGAACCATGACATTGCTCATGGTGTACACGGTTCCCGTTCCTGAACCGTGCCACACACCAGGAGCTACTTCTTCAAAGCGATGCGATCCCGATTCCACTACTTGCCCCTGCGCATAAAGGAACGAAGACGACAGCAGTCCGCTCAAAAGCGCTGACAGGCTGAGCAGAATCGTGGCTGACATGGATCGGGGTTGGCCAGGGTAGCGGTGGGCCACACATTTTGATTGGGTCATAGGTATCGTTCCTTTCTGGTGGTTTTATTCTTTGCAATACCGGTGCTGCGAGGCTGACAGTAGCCCATCCCGCCAGACCTGTAAACCAGACTGCATTCTGCACAGACGAGTTGGCCATTTTCACCAGATCAGATAGTCAATTACGCCACAAGCCGCACTGAGAAATTTCACCTATTTCGTAAGCCGCTGATATTTATAGGTTTTATAAATTGGCAAAGTAATTGCTCTAATCCAGTTAAGTGTCGGTTAAGAATGCACGGGTTAAACAGACTGACACCGCCTGTGAAGAAACGAAGATCAGGGCAAGTCCGCAGGGAATGATGGGATAAGAAACGACCTCCAGGTGAGGCAGGAGAGATAGGCTCCATGAGTTTAGAAAAAAACAGTATCGGATTTAGCGCAGCATTGTTGTTGGCCATGATTCTGGGGAGTTATGTGTTCGCCAATGCGGCAGAAGCCTCGGGCAACAGAAATGTTTCCCGAATCAACAGCTCAGTTGAGGTAGAAGCCTCTGACCGGGTCGGGGATGTCTCCTCCATCAATGGCAATGTTCGCATTGAACGAGACGCGACTGCCCGCGAGGTCAGCACGATCAATGGCAGCGTGGAGATTGGCACCGGCGCACACGTTGAGAGCGCTGAAAGCGTGAACGGCTCCGTGCGACTTGATGACAATGTCGTTGTTGACCGCTATGTCAACACCGTCAATGGCGGGATTCGCACTCGAGCAGGCAGCGACATCGGTGGCGAAGTCAAAACGGTGAATGGTGAGATTGAACTCCGCGCTACTCGCGTCCGGGACGACGTGATTACGTCGAACGGCGATGTCGAACTTGGCGATGGAAGCGAGATCGATGGCGACATCATCATTCGCGGCAAACGTGGCTGGCTCGGCCGCTTGTTCAGCTTCGGGACAGGCCATCAACCGACTTTGACTATCTCTGCTGATGCAGTGGTGCATGGTGACATTCATCTCTATCGCGAAGTCGATTTGCGCATCCATCCGGACGCCGAGATCGGTGAGGTAATAAGCCACTTCTAGGGAATTTCTGATTGACTCTGTTCCCTCTCTGCGCAACAAGTCGTGCGCGGAGGCAGAGCACGGTACGGACATCCTCGCCGCGCCGGAGTAAGTTCAGCCAGTCCAATCGGGCAAAAAAAACGGGCCGTTGTCAGGTGCTTCAAACACCCACAACGGCCCGTTTCCGTTTGTCTTGACTGAAGAAAGAACTATTCTTTTCTTTCGTAGTGCCCCATCAACATGCCCGTGCCAAGCACATGGCCATCAATGGCCGCAAGCAGATCTGCCTTGTTCAAGCCCTCTGGCAAATCGAGTGCAGTATTGAGCGCATAGAAGCGAAAATGGTAGGCGTGCAATTGGCCGTTAGCGGGAGGACGTGGCCCAAAATAGCCTGGACGACCCAAACCATTGAGACCGTTTACCATGCCAGCCAGTTCGGCGATTCCACCGACCATTGCATCCTTGGTCAAATCAGCGGGCAGGCCACTCGCGTTGGCTGGAATATTGTAGGCAACCCAGTGTACGAATGGCTCTTCCATCATTCCCAGTTCAACCACCTTGGGATCATCCATGATCAGCACCAATTCGGCTGTGCCTGCTGGCAGATTGCCCCAGCTCAGATCAATTGATTGATTTGCCCCGTAGGCCGAGTTTTCTTCCGGCACCATACCGTGATGATCGAATGCAGAACTGCTGATCGTGATGGTATCTTCCATCTGCGCAACTGCCGCAGACACGTAGAGCAAACTGCAGAGGCTTAGCGCCAGTGCGTGTCGTGTTTTCATTTTGCCACTCCTGTTTGTTGGTCTTTCTGACCATTGTTGTTTCAATTTTTACTGACAGCGCAGCATGCCTTCTGACAATCTGCTTAACCGCTACCTGGCGTTCCTGACTGTGCAAGCATAGCTTGCCTTTAGACCATCGCTACTTGCGAATTATTGGCACGCTATCGTTGTAAATTTTATTTCTTGACGACATAGGGGATTTCTTCCGCTCTTTCTCGCAACAGATATTTCTGCACCTTCCCTGTCGACGTTTTCTCGATTGGCCCAAAGGCAACTTTCTTGGGGATTTTGAATCCGGCCAGTTCCTGTCTGCAATAGCCTATCAATTCTGCGGCATCCATTTCCTGGCCTGCCTTCAGAGCAACGAATGCACAGGGCACTTCACCCCATTTTTCGTCACTGCTGGCCACCACCGCGGCTTCGAGCACCTTCGGATGACGAAACAATACCGACTCCACTTCAAGTGAGGAAATGTTTTCTCCCCCCGAGATAATAATGTCCTTGGAGCGGTCCTTGATCTGCACGTAGCCATCCTCATGCCACACTGCGAGGTCTCCAGAGTGAAACCAACCTCCGGCAAATGACTCATTGGTAGTATTGGGGTTTTTCAGATAGCCCTTCATCACAAGATTTCCACGCATGAAGATCTCGCCCATCGTCTTGCCATCTTTCGGAACGGGTTCCAGCGTCGTCGGGTTAGCAACCATCAATTCATCCTGCAGTGGCGCCCGCACTCCCTGTCTCGCCAGCAACTCGGCGCGTGCGTCAAGATCCAGGTCCGCCCATTCATCCTGTGGCGCGCAGACTACGCAAGGCCCATAGGTTTCGGTCAAACCGTAGACGTGCGCCACACTGAAACCCATTTTCTCCATTGCCGCGATCACTGCGGCGGGAGGTGCCGCTCCTGCCGTCATGGCGCGAACCTTGTGCTCTATCCCTTGCTTCAATTCATCTGCTGCATTGACCAGCGTATTCAATACGACCGGCGCCCCACAAAAGTGTGACACCTGATGCGCTTTAATGGCCTTGTAGATCGCTTCGTCGCGAACGTGACGGAGACAGACATTGGTTCCGGCGTAGGCGGCTATTGTCCATGGAAAACACCAGCCATTGCAGTGAAACATCGGCAAGGTCCAGAGATAGACCGGATGCGCCACCATGTTCCAGCACATGGCGTTGGAGATTGCGTTCAGATAGGCGCCACGATGGTGAAATACAACTCCCTTGGGGTTGCCGGTAGTGCCCGACGTATAGTTCAGGGAAATCGCCTGCCACTCGTCTTTGATCTGGAAGCAGCGATAGTCGTCATCGCCCTCGGCAATGAATTGCTCGTAGTCTTTCTCACCAAGCAATTCTCCGCCTTCGAAATAGGGATCATCGATGTCGATGACCAGGGGCCGGTGTGCCACCAACTCGAGAGCAGCCTTGATTGTCGGACTGTATTCCCTGTCGGTAAACAAGACCTTGGTCTCGGCATGATCAAGAATAAAGGCAATCGCTTTGGCATCGAGGCGGACATTCAAGGCATTCAGCACGGCACCCGTCATGGGCACTCCAAAATGCGCCTCAAAGGTTTCCGGTGTATTTGCGCCCATGAATGAGACCGTGTCGCCTTCACCGATGCCCTGTGCCAACAATGCTGATGCCAGTTTGCAGCTGCGCTGATAGGTTTCTGCCCAGGTGTAACGCGTGTCACCATGAACGATCGAAGGCTTGTTCGGATAAACAGCGGCAGCCCGCTCTATAAAGCTTAGTGGGGTCAGTGCTGCAAAGTTGGCTGGATTCTGATCGAGGTCCTGTTCGTAGATATTGGGCGTTGTCATATCTCGCGCCTGTTAAGCAATTCATTAATAGAAGGCCTGGGGAAGCCCGTTGTTTGTCGCTGAACGCTGCAGCATCCGACTCGTGACAGACTGATACTGGCCCCGCACGAAACCTGCCTCGAACCGGGCAAAATTCCGCAATAGCAAGTCAGAGAAAGTCCATGTCTCCTGCTGTGAGCCACCACTTGTCCCTTAACAACTCTGCGGGAGGCCCCGCATTCCAGCTGTTACAGGGTATCTCAATACCCAGATCATGCACAGCCGTCGGCGTCAGATTAATACGCGCCAGACCGCTGCGTGTGACCCAGAATTTGATCGGCCGCATCGTCGCATCTTCTTTCGCTGCGTCATGACTCCAGGTCTGCAGCCGGACAATATGATCGGCGATCTCCGACCTTCTCGCGAAGACATCCATGAGCAGCATGTGTTCACCGTGCGGCTTCAGCACTGCCACCGCTGACAGTTGCTCCTGCGCGTCGACAAGTTGCAGCGCGCGATACTGCCCTCGCTTGCCGAAGGGGTGCTGACGAAAACGGTAGTCAAAATACGCGCTGTTTCGTTCGCCCAGAATGCTATCGCTGAAGTCATCACGCATCTGCTGCCAGAGTGTGTCGATCGCAGCTGCTCGCTCTTTGAATTGCAGTTCGGTAATACGCCACCCTTCCAGCAGGGCGGTATCAGGAGCGATGTGAACCTCAACAAACTCATCGGTTTTCTCGTAGAGTCCTAGCCGGATTGCGATATTCATGGCCTTCTGATTCGGAAACCCGAAACCGAGCAGGTGCTTCACTGAGTAGCCTATTTCACGCTCGAGGAAAGTGGCGGCAGTGCGGAAGAAGAGGCTCGATTTTCCATAACTACGCCGTACTTCAGGCAACACCATCACATCACAAACCTGAATCGCGACTGCCGGTTCACCGAAGTAGCTGATCTGACGCGGTGCGCCGCCATAGTGAGCGACTATGTCGCCGCCTGCTTCAGTGCGGGCGATCACACAGCGGCCCTGCCCCAATCGATATTTCCAATCCCAAATCTCCCGGTCGAACTCGAGCTGGAAGCTCTTTTCGAAAAGGAGCGCAATATCCTGTGTCGCAAACGAATCAATGGCGGCAAACTCAGCTTTTGCCCATTCATCCTCTTCGTTGATGCCTGACTCTAACTCGATCAATTGCAAACAGCGTCGTCCGCTGAGGAATTCCTCTTCAATACATGAGGCCGCTGCACTGAGTCCGCTGATGTCGGGCGCCTCTTCTTCGGCAAGGACTCCAGCTCGCGATTCAGTAAGCTGGGAGCGCAGGGCACGCAAAGAGAGTATGGCTCCAGCACTGAAATCAGTAGTGGCCCTGCAGGAAAATCCCAGGCGCACACTCAGGTTGTGCAACGATTCGAGATTTGCAAGCGCGGAGTAGACGAACTCGGTATCCTGCGCCAGATATTCGCCCAGCAAGAACAGTCGACCGCCTGGATTCAGCAACGCCCTCGCCTTTTGCAAGACCGACAATTGATCCAGATAGCTCATGCTGCCTTCAAACACGATAAGATCAAGTCCAGCCTGTGCCTCGAACGAGAGCAGGTCGCCATCCTGAAAACAGACTGGACCAGGCACCTCGAGCAATGAGTACAGCGTGCGCCCCAGCAAGGTGACTTCTCGCTCTCGCTCGGTGATAGCGGCAGCGACTTCCTGCAGGTTATCGCCGATCAGCAATGCCTTCGCATTGGCTGGCAGGCCATCCAGCACGGCACTGCTCAACTGCTGAAGAAGATTCTGTTGCAGATCGCAGAGTGATTCACTGGCCTCTCCAGTGCCATAGCAGAGCAGGACTGGGCTATCTGGTCCCTCTTTGGACCGCGCTTGCTCACGCAGCACTTGTGCGAGCAGCGGCAAATCCAGAGTGGTCTTGGTATCGCTATGTGGCAAGTCTATCCTCGATGTCCGCGAGCTTTCTTGTTTGGCCTGTGAATTGCTGTCCGGCAAGGTTGCTGTGCGCCGGGAAATAGTCTGCTCATTGCAACTGTCATTTTAGCTATTCTTTTGGCTGTTCTCTCTTTCCAGCTTTCTTTCCAGCATTCTATCCAGCTTTTAATCCAGCCTTGTATCCAGCCTTCTACCCTATCCTTGCATCGCACCCACTCAGGCGGAAGCAGCTAGTCAGGGCAGCACATTCTGGCAGTGTGGATAGTATCAGGTAGAATACATTCATGTCTGATGGTAGCGGATCATTTTCCTGGACTGAGGCTCTCATCCCCCGCGGAGATAGCCAGTCCAGTATTAATCGACAGGGTTTACAACGCCTGCTGCTGTTGCGCTCGTTTGTCACGCTGGCGAGCACTGTGGGCATGCTGATTTTCGCCTCATTTTCAGACCTGGTTATACCCTACTCATCGATTTATCTTCTGATCACCGCCATTTTCATTTCGGTCGTCATCAGTTTCTGGCGTCTGCGCCAGAGTTGGATCGTCTCGCAGGCAGAGCTGTTCTGGCACATCCTCACCGATGCCGCCTTTCTGATCATCCTGCTTCTGTTCTCGGGTGGAATCAGCAACCCCCTCATCTCCTATTTGCTGGTGCTGCTGGCTGTCACCGCAACGCTGCTGCCACGCCCCTATGTCTACGGCTTCGCGAGTGGCAGTATCGTGCTCTACACAACCTTCCTGCTGCTGGACACGCAATCAGACCATGGCGCGATGGATGCCAGCATGCAGCAGAATATGGTGTTCCAGCTCCACCTCGTCGGCATGTGGGTTATTTTTCTGGTGAGCGCGATTCTGATCACGGTCTTCATCACACGCATGGCGACAGCCATTCGCGAGCGCGAATTCAATCTGGCGCAGGCCCGCGAGAATGAAATGCGCAATGAGCAACTCGTGGCGATCGGCACACTCGCAGCCGGCACGGCACACGCGCTCGGGACACCGCTTTCTACGATGTCAGTACTGCTAACTGAACTGGATAAACTGGATGCGCGACAACTCAAGGAAGCGGACATAAAAGAAGATATTTCTGTGTTGCGCGAACAAGTTACGCGCTGCAAAAACTCGCTGAACCAGCTCATCCGCTACTACAACAAAGACAAACCGGCCGACACAGAAGAATTGCAGCTAGCGGAGTTTGTCAGCGATATTAGTGACTACATTACTAACATTCACCCTACGGCAGCCGTAAATTTCAGCAGCAAGGGCGACCCAGCACAATCGCTGCGTGCCGACCCTTCATTGAAACACGGCGTCATCAATATCATCGAAAACGGCATCAAGGCGGCACATTCGAAAGTCGATGTGGTTTTCGCGGTTACGCCGGCGACGCCACCTGAGACACGGGGTCAGCTGGAGATATCCGTAACTGACGATGGTCCGGGCATTCCTGCACAGGTCATGGAAAACATGGGTGAGCCCTTCATTTCGATGCGCAAGGACAGCATGGGCCTCGGGATCTTTCTGGCCAATGCCACCGTGCAGCGGCTGGGAGGCAAGATCGAGATGTTCAATCTGAAAATCGGTGGCGCACTGACAGTAATCAAGTTACCACTGCCCAAGTCCGACCGGGAATCCCAATGACAACGAATGACGAGATACACATCTTACTGGTTGAAGACGATGAAACGTTTGCGCGGGTGATGATCAAGGCGCTGCAAAGCAGAGAGTACCAGGTCTCACATGCTGCGAGCCTCGAAGCAGCAGAGCAGTTAATTGGCAGTGAGCAATTTGCCTACGCGATTCTGGATTTAAACCTGGGGGGCGAGACGTCTCTGCGCTTGATCCCCAGACTCAAACAGCAGCATCCTGAAATTCGTATTCTTATCCTGACTGGCTACGCCAGCATCGCGACTGCAGTCGAGGCGATTAAACTCGGCGCCGATAATTATCTTGCCAAGCCTGCTGATACGGATGAAATTCTATCGGCACTGCTGCTGGGCGAAGCGGAAGAGAAAACCGCCGAGCCGCCTGAGTCAGCCTCTTTGGAAACCATGTCTGTGCGCCGTCTCGAATGGGAGCACATTCAGAAAGTCTTACTGGAAAACGAAGGCAATATTTCCGCCACCGCACGGCAGCTCAAAATGCATCGCCGCACACTGCAAAGAAAGCTGCAGAAGCGCCCGGTCGCGAAGTAGTCTCCGCACCAGGCTGATTCTTTCTTCGCGTCCTTAGTGTCCTTAGTGTCCCTGACGCCCTTAGCGTCGGGTCAGGGGCGTCTGCGCAAGATGCCTGCCGCCATCCACCATCAGTGTCTCGCCAGTAACGATTTGTGGTCCGGTGATAAAGTGCAATATGGCATCAGCGACAGTGTCGGCAGTTGCAGTAACGCCCAGCGTGGCATTGCGCCGGTTAAAATCCATCATCTTCTGGTAGGCCTCGTCACCCAGGCCTTTTTGTAGCCATTCCCCTTCAATGAAGCCCGGGCAAACGGCATTCATCCTCACCTTGGGGCCCAACGCACGGGCCAGAGACAAGGTCATGGTGACCAGAGCACCTTTCGATGCGGCATAGGCAACACAACTACCAATGCCAGTTACGGCCGCTGTGGAAGCGACATTCACCACCACCCCGCCTTCGGCCTGTTCCTGCATACTCTCGTTCACCGCGCGAATCATCTGGTACGCGCCAACCACATTGACCCCATAGATGCGCTGAAAGTCCGCATCGTCCAGTCCATCAAGATCATTGTGCTCTACAAACTTGGTCGTGCCTGCGTTGTTCACCAGCACATCGATTTTGCCCCACTCATTCAGCGCCAGCTGGGCCATCGCCCGGCAATCCGCGTCATTGGCAACATTGCCACCAAAGATTACCGCTCCACCACCCAATCTTGCACATTCCTTGGCGACAGTTTGCGCCCCTTCTGCATTGGCATTGTAGTTAATCACCACATTGCAGCCCTGGCTTGCCAGCAACTTCGCCGTTGCCGCCCCAACGCCACTGCTCGATCCGGTAACAATCGCCACTCTTCCCTTTAAGTCTTTCATTTCATTCTCCTTTTTTCTTCTATTTCAGCCGTCGGTGACACCCAATCAGGAGCGCCTCGTTGGGACTTCCCTATCCAGCGAAAAGGCCCGTCACGCGCTCGCGGTGCGCAGCCGGGTGGCCTGTAACCTTTGTCGCGTTTTTGCGTCTATTGAATCGGGAATAAACTGCGCTCAAATTACCACAGCAGGGGCCGATTTCCCCAGTGAGTAACGCACGTCAGGTGCCGTGAATTGAGAGATAAATTACATTGCAATACATAATATTGCCGTTACAATAGGTAACACTTTCGTCAGACCGCTGAGCGTACCCTGATAGCCACTTCGGCAATCCTGACCAAAGAGGAAACCCGCTCAGCCGGGAATAAAATCAACAACAAGGACGACAATCCAAGCGCAAGCAAACTGTTCTGCTTCTCAGGGCGTAAAAGTCCAAGGCAGGATGCCCTGCGTGTGCTGATTTTCAGCACCCGCTCACCTCAGTGACCTGGAGGCCGCAGTGAAGAAGCAACAAATCGTCGCAGCAGTGATTTTTGGACTGGTGGTAGCCTGGATGGCGATTCCGCGCAGTTCGCAAAGCACCGCTGAAGTACCCGAGGTGCCAGAGCGCCAGATCCGCGCAATAGCCGAAGGGGCAACTGCAGGTGAAAACCCTGACGTCATCACAGTACGGGCCCGACTGGTCAACGAAGAGGTCTATATTGAGCGCATTCGGGTGCGCGGTCGAACCCAGGCTTTTCGTCATGTGCAGGTTCGCGCCGAGCAGGCTGGCCGCATTATCAGCGATCCGATAGCCCGCGGTGCTCGCGTCTCAGCAGGCGACTTGCTCTGCGAAATTGCAGTTGATGGTCGTGACAGCGCACTGGCAGAAGCCGAAGCGCGACTGGAAGAGGCACGTCTGGAATACAACGCTGCACTGGATCTGCAACGCCGCAATTTACAATCTGAAGTACAGGTCGCTCAGTTGAAAGCCGATGTCAGCTCCGCCGAATCGGCCGCAGTTCGCGCTCAGCTGGCACTGGACAAGACACGTATCGTCGCTCCGTTTGACGGCATAGTCGAACAACGCAGCGTCGAAATTGGTGATCTGCTGAATATTGGCGACGTCTGCGCCTCTGTCCTCGATGATGATCCCCTGTTGTTGGTCGGGCTGGTTCCCGAGCAGGATGTCAGCCGGGTGTCTGTTGGCGCCGGTGTAACTGCGGAATTGCTGGGTGGGGAGTTGCTCGAAGCAACGGTGACCTACCTGGCCAGCGATGCCGACCCGATTTCTCGCAGCTATCGCATCGAAGCAAGAGTGAACGGCAACAGTTCGGCCGTGAAGGCAGGAGTGACTGCTGAAATGCTGGTTCGTGCGACTGAAGTCACTGCGCATCGCATCCCTTCCTCCGCACTGTCGCTCGATGACAATGGCGAGATCGGGGTCAAACTGATTGCAGCCAACGGCGAAGTCAGCTTTCACACAGTCGATATCGTTGGCGATGATATCAATCAGCTCAATCCCAGCATCTGGGTAACGGGTCTGCGCGGCGACGTGACGCTCGTGACCGTCGGACAGGAGATTGTCTTCCCGGGTCAGGTGGTTCAAGCCAATTTTGACTGGTCAGCTAACCGCTAGCTCCCGGGAGTCCGAGCCCATGAAAAACTATATTGATCACGCGATCTCCCGATCGCGAACGACGCTCAGCATCTTTTTCGCGGTGATGATTGCCGGACTGGTTGCCTACGGCTCAATTCCTGTGGAATTGAATCCCGATGTCGAAGTCCCTGTCATCGTAACCACGATTATTCACAACGGCATCTCGCCAGAGGATGCCGAGCGCCTGTTGACCAAGCCTGCCGAGCTGGAACTGAAGACGATCGATGGCATCACCCAGATCGATTCGTTTTCCAGCGAAAATGCGGCGACGATAATCGTCGAGTTTGATATCGACTTCGAGTCTTCAACTGCGCTCGCCGATATTCGCGAGGCCATGAACCGCGCCAAGGCGCGTTTCCCGCAAAACACTGAAGAACCGATAATTCAGGAAATCTCAGCCGCCACTTTCCCAGTGGTACAAATTGCTGTTGGCGGCGAAGGCGTGCCAGAGCGCGTGCTGCTAGGAATCGCCGAAGACCTGCAGCGGCGCATTGAGATCCTGCCCTCGGTTCTGGAAGCGACTATGGTTGGAAATCGCGAGGAACTGCTCGAGGCGGTCGTCGATCCAGCCAAACTGGAAACCTACGGAATCTCCAACAGTGCGATAGTACAGACTGTTACCAATAACAACCGCTTGATCCCGGCTGGACAGGTTGATACCGGGCAAGGCAGCTTTCCGGTTAAGGTGCCAGGTCTAATCGAAACCGCGCAAGATCTCTATGACCTGCCACTGGCATCAAATGCTGACGGCGTGCTGACGGTTTCTGATCTCGCTGAGGTCCGACGCACATTCAAGGACGCAACCCGCTATTCCTATGCCAATGGTACACAGGCGATCTCACTCAACGTGATGAAGCGCAACGGCGGTAATCTTGTCGAGACCATGCAGCAGGTGGACGCTGTTGTTGCTGCAGTGCGGCCAAACCTGCCACCTGCCGTTGAAGTTTCCTACATTAACAACACCGCTCCTCTGGTTATCGAACAGAACATGGGCCTGCAGGGCAACATGGCGACTGCGATGGTGCTGGTACTGATCGTGGTTATCGCAACCGTGGGTGTCCGTTCGGGCCTGCTGGTGACTATGGCCGTGCCCTTCTCCTTCTTCTTCGCGTTCATCATCATCTCGATGCTCGGATTCACCTACAATTTTATGGTGATCTTCGGACTGTTACTGGGCCTCGGTATGCTCATCGACGGCGCGATCGTGATGGTCGAGTATGCTGATCGCAAGATGGCGGAAGGTCTGGACAGCCGGGAAGCCTACAAGGCCGCAGTCGAGCGCATGTTCTGGCCGATCATGGCGTCCACAGCGACCACGCTCGCGGCATTCCTGCCAATCATGTTTTGGCCCGGCGTCGCAGGTGAGTTCATGAGCTACCTGCCGATCACTGTGTTTGCTGTGCTCGTAGGTTCGCTTTTCTACGCACTGTTGTTCGCCCCTACAATCGGCGCATTGCTTGGCCGTTCCGAAGCGGCGACTGCTTCACACCTCGCGAGCCTTGAAGACGGCAAGCCGGAAGATGTGGGCCCGATCACCGCGTTCTATGCAAAAGTCTTGCGACTGGCCGTGCGTATGCCCGGCACTGTCGCCATTCTCAGTTTCGTCGTCCTGGTGAGCATCGTTGTGGCCTACGGTCGCTTCGGCAAGGGTGTCGAATTCTTCACGGCAGTTGAGCCCAACCAGTCGCAGGTTCAGGTATTCGCCAGAGGCAACTTCTCTCCCGCAGAGCTGCGCGACATCATGCTCGATGTCCAGCAACGCATCATGGATGTGGGACACATCAAAGGCATCGTCATGCAGTCCGGGGCGGGTCAGCAGCAAGGTGGTGGGCAGCAGAGCGCACCGGATCTGATCGGTACCGTCTTTATTGAAATGACAGATCGCCGCGACCGCGACGTCGATGGCTTCGAACTCGAGAACCAGTACCGAGACGCGATCCAGAATATTCCGGGGGTTCGCGCCGAAGTCGTTACCATCGAACAAGGACCGCCGGTCGGGAAAGAGATTCAACTCGAACTGTCGGGCGAAGATCTCGATCAACTGTTTACCGAAGCCACCCGCATCCGCACCTATCTGGAAGAGGAAATGGGCGCTGAACTGATCGATATCGACGACACCGCTCCTGTGCCCGGTATCGAGTGGGAGATGGTTGTGGACCGTGCTCGCGCGGCCATGCTGGGCGCTAACATGGCTGAAGTTGGCGCCGCCATTCAGCTTATGACCAATGGCATCTTCATGGGCGACTATCGACCCAATGATAGTGAGGAAGAGGTTGATATACGGATCCGCTATCCCGCCGAGTATCGCGGCCTGGATCAATTGGACAGCATCCGTATCGGCACGCCGAATGGGCCGGTGCCGATTTCCACCTTCGTCACACTGGAAGCGAAACCCCAGGTGAGTTCTATTCAGCGAGTCGACGGCAACCGTGTCGTCTATGTGCGCGCCAATCCCGCGCCAGGCATTGTGGCGAGCAACAAGCTCACCGAGATCTCTGCGTGGCTGGCAGAGAATCCCCCGCAGACTGGAGTTTACTATCAGTTCCGGGGCGCCAATGAGGAGCAGGAACAGTCTGCTGCCTTCCTCGCTCAGGCGTTTTCGCTCGCAATGGCCTTAATGGCCATTCTGTTGGTGACCCAGTTCAACAGCTACTATCAGGCGCTGCTGATTCTTTCCTCGGTACTACTCTCAACTGCGGGAGTGCTGCTGGGCCTGCTGACCACCGGCCAGACTTTCTCTGTCATTCTGACCGGTATCGGTATCGTGGCGCTCGCCGGGATTATTGTGAATAACAATATTGTATTGATCGACACCTTCAACGTGCTGCGCAATGAGCATCCCGAATGGTCGTTGCAGGAAGTCGTCGTACAAACCGGTGTGCAACGCCTGCGTCCGGTATTCCTGACTACCTTCACTACAGGCTTCGGTTTGTTACCACTGGCCATGCACGTCTCTGTGGATCTGATCGGTGCAGAAATCGAAGTCGGTGGCCCGATCACCTCACAGTGGGTGAGCCTGGCCTCTGCCATCGTCTTCGGACTGTCATTCGCGACCGTTCTCACTCTGGTCGTGACGCCCGCCATGCTGGCGCTGCCTGACAGATTGCGCGAGCTTCTGAAGAAAGTGCCAGTCCCGAAGCTGCGCGGCAAAGCGAAAACCCCCAGCTTCAGTTCCTGATCAGGATTGTCAGGCCTCATTCTTTCATGAAAGAATGAGGCCTGAATCGTTCAGTACTTCCAGACCCTATGGGCTTACTCGCCGCCTTTTTCTTTCTCAGTATTATTTTCTCCTTTCTCTGCTCGATACTCGAGGCGGTGCTGCTCAGTGTGACACCCGCTTACATTGGTATTCAGAAGCAGTCAGGGTCTCCACTCGCGTGTGATCTGGCGCGCTTCAAAGACGACATCGACCGTCCTCTGGCCGCGATTCTGACACTCAACACGATTGCGCATACCGTAGGGGCCATTGGCGTTGGCTCGCAGGCCAGCGCGATCTTCGGCGCCAACATGATTCAGTTGTTCGGCGTTGAAATAATCAGCCTCGAAGCGCTCATCGCAGGCATCATGACCCTCTGTGTTCTGATTTTTTCTGAGGTCATACCCAAAACCCTCGGCGCCAATAACTGGCAGGCACTGACGCCATTCACCGTCGTGGCGCTGAAGGTCATGCTGTTTTGCCTTGCCCCGCTGGTCTGGGTCAGCCAATACATCACTCGGCACCTCAAGAAGGATAAGGACAAACCGGTTCTTACTCGCACCGATTTTCTCGTCATGGCGAAAATTGGCACGGAAGCCGGAGTGCTGGACGAAGAAGAACGCAAGATCATTGATAATCTGCTGCGTTTCTCCAAGGTACTCGTCAAGGACATCATGACGCCTCGCATTGTCGTGGTGACCGCCAGTGACGCCCAGACTGTACGCGAATTTCACGACAAAAATCCGGAGCTACCGTTCTCAAGAATCCCGCTTTATCGGGAGCGCAGTGACAATGTGATTGGATATATTCTCCGCGACGAATTGTTGCTCAGTCTTGTGGAAGACAACGATCACAAAACGCTCGCCGATATCCGTCGCGACATCATTATCGTGCACAAGACCTTGCCAATACCGGAACTGCTAAACGTGTTTATCAACAAGAAGGAGCACCTCGCTCTGGTTGTGGACGAATTCGGCGGCATGGAAGGCATCGTCACGATGGAAGATATTATCGAGACGCTATTGGGCCTGGAGATCGTTGATGAATCAGACAACGCCGTCGACATGCAGGCCTTGGCGAGGAAAAATTGGGAACTTCGCGCTCGCCGCATGGGTGTAGCCTTGCCCGAAAAGAAGGCCAGCACAACCGAGAAGAAAACTGGCTAACCCTATCCATCAATAGCGTATAAGGGATACTTGACCCCTTATCCCCGTTGTCAGTGTGCCGCATGTCGCCTCTGCCCCCGCCTGCTCCTTTGCAACTCTCCGCCAGCGTCATGCGCAGCCGAATTTAAAATCTGCAATCTGCGCCACCTTTTCCCATTCCCTGGATGACTGTGATTCTGCTGCGCGGACCGTCTGGCGCCAGAATGAGTCCCTCCGCGCCACCCGAAAATCTAGCGTTCGCTCGATAAATACGCCTGATTTTCCGGGGGAATGTGACAAATTGTATAGTGATCGACCGTCACTGGGAGCTGTGATAAGATTTCCGCACTTTATTGATGGCGGACAGAATGGAAATGGCCAGCTGTCGGTAAATAGCTAAAGTCTGGAGCTTGGAAGTAATTCTTTGTTCCCCCCTTTTCTAAAGCATCGAGCGACTTCCAAGTCTCCACTTTAGCGCCCTCATCAGCACGCTCTCTCTCCCTTGCCTACTATCACCGCTGCACTTCCCTAATGTGATCGCGCACCCTCTGCTGGCGCGAAATCACAGTGCTTTTACTACCAATCTTTCCGCAATAGCGCTCCGCGTACTGCCGGGTGCCGCCGTATTTTCATCCCGCAGCGCCGCTTTGAGCGTGCGTTCCATATCCTGAGCACCGCTCACGCGACGTCTCAGATGAGTACAAATCATGCGACGCAAGCCAGCGCGAATCGGCGCCGCTACTGGCGCAGCACCGGGCAGGAACGAGAAAGGTGGGAAGCGTGGCAGCAGGAGCTGCCACAGTGTTTAGTCCAACTCAGCCAAGAGGTTTTCACCAGAACGGGACTGCTTGTCCTGCATCTGTTCGCGTTGCGAGCGCGACAGCACATAGAGATGTTGCCTGCTGATCTCCAGCCCCTCATTGAGATACTCGAACAGCGGGTTGCCGGCAGAGAGCGTGTTCTCCGCTACCTGCAGGCGCGTTTTGAACAACGTGGCGGCGCGGCGCAGATGGTATTCGCGACGGCCATCCAGATTGGCATTGAATGCATTCACATGGAATGAGGAAATTTTCTGCAGGCCAGCTTCGAGGCGTGGATCATCGATGTCGTACAGCTTGCGGTACAGATGTTCCATGTAGGCATAGCGGCGATCGACCTGCTCCCAGTCACTTATCTCCATACCGCTCACGATAATTCCCTCAATTAGCGGAATCTGCGCTTCATGGTAGAGCCCATAGCGAATACGGGTAATCTGCAGCGCCTGATCGAATGCCTTGATTGCCACGCCGTGTTGGCCAGACTCCTGGAAACGGATTCCGGTGTCGATAGCAGGCTCCAGATCGTCGAGCAGATAGGGATTGAAAGAAGGCTCGAAGGACGGCTCGAACGCATCATCGCCAATAGCCTCATCGGCAATTGCAGGGAAAGTATCTGGGGCGAGTTGCGAGACTGAGAAATTTGCCTGCGTGGCGTCAGTGCTGATTTCCTGGGCTGCTGCCGGACTGGCTACCAGGTAGGCTGAAACACACAGCGACATCGCTGCAAGATAGCGCGGACAAGTTGAAGAGATTTTTTTTACAGTTAATTTTACACTGTTATTTATAACTAACTCGTGGCTGATTCCCATAATGCTGTACCTCAGTTAACAACACTATCCTCCACAAGTTATTCATATTCAAGGCTTTTTCGGACAATTTTTACTGTAATATTACAAGACTGTTACATTTCAAAAAACAAAATACCGGAAAATCAGTAAGATAGTTTTACTCGCACCATATGGGTGCAACCCCGCAATATACCCCGACTTTTTGCGCTGCTGGCTTGTGAAAACTTACTGCAAACGATTGCGATTATCAGCCGCGGCGATTTCAGGAATGAATAGCTGATTCGTGACAGATTTCTGCCTTCGTTCGGCGTCATGCCGCAGTCATGCAGAGTAGGAAGCCGGAGAGAATCTTGCGCAATGCGCGTACCCGGGCACGCGGCTGCGCTATTAGTTAGCGATAGGTGCGGTTGGCTATGGTGGCCTCGGCGATAAGCAACAGCATGACTGCCGCGAGAATCCACCACCAGAGGCGCTGTGGTCTTTCCAGTTCTTCCACGAGTTGCGCGGTCTGCACCTCACGCGACCGGATGGGACTGGTTTCCGGATTGATGATGGCATCATAGAGAGTCGCGGGAGCAACCCGCATCAGGTTCGCTTCACGCGGCAGGACATTCACTGCGTAGCGGGTGCTGACTCCGTCTTCGACAGCTGTTATCAGCCCTGGGCGATCAGCCGTAAACACCGCGTTGTCTCCACTAAACTCGATGGCCTGACCGTTGCTATTGTTTGCGCGCAAGGAACCGGAATCTGCACCTGAACCCAGCTCGATGCGGTCACCGATCTGGTACGCCCTCTGCTTCAGCTCGGGTTGCACGAGATGGCGAAGCGTCTCGTGGACAAATGGCAGGAACAGTCCCTGCAAGGCGAGATTGTTCCACTCAAGATCGAGCGACGAGGCAAAGAGGAGTACCTTGCCGTCTGCTCCGACAGCGCGCTCCACAAGTGCCGGATCGGTATTATCGAATTGCATCAACACATTGGCGTCAGCATGAGGCGTTAGTGCCCAGTGCGTCTGGAACTGGGCCGACCAGTCACTATCGAGAGGGCGCAATATCGGATGACGACGGTCGAAGTCGGCAATAACCAGATAGTCATCCAGCCCAAGATCACCCTGACCATCAAGAGTCGCCGGTAAAATGTCCGCGAGCTGGCGATTGTATACCTCGGCATTCACACGATCAGCAGGCGCAAGCAGCAGTGCCCCACCCTCCTGCACATAATCACTGACCGCCTGAAACTGGGTACTGCTCAGGTCCCCCACGTTCAACAATACCGCAACGTCATTCTGTCGCAGTGACGCAGCCGTTAACTCCGCAGGCTCAATCGACTGCAACTCGAAGGGTGACTGTCCCGGCGCACTGAGCGCCAGTCCGAACCAGTGACCTTCGTCATCAAACCAATCAGAAGAGGCTTCGCCGTTGACCAGCAAGACGCGAATCTTGGGTAGCACATCGACCGTGAAGAAATAGCTATTGTCACTGGCAAAGCTGTCACCGTTAACGCGGACCTCGCCGTAATACGCCCCCTGCTCGGCAAAGGCCGCAGTGAAAGTGACGACCGCTTCCGAGCGGTCCGTCAGATCCACGCTCTGTCGGTCAACTATCTCGTCATTGAGACTCAGCGTCACTTCGCCGCGACTGACATGCTGGGTACCCGCTGAGCGGACACGCGCCAGAATAGTCTGCTCTTCACCATCTTCCAGCAGCTGTTCCGGTGAACGCACATCGCTCAGTACGAGATTGCTACTCGATTCACTGCCCACATCAATGGGCGTAAAGGCGACACCCGGCGCCAGTTTGAATGGCTCTTCGTCTGCCGCCAGACCTTCTTGCTGAAAATCAGAAATCAGATACACCGCCCGATTGTCGAAACGGGTCTCCGCCAGCAATTGATCGGCCAGACGCAAGTTAGGCAAATAACGAGTCGCCCCATAGCCCGGCTCTTCGATGCTCTCTATCAGGCTCGCCACAGCGTCCAGATCAGTATTGAACTCGCGCACCAGATCAGATGAATCTGAGAAGCCAATCAGGGCGACTTCATCGCCTGCCCTGCGATCGCGTATGACATTCAGTGCTTCTTCCTTGGCGCGTGCAAAAGTGTCTGCGTAGTTCATGCTCATCGAGAGATCCAGCAGAATCACCGCAGACTGCGGATCAGCATCCATGAGACGCGCCACCGACTGATCGATCAGCGGTCTGGCGAAGGCGATAACCAGCAGCGCGATCACTGCGGAGCGCAAGATCAGTAGCAGGATTTGCTGCAGCTGCTGAAAAAGGACGAGTTTCTTCGAAGTCTTTTTCAAAAAGCGAATGGTGCTGAACATCAACTTCGGCGGTTTTTCACGACGAATGAGATGAATCGCGATCGGTATCGCGGCTGCCAGTAGCCCAAGTAAAAAGAGTGGCGTCAGAAAAACCATATCAGCCTAGTGCTCCAGCAAGTTTCGCGAAGGGCAACATATCAAAAACTCTTGGCTCGCTTTGTCATATAAGAGGAGAGAGCCTGATCGAGCGGCTCTGCCGTATTCAACAAACAATAGTCCACACCACTGCTCTGGCACTGCTTTTTGCAGTAGCTGAGGAACTCATTCAGGTTCTCCAGATAGGAATTGCGAATCGCGGCTGGCGAGGTAATAAAGGTCTCATTGTTTTCCATATCGATGAATTCCGATGCTTCATTGAATGGAAAGGTTAGCTCGTCGGCGTCCATAACCTGAAATGTGATCACATCGTTACCCATGGCGCGCAGGTTTTTCAGCGTGTTGATAACACGCTCTTCATCGTCGAGCATGTCACTGATAAGAATCACGATACTTTTCTTGCTGAGCGAGGACGCAAGATCGGTCAATGGTTTGACCACGTCAGTTTTGTTGCCTGCCTGTACGGTCGACAGAGTCCGCAAGATGCGCATGAGATGCGGTTGCCGACAACGCGGTGGAATAAAATTTCTCACTTCGTCATCGAAGGTGATGAGCCCCACCGCATCGCGCTGCCGCATCACAAAATAAGCGAGCGCGGACGCCAATGTGACACCATAGTTCAGCTTGCTCATGCTGCCTGAGCTGTACTGCATTGACGCGCTGGTATCCAGCAGGATGACGCAGCGCACATTGGTCTCGTCCTCGTACTGCTTGATATAAAACTTGTCGCTTCGCGCGTAGAGCTTCCAATCCACATGGCGCATGTCGTCGCCGCGGTGGTAGTGTCGGTAGTCATTGAACTCGACGCTGAACCCGCGATGCGGACTCTTGTGCAGTCCGGAGAGAAATCCTTCAACGACGACGCGTGCGCGCAGCTCCAGGTTGTCCAACCCGGTGAGCACAGACGGATCAAGAAAATTGAGCGATTCGGACATAGGGGATCAGATATCCGATGCGGGTGCCGGCACCGCTTCCAGTAACAGACGGATGACCTCATCGGTCGTTACGCGTTCTGCCTCGGCATGGAAATTCAGAAGAATTCTGTGCCGCAACACGGAAGGCGCCAGCGCACGCACATCGTTGAAAGAGACATTATAGCGACCATGCAGCAAGGCTCTCACCTTGCCGGCGAGAATAAGATTCTGCGAGGCGCGAATACCGGCTCCCCAACTCACCCAGTCCTTCACAAATTGCGGCGCGTTGGCTGTTTGTGGACGCGACGCGTGCACCAGCCGGACGGCATACTGGATGACTGCTTCCGCAGCCGGAACCTGACGGGCAATGCGTTGGAACTCCAGGATGTCCTCACCACTCAGGGGATGCGCAAGCGCGCGGTCGTGCGTCTGAGTCGTGGTACTGACCACGGTAACCTCATCTTCTTCTGACAGATAACCCAGTTCGATCTTGAACATGAAACGGTCGAGTTGCGCCTCTGGGAGCGGGTAGGTTCCTTCCAGTTCGATCGGGTTCTGAGTCGCGAGCACGAAGAATGGCTTGGCCATCGGGTGGGTGACTCCACCCGCTGTCACCTGCCTCTCCTCCATCGCCTCCAACAGCGAAGACTGGGTCTTCGGCGGCGTACGGTTGATCTCATCCGCCAACAGGATATTGGTGAAGATCGGTCCCTTCACGAATTTGAGCTGCCTGCTGCCGCCGCTCTCTTCCACAACTTCGGCACCGACCACGTCGGCTGGCATCAGATCCGGAGTAAACTGAATACGCGAGAAATCAACCTGCAGAATATCAGCAACTGTTTTGATCAACAGCGTCTTCGCCAGACCAGGCACACCGGTCACGAGTACGTGACCACCGCCGAAGAGAGCGATCAACAGCTCATCAATAATCTCGCTCTGGCCGATAATGACTTTCTTGATTTCCGCAACGATTTGATCCCGGCCATCCTGCATACGCTTGACCAGCGCCAGATCGTCCTGATCCTGTAATTCCACGACTTCTTCTGTTTCTGTCATATCGGTGTTCCCGTCAATCAGTGACTAAATGCGTACATTAGAAAATTGATGCCAATCTTGTAGGCTTCATTGGTATAGCGAGTGGGGTAGCCGGCATAGAAGGTGTGTTCCCAGCCGTCCCCCAAATCCGTATTGTAATTGGCCACCATCATCACCCGGCCATCGTCATCGAGAATGGCATAGACCTCGGGTGGGTAGCTCGGGTCGTCGATATTCATAAAGCCGCCAAAGTCCCAGGTCACCATGCGCCCTGGCACCTGTGCCAACTCATCAATATCGAAGAAGATGTGAAAAATTTCGTGACTGGTATCGAGCTTGACGATCTCCCGTTCCGGAAAAATCTTTCCGATCTCCATGAACATGTCATCAAGATGGGGCTGCCCCCAAAAGTCATCGACCATGACGAAGCCACCGCGAAACATGAATTCTCTCAGTGCCTCTATTTCTTCCGGCGAGAAATTCGGGCCACTATAGGAAGAGCCAATCGGCACTCGCTTCCAGTTCATATAAAGAAAGATATGCTCGAACAGCTTCGGGTCGGTGAGCTG
Source organism: uncultured Pseudohongiella sp. (assembly GCA_965228725.1). Lineage (GTDB taxonomy): Bacteria > Pseudomonadota > Gammaproteobacteria > Pseudomonadales > Pseudohongiellaceae > UBA9145. Next base: position 3,809,830 of record OZ245834.1, on the reverse strand, counting down.
TACATAGGCATGATTGCGCGGATTCGTATCGATATTGGTATAGCGCTGTACGCCACGCAGAAAGTTTTCATCGGAATCGGGATAGTCGGTATCCCACCAGCCGCCGCGGCGTCCGAAGCCATAACCACCGCGGCCGCCACCGTGATTGGTGTACTGTCCACGCAGCCAGGTGAATTCGGTAACATCCGTGCCATAGATGGACAAGTCTTCGTTATTCACCAGCGGCATTACCTGTGCGTTGGCAGTGTGTAAGAAACACAGCAGCGCAATAGAAAGCAGCTTGTGAATAAGCGGAAGTCTCACGGGTTGCCTGGCTCCTGTACAGATTCCAGCAATACTTGCTGCGCGCGGCGATAGCTGGGCGCAATCTCCAGGGCAATCAACACACTCTGCCTCGCCTCGGCGAGTTGACCATTCGCAAGATAGGCCTGGGCCAGATCAGTCTGCGCTTCGACCGGGTCATTGATATCGAGTTCCAGCAACACTTCATACTCGGTCACGGCCAGCGCCGTATCACCCGTTGTTTCAGCATAGCGTGCTTTGAGCAGGTGTACATCGGAGCGATAGGGATCGACCTGTAACGCCCGGTCGATGTAGTACTCGGCCCGTTCCAGCTCCCCATTCTGCAGCGCATTCTCTGCCAGTATCATCGCGGAGTCGTAGTCGTGCTGCAGATTTTCGAGCAGAATTTCCAGCCAGCGCAGACGTTCGCTCTCATTGCCTTCGGCCTGATAGATCTGCGCCATGACCAGCGGCGGACTCGGGTAGCCCGTGTAGGAAGGCAGTAAGTCATAAGCTGTCTGCAGAGACTGCCTCGCGGTCAGATAGTCTTCCTCTTTGAACAAAACGATACCAAGCTGCAGGTGGGCCTGGAAATCCCTCGGATTGTCTTCGATGCGCGAACGCATATGTTGTTTCAGCGAGGCGTTGTTGTAGAGCTCGGCGAGGATCGCACTGGAGTTCTCGCGAATACCATGGCCGTGGCCTTCGCCATCGTCCGGCACGTCTTCGGAATGCACATAGACATTGATCTCGGCGACACGCTCATCAATCCAGGAACGAAAGCCTGTGTCGAAGTCATCGAGCGAGGAATCGAATACCTCCGCAAAGCGCTCACTGTCTTCCTTGATGAAGGCATATTGCTTGACCAGATCGACAAGCTTCTCGAACCCATAGCGTTCGGTGATGTAGTCCACGACGAGATAGGACTGGAAATACGCGAAGCCGAGGTCCGCATTGTTGCGCGCGTTGGTGAAGCCGGAGTTCAACTCGCCAACATGGAGCAGCTTCTCTTCGCGCGCTGCCCGCACCAGATCAAGCCCCTGATCGCGTCCCCAGTAGGCACGACCTTCTCGCTCTTCCCAGACTGATATGCCCTCGGACAGCCAGCGCGGCATGCGATTGTCTGTCATCTGTAAAGTGATCACGTGCATAAACTCGTGCCACACGATCTCCTGCCAATTTGCAGACAGCGTGTCAGGGGAGATCAGCGTAATGACCTTGCCAAAGCAGATACCGACCAGAGGGCCGATGTCTGGAAGACCGACAGATCGCACCGCGAAATCCTCGGTGTTCTCGAATACCTCGATAAGAATCGGTGCCTCGGGTTCGAAGCCGTATTTCGCCGTCAGCGTATCCCAGCTCTCCTCCAACAAGGGCTCCATATAGGGCCACAGGATATCGGCATCGCGGGCGCTCATGTGCACCTTGAAGTGCTCACTCTCCAGCGTCTCATAGGTATCGAGCGTATCGAAGACTGTGAGCATGTTGGAGGTCATGACATTGAACGGATCGTTGTCGAATCCGATCTCCAGATTTACCCTGCCCTCCTCCTCTTCGCCGAGCCGAATCAGGTTGCTGCCCAGCAAGGTGTAGCCCTGCCAGTACTCGGGATCGGCCGCGATCGCGGCGCGCGCGAATTCCACCGCTTCAACAAAGCGGTAGTTGTTGCCGAAACTGTCAGCAATATCACCCAGAAACTCAGGATTGTCCGGGCTGAATGAATCGACACGGGCCTTGTACTCCTCATACTCCGCGGTACGCTCATTGAGAATGGCATCCGCCGCCAGAATGCTCAGGGTCTTCAGGGACTCGGGATTAACGTCGAGGACCTGGGCCAGATATTCATTGGCAACTTCAGTGCGTCCGCTGCGCAAATAGAGCTGTGCGTAGGCTTCCATCGCCGGGACCGAATTGGGATTAATAGCCAGTGCCCGTTGCAAAGCTCTTTCATCGCCGACGACCTTTGCTATGCCCACCAGCGCCGGTAAGTAGCGGCTGTTGATGTCCAACGCCTGTTGGTAGGTGCGCTCGGCATCAGAGGCATTGTATTTTTCGAGAAACAAATCTCCCCACAGGGCGATCGCCTCAAGATTATTTGGATTGGCACGTGTGGCTTCATTGAACAGGCTGTTGGCATCATGAAAATTGCCCAGCAGCCAACTCGCCAGTGCCACCATGGCCACATCTTCAGACGCGAACACCAGTCCGTTGTTGTAGCGCTGCACCGCTTCGTCCAGCACATCATATGCGGCTTCGGTCTCGCCACGGAACTTCAGTAGGCTACCGTACTGCACCAGACTGCGCACAGGCGGTTCGACTAGGCCAGCATGTACAATCGAGAGAATCCGCTCCGCCTCAGCCGATTGCCCCACAGAGCGCAACACCTCAGCCAACTGCGTCGCCAATAACGGCGAGTCGGCATACTGCTCATCATCAATCGCATCGGCAACAATGGTTCTCGCAGTCTGATAGTTACCCATCATCGCGAACGCTTTACTGGCACCGACCAGACCATCTTCCCGGTCGAGCCCGTCTGCCATCTGAAATATCTCGGCAGCCGCTGCATAAGAACCGGTGCGCAGCAACTCTTCACCGCGGAAGAGCGGTGACTCGTTACCAGTCCCGTCGCTTACCTGCGCCAACAAGGGGCTGGCGGATAGCGAAAGCAAGAGGACGAATGTCAACTTGAGAATTCTCATTGTGCTCACCTTGATTTCAGTGCGTTCCGGGGTCGGGTTGATTTACTGGATTCATTGCGCATCGAACTCTGCCGTGGCCCGTGCCAGATCAATCAGCAACGCTTCCATTTGCTGCCAGTAGTCCGCCTCCAGATAATCGGCTTTACGGCCGCGCAAGATAATGACGGAGCGTTCCAGCTCCTGCATGCGCGCCTTGAGTGCAATCTGTTGCTGAGACAGCGACCCGCTGTCATCAGCCAAACGGTCGATATAGGCGATCTCTGCCAGCAAGCCATCGGCATCGTCGACAGCGGGGTTCAGGGAAAAGAGCGCATCGCCGTTGTCATCGAGCCCCGCGTGTTCCGACGCGAGCCGACCCTGTTCTTCGTACCACTGCTCCACGCTGGCCTTGGCATAGCGGAAAGCTTCGAGCATCGACACGCGATTGTTCTTGTCACGATCACCCTGCCGGGAATCCAGCGCCTCGATAAAATAGCGTGAGAAGATGGGGTCGAAGCGCTCCGATGGGGAACGTGTGGAAGAGATCACAACTCTGCCTTCACTGGAGAGCGCAGTGGAAAATCCATAGCTCGCACTGGTCGTGTTGATCACCACCATATCCTGCTGGCTGAATGGATCGAGTAGCTCAGCGAATTCAGGACCAGTGATGTCGGGGCCGACAATATTGAACTTGGCCTCGTCTTCCGCGCCACTGCCATGCCCAATCAGGTACAGTGTGATTTGATCTCCCGCCTTGACCTGTTCCTGCAGGGACTCCAGGGCATTTTCAATGCCGCCTCGATCTGCCGCGCCATCGATATAACTGGCGCTGGAGGAAGAGTCCTCTCCATTCGCATAGAGGAGGATCACGCTTTCGGAGCTGTAGCCATAGTCCCGCAACAGGACATCGTGCAGCGCAAAGGACCAGTTGCGAAACTGGTTGGTGTTGGTCTCGCCTACGGTAGGACCGGTAATGATCAGGGCGAACTTGTTGGTATCCGGCGTGTCGAGAAAATAGTTCGCACCACTGCTGCCCACGTCGATACTCTGTGCCAACACACCTGATGTGGCCGATAACAAGAGTGCGCCCAGGACGCCTCCCAGCACGTGTCGATTGATCATGATAGCCCCTTCATGCGCCGTGCGATCCAATCCGCGCAGAGCAACAGAATTAGCAGGCCCAGTAACCAGGGACGATCCCAGAGGTCGATCTGAACCTCTCGCGAGTAGGCATTCGGTGTAAATTCTACGGCGCCTGCCAGATTGGAAACATCCTGCAAATTGAAGTATTGGCCACCGCTGGCCGCCGCTATCCGCGTTAGCAGACCGCTATCCATTTCGGCATTGGTGTACTCACGCAGCGAGGGAGTGACTACGAATGCCGCGCTTTTTTCGGTCGCATCGCTACTCCCTTCACCGACGGCACTGGCAACGTCGACCAGCAAATTGAATACGCCTTCATCCTGCACGGTAAAACTTGAGCGGTAGACGCCGTCTTCGCTGATGTCCCACTCCATCGGCACATCCGTTACCTGATCGAGAGGCGTCACGGTTTGCATCCACAGCGTCGCGTCGTTGTCTGGCTCGAAGCTTTCGTCCAACACCGTGGCTGTTACGTTGACAACATCACCAACATTATAAAATTCGCGATCGAAATCGATGCTGATTCGCTGCGGTGCGGAAACCGCCAACCAACGCAGTAACTGTCGCCACAAGACTTCCTGGGACTGATCCTCGGAAGGCATCATCATTTGCCATCGCCAGGTGCTGGCCGTGGTGACTGCCATGCTCCTGCCGCTGCCGAAGCGCTGCTGCGCGATTATCGGCAGTGCCTGATTCTGGTACTGCAGCGACGGATGCTCCATGAGCACTGTCGCTCCGGGTTTGATACGGCCAGTCACGTACACACCCTGTAACTGGGGCAACTGACCCCACATGCTGCGATTTTGATTGTCGTCGCCATCGAGCCGCAGCAAGGGAGAGAACTCGCCATCACGCGTGAGTCGCGGAAAATAAAGCTCCCCCGTCAGGTGATCTCCACGCCGGATGCCACCGCGCAGATGGCTCGGCAGAAAGTTTTCCTCTACGAGAGTCACTGGCAGAATGTCGGCGATCGGCGTACCAATGAATTCCTCATCGATCATGCCGCTCTTGAGAAAGCCACCACCACGCTCAGCAACGAAATCCTCGATCATCTGCAGTTGATCCGCATTGAAAAAGCTCTGTTCAATATCGCCGAGTATGAGCGCTTCGTACTCGTAGAGATCTTCCTTGTTATCCGGAAAGCCGGAACTCAGTTCTGTGGGCGACTTGATACCCTGACGGTAGAACTTTTCCGGGCCAGTTTGCAGATAGGTTGCCAGACGCAGGGAATCATCCTGTTCGACTGCACGACGAATAAATTTGTACTCGTTGCGGGGATGGCCCTCGATATAAAGCACATCGAGCGGCGTTTTGGGCGTGTTATCGAGGAGGAAGCGATAGCTGTTGTTCTCAGGAATAATTTCGCCGGGTTGCAGCTCAACATTGAGTTCATAGACGATGAGTTCCGGGCGCTCTGGCGACAGCTCAAGATCGTAGCGTCGTGTGACACCCTCTGCACCCAGAGTAATCGTCTCGCTACTCACCAGCGTGTCTTCATCCATAACCGAGAGCAGCACTTCCTGCCCCTCGAAGCCTTGATGATGCAATGCCACCTGGACGTTGAACACAGAGCCCTCAAGAATGGTTTCTACGGTGCTTACATCGACGATGCCTATGTCCTGCGGCAACTCTTCTTGTCCCGCTCCGACGGTGAAAATCGGAATCTGGCGATCACCAAAACCCTGTGCCCTGATCGCCGGGTCGACAGTGCTGTTGTCGGCGCCATCGCTGATCAGTACGACACCGCCCAGAGGCAGGCCATTGAGTTGATCCTCGACATAGCCAAGCGCCTGATCTATCGACGATGCCGTGCCCGCTTCACCACTCTCGTCCAGGCTCGCTATACGACGAGTTTGTTTGTCAAAGCTGAAATTGCGAATCTGGAACGATTCCGCCAGGTCATCCAGCACACCGCGTTCTACAAAAGCGTTCTGCACTGCCTGCAAGCGCGTGCGCTCGCCGGGCATATCGGCAACTTCCATACTCTGGGAGTTGTCGACGAGCACTGCGAGATAGGTTTCCTGGGGTGAGACCTGCGTCGTGGTCACTATGGGCCGCAGGAGACAAAAGAGTAGCAATATCAGTACGGCAGAGCGCAGCGTGATGAAAGCGGCTTTCCAGTTGCCAGTCAGCGGGCGCGTCGTCTTGTAATAGCTGGCCCATACAGCGGCGATGATACCGATCACGAGCACCAAGAACACGAGCGGCGTTACGCCGTAAGCGAAGCTCAGAGAACCATCTGATAAGGCGGTGAACAGATTAGGCTCGACTACTTGCATTTTTACTGACTGCTGTTCGCGGAACCCTGATTTTCTGACAATACTCGATAGTATTCTTCAACCAGGCTCCGGTATTCTTCCGGTACATCTTCATCGACAGACGCGTACAACTTCTGATTGATGTTCTCCAGTTCGGCCTGGGCACGCAGCGCTCCCTCCAGTTCGAGAATCGGTTGGAGTAACTGTCGGAACAGTTCAGGCTGATTGAGAAAGTCTTCGATGTCTTGTTGCGTTAACTGCTGTCGAATCGATCGTGCATTGCCAAAAGGCAGATTGTTGCCAGAGCGATCCGCTTCGGTGCTGCCGCCCTGACGATTTTCGCCATCGCCACGACCAGCGCTTCGTGCGCCACCGATCTGCTGCCGACCACCACTCTGGTTTCCGGCCTGTTGTCCACCCTGTTGCTGTTCCATCTGCTGCTGCAGATTTCTAGCCAATTGCTGTGACTGTGCGAGCTGCTCACGCATCTGGCGAATGGTCGGGGCACCGTCCCCTTCTTGTTGTCCTTCACTGAAGGCGAGCGCCTGTTCCTGCAGCGCTTCGACCTGCTCACGCAATGCCTCGACATCGCGAGCGGCTTGCTGAATCTGTCCACCCTGCTGATCGGCGCGCGAAGGATCCAGTGCCGAGAGGCTGCGGGCAAACTCTTCCAGCTGATCTTCAAGTTCCTGTTCAATGTCTACGGACAAGTTGACCATGCCATTGCGCAGCACCCGGTTGCTGGTTTGCATCTCTTCGCGAATCGGCCGTAGCTCACGGGAGGCTTCCTGCGCCTGGGAGAGCAATCGTTGATCATCGCTATCGCCGCGCGCAATGATGGCTCGCAACATGTCTTCGATTTCTTCCAGATCACGCTGTTGTTGTTGCTGCTGTTCGATCAGTTGCTGCAGATCCTCGTCGTTGCGGACAGATTGACGGGTCTGGCCGAGTCCCTGCTGCCGCGAGGTACTCTCCAACGCTTCCTGCAAGGCGCGCTGCTGCTGCAGAAGTTGCTGGCCACGCTGACCAAGGTTTTGTGCCAGTTGATTAACCGATCGCTCGCCATCCTGATTCATTTGCTGCTGTTGCTGGCGCAGGTTTTCCAGCGCTTTCTGGCTTCGTGCAGCCGCTATGGAAGGAGACTCACTCTCAGCAGCTTCCTGCATTTGCTGGGCGGCACGCTGCAGCGCGGTCTGCTGCTGTTGCTGTTGTCCACCACTGCTGGACCCACCCTGACTGGCTTGTGACTGGGATTGGGATTGCGACTGGGACTGGGATTGCGATTGTTGATTGGAGCGCGACTGCTGCTGATTACGGGACATCTGATCCGCCAACTGTGCGACCTCGCGACTCAGTTGTTCCTGTTGGCGCATCAGGCGTTCGAGTTCACGACGCTTCTGCTCCTCTGTCATCTGGTCTTCGCGACGCGCGAGGTTGCGCTGTGCGCGCGTCAGCCCTTCCTGACGGCGCGCCAGTTCTTCCAGCTTGTTGGCCTCTTCGGATTGTTGCTGACCGCCTCCGCCACCGCTGTTCGGTGTCTCGTAGCGGTTCTCAAGTTGCCCCATTTCCATCTCAAACAACTCGCGCAGGTCTTCGCGTTCCTGCTGCGCGGAACCACCACCGCCGCCTCCGCCACCTTGCTGCATACTGATATTGGTGCGGTTGATATTGGCTTCGGCCTTGAGAATATACTGTAGTGCAAGTTGCTCTGGCTGCAGCGCGCTGGTGATCTGCTCGAGTTCGAGCTCTTCTGCCGCTTTATTCATTTCATTGATGGCCAGCGACAGGTTTTCCACCGCTGCATCGTAGCTGGCATCAGAAAAATTGAGTCGTTCGGCAAGTCGATCGATCGACATGCGCGCACGCTGGGTCGCCTCGCGTTGTGACTCGGCGATGATCTCTGCATCGGCTGAGAAGCTGTCATCGCTCACATCACCCATGCGATTGCGTAGCTTCCAGGTCGCTGCAATGATGTCTTTCTGGATACTCACCAGGGCAGAGGAATCACCACCCTGTCCCCCACCGGCGCCCTGACCTCCGCTCATGCCTCCGGCACGGCGAAACTCCTGATCGGTGGGAATGACCTGTAGAAAGTAGATATCAGAGACAACCTGGGCGGGCCCGCGCAGACCATTATTGTCTGCCAGGGTCAGGAAATAGCTGACGAAATCGCCTGGCTCAACACCGAGATCCTCGAGATAGATCAGTTCATTCCCGGACACACTGCGCACATTGGGTTCAGGCAGGAAATCCACGCTTACTTCGTCACTGCCTACCACGCTGTAGTTCAGAGTGAATTCACTGAGTCCATAATCATCACTGGCATCGACTTCCAGAATCACTTCTTCCAGAGGCATCACATCCTGATCGCGCCCCGGTCTTTGCAGCGCCAACTCGGGAGGCTGATCGGCGATCGCGCGAATAAAATAGTCGAGCGGATTGCGGTTTTCCATGTCGCTGCGATCGCGCGCCTGAATCCGATAGACACCATCCTGCATCACCGTAAACGTGGCATAGCCGGTATCGCCATCAATCTGCAGTGGCATGTCGGGATAGGAGACCGGTGGCGTTTCGTCCTCATCACTCGCAACCGCTTCGTCGAAATCGAGAGTCGCTGCAGCCAGCGCCTTGTTGAAGCGCACCGTCATTTCCACGACGGTCCCCTCCGGCACTACCATGTCACCGCTGTCTTCCTCGATGCTCGCCTCCAGTCCCGTGTATTCCGGATAGCTGAACGCAAGGTCGATTTGTTCAATCTGCGGTAGATCGAACAGACTAATCTCATACTGGCTGGAGTTGTATTCTTCGCCTTCGTTGAAACTGATGTAATAGGTCGTGTCTTCACGAAGCGCTGGAATGAAATAGCTGTAGGTCGCGCTATCCGATCCACTGCCGTCACGATTCATCGACACATCGCGCCAGTTCACGTTGTCATCCTGCAGGCGCAGATTGACTGCTGCCGGTATCGCGTTGTTAACACGCGCAACGATGGTGACGCTTTCGCCGCGCTGCATTTCCAGGTTGCCGGGCTCAACAGAGATTTCCACATTCGGCGCAGGCTCGATAATCAGCACCGGCTCGTTGATTGCAAAAGGCCAGGCCAGTCTACCGACCGCGCGGCTCAGCAACTCAGAGCTGAGTACCACAGTCACTGCCAGCGCAAGCGACACTGTCGCTACACCGGCAGCCAGCCATGATGACTGTGCCGGCATGACAGCTTCGACCTGACGCTGTTGTTGTTGAACATGCTCCTGCGCATCCTGCCAAAGCTGTTGAATAAACTGCTGCGAGACGCCAGCGCGGCCATTGCGCAAGTCGTCCTCACTGAATTCCAGTGAAGTCAGCAGGCGCTGTTCGAGGTCTGGAATATGGTCTTCGACATAGTGGGCGAGTTTACGATCGTCATACTGGCGTTTGCGCAATTGGCGCAGAAACTGCCACCCCATCGCACAGGCCAGCGCGAGGAGAATAACAAACAGGAAGATAGTGGCCGCCTTGTCGAGATCGCGCCAGGCGGAGAAAGCCGTCGCTGTGCTGACCAGTACCACGAGGCCAACTGTGAGCCAGCTCAATTGTTGCAGCAGGAATAAATTGCTGCGTCGGCGACGAAGTGCTTTCAGTGTCTGCCGAAGACTTTCAAAGGTGGGAGTGGACATAGACGTTCTGGAGTTCGCTCCGTTTCAACTGCTGTGGATGACCTCAACCAGCGTGGGTCGCTTGTCAGTCTGATCGAAGCTATTGAAAATGCTGTTGGAGACACGATCCGGAACAGCTTCGCAGAGACCGAAAACACTGCTTATCGTGACCCAACTATCCCACTAACCCGCCCCATAAAGCAAGAACCGGGCGGAAGCGCAAAGGACAGAATCCCTACCAGATCAGTTAGCCCGAGAGCGGCGGGCAGTGCGCCACAACTCTGCCCGGATTTCCCACTAATTCCGCCACAATTCAGCGTGCCGGAATCAGCCCTCAGTGGGGAGATAGCCCATTTCCCGTGGCCGGTAGTAATCGGAATTTTCCGGGAATACCCGGATGTTACCGTCGGTGACAGCCGCCACGAGACTATCGAGCGATCGATGACCGAGCAGGTCCTGCACAGTGGTGAGCGTTGGGCGCGGCAATTCCAGTTCCCCTCGCGCCGCGGCCTGCAGCGCCGCATCCGGTGTCAACCAGCGAAAGTCGAGAATCTCTTCATTATCCACCAATACTTCGGCAGTCTCGCGCAAGGGATAGAGGAAAAACCAGGTCGAAAAGCGACGTGGCAGGCGCGGTGGTGTGGTCCAGTGGGCAGTGTGAATCAACTCGGTCTCGATGAGTTCAATACCTGCCTCCTCTCGGGTCTCACGCACGGCTGCCTTGCGGGCCGCTGGAAACTCCAGTTCACCGTCCTCGGCATGATAGTCAGCCTGATCGATGCGCCCGCCCGGGAATACCCAATGACCACCATGAAACACCAAGCGCGAATTACGTAACAGAAACAGCAACTCGATATCGTTCTGTTCGACGCTCTCTCGCGCGACGACGACCGTCGCTGCTGGTACCGGATGTGGATCGCTCATAGGCGGCTCTGTGTTCATTGCTGTCAGGGCAGTCTGGGCTATCAGGATAATAGCGTATTCCCCCGGAGAACCCTATTTGCCAGTGCTGGCGACAGGCTTCAGGTAGATCTCGATAATTTCAGCGCAGCGCGTCGCGTTGCGCACCCTTCCAGCAGCGCATAGAATCCAGCGACACGCTTTGTTTCAAACAGCAAATCATTTCAGACAGCTAACAATATCAGCAGCAAGACAAACTGAGCAGGAAGGAATCAGCATGAGTATTCGTTTTGATGGCCGCGTCGCAATAGTCACCGGCGCAGGTGGGGGATTGGGTAAACAACACGCTCTGGAGCTCGGCCGACGCGGCGCGAAAGTCGTTGTGAATGACCTCGGTGGCAGTGTCGATGGGAGCGGTGGCTCGCAAACTGCTGCTGAAGCCGTGGCCGAAGAAATCAATGCCGCCGGCGGGACAGCCGTCGCCAATGGCGCTTCAGTCACAGATCTCGAAGCAGTGGAAGCCATGGTCGCAGAGACGATGGAGCGCTGGGGGCGCATCGATGTGCTGGTCAACAATGCCGGCATTCTGCGCGACAAGACCTTCGCCAAGATGGAGCTGGCAAACTGGCACGCGGTAATCGATGTGCATTTAACCGGCAGCCTGAACTGCACCAAGTGCGTCTGGCCCATCATGGTCGAACAGGAATATGGCCGTATCGTGATGACGACTTCCACATCTGGCTTGTTTGGCAATTTCGGCCAGAGCAACTACGGCGCAGCCAAACTCGGCCTGGTGGGTTTCATGAACACACTCCGTTTCGAAGGTGCCAAGTACAACATATTCACCAATGCAATCGCACCTATTGCCGCCACTCGTATGACACTGGACCTGCCCGGTTTCGAAGACAGCGCGGAACGACTCGCTCCTGAACTCGTCACCCCTGCCGTCGTGTTCCTGTGCAGTGACAAGGCGCCAAACGGTCGCATCATTCAGGCCATGGGTGGTCGCTACTACTCTGCCGATGTGCGGGAGAACCCCGGTGTCGATCTGGGCACTGGCGCCAGCGCGGAAGATATCGAGGCCAACATCGAGACGATTCTCGATATGTCCGAGAATGTCGGCATTCTGGAGCGACAGCCACATCGACAGACCCAGTGAGACGGCGCGTCAAGCAAACGAGTTAGGGCCACCGCATGCGTGCGTTGCTACTGTCGGCCTATGACACGATAAGCCATCGGCTATGGCGGGAACGGCTGGCTGCCCTCTTTCCTGATGCCACCTGGTGCCAGCTTTGTCTGCCTGCGCGTCACTTCGAGTGGCGCCTGCGCAGCAATAGCCTGGAATGGGGGCTCAACGAGTACCCGGAGCTGGACGCTCCGTGGGATGTATTGATTGCCACCTCGATGGTGGATCTCGCAGCACTGCGCGGGCTGCGCCATGCGCTGGCGCGAATCCCCACGCTGCTGTATTTCCATGAGAACCAGTTTTTCTATCCGTCTAACCCGGAACGGCACAGCAAGAGAGAGGCGAATGTCGAGCCTTTGCTGATCCCGGTATTCAGTGCTCTGTGCGCGGACCGGGTGTTGTTCAACAGTGACTTTAACAAGCAGACCTTTCTGCTCGGTGCCAGAGACCTGTTTGCCAGACTTCCCGATCAGCTACCGGACAGCGCCTGGAACAAGCTCGACGCGTCGCTGATCGTGCCCGTACCGGTGGCCATCGACGCCCCTCCTGACAAGCAAGAATCAACTGCGGAGAACACTCGCTCATGCTCTACATTGCAAGTGGTGTGGAATCATCGCTGGGAATACGACAAGGGGCCCGGGCTGCTGCTGGCCGTTCTGAGGCAACTCGTCGCCTGCCATGCGCCGGTGCAAGTCCACGTGATTGGCCAACAGTTTCGCCAACACCCGCCGGAATTTACCGACATCGCCGCCGCTTGCGCGCAGCTCAGCGAGCAGCAGAATCTGCCCTCGGCACAAATTGGCTACATTGATTCTCGCACCGAGTATGATGAGTTGCTGCGGCGCTGTGACGTCGTGCTCTCAACAGCCTGGCACGAGTTTCAGGGACTGGGCATTCAGGAGGCCTGTCTTGCAGGCGCCACGCCGCTCGCACCGAATGATCTGGTCTACCCCGAATATCTTCCTGAGGAATGTCTTTATCCGCGTTGCACTGACAGCTCAGCAACCGCGGATCGCATTGTAAAACGACTCTTGCTCTGGCAGCAGCGGCTCGCAGACGGTCAGCCACTACCCAGCGCGAGCATGGCACATCTGTGTGGCGCTGCCATTCGTGAGCGCTATCAACAGGTGTTTACTGAATTGGCGGGAGCGCGATCGCGCTAGTTAGAGGCTTCTAGAATGCGCGTGATGAACTCAGTGACTACTGCGTTGCGCTGCGCGTCGTGAAACAACGCACCACCATGGGCGGCACCATGCACAACTTCAAATGCCACGTCGAGTCCGAGCGCCTTGTAGGCGGCATGCATTTCGTGTGACTGATTGATTGGCATCTGCGGGTCCTGATCACCATGTAATAACAGTAATGGAACAGAGCGTTCAGTGACATGCAGAGCTGGGCTGGCGAGTGCAGCCAATTCGCTGACAACATTCGGCTGCCCGCCTAGCAGCAAATCCAGTGCAGGCTCGCGCACGCTCAACCCATGGGGAGTGGATTGCGCGAGAATCGTAGTCAGGTTCGAACCGCCATAGTAACTCACGACTCCCTGAACATCGGCGGAATACTGAAAGAAGTCGCCCACCTCTCCCTGTAGTTCGCGCAGCGCGGAGTCACTATTGCTGACGGCCAGCACCGCTACCAGATGTCCTCCGGATGAGTTGCCCATCGCGACGATGCGATCGGCAGCTATAGCAAGCTCCTGTTGACGTGCGCGCAGAAAGCGAATCGCTGCCTTGATATCGTGAATCTGCGCCGGGAACTTCGCCGCAGTGGACTGCCTGAATTCAACACTCGCCACGGCGAAACCGGCGGGTACAAAGGCATCGACAATCGCCTCGGTCGGGCGTGATTTGCGCGTCATGGTACGCCAGGCACCGCCGTGTACCCAGACCACGAGAGGAGGATTCGCAACAGCAGCCGGCGTATATAGATCCAGCAACAAATCCTGACCGTCGACTTGCGCATAGACGATATCCGGCTGAGACACGACGGAATAGCGAGCTTGCCCTGTGGCCATAGTCGATAGCAGGGCTGAACAGGCGAGTATCAGGAGTAAACTGGATTTACGCATACTGCGAAGCCCTCGCAATAGTTGGGATGGTCGGGGCTGCCATCAGGCACACCCCCACCTGTCAATTCGTTGTTTCGAGTACCGGGAAAACTATTTCCTGGCCGATCTGGATGCGATTGAAATCCAGCTCAGGATTGTATTGTCGCAACAGCCAGATGGGAGTTGAGTAGCGATTGCGTGCAATAACACCGATGTTGTCGCCACGTTGCACCTGATAGGTTTCAACGTTTTGAATGCGGTAATTGCTGAAGAACTCCTGCTGCAGGCTGGAATGGAAATCACGACGCTTCAATTCGAATTCAGCGATATTAACGCGTGAGAAATCGAGCGTGAGTCGATCGCCGATGATGACAGGGTCACGGAAGGCCATGCCATTGAGGCGGCGCAGATCCCAGGCTCTGATTCCCAACCAGTCGGCATAATGACCCAGCGTTTCTGATGCCTGAATCTCGACACTGTTATTGCTCGCAACAGTATAGTCAGAGGGGTCGGCTGCCAGCAGATCACTCAGTTGTTCATTGCTCTCGGTGACATCGAGTTCAGGGTCGAGGGCAACCGCCTCGCCTTCCTCTTCCGTTACCGGGGCATCGAGTTCCTGATTATCCGGCAACACCGCGGCGGGAGGCAGCAAGTCCTCTACCAGAGCGAGCTGGTCCGATATGGCGTCTTCCGGTTCTGGGGTCGAGGCAACTTCAGGTCCGCTTCCTGTGGGGATCTCCGGTACGGGTGTCACGACAACCGTGTCCTCTTCGGTGACAACCGTTTCGACCACCTCGTCGGCAAACTGCACTTCAGTCGGGGGTGACGGACGGAGATTGCCATCAATCACTGCCAGAGACGCACCCTCCTCGCCCACGCCAGGCAGTCGTAACTCCTGGCCGGGATAAATGCGATGCCGATCCTGAATGCCATTCACGCCAAGCAACTGTTGCTCGGGAATGTTATAGCGCGCAGCAATCAAAGAGACCGTGTCGCCCCTGCGCACGGTGTAGACGCCATTCTCCAATGTTGCTTCATTGCTAACCGCAGCGAGTTGCTGGGCATTGGCGTTGTCCTGCGGCAGTAGCAGACGCTGTCCGATCTGAATCCGGTTGCGACTCGCCAGCTGATTCAACGAGGCCAGCTCGGCGACTGAAGTATTGAAGCGGCGCGCGATGACCGACAGGCTGTCTCCGCGCTCGACGATATACGCTACATCGGGGGTCTGCACCGCAAATTTGTAGTCACCAGGCACCTGCGCCAACAGCTGGCTGCCACTGGCGTTGCGTGCAAACGTGGAGCGCACCTTCATGGCAAAGCCTGCAGGAATGCGCTTGCCGCCATCCCAGACGACAGGTCGCAGGGCCGGGTTGTCCGCCCGCAATTGTTCCAGCGAGATGCCCATGGAACGCGCGAAGATTTCGGCGTCGATGAAGGCATCGGTGCGGACTTCAACAAATTCCGGCGCCGGATCGAAGGAGACATTACCGAAGTAACGCTCGGCATTGTTCTCGACATCAATTACTGCAAGAAACTGCGCATAGAAATTGCGAGACGCGAAACCGAAGGCACGCCCGCGATAATTGGCTACGATGTATTCGATATCCGTGGTACCTGTCTCGCGCACTGCACGAGCGATCCCACCGGCTCCGTGATTGTAGGCCGTCAGAGCCAGTGGCCACGTACCCAATACGGAATAGTTGTATTCCAGCAGACTCATCGCCGCATTGGCTGCGATATAAGGATCCATGCGCTCATCGACTATGTGATCGATGCGCATGAAGCGCTGTCCGGTCGCCCGACCGAACTGCCACATACCTGCCGCCGAGGCGCTGGAGTAGGCATTCGGATTCCATGAGGACTCTACATGGGGCAGCACCACGAGTTCGCGTGGCAGGTTCTTCTCGCGAATAATCGCATTGATGTGCTGGCGGTAAGCACCGGAGCGCTGCAGGCCCGCTAAGAAACGATTCGATTGCCCTAGCTGCCAACGCACATTGGACGCCGCCGCTCGGAGGGTCTGGTCACTGACATCACTCGGCCACAAGGCCAGGATTTCTTGCTGCGAGCGAGTCAGCCCGCTGCGCTTGCCGGAACCGAGCACCCGCAGGTCGGCGCGAATCTGCTCGCGACGGGCTTCGATAGTGCGTTGATCGAGTTCGAGCCGCGCATAGATTACCGAGAGGTTCTGCGAGTCGTGCAGAAACCCGCTGCGCGTATCAACTTCCGTGTATACCTTGACCCAGAAATCAACCGCAGGCTGCAGCTCAGAGGGCCGAGGGAAATTAACCCCGGGCTGGGCAACCGTGAGAATGGGGAACAACAGGGCCAGTAAAAAAAAGACTGGGTTAAAGCCAGAAATATGCCACTTTTTCGTCAGATAGTTAGCCATTTTATCTTTTATTTCAACACCTTCCGGCCGCTCGCGAGGACTGCTAGCGGGCTGCTAAAACATAACAATAATGCACTTGCGCGCCAAGCTCTATTTGCGCTCGCCTTGGCGCCAGAGAGTTTGCGATCAACAAGGAGATGAATGAATTATCGCCGGCTGCTGCGCTGGCTTTAGAGCGGCAGCAGCGAACGAGACAGGTTGCCGGATTCGCAAGCCAGCAGGGAGAAACTCAGGGAATGTCGTCGAGTTCTGATCCTTCCTTTACCGGAAGCATCAGATCTTCTTTTGTCACCTTCATATAGAGAATGACGTTGGAAGCAACATAAATCGAGGAATAGGTACCGATGATGACGCCCATGATCAGGGCAATAGCAAAGCCTTCGGTTGCCTCACCGCCCACGAGGAGAATAGCAAACAACACCAACAGCGTGGTCATTGACGTGATCAGGGTTCTGCTCAGGGTCTGGTTTAACGAGGTATTGACCATTTCTTCGGGAGTCCCTTTGCGCAAGCGGCGAAAGTTCTCGCGAATACGGTCCGACACGACGATCGTGTCATTCAGGGAATAACCGATGATCGCCAACATGGCCGCCAGAGTGTTGAGATTGAACTCCATGGAAAACAGGGAAAAGATGCCAAGCGTAATGATCAGGTCATGGCCGAGGGCCACGACTGCCCCAACCGAGAACTTGAACTGGAAGCGAATGGCGATGTAGACCATGATGATGCCCAACGCGACCAGCATGCCCAAACCGCCCTGCTCAGCAAGCTCGGCCCCTACTTTGGCACTGACATAGTCAGAACCCAGCAAGGTGATCACGTTGTCAGACTGACTCTGCAACAAGGCAGCGAGAGATTCACCCACCTCTACCGCCTGACTGGCCTGTTCCGCTTCCGGAACCTCGGCATCCACTGGCAAGAGCACGCGAATATCGCGATCTGAACCGAAATTGACAACCACGGCTTCGTCGAAGCCATTGCTTTGCAACACCGCGTTAACGTCATTGATGACAACCGGCTCGGAATAGTTCAGGCGCACCGCGGTGCCGCTGGTAAAGTCGAGTCCGAAGTTCAGTCCGTTCAAGAAGAGGGACACGATTGACACCAGCACAAGCACCGCCGAAGCACTGCCTGCCAGGCGGCGTACGCCCATGAAATCAATTCGGTTTTCAGCGAGAGTATTTTCCAACATAAGAATTCTGCTTATTGAGCCACGGGCTGTTTTTTAACGATGTAATTACCGATCGACAGTCTCTGTACCTTGCGACCACCGTAGACAAGATTCACCAGCGCTCGGGTGCCGACGATGGCAGTAAACATGGAAGTGACAATACCGATCATCAGTGTAACCGCGAATCCTTTCACCGGTCCGGTACCGATCGAGAACAATACCACCGCCACCAGAAAGGTCGTCAGATTGGCATCGAGAATAGTCGAGAAAGCGCGGTCATAGCCGGCATCAATCGCTTTCTGTGGTGACATCCCGCTGCGCAACTCTTCTCTGATGCGCGTAAAAATAAGCACATTGGCGTCCACCGCCATACCGACAGTCAGGACGATACCGACAATACCGGGCAAGGTCAGCGTGGCTTGAATCAGCGACATCACAGAGAAGATAAGGAGAATATTCATCACCAGCGCCGCATTGGCCACCAGTCCGAATACCCGGTAGTAGGCAAGCATAAACAATACGACCAACGCCGCGGCCACTTGCACACCGAGCACGCCAGCCTCGAGGTTTTCGCGTCCCATCGACGGCCCGATTACCGACTGCTCGACAATCGTCATCGGCGCCGCCAGCGAACCGGAACTGATTAGCAGCGACAGATCATTGGCTTCGCGCGCAGTCAGACCGGTAATGACAAAGGTTCTCGGCAACGCAGTACGAATGGTCGCGTGACTGATCAGGCGCTTGTCTTCGTAGAACTCAGTCTCTTCCACTTCAACGCCGTTTTCATCGAGAAAGGTGTTGGTGCGTGAACGGGTCTCGATTAACAGAATGTCCATCATGCGACCGACGTTGTCGCGAGTCACACGGTTGATCTGATTGCCGCCCTGGGCATCCAGATTGATCTGCACCTGCGGCAAGCCATTCTGGTCGAGTGTTGAGCGAACACTGCTGATGCGGTCACCCTGCAGGATCACGTCATTGTCGACATTGACCAACAGGCCATCGGGTGTCTGGTAGGTTTCGTAGCTGGAACGCGGGGCTCCGATTTCGGCTTCAAGATGAAATTCCAGTGTCGCGATACGCTGCAGAATACGAATCGCCTGGGCGGGATCCTGCACACCTGGCAATTCGACCACGATGCGATCAGCGCCTTGCTGTTGCACAGTCGGCTCAGAAACACCCAGCGCGTCCACACGATTCATCAGCGTCGTGCGATTTGCTTGCAAGGTATCACGCTGAATCTGCAGAATCAGATCAGGCGTGAGCCGCATATCGAGCACGAAATTGCCCTCACGCTCCGCATTCTGGAACTGCAAGTCAGGAAAATTTTCGGATAGTATGGAGCGCGCTGCTGAGCGGTCTTCAGAATTGGCAAATCGCACTTCGAGATGGGTGTTGCTGGCGAGATTGATGCCGCGCGTACGAATGCGCTCTTCGCGCAGAATGGAGCGCACGTTACTCAGATTATCTTCCATGCGGCGCTCAAGGGCGGCTTCCATGTCGACTTCCATGAGGAAGTGCACTCCCCCCTGCAGGTCCAGGCCAAGATTCATCTTGCCTGCGCCGATCGACTGCATCCAGCCAGGAGTGGTTGGCGCGAGATTGAGCGCAACAATGAAATCGTCGGTCAGCGCATCTTCAATAACAGTCTTGGCGCGCAGTTGATCTTCAACAGTATCAAAGCGCAGCAGCAAACCCGTTTCAGAAAACTCTTCGCCGAAATAGGTGATCTCAGCCGCTTCCAGTGCAGTCGTCACAATCGCCAGATCCGTCTCGCTGACGCTCAGGCTTTCATTGGAGATCTGCAAGGCCTCATCATCCGGGTACAGGTTGGGCACTGAATAGATCAGTCCCAGCAGTACCACTATCAGGATTAGAATATTCTTCCAGGCTGGATATTTATTCAGCATGTTTGCTCTGCCTCGGCTCCCGGCCGCTGTTGTTAGCCCTGCACTCGCGTGACTGCTGCGCTAGAGCAGTCAGCGCACGGATTAAATCTGTTTGATGGTGCCCTTCGGCAGAACTGCCGCAACGGACGATTTCTGCAGCTTCAGTTCCACGCCGTCTGCTACCTCGATAGCCATGTAGTCCTCATCGACTCGCGTGACCTTCCCCAGCAGTCCCCCTGAGGTCATGACTTCATCCCCCTTGGAGATGCCCGCCACGAGTTCTCTATGCTCCTTCGCGCGCTTGGACTGAGGACGCCACAGAATGAGGTAGAACAGCAGGAACATGCCGCCGAAGAGAATCAGGTTGTAGGTCATGGAGGGCTGCTGAGGCACAGCTTCCTGGGCATAGGCGGTTGGAAATAGGAAATTCATAGGAGGCTCTCGTTTCTTCTGTTCGGCTCTGATCCGGCATACAGCATCAGGCGCATTGATTTATCTGCTCTGTGAGTTCAGCCGGCGCCGGCCTGCAACGCCCCCGACAGCTCATCCAAGCAGTAAGTTGGGATAATTTTCCCGATTTCAAGTCTCCTCCTGCGCCGCCAGCCGTTGCTGACTGCTGAGGAAGGAATCGACAAAGGCGCTCAATCTACCCTGTTCTATAGCACTGCGCAATCCGGCCATGAGGCGCTGATAGAAGTGCAGATTGTGAATCGAATTGAGTTGCGAGCCCAAAATTTCCTTACACTTATCAAGATGATAGAGATAAGCGCGCGAAAAATGTCGACAAGTGTAGCAATCACATTCGGGATCGAGTGGACCGGTATCATCGCGGTAGCGGGCATTGCGCAAGCGCAACAAGCCCTGGGAGGTGAACAGATGTGCATTGCGTGCATTTCGGGTAGGCATGACGCAGTCGAACATGTCGATCCCATTGACGACGGCATGCACAATATCGCTGGGGGTACCGACTCCCATCAAATAGCGGGGTTTGTCGTCGGGCATGCGCGGTGCACAGTGCTCGACTATCTTCCGCATCTCGTCTTTCGGTTCGCCTACCGAGAGCCCGCCAATCGCATAGCCGGGAAAATCCAGCTTCGTCAGCTGCTGCAGCGACTCATCACGCAACTCGGTAAACATGGAGCCCTGCACAATTCCAAACAGCGCGGCGTCATTATCCCCGTGTGCAATCTTGCAGCGCTCGGCCCAGCGCATGGAGAGCTCCATGGACTCGCGCGCTTGTTCTGCCGTCGCGGGATACGGCGTGCATTCGTCGAAAGCCATGATGATGTCGGCACCCAGCTTGTGCTGCACATCGATTGCCGATTCGGGGCCCAGAAAAATCTTGCTGCCATCTACTGGAGAGCGAAATTCAACGCCCTGCTCGCTGATCTTGCGTAACTCCCCGAGGGAGAACACCTGAAACCCGCCGGAGTCCGTAAGCATGGGTTTCGACCAGCCAATAAAGTCATGCAGGTCGCCGTGCTGATTGATCACTTCGGTACCGGGACGCAGCATCAGGTGAAAGGTATTGCCCAGCATAATGGCAGCGCCGGTATCGGCGACCTGGTGCGGATTGAGCCCCTTCACCGACCCATAAGTCCCCACGGGCATGAACGCCGGCGTCGGCACCTCCCCGCGCGGAAAGTTCATCACGCCGGTACGGGCATTACCGTCCTGCGCATTCACCGTAAACTGCATGCGACACTCAGTCATCAGTGCTCTCTTGTTGCGGCAAAGCTGACATCCGGATAGCGCTCCTCAGCCAGGCTCAGATTGACGCGCGTGGGTGCGAGATAGGTAAGGTGTCCACCACCATCCATTGCCAGATTGTCATAGGCCTTCTTACGGAACTCTGCCAGCTTGGTGGCGTTGTCGCAGAGCACCCAGCGCGCACTGTGCAGAGTAACCGGCTCGTAGATGCAATCCACTTTGTATTCGTCTTTCAGACGATAGGCCACTACCTCAAACTGCAGCACGCCGACCGCGCCCACAATCAGGTCATTGTTCGCCAGCGGCATGAATACCTGAGTCGATCCTTCTTCGGCGAGTTGGGTGAGCCCTTTTTGCAGTTGTTTCAGCTTCAGCGGATCCTTGAGGCGGATGCGCTTGAACAGTTCGGGAGCAAAATGAGGGATCCCGGTGAACTTCAGCTTCTCACCGAGTGTGAACGTGTCGCCGATCTGAATCGTGCCGTGGTTGTGTAGACCTATGATATCGCCTGAGACAGCTTTCTCCGCCTGTGCGCGATCGCCAGCGAGGAAGGTCACGGCATCTGCCACCTTGACGTCTTTTTCTATGCGGCAGTGACGCATCTTCATCCCGCGGTTGTACTGACCGGAGCAAATACGCATGAACGCGACGCGGTCGCGATGATTGGGATCCATGTTTGCCTGAATCTTGAATACGAATCCGGAGAAGTCCTCCTCCGTGGCTGCAACCTCACGGCTTTCGGTCGCGCGGCTGCGGGGGCCAGGGGCCCATTCCACAAAGTCATCGAGCATTTCGCGCACGCCAAAATTGCCCAGCGCTGTGCCGAAATAGACAGGGGTCAGTTCGCCCTTTAAATAGGCTTCGCGGTCAAACTGATGACTGGCACCACGAACCAGCTCAATCTCATCGCGAAAATCGTCGGCATAAGACCCGAGCAATACATCTGCCTCGGCGCTCGCAATGCCTTCGATACGAATATCTTCGTGCAGTTGATGGCCCTGCCCCTGCTTGTAGACATGGATGGTGTCAGTGTAGAGGTTGTAACAACCTTTGAAGCCCTTGCCCATGCCCAGAGGCCAGTTGATCGGCGCGCACTGAATCTTCAGTACGGTCTCGATCTCATCCAGTACTTCAATTGGATCGCGGATGTCGCGGTCCAGCTTATTCACAAAGGTGAAGATGGGCGTGTCGCGCAGGCGACAGACTTCCATCAGTTTGATCGTGCGCTCCTCGACACCCTTGGCACCGTCTACCACCATCAGCGCAGAATCCACCGCGGTGAGAACGCGATAGGTATCTTCCGAGAAATCTTCGTGGCCGGGAGTATCGAGCAGATTGACCATGCGCTCTTTGTAGGGAAACTGCATAACCGACGAGGTAACAGAGATACCGCGTTGCTGCTCCATCGCCATCCAGTCAGAAGTCGCGTGACGATCCGCCTTCTTGCCCTTGACCTCGCCCGCCACCTGAATCAGATTGCCGAGCAGCAACAGCTTTTCGGTGATGGTGGTCTTACCAGCATCCGGGTGCGAGATGATTGCCAGCACGCGGCGGCGCTGTATTTCTTTTGCAAGCGATGACATAGGGTGGCCTGGAACTATAAGCAGCTCTGCTAAATTAACTGCCCGGAACGATCTGAATCGAGCTCGCCGCCACGGTCCAAAGATCGACCTGGCGGCGAAAAAGGCGCGATTATAGCAGTTGACCCCGGGGTCGGCATCAGGGAATTAGGCTGCCCGATGCACTACAATGCAGGACCTCACAAGATCAGAATCAGCCGCAGGAGCCGAAGCATGGACTTCACCCTCAGCGAGGAACAGAGCGCTCTCCAGGAGAGTGTCCGCAATTTTGCGGAGCGCGAACTTCCCGAGATCGCACGTGCCATCGAACATTCAGACGAGCCGCCAAGCCTGGAATTGCGCAAACGCTATGCCGAGCTCGGCTATCTTGGCGTGAATCTCGAGCCACGCTTTGGTGGCGGCGGCCTCAGTCATCTGGATGCGGTGTTGGTGCTGGAAGAAATCGCCAAGGTCTCGATCGCTGTTGCCTTCCCGATTTTCGAGTCCTGCTTCGGCCCCTGCCTCGCCGTCGCCCATTTCGGCAATGAAAAACTGCAGCAGAAACTACTGCCCAAGATTTGCTCTGGCGACACCATACTCGCCGTGTCGATGTCAGAACCCGATGCCGGGTCTGCGCTAACCGATCTCAAGACGCGCGCCACCGTCGACGGTGACCGGGTAATCATCAATGGCAACAAACGCTGGTGCTCCGGCGCGGGCCATTCCGAGGCTTATCTTGTTTATTGCCGCATGTCGGACGAGCCCGGCGCCAAAGGCATCGGCGCAGTAGTCGTCGACAAGGACAGTCCGGGTCTGAGCTTCGGCGAACGCGATCACCATATGGGATTTCGCGGTGTGTACAGTGCCGATATGTATCTCGATGACGTGGAAGTAAGCATCGACCAGGTTCTACTCCCTGCCGGCGGCTTTCCCAAACTCATGGAGGCCTTCGATCTGGAGCGCTGCGGGAATACGACGATGTCTCTGGCAGTGGCGCAGTCAGCATTCGACTATGTGCTCAACTACAGCCAGGAAAGGCAGCAATTCGGTAAGCCGATCGTCGATTTTCAGGCGGTACAGCTGCAGATCGCTGAAATGAAAATGCAACTTGACGCTGCCAGACTGTTGCTCTACCGCGCGGTAGTCAATGCCGATCAGGGCTTGCCCAGCATCGCCGACAGCTCTCTCGCTAAATGTTTTGCCAACGAGACGGCGAGACTGGTAACAGGCAAGGCCATGCAACTGATGGGTGGCTACGGCTATTCCAGGGAATTTCCTATCGAACAAAAAATGCGCGACGCATGGGGCTGGGGAATTGCTGGTGGCGCAATCGACATTCAGAAAGTCAATATCACCTCGGCTCTGGTCGGACGTCGTTTCAATCAGCGCGCGAGCTGAGCACGGCATCCAGGGTCGTTTTTCTATCGGGAACCAAACATGAAGCCAATGCGATTTCTCGTCACCGAGGTTGAGCACAGCAACAAACTCCGTGGCAAATTGCTGTCCGGCAGCATCACACCCAACGCCAGCATCGTTCTCGCTCCTGGCGGGCAGCAATCGACCGTCATGGCGATTCGGG
Source organism: uncultured Pseudohongiella sp. (assembly GCA_965228725.1). Taxonomy (GTDB): domain Bacteria; phylum Pseudomonadota; class Gammaproteobacteria; order Pseudomonadales; family Pseudohongiellaceae; genus UBA9145. The sequence goes on along the minus strand of OZ245834.1, from coordinate 3,785,401 downwards.
ATCGTAAAGGCAACAGCCTCCGCGTGCTTGACGATTCTGCACAGGAAGCTGAGTTGGAATTCACCTACTCACTCCCCGCTCGTCCCGGTAACCTGATTGCCAGCGCAGATGCGCGACCGGAATTCTCGGATCAGTTTGTGGCCCAACTGAATTGGCAAAGTGCCGCTGACTTGCTGCCTGGGAGGACCTATAGACTGGAGTCGATCGGGGGCAACAGCGAAGCCACGATCAGCCGCCTCAAGTATCGCCTCGATGAGGGCAGACAGATCGCCGCCAAGACGCTCGCGGAGAATGAAACCGGCGTGGTTAACGTAGCGCTCACTCACGCCATTCTCTACGACCCTGAAACTGTCGTAGGCAGGACCGCAGAATTCACACTGAGCGACAGGGAAAGTGGAGAGCAGGTAGCGAGGGGCAGCATCCGGCACGGCTTGCGCCGCGCGAGCAATGTGCACTGGCAGGCCCTCGATGTCGACAAACAATCCCGTGCCGCAATCAAGCAGCAGGCTCCGAGAATCATTTGGCTGACCGGCCTGTCCGGTTCCGGCAAATCGACGATTGCCAATATGGTCGAGAAGAAGCTGCTGGCTGCGGGCAAGCACTCCTATCTACTGGATGGCGACAATGTGCGTCACGGGCTGAACAAGGATCTCGGCTTTACCGACGCGGACCGGGTTGAAAACATACGACGCGTTGCCGAGACCGCCAAGCTGATGCTCGATGCGGGCCTGATCGTAATCACCAGCTTCATCTCACCTTTCCGCGCAGAACGGGACATGGCCCGCACCCTGTTTGAACAGCACGAGTTTATCGAGGTGTATGTGAACACCAGCCTCGACGTATGTGAGCAACGTGACCCGAAAGGGCTTTATCGCAAGGCGAGATCGGGAGAGATTAAAAACTTCACCGGACTGGACAGTCCGTATGAGGCGCCCGAGCGCGCCGAGTTGACTCTGGACACAGTAACGATGAGTGTCGAAGAGGCCGCCGACAACATCATCAGCTATTTGCAGCGAACCGCCGAGCAGCTGGCAAAGTGATGTCGCTTTGCCAGCGACATCTGGCCAGCACTAGTGGAGAACCGATCCTTTCGGGCGGATGCGACTCTCGGCAAATTCCGGATGCAGGATATCCAGCCGCTTGACCAGCAGGAGGTCGTGGCGTGAGATATGGTCATTCTCGTCAGCCGAGCGCACATCAATATCATCCAGCAACACACAGACCACATCATCGTCGTCGACATCGACCACGACGCAGGACTTGAAGCCGTTAACGGTATTGAGCGAGGCAAAGGAGCCTACATCAAAGCTGTGCACGGGATAGCTGCCATCAGTGTCCTTCAGCAAGCCGCATGACGTAAACGCCACACCGAATCCAGCCGCCGCCACCACATGAATGATGTCGATAATTGCCGGATCAGTGAGATCTACGCGAATGGTATCGGTGACTGGTTGATTGGCGCTAAGCTGCCGCTGATTGACCAGCTTGATAAAGAGGCTGATGTCTTCCTGATTCCACTCCAGCGTTTCCTCTGTTTCCGAACGACTGCTGTCAGACGACAGACTCAGGACACTGGTCTCAATCGTGAGGTCATGCACTTCGGTTTCGGGGGGACAGGGAACAACCATGGAGACGGAGCAATAACCTTCGGCGCTTTCAGCACTGAGACGCCAGAGGAAGGGGATGTCGCCGCTAAATTCAATCATTTACTACTACTCAGTGAGGAAGTGATTGTTACCATAGCATACTTGAGGAAGCGCTGATCACCTATTCCTTCTCGAGTCCTTTTCGAGCCCTGGTGGAACTCTTTAGGAGCCCCCTCTCGATTGAGTGCAACGAGAGATTGCGTCGCAAGAGTTCGCTCGAATTGAGACACTGAGAAAAAGCAGATTTTTTCATCGCCTCCTTAAATCGCATCGGCAGATTGAGATCGTAGATTAGGGTTGTTAACGACATTTTCAATGTGACAGTTTAGCCAACTTAGCTATTATTGCTCACGTGATTTTAAGGAGAGCTCACCAACTGCTTGAGGCACAAGGCTTTTTGGAAATGAGGACGGACGCTCGGCTTTTCCACAGAATCTGTGGATAAGTCGGTGCATAATTCCATCTGAATTGGCTCCAGCCTCGACATTACGCCCAACTGACACAATTTGATTAAATTTTAGCCAATGATAAATATCTTTAGTTTTCAAATAGATATGCATTCTTGAAGGATTGTTTAAAAATAATATCCGCGTATTTGCAGATTTTTGTTACAGGCAGGTAATTTATGTGCATAAAAACCGGGTTAAATCTGATTTGGTGCGAGATACCCCTTATTTGTCATTGTTTTTATTAGGGTTTTTTAGTCAAGAATACCGTTCGTTCACAAAGCACAGGTTTACCACAGGCTATCGGAAATGCGACGTCGCTCTCTCATCCTCCTCATCACCGCACTCGTAGTGCTCTCTCTACTGCTCGCCAGCGCCTGGACACTCTGGAATCAACGCAGGATGAATCAGGTGAGCAGCGAAGTGGCGCTTGCGGTCACCCAGGGCGTCCTCAGCAGCACTTCAGCCACACCACTACTCGACGCGGGCCACCCCGAGCTCACCGCTGACATGAGCCCTGCAGAGTGGCAAATCTACAGCCAGCTCGCGCCGACGATACTCGGTGAGCTGCAGGCAATCGTTTCCATTCGTGGAGGTGTGAGGGCGCTATTTATTCCGCTGCTCTCAGACGCACCAGAAGCGCAATATGATATAGGCCTGCAATTCGCTCAGGCGGACGCCGTAGCAGAAGTGATTTTGCGTCGGGAAGAGGGAGTCTGGTTAGTCACCAGTTTCTTTATAGATTCCGATTTGCTGGCGCGCTGAGGCGTTGCGATTCCCGCGCCAGGTTTCCGGCCAATGAACCAGGGCCGGCTGTTAATCGAGCGGTCTTTAATCCAGGGGCTTAATCCAGGAGCTTAATCAACACGCCTCAGTTCATACGCACCAGCAGGCGGTACACAGTTGGCACCAGAATCAAGGCGCACACGAACGCCAGAATGACATCTCTGTCCAGATGGTATTGCTGCAGGAACGCATCCGGCTGATTAACCGTCAACACACCGATTACCACGGCCAGAACGAGCCAGAACTGCCGACTCAGCAACAAGGACGCGACCACCAACGCAACCGAGACCACGATGACATAGTTCTGCTCCAACCCCAACTGGGCCAGTGTGCTATTGGCGATGGTCAGGCCGAGGGTGGCAAAGATAAGCAGGGCGTAAGCCAATGGCTTGATGCTGCGCTTTTCGCGAGCGTGGCTATTTCGAATCATGGTCCTTCTCCGTCCAGGTGCGTCAACAAGTGACCCATAGGGGCACTATAGTGCGTCACTATCTGACGGGAAATAGCACTTCTCAGAACCTTGAACTGGTTCAAATCAAAATTGCGAACTGGGTGACAATTTGCCCCGAACGGGCCTCAGGAACGTGTCAGCACAGCACTGCTCAACAGAGCGAAGTCGGCTGACGCAGCGTGCGCGTGCAGCGCAAGCCCGCCAGACTCAGGGGGATGAAAGTGCTTATTCGGCGACCACACGCAGCAGTTGCTGATAGTCGGTCAGGCCCTGAAGAATCTTGTAGATACCATCTTGCTTCATGGTGCGCATGCCATCCTTGAGCGCCTGTTTGCGAATTTCATCCAATTCGGCCTTCTTGTAAATCATCGCCTGCAACTCGTGGGTGCCCACCAGCAATTCATGGATACCAGTACGCCCTTTGTAGCCCGTTCCGCCACACTCATCGCAGCCCACTGCCCTGTTAAGCTCCAGCGACGACAGGTCAAATGCTTTCATGTCCTCATCGAAAATCTCAGCGCCATAGTTATCGCGTAGATGGTCGATTTCCTTCTGGTCCGGCTTGTAAGGCTCCTTGCATTTCGGGCACAGGGTCCGCATCAGGCGTTGCGCCAATACGCCGAGCAAGGCATCGGAGAAGTTGACCGGGTCGAGGCCGAGGTCCAACAAGCGGGTAATCGTTTCGGGCGCTGAGTTCGTGTGCAAGGTGGACAACACAAGGTGACCGGTGAGTGAAGCCTCGACACCAATGGAGGCAGTCTCTTCATCGCGCATCTCACCGATCAGGATTACATCCGGGTCCGCACGAAGGAAGGCGCGCATCGCCGTAGCAAAAGTGAAATCGATCTTCGGCAGCATCTGCACCTGCTGTAATCCGGGCTGGGTAATCTCAACGGGATCTTCCGCGGTCCAGATTTTTCGTTCGGGCTTGTTGATATAGCCGAGTACGGCGTGCAGCGTGGTCGTCTTACCGGAACCGGTCGGCCCCACGACGAGGAACAATCCATGCGGATGAGCGGAAAGCTCGACGACCCGCTTGTGATTGTCCGGATGCATATTGAGTTTATCTAGCGGCATGGCACTGCCCGCAGCGAGAATACGCAATACCGCGCTTTCGCCCTGCACTGTCGGCACGGTAGCGACACGCAGTTCGAGCTTCTTGCCGCGCACTTTGAGCTTGCACTTGCCATCCTGGGGTAATCGCTTCTCGGCGATATTGAGCCGCGACATAACCTTGATGCGGGCGATCAATGCCGCACAGTGCTCTTTCGGAACCTTCAATAACTCACGACATAAGCCATCGACACGTATGCGCACACCACCCGGCGCGTTGTCCTTACCCGGCTCGATATGAATATCGGAGGCGCCGAGACGATCCGACTCCGTAATAATGCGATTCACCAACTGAATGATCGCATTGGTCTGCGCGAGGCTCTCGTCCTCGTCTTCCTCATCTGCCTCATCCAGCTCAACGCCTTGCTCATCCAGACCCGAGAAGATGTCATCGAAGCCTTCCTCGTAGTCGCCCTCATCACCGCGCAGGAACTGCAGGATGTGCTCGGGCAATCCGACACGAAAAACATAATTGCGCGCATTCACAACGCCCTGGATCTCCATGATGCGCTGATAGTCGGAGGGGTCGTCGATGAGGATTACCGCCTCGTCCTTGTTGCCGGCTACCGGCAGCCAGAGGTTGCTGCGCAGATAGCTGACACCAATATTCTCGAGGAGGTCGGTCGGCAATTCGTGCTTGGAGTCGTAGGCCATGTAAGGAACACGGTAGTAATACTCCAGCGACTTACCAATCATGTCCGCCTCAATGCTGAACTCTTCCATAAGAGCACGCGACATCGATCCGCCATAGAGTGACGTCTTGTTCTTTAGCTCTTCCAGTTCGGCACTGGTAATCTTGCTCTTCTGCACCAGGTAGTCATAAGGCCCTTGCGTACTCTGCAGGGAAGAGCGGAATTGTTTGGCCAGCATTTGACTGACCATCAGCGCATGCTTCAGGTCTGTCTTGGTAAAGTCCCGATCACCTTCGAAATTGATGAGCTGCATTACACCCAGCAGAATTTCATCCTTGATCGGGACAACGATCTGGGATTTTACTTTCCAGCCTTTGGCGTCGGTGAACTTGCTGTCGAATTGCAGCCGCGGATGGATATCGATCAGCTCATCGCTGTCTTTGACATTCTTGATTATCAACGCGCGCTGACTGAGCGCAACATACCCGGCAAGCGAAGTCGTGGAGAAGGGAACGCGAATCTCCACCGAATCATCATCGTCGGAGTCGCCGCCCTTGATACTGGCAAGGATCTCCTTGCCATTGTCTACGGACTGGTAAATCGTAAACAGACGCACGCCGAGCAGGTCGAGTAAATCCTTCTCGACCTCCTTCATGGCCACCTTCAGTTTCTTGCTGTACTTGAGGCGCTGGTAAATTTTTGAGAGTTGGGCGACGAATGGGTCTTTCTGCTCAGTGGGTTCCTGTGCAGGGGTCTCGACTTCCACCTCTGACGCTGCTGTGTCTGTCATAAAACTGCTGATTTCCCTTGATTCTGACTCTCATTCTGCCGATGACATTCTTGATATCGCAACCTCATGCTTTACGAAGAATCGTACGCTACCGTGCACCGTGCTCGCGAGCCTCTCTGGCTTACCGCTCAGCACCGATACCGCTGCCGGCCAAAACGATGGATGGAGTCAAAATGCCAGCAAATACAAGCAGATTCAACAGGTTTTTCTGGCTTTTGCCGGCCTCGTTACTGTTCATTTCCGGCGCCTTCGCACAAGTCGGTGAATTAAGTCCTGACGACTTCCGCCAGCTCGGCAGGCAAATCTATGCCAATGAATGTGCGAGTCGTCCCGCCTGCCTGACCAGCTGGAATGCCGGGGAGGATTTCCCCTCTTTGGGGATAGGCCATTTTATCTGGTATCGCGAGGGTCAGCAGGAAGTCTTCGAGCAAACCTTTCCTGCACTGCTCCACTATTTGCAACGCGCCGGAGTTTCCTTACCGGCCTGGCTGACAGCGGGACAAGCGGCGGCAGCGCCGTGGCAATCGCGGGAACAGTTTCTCGCCGCACAGGACAGCGCACGCATGAGAGAGTTACGCCAGCTTTTGGCGGCGACGCAAGACCTGCAAGCGCGCTTCATCGCCGAACGTTTTTTCGCCAGCTCCGAGGCGATTCTTGCCGCGGCAGATCCTGCTGAGCGAGAGACTCTCACCAAGCACCTGTACACACTCGCTGCCAACGATGCCCCCTACGGACTTTATGCGCTGATCGACTACGTGCATTTCAAAGGCACAGGGTTGCACAGCAGTGAGCGCTACGCGGACCAGGGCTGGGGCCTGCTACAGGTGCTGCAGGCAATGCCTGCGGACGGTTCGGAACTCACAGACTTCGTCGACGCCGCAGCGGCCGTATTACAGCGACGGGTGCAAAACGCCCCGCCAGAGCGTAACGAGCAACGCTGGCTCGCCGGCTGGACACACCGACTGCAAACCTACCTGCCAGAGTCGGAGACATTTACGGCACATGACTAGTCCCGCACTGCGCCTTGCTGCCACGGTCAATTGCCTATACCCTTGCGTCTTTCCGGTTGTTAGCCCGTAACGACACTGCCTTAAAAACCGTCCAGACAACACCATCCTGATTGCACAGCCAGCAGATTGCCAAACCCGAACCTGGCCCTCGTTCAGACGCACGTAAAGATCACAGACCATGACATTCCAACGTTCCAATATCGAAGCCATGCAGGGCTATAGCCCCGGCGAGCAAGTGCAGGGTTCGGTTATCAAGCTCAATACCAATGAGAATCCCTACCCGCCTGCGCCGGAAGTCAGCGCCGCCTTGGCAGCAGTCAATGTCGCGGACCTGCGGCGCTACCCGCCGCCGATGGCCAATGCGTTTCGCGAGAGCGCAGCACAGTTGCATGGCTTGCACGCTGACAATGTGATTCCAACCAACGGCGGCGATGAGTTGCTGCGCCTGGTGTTGACCACTTACGTAGACCCTGCGGATACGGTGCTGGTCGCCAAACCCAGTTATTCCCTCTATCCGGTGCTCACCGACATTCAGGGCTGCTCACTGCAGGAAGTACCACTGCAACAAGACTGGTCTCTTGCCGAAGAATTTTTCACTCAGGCGGCCCAATGCAAACTCTGCATACTGGTCAATCCGCATGCACCGAGTGGCTCCTTGATGTCGGTTGATGTCTTGCGACGGGTTGCCAATGCCTGTGCGGGCATTTTGTTGATTGACGAAGCCTATGTTGATTTTATCGATCCGGAGCAGGAATACGATTCCCTTCCATTGATCAGGGAACTCGACAACGTGCTGATCCTGCGCACACTCAGCAAGGGCTATTCACTGGCCGGCCTGCGCTTTGGCTACGGTCTTGGCCATCAGTCCTTGATCGGACCGATGCTCTACAAGACCCGCGATAGTTACAATACAGACCTCATCGCGCAACGTCTTGCCACAGCGGCACTGCAGGCACAGGACTATGCCAGGGAAACGTGGAACAAAGTCCGCACAAGCAGACATGCGCTACACGAGCAACTAACGCAGTTGGGTTTCGATTGCGTCAGCAGCCAGAGCAATTTCCTGCTCTGTACTGCGCCGGCAGATCAGGACGCAGCAGCACTCTATAGCGCACTCAAAGACTCCAATATTCTGGTCCGCTATTTCGACCATGAAGGATTGCGCGACAAGCTACGAATCAGCATCGGCACCGATCAGGAAAACGCAGCACTGCTCGCGCGCCTGGGTGAATTGGTATCCGGTCAGTAGGCGGCGTAAACTGTGCACATGGGCACTGACTCTCACGATAGCGACGTCGAAAGCACCGCAAGCGGGAGCGCGCCAACTACCGGGCAAAAAAATAAAGTTCACGCCTGCCCCGAGTGCAAACTGCCACTAGTCCGCAAAGATGGAAAGCGCGGTACTTTTTGGTCCTGCAGCGGCTTTCCCAAGTGCCGCGTCACACGCAATGACCGGGACGGCCAGCCCGTCGCAAGCGATGACGAGCGTTATCGCTGCCCGATCTGCACCCGCCCGTTAATTCGCGCAGACAAAGAGCGTGGCGACTATTGGTTTTGCAGTGGCTACAGCAAAGGTTGTAAGGTGACACTGAAAGACGAAGGCGGCACACCGGAACACGCATGGCGCTGCCGGGACTGTGGCTCCTTGTTACAAAAACGAACAGGCAAACACGGCGATTTTTGGGGTTGCAGCCACTACCCTGACTGTAAAACCAGTTATCGCGACAAAGACAACAGGCCAGACTATTGATTTTTTCTCTACTCAACGTACGCAAGAAGACAGCCGCCACACTTGCTGGAATCGCGGTTGGCGGCCTCTGCCTCTGGGGCGTGGCCATGTGGCAGGACATCAGCTTGATGGAACTGTTCAATCTGCTGATTTCGATACTCGTCATGCTCACCGCAGTCATCGGTGCGGCGCTGCTACTGATCACAGTATTCAAACTGAGCCTCAGGCTCATGGGAAAATCCACGGCGCGCGACAGCTCGCCGGAGCGGGAAAAAGAGGACTAGGGCAGCGGAAGTTCTCGCGAGAGAATCAAGGCATCCTCCCGCCCTTCATTCCCGGGATAATAGTTCCTGCGCTCTCCAATCTGCACAAAACCCATGGAACGATAGAGTTGAATCGCCGACTCATTGCTGACTCTGACTTCCAGAAAGCACTGTTTCGCTTCGAGCTTCTCTGCGCGGTCGAGTAACAGCTTGAACAGTTTCCTGCCATAGCCCCGTCGCTGGTAGTCCGGATGCACACACAGCGTCAGCAAGTGACACTCGCCGATTGCGACTGACATGACGCCGTGCGCTACGATCTGACTTTTGTTCGCCAACACCCAGCACTGGTAACCGGCCCGCAAGCAATCGATAAAAATACGCTTGCTCCAGCCATGCTCATAGGCGAGCTGCTCATTTTTGACGACCAGATCCAGATCGCTGTTGCGCATCGTGCGAGCAAAAAATTGCATGGGGAGTGATGAAGTCTGGGACGGCATGGGCGAAACGCTTTTACAGTGGGCTAACACTAAATGGTGGGTTAAAAAACTGCTGCTTGCTGAGGGGTTCCGGGTGTCTTACGCTGTCGCCAGTCGACTGCGCAAGGCTTGCAATTGTTGCCAGACCTCACGCTTGATCGCTGGCACCGATAGCATTTCCTGTAAGCTGCTGACCTGAGTAATCCAGCAGTTCAAGCGCTCAAGCTGATAGTCGGATTCTGACATCGGCTCGGCATCTTGTCTGCCCTCGGAATGGCGCTTCGGCAATAGCTCGACAATCTGTCCGGTGCGACTCGTGAAGATCAACAAGTTCGTAAAATTGTCTCGCTGCCTGCGCATCGCGATAAACCCGAGCAATGCCTGGCTCGCGTGGTGGGCAGTCGTTTCCTCGGCAGGAAGATCTTCGAGCAAGGGCCAATTAAACTCTTCGACCTGGCCCCCTGCATTGGCCAGAGGCGCTGCCAGCGCAAGAAGAATATTCTCAAGCAACTGCTGGCAGTCGCGCTGAGACTGTTGCCCGGCATACAGAGGTGCGTCCATCAGTACCGCCAGACCGGAGCCGACCACGCGATACTGCAGGCGAAAATTGAGCGGGGGCTGCTCGTCTGTGCCAGCTCCGCTCGTGTCGGCGAGCGCTGAGGTGTCTGCTGGCTCTGCAACGGCTCTCTTCTCAGGTACATTCTCTGCACGTGCACGAGACGACTCTTTTGCAAGCCCCAACTGCTCACGTGCTGCACGCATACGTTCGTTTGGCTTGGACTGCTCTGCTGCCCCCTGCGCAGTTGCTTGTGCCGCACTCGACTCAGGGGCAATTGGCTCAGCACTGCCAAGAAATTCCGGTGTGCTGAAATCATAGGCCGGGCCAGGGCGCGCCCCTGCAAGGCGCATCCGCGGGTAGACGAGTTCGATGCCCATCGACTTGAGATAGGCCTGGCGTAATCTTTCGTTCAATTGATTTCTCTGGCTTGTACAATCTGTCAGCGAGCCTATTCGGCTACGCTCATTCATCGGCCTGCTGGATTCCCGGCACTGAACGGTAAGTGCAATTCCGGGCGCAGCCAAGCGTGCTAGTTTACTGCATGCTGCGCATTGATCACAGTCGCGCACGCTCGCGGGCCGCCTGTTCACAATCCTGCGGCGGTACTATCTTAGTTGCCTTACTTGCCTTGCTCGCCTTGCTTGCGACCTTGCGACCTTACGAGCCCGGGGCTTGCGGCCCTGGGGCGGATTGAATGGTTGGATAAATACTGCACAGGAACCTGCTACTACCCGCCAATCCAGCTTGCGCTTTCCTGGTCAGTCTCCACCGAGCACCACGCGTTCACCGGTTTGAAGTTCCCCGGTTTTCATGATTGAATCCGCGTTCGGAAAATCAAGCGTAGCGACTATGAAAGCACTCCTCTGCAAATCTTATGGTCCTCCGGAAAACCTCGTTCTGGAAGACATCGCCGATCTCGAAGCCGGCGCAAACGAAGCGGTAGTTGAAGTCTACGCCGCCTCACTCAACTTTCCTGACACACTGCAGATTCAGGGCAAGTACCAGTTTCAACCGCCAATGCCTTTCACCCCGGGCTCCGAAGTCGGCGGCATTGTTAAAAGTGTCGGTCCTGGCGTTAGCGGACTCGCTCCCGGCGATCGCGTCATGGCGACACCAGGTATTGGTGGGCTCGCAGAACAAGTCGTGTGCAATGCACAATCGATTCGCAAGATTCCGGACAGCATGGATTTCAAGACCGCTGCCGGATTCGCCATGATCTATACCACCTCTTATCACGCACTGAAACAACGCGCCAATATTCAGCCAGGCGAGACGCTGCTCGTGCTGGGCGCCAGCGGCGGCGTCGGCTTGGCCGCGGTGGAGTTGGGCAAGGTGATGGGCGCCAGAGTGATCGCGGCAGCCAGCTCCGACGAGAAGCTCGACTTCGTCAAACAGTTCAACCCCGACGCAACAATCAACTACGGCGATGGTGAACTCAAGGACAAGGTGAAGGCGCTAACCGATGACCGCGGTGCCGACGTGATCTACGACCCGGTGGGCGGCGACCTCTTCGACCAGAGTTGTCGCTGCATCAACTGGAACGGCAGGCTACTCGTCGTCGGATTTACGAGCGGCCGCATTCCGGAATACAAAGCCAATCTCGCGCTGCTCAAGGGTTCGGCCATGGTTGGCGTTTTCCTCGGTCGCTTCAAGAAGGAAGAACCCGAGGCGTATGAGCAGAATTTTCAGGAATTGCTGAGCCTGTATGATCAGGGCCAGCTTAATCCGGTTGTAACCCAATCCTTTGCCAAGGAAGATTATGTAGACGCATTCAAGGTATTCGCCGAGCGTCGCGTAATGGGCAAAGTCACCCTGCAATTCAAGGAAGAATAAGACATACCATGCTCACCGACGAACAGATTGCCGCCGATCTGGCCTCTCTGAAAGATATAGTAGCCAGACATAAAGCCCCCGACGCCGAGTTGGCGGTCCACGAAGACACTGTTCTCGGCCTGAAGATGAATGTCTTCAGCAAGATACCGAGTAATCTCGGTCAACTCTACGAGCGCGCACTCAATACGCCAGACAGGGATTTTCTGGTCTATCTCGAGGAGCGCTACACCTTTGCCGAATCGCTCGACATGGCCAAGCGTTTCGCAAGAGTGCTTATCGAGCGCTATCGAATCCAGTCTGGTGACCGGGTTGCGATCTGCGCCCGCAACTCGCCTGAATGGTGTATTGCGTATATGGGCATTACTCTGACGGGTGCCATTGCTGTCCCCATGAATTCCTGGTGGAAGGGACCAGAAATCGAATATGGCCTGCGCGACAGCGGCAGTAAAGTCCTACTCGCCGACCCTGCCCGTCACGCTCTGGTGCAGCACTGTCTCGATGACTTGGGCGTCGAACTGATCGCCATCAAACCGGAACAGGAAACTGTCGGTATCCCCGAATTCTATGCCTTGCTGGAGGGCATCGCGCCTCTCAGTGACGCCGAGATCGCGGCCTTCGCCGTCGCTGCCGACGACGATGCTTCGATCATGTACACATCCGGCTCGACAGGTGAACCAAAAGGGGTGTTGGCGAGTCATCGCGGCATTCTAAGTTCGCTGTTCACATGGAAGTTCGTCAAGGAAATCAATGAAGAGCTGCGCCCGGAGCTGAAAGAAACCGACCCGGATTTCAAGGAAGCGATCCTCTCCAATGTGCCGCTGTTTCACGTGACCGGTAGTCACGCCCAGTTCCTCGCCTGCTTCATCTACCAGCGCAAATTCGTGATGATGTACAAATGGGACGCCAGCAAAGCCCTCGAGCTCATCGCCAAGGAAAAGATTTCAGTGTTCCATGGCGTGCCGACAATGGCCTGGGAGCTGATGCAGGAAGAATCTTTCGGCAGCACAGACTTGAGCAGTCTGCGTGCCGTACAGAGCGGCGGGGCGCCGCGTCCTCCTGAGCATCTGAAGATGATGCTGCAGAAATTCCCCCAGCGCGCCCTGCCGGGACTGGGATACGGCCTCACCGAGACCAACGCCATCGGTGCGATAATTACAGGTTTGTTCTACGAGGCGCGTCCGCACAGCACAGGTCGGCCCTCTCCTCCGGTCACCGAAGTACGTATTGAGGATGAGTCCGGCAAAGTGCTTGCCGCGAACGAAGTGGGTGAAATCTGCATTCGCGGCCCGTCGATCATGAAGGGATATTGGAACAAGCCGGAAGAAACGGCTGCAGTGTTGAAAGACGGCTGGTTTCGCACCGGCGATGTCGGCTATCTCGATACACTGGGCTTTCTCATTATTTCGGATCGCGCGAAAGACATCGTGATCCGGGGCGGGGAAAACATTGGCTGCGCGGAAGTCGAGTATGCCATCAGCGAACATCCTGCAGTGAACGAGGTGTCGGTGTACGGGATTCCGGACGAGCGCCTCGGCGAAATACCGGCCGCGACCGTGATGCTGAAAACCGGCCAACAACTCGACCAGACTGAGCTGCAAGAATTCCTGCAAGTCAAGGTCGCCGCCTTCAAGATTCCGGAAATCATTCGCTTTCGCCATGAGCAGTTACCACGCCTCGGCACGGGCAAGATCGCGAAAAAGATATTGCGTCAGGAGACCATTGACGCGCTGACCTGACGGGTTCTGGCTGAACTGGCAAGCCAACACAACGCGGCCGAAACACTTCTCTCCTCTTCCTGTTCGGCTGAGCCCGGTTGCGCAATTGCACCTCGGATTGCTACCCGAACAGATCCGCGGGCTCTGGCTATGAATCAGGCAGAGTCAGTCGGCCCTGCACTTAAGCTCTTGATTTTCATCAATCTGTCACAGTTCTCCCGTACCCTGCCTCGCCTGTAGCTACCTGCCAATGCGGCGGGTCGCCACGCTAGCTGGGGCGCTCTACCGATGCAGCGCACGACAAGGCCACCGACGGCTGAACGCAGCTGCACTCCAGCATGAAAATATTTCACACTCAGCCCCTTTATTTTTATGAAGCAAATCCCCAAAAATACCGATATATAGGATAGGCATCATGCGAAATCGCAAGACGAAATCGTTTAATCGCACTGAGGGACAGACCATGAAAGAAAGAAAGTGGGATGACTTCGAAAGCGCCAAGGACATACTCGAGGCTGCATTGGTGTCTGAAGAACCTGAAGCAGAGGCTTCTGAACAGAAAGCTGCTGGTTCCAAAGACAAATCTCGAGTTACTGAACTGCGTCGCCGCATCGAAGAAAGACTGGACAGCAAGCGCATCGCGCTTGAATGTGATTATCTTGAGCTGGAAGAGTTGTCAGACGAGATTGACGACCCTTACACCCTGATCCAGTAAGGTCCTCAATGACCCATGGAATCGTCGCCATGGGTCACCCAATGACGGTCATCCATGCGGCTGGCCTCTCCCCCTTCACCCCCGGATTTAGCGACTTTGCGCTGAGTTACACCACAGCTCCTACCGCTATTTGGAGAAAAAATAAACTCTATTCACTTCCGGGTTTAGTTAGTATGATTGGGCGCTTGTAGTAGCAAGTGAGCCGCAATGACTTATTGTGTAGCAGTGTCTGTCGATGCAGGCATGGTGTTTTGTTCTGACTCCCTGACCAATGCGGGCATTGATCAGGTTTCCACCTATAGCAAGATGTTCCGCTTCGCGGTGGACGGTGAGAAGGTATTCACCATTCTGTCTGCAGGCAATCTGGCCACCACACAGGCCACGATCGCCAAGATCAAGAGCGACATCAGACAGAACGCGAAAGAAAATCTGTTGGCAATGCCGAGCGTGGAAGACGCCGCCGATTATATTGGTGACATCAGCCGCGAGCAGCAAGAGAAGCGGGCTATCGAAGGCAAGAATTTCGAAGCGAGTTTTATCATCGGCGGCCAGGTGAAAGACAATCCTCACGAGATCATCCTGATCTATCCGGAAGGCAATCACATCACTTCCTCAACCGATACGCCCTACCTGCAAATCGGCGAGAGCAAATACGGCAAACCGATTCTCGATCGCATCCTGACGCCGGAATTGAATCTGGATACCTGCGCCATGTGCGCCCTGGTCTCGATGGATTCCACCATGCGCAGCAATCTGAGTGTCGGGCCGCCGATCGAATTATTGATGTATCGAACCAACAAGCTGCAACTCGAAAAGCCCTTCCGCTTTGAAAGTGACAGTGATTTCCTGCGTGACCTGAAACGCTCCTGGGATGAGCGATTGAAGGAAGCATTCCGACAAATGCCCCCGATGACCTGGGCTAGGAACTGGGATAAATCAAACCGTGAACAAAACGAAGCTTAGCCATCGTCAGTTCTGACAGGATAAACGGATAAGCATCCTCAAGTCCCATACTCCGGTTTAACGCATTCAACATCATCGTTAGCTGAGACCACTTCAGCATCAACTCATCGATATCATCGAAGTGAGTTGAACCCTGCTGCATGTTGTAGTCGCCGGCCGTCTCGAGTGTGTCCACCATGTGCAGATAGTGAGCCCATACCTCAGCCCAGTCTTCGTGCGGATGAGCCTGTGCATAGTGACTGATGAGGTCAGGATTTCTCACCATGGTCGCCTTGTTCGCATAGTACTTTTCCAGGGCTGCGCCATAGTCTTGCCGTTCATCACCAAACAATTCCCGGAACTGATCGAGTGCTGCATCCGACTGAATCAGACGACCAAAATAATAGTGTCCGCTTTCGTGGCGGAAGTGCCCCAGCAAAGTTCGGTACAACTCCCCGGTGTACTGCCTGGATATCTCCCGGCTGACATGATCTGCCTCGGTAATATTGATGGTAATCAGACCGTTGTCATGCCCGGTGTTGACATGCTCCTCGAGCACACCGGGATTACTCCTCTTGTCCTCGATGAATTCGAATGCCAGCCCTCCACTGCCTTCCTGCTTGCCCTGTATTGGCAGGCCGAGAGAAAGCAACGAATAGATCAGCCGTCTCTTGGCATGCTCCATACTCTTCCACCAGCGGCGCCGCTTGGGCAACATCAGGTTGGGGATGGTGTGATTGAGCCGACAGGAAAGACAATATTGCTGATCCTCTTCATCAACCAACCAGTTACAGACGTTATAGTCTGCCGCATTCCTGCACAGCTTGGCCGGCTTGCCGCCGTCAGAATCGGCCACCGCACGCATACTCATCGTCGTCGGATCGAAGCCGACTTCCCGCTCACAATTCAGGCAACGCGTGTTCTCGAAGAACAGCGTTTGATCACAGCTACAGGTAAAATTTTTCACAAGCGAGTCTCATGCGGCGAAGAGTTTAGCGACGGGCGTGATAATGACACAACTATCGGCCAATGCGGAGCAGAGTTGGCGACTATCTGGATTAGTGCAAGAACCAGGTATCAGCAATCTTGAAATGAATATTGGCAATGGCTTTTTGCAATTCGTCGATGTATTCGAGCAATCCCTTTTGCAAGAGTTTTTCGATGTCCCCACTGTTCACCAGGCGACGAGTTCTATCGACCTGCCATTTCACTTTTGAGCTTGCTGGCAATTTCTTCAGCACCTTGGTCAGAGTAGTCAGGTTGTGGGCGGTCGCTCTGGGGAATTGCTCATTTTGCAAAAGGTAGCGAACAACATCCTCTCCTTTCACCCGCTCACGCACATGTTGGCGATACATCTGATACGCACTCAGCGAACGCAAAATGTTCATCCACAGAATGTTTTCAAAGGGGACATGTGACTCCTTCTCGCCCTGGGCCGCCTGCAGTGGCTGCAACAGGTTGCCGCTTCCCACGTCGAGAATACGCGTCGTCATGTCGGCACGCTCAAGGCTACGTCCGAGGCGGACAAAGCTGAATGCTTCGTCGCGACTCATGGTGCCACTCAACAGGCCCGTGATCTGCTGGCAATCGGCGATCAACCCCTCGAGGAATTCATGTCTTGGCCCTCTGGCTACCGCCAGCTCCGCCTTCTCTTTGCCCAGATAATAAAGATTATTGATCAGTTCGAAGGCCTCGGTGGGCATGATCTCGCGTGTAGTGCGCGCATTCTCTCTGGCGAGCGCGAGCGTATCGAGAATGGAATAGCCATTGCTCTCAGAGAGCAGGAACTTGAACACATTGCGCTCGGAGTGTTGCTTGTAACGTGCGGCAAACGCGGCGTCGGTGCCGGTAATCTCCACCAGGGAATGCCAGCCCAGCTGCGTGCCTTTTGGAAGGTCCATCAGCAGGGTCGAGAAGACATTCAGCAGGCGCGCTGTATTTTCTACGCGTTCAAGATAACGCGACTGCCAGTAGACTCGTTCTGCAACTCGAGAAAGTAGCACCGTAGTTTCCTCAACAATCTCCGACAATCCAGGTGTCTTTACTGCCCCCACCCTGGGATGAGTTCACAACATAGGACCCCTTGACCATGGCCACACGGGTTAATCCGCCAGCCGTAACATAGCTGCGATCAGACTGTAAGATGAACGGGCGCAGATCAACGTGGCGCGGTTCAACCGATCGCTCGCCGAGTATCGGCACGGTCGAGAGCGAGATGAGGGGCTGCGCCATGTAGTTTCGAGGGTTCGCCTTGATGCGGCGCGCAAAGTCCTGCAATTGCTTGCGACTCGCCTGCGGACCGATCAGCATGCCATAGCCCCCTGACTCATTTGCGGGTTTGACAACCAGCTTGTCGAGGTTCTTCAATACGTGATCGCACTGCTTCTTGTCGACACACAAGTAGCTTGGCACATTGGGAATGATCGGGTCCTCATCGAGATAGTACTTGATGATCTTCGGCACATAGGTATAGATGATCTTGTCGTCAGCCACGCCGGCACCCGGGGCATTGGCAAGCGCCACATTGCCTTTCACCCAGGCTTTGAAAATACCGGGCACACCTAACACTGACTCTTTGTTAAACGCCTTCGGATCCAGAAAGAGATCATCTATCCGTCGATACACCACATCGACCTGTGACAGACCATCGATGGCACGCATATAGACCTTGTCGTCTTCGACCACGAGGTCGCTGCCTTCGACGAGTTGAGCCCCCATGCGCTGCGCAAGAAAGGAATGTTCGAAGTAGGCGGAGTTGTATATACCCGGCGTCAGCACGACGACTTCGGGAGACTTTACATTACGCGGCGAGAGCGAAGACAGCATATCGAGTAGCTGACTGGGATACTCCGTGACCGGGCGAATATCCATGTTGCCTTCGAACAACTCTGGAAAAACGCGCTTGGTGACACGCCGGTTTTCCAGCATATAGGAGACACCGGATGGGACGCGCAGGTTATCCTCCAACACATAGAACTGGCCGTCGTCACCCTTGATCAGATCGGTGCCGCAGATGTGTGCCCAGACATTGAATTTGGGTTTGATACCGACACATTGCTTGCGGAAGTTACCGGAATTGAAAATCAGTTCCGAGGGAACGACTTTATCCTTGAGGATTTTCTGATCGTTGTATAAATCGTGAATGAAGCAGTTGAGTGCGCGTAAGCGTTGCTCAAGACCGAGACTTGTCTGATCCCATTCTGAGCCCGCTATCAGGCGCGGGATAATATCCATCGGCCATTCGCGGTCTATATTGCCGGCGTCACTGTAGACAGTAAACGAAATGCCCATGGTCTTGATCGCCAACTCCGCTGCCGTTTTCTTCTGCAACAGCTCTTCATGAGTTAGTGAACGGAGGTAGCTGGCAAGTTTACGCGAAGGTTTGCGTGCATAACCCGGACTCGATATCAATTCATCGTGAAACTTGCCAGGGTTATAGGACTTCCAGTTTACGCGCATCAGGTCTCTCTGGGTTCGGTACTTACAACGCACTGCACTCGCTACTCGAGCACATTTAAGGACCGACATCCTTAACTGCTTGAAGTGACATCTGTGCTCAGTCTATCACAGCTCGGGAAGCTGTCTATTCGTTGCGCGAAAGGAAGTCGCAGCCTACGCGGAAAGCGGCCAGGCCAGTAACAAGAGAGGAACTGCGACGGCCACGATCAGGATTTCCAGCGGCAGGCCAACCCGCCAGTAGTCACCAAACTTGTAGCCACCCGGGCCCATAATTAATGCATTATTTTGGTGCCCTATCGGAGTGAGGAACGCACAGGATGCGCCGATCGCTACAGCCATGAGAAAGGCATCAGGATTCAACTGCAATGAGGTTGCCAGGTTGTAGGCAATCGGTGCCATCAAGATGGCGGTGGCGGCGTTGTTAAGCACATCGGACACGGTCATCGTGATCACAAGAATCATAACCAGTATCAACACCGGTGAGAGGTTGCCTGCAACCGATAGAATACCGGCGACCAGCAAATCGGTCGTGCCTGTCGTCTCCAGTGCAGCGCCAAGCGGAATCATTGCCCCGAGTAACACAACCACCGGCCAATCGACGCCATCGTAAAACTCACGCACCGGCAGTACGCGGGCCAGCGCCATCACGACAGTCGCAATGCCGAGAGCTAGCTGAATCGACAGCAAGCCCGTCGCAACTGCTGCAATGGCGGTAACAAAGATGAGCAGCGCTTGCGCAGACTTCTTGTTCTTGAGCAGGCCGATAGAGCGCTGGGCGAGCGGGTAACAATTCATCTTGCTGATCGCTTCCTGAATCTGCTCCTCTTCCCCATAGAGCAACAGGACATCGCCAATTTTGAACTTGAATTCCCGTAAACGACTGCGATGCGGTTGCCCCGAACGCGACGCCGCGATGAGATTTACCTTGTAACGGCTCCCAAAACTGCAACTGGCGGGCGTCTCGCCGACAAGCGTGCAATTGGGCGTCACAACAACTTCGGCGAATTGCTTCTCATCGGAATGCAACACGGCATGTACGCCATTGAGCGCCGTATGCAGGCTCAGTACATTGGCTTCCGCGAAGGCTGCAACGTCTTCATGACTGCCTTGCACCATCAGATAGTCGCTGCGTTTTAATTCCTGTTCGGATTTGAGTGTAACCGTGCGGGTTATTTTCTTGCGATGCTCCACGCTGAGCAGGTCCATTTTATTCTCGCGCAGACTCGCTTTGACCGTGCCATATAGTTCACCAATCAGCGGCGAACCTTCGCCGACTTTCAGCTCGAACAGATACTCCTCGACCTCAAACAGCTCCAGACCTGCAGTCTGTTTGCGAACTCTCACGAGTCGCCAGCCGACGAGCAGTAAAAAAAGAATTCCCAGCAACGCGACACCACCTCCGACCATAGTGAAATCAAACATGGCAAAGGCTTCTCCGCTCACTTCTTCACGATAGCTGGCAACGAGAATATTCGGTGGCGTCCCGATCAGCGTAACCAACCCGCCGAGAATTGACCCGAAAGAAAGCGGCATCAGCACGGTCGCGGGCGCCCTGCCCGCCTTGCTCGTCGACTGAATCGCAATCGGCATTAACAAGGCGAGGGCGCCAACGTTATTCATGAACATGGAGAGAAACGCCGCCATGAAGGTAAGCGCGGCGATGTGCAGGAAGGGCTTATCCTTGAAGGGTTCCAGAATGGGGAGGATGTAGTCTACCGCACCCGAGCGCGTAAGGCCGAAACTGATGATCAGCACCAGAATAACGGTAACCGTTGCCGGATTGCCGAAGCCACTGAAGATTTCAGATTGCGGGACTACACCAAAAATGCTGGCAGTAAACAGCGCACCCAATGCAACGATGTCATAACGCCAGCGCCCCCAGACCAACAGGCCCAGCAAGGCAACGAGAATTGCGACAAGAATGGCTTGATCGGCGCTCACGCGTTATCCGTTACTCGGCAGCAGCGACCAGATCGAAGGCTAGCTCGCCTACCCCATCAATCCGAGCTTCGAGTCGATCGCCTGGCACGACGGCAGCGACCCCCGACGGCGTTCCGGTATAAATGAGATCACCCGTCTTGAGTTCGAAATAGCGCGAAAGCTCCGCGATGATCTCGGCAACGCTCCAGATCATGTCATTGAGGTTCGATTGTTGACGAATCTCACCGTTGACGCGCAACTCAATCATGCCTTCAAGGGGATGCTGCTGATCGCCCACTGGCTTGATGGCGGAGATTGGAGCCGACTGGTCGAAGCCCTTGGCAACGTCCCAGGGTTTGCCGCCTTTCTTCGCCGCGGCCTGCAAATCGCGACGGGTAAAATCGATGCCGACTGCGTAGCCGAATACACAGGTCAGTGCCTCTTCAGGTTTAATGTTCCTGCCACCGCTCCCGAGCGCGACAACCAGCTCCACTTCATGATGCAGCTCCGACGTGCCCTGAGGATAATTTACGGGAGCACCATTGATAACAATTGCATCCGCAGGCTTGCTGAAAAAGATTGGCGGCCCGGCCTTGGGATCGCCACCCATCTCGATCACATGCGCAGCGTAGTTCTGGCCCACACAATAGATACGGTGCACGGCAAACTCGGCAGCCAGCTCGGTCACTGGTACTGCCGGGATATCGGGTGGGGTATAGACATAGGTCATGCGGGGTTCCTCAATTACTATCGGGCAGAATGTGCCTGCTTCTTGCCAGTCCACGAAGAGACTGTCGTGCTCTATTCGCTTTCGCCACAGCCAAGTTCAGTGTCCAGCGAACCTGCCAGCACCAGCTCACCGCGGGTTACGATCGGCAGCAAGTCCAGCCGCGTCTCTGTAGTGATTGTTTCCAGTGTACTGAGCTGCGCGCAGTAGCTGTCATTCTGACGCAGGTCACCTGGAAAAATAAATGCCGACAGGCGATTTCCGGCGAGCACCAATTTGTAATAGGCCTGCGGGTTGGCAATTTCCATCTCCACCGGCAGGTACGGCCCACTTACTACATACACATCGCCAACCTGTGTAGCCAGCGCATTGATCGACTGCTCGAGACGAGCCCAGCTCCCCACGCGCAAGTCAGTAGGCAAAGGCGCCATGTTGCTTAAATTATTCAGATCTTCCCAATAGGGTGTGCCTGCGAAACTGGTCATCGGCGCGAGCCGCCCGCGGTCAGCAGCATTGATCTGAACCTCATTGACCCGGTACTCGCGATCCTGCGCGTTACTCAGATCAGGACGGACAATTTCAATACCGCCTTCCTCGATGGCAACGGCCAATTCCGTACCCAACAAGGGGTCAGCGTGCCAGGAACGCGGTAGCAGCGAGGCAACGCCCAGCGCATCGCCGAGCACCCGGTAGGCTACCCATTCTGCCATCCCGGTCTCGCGCTCGATGTTCGCCGCATAGAGGTGATGCACCACAATCTGCCGCTCTGCACTCTCCGCAGACTGCGGGCAGTAGGTCTGACAATGAGCGATATGGACCGACTGTTCCTGCGCCCCGAGAGGCGAAGCTAGCAGCAGGCAACTAGCCCATAGGATAAAGATGTTGCTGATGCACCGCATCGCACTGCTCCATGACAGATTTATCGAGTGTTACGTCCAGCGCTGCCAGTGAGTCGTCCAATTGCTCGGCCGTGCGCGCACCAATGATTGTCGACGCGACAAAGTCAAAATTCATGCTCCAGGCTGTCGCCAGCGTCACTGGTGACATACCCGCCTCGCGCGCGATCTCCATGTAACGAGCGGTAGAGGCCAGCGTGCCCTCATTGACGAAACGTGCCGCCATAGCCTGCTGTCGCGAATCCGCATCGCGATAATCACTAAAGCGGGCATTCGTTGGTTGCGCATTGTCATTGTACTTGCCACTGAGTACGCCGCCGCCGATAGGCGAATACGGTAGCAGTGACACCTGCTCCCGCCGACACACGTTGGCGAGTTCGTCGAAGAAGCGACGATTGAGGAGTGAGAAATTGTTCTGGATAGACTCGAAACGTGCCAGCCCCTCGTAGTGGGCCGCCGTGTTCGCCTTGGTGAGACCATATGCCGATTCATTGGAAGTTCCCAAATAGCGAACTTTTCCGGCCTGCACCAGACGATCGAGTGCTTCCATGGATTCCTCGATGGGCACGACCATATCGGGCCAGTGCACCTGATACAGGTCGACATAGTCCACCCCCAGACGACGCAAGCTGCCTTCGATCGCCTGCGTAACATGATGCCGATCGATGGCAGTCAGCCCCTGCCGGATGGGTGGCACGAACCAGCCCGATGCCGCACCTGCAACCTTGGTCGCGATGATCAGACCATCGCGCGGTCTGGTCTTGATCCACTTGCCGAATATTTCCTCGGTCAACCCGGCGAGTTCAGCGGTGGGCGGGACCGGATAGACTTCGGCCGTGTCAAAAAAATTGATTCCGCGCTCATAAGCCTTGTCGAGAATTCGGAACGCTTCGTTCTTGTCAGTCCAGGTGCCAAAGCTCATGGTACCCATACAGATGGGTGAGACCCGCAAGCCGCTCTTGCCAATGTAACGATACTGCATACTAAAATCCTGCCATTGGCTCTTCATGCTGCGAGCCGTTCAGTTCGAAAGTGTGTGAGACGCCTAGGGCAATGGTGGACAGTAGTCGCCGAGATACCCTCCACCACCACAATAACCGGGATCCTGTAGCTGGATGCGGATACCGTCCGGATCTGAGAAATACACCTCGGGTGTGCCACCTTCCGCGCCACCTCGATTGGGCATGCGCATACTAACCCAATGCATCATGGCTTGTGTATCGCTGGCGTCTTCCCGAGCCCGCAATCCATAGTCGGTTAGCGTGGCGAGAATTCCGTCCACCGAAAAATCCCGCATGGTGAAACTCACATGGTCGATGCGGCCCGGATTGGCCGGCAATCCGGGCTGATTGCCACCGACATACATAAGAAACTGTATGCCGTCACCGACACCGATGACAGGGGAACCCAGGCCCTGAAAAGCCTGATAGCGTTTGTTAAAGGCGCTGGTGTAAAAATCGTTGGCCCGCTCGCGATTGGCCAGGAAAGTAGTGAAGTGACTCAGATCGACGAGTTCGAAAAGGCCAGTGTTCGGAGCCGGTTCCAGCACTGCACAGGCGTCGCCCGAGGCGCCACTCCCGCAATCGGTTTCGGCGAGCAGCTGATAACGTACGCCCTCGGCATCGGCAAAGAACAAGCGCCCATTATCAACCCAGGAACGCATTGCCATCTCGAGCTGTGTGCTGCCCGCTGCTGAATCCGCGGGCAGTACACCAAACGCAGACAACTCCTGCTGTACGCGTTGCTGATCGAAATTCTCCACACTTAGCCCAATGTGATGAAATCCGGCTTGCTCACCGGGCGCCAGCGGTGAAATAGAGAAATACTGCGGGCCCTCGCCAATACGCAACATGACAGTCTCACCTTGTCGCGCCTGTATCGGAGCGGCAAACAAATCCTGATAAAAGCGCACGGAACGCGCCACATCACTGACCCGAATATCAAAGCAATGCAGTTTGCGTACTGCGACTGGTGTCGGAGACTGGGCGATGGCAGATCCTGCCAGCGGCAGCAGTGGCAACGCCTGGAGCAAGCGGCGTCGGCTCTGGCTAAACCCTTTGCCATAGTCCGTACTGCGGAAGCAGTGCAGCAGAAAACGATTCGTCATATTCCCCTCCGTATTATTATTGTGCGTGCCCGATTTTCCCGGATCCCCGGTACAGCCTACTCTGGTTTATCGATGGGACGATTTTCCGCCTGCCATCTTTCCAGACCACCGGCGAGATGACTGACCGCGGACACTCCCATCTGCTGCAGACTTTGCGCCGCCAGCGCAGAACGCCAGCCTTTGTTGCAATAGAGGATCACGGCATTTGCCGAGTCGAATTCGCTACGGTAGTAGGGACTATCGGGATCTATCCAGAATTCCAGCATGCCACGCGGTACATGCAACGCCCCCGGTATCTTGCCTTCCCGCTTCACTTCGCGAATATCACGCAGATCCACCAGTATCACACCCGGCTCATGGCGACGCTGTTCCACCTGTTCTGGCGAGTCAGTCACCACGTTTTGTTCTGCTTCTGCAACAAGTTGCTGATAGCCCTTGCTAATCTTCATGCTGAGACGCTCTGACACGGACTGTTAAAACTGCTACGCTGATTCTCCACTGTCTGGTACACAGGAGAGTCGCTATGGGAGAACAGGATTTTCATATACTCTTGCGCGCCAAGCGTCAGATTCGCCGCGAGACCGCTTTGCGCTCTTTCCTCTTGGCTGGCCTTTTTGTGGCAGCGGGTCTCCGAGTACTGGGAATAGACGTTGCGTTTCTCTATCCGCTGTTGTTTATTCTGCTCTTTGTGTCGCTGGTGATGAACTCGGATGTCATTGCCAACGTCGGCCTCGTGAGCAAAAACGACCTGGTCAAACTCATCGAGCGACAGATACACAGCGATCCGGATTCACTGGCGCGTTATGTCAGCCTGCGCGGCAAGACCTGAGTTCTTAGTTCAGTCGGCACAACACGGTTGTGGTTCGCCGTTGGCTGTTAGCGCCTGCTCGACTTGATCATCGCGCCGCCACCGGAAACAACTGCCCCATACACATTGCCAGCAGCATCCACCGCGACACCTTCCGGGTTCGACCCGTCAGGATAGGCTGCAACTGTCCCATCGATGAAATAGTCCACGATGCCATCGAGCAAGGACCCCACTCGAATGCCAGCTTCCCATCCGGGATTACGCACATCATCAAATTCCGATTCGCTATCGGCCACAAAGATGGTGTCGTTGTCGGTGATGTAAATACCGCTGGGTCGACTAAAAGACTTGAATTCGCCGATGTAATTGCCATTGAGATCGAAGATCTGCAAACGGTTGTTGCCGCGGTCGCCGACTATCAAGCGATTACGCGAATCGATGTCGACGGCATGTGGGGTTTTTAGCTTGCCTGCCTCGGTGCCCCAACCGCCCCAGTACTTGATCAGATTGCCATTGCGATCGAACTTCACGATGCGGGCCACTGTGTCTTCTGTCGCGTCTGGATTCTGACCGCTATGGCCGTCACCCACATAGATGTTGCCGTCTGCATCGGTTACCACATCGCATGGTGTTTCGAGCAGCGCGTCGGTGCCATCACCCGCTACGCCAGGGGTGCCCAGCGTCAGCAAGACCTCGCCTTCGGGTGACAGTTTGTAGACCACGTGTCCCATGCCTGCAGTGGCGGGATTATCGGGATCGGGACCCTGTGCATCCGTTACCCAGATATTGCCGTCCCTGTCCACATGAAGACCGTGAGGAAACAACATCAGTCCGCCGCCAATAGACGCCACGACATTGCCCTGCGGATCAATCTTGACGATCGGATCCAGAGCAGAACCTGCACAGCTATTCGCACCGCAACGGTCTATGGCCCACAAGTGCCGGCCATCCGGGTCGATATCGACGCCAGCGGTAGATCCCCATTCGCGCCCATCTGGCAGGGTTGCCCAGCCATCGACTGAGTTGTAGGGGTTGGGTCGATTATTGATCGGTTCCAGCTGTGCCAGCAGACTCGTTGGCAGAAGCAGGAGAGAGATCGACAGGAGCAAACCCGACAAGCCCTGTTGGGCTGGCTTGCTGATTGGATTAGCGCGCGCTGAACGGGTCGGGATAGTCGGCATTGCTTCTCTCCGGAGCGTAGGGAATATCTGCTTTAGAGCCTAATGCAGCACCATGGCGAATGCAATGTTCCGGCGCTCTGCAGCGCCCTGACTGAGACAGGCCTGATTGCCCTACCTCAACAGAATCAACACCGAACAGCTATCTCTCGCTTGCTATCCTCGTCCCAGGCCAGGGAGGAATTGCGAAATTGGCCATCAGTTGAAGAAATTCACCACTTCAGCACGCCGCCGGCGTTGTGCAGAGGGCCACCAGAAATGAGCTCGCTATGTCGCCAGGCCAGTAAACACGGGCGCTCTAGCCATGTCTGCAATTTCTGGCCTGCTATTTGCTCTGGCATGGGCTAGTAACACAAGATTGGTTTAACGGTCGCCACAATCGGGGTTTAATGGCTCCAGCCAGCGTGATGCGGCCAGGCTACACAGGGAAGAGATCATCATGAATACAAACAAGAAGCCCTCCGAACGCCGCTACAGCAGTGAAGAGGTAGCAGACATCATTCGCCTGAGCATGCAGAGCGACAACCCGGACAAGGCGAACTCGGTCGACTACGAAGAACTGCTTGGCATCGCCAAAGATGTCGGCGTTGAACCGGACCAGATCGATCGCGCGGTGCGCCTGCTCGAAGAAGAGCAGGTAACCCGGGAAAAGGAACAAATGCTATGGCAGCGTTTTAATGCCCACGCGGCTTCGTTTGTTGCGATTAATCTCTTCCTCGTCATCGTCAACGTGCTCACTGACTCCGAGTATTTCTGGTCACTTTATGTCGTCTTTGGCTGGGGACTATTTTTACTGGGTCACTATCTTGGCCTACGCTATGCGCCGCGCTTTGTTGAATTGGCGATGCAACATACGCGACGCATCGGCAGCAATACTTATCAGAATTTTCTCGACAGCGAAGAACAGGTGCTATTCTCCACCTCCGATTCCGCCAACCTGTCGGACACGCAGGGCATGATCAGCCTGGAAGACGATAAGGTAATTGTCGAATATCAGACCGCCGATGCGCTCATAGGCTTGCTCAAGACCAGCGTCAAGGTCATCGAAGTGCCACTGGAAGGTGTAATCGGCGCGCGTCTGGAACAAAAACTCTGGAGCACAGAGTTCATTCTGCAAGGCAAGAACATGCGTTCTCTGGGCAACCTGCCCGGAGCCAGTCGCGGTAGTATGCGAGTAAAAATTGCTCGTGGTTCGACCAATGCTGCAAATCAGTTGGTCGAACAGATCAATGACAAGGTGAAGTGATCAGACAGGTTGGGAACGGGTCAACATCGTCAGTGCGATACCCGCGACCAGAAAAACCGCTGACACGGCCAGCAGCAATAGCTGGCTGAATCCAAACAGGCCTCCAGCGGGTAGCGCAAGCGTGAGACCTGCCAGGCCAATACAGGCACGCGCTACCCAGGATAACGCCGACTTGCCAAAGTCACCGAGACCGAGCAGATAGCCTTGCAGTGCAGCGGAGACCAGCGCCACACCAACGAGTGCAGTGGAGATGGCCTGCAGATTCTGCATCCACGTGCCCTGTAGCAACAGTGCCGGGTTGAACACAAAGAAGAATGGCACGAAGTAGATAATTGCCCCGAGACGCATCGCCTCCAGTCCAGCCCGCATGGGCGACACCTGGGCAACTGATGCCGCAGCGAAAGCCGCCAGTGCCACGGGCGGCGTGATAAAACTTAACATGCCCCAGTACATTACGAACATATGACTCGCCAGCGGGTCCATGCCGGAATTGATTAGCGCGGGAACCAGCACGATGGCGAGAAAGATGTACGCCGCCGTAACAGTCATACCGATGCCGAGTATAAAGCTCGTCAACGCGCCCATAATCAGCAACACCAGCACATTTTCGCCAGCGAGATAGACCAGATCGTTGGCGATCGTCCCGGCGATACCGGTAACTGCAAGACCGCCAATGATCAGCCCAATGGCTGCGAGAATTCCAGCCAGCTCGGCCAGCAGTTTGCCCATGGTCGCTACCAGTTGCATGAGCTTTTCCAGCGACAGGCGATGCGCTGTGAACTGGTTGATTACGAGCAGTAGTCCGGTCGCATAGAAGGGCGCAACTGCCTCGCGCTGCAAATACACGAGCATCCAGATGAGAGAGATGAACACCGCAATAAAGTACCAGCCTTCCTTGAACACCTGCCCCAGACGCGGCAACTCTTCCTTCGGTAAACCCGCCAGGTTCTTCCGCGCGGCGTAGGCATCGATCTGCATATAGAGACCAAAGAAATAGAGGACGGAAGGAATCAGTGCAGCGACCGCGACTGCGACATAGCTGATATTCAGAAAGCTTGCCATCACGAACGCAGTTGCACCCATGATTGGCGGCATGAAGACCCCTCCGGTCGACGCACAGGCTTCGACGCCCGCGGCATATTCCTTGCTGAATCCGATTCGCCGCATGGCAGGAATAGAGAGTGGCCCGGTGGTTAAGACATTGGAAATTGGTCCACCACTCATCGACCCCATTAATCCACTCGAGAAAATTGATACCTTTGCCGGGCCCCCTCGCAAGTGCCCAAGTAGAGCAAATGCCAGATTAATGAAGAACGGACCGCCACCTGTAAACTGCAGGCAGACCCCAAAGATGAGAAAGCCGAACACAAGCTGCGCGAAAACCTGCATTGGAATACCAAACAGGCTCTCTTCACCTAACACATGAAAGATGGCTGCGTCGGTGACAGGAATGGAGAGCGCGGCGATGACGTTGGGAAGCCGGTCGGCAAACGTGGGATACAGCGAGAACACGGCGACGATCGCGAACACTGGCCACCCGCCGGCACGCCTGCCGGCTTCCAGCACGATGACCCAGGTCACCAGCGCGAGCCAGACACCGACTGCAGGCGCGGAATACTCCCAGGCCTCGAGCACGATGCGCTCTGCGAAAAATGCGTAGTAGGAGAAAATAATACCGATCACTGCCATGATGGCGATGTCGTACCACGGCACATGGGTTGGGCTGTGCTTGCTCGCCGGGAAGGTGATAAACACCATGGCGAGCATGACCCCGGTAATGAGATACATGTAGCGGCTGTCGAGCATCACATAGCCGATACCGAAGCCGAAATTAAAAATCTGATTGATGGCGAGAACAATCGCACAGGCAGTCATAGTCGCCATGACCATGCGCCAGCGATCTGGCAACTCGCGATATCGGAGTTTTTGGACTTCAGTGTCCAGGTCTTCGAGCTCAACCTTGGCGACGGGCGCCGATTCCTTGTCTGTCATGCGCTTTACAGTCCCTCACCCAGCGTAATCAATCCCGCAGCCGTTAACGCAGACTCCCGCGCCACGAGCCAGGCCTGCTCGAACTCCTGATACCCCTCAGGCGCGCCAGGCAGGAAGCGCTCCCAGGCCTGCATCAGAATCTCCTGCCGAGCGAGGTTTTCCTGATTCAACTGCTCTGCTGCCTCAGTCCAGACGCCGATCTCCCGAAAATAACGAATTGCGCCTGAATGGAAGGGAACAAACGATTGTTCAAATTTCTGCCGGTCCATCGCCCAGCCATTAGCGCCAGGTGCATTATTTTCATACTGTTCGAAATGCTCAACCATTACCTTGACCATGCTGTAGACCAAAGTGTCATCCGCATCGTCCAACGCGACAAGGAATGGATAGGCTGAGGTAAACACGTCAATCCCTTCGTCTGTGATCGTTGGCCCCTCCACCGCAACATGCGGCACGTACCAGGGCAGGCGCGCACGCACGCGGGCAACAGCCTCTTCGTCATCCGGTGGAAATTCGGGCCAGTACAAGCCCCGTGGAGAAGCTTCTATACGCAGAAAAGGCGGCGAGTTGCAGGCCCCGCCAGCCGCATCAGCACGGTTGTTGAGTACTGCATCGATGGAGGCGTTATAGCCGCCCACCTCTACCGGGATGACGTCATCCCAGGTCAGATTTGCATAGGACAGCAAGGCAGCCGTTGCGTTGTTTAATGAAGGCGCTCCCTGCACAAAGGTCATGCGCTTGCCTTTCATGTCTTCGACACTGCGGATGTTGGCATCGGCTGCCGTGGCAAAGCTGAACGAACAGGCATCCGAGAAGTTCGAGAGCAAGGCTCTGACCGGTTGTGGCCCCCAAATACGCGACGCGAAATTCAGGATGCCTTCCTGTGCGTAGACGGACTCCGAACCACCAGCGGAAAAGTGGACGCGCCCTGCTCGCAGTGTTGCCAGGCGGGAAACGTCATTGCGTCCCGGTATAACACGCAGATTGGTGCTGTACTGACGCTGCAGAATATTGCCGATCGCAACGGCTTGTGAGTAACCACCGGTGCCCGTGGGATAGGCACTCCAGGCGATCGTTTTGGGAAACTCGATACCACTGACCTGTCCGAATGCGAGCGGTGTGAGTAGCACGCAAAGACTTCCCAGAAACAGGGATCGAAATGAGAATCTCGAGAAAATAAAGTGGGGCAAACTACCAAGCCTGTTCTTATTGATTTGCGTCAAGCATAGCGTAGCCGCTGGGGATTGGCTATACGCCCAACGCAGCTGTGCCACTGCATATCGCAAGCCCCTGCCTTGCAGCTATCAACTGGCCGGGCGGTCCAGAACTGGCATGGATAACACGATCTTGCCCTGTTGTTCTCCAGACTCGAGAAACGTGAGCGCCTGGGCAAATTCTGCGAAGGGATAAATGTGGTGTGCTCGAGAAGCCAGCTTACCTGCTGCGATCAACTCATTAAAGCGTGCGAGATCGGCATTCGGTTTGAGCGCGATGACCCGGTAGTGCTTGCCCGTGAACCAGCGAAGCGGCGCCGACAGCAACAAGCCAAACAAGAACCAGCGAAGTGATCCACCCACCGTTGCATAGACTCCGCCAGGTTTGAGTGCGCGCAGATAAGTGAATGGCGACTTGTCCGTCTTGGTGTCGAGAATCAGATCGTAGCGCTTGCCACGCCTGCAAAAATCTTCCTGCTGATAATCGATCGTTTCGGCATAGCCCAGCGCATGCAGATGCTCCGCTTTTGCCGCCGTGTCCACGCCGCTAAGCTTCACTCCGCAAGGCAAAGCCAGTTGCGCACCGTAGTAACCAACGCCGCCACCCGCTCCATTGATAATAATCTCCTGCCCGCGTTGCAACTCGCCTCCTGCTAGCAGGCCCTGAATCGCAAGCTGCGCAGCCAGGGGCAAGGCAGCGGCCTGATGAAAATCCAATTGGGTTGGCTTGGGTTCCAGCAGATCAGCGCGGCAACAGACATATTCGGCCAATGCACCGAAGCGATCCCCGCTCAAGTCACCGTATACGTCGTCGCCGACCTGCCAGCGGGTCACAGCACTGCCCACGGCAACGACGCGGCCCGCCATATCACAGCCAGGTATGGTGATTTTTGGTCGCCGCAAACCCAGAAAGAAGCGCATGATAAAGGGAGAACCGTTGACCAGACCGTATTCGTAGTCGTTCAGCCCAACAGCATGTACCTGTACCAGCACCTGATCGGCGTCAGGTTCGGGACGGGGTACCGTCTCCATTTGCAGGTTATCAAGCGGCCCATACCGACGAAACACAGCCGCCTGCATCGTCTCCATGACAAACTCTCCTTCTGTTCAAGAATGCAGAAAATATCAGACGCGGCACTTTGGCCTAGCTCAAGCCTCACTAACTCACAGACTCACGCTGGCGGCGATGTGTAACACGGCAATAAGCTCTCCGCCAGAGAGCTCAGCTAATGAGCCCTCTGAGAAAGAGACGAAAGCGCAAGAAAAAAGTTACTGAGCCCCAGTCTTCGGGAAGTCAGGGAGTCACCGTCACGCTGATATTTTGGTAGGTGAACATGGAGCCATCACTCGCAATGCCACGCAAGATGTATTCACCGGGCTCTGCGAAAGTCACCGTGGAATTCCAGCGATTGCCATCCGGTGGTTCCGGAATATAAAACGGCGGTGACCAAGGAGAATTGGCATACATGCGGGTGTCGGTGTAAGTCTTCATCTGGGTTGGCTCGAAGGTCACGGCGCGTTCCGGCCCGCGATACACTGACCACGCGAAGCGCAGTCCCGGGCCACTCATCGCAACGATGGACTGCGGCGGTCGGTATATCTGTTCAGGGGTTCGTGGCAAGCCGCCACCGGCGCGCGCCGGGTAGTCATCCGGGTCTGTGGCGAAAGCGGACAAAAACAATGGCTCACCCACTTTTACCTGACGATGACTCTCTCCACTGACTTCCAGTTCCGGAGAAATATTGTCGCGCAATCGGTCATCCAGACTGCCGAACGCACCGCCTACTTCCGTGGAGATGACCTGCGGGTCTATGCGATAGTCAGGGTACAGGCTGCCGTAGGCGCGCGCCTTGTTGTTGCGCGACTCCAGCGTCCAGACCAGTTCCTTGTCACCGAAATCTGCTGGCACATCGATAGTGAACAGAAAGGGATTGCGGCGGGGATAGAAATGAGTCGGTTGGCCCATGTCCGCTTCAGCTTCGGCAAAACCGTCCAACGCTACGTCGTCGAGCGCGCCGGGTTCGACAATGCGAAAATAATTGCGCTCGCCTACCGGGATATCGAACTGTTGTTTCCAGTTCGAATTCATATAGCCGAAGAACAACTTGAAGCTACCGTCTTCGTTGGGCCACCACCCTTCGAATGCCGGCGAGAGAATCTCGCCGGATAGCACCATTCTCCGTTCTTGCGCGACCGCCCCCTGCGCCATGGCCAACGCTGAGATCAGTAGCAGAACAACTCTTACCGTCATTCCAACAGACATAGTACTGAATTGACTTCGCATTATTATTTTCCTTGTTATGCGTCAGAAGTTTGCTGTTAGTTCTTCGCGTCCCGAGTTAGTCGTCACTCCCCGCGACCGACTCATACTCCGGTACAGGAGCCCAGCACAGCGGGCAGCCGACGTCATAGTCGTTGCGATCTTTCATCGCCGCGCGCCGCTCGGCCATCTCGGCCTGGAATTGCTCCTCAGTCATGGAGACGTTGTACCCGAGGTCGATGAACATGTTCGAGACAGAGCGACGACCGCCTCCAGCCCAATTGCGTGGGTCGGCGAGATTGGGGTTGGCTTCCGTTGTATCCATATAGGCTATTGTGTGCAACACGGTACCTTTTGGCAGCAGCGGCGCCTTGTCGTCTTTGTAGATGTATTGCTTCACCCAGTTGTGGTCATAGCCTACACAGTTCAGTGTGAATATGTTGTGTCCCCAGATGGCTTCCATGCACATACGCACACCGGGCGCATGCAAGTGCGGCTCGAACGCCATAATCTTGGTGTGTTCCTGCAGTACAACGTAGTTGTGCAGCTCCTGATTGGCACGATTGGGAACCACATCCAGATCAATACCGTTGCCGGTGCGCGGCCCTCGTCGCGTGTACTCGGGCTCATAGCCTTGCGGAAAGAAAGTGATGCCAAATTCCAGGTGACCCGTTGTCTCACGGCCATTGGAATGCATGTGTGCTGCACGCAGGTGTAGCGCCGAATTCGCCTGTAGCAGGCGACCTGCCGAATCTGGGAATACATCTGCATTGCGGCCCACTTCGTGTATCGGCCAGCTTACTGAGGAATCAGGTTCGATGTAGCTGCCATCGGGGCTGAGCACCCCACTCTGATAGGTCATATGATGAAAGATATAGCGCCCACCCACAGTGTTACTGCCAGTGTCTGTTGGTATGTCATTCACTTCCCGCACTTCGATCGATTTGACGTAACGATCCTCTGTCAGCCCGGTCGGTACGAGACCGATATCGCCCCACCAGTCGGGACCGATAGCGGGCCGGGTCATATCCGGACCGCGCAGCACCAGATCGGGTTCACCGAGAGTCCAATCATTTCCTTCAGCGAACACCAGCGGTGCCGGTTCGGCATCGGGATCACCGCGAACGGCGCCGTTGTTCACCCAGGCCTGAATCAATGCCAGATCCTGATCAGACAAGGAGTAGTCACTTTCAAAGCCATCGGTGATGCCTATGTCTTTCTCGACATACCACGGCGGCATCGCCCCCATGCGATCCCGAATCGCTGTGCGGTACATGATAACCGGCGCCCAGGGACGCACTTCTTCATAGCTCATGAAGGACATCGGCCCTGCACCACCGGGACGGTGGCACTGCTGGCAGCTATCCTGCAGGATCGGTGCGATGTGTTCGGAGTAGTTCACGGCGTCCGCAGCGATACCGAAATCCTCGATGTCATAAAAATGGAGATCGTGGTTGGCGATACTGGCATCGTGTGCCTGCGCGAAGGCCAGAGTTGGAGCCAGCAGGAGACTGGCCAGCAAGTGAACAGGCAGGGTTGGTCGGCGCATGTTCGTTTCCTCTCTATTTACAAACTGATGTTAAAAACCGGGAAACTTCGTTGTTTCGCTATCTAAACATAATTAGAGCATCAGTTAGAAATCTGGTACACAAAATTACAATATTCCTGATGCGACCTGCGCTCGCAACCCGACCATTCGACGGGACGCATTAACCACAACGGATCGCAACGGATAGACAGTTCGCGGAGGGCGAAATACACTCCGGTGCTGAAGTATCCAGGAGAAACTGCTCACAACACTCATCGCGCAACCGCGGAATGGCTGTTCGACGGAATCGTCGGCCGCAATCTGCAGAGATCATCTGCGTAAAAGACATCTGTAAGGGGGATCAATGTCTAGTACTAGAACGAGCCAATTTTTAGCACACAAAGCAATCATCAGCGGCCTGCTCATTTTAGGCCTCACAGCCTGTGAGCCAACTCCACCGGTTGCCACAGCCGTTGCAGCCGCGCCGGCCCCACAAGCGCTCGGTGATCTGCAGGAAGCCGCGCCCGAGACAGTGGGCATGGATTCCGCGAGACTCAATCGCATTACTCAGCGCATGCAGGAATTTGTCGACGCGGGACAGCTGGCGGGAGTCGTCACCATGGCAGCCCGTGACAGCAAGATCGTGCATCGTGCCGCCGTCGGTTATCGGGATCTGGAAGCCGGTGATGCCATGAGTGAAGACGATATTTTCCGTATCTACTCTATGACCAAGCCGATTACCGGCGTCGCGATGATGATGCTCTATGAAGAGGGCAAGTTCCGCCTCTCTGACCCGGTTGAGAAATACATTCCGGAGTTCAAGGACCTGCAGGTTGCAACTGGCGTCGATGCTGCCGGCAACCTGTTAACCGAGCCGGCCGATCATCCGATGACGATTCGTGAACTGATGAGCCATACCGGCGGACTGACCTACGGCGTGTTCTCGCCATCTGCTGTCGATGATCGCTATAACGAACTGAATATTCTCGATCCGGATCAGACATTGCAGGAATTTATCGACAAACTCGCCAGCGTCCCGTTACGTCAACAACCCGGCACGCTCTGGCACTACAGCGTCTCGGTCGATGTGCAGGGTTATCTGGTCGAGAAGCTCTCGGGGCAGAAGTTCAGCGATTTTCTTGAGGAGCGTCTCTTCGAACCCCTGGGGATGACAGATACAGATTTCTATGTGCCGCCGGAAAAAGTCGAGCGCTTTGCCCAGGTTTACGGCTACGGCCCCGATGGCAAACTCACACCACAGGAAGGCTTTGGTGGCGCCAACAACTATCTGGTCGACCAGGCTTTCGAATCCGGCGGTGGTGGCCTTGTTGGCACCGCAATGGACTATCTCCGCTTCAGTCAGATGCTACTGAACGGAGGTGAGCTGGACGGCGTGCGCATTCTCGCACCACTGACTGTGGAGATCATGCATCGCAACCAGATGCCTTCCGGGATGGGCAATGGTGTACTTGGCGCCGGCGGCACTTCTTTCGGACTGGACTTCGCCATCATCGAAGATCCAGTGGCAGCGGAGAGCTACTCCAAAGGCGAGTACTACTGGGGCGGTGCGGCGGGCACCTGGTTCTGGGTTGACCCGGTTGAAGATATTGTTTTTGTCGGCATGATTCAGGCCTTTGGTGGGCCGAACGGACAAGTTCCCAATGTCCGGGCAACGTCTCGACAGGCGCTCTATCAGGCGATTACCGAGTCCCGACAAACTTTGTGAGGCGCTAGTCCAGCGCCTGCAACGCGAAGGCTGTGAGCGTAGTGCCAGACGGAATTAACAGCAACTGCTGCCCATCCAGCATGAAGGTCACAGCCGCCGCACCCCAGATGCGAGAGCCAGTCTGATAGTGCCACAGGTTCTCGCCCGTCTCGGCATCGAAGGCCATGAAGTTACCTTCATGGTCGCCCGCAAAGACCAGACCGCTCGCCGTGGACATCACGCCACCGAAGGTTGGTGAGGGATAGGTAAATTCCCACACCAGATCGCCACTATGCACGTCCAGTGCCCGCAGCGCACCACTGCCCTGCTCCCCGTCGATGAACACCACACCGCCAAAGTTGGCGACGCCAGGCTGATTGGCAGGCTCTTCAGGGACAAAGGTCGCGCAGGTTTCTCGCGCTGTGAGAATGAACAGATCCAGGCCGGGATAGAATGTAGGAGGCATGAAATTGGTACTGCCCCACGGGTCCGGCAAGCAACCCTGGCTGCCGTCATTAAGAATGATCGGACGCCCGTCGGTACCGATCTCGCGCGCCCAGGTCGTCGCAGTAAACGGTTCGCCGAGTAGCAGTTCCCCACTCACCCTGTCCAGCACATAGAAGAAGCCATTGCGATTACCCACCATGACCACGCGGCGTTGCTCCCCCTGCCATTCGATCTCTGCCAGCACTGGCATGTGATTCGAATCCCAGTCATTGAGATCATGGGGAGTGAATTGATAATGCCAACGCAGCTCCCCGGTGTCGGCTTCGAGTGCGACCAAAGAATTGGAATAGAGATTGTCACCCGGGCGCTGATCGCCGTAGTAATCGGGATTGGGATTGCCCACTCCCCAGTAAATCAGATTCAAATCGGGATCAAAACTGCCGTTCATCCAGGTGCCACCACCTCCCCGCGCCAGCACCTCGGGATCATCGGGCCAGGTCTCACTTCCTGGCTCTCCCGGTCCGGGAATGGTATTGAAGCGCCAGAGTCGTTCTCCGGTCTCCGGATCGTAGGCATCGATAAAGCCACGCGTTGCATACTCCCCACCGGAGATACCCACTATCACTTTATCGTCGATAACGAGTGGTGCCAGCGTCGCTGCGTAGCCAATGCGGTAGTCTGCAAGCTGTGTATCCCACAGGATTTCTCCGTTGCGCCGATCGAAAGCAAGCAGATGGGCATCGAGCGTCACCATGAACAGGCTGTTACCGAGCATGCCAAATCCACGATTCACTGGCGCGCTGGCGCCATACGTGAGATTGTCCGGCAGGTTGCGGCGATACTGCCAGAAGCTGCGGCCACTGCGCGCATCGATAGCCCAGGCATAGTTGTTGGAGCCGGTTACATAGAGCACGCCATCATCAACCAGGGGTGAGGTCTCAAACCCTCTGCCGCGCGTAGTAGTGCCAGTTTGAAAAGTCCAGACCGGACGCAACTGCGCAACATTGTCCTTATTGATCTGGGTGAGTGGACTGTGCCGTTGCCCGGAATAGTCGCCAGAGTAAGTCAACCAGCGCTCAGGGTCAGCAAAGCCCGCTAGCAGATCCTCATAGTCAGGCCCTTGTTGGGCAACAGCAGTTGCAGAGACGCTCAATGCAACGCCAAACAGCACACTGACGAACACGGAAGGTCTGTTAGTTGTCACAAGTACGCACCTCGTCACTGGAATGTTATTGACCCGTACCTTCCATTGCACGGATGTAATTGAGTATCGCCAGCAATTGCCTGTCACTCAGTTCGGCCTCGGTAAAGGCAGGCATGAGTGACGTGCTGCGCCGCTCGAGAACGGCACGCTGCTTGCGAAATGCTTTAAGTTGTTGACTGTTATCAACGATCTGGAAGGAGAAGGCATCTTCGTTCTTCAATACACCTTCAATGCGTTCGCCACCGGGAGTATTTACCAGAACGGACTTGTAACCCGGGACGATCGTCGCGTCAGGCTGCCTGATTGCCAGCCGTATGTCATCGAGGGAATTACGCAACAGGAGAGCGCTGAGATTCGGCCCCAACACGCCACCCAGACCAGCAACGCGATGGCACTCGGCGCATTGCGCTGCGAATAGACGCTCACCCTCCGCCGCATCGGCGACTGGCAAGTCAGTGACACCGGACTCGCCAACACTGCGCAGAAAGCTCACCAGCATCCAGGTTTCGGTGTCGGTAAATTCATGCCCAGGCATGATCGTGCCTGCAATGCCGTTGCGAATAATCGTGAACACTTGCGCATCACTGTAGCCGCGTTCGCGCCACATACGCGTCAGGTCCGGTGCGGTGATGCTCTCGATTCCTGTCGCATCGGCACCGTGGCAGGTAGCACATTGTGCTCGAAACAATACGCCGCCAGCGTACTGGGCGCGCGCATCTCCGGCCAGTGGATTGACATCCTGGGAGAGTGAACTTGAAGAAACAAGCAACAGCAAAGCCGCAACAAACAGGCCGCAGACCGATTTAAGCAAGGCATTTAAATTCAGGATAAACATTTTATTTTTCTAGCTTTCGTAGTTCCTGAGTGTGCACGAGACGTTCCGAAGAAAGCCTGATGACGCGTGGCACTCGCCAAGCATTAACCATGCGCCGGGACAAATCAATGCCAGTGGCACATTTCCCGGCACTGACAGGGCAGCATGATCTTCATACAGATACCCCTGACATTGACTTCCCATGACTGGAGGTGTATTCCTTAGCACTCTACAAAACCAGCCAACGGGATTGCACTCAAGCAGGTTGCACCCAAAATCAGGTTCCACCAAAACAAGAAGCGGAGAGCCCATGAATCACGAACCGAATTCCAGCAAGTCTCCAGGCAAGTCTTTAGGAAAGGTCAGAGAACTCATCACCTCAGGACTGGTTGCGATTGCACTCGTCACAGGTGTGTTGGTTTCACAGATGGATGTCCTCAGTGCCCAATCGAGCAATTTCCAGGGTGGTGCACCGGTGGTCAGCCAGACTCCCGACATGCGCAACATCCGGATTCTCTTCCCAGCCGGTGTGCGCTCATCGTGGCATGCTCACACCTGGGGACAATTGCTGATGATCGAGGAAGGCATTGGCCTGCATCAGATCCGCGGCCGCGCTATCGAAGAGTTTCACCCCGGTGAGCCATTCTGGACGCCTGCCGGTGTTGAACACTGGCATGGTGCTCACCCGGAAGTCGATGCGCATCAGCTAACGATCTACGAAGGCGATGTGGTATGGATGGATGCGACTACCGATGAAGAATACAACGGTGTCCGCTACCGGCCGATGTCCCGCTCTGCTAACTGATGGGACCCTAATTCGGCGAGCTGCCGCTGCTGAGAACGGGAAGTTTGCTGTGCAACCCGGCTCCAGATGAAACGGAAAGCACGGAACGGCCAGATCAAACGAATAGATAAAACTGATAGAAAGGCGAGCCAGTCACTGGTTCGCCTTTTTCATTCACACTCCTAACTAATCAGACTAACCGGCCCAAATCCTTGCACGGCATTCGACTCACTCTATGCTGAGCCACTGTGCACAATCCGGAAGCGGCCGATAGTTACTGTAATTGAACGCCAGAGTACCCTTCCACTCATCATGGAACTGCTACTGATCATAGGCTTTGTCGCGCTCTTTTGTAGTGTCGCGCTGTGGCTCTTTCTCTGTTTTCGGCTATTTAAAGCGCTGGAGCGCAATCATCCGGAAAAGTTTCAGGCAATGGGCAGCCCTGACCTTGGAGAGAACAATACGCTGGCAGCCAATGTCGCGCTGTTCAGGTTTCTCTATCACAAGGAATGGCTTGTGTTCGACAACTCCCCACTCGCTGGACTCGCCAGTTTCATGCGCAGATTGATGATTGGCCTGTTTGCGTGCTTCCTGTTGATCTTCCTCGCTGCGCCGATTCTCGCCACGCGCTATACCTGACGACTAATGATCCGAATCAGCATCGTACTAAGCGTTTTCCTGAGCTACTCGGGCCTGGCTCTTGCCGAAGAATTGTATGGGGATTTCCCTGCTGTGATTAATGCCACGGAGCACTATGTGTTTTATTCCCATGGTCTGATCGTGGAAGGCGACGATCCGCGTCCCGTGCATCCTGATTTCGGCACTTATCAATTCCCGGAAATCGCAGCAGCGTTGTTTGCCACTGGCGGCTTCAACCTCATCGCTCATCATCGTACCGCGAATACCCGGCCGGAACAGTACGTCATACAGTTACAGGAATGGGTCGAGGAGCTACTTGAGGCGGGTGTCGCTGCTGCGAACATTACGCTGATCGGGTTCTCGCGCGGCGCCCAGCTGACTCTGGTTGCTGCTCATGCGCTCAACGAGACTGGCATCAACACGGTGATAATGGGAGTGTGTTCCGATGGCGACTATACCCCGGAGAAGGCACTGCGCCTCGGAGGACGGGTGTTATCACTGTATGAGACCTCTGACGTCGTACAGTCCTGTTCCTCTCTCCTCGCCAGAAGCTCGATGGCACTGGCAACCGCAGAGATCGCTATCTCCACAGGGCTCCAACACGGCGCATTCTACACGCCACACCCAGCTTGGCTGGTCCCCCTGCAACATTGGTTGCAGACTATTCATTGAACAACTCCGCGCGGGGATGTGTGCTAAGCTCACCGGCTTTGTCGACGAATACGGAAGAGGAGTAATGATCCGGTGAAGAAAATGACATGCAGAGAACTCGGTGGCGGCTGCGACCTGGAGTTCAAGGCAGAGACCTTCGAAGAGATGGTAGAACTCAGCAAACAACATGGCATGCAGATGTTTCAGCAACAGGACGCCGATCATCTCGCCGCAATGCAGAAGGTACAGCAGTTAATGCAAAACCCGAGTGCTATGGCAGAGTTCTTCGAAGAGAAGAAGCGGCTATTCGCAGAGATGCCGGACTACGAAGAGTCCTAGAATTACAACCGCAAAAGATGATCTGGCAACAAACGCCTGAGACTCTTGAGTAATACAGTGCATGTACACCCTGCTCGTCTCCCTCGACATTTCCGATTTCGAAGCGTTTGAAGAATTCGAGTCCATTGCCGTGGCAATCATGGCGGATTATGGCGGTGTGCTACTGGAAGCACTCGAGGTAGCGCGCCGACCTGATGGTTCCGGTGAGGAAATTCACCTGCTTGGCTTTACCGACGAAGACTCCTTCAATCGCTATCGGCAAGACCCCAGACTAAGCGCCAACTCCGCATTGCGGGCGCGTGGCATCGCTGCCACACGCATCCAACAGGTCTTGCAGCGCAAAACTTATCCCACGCATGACTGAATTCACACACAGTTCCGGTCATCTGAGCCGTATACACCGCGGATGCCGGGTCGAACTGTCGATTCCTTCGGCGAATCGGCTAGAATAGCGCTCAAGCGTCAATAGTGAGCCACGCAATTGCAGCGGGCTTTTACGTCGCATTCACACACTGAGTCACCCACTACAAGATTAGTACTGAGAGATATCCAGCCCATGCAGTCACTCTATCGCCTTTCTCAGAAGCGCCTGTTCTGGTACACCGGCATCTTCTATCTTCTGCTTATGGAGGGCATCGCTCTCTTTTATCAGTATGTACTCGACTATTATCCCTGCGCGCTCTGCGTGCAGGTACGGGCCTGGGTTGCCGGTGCAATCATCACCGCGATCCTCGGCTCGTTGCGCGTCAGAGACTTTTGGTGGCGCTGGATGTTCCTGACCCTCACCGTCGTCTTGCTCGGTGGCGGGTTGTACACGAGCTGGTATGCCTGGGGAGTGGAAAAAGGAACGATCTTCGCGAGTTGCTCCATGGGAGCCGGTTTCCCCGAATTCATGTTACTGGATCAGTGGATTCCCTGGTTGTTCGGAGCCGACGGCATTTGTGGTCAGTCACCGGCCATGCCATTCGGCGTATCGATGGTGGAAGGATTGCTGATCACCATCGGCGCGCCACTGGCGGTTCTGACGCTGCAATGGTTACTGCATGCCAAGGCGTTGATCGCGGGCGAGAGCTACTGATCCACATGCTATTGGACGGCACAGATGCAACTACTCGATCATGTGTCTATTACCGTACAGGATTTGGCCAGGACAGCCTCGTTCTATAAGGCCGTTATGGCCAGTCTCGGTGCGGAGCTCATTTATGAAGAAGCCGCTGCCATAGGCTTCGGCGAGCGCAATTCTGCAAGCTCTTCCGGACACAGTTATCTGAGTGTGTTTGAGTCTGAACAGGCGAGCGGCGACCCACGGCGGCATTACTGTTTCAAGGCGCAGTCTCCGGCCCAGGTGCAAGACTTTCACGCGACCGCGCTCGCGCATGGTGGACACGATGCCGGCTTACCGGGTCTGCGCGACTACCATAGTCATTACTACGCCGCCTTCGTCATCGATCCCGATGGCAACAAGCTGGAAGCTGTCTTTCACGGCAATGCGGACAGCTGAGCGGCGATTTCCTCTCTGTTGACGCGAACTCCACCGAGATAAACACTATTGATCTGGCGCGTGTTGCGGATATCCGTCAGCGGGTCTGCATCGAGTATTAACAGATCCGCGCGTCTGCCAGGTGCCACGAGTCCCAGATCATTCTGTCCAAGATGCAAGGCGGCATTGGAGGTCGCGGCCACTATCGCCTGCATGGGCGTCATCCCGAGACGCACAAAAATTTCCAACTCGCGATGTCCCGTATAACCGAAAGGATGATCAGGCAAAGCCCCGGCATCAGTCCCGAGTACAATATCAGCCCCTGCAGACACTATTCTTTGCAGCGCTGCGGCGAGCTCTGCGTCGCGTTGTGGATCTCTCGCAGGAGCAATCTGCCGCTGCTGACTCACCTCGGCGAGACGTGCCCGCGCCGAGGCCGGTAGAACTGCTTGCAGAAACTCATCGCGGCCG
The DNA here is from genome assembly GCA_965228725.1 of uncultured Pseudohongiella sp. Classification (GTDB taxonomy): domain Bacteria; phylum Pseudomonadota; class Gammaproteobacteria; order Pseudomonadales; family Pseudohongiellaceae; genus UBA9145. Next base: position 3,742,426 of record OZ245834.1, on the reverse strand, counting down.
ATGGTTTCCCGCCGCAGTTCGGCAAGTCCGAGATTGGGCACTGTAAACACGCGTTCGCGGGCCAGCGCCGCAGCGACTTCCGAGTCCAGATCTGGCCCTAGCCTGCCATGCAGAAAACCACTGATTCCTGCGTCGATAAGCGGCAGCATATCGCTGGCGTATTGTTGGTGAGCAAAGGTTTTGAGGCGCTGCCGCATACCCTCTGCGATAAGCGGTAGATAGGAATCAGGAGCCAGCTTTGGCTGGCTGCCGCCACGATCATCGACCCAGATCTTGATGAACGGCACACCCTCAGCGGCAACTTCGCGAGCACGCTCAATCGCCTGCACCGGCCCGTCCACTCCACGCAGAATCGACATCCCAGTGCGCGCTTCAACCTCCGCTGTCTCGACGAGGAATGCATCATTCGGGCCTGCCCCCGGCGGGCCCATACCCACTGCGAATAGAAAACGGGCAGCTTTTTGTGTTGCGAAGTCTTCCTGTAATTGCAGGCCGAGCTCAACAGGATCACTCCCTGCGGAGAACACCGCTGAAAATCCGTAATAGGCATACTGCTGAAGATTCGCCAACAAATTCTCGCGGCCATAGTATTCGCTACCCCAACCCTGCCCGCTCTGATAACCGAGGTGTGCATGGGCATCGATCAACGCAGGCAACACATACTTGCCTTGCAGATCGACAATGCGTGTCGCATCTGGCACTGCGATTGAGCCAGTCGCACCAACAGCAACTATGTCCTCCCCTGCGATCAGTACGCTGCCCGACTCAAGCACCGCACCGTCGCCGACCAGGATAGTGGCATTATTCAGCAGCAGCGAGTCAGACTGTCCATAGGCAACGGAGGCCAGAACAAAAGAGAGACAGAATTCAAGACAGAGACAGAGCGCTGGCTTGGTGTGCAGTTTATGCATGGCGGAAACCCCTCTTCGAGGCAGGTTCATCAAGGATTCGCATCACCGAAATCCATGTTCTGGAATGCCTCTTCAGGCGCGTAGAATGCGGCGAAGAAAATCAGCCAGTCAGACAGAATATGAGCACCCGCGCTCACCCACAGATTACCCGTTAACAGATAGGCAGCCGTCAATACCAACCGGGCTGCACCGATGATCAGGAAACTCTGCGCGACATTCCACTGGTAAGTAGGCAGATGCAATGCGCCGAACAGAAGCGCCGTCGCAATCCAGGCCACAAACAAAGCATTGCCTCTGGTCCAGTTTCTGCGCTGCACCAGATAGCTCAATAAGGCGAGAAACGGCAGGATCGTGATGAGTTCCTCGCCTACCAATTGCGGCAATGTCCGCAGCAAAAAGGCCAAGAACTCCAGACCGCTGAAAGCACGAATCAGGCCCGCCGCCGGATTGGCGCTCACCTCGAATACACTCGCCACAAACACGGCTACCAGCACCGACACCACGAGATTAAGCAGGGCAAAGGCGGGCATTAGCAACACAGCCTTGACAGTGATTGGCCTGAAGAGCGCGGCTACACAGCCTCGTCCTGCCGCCATCAACCCAGCCAGAGGCAAGCCAAGAAACAGCAAGACTGGCAGCAATTGAGCTACCGGGCCAGTGAAGAACAGACCGAGAATCATGAGCGCGAGAAAGCCGAGCAGGCAGAGCATGAGCAGCATCGCCCACTGCCTCCCGGTGAATCGCGTAGGCTGATCGCGATAAAAGGGATAGTCGACTGCGGCGTCTCCCCTAGTGTCCATAGCTCCAGCTCATCCTACCATTACCTGTTCAATAACCCTTGCGAACAGTTCCGGTACTAATGCCGTCGACCTCGCCGTTGCGCAGCCATGCAACAGAGTCTGCGAACAGGAGCAGATGATTCATTTCCCACATCGCATTGTGGGAGGAACAACCCAGATCCAGCAGCACCTTGCTGCTGGAACCCAGGTCTTCATATAACTCCTGTACTCTGGCTACAGGTACCTGCGCATCATGAATTGGCGCCACCAGAAGCATCGGTGCGCTCGTATTGCCTACGGTTTCCGGCCCCCATCCCCAGGTGATGGTACGCGGTGCCCGACGCACACCTGTGCCCCACGTTGCGCCGACAGGATCGGACTCCAGCATCGCCTGCCAGATGGCCGCCGCAGCAGCCTCTTCGTATTGGTCAGCACACACAGACTGGCGATCCCAGTTGCCATAGAAATCAGCTTCCGACTGTTTGCTGAACACAGAACCAGCGACCGGCAATTCCGGTGCCTCTTCCGGCCGATTTCGACTATAGGCAGGCGCCAGCAATACCAGCCGGCCTACTTTCTCAGGATAGCGAGCCGCATACCCTCCTGCACGCGGCCCTCCGAGCGACCACGCCACGAGATGTACTCGCTGTACACCACGCAATTCACGCAAGTAGTCAACAACCGCATCGATATCATCCCAGTCAGAGGCAATTGTAGTGGCCGCAAAACCGTAGCTCGGCTCGCAATCAGCGGCGATCAGTTGCGGCACGAACTCTTCTCGCTGATTCTCCGGAAGATTACAGGGGTCGTTCATAGGATAGGGCCGCGTCGACCTGCCGTAGCCCGTCGTGTCCATCGAAAAGGAATTGAAACCTTCCTGTGCAAGATGCTGCATCCAACTGTAGCTGCTATGTGGCGCATCGAATGCCACCTCAGCCGGCGTGCCCGCACCATGAACAAACAGGACCACATCGCCTTCGTTTACTGCTCTGCCAGTAACACCGTACTCCCGCACATATATCTGTGCCACCTGCCCCTCCATCGCCGGGGCCAGCGAGACATTGGCCACATAATGTTCTTTCATTTCGGCCATGTCCTGGGCGACTGCGGGAAGTGTCGTTACCAGAGCCAACGCAGATGCCAGCGCGAATAAGACGAGCCTGCCGCGCAGCGAAGCAAAAAATGATGAGTGACTGTTCATGGGATCACCTTGTTATTCTATTTATCGTGATTGTGAATTAGCGAGGATCCAGGCGCATGAAATAGCGGGGCGGAAAGCCCGTCCTGAATTTGAAACCAAAACCCACCGTGTAAATACTGCGAATCATGGCATCCTCTTCGCCCTCGAGAGCAACCGCCGTATAGGGCTCAAAACCCGACCCGAAATCTACTTCAATCTGTGGGTTGTCCAACGCTTGCTGGTACCAGGCACGCGGCCAATGATTGGCTGCGATGTAGGCCTCTCCTTCTACCTCAACCAGACGTACTACCCGTTCCGCACGATCGCCAGCATCGTTATAGGTCGCGATAACAATCGTTGACTGATTTTCTGGCTGGTTCACGCCCAGACGGACTTCGAAGGCAACAACCTGCCCGATATAGGCGATGATCAACAAGGCGACTACGATGAGGCTCCACTTCCTGATTCTTGCGTTACTCATAACTCATTCCTCGCAATATTCGATTGCCAAATCATGTATCATGAAGCAATCGATTCCAACCCTGTGTCGTCTGGAGAAAGCTGTGTCTCATCCTTTAAGAACCGTATTACTGACTTTCGCTCTGCTCACTTTGACGGCCTGTGCCGGTCAGGCAGAGTACTCCCCCTTTCTACAGGCAGAACCCGCTCCAGGTGAAGCGCTCACTCGGGCGCCGCGTACTTTACGGCTTTATTTCAATGCGCTGCCAGATGTCGAGCGCAGCAGCCTGCGCTTGATCGGCGCTTCTGGTGAGCATCAACTGCGTGGCCTGCATACCATGGCTGCCGACGACCTGATGATCGAGATCATGGATGCCGTTACCCCGGGTACCTATACCGTCGAGTGGTCGACAGTCGTCGCTGACGACCCGGAACAGTATTCAGGCAGCTACGAATTCACGCTGGGCGAATAGAGCGCAAGCTCCGCCCCTGCCAGGAGCGGTTTGCTCATTCAGGCATAGGCGAAATGCGTTGCCTGTCCTGCAACAATTAGCCAGGTCACGAAGAGACCATTCACAAACGCGCCCGTGTAAATTTCACCTGTGTGCCGGAAGTACTGCGTCGACAGTATTGCGGCCAGCGGCAAAACCACCACAAACTGTAGTGCCACAATGGTCAACAGCGCTTGCGCTGGAATGGCCAGCGTGCCGGTGAGAAACAGGCTGCCATATTGCCATAGCAGTAGGGCGAGTATGCCGCCCCCGGCCAGTAACGCGTTGGTCGCAGCGGACTTCGCGAATCCTGCATTTCCTTCTATCTCGTCCTTGCTTCGCATCTGACCGTGCAACACCAATGCGAAGACAAGAAAGAACAGCGTGAAGGGAATCAGATAGGCGAAGAACAGACGCAGTTGCACACCACTCATCAACTTCACGGCGATGACCCAATAACGGAAATCAGCAGTGAACAGCGCATGATTGATCGCCAGAACAAGATACAGCAACACCACAACGGAGGCGGCCAACAGGAACTGTCGGAGCAGGCGAGTTGCTGAGAACACAGATGCTCCCAACAAACCATAGGCACGCGCATTGCCCCCAGCACGCTTGCCACCCAGTACAAAGTGCCATAACGCGAAGAGCAGCACAGAGATTACGCCGTTGCCTACCGCCCAGACCATGAAGCCGTTGGTCAGGTTCTGGCCGAACACTGCGCTCGTCGGAATCAGCGCGCCCCAGCCCTGAAAGCTGAAATAAGTGACTGCGGGAATCAGCATGGCAATCAGCGCCGCCACATACCAACTGTTATCCCGAATACCGGCTGCCGGTGCTGGTCTGGCAGACAATGCTGCGAAGAATGGCCACTCCAGCAGTAGCGGGCCAGCCGTAATCAAGATGCCAATCGCACCGAGCAGAGACAGAAACGTGCCGAACTCTTTCCATTGCCAGATCTGTTGCTCAGGGGGCAGCGGGCTGGGCGTTCCTGTGGTCTGCTGCAACCAGTCAATCGCTCCGGCGATACCACTACGGGTAATGTGATTGGCCGGATGCGTCTGGGCCGGCTGGTAGAGTTGCCGTGCCGTGCCCGCAGCGATGGATCCATAGAGCCTGTCTGCGATCACCGGCTCAGAGACGCCGAACTGGGTCTGCAGTTTCTCGGTATCGACGATGCCGGCGCCTGTGGCTGATGACCACATGCTGCCCGAGAACTCATCATACTGACCAAAGACGAGCCCAAAATTACGCGGAAACTCACTGTCCCCTGCAGGCACGCCGAATGTTCCCGTTGAGGAGCCTGACACCACGACTGATTGATAGGCATCAGGCATCGCAGCGGCCGCACTGAGCACTGTCCAGCCACCCATGCTGTGGCCTGCCAGAGCGATTTGGTCTGGATCAACAATATCCAGGCTGCGCAACCAGGTGAGTCCTGCCGGACCGCCGAAGCCTTCTGCGAAGGCCGGTGGCGAGGAATAGCCGTGGCCGCGCTGATCCATGGCCAGTACAACATAACCCCTTCTGGCGAATTCAATCGCGTACCCGGACTGTGTTTCACGGGAATTTATATAGCCGTGCACGGCCAGCACACCCGGCGCCGGATTACTCGCCGAGACACCGTCTGGCACATAGAGCAGTGCACTCAGCGTTGCGCCGCTGTCACTCTGGAAACGGACATCGCGTACATCAACAGTGCCCGCGCTTGTTTGTATGAGCCACGCCAGCAAACCACCCACAAAAACGGTCAGCAGGGAAGCAAAGAAGCCGCGATGGCGGCCAATCAGATTGAGCATAGTCCTTGTTCTTCTTATTGGTTTTTAGTAGTCCATTTTTTGACCGACTGTCTCTCCTGCCCAGTCAGTCAACGCAGCCCATTTTATAAACGAGTTCGGCAAGAAATCATAGCGAGAGCCTGAATAAAGCGTGATTGCTACCCTTGGCTTGCGCCCCTATACTGCCAGCTGGAAAACAAGAAGATGCCAATCGAATTCCGGGGGGAAATCTCATGCATCCGAACCACTCCTTTACCAGTAGCGTGCTCCTGGCCTCTGCACTCGCGCTAATCCTTACATCCTGTGGCGAGCAGGCAATTCCAGAACCCGAGCTCAGCTTCGAAGAACAATTGCAACAGCAACTGATTCAGGCCCAGCCCGGCGATATCATTGAGATCCCGGCCGGCGTGCACGACATTACGCGTGGACTCTCTCTGACCGCGGACGGCGTGACCTTGCGCGGCACGGGCATGGAAAGCGCTATCCTCTCCTTTCGTAATCAGTCACAGGGCGCCGAGGGCCTTCTGGTCAGCGCGGATGACTTTGTGATCGAAGATCTGGCCATCGAAGATACCATCGGCGATGCGCTAAAAATCAACAACAGTCACAACGTCACGATTCGCAATGTGCGCACCGAATGGACCAATGGCGCCGACACCAGCAACGGCGCCTACGGCATCTACCCGGTGCAATCCAGCAACATCCTGATCGATGGCGCAGTCGCGATAGGCGCGTCCGATGCCGGCATTTATGTCGGCCAGTCGAACCAGATCATCGTGCGCAACTCACGCGCGGAATACAACGTCGCTGGAATCGAGATTGAAAACTCTACCTATGCCGACGTACACAACAATGTGGCCACGAACAATACCGGTGGCATTCTGGTTTTCGATTTACCTAACCTGCCTGTGCAGGGTGGTCGCAACACCCGGGTATTCGACAATCAGATCAGCAATAACAACACCGGTAATTTCGCTCCCGAGGGCAATATCGTCGGAACTGTTCCAGCCGGCACCGGACTGATGATTCTGGCAAACGACAATATTGAGGTGTTTGGCAATGTGTTCACAGACAACAACAGCGCCAACATCATGATTGTCAGCTACCACATTACCGGCCTGCCTGTGGACGATGACAACTATGATCCGTTTCCTGAAGCCATCTACATTCACGACAATCAATTTACTGGCGGCGGTAGCCAACCGGATTCCGAGCCACTGCAGGCATTGCAACAGGCCACAGGCCAAAACATTCCGGATGTCGTCTGGGACGGCACTGTCGTACCAGGCAAATCTGCCGAGGAAGTGCTCTGCTTGCAGGGTGACGCGATCACCTTTGTTAATCTCGATGCCATGAATGGCTTCGCGGCTCCGCTGTTCGATAGCAGTGCTCACAACTGCAGCATGGCGGCACTGGACAGCATTAGCCTGAGTGCGGCGGATGATTGAAGGTACAAGACCGCTGAGTTTGCGACTTGCAAATCGACGCGCCACTTGTCCCTTTTTAAGCCTGCGGGTGCTGTTTTGCATACTCCTGGCCAACTGGCTCGTGGCCTGCAGCGAACCCAATCCAGTTGTGCATTCGGTAGCTCCGACACGGCTTTCAGAATGGCAGTTATTCAGCCTGACCGACGAGGTGTTGCAACCTGCGACAAGCACGCTGGTTTTTCGTCCTGCCAGTACGCTGTTCAGTGACTATGCACAGAAACTCCGCAGTCTCTGGATACCGGAGGGTAGCCAGATTCGCGTGCAGGCGGGTGAATTCGTGTTCCCCGTCGGTACCGTGTTGAGCAAGACTTTCTACTATCCTGCTGCGGAGGGTACTCGGGTCGAACAGCGCGATGAGCAATCAGCCAGAGTCATCGATCTGCACGAGAACCGCGTGCTCGAGACGCGCCTGCTCGTCAGGCGCAGCGATGACTGGGAAGCCTTACCCTATGTATGGAATGCCGAAGAAAGCGAAGCGTTTCTGCGGGTCGCGGGCACCAGCACGGCATTAACTCTCGCAGCGGCGGACGGTGAACAAGACTTCAGCTACTTCGTCCCCAATCAGAATCAATGCAGTGCCTGCCATCAGACCGAACATCCCGATGGTCAGCTCAAGCCTTTAGGGGCACGCCTCAAGCAGCTTAACTACAACAGTGGAATGCCCAGAGAAGAATCTCCGCTAGCTGAACTGGTGGCACGTGGCTGGCTTCCAGCATTGCCCGACACAGAGCAGCCTGTAGATTGGTCAGATCAGGAGCAGCCCATCGATGCCCGGGCACTGGCCTACCTGAACATGAATTGCGGTCATTGTCATAACCCGCAGGGCGCAGCTGACACTTCCGCCCTGTTACTGGATGGCAGTCACAACTCGCTGACCGAACTCGGCGTGTGCAAGCCACCGGTAGCGGCAGGTGGTGGCGCGGGAGATTTGCGTTTCGGCATAGTGCCGGGCGCTGCAGACGCCTCTATTTTGCTCTATCGCATGCGCTCAACCGCGCCGGACGAGATGATGCCTGAACTCGGCAGGTCCCTGGTGCATGACGAGGGAATCGCGCTGCTGCAGCAGTGGATCGATGCCATGAGCACCCCGATTTGTCCGGAACCCCGGTCCTCAAGCGATCTGTAAAACTTTGTTGCATTTACTTGCATCTTGTTACGAATTTGCAAGCTGCTGTTTTTAATCGCTCTTTCTCACGAAATTTGACGGTCGAGCGATCACTCTATGGAAAACAAGGGCTTAGGGCAATTTTCTTGCTGGTCGCGGCCCAAAATAGCCCGCTAAACTGCCTCTAGCTTCTCGTCACATTGGTGGCGGGAGCCGGGAAAGTCAGTTCAGTTTCGCTGCCCGCTTTACCCACTCCACAGCCAGGGTCCGGCAGTGATCTGTGCAACTTTGCAGTCCCTCCAGAAGAGCACTTTCTCGGAGGAATCCTCTCGAGTCAGTTGTTCTCTAACAATAATCATATGAAGACTGGAGAGAAATATGTCCCAACTAAGCAAGCGCGGTTATCTGCGCTATCTAATCCATTCCTGCCTCGCCGTCCCGATTGTCCTGCCAGCACTCGCTGTCGCCCAGGACGATGCTGAAGATATCGAAGAAGTAGTCGTCACTGGCTCCTACATCAGGAATTCCGCATTCGCCGAAGATTCGAATGTGTCCACCGTCACCCAGGCCGATCTCTACGAGTCTGGTGCACCGAGTATGGAAACCTTTATCCGCGATCTCACCTACACCCAGAACACCGACGTCGTCGCCAACGTGCTGTCCTCGCAAGATGGTGCACAGGACTCGGTTGGCGCGAGTTTTAATCTGCGCGGCCTCGGGGAGAACTCGACCCTGCAACTCGTCGATGGGGCACGGATGATCGACCCATCCATCAACACGGCGGTACCGGATATCGCCATAGAACGCCTTGAAGTCGTACTCGACGGCGGCTCGGCTTTATATGGTTCCGACGCCGTAGCCGGTGTGGTGAACCTGATTCCGATGAAAGAGTTCGACGGCTTCCGCACGCGCACCTACTACCAGGTGGACGGTGACAATTCGATGGAAGACCTGAAGGCCAGTTTCCTCTGGGGGCGTTCCTTCGATAACGGCATTAGCTACGTTGGTGCATTTGACTGGGCTGCCGCAACACCCCTGATGCAGTATGAGCGTCTGCGCGAGTGGGAGATGGACAATGGCTCATCCTCGTCTGGCAACCCGGGCGCCTGGCGCCAGATTGTCGGCGCTGATCCCGGGTTAAATCTGTATGGCTTCCACGGCGGTAGTCCGGCACCGGGTACGGGCAATCTTGTTGATCCATCCTGTGAAACCTTCAATGACGGAGCGCCAGCTCATGGCAAAGGTGCTTTTAACACGCCTTCAGGCGTGCGCACGGGTAGCTTCTGCCGTTTCGAGTACACCAAGCAGTTCGCGTATCGCACAGAGCAAACCACCTACAATCTCTATAACTCGGTAAGCTGGGATTTAAGCGATCGCATACAGCTAAACCTCACCGCGATGAATTCCTATCGCATCTCCGATGGGCGTACGACCTCTACCACAGCAACATCGACTAACAACCGTCGAGTATTGCTCGTGCGTGACGATCATCCTGCCAACCCCTGGGGCTTCGATGTCTCGCCCTGGAACTGGCGTATGATTACCGAGGCCTATACTCATCGGCCATCGCATCTGGACGATATCAGCGGTTCTCGCGAATTCGAGACCCACACTTCGACCAACCGATATAAGCTACAGGCCAACTTCGAAATTAGTGATACCTGGAGCGGTTACGCTTATTACATGGACAGTGAGCGCAAGACTGCCTCTGATTCGCGTTCCATCCATCTGGGTAAATTGCAACTCGCCCTTGCAGGTCAGGGTGGGCCCAACGGCAATGAATACTGGAATCCCTTCGGCTCTGCCGATCCCCGCTTCCCAGGTCACGACCCAGCCATTCATGCCAACTCACAGGAATTGACAGACTGGCTTTTCGAAAAGGCTGATGGTGTGCTTTCAGGGCGTGATTATCTCGATATCTTCGAGACAGCTGTCAATGGCGAAGTCATCGACTTATGGGCTGGTCCACTGCTGATGGCCGCTGGTTTTCAATGGCGTGATCTGACTAACGCGAGCTATGCGGTACCGCTCGATGCAGCCGGACATGACTACAATACTGCCATTGGAACTCCGACGCCGTTTGACGCCACCTACTTTTCGGAGACCAAGGCGGTGTTTATGGAGGTAGAATTGCCTCTGCTCGAGACAGTCGATTTATCGGCCGCAATTCGGCATGAGAAATTCACCGACTTTGGGCTCGATGCCACGACTCCGAAAGTCCAGCTCCGTTGGGAGGCCTTGCCTGAATTGGCATTCCGCGCTTCCTGGGGCGAGAGCTTCCTCGCGCCTACACCAGAGCAGGCACGACCTTTTATTCCTAACGAAAACTGTCTGGAGACCTTCTCTGGTACTGACCCCTTCACTGGTCAACCGATGACTGGTTCAACACGCTGCGCCTCGGGCAATCCAAATCTGAAACCTGAAGAATCAGAGATTCAGAATCTGGGGCTCACCTGGCAACCGACCGGCATGTTGGACGGCCTCGAAATCAGCGTGGATTATCAGGAAATTGAATACACCAACCGCATCCGTACTCTCACCGAGCAGGACACGGTGGCCTTCGAATTCCAGAATTTCCTCGCTGATACCGGTCTGACCGAAGCCGGCTACGATTCCACACCCGGCTCGGCGACGCGCCAGCAGGCCGAAGCCTGGTATGGCTCACGGTCGCAATCGGCTGGCAATCCGGTGGTTCGCTTTGATAACTTCGAGCTGGATCGCATCTTCCGTCAGGCACAGAACATCAGTTCAGTCTGGATCGACTTAATCGATGCGAAGATCGACTATAGCTGGAACACCGAAAACTGGGGCAGCTTCGATGCATCCTGGACGGTGACCAAGTACACGGCCTACGACTATCAGGATTTGTTCGGCGGGCGCAAGGAGGCACTGGGCTATCAGAATGCCAATTCCGGCATCGCCCCACCTCTGCCTGAGTTGAAATACAACCTGCGAGTCAACTGGTTCATGGATAATCATAGCGCCTCCATCTCCACCAACTACTGGGATGACGTGACCTATGATGACAACGTATACGACAACTATGGAGATGGTTGGCAGGCGCCAGCGGGCAATGTCATCCATGGTGAGTCGCGCACAAATCTTCGCTACACCTATCTGCTACAGGATGTCTGGGATAGCGATTTCACCATGAGTGTTGGTATTAACAACATCTTCGAGGAAAGACCCCAGCAACTGCCTATCCTGGGTGGCTTTGAATCACGTCTCTCCACACCCTGGGGACGGCAATTCTGGGCATCATTGGAATGGACGCCACGCTAAGAGACCCTCAGGTTTGATCCGGTTGCAATGACCGGAAGAGGCTTCTCGTAACCGAAGGTGCCAGAGTGTGGGCTCTGGCACCTTTTTTATGTTGTGTGACATTGCGGAAGGCGCGGCTCACCGAATATGACCAGCGGCAAGATGTCCTAGCGACGCACCGGGAAATCGAAAAAAGTCTCAGGATACGGTTCGTCCTGCAATGTGAAATGCCACCATTCGGTGCTCAAGGGAAGAAAGCCAGCGTCCAGCATGACGGTGCGCAACAAGAGTCGGTTGGCCTGTTGTTGTGGAGTCACTGCCCGAGAGTCTGGCCAGGAACTCAGGTCGAAGTAATCCCAGGGCGTACCCATGTCGAGTTCCTCACCTGAGTCCAGAACAATCAGCGTGAGATCGACGGTCGATCCGCGGGAATGCCCCGAACGCGCGGCGATGTACCCGTCGCGAAAGAGATTGGCTTTCGCAACCTGCGGGTAGAACTGCGCCTTCATGCGCTCGTCCTGCAGGTCTTCTGCCCAGCGAACGAAATGATCAACAGCGCGTTGCGGGCGATAGGCATCGAAGACCTTTAGTCCCAGACCGAACTCAACGAGACGCCGCTGCACGCCAAGCAGAGCCGTTGCCGCTTCACCGGAGAGATAGATCAGCGGTGCTTCATAGCCAGTAACCGGCTCGCCAAGAAAATTATTACTCCCGAAGTAACGCACCTCGAGGACTATATCCGGTGCATAGTCGCTGAGCTCTACAAAATCGGCAGGCACACGCTGTTCGTCAACCGCCGTTGTGCAGGCGGTTAGCAGCGCGGCAAGCAGCAGCGGAATCAGCCTGGTGAGATCGCTGACACGGTGTCCGAATAAAACATACTGACAATTCATGGTTCAGGATTCTAATCGATCAGGCATTGAATTGCAGGGGTCGCGGATCGCCGCCAGCCTTATCCAGAGCAGCGTAATCGTGTCATACTAGTCAGGGAACCAGCAGGTCGACTCTCCTGTTGTGACTTCGATGACAGCAAAGAAACAGTCAACAACATGAAGACAATCGGCTTATTGGGCGGTATGAGTTGGGAATCCACCAGCACTTACTATCGCTTGCTTAATGAAGGCATAAAGCAACGCCTGGGCGGCTTGCATTCTGCTCGCCTGTGTCTGCACAGCGTCGATTTCGCAGAGATCGAATCATTACAGCACAAAGGCGACTGGCCTGCGACAGCCGCTATTCTTTCGCGAGCCGCACAGCAAGTTGAGGCGGGTGGCGCCGATTTTCTGCTGATCTGTACCAACACCATGCACAAGGTCGCTGACGAGATTGCGGCCAGCATCGGTATCCCGTTGTTGCACATTGCCGATGCGACGGCAGCCGCTCTATTGGCCAAAAAGGTGACTACAGTCGGCCTGCTGGGCACACGGTTCACGATGGAGCAGGATTTTTACAAGGGCCGGCTCACGGAACAACACGGCATCACAGTCCTGGTACCAGAGCCTGAGGAACAGGCCGAGATTCATCGCGTGATCTATGATGAACTGTGTCTCGGAAAAACAGAGAGCTCGTCGCGTCAGTTTTTTCTTCAGGCAATGGCAGCACTGCAAGCCCGGGGCGCAGAAGCGGTGATACTAGGATGCACCGAAATCGCCATGCTGATCGGACCTGACGATACGCCGATCCCTCTTTACGATACGACTGAAATTCATTGTCTGGCCGCGATCGATTTTGCACTGAGCGCAGCCACCTGAGGAGATTATGAGTCCTCTTATCATCGAAACAGCCACAGTCGCATTGGCGACACTCTTCGCGACCATCGGTCCTCTCGATGTCGCCGCCGTTTTTGCTGCTCTCACCGCTTCGCATTCACCGCAGCGCCGCAAGCAGATGGCCACGCGCGGGACGATTATTGCTGCCGTCGTACTCTTGTTGTTCGCGATCGCCGGGGAAAGCGTGCTTGGTTTGCTCGGCATATCACTTGCCGCGCTGCGCACAGGCGGCGGGATACTCCTGTTGCTGATCGGCATCGAAATGGTATTCGCCCGTAGCTCAGGAGGCACCGGAACCACCGATGAGGAAAACGCTGAAGCGATGGGCAAACAGGACATCTCCGTCTTTCCTATCGCCACGCCGCTTATCGCCGGCCCGGGAGCGATGGGTGCGACAGTACTGCTGGTTGCCAACACTGAAGGCGACTTGTTGCTACAGGGAGTTGTGGTGATCTGCCTGCTCATCATGCTGGCATTCACCTTTTCAATGATGCTGCTGTCCGCCAAGATCGACCGCTTGTTTGGCGTAACGGGCATGCATGTCATAACACGCATCATGGGCGTGTTGCTGTCAGCACTGGCCGTACAGTTCATATTTGACGGCATTGCAGCCAGCGGACTCATCAACATTGGCTGAATGCAGTTGACCACAGTGAAGGAAACAAAAAATGGGGATGAAAGTTAGACTGCTCGAAAACGATGACGAGATCGTATCGCTATGCCCGGTGCTGCTGCAGTTGCGTCCACAATACGATCAGGACAGTCTCATTACCCAGATCCGTTTGCAACGCAGTGAAGGGTTTCAACTCGCCTATGTTGAAGAGACAACGGATGGCAGCACGAGTGTGCTCTGTGTTGCCGGCTTCGTTATCGGTAACAAGCTCGCCTGGGAGAAACATCTGTACGTTGACGATCTGGTGAGCGATGAAGCGAGCCGCTCTCGCGGTGCCGGCAAGTTATTACTCGACTGGCTGCAGGACTATGCGCGGCAACAGGGCTGCAAACAATTTCATCTCGATTCCGGCGTCACGCGCTTTGCCGCCCATCGTTTCTATTTGCGTGAGGGCATGCGCATCGCGAGTCATCATTTTTCGATAGAAGACTTGCATGCAAACTAACTGAATACGAGAGAGTTGCTGTGATCGTCCGCCCCGAACATCCCGCTGACTATGACGCCGTGTATCGCCTGAATGCTTCTGTGTTTCCAACGCCGGCTGAAGCGGCTCTGGTCAATGCGCTAAGAAAACAGGCTAGCCCCTACGTCTCACTGGTCGCCGAACGCGAGCAACTCATAATCGGCCATATTCTGTTTTCTCCCGTCACTACTGCAACTGCCACAGCGCACAAGCTGATGGGGCTCGCACCTATGGCCGTAGCAGCGGAGATGCAGGGAAGCGGCGTGGGCACGGCGTTGATCAAGGCGGGACTGCGCGCTTGCCGGGATCTGGACGTTGCAGCGGTCGTCGTACTGGGTCACGCCGAATACTATCCCAGATTTGGTTTCCAGGCTGCCAGCCGTTTCAACATTCGTTGCCAATACGATGTCCCAGATGACGCTTTTATGGCACTTGAGCTGCAGCCTGGCGTTCTGCAAGATATCGACGGTGAAGTGCACTACCATCCTGCTTTCGCAACAGTCTGATCGAACCACAGCCGCGCGTGGCGAGAGTCCGAAGTTTGGGTCCCGGCCTCTCTTCTCCCATTCCAATTCGCCCGCTTTTCACTGCTGACTTCCCAATTTGTCTTGGCACTCGGCGTCCTGTCTGCCCGACCCTCCTGTTGCACTCCGCACTATTGAGCTTTGTCGGTAGCTGACATAAAGTCGGCCCCATACTCCACAAAAACTAAGAGAACAAAGGGGGCTATCTTGATTTTTGAGAGCAAAAGACCGGCTGTCGATCTGCCGAAGCAAGATCTCGCAACAGTCGTATTGCGATACGCAGAGGAAAAAGCCGACAAGATAGCGCTTATCGATGGCCCGACTGGTCGCGAGGTAAGCTATCAGCAACTCAGTAAACAGGTCGATCTCTTTGCTACCGGCCTGCACCGGACGGGATTTGGCAAGGGCGATGTCTGCGCACTGTTCTTCCCCAATTGCCCTGAATACGCCGTTGTTTTCCTCGGCGTCGCGCGCTTGGGCGGAATCAACACCACAGCCAATTCTCTCTATTCCAGTTCCGAACTCGTGCATCAGTTCAAAGACTCGGGTGCGAAAGTGCTGATCACGATTCCACAGTTTCTGGATCGCGCCCTGCCCGCTGCTCAGGAGTGCGGTATCAGCGAAATCTATGTGCTCGGCGAAGCCGATGAGGAAGGAGTCCAGCCTTTTGCGGCACTGATGAATAACGACGGGATACCACCAGCAGTGGACATCGATCCAGACAGGGATCTGGTAGCACTGCCCTATTCGAGTGGTACGACAGGCCTCGCCAAAGGGGTGATGCTCACCCATAGCAACCTGATTGCCAACATGGTTCTCTCCTGTGAGATGAACACGATCAAGGAGACCGACAGGTTGATCGGCGTACTGCCCTTCTTCCATATTTACGGCATGGTCCTGATTCTCAACCTGGCTCTCTACCGCGGCCTGACGCTCGTCACGATCCCACGCTTCGATCTCGAGCTGTTTTTGCAAGTCGTGCAGGATCACAAGGTAAGCAACATGAATCTGGTACCGCCTCTGATTCTCGCACTTGCCAAGCATCCCATAGTCGATAACTACGATCTGTCCAGTATCAGAATAGTCAGTTCCGGCGCTGCCCCTTTAGGTTCTGATCTGGAAAAAGCCTGCGCTCAACGTCTCGGCTGTAATATGTATCAAGGCTACGGCCTGACGGAGACCTCCGGCGCCTCGCACATCAATACCGCACCGGTACCTATCGAGAAAATGGGATCAGTCGGGCCTGTGCTGCCCAATACCCAATCGAAGCTCATCGACACCGAGACCGGTGCAGAATTGGGCCCAAATGAAAGAGGTGAAGTGCTGATTCGCGGCCCCCATATCATGGTCGGCTATCTCAATAACGATGAGGCGACCAGAGACTGTATCGATGAGGATGGCTGGTTCCATACCGGTGACATCGGCTATGCCGATGAAGACGGCTTCTTCTATATCGTCGACCGAGTGAAGGAACTGATTAAATACAAGGGCTATCAAGTGCCCCCCGCCGAGCTGGAAGCGATCCTCGTTGCCCATCCGTCCATTAGCGATGCCGCAGTCATTCCCAGTCCAGACGAAGAAGCGGGCGAAGTGCCGAAGGCCTTCGTCGTCTTGAAGGAGCCAATGGCAGAAGATGAAATCCTGCGCTACGTTGCCGACCAGGTGGCGCCGCACAAGAAAATTCGCCGGCTTGAATTCGTCGACGAAATTCCGAAGTCAGCCTCCGGAAAAATTCTTCGACGTGTACTGGTCGAGAAAGAACGGGCCAGCCTTGCGCAATAAAAAGAAGGTTTCAGCAAATCGCTGGTCTCAATCATCTGTGAACACAGGAGCTCACTTATGGAAGCTGTGTCAATAAACTGGTTGTCTGTACTCGTCGCCGCAGTGTCGGCTTTCATGGTTGGCGGCATCTGGTATGGCCCCTTGTTTGGCAAAGCCTGGATGTCAGCGTTCAATATCACTGAGGAAGACATGGCGAAGCGCAATATGCCGATGGTGTTCGGCGTCGCTTTGCTTCTGAGCCTGATAGCGGCGATCAATCTCGAGATGTTTTTGGGGCCGGAAGCCTCTGTCGGCTTCGGTACAGCGGCGGGCTTTGCGGCGGGACTCGGCTGGGTCGGTATGTTTCTCGGAATTCTCTATCTCTTTGAGAATCGTTCACTCAAGGCCTGGGCCGTTAACGCCGGCTATTGCACGACTGCACTCACTGTCATGGGTTTGATTCTGGGCGCCTGGTAGATGCGGGGCATGGCGACAAGCCATGCCAAGCCGGTGCTTTCCCGCTATAATCGCCGCCTCAGCAATCGGGAACGGCGAACATGGCCAGCGCAACAGACGACAAACAGACAAGCACCTCTTCAACTCGCGGTCGTGTGGGATTCGTCTCGCTTGGCTGCCCTAAAGCCCTGGTAGATTCCGAACGCATACTCACCCAACTCCGCCTCGAGGGCTATGATGTCGTGCCGAGTTATGAGGACGCGGACATCGTCGTCGTCAACACCTGCGGCTTCATCGATAGTGCCAAACAGGAGTCCCTCGACGCTATCGGCGAAGCACTGCATGAAAACGGTAAAGTGCTGGTGACGGGATGCATGGGCGCCAAAGCAGAGGACATCACACGCGTGCATCCCAATGTCCTCGCAGTCTCCGGCCCACAAGCCTATGAACAAGTGGTCAGTCAGGTGCATGAGTTTGTACCGCCCCCTGTTATTGATAAGGCACATGACCCCTTTACTGATCTCGTGCCCCCACAGGGCATCAAACTGACTCCGCGCCACTATGCCTATCTGAAAATTTCCGAAGGCTGTAACCACAAATGCAGTTTCTGCATCATCCCATCGATGCGCGGCAAACTGGTCAGCCGCCCGGTCGGCGAAGTCATAGACGAAGCGGAACGTCTGGCAGCGGCAGGCGTGCGTGAACTGCTGGTGATCTCACAAGACACCAGTGCCTATGGTGTGGACAGCAAGTACCAGACCGGTTTCTGGCAGGGTCAGCCTGTCAAGGCGAGCATGCAAGGGTTGTGTGAAGCACTGGGTGAATTGGGCATTTGGGTTCGCCTGCACTATGTCTACCCTTATCCCCATGTCGACAACATCATCCCTCTCATGGCGCAGGGAAAGATACTCCCGTATCTCGATATCCCGTTCCAGCACTCGAGTCTGCCCGTGCTCAAGGCGATGAAACGACCTGCGGCAACGGAGAACACACTGAAGCGAATCGCTGCCTGGCGGGCGCAATGTCCTGACCTCACGCTACGCAGTACGTTCATCGTCGGATTTCCAGGCGAAACGGATGCTGACTTCCTGAATCTGCTGGAGTTTCTTAACGAAGCCCAACTGGACCGAGTCGGCTGCTTCAAATATTCGGCGGTTGAAGGCGCTGCTGCCAATGCGCTTGCCAATCAGGTTCCCGAGGATGTTAAACAGGACCGTTGGCAACAATTCATGGCCACTCAGCAACGCATCAGTGCAGCGCGGCTGGCGAAGAAAATCGGCAGCACTCAACTCGTCATCGTGGACAATGTGGATGAACACGGGATTGTCGGTCGTTCGAGCGCCGATGCGCCTGAGATCGACGGCAACGTCTTCGTCCATCCGGATCATTCCCGTGCCAGTGAATGGCGGGAGCTACCCACAATCAGGCCTGGCGATCTCATTGAGGTGACTATTACTGATTCGGATGAGTACGACCTGCACGGCGTCTATGCTGGCCACCTCTAATAGCCAATAGTGGCTAGCGGTGGTGATGTAGAGGCGATGCAGAGACAAAAAAAAGGCTGACGTAGTCAGCCTCAAACCTTCTGGGATAGGGCTGATCTGGAATCAGCCGGAAGGGACTTCGTTGCGGTTTGCCGCACGATTGCAGCTTGACGCTGCGATCGGCATGGTGTGTAAAACGCCAGTCATTGACTTCTGGATCACTCGATTTCATGAGAAAGTTCAGGACCTGAACACAACAACCGTAGTAGCAAAGATCTCAACTTCACAATACCAGGCGACGGGATTAGCATGCTGATACGTATAAGCCGGGAATTATTCTTTTCAGCGCCCTGACGCGCGTTCCAGACAGGTTTGAACAATGACAATCAAAAATCAGACACTCACCGGTTCATTACTGGCAGTTTTCGCCGCATCCTGGCTAACCAGCGCCACTGCTGACACGCTAAGTAATGCCAATACGCTCTTCGGTTTTGCTGAATCGGCTTATCCGGAACTGCTCAGTCCTGCCTCACCCGAGACACAGGAAGTTCAGGGCTTTTATGTGCGGCACTATGCGGATACTGGCATCTATCTGGGGATTCAGGGCGATAATGTGTACGCGCTGGGCGGACACTTCGGTTCCAGCCTCTACTATGTGGGGAAGATCGATGAATTCATCCAGATCGAAGCCACCGATATCAGCGATGCAATTCTCACCAATCGCCGCGCCGAATGTACCTACTATGCTGACTCGATCACTTCCTCAGTACGCGATGTGCAGCGCAATACCCTGTTTAATGGCAGCCTCACGATCTCAGTCGATGCGGAAACGAGCGAGTGTGTATTAAGCACCAACAGCATCCCGAATCATGATTTCAACGACTCTTCCGCGGCTTTTGCGACCGATGTTGCTGCAATCAGCGCAGAATTCAGAATCCCTGTGTCTCCCAGTTTCGCAAGCAGCACAACTGCAATCTCGTTGGACTATGACAATGCGCTGTTGCTCAATGGCGTGAAAGTGGACCTGATTGCTGCGGCTTGCTACAACGTCGCCGACGAAAAGATTGGCTGCAATGATATCGACCAGCCCTGGCGTTTTGATCCGATGAGTCCTCTTAATAATTTCGGTACAGACCAGCACAATGCCCATACTCAGCCTGATGGCACTTACCACTATCATGGCAATCCGGAAGCACTGTTTGATCAATCGGGAACAGTGGAGTCCCCTGTTGTCGGTTTCGCAGCCGACGGGTTCCCCATTTATGGCACCTATATTAATGACAATGGTCAGGTACGTGCTGTAACGAGCAGTTATCAACTCAAAAGCGGTACGCGACCGAGCAGTGCTGACGACCCGGGCGGAAGCTATGATGGCACCTATGTTGACGACTATGAATACGTTCAGGGCCTCGGTGATCTCGATGAATGTAATGGCATGATGCGCGACGGCGTGTACGGCTACTACGTCATCAACGCCTATCCCTGGGTACTCAAGTGTTACAAAGGCACTCCTCACGAAAGTTTC
The DNA here is from genome assembly GCA_965228725.1 of uncultured Pseudohongiella sp. Lineage (GTDB taxonomy): Bacteria > Pseudomonadota > Gammaproteobacteria > Pseudomonadales > Pseudohongiellaceae > UBA9145. The sequence continues at coordinate 3,722,320 of OZ245834.1, read as the reverse complement.
TCCAAAACCGTCGGAGGTGACGATTCCTCTGTGGGCGGGGATACAGGTGGTACTGGTGGAACCGGTGGCACGGGCGGAACCGGTGGCACGGGCGGAACCGGTGGCACGGGCGGAACCGGTGGCACGGGTGGAACTGGTGGCACGGGTGGAACTGGTGGCACGGGCGGTACTGGCGGCACGGGTGGAACTGGTGGCACGGGCGGTACTGGCGGCTCGAGTGGAGCCGGCGGTGGTGGCGGCACAATGATGCCTCCATCCTGAGCATTGTGCTGCGTCCCGCACTTCTGATTACCGTTATTTTCACGCTGGGCTGTGCTGAAAGTGCAGCCCAGGATATCCCTCCCCTGTCACTTCCCTTGCAAGTCGGTAACGAACTTACCGTCCTCGCTCCGACCATAGCCCCGGAAGAATTGGATCGCGTCGTTCTGAATCGACTGCTTCTGGAACTCTCACGCGAACCCGTTGCGATGCAGGAGCGCCTCGGTATCGATGCGCAACTTCTCGAAGAGGTTCAGGTCAGCCTCGCCAACGCTTCGGGCTTTATCAATGACAATGAGATGGCCAATATCAGAGCCATGTGTGAGGCGTGGAAAGAGTCGGCTGCCAGTGATTTGCAAGCAACAGATCGCATCGCACTGGCGCTTGATGCCTACAAAGCGCGCCGTCAGTTCACCCGAGATTTTATTGCCCGCTTCTATCGGATTGTGATCCTCGAAATCGAATCGTTCCTGCCCGAACCAGCCGTGTTGCGTTTCAATGACTATCTGAATGACCGACGCCGTCGTCTGGCGAATGCCGGTAATGTCGTTGCTGGTGCGGTAGTGGAAAATGTGAGCAGCGGTGCCGAAACGGTGCGTTTCCATTGCCGTTCCGATTGAACCATATCTGACAATCGCAGCGTAGTAGTCCAATATACGTCAACTTATCGATGGAGTGCACAGTGTCTGCCGCGCGACTCATCTCAATCATCATCGCCACTGTCCTGTTCAGCGCTATGATCATGCTGGCAGCGGCGCAATCCAGTGTGCGGGTTGCCGGTTTACCACTCTATTTGCTCTGCGCAATCTGTGCCTACGTGCTGCACTGGGCGGCGTTCATTCCCGCCTATCTCTACCAGACCGAACGCTATTTTGATCTGATTGGCAGCCTGTCATTTCTCAGCACGGTGACTCTCGCCATTGCTCTGCACCCTGATCTCGACCCCTTGCAACTACTGATCGGAACACTGGTGTGCATTTGGGCTATTCGTCTCGGCTACTTCCTCTTCAGCAGAATTTTGCGGACTGGCAAGGATCAACGTTTCGATGAAATAAAGAAGAATTTCTGGCGGTTTTTGCTCACCTGGACGCTGGGAGCTACGTGGGTTTTCCTGACACTTGCGATGGCGCTGGTGGTCCTCACCAGCACCGTTAATCGTGGTGTGGATACGCCAGCACTGGTCGGTACTTTTGTGTGGCTGTCAGGCTTCCTCATCGAAGTCATCGCTGACTGGCAGAAATCGCGTTTTCGCGAACAAGAGAACAATGCCTCGAGCTTCATCTCATCCGGTCTCTGGGCCTATTCGCGCCATCCAAACTACTTCGGGGAAATCATTCTCTGGGTGGGCGTTGCCATTATTGCTTTGCCAAGCCTGGAAGCCTGGCAGTGGATGACCGTGATATCACCTCTTTTCGTCATCCTCTTGCTCACCAAAGTGAGTGGCATCCCCATGCTGGAGAAAAGTGCCGCAGAGCGCTGGGGTGCGGACGCAGACTATCAGGCCTACGTCGCCAGTACGCCGGTACTCATCCCGCTGCCGCGCAGGAAGTCTTGAGGCAACTTGCAGGGTTAATTAGGGCATGCGTGCCGCGCGGATTTCAATCTCCACCAACCAACCCGGCACGACCAAGCCCGCGATTTCTACGAAAGAGCGTACCGGTTTCAGCGGATTCTCTTCTGTGCCGAAAAACTGGCGATAGCCGCGATTGAAGCCATCGAAGTCGAGCAAGCCGTATTCACCGGCAACCGCGAAAGCTCGCACCTGCACGATATCGGACATCGACCAACCCTCTGCTTCCAGTGTCGCCTTGAAGCGAGAGAAGGTATCTACAGTCTGTTGCTCCATGTCTCCCCACAGGCCATTTTCCTGTTGGCGAGCACCGGAACCACTCAGATAGAGCGTCTCTGCACCGGGCGGAATCTTGATGGTCGTGTAAAAATGTCTGCCCTCACCTTTGCGCTCGATCAGCCCATTGCCCACGATGTCACCCGTTGACACCGACGTTGGCGCTGCCGACGGCTGGGAAACCACAGGTGGCGCTGCCGCTGGAATCGTAGCGGGCGCCGTCGATTCGCTCTGAGCAGCGACTTCTACAGGGCTTGTGCCGCTCGCCAGCATGACGATAATAACCAGCAGGGCCAAGCCGAAGCCGGTAATCAACACCATATTGAAGTTCGACACTTCCGGGATTAAAGAGCCTTTTGAATCCGTCTCTGCTTCTGCGCCAGACTCTTCTGTTGCAGAATCGACCACCACTTCAGGTTCGTCGATTTTCTTGCCCATAGCTACTTCCTCATTGTTTTCAGGTTAAAGCAGGTAAATCACAGCCCATTGATATAGGCGAGCACATCGTTGATGTCTTGCTCGCTCTCAATACTCGCAATCCCGGCACGCATTTGCTGCCCGCTTGCATCTTGTGGATGTGCGCCGCGGTAGCCCGACTGAAACAGCTTTAGCTGCCTGAAGAGATACCAATCGTCCTTTTGTGTGAGACCTGGCGCAGCAAGCGCCTCATTCCCCTCAGCGTTAACGCCGTGACAGGCAGCGCAGGAGAGATAGAGCTCAGACCCACGGTTGGCGTTGCCATTGATGACCGGCACATTCTCAACGGTATTCCAGGTAGCAATATAGGCAACAACTGACTCAATCTCTGCATCGCTCATCCTGGCAACAGAATCCTGCATCTCGAACCCGGGAATGTAGTCTTTCTGGGTACCGCGGTATTCGCCGCGAAAGGCCATAAGTTGATTGCGCAAGTACCAGGGTTCTATAGCCGAAAGTCGCGGCGCCCCAACAACAGGATTACCCTTTCCGTTAGCACCGTGACAGGTGACACAAACCTTGTTCGCCAGAGACTGACTCGCCTTTACGACTTGATCATACTGTTGCGCAACAGCACTGTGTGTCAGCAAGAAGAAGGCGCAACCTATCCATCCAGTCTTTAACTTGCGTTTCCAATGTCTCATAAGTCTGCTGCGTCCTCCGCTCATACTCTGCGACCCGGCATGCTGTTACTTCCCCCCATGCGGTTGACCATGTCATTGATCGCCCAGTGCGCAGAAAGAATCGCACTTTCCTGCCAGGCAGTATGCAAACTGACCTGATCACCAATCGTATAATGGCGCCCACCAGCCGGCGCTTGCAGGGTGTGATAGAGACGTTCCTCTCGTGCCGTCATACCGCCAAAACTGCTGGACCAGCGCGCGGCGCAACCCAGCATATGATTCATACGATGCCAGGCTATAGTGATCCCCTTCTCTACCTGCTGTCGGTAGTCGGGATGTACTTTCTCTCCTTGCCGTATGGCTGTTTCCAGACGCTCCTCTTGCGAGAGACGCGTGAAGTGCATGCCTCCGCCGAAGTCATAGGCGGAGAGAATGACGCCCTTCTCCTTGAACAGACCTTGCGGCGGATACCAGATTTGTCGAATCGGCTGATTGGTCCAGGTGATGCCGCCATAGATGTCGTCTTTCTCCCAGAACCTGGACTTGGTCTGGAACGCCGACTTGTAGGCCTCGCCGCGACGGACATGCTGCATGGCTTCTGTGTAGTCCGCCGGGAAATTGTTTTCGATGCCGGTCATCAGGTGTGTCGGTATACAGTTAAAGCAGTAGTCCGCCTCAACCAGGTACTTGATGCCGTTGTGTTGATACTCGACGGCGACCGTGTCGTCTTGCAGCTGTACGGATGAGACTACAACGTCGTAGTAAATCTTGTTGCGCAACTCACGCGCGAATCCCTGAATGATCTTGTCCATGCCACCGACAGGCTGAAAAAGGACAGGGCCTGTCTCACCTTCATTCGCACTCAACGCGGAGTTCATGAAACGCGATTTGAGCAACTCGTGTAACGCTACGACCTCGGTCTGCTCGCCATGCTCGATAAATCCGCCTTTGGCATAACCTGCTCGGAAGCTGCCCTTGTAGAGTTGTTTCGCATCCAGGTCACCAAAGGAACGCATCGCACTGATCAACGCTTCGGCTTCATAGCGATCGAAAGGTCTTTCGAGTTCGTCGTTCTTGAAATTCTTGGCCATGATCTCAGCCATAAAGCCACGGGCATTGGTTGTGAACACCCGGTTCTTGATCGGCTTGCCATTGAACATGGCATCGTCCTGGTAGTAGCACTCCTTGTTCTCGTTGATAAATATTTCCAGCTCAACGCCCAGCGTTCGGCAATAGTGCATCAGGTTGCGGTGCGAGCTGGGTATGCGCGCCGGGCCGGCATTGAAATACATATGCGGCTCATCATCAAAGTCGCAGATCTGCGGATTGCCCACTTCGTCAATCAAGTCCCCATGGCGGACTGTCATACAGCGACCACCCGCTTTTGGTGCCGCCTCAAGCACGACACAGTCATAGCCTGCACGATCGAGCTCGAAGGCTGCGGTGAGACCCGAAATTCCGGCGCCGAGTATGACTACGCTCGGACGATTGACCGGATCAGCGCGAGGGATATCTGGAAGGTTCAAACGAATGTCAGGGATCATGCCCAGTGCGGCACTGGCATTGAGCACTGTGGCGCTGGTTCCCGTGGCAGCCAGCAGGGTCAACAGTTCGCGTCGTGTAACTCGCTTCTTCATTAGTACTCCTGATCTTCACTCTCTGGTGCAGAATTCGATCGCCACGCGCGAAGAATCAGTTCGCACCGTCGCGAGATGTCAGTTTTGAGAGCAGGATTTGTGCCAGAACGATGGCTCGCTCTGGCAAGCGCGCTTTGGCCTTCGATTCTCGCGGCAATCACAAAAACCGCATTACTTTTGCGCACAATACCGTTCCCACAATGGTGCGCTGAGGAAAGCACTCACCAATTGAGTGCATTAATGGCTTGGCGACGCGCTCACTAACGCATCGTTTTGACCATATTTACCTAACATTTTTTACATGGTTAAACCTGGTATGAACCACAAGGTAGCCAGGACATTTCTCACAATTTTTCAGCTTTTGCTTTGGCATTGTGCGAAGGCATCAATTCAGTGCAAGAGAATCCCCGTCGTGGAGCAATCGTTCGGTTAAATACCATAGAACGCTGGTGCCAGGTAGCCCGTGTTATCGGGCCTCGCGGCGACTCCTGACCCATGGCACAACTATTGCTATCTCATGAACGGTGTCAACTTACACCGGAGTCACACCCACCCACAGGAGCAAAAAATGACATTTCGCAAAAAACCTACTTGCCTGCTTACCGCAGCAGTCTTCGCGGCAAGCGGTATGATTGGCGGCACTGTATCGGCACAGGAAGACGATGCGGCTAGCCAACTGGAAGAAATTATTATTACTGGGGCACGCGGGCGCCCGCGCACGGTCTCCGACTCTCCAGTGCCGGTTGATGTATTCGACGCATCAACTATTGAGTCCGTGTCTTACACTGACACAGCAAACATCCTGCAGACTCTCGTTCCTTCTTACAATGTGGACCGTGCCCCTATTTCTGATGGCGGTACCTTCGTTCGCTCGCCGACGCTGCGCGGACTGCCCACCGATAAAACGCTCGTACTGGTCAACTCGAAGCGCCGCCATAAAGCGGCACTGGTATCGATTGGCGGCTCGGGCACGCAAGGTCCGGATGTAGCAACTATTCCTGCTGCGGCGCTGCAAAACGTTGAAGTTTTGCGCGATGGGGCTGCTGCGCAGTACGGCTCTGATGCGATCGCTGGTGTAATTAACTTCATCCTCAAGGAGAACACTGAGGGTGGCAGCCTGAGCATCGACGGTGGTGAATACAGCGAGGGCGATGGCGCCTCGATGACGATTTCCGGCAACTATGGATTCCCGTTGGGTGACTCCGGTTTTATCAGTGTCTCTGGCCAGATCGAAGAGATGGATCCAACCAGCCGCGGTGAAGAGTACTGTGCATCCTGGTTCTGCGTTGACCCATCATTGCCCGGCTACGATCCAACAGCAGCCTACACTCAATACACGGAAGACCCTGCATTTCAGGCCGGCGTACCGGCGGCCAACATCGGCTTCGGCGACGTGGTGCAACCCTGGGGTGCCCCGAATCAGGAAGCCACGCGCTTCTTCGTGAATTCCGGATACGAGCTCGACGCGGACACTGAAGTGTATGCCTTTGCCAGTTATTCCGAGAGCGAGACGGATGGAGGCTTTTTCTACCGCTATCCCGAGAATGGCACCATCGAATATCTGCGTGAACCAGACGGTTCGCTGTACTGGCCACTGGAAAAATTCCCCGGCGGCTTCACGCCACGCTTTTTCGGTGAAGTATTCGATTTTTCACTCGCCGGCGGCATGCGCGGTGCTCTGGAAAACGGTCTCACTTATGACTTCAGCGGTCGTACTGGCGAGAACGAAATCAAGTACACACTGAAGAACACAATCAATCCGTCCATGGGCCCTGACAGCCCGACTGAATTCCGTCCCGGCGATCTGATCAATACTGAGACCCAGTTTCAGGCCGACTTCACCTATGAGTTCGATGGCGGTGTAGCGAGCCCAGTGCTGTTCGCTTTCGGTACGAGCTACATGGACGAATCCTATGAGGTGGTTGAGGGCGAACTCAGCTCTTATATCGATGGCCCCTATGCACTACCCGACCCCTGGGGATTCTGTGATGGCACCAGTCCATCGGCTGCAGGATCTGCTGTCATTGCCAATGGCTCCACACTGGATTGCGCCGATTCCAGCGACCCGGTGTTTCAGGTAGTCGGCGTGGGTTCCAATGGATTCCCCGGCTATTCACCGCAGTTCTCTGAACTCTATGAGCGTAGCTCCTTTGCGGTCTATGGCGATCTGAGTGCCGATGTCACCGACAACCTGTTTCTGCAAGGTGCCATTCGCTACGAGGATTATGATGACTTCGATTCAGAAATCGTCGGCAAGCTCGCGGGTAAACTGGATGTCACTGACACCTTCGGTATCCGCGCGTCTGTCGGAACCGGCTTCCGCGCACCGACTCCCGGTCAACAAGGTACGATCAACGTGTCGACCCGATTGCCGAATGGCTTTCCGGTTGCCACAGGTCTGTTTCCTGCCGGCGGTCCGGTTGCCAGTGCCTTGGGGGCTTCCCCACTCAAGCCAGAGCTTTCGACAAACTTTACGCTGGGTTTCACCGCCAGTCTGGGCGAACTCGACCTGACCGTGGACATGTATCGCATTGAGATCGAAGACCGAACGTATGCGATTTCCACGCGCGATGTGTCGACTGATCCAACGAGTGGTGATGCCTATGACAACTATCTCGCGTTGGCTGCCGCTGGAGTTGCCGGTGCCGAGTCAATCGGCGGCGTATTCTATTTTACGAATGCGTTCGATACGGCAACCGAAGGTGTCGATTTCGTAGCAACCATCCCGGTGGAATGGGGCGATGCTGGCACGACGACATTCACTGGCTCGCTTAACTATAACAAGGAGCAGTTCGAGTCCGACCCGAGTGCGGTATTGAATGCCGAGAACCAATACGACTTCGAAAACTTCGATCCGAACTGGCGCGGCGTATTCACTGCCCGACACAATGTGGGGGCGCTGACCTTGATGGGCAGAGCGAGTTGGTATGGTGAAGCTACCAACGCCAATACGGGAGGCTCTCCGCTGCAGTACCAGACCTTCAATGACATTATGTTCATCGACCTGGAAGCGCAGTATCAGATCAATGACATCTTCCGGATCGCGATTGGAGGCAGAAACGTCGCCGACGAATATCCAGATCGTGACTCGATTGGTGACTATTGCTGTGGTCGGGTCTACTCGTCCGGCACGGCGGTTGACTGGCAGGGAGCTTATTACTTCGGCCGTCTCACCGCCGAGTTCTAGCGACATCGACCCGATTGCTATCGATCCAGAGCCAATGAGTGTGCCGAACAACAAAGGCTCTGGATCGTAGTACTGGAGCGAACATAACCCTGGCGCGGGCAGTACCGCGTCAGGATTGCCTGCATAGCCCCAAGATCATTCGAATTCGAAGTAATTTGCAGGCCAGAATGGGAAAACGGGTCCGCAAGCACTTCACCGAGCTCGAATTCCCACGCATCCTGTGACCATATAGAACCGGGGAAATTCTGTAGCCCCCAACCAGTGATTACCGTCGCACTTTCGCGATAAAAGGTATAACAAATTGTGACGTTGTATTCGCAGTACACCGGACCTTGGTTAGAATACGAAACGTCTGTAAACAATCACACGAGTGCCTCATCCTGCTTTCACCTAGTGAGTGAGCGCACTTTGTTTGCTGAGAGCGTTCATTAAAAGGCAGTATGAATCGCACTTTTCTCGACAGACGACTCTGATCATCTCTCTGCCGTAACTCAGAAGAGAACCCACTATGGAAACTGTGCTCGACCAGATGTTATTAAGCATGCGTCGGATTATGCGTGCGTCGGATTTGCACTCAAATTTCATTAAACGTACTTCCGGGCTGACGTCGCCCCAACTCCTGCTTCTCAAAGCGATTAAACGGTCTCAGGACGCCAGCATCGGTGAGCTGTCGGAGGCCATATGCCTGAGCCAGGCGACAGCAACAACCATTTTGGATCGACTGGAAAAAGCGGGCTTTGCACGCCGCGTCAGGTCCGAGATCGACAAGCGCAAGGTTCACGTCGAGCTGACGGAAGAAGGGGAAGCGATACTCGCAGATGCACCTCCTGCGCTGCAGACACAATTCATCGAGCAATTCTGTGAATTAAAAGAATACGATCAAACCGCGCTGCTCTCCTCACTGCAGCGAATCGCCGACTTAATGGAGCATGACGAAGGCGAAGCCGAACCCAGAAAGGTTGCCTGAGCACGTCATCCCGCTTTTTGCTTTTCCACTGCTTGCCGCCACCCTGGCAGGCGGTGGATAGCGTTTAACTCCTTCTTTCTTTCTCTTTCTCTCACACTCTCTCCCAACACCCCCACTACATCTGGCCTTCAACCTACGATTGTTTCACTCACTTCTGCGCGTATTGCGATGCTCGTTCTGCTCACACGCGACTCACGCAGTTTGATTGAAAAATTGTCAGGGTCACAGGTGAGATTCCTGGCCGCGCTGAATTGCCGTCATCTGGTCGTTGTCAGCGCCGGGTATATTTGCGATAAATAGCCCACTTTGCCCCATCCAGCCAACAACAAAGGAAAGTCGTATGAAAGCGGTTAGAGTAAACGCCTTCGGTGGCCCGGACGCCCTGTCTGTAGAAAATATCGATATCCCCGAAGCCGGCGACGGAGAAGTTCTCGTTAAAATTGCCGCGGCAGGCATCAACTACATTGATACCTATCAGCGCAGCGGCCTCTATCAGATTCCCCTGCCATCCACGCTGGGGCTTGAAGCCGCTGGAACAGTTGAATCCGTCGGCAGCGGTGTAAGCGGATTGGCAGTCGGTGACCGCGTTGCCTATACCAATGTCGCCGGTGCCTATGCCGAATACGCAGTGGTACCCGCGGACAAGCTCGTCAGCCTACCGGATGGCGTTTCCTTTAACGAGGGGGCTGCAGCTATGTTACAAGGCTGTACTGCTCACTATCTTTGTCAGTCTACCTACCCGGTGAAAGCGGGTGATCGCTGCCTGGTGCACGCAGCAGCCGGAGGGGTTGGACTCATTCTCATTCAGATGATCAAAATGATCGGTGGCTATGTCATCGGAACCTGCTCAACGCAGGAAAAAGCGGAGCTCGCGAAGCAAGCCGGGGCTGATGAAGTCATTCTGTATACCGAGCAAGACTTTGAAGAAGAGGTGAAACGATTGACCGAAGGTGCCGGAGTCAATGTGGTGTACGACTCAGTCGGCAAAGCGACGTTTGCCAAGAGCGTCGATTGCCTTTCCCGGTTCGGTTACATGGTGCTCTATGGCAATGCCAGCGGGCCGGTGACAGAATTCAATCCGGCTACTCTCGGCCCCAAGGGTTCACTCTTTCTCACTCGCCCGACGCTGTTCGACTATGTGGCAAATCGTGCTGACCTGGAGTGGCGAACTGGTGACGTGTTCAAGTGGATTGGCGAAGGCAAGATTTCGCTTCGCCTCGAACATTTCTTCCCGCTCACAGAAGCCCGTGCCGCACACGAGGCTCTGGAAGGAAGAAAGACCACCGGTAAAGTGATTCTTACGCCCTGATGCTGCGTCAGGCGATTAACCATTAGGCAAACTGAGACTGTAATCATGAAAACAATCACACTATTGCTCGCACTCTGCGGTTCGACATTTTTGGCTTGCCATGCTGCAGCGCAAAGCATCGACTTTGGTCGCGGCGATGTACTCGTTGCGGTGCCGGAAGACTACTCGGAAGACACAGCGTTACCGCTCATCGTCTTGTTGCACGGCTACACTTCCAGCGGCAGTCGACAAAATGCCTATATGGGCTTCGGTGATCTGGTAGACGAGTATGACTTTCTGTTGGCAGCGCCGGATGGAACCCAGGAGTCGGCGGGAAATCGCAGCCGATTCTGGAACGCCTCTGAGGCCTGCTGTAATTTCTTTGCATCGGAAGTCGACGACGTTGCGTATATCAAGTCCGTCATTGATGGCATGAAATCCCGCTACAACGTTGATGCACGGCGTGTCTATCTGGTCGGCCACTCCAACGGCGGCTTCATGTCCTATCGCATGGCGTACGAGCATTCACAGGACATCGCCGCCATCGTCAGCCTCGCAGGCGCGAGCCACAGTGGGGAACGCGACGCGCCTGCCCACACAGTTAACATCTTGCAGATCCACGGCACAGCCGACGGCACCATCGCCTATCAGGGGGGTGATATTCGCGACAACCGCTATCCTTCTGCCACCGGTTCAGTACAACAGTGGGCGGCCTATAATGGCTGTGCTGCCAACGGCAAGGCACGGGAAATGCGCGACCTGGATGCGAGTCTGCCGGGCTATGAGACTGGTGTGTTGAAGTATGAAGTAGGCTGTCGCCCCGGGGGTTCCAGCGAACTCTGGACGATCAGCGCCGGAGCCCATGTTCCGCCCTTGTCGGACAGCTTTGCAGAGCAAGTTGTTGAATGGCTCTATGCCCATCCCAAGATCGTCACTGAGTAACTTGGCGCTATAAAAAGGATGCATCGCCTGCGCGGTGAAGCGTATTGGTACTGAATGGAGTCAGTTCAATCAGCACCCTTGAGCGAGACTGCGCGATGCACCGCAACAATGCCACATAAAAAAGCCCGCTGATGCGGGCTTTTTTATGCTGATACAACTCCCTCGTCGCTTAGAGCAGCGCCTCGATGCGATCCATGAGATTGCTCATGCGCCGTAGTACGGGCCCGAAGGCTTCCGCCTGTGTCATATCCAGGCCTGCTTCATTGAGAAGAATATTATGCGGGTAATCTGACCCTCCCGCACTCAGCACTCTAATGAACGCGTCGCGTACTTCTGTATCTCCGGCCAGAAACTGCTCGGCGAACCAGGCTGCGCCACTGATCGACGTGGCGTACTGGAAGACATAGAAATCGTAGTAAAAGTGGGGAATATAGGCCCACTCTACGGCATAGGCATCATCGATCGTCAGCACGCCTTCATCATGGCCGTGATAGCGCTTCAGCAAGTCGCCATAGATTTCAGTCAGGCGTGGCCCGGTCAGCGGCTCACCATTCTCGGCGGCTTCGTGAATCGCCAGTTCGAACTCGGCAAACATGGTCTGCCGGAAGAAGGTCCCGCGAATACTCTCCAGTGCGCCTCCGAGGTAATACAGTCGCTCCTCGTCGCTGCGAGCATTGGCGATCATGTACTCCTCCAACAGAATCTCATTGATCGTCGAAGCCATCTCCGCAATAAACGTTGAGTAACCGGCGTTCTCGTAAGAGTTGTTTTCATTCGCCAGCAGGGAATGAACGGCATGTCCCCACTCATGAGCGAAAGTCGAGAGCGATTGATAATCATCATTGTGATTGAGCAGCACGTACGGATGCACGTCATAGATTGAGCCATTCATATAGGCCCCTGAACGCTTGCCTGGCTGTGGATGGCTATGCATCCAGTCCTGGGACAGACCGTAGTCCAGCAACTCAAGATAACGTTCCCCGAAGGGTTGCAAGGCCTCGAAAGTGATGTCCTTGGAGCGATCGAGATCGAAGACCCCGGTATTCACTTCGATCAGTGAAGGATAAATATCGTAGTAGCGCAGGTCCTCAATTCCCAGCATTCGTCCTCGTAGCTCCAGATAACGATGGAATACTGGCAGCGCTTCGTTCACCTGGGTTACGAGCTGAGTGTAGACCTCTGGTGGCAAACCATCATCAAACAGATTATGGGCAAGCACGCCGTCGTGATTGCGCACGCGCGAAGTAAAGACATTGGCTTGCACCTCACTCGCCAGCGTTGCCCCCATGCCATCCGCATACTGGTTCCAGGTATCCCAGAATGTATCGAACACGAGTTTGCGATCATCACGATTTGGAGCCGCGCGCCACAGCGAATAGCCTGCCTGCGTCAGGGTCACTTCCTGTCCTTCGCTCAGTGTTACCGTCGGCCAGGGAATATCTGCATTGGCGTAATTCTCATAGATTTGCTCAGCAGACGAGAGCACCAGTCCTGCCTGTGCGAGTATCGCCTCGGTCTGTTGATCGAGCGTGTGCGGAGCCTGTCGCAACATATCGCGAATCGTGAATTCGAAGTCTGCCAGCCCCGGTTCGCTCGCGAGAAACTCATTCACTCGCTGCTCTCCAACTGCCAGCACCTCGGGGCTGATCCACGATGTCGCCTCACCAAGATTGGTGAACAACTGCCGAGCCAATCCGAAGCGTTCCTGCGTATCAGCTTGTCGTTGGTCAGCATCCCGTTCGAGACTCGTGTAGACATAGACCCTGACAGCTTCCTTGTTTGTTTCCGAAATTTGCTCAAACGCGCTGAGCATCGCTTGCGCACTATTGCCAAGCGTGCCCTGCAACTGCGGCAAGCGCTCAATGCGCGCGGCCACATCGTCCATGGCATCCTGCCATGCTTCGACAGTAGGATAGATCTCGGTCAAATCCCAGACATAGCGCACAGTGTCTTCGTTCTGTGCTGTCGCTTGCGCAGATACCAGCAATACACAAAGACCCGCCAGCCAGCTCCGTACTCGTTTTTCCGCCAACAAAACCATCACAACGTACTCCAGAAAATATTCGATGGACTTCAGTTCAAGGCTTCAGATCATAACCGAATCCCACCTTAAAAACAGGCTGAACAACGCTCCGCTTGTCGCATGCTGCGGCATCGCAGTGCACCACAAAGTAGCCGCAGCGAGTCATCAGCAAACACTTTGCACTCCATTAACAGCGAAGAATCCATCGGGTATGCTTGGTGACTTCGGGCATTGGCATTACAGGATTCTTCATGACAACGACCCTTACTTTCCCGCGCCGCCGGCTGCTACAGGCATTCGCCGGAGCCTCCCTGTTGGGAGGCTGTGGCATGGCCAGAACTCCAGGCCGGCAGTTTCACACGCCTTCCGGACTTCCGTTGCGACGCGTTCGCGTCGCTGAAGAACGCGTCATTCGTTCCATTGCAGGTCTGCGCCCTTTTCGGTCACGCGGCTTCGAGCTGAGCGCAGAACCTCGTGGCGACAAGCTGTTTATTCACAACTACGGACATGGCGGCGGCGGGATTACGCTTTCCTGGGGAACCGCACATCTGGCCATGGAACTGGCGATGCGCTCTCAGCACCGGCACTGCGCAGTGATTGGTTGTGGGGCGGTCGGATTGGCTACAGCGCGACTGATGCAGGATCAGGGTTGGCAGGTGACTATCTACGCGAAAGACCTGCCTCCCAATACCACCTCCAATGTGGCTGGTGGGCAATGGTCACCGACCTCAGTCTACGATGACGCCTTTCTGACTCCGGAATTCATCGCGCAGTTTGAAGCAGCAATGGCACACGCCTATCGCTATTACCAGAATATGGTTGGCAGTCGTTATGGCGTGCGCTGGATCAGCAACTACACTGTTCTCGACGCGGCGCCCGACGGCGAGTCCTTCACCGACCGCTATAAAGCCTTCTACCCGCAACACCATGATCTGCGTCCGGATGAGCATCCTTTCGCAGCACAGTGGGTGCGGCACTATGACACCATGCTTATCGAACCCGCCATCTATCTGCCTGCCGTCATGCAGGACTTCTTCGTCGCGGGCGGCCAAATACTGCAGCGTGAGTTTGTCGATGCCGACGAACTCCAGACGCTGAGCGAACCGGTGATATTCAATTGCACCGGGCTCGGTGCGAGAGAGTTGTTCGGCGACCAGGATTTGTTCGCCATCAAGGGACAACTTAGTTTTTTACTGCCACAGGATGAGGTCGATTACATTATCCTCGGCAACGGCGGGCGCTATATGTTTCCCCGCAGCGATGGCATCCTGCTGGGCGGCACTTTCGATCGCAATAACTGGACTACACAGGCAGATCCACTGGTCACCGAAGCCATTGTGAATGATCACCGGAATTTCTTTGCCGCCATGCAGGATCCCTGGAGCGGCTAAGCAATCTGGCTGGACGGCCCGGTAGCATGAAACCCGGAACAACACAGGCGCCGCAATGCTTAACGTGCCAGAATCCAGACGGAGGAATAAACCAGAAATAAAAAAGGAACGGCGGACTTTAAAGGATAGGAATGCCGCCGTTCCTGTAAATCGCACTACTTCGGGTAATTGGGGGATACCCAGTGCGGAGAGCTATGCTGCGCTTGAAGACTGTTTGCGTTTACGCTGCCGCTGCTTCCCCTGACTTGATGTAGGCCAGCATGGTATTGCAATCGCTACACTCAAATGGGTCAGTGGCGCAGTTGTCGGACTTACCTTCCTCTGAGAAGACTTTCACGATCTGGCCGTCGTCCACGAGCATGGAGTAGCGCCAGGAACGGTCACCGAAACCGAGGTTTTCCTTTTTCACCAGCATGTCCATACCGCGCGTGAAATCCGCGTTTCCGTCAGGCAGCATCTTCACGTTCTTGACTCCCAGTTGCTTCGACCACTGAAACATGGAGAACGCATCGTTAACGCTAAGGCAGTAGATTTCGTCAATACCCTGCTCTTTGAATTCCGCGTACTTGGCCTCGAAACCCGGTAAGTGAGTACTGCTGCAAGTTGGTGTGAATGCACCCGGTAGCGCGAACAACACGACCTTCTTGCCTTTGAACACGTCGTCAGTGCTGACATCCTGCCAGCGGAACGGGTTGTCACCGCCGATCGACTCGTCGCGAACTCGCGTCTTGAAAACCACCTGAGGAACCTGCTTAACACCATTGTGTGACATGTCTGAATCCTTCTGAAATCTGTGAATGAAAGTGAATAATCACTTGATGCTTAGCACTATAGGCCCTGATCACTAATCGGTAAAATGATTAATTTCGATACATTCAATCGGATTTTCCGATTTAATAATCAGTATTGAATTGCCAATCTCTGCTTTTGCTAGACAAGCACCAGTGTTGTCATTACGCTGCCAGACACAACAATATAAGAAGGATGCGCCATGAAATTCCCATCAGTTCAGCGACTTCCACTTCTGCTTCTGGCTGCGGGCTTCCTGCCCGTGACCTCTGCCACTGCCCAGGACAGCGTTCCCAATTTCTACGAGCACGCGCTGCCGGTCTTCATGAAAAATTGCGTGGCGTGCCATCAGCCCGAAGGACCGGATGTTGGCGGTATCAGCGCGCCCATGTCCCTCATGGACTATGATCAGGCCCGCATCTGGGCACCCCTGATCAAGAATGCTCTCGCCACGGGTTACATGCCACCATGGGGCGCCCACGAGCGACATCGCGGAGAATTCAAGGCCGAACGCTATATCGACAAGGCTGATAAAGAGCTACTCATCGCCTGGGTAGACGGCGGTGCGCAGGAAGGCGATCCCTCGGCTGCGGCTGATGCCTCGGGTATGGTCAGCAGCAGTGTAGGAACCGCCATGCCGGAGTCTGGTTGGTGGATCGGCGATCCCGATCTGGTGGTTGAATTTGCCCGGCCGGTTCTGGTTGGTGAAGAGATCGAAGACTGGCAGCCGACTATCCAGATGCCGGTACCGGAAGGCGCGCACACAGAACCACGCTGGATATCGAAGGCAGAACTCGATCCCGGTGGCCCCTGGGTGCATCACATTGTTTCAAGCCATATGGGTGTCGGCGTGCCCGGACGCGGGCCTTTCACCTATCCGGAAGGCTGGGGCGTCCTCTTGCCTGAAGACCCCTTCATCACCGTGAACATGCATTACCACAAGGACACCGGGGAAGGCACCGGCGTCTATGACAACACGCGGGCGGGATTCGTTTTCTATGAAGAGGGCGATGTGATCGACTATGTAGTGGAGACCAATCTTCTCCCCCACAGTGGCTGGACGATCCCGCCGGGCGATCCCAATTATCGGGTCGACAACACACACGCCGTTGACGAAGACATCTATCTGTTATCCATGGGACCGCACATGCACTATCGCGGCAAGGCGATGCGCTACGAACTGGAATATCCGGATGGCGAACGTGAAACGTTGCTGTGGGTGCCGAATTACGATTTCAATTGGCAGTTCCTCTACGAATACAAGGAACCCAAGTTCATCCCCGCCGGATCAACCCTGCACATGAGCTGGTGGTTCGACAATTCAGAAGGTAATCGCTGGAATCCGGATCCGACTGCTGCGGTACAATACGGCCCAGCAACGACGGACGAGATGGCCAACGCACGGATTTATTATGCTCCTACTACGCCTCGTGGCATTGTCGTCGGAAGAGACATGCCGGCAGACGTGCTGGAGGAAGCGCGCGCAGCCGAACAGAACCGACGTGAACGTGCTGACCTGCTGAATCTTGGCGAAGACGACTTTACGTGGCTGGATCACGACGCGCATTGAGGCATTCCGTTAGCACGCAGTAACTGAGGCTGGAGAAGAGTCTTTGACTTGCTTTCAGGCTTTCAATCCAGCCTCTCATGGTTTGCGATGCGGATCAGGAGTCGGAGCGCACGGAATTACCAAGCCACTGCGTGGTCGCGTTTGCAAGCGGGTCGAGTTCGATGTTCGCTAGCTGCTTGCCTTTTATACTGGATTGAACTTTGGTGCGTACCCGCACCGGAAAATAGACCAGCACCGAGGTGCCTTTACCTGGCTCACTGACAATGTCCAGTATGCCAAGATGCTGCAGTACGATATCGTTAACGCTGGAGAGGCCGAGCCCGTGACCAAGTCCCACCTCACGGGTTGTATAAAAAGGTTCCAGGACGTGCAGCCGCTGCTCTTCTGTCATGCCGACCCCTTCGTCGCTCACAGTGAGACACACATATTCCCCGTTCTCGATATTGGCCGATGACAGACTGCGCATCTCTTTCCTGTCGAATGAGCACTGGCTGGTACTTATCTCCAGCTTGCCCACGTCACTCATTGCCTGGCAGGCGTTGCGGGTCAGGTTGATCAGAACCTGTTCAATCTGCGCCTTATCCGCGACGATATCGTCGAGATGCTCGGCAAGGTTATAAACAACATCAATACTCCCCTTGCTCATGCCGCGCAATATATTCTGATTTTCCTGCAGTATCTTGTTCAAGTTCACATGTTTGAATTCCAACGGCTTCTGCTTGCCCAGGTCCATCATCCGCTCGGCAAGTGCAGACGCCTTGTTGGCAGAGTCGCGAATTATGCGAAAACGTTTCGCATTCTCAGCATCTTGTTCCGGTGTGTTAATACCGAGATCCGCCGACCAGACAATCGGCATGAGCAAATTCTTGAAATCGTGTGCCAGCCCCCCTGCTACCAGCCCCATTGAGTGAATGCGCTGCAACTGTGCGATACGCTCGGATGTCATCCGCTCCCGGATCTCCGCACGATGCCCCTCGAGTTCCAGGGTATGCACAAACTTGCTCATGCGCGAGAGGAGCACCATAAACAGAAATGCGATGAGTGTAGAAAGCAGGAACAGTCCGAAGTGATCATCAAAGCCAAACAGAGATTCACTGAGCATGACGAAGCCGGCAGTCGCAAAAGGGATTAGCAAAGCGTAGGGTGCGAAGCGCTGCGCCAGCAATCCACCTGAACTTTCGTAATTGAGAAAGCGCAGATAGGCCTTCTCGGACTCGGCGAGCAAGAGCGCCAGACCCAAACTGGTAGCGGCGATTGCCGTGTTGATTGACATGCTCGAGAAAGGTGAAAAATTCTCAATGGCAGAGCGGTCAAACACGTACGCAGTCAGGGCAAGCAGGCCGGTCAGCGTGACTAGCGATGCGAGAACCTGCGCCAATTTTAACAGGTGAAAGTACAGACACATCAGGGAGACTGACGAGAGCAGCAGGCCGATCGCTGTCGCCTGCGACATCCTGCCGGGGAATTGCCCAGTGGGCGTTAGCGGATCCTGTACAAAAAGTTGATCGATACCAATATTGGTAGAAAATGCGGATTCGACAAGAGTAGTCAATGCGATGAGCGCAACGAAACCTACGGCGGTCAATACGATTCTGGCGGCGAATTTGCCATAAAGAAGATAACTGCCCCCTGCGATACAGAGAATCAGGAAGCTCAGCGCGGTATTGAACTTCATGGTCGCAAACCCAGGCGCCATCTCATACATCACCGAGGCACCAAAAACCCAGCCTACTGCGGTGAGCGAAGTCACGATCAAACAATTACATAACAGGAGTGCACTGATCACGCGGGAATACTTGGCGAGCCATTGCGGCCCGGACGCTTCGTCTGCTGGCTCGAAGATTGCAATCTCCGGCGGTAGCTCAGCACCATTCAATTTCGAACCCACTTCGTACCCCTCAAAGCGCATGGCTTCTCGTAATGCTGATTAACACTGCGAGTTATGCGACTATCGAATTGTGACAAAAGTCTTTTTACTTTCTACTTACGACTTGCGATTAACTATCAACTTGCTCAGGCGACAAGTGGTCCATCACGTCGAAGCGGGTTTTCCCGAAATAACTATCCTCTGTTTCTTTGCCGAGTGCGCTGACTGTTGGCAGTGCACTTTCAATGGCTGAGACGTTTCCACCCTCTCGATCTGATCTCTTTCTTATTAATGTGACTTGATCTGCACAGCGCAATTTCAAGCCAGATGTCTGCATGTCACAGGCATTCGCGTCGTTATCTGGCTTTGCAGGACAGCATGCAGCAGGGCCAGAAATGTAAACTATTAATTCCGTGGGAATTACAGTAGCACCGACATAGCAGGAGTCAAGCTCTCCAACGCGAAATTGCAGGATACAGCACGTTCTTTACCCACTTTCGGCTCGTGCAGCGCCACTACGAGCGCAATGACCTGCCATGGTGCAGCGCAGGAGGCCTCAGCCGACCGCTATAGGCTCCCAGTTCTTGATTCGCGACTGCAATTCGGGAACGGAATGCTTGCAGGTGCCCGCCTGCTCAAGCAGCTTGCGTTCGCAGACATCGCAACGTACGCATTCCTTGAAGTCGATCTCGGCACCGCGTATCGCCCCGGTGGGACAGGCATGCTCGCAGACCTTGCAGATTTGGCACTGTTCGACGCGCTTGATCCGCCAGGGTGACAACAAGGCGGTTACGCCGAGCGCAGCACCCAAAGGACAGGCGTAGCGGCAATAGAAGCGAGGAACAAATACCGCTCCTGCCAGTATCACCGCGAGTATCAGCCATAGCAGTAAAGACTGACTGAAATAAAATGCTGTACCAAACGGTTCGAAATACTGAAACAGACTCAACTCGCTATAGGCCAGAGCCATCACTATCAAAAACGCCAGCACGGCGTATTTGAAATAAATGGCAAGATCATGAATTCGAGTTGGCACTGTGCGTTGGAAGCGCCGTGGGACCAGCCGCGTAATAAAGTCCTGCAGCGCGCCAAATGGGCAAAGTGAGGAACAGAACACGCGCCCCCAGAACAGGGTTGTCACAACAGTGAAGACGATAATTAATAAAAGCGGCAGATCCTGCAGAAACATTGCCGGCCCCATCTTGATACCGTTGGTGATATGGGAAACCGAGACGAACCCGCCATCGACCCAACCAAGATACACGAGGGTATAGGCCAGCGTAACCCAGCGCAGCGTAGCGCTCTTGCGCAGGAAGGAGATCATGACCATCGCCAGAAGCACAAGCAAGGCAGCAACCTGTAGCCAGGGCGCGTTGTTGATCAAAGCAGCGAAGGTCCCTTCCTCTTCAAAATCCAGTGCATCGCTACTCGCTGTCAAGTACTCGGCTGGCAGATCAACGCCTTGCGCGAGCGCAAGCGGCACCAATGGCACTTGATACTCAATACTTGCGGTCGTCTCATAGCTGTCCATGATTTCGCTGGTATCATAAATAATCGTAAACGGCCTGGAGATATCAACTTCCGGATCGATCACCATTGCACCAGCAAAGCGGACCTGCTGCGCAATCTTGCCCGTCTCAGCACTGCCAACATAGACAAATCGGCTACGCGAGATATCGTAGAAATCTTCCCCCTGCTGCACAGCCAGACGTTCCTGACGGAACGGGATGGAGGCATCACCATCGATACCGACTACTATCATATTGCCATTGCTTACACGATTGGATGCCTCACGATCAGCGCGTGAATAGTCATCACTCCCTACCAATAGCTCGCCCAGCCCATCATGACCCATGAATGCAAAATCCAGTTTTAATACAGTGCCATCGGGGTACTCGATATCGAGTTCACTTACCAGCCCGCTATCCTTCATATCAGACCAGGATTGTTCGGCAAGAAGCGATAGTGCTATAGCATCGGAATTCACATCAGCAACGAATTGCGAATCGGCGAGATAGGCACGGGCAACTCTGCGGGCGGCATTGCGCACTCCACGAGAGACTGCCCAGCTAGTAATTGTGGCACGTGACACCCCGTCAACGTCGCGTCCTACGCGAAAGCCTTCTCCCAGGGATTTGTCTGCAAACTGATTGGGGAAACGTTCGGTATTGAGAAAGTCGCCACGAATACTCTTGTAGGATTCACGATAGTAGAGAATTTCGATTCCGGTCAGCGTGCCTCCAAGATCCATACCGACGAGGACTTCAATCGGCGCGCTGTAACCCACTTCTTCCGGAGGCAGATCGGGGGTTTCGAAGAGATAGCCCAGCAGTTCCGGTTCGACGGCATTATCGGAACTGGCGGCGTAGGCGTGATAGACAGGAGGATCGCCTTGCTTGACTGAAAAACTTGCGGCGGCTGGAAACACCCGATGCAGCTGTTCAACATCCCGTTCCGGCTGTTCGGCTGCAAATAGCAGTGAAGGAGAAAAATTGAGGCAACATGCGAGCAATAGCATGGAAATGCTGCGAACTGCGCTGGCCTGTGCTCCTGCGCTGTAGCGCACAGTTGCGAGCGGTGTACTACCTACTGACATTACTGCTTACACCTGCTTATTGTTGTTATGGACAGGGCGAAGTCTGGCGACTGCACCGTATTTAAGCAGAATCAATGCGCTGTTTCAGCTCCTAATTTGTAACCATGTTTGCCACACGGTAGTCCCACTGACAGAGGCAGATTGCTCATGAAAGCCAGTCCATGCGCCGTCTGGGCGGACGATGCTATGCTGGTGGACTAACAAACCGGAGGACACCATGCCTGATAGCATATGCAAGCGCCACTCCAACAACACATTCCGCACGCCGACCAGCACTCTCACTAGCCCGGTAGTTTCCCGGCGCGCAGTCATAATGCGCTACAAGTCGCCGAGACTTGGCGCAATGCTGGTGAGCATGCTGGCGATTGTCTCCTGTGAGTTATTGGCTCAGGACTCCGATCGCTTGCGAGCGCGCGAGGCTGGCCTCGTCGTCGGCATCTTTTCACCCGGCCCTCTCAATGCCATTACCGATGTTGCCGGGGTACTCGTTGGCCAGGAAACTGTAGTGCGTGGAGATGATATCCGCAGCGGAGTTACAGCCATCATTCCCGCGTCTGGCAATCTCTATGAGACTCCCTTGCCTGCGGCTATTCACGTCGGCAATGGTTACGGCAAACTGATCGGCGCCACGCAGGTACGAGAGCTGGGGGAAATTGAAACCCCGATAGTGCTGACTTGCACGCTCTGCGTCTGGAGTGCCGCCAATGCGTTAAAGGAATGGGTCTATCAAAACATGGCGGTCGGAGAAAACACGATCAACCCGATCGTTGGCGAAACCAACGATGGCCGCGTCAACAACATGTGGGCGGACCCGATTCAACGGTCAGAAGTATTTTCTGCGCTCGATGGCGCGACATCAGGGCCCGTGCTGGAAGGCTCAGTTGGCGCTGGCACCGGGACCCAGGCATTCGGCTGGAAAGGCGGCATCGGCACGTCGTCGCGACAGCTCCCTGACGCAATAGGTGGCTACACCCTTGGCGTGCTGGTCCAGACCAATTTTGGCGGCATCATGTCAATCAATGGGGCGCCAGTCGGTAGAGAACTCAATACTTTCCCTTACCGCTTCCTGCTGGCGCCACCCGATGACGGCGATTTGGACGATGGTTCCATAATGATAGTTATCGCTACCGATGCGCCTCTTGATTCGCGCAATCTGGACCGGCTAGCGGCTCGGGCAATCATGGGGCTTGGGCGCACGGGATCCTATGCCAGTAATGGCTCGGGCGACTATGTCATTGCCTTTTCTACCCACCCGGATGTTCGCAAGCCACGCTTGAGCTCTGAACCCTTGCTCACCCCTGAACTCAGCAATGGCTCCATGTCAGCACTGTTCGCCGCAACTGCAGAAGCGACGGAAGAAGCGATCTACAACGCTATTTTTATGGCAACTTCGATCAGCAGTTCCCGCGGTGAACTGACCGCTGTCCCCATGGATGAATTGCTTGCCATTCTGGAGAAGTACCGTGTGTTAAATTGGGATATCTCATTGCCGCCAGCCCGCTAAGAGCAGTGACACAGCTCCGGCACCACAGAACGTGGCTGGAATATGGATTTTGGCCGCCGCGCAACCATGTTATGCTGTCTCGGCTTGTTAAGACCGTCTGGTTTAGAAGTCCTGATAATAAGACTAGTACAATGGATTGTCGAAGCAGCAGTCTGCCAACAGATCACTGTCACGAACGCGACCCGATTTAACAATAATAAAGTGAGAGCACTCATGACGACGTCACACCAGAATGCGCGCCTGCAACACCGCGGCGTGCTGTTCGCAATTTATCCCACTCTGAATATCCAGGAGCCGGTAGCAAGGCCAGCCGTAGCCTCACTTGCCCCTCTCTGGCAACGATGTTGGCAGCTACGCCAATTCGCGTGGCATGCGACTGCGAGAATGGTACTCTGACTTATGCTTAGACACGACCTTACTCCAATAAAAACCCTGCCTTCGGTCCTGCAAAATGCCGCAGGCAGCTTTCTGTTATCAGTCCTCTGCAGCACCAGCCCAATAACCGTCTTTGCGCAGCAATCAGAAGACAACGAACGTGTCGTGCATCTGTTACAGGAGCCTCGCCACAGAACAGTCAAGCAGGATGGTGGAGTTTTCCTGCTCGACGTGCAAATCAATCCGGGTGATACCTCCTATTCCCACACTCACAATCAACCCATTTTGCTCACGTATATTTCAGATGCCGAAGGCCCCAGACACGGCGAGGTCGTTGCCCGCACTGAATATGCCAACAAACCATTGACCCACACGGTGACTAACCCCGGGCCCAATCTGCTGCACATCATGGCCATGGTGAATGACAATCCGGGTGTGCCTGCAGATTTTGAAGATTCACCGACGGGCCTGACTCTGGCTCCCCAGATTGAAAACCGCTGGTTCAGATCCTATGCCCTGGAACTGCAACCCGGCGAATCGACCCAGGCGATCACCCATCAAAATCCGATCGCTGTAATTCTGGGAACCGAGGGGCTTATCCAAGTAACCCGCGACGACGGAATCACCGCTGAATTGGACAAACCAGGGGACTGGGCGTGGCGCGACGCTGGCAGTCGTTACCTGGTGAGGAATGAAGGCAGCACGTCTTGCACTGTCTTGATCAACGAGAGCCGCAGGCGCCGAAACTGACGTTTGGCTTGCTGATTCGCGATTCGCAACAAGCGCACGCATTTTTATGTTGTCCCATCTGTAGGAATTGTGAGATGCCGCTGACAGTAGTGTTGACTGCAGGGCTTACTTTTTGCGCAGAGTGAAGCGCCCACCTGCCGCATGGGGTCGCGCCGGGCAGGAGGGGCTTGCTGCCAACGCTCCGCGCCCGTCCCGGGTTCCTTCTCTCCGGAAAAAGCCCTGAAAAGCGGTCT
This sequence comes from uncultured Pseudohongiella sp., assembly GCA_965228725.1. Lineage (GTDB taxonomy): Bacteria > Pseudomonadota > Gammaproteobacteria > Pseudomonadales > Pseudohongiellaceae > UBA9145. Next base: position 3,697,997 of record OZ245834.1, on the reverse strand, counting down.
TTTTCCTCCGTTCAGCGCTGCCGCTTTACTGTTGGCTACAAGCCCCTCCTACCCGGCACTCCGAGCGCTGCTGGGTGTTACGTAGTTGTTTGGTTTGGTTTCCGTTTGCTAGATGCTGCCCCAGAAGATGGAGGTGCACGACATCGAACAAGACATCGAACAAGACATCGAACAAGACATCGAACAAGACTCCGATGTCTCAGCCAGTACAGATCAAGTAGCTCAGCGGAGGGTGGGTTCCTGGCTGCCAGTGAAGGCCGGGCGCTGAACGGCGGATCAAGACCGCTGTGGGCACTGATTGATTCAGGCAATTACAGCAAGCGTGCTTTACGTGAGAGTCCGCAATCCACGCAAAAAAAATCCGACCACTCGCAACGAGTGGTCGGGCTTTCTATTGATCTGGCAACGCCTAGTGAGCGCCGCCGCCAGTGTCCTGCGCAGCAGGCAGGGCCACTGCTGTGAGCGAACTACCGGACTGCAGCATGATGTACTGATGTCCATCGTGCACCCAGGAGCTCATGCCATAGCCATTGCGTTTCTCCAGCTCCAGAGAGCCGACGATATCGCCATTGGACTTGTCGATAGCCCACAACATTGGCGTACCGTCAGAGGCTACATCAGAGTAGACCAGCATGTTTTTCGTCACCACCATGGGGACCAATGCGCCAGTACCGGTGTTGCCGTATTCACTCTCCGGAACACCAGCCCGCTCGAAAGCTGCCTTGTAGCGCTGCGGTGTTTCACCAGTCGGAATCATCCACAGGTGCTCACCCGTGTTGATGTCGATCGCGGTGATGCGACTATAAGGTGGCTTGAACAGCGGAATGCCCGCAGGATGGATCGGCGGACGAGCTGTCGCACCGGGCACACCATTGGCATACTGTGCCGTCGTTGTTCCAGTCGAGTTGGGGAACAGCAAGTCAGCCTCCTCACCCGGAATTACGCGCAGCGCAAAACAGGACGTATGGGACGTAACAAAGACGACGCCAGTAGTTGGGTCAGCAGCTGCCGGGCCATTGATATTGGCACCACCCGCTCCGCCAGGACAGTTCATTGCGGCGTATTTGCCCATCGCATTCTCAGCATGGATTGGCGGATTGAATAGCCCACCCATGGTGTAGTTTTCCAGCGCTTCGAGCGCCTGGGCACGTAGCTCAGGCGTAAAATCGACCAGGTCGTCTTCCGTCACTCCCTGCATATCAAATGCCGCCGGTCTGGTGACATGAGGCTGGGTCGGAGACAAGCGCTCGCCCGGCACAATGGAAGCGGGTACTGGCAGTTCTTCGATAGGCCACACCGGCTCACCAGTGAGACGATTGAGGACGTACAGCCAGGCCTGCTTGGTCGCCTGCGCGACAACCGGAACTTCCCTGCCATCGACTGTCACATCGAGCAGGATCGGCGCGGTTGGCGTGTCGAAATTCCAGACATCATGGTGTACAAACTGATAGTGCCAGGCTCGCTCACCGGTACGCGTGTCCAGTGCAATCAAACTGGTGCCGAACAAGTTATCGCCTGGTCGGAAGCCGCCGTAGTAATCGATTGTGGGCGGATTGGTTGGCACGAATACAAGATTGTTTGCCGGATCAGCGGACAGCGGTGCCCAGGATGACACATCGCCAGTCCATTCCCAGGCATCGTTCTCCCAGGTCTCATGGCCATATTCGCCTGGTTGTGGAATCACATTGAATTTCCACATGAATTCGCCGGTGTTCTTGTCATAGGCAAGAATGTCACCCGGCACGTTTTCGATGCGAGCCTGATGATAGCCCTGCTCTGCCGAGTTACCCACCACGATGGTGTCGTTGACAACAATGGGTGGTGAGGAAGAAGTAATGTAGCCCACTTCGAGAGGAAGCCCCTCATAGGGGTCGTAGGGATGGCCCAGGTCTTTCAGCAGATCGACCACGCCGGATTTTGGAAAGCTGTCGATTCCCACTGGTGTGCCCCAATCCTCGATTGGGACGCCGGTCTTGGCATCAAGTGCTGTGAGGAAAAAGCCGGGCGAAACAATGTAGACCACGCCTCGACCATCGATATAGTCAAAGGCCACACCCTTGCCATAGTCGGCTCGCATGGAGTATTCGGCGCGGGGCGTGTCGGGCTCGCGGTAAGACCAGACTGTTTCACCAGTCTTTGGGTCGATCGCAATCACATGGCGGTTATAGCCTGCGACGGTATAGAGCAAGCCATCAATATAAGATGGTGTAGAGCGCCCACTGACGGCTCCAAAGCTCGCTCCATCCCATTCCCAGGCGATTTCGAGCTCTTCGAAATTGTCAGCGGTAATCTCATCCGCAGGTGAATAGCGAGTGTGTGCGTAGTCGCTGCCTAGTGTGTACCACTCGACGTCGTCCTGAGCAGCCACGTTGCTTGCCAGCACGGGCATCATCACACTAAGGAAAGCGATAAAAACCTTCCTTAATTCAAGAAATTGCATTTACTTCTCCTTTTACTTGGTTGCAGGGGAGGGTCTCAGACCAGCCGCCCTGGCGGGCGCATGCGATTCACAGGTTTATACAGGGCCCAGACTAGGGATTATCCAGTTTTTTACGCCAATTCCTAGCTGATGACGACGAGATTCATGTGACAGCACTCGCTTTGCGAATCGGCTACTCTCCAGTGCACGGGCGCCTTGCCAGCAACTCGCTTCGCCCCCTAAGGACTTTGTATGCCCAGCATCTCCTTGCTATAGTCTCTGGCACTGCGCTCCTGTGAGCGCTGCAAGATGAAGTTGCACCAGACACACGTTCACCAGATGAATAAGGAATACTGACCGCATTAGACACTGTTTCATTCCAGCTAGCTTTCGTTCGAGCCAGGTTTGGTTCGAGTTAACTTTAGCAACGATAACAAGAGGCTCAACAAGATGACCCGAATGATGCCCAATCAATCGATCAGATACCTGACCTTCGCCTTGCTCTGCTTGCTCCCTGCAGCGCTGATCGCGCAAGACAATAGCAGCGGCAGATACCGACCTGAAGGGCGGGAAATTGGCCGCGCCGCCGCGCAGGAACTCGGCGAGCGACTCTTCGAAGTGCGCACCTATGAACCCGAGACAAACGAGAGCGCATTCGCCAGCGCAACAATCTTCTATCCCCTGACTCTGAGCTTCGATGCCCCGATGGGTGGCGTCGTGATGGTACCCGGCTTTCGCGCCAGTCAGCAGAACTACGAATGGTGGGGTCCGGCGCTCGCGTCACTGGGATATGCGGTCATGATCCTCGACACCAATACACCTACCGACGGTCTGGATGCCCGCAAAAATGCATTGGTCGCCGGAGTCAATTTCCTCAAGGCCCAGAACAGCAATGATGCCAGCCCCCTGAGTGGCAAGTTCGACACCAGTCGGGTCGCAGTGATGGGGCACAGCATGGGAGGCGGTGCGGCATTGGCCGCAGCGAATGAACTGGGCACAGCAGTTCAGGCTGTGCTGCCGTTATCTCCTTACTGCTGCGAGCCCGGTGGCGAGTTCAGTGCCGACTACAGTGGCCTGAGCACCCCTACCCTGATTATTGCCAGCGCAACTGATGACATTGCACCACCCGCTCAACATGCGCGCATGTTATTCGATGCGGTGGGCGGCAGTGACAAGGTGTATATGGAGTTTGCTGAGGGCGATCATATGATTGTTGCCAATGGTGGTCCGGATCTGTCAACGATCGGAAAATTTGCACTGGCTTTTCTTAAGCTACATCTCGATGGCAAGTCCAACCTGAGTGATTTCATCAGCAACCCGGCAGACAACTACGCGAGCAAGTTTTCCAGCTACGAAGCGCCTTGACAGGCGGCTTCTGACGCCTCGCTACTGCTCACTATTGTTCGTCACTGCTGACTAGTTCTTGCTACCCACAGGAGCTGCGGTCACGCGGCTCCCGTGTCACTCAGTTGCACCTGCTCCGCCGGGCAAGCTGCGTCAGCGCTTCTGCTGTCCTGATTGCTTCCGGATGGCTGCCAACTTGTGCATCTCGCGCAGCTTCGCATACTTCATGAAGTTATAATAAGCTGCGTTCATTGCCGTCATCAGGCCACCCACTCCGTCCAGGAAATGCCCCTTGATGAGATAGACCTGGAGCAGCGTCAACGGGAAAATCAGGATCACCGTGAGCGCCGATGCACGATGCCCTTTTTCAAACTTGTCTTCCGCTTTGGCCTGACTGTATTTATTCGCCTTATCGACGCGCTGTGAGAAAGTCAGATTCTCGTTATGAATGATCGTTGCATCGGTACACTGCACCTTACCAGTCACGGTGATACTCTCGTGCACTCGTCGTGGTTCGTAGTGACCACATGACTTTCTGAACAGCCTGATCAGCCTGTCATCGCCGCCAAAATGGCGCGGCTTTCTTCCCCAACGGTAAAGTGTGCGATTTGACTCGAGCGCATCGACCTCGTTCGCATCAACGGTGCTGCGCAAGACATCGAGATAGTTGTCGCTGATAATCTCATCCGCATCGATATTGAGCACCCACTCATTGCTGCACAGCGCCAATGCATGGGCTTTCTGTTCACTGAAACCTGGCCATGCGTTGTAGGACACTCTCGTGTTCGCATACCCCTCGGCAATCGCCACGGTGGCATCGGTGCTGCCACTGTCAACGACAACCACCTCGTCAAATTCAACCAGCCGATCGAGACAGGCCCCGATGTTTTCCTGCTCATTGAGGGTGATGATATAGGCGCTTACCGGAATCGGTTTAGTCATTCTTTTTATCCGTGCGGTCCTTTCTGAGGGCTCATCTGATTGTTATCGGGAACGCCGGCGATTGCTGCAAGTACTTGCTCAGGCTTCAGCGATGTCATGCAGCGATAGGCGTAGTCACAGTGCCAGGCATCACAATTCTCTCCACAGGCGTCACTGCCGCGCAACACCTGACAGTTATTTCCCAATGGCGACCAGATCGCTTCAATACTCGGTCCGAATAGAGCCAATACGGGGATCCCTGTACTCGCAGCAAGGTGCATTGGACCACTATCACTCCCGATGAAACAATCGCAGCGTTTGAAGAGCGCTGCGAGTTCGAGAAATCCCAATTGATCACAACAATTGATCGCACTGGAGCCCGGTAGTTGCTGCATTACGTCGGCGATGATCTCCCGATCGGTGACTCCGGCACCGACCCACAGCACTTGCCAGCCCCGTTGTTCCAGACTACGCAGCAATTCAACGAATGCGGCACGTGGCCACAATTTGTAAGCGACACTCGCACCCGGATGAATGGCAACGAGCCTGCGTCCGCGCGCAGACTGTACGCGGGATTCGATTGACTGTAGCAACTGCGCGGCAAATCGGTAATCGAGATGACTGTCAGGCGCTACTTGCTCTCCCAGGACAGCGGCCAGCACGGTGCCAAAGGCATTGTAGCGATGCTTGTAATAGTCCAGATCCAGCACCTCGGTGTAGAAGTGCTGCGCACGCTTGCCTGTCGGGCCAATGCGCCGTCGACAAGCACTCAAACGGGACAACACGCCCGTGAAGCGTTCACCCTCAAGATCTACGAGTGTGCCGGCGCGATAGCTTCGCAGTGCGCGCAGAAACTGCCAGTAGCAGCGCAGACGGCTGAAGAAGGGCTGCGAGCTTGCCAATTGTTGACGGGGATAGAGCACTAGCTCCGTCTCGGCTGGCAGAACAGCACGGCACAGCGCTTCAAATCGCGCGTCAATCACCACCACAGCTTTCGAATTATCACGCAGGACCGCATTCACCCAGGGCAAGCCCAGGACAAAATTGCCGAGATAGTGTGTCGGAAAGAGTAATACGAGGGGAGAATTGTTCACTAAAGTCTAATCTGATCCGGGTCGTAGGGTGTGCAATAGTGCGCAACGTAGCAGGTGTCTCCACAAGCCCTCAAGTGCGGCAGTAGAGCGACCTGCGCGAACAGTGCCCCGCAGATGGGCACTCTCCGGGAAATTGCCATGATTCTGTCCCGAATATCGGCAAATCTGACGAAATGTGACCGTAACAGCAGGAATTTCCGACAATTTGTCACAGAATGGCCGCCAGCCTGCCGCTATAATTAGCACCACTTTATAGCTATTGGTTGCTATTTCTTTTGATCCAGAAGTCCCGTCCCATTTGGACTGGCAAACTTGCTTGCTAATCATGATGAAAAATTTTCGCTCGAGTCTTTACATTGGACTGACTCTCAGCTCGCTTACTGTGCTTTCAGCCTCGGCACAGGATGCAGACGAAGTCAGCTCCGAAGATAACGCCTCAACAGTAGTCTACGAGGCCAACTACTTCTCCGAATTCTACCCTGTTTCAGCCAACGATATGCTCAATCGCATACCGGGAATCGGCCTCGCCTTGCGTGGTGGCGGTAACGGTCGCGGTCTGGGTTCCGGTGCTGGTGAAGTATTGATCAATGGTCAGCGCATGTCGGGCAAGGCCAATGAAGGCCGCAGCCAACTCAGCCGCATCGCTGCCGATCAGGTTGAATACATCGAAATCATCCGCGGCAGTTCAGAAGGCCTTGGCGTCCGTGGCGGCGGCCAGGTCGTCAACGTCGTGCTGCTCGACACCCCTTCACTGTCCAGCACTACGGTGGAATTGCGCTCCGATATTACTCAGGATGGCACCGTAGATCCCGGAGGCCAGTTGTCCTATAGCGGTCAGAGCGGAGATCTGAATTATTTGCTGCACATCGAAGCCGACCCGCGCTATCGCGCCGAACGCGGCCGTGAATACAGCTTCACTGCTGGCGGCGACCTGCAGGAAGTGCGCTTCCAGGAGCAGGAGCGCGAAGAAAAGAAATTGCAGCTTAGTGGCAGTCTGGGCTATGCCTTTGAAAACAGCTCCCTCCAGTTCAATGCTCAGATGGAAACTCAGGGAGACGCTCCGGCAGTTTTGCGGCGCACAATCTATGACCTGACAGACGATATCCAGAGTCTCGAACGGGAAGACAAGCGCAATATGAATGACAGCTGGGAAGTTGGTGGCGACTACGAATACAGCTTCGACAACAACAGCATCTATCGCTTCCTGTTTATCGCCAATGATGAAGACAGCGAATCGCTGCGCGAACGCTATGATGTGACCGCCACTGAACCCGAAAAGAATTTGTACCTGCTCAACCAGGGCCGGGATCGCGAACGTATCGCCCGCTCCTCATACAGCTTCAGCCTGGCACAGAGCCAGGGCATGGAACTGGGAGTCGAAGCAGCGCAGACCATTCGCGATTCCAATCTGCGCCTCGGCGTGGCCGGCACAGGTGCCACCTCATCTGAGCATGGTGGCCTCGTTCCTGTCAGTGTCAGCAACGCCACGTCTACCGTTGAAGAGATGCGCTATGAGCCTTTCGCCGTGCACAACTGGCAGATCAATGACCGCATGTCGATTGAGAGCTCAGTCATCTATGAAAGCTCCACGATCGAACAGACTGGAGACATCATCAACAGCCGCGACTTCGCTTTCGTAAAGCCGAGCATTGACTACCGCTTTGACATCACACCAAGCCTGCAACTCCGCGCAGGCATCCGCAAGGATGTCGAGCAGCTGAGCTTCTCGGACTTCTCAGCCAGCGTAGATGGCAGCGATGAAGAACAGAACACTCAGGCCGGAAATCCCGAGATTCGACAGGAGCAATCCTGGCGCTATGAGCTCAATCTGGAAATGCGCCTGCCCAATGATACCGGTGTGGTGAATTCGCAATTCTGGTACCGCGATATGGAAGACGCGATCGACCGTGTCAATGTCTCAACCAGCCCTGACGAACTGGCTTCCGCACGCGGTAATATCGGCGACGGCAAACGCTATGGCCTGAACCTCGATATCAGCACCAAGCTCGACTCGCTGGGACTTAACAATGCCCTGTTGAATACCGGCGTTCGCTTGCGGGATTCTGAAGTGACCGATCCTTTCCTCGGCATCAAACGCCGCCTTGAAGGCAATGGCCGCTGGGAATTGAGCATGAATTATCGCCACGATATCACCGACCTCGGCCTCACCTACGGTATCAACTATTCGAATCATTCCAATGGTGGTAGCGGTCGTACAGCAATCGACATCATCGACACAGAAACCCGCGTCGAAGCACCTTTCATGTGGGCCTACGTCGAAAAGGTCGCGTTCGGCAACACCACATTCCGACTCGAAGGGCATAACCTCACTGAGAAAGATTATTGCCGCGTACGAACTCGCTATGTAGGCGCTACCGCGGCAGGAGTCGTCGAAGAAGTTGAAGATTTCTGCAATGGCAGTGGCATGGAACTCGCTTTCAAGGTTCGCACGACGTTCTAATCTGCCAGCTTCGACTCAGCACACCTCATCAGGCCGCATCGGATTCCGTTGCGGCCTTTTTGATTCCTGCGACTTTTTCAGTCTCACCAGCCGAGTGCGAACTCTCCTCATCTGCTGCGAATGCATCCACCTGAATAGCCGCATAACGGGCCTTTTCGGCGGCGACGAAAGCCTGTGCTTCAGATCTGCTGCAGAGTTCCAGTTTGACAGCCATCTCTGCTTGCTCTGCAGGGGGCAAGTCGCCCTCTATCTCACCCGATCTTGTAGCCGATCGAATTTCAGCTCGCGTCGAATCGGTGGCCAGTACTTGTTGGAACGCGTCCTCAATCAGGAAAGCTGGATCATCGGTGTTCTTTCCGATATACATTGGCGAGGTAATCCTGTCGCGCAGTGCATTGTCGCTGAACATCGCCTGTACCAGTTCATTGTCGAGCGAGTCATTGGGCAGTCGGTATGGGCTGCCGAAAGGGAAAACCAGTACTCGCAATAGCCACGCCACGGGCCTGTTAGGCAGATTCTCCAGAAACTCCTTCAGAGCAACCTGACAATTATAGAGAGCGAGTTGCAGATTCCAGTGCACATACGGGAGATCTGCCTCCTGATTGTCGTTGTCCCTGTAGTACTTCAATACGGCAGTCGCCAGATACAGGTTGCTCAGCACATCCCCCAGACGCGAAGACAGTCGCTCTTTGCGTTTCAGTCCCCCGCCAAGCAGCATCATGGCGATATCAGACACCAACGCCAGCGAGGAACTCATACGTGTCACCTGACGGTAATAGCGGGCGGTAGGCCCTGAGACGGGCGCGCGCGTTGCCATGCCGCCAGTAAGACTCAAACTCAGAGTACGGATGAAATTGCTCATCGTGTAACCGATGTGGCGGAAAATCAGGCTGTCAAAATTTCCCAGTCCTGCGACTTCGTCGCTGTCCTTGGCGGCCTGCATTTCGCGAAAAATAAAGGGATGGCAGCGAATAGCACCCTGCCCGAAAATGATGAGATTGCGCGTGAGTATGTTCGCACCTTCGACCGTAATCGCGATGGGTACACTCATATAGCCGTGAGCAAGATAGTTGCGCGCGCCAAGAATGAGGCCGCGGCCACCATGAATATCCATGGCATCCTGAATGACTTGCCGCGAGTTCTCTGTCATGTGGTATTTGGCAATCGCCGACACCACGCTGGGCTTGACGTGCTGATCAACCGCGCCCGCCGTCATTACGCGCGACGCCTCCAACTGGTAGGCATAACCGGCAATACGTGCGAGCGCCTCTTCAATGCCTTCGAATTTACCGATCTGCAGATTGAATTGCTCGCGCACCACCGCATAGGCTCCGCCCAGGCGGTAGCAGATCTTGCCTACCGCAGTACCCAATGCCGGTAGCGAGATCGCCCGCCCTTCAGACAGACAATCGACCAGCATCTGCCAGCCCTTGCCGGCGTACTCCACGCCACCGATGATCCACTCCAGCGGAATGAAGACGTCTTCGCCGCTCGTCGGGCCATTCATGAAGGCCATCCCCATCGGATTGTGTCGATCACCATGACGCACGCCAGGATGATCAGTTGGAATCAGCGCGACAGTAATACCCAGTTCTTCTTCCTCACCTAACAGATGATCCGGGTCGTACATTTTGAAAGCCAGCCCCAGTACTGTGGCAACTGGCGCTAGAGTGATATAGCGCTTGTTCCAGGTGAGCGACAGTCCGAGACATTCCTTACCCTCGAACTGGCCTTTGCAGACAATGCCACGATCGACAATTGCGCCCGCATCGCTGCCTGCCTCAGGGCTCGTCAGGGCGAAACAGGGAATCTCCTCGCCGCGGGCGAGGCCGGGCAGATAGCGCTGGCGTTGGGCATCAGTTCCGTATTTGAGCAGGAGCTCTGCTGGCCCAAGAGAATTCGGTACCATGACGGTCACCGCCGCACTCGTACTCTTGCTCGCCAACTTGGTCACTACGGCAGAATGTGCAAGCGCAGAGAACCCCTTGCCGCCGAACTCTTCCGGAATAATCATGCCCAGAAAGCCCGCTTGTTTGATAAAGTCCCAGGCAGCCTCGGGAAGGTCGCCTTCCTGCACAACATCCCAATCGCTAATCATGTCGCAGAGTTGTTCGGTTTCATTGTCCAGAAATGCTTGCTCTTCTTCACTCAGGCGCGGCTTCGGATAAGTAGCGAATTCTTTCCAGTCGGGATCTCCCTGAAACAGCTCTGCCTCCCACCACACATCCCCTGCTTCGAGTGCTTCCATCTCGGTGCGGTTCATCGGCGGCAGGACGCGCTTGAAAAAATCGTAAATCGGTTTGGTTAACAGTTGTTGCCTGAGAGGCGTCGCCAGATAGAAGAAGCCTACCACTGCCAAAACCAACCAGGGCAAGGGAGCAAATCCCCAGAGCCATGTCATGGCACTCAAGGCAGCCAGAAGGCAGATGAGGATGGTGTACATACGCGCCCGGTTGTAGGCGAACAACCAAACCAGTGCGATTGCGATAAGAGTCTGCATGTTGGAACTCCTCGGTGCAGCGCCGTATTCGGCCAAGGAACGATAAATGAATGCAGGAAGTAGCGAGACATCCCGCTCTGCAGAGTTTAATACGTTGGTATCTGCAACGCAGATGTGTCCCGAAAAATGTTCCGACTCACAATACTTTAGCATGTCGGCAGCCGAACACCAGTGCACGAGAACTTCATGCTATGCCCGCAAAAACAGCTGAGATCGCCGCGAACAGATCCTATTGTAGAGATCAGCCTGGACCGAAACCCGCAGGATGCCTGTCAGAATTACCCCCTGCTGGAATCCCGAGGTCGCGAATCCCTCCTGTCGCAGCTTGCCGAAATACCCCCTGAATCCCGGATGTTCGCGACTGATTGCAGCTTTCCGTGCGATTAGTGCTTGCCCGAATTCGGCCTACGGTATTAGAGTGCGTTGGTCGTAATTCATGATTTGGAATGAGATTGCTAACTGGGCGCAGAGCCCAGCCAGCCAACCCACTGAAATTGAAACGATTCAGCGCGCTAATGCAAGATCCACTGGAGAGCTACCTGATCCCAGTGCGAGAGAAACTGCTTCACAACCTGCTTCGTATTTTTGCCGTGGTGGGTGGAGTGGCCTGTGGAATTGCATGTATTGAGCAATTGCTGCGCGGCAACTACATGCTGGTTGCCTATTACGCGTTACTCTACTGCAGTTTTCTGTTTCTCGTCCTGAATTCCAACCTGAGTTTCGCCGTTAAACGGGTTTTACCAATCGCAGCATTGTGTACGCTGCTGGCCGTTGAATACATTTTCTTCGGCAACACTTCCCTCTCCTACATCATCATCTATTCGCTCGTAGTCTTTACCGGGCTCATGTTCGGAACCCGCTATGCGATGTTATGCCTGTTGCTGGCATTCGGTATTGTCGCTTATCGATACTGGGCCCAATATCTGCTCTACAACGGCGAACCGGCAAGCAACGCAGAATATTTGAGCGCCCTTTTGAGCTGGATATCGCCAACTGTCGGACAGGCAGCCCTGATCAGTATCACCGTCATCGCGATTTCGGTTATGTTCAGGCAATTGCAGTCAACACTGGCGGAGAAGAACGAGCTCCTGCTGAAACTGCAACGGGAGAAGAGCTTCAAGGAAAGGGCACTCGACGCGCTCAAGCTGAGTGAAGAACAATTCAATCGCCTGTTCGAACACTCACATGACGCCGTGGTGTTTTTGAGCAGGAAGAATGGCAAGATCGTTTTGGCCAATGGCGCTGCCGAAAACCTCACTGGTTTTCCCGGTTGGGCACTGCAGGAGAAATCCGTATTCGACATCTTGCCATCTGATGAGCACGTACAGGTTAGAGAGATAATCGCCGGCGAATCCAGCCAATCAGCACACGAAATCAAGGTCGCCAGAGAAGACAGCCATCATCGCATAACTGACGTGAGTGCCACCGCAGTGGAAGGCGGTCTGATGTTTCTCACCTTTCGCGATATTACTGAAAAGAAGCTCCTTGAGGAGCAATTCGCGCAGTCTCACAAACTTGAGGCAATCGGCCAGCTCGCCGGGGGAATCGCTCACGACTTCAATAACTCACTTCAGGTCATTATCGGTTTCTGTGAACTTGCTCGCTTCAAGGTCAATGGCAATGCCGGATCGGCGGAACTCGACAAAATATACGAGTCTGGCAAGCGCGCACAGAAACTCGTTGCGCAACTGCTGGCATTCAGCAGGCAGCAGCAACTCGAAAGCCGTCCTATCGATTTGAACATGGCAGTCGAGGAATCCTTGCGTCTGGTTAACCGCCTGATCGGTGAGCACATCGAACTCAATTTCACGCCCTCGGCGACGGCGATCATTATTGCCGGCGACCGCACACAAATCGAACAGGTAGTGCTCAACCTCTGCATCAATGCCCGGGATGCGATCAGTGACAACGGCACACTGGCAGTTAGCATCGTTGAGGCCCACCTCAGCGAAACGTTCTGCGCGACCTCAGCCTGGGCGCAGCCGGGTCATTACGCGCGACTGACCGTGCAGGACACAGGCTGCGGCATGAATGCCGAAACGCGAGACAAAGTGTTCGAGCCCTTCTTCACTACCAAGGAGGCAGGCAAAGGCACGGGGCTGGGCCTATCTTCTGTATTGGGTATCGTGCAGCAGCACGGTGGTCTCATCGACCTGGAATCCGAGCCGGGCGTCGGCACGTCGATCTCCGTGTTTTTTCCCTTGGCCAAGCAAACCTGGGAGCCAACTCCTTCCCTGAGCTAAAACGCCTCTATGGCCTTAGGTTGCAGACTTGCCTATGCTTGTTGGCAAGCAACTGACTGGTACTACCCCAGCAATGTCCGAATCACTGTTCCAGGAACTACTGATTATTCTGTCGTTTTCACTGGCGGGAGTCCTGCTACTGCAGCGACTCCGCGTTGCCAGTATCGTCGCCTACATGGCGGTCGGCGCCATCATCGGTCCGGGCATGCTGGGCTTGATCGCTGAACCCGCGCAGTTCGCCTTTCTCGCGGAATTTGGCGTCGTCTTTCTCCTCTTTGCACTGGGGCTGGAGTTCAGCCTCAAGAAAATGCTGACCATGCGCTACGCGGTATTCGGAGTTGGCGGCATCCAAGTTCTGGTCTGCAGCCTGATTTTCTTCGCCGCGGTTTATAGCTGGGGTGCGAGCGTTTCCTCATCACTGTTGATCGCCGGTTCACTGGCGCTTTCATCGACTGCCATTGTGACCCGTGAACTCAGCAACAACAGACAGCTACACAATCTGCACGGTCAGCTCTCAGTCGGCGTCCTGCTCTTTCAGGATCTGGTAGCCATCGTCTTTCTTGTACTTGTGCCCGTACTGGCTGGTAACGGGGAGCAATCACTCATCGCGAGTCTTGCGCAGGCAGCCGGCAGCGCACTCGTTGTCTTCGTCGTGTTGTTGACCGCAGGAAGATGGCTGCTGCCGGTTGTGTTCCGCGAAGTTGCCAAAAGTAATTCCGACGAAATCTTCTTGTTGACCACCTTGGTGATCGTCCTCTTTGCCGCCTGGTTTGCTCACGCCTTGCATCTCTCAATGCCACTGGGCGCATTTCTGATTGGCATGATGCTGGGGGAAGGGAGTTGGAAATACCAGATAGAGAGTGATATCCGACCCTTCAAGGACATTCTGCTCGGATTGTTCTTCGTTACGATCGGAATGAACGTGGATCTGGGTCTATTGCTGGAACACGGCCCTCGCCTGCTGCTTTTTACCTTGGCGCTGTTGGCGATCAAGTCCTTGATAGTGGCGGCAGTCGTGCGGGGTCTTGGTTATTCATCGCAGAATGCCGCCGCCGTGGGTGTCAATCTGGCGCAGGCGGGAGAATTCGGTCTCGCTCTAATGACGCTTGCTGTCGCGGCGGGTCTGGTACCAATTGATCAGGCATCGTTTGTCATTCTGATCGCGATTTTCACCATGATGCTGAGTCCGGTACTCATCCGCCGTTCACAGCAGATATCGCGCCTGCTATTCAATAATGGGACGACTGGCAAGCAATTACCTTCAATAAATCTGGAGATGCAGAATCATGTGTTAATTGGAGGATTTGGCCGGCTTGGCAGAGTTCTGGCAGACTTTCTGGAACACAATGGCATTCCGTATATTGCGACAGAAGTGGATATCGACAGAGTCGACCAGGCGCGCAAGGAAGGACGCAATATAGTTTTCGGAGACAGTAACAATGTCGAGATTTTACGTCACTGTCATCTCGATACAGCCCGCCTTGTCGTTCTGACCTTCAAGTCCCTCGAAGAAGGGAAAGCCGCCATCGCTCGCATCCGGGAGCGCAATCTGGACATTCCGATCATCGTCCGTTGCCAGGATCACCGGCACTACGAAGAGTTGATCTCTCTAGGCGCCAGTGAAGTCATACCCGAGGTCCTCGAGTCGAGCCTGTTGATAACCCGGCAGGTGCTGACCATGCTGGCCGTTGACCATAGTACGATTGAGGAACAACTCAGCAACTTTCAACGGCGATCAACCCGCATCGACAAGCCGGGGGATTGATCTCCGGCGGCACTAATTCCTGCGGTGCTATCTCCGGCGGTACTATCTCCCTCCGGCGCTGCTCTCCGCTTCGGAACTGGGGCGGAGCCCGTCAAATAGTCGTCCGCTCGCAGCAGCACGGCCAACGCTACCGCCCTGCTTGCTGTCCGATTCTTGACGTTTGCTGCTCCAGGCACAGATTCCGAAGTCGCGAGTCAAAATAACGACTTACAGCAAGCTCAAACTCACTTGCTTGTTCCGCTATTCGTAGAAATTGCAGCTCTTGAGTCAGCGAATCGACACTTCCATTTTCAGAAAAAAACCCTATAGTGAACAAACCGTTAGGACAACATCAGGTGGCTTGTGTGCGGCCTGAGGCAATGCACTGGCGGTTGCGGTGGTCCGCCAATATTGAGACCATTAACTGCGCGTCAGAACGCTCGCATAGCACCCCTGACCAGCCCTCAGCCCGGACACGTGGAGTTTCAGTACATGTCAGCACTCAAGGACAGTGGCGATTCAAAAGTCCTTCTGGAAAACATTCAGGATGACAAGGCCTTTGAAGGTCTTGGAATTGTCGTAGGTGAGATAGCTCACGACTTCAACAATATTTTGTCGCTTATATCCGGCTACGTGGAGATGGCACTCAGCGAGATCCCAGAGGGGGAACGCGCTCGCTCAGATCTGGAACATGTACTTGCGGCCACTGACCGGGCTACCGAGCTGGTTGCGCGCATACGTACCTTCAGCATGAATACCAAGCTGAAGCAGAGTGCAATCACGATAGACAAGCCCGTCCAGGAAGCCCTCGAATTTCTCAGCACGCGCCTGCCCAGCGGCGTGAATCTCAGCTCGGACGTGGAAGACAGCAAGGGCCGCACGATACTCGGAAACGATACCGAGACATACAAGATTATTCATAATCTGTGCCTGAACAGTATTCAGGCGATGCCCGAGAGTGGCGGCAATATTTCCGTGGCGGTGGATTACAGCAAATTCGACGCCGACAAACTCGCTGCCTACCCGGGACTCCCGGATAAGGACTATGTGCATATCACTGTGAGCGACACGGGCAAGGGTATGGGCATCGATGTGATCGAGCAGATGTACCTGCCTTTCTTCTCAACCAGTCACGGCAACACGGACCTCAAAAAGCGCGCGGGACTGGGACTCACCACGGTACACAATATTGTGACCAGTCAGGGTGGCAGGATCTATGTCGACAGTACGGTCGACAAAGGCACAAAATTTGAAGTGTTCCTGCCCCTCGTGCGAACCGAAGTACAGGGCGATACTGACAGCCATTCGACAGAAACCGGAAGCAAAGCAGACAAGCATATTCTGGTGATCGACGATGAAGCCTCGATTATCCAGATGGCGACTCATATCCTTGAGAAGCACGGCTATGCAGTGACAACATTCATGGATGGCAAGGAAGCGATCGAACATTTCAGGCAGCAGCCCTATCAGTACGATGTGGTGATTACGGATCTGATTATGCCAACGATGCCGGGTTCTGAAATCGCATCAACCATCTCGGGAATTAATCCGAACGTACCCATCATCCTGAGTACAGGTTTCAGTGACAAGATCGGTAAAAGTACCTGCGCGAGTTGGGGTGTCGATAAGGTTATCAACAAGCCATTCACGATCAATGAGTTGCTCTCGTCGATTGAGAGCCTCAGCTAGGATTGAGAGCCTCAGCTAGGATTGAGAGCCTCAGCTAGGATTGAGAGCCTCAGCTAACAGAAAGAGCGCCAGCTGATCATGAGCAACAAGCGGATGAGATTTAATCGCAAAGCCTTGCCCTAACGAACCGCGACTGCTTCTGTGTCAGACTCGTCAGCTGTTGAAGGATCACCCAACCACGGCCGCAATTCGCTCTGTACTGCGTTGACTGCTTCTTCAAGTCGGGACATGGCAGAGGCCACCAACGCGACATTACTCTGCCGCCCCGCTTCCTCCAGTGCGGAACACAACTCACCAAGTGGCAGTGCACCCACGCTTCGCGATGAAGACTTCAGCGTATGCGCAGTGCTGTGTATGGTTTCCCAGTCGTTGCAGTTGTACGCCTCTTCAAGCTTCTCATAGCCCGACTGCAACGAATCCTGGTAGGTACCTAACAAGCGCAGAATAAGCTCTTCCTTGTCACCTACCAACTTCTTGAGGACGCCGACATCCAGGGTTTTGTATCCCTCCATGCTCCTGTCCAATTCGTCACCTATGCCGAGGTCTTCGGATGTCTGCTCTACTGCCTCTCTTGCCTCTGCCGCCCACAATTGAATCTTCTCTTCGAGATCCTTGAGTGCAATTGGCTTGGTTAAATAGTCGTCCATTCCACAATCCAGACAACGGTCCTTCTCGCCCTTCACTGCATTTGCGGTATAGGCAATGATCGGTGTGCGTTCACTATTGCGCTCAATCTTGCGAATCTCTCGCGCCAGCGTGTAGCCGTCCATATTGGGCATATGCAGATCGGTGAGCAGCAAGTCGTGTTCCCGCCGCTTCCAGGCTTCCAACGCCTGTACACCATCACTCACCAGTGTGCTGTTAAATCCTAACGCTTCGAGCTGGCTCCCGATGACACTTTGATTAATGGGATTGTCTTCAGCGACAAGAATCTTGATGCGCTCTTCAGACGGCAATGGCAGGGATTCTTCGTCAGCGTGAGCTACAGCCTGCTGCTCTGACGGGACACTTATAGTGAGAGGCTCTTCTCCAGCACACAGTTTGAGCAGATTGTCGAAATTCCGATTCTCAAAGGGGTTGTCCTCCAGGGTATGCCAGGGGAACTCCGCTGCACGCTGCATTAAGCCGCCATCGCCAAACATGACGAAGGTATCCAGCTTGCGCTGCTCCAGTTCCTCGGCTATCCGCAAACGGGTTGCCTCATCTGGCTCTTCGTTCAGAATAATGCCGTAGAGCTTGTAGCTGCTTTCGGACTGCAACTTGAATGTTGTGAGAAAATTTGGCCAATCATCGATGCAGATTACATCCGCTCCTTCGCCGACGAGCCAATCACGCCAGTCGGTGCTGCGCCGCTCGTCTCCCGAATACAGTACACAGAGTGTTTTCTCGAATGCCGGTTTGCTGTTCTCCAAGGTCTCAAGCTCATCAAAGTCGGGAGCTGTTGCTTCGATCGGGAGATCAACTGTGAAACGCGTAAATTCATTCTGCCGACTGACGACCTGAATCGTTCCCTGCATCTTCTCGACCAGTGCCTTGGTGATAGGCAAGCCCAGCCCGGTGCCACCAAAGCGCTTTACCGTTGACTCGTTTTCCTGCTCGAATGGCTCGAATATTGTCTGCAACGCGCCACGTGATATACCGATGCCGTTGTCTTCAACAATAATCCGCATGACATGCTGACCAACTTTTTCGAAGCGAATCAATACGCTGCCCTGACGATCCTGGCCACTGGAAAACTTGATGGCATTGCCAACGATGTTGTTGATTATTTGCCGCAGTCTGGTGGTATCAGACTGAATGGAATGCGGGAGCGCCGGGTCGTGGTACATTCCCAACGTTACTCCGGAACGGTTCGCCAAAGGCAAGAGACTGTTATAAACCGACCGGGTGAGCTCTGGTAATTCGACGGCATCCTTGGACAACTCGATTCGCCCGGCTTCCACTTTCGAAAAGTCGAGAATTTCATCGATAATGGTAAGCAGGCTCTGCGAAGAGTCTTGTACGGTCAGCAGTTTCTGGCGTTGGTCTTCATCGAGACTGGAAGCCAGCAACAGCTCGATCATACCGACGACGCCATTCATGGGAGTGCGAATCTCGTGGCTCATTGATGCCAGGAAGGACGATTTGGCATGGTTCGCTTCTTCAGCTTTCTTCCAAGCCCGCTCCAGCTGCTGCGTTCGGTCCCGCACTTCTGCTTCGAGATTTTCACGTTCCGCATGCAGCTCTTTGTTGAGTTGCTGCAACTCAATAGACTTCACTTCTACTGCATTGAGCGCATCAATGCGTTCCGTTACATCACGGCCAGTCGACACTACATAGGAGTTCTCGTCATGGTCAACGAAGTGAACACTCAACTCCACAACGCGTGCAGCGCCTGAATCGGTATGGAAAACAATTGTTCGTGGCCCCTGATCCTTGTCCCCACAGACCGCTCTGTCAAATTGTTCCCGGAAAATCGGCCAGGACTCTTCCGCGACGAGTTCGCTCGGATTCATGGACAGCAGTTTTTCTCTGGAATAGCCCAGCAAATTCTCTGCCCCTTTGTTTGCGTAGATCAGATTGCTGGTGTCAATGTCGTAGGCGAAGATCGCGTCGAGAGTGGACTCGAGGAAACCCATCGCAACCTGAATACGGTCACTGATATCGCGAATCGATACGGCGAACAGATCATTGAGCTCAAATTCACCACGCAAGATGGCAATTTCAGCGGAGAAGTGTGTACCATCTTTACGCAAACCCTGAAAGCGATCCCCAATGCCGTCCATCGCCATGATCATGCGCTTGGCCTGGCTGGAGTTTGGACGCAGGTCTTCGAGTTTGATTGGGATGTTGCCTGGAAAGAGCGCTGTGAGTGAAGTGCCGATCAACTGTTCAGCTGTGCAAGCAAAGAGTTTCTGCATCTGCAGATTGGATTGAACAATCGTACCTTCTGAATTAACGATTACTAGTCCATCTGGAGAAAAATTGCCAGCGCCATAGTGGGCTGATACTTCCGTGTACTCACGCAGACTGTGAAGCTGACTAGTGGCAGACTCGCAGTCCTGCAGCGCTTCCTGCCAGCGTTTGTAATACGCAACCGCGATTACCGCGGTAACGCTGAACGCGGTGAGAAAAACCCCTGCCAACATATAGTCCATATCTGACCCTGACTCCTGCCAATACGTGAATCAATTCCATTGGATGAGAGCTGCACATGACGGGCGATGCGCACTCCGCCATGTACTACGACTTCTGGCGGGCAATGCTTGAGAAGTTTCTGAAGTCAGAAGTCCTTATCGGGCGGCGACACATCAGGCGTCGTGCGGACCCGTCCAGTTGTCAAGGAGTTCTAGTAGTGCGAGATTTTCCATTGGCTTCGCACAGTAATAGCCCTGTACAAAATCACAACCGAGCTGTTCCACCAGATTCCATTCATTGCGTGTTTCGACACCCTCGGCAACAACTGCCATTTGCAGGCGTTGTGCGAGTTTTATGCTCTCTTCGAGGATGCTTCTTGCGACGGTGTCCACAGCCGCACCAGTAACAAACTCCCGATCAATCTTGAGCTCCGTAAAGGGGATATTTTTTACATGCGCAAAAGACGAGTTGCCTGTTCCGAAATCATCGATGGACAACCGGAATCCTTTCAGGCGCAGATTCAACAATGCCTCGAGGCAGTCAGGAGTCACCGACGAAGTCTGGGACTCGGCGACCTCGAAGATCAATCTTGCGCAATCGATTTTGTATTGCTCGGCGGTTGCGATAAGAAAAGGCGCAAATGATTTGTCACTGAAAGAATTGATCGACAGATTTACAGCCGCGCTGAGTTGACGACCAGCATCGAACCATTGCGCCACCTGTTCGATAGTCATCGTGTAGATTTGTCGCGTAAGCTGATCGAGTAGTCCATGCTGTTCCGCAAGCGGGAGAAACAGATCCGGGCCAAGAACGCCTCGCTCTTTGTTCCACCAGCGTGCCAGCACTTCAACGCTCACAATCGACTTGTCAGCAAGAGACACGATCGGCTGGAAGAGCAGATGCGGATGGTTGTTTTCGCGATCGCCAATAATTCCATCCTGAAGATCCGGTAACAACAAGGGCAAGCGCACATCGTCTATCATAACTCGCGCGAATTCGCTGCAATGCCGTTTCTCCAACAGCTCCTGCAACTCCGTCATCTGGACAGGCTTCTGTAGTGCACCGAGCACATTGAGGCCCATGGATTTACCAAGACTAATAGTGGTACTCAACAGACGACCACGCTGTCCGCTGGCCAGTATGATATCCATGTCGGAACGGAACCCCGCCAACTGGCGCATAAACCGGATGCCGTCGATTTTGGGCATATGCAAGTCGAGAACAATCAATTCAATGGACGGATCCTCGCGCAACATGTCGAGTGCCGTATAACCATTGGCTTCAGTTTTCACTCGGCGATAACCAATAGTCTCCAGCCCGGCCTTGATGATCTCCTGGGTGAGAATGTCATCGTCCACTATCAGGATCGACGTTTGCTGAATTTCGTGGATGGCATTCATTACACTAATACCCTGTCCAGTTCAGCAAGCAATTCGACCGGATTGAAGTCGGCACGCAGGAGCGAAGCTACGCCGAGATCTTGCAGCAATCGAGGATTACTGTACGGATCCGCAGCAAAAATACCAAGACCAATCTTCGACTCCAGCAAGAGTCGTAGCGCCGCGCTTTCCTCGTCACTGAAAAGTGCGGCAAGTTCCTCTGCGACTACTATATAGTCGGCGCTATCCGCGGCATTGCTGACGGTAGCCACCGACAAACGATCTACACTGCGCATGCTAACGCCATTGCGCTGGCCGAGTATTTCACTGGCGAAACGCCTGGCCGCCGTGTCACCCCCCAGCCAGAGAACCTGGCGATGGCGCAGCCCGGCAGTACCAGAGAGCTCATCGTCCAGATTGAAGTCAATGGCAAATACACTTCCCAGTCCGGGTCTGCTACTCACCCGAATGCGTCCGCCCATCATGTTCACAAGACGCCGCGTCAACATCAGTCCGATACCACTTCCGTCTCGCTTCCCGGATTGCAGCAGCAGGCGTTTGAAGGGATTAAAAATCGTTTCCGACAGCTCCGGCGAAATTCCATTCCCGGTGTCCTGTACCTCGAGCCCGCTGCAGCGATTACCAACAGCGAGGCATCTGATGACAACCAAGCCGCCGTTCCGGTTGTACCTGATGGCATTTGTCAGCAGATTCAGCAGCACCTGTTTCAATCGCGTCCGGTCGGAAATCAGTGAACAGGCATCGCCTGACTGTTCCAACATCACTCCGGCCTGCATGGCGAGCGGTCGCAACAGGGCCACACACTCAGACACCACTGCCTGCACATCCACTTCTTCGGTGCGCAGACTGATCTCGGCACAGTCATAGTCTGCCTTGGACAGGGCCAGAATTTCATTCACGAGCTTCAGCAGATGCGCGCCTGCAGATACGATGGTTTCTACATGCTGCTTATGGTTCTTGTCCTGAATTTCTTCCAGCAGCAGATTGCCAAAACCCAGCACTGCATTGAGCGGCGTTCTGAACTCATGACTGAAGCTGGTAAGCAATTCAAGCTTCTCCTTGCTCCCTTTATGTCCCACAGTGATCGCACTGGCGAGTTCGCCCGGTATTTGTTGAGTCGCCGAAGCCGGGTGAAGCTGCAGCATGTAACGCAACTCCGGGTGCTGTAATCGGAGAGCGTTCGCCGCATCTAGCCGCTCAGCGACAATCGTGTACTTGCCATTAGGCGTGAGCAATTGCCAGCGCGACTTGGGCGGCTGCGGCTCACTCTCCCAAAGTGAATCCAGTGGGAAAGTATGGTCCAGTAAATCCTCTTCTGTGAGTTGCAAGCCAGTCTGCGCGCACAGGAAACGGGTGAATTCCGGATTGTAGTAATGCAGACGTTTCTCAGCATCGAGCAGCGCAACACCCCAGAGCAGCACATCAAAAGTCTGCAATGATGCACGGGAAGACTCACGCCCGGACAGGGCCACTGGTTCAGTCATACTTGCAGTCATGACGGGCTCTCCAGAAGTCTGTGCACTGCGTCCTGAACGGTTTTAATCTTCAGCGGCTTGGCGATGAAATCGTCGAACCCAAGATTACCTGCACTCATATCGCTGACAATTGATTCATCGCCTGAGATTGCTATCACCGGGATATGTCGGGTCTGTTGTTGCCGCTTTAGCTTCTGAACCGCGTCAACACCATCCATACCAGGTAGATTAATATCCATCAGGATGACATCGGGACTGCGTTCTTCAGCAAGTGCCAGTCCGAGCTCGGCATTATGGGCCTGTACTATTTCGATATTGGCACTGGGCATGCCATTGAGGATATGCAGCATTAAATCCTGACTTCCGGGATCGTCCTCTATGTATAACACTGTGCGCGAGCTGGCAGTCTGTTCTGACAGGTCAATATTGCGGGTAATCTTTACGCTGGGTCGTTCCTGCAGTTCACCGAGGCTATTGTGCGCTATAGGTACTTCAATCCAGAACGTGGTACCAACGTTTGGGCGACTGCTGTAGTTAATCTCGCCACCGATCAAATCCATGATGCGTTTGGCGATACTCAAGCCGACACCGGATCCTGGTACTTCACCTGTCTCCCGCCCCATGCGTTCAAAAGGCTGGAAGAGATTCTTGTCGGGATCGTTGGGAATTCCCAAACCACTATCAGTTACGCTGATACGCAAGCGCCCTTCCGCTCCCTCTGCGCAATCTATGCTGACGGTTCCACCATCCAGATTGAATTTAATGGCATTACTCAACAGATTGATCAGTACTTGTTTGAGTCGATTGCTGTCGGCCCACAACATGGGCCACTGCTGAGTCGTATCACGGTTGTCCAGCAACTTGATTTTTCTTTGTTTGGCGATGAATTCGACGTCCTGCATGCTCTCCCGGATCACATCTTCTATACAAACCTCACCCATGCGCAGTGAGATTCGTCCTTTTTCCAAGGTACTCAGCTCGAGGATCTGGGAGATCAAATTGAGCAATTCCTGTCCCGCCAACAGAATATGATTGATATATTCTGATTGCTTGGGCTCGGAATCGGAGCAAGTCATTTCAAGTAATTGTGCGAACCCCAGAATCGAGTTCAAGGGCGTACGCAATTCGTGGCTCATGGAAGAGAGGAACTCAGACTTCGCCTTGTTGGCGCGTTCGGCCTCTTCCTTGGCGAGCAAAATTTCTGACTGAACCTTGCGCGCTCTATGTTGCGTCGCGACATCTGCTGACACTTCAATACCTGTACCGCGATAGCCCTTGAACTCGCCCGTCGCATTGAAAACCGGCACGCCATTCATTGAGAAATAACCTTCTCCATCGAGCGGATTCATATAACGGAATCGGACGTCCCTGAAAGGCGTACGCGCATCAAGATTTTCCTTGAAACTCGTCCAGTCTTTGTTTGAGGCGACGTTGTCTTTAACCAGCGCACACAGTAGCCCCGGGAATTCATGTTGCTGTGTAATTCCGAGAATTTCCTTGATGCTGTCTTCCAGATAGGTGAAGTGCAGATCGGCATCGGTTTCCCAGATACCATCAGCGAGCGATGAGGCAATATCGAAGAAGCGCTCTTCACTCAGCTTCAGATCTTTCTCGATCTCTTCCCCGTGTTGGGTCTTCACATCGAGCTCTTTTGCTCGTTGGCGGCAAAGATCTTCAACTCGGGCATACGCCTTCTTCAGATCGAGCTCATAGCGCTTGCGATCGCTAATATCGATTGAGATAGAAATGACAAAAGTCCGTTCATCGATTGTCAAGCGACGCATGATGTACTTGTACCACTCCGGCGAGTCTGCATCGGTTGTGAAATCCAACTCAAGGCTGGTCACATCTTCGTCGTCTGTCAGGTGTTCCGTATAGCGCTTGTTGAGACGATCATGCAATTCCTTACCGATGATTTCCCGTGTTTTCTTGCCAATCATCTCGCTCTGAGGCGTCTTGTACTTTTTGGCCGCGGCAGTGTTTGCAAAACACAAAACACCGCTCTCCGGATCCGTCACCATGATGGAACTGGGCAATGCATTGACGATTTCGTGCAGCTTAACAAGCTCATTCTCCTGTTCCTGCAACTCAGAGATGTCTCGTGTCGCTCCTATCAGACGCACTGGCTTACCGGTGGAATCGAACTCGGCTTTGCAGCGATCCTGAATCGTTTTGACCCGACCGCTGCCAGTGATAATCCTGAATCGGGTGAAGTATCCCTGACCATGTGTGCGTGCCGCTTCATGCAAGACGGCCATACGCTCCCTGTCAGAAGGATGAATGCATTGCGCTAGCACTGCATAATCTGATGCGACATCGGCAAATGAATTCAATTCGAATAAACGTAGCAGGTCTGCACTCCAGATTTTCTTTCCAGTGAGTAGATCCGCTTCCCAATAGCAGATGCCTGAGAGACTCTCCATGATAAGCTCACGGTCTATGAGGTCACGAGCACTCTTGCTGTTTCGGACTACAGGCTGATCAGCGCCAAGATACACTGCGGCATGGCGCTCACCCAATTTCGCCAAAGTAAGTGCTACCGGCACCTCGTCTTGTGCGCCGGAGCGGCAGGTGAAAGAGAGACTCGCCTGGCAGGCATTCGTCTGGTCACTGGCGAGCGCAGTTACGCGCTGCCGAAGTTCCTGCGCACAGAATGCGTCCGTGAACTCAACCAGAGGTCGACCCAGAACGGGTTGTGTGTCACGTGTTAGAAGTTCACACGCCGCATCGTTTGCATAGCAGATAGTGCCCATATCGATTTCTATCACGAGGGCAGCAAAGGGCGAACTACCAATCAACTGAGCGAATAGTTGATCGATATTATCGTCGCTACTAATTCGAGCTTGTGATGAAATCAGTTCCATAGTCTGAATAACAGAATGCGTCGCCTAACAACAATAAATTACAACCAGCTTGCTATCTGGATAACTGCTTGAGTGGTGGTGTGTCGCTGGCTCAAGCCTGCAGCGACTCATTGGCATATTCTGTCCACTCGTCTATCAATTTAAAAAACTTCGCAATACTGTACGGCTTGACGAGATAGTCTCTCGCTCCTGCCTTCTTGGCTCGCTCAACATCATGGCCAAGTGCATTTGCTGAGACAGCGACAACAGGAATATTTTGAGTTACCGGGTTATTGGTCAACCGATACAGGGCTTCGTAGCCGTCCATCCCTGGCAGATTGATATCGAGGAGAATGAGATCGGGAATTTCGCTCTGCGCGAGTTGGATTCCAATCTCGGCAGTTCCGGCCTTGAGTAATTCGACATGCTCACGATGAGTTAGCGCTGTCTCTACAAGACTCAGATTCGCACTGTTGTCCTCAATATAGAGAATCCGGAAGTTATTGGTTTCACTGGTAGCCATCATTTGTCGCTCCCCCTGACTCTGCTTCGTCGATACGAGTTTGTTTTTCTCGGTGCACAAGTCGAGATCTACCCATAGCACGCTGAAGCTGGGTTCATCGTTTGGCGACTCCGAAACTGCCTGTCGCGCTGAACCTTCTATTTTAAGAAGACGTACATTTGACTCAGATTCATATTCGAGATGTAGCCATTCACTGTCTCCGGGTTCCTGCAGAATGTCTTCACTTGCTGGCCAGGGAATTGCTCCCCTGAACCCGAGCCTGATGCCATTCTTTAACACCGGGGATCGCGATATCCATACCTTGACCTCTCGATACTGTTCAGTGCCGCTACCGTGGGTAAGTAGTTTCAGTAAGACTTTCTTCAGGTGCTCATAGTTGGCGAGCACACGAAACTCCTTACTAAAGGTAAACCACAGCTCATCAGTTGAACGCGCAGAGTCAGGCCGGCTGAGTGCAACGCACTCATCCAGTAGTGTTTTGAGAGCAACAGACTGAATTTCCGGATTCTGCATCGTAAGACATTCCTGAGTCAGATGGGCTTTGTAAGCTCTTATTTACCTGAGTTATCTACGACAGCCAGAGCAATTACCTTGAGCGCCCAATGCAGGAAAAACTCCGGGGGGGTACATAGTGGATTCGAGTAAAACACCGATGACTACATCAGGTACGGCAAAACGAGTACGCAAAATTTCCGAAAACTGAGAATTCAGTCAAAGTTCGACCAGGCAGAAGCAACTACACTCGCCCTTTCACTAGTGAGGACATGGAGTTTATGCCCCGCGTACTGATTGTTGACGATATATCTCTGAATCGAATCTTACTGGAACAAATCCTGCAACCCAGGGGATTCGAGACGCTGAGCGCTGCCGGCGGATCCGCTGCTGTGGCAATCGCTCGCGATGAGAGACCTGATCTCATTCTTATGGACATCCAGATGCCCGACCTGACAGGTTATGAGGCACTGGACCTGCTCCGCGAAGGCGTCTGGACTCGCAATATTCCCATCATGGCAGTGACTGGCAATGCCACCGCAAACGATCGCACCCGGCTCGACAACGCGGGCTTCAATGCGGCCTTGACGAAACCCTTTCAAATCAACGAGCTGATGCGGCTGGTGAAGGAATTGACAAGTGCCAGCGCGGCGTGAATAGAACGAAATTTTCCGCAACATGCATGCACTGAAAAAGCTTGCAAATCAGCATCGTAAGGAAATTCCTTAACCCAGTTCGCAGTAAAAAATTCGCTAAAGTCCCGCCCAATTGCTGTCGTATAAATTTCCATTGGAATTTGACTGCGGATAAACCGCAGGTTTCGACACAGGCAGTACAATGGTTAGAGACGGACAAAACGCACATTTGCAGACCGGCTGTCCAATCTTTGTTGAATTGGACGAAGCCAAAGATAAGCTGTTCAGCAAAATCGTCGGTTTTCAAGATGGGAAATACATCATCATTTCCCAACCAACCTCGAGCAATGAGATGTCGCCGCGGCTGCGCATTGGTAGTACAGCCGTTGTGAAGTACGTGCACGAAGGCTCGATTATTGCTTTTCGCTCACCGGTTGTGGATCAGATTCAGAATCCTGACAAGCTGGTGTTCATTAATTTCCCCAAGGAAGTCACGCGCCAGAATCTGCGCTCCCAGAAACGCTACATTTGCAATTATGCAGCGAGAATACAGATTGGGACTGAGACTGCGGAAGCGCGTCTTGAAGACATCAGCCTGGGTGGCAGTTGTTGCAGCGTCGACAACGTCGCGGTTAGCCATCTCGGCAAACCACCCACGGTAGGTGATTCGGTTGAACTCTCAGTACAACAACCTGGCAGCAGCAGTTGGGACAGACTCGTCGGGCGAGTAAGCAATACCTTCGGACGCGCTGATCGTACTCATTATGGAGTGGCATTCGAGCAGATCGATTCCGATGCCGAGAATGTCATCAAGCACATCATCTTCGAACTGGTGACCAGTTTATAATCAGGCTATGAGCCTCTACCAGGAGGCTCATCACAGACCTTAAACTGAACTCGCTTTACCCTCTGACCACTTCCGGTTTTTCGCTCTCGCAGTCCGCGCAGAAATCCAGGTATGAACCTTGTTCCGCACTGGCGCATCCAACTGCCAACTATCTTTCGTTTGCAGATCGCTTGCTCGCCACCCCGGATCAGTATTGCTCAACAACCCATACCTGCCACGGGCACTAAAGAACAGGAGTCCTGAATGCGTTCGTGTCAGATTTGGAGATGGGTGCTTACGGCACTCAAGCCACAGCGGTATCCAGGGCTTCCCTGACTGTCTCTGTGAACTTCGCCGTTGGAAAGGGTTTGCTGAGCAAGTTGACACAATTGGCGTCCAAATCTTCTACAGAAACCATATGGTCTGTGTGACCAGACATCAGAATGACACGTGCACGCGGATTCTTCTTCTGTAATTGCCGATATAGCTCCATCCCATTCATCACAGGCATCACAACATCGGACACAATCAGATCAAACTTGCCTTGTCGGGTCTCGTAGGCATCGAGTGCCTTGGCACCATTCTCGGCAGTAACAACCTGGTAGCCCGAGTCAGTCAGCACTGTCGTCAACAGGCTGCGTACTTCGGCATTGTCTTCTACCAGTAAAATGCTTTCATTACCCTCGGTAGCCTTTACCGCCGCATCTACCGCGGCCTGCATGATTTCCGTATCGATGTCGGCAGTTGCGCGAGGGAAATAGATCTGGAATGTCGTGCCACTGCCCAGCTCACTATGCACCTTGATCAGACCATTGTTCTGTTTAACTGCGCCGAATACCGCCGACAGGCCAAGACCAGTGCCCTTGCCTTTTTCCTTGGTCGTGAAGAACGGCTCATAGATATGCTCAAGATGCTTCTCATCGATGCCACATCCTGTGTCAGTTACAGACAGGAGGATGTAATCCCCTCCTTCCTGTAGGCCGAGCTGGTTGGCTTTCTTTCTGGACAAAATCAGGTTTTCTGTCCTGATGGTAAAAACCCCCTGGTCCGCAATGGCATCTCTCGAATTAACCGTGAGATTCAGAATGATCTGTTCCAATTGCGATTGGTCGATCTTGATGGACCACAGATCTGGCTCATCCTGCCAATCCACTTCCACGCTTTCACCCAGCAGGCTTTCCATTAGCTGCAGAGAATCCCTAATCACCTTGTTGAGATTGATGACTTCCGGCTCGATCATCTGCTTGCTACTGAAATCGAGGAGCTGGCTGCTCAAACGAGCCGCTTTCTGGGCAGACTCCAGAATCATCTTCAGTTCCTTGTCATCGGCCAGCCCCTTGGCGGAATTCAGCATCGCCAGCTCGGCATAGCCCATGATGACGGTGATCAGGTTATTGAAATCGTGCGCAACCCCGCCTGCCAGACGACCCATGGTAGTCATTTTCTTGGTCTGATGGAGTTCTTCCTGCAGTATGCTGCGTTCCTGTTCGGCCTCACGGATAGAACTGATATCCCTGAGCACGACCGAAAAGCATTCGATTGTGCCAACACTGTCTTTATGAGCGACAACAACCTGAGATCCGGGGATCGTAGTTCCTTCAAAACTCAGCAGTTCGACTTCGGAGTGAGAGGCACCAAACTTGATCGCCTGGGGCATATCGCTCTTGAGAAACGCCTCGGCACTCTCCCGATCATAGAAACTCATCAGGCGAACGCCGGTAATGTCGGTATCGGAGTCAAGACCGAGCAGATCATAGCCGGCCCGGTTGAGGTGCGTCAGGAAACCATCGATATCGATGGTCGCGACGAGGTCCGTCGTATTCTCGGTTATCGCAAGCTGACGTCTTTTCTGGTCGTTGTCCAGACGCAGCGTCCGATCATGCAACCACTGTTTCATCGCCCAATCTCCAAACTCGGCAGAGTCAACATTTTCGTCACCTCATGCGCCGCAAAACGCTTCGTGGGCGTGCAGATAGTCTTCATAACTATTGTTCACGATGACACAGAATTCCTGCCAATCCAGACCAATCACATCGAGAAGTTGCTGGCGCTCATGCTGTAACTTGTCCAGTTCTACCTGTTTGGGCTTAACGAAATCGAATTGGTCTGTGAAGTAAGCAGTCATGCCCATGATAGCCTGCTGAATGCTACGCAATTCTTCGACAGGACGATGATGACAGCGAATGTGATCGACCAGTTCAGCGGAGAAATTCCAGCTCCCCGCCATCAGTGCACCTACATCAGTGTGATCAAAACCCAATAGTTCGCGCTCTGCGATGTAGTCCGGAAGTTGCTGTTCCTCCATTCGTGCAGTCACTTCTTGTAGCAATAGGGGCTCATGATGGTAGAGCAACAAGCGACCGATATTGAGCAGTAGGCCTGCTATAAACAAATCCTCTGCCTGCTTGAACTCCAGCTCAGAATTACGACCGAGATTCTTTGCCATCACGGCACTAAAAATGCTGGATCGCCAGAAGCGGCGAATATCGACAGTGCTGGAGACCTTGGCCATCGTCTTCACAATCGAAGTGACAATGACGAGATTCTGCAATTCTTCTTCGCCTAGAATATTCAAGGCGTGACTGATCTCGCTCACTTTCTGCGGCAAGGCATAGTGGGCACTGTTTACGATTCGCAACACCCGGGTCGTAAGTGCCGGATCATGAAGAATAATCCGCGCCACTTCCTTGCGAGTGTGTTGAGGGTCGGCCAGGCGTTCGCGAAGCTGCAGGCAAACTTCAGGCAATGAGATTAGCGCATTGGTGTCGCTAATCAGCGATTCCGGGCAGCTATAGGCGATGCTGTTCACTGTCGAGTCCTTCCTCTTAAAGGCTAGTGTTTGTTCCAGTACGGTGTACTACGACCGGAATCCCACAAACATTTACCCTTAAATCTAGAGGGCAGCAGCCTCGAATCGTGTCCATTACTGATGTAACAGTGCATTTGCGCTATGACTTATCAGACTGGTGGGTCAGAATCACTGAACTCGCCGCCATCTCTGGCTTCTGGCTATATCCCTGGCATGAAATTGACACCGTCATAGCACACTGACGGGTACTTATTCACAGTACAGTGCTCAAAGCTTCCCACAAAGACACCACCTGAGTGCAGATGTGTGAATTTGCCACTACAAACTGCCGTGGCACATAGCATACAATTCTTGCCGGCTCACATTTCTCTGCATCCAGCAGTCAACTCGAAGCGGAAGAATTCCATGGAAGAACGAGAGCTTCTGACATTTCTGTTCAGCGTAACGGTCTTATTGATCGCATTGCTTCAGCACCAAAAACTGTATCTTTTCCCTGCATTGAAGCTGCCATTTGTAGCGTTCGGCCTACTGACCCTGAGCAACCTGGCCAATCTATTGGATGAGGGAGACTACCAGGTCCTCTTCAATGCGCTGGAACACATTCTGTATGTCCTGAGTAGCGCGGTTATTGCGTATTGGCTGCTTCTTCTGCGGCGGAAGAAATCGCAATGAGTGCTCTTTTCGTAGTGGTGGAAGCGATCGCGGTGATGCTGTTGATATACAGCCTCCTGCAGTTACGCCATCTGAGTGACGAATTCGACGCGTATTCGTCCACCATGCTGTACTGGTTTCTTGGCATTCTTGCCTTCGTCGCTGTCTGCAACGTGGTGGTTATACCGCTCGCGCTTCCGGCATCTGAATCGCTTATGGTTGATACGATTCTGGATCTGTTGCAATTTCTTGCTCCCGTATTTTTTCTTCTCTTCATTCATTCCTATGGCCAATGGCGCTGGCAGACAGCACTCCGTAACAAACAGACCGACTATCAGTCGATGCTGCAAGATCTGCCAGGAGTCAGTTATCGCTCAACCGGCGACAATCGTGCAGTGCTGCTTGAAGTGAGTGACAATATCGAATCGCTACTCGGTGTCCCCGCAGCCGATTTCCGCGGTGCCACCCAAAAATCGCTGCTGGACTTCATGCGCCCCGAAGACAAGGAGACCATGCTTCCAACCTATCTGGAATGCCTGGCTGACAATCGTCCTTTCGCCTTCGAATATCGCCTGCGAACTGCTGAAGGGGAAGAAGTCTGGGTAATCGATCGCGGCCGCCGGGTCGCACAAGCCGACGGCAAGGGATTCGTGGTAGAAGGCGTGTTGCTCAATGCCTCCCGTCTCGTATCCGCAGAGCAAGAGCTGTCTGACCAGGAAGCGCACATGCGTGCCCAGCAGAAAGCACTTCTGAAGTTATGCGAATTCAGTGGCAGTCTTGAACACGCCGTGCAGCTCGTCACACGCATTATGGCTGAAACCCTCAAGACCAGCCGAGCGAGTGTCTGGCTCTACAGTCAGGATAGAACCCGTATCGAGTGTCTGGATCTCTATTCGCGTGACGCGGATGAACATGAACACAATCTCGCTCTGACACTGTCAGACTACCCTGGCTACTTCGGCTTCATGGAATTTGGCGACGTTATCGCTGCCGAGAACGCGCAGCAGGATGAACGCACCGCAGAACTCAATGAGCACTATCTGATCCCGCTGAATATTCATTCCACCATGGACACACCCTTCAAGATCGATGGTGAAGTACGCGGTATCGTCTGCGCAGAGCATCAGGATGGCACTAAGAAATGGAGCATCGATGAGCAAAACTTTGCTCGCTCAGTCGCCAACGTAGTTTCGCTGATGCTGGAAATCTCGGTGAACCGCCAGATTGAGAAAGACCTGCGCAGCGAACGGGATCGCGCCCAGAGCTATCTTGATACGGTTAACGTCATGATTATCTCTCTGGACAATTCTGGCTATGTACGACTGGTAAACAATCGCGCCTGCGAATTGCTGGGCTACTCGCAGGAAGAAATTAAAGGCAAGCACTGGGTGAGTACGTTTATCCCCGAGGAAGAACGCACTGATCTGCTAGAGGCCGTATCAGTTGCTTACAAGGACGAAGGAAATGTGCGCAGTAGTCACGAGAACCATGTGCTGACCAAGCGGGGCGAGAGATTGCTGATTCGCTGGAGCAATGCCTATCAGACGGATGAAGACGGCCACATTGTCGGCCTGCTGGCCGCTGGCGAAGATATTACCGAGCTGACACGGCAGCGCGAGGAGAAAGAGCGCCTGCAGGATGAGATGCAGCAAGTACAGAAAATGCGCTCTATCGTGCAACTCACTGGCGGCGTGGCGCATGACTTCAATAACATGCTGACCAGCATCATGGGCTATGCCGATCTCGCGCAAATTTCGATGAAACGCAATGCGGCCGTGGACTCCGACCGCTATCTGGCAGCCATACGGGCAACTTCCAAGAAAGCAGGCAATCTCGTCTCACAACTCCTCGACTACAGTCGCGAGAATGTGTTGGTAAAAGAACCAGTGAATCTGAACACCATGATCGAAGAATCGCGGCGCATGCTGGAAGCGATGATGTCCAGTTCGGTGCATGTGATCGATGATCTCGATCCGGCATTGCCTGAGGTCCTCGCTAATCCGACGCAGATTCAACAAGTGCTTATCAATCTCTGCCAGAATGCCAAGGAAGCACTTCAGAACAAGGACGCGACGCTCTGGATCAAGACCTGTGTAAGAGACGTCTCTGAAGCGACCTGCGAATCCTGCTTTCAGAAAACCAGCGGTCGTTATGTGTGCCTCGATGTCAGCGACAATGGTATCGGCATCAATCCGGCAGTTAAGGGTCACATCTTCGATCCTTTTACAACGACCAAAGATGTCGGCGAAGGCACCGGCCTCGGGCTCTCTGCGGTACATGGCATAGTGCACATGCACGGCGGACATATTCTCGTACAGAGCGCCGCCGATCAACGCACGCGCTTTAGCATTCTGTTGCCTGTATGCAATCCGGCCGTATCAGACGAGCAAGAGACGGGAACAGCAAGCAATTCGGCAGACAAGGAAGCTCCGACACGGGACCGCCGCGAAGGGCCTACCCGTGTTCTGCTGGTCGATGATGATGAGTCGGTGACGCGACTCCTCGCCAGTTTCCTCAACAGAAACGGCATCGAGTCGGTCGCGATGAACAACAGCGAAGAGGCTTGGGACACGTTCTGTGCAAACGATGCAGAATTTGACATCGTGATAACCGATCACACGATGCCCAATATGACCGGCCTTGAACTGATCAAGAAGATTCGGGGTCGCAGCAAAGGGATTCCGGTCGTACTGTGCTCCGGCTACAACGAACTCGTCAATGAAGATGAAGCCACGGCATTGGGTGTCTCCCGCTTTCTCAACAAACCTGTGCGACTGGAAAATCTTGCGAGTGTAATTGCCGAACTATCTGGCAGAAAATAGCCACTGGAGGATCGTCGCTGCTGAAATTCGCTAACTGAATTGCAAGTGCTAGGCGTCGAGTTCTTCGCGAACGACCTGAGAGAACTCATCGATAGTAAACGGCTTGCGCAGCAGGCGTGCGTCACCCTGTATCACACCGCGCTTCACCACTTCATCGTTGTTATACCCGGAAAGGTAGAGAACCTTGATTGAAGGAAACCTCTCCTTTGCCATCTCGGCCAATTCCCCGCCACTCATGCCAGGCATTACGACATCAGTCACCATCAGACCAATTTCAGAATCGTGCCGGCCTAGAATTTCCAGCGCATCATTGCCATTGCAAGCCGCGTGAATTTTATAGCCCAGCATGGAGAGCCCTGTCGTCATCAATTCACGTACGCTCGGGTCATCTTCGACAACGAGAATAGTCTCTGATCCAGTCGCAACCGAAGGAGATTCAAAACTGCTGCGTACTGAAAGTTCTTCAGAGGCCAGGCCTGGCAAATAAATGGAGAATGTTGTGCCCTTATTAACTTCACTGCTCACCTGAATACTGCCGCCGGACTGATTGATAATGCCGTAAACCGTAGCGAGGCCCAACCCAGTTCCCTGAGATTGATCTTTCGTCGTGAAAAACGGTTCGAAAATATGCGCCACGATCTCGGGATCCATTCCACTGCCGTTGTCCCGCACTCGCAGGACGACATACTGCCCCGGATTGATCACCTTGCCGTCAGAACCCAGATGGAAGTCGTCTTCGAGCAGAAAGTTCTCGGCTTCAATCGCCAGTGTCCCACCGAGATGCATCGCATCCCGCGCATTAACCGCAAGATTGACTATCACCTGTTCCAGCTGATTGGGATCGACACTGATCGGCCACAATTCCTTGTTCACATTCAGCGACAGAATGACATCTTCACCAAGCAAGCGCTCCAGCATGTGCCCAAGATCGTGAACGAGCTCTTCAAGATTGACTCGCTTCGGCTTCAGTACCTGTTTGCGGCTAAACGCCAGCAATTGTTTGGTGAGCGTGCTGGCACGCTGACCAGCTGAGCGAATCTCGCTGATTAACTGATTCGCCTCTTCACCGTCATTAATGCCATGGTCAATCAGGTCCGCATAACCATTGATTACCGTGAGCAGATTGTTGAAGTCATGGGCAACTCCAGCAGCCAGTCGACCCACTGCTTCCATTTTCTGAGACTGCAGATAACTCGCCTGCAACTCGGATTTCTCAGCCTCGCTAATCTGCAAGGATGTCTGCATTTCCCGAAGCTCGGTGATATCCCGGCCCTCGGGAATAAGCATGGTGATTGTGCCGTCTTTACTTTTGACCGGCTTCAGGGAGAAATCGATATTGTGGATGCGTCCTTCACCGTCGGGATGCGTAACTTCCATTCGGACCACTTCGCCTCGCGCCGCACGCTGTACGGCAGACTTTACTTTTTCCTGATATATCTCGGAATGGGCCCACCACGGAGTTTCCCAGAAAGGCTTGCCAATCACGTCGGCGGCATTGAGGTTTGCGAACTTCAGCGCGGTCTCGTTCGCCTCCAGCACATTGCCTGCAATATCCAGAAGGCCGATAAACTGGAATGACTGGCTGAAAATCGCATGAAATTTCTGCTCACTGTCGCGCAACAGATTCTCAGTCTCCTTGCGGTCGGTGATGTCCATAATGGAAGTGAGCACATATTCTTTGCTGCCAATAGTGAATGGCGATGCAGAGATGAGGCCTGCGCGAATCACGCCATCCGCACGGCGGAAGTTGAAGTCTTTACCCACGACGCGGCCATAACGTCGGAACTCTTCATAGATTTCCCGAAACGCGACCTCGCTGTCCCAGAAGCTGGTTTCAGGGTGAGAGCTGCGCAACGCCTGTTCGCGGGTATAACGGGTCATCTTCTCGAATGAGCGATTGACATCGAGCGTATGGGCCGGGTTGTTCAGATCGACAATTGTCATCGCGACAGGACTGTTTCTGAATACTGCAGCGATGCGCTCTTCAGAGTGGCGCATCTGCTGTCCGAATTCGACCTGCTCGGTCAAATCCTTGCACGTGAGTACAACACCGAGTCGATGACCAGGCCGGGCCGAATCGAGCACGGGCGATACCGTTACGCTGAGCGGTACCCGTTCATCACTGCCACTATCCAGTATGCCCCTGACGGTGACCGTCTGGTCGGAAACCAGTAGCTGTGAGAAGTCTGACTCACCCTGATCGCTGCGTTCCACACGAAAACGAAAGACCGTAGACCAGTGTTCGCCGAGAACAGATTCCGTATCGCAACCCATAAGTTGTGCTGCAACGGGGTTCAGGAAACTGAGCGTGCCATCGGTATCGATGGAGACCACTCCTTCGTCGAGGCTCTCCAGCGTCGCCTTGAATCGATACTCGGAATCACTGAACTGCTTTTCGACTTCTTGTCGCCGCGTCGCCGTCTCAATGGTCGAAATCAGATCTGCTTCCGTGAAGGGTTTGAAGAGATAGCCGAAGGGGTCACCCATTTTGGCTTGCTGGACCGTCTCCAGGTCCGAGTGTCCGGTAAGAAATACAACAGGGACTGAGCGCATTTTGCGGATTTCAGCGGCAGCCTCTACGCCGCTCATGGTGCCCTTCAGGTGGATGTCCATGAGCACCAGATCGGGTGATTTCCATTGTGCGGCAATAATAGCTTCGCGGCCGTTATCGACCACATCGACGACTTCCGCACCGAGGTATTCGAGCCGATCCTGAAGAGATTCGGCAATCAGAGGCTCATCCTCTACCAGCAATAAACGGAGGTTTTGCAAAGGAAGCGAATTGGAATCATTCATGTGCCAAGCAGCCCTGTTCCTTCAAATACCCCGAAACGAGGGCGTACGGATGGGAATATTGCGATGAAGTGCTCTGCATAGAGCAAACCCTCTGCGGCATCTGCTTTTTACTTGTTCTACAGCCAAATCGCACCTTTCAATTTCTGCCTGTTTCGGCTCTTATCCGCGCCATTTTGTTTTAGCACTTCTTACAACTGCAATACTTTACTTTGGTACTGTTTACTAAAGCACTCGAGCATTTTGCTGTTCTGTGCGCCTCATGATTCTCTTTGCAGTGGCTCATGTGTCCCACATAGGCCGATCGCCCTGCATCAATCATACAGTTTTCCTATTTCACACAGCTCGAATTCATTCCCCAATGCAGCGACTTGATTGACGCCTGAGCAATGAGAATAGGCGGTGACAATAAGCTTGTCCACCGAATTTCACTCGTGAAAGAGCGCACTAAGTGTCTCTATAGTACCGGATTAAGTGCGTAAATTTACTAGGGGATACAATAGGTTAGAGTGTTAATTTTACTCTATAGCGTCAGTACCAGCCGATCGACCAGGGTCTTGATCGCAGTCTGCCCTGCCTGGTCAATGAAGGTGAACTCCATACTGCTATGGTAGACACCATCCTGCTCAGTCGATTTGATGATGCGGGCGAAAATCTCCGTGGTTGCGTCGCTGAACAGCTCCAACGACAGGCGCATCTTGATTTCGGAGAGTGGCGCAAGACGTGTTTCACTCTCGATCAACATTCCGCCATAGCCAATATCAATCACCTCACCAAGCAGCTTGTCCGGCAGAATAATCTTGCCCGCCAGGCACTGAAAGCTGATGGGCATTTGCACTGCAACACGCGGGCTGCGTCGCCCTTCCCTGCGGGGAACGCGCATCTCTTTCGGTCGGCTGATGGAATAGACTTCGTAAAGCTTTACCGCTTCTCTCGCGCCTTTAACCTCCACACTGTTTGGCGGCCCGACTTCAACAAAGTCTTTTGCCAATTCTTTGGTGTGCTCACTCAGAAGAATCTGACCGCGGAGACAATGGGCTTCGATGCGCGACGTCAGATTGACCTCTTCGCCAATCACGGTGTATTCGCTGTAGTGTTGCGAACCCAGTGCCCCGACTACGACATCGCCGAAATTGATGCCGATGCCCATGTAGATTTCCGGCATGTTTCGCTCGAGATTGTCCTGATTGAAACCGTTCATCGCGAGTTGCATTTCGACTGCACAGGCGATTGCATTCTCAATATCCTTGTCGGAGGCATCGGGCAGGCCAAAAGTCACCAGGATGGAATCCCCCATCAGTTTGTCGATGGAACCACCGTAGTCGACGATAATATTTCCCATCGCAGTGAAATAGCGATTGAGCATTTCGACTACGGCATTGGCCTCGTAGGCTTCGGCAATTTCCGAGAATCCGCGAATATCGGACAGGAGGATAACTACGGGTTTCGTTTCAACCTGATCACTGTCAAGACGTGCACCATGCAGCGCCTCCGTCATGTCACGACGTAAGGCAGCCTCTGTGGACGATGACTGTTCGCCAGCCTGGTGTCGCGTAAGCAACTCCATCAGCTGCTCAGCGAGATGTGTCGATTTGATTTCGGATTGAGACATGTCGACTATTTGTAGCGGCCGGAAACAACTCTGATTGCGTGCCACATTTTTCGGCCAGCACTTTCTGAATGCAACCCGTCTGCTGTCGGAATGTGGCTAAAATAGCGAGAAAATGCAGGGCTACAGGTCGAGCAAAACTCAGCTACAGCACACAAAAACTCGGAATGACGGGGAGTATATACCCGGCCCATCGCCGGACAAAGGGCTTTAGAGGGATTTGTCGGGCGAACAGGGGAACGAATGCCCGATTCACAATTTCAGTCTCAGGATTTGACGGTGATGTTGGCGTTAGAGGTTTCGGTCTTGCCAGTTGGATTGAGGGCTTCGCCAGCAATTCTGGGCGCATGCGTTACGCCTGGTTGCTGTGCCACACAAACCCTGTTGCGGCCGCCTTCTTTGGCTTCATAGAGTGCCTTGTCAGCAAATTCGAGTACGTCCTGCCACTTGATATCTGTTCCCAGGGCTACACCCACGCTGATGGTCAACTTCTGATAGGGATTCTTAACATGCTCGAAATTTTCTTTCTCCAGCGCAACTCGCAGACGCTCGCCGGCGGTACCCGCGTCCTCCAGAGTGGAATTAGGCATGAAGTACAGGAATTCCTCACCCCCGTAGCGGAATACTCTGTCAGACGTTCTGGCGACAGTCTTCAGTACTGAGGCTACTGCTTTCAGCGCCTCGTCACCTTTCAAATGGCCGTAGTAATCGTTGTAGGGCTTGAAGAAATCAATATCGATCAACGCTACGGTATAGGTCTCGTTGTACCGCTGTGCCCGGGCCTCCGCCTGCATCAGATCACGTTCCATGGCGCGCCTGTTGGGCATCTCGGTTAGGCAGTCTTCCATCGAGAGCCAGTGCAGCTCCTCGGATACTTCTTCCAGCTTGTGATTTTCTTCGACCAGCACCGAGTAAGCATCCACCATATCTCCGAGTGTGATAATTCCGGCAAGTTTTCCGGTGTCACTAACCACCGGCAAGTGGCGCAAATTCTGCTTCTTCATGATGGCAATGGCTTCGCTAAGATCCATCGCCGTTTTAAACGTGATCGGATTCTTCGTCATCACCTCGCCGGCGGTGAGATCGTCGGGCAGGCCGTACTCTGAATACTTGTAAAACAATCGGACAAGGTCCTGTTCGGTGATAATACCCACCGGAACACCCTGATCGCAGATCACCATGCAGGACGAGGAACTGATCGCCAGAGCTCCAATAACATCGACGAGCAAGTCATTCGGGTTGCCCGACTTGGCTCTGGACATGATTTCTTCAAGTCTCAAGTTATTCTACTCAGGACACCGGTCCCGCTCCTCGTTGTTATAATGTGTCAGCGATGTGAATACTGGATAGCAGTTCCAAAATGCACAGCTCCGACGCTAGTGCGCGTGCGGTCCGGTCCATTTGGCCATGAATGACATGAGTTCTTCGTTTGTCATCGGCTTCGCACAGTAGAACCCCTGTACATAGTCAACGCCAAGTTGTTCTACCAGATCCCAATCCTCTCGGGTCTCAACGCCTTCAGCGACGACGACCATTTCCAGCTTACGGGCAAGACTGATACTGGCTTCGAGAATTGCCAGGGAGCTTTCATTCTGAGCCGCACCATTAACAAACGCTCTGTCCACTTTCAGTTCAGTGAAAGGAATATTCTTGAGCTGGGCCAATGAGGAATTTCCTGTTCCGAAATCATCGATTGACAGGCCAAATCTGTTCAGGCGCATACCGATAATCGACTCGAGACAATCAACGGCAATTGACATCGCCTGAGTCTCAGTAATCTCAAGAAGCAGACGCGAAGGGTCTATTCCTTCCTGCTGCACCGTCGCAGTCAGGAAATCACAAAACTCCTGCCGGGAAAACGAGTTGACGGAGAAATTGATCGCAGTGCGCAGTTCGATGTGCTCCGCCTGCCACTTCGCTGCTTGCTGAACTGCCTTCAGGTAGATCGTATTGGTGAGATCGTCGATGAGTTGCTTCTCTTCAGCCAGTGGGATGAACGCTCCCGGGCCAAGTATTCCTCTGTCCCGGTTCCACCAGCGCGCCAGTGTTTCGACACCGACGATCTTGCCGCTCATAACTTCAATCTTGGGTTGAAATACCAACTTCACCTCATCGTCGGCAGATCCGTCGATGCCATCGCGGAGTTGAGTCTCGGTGATAGGTGCTTGCGGCACGAAACTGCGTTTGCTCTGCCCATTCGGCTGTAAGCGTCCCATGGCTTCGCGCAGTTCGTCGGGGTTGATTGGCTTCGCCATCGCCCCGAGAATGTTCGCGTCATGTGTCTTGGCAACGCCGTAGGCGGTTTCGAGCATGCGTTTGTTTTCGCCGCTGAGTAGGATAATTCCACCATCGAAACCTGTCTGCGAGGCGTGCCGGATAAATTCGACACCATTCATCTCGGGCATGTTCAGATCACAGATCACGACGTCATAGTGCAGATCGGTTCCGGTCAGGCAGTTCAGCCCGGTGTTACCGTCATTGGCTACTGCCACTTCGTCAAATCCGAGATTGTTAAGCACTTCGACAGCCAACTGCGAATAGAAAGGATCATCATCGATCAGTAGAATTGACATGTCGTTGCTTGCTTGAGTCATCATCGCTAATCCCAAATATTGGATTACTGTGGCTGGATTGATTGTGCATTACTTGCAATCCCGTGGTTTGCGCTCAACCTGCCCAGCCGACAGTTCGTTTCCCACAAGGATTGAGGTTATAGAGTAGCTACGACCGTTCTGCGAAAAACCTTGAGTGCAATTTGCCATGCATTCTGCGGGCCTGGCAGTCCCTGACCTGGGCTCCACTGTCAGCGTGCAGTGACGCTGCCACCGGGCTCAGGCATCAGAAAAAGCAGTGGCCAGTTTGCTACCAATTTTATTCAGCGGCAGGATTTCGCCAGCGGCATCGAGTTCGACTGCGGAACCCGGCATGCCCCAGACCACGCTGCTGGCTTCATCCTGAGCTATGGTACTGGCGCCGGCATCGCGCATTATTCTGAGCCCGCGCGCGCCGTCCTTTCCCATGCCAGTGAGAATGACACCCATCGCATTTTGTCCGGCACATTCAGCTACCGAATTAAAAAGCACATCCACACTCGGTCTGTGTCGGTTAACGGGGTCAGCATCGCTGAGTTTGCAACGCCAGCGCGCACCATC
Organism: uncultured Pseudohongiella sp.; assembly: GCA_965228725.1. GTDB lineage: Bacteria > Pseudomonadota > Gammaproteobacteria > Pseudomonadales > Pseudohongiellaceae > UBA9145. Next base: position 3,656,435 of record OZ245834.1, on the reverse strand, counting down.
CTTGCGAATCAGCAGGTGCTTGTTGCCAGGCGCGATATAAGCGTGGCCGGGCAGCACGATGTCGCCATCCTTCGCCTCGGTCACCGTGATCGCACAGCTAAGATTGACACGGTCGGCAAACGCCTTGCTGAAATACTCGGGTATATGTTGTGTAATAACTACACCTGGCGAAGTAATGGGCAGCTTCGCCAACACCTCTCTGATAGCTTCGGTGCCGCCGGTTGAGGCACCAATGGCAATGATCTTGTCAGTCGTTTTGAAGTGCCGTGACCGCGTCGCGCTACCATTGACGCTGTCAGACGCATTGCCATTCACACCATTGACAGTTGCTACAGGAGCACTGCGGTTCGCTTCATAGCGTCGTACACGCACCCTGGCTGCAGCCTTCACCTTCGATATTATTTCTTCAGCGTAGCTTTCCAGAGTATTTGAGACATCAATTTTCGGTTTTGATACGAAATCGATGGCGCCGGCATCCAAAGCGTCTAGGGTTACCTCAGCGCCTTTCTCCGTTAGCGTTGATACCATGATCACCGGCAATGGATTGAGCCGCATCAGGTTCTTCAGGAAAGTAATGCCATCCATTTTCGGCATCTCGATATCAAGAGTGATGACGTCGGGATGCAGCTGCTTGATCTTTTCTCGCGCCGCATGTGCATCGATCGCAGTCCCAACCACCTCCAACTCAGGATCTGAATTGAGAATGTCCGTCATAATTTTGCGGACTAGTGCCGAATCATCAACGATCAATACTTTTGTTTTTGCAGAATTCATAATGCCAATTCCTGTAAAGTCCAGACAGTCCAGAAAATCCGGAGCCTAGAACAACTCGATATCGCCAGCGATATCTTCTTTCTTCAGAGAGGCTGCGTACTGCTTCTCGCGCGCCTCAATCGTATCGTTGTGCAGAGAGCGCAGTCGCTTGACCATCGCCTTCCCCGTATGCGGGAAGAAATTCACTTTGCGCGGAAAAATGAGACCGAGATCGGAAGCCTCCAGACGCATTCCTTCCGCATAGAGAAAATTTTTCGCAAACAGTATGTTTTTACGCCCTACATCGGACATGTTCTGAATGATCTGTCCTCCGCCGAACAGTTTTACTTTCAAGTCTTCCTTGCGACAGCCGCACTTCATCAACTCGTTGATGAGGCTTTCCATCGCGTAGATGCCATAGCGCGCCGATTCATCGCTTTGTGCTGCACCTTTGTCGGGAAGCATAAAATGATTCATTCCCCCGATCTTCCTGTGCGGGTCGTAAATGCAGGCTGAAACACAGGATCCGAGAACCGTTGTGATCATTTCTTCATTCTGCGAGATATAGAATTCACCCGGCATCAGTTTAGCCGAGATGCACTTGTTCATTCTGTCCACATATCTGTTGATATGGGAAAACAGGGGGGCGCAAGGTTTAATTGTCATTTCCATCGGTTACTACAACCTCTCATAGGTCGTCTTTCCCACCAGCCGATAGCCAATCTCTTGCGGGTCCTGAATCACTTCTGAGTGCCCAAGGAATAATGTACTCCCGGACTCCTGAAGCTTACCGAAGCGTTCCACCAATGCTCTTTGAGTGGGCTTGTCAAAGTAGATGAATACGTTGCGGCACATAATTACGTCGAACATGCCCTTCATGGGCCAGGGTTTGTGCATTAAATTTAATTTGTTGAAGACAATCTGTTTGCGAATGCTGGCCTTGGCTTGAACGCTGGGCTTGGCAAACACATCACTGCTGTCGTGAGGAAGATGCAGGAAGTACTTCTCAACAATTTCCTTCGGAGTCTTACTGAACTCTTCCAGCGGGTATTCACCACGGCGTGCCTTGGCCAGGCAGTTGTCATCGAGATCTGTCGCAAGTATTCGCGAATCCCATTTATCGAGATCACGAATACCGTTCTGCAGCGTTATCGCCAGACAGTAGGGTTCCTGCCCGGTAGAGCAGCCTGCTGACCAAACCCTGAGCCGTCGGTCGCCGCGCATTGCACGGGCTTGCAGCTTCGGAATAATCGTATTGCTCAGGAACTCGAAATGATGATTTTCCCGGAAGAAAGATGTCAGGTTGGTCGTGATAGCGTTGCAGAACTTGTTAATCTCACCGCTATCGTTAGCTTTAACGAAGCGGACATAGGCACCAAAGCTACCCAGACCCAGTTCACGAACTCGAGGGGCGAACCTGCGCTTTACGAGTTCTCTCTTGGAATCCCCGAGACAGATTCCAGTTGTATTGAAAACCAAATCTTTGATTGAGGAGAACTCAGAATCACTGAGTTCCATAGAACCAAATGCGTCCATCTACTCCGTCCTGCTAGCAGGTTCTCCGCCGTCTATTCGTGCCAGGGCCAATTCGGCCGGCAACAAAGGACTGGAGCACCGCGCTCTAAAAAAGTTCCACCATTTCGCTGGGCTCATTTTTCCTGGATTCGGGAAAAATCTGTTCCAGCACTTCGAATTCAGACCGAATCGAAAAAATGTTGCTGATGTCATTGACGAGTTCATCCGAGCATCTTGGTTTATCCAGGAATCCGTCTCTATCGGATTCCAGTTTGATCAGCTGAACGATCTCCTTAATGTGCTGTATACGCTGGGTAATCTCGTCGAAGCACTGCATGCTCGTTAAAATAGCACCGACTTTGTGTTGCAGACCCTCACACAATTCTCTGTTTTCAGCGCTCAATGCTGCGGCATCTGCGATCTTCTCGTGCAACTCGGCACTCTCGTTCACCGCCGTTGTCGTACTATTAACAATCTTGGCAATAGAGGCTTCAGCATCGCCTATTATCGAAAGCAGTTGCTGCTCGCAGAGGTCGAAAAGTTTATCGCTCATTTTTTCATCATTGCGTTCTTGCATTGCATTCACCACTAACGCCATACCCATCACGCGTCGAGCTGTCCTTCAAGACCCAATTCCGCTGCCATCTGATAGATCTGAATTGAATCGTTTACCCATTCGACCTGACAGTCCTTGGCGCGCATAAAAAGCAAGAACTGAACTATCAATTGAATGCCTGCGGCATCGATGAGGGCTACCTTGCCCGCATCGAGTGTAAATTTGCTGTACTTCTTTTTGGCAAATTTCAGTAATTCCTTGTACACAGACTCTATCTCCGAGATTTCCATTACTCTGGGTAGCTCGTAGGTTTCCTCTGCAGATGCTGCTTGTTTCTTCCTTGGCATTCTCGTTCTCCGATAGGTGCGGATAGCGTATTAGTTGCTCGATAGTTCAGTTCTTTACACGGCGCGTCAGAACACTTCCCACTCATCGCCTTCATCCTCAGGATAGGCGCTGCTTGCTTCGGGTTTCTTCTCGACTGCTGGCTTGGCGCTCGCGACTGTCTCTTTCTTCGGCTCAACCTTCACTTCTGTTTTCGGCTTGGCTTGCGGAGTGACAGGCTGTGCTGCATGGGATGGACTCCCTTTGCGCTCTGTTGCGACCGCTTGGCTTTTATCGACACTGGCGTTGCTGGCAGCATTTACCGCAGACGTCAGCTTTCTTTCGAATCCGGTTACGAAAAACGAAATGAGCTTGTCGAGGTTATCAGCCTGCGAATTCATTGATTCACTCGCTGCAGCCGCTTCTTCAACGAGAGCTGCATTCTGCTGAGTCATCTGGTCCATCTCGGTGATTGCTCTGCTGATCTCCGACAAACCGGTTGACTGTTCGTCGCTGGCAGTCGCAATCTCGGCAACAATATCGTTGACCTTCTTCACTGCCATGACGATTTCTTCCAGGGTGTCTCCAGAGCGATTAACCAGCTCCGATCCTTCACTCACCTTTTCGCTACTGTCTTTGATGAGATCCTTGATTTCCTTGGCAGCAGTGGCACTGCGACCAGCGAGGCTACGGACCTCATCCGCAACGACCGCAAAGCCCCTTCCCTGATCACCCGCACGCGCCGCTTCAACCGCCGCATTGAGTGCCAACAGGTTAGTCTGAAATGCAATCTCGTCGATGACGCCGATGATGTCAGTAATCTTGTTACTGGAATCGCTGATAGCCTGCATTGCCTCAACCGCACGGCCTACCACAGACCCTCCATTCTCCGCGGCTTCGCGGGCTCCACGCGCCAGCGTATTGGCTTGAATGGAATTCTCTGCGTTCTGTTGCACGGTAGCGGTGATCTCTTCCATCGCAGATGAAGTCTCTTCGAGGCTCGCAGCTTGCTGTTCTGTACGATGACTGAGGTTGAGATTGCCTCTGGATATCTCACCCGCGGCATCTTTCACGCGATAGCTGGAATCGGTAATGTCCGACACAACCGAGACCAGTCGCTCGATCGTCTGATTAATTCCCTCTTTCAATACACCGAAGTCGCCGCGATAATCACCTTCCATTTTTTCGGTGAGTCGCCCTTCGGCCATGGCGCTGATTGCTTTGTCAGCGTCTTTCAGAACGGCTTCGAAAATTTCAATCATCTGATTGATGTTCTTGCCGGCCGCCTGAATAAATTCGCTGCAACCGTTTCGTGTCACGACGCGGGCACTGAGATCACCCTCTAGCGCACTGGCGATAGCCTTGTTCACAGATTCGTCGAAGGTGACTTCATCAACGAGGTCGATCCATTCAATCACTGACCCCAAACGTTGTCCGTCATCGCTTTTTACTGGAGTCGCCTTGAGCGCATAGTGGCGATCGGCAACGGTGATACGCGCTTCATGAGTCGCGTCCAGACCGGCGAGGAGACTACTTTCTCTCGTGAGGGTGTCATAGAGGCCGTCCACGCGTGAGCCAGGTAGTGATTCGACACGGAAATCACTTACCTGCTTGCGAATGTCGCTCTCCGCCTCGTGCAGCATGTCCAGCACAGCATCATTTGCAAACACCACGACATGCTCAGAGTCCGTGACCATGACACTGGATGTGACCTGATGAAGTGCAGACTTGATGCGTGCGTTGACCGCAGCCTGACGTTGCTCTGCTTCTGCCAGTTCCACTGCGTGCTGTTCGGCTGCCAGTCGAGCGGAGATGTCTTCCCACTCTACGACCGTGCCGATACGCTTGCGTTGCTCGTCAAAGATCGGATTGGCTGTTAATTCGAAGCTGACTGCTCCTATCTTAATCTCACCGCGATACACAGAACTGAGATCAGACAGCAGTTGCTGCTGATGCTGTGGATTCTTGTGAAACTGATCGATATTGCTGCCAATCATCTTCTCAACAGAAAAGTCAGGTAGCTCCTTGCGCAGGGCGCCCTCAACTTTCTGCATCATCCGCATAGCTGCAGGATTTACTTTAACGATCACGTTGTTCTCGTCTGCAATCATGACGCAGGAGTTAACCGCTTGCATTGCTGCATAGCAACGCGCGTTTTCCGCGTCTCGTGCCGCCGCGACTTCTTTGGCTGACTTGCTGCCAGCCTCTTTTGTGAAGTCTCTGAATATGCCCATGTCTGCTCTCCGAATAGGTAGCGCTTGCTACGTTTTTTATCTAGGCTGCTTCGCTCTCAGCGGATACTTCTTTACTCACAGCATTCTTTGCGGCGTGCTCGCTTGAAGTAGCGAGTTCCCGCCAATCGACCATTCGGTTGATGTCCAGAATGATCACCATCTTCTCGCCGATCAGGCCGAGACTGCGCACGAACTCCTGCTTGATCTCGGAACCGAAATCAGGCGACTCGCGCATATCTTCGCCCTTGATGTCGTGGACATCGGCGACTGCATCGACAACCAGGCCTACGGTTTTCTCCGAGTTGCCCTGCTCGACGCGTACCACGATTACAACCGTATTGGCACTGTACTCAATGGCAGGAAGACCGAATCGACGGCGTAGATCCACGATGGGCACAACTTCGCCGCGCAGATTGATAATGCCCATTACGAAATCAGGGGAATTCGGAATTGGAGTAGTCTTCTCCCAACCCTGAATACCACGCACCGACAGAATCGGGACTCCGTACTCTTCCTTGTCCAGAACAAACGTCAAATACTGCTCCAGTTCTTCGCTCACTTTTACTTCCTCACTCATCTTTTCGCTCCTCGCCATCGGGCTCAGATTCAGTAGCTAAATTAATGCGTTACGCGATTGTCGCTGCCCATCAGCATAGGACCTGCAAAGGTCGTGACATCGACAATCAGAGAGACTGTACCGTCGCCAAGGATGGTCGCTCCAAGAATGCCAGGCATCTTCATATAGTTTGTTTCCAGGCTCTTGATTACTACCTGGTGTTGATCCAGCAACTCGTCTACTACCAGACCAATGTAATGACGGTCGATATCAACTATGACGAGTTCCTTGCCTTCATAAGAGTTCAGGGATTCTTCGCCTTTGATGCGATACAGCGAACGCATATCGACAATCGGGATGACTTCGCCGCGGAGGCGATACAGTGGTGCGCTGCCTGAAACAACATTGATCTTCGCCGGATCGACCTGCACGGTTTCCACGATCGAAAGTAGTGGAACAACGAAAACCTGCTCGCCCACTTTGACGAGTTGTCCATCCAGCACAGCGAGTGTCAGTGGCAGTGTGATCTGAAAAGTACTTCCCTTACCGGGATTGGAGTAGACCTCCACGCGACCGCCGATATCCTCGATGTTCGAACGGACAACGTCCATACCGACGCCTCGACCGGACACATCGGTGACAGCATCAGCAGTAGAAAAGCCTGGCTGAAAAATCAGGTTGTTAATCTGCTGCTCGCTGAGCGTATCCTTCTCTTTGATCAGACCCCGTTCCAGCGCCTTGTTGTAAATCTTCTCACCATTGAGACCACCACCGTCGTCAGAGACACGTATGATGACATTGCCTCCTTCATGCGAAGCACTCAGGCTGACAGTTCCTGTTCGGCTCTTACCGGAAGCCAGTCGCACTTCGGGTGATTCGATGCCGTGATCGAGTGAATTGCGAATCAGATGTGACAGTGGATCGGCAATCTTTTCGAGTACCGTCTTGTCCAGCTCTGTGGTTTCGCCCGTAATATTGAGGTCGACTTCCTTACCCAGTTTCGCGCTCAGATCGTAGACCAGACGCGGGAAACGATTAAAGGTGGTGCTGACTGGCAGCATGCGGATATTCATTACCGCTTCCTGCAGCTCACGTGTCGTTCGCTCGAGGCTGGCCAGCCCCTGATCCAGATCAGCGCTACTGGTGTGTACTTCCCCCTTGCGATTACTGCTACTGAACTGATTCAGCATAGATTGGTTGATCACCATCTCGCCAACCAGATTCAACAGCTTGTCAATCTTGTCTATTTCAACTCGTATTGAGCCAGATTCTTTCTTTGCATTGCGGCCAGCGGAGGCTGAGTTGCTGGCGATACTCTGCTCCTGCTCAGGCTCAGAGTCAGCGGGCGGAACAGGTTTGGCTTCTTTCTTCTTCTCGGTACCCGGGCGCGCAATGACTTCGACTTCACACTCGTTTTCCACCCAATCGAATTCGGCGAGTATCTCGTCTTTCTCAACGTCAGCTTTTAGCTCGATGGTCCACTGCAGATACATCTCGCCCGGTTTGGACTTGGTGAAGTCCGGCAGATTATCGAACTCGGGTTTAAGAGAAACCTCGCCCAACTCGGCAAGCGCGCGAAATATATGCTGTGGCTGATTGCCTGTTTGCAGGTAGTTTTGCTTGGGCTGGAATTTGATGTCCCAGATCGTGGCAGAGCTCGCCCCTTCGGCAGCAGAGACTGGCTCCGCAGCACTCACGGGTGCTTCTTCCTTGACCGGTGGTTCGTCTCCCAGCCAGGTCTCAAGTTCAGCTTTGACTGTGGCGGTGCGAACCTCGTCGTATTCCCCACCGCCCATGCACTCAACCATGTCTCGCAGGCAATCAACTGACTCGAGAAAGACCTTCACGAGTGGTTGGGTAACTGCGAGCTCATCGGAGCGAACTCGATCCAGTAGAGTCTCCATAACATGGGTGAATCCGGCGATGTTGGCATAGCCGAAGGTCGCCGCACCGCCCTTGATCGAGTGCGCACCGCGAAAGATGTCATTAATCGTTTCCTGGTTATTGTCGCCCGCCTTGAGCGCCAATAATCCCGCTTCGATGACATTCAGTCCGTCATTGCATTCGGCTTCGAAAATCTGCCGAATTTCATCCATTCCATTGCTGCTCGCACTGACTTCAGGCATGGTTCCCCGCCTCATTCTTTCCGGTTGACGACTTAATTTAGAATTCTTGCGATCACACTGATCAGTTTGTCAGGATCGAATGGCTTAACCAGCCAGCCAGTTGCACCGGCTTGCTTGCCCTTCATTTTCATCTCCTGTGAAAACTCGGTAGTCAGTATCAGAATTGGCTTGAACGCGTAGTCGGGCAGCGAACGCAAGTTGCTCAACAGCTCCAACCCATCCATAACCGGCATATTGATATCCGTAATTACCAGGTCATAGCTTGAGGACTGTGCAGTTTCCAAACCAACCTGGCCGTTGTCTGCACTCGTCACTTTGTATCCTGCTTTTTGCAGCACGCTTGTCAGCAGTTCTCGGATCGAATGCGAATCATCGACTATAAGGACCTCGGACATTTTTACTGTCTCCACTAGTTGCCTATTTTCTAAGGTGGTCGCCACTGCAACCCTGCACACAGAAATTCCTGTCAAGTCCGAGAACCTGATCACACTGCGTGACTATTCCTGAAGGTGATTACGGAAATGCCAATTCAATCCTTTAGCCCTTATTGACCTCAGGCAGCGACAGCCGGTGGCAGTGAGTTGCCACTTACCCAACTGCTGTGGCAAGGCATTGCCGTCGTGACTCCCGGTCTTGCCGGTTCGAAATCTTCCGGCAGAACGGCATAATTTCCTGAAGCCCGCGTAATTTCTGCTACTGGAGCTATGCGATCCTCTGCTAGCCCAGGTTCTCAGCACCTTTCTTCGGATAGCAGTAGCAAAGCGCGTGCCTGAACCGTACAGCGCCGTGCAAAGAGTGATTCCGACTGCGTGCAACGCAGGCAACTCAGGCGCTTTACACGTTCCAATGCAACGAGAGATGTGCACACCATATCTGCCTCGCCTGGATCTTCGCCCTCTTCGCCGTAGCCAAACGCATGAGCAAGCAATTGTTTATCTCCGTACCTGCCGCCGGCCGTCTCCCTCCTGCCCGGCGCGATCTCACACACCGGATGGCCAGTACTACCGAGGACTTGAGACAGCTCCAGGCTCATCGCGCAGCCACAGATCCCGCAACTAAGCGCTGCCCCTAAAATCCCGGCTGAGATGCAAAAACTGCTGGCCGTTGAAATACCGACATGTCAAAATCCGGACACACGAATTCGGTGATGTGAACGTCGGCTATTTGACAAGTAAACAGCAGCCGTCCGAAAAGCCCATCAATACTGGGCTTGAAGGGGTGTTATAGAATTGGCAGGGAACTTGCTTAGTGGTGGAAACACACTCTGAAAACCCAGCTAGCGAACGGAGAGCGAAATGCCAGCATCCCTAGACATGAAGATTCTGGTCGTCGACGACCATGAAAGCATGCGCAAAATCGAGAAGCAGATCCTGAACGATCTCGGTTACAAGAATGTAGACATGGCCGACGACGGAACCACTGCCCTGCCTATGTTGCAGAAAGGCAACTACGATTTTGTCATCAGTGATTGGAATATGCCGCAAATGGAAGGCATCGAATTGCTGAAGGCAATACGTGCAGACGACCGTATCAGTAAGACACCTGTCCTACTGGTGACCGCTGAATCAAAGAAAGAAAAGATCATTGAAGCCGCACAGGCTGGAGTCAACGACTACGTGGTCAAACCTTTCAATGCGGATATTCTTTCCGAGAAAATCTCTCGGATCTTTCCCTGATTCTGCAGGTCCCCTAATGCAATTCAGTGTTGGCGACAATCAACAAGAGGACAGAACCTTGCAAATTACAGACGAAGCACTTCTGATTCCACAACTTATGGACAGCATCAAACTGGACGGCTTCAAAGAGAAGACTGATCAGTTGCTGGCAGACCTGCAGGCGAACAAGATTGAAGATGCCCTGAAATGCATCAACGAACTCAACGATCTGAACGGTCAGAATTTCTATAGTGTGATCGGCAAACTCACCCGCGGTTTACACGATGCAATCTCCGATTTGAGCATCCCGACGAGCGACAGCGAATCGGAGCACAACAGAACACGCAGTGATCTCAACTATGTTATTAGCCTCACCGAAGATGCGGCGGCGAAAACGCTCAGCATGACGGAGAAGGCCAAGGGTCAGACCCAACAGATCGTACAGAATGGCACAGATCAACACGATCTGATTACCACGTTTCTCGCTGACAACGATGTGGATGACAACACCCGTGACTTGCTGGAGAAGCTGAGCAATCTGTGCGGCAGCAATGACAGCACCATCGCGGAACTGAATAGCAATATTTCAGAGATCGTTATTGCCCAGAACTTTCAAGACCTGGCAAGCCAGTCCCTGACCAAAGCACTCAATATCATCAAACAGGTCGAAAACTCCCTGATTTCTCTCACCCAGTACGCCAACCTGCTCACCAAACTCTCACAGTTCAGTGGCAAGAGCGCGACAGAGATGAACATGGAAGAAAGCGCACAATTGAAAGACAATATCGACAAGTTGAATGACTTGAATACTCAGGAACACCTGGACCAGGATGAAGTAGACAATCTGCTATCCAGTCTCGGGTTCTGAGTAGATAATTCCAAGAACAAGATAGTCGGGACACTCTATGACAAGCGCAGTACTGTTGGTAACCGAAAGTGGTGAAGTCGCCAGCAAAACAGCCACCGTCTTCGAATTCATCGATCATAAAGTAGTGCACGCCAGCGGCGCTGAAGAAGCTGGAAAGGAACTTGCCAATAACAAGTTTCTGGTTGCACTACTCATGGTCGGGGATGAGTCTATCCAGAGTAAGGCAGTTGAATCCATCAACAAGCAGTCGCCTTCGCTGCCGATTTATCTTTTGCGTGCAGAGACCCAGGGTGAAAGCGCCGGAAAACTCCCAAAAAGAGTCGCCGGGGCGCTCGGCTATCCTATCCAGTACCGCGATGTGCTGAGCATTATTCGCCAGGCGGAACTGGACAGTAACAATCAGGGTGCCCGCAAGAAACTCTCCGTCTCACTGACCGGCAACAGCCCCCACATCAAAACAATCGAAGGTCTGGTCCGGCACGTCGCCATGACCGATGCCAACGTATTGTTGTCCGGTGAATCCGGCACGGGCAAGGAAGTCGTTGCGCGCTCGATACATAATCTCTCATTACGCGCAGACAAGCCCTTCGTGGCAGTTAACTGCGGTGCGATTCCACCTGAGTTGCTGGAGTCAGAATTATTTGGTCACGAGAAAGGCTCCTTTACCGGCGCCATCCACAGTCGCGCAGGTCGCTTCGAACTCGCTGAAGGGGGCACGCTCTTTCTCGATGAAATTGGCGACATGCCAATGCCTATGCAGGTCAAGTTGCTGCGGGTTATCCAGGAGCGGACTTTCGAACGCGTTGGTGGGACCAAAACCATCACCAGCGATGTCCGTCTGATCGCAGCAACACATCAGGATCTCGAGAAACGCATCGGCGAAGGCAAATTCCGCCTCGATTTATTCTACCGACTAAATGTCTTCCCCATTGAATTGCCACCACTGCGCAATCGGGTCGAAGACATCCCGTTGCTGATCAAAGAATTCGCTTACAAGATGGAACTCGAAAAGCGTAGCCCGATCGAATTCGATGCATCTGCAATCTCTACCCTCACCAAACACCCGCTGCCCGGCAATGTTCGCGAGCTGGAAAATCTGGTCGAACGCCTGGCGATTCTCTACCCCGGAGAAACGATTACGCGCAGCAAACTACCGCAGCGCTATCGGGGACAGGATTCTGAAGCCGACAGGCCAGCATCCGCTGCGGCGAACCCTGGTGAGACAGTTGTCGCTATGCCGCTGGATACTGAAGACACCATTGACCTCAAGCTCTATCTCACCAATGTGGAACGCACCCTGATCTGTCGCGCTCTGGAGAAATCCAACTGGGTCGTCTCGCAGGCTGCCAAGGCACTCTCTCTGCGCCGCACAACCTTGATAGAAAAAATTCGCAAGCTGGAAATCAAGCAGCCAGACGAAGAAACCGATTCAGCCGCGCTTTAAAAAATCGACCGGGATAGCCACTGCAACTGCGGTGAGATCTTACGCCGCAATTCTCACCGCACACCTCACCTCATTCCGCGCTCTTACAGACTTTCACGCTCCATCTGGCGCACCGCCTGGCTGTCGTGGCGCAGTCGCCCGCTCGCTCTGAATTTCTCTTCTTACTGCTGTCAGTAAGCAAGGGTCAGTATCTGCCGGAGTCGTCGGCAAGCCGTCATTGAGTGGCAGCCGGGACTGTAAAAATTCCGACGGCGTCTGATTACTGTCGGTCGGTTCCTTGACAACCTCACTCTATCCCCTTGTTTTTATTGAATTATTTTTTTGGCACGTTGCTTGCAAACAACACAGTAACGACAACTAACACCGACCACACCATCGCGGAGACGGTCCATGAAAACAACAGCGGTTACTTCAAGCGACAACACGCTGAACAAACTTGAACAGGCGTTTGACGTTTTCAATCAGGTTTCCGCTGACCTTGGTTCGAGCTATCGCGTTCTTGAATCACAGGTCAATGCACTGCGGCAGGAGCTCGCGGCTTCCAACTCAGCGCGCGTCAAAGAGCTTACCGCCAAGGAGCAACTCGCAGCCAAGCTGACCGCCTTGATGGACTCGCTGCCAGGTGGCGTTATCTCACTGGATGTAGAAGGAACAGTCAGCGATGCCAACCCGGCCGCGGCTGCGATCCTTGGTCAATCGGTCACAGGTCAGCAATGGAAAGCCGTTCTTGCGCAACTGACCAGCGAACAGGATTTCATGGAAGGCGAGGTCTCCTTGCGTAACGGCAAACGCATCTCCATCAGCAGCAGCAACTACGGAGATCGCGGAGAGACCATCATCCTGCTGACCGATATTTCCGAGAACTATCGCCTGAGTCACCAGATCAATCGTGAGAAGCGTCTCACTGCACTGGGCGAGATGTCGGCCAGACTTGCCCATCAAGTTCGCACGCCTCTCGCCTCGGCAATGCTCTATCTGTCACATCTTTCGCCTGCCGCAACTGAACAGAACGAAACCGTGACCAACAACATCCGCAATCGACTGCGTCAGATTGAACATCTCGTCGACGGCATGCTCTCCTATATACGTGGCGATATCGGTGCGAGCCAGAATTTCAGCGTGAGTGCGCTGCTGCGCGAAGTGAACGAGACCGCCGCTCCGAAACTGGATAGCGTCAACGGCTCTCTACTCATTGAATGCCCGGTGCAGGAATTGCAGATGCGTGGCGACAAGAGCGCACTGAGCAACGCCCTGCTCAACCTGATCGACAATGCCATCGAGGCTACCAGTCAGGAGCCCCACATCAAGCTCGCCGTGTGTGAAGCTGACGGCAATATCAATATCAAAGTCGCTGACAACGGTCCCGGCATCAGCGATTACCACCGGGAAAGCATCTTCGATCCATTTTATTCCACTCGCGAAGGCGGTACCGGGCTTGGTCTCGCAGTAGTCATGTCCGCAGTGAAGGCGCATCGCGGAGAAATCCATATCGAAAATCTGCAGGCCGGCGGCACCTTATTCACTCTGTCTATTCCCCATTGGCCACAGTCGGAATCGGATGACCTCGGCATCTGGGCGCACGACCCGGAATAGCAACAACAATCAGCTAACGAATACGGACTATCAGGTACAACACTATGAGCAAAAACGTCATTCTGGTCATTGAAGATGATCTTGATCTGCGCCAGGCACTCTGCGACACGCTGCGCATGGCTGGCTACGCGACTCTGGAAGCTGACGCAGCAGATCCCGCTTTGCGAATCCTTGAAACCGAGCAAGTCAACCTGATCGTGAGTGACGTGCAAATGCCCGGCATGCACGGTGACGAGCTGCTGAAAACAGTCAAACGTAAATTTCCTGAGATCCCTTTTGTCCTGATCACTGCCTATGGCACGGTAACCAAAGCGGTAGAGGCCATTCAGTCCGGCGCGGCTGACTACATCATCAAGCCGTTTGAAGCAGAAGTACTGATTGAAATGGTTGATCGCCTCGCCGTCGCTTCGCCGAAGTCAGATGGCATGATCATGGAGTCAAAGCGCAGCCGCGAACTGGCTGAACTCGGTCGCCGAGTCGCTGCAACCGATGTCACGGTGATGATCAGTGGCGAATCAGGTTGCGGTAAAGAGGTGTACTCACGCTTTATTCACTCCTCGTCCAAGCGTAGCGACAAGCCATTTGTTGCCATCAATTGCGCCGCCATTCCTGAGCCAATGCTGGAATCAATGCTCTTCGGTTACGAAAAAGGCGCATTCACAGGCGCCTACACTGCTCGCGCCGGTAAATTCGAACAGGCGAATGGCGGCACACTGCTGCTGGATGAGATTTCCGAAATCGATATCGGTCTGCAAGCCAAACTGCTCCGCGTTATCCAGGAGAAAGAAGTAGAACGCCTTGGCGGTAGCAAACCCATTCCATTGGACGTACGCATCATCGCGACAACCAACCGCAATCTTAAAGAAGAAGTCACTGAAGGCCGCTTCCGCGAAGACCTGTTCTATCGCCTGAATGTGTTTCCCCTGCATCTCTCTCCTTTGCGCGACCGCAAGGAAGACATTCTGCCCCTGACTCGACGCTTTGTTGAGAACTACGAGCCGGGCCACAGTGTGCAGATCGACAGCGATGCCGAGGAAGCACTACTGCGCCATACCTGGCCTGGCAATGTGCGTGAACTGGAAAACGTCATTCAACGCGCATTGATTCTCAAGTCCGGAGTCACGGTCAGCGCACAAGACATCATCTTCGAAACTCCAAATGCAGTAGACAGCGTCGCGGCCACAGTCATGGCAAAGCCCGCCGCAGTACTCGAGTCTGACCTGAAGACTCGCGAGAAAGAAATCATTATCGATGCGGTAGCTTCACACAGTAGTCGCAAGGAAGCCGCAGAGAAACTCGGCATCAGCCCACGCACTCTGCGCTACAAGCTGGCGCAGTTCCGCCGCGACGGCATAACTATCCCCTGCTTCCCAAGCGAAGCCCGGGCATCCTGAGGATTAGACAATGAGCGACGTAAGCATCGATCAGGTCCTTAATCAAATGCGCATTCTTTCCCAGAACAATATTGTTCCGGGAAGCGGGAATACCGAGAGTGTCGAAGCCAGCAATCGGCCTGATTTTTCCAAGCTGCTTAATGAATCCATTAATCAGGTTAACAACCTGCAGCAGGAAGCATCGAGCCTGAAAGTGGCATTCGAGACCGGCAGCAAAGACGTCGATCTCCCGGAAGTAATGGTCGCTGCACAGAAAGCATCGCTTTCTTTCGAAGCAATGACCGAAGTTCGCAACAAACTCCTGAATGCGTATCAGGAAGTTATGAATATGCAGGTTTGATAAACCAACACCATCGAATTCAGATTATCAATAAAGATTCAACGCTATGGCTACTACCGCAATCAGCTCATCCACATTCTCGCAACTGACTTCACTGAGCCAGCTCCCTCTCGTGCGCCAGTTAGGATTCATGTTGATACTGGCTGCCAGCATCGCACTTGGTACTGCCACAGTACTCTGGTCGCGCACTGCAGGCCACACGCCCCTCTATGCCAGCATGACGTCGCAGGACAGCTCGGACGTTGTTTCCGCACTGGAGCAACGAGGCGTTCCCTATCGCATTGACAACAACACTGGGCTGGTGACCGTTCCGGCTGACCGCATACGTGAAATCCGGATGCAACTCGCCAATGAAGGACTGCCGCGTACGAGCAGCAAGGGCTTCGACATTCTCGAAGAAGATCAGAGCATTGGCACCAGCAACTTCATTGAGCAGGCGCGTTATCAGCGCGCGCTGGAACAGGAACTGGTACAGACTATTAAACAAATACAGGGCGTGCGTGATGCACGAGTTCATCTGAGCATTCCGCGCCAGACTTCGTTTATCCGCAACTCACGTCGCCCGAGTGCCTCGGTCATGATCGATGTCGCAGCCGTGACAACGCCTGGTGATACCCAGCTGTCAGGCATTCTTCATCTTGTTGCGTCGAGTGTTGCCGGCATGGAAACGGAAGACGTCTCCATTGTTGATCAGCGCGGCAACCTGCTCTCAGACAAGAGCAATTCACAGCTCGGAAGCACCAGCGAAACCATGCGCTATACCCGCAGCATTGAACTGGAATACAGCAATCGCATCATCGATATCCTGACTCCGATTGTCGGTGCCGGCAACGTACGAGCCCAGGTTAGTGCCAATCTGGATTTTACCTCTACTGAAACTACTGAAGAGCGCTACAACCCGGACAATGCAGTCGTGCGTAGTGAACAGTTACAGGAAGAACGCATGGGCGGTGCAGCAGGCACAGGAAGCGTGGCACCTGGCACTCTCGCCGATGCACCCCCTCAGGAAGGCAATGCTCAGGCCGCACAGCAGGCACAGGCGCAAACTGGCAGCAATGGCAATTCCCGCCTCAGCTCTACACGAAATTTCGAGATCGATCGCAGCATCAATCACATCAAACGTGCGCCAGGTACAATCCAGCAATTGTCAGTCGCGGTGCTGGTAGACCTCCAGTCTGGTGTCCTCGCAGATGGCACTCCGATCGAACTCGATCAGATTGAGATCGACCAGCGAATTCAGCGCCTCACCCAATTGGTCCGCGACTCGGTCGGTTACAACGCCACGCGCGGTGACAGCGTCAGCGTCATCAACGAACAGTTTCTCTCACCAGAGGCCTTGCCAGAAGTCACCATCCCGATGTGGGAACAACCCTGGTTCTTCACTACCCTGAAGCAGGCCGGAGCAAGTGTGATCGTTATCTTCCTGATCTTCGGCGTACTGCGACCGGCGATGAAATCAGTAGTTGGCAGTGCGCCGGCACCCAAGCGCGGTGTCGCCAAGCTGGCGGTCGCCGGGCCCAATATTGATGTTGGTGATGACACAGTCAGCGTTTCAGCACCGGCCAAGGCGCAACAGATCGAAGCACCTGAGCCGCCGGCTATTTCTGCCTACGATCAGAACCTTACCCGTGCGCAGTCTCTTGTCTCTCAGGAACCACAGCGCGCTGCACGCATGATTCAGAACTGGCTAACCAATGACTAGTATCTCTCGCAAGTTCATTGAAGGCTCTGTATGCGAGTGGAAAACCCCACAACTCGTAGACGGCCCCTCGCAACCTGCACCCAACAAGGCGCAGACAGACGAAGAACAGCGTCAAGCGGCATTCGACAAGGCGTACAACGAAGGCTACGCAGCGGGTAAGCAACAGGGCCTGCAAGAAATCGCGCAGCGCAAGCAGGCTGTTGAAAACTTTCTGAGTGCACTCGCCAGACCATTCGACGATCAGTCGGAAGAAGCGGCAGAATTTCTCGCGCATCTGGCCGGCAGAATTGCCAAGGGTCTTGTACGTCGTGAGTTACGCACCAAGCCGGAAACCCTGATGGCTCTGGTTCGTGACACCATTAGTACGCTCAACAGTTCTGAGCACGAGATTACAGTCCATCTGAATCCGAACAATGCGCAGGTTATTCGCGATCTGATTCATGATGACAACAAAGAGCAAAGCTGGCGCATTATCGACGACCCCATGATCTCGTTGAACAACTGCAAGGTCAGTTGCCGCAACTCGATCATCGATGCCGACCTCGATCAGCGTATCAGTATGATCATTACCCAATTCCTCGGCGATGAACGCAACGGGGCGCGCGAATGATTTCGGTCCAGCACGAGTCGCCACGCCAGCAGCGCAATGCTTTCCTGCGCAACAAGTTACGCGCCTACGCCGATCTTGTGACGGCTCCCGACCTCCCGGTCGAGGGACGCCTGGTGCAGATGACAGGATTGACGCTCGTGGCAGCAGGCACCCAGGCCAATATCGGCAGCCGCTGCAAGATCGTTGTTTCACCCGAGCGGCAGGAAGAAGCAGAAGTCGTCGGTTTCTCGGACGGTAATATCTATCTGATGCCGATCGGCCGAATCCATGGACTCAAGCCTGGCGCGCGAGTCGTTCCAGTGCCGCACTATCCGGAAGTTGGCGTCGGCAATGCCCTGTTGGGAAGAATCATCGACGCGATGGGCACACCACTTGATGGCAAAGAAACACCTCGTTATGAAAGACACGTGGAACTACTCGGCCCACCAATCAATCCATTTGCGCGGATGCCAATCGACCGTCCCATGGATGTTGGCATACGTGCAATCAATGGCCTGCTGACCATCGGCCGCGGGCAACGCATCGGCTTGTTCGCCGGTAGCGGCGTCGGCAAGAGTGTCTTGTTGGGCGAGATGACAAAAAATACCGAAGCGGATGTGGTCGTGGTTGGCCTCATCGGCGAACGCGGCCGCGAGGTGAGAGAATTTGTCGAAAACATTCTGGGACCCGACAGCATAGGCAAAGCCGTCGTCGTCGCAACACCTGCGGATGATCCTCCCCTGATGCGCTTGCATGGCGCATGGCGCGCAACGGCAATCGCCGAATACTTTCGCGATCAGGGCAAACACGTCCTCCTGCTAATGGATTCACTTACCCGATTTGCGCAGGCACAACGGGAGCTCGCTCTCGCCATTGGCGAACCACCGGTTACCAAGGGCTATCCCCCTTCGGTGTTTGCCCAACTGCCGACACTGGTGGAACGCGCCGGCAATGGCGACAGTGAAACAGGCGGCTCTGTTACAGCTATCTACACTGTACTCGCCGAAGGTGATGACCAGAACGATCCGGTCGTCGATGCGACACGTGCCATTCTGGACGGTCACATCGTTCTGTCACGTTCGCTCGCTGAAGCAGGCATCTATCCTGCCATCAACATCGAGGCATCGATAAGCCGGGTCATGAATTCGATCGTCAGCGAACAACAGATTCAATCGGCCATTTCATTCAAGAAGCTCTATAGCAGCCATGAACAGAACAAGGACCTGATAAACGTCGGCGCCTATCGCTCCGGCAGCGATCCGGAGATCGATCGCGCCATAAAATATTTCCCGCACTTGCAACAGTATCTGCAGCAGGGACGTGGGGAAAAATCCACATACCAACAAAGCCTGGATGATCTTCTGGATTTACTTCATCCACAGGAGGTGTAAATGAAACGCTCAACACGCCTTGAAAAGCTCGCTGATATCAATTCCGGCTACGAAAACATGGCGCTGGCCGCACTGGCGACGGCCCGCAGCAAGTACCAGAAGCAGGAAGACCAGCTCAATCAACTCAAGATTTATCGCGAGGACTATCGTACTCAGCTGACAGAAAGAATGCAGGGCACGACATCCGCAAGTGAAATCCGTGATTTCCAGTATTTCTTCGCCTCACTGGACGACGCCATCGATCAACAGGCGCGAGAAGTGGAAAGAGCAGCGCTAGAACTGGAGAAGGTAGAACAGAATTGGCTGCAGAGTCGCAAAGAAGTCAAAAAGTTCAATCAGGCGGCCCACAATCTCAAGCAGCGAGAAGCAGCAGACGTGGAGCGTCAGAGCCAGATGGAAAGCGACGAGTTGAACACTGCCAATTTCTTGCTCAAATCACGCGGCAGATCCCATTGAGCCTGGGAAATCGAGAGTCAGGAGGACGGTTTTTTAACCAGATGTACTGAAATGGCCCACTCTTTGCTTAATGCAATAGTAATGACAAAGCAATGAGCCATGCCGGATTATGACCATGAACACAGCGCTTAATTTTCTCAGTGTACCCAAGGATTCTGCGACGACAGAGTCACTGGACAAGCCAACGGGCGTCCACTCAGGTATTGCCGCCGAGCGGCAAGATCTTGCCGATGGAGGGGAAAAAAATGCCTCTTTTGCCAATGTTCTGAAAGAAGAACGTAGCCAGAGCACTGATAAAACCGCCCTGAACAGCGCGTCGCAAAAAGCTGACTCACAATCCGACGCAGCCAGCAATAAAGCATCCTCTGGCGATGCGGTCGCGAAAGCTGACGGCACTCCAGCGACCGAATCTGCACAATCAACACACGCCAATGCCGTAGCAGCCACTGAGGAGCAGGCCGATAGCGAGGCCCTCGACTCGCTACTACAGCTCGGTCAGACGAAAGCCGACACTTCCGACACGACAGAACAGAGCGATGAGGCGAGTGAACGCGCCCAGCTCAATCTGGAATCCAGCCTTGTACTCAGAGAATCTATTGCCCGAGTGTTGCGCGGTGAAACCGCGGTGGCGAGCAGACCTGTTGGCAGTGAACAAGTAGCAGACGAAGCAGTATCCGAGACTGGCGCACCGACACAGTCAGCTCTTGCCGCGACTGACTCTCTGAGCACCAACAAGACCACGACAACAGAGACTGACGTTGCAGAGCTGGCAAGCGCCAACACGAGCGCGTCATCGGCTAGCAATGCAACAACACTAACCGCTACACAAGCAGACTCATTGCCAGGCAATCTCACCGTAGCGGATACTGACATGAACGCTTCACAGCGAGCTTCTGGCCCACAACTACAGGACACGATCAGTTTGACCGCGCGCCATGCGAGTGATAGCAATGCTCAGCCCGTTGCGGAAACCCAGGGTCAGCGCGCACCTCAGGATGCTCACCTCAAAACAGAGTCACTCACAACTGCTCACCTGGCCACTGCCGATGGTGATGCTGCAGCAAAACAAAATCAGCAATCAGCTCTCAGTACCGGTACAAGCCCGCGCACTGGCAGCTCGCCCGAAGCGGCCGTCGCTGCTTCCGTTAACCCTGAACTGAACAAGCAAATCAAAACTAACTCTGATTCGATAACTGCAAGCCTTGAGTCGTTTCCAGCGGCAGGAAAGCCGTTGCCGCCTACTGGTAAAAGCCTGCCTGCTGGACTTTTTTTTCAAGGTGAAGGGGAATCTCCTACGCTGGTGCGCAGCGAACAAGCACAACAGGCTACCGCCCCGATCGATCTCAACAACGCATTCAATAGCAAACACGGTACTGCTAGCCAGGCTGGCTTTGACAAGGGCATTGAATTCAACGCGGACAAACTTACCCGCAGTTTGTTAAACACGACGAATGTAACTGGCGAGAGCACCTCTGTCGTGCCACCAACACCGGCAACTGTTGATAGCAGCACGAGTGCCGCAGCACTTCTGAATCCCTTGTTGCAAGTAACCGCAGACAAGGCACTGCAGGCAGCACGTCCCGCGCTAAGCCTCGGTGGTGAGCCCGCCCTCACTCTCAACATTGCCGCTCAGGCTGGTAGTGCCGAATGGCAGAGCCAACTAAGTGGTCGCATTCGCTGGATGGGTAATCTCAATATTTCTTCTGCAGAGCTCAAACTTCATCCTGCAGAACTCGGTGCTGTCGAAATCCAGATCACCACCGAAGATGACCAGACACGCGTCAGCTTCATAACCAGTAACGCCGCTGCCAAGGAAGTCATCGAGTCCACTCTTCCCAGACTCAGAGAGCTGCTCGGCGAAGGTGGCCTGCAGTTGGAACAGGGCGATGTAGCGCAGCGCGACCTGTCTGAAGAGAAACAGGCCCGCGATTTACTCACTGGTGAACGCGCAGAAATGGAGGACGGTGAAGAAGGTGAGCAACAGCAAGCCAATGTTCACTTTACTCGTCAATCGACAAGTCAGATCGACCACTACGTCTGACCGCTGAGGAGTTGCAAGCATGAAAATGAAGAAATTATTGGTAGTTGCAGTGGCCGTCATCGGACTCGGAGGAGCTGGTGGAGCCTATTTCCTGGGTTATCTTCCCGGGAGTACGGCTGAGGCAGAGACAGAAAGTGATGGCCATGCGGAAGTGGAGTATGACGAGCACGGCAATCCGGTCATTCCGGGTCGACCGATCTATATGCCGATCAATCCGCCGTTTGTGGTGAATTTCACGCACCTCGGCACGCTTCGCTATTTACAGATATCGCTGTCGGTCATGTACAACGAACAGCGCATTATCGAACGCGTCTCCTCGGATCTACCTGCGATACGCAACGAACTCATCCTGCTGTTGAGCGATCAACCATTTGAAAAGCTCAGCAGCACGGAAGGTAAAAAGGAACTCCGCAACGAAATGATGGCGGCGATCAATCATCAGGTCTTGACGCCTGAGGATCAGGATATTCACGGCGAAGTCTACATTACCAATTTTGTAATGCAGTAAAACAGCACAGCTAGAGCCAGTCTCAGAACTGGAGCAGGAGGAAGAAAGTGACCGACTCAACAGATGATAGCAACACAGAAAATACGGCAGAAAACGAAGCCAGCAATGAGCTGAACGAAGAACAGGGAACGCAGAGCGCTGCCGACCAGATGGCTGCCATGGAGGCAGCAATGGAGCAAGCGGGGCAACACAGTTCTGGCGCAGACAACACCATCGAAGCCGAGGTGACTCCGGCACGTAGCGCGGAAGAGATTGCGCGTACGGTAAGCGGTGCAGACGTGAATATTGAAGCCCTGCTCAAGGTCCCAGTCTCTCTGTCGATCGAAGTGGGACGTACCAAGATGGCCCTCAATGATCTGCTGGATACCCAGGAAGGTGCGGTTATCGAACTCGAGCGTCTCTTGGACGAGCCACTGGACATCCTGGTCAACGGTGCTCTGATCGCACACGGCGTTGTGGTACTGGCCGAAGATCGCTTCGGGATCCAGGTAACAGACATTATCAGCCTCGAAGAACGCGCACGCAGCCTCTGATCAAGGCGTGATCACACACCCGTGCAGTGTCGCAAGCGACACTGCACGCGCTTTTCTATCTCACTGATTTTAAAGAGTTTATTTTTCCAAAGAATCAGCCTCCTTATATTTATCTGTCAATAAACGATATCTAGCTATAGAGTGTAATTATGTGCAGCCCTGCTGAGGCCTAAACAGGCTACGGCGGTGCTGCTCAGTGCGCGATAAGCCGTTTTTACACTTCCTGACAAACACTGGCGCAGCCTGTGGCTGCTATCGAATGAGCGGACACCTCAATAGCGTCTCGCTTTGCTGAAAAGAACACAGGGCTGCACTCACGCAGCGTGAAAGCAAATGGCTGAAAACGACGAAGCAAACAAAAGTCAGACTGACTCCGACTCCCTCGACGATGACTTCGAGTTTGACCTGTTTGAGGAATCAGACAGCGAACCCGCGCGTGATGCTGCCAAGACCGAAGACATTGAGGTCGAGGACTTCGATACTGATTTCGAAACCGACTTCGATGAATCACTCGACACTGAATCCGGTCGCAGTTTCGACGCCAGGCCCAGCGCTGATGATTTACATGACGATCTGCATGATGACCTGACTGACGATTTGGGCGACGATATTTTTGAACTCAGCGATGCCGAAGTTCAGGAAGAATTTGCGGCGCTGGAACGCGAGGAAAGCCTGACGAACTCCGCTGCAGAGTCGGCCGGGGATAGTAACGCAGAGCAAGATAACAGTGCTTCATCTGAACTTGATGCCAGCCTTTCTGGTGCGGTCGATTCTGTCGCTGACGAACTCCAGAAGAACAACATCGAGTACGACCCCGATACGTCGGATGACCTCGATTTTGAACTCACCCGGGAAGAGTTTGGAGCGCCGGATCGTGAAGTGAAACCCGTTCGCAGTCAAACGGGCATAGAGGATAACGCGGACAAGGAAGGTGTGTTGTCCGCAGCTAACGGTTTACCCGCTGTACTGGCTTCGCTAGCCAATCTCCCACCCAAAGTTATCGTCGCTGCAACTGCCGCAGTATTGGTGCCACTTGTAGTTTTTACCGTACTCGGCCTGAATTCGGGAGACTCCGATGCCGTGGCGCAAGTGCCCGCTGCCACTTT
Source organism: uncultured Pseudohongiella sp. (assembly GCA_965228725.1). Taxonomy (GTDB): domain Bacteria; phylum Pseudomonadota; class Gammaproteobacteria; order Pseudomonadales; family Pseudohongiellaceae; genus UBA9145. Next base: position 3,632,751 of record OZ245834.1, on the reverse strand, counting down.
CAATGACGAAGCAGGATCTGACGCCGTTACCGAACAATTGCAAAGCCTGCCAGAACGGCCTGCCCCGGAGTTAAGCCCTCGTACGGTGATGCCGGCAACAGACTCGGAAGCGGACACGGCAATCACGCAGGATGCCAGCCAACCAGTGCTTGCTGAAGACCCGGTAGAACAGAGTCTGGTTTCCGCCGACACGGAAGAAGCTGCCGCGACTGAATCGGAACTTGCGGACAGCGGCTTGCTGCTGGCCCAGGCCCAGACGGATACTCAGTTAGCTGCCGAGAGTACAGATGACGCGTCGGATCTTGCTACTGCGAATCCGGACGATAACCTCGAGCCTGGCGTAGTCGAAAGCAGCCCGGAGAGCGTGGCAAGCCCGACTGAAAACATCGACGCGACAACCGCGTCGAACGCTCCCACTGTTCAGGATGCAGCGAGTGACGATGTTGCTGTCGAAGATACTCCACCCGAAGCGGAGCCTCAGATTGCAGAGTCAGATTCCGCAAGCGACAATCAAGTGGCCAGCGAGCAAATCGATAGAGAGCCTGCTGCTCCTGCTGCGACAACTGAGGCGGTCACGAGCGCCGACAACACCCCAGCAGCGACCGCCGCCTCGAGTGGCCGCAACTATCACATTATTGTTGCAAGCTTTCCGAACAATACCGACGCGCAGGCTCACGCCGAACGCATATCGGATGCAGAAATCTCGGCCTATGTTATTGCGCCCTTTGGTAGCTCAAACAACTACCGGGTCGCGGTCGCAAGTTACGCTTCATTGGCAGAAGCCCAACAAAACATTCCGGGACTGAGAAATGTCTATGGAGAAGGCATCTGGCCGCTGCGCTACCCGCCAGCTGGCGATATTCCGCTCCTGAGTGCCCGTTCAGGGGAGACCTTCATCATTGTCGCCAGTTTTCCTACTGTGGAATTGGCGCGTACTCACGCCGAAAGCCTGCGTGCAGCGGGCGAACAACCTGCAATCATCGCACCCTATGCCCCATCCAATCGCTATCGCGTAGCCGTTGCACGATTCCCCAACAGCGATGCCGCACAGAACGCATTGGCTAACTACCGCCGCGACTATGGTAGTGACAGCTGGCTGCTACGCTATTAACCGTGCTGCTCTGAACAAAGGTGTAATGGAAAACCTGGAGAGTTGAATTGCTAACGGTCCAGCCGCTGCTGGGCCACAGCACGCCGGTGATGACGGAACAGGATTTTTTCCAGCAAATCGATCACCTGCTGACTCACGCCGAAGAATTCAACACTATGATGAGCAGCCTCACTCTGCGAGATTCTTCCGTAGAAGCGTAATGCTTTGGGGATTGCGGGAGTGATGTAGACATCTACTTCCATGATATCGCCCGGTGCGAACTGTTGGCCCGCATCCTGCCAGTCGATACTCTGGGCGGTAAGTCTGACGTCCAACTCCTGGGGAATATTCGACTGTCGGGATAAAATTTCCGTAACCATGTCGAGCAACAGGTCCAGCTTGGCTTCCTGCCGCTTGAGGTGCTGGGTGAGATCGTCGTTGTCTTCAACTTCGATTGGATCTCTGGAGATCAGGCTGGATCTGAGCGTGTGCTCATTTTTCTCGTTGCTGATAACCAGAGTACTGGGCCCAGGTTCTTCAGTAATCGACCTGAATGCGGCTGGAAGGCGGCCCTGTAAAACGAGGCTATCGCTTTGTCCACTCTGGCTCATGAGTTTGTCCCTGACGGAAAGTTGCAACGCGGAACAGCTTAACCAAGCCAGCGATTAATTCAAAGACTATTCTCGTACTGACCGGCCACACTGCGCTGCGATTCCAGTCGCTTCTGCTCTGCAACCAGTTCGAGCTTCGCTGTCTTGACCAGATCGGCAATCTGGTTATTCATATGCAGAAGCGTAGCCAACGCTTCGGCTACGAGTGGAGATGGCTCCTCGCCCTCTCCCGTGAAACAGGCAGCGAGTTCGAGTTGCCGCTGCTTTTCAAGCGCCTCGACAGACTCCCAGTCGCCGAGTTGGGCACAATGCAGTATCTCTTCCGTCGACCGCAATAGTCGAGCCAGTTGAAAGCGATGCCGATTGTGCCTGTCCTCCTGCAGATCTGCAGAGTCCGGCGCGATTGCTGGAACCATTTTAAGCACTATGCACCTCGGAGTTCGACTGGTATGGAATCCCAGCCGTCTTTAATCTCGTTAACCAGCGACACGACTTCCGCGATAATGCGCGCATCAGATTGTGCGTTGGCCTCTACCAGGCGACGCTCCATATAGTCGTACATGGATCCCAGATTGGCAGCAATTTCGCCGCCGCGCTGAAAATCCAGACTCGCGCGCAGGCCGTCAATGATGCGAATTCCGGAGCTGATGGCAGTGCCCTTGTTTGAGAAATCGCCTCGCTTCAAAGCACCTTCCGCGCGGGCAAGCTTCTCAAGCAGGCCGTCCAACAGCATGGCAACCAGGCTGTGCGGATTGGAGGAATTCACCTTGCTCTGAACACCGATTTGCTGATATTCATTCAACATAGATTGGTTATACATCTTTAAGGTCCTGCTCAATACTTGATTGGTTACGCAGCTAGTGCTGCCATGAAAAAATACTGTTTGTTTGTACTGTCTGTATTAGTAGTTACGCCACTTTTGCCCTGAACCTTGACCATCATTTTGAACCGGTCGAATTTGGCTTGGGCAGGGCCGCCAGTTGCTGCTCCAAATAGGAACTCGTGCTCTGCAGTTGGCCCATTAAAGTGTCCAGCGCATTGAACTGTCTTGTATAGCGCTCACGAACCTTTTCCCAGCGCAGTTCCAGCTCTTCTTTCTTCTCCGCCACGGCATCAATACGGTCCTGATAGCTATCAATCCGCTGCGTCAGAGCGCCCTCTTCATCCAGCAAGTCCGCAAACAGCTTGTCGAACTGGCTACTGATGCCGCGTGTGAAATTGACATTGCCTCGACTCCCGGTGGAACCGCCATCGATAGTCAGGCTGAGTCCTTCAGCGTCCGTGTCATCGGCAGCTATCAGCAAGCGACCGGCGCCAGTAGCGGCAACTCCACCTATGGTGCCTTCAACATCGACTCCATCGACACCATCGGCGACGCTGAAACCAAGTTCCGCGGCAGTATTGGTATCAACCGCGAGAACATTCACAGCCGAAGTGCTGCCAATAACACCGGAAGTGATCGTGAACGTATCGCTGCCGCTGTCGTAGGTCACGGATATAGTCTTGCCCGCGTCACGCATTGCCGTCGTGCCGTTTATCTGGGCCTGCAATTCATTGGCGAGATCCTGACCTGCGGTATAAGTGCCGGCAGTCAGCGTGATTTCTTCCAGCTCAATGCCATCGATTTCAAGCGTGAGGTTATTGTTGTCGTCATCGATGACAACTGAACCGCCACCGCCGAAGTCCGGGAGCACCGCGGCGCCAGTGTGATAGCCGTAGGTGGCAAGGGTCGTAATTTCAACCGCATACTCGCCAACTACCGTTGCGTTGGTGGACCCATCGAAACTGATGTCAGCATCTTCCGGCGTACCGAAGGCGGCGAACATTTTTATGACATCGTTCGGGTACTCGTCCCAGACTTCCATGAATTTCGTTTGATCAAAACTCAGCGTGCCACTGGAAGACGTGGAAATGCCCAACTCGGCAAGACTGTTGATATCACCGCTAAAACCCGGCACCGGACTGCGCAGGATGTTACTTACCTGACTCTCGATAGAACGGAGTGTAAAGTCCCCGAGTAGCGCAGACGGGATATCTTTCTCAGCATCATAAGCTGACAGCGCGTTAGCCGTGCTGATAAATGTGTTGTAACCGCCGACGAAGGAATCAATCGCCGACTTGATCGTATTGGTATCCTGGGCAATGGTCAGTTTTACCGGATCAGCACTGACCTTTTTGAAAGTCATGTTGACACCGGGGATTGCTGCTGACACTGAATTGGTTGAATTGGTAACCGCGAGTCCATTGACTCGGAATTCGGCATCAGACGCTTCCGATGTCTGTTCCATATTGGTCGCGGATGCATTAAAGGCGAAGATAGACAGGCCACTCGAATCCGTGTCGATGCCGTCATCATCGTCTACTGCGATCTCGAGGCTGTTGGCAATTCCTGTGTCATCGGAGCTGAGTAGCAGGCGATAGCCAGTACCGTCATTGACGATTGAGGCGCTTACGCCGACGTCGGCGCTGTTGATCGCACCCATGATGCCTTCGAGTGTGTTGTTACTGCTGTCGATCTCGATCGTAGCTGCGCTCTTCTCGGCATTCAGATCGAAGCTGTTATAGGTGTCGGTACCCGATACGTAGTCGGTAGTACCAAAACGAATCGTGATCGATCCGGTTCCCACCGCGGTCTCGTCAGTATCGACCACACCGGGACTTGCCAGACTGTGAGATTCTGCCAATTGATCCACGTGGATGTTGTAGGTATTCGGCACAGCAGCCGACGTCGTGGTGGCCGAGAGCACACTGATGTCTCCGGAGCTCGCTGTGAATTTGCTGTACTTGGACAGGTCGTTCACATTGGCCAGAGATGACTGGAATGACGAGAGAGCGCCCTTGAGTGAACCAAGAGCGGAAAATTTGGACGTATAGCGGGATTGCTGACGGCTGAGCTGCAGGTCTGATCCTGCTCGCTCAGCAGCTACCAACTGATTGACCAGGCCGGAAATGTCGAGTCCGGAACCCAGCCCCTGTGCTGTAATCATGTTACACCTCTATAGGCGATTCACAGGCAGCGAAAGCGCTGCGCCGTAACCGCGAAAATGCGTCGCCTGCCGACAGGGATTACACCTGTCTCAGGGTCGCCTACAGAAATTGCAACATCTGTACCAAGTTCGTATCAGGCGTCACCTGAGAAGAGAATGCCTTTCGAAGCCTGCTTGTCACCGGACTCCTGAGCCTCGGAAATGTGCCTGGCGAGCTCCATCATCTCATCAGATGAGATTTGTCGGATAATTTCGCCTGTTTCCTCGTCCAGAACGGTCACTACGGAGCGATTCAGCTCCTCATCGACCGAAAAATTAAGCTCCCGGGAGATGTTTTGTACATAGCCTGAGACGCTCTTCAGAGCCTGGTCGAATCCTCTTTCTTTCTTACTTAATGCCGCTATTGGTGCTGGTGCAGCAACAGGGACATTTTTGCCGCCTGTGGCAAGTTCCTGCCTTGTTTGAGTCGCTTGTATAGGCTCAATTTTCGTGATCGCTCGCATCTGGCTGGCGATCAGCGCTGACTTATCCAGAGTTGTCATATTGATAACCTCTTAGAGTACCTAACTAATGTACCTATCAATTTTTTCTCTTAATTATTCTTTTCATATCTCCCCGGATCGGTCTCTCCTGAGTGGCTTCTTGAGCCAGTTTGGCCTGATATTCGTTGCTATCAGTGCCTCATTATTGTTTTTGAAACAGCTACAGCCCCGAACGGGGCTGCAGCGTTTTGTCGTACTGTTGTACTGGTTCGCCTATTAGCGGAGCAGTGACAGAACGTTTTGTGGCAGTGAGTTGGCCTGGGCCATCATCGCCATACCGGCTTGCTGGAGGATCTGCGCCTTGGTCAGGTTGGCAGTTTCTGCAGCGAAGTCAGTGTCCTGAATACGTGAACGGGCAGCTGACAGAGACTCGGAAGAAGTCTGCAAGCTTGTGATCACTGATTCAAAACGGTTTTGAACCGCACCCAATGTTGCGCGAGAGCTGTTCACTGTACCCAGTGCGGTATCAACTGCTGTGATCAGCGAGTTGGCACCAGCAACAGTTTCAACAGTCAGGGTGTTACCAGAAGAAGTAACGGTTTCTGCTGTCAGACCCGCTGCGGCAACACCAGTTGCACCGGCGATTACCAGGTCTTCACCAGTTGACACAATGCTTGAAATCGTTGAACGCTGAGTACCGGTACCTGTGTTGACTGCCGCAGCAGAACCGTCACCAGTATTGGCTTCAGAGATCACGATGTTGCGGCCGTCGGCTGCAGTGAAAGTCAGGTCGTTGGTTGCGAATGAACCGGATACTGTGATGCCGGCAGTTCCCAGCTCAGTAATCTTGGCTGCGTCCAGCGCAGTGTCCATATCGGTATCAGCGATCGCACCAGAACCACCGTTAGTGGCTGAGATGTCAACGCCGTTGACAGTCAGAGTGTAGGAACCCGCACCAGTGTGGTTACCGGAATCCGTGAATGTGCCAACGTTAACGTTGTGCGACGCTGCAGTCGCTGTCACGTTGCTTGCAGTCGCAGTAATGGCTGCGGCAATCGCTTGAGCGTCCTGGGCAGCGGCGCCTACAGAGTTGCCGTTAACAGTCAGTTCACCAGCACCCAGAGCGGCAGTCAACGCGCCACCGGCGGTTGAAGTCGCAGTACCGTTGTCCAGTCCCAAACCGCCTTTAGTAGCGTTTACGATGCTGGAAACAGAGATGGTTTCACCAACGTTCGCACCAACCTGGAAGGTCTGACCTGTGAAGGTACCGTCCAGCAGGTTAACGCCGTTGAAGTTCGAAGTTGAAGCAACACGATCGATCTCGTTGGCGAGTTGGCTAACTTCCTGCTGCATTGCTGCACGGTCAGAAGAGCTGTTGGTCGCGTTGGCAGATTGAACAGCCAGTTCGCGGATACGCTGCAGGTTGTTGGTAACCTCACCGAGTGCACCCTCTGCTGTTTGTGCGAGAGAGATACCGTCGTTGGAGTTACGAGCAGCCTGGTTCAGACCACGGATCTGAGCTGTGAAACGTTCGGTAATAGCAAGACCTGCTGCATCATCTTTGGCGCTGTTAATACGCAGACCAGATGAAAGACGCTGCAACGAAGTACTTAGCATACCCTGAGATTTATTCAGATTTCTCTGAGCGTTCAAAGACGCAATATTGGTATTAATGACTTGTGGCATGTGTATGTCCTCTTTCATCCCTTCAGTGGTGTTTGCACCAAACTGCAGAGATCGTCATGGTTTAAAAAAGCAACCGGGGTTGCTGTCAGAGGACACTACGACAGCGGCAAAAATAACCTTAACAAGTATTTTCCGCTTTTTGCCGCCTGTAGATATTATTGTTATTTATCAATAGCTTAAGAAGATTATATTTTTCTATTTGGTGGCAAATCTTGCCGCCTGCAAGGAGAATTCCGGGATTTATTGCTCCAATCTGCCAGAAATAGAGTGTGATCTGGCACGTCGTTTCTGAGAACTGAGCGCATACTCCTTCCTTTTATAGGCATGTCAAAAGCAAAAAACCCCGCCTGCTTGCGCAGGCGGGGTCTGTCACGCTTACCCTACTTATGGAGCGAACATTATCCCTGGAGCAAAGACATAACGTTCTGTGGCAGAGAGTTAGCCTGGGCCAGCATACTCATACCGGCTTGCTGAAGAATCTGCGCCTTGGTCAGGTTGGCAGTTTCTGCAGCGAAGTCAGTGTCCTGAATTCGTGAGCGCGCAGCAGACAGAGACTCGGCTGAGGTCTGCAGGCTGGTGATCACTGATTCAAAACGGTTCTGAACCGCACCCAGAGTTGCGCGAGAGCTGTTGACGACGCCGAGTGCCGAGTCGACCGCACCAATCAGCGCGTTGGAGCCGGCAACGGTCTCCACAGTCAGTGTGTTGCCGCTGGCAGTAACTGTTTCAACAGTCAGGCCTGCAGCCGCGGCGCCCGTAGCACCGGCAATTGTCAGATTCTCACCAGTTGAAACAACACTGGCGATTGTGGAGCGCTGCGTTCCTGTACCTGTGGCGATTGCCGCAGCGGTACTGTCACCCGTGTTGGCTTCTGAGATCACGATGTTGCGGCCATCGGCTGCAGTGAAAGTCAGGTCATTGGTCGCGAATGAACCGGAAACTGTAATACCAGCAGCGGTCAGTTCCGCAAGCTTCGCGGCATCCAGCGCAGAATCCATATCGGTATCAGCGATCGCACCTGAACCGCCGTTAGTGGCTGCAATATCCACACCGTTTACTGTCAAGGTGTAGGAACCAGCACCAGTGTGGTTGCCAGAGTCAGTGAAAGCACCGACGTTTACGTTGTGAGACGCAGCAGTCGCAGTCACATTGGCGCTGGTGGCTGTAATCGCAGCGGCGATAGCCTGTGCGTCCTGAGCCGCGGCACCTACTTCGACGCCGTTAACAGTCAATTCACCTGCACCCAACGCGGCAGTCAGAGCGCCACCCGCTGTCGATGTGGCAGTACTGTTGTCGAGACCCAGTCCCGCTTTGGTGGCATCGACGATAGTGGCGACGGAAATGGTTTCACCAACGTTGGCACCGACCTGGAAGGTCTGGCCAGTAAAGGTACCGTCGAGAAGTTGTACACCGTTGAAGTTTGACGTTGTCGCAACACGGTCAATCTCGTTAATGAGCTGGCTAACTTCCTGCTGCATCGCAATTCGGTCAGACGCAGAGTTCGTGGCGTTGGCAGCTTGCACAGCCAGTTCACGAATACGCTGCAGATTGTTGGTTACTTCGCCCAGGGCCCCCTCACCGGTTTGTGCCAGTGATATACCATCATTCGAGTTACGTGCAGCTTGATTCAAACCACGAATCTGGGCTGTGAAACGCTCGGAGATAGCGAGACCAGCAGCATCATCCTTGGCGCTATTAATACGCATACCAGATGAAAGTCGCTGCAGTGAAGTGGAAAGCATTCCCTGAGACTTGTTCAGGTTCCGCTGCGCGTTCAAAGACGCAATATTAGTGTTAATAACTTGTGGCATGATAATCCCCTTAAGTGTTGACCGGTGTAAGCTTGCAACTGAGTACCGGTGTGATCCACTGTTAAAAATTTAAGCAACAGTGTTGCTTCGGGAATGACTACGACAAGGGGGTTGGAATCCTTAATTATTTTTTTGCCTTTTTTCCTTATTTTTTTATTTATTCCGTTTGTTCCATATTGGTGTAACTATCTGACACAAATAGTTTTTTAAGACATAGGAAAAACCTTGAGCAACGCGAGGTTGCTCAAGGCAAAAGGGTCAGGAGTAACCCTAAAAACTGGCCGGATTATGAACGCTCAGAGATACTGAAAGAGCGACAAACCGGATGCTTTTACAAACGCTTGCTGGGCTGCCTGCAAGGCAGTCAATTGCAAGTTAAATCGTGAGATGGCTTCGGCATAGTCGAGATCCTGCGTCTCGGACAAAACCGTGTCCATCTGTAGCTTGAAATCCTGGTTTATTTCTTCCAGTGTTTCCAAATTATTCAATCGTGCACCGATACCCGCGCGGATTGCAGTTACCTGATCCAGCGCCTGGTCGAGATTTGCCAGACCCTGTCCCATCTTGTTGTGAAATGCGGCTCTGTCCGTGCCATTCGACGTTGGCTGGCTCAACGCGTCAGCAATATCCTTCACCGTAGCGAACACGTCCTTGAACTTGGAAGAAGACAGTGCGATCTGGTCGCCATTGGCAGGCGAGCCAGACAGACTGAACTGGGCTCCCGCAAAGCTGATACTTGCGCCTTCTGTGTAAGTGCCAGTCGCGACTGTTCCAGCGGCGCTGTCAGTCACGGTATAGGTGATGGGCGCATCGACCGAAGCCTGTTCGAACGTGACGGTATAGTCATCCGGCTCAAAGGTGCCTACCAGACCAAAGGCGCCGACTACTGCGGTGCCCGTGTTGCCCTCTGCTGCGGCGACCTGAATATTGCCGTCACCTGCCCGGATGCGCTGGAATACCGTGCTGCCGGAGTCGCGCGTTGCAACCTGTGAGCCATCACCGATCTGCAGCATGCGCTGTCCCTGATCGCCACGGTATGTCACTTCACCGTTAATTTCGACGAAGGGAGGCGAATCCACCTTGTAACCACCGAAGATGTACTCACCCTGTGAGTCGCGAGTGTTGGCCAGCGAAACGAGTTCATCGAGGCGCTGATAGATTTCATCCGCAATACTTTGCTTGTCCCGATCCTGCAGGGTGGAATTGTTTCCCTGCACAGAGAGTTCACGAATACGCTGCAAGGTATTGTTCACATTGGCCACGACACTTTCTTCGAAACCCAGTGATGCTTCTGCAATCGCACTGTTGCGTGAATACTGATCCAGTACTTCCAGGTTCGCTTTCAGATCCAGCACTTTGACAGCCGCAGACGGATCGTCAGATGGCTTGCTGATACGCAGCCCACTCGCTATCTGCAGTTCTGATTTCTGCAGGCGGGCCTGTTGTTCCTGCATCGCAGTTACGCCCTGGTTGTAGTAGCTAAGTGTTGATACACGCATGTCTATGCCTCACGAATCGCCGCCTGTTAGCGGATGGACCCGATCAATGTCTGGAAGACCTCTTCCGAAATTTTAATGAGTTGTGCCGCGGCCTGATATGACTGCTGATAACGCATCAGGTTGGCGGCTTCTTCGTCAAGATTGACGCCAGTAACGCTGTCCTTGTAAGCCTCTGCCTGATTCAGCAATGAGGTTTCCAATTGCAGATTGGCTTCGCCCTGCCGCTGCTGTGAACCCACATGAGCCACCATTGCGCCATAGGTTTCCTGAAACGTATCTGACTTGCCACCGAGCAGAGGCTGATGCTGCAACTCGCTCATCACCAGCGCATTGTTGTTGTCACCGGTCGCGCCGAAGTTGTTTTCAATGTCGAATGTATCACCCGTTTCCGGAGTACCTGACACCGTAAAACTTACACCGGTTGCGCCCAGGGTAATCGTCTTGCCATTCGATTCGGTCGCCGGATCATAGGCATAGGGGCCCAGTCCGCCTGGTCCACCAGTGGCATCAAAGCCCGGGAGTCCTGGACCCATGGCATCCGGGTTAAATGTCAGGGTTACGGTGCTCGCAAAAGGCAGCGTATTAGTGCTGTCCACTACAAGATTCGAGACTTCACCGGAACCGGCATTGTTCGTACCAGCGACAGTCGAAACCGGTGACGCTGCAGCGATCTTGCGTGGATCGGAGATCAGCATCTCGAAGGCGCCCGCCCCCGTTTTCGCCGGATTGAATTTGAAGCTGTCCCCAGTACTTGGCGTGCCGGTTGACACGTCTACAGACATACCATCAAGCACCAGAAGTCCCGCACCGGACACCGTCGTGTTGTCGACGGATCTGGTGAGGTGCCATTGCGCCCCGTCGTAAGATAAAACGTAGTCGCTCGGACGGAGTTCCGTGTAGTCATTCAGTGTGACCGCCGGAGCGGCAGTACCGGCGTTGGTCGACTTGCCTGCCGGTGTAATGCTGATGTCAGCAAACATTTTCTTGCCGAGATTTCCATCCAGATCCATGCCACGCAGGTGTTGATCGTTCATCGCCTGTGACAGCCCGAGACTGACGAGGCCGAGCTGCGAGAGCGCCGGCGTCAGCACCCGACTGCGGAAATCCAGCAGCCCCTGCAATTCACCACCGCTAACGAATTTGCTATTGCCATTGTTGGTCAATTGACCCGAGATACCGACCTCGAAGTGGCTGCTGTCGAATGGATTGGTTTCGGTTTGCAGATGGGTCACCTGCGCGCCAACTACAACCGGTTGCCCCTTGCCGATAAACACATTCAATGAGCCATCACTCTGCTCGACCGTAGTCACTCCGACTTTCTCGGACAATTGCTTCACCAGTCGGTCGCGCTGGTCCATCAAATCGTTGGGAGTTGAGCGCGTACCCGAGTTGCTCTCGCTGGTAATTTGTTTGTTGAGTTGGGCAATGCCATCGGCGAGGTTGTTGATATCGTCAACAGCCAGTTGCATCGCTGAATTCACTTCAGCATTAAGGTCTTGCAACATGCCATAGAAAGCCTGTTGCTTATCAACCAGATTGTTGGCCTCTCCCAGCAGTGCCTGTCGTTCCGGCAAAGTGGATGGACTCGCGGCCACATCGGCCATCGCCCCGAAGAACTGCTGCAGCGACGTGTTGAGACTGGTCTCGGTATTGGCCAGCAGATTGTCGATCCGTGACGCGAATTCCGTGAATACGCTTTGTTGCGAGCGACTTGATGTGAAGTCACGCACCTGCGATGTCAGGAAGTCATTGTAGGAACGATCCACACTGGCAATGCGCGAACCCTGGCCAACATAGCCAAAGCCATAGCGTTGTGAATCAGTGGTCTCGAACTGCACGGACTGACGGCTGTAACCGTCAGTATTGACGTTGGCAATATTATGACCCGTAGTACTCATTGCTTGTTGCAATGAGGACAGGGTGCTCGATCCCATTTTAAGAATATCTACCATAGTCTCTACTCAACAGGGTGAAGGTCTGACCTTCAACCTAGGATGAAGATTCTTCCATCTGCGCTCTGTACACAGAGCTGGATGTAATTTGCCGCTCGATTATCTCAGCCAGGCCAATGCCGCCTTTGCTCGACAGGTCCACGGCCATCTGCTTGTCAAACATGTCCTGATAGGCTTCCATCTGATTGCTTGAGAAAATCCCGTCTTTCGGCAACGTATCGCGCATCGACTTGATCATCATGTTGACGAAAATCGATTCAAACTGCTGCGCAACTTCTTTTGCCGCTTTCTGCGGATCGCTGCCAGCCTGGCGGCGTAGTTCCGCCAGACCGGAGAAGTCGCTATAGACCTGCGCTTTTGCGCTGGCGAGTGTTGTATCGAGTGCCATAGCTGTGAAACCTCAGTCGCTCTAGATCACTACCAGCTGGGCACGTAGTGCACCCACCTGTTGCAGCGCTTCGAGGATTGCCACCAGGTCACTGGGCGACGCCCCGACCTGATTCACGGCACGGACCAGTTCATCCAGGGTGACGCCCGGGCTAAACAGGAACATACGGTTGTCTTCCTCTTCGATCGCCAGCGTTGTACTGGGCACTGCCTGCGTTTCGCCACCAGAGAAGGGTCCGGGTTGGCTGACATAGGGGTCCTCATCAATGGTGACCGACATGCTACCGTGGGCAACCGCGGCCTCATCGACTCGCACTTCCTGACCGATGACTACCGTTCCGGTACGTGAGTTGATGATGACTTTCGCCGCCGCCTGACCAGACTCCACTTCGAGGTTTTCCAACACCGAAACAAAGGCTACTTTGGCCGAGGAATCGATCGGACCGCGCACGCGGACAGAAGAACCGTCAATCGCTGCAGCAGTATCCGGGCCGAAGAAATCATTCACTGCCTCGACGAGGTTCATCGCCGTGGTGAAATCATTGTTATGCAGGTTCAGCACCAGGGAATCGTCCTGATTGCCGAATGGTGAAAACACTTCCTGCTCTACGATGGCTCCATTGGGAATGCGGCCACTGGAGGGAATGTTCACGGTGACAGACGAGCCGTCAGCACCCTGCACACCGAAACCACCTACGACCAGGTTACCCTGCGCCAATGCATACACAGCGCCATCTATTCCCTTCATTGGTGTCATCAGCAACGAACCGCCACGCAGGCTGACCGCATTACCTACCGAGGAAACCGTGACGTCGATAGTCTGGCCGGCTTTGGCAAAAGGCGGTAGCTCGGCATGCACCAGAACAGCAGCGACGTTCTTCAGCTGCGGGTTTACATTGTCTGGCACTACCACACCGAGTTGGGCAAGAGTCGTCTTGAGGCTCTGTACCGTGAAAGGCGTCTGGCTGGTCTGGTCACCTGTACCAGGCAAGCCGACTACCAGTCCGTAACCAACCAACTGATTGGTGCGCACACCCTGAATGGACACCAGGTCCTTGATGCGCTCTGCATAAACCGGATTCCATCCAGAGAAGCTGAGAGCGAACACAATTACAAAACAATAACGAAATATTCTCATGTCATTGTCTCCTCTCAGAATGGCCACAGCGGACTGAACACGATCTTCGCCGCCCAGCCAGGTGTAGAGTTATGTGAATTTGTGCCACGGCCTGCATAGGTGATCCGCGCATCCGCCACTTGCGTGGAATACAGGGTATTGAATGAATCGATGTCCTTCGTTCGAACCACTCCCCGCAGTCGAATATATTCATCACCCTGATTGATTCGGATGCGCTTCTCTCCTTGAACTACCAGATTGCCATTGGGCAAGACTTCGTGAACTGTGACTGCGATGCTGCCATTGAGCCTGTTGCTCTGACTGCTGCCGCTCTGTCCGGTAAAGGCATTTTCAGACCCCAGATCCACGCCGAAGTTCGGTCGCGTCGTGCCACCGAATGTCGGTGCCGACACGTTCATCGCGGTGGTTTGATTCAGCGAATTGTTGTTGCTGTTCTCACCACTGGTTTCTTCGACCAGCAACACCGTCAGGATGTCGCCGATACGGCGTGCTTTAACATCTTCGTAAAGCACCATCTCCGTGCCAGGCTGGAAGATAGAACCATTGGTACTGGCCGAAGTGCGGCTACGCAGAATCTCGTAGCTCGGCATGGTTTCTTCTTCCACGATGGGGGCCGGAGCACTACCACAGCCGATCAGTACTAACCCGAGCGCACTGAGTATTGCTACTTTGAAATTACTCATTTTGCTCCCCTTACAGGTTGTTGCTGACGTATTGCAGCATCTGGTCGGCTGTGGAGATTGCCCGGCTGTTCATTTCGTAAGCACGCTGCGTTTCAATCATGCTTACCAATTCTTCCACCACGTTTACGTTAGAGCCTTCGATGAAACCCTGACGCACGGTGCCGAGGCCTGCGAGACCTGGATTACCGGTCTGCGGCGCACCGCTCGAGGTAGATTCGATATAGAGGTTGTCACCTACTGGCTGCAGGCCAGCGGGATTCATGAAATCGGCGAGCTGCAATTGACCAACCTGATTGGTGAATGCAGTACCTGCTACCGACACACTGATGACACCGTCCACACCGATCGTGATCGACTGTGCATCAGCTGGGATATTAATAACCGGCTGGATCGGGCTACCGTTTGGCGTAACGAGTTGACCCTGCGCATCAATCTGCAGCGAGCCATCGCGCGTGTAACCAAGGGTGCCATCTGGCATTAATACCTGCAGAAACCCTTTACCTACAATCGCTACATCAAGAGGATTCTCGGTCTGGGTAGCCGCGCCCTGGCTGAATATTTTCTCGGTCGCAACAGTTTGCACACCCGTACCCAGCATCAAACCTGAAGAATAGGTGGTTTCCTGAGACGATTGTGCGCCTGGCTGACGCTGGTTCTGATAGAGCAGATCTTCGAAGATTGCTCGACTACGCTTAAAGCCAGTGGTACTGGCGTTGGCGAGGTTGTTCGAAATAACGGACATCTTGGTCTGCTGAGCATCGATGCCTGTCTTCGCAATCCATAGTGCCTGTGTCATGGGTTTACTCCTGAATTAAAACTTTGCTTATCGCATGCTCATTACTTCAGCCAGGGCTTTATCATTTTCCTGTGCTGTTTGCATGAGCTTTACTTGACCTTCAAATCGTCGTGCCAGGTCTATCATTTTTACCATTTCTGCGACTGCGTTTACGTTACTGCCTTCGAGACTGCCAGAGCTGATGCGGATGTTCGCACTGGGATCAGCGATCTGCCCATCGGGCAGGCGCATCAGACCGTCAGTGGACCGTTGCAACTCGGTTTTCTCGGGTTCAACCAGCTTGATTCGATCCACCACAGCCATGGTGTCTGCTGTCGAACCTTCCGGCATGATGGAAATCGTGCCGTCACCGGCGATTTCGATCGATGAAAACGGCGGCAAAACCATTGGGCCGCTGTTTCCAATCACCTGCCGACCCGCACCATCGATAACCTGCCCAAGCAGGTCAACGTGCAGATCACCGCGGCGTGAATAGCCTTCCGTACCGTCGGCGCCCATCACTGCAATCCAGCCCTCGCCATGTACGGCGATATCGAGACTGCGACCGGTGGAACGCACTACACCCGCTGATAAATCAGAGGCGCTGAACGTCTGGCCACCTTCTGCACTCGCCGTAACAACGGCGAGTTCAGATTTGAAGCCATCGGTACTGATATTAGCCAGGTTGTTTGCATTCACCGCCTGCGCCTGCATGATTTGCTTGGCGTTGTCGACGGATGAAAGAAGTAGCTGACTCATTGTTTAATTCCTCTCGAGATTACGCTCAGGATTCACCGTGCTTAGCGCAAGTTGATGATTGCCTGAGTGATAGTGTCTTCGGTTTGAATTACTTTGGCGTTCGCCTGGAAGTTGCGCTGGGCGACAATCATGTCTACCAGCTCCTGGGTTACTTCAACGTTGGAATCTTCCAGCGCACCAGATTGCACGACACCAACGCCACCGCTACCGGGTGCTGAAAGTGTAGGCTGACCTGAAGTAAAGGTTTCCGCCCAAATGCTGCCGCCCAGTGGTTGCAGACCCGCCGTGTTGGAGAAGTCTGCCAGCGCTACCTGACCCAGAGCACGAGATTGACCGTTGGTAAAACGGGCGTAGACCACACCGCCATCACCAACTTCAACACCGCGCAGCTGACCGGTAGTGAAGCCATCCTGATCAATAGAGGACACACTGAATTCATTACCAAACTGGGTCAGCTTGGAGAGGTTGAGATTGAATGTCTGTGCTGACGCACCGTTTGCGGATCCAGACTCATCCAGCGGAGCCCATCCAGCCACACTCACTTCAAGAGGCAATGACGCGGAAGGAATCTTACCGGCAGAGTCGAAAGTAATTGTGTCAGGACCAGTTTCTGAAACGCCGTCAATCAATGAGTACACTTGCCATTCATTCGGGGTCGCTGTCTTTACGAAGTAGAGACTCTGCGTGTGCGAGTTACCCAGGCTGTCATAAATGGTCACTGATGTTGAGGAGTTGAACATGTCGGGGTCTGGCGCTGTAGGCGGAACTGCGAAAGCATCAAACCCTGCAGCTGGCCACGCGGTTGTTGGCGGGAGTGCACGTGAATCCAGATTCGCAGTCATCGTCACTTCATTGGTTGCCGCAGGCTGGATCAACGAGGTATCGATTTCGAGTGGTGACATGCCACCGGTAGGAGTACCCGTTTCAGTGGTGTTGAATGTCATTAGCTGCTGCCCGGCTGAATTCACAACGTGACCGGAGCGATCGACCTGGAAATTACCTGCGCGACTGTAGACGTTGGTGCCTGAGTCATTCAGAACAAAGAATCCGCTACCATTGATAGCCATATCCAGCACGTTGTCTGTAAAGGTAATGTTGCCTTGGGAGAACGACTGGTTTACACCATTTACGGCAACACCTTTACCAATTGCGTTATGGGCAACACCCAAAAGGCTGGATGCGAACACATCGGTAAAATCTCCGCGGGAAGATTTGAAACCAGTGGTGCCGGCATTGGCGATGTTATTACCAATAATACCGAGGTTGGTCGATGCGGCTTTGATGCCTGAGACTGCAGTATCGAATGACATAATCTAGCTCCTGATGAGTACTTGCAATTATTTAAATTCGCGAACTTGTGACACGCCAACTGCGTTGCCGTTGGCGAGGTGTAGTAAAACGTTAGTGTTATTGCGATCGACAGACACGCTCTCGACCTTGCTGAAATGTGAAACTGGAATCGCGGCCAACTCGCCGTTAACCAGGCCTTCCGCTGTGATGAAGTACTCACCGTCCGGTGCCTGACTGCCATCGGTCAGCTCGCCGTTCCAGGCGAAGCGCTGCGCACCCGCCTTGATCGAGCCAATATCCATCGAAGTAACCAGCGCACCAGAAATGTCATGCACCAGCATTCGCGCGTGCGTCACCGGCTCATCACTCTCCAGCATGCCTTCCACCGGCTCGCCGCCGATCAGCGTGGCTGTTTCGGACTCCGTAAGTACTTCCTTGCCTACGAGCTGGGATGCCTGCATTGCCTGTGCTGCATAGAGATTGCTGGAGATGCCCTCGAAGGAGACTCCCATCTCATCAATGCCCGATACCATGCGGAATTGCGCTATTTGACCGAGGAATTCAGAATTGTCAGCCGGGTTCACCGGGTCCTGATTCTTGAGCTGCGCGATCATCAATTTCAGAAAGTCTTCCTGCCCAAGTTCTTTCTTGGGTTGACCAATCACAGAGTTGGTCGTTGGGCCGAATACTTGTTCAATGGTGTTCATGAGTTAAACCTTGTGGTTGCTTCAGCGTGTTATTTGCCGATGTTCAAAGTTGCTAGCAGCAATTGTTTGGAGGTGTTCAACACCTCGACATTGGATTGATAGGAGCGCGAAGCCTCCATCATGTAAGCCATCTCTTCGACGATGTTGACGTTGGAGAGATAGATGTAACCATTCTCGTCTGCCAGAGGTGACTCCGGCATGCGCTGGCGCTCTACGGGAGCCCCGCTTTCAGAGAAGCCATTCACTCGCACCCCTTCATTCATCACGATGCCGTTCGGTGCAGTCGGTGACGCGCCATTGTTGAAGGCATTTCCCAGTACTGACGCGAATTCGGGACGCTTGGCGCGATAGGCTTCGTCAGCAGAGCTGGCGATAACCTGCGAGTTCGCCATGTTCTTGGCGATGGTATCGATGTGGATGCTCTGTGCATTCAGCGCCGAACCAGTAATGTTAAAAGTGCTGGAGATACCCATTAGCGTTGTCCTTTAATTGCGAGTCGTAGTCCGGAGATAGTGCCTTCCAGAAATTGCAGGCTGGCCTGGTACTCAAGAGCATTCTTTGAGAAGGCTGCTTGTTCTACTTCCGCTTCAACGGAATTACCGTTGTGCATATCTTTTGTTGGAACTCGGTAAAGTAAATCGCCGAAGCCGTCGTTATTAGAATTAACGGCGTGATTGGAGTGCGTTGCTTTCATCTGCATCTGACCACCTTCAGCAACAGATCGCAGAGCTGCCTGGAAGTCATAGTCCCGGGCTTTGTAACCAGGTGTCGCGGAGTTCGCGATATTGGTTGCCAAGACGGCACTGCGCTGGGAGCGAAAGCTGAGTGCTTTGGCGTGTAAGCCCAGGGCGTTATCTATCCAGTTCATGCTGTTACCTCAATTCGGAGAAAATACTTTTCTGCAAACGATTGAGTGCAACAGCCGTGCCAAACAGATATTTTTCTTATTTATCAAATAGATAAAGAGTTTTCGCTCGCCCGTCTTCCGCTCAAGCGGCAATTATTGGTGAGCAAAGCGGCAAGCATTGCCGCCCCTTTTCCCCTCTGCCTCGCGATCCTTGCCGCTGCTTTTACTGCTCACTTTCTCTGCACATCCCAGATCTTGCTTCTCTTTATATAGCTGGTCCGTGTTGTAAGTGGCATGTGGATTGCATTGATCTGCCTACAGACATCAGTTAGCGCCCGAAACCCGCATGTTTTGGGCCTATCAGGGAATTGGAAGGCTAT
This sequence comes from uncultured Pseudohongiella sp., assembly GCA_965228725.1. GTDB lineage: Bacteria > Pseudomonadota > Gammaproteobacteria > Pseudomonadales > Pseudohongiellaceae > UBA9145. Next base: position 3,613,667 of record OZ245834.1, on the reverse strand, counting down.
GAAGGTCAACATTTTGACAAGCAAAGTGACGGAAAAGCTGACGCAAAGGCTGACACTCCTGTGCCTGCTGGCAATGCCGGCAAGCGGAATTGTTGCGCAAACCAGCGCAAGTCAGTCTCTGGACAGTATTAGGGAAGCGGCGGAGCAATTCGTCCTGCAGCAACTGGACACAACGGGACTGACTGACATTAGTGTCAGTACGACCAGCCTGGATGCCCGCCTGCGACTGCAGGACTGTGAATTACCTTTGGAAGCGTTTTCAACATCCAACAGTCAGAGCCTGACGCGCACGTCAGTCGGAATTCGCTGCAATGGCCAGAAACCCTGGACGCTCTATGTTCCGGTCTCAATCAATGCCATGGCAGAAGCTCTGTTCACTGCGCGCCCCTTATTGCGAGGGGAAACTCTGACCCCGGCAGCCGTCGAGGTTCGTCGCGTTCCATTAAACCAGCTTCCCGCCAATAGTCTGGGCGATATCAATGCAATCGGCGATCTGGAGACAATTCGCCCACTGCGCGCGGGCAGTCCTCTGACACTGAATTCACTGCGCACTCGCCAGATGATCGAACAGGGTCAGCAGGTAGTTATTCTTGGAGCCGGCCGTGGCATCCAGGTAAAAATGGAAGGAACGGCAATGAAATCAGGTAGTTACGGAGACTTGATCCCCGTTAAAAATACCCGGTCGGGGCGCGTCGTGGAAGCGTCGATACAGGATGAAGGCACGGTCGTAGTTAGCCTGTAAATAACCGCAGGAAAATGTGAAATTTACTAAAGGATTCTCTAATTCAGGTCGTAGCTTAGAACTGTCACGGCCAAACCTTTGCAGCAAGCTGGGTTAAGCTTTGCAAAAATCTATGGAGCACACTGATGAGCAATGACATTCAAACTGGCAAATTGCCGGTTTCAACTCTACCTACTGGCAGCCAAAAAACTGCCAATGTGTCCGGTCAGGCAGCCCAAAAGTCTGCCCTGGGTACCGAACAGCCACGTGCCGACAAGGTCAGCATTACCGATCAGGTTTCGCGCCTGCAGGAAATTGAAAACATGCTGGGCTCGACACCACCGGTGAATAGCTCACTGGTTGCAGAAGTCAGCCAGATGATCGCCAATGGCACTCTGGAAATGGATCTGGAGCGCACAGCGAGTCGTCTGATTGAAATGGAAACGGGTGTACCTTCACCAGAAGACAAATAGACACCGGTAAGCGATTCGATGGAAACGAAAAGTAAGGAAATACGTCTGGCACTGGAGAACCTGCTGGAGAATGAAGCGGATTGCGCACGCGCACTCCTGCAATCATTAAAAGCAGAGAGTGCCGCTCTAGCGACCAAGGATGCCAAGCTGGTAACAATCAACAGTGCCAACAAGCGCAAGCTGGTGGAAAAGCTACAACTAGCCAGTGAATCGCGTATTACTTACATGGAGGCTCACGATCTGACGGCAAGTGCTGAAGAGGTCCGCGGCTACAATCCAACCGAGTCACGCAACGCGAAATTGGATGCACTGTTTATTGAGCTGTCTCAGCTGGCGCAACAGTGCTTTGACGAAAACCGCATCATTGGGCAGTTGATCAACAGGCGTACACAGTTCATCGGGCAGATTTTGCGCAGCCTGTCGCCAACAGCCAACCTCAATGGGCTGACCTATGAGGAAAACGGTAGCGCGGCGGCAAATCAACAGAGTTCGATGTTTTATCTGACCAAGATTTGATCGTCAGTGCTGAGGGGACGGTACTGTGGAATTGCATAATTCAGAAATCATCACCACGATCACACGCAGAAATGCGATTCTGCGCTATATCCAGGGCATAGCAGACCAGCACTTGCCCGTGCGCATTGCGCGCGGCGACGAAGAAAATGCCAAGATCTATCGTACGCAAATAGCCCGCATTGCCAATGACGAGGATCAGATCGTCATCCACCAACCGAAACCGGCCGACTGGCAGCAACACATCGCCCAGAATGAGCCATTAATTGTCACGTGCCGCATGCCCAATGGCACGATTAAATTCAAAGGCAGCCTCAGTCTGCTCGAAGACAACGAACACTCGCCCTACTGTCAGCTCAGCTTGCCAACTCAAATTAGCAAGAAACAACTACGCTCAGATTTCCGGGTTTCCGTACTCAAGTACGGTTCCAAAATCGAACTCACGCTTCCTGATGTGGAGAAAAAGTACCGCGGCATCTGCAACGATATCTCGCTGGGCGGCGTACTGGTCCATCTTCCCTACTGCGATCAGAAGCTCGAGAAAGGTGATGAGGTGGATGAAATGTATCTGCACATCCCCGGCATACTCGACCTGCGCTGTGCGGCAAGAGTTTGCCGCGTCACGGAAGTAGAGGGCACCGGCCTTTTCATGGGATTGAGCTTCGAAGCGCTGTTGCCCAAGCAAAATAAGGAGCTGCGCTCCGCCCTGATCAAGCTGGAACGCAAAAACATCAAGACTGACCCGTTCTAGTACCGGGCTTTTGTCGATTCTTTGACAAAAAACCAGTCTGTTTTTTGTCAAAACTGCCCAACCTTCACTCTCTCCTCTCTGCAAAGCCCGATATTTCGGGCTCTGAACAATTTTTGCGCAACTGGCATACTCCTTGCATTTTCTACTGTAAGTCCAAAAACCATTGGACTTAATGCAACCAGACCTCTGGAAACATTGAAGAGAATAGAATTATGAACAATAGGGAAGCCCTAGCACGAATCTTTGACGAGGAGGTTCATATGATGGCAGAACCGAATCTGGAAGAGTTACATACCACTCTTCCATTGCAGGAGCTCATCGGTTTGTTTGCCAATGAGATCAAGGACGTTGTGGAGTACGATAGCTTTAACTACCAGAATTCCAAAAAGGATATCCAGGTAGATCGAGGCGATATCAGCATCCACAAGTGCCACTACAACATAAAAGACAAAGGCCTGGAGTTGGGCGAAGTCACGCTGACTCGAGAAACGCCATTTAAAGAAGAAGAAATGATAATGATCGAACGTGCACTCGGTGCATTGGCTGTGCATTTGGTCAATGCCGTTGAATCACAACGCAAACTACACACTCAGAACTATTAGTTCCTGTTTGTGTCGCCTGCAGCGTGTTGCGCTGAGTAATCCGTAGCGATTCATTTCATTATTCAGGCGATTTTCTTCTCTGCACCTTTGCACTCACTACTGCACGGTTCGCGAAAAGTGGCGAATCGGGCTTGCTTGCGTCGCAATTTCACTGCTCTGCCCGCACTCCGATCCGAGCTGAATCACACCAGGGAATGCAGGCATGCCTCACGCTGTGCGCAACGACCAGCCTCTTCCCCTGCCTCCTGATTCTTACCCCTACCCACTCGCGCCGGGGCGGGAGCGCAATGAGTCTTCCTGACCTTCCTCGCCTGCATCGCCTTGATTGCTGTCAACCGAACTGAAGCGAACCCGGAATTCCCTGTTTACCAGCCAAACGCTGAAACACGCCTGAACGACAACTGATGCGACAGATACATACCAAATGTGCTCAATTCGGTAGTCATCGAGAGCGCTGACATAGAGTGCCATCGGTACAAAGAGACTGATCCGCAGCAGTGAGCTCACCAGAGCAGGTCGCGTGTTTCCCAGCCCCTGAAAAACACCGGAGGCAGTAAAGACGATTCCCTGGGTCACAAAGTTCCAGGACACAATCTGCAGAAAGACCGCCGCAACCAGCTGCACTTCCGGTTCATCCGTGAAGATGTTTACAACGATGCCAGGATTGAGCTGCATGATGACGGTCACAGTGAGCATCACCGCCGCACTCAGCAGAATTCCCTTGAAGAACGTCTCACGCACACGCTCGGGATTGCCGGCACCGAAACTCTGACCCACGATGGGTCCGATGGCAAAGGCAATCGCCATAGTGGGCATAAAGATCGACTGCATGATTCGACCTCCGATACTGAAGCCAGCCTGAGCCGTAGCACCGAAGTCCTGGATCAGAAAATACACCGCCGAGAAATAGACAAACAACAAGAGCATCTCGCCACCTGCCGGCAGGCCGATATCCAGCATCTTCCACCACATGTCGAAGCGCGGCCGCCACTGTTCGATGCGAAAGGCGACATACTTTTCCAGCTTGATGAAATAAAACACCAGCATCATCAGACCGAGTATCGAGGCAATAGTCGTCGCCAGTGCTGCGCCCATCACTCCGAGTGCGGGTCCTGGGCCCCAGCCTGCAATCAGGATCGGTGCGAGTATGATGTTGAGAACTACCGTTGACACTTGTACCAGCATGGCCGGCTTGACGATACCTGTCGCGCGTAGCGAAGAGGCCATCACGATAATCGGAAACTGCACCGCCATCGCTGGCAGAAACCAACGGAGAAACACCAGACCTTCGTTGTACGCTCCCTGATCTGCCGAAATGCCTTCAAGAAATCTGCCACCCAGGCTGTAGCCGAATAACAAGGTCACCACGGCACAAATCAAAGACAGCACCAGCGACTGATTGAAGATCAGCACCGCCGTATCCTGCTCCTTGCGTCCTACCGCTTGCGAGATCATGGCTACCGCGCTGACACCCAACACCTGGGTGAGAGCCATGATCATAAACATCAGCGAACTCGCTGTACCGACTCCGGCAACGGCATCCTCGCCGAGTGCGGCGACGAAATAGAGATCGATTAGTAAATAAAGGGTTTGGAACAGCATACTCGCGGCAACAGGAATAGCCATTGCCAGGATCGTCTTGACGACTGATCCTTGGGTAAGATCTTTCATGAAGTCTATCCTTGTCCGGGCGCGACCGAACGCGGGAGTTGGAGAAGCGTTGCTGTCTGGAGGAGACGCGCGGGAGTATAGCCCAATAAAAAGGGCCTGTGCGCACTTTTTACGGTTTTTCAGAAATTTCTCCGGTTCGGAAAAATAATCTGGGAATTAAATAGCTGATCAGTTACACTGAACTCAGTGTTTGGCGCTATACCCGCGCAAACTTCACTCCCTCGCCAGTTCGCAAGCCCATTTCACCTCTCCCCTTCTGATCGATCAGCCTGTCATTCGCTGTTTATACCATTCGATCAATTGCTCGAGACCAAGCGATTAAGAACTACCAATTCTGGGCAGATCTGGTTCGCGCACTCCGTGAGATCGATTAACGGGCAGGAAAGTAGGATTAAAGGGGGGGCGTGTAACAGACTAGCCAACCAGGGGCTAACTGTTGAAGGAGAATGGGCCTGCGGCATGCGGATGACGCAGCGTCGCATGGTTTACCACCAGCCGCGTGTTTCCTCGGCGTAGCTGTGACGCTGACGCATGTTCTGCAATGTTTCCATTTGCAGATGGGGATCCATCGGGTTGTCTGACATCACATCAGTCATGACCACCACTACCACACGGCGATTCTGCGCACGACCTTCGGGTGTGTCATTGCTGACTTTGGGGCGGTGCTCGCCATAGCCTATGGAAGACATACGAATTGGTTCTACTCCCGCTTCTTCGAACAGGCGCACGACGGAAGCAGAGCGAGCAGAGGACAACTCCCAATTCGAAGGAAAGATGCTGCCGCTCATGGGAGTGTTGTCGGTGAACCCTTCGACGGTGAGCGGATTGGGATAGCGGCTCAGAATGCCGCCCATAGTCTGGAGGATTTCGCTAGCCTCAGGTGATGGCGAAACACTGCCACTCGTAAACAGCACATTGCTCTGGATTTCAATCTCCAGCCAGAGCGGGTTTTGACGGATCTGGATGTCGCCATCTTTCAGCATTTCCTCGAAGTAACCTTCGATCTCGCTACCGAGAAAAGCCAGGGTCTGATCGCCCTCATCCATGCCCTGGCCTTCTATCTGGCTAGGCCCATCTTCCGGACCTTCTCCGCGCTGGATTTCGTCGCCTTCCGTGGGATTCTCAAGCGCCTCATCGGCATTGCCTTCATTACCACTGACCACGGAGACTGACGTGCTCGCTTTGCCTGGTATTTCGGGAATGATGTTTATAGGGACAGGAACATCCTGGATCACAGCAAACTCGGGTTGCCGGATACTGCGCACCGGCTCGCCGATCTGGATAGGCATGAGCGATCGGGTAAGCGGCCTGAAAGCTGCTGTCATTGACTCAGACAGCACGCGGTATTTGCCTTCGTTGACCGAAGACATCGAGTACATTACTACGAAAAACGCAAATAACAAGGTAATGAAGTCGGCATAGGACACCAGCCAACGTTCATGATTCTCGTGTTCTTCATGTTTCTTTTTGCGTGCCATGATTGAAAAGCCTTCGGGCGGCTAACAGACTCCTGTCTACAGATAGCCGCGCAACTTGGCGTCAATATTCCGGGGGTTCTCACCCTCTGCAATACATACCAGGCCATCGATAATCATTTCCCGGTACTGTGATTGCGAATTGGTAATGCTTTTCAGCTTGTTGGCCATGGGCAGGAACACCAGGTTAGCCAGACCTACGCCATAGATTGTCGCGACGAAAGCGACCGCAATACCCGGGCCCAGCGCCTCAGGATTGGAGAGGTTTTCCATCACGTGAATTAGCCCCATAACCGCACCGATAATACCGATTGTCGGGGAATAGCCACCGAATCCTTCGAAGACCTTGGCGGCTTGCAGATCCTTGTCCTCTGCCGAGGAGAGTTCGACTTCCAGGATGCCGCGTACGGATTCCGGTTCGCTGCCATCCGCCAGCATCTGCAGACCATTCTTCGAGAACATGTCAGATTCACCTTCCGCAATTTCCTGCAGACTGAGCAGCCCTTCCTTACGGGCCGTCTGACTCCATTCGACGATTTTTTCGATCATACCAAGCATGTCGACCTGCGGTGGCTTGACCATCCACATGGCACGCTTGAGACTCAGCATAAACACACGAAGCGGAGTCTGTACCATCACCGCACCCAGTGTCCCGCCAAACACGATAAAAAAAGCGGTAAAAATCATTAGCGATTCGGTATGCCCGCCCTCAAGCAGGTTGCCACCGACAATCGCTGTAAGGCCTATAATCAGGCCCAATATGGTCATGATATCCATGATTCTCTACCTGTAGCATTGGCAGCGCTTCGCGCTGCGCACCACGTCGCTCGTCTCCGTTAGATCTCGTTATTATTCCTGCGACTTCTACAATCGCTCAAAAGTCATCTTCTGCGACCAGTGAGTTGCGCATCTTGGTACGCAGACGACTGGTTGCCTGGCTATGTATCTGACAGACGCGTGACTCACTGACGTTCAATACTTCACCAATCTCGCGCAGATTCATGCCGTAGTCGTAGTACAACACAACTACCATTTTTTCCTGCTCCGGCAGTTTCCCAATGGCTTCTGCCAAAGTCTTCTTGACCGATTCATCATGCAGCCCGAGCATGGTTTCGTCCTCGCCGGTCGAAGGCTCGGAGAAAGTGTTGTCATCATCGAGACTGAAGACCGTACAGCTGGCGACTGTTTCCAGAAGTTCGCCATACTCTTCCATACTGATTTCCAGTTCTGCAGCAATCTCCTTGTCGCTCGCCGTCCGCCCCAAACGGTTCTCGACATCCTGGATCGCCTGCGACAGGCGCCGGGATTTCTGTTGCACCGAGCGTGGTACCCAGGTTTCCCTGCGCAATTCATCGAGAATTGCTCCACGTATTCGGATACTGGCGTAAGACTTGAACTCCGCACCCTGATTAGGTTCGTAGGTTCTGGCCGCTTCCAGTAAGCCAATCATCCCGACCTGAATCAGATCCTCAACACACTTGTCTGGCGGAAGCCGGACGCTGATGTGATGCGCAATGATCTTGACCAGGGGCAAATGGTCTTCGAATAACTTGTCTCGCGACAGGTATTCATGCATTTCATATTGTGTTGCTGGATTACTCATCGGACTCATCTCGCCGTAGCGTTTTCGTTACCCGCGACTCTACCGACGAAGAACTCAAGATTGCCGGTGGTGGGCGGAAGTACAGGTAATTCATTAATGGTTTTCGCCAGCCGTTGGAAAGCGAGGCTGGAAGCGCTATTGGGAAATTGTTCAGCGACTGGCGCCTGCTGACGAATGGCTTCGCGCAACTTGTCATCCATGGGGATACTGCCGAGGAAACCGATTGAAACATTGAGATAGATGTCTGCAACATTGACTAGCTTGCTATACAGCAGCCGCCCCTGCTCAACATCGTTTACCATATTGGCCAATACCTGGAAGCGCTTGATGCCATGCTCCTGGTTAAGCACTTTCATCAGGGCGTAGGCGTCAGTCAGGGACGCAGGCTCGTCGCATACGACAACGATGACTTCCTGACATGCCTTGCTGAAATTGACGACGCTGTTGGAAATGCCGGCAGCCGTATCGATGATCAACACGTCTACCTTCTGTTGCAATTCATCGAAGGCACGAACGAGATTGCCCTGCTCTATGGGGCTCAACTCAGCCATTTTGCCCACGCCAGATGAGGCGGGAACAATCTGCAAGCCACCCGGCCCCTCGATGATGATGTCATTGAGAGCGCACTTACCGGTAACTACGTGAAAGAGATCGCGCTCGGGCTTCAGGTTCAACATCACATCGACATTCGCCATGCCCAGATCAGCGTCCATCAGCATGACGGACTTTCCACTCTTGAGCAGGCTAAGCGCGAGATTGACAGACACATTGGTCTTGCCGACACCGCCCTTGCCGCCAGATACTGCTATAGTTCGCACTGAATCGTTCATGACTAGTTCCATAGTGAAGCGTGGCTTAGTTCGCCAACGCTGCTCCTCGTCCGTTCACGGACTCCCTGTGTTCAATGGCAATGCGCTGCTGACGTTGCTTGCGGAGCGCATTGTAGTTTTCAACCAGTTTGTTCCAGAAGAATTTCGCTTCCGGCCCAATGAGGTCATCGGGTATGCATTGTCCGGTACCCAGGAAGGCGACCGGGAGGCGCGAACGAATGACGCCAGAAATAGCCGCACCGATCGACACGTTCTCGTCAGTCTTGGTGATAATGGCGCCAGCCAACTCAATGCCCTTGTAGGCACGGATAGTTTCGTTGATGACCGCTTCCTGCGCGGTAGCAGCGAGCACGAGGTACGGCGTAATGTCAGTGTTGTTACCGATGACATGCTCGTACTCTTTCGCCAATGACGCGGTACGGGGATTCACCCCTGCCGTGTCAATGATGACGAGCTTGCGGCCGGAGAAGCTTTCCAGTGTCTGCCGCAGCTCTTCAGCATCCGAGGCCACCTGCACGGGAATGCCCAGAGACCCGCCCAGTGAGATCAATTGATCCTTGCCACCGACGCGTACATTGTCAGTTGTGACCAGTGCCACCTGATTGCGGCCATGCCGCGCGGCAAACTGAGCGGCAATTTTTGCCGCGGTTGTTGTCTTGCCAACGCCCGTTGGACCGACCAGGGCAATAATGCCACCGTCGTTTAATGGATCGTGTTTGGCGGACTTGATGACCTTGGTAATCAAGCGCAGCGCACGACGCCAGCCGAGTTCAAGATCGGCACAGGGCAATACTTTGTCGACCACCTTGATCGCAAGATCCCGCGCGACACCCAGTTCTTCGAGGCGGCTCAGCAAAGCTATGCGATTGGGCTGTCGGGCGCGCGCATCGCGCCATGCCAGCTGTGCCAGTTCTCCTTCGAACAATTCCCGGAGTCGGCCCAGTTCGTCCTGCATACTTTGCAAGGTCGGCGCTTGCGCCTCCTGGGCTTGTTTGTCACTCAGGATCTCGAACAGGAAATCATTCTTGCTCTTGTTCGCTGGTTTTTTAGGGGCGACCTTTTTCAGCTCCGCCTGCAATTGTTGCGGATTGTAGTCACTGGCCGCCATTACCTCTATCTGGCCATCAACGCTGCGGCTGGAGATCAGGACTGCATCTTTACCCAGCTCGGTACGAACCCTGGCCATGGCCTTCTGCATATTGTCTTCCTGGAATCGTTCTACTCTCACGGTCTGCTCCACGATCATTCGTTAAATTTACTTAACTCTTCGTTCAATCGCTTTCCCCGGCAGGCTCCCCTTTGCAACTGGACACCTGTGTTTATAGGGTTTGCGCTTCTCTCTAACGTTCTCTCTAACGTTCTCTCTAACTTTCTCTCAAACGTTTTCTCTAACCTTTTTTCTAACTTGCTCTTTAACTCGTTTGCTAGGCTGCGTGGGACTCCAATTGTCCTACTGTCGAAATCACCTTCAGCTGCTTGTGATTGGCTACCTCGTTGTAGGCCAATACTTTCAATCTCGGATTCGCTGCTTTTACGAAGCGCGACATCCAGTTCCTGACCTGATCTGATACCAGTAAGACGGGTATCTGTCCTTTGGCTTCGAGTTCGGCTGATCGCATGTGAATCTCCTTGAGGAAAGTCTCTGCGAGACCCGGTTCCAGACCGGCAAGACCGCCTTCTCGATTGCCTGCAACAGAATCAAGCAATATCCGTTCCATCCCTCCACCCAGCGTAATTACGCTGATTTCAGGCTCCATACCGACGATTCCTTGACAGATAGTACGTCCTAAACTGACACGTACCGCCGCAGTCAATTCATCGGTATTGAGGCCACGTCCGGCATGCTCGGCAATGGATTCAACAATGCTGCGCAGGTCACGCACTGGTACGCCTTCGGCTAGCAGGTTCTGCATGACTTTGAGGACCGTGCCAAGTGACACAACATCCGGGACAAGATTCTCCACAAGCTTGGGCGCCGTCTTGGACAGGTTGTCGAGCAGCTTCTGAACTTCGTCGTGACCGAGTAACTCATGGGAATGAGACTTCAGCGTGTGGCTAAGATGAGTCGCGATCACCGTGCTGGCATCCACAACCGTATAGCCTTTCGATTGCGCTTCTTCTTTCTGACTGGATTCAATCCAGATCGTGTCGAGATTGAACGCAGGATCTTTGCCAGCGATACCTTCCAGGTCGCCAAAGACCTGACCCGGGTTAATCGCCATCTCCATGCCCGGATGAATCTGGCCTTCGCTTACTGGCACATCCATCAATGTAATGCGATAGGAGTTGGGCTGCAGGCTGAGGTTGTCCCGGATATGGACTGAATGAACCAGAAATCCGAGATCCTGAGAAATTTTCTTGCGCACCGCCTTGATCCGGTCGAGGAGTTCGCCACCCTGTTCCTTGTCGACCAGAGATATCAGACGGTAGCCGACCTCGAGACCGATAATATCGACGCCGAGAATATCGTCCCATCCGAGATCTTTCTGAGCCTGGGGTGCACCCTCGTCTTCTTCCTCTTCTTCTTCCTCGACCTCAGGCGCCATCGCTCTGCGCGAGAGCATATAGCCAATGCCCATGAGGGAACTGGAGATAAACAGGAAGATCAGATTCGGCATGCCAGGGACCAGACCGAGTATGCCGATCACGCCGCCGGTAATGAAAAAGACTTTCGGGCTTTCAAATACCTGGTCGATGACCTGGCGACCCATGTCACTTACCGCACCTACTCGCGTGACGATTAATGCCGCAGCGATAGAGATCAACAGCGATGGAATCTGGGCGACGAGACCATCACCGATGGTCAACAGAACGTAATTGGTGGCCGCCTGACCGGCACTGAGATCGTGTTGCAAGACACCGATGGCAAACCCGCCGATGATATTGATGAACAGGATGAGGATGCCCGCTATCGCGTCGCCGCGTACGAATTTGCTGGCACCATCCATCGCACCGTAGAAGCTTGATTCCTTGGCTACTTCGTCGCGACGCTGACGCGCAGTGTTCTGATCGATCAAGCCGGAATTCAGGTCGGCATCAATCGCCATTTGCTTGCCAGGCATGGCATCGAGAGTGAATCGCGCGGTGACTTCAGAGATGCGTCCTGCACCCTTGGTCACGACAACGAAGTTGATGATTACCAGAATCGCGAAGACCACCAGACCTACGGCATAGTTACCGCCAACAACGAAGTCGCCAAACGCCTCGATGACGCGACCCGCCGCTCCCGTGCCATTGTGGCCTTCGATCAGTACGACGCGAGTAGAAGCGATATTCAACGCGAGGCGCATCAGGGTGACCACGAGCAACACGCTTGGGAACACGCCAAAATCCAGCGGCCGGCTGATATAGACCGCCACCAGCAGGATGATCAGCGACAGCGCTATGTTGAACGTAAACAGGAAATCCAGCATGAATGGCGGCAGCGGCAGAATCATCATCGCCAACAGCATGACGATCAATAACGGCGCTCCCAGTCCGATCATACGCAGATCGACTCCGGCGACTGACAATGTAGGCGCGTTGCTAGCGGCACTGCTCATCGGTCAATACCCTCCTGTTGTTCTTTGCGTTTGTACTCTTCAGGTACTTTGATGTTGCGCGGGGCCTTAGGCATTCTTGCCTTGCCTCGACGCGCTTGCTTTAACTGAAATATGTAGGCCAATACCTGCGCTACTGCGAGAAAGAGATTGCCCGGGATTTCCTGATTCAATTCAGTGGAACCATACAGCGCACGCGCTAAGGGCGGCGCTCGAAAGATTGCTATCTCATTCTCTTCGGCTATTTCACGAATCTTGGCGGCGATAAAATCTTTACCCTTGGCAACAACGCGCGGTGCGCCACTGCTGTCCTGGTCATAGCGCAGCGCGACAGCGTAGTGAGTCGGGTTGGTAATCACGACATCGGCTGTTGGCACTTCCTGCATCATGCGTCGATTGGCCATGTCTTGCTGACGCTCGCGAATCGCCGCTTTTACTTCAGGCCGACCGTCAGTGTCCTTCATCTCCTCCTTGACCTCTTGTTTGGTCATGCGGATTTGCTTCTTGAACTCGAACATCTGGAATGGCACATCAATTCCGGCAATGAGAATCAGAGTCGAACTGAAGCCCAGCAGACACCAGATGAACAGCGAACCGGTTTCGCGGAACGCTTCGGTCAAGGGCTGCAACGGCAGCAGCAAGATGTCGTCGAGCACCATGTAGAGGACGAAGCAGGCGACACCACCAACCAGAAAAAACTTGCCGATGGCCTTTACCAGTTCCATCAGAGACTTCGGTGAGAACATGCGACCAAATCCCTTGATGACACTGATGCGTTCCATCTTGGGTCGAATCTGATCTGCACTCATGACAAAGCCGCCCATCGACATCGGGCTGGCTACAGTACAGACGGTCAGCACAGCCAATAGCGGCGCAAGCATCCAGACACTTGCCATCATGGTCTCCATGAACCGCACCGACATAACAGTCGTGGTGAACGCTTCCTCGCGGCCAAAGCTGAGACCTTCGCGCAGCATCTGATTAATGTCCTCAATAATCTGTCGACCGAAAACCATCATGCCGATTCCAGATGCCAACAATGACACCAGTACATTCAGTTCCTTGGAGCGGGCGACCTGACCTTTTTTGCGGGTGTCTTCCCGCCGTTTGGGGGTCGCCTCTTCGGTTCTTTCCTGACTACTGTTCTCAGCCATTGACAAGTGTCCTCATGAAGGAGAAACCAGTGTCGAACAGGTTCTGCAGTAGTGGCACCAGCACAGGAATGCTGAAAAACATCAGCACGAATCCAGCAAGCATGGTGGTGGGAAAACCGACAGCGAAAATATTCAGTTGCGGTGCGGCGCGGGTAATGACACCAAACGCCAGATTAACGAGTAGTACGCCGACCATGACTGGCAAGGAGAGCAGGACGGCAGCAAGAAAGAGCTCCGTGGTAAACAGGGCGATATCGCCGAATATCTGTCCACCATTGAGCGGAGAACCCACGGGCAAGTAGATGAAGCTATTGGCCATGACTTCCAGTAATAAAAGGTGACCATCCATGGCCAGGAAATAGAGAGTGCCTAACATCAGGTACAGTTGACCTAACATCGTTACCTGCACTCCATTTTGGGGGTCTACCGAAGAAGCAAAGCCCAAACCCATGGTAGTGGCCATCGTCTGGCCAGCCATGATCAGGGCGGCAAAAATAATCTGCAGGATGAGTCCCATGACAATGCCGATGGCCAGTTGCTGCACGACCAACAGAATGCCTTCCGGACTCAGGGGTTCAAAACTGTCGTGAAACGGCAGGTTTGGCATCAGCACCACAGTTACCAATACGGCGAGCATGACACGAATGCGAACCGGCACTGTGCGGGCACCGAACACCGGCGCAATCACGAACAGTGCGCTGATGCGCAAGAACGGCCAGAAGAAGTCGCCGATCCATGCAGTGATATTGTCCAGTTGTATTTCCATAGCGCACAGTAGCTGATGTGATCAGCCGATTAGCTCCGGTATGCGATAAAAAAGTTCCTGCGTGTACACCATCCAGGACGTGAGCAGCCATGGGCCCATCAGTACCAGTGCCACGACCAGGGCAAGCAACTTGGGAATGAAGCTCAGTGTCTGTTCCTGAATCTGCGTTGCAGCCTGCAACACACCAACGATCAGACCCACTGCCAACGCAGCAAGCAGCAACGGTCCGGCCAGCGCCACGATGAGAAACAGCGCTTCCCGACCTACTTGCAATACCACGTCTTCATTCATACCTGTTCTCGCTTGTTACCTGTTTATAGGGTTTGTTAACTCACCGCGAAGCTCGAGGCGAGTGTGCCTACCACCAGTGTCCAGCCGTCAACCATGACGAAGAGCATGATCTTGAACGGTAGAGAGATGAGCATTGGCGACAGCATCATCATGCCCATGGACATCAGAATACTGGCGACGACCAGATCGATGACCAGAAAGGGAATGAAGATGAGAAAGCCAATCTGAAAGGCTGTCTTCAACTCACTGGTGAGATACGCTGGCACGAGTACCCGGAACGGGACATCTTCGAGTGAATCGAAGCCTTCGTAGCCAGCCATTTCGCTGAACAGCACCAGATCCGACTCGCGGGTCTGGTCTGCCATGAACTTATGAAAAGGACTGCCGGTCTCGGTCAGTGCTGCATCGAAGCCCAGGCTTTCATTCATATAGGGTTCGATGCCGTTTTCATAAGCAGTTTCAAAAACTGGCGCCATCACAAACACAGTCATGAATAGCGCCAGACCGAGGATAATCTGGTTGGATGGCGTCTGCATAAGGCCCAGGGCCTGGCGCAGGATAGCCAGCACAACAATAATTCGGGTGAAAGAAGTCATTGCCATCAAGGCAGCAGGCAACATCGTCAGCACAGTCATGAGCAGCAGAATTTGAATGCTGATGCTGTAATCTGTGCCACCTGCTCCGTTAGCCTGAGACGTCACAAGTGTCAGGTCATTGGCTGCAGCCGTAGCTACACCGGGCAGCACCAGGCAGGCAATTAGAATGAGGAGGCGCGCGCTCATGATCGGCCTCGCTGGGTGAGATTCTGCAACAGACTGGCGAAATTCTGTCCCGCGGCCAATTTGCCATCGTCTGCCTCGCTGAGATCAATTGGTGTTTGCAAGTCATGAATCTTCTGAACCCGGCCCGGGCTGGTGCTGATCAAAAGCTGTTCTTCACCGACCTGAATCAACAACAGGCGATCCTTGTTGCTCAGTGCCAGACCACCCACGATGCGGATGTGTGCTGAAGAAGAAGCATTGAACATGTTGAATTTTCGCACTGCCATGGACAGCCCGAAGATCAGAACTACCACAATACCCAGGGCGGCAAGCATTTGCATAAAGCTGCCAGTGTCGAGAACAGTACTCTGTGCAGCGAAACTGCTTTCTGCAGCGAATGCTGCATTGGCCAACAGGCTGCTCAACAGGAAGATTGTCGCGAATCGCGTTTTCATAGTTGCTCGAGATCCACAGTTGGCGGGATTTCTATTTCTCCCATACGGATGCCGTACCATTGCTGCAAACCAATCGCCTCAGCCATCGCAATCACCTGCCCACTTACGCGCACGTCAATCGTGTCGACTGACACATGGCGAAGTTCGATGAACGAGCCTTTGCAGAGCTCCATCAGCTGGCGAATCGTGATCGTGGTTCTGCCGACTTCGAAAGTAAGCGTCACTGGCACATCTCCCATCGACTCGATGGTCCATGGTTCGTGATTCACTGTAGCCGGCATGTTCCGGCTCTGTGGCGCCACATGTAACTGATTCTGTGTGAGCGGCTGATGCTCGTGCAGTGTGGCATGAGGGGCTGCGTAACCCGTCTCTACTGCACTTTCGCTGCCTGTCATATCGTTCATGCCCTGCCCCTAGATCCTGTTCATGATTTCGAGACCCACTTTGCCGTTCAGCTCACCCATGCGAGCCTTGAACTTGGGAATCCCGTTAACTTTCACATCAACTTGCTCCGGCGAATCGACGCCGATAATGTCACCGCGTGACATTTTGAATACCTCACCGATCGTCAGATGCGCGCCGCTCAATTCGCCAGTTACATCCATAGTGAAGTCGTGCGACATGGCTCGCAGCACATCGCGTGATGTCACTCCTGCCTCTGCCAGCTTGGATTTCTTGTTACGGAACAGTGAGTCGATGATGTTGCCTGGCATCAGCAATTGAATCTCGCCGCCACCACCGGAGAACTCGACCCTGAACGGACGAATCATCAACACGTCGGAATCGTTGTAGGCCGACAAGTGAGCAGGATTCATTTCCGATTCGGTAATGGTGAATTCGTGATCAGAGATTTCTTTCCAACTGTCCTTGATCGCATCAATGATGGTCTTGAGGATCAGTTTGATCACCCGCTGCTCGGTGTGGGTGAACTCACGGCCGGTAACTTGCGTTGGTCGCGTGCCACCACCGAAGAAGGTATTCACCAGAGCGAAAACCAATTTGGCGTCCATTACGATACTGGAGAAGCCGACCATGCCAGACAGCAGGAAGGTGGTAATACTCGTCGGTACATAGAGTGACTTGACGTATTTACCGTATTTTTCAATGCGAATGTCCTGGCGCTTGACCTCGACACTCTTGTGCAAAAGACCGAGCAGCTTGATGCTGAGACTCGCCTGCATGCGCTCATCGGCAGCCTGAATTTCCTGTGACCAGCCCGAAACCCGATTCATGCCGCTCGTCAGGTCGTAGAGCACATAGTCTTCGGCATCGGATTTCTTGCGATTCTCGGTTACCGGATCGCCCACTCCGTGGAGTAGGGCGTCGATCTCATTTTGCGATAACAAATCACTCATAGTTCAGTCTCTTGATGAGTCTCTTAACTCTGTCTGCTTCTGGCCTAGCCAATCATTGCGGCTTCGTCTTCTTTCAGGTCAATCTCACCGGAATCAGACAGTTTCTTCGCAACAGCGAGGATTTCTTTCTGTGCGTTCTCCACATCGGTAACACGCACTGGACCCAGCTCTTCCATGTCTTCCTTGAAGATCTCCGCAGCACGCGAAGACATATTGCGCAAAACCTTGTCGACGATGGACTGGTCTGCGCCCTTGAGTGCCAGCGCCAGACGGTCTGTCGCCACTTCGCGCAGGACTTTCTGGAAGTCGCGATCGGGAATTTCTTTGAGGTCGTTGAAAACAAACATCTGGTCGAGAATCTTCTGGGCGAGGTCTTCGCTCACTTCGTGGATCTTCGACATGAGATTGTCTTCCTGGGCTTTCTCCAGCGAATTCAGAATATTGGCTACGTTCTTCACGCCGCCCATCGCGGAGCTCTGCTTGCTCACCACGCCCTCAACCTGCTTCTCGAGAGAATGATTCAGTTCCTGCAAGGCTTTGGGATCGACAGAGTCCATCTCCGCCATGCGCACGATCAGCTCGACAACAGCTGATTCAGACATGTGGCTGAGCACCTCGCCGGACAGGTCGGGCCCGAGGTAGGAGATAACAATGGCTTGAATTTGCGGGTGCTCGTTCTGGATGATGCCGGCAACCAGTGCGGGCTCCATCCACTTTAAAGAATCCAGACCCTTGGTGTTGCCGCCCATGAGAATCTTTTCGAGAATCTCATGGGCCGCATCTTCACCAAGAGCCTGGGTAAGCACCGCGCGTGTATATTCATCTGCAACAACGTTGATATAGCCATCAGACTCACAGTCCTTGAGGAAGCTGGTCAGAATGTCGTTAACCTCATCGGTGGTCATTTCATTCATGCGCGACATTTCCACGCCGATCTTCTGCACTTCGTCGTTGGACAGGTGGCGAAGCACGCTGGCAGCGCCCTCTTCACCCATCACCATGAGGAATTGCGCCGCTCGGGCCGGGCCGGTGTTACGAGCTAATTGTCTGCGGTCTACCGTATTCATAATGCTCTTTGAGTCCCCAACTTGTCGGTTTTCGGCCTAGTCAATGGATTGACAACGTCGGTTTTCCATTCGTTTAAAATTTTGACACCCGGTCTGTCAGTTTTCGCTACAGCCCTTTATTTATGCGGTCTGCAGCAGATTTTGATCATGTCGCAAAGGCGTCTTTTTTCATCTGTACAAGGTATTGAGCAAGTTCTGTGCCAGTGAAATTGAAAAAAAGTCCTAAAGCTTTAAAGCCCACGGGTCGTAGGGCCAGAAACGGGTTTCTTACGCGGCGTAAACTGTGGTCGTGCGGAAAAACCGCCACTGCGCTGACATGAGGTATTCAGGCTTGCAACTGACCAGACTGGATTTAAGGCAATTACCGGGACAAGAAAGAAACCTGAGCTGGAAGGCGGGACAGGAACTGGTTGCGCAGGTCGTAGGAAAACCGAAGGATGGCAACGGCTCGCTGTTGCGCATCAATGGTCACGTGTATCAGGCCAATTCCCAATCGCCACTGCAGCAGGGTGCCGCACTCATCGTCAAAGTCCTCTCGCTGACTCCTCAGCTCGAGCTTGAAGTCATCGAGAACCTGCGCACAGGGCAGCAAGCCAACAGCCAGCCATCCACTGTGGTGTCTGGTCAGCTGCTCGAACAGGCGCGCCGGCTGCGGCAGAACAACCTTACCAACCTCGTACAGCTGCCTTACCAGAAAAACACGCCGGAGCTGCAGTCACTCCCTGGCGACAGCATGATCCTGTTGAATAAACTCAAGCGTTCTCTCATGCGACCAGGCGATCTGGGCCGTCTGGAGCGGCTGAAAGCGGCATTGGACAATTCCGGCCTGTTTCTGGAAAGCAAACTCCACGCGGCCAGCCAGAACGACGGCGAACATGAGAGCTGGTTCAGCAATGACCTCAAGGCTCTGCTATTACGACTGGTGAATAGCTTGGGCGGTGGCGGCGGCTTACGCTACCAGTCGGCCGCGAATGGCACCGAACCCTATGGCCTCGCGCTGTACCGAGAGCTCTATCATCAGCCAACCGGGCTGAAAAAGAAGGTCATCAGTCACGCTGAAGAAATATTGCAGAAGATCGTCAGCAACCAGTACCGCTCCGTTGATGAAACAGACGAGCAGTGGCAACGTTGGGTCGTCGAACTGCCTCTCTACAACAATGAACACCCGGACTCGGTTCCTTTGATTATCCATGGCGAGCGCGAGCCCGATGCGAAGACCATCAATGCCGAGCGCCGCTGGGGGGCAGAATTTTCACTGCGGCTGAAACACGGCGGTACGGTAAAGACGCGAATTAATCTGCTGGGCTCTATTATTCGGGTCGAGCTGAGTAGTGACAGCGAGGCGCTGGCCAAGCGCCTCAACGCCAGTCAGGACCGCTTGCGTCACCGCCTCGGCAATGGCGGCCTTGAGCTGACCTATTTCAAGAGCCGAAGCCACCGTGCCCCTTCTCCGGCCTGAACCTGAGAGCTAGAGAAATAGAGAGCTATGAGAGTTAAGAGAGCTATCTGCTATGAGCAATGAGACAAAAACCAATTTTGCATCGGCAATCAAACTGCGCAAGGAAGATGGCCCGCAGGTCGTCGCGCAGGGTCATGGCGCGCTTGCGCGAGGTATAGAAGCAACGGCAAGACTTAACAACGTACCTGTACTGCAGGACTTTTCCCTGAGCGAGGAACTGGCCGCCATACCACTGGGCAACGACATCCCCGAGGATCTCATCTTCAGTATTGCCACGGTTTTCGATTATCTGCTCTCCATGGATGATGACCCTTCCGCAGACATCGATGTAAATTAGATCGCCCCACTGCCCGGCCTTTCTCTCACCCGTCTCTCACCCGCGCAATTATTGCAACTCAAATAAACTCGCCTTCAGAAAACGCAAATTCCACTTGACTTGCCACAGCCAAGTGCTATTTTTCTAGCACAGTGCTGAAAAAACTGCACAGCCTTGCAATGCCGAGCTATTACTTTGAGCTGAAAGCACATGCATACCATTGCCAGCAGAACACTCACCGCAGAACCGAGAGGAACACCGTCATGCCCGTATCCCAGAATCTAAGTCGCCGAGAACGACAGATTATGGAGATTGTCTACGAGCTGGGCGAAGCATCTGCCAAGGACGTCGAAGCGAAACTGCCCGATGCACCCAGCTACTCTGCGATTCGCGCGACCATGAACAAACTCGAAGATAAAGGCTTTCTGTCGCATCGCGAACAGGATCTGAAATACGTCTACTTCCCGACCATAGAACACGAAGACGCACGGAGTAGCGCGTTGCAGAGACTGCTGCAAACTTTCTTTTCCGGTTCCGCAAAGCAAGCGATGAGTACGCTGCTTGATATGTCAGTCGATGAAGTGAGCGATGCCGAGCTGGATGAACTGAAGGCCATGATTGAATCGGCAAGGCAATCCAAACGCAGTAGCAGACAGGACAAATAACGATTCGACGCATAAGAGAAGCTTCGCGAAACAGTAGCTAGCAAAACGAAAATGCAAACGCGCGCAAGCAATCCAGGGACTGCATAACCGAGGGCGCAGATCCCAGAGAATGGCAGCAGACACTGGTACTATCTGATAACAGACACGAAGTTTCAGGCTGGAGATAAGAATGACAACAGCAAACCTGAACTTGCTTAACACAGGCATCGCGGCAATCGAAAGACTCGCCGGGACAGTAGGCCTGGCAGAACTCGAGAGCGACGCGTTGCTGCAGTTTATTGGCAGTGAACTCGTCCTCCGCGGCAGCATGGTTACACTACTGGCCATCGGCCTGATTCTCCTGCTCACCAAGAACAACGCTGCTGAACGCAGCCTGCTCTGGTTGATGCTGATCATTGCCCTTGCATTGATGCCGGGATTTGCATTGCTCATGCCACACTGGTCATTGGCATTGACTCTGCCCGACGCATCAATTCCGACGAGCAGTGGCAATTGGCTACAGTCATTCCTCGGCCTCTTCGGTTCAGAGCGCGGGGGCGCGCTGACGCCTCTACTGCAATCGGTGCTATTAGCCCTCTACTCGCTCGTTGCGATCGCTGCATTGAGCTACCTCATCACTGCGATGATTTCGCTGCTCGCAATCACACGGCGAAGCACACTGGCCAATGAGAGCGAGCACAGAAACGCCTTGCTGATGCTGGACAAGCTCAGCAGCCGGGGTGGCATCGAGAGTCACGTCACCCTGCTGTTCTCACCTGAAGTTCAATCGCCTCTCACCTGGGGAATCTGGCGCCACTTTATCATCCTGCCCGCCTCCGCCTCAGCGTGGCAGCAGGACCTGTTGGCGCAGGCACTGAGCCATGAACTCGCACACATTCAACGCATGGATTGGGCCAGCCACATGCTGTCGCGTCTGGTGTTATGCCTGTACTGGTTCAATCCGGTCAATTGGTGGCTGCACCACACGTTTATCGAAGAGAGTGAAAAGGCCTGTGACCAAATGGTGATCGATGACACGGGCTGTGCCATTACCTACGCAGAAAATTTGCTCTGGTTCGCAGATTCCATGCGAAGCAATAACAGAGAGTTGGCCAACGCACTGCTCAAGTCCCGATCAGCACTCTATCGACGGGTACAATACATCCTGGCCGATCAGCATTACTACTCCACCAATGGCAGAACGGGCCTCTGCGCCAGCATCATCTTTTCCATATTGTTGGTGGCCCCGGCATCTGCCGTGGACATCAAGTTTGTTGAAAAACATGTCCGGCCACCACCTTCCCCCCAGCTCTATCAGGTGAGCTACTACCCGCGCGGTACGCCTCAACACACGCAGCTCTTGGGGCAATTCGGGAATCGTTACTCGGCAAGGTAATAGCGAGTAGCTGACCACGCGGACTGTTCACAGTCCAGCAATCATCAACTGTCTTCACTCATCCGGAACACACTGGAGGGCACCGTGGTCCGTGGAATTTCAGCAAGCGAAGCGCGAGATCGCCTTAACGAATCATGCAAGCACGACCTGACACAGCAATACTGAACACTCAGTACAGATAAGGAGCACACTATGCATCCAGGCACAGTTTTCTATAAAGCCTTCCGGCTGAATTCCGCTGTCCTTGCAGCGGGTATCGTTACCTTTCTGCTGTTCTACTTCATGCAGTATCTGATCAGCACAGACAACAGCTCTTTCAAAGAGCCCAACATCACCCGCCTGGTGGATGCCACCATGCCGGTATTCGAAACCGAACTGCTGCTGGAAATCGACAAGCCGCAACTCATCGAAGAAATTGAAATCCCCCCTATGGAGACACCGGCCCTCGAATTCTCCGTAGCTGACACTTATAGCACGGCGCTGGTATTTGACACGCCACGACTGCCCGGCGCAAGCGAAGCGAGCATCCCGCTGTCGCGCCACATGGTACCTCTGGTACGTGCGACGGCACCGTATCCGGCACGTGCACTGCAGCGCGGCATCGAAGGCTTTGTGGAATTGTCTTTTACGGTAAATGAACAAGGTCGGGTAATTGACCCCGTTGTGCTCTACGCAGAACCTGAAGGTTACTTTGAGCGTGCCGCATTGAACTCGATTCGCAAGTGGCAGTACTCCCCGGCCATGGACGATGGCGTGGCCATTCCTGTGCACGATATTCGGCAGCGCATCGTGTTCGAGATTGCCGAGAATTAAGGATTCCAACCGCGTAACCCTCTAGGTCCAGGGACGGACCGACTTTTTCCTGAACTGAGCTAGCTACGATTAGCCTAATGAAACTTCCAGAGACCCTAGCGATGCGAACCCTGATTCTTACGCTGGCAGTGAGCATGCTATTGCCAATAATTACTGACTTGCCAGCTCGATTGTTTACTCGTGAACTGCAATCACCGACGACGGCCCGGGAGAATGTTCAGGTTCTCACGGATAGCACAACTCACGGAGAAGATCTTCAACGTCAATTCGCTGAGACCACGGAGCGTGCTTCCGACGCACAATCCTCTCAGGATAATTTGCAATCATTTGACGACACAGATCAGGTCCCAAAGCTGAATCCAGACCTGACAGACTCCCCTCAGCGAGCGGCCAGCAGTGCAACGTCGCTCACCACCGAACGAAGTACTACTCCCGGCGTGAACACTCCCTCTCCAGCGCCAGATCCAGTCACCGGAGCCAGAGTCCTGTCACCCAGAGTCCTGGCCGTCCTGAGTGAAACACAGCGCTGGATGGAAGAAGGTTTATGGGAAGAAGCGCTCAATGAGATGAATGCCCTGTATACGGAAATGGACAACCTGAGCAGCTTCGAGCAATCCACGCTGCTGAATTTCTATACCAATGCGCTGCTCGCTCAGGAGATGTATGAGGAAGCCATCATCGCCTTTACCAGAATACTGGAAACCCCCGACGTGCCAGAGAATGAACTAGGGCGAACAATTTTGTCTCTCGGACAGCTGCATATGGCCGGCGGCAACAATGCCTCTGCGATTTACTATTTCGAGACCTGGCTTGCCAACGTGGACCGTTCAACTGTCGAGCCGGAACGCGTTGCCAGAATAGAAGAGCGACTTGCGTATCTCCTGCAGAATCAAAACTAGTGTACCCTGGACGGAAGCTGACACGTTTTACGAACCAGTTCACAGATTCGACAAACTGAGTGCGAACCCCCTTTCGCCCCGCTATTTCCCGGAGGCATAATAGTATTCATATCCCGCTTCCGGGTTTGTTTCTATGGCGCTTCGCACGTTCGCACACACCTTCATCGCCGCTGGCTACCTCGCAGCCATCTCGCTGCTTGCGATGTCGCCTGCCTCTGCACAAAGCGAAGCAGACTGCCTCGACACGGAGGCAAGCCTCAGCTACTGGCGACCGATCTTCGATAACAGAGAATCAGACAGCGGCTACGCAGACGATTTTGCGCTAGACCTGGTGGCCTGCCTCGGCTCAGACAACCCGACCCTTCGCGACACTTATGGCTATGGCCTCTTCACTCACTGGTTACGCAATGATGCCCTGCGCGAAGACACCAAACTCGAACTCTTTGCTGTCCTGAACGACAATCTGCAAAGCGAAGCAGTGCTGCTGCGCTCTTTCTCGGCGCTCGTGCTGAGTGAACTATTGCGAGCCGATGCGCAACAAGCCTTTCTGACCGATCGCGAACGCAACACACTGACTCTCCGAGCCAACGAAGCGTTGCTGGCCGAAACTGATTTTCGCGGTTTCGATGCGGCACTGGGTTGGGTTCATCCCGTTGCACATCTTGCTGATGTGCATTGGCGGCTCGCTCTGCACCCACAGTTGAATGTCGAGCAAGCTCGCAGAAGTCTGGTGGCGATCTATGGCAAAGCTGTCACGCAAGAGGCGGCGTATACAACGAATGAAAGCGATCGACTGGCTCGCGCCGTGGCCATACTGATTCGCACCGAGATTCTTGAGTCCGACGACATTGCGACCTGGCTGAGTCAGTTTGCAACGCGTCAAAACGGTGAGGCCTGGCCAACAGTTTTCTCCAGCGCCGAAGGCATGATCGAGTTGCACAACAGCAAGAGCTTTGTCCGCGCACTCGCAGAGCAGCTCGCCCCGGTTGAACTCCCGGCCCTCGTCCATGAACAACTCAACGATCTACTCGATCTCTTCCGACAACTCGTTTGAAGTTCATCCGCAAGCAAGCCTCGCGCAACCCTCTCTCGACTTGATCGCGAAAAACACACCGCACACCGAACGGTATTAGGAGTGATAGCAGCGGCTGGCTATACTCGTTTCCTGAATTGGCTTGGAAAATTTCTGAGGCCCCTGTTCGCTGTCGACACAGGACTGCGGTTCACTCTTCAAGCAATAACAATCAACCTTACTAGCAGGACGGACAATCATGATTCGCAATCTTCTCAAAGTAACACTACTCGCTTGCAGCCTTCTGATCCCCGCGTACTCTCAAGCACAAGAAGCCCCATCGACACTACTCAACTATGACATGGCACAACGGGCGATGGCTGCCGCATTGCAGGAAGCTCGCGCCAATGGGTGGAACCTGACTATCGTCGTTGCAGACCACACCGGTATGCCAGTGATGTTGCATCGCATGGATGGCGCCTCGCCTCGTTCCTATGACATCGCACTCGCCAAAGTGAAAGTTGTCACCGAGACTGGCTTGTTGAGCGGGGAATATGGCCGCCGCCTCGAAGCCGGCGAGATTGCGGAAGTGGAAGGCGGTGTAACCTATGCAGGCGGCGTACCTGTGATGCTGAACGGCGAACGCATTGGCGCGGTAACTTCCAGTGGCGCGAGAGGTAGCGAGGACGAGCAGGTCTCAATGGCCGGCGCCGCGGCTATCGGCGACTGATCGGGATCGATCAGGAGCACCAACTCCTCAGGTGCTGGTTCAAAGTGCGCTTACTTTGAACCAGCTCGCTCCAACTGCTGACTCGAAAAACTCGCCTCATCAACAATCAGGCTTCATCACGTCGTAGCCTCTCCCAGACGCTGACGTACGCTCTCCAGAAAACCAACTACGGCTGCCGTTAGCAGTAACCAGAAGCCGGGCAGAAGAGTCACCGCTGCACTATCACTCAGTTTGATCACTACCAGCAGCATGGCCAGCATGTACACATCAAACATAGCCCATTCTTCAAGAAACTCATCGAGCATGTAGAGCCCTTGGCCGGGGCTGTCTTGCCAGCGCACCAATGCCGAGACAATAAATCGGGCCAGTGGCAGCAGCACCACAAAAACCGTCAATAAAACCGGAAGCAGATACTCTCCATTGCCTAATAAATGACGCAAAGCAGAGAGCAAGGAATAGTGGCTCTCCCAGAACAGCCATTTTTCAATTTCAATCAGCGGCATTGCCAGTCCGATCGCAAAACAGGCAAACGCCAGCAGCAACAAGCCTGATCCCGGGAAGCCGAAGTTTCCAGCCTGATTCTGCGCGAGTGCGCGTCGACTGCAACGCTCCCAGGAGAGCCTCATCGCGACACACATCGACACGATCACACCCGCCGCATAGAGATAGATTCCCCAGTGAATCTCGACCTGCGAGAGTACGCCAAGATTGGCCGCGCCGAAGCTGATCACCGTAACGAATACATCCAGCATGGACCACTTTCCGAGAAAGCGCAGCACTCCCAGATTGGAGTCAGCACGACACTGCTCATCGTTAGCGAGTACGATCCGCATCAGCATCAGGTACTTGAACACAGGAAAGATTACAGAGAAGGCCGCGATCAGTACCATCAACAGATAATCGCCGCGGCTCCACAGGTTCACTATGCTACCGATGATGGAATAGGTATCAGGGTCGAGAAACAATTGGTCCAGCGTTGCGATCGGCGCTACCAGCGCGGCAAGCAGGACGAGGAGCCCTGTTACCAACAAGCCAAGTAGCGACGTTTGCGATGTACTGAGATTTCTGGCCATTTCCTTCCATTCAACTGCTCAAGGAGCCAGACTGGCAACTTGCGGTAGCCGGATTCCTGCCTGCTTAGTGCGCGTGGGTTATTGCTTTGTTGCGCACGGCATGTGCTACAGTATCCGGCAACACACTACGCACTATGCCATAAAAATAATGACGAATTTAAAGCCGCGCATCAATCTTTGTTCTAAGAGCATCCTGCCTGCTTCGTGCACACCGCTTGTCCTGTTCATAGCGCTGTCGCTCGCCAACCTCGCCGCGGCGCAAACGCCAGTCGGCGAGCAGTTGTCACGCGCGACGTCTTCCGACGGTGAATACATCAGTTGGCGTGAACACCTCATCGATGATTCCGCCAGCGCGGGTTTCTCCTTGACTGGTAGCGATGGGCTCGTAGTTGGCGACCTTGATCGCGATGGCTTCGAGGATATTGTCTCTGTGCATGAAGCCGATGCGACCTACGATTCGGCCACTTTTTTGCCCGGCTTCGTTCCCAAGCCCGAGGGGCATGTGCGTATCGCTTTTGGATCCGACGATCCCGATATCTGGTTCAGCATCACGATCGCTGAAGGCACGGAGACTCCGGCGCCAGAAGACGTCGCGATCGGCGATGTGGACGGTGACGGCTATCTGGATGTGGTTGTTGCCACCGAACGCTCTCATCTCATCTATTTGCAGAATCCGGGCGCGGACAGTCGCACCGCTCACTGGCCACGCCTTATTCTCCCCATGACGCTCGACAAGGGTTCCTATATCCGCGTCTTCATGGCGGACTATGACGGTGATGGCAGGCTCGAATTCAGCGCTGCCAACAAAGGGGCACAAACTCCAGGACCGGAAGACTTCGCCCGCTCAACCGACGTGTCGATCTTCAAGGTCAATGGCGACCCTCTGGTGGGAGAGAACTGGCAGGAGATCACACTTGGACGTTTCTCCGTACCTCAGAATGCCGAGCCGATCGATCTCGATGGAGATGGCGACCTCGACATACTCGCCGCAAGCCGCGGCGAGCAACGGTTGGTATTTTTCGAAAACATCAGCAATGGTGAACTCGAATTCGTGGAACACGCTATTGGCATCAATGGCGCTCATCTCGAGGGATTCAATCTTGAGTATGCCGACCTGAGTGGCGATGGCAGACTTGATATTCTCAGTCGCTCGTCAGGCAATGAATTGTTCTGGATCGAGCAACCCGCTCAAGCAGGTGATGCCTGGAATGCTTACCGCATTGGCGATTTTCAACCAGACTGGATGATTGGCCTGGAAACCGCTGACATTGACGGCGACGGCGATACCGATGTTATCGCGGGCGGCTACAGCCGTGGACCACGCACAGGCGATGGCGACGTTGATGTCAACGACGTATTGGGCCGAATAGGCTGGTTCGAAAACCCCGGTGACGCCAAAACCAGTTGGACCCGGCACGACATCTCACGCCGCAAACGCGGCATGTTCGACAAATTCGTTGCTCGCGACATCGACGGCGATGGCGACGTGGACTTCTATTCCACTCGCGGCAACAGCGCACCTTATGATGGTGTGTTCTGGTTGGAACAAGTGCGCACCGACGAGCCAGTGGTTGTGTTCGAGGCGGCGCGCGCAGGAGAAAGCCCGGAGATGGCATTGCCTTGACGCGGCACCAGTTGTTCGCGCGCTTACATGCCAGTCGCCAGACAGTCTGCTTCTGATTGTCTGCCTCTGTTTAACTATCTCTATTTAGCTATCTCAGTTTAACTATCTCAGTTTAGTTTCCCCGGACTTTCCTTTGACCAACTTGGCGAAGTAAACGAAGCCGCCTGCCGTTCTGATTGATCACTATACGAGTCGTCTTCGGAGATACCTGCACAGTGTCTGCTCGCTTGCCCTTATCAGCAGCGCACTCCCCAAGCTTCCAGATAGCCAAGAACCTTACTGGCAAACCCCGGCCGCTTAAGACCCAGGCTCTACTACAACAGCCTTTGCATCCAGTACTGCGCGTCTTGCTGTGCGATGCCGGTTCCAGAACCACATTGCACAACCCCTATATTTCGTGACTGGATTCGTGATAACCTGAGCCTATTCTGTGGGATTATTTCCCACTTTTGAGAGCTCTCCATTCAGCAGAGCTTTAGCACGTGGTCTTCTCATGCATTTCCGGCGCAATATAGTAAGTGAAATCAGTGACTTGGGAGGCGGCCTGGAAATTGGGCCAGGGCGCCATCCAATTGCTCCCCTCCGCATGGGATACCCCGTAGACACTCTGGACTATCGCGATAACTGCGAAGACAGAAGCAGTGCTAATGGGGAAGCACAACGTTTGACCTATCTCTGGTCAGGCGAACCTTACGCAGACCTCACCAAGGGCAAGAAGTACGATTGGATTATTGCCTCGCACGTCATCGAACATATGCCTGATTTAATTGGTTTCTTAAACAATTGTTCCGATATTCTGCAGCCGGATGGCGTTCTCTTTCTGCTCATTCCCGACAAACGATTTTGCTTCGATTACTTTCGTTCGGTCAGCAGCCTGGCTGAAGTATTCGATGCGCATAGCTCGCCTGCTAATTCACCATCTCTCGGCAAAGCGCTCGAACAAATACTTTACGCCGCCGACATGGACGGCAGCATCGCCTGGAATGCCGCGTTTCCGCGCGAGCCGATGCTGAGCAACAGGATTGACGCAGCACTGGAGAGATTGAAGAGTGCTGACCACAGAGTCAGTACCGAAGAAGACGTGCATAGCTGGGTTTTCGTTCCCCACTCGTTTCGCTTGCTAGTTGAAGACTTGCATGCGATGCAGCTTATCAATTTGCGCGAGTGCGCCTTCCACTCAACTATCGGCTGCGAGTTTTATATGAAGCTCTCCAGGTCTGGCGCTGGCCCGGGGCTTTCTCGCCAGCGACTTCTCTCTGAGCTGGAGGCAGAGCTTCGCTTCGAAAAAGTCCCGAGAGCGAGTTACAGGGATGCACTGATTCGGCTGCGGGCGCTTTATCACGGCTGGAAGACGAAAAACAATCAGGACATTAAGCCGCGAATTTAAATGGTCTATGATCTAGCCTGTGATATGGTCGAAGTCTTTCTCCTCACTGCCTTCTCTCTGTCTCCTCACTGGGATTTAGAGACTACCTGATCACCGGCGGCTCTGATGACAATACGACGCGCTTCTATCTTTCTACTTTTATTGACTGCAGGTGGCTGTAGCACAGCTGTCTCGACCAATGAGGAGAGTGAAGGGCAAGCTCACTCTTACATACTCGAAGGAGTAGCCGGTTCGGAAGCTTGCCTGATATCCGATACGTTTTGTCTTGAAGCGAAATTCTATGTTGACTGCGATCCGAACCGAGCCGATGTCATATCCTCCTGCCTGAACTGGCTGGCGACTCTGGAAAGCCTTGAAGAAGCCAATGAGTACCCTGTAAAACAGCTTCTGGCAAGCACCTATTACCGACTTTCTGATATCCGACAATCAGCAGAACTGGGATTGCACCCGCATCTCGCGGGCAGAAGTGCAGAGCTCCCCGATCAGGACTGGTTACAGCAACAAGTCAGGTCCCTGGCGCAAGCGATGTACGATGCCAACAACGCAGACACTTCTGCTATGGGCTGGCTCGCATTGACCTCTGACAGCGCTGCGGAAAACTTGCAGTGGCATAGACAGATAGTGCGGACCGAAGCACCGGATTTTTTCACTTGCAGATTACTGAGCGGAAGTTTGACCCGCTACCATGGCAGCCATCTGGACAGAAGGGCCAATTCGGAAGCCGCTCGGTGTTTTATAACAAGCTATGAAAACACCCCTCATCAACAGGGCAAATGGAACAGCGCGGCTGAAGCTCACTCTCATCTGGAGAGGGCCGGACAACGCTTGAGGAAAGGCCGCTTCATCGCACAGCTTAAAGCGGACATTAACCCCAGGCAGCGAGTCGAAAAATTTGGCAATATCAGAAGACTGAGCAGTGACGAAGCTGAGGAATCACTACAGATTTTGTGCGGGAATTCAGTCCGGGACTTGATTGGCGAGGAGTACTGCACGGAAGCGATATCCGCGGCTCTGTATTCAATCGCCGGTTTGGAGACCAAGCTCGCGACTCCCTACGCTGATGCCGTAATGGAAGGCATTCTCGCAAGCTTGCAACCAGTCAGCATGATAGTGACATCGGATCGCTCTCTATTTCGGTTTGATCTCACCCAACTCGTCTACCGGACACTGCTTTCTCGCGGAATCGAGTCCGGAAAAATCTACTCGACCTACTCAATACTTCTCGGCTCGAGCATTGACGCCAGCATCGAGGCCCAGTTAAACGCAGTAGCGTTTGAGCCTTCCAATGCGGATTATCGTGCCCGCTTGGGTGATTTATATAGAATGCGAGGAGATATGCGGTTGGCGAGAGAACACTATGAAATTGCCTTGCCGTCGCTGCATGAATCCAGACAGGCTGCCATTCGCTCACTTCTTGACGCGATGGAGGCTGGGGTTGAGTAGTTGTTATGTAAATCGGGAGCAATCGGCACGTTGACTGGATTGTGCCCGGGGTTAGGAAGCCTTCGGCTTCCTTCGGAGAGATTGATTCAGATTTTGGCTTAGCCAAAATCAATAGGATTCTTTTCGAAAATTGAATCTAGTCGAACCCAATAGCGGAGATGTTAGGCACGACGATCCCTACGGGCAGCGCTATGCGCTGTCTGCGCCGCTTACGCGGCTTTCGAACTGGGAGTCCGAACCAAGTCCGCCAGGACTTACCAAACAAAAAAGGGAGCCTTTGGCTCCCTGTTTGAACTGTGCCGGGTTAGGAAGCCTTTGGCTTCCACCGGAGAGATTGATTCAGCTTTTGGCTAAGCCAAAATCAATAGGATTCTTTTCGAAAATTGAATCTAGTCGAACCCAATAGCGGAGATGTTAGGCACGACGATCCCTACGGGCAGCGCTGTGCGCTGTCTGCGACGCTTACGCGGCTTTTGAACTGGGAGTCCGAACCAAGTCCGCCAAGACTTACCAAACAAAAAAGGGCGCCTTTGGCTCCCTTTTTGAACTGTGACCGGGGTTAGGAAGCCTTCGGCTTCCACCGGAGAGATTGATTCGTAATTTGCGTGGGCGCAAATTACTCACCCTACGGGCAGCGCTGTGCGCTGTCTGCGCCGCTTGCGCGGCTTTCGAACTGGGAGTCCGAACCAAGTCCGCCAGGACTTACCAAACAAAAAAGGGAGCCTTTGGCTCCCTGTTTGAACTGTGCCCGGGGTTAGGAAGCCTTTGGCTTCCACCGGAGAGATTGATTCGTAATTTGCGTGGGCGCAAATTACTCACCCTACGGGCAGCGCTGTGCGCTGTCTGCGCCGCTTGCGCGGCTTTCGAACTGGGAGTTCGAACCAAGTCCGCCAGGACTTACCAAACAAAAAAGGGAGCCTTTGGCTCCCTGTTTGAACTGTGCCCGGATTAGGAAGCCTTCGGCTTCCACCGGAGAGATTGATTCGCAATTTGCGTGGGCGCAAATTACTCACCCTACGGGCAGCGCTGTGCGCTGTCTGCGCCGCTTACGCGGCTTTCGAACTGGGAGTTCGAACCAAGTCCGCCAGGACTTACCAAACAAAAAAGGGAGCCTTTGGCTCCCTGTTTTGTTTGGCACGCCCGGAGAGATTCGAACTCCCGACCAACTGGTTCGAAGCCAGTTACTCTATCCAGCTGAGCTACGGGCGCGTGGGTGTCAGCTAAGGGCGCAATTATAAAGGCGTTACGGGTGATTTCCTAATCTGTGACATCACCGTTATTTCTGTTAGAACATCCTGGTTTAATCTAGCAACCTGATTCTGATGCTGGAGCATCCGTATGCGCATTGCTTACTCTATCCTTCTGTTTCTATTGGCATTTTCTTCTCTCGCGCAGGAGCGACTGATTACACCTGTCCTCGTTGCCGGCAATATTGAGGCGCCGGTGGCGATAGATCATGCCGGGGATGGGTCCGGGCGTTTGTTTGTTGCGCAGCAGATTGGGCGGGTTTTGGTGTTGCGTGATGGGCTTGTTCTGGGGTCACCTTTGCTCGATATAAGCGACCGGATTAGCTGTTGCCAGGAGAGAGGCTTGTTGGGGATTGCCTTTCATCCGGACTTTTCCAGCAATGGGCAGTTCTTTGTTAACTACACGAACAGCAATTTCGCGACAGTGATTTCACGTTTCACGGTAGAGGCCAACTCCGATATTGCGGACAGTGCCAGTGAGGAGATTTTGTTGACTGTGTCGCAGCCGTTCAGCAATCACAACGGTGGGCATCTGGCCTTTGGTCCCGACGGGTATCTGTATATCGGACTGGGCGATGGCGGGAGTGGTGGTGATCCCGGGAACACTGCACAAAATCCTCTGAGCCTGTTGGGGAAAATGTTGCGGATAGACGTCGATAACGGTTCACCCTACGCCATTCCTGATGACAACCCGTTTGCCCACACGGATTTTACGCTGGATGAGATCTGGGCGCTGGGCCTGCGCAATCCGTTTCGCTACAGCTTCGACCGCAGCACCGGCGATCTCTATATTGCCGATGTTGGGCAAGACCTGATCGAAGAGGTGCATGTACACAAGGCCAATACGGCTTCCGGAGAGAACTATGGCTGGCGACTGATGGAAGGGTCGAGCTGCTTCAACCCCAGCAGCGGCTGCAACGATGGCAGTCTCACCCTGCCCGCCTTCGAATACACACATAGCAGTGGGCGTTGCTCGATCACCGGTGGCTATGTCTATCGGGGAGAAGCGATCCCGGCACTCCACGGCCGTTATGTCTATGGCGACTTCTGTACAGGCGAGATTTTCTCCGCACAGGAAAGCAATTCCCAATGGCAACAAGACATACTGCTCGATACGCAGTTCGATATCAGCAGTTTTGGAGAGAACGAGGCCGGCGAGTTATTTGTCGCAGACCTCGCGGGTAGCATCCATCAGTTGGTGGCGCCACTCACAATCAGCCCGGCAAGCGGCCACTACCTACAGAGCCAGTCTACTGATCTGGTGCTCATTGCGCGCGGCGATGCGACGTTGACAGACTACAGTCTCACTGCCAATGGTGCGGATGTCAGCAGCGTCTTCACCGCCTGCGCGATTGATGAAACACTCACGAGCCAGGGGAGCAGTCTGCGCTGTCCCGGCATAGAACTGGCCGTCCTGGGTGCCGGTGAACATCACATCACGGCGCAAGCCAGCTTCAGCGACGGCAGCACGGCCAGCGCTCAGGTCGTGTGGCACATCCTCGGCAGTAACGTCCAACCCTAGCAATCGGGTCCTTAGTGGCAGCCGGCTGACACGCTACTCTGCCACTATCCAGATGCTTCTGTCACTTGCCGACCCCACTAACTTGCTTGTTCCGTTCAGGCGCGGCACGGAGCCGTTATTTCCCTATTCAGCACCCTATTCAATTCCCTATCCGGTTAAATTCTGGTCAATAACTCCCTTCGCGCAGTCGTAATGAATTATTGACCATCTTTGGTGGCATACTTTATTTTTGCAAGAAGCAGACGCGGTGCGGTCTGTGCTAATTGAAAGGGCAAGGTTGCCTATGTACAGCGGAATCAGGAGACTAATGCGGATGAGCCTGGCGCTCAGCGCATGGCTCTGTCTGGCTGCCCACGCGGCGGAGTTCCCCGAGAATCGCCGCGTTCTGGTCGTATATGGCAATCCCGATATCGGCCCCTGGGAACAGAATTTCAACCAGATCACGCTCACCGAGTTGTCTACCAACTCCGGCATACCGGCAATCCCCGAGTTTCTCTCCCTGATTGAGACTCCGCTGTTGCAGCAGCAATATATGGCGGAGTCCCTGAGACTCAAATACAGTCAGCTACAGATCGATCTCGTTATCGCTGTTCTTCCCGAAGCAAACAGTTTCGTGCATCGCTGGGCAGGCATCTTCGCACCCCAAGCAGCGATCCTCTATGTGCTGCCAGGATTGGACGTAACCGAGATGGTTTCGCCCAGCGCACAGAGCGCGATTCTGCAGAGCGCAGTCGAAATAGCCACCCGCAAAACCGTCGAGCTGATTCCTCAAGTGCTTCCTGATCTGGAACACTTGTTCGTGATTGGCGGCTCGAGTGACGGCGACCTCTCTTATCAACGCCGTGCAGAAAACGCGTTGGCTGAATCAACTATCGACTATGAATTCACCGTTCTTACAGGCCTGACTCCCGACGAGTTGCTTGCAGAACTTGCTCGGGCGCCGTCGAACAGTGCTGTATTGTTAAACCCCTATGACCGGGATCACACAGGTCAGCCACTGCGCACCATGGCAATCAACACGCTACTCGATGAAAACGTTCCTCTGCCCGTGTTCGGTGCCTTCGACACGCTGCTGCAAAGCGGCACGCTGGGCGGCAACATGACGGCATCGACGCTGTACGCGAGCTCTGCCGCCGATATCGCCCGCGACATGCTCTCCGGTTCCATTGAGGAATACGTTGTTTTTTCCGAGACAAGTTATATGTTTGATGGCAGCAAGCTGAATCAGTTTGCAATCGATCGCAGTCGACTCCCAATGGATAGCCTCATCGTCAATGACCCGCCCAACTTTTGGCGCGATTATTCCGGCCTCGTCTTTAGCGGCATTGTGATCATGGTATTACAACTCGCGCTGATCGCTTTGTTAATGGAGACGATGCGTCGCCGCAACGCGGCCGAATCCGAGTTGAAGAAGGCACAAAAGCTCGAGGCACTCGGCAGCCTGTCAGGCGGTGTTGCCCATGACTTCAACAATATTCTGATGTCGATCATGGCCAATGCCGAACTTGCGGACATGAAGCCCGACGATACCAATAACGTCAAAACCCGCATTCGCAACATCCTCTCAGCCAGTGTCCGGGCGAAGGATCTTATTGCACAGATACTGATGTTTTCGCGCCAGTCAGCGAGTTTCGAACTCAAGCCACTGCACCTGAATTCGTTGCTGGAGGAAACTGCGGAGCATCTGCGTTCGTTTCTTCCCTCTGGATGCTTGTTGCAACTTGATCTCGAAGAACAGCTACCGGTAGTGGACGGCGACCCTTCACAGATTCATCAGATGCTCATGAATCTCTGCGTCAATGCCCAACATGCGATGAATGATGCAGGCACTATCCGCATCGCTTCTTCCATGCGCCGCCTGACTCGAGCGCAGCAAATGATGAGAAGAAAAATCCCCGCGGGAGACTATGTAGTTGTTGAAATCGCCGATTCCGGTCCCGGCATCGACAAGGATGCTCTACAGCAAATCTTCGAGCCCTTCTTCACCACCAAGCCGCGTGGCAAGGGTACTGGCCTCGGGCTTGCTCTCGTCTACCAGATCGCAAAAGCGCACAATGCCTTCATCGATTTGCAGACGAGTAAAACCTCAGGCACCTGCTTCTCGCTCTATTTTCCAAGTTCTGCCGACAACATCATTGCTGAGCAATCCTATGAGGAAGGCGAACTCAATAGAGGCGAAGGCGAACATATATTGCTGGTTGACGACGACGAGATGGTACTCGACGCCACAAGCCAGGCATTGCACTCAATCGGCTATGCCGTCACGCCATTTGCCAGTTCCGTAGCAGCGCTTGCGTGGTGCAGGGAAGAACCTCGGCAAATCGATCTCGTGTTCTCAGACCTTTCCATGCCGGAGATGGATGGGATCAGAATGGTGTCGTCGATCCGCGAAACCTATCCACAATTGCCTGCAGTTATTTGCACCGGCTATCTCGAGTCGATCAATCAATCCGCATTCAAAAACATTTCGGTACTGCATAAGCCCACCGACCTGAAACAGGTCTCTACCGCCTTACGACTGCTGCTCATGAAGCAGAGGCGCAACCGGGCCGGATAAACTGCCTGATGAAAACCCCAGCAGTCTCTTCGCGGCGAGTAGCACCAGCTTCAACTGGATAAAAATCTGATTCAAAAAGCCAAAAATTACTGGCGAAAGGTCAAATTGACGCTATTTTTGTTTATTCAGTCCGACGCTGTGAGTAAAGTTTAATCAGCGATCGGGCGTAATCCCTATCGCCCATCAGTTTCAGGATGTAGAGGGCAGTGCCTTTTAGAATCAGCAGGAAACAGTGCGAGCTTGCAGCGTCGCAAGTGTCGGCTACCGTTGTAGCTGCGATTGCGCTCGTCTTGTTTTTGGCCATCTTCTCACACCCGAGCTCTCTGCACGCAGCCGAAAGCTCAGTAGAGCATCGCGTCTTGCTGATCTACGGGACAACTGATGTCGGCGAGTGGGAGCAGGCTTTCAACTCCGCCATCTTGCGCGAATTGGCAATTGGGACAAGTTATGAATTGATTCCCGAGTTTCTGAATTTGGTAGGCGCTTCAGCCAGTGAACAGGAACTCATGGCCCGCTCTCTGCTTCTGCAGTATGACGGACGCCAGATCGATCTGATAATTGCCATGATGCCCGAATCCGGTACGTTTGTACGCGAGTGGTCCAGCGTCTTCGCACCCAACGCAAAGCGCCTGTATGTTCTTCCTGGTACGGACATTCTGTCAGTTGCGGACAACCTGCCTGACACCGATTACCTGCTGCGCAGCGCTGTCGAGATCGCTGCACAACTGACGCTTGAAACTATGGTTCAGCTCTTGCCAGAGCTCACTCATATCTATGTCGTTGGCGGGCTTGGTTCAGGCGACCTGTCCTATGCCAATCGCATCGCGAGCGCCGCGCAACGTAGCTCGATCAACATTACACCAGAATTTATTCAGGGCTTGTTACCAGAGGAGTTGATCGAAAAACTGCGGGAAATTCCAGATACCAGCGCGATTCTGATGTCGACCTATGATGCTGACCGGCTTGGCCAGCCCCAGCGCACAACTAATATAAACGACTTACTGGATGGCAACATCGCCGCGCCGATGTTTGCAATGTTTGACAGTCAACTCGGCAACGGCACAGTCGGTGGCAATTTGAGTTCGAGTACACAATATGCCATCGGCTCAGCTGCGCTGGCGCGTCAGATTCTCTCGGGAGAAAACGTCCCGAGAATTTCCGACGCACCTACCCAGTATATTTTCGATGCCGAGCGCCTCGAAGCATTCAATCTCAATCGTAATCTGTTACCGGCAGAGAGTGTCTTCATCAACGACGAGCCGGGTTTCGTCGAAGAGAATCTGCACTGGCTGGTTGCCACGTTCATGATCATCATTGCCCAGCTCGTTCTGATTGCATTGCTCTGGCGTGCCAATAATCAGCGAAGGCAGACTGAAGAAGCGCTGAAGACGACACAGAAAATGGAAGCTCTCGGGAGTCTCGCAGGCGGCATCGCTCATGACTTCAATAATATTCTTATGGCGATCATGGCCAATGCGGAGCTCGCCAAATCAGTCCTGGACAATCCGGACAAAGCCAATTCCCGGCTCGGCAATATTATCTCTGCCAGCAACCGCGCCAAGGGTCTGATCTCACAAATTCTTTTGTTCAGCCGACAAGCGGCGACGCAATCCTTCGATACGATCAAGGTGGCAACCTTGCTTGGCGAATCAGTGGAACAGATTCGCGCCTTCCTCCCCAACGAGTGCGAATTGGAGCTGCACTGTGAGGACAACCTCCCGCCTATCTCTGTCGATGCCAATCAGCTGCACCAGGCGGTGATGAATATCTGCATCAATGCCCAACATGCAATGAACAACAAGGGCCTGATCCGAGTGCATGCCCGCTACGAGTCGATTGCTGAGGATAAAAAGATTTTTCGGGAAGATATTCCACCGGGACACTATGTCGCGATCGAAATTCAGGATAACGGTATCGGCATCGACGATGAAAACCAGCGCCATATCTTTGAACCCTTTTTCACAACCAAACCGCAAGGCAAAGGGACAGGGTTGGGTCTGGCGCTTGTATACCGGATTATTCGGGCACACGAAGGATACATTGATCTGAACTCGTGCCTCGGCGAAGGAACAACGTTCACCATCTATCTGCCAACGACTGAACAACCCTCTGTCAAACCACCCGCTGCGACGAGTTCAAACACTCTCGCAGGCCATGGTGAATTGATCCTGTTGGTCGATGACGACGACATGGTGCTTGACGCCACAGCGCGCATGCTCGAACGACTGAACTATCAGGTACAACCCTTCCGCAGTTCCTTGAAAGCGCTGGCCGCATTCAGGGATGATCCGCACAAATGGGATCTGGTGTTCACCGATCTGTCCATGCCGGAAATGGATGGCGCACGATTGGGAGCACAAATCCGGCAGATCAGGGGCGACATAGAGATTATCCTCTATACAGGATACCTGGATGCCGTGGATGCCATCGATCTCGAAAACCTGCGCATTCTGAGCAAGCCAAGCAGGCTCGAAGAGATCGCGAATGCCGTAGCATTCTCGCTCGCACGCAGCCACTGAACCGAGCAGCGCGCCAACGCAGGCCTTTACTCCATCGTTTGCCTGTTGCAGAATTTTCGACTCCTGCAATCGGAATTAGCTTATGGATCCCATTACCGCCATCGAAACGGTGGCTGGCGTTATTCAACTTGCCGTTGCGCCGGTGTTTTTGCTCGCTGGTATAGCCGGTATGCTAAATGTTCTCAGTATACGCCTTGGCAGGGTCGTAGACCGGGCCCGTGTAGTTGAGGCACGACTGGCTATCGAGAAGCATTCCGAGCACCGTTCAATCCTGCAGATCGAAACCGAGTCTCTCTGGAAACGTATACGCCTGGTCAATTGGTCAGTGCGCATGTTCGTCAGCGGCGCACTGCTCGTGTGTCTGGTCATCATGACACTCTTTCTTGGGGAGCTGGCGCGGATTGATCTGGCTTCCACCATCGCTACGCTATTCATAGGCGCCATGTGTCTGTTGATTTTTGGTCTGTTGCTATTCCTGTTCGAAGTCAGCATCTCCACACGAAGAATCAGGGAAGGAATCACTGAAATTCTGCACAAGGACGAGGACGACAGTTAAGGCATTCATCGCTCTGTAGGCAGCAGAAACAAAAAAGGCGCTCATACATGAGCGCCTTTTTTGTAGTTCGCCAGAACTGACTAGTTAAAGATATCGATAATATGGCTGTACTTCAGAATAAACTGGCGACCGTTGTCACGCAGATTGAAGCCCATCTCATCGACCTCGTTATAGACCAGATACAGACCTGCATTGGCAGACTGCAACCAGGCGAAACGCACATTGGTCGCGATTACGTCAGATTGGTTGTTGTATTGCACGAGAGTTTGCAGCGACATGCGCGGAGTGAATGAGTAGGAAACGCGCAGCTGAGCGACATCAACCTGGAAGTCACCATTGGCAACCGGCAGTTCGATCTCGCTGTGGTTCCAGCTCAGCTCAGTACTGAAGCGCTCACCCACGCGATAGCGAACCCGGGGGCTCAACGCAGTACGATCTCCGCCGAAGAAGCCACCGACGCGAGTCTGAATATAGAAGCTCAGCGGTGCACCCTGATTAGTCTGGAATACGAACTGCGATTCCGAATGGTTGTAGTTGCCGACTGGAACCGTCACACCATCGACGATTTCGAAAGGTGTCTTGACACCCTCTTCGGTGAAGTTCACGCCAGTATGAATTTCCCAGCTGTTTTCCCACTCCCAGTGACTATCGACGTGCAGATAACTGGTTTCCAGGTCGCCATCGAAATCGTAGTAGGCATAGTAGTTCGCGTGTGGACGAATCTCATGCAGACTGAACAGATCTTCCGGACGGTAGCGGCGGAACACACGCCATTCGAATTTTTTGAACTCGCGTCGTGAGAGAAAGCCGACTTCTGGATTGAAGTTGCCCTGTACCTCAGAGTAGCCCGCCATGAAGTCCCAGCCTTCATTGGAATAGGTACCCTGTACACCGAAAGCCTGATCATCATCATTCAGGCCAGGCGTATCGGTTTGCGCAGCCCAGGCAGAAATCAGACCATCGGCACCGATTCCGAGACGGCCATCGAGTGCAAAGGTTCTGTTGTAGTCGGTCGCTGAATTGCCATTGAGTGAGCCATCCCCGTCGCGTTCAACATACATCACACCCAGAGTAGAACGATTCGGCAGCTCCTGATTGATGCGCGCAACTGAGAAGTCATTCTGAGAGGCAACACCGTCTACCGCATCGGTACGCATCTGCAGGAACCCGATGTTGGTATTGTTGCCCACCTTGCCGGTCAATCGTGCGCCCCCATCGATGGGAATCGGATTGCCACCGCTACCCACACCGATGCGGCGACTGAAGAAGAGTTCGGCTTCGCGCGGATTACCGACTGAGAACATGCCCGCATTTTCCAGGAAGAAGGGGCGCTTCTCCGGGAAGAACAAACTGAAGCGGTCCAGATTCACCTGTTGCTCATCGACCTCCACTTGCGCGAAGTCAGTATTGAACGTGGCATCCATGGTAAGCGAAGACGTCACACCCCATTTCAGGTCGAAACCCATTTCTTCCTCTCTATGCGTACCAGACGGCAGTGACCCGCCGCGCTCCGCTGAGACCAGTGCATAAGGAGTAATTTGCAGGTTACGTTGACGTGGCGGCTCAATGCCTTGCAGTGTTCCGGCGTCGGAGACTCGTTGCAGATTGTATTGGCGGTTCAATGGCGCCCAGTACGAGACTTCGTTGTTGCGACGAATATTGCGCTGGAAATTGATTCCCCAGGTCTGCACATCGCTGTTGCCGTAACGCAGTGCAGAAAACGGGATTTCCATCTCGGCACTCCAGCCGTAGTCACCGATGCGTGCCTCGACTTCCCAGGTTGTATCCCAGTTGAGATTGAAGCCGCCTCCGCCACCGCCGAAACCACCGCCAGCGCCTTCATTGGTCACCTGGGCATCGTATTCGATGCCAGCAGGATTGGTGCCGAAAACGAAACCATTCTGGCGATCGTTCAATCCAT
Organism: uncultured Pseudohongiella sp.; assembly: GCA_965228725.1. GTDB lineage: Bacteria > Pseudomonadota > Gammaproteobacteria > Pseudomonadales > Pseudohongiellaceae > UBA9145. The sequence goes on along the minus strand of OZ245834.1, from coordinate 3,572,522 downwards.
CCAGGATGACCTGAAAGCTGTCAGTTTCGCTCAAGGACGAGTCACGGCGACTGTCGGCCACGATAATGCCTTGCGGATTGCTGTCGTAAGCGACAACACCGATGTACAGGGAATCGTCTGTAAATCCGACAAACACCTCAGTGCGCTGTGTCGCGGGCTGACCTTCATCAGGCTGAACCTGAGAAAATCCGGAAGCCGGAGTAACTGCAGACCAGGCATTGTCACCAAGTACATCACCATCAATCGCTGGCACCGACGACAGCGGATAGGCAGTCATCGAAGGACGAACTTCATTGGTGGTGATTTCCTGGGCCTGAGTTGCCGACGCGCCCAGGATGACACTGGCAAGGCCGATTATCAGTTTCTGCGACAGCATACAGCTGGCTATCGATTTCATTTTCTCTCTCCCTGCTGGTGTGTCCGCCGCACGAGCCCTTGTGCGTGAAGTGGTGTCCGATAGACCCTTCCCTGAGCTTCTGGCGGAAACAAAAAAGATCGCTAAATTACGCGAAACTCACAGCAATATCAATCGCTTAGCGACGAACTGAGCCCGCCAAGTGTAATACTTTGTTACGTGATAGAGACCTGCAAAGCTCGAAGGCTGCTCGGAGATTGCTCGGTAGAGGGCTCGGTGAAATGCAGGCTGCGCGCGATCACTGCCGAATCGTTCACCGGGCATTCAGCGTAAGTTGCGATAATTAATGCAAGTTTAAGAAATGAGAGCGGATTTCTCACCGATTGGCAGTAGTTTGGCAGTGGATTGGCAGTAACAGGAGAGCGACCTCATGCAGTGGCCAAGCGCCCGGCAACAGCGAATTCAATTCCCGGTCAGTACCGTCTCCACTTTAACCAGACGGGCAAAAACGGTACTATCCCCGGCCCTCAGAACCACCCCTGTTCATTCCGCAATAAATCCCATGAGGAGAACGACAGTGCTTAGAGCAATAATGTTCCTGCTAGGAACCTTAACCGTGGCCAACAGTTGGGCACAGGATGCTGACGTCGAGCGTGGCGCCGTTCTATTTCAAAACGAATGTTCCCGGTGTCATATCCCGATGGAGATGAGCGCCAGAATCCAGGCACGTTGGCTTGGCAGAACCGGGCAGCAGCTATTCGAACAGATTCGCATGACGATGCCCGCAGAAACTCCGGGCTCATTAAGCAACGAAGAGTACTACGATCTCACTGCCTTTATTCTGCAATCAGGCAATGTGCCAATCACGAATGGCGCGATGGCCGTGAATGAGTTGGCGGCACTGGAAATAGTGCAGGTTGAAAACACTGTCGAGGTGGATGAAGACAGCGTTGCCTGGACGCATTTCAATGGCGATGAGAATTCCACTCGCTATGTTCCCCTGGACCAGATCAATGCTGACAACGTGGCTGATCTGGAAATCGCCTGGCAACTGGACACCGCTCCGTTCGGCCCGTCACCTGAAACGTTCAATGTGACCACGCCGCTTATGGTCAATGGCCGCCTGTTCGCTACTGTGGGATCAACACGTAATGTGATCGCACTGGATGCTGCCAGCGGACAGCTTCTCTGGATGTGGCGCCCCGATGAAGGCGAGCGCTTCGATGACGCACCGCGCAAGGGCTCGGGCAAGGGCGTGGCCTACTATTCGAATGGCAATCAGGAAGTCATCTTCACCATGACACCGGGGTATTACCTCGTGGCGCTGGACGCGCGCACGGGTGATCCCCTTCCGACTTTCGGTGCTCGCGGCTACATCGACCTGCAACAGGGTTTACGACTCGGACCGGGACGCGATGACCTCGATATCGGCATCTCATTCCCGCCGCTGGTAGTGGAAGATGTCGTGGTCACCGGTGCAGCACACCTGGTCGGCATGCGACCAGTCTCCGCAAGCAACGTGAAAGGAGATATTCGCGGTTGGGATGCGAACACAGGCGAATTGCTATGGACCTTCCATACGATTCCAGAGCCAGGCGAACCGGGACACGAAACCTGGCTGAATGGCTCCGCCGAGTATACCGGCAATGCAGGCGTCTGGGCGCCCATGTCGGCTGATGTAAAACGCGGTCACGTGTACCTGCCTGTCGAGTCAGCAACAGGCGATCGCTACGGCGGTGATCGTCCGGGCAACAATCTCTACGCAAGCTCCACTGTCGCACTGGATTACCGCACGGGTGAAGTGCAATGGCACTTCCAGACTACCCACCATGATATCTGGGACTGGGACACACCTTCTGCACCGCTGGTCATCGATCTGCCTGATGGCCGTGAAGCCGTCGTGCAAACTCTCAAGCAATCCCACTTGTTCATGTTCGATCCTGATAGTGGCGAGCCTCTGTTCCCGGTCGAGGAACGCCCGGTACCACAGAGCGATACACCCGGTGAGCAGACCGCTGCAACCCAGCCGTTTCCGTTGCTGCCAGCTCCCTATGATCGACAGGGTTTCCAGCCGGACGACTTGAATGACATGACGCCGGAAATTCTCAGCCGCGCGCAGAAGATTGCCGCAGACTATCGATTCAGTGAACTGTACTCGCCTCCATCCCTTTATCAGCATCCAGGCGATGGCACGCTCGGCACACTGCATCTGCCATCCTCCACTGGCGGATCGAACTGGGAAGGTTCAGCCTATGATCCCGAAACCGGCATCATCTATATCCCGTCGCGCACCGATACCAGCGTGCTGTCCCTGGTTAACGATCCCGACGCCTCCAGTGTCAAATACATCCAGGGCGGCGGTCGCACACCGTCCATCGAAGGGATTCCGCTGGTCAAACCGCCCTATGGCCGAATTACCGCGATTGATCTGGTCAGCGGCGAGCATGTTTGGCAGGTGGTGAATGGTGATACGCCGGCCCATATTCGTGATCACAAATTGCTGGAAGGTGTGGACCTACCTGCCACCGGCAAACCGACCCGAACCGGGCTGGTCGCCACGAAAACGCTGCTTTTCCATGGTGAGGGCCCCGGTGGTGATCCCGTTCTGCACGCCCGTGACAAGGCAACTGGCGCGGACATCGCCCGCATCGCCCTGCCCGCCTCAGTTACCGGTGTGCCAATGAGCTATTTTCACGATGGCAAGCAGTATCTGGTCATGACGGTCAGCGATTTCCGCAATGCGGCAAAAATCGTGGCGCTCGCCCTGCCCTGATCCCCGAACTGACAGCCCCATCGTTAACTGTCCTAAGCTGACGCCGGAATTGCTATAAGCACTCCGGCGTCGGCTGACTGGCACTTTGCCAACTCTCTTCTATACTTCCCCTAGCTGTTGCCAATCTGTACTCCAGACACTCAAACTCGTGTCTGTGAGTAGAACGATCAATTCCGACCCGCATCCCTCTTCGGGCAGACAGGTGAATAGCGACTACTAAAATTATTTCTTGCACGTGATACTGTGTTTTTATACAGTACTCGTAAACAATGCGTGCAGCCACCGCAAATCAGGATGAATACTATGGCAAGCAAGAACGCTACTGCTGCAAACAACAGCCCTGCACCCGAACAGCGCTGCTGGTGGCCTGGCGACGACGCGCTCTACATTCGTTATCACGATGAGGAGTGGGGGGTGCCAGTCTATGACGATCAGAAGCACTTCGAGTTTTTATGCCTCGAGGGTCAGCAAGCCGGTCTGAGCTGGATTACTGTGCTCCGCAAACGCGACAACTACCGCCGTGCCTTCAAAAATTTCGATCCTGTCAAAGTCGCTCGCCTGCGCGACACAACACTCGAGAAGCTGCTCCTCGATACAGGTCTGATCCGCAATCGGGCAAAGCTGTTTGCCGTGCGCAGCAACGCGGTGGCCTTTCTCGAAATCCAGAAGGAATTCGGCAGCTTCACAGACTACATCTGGTCTTTTGTTGGTGGCCGCAAACCGCTGGATGGAAAACGCAAACAACGCGGAGACGTGCCAGCAACCTCACCCGAGAGCGATGCGTTGTCTGCCGACCTGAAGAAAAGAGGATTCAAGTTCGTTGGCAGTACCATCTGCTACGCGCATATGCAGGCTGCAGGCCTGGTCAATGACCATACAAGTAATTGTTTTCGCTACAAGCAATTGAAAAACTCCTGAAACCAGTCATGCACTTTCAGCATTCAAACCATCCACCGAGGGGAACAGCACAATGATCGGATATGTCACACTGGGAACAAATGACCTTGACCGGGCCGCCGCGTTCTACGATGCCTTGCTGGCTGAAGTTGGCGCCAACCGCTTTATGGAAGTGGAAAACTATTTTATCGCCTGGGCAGTCAGCCCGACTGCGCCCGCGTTATCTGTCACTCTGCCTTTCAACAAGGAGCCCGCGACGGCTGGCAACGGCACCATGGTCGCATTGGCACTGGAAAATCCGGGCCAGGTCGATGCCTTGTACAACAAGGCACTTGAATTAGGGGCCACCGACGAAGGGCCGGCGGGACCCAGAGGCGAGAATTTTTATGCGGGCTATTTCCGCGATCTGGATGGAAACAAACTGAATTTTTTCTGTATGACGCCCAGCCAATAAGCCGGCATCAAAAAACCCGATCATTGCCAAACAATGATCGGGTTTCTTTTTGACCGCAAGCGGATCAGCAATGTGACTGCAGCTTAGTTGCCCTGTACGACTTCATTGCGCAGAATGCCGATGCCGGAAAGCTCGACTTCGTAGACATCACCCGGATTGAGTGCGCGAGTGCTGCCCATCGTACCGGACCAAATCATGTCACCTGGTTCCAGAGTGAAATAGTTGGAGATATAGCTCACCATTTCTTCCATATTGAAAATCAGGTCAGAGCTGTTTTCGGTTTGGACGACTTCGCCGTTGTGGCGACCAGTGATCTGGATATTTTTGTAGTCCGCACCCTTTACCAGAACGGGGCCTACTGCATTGAATCCTCGTGAGCCCTTGGCACGCACCCACTGGATGTCACCACCCTGCCAGGAACGCTCGCTCACATCGTTACCGCCGGTCACGCCAAAGATGTAATCCGCGGCTTCTTCGACTGATACATTTTCCGCTCGTTTACCGATGATAATTGCCATCTCCGCCTCATAGTGCAGATTGCGAGATTCGGCTGGACGAACAATAGGATCTTCCGGACCAACAATGGAACCGGGTGGCACAATAAAGAGCCCTGGATATTCAGCCGGTTCACCGCTGATATGGCTGCGGAAATTGAAGGCAGTCATGAACACCAGGCTGGGATCAACGGGTGCTTCCAGTTTGACGTTTTCGCGCTGCACAACCACACCGGTGTGCTCCATCGTGTTGTAGGGGGCACCCGCAAGCTGATGAATCCCGTCATCGTGGATCATGCCCCAATGGACGTCGCCACCCTCTTCTGAATAACGAACAAAAGACTGTGCGCTACTCACACTGGCGACGGCAAAGGCGCTCAATCCGAGCAGGATTGAGCTGATTGTTTTAATGCTTTGTTTCATTTTTAGACTCCTGTCGAACGGTGCGCTGATGCTACGCCCCTCACCAGAGAGGGTCAACGCGCTTAAGCTGTGAATAACTACTCTTCGTCCTCGATCTCGCGCTGCAATTGCGCATAAGCGATTGAATTCATTTCCTGGGCACGGTTATCGAATATGATTTTCTGCAATATAACCGGAATCGTCTCGTGGAAATCATCGACATGGAGATAGGCCGCTACATTTCCGTCCATTGGGTCGAGGGCTATCTGCCGCAGATCATTGCGGTGATCTTCGGTAATGAGAATGACGGGGGTTTGGCTGCGTAGAGGGCTGCGGCGTTCGTCCTGACGGATACGAAACAGGAACTGGTCGCGGGGGCGTTTGTAATTGTTCCAGCCAGTGATGACACAACTCAGGCGATTCGTCAGCAGACCAAAAAGTCGATCATACTGGCGGACTGCCTCAATCGCGTTTACTTCATTATAGGTATTTATCGTGGTGTAAAGGCCGGTCTTGCCAATTACCTTTGCACAATCATCGACCAACTTGTTGTTGAGATCGTATAAGAGAACTACTGGCTTGAAACTCATGGCTGCAATTGCTGCTTCGAACTATTCTTGTTATGTCAGACGTGAAACCGAGGTATGGCGAATGAATCAAACGTTACGAATTCAGACCGTTGAGTCGGTAACAAACTCTGTAACTGAATTACTCAAAATCAGCTATTACTAATTCGGCACTACCCAAATCTATCAAGCTGATTTGAACACAATGTTACTTGCTATCGGATCCCGTGTAGTGCGCGTCGCATTTGCGGGAACCGTCTTGTCTTCGTAGCCGAAGCTTATCCCGAATAGTATTTTAGTGCCATCCTGAATATCGAATACCTCTCGCACCAGGTCGGGGTAATTGCGCATTGTTCCCATCGGGCAACTGTGGATGCCATAGGCAACCATGGTCAACATAAGAGTCTGCGCCCACATACCAACATCGATGGCGACTGTCGTCCCAAAATTCGGATTCATTCCAACAAAGGCCATGTGCGGGGCGTCAAAAAACTCAAAATTACGCAGCACCGCTCTCTTTCTTCCTTCCTTGTCATCGCGCTCTATTCCCATCTTGGAATAGAGTGCAACCGCGCAATCAACCTGACGCTTGCGGTACTCATCCTTAAAGTCACCGCGATACTCATAGTCAGGATTGGGCACAACCCCTTCCAGAGTTTTCTCGACCATTTGCTGACGCAGATGATCTATTATTTCACCTGATGCGACATAGACCTTCCAGGGCTGGACGTTGCAATTGGACGGAGCCTGCTGGGCAATGGTAAAAATTTCCTGCAGCACGGTAGCCGGTACTGGCTTATCAAGATAGCCGCGCACCGATCGACGCGCATAAACAGCGTCGATCAGATCCATCGCGGGTCGTTGCGTTGCTTCTTCTCTTTCATTGCCGAGAACTGACGAATCGCTCACGTGCATCCCCCTTTCTGACTGCAAATGCTATGACTAACTCAGTATTCGACCACCGTCGACATCAACTGTTGTACCAGTGACGAAATTATTGTTCATCACGAACAGAAGCCCTTCTGCTACTTCCGCAGACGTGCCGGGTCGCTTGATAAGGTGGGTACTGGTCATACCTTCCAGATTGGCCTGCTTGTCATCGCCCATGAAATCGAACATGGCAGTATCAACCGTGCCAGGAGACACAACATTGACGCGAATCGGCGCCATTTCCACTGCCAGACAGCGCACCAGATTTTCTACCGCGGCTCCGACGCAGCTTAGCGGCGACTGCGCGGGCCGAATCTTCCGCGCGGGTGACCCACTGACCAGCGTGATTGCGGCATCATTGGCCAGATAAGGGGCGCCGGTGCGCACTACTTTTGCGTATCCCCATAGCTTGTCATAAGCGGCTTTCCATTGCTCTTCGGTTTGTTCCAGAAATGGCTTGAGCGTACGCTCGCCACCGACCGCCGCGGACACCAGATGATCGATGCTACCGACTTCCTTGAAAATGGCCTCAAGGGCCTCGGCATCATGAGTGTCCGCCTGCCGAACCTCAAATTTGCCTGCGCCAGCCGCGCGGGCTTTTTCCAGATTGGCCTCGCTGCGTCCTGCAGCCCAAACCTTTGCGCCAGCCTCACTGGCGGCGATGGCCGTTGCCAGTCCTATGCCTGCTGATCCACCAATGATTACGACATTTTTACCGGCAAGATTGTTGACTGCCATGGTTCTCTCCTTTGATTTTCAGTTCTTCTCTCTTTTATTGCTCTTTTTATTGTTCTACTTTCACGGTGGGTAGCGAACAAGCGTCCATACAGCGACCGTCGCGTTACGGATCTGGCGCCTTGAGCCATCGACTGACGACACGCAAAGCGGCCGCAGCAAGCCGGCTACTCCGCTCTGTTGTTGCCCGCCAATCCTGACTCTCACTGCTTTATTGAGCAAGCGAGCATGCTAACATACCCCTCCAGCTATTCCCTATTACCGCCACTCGGCGCTCGATTCGCCGTACGGCAAGGAGCGATTCATGCGACACGTCATTCCCGCACTGACCACTTTGACCGGCATGGGCCTTTTACTGGCTTCCTGTACCTGGGTAGCACTGACCTCTGAGGGAGAAGGAGTCACTGTGCGCGAAATGTCTGCGGTGGGGAGTTGCGAACGCATCGGCCGAGTGACCTCACGCAGCACTGCTGAGATCGCCCGCGTCGACCGTTCGGCTGAAGCGGTTCAAAATGAATTGCTTGTCCTGGCCAGAAATGAGGCCGGGGCGCTTGGCGGCAATGTCATCGTACCTGATTCAGTCATTCAGGACGGCTCACAGAACTTCGTAGTCTATAACTGCCCCTGATTACCCCAGATTCCAGTTCTAAGTCGGCCTGAAATTCGTTACTTTCAGCCCACTTGTGAACCGGTTGGCGCATGTGGCCGACCTTTAAGGAGAGGACGCATACGAGAACCCAGCGTCAGTGTGTATCCGCGACCCTTCGACCCGTGCAGCTGCCTGCCCAAAGTCAGGCTGAACCGGCCGACTGCAACACCACATCCAGGTAATTGCCTGCCGCATTTGTGATTCAACCCACTGCGCAGGCAAACCCACGATTTGGAACGAAAACTATACCAGCAGCCTTGAAGACTGCTGATGCCCGACAAAAACAAAAAAACAACAGGCAGACATAGACGAACTGTTGGAGAGTGTTATGGAGAGAATACTTCTCAGACTCAGTGAGGCATTTGGCAGACTTCCTGATGCCATCCTCAAATACAAGGTCTTCGTACTCACCGGACAGATCGTCCTGACCGCGCTCATGGTGTGGGGTATTTTCACACGCACCGAACTGGACATGACCACTGACAGCTTCCTCGACCAGGAAGACCCGGCCATGTTTGCTCTGAATGAGTATCGACGTCAGTTCGGCAGCGACGATTCGGTGTTTCTGGTCTATCGCGCCAAAGACGGTGACGTGTTCTCTCGCGCCTCGCTCGAAGCGATCCAGCAACTCACGGACGACCTGCGTTTCTGGCAGGAACTTGACCCATCCGATTATCCGGAAGCCATAAACGGCATCCCTCTGGATTTCACTGAGCTGAATCACATTCGCCGAGTCCAATCGATAGCCAACGTGCGCATGCAGGAGAATATCGGCGACACCTTACTTTCCAACCGGCTCGTTCCAGAGCAATTACCGGACAACGACGAGGCGCTTCAGGCTATCAAGGAAAGAGCGCTGGCTCAGGAGGACTACCTGCTCGCGTTCTATTCATCGGACGCGCGTTATGGCGCTGTAATGATCCAGACCGACTTCGGCGCACAGCCGGTAGATGACTATGTTCCCGCCGTCGATGCCGATGAAATCACACTTGATGACAGTTTTCTGGACTTTGGTACCGGGGCTGCGGACGATAGTGTGTTTCTCGAATTTGATGAGTCGGCAGTAATTCAGGAAATGTCGTTCGAGCCTGTCGACATGCTCGGCTATACCAATTTCCATGTGGTCACCAAAGCACTCTACGACAAGTACGGCGATCAGTTCGATTTCTATCCGGTCGGCAATCCACCGATGATGGATTTCATGATGGAGACGCTCAACCAGATGATGGTGTTGGGCATTCTCATGGTCGCAATTTTTACTCTACTGTTGTGGATACTGTTCCGTTCATTCAGCGCAGTGCTCTGGCCCATGCTGACCATTGCACTCAGCATGGCATGGACCTGGGGCACGACTGTGCTGCTCGGCATAACCATCTCGCAGATGATCTCGCTCACTGTGTTGCTGGTCTTCGCGGTCGGTATCGCAGACTGCGTCCACGTGATGAGTGCATATTTCAGTTTTCGTCGCAATGGCAATGAGCACTACGCGGCACTCTCACACGCCTATGAGAAAACGGGTCTCGCGATTCTGGTTACGTCAATAACGACCATGGCCGGGGTGTTGGCACTTACGTCTTCAGACCTGATTCCAATTCAAGTCTTCGGATTCATGTCGGCAGCGGGCGTCTTCATGGCCTTCCTCTTCACGGTAATCCTCCTGCCCATTCTGCTGGATATCTGGCATCCGGGAGCGGCCAATGCCAGCGATGCCAGTTTTGCAGACCGCTTGGGAAAGCGCTGGACCAAGCTCTCCATTGGACGCAAGCTCGCCATCGCTATCAGCTATGTTGTAGCAGTCTATTTTTTCCTGGGTCTCTTCGTTGGCACCTATATCGTCGCCATCACATCCCTGACCTACATCGTTGTCAATTGGCAGCAACAGATACTGAGTTTTGTTCCCTATCTCGTGGCCCGCCGACCCTGGACCATCCTGCTGACATTTTTGTCGGTACTCGGCATTTGTGCCTATGGCACGAGCCTGGTGAGAATCGATAGCAACATGACTGAACTTACTCGAGAAGGGAGTTCTATTCGTGTCGCTTACGAAGTCGTCGACGAGAATATGGCAGGTGCGCAATCCATGGTCATCATGGTAGACACGGGAGAAACAGACGGACTTTATAATCCGCGCCTACTACAAGCGATCGACAGCCTGCAGACGCGCATAGAGAACCGCTATGACGATCAGGTGTCACGCACCAATTCGCTGGCCAATATCGTCAAGGACACCTACCAGATCATGAACGACGATGACCCGGACTTCTACACCGTGCCGGACTCGGAGCAAATGATCTCTCAATTGCTCTATCTGTTTAATAGCGCCAATCCGGAAGACCGACGCAGCCTGGTCTCTGATGACTACAGCCGCTCGCACATCACGCTGAATATTTACAATGCCGGTTCCTACCAGTATCAACGCTTCTTCGATGAGATTGGTATTGAGATTGAGGAAACCTTTGCTGGCCTCGAATCCGAGTTTCCTGAACTGGATGTGTACCTGACAGGCTCAATGGCCCTGCTGATGCGCATGGCTGATGAAGTAGCCCGCTCACAGTTCTCCAGCTTTAGCGTGGCCATAGCCGTGATTAGCGTCATCATGATAATTACCCTCGGCTCGTTGCAGGGAGGGTTTATGGCGATGATTCCCAACGTCATCCCCGCCCTGCTCGGCTTCGGCCTCATGGGCTTGATGGGCATTTCTCTGGACACTGACACCTTGCTGATCGCTCCCCTGATCATAGGAATTGCGGTCGATGACACGATCCATTTTATGACGCACTACCGCGTCGAATTGATCAAGACCGGTAGTATCAGCGAAGCCCTGCGCACGACTATACGGGATGTTGGCCAAGCTGTTATGTTTACGACTATGGTGTTGGGCCTCGGATTCGCGCTCCTCAGCTTTTCAGACTATCTGGGCATGGCCAAGATGGGATTCTTTGGTTCTGCAGCAATTTTCGTCGCGCTGCTTTGCGATCTGTTTCTGATTCCAGCGATGATCATGATATTCAAGCCCACGTTCGGCGTGAAAGATGCCGACACACGCATTACCTTCATGGAGAGAACGGCATGAGAGTAGTTAGCAAACTGATTCCGCTTCTGTTATTCCCCGCTATTGCAAGCAGCGTGGTCGCTCAGGAATTGAGTGGCCGGGAAATCATGGAGCGGGTCGAGGACTTGCAATTGGCCACTTCCGACTCGGCCTTCAATCGAATGCAGTTATCGACCTGCCGCTTCGGGATCAGTGACAATCGCATAACCTGCGCAGAACGGCCGCGCGTCAAGGCACTGGAATCAGTGAGCAAGAACTACGGCGATGACGGCAAGGACACGAAAGGGATAACCATCGTGCTGGAACCTGCGGCTGAGCGTGGCATCGGTATGCTCACGTATTCCTACGACGATGCCGCACGCGATAACGAGACCTGGCTCTATCTCTCAGCACTCGGACGAATCAAGCGCATCGCCAGCGGCAATTCCGACGACGATTCAGAGCCCGCGTCGGTGTTCGGCTCGGAGTTCACCACAGAAGACACTGACACTGGCAAGCTCGAGGAATACGAGATCAACTTGCTGGAGGACACGACCGAAGCTGGTCGCGAAGTCTGGAAGATCGAAATGATTCCGAATGAGGAACGCGCACGCAAATCACGTTATTCCCGCACAGTATCCTACATCGACAAGGAGCGACTTGTTGCTCTCAAGGTTGAGATGTACGACCAGTACGGCACAGAGATAAAACGCTTGCTGGCATCGCGTGTAGAAGAAATCAACGACGTCTGGATGGCACGATCACTCACCATGATGAATCTGGTTAGCAACCGCCTCTCGAATATGGCCATTCTCGAAATCAATCTTGGGGTGGATGTCGAAGACGAGTTTCTTACTACACGCACTCTGACTGATGTTGCCTTTCGCGAAGCGGAGTTGCAGGAACTACGCTCGCAGGTCGACTGACATCCCATGAACAGCGCCATCCCCTGTCAGCTGGTCTGTCTGGCCTTGAGCTGTGCTGCAGTCCCGGTTGCCAGCGCCCAGGACACTGCGACGGTGCTTGGCGACGATATCAGTTTCGATGCAGACTTTGGTTTTGAGGACAACCTGTTCGAGAGTTCCGATACGGAAGCAGACGAGAACGAGCAAACATTCCCTGCCTGGTTTGATCACTTTACGGTTCGACTGAGCCAACAGGTTTCGGGGCAGGTGAATCGGCACAGCATCGATTTCGGTACGCTGGGTTCACTGCCGAAGGAGCCCGAGGTCGAGACCAATCGCTTCGGCATCAATCTGCGCTATCAAAATCCCTTTGCTCCTGGCTGGTTATTGCAAGGTAGTGCCCAGTACCGCGTGTACTGGCAGGAAGACTATGAGTATCGCGCCAACGGCGACAGCCTCGAGACCGAAGGCCGGGTGAATGAGTTGTTCCTGCAGCGCAGCTTTGCCACACAGAGTTTCAAATTTGGCCGGCAGACTGTGGTGTGGGGCGAGACAGTGGGGAATTCGGTCCTCGACGTCATCAACCATGTGGAGTTCCGCGACTTCAGCATCATCGACATTGAAGATGCCAGGTTGAACCAGTGGATGCTGGTCTGGGACTATTTCGGGGATGACAACAGCAGTCGCCTTTCAACGTTTCTCAATCTGTACCCGGAATTCAATCCGGCTCCCGTGCGTGGCAGCCCGCTGTTCTTTGACCCGGGTTATAACCTCCCGGACTACGATCGCAACGAGAAAATACTGCTGGAGGCAGGCACCCAGTATCAGCTCAGTTTCGAGGGTAGCGATATCTCCTTTATGGCTGCCTACCTGTTCGAGAACCAGTTGCGCTACGAGGCACCTTCTCCCGGCATGCCTGATGCCCAGGTAGACATCAATGATTTCCTGCTGCTCGGATTCAGTGCCAACCGAGCCATCGGCCGCCTGTTGCTGAATTTCGACCTGGCCTATAGTCACAATATTCTTGCCGACAGCTTTGCCTTCCCCGGAACCACCTCTCTCGCTGCCCCTGTAAACCTGCGCAAGAACCAGGTCGGCACGTCGTTTGGTTTCGAGTACGGAATCGACAATGAGCAGAACATCAGCCTCGGTATACAGGCGCAGACGCTACTGGATGCTGAAGAAGGGCTCGCGCCGGGGCAAATGCTGAGCAACGATGGTGTGTTCGGGAGCTGGTTGGTGCGCTACAGCAATTCACTGCGCAATGGCGATCTCGTGCTCTCTTCAACACTGCAAGGAGATCTGAAAGCCGATTCCTTGCTGGCCCTGATCGCACTCGATTTCACACTCGATGACAACTGGGCAATTAGCGGGCAGATCATGGGCATCACGGGCAGCAGCGCATCACCGCTGCTGGTCTTTGATGAAGACCTGCGACTCAGCGCAACCCTGTCCTACTCATTTTGAACAATCAGTACCTGGTCACTGTCTGCAGCCAATAGTTATTGGCCGAGCTCGTTGATCAGTTCTGAAGACCATTCGATCGCGTCGAGATAACTCTGGCCTACTTCTTCAGCACTCTGTGAATTCGCTGTCGCCTCATCCCATTCGCCCTGTTCGTAACGGACGACGAAATTCATCAGGCTTCCTAACTCACCTTCCTTGTCGAGAAGTGCCCGCACGATGTCGTTGGCGAGCGGCAACTCTCCCATGATGCGTTCCATGGACTGGTCCATCATGGCATCGATCAGTGAAAAGAGGCCCGTGGTGAAAGCAGCATCGGCATCAAGATTTCGGGCGGGAGCAAGCAGCGACATCATGCGCGCCCGCTGTAGACTGAGAGCAACCAGTTCCCTGGGTTTGTCATCGATATCGGTGAGGCTGATGATTGCGATCCAGTCGCGAATTGCCTTGAGCCCCAGCGCCATAATGGCCTGCTTAACCGATTCAATGGCCCGCGGCATGCTGTAGAGAGCGGAATTGATGATGCGCAGAATCTTGTAACTCATGCTCACATCGTTGCTGATCAGTTCCTCGAGTTCGCGAATGTCGCAATCCGGATTTTGTAGGCTGGCGAGAATACGCAGCACCGCAAGGCGGTTCGGCTTAATGGACTGGGCTGTGAAATTCTTTGGTTTGCTGAAAAAGAACCCCTGAAAGTAATCAAAGCCAAGCTCTTTGCACCACTCGAAGTCCTCGTGGGACTCGATCTTCTCGGCCAGCAACTTCACATCGTATTGCTTGAGTGATTGTGCCAGGCTAGCAAGCGAGTTCCGGTCACATAGCTGCAGGTCTATCTTGACGATATGCACCAGATCAAGCAAAGGGACGCGTTCTTCGGTCGGCGTGAAATTGTTGACGGCGACGGTATAGCCCTTGCTTACGAAGCTCTTCAGAATCTTAAGCAATTGTGCATCCACAGCCACATCATCGGGTATCTCAATGATCAACGAATCCGGGGCGAGTGGCAGAGGGATTTCGCCAAGAATGAAGTCCTTCGTCAGGTTGATAAACACCGGATGATATTTGGCGATAGCGTGGAAGTTCATATCGACAAAAGCATTCAGGATTACCTGACTACTCGCCGCGTTCCCGTCGACAATAGCCGCAGAATTTTCGTCGTGACTGCGGAACAGTAGCTCATAGGCATACAGATCCGTCTTGGCGTTGAAAACCGGTTGCCGTGCGATGTAAATGTCAGAGTCCCGGACGGCATCAGCGCCCGTCGGTGGGAGACTTTCCATCCCGGCATCAGTTGTTGATTGAGTTATTTGATCCATGTTGAGTCCGTGCAAACATCAATTGAGTGCGAGCTCGGGACGCCGCCGCTGTGACGCGATGAATTGGCACAGCAGTGGGCGTAATTCCCCCTGATCCAGCTATTCTTTTACTACGACCACTCGTGACCGGTAGTTGAGGGCTAATTCACGATTATTTGCGGCGTGCAGGGACGAGGCAGGAACGCAGTGCTGAATGCGTCATGCGGCCGAAATGGCGGGATCTGGGTGTCAGTTGCGGGATTGGGACACAGCGACACAAGTCGTAGCTGTGCAAAGACTTAAAATACAGGAGAAGAGGCTCAGGCGTCGAGTTTGAGCGCGAGCTTGACCAGTTCCGCGAGGGATTTTACTTCCAGCTTGTCCATCAGGTTGGCACGGTGAAACTCGACGGTGCTGACAGAAATTCCAAGTTGCTCAGCGATGCTACGGTTGGTGTTGCCAGCCACGATAAGCTTGCACACCTGATATTCGCGCTTGGTTAACTGCTGGGCCAGTTGGCTACTTTCACCGGTCGAACTGCTGGCAGCGTCGCGATTGCGGCTACTTTCTATGGCGGCATTGATTTGCTGTAACAATTCAGCCTTGTGAAAAGGCTTTTCCAGGAAGCCATGCGCCCCTTTGCGTGTCGCCTCAACGACATCACTATAGGAGCTGGCGCCACTCATGAAAACGACCGGCAAATTGATGCCTCTGTCGAGCAGCTTGCGCTGCACACCAAGTCCGCTGAGCTCTGGCATTTGATTGTCCAGCAGCACGCAGCCGACTGGGCTGAGGTCTTTTTCGTTCAGGAAATCGATACCAGACAGATAGGTTTTTGTCTCGTAGCCTGCTGTTGAGAGCATCCAGGAATAGACGGTTACATTGTCCTCTGAATCGTCTATCACATAGACGATGGGATCAATTTCTTCCATAAAATCACGACGCTCGTTCGCTACTAACACTGGTCAGCTCCGTTACCAACTAGCAATAAACGGGCGAGCCAGCCATGTTAGCTTGCCACGAATTGAAGGGCTATTTCTACTTGATCATTCAGTTAAGCTGTGGGATTCAGACGATTCTCACAACAGATTTGTCAATCTAGCATCTAAGCTTCTGTAGGAAAACTAATGTAAACCTTAGGCAGAGAAAGTGTCACAAAATCTTACAGTTTTGCCGCCAAATTAACGTGCCCGGACTTTACGACCAGAAGCGATAAAACCTGAACCGAGGGTTCCAGATGGGCCGCCGCCGTGGCGTTCTGGCCGCTGCAACACCCCTTCGTTTCGCGCCGCACGCAGCAGCGCACCGGCACTACCTTTCTATTCAGTACTTGACACGCCGATTGAAAATATCCGGATCGAACTCATCTTCCCACTTCGCCACCGCTGTCGACACAGAGAGATCGCCGCAGATATTGACGACTGTGCGCAACATATCGAGGGGGCGGTCGAATGGCAGAATAAATCCAATCACGATCGCGATCTGTGCAGGAGTTATTCCGATCGTTTCCATAACAGCCGCCATAAGGAAAAGTGAAGCGCCTGGCACCGCCGCAGTTCCGATAGACACCAAGGTTGTTGCTCCGGCAACCAGCGCATAGTCAGCCAGGCTAAGGTCTATTCCAAATGCCTGGGCGGCAAACACAGACACGATGCCAACATAGAGCGCCGTACCATCCATGTTGATAGTTGCACCAAGCGGTAATACGGTCGATGCGACAACAGGTTTCACGCCAAGGTTTTGTTCTGCAACTGACATCGACACCGGCAATGTGGCAGAACTGGACGAGGTGGAGAACGCCACCAACATAGCGTCACGTGCCCCACGAAAGAAATTGACAGGCGACAACTTGAGCATCGTGCGCATGATTACCACACCATGCACAATGATGACGTGAACAATACACGCCAACAGAACCGAGAGTGCCAGCAAAATAACGTCAAGCAACGCGGCGACTCCCTGTGTACCAGAAACCCAGGCGATCAAAGCAAACACACCAAATGGAGCCACTTCCATTACCCAGTGCGTGATACGCAGCATTACTTCTGTGCCAGCTTCCATCAGATTCGCCAGCGGTTTGCCTTTGTCGCCGATGGTGAGTAGCGCGATGCCGACCAGCAAGGCGAAGAAGATGATAGCCAGGATATTCCCCTCTGCCAGCGCGGCAATCGGGTTCTCCGGAACAATACTCATCAGGCGTTCGCTCAGGGGGATCGCTTCCTGTATTTCGCCGGGCGTAGCCGTGGAGAGGTCGACTCCAACGCCAGGCTGCAGCACGGCGGCGAGCGTGAGACCAATCGTGATTGCGGCCAGTGTGGTCACGAGATAGATAGCAAGCGTCTTGACGCCGAGAGAACCCAGCTTGCTCGGGTCGCCCATGGCAACAATGCCAGCCACCAGCGTGACGAATACCAGTGGCACCACCACCATGCGGATCAGACGGATGAAGAGATCACCGAGCCAGACTATGCTCTCCGCTCCTTCGCCCCAGAGCATGCCAACCACTACACCGAGTACGAGCGCGACGATGATCCGCTTCCACAAGGGAATTGCAAACCAGATTGATAAGTAGGTCATATTATTGCCTGTTCCCCTGAATCATGATGTTACAATGGCTACGAGACTATAGAATTTCATAACAGAGTTCCAGCCTCCCCCAACGGCTGCACGCGCGACCAACGCGGGCATTCACCGGGCTTTGAGATCGGCTGGAAGGAGAGGCAGAGCAGCAGCAATGGCTGAATGGGTAGAAGGAAAAATCGTCGCTAACAAGCACTGGACTGAAAACCTGTTCACGCTGCAGATTGCGGCAGACATCAACGACTTTACCGCGGGTCAGTTCACCAGCCTCGCGCTGGACATCGACGGTGAGCGGGTTGCTCGCCCCTACTCTTTTCTCAGCTCCCCTCAGCAGCGCCCTCTCGAATTTTTCTTCTACACAGCAACGGGCGGGGTGTTGTCGAATGAGTTGGTCGCACTCGATACCGGCTCACTGGTATGGGTGAAGAAGCAGGCCAATGGCTTCTTCGTGCTGGATGAGGTGCCTGAGAGCAAGGAACTCTGGATGCTAGGTACCGGCACCGGCGTGGCGCCGTTTCTCTCCATTCTGGGCACTGACGAGCCATGGCAACGCTTCGAAAAAATAGTACTGGTCTATGCAGTACGCACCATCGCGGATTTGCGCTATCAGGAATGGATCAATCAGTTGCTGGAGCAACACAAGGGCAAATTTTACTACCAACCCTTTGTTAGCCGCGAAGAGCTACCTGGAGCCTTTTCCGGTCGCATACCAGCGGCCTTGCGGGATGGGCGGCTTGTAGAAGCGGTCGGTCTTGAACTCAGCGAGGAACGGTCGCATTTCATGCTGTGCGGCAATCCCGACATGGTCAAGGAAGTCACCGAACTGCTTAAAGAAAAAGGCTTCCGCAAGAATCGTCGCCGCACGCCCGGCCATATCACAACCGAAAACTATTGGTAGTTTGCGGGTATCCGCCGCGCATTACTCATTCTCTCGAACTGCAGCCCCACATCGATCAGCAATTGCTCCTGAAACGACGGCGCGATGAGTGTCAGCCCCATCGGCCTGCCCGTCTCGTCGTAGCCCATCGGTATGGTAAGCGCCGGATAATTGGCCAGTGCGGCAATGCCAGCATTGCGGTTGTTGATTGAGAGCAGCACATCGAGATTGTGTTCGACAAACACCCTATCCAGAACTTCCCGGGCATCACTCTGCAAGCGCTCACGCAAGGCCGCTAGCTCACCCTCAGCGAGCATCAGGTCTGCCATCATATCGAACAGGGCCTGTCCGTAGGGCGCGTTGAGAGCGGGGTTCGCGTTGTTGGCCGCTTGCACGTCAACGATCGAACGCACGGGCAGTTCCGCATGTCCCCAGCGTGTCAGATACGCGGCAAGATCAATCAGCATTTCTGCGCCGAGCAACTCACCAAAACCGGAACTGTCGAACTCTGCAAGAGTCGTTTCAATCAGGCTCGCACCACCATCCGATAGCAAGCTCAGGCTAGATTGATACAGCGCGTCGGTCGTGAATTGCGTCAATACTCCGAGGCGCTTTCCAGCCAAAGTGACATCCCGAATCTCCAGCTGCAAATCCGCACTGATCAGCGGCATGGCAGGATCATCCTGATCGAAGCCTGCCATGGCATTGAACAGCAACGCCGCGTCGACCACCGTGCGCGTAATGGGTCCCGCCGTATCCAGAGTCGATGAGATCGGGACAATGCCACTGCGGCTCAGCGATCCGGTTGTGGGCTTCAAACCGACTACTGAGTTACTGCTCGCAGGCGAGAGTATGGAGCCTGAGGTTTCTGAACCTACTGTCGCAGCCGCCAGATTTGCCGCCGCAGCGACACCACTACCGGAACTCGATCCCCCCGTGCCAAATTGCAAACGTCCGTAGGGGTTAAGAGTCTGTCCACCAAGCGCGCTGTATCCCGACGGGCAGTTTTCACAGAAAAAATAGGCCCATTCACTCAGGTTTGCCTTGCCGAGAATAATCGCACCGGCTGCTTTCAATCGGCGAGTGATAAACGCATCCCCGGTCTGATTGTCTTGCAGCACAAGCGCACCGGCAGTGGTCGCCATGCCCTCTGCACCGATGTTGTCTTTCAACAACACGGGCATACCAAACAGCGATTGCTGATCGATGTCCCTACCCTGTCGCAGTTCTTCATCCGCCTGACGTGCAGCACGCAGTGCGTCAGGATTGAGACTGATCACAGCGTTCAGGTAGCGCTGTTGATCCAGAGCGAACTCGCGAATGCGATAGATGTAAAAGAGCGTCAGCGTTTCATAGTTGAGATCGCCCGCCGCGACGAGGTTTTGCAGCTCGGGAATAGACCGCTCGAGGACAAGCGCTTTGAGTTGCTGATAACGCGCTTCTGGAAATGCAGCTAACTCTTCGGCGAAAGGGCGCCACCATACATTCTTGTCAGTGATCTGGGATTGCAGCAGCTTGAAATGCATGCTGTCGTTGTCATGGGCGGCTAGTTCAGCCAGATCTGCAGTCTCATCAAAGCGCCGCCACTCACTGTTGTCCGCTGCGCAAAGCCCTTGAGCGAAAAGCAGGGTGACACTTAGCAGAAAAGGGGTAGTCAGGTTTTTCACAGGTTCACTCCGCCTGCCGGCTACAGGGCATGGTAATTGCTCAGGGTATCACGGGTAATTATGCCCAGAACGCGTGCTTCAGCAATGGCATGAGTCGCAATGACCAGCAGTGCTTCCGCTCCCGTCTGGCGCATTGCCAGACTGGCTTCGCGTAAGGTGGCAAGTGAGTCGATGAGTGCTACGTCGTAGCAGCGTACCGGAATCTGTTCGGGAGTTGACCACAACACCTCGGCTGCACTGCTCTGCCACTCACTCGACTCCAGGAGCTTGGCCAGCTCTGCGGTCGCCAATAAACTGTAGTTGTGGTTTAACGTGTAGTCGGACTCATCATTTTCAGTTCCTGACTGCGTCTCGCCAGCGGCCGGATTCTCAGCTGCTTCCTCGTCTTCATCTTCCAGTTCGAGCACCAGCCAGACAGCCGGACTGGCGGCATGCCCTTGCAGTTCCTCGGCATTCATCGGTAACTCGGAGATGCGCAAGGACCGATCCATTACACTGCGCACGCCAACCCGGCTCAGAAATCCTTTGCCCGACTCAGCAAACAAATCATGCCCCCTGACTTTCAACTGCTCGGCAAAAATCCCCTCGTAAGAGAACACAAGCTGCACGCCCAGACAGGCGACAACAACCAGTAGCATGGCCGGAAAAAGAATCCCCGGGTTGTGGCTGAGTTCGAGAATGGCAATCAACGCGGCCAGCGGCGCATTCAGGATCGCCCCCATCATAGCCACCATTCCGAGCACAACATAAAAGCCGGGCTCGGAGGCCGAACTGGCAAAGGTATTGCCGACCCAGCCCAGAATCGCCCCGAGGCAACCGCCCATCATCAGCGTTGGCCCGATAATGCCCCCCACCATACCCAGTCCTGTGGCGATTGCTGTCACCAGCAACTTGGCGATCACGATCAACAGCAGCAACTGCAAGTCTATGGAATTGCTCATGGCGAGATTGAGCGTATCGTAGCCACTGCCGAGTATCTCCGGCAGGTACACCGCGACCCCGCCTGTCACGAACCCAATCAGCAGGTAGCGTTGCCAGACAGGGCGCTCCATGTGACCCAGGCACCAGAGGTGGACGCGTATGAAAGTGGCTGCACACACTGCGAAAATCGCACCACTCAGGATCATGAACGGTAGTTCCGTGACCAGGCTGCCCTGATTGCCGACGGAGACGAAACTCAATTCGGTGCCGAAGACCAGTTGATTGATGGTTGCACCGAGCACCGAAGCGAGAATAACGGGAATGAAACCGACAATAGTGTACTCCATGAGAATCACTTCCATGGCAAAGACCACACCTGCCATCGGCGTATTGAATGATGCGGCTATCCCTGCTGCCGCACCGCAGGCAACGAGTGTGCGCAGCGCATTATTGGGTAGTTTGAAGTACTGTCCGAGTTGTGAAGCAATGCCGGCACCGAGATGGATGCTGGGCCCCTCCTTGCCGACACTCTGTCCGCTGGCGAGCGCGACGATTCCACCGAAGAATTGCAGCACGATATTGGCGGCTGGCATCTTGCCCTGATTATTGTGCAGTCGCTCGAGCACATGCGACACACTCACCGCATGGTGCTGTGTTTTGACAAGACTCAACACAATGCCCAGCAGCAACGCGCCGGCGAAAGGAACGAGAAAGCGGAGCAGCGGAGGCAGAGACTCAAAGTTGTCGACATTCGCACCGAAGGCCATTCCGAGCGGCGTGTCGATCAACCAGCGAAAAGCAACAATGAGTAGCGCCGCAGCGAGCCCGGACAGCACGCCCAGCAACACCATTTGGGGTAATGCGTCATGATGGGAAATCCGGTCACGGAAGTGATCGATCTGCGCTGCCGCGCGGGCATCGCGTCGTGGTTTGGGAGCCTGATCCTGCCGTGTCATGCTGTGTTGCCGTGCTTGTACAGAAACAAACCATAGCACGGAATGCCATCCGCTGCGGCACATTCACTGTCCTGCGCTCGGACGACTCCTATTCGTGGCGCAGGGCTTCGACCGGATCCATGTCGGCGGCGCGCATACTGGGATAGATCCCAAAGATCACACCGATCAGTGCAGAGATTGAGAATGCCAGAATTGGCGCAATAGGCGTGACGATGGTTGTCATGCCCCAAAAGAGTGAAATCGCGAAAGGTATGATAATGCCGAGTACAACTCCGATCAGGCCGCCCACACCGGAGAGAATAACCGCCTCGATCAGAAACTGGGTAATGATGTCTTTCTTCTTGGCTCCCAGAGCGCGGCGAATACCGATCTCCCTGGTGCGCTCGGTGACACTGGCCAGCATGATATTCATGATGCCGATGCCGCCAACGAGGAGCGAGATGCCTGCAATCGCACCGGCGACGATCTGATCCCGCAACGCACTTTCTTCAGCCTGCCGCAGCAAGGCCAGCGGCACCTCAACCGAGTAGTCGACATTACCGTGGCGGCGATTGAGAATCTGCTCGATCACCTCGCCCACTTCGATAACCGTCTCCTGATCGTCAATCTGGATTATCGCCTCATGCAGTTCGACAGTTTCAGACTCCATGCCGCCCGCAGTCTGCCGCGTTGTAGTCTCACCGAAGCGGCTGCGCGAGGAGGTGATGGGCAGGAAGATACGACTGGGGGCTGAATTCGATGCGCCTGCCTGATTCTGACCGAGGTTGGAGAAACCCTCAGACTCCATTATGCCGACAATGTTGTAGTAGTCGCTGTCGATGCGAATCGATTGCCCCAAAGGGTTGTCGATAGGAAAGAGTTGTTGCGCGACCTCGTCGCTCAGCACGACTACGTTTGCATGATCCCGGACTTCGGCCTGCGAAAAGAAACGGCCGGCGCGAAGATTGTAGTTGCGTGAAACTGGATAATCGACGGCAGTGCCTACTACGTCAGTGTTCATGCTGCGCCCCAGATTCCAGATATTTTTCTTCACGATGCGGGATGCGATGACATTTGTGACGCCAGGAATACTGTCTTCGATGGTGCGGATGTCGGCATAGGTCAGGCCATAAACCACTGCCTGGGGAGGGCCGAAACCCTGATTGGAGTTCTGTTCGATCTCCACCGGTTTGACACTCTTAAGGAGGATGTTCGTTGCGCCGAGGTCGCGGAATTGCTGCTGCGCCTCATAGCTCGCACCTTCGCTCACTGCCAGCATGGCGATCACCGCAGCCACACCAATCACGATGCCGAGCACAGTCAACAGAGAGCGCAGGCCATGGCTGTAAATGCTCTTGAGACCGACTTCGGTGATTTTCTTGAAGCGCAGAAAATTAAAACGAGGTGGCTGTGCCCGGTTGCGCATACTTGCGACCGGGGCACCCAGACTAAGTTCGCTCATCACTTTCTACCCTGCCATCGAGCAAGCGGATCTGGCGGCGGGAACGCTCGGCCAATTCGTCCGAGTGCGTCACCATGATTAGCGTTTTGCCCTGGGCATGGAGTTCATCGAACAGGTTAAGAATTTCGGCACCGGATTTGGAATCGAGGTTGCCGGTGGGTTCATCAGCAAGGATTACCAGTGGATCGACCGACAACGCACGCGCAATCGCGACGCGTTGTTGCTGTCCGCCCGAAAGTTCATAAGGTTTGTGATCCACGCGTTCGGCCAAACCCACACGCTCCGCCAGTTGCATGGCGATTGCATGACTTTCCTGTTCGCTATAGCCCTGATAAAAGAGCGGCATCTCGATATTCTCGAGCACATTTAGCTGCTGAATCAGATTGTAGGACTGAAAGATAAAGCCGAGGCGAGCACCGCGAATTGAGGACAGGTCATCGTCGTCCATCTGCGAGGTATCTTCCTCGCCGAGAAAATACTTGCCACTGGTCGGCTGATCCAGACAGCCGAGAATATTCATCAGCGTAGATTTACCACAACCCGAAGGCCCCATGATGGAGATGTAGTCACCCGCATAGAAATCCAGCGAGATACCATGTAACACCTGTACGGAGAGCTGACCCATGTAATAGGTTTTGCGAATCTCCTCGAGCCGCGCGACTACCTCATTCGCCGCCGCCATTCCAGGAGGAATCGCGGCGTTCGTTGAGCGAGCTGACCCTGTACTGTGTTCGGATGCAGACATGGCAGAGAAGTCTTTAGCCGCGCGACAATTGCGCCAGCTGTTCCTGGGGAGGCAATAACAAAACCTGCTCCCCTTCGCGGAGCCCGCTGCGGATTTCGATATAGGACTCGGAAAACGTACCGGTTTCCACTTCACGCACTTCTGAACGACCGCCACTGGAGACATAGACTACGCGTTGATCATTCAAATAAGAGACCGCCTGCAGGGGGACATACACGACATCGTTCAGGCTGTTCACAAGAATCTCTACTTCCGAACTCATGCCCGGACGCAACCACTCGTGCACGCCATCGATCTTGATCGTCGTTGGATACACCTTGAGGTCCGGATTCATGAAGGAATTGGTCGAATCGGCAACGACAGCAACCTTGGTAACCACGCCGGTAAGTTGCTCGTCGGGGAACGCATCGATGCTAATACTTACTTTCTGCCCCACCGCGACACGTTGTACGGCGGAT
Source organism: uncultured Pseudohongiella sp. (assembly GCA_965228725.1). Classification (GTDB taxonomy): domain Bacteria; phylum Pseudomonadota; class Gammaproteobacteria; order Pseudomonadales; family Pseudohongiellaceae; genus UBA9145. The sequence goes on along the minus strand of OZ245834.1, from coordinate 3,547,927 downwards.
TCGTGAATATTCACCTTTACCGCCATCTCGCGCATGTCCGGAATCGTCAGAATCGCCTGGCGTTCCCGGACCGTGGCTCCTTCCTGAATTGCTTCCTGATTACTGCCCCGAAAGCGCTGCTGATTCTGGTCCTGGGCACCGTAGACAACCAGGCCGGGGCGCTGTGCGCGAATCGTGGCCAGCTCAATCTGTTCGTTGACGTCTACAAGCTTGACACGCTCGAGATTGAACTTGCGTTCGGCAGAACGGAATCTGGCGCGCTGTTGTGCTTCCTCGGCTACGTTGTCGATCAGACGTCGCTGGTAAGCCATAACGGCATTCTCAAAGTCAGAAAGCTTCTGCTCTGCATCTTTTGGAAACGTGTATTGAATATACAGACCCAGCGCTGTTTCTTTTTCCTGTTGCTTGTTAAAGGCCTTATTAAGGTTAAGCTCTTCGGCTTCGAGTTCGGTTGGCGTAATAAAGCCTCGCGATTCGAGCCGGCGCTGGCCTTCGATGCGGTCTTGCGCGAGTAGATATTCTTCCTGCGCAACCTGCAGCTCATCCATCAGTGCGCGCAACATCTGCTTCGCCTCGCCATCTTCGAGCTTCTCGATGTCAGCGTATTGGGTGAAGTCCAATTGGTCACGCACCGCCATGTACTCATCATCCATCATCAGAGAGGCACTGTTCTCAACCGAGTCCGCTTCGAGCGGTGCCAGAGTCAATGTCTCCGGCTCACTGCTAGTGTTCTGGTCAGCCAGTTCTGTAGTCGGCAAATCACCGTCCGGTCGCCCGCCCGGCTGTCCACCGCCGGCACGACCGCCAGGCCGAAAGCCGCCGTCACCTGGACCTCCGCCCTGGCCGAAACGCTGCATTCTCTGCAGCATCTCCGGCGGAATCTCCCCGCCGTTCTGTGCCATCATCTGCCGAACTCGCTCCTGCACCTGGGCCGGAAGTGCATCGATGTCGAACGCCTCGGAAGCGCTCTGTGCTTCAGTCTCTACCGGCATTGCCGCAGGTTCGGGGATCGCCTGTTGCTGACTCGATTGCTGTGCAGCTTCCGCCTTGGCCAGTCGGCCTTCGATATCCAGTTGCGCAATGATGTCGGCGACAATATTCGCGCCGAGAAATTTCTCAAAATCGAGTCGTGCGAAGCGCATGTCCTGACGCGCTTCATTGAGTTCAGTCATGTTCTGGTTGAGCTGAATTTCATACTCGGCTTTCTGCTCAATGAAACTCGCTTCTGCAGTCTCGACGGCAATCTCCTGATTGAGCTGCTCATCGATCAACTGCGCGGTATCCAGTTCGACCAGCACCTTGCCGCTGGCGACGTCGTCATCAGTCACGCGATAGCCTTCTTCCACGATGCTGAGAATCTTGACGCCATCGCGCCCCTTGACCATCGAGCGGATCTCCTGGGATTGCAATGCTTCAAGCGTGCCTCCTTCCAGCACGGTGATATCGAGATCGCCACGACGTGCGGTAAAGGTGACTGAATTGCTGCCGTTGTCTGATCCACCGGTACTCAGCAACAGGACGAGCACCAGCACACCAGCGCTACCTGCAATGGCATATTGCGTCTTGCGACTGGCGGCGAGATACCTTGCTTGCAATGCAGCATAGCGGGCACGAATCGGCGCAGGTATTTTGTCACCGAGACGCGTCAGCAAATCTTTCAGCTTGTCGGCACTGAAAACGCCGGACTCGCTATTACTACTCTTGCTGTTTTCACTATCGAGGCTCATTCGTGCCTTCCTCCCATTGGCCGGAATCGTCAACGTAGAGCAAGCCTACGTCGCGCCAAAATTCCAGCTTGGCTATGTTGTGATCAACAATGGAACTGATCAGGTCTGTGCGTGCTGCCGTGAGATCGTTCTGCGAGTCGACCGTATCCTGAATGTCGCCCAGACCCAGTTCGGCACGCAGTTCCGCTTCTTCAACGCGGCGTTCGTTAATCTGTACGCTGGCCAGACTGATATCGTAGCTCTTGCGTGCTTCGGTCATGCGGCGATAGGTATCGACCACATCGAGCACAACAGTGTCTCTGGCCAACAGGTAATTGCGTGTCGCCGCTTCATAATCGATGAGCGATCGACGGTAGTCATTGCGTTCCAGCTTGGTATCGAGAGGCAGATCCAGATTCAGGCCTGCGGTATACGTCGCATTCTCAAAATCCAGTTCGCCCAGGGAACCATTGGGTGAATCAGGCACCGAAGCCACCAGGCTGAAATCCAGCGCAGGCAGTAAGGCATTGGCGGCCACATCAACGCGGCGTGCCGCGTCCTGTACGCGATCGAGTTCGGTATAGAGATCCAGTCGTGTCTGTACAGCGAGTTCCACAGCCTGCTCGATGCTGATATCCGGAATGCTCATGCCAGTCTCAGACAGGAGCTGCATCTCATTGTCGTCCAGCACTATGTTATCACTGGCACTTAGACCCAACAGTATTTTGAAGTCGTCCAGGCTGCGCTTATACCGCGTAATCGATGACGTCCAGCGCAAATCGGCCTGCAGTGCGGACTGCTCAAGACGCCCCACCTGAAGCAAGGTACGCAATCCCTCTTGCTGAAAAGCCTGCTCTCGTTCCAATGAGAGTTGATTGGCATTCAGGCCAGCATAATTGTTGCGCGCAGTTTCACGAGCCAATAATACGGAGTAATAAAGAGACGCAATACGCACAGCGAACTCTTTGCGGAACCGGGTGAAATCGCGCAACTGATAGAGCAAGTCCCGTTCGGCTTGTAGGAGATTTTCGGTCTCTATCGCCCGCCCGAAATCGCGCAGCAAAGGCTGGGTGAATGAGCCAATCAATGCACTGCTGTTCACCCGACTCGCATCGCCGGTGAGAAAACGGGTCAGGTTGTTGGTCAGACTCAGGGCAATCGCGCCGCCGCCTTTAAGCAGATAGCGCGCACCGAGGCTGGTCCCTGCATCCACTGTCTCAACGGTGGACACTTCACGCATGCCAGTGAGTGCCTGCATGTCAGAAACGAACTGATCTTGCGTATCCCACTCGATCTCGCTGCCACCAGAAGCTGAAAACGTGGGTGTATATCGATAGCGATCAAAGGTCAGCGAAAGCGCTTCGAGATAGAGTCTTTCTTTCTGATTCTGATACTCGCGGCTGTGCTGGAAGGCGAGATCCAGCGCCTGATTAAGTCCAATGATTGTCGCCCCGATCTCGCTGTCGGCCTCGGCATCAAGAAACTCGAAGGAATCGGTATTGATCGGCAAACCGGCCAGGCTGACATCTGGCGTTTCATCAACGCTTACTTGCTGTGTCATGCCTGGTACCGCGGGAGCCTTCTCAGCGATCGCTGCATAGGTTTCTTCGTCGGCACTGCGCTTGTAGTCGGTACTGCTGCAGCCCAGCAATGCGACTGCTAATGCAGAAACTGTGAAAAATGCACGATTCATAGTTGGCTTGGACGAACCCTGTAGCGGTGTGGTTTGCGTTGAATGCCCGATTATACGTGCTTCCCGGCGATTTCATTCCAGCACGCGATCAAACGAAAGTACGGCACGGGGGATATCATTATGATTTTGGGCTGTTTTTTCTTACCATAGCTGCTCGTCACGGGATCAAGCGACTCTCAGCACGGATAGATTGCACAGACAGCGCGTCAAAAGAGACCGGTAAGTCGTACTATCGACTTACGCGTCTGGCGTCATTCCCGGCCAGCGATTCCGTTCAACAAGCAGACTTTTGCCCCAGCAGGCATCACAGTCCTTCAGGAGCATGCAGATGACACGCGGTACTACAATGATGGATTGGCTCAGACCTCTTTCGACCCCACTATTACTCGGCACCATGGCTCTGCTCGCAGCTTGCGGTGAACCCGCTAGCGAGAGTGGTCCGGTAGCGAGCGATGAGAACACTGGCAGCAGCCCGGGCTATCGCCGCATCAACACGCCCAATCCACAAGACCCGCTCGATGCCCACATCTATGAACTGGACAATGGTCTGCGTGTTTATCTTACAGAAAATCACGAAGAGCCGCGATTCTATGCCGAGATCGCCGTACGTGCAGGTAGTAAGCATGACCCTGCCGACGCAACCGGACTCGCGCATTATCTGGAGCACTTGCTCTTCAAGGGTAACCAGAACCTGGGCACGATTGATTATGCAGCTGAGAAGCCGTATCTCGATCGCATCGAAGCACTCTACGAAGAACACTTCGCGACCACTGACACGGCTCGTCGGGCGGAAATCTACGCCGAGATCAACAGTGTCGCTCAGCAAGCTGCCGAGTTTGCAGTGCCGAACGAAATCGACAAGCTCTACAACAGCATGGGCGCATCGGGACTGAATGCCCATACCTGGCACGAGGAGACTGTCTACAAGGTTGGCCTGCCAGCGAACCGGCTCGAGCAGTGGGCCCTGATCGAATCTGATCGCTTCGTCGATCCTGTCTTTCGCATTTTCCACACCGAACTGGAAACTGTGTACGAAGAGAAGAATCGCACGCTGGATAATCCTTCACGCGTGATCGGCACTGCCGTAGATGAGTTGCTATACAAAGTCCATCCCTATGGACAGCAGCCAACAATCGGCACCGTAGACCACCTGAAGAATCCTTCGTTGGTCTATATCCAGAATTATTTCGACACCTACTATGTGCCGAACAACATGGGCATTTTCATCAGCGGCGACATCAATATCGATGCCACCATTGCGCTGATCGCTGAGCACTTTGGTCGCTGGGAAGCTGCGCCCGTTCCCGAAGTCGGCCCCTGGGTCGAAGCGCCACTGCAAGGAGCGGAGCGTGCGACTGTACAGTATCCGGGTCAGGAGCAGGTCTCTCTGGCATTTCGCACTGCGGGCAATAGCAGCTCCGACAAGGAAGCCTTGATTCTGCTCGACATGATTCTCGACAACCGCACCGCCGGGCTGATCAATCTCAATCTCAATCAACAGCAATTAGTTGCTGAAGCGGGGTCCTCACCGCTGTTCCTCAATGACTATGGAACGCAGAACCTGTACGGTGCGCCGAAACAGGACCAGACACTGGAAGAAGTTGAACAACTGCTGCTCGAACAGATCGAACTCATCAAGACTGGTGAATTCGAAGACTGGATTCTGGCCGCTATCGTCAATGACTTTAAGAAGAACGAAAAAGCGAGCCTCGAGTTTAACACTGCACGGGTCAGCACCATGCGCCAGTCGTTTATCGAGGAAGCCGACTGGGATCATCACGTCGCGCAACTCGCACGGCTCGAACAGCTCACCAAGCAGGACGTAATTGATGTCGCCAACAAATACTTTGGTGATGACTACGTTGCCGTATACCGCGTCAATGCGCCGGCGGATATTCCCCTGGTTGAGAAGCCGCGCATCGATCCAGTCAGCATCGACCCAACGCGACAGTCCGACTTTGCAGCATCGATTCTCGCCATGGACTATGAGCCTATCGAACCTGACTATGTAGTCGCTGACGAAGATTACCGCGTAGTGGAGTTCGCCGACGGCATAGAGCTCTATTACGCGCCAAACCCGCTCAACGACCTGTTCACGTTCTCAGTCAACATAGAGGTGGGCACTGAGAGCGACGAGTTATTGTCCCTCTCCAGCGCCCTGCTCGATGTCGCAGGCACTGGGTCGCGCAGCAACGCAGACCTGCAAAAAGAATGGTACCGCATGGGGAGTGATTTCCGCTTCATGACTGGAGAGAGCGCCTCGGGCTTGGCGCTTTCCGGACTGGATGAGCAGTTTGAGGAGTCCCTCGATCTGATGATGGAACTGATCAACAACCCGAGCAGCGATGCCAATACGCTGGAACAGCTCAAGGCCATCACACTCAAGGGGCGCGAAGATCAGAAGAGTTCACCAGCCGCAATTGCGAGAGCACTGTTTCTCTACAACCGTTATGGGGAAGAGTCACCGATGCTGGAAGCGCTAACGACAGACGAGATTATGGCCGCCGAGTTGCAAGACCTGCTCGCCAAGCCAGCCGAGTTGTTGAATTTCAAACATACACTGGCCTACACCGGCTCGCTCCCACTTGAAGACGTGGTCGCAATATTGCGAGAGCACTATCCAGTCGCCACCGAATTGGCAGACACCCCTCCCTGGCGCAATCGACGGGCACGGGAGATCAGCGAGAACGAAGTGCTCGTTGTCGACCAGAAGACCGCTCAGGCGCAGGTGCGCATCGAGTTTGGTGATGGCGTGTTCGACGAAGCCGATACTGTCGATGCCCAACTCTATACCGGATATTTTGGCAGCGGCATGTCCAGCGTTGTTTTTCAGGAACTGCGCGAAGCACGCGCACTGGCTTATTCAGCATCGGCTGCCTATTCACAGGGCAGCCGCGCCGATGCACAGAACATGATGCTCGGAGTGATTGGCACCCAGACCGATAAGACGATTGACGCGCTGGATGCATTCATCGATCTCATCGACAACATGCCGACCTCCAACGAACGCTTCGAGGAGACAGCGAACGCACTGCTCAATCGCTATCGCACATCCAAGATCAGTTTTCGCGAAGTCATTGGATCTGTGCGCCGTTGGGAGCAATTGGGATTACAGGGCGATCCGCGACGCCAGCGGTTTGAGCAACTGCAAGCGGCAAGCATGGCGGATATGCTGGAGTTCCAGCAAGAGCACGTTGCCAATAAACCCAAACTGATTTCGATTCTCGGAGACCTGTCGATCATCGATACCGACGAACTAACGCGATTCGGTGCTGTGCAGCAAGTCGACTCAGACGACCTGTTTGTGCAATGACGCTGGCAACGCGGTAGCAGGTTGACAAATTTTGTCGCCACCGCAGCGCGGAGACCAAGCTGGGCTGCATGACGCAATAGGCTCCGCAAAAACGGAAAATAGTTAATCAGAGGCTCCCCGGTACCATGACCAAGAATGGCAAAATGCTGCGCAACATCGTTTGGATCACTTTCGGCGTTGCGCTCGTGCTGGTCAATCTGATCGCAGAGGTCGGTTACCGTATTACTGGAATCGAGATTCACATGATGTTGCGCATCATGCTCATCATTGGCGTCACCCTGGGCGCGACCGTCCTGGGTGGCGCCGCGGTCCTGATTCGCAATCTCGATCAGGAAAAATCGCTCTCTGGCAATGTCCATGACACGCTGGGTGCTGACCGCGCCAAAGACGACTGAACTCCACCACGGTCCGTTGCCGGAATCGCGTTAGCACTGGCACGCCTCGCTGCCTTGTCCGACCAGAGCAACTACCCGACTCAACTGCATTTGACCCGATTGTTCTTTGTCCGGAAATATGCTTTCATCATTCACCGTTCGGCGCCGCTCGACCTGCCTGTCGCTCGCAGTATTTTGCTAAACAATTCAGTTGCTTAGCAATACTGGCCGCGTTAAACGAAAACAAACCAATAACAAGAGCACTGGCAGATCGACCCGTTTCTGCAGCCTATGAAATTCAGCTATTTCACAAGATCCAGCTACAACGGATTGCCCGGTTCAAAACTCCTTATTCTGCTCATCGCGACCTTGCTGGTTAGCGCCTGCAGCGATGAACTCACACGAGCCCGCCCCTATGTGCTCACGACCGCCACAACGGGTGGCACGTATTATCCTGTCGGTGTAGCCCTGGCAACGATTGCTCATGCGCAATTGGCTGAGTCCCATGGCATTTCGCTGACCGCTATCAGTTCCGCCGGCTCACTCGAGAACGTGAAACTGTTGCGCGACAATCAGGCGCAGTTCGCTCTCCTGCAAGGCCCCTTCGGCGCCTGGTCCTGGACTGGCGAAGGTCCAGTGAGTAACCCCCAGACTCATATGCGCAGCGTGGCCGCGATGTGGAAAAACGTTGAGCATTTCGTGCTACTCACACGACTGGTAGAAAGTGGCACGATGTCAGACTTGAATAATCTCGACGGCGACCGCTACGTCCTCGGCGCACGCAATTCCGGAGCTGACCAGACGGGTCGCTTCATCCTCGATACGCTGGGCATCGATTATCAGTCGAAATTCTCGCTCGCCTATATGGGCTATGGCCCGACCACGAGCGCCATCCAGGACAACAATATTGTCGGCATGAACATTCCAGCCGGCGCACCGGTGAGTTCAATTACTCAGGCCTATGCGCTGCTTGGTGATCGCATGACCATCCTTAACTGGACGCAGGATGATCTGGACCGCATCAATGCCAAGTACCCCTTGTGGGACTGGTATGATTTTCCGCCAGGCACGTATCCAAACCAGGAAGAACATATCCGCACCGTTGCCTCGCCCAACGTGCTGGTGACAAGAGCCGACATCTCCGAAGACGTCGTCTACCAGATTACCAAAGTGATCTGGGAGAATCTCGCCACGCTGCAGGAAATTCACGGCGCAACTCGTGACATGCGCATGGATATCGCCATCGCAGGGCTGGGCGCTCCTCTGCACGCCGGTGCGCTACGGTACTACCGTGAAGTTGGCATACCCATTCCCGACCGGTTAATTCTGGAAGAACCTCAAGCAAGCAACACGGCAGCAACGGACGCGCCCTGATGAATTCGAAAAGCCTTCAATGGGCGGCATTTCTCTTCGCCCTGTTCCACATTTATTGCAACGTGTTTGCGAGTATCTCCGAGCTGTGGCTGTCGGCCATCCACTTCGGCGGTTTCTGTGCCCTCTGCGCGCTCATGGCCAATGAGTCAGAAGCGGTTAAACGGCATTCACCAAGCTACTGGATCAACATCGCCTTAGCCGGCGTTGCCATCATCACAGCGGTTTACCTGATTGCATTTGAAAACGCGCTCTATGCCAGAGAGACCGAATACATTCTCAGCGACTATGTTTTTTCTCTACTGGCGATCGGTTTGGCCATCGAATTTACCCGTCGTACGACAGGTTGGTTCATGCCCGTACTGATTATCGTCAGCCTGTCTTACATTCTGTTTCTGGGGCGCTATATTCCGGGTGTATTTTCATTCCCGGGCCTAAGTCTGGAGACAGTGCTTTATCGCTCCTATTTCACCAGCGAAGGCATGTTCGGCCTGACCGCCAACATCTCATCGACCTTCGTATTCATGTTTATCATCTTCGGCTCTTTCCTGCTGCGTTCAGGCGCCGGCGACTTTATCGTACGACTGGCGCAATGCCTCGCGGGACGTTTCGTCGGCGGAGCGGGTCATGTTGCGGTGGTGGGTTCAGGCCTGATGGGATCAGTCTCCGGATCGGCGGTAGCCAATACTGTCTCCACCGGCGTGATCACTATTCCGATGATGAAAAAATCCGGCTTCGAAGGCCAGTTCTCTGCGGGTGTTGTGGCAGCAGCGTCAACGGGTGGTGCTCTGATGCCGCCGGTGATGGGGGCAGGTGCCTTTGTTTTGGCGAGCTATACCCAGATTTCCTATCTTACAATTATCGCTGCATCGACCTTGCCGGCCATTCTGTACTTTCTGACTGTGTCGTATTTCGTGCGTATCGAAGCAAAGCGCCTTGGGCTCGAAGCGAGCAGTAGCGACAAGACCGAAAAGGTCAGGGAGGTCCTCAAGGAAGGCTGGCACTTCATTATTCCCATGATCGTGCTCGTCGCCTTTCTGGTCGCGGGGCGCACACCAACAACCTCTGCAGCTTTCGCTATTCTCAGCGTCATCGGTGCGTCCTGGATTTCCAGCAACCCGATGCGCCTCCCTGATATTTTCGACGCCGTGGTCGATGGTGTGCGCACCATGGTCTCTACCGCCCTGTTGCTGGTTGCAGTCGGCATCATCATCAACGTGGTCACCACCACCGGAGTGGGCAATGCCTTTTCGCTAATGATCGTCGAGTGGGCCGATGGCAGCTTGCTAATCACACTGATCCTCGTTGCACTGGCCTCTCTCGTGCTCGGTATGGGACTACCGGTCACTGCGTCCTATATCGTGCTGGCGACCTTGTCTGCACCGTTAATCTTCGACCTGATCAGTCAGTCGGCATTGCTGGAAGCGATTCAAATCGCCATCGCCGATGGTAACTTGCCGCAAAACGTATCTGCCGCACTGGGCTTGTTTGAAGGGAGCACGGCAGCGGCACTGGAACAAATGCCTCTCGCGATGAAGCAACTGATTCGTCAGGAAATGCTCGATCCCGAATTGCGTATGGGCATGTTATTGAGTGCCCATCTCGTGATCTTCTGGCTGTCGCAGGACAGCAACGTCACACCCCCAGTCTGTCTCGCTTCCTTCGCCGCCGCGGGTATCGCCGGTACGCGACCAATGGCGACGGGACTGACCAGCTGGAAGGTTGCCAAGGGCCTTTATCTGGTCCCGGTATTGTTTGCTTACACCCCGCTGATCTCAGGTACCTGGCCTGAGCGTCTGGAAGTCTTTCTCTGGTCCTGCATGGGCCTGTACGCCCTTGCCGGTTTACTGCAGTGGCATCTCGAAACGCGCATCAATGTCGCAATTGCCGCCGCCCTGCTTGTCAGTGCGGCCCTGCTTATGTGGCCTCCTTTCGGTATCACAATGCATCTCGTTGGTGCCGCAATTCTGGTGGCTGTGATTTTGATGCAGCGCAGAGCGGTTAGCGCCAAGAACTCCGTTGCTGCAAATCCCTGATCCTCACATCGACTGTAGGCTTATAGCAGGCTAGACTGCATAAACCTTATGTTAGCTTTCACCGGATTCATCATCATTGGCTTTCTGTTGCTTGGCGTCGGTGCCGAATTGCTGGTGAATGGCAGCAGCAGGCTGGCACTGCGGATGGGCATCACGCCACTCGCAGTTGGCCTCACTATCGTTGCCTTTGGCACCAGTGCCCCCGAACTGGCGGTGAGCATTGAATCCACAGTCAGCGGCCTCAGTGCGCTGGCATTGGGCAATGTGATCGGCTCCAACATCGCCAACATCGGTCTCATTTTGGGCATCACTGCCCTGATTCAACCGATCAAGGTGCAGCGATCACTGGTACGCATGCAGATACCGATCATGATCGCCTGTTCTGCAGCGCTGGGACTGCTATTGCTGGACGGCGGCATCGGTCTCGGAAACGGGCTTCTGCTCTGTACAGCCCTTCTGGTTTACACGGTTTTCAGTTACCGCTACAGCCGCGTGGAGTTCGCACCTGACGATGCGATCGGCTTACAACAAATCGTGCTCCCCGAACAGCCCGGCAACCATTACCGTAACATTGTCTCCATCGTTATCGGGCTTGCGCTGCTGATCTATGGCAGTCAGTTGTTTGTGGACAACGCAGTCGGACTAGCGCGCGAGCTTGGCATCAGCGAAGCATTCATCGGTTTGACACTCGTCGCGGTCGGCACCAGCATTCCCGAGTTGGCTACTTCTGTTCTCGCGGCATTCCGCAAGCAATCGGACATCGCGATCGGCAATATCCTCGGCTCAAACATCTTTAATATTCTGTGTGTGCTCGGCGTGTCCGCATTGTTCGGAACCGTGATGGCGGATCAGTTTTCAATTCTCGATTTCGTCACCATGCTGCTGTTTGCATTGATACTCCTGCCACTTGCCAAGAGTGGTTTCACCCTGTCGCGCACGGAAGGTGTTCTCTTGCTTAGCGGCTACGTCGCTTACATTGTAATCCTGAGCCAACAAGCGTAAATGGCTCCTGCTCTCTGACCGACACCTTGAGGTCACAACGAGTTAGAGGGAAAATCAGAACTCAACAGTATTGCTGGACCGTAATACCTTATGCTGCCCAAGATCGCAATCAATGGCTTTGGCCGTATCGGCCGCACAATCATGCGCATCGCCAAGCTGCGCAAGCACTATGACGTGGTGGCAGTGAATGACCTGGCCAGCGTTGAGCAATTGGTTTACGCCTTCAAGTACGACAGCACCCACGGCATCTATCCCGGTCAGGTAGAGGCAACGGCCGACGGCATGGTCATTGACGGTGATCCATTCGTGGTGCTTTCCGAGCCCGATCCAGCGAAGCTGCCCTGGCGTGAACTGGGAGTGGACTATGTGATCGAGAGCTCCGGCGTATTCCGCACCCTGAAAGACCTCAACAAACATCTGGACGCTGGTGCCAAGCGCGTGATTCTTACCGTGCCTTGTAAAGACGAACTGGATGCGACCTTGGTCACTGGCGTGAATGATCATGTAGTAACTGATTCGACGCGTATCATCAGCAACGCCAGTTGTACGACCAACTGCGCCGCCCCGCTGGCAAAAATACTGCATGAGGCATTCGGCATCGAGCGCGGATTACTAACCACTGTTCATGCCTACACGTCCGGTCAGCGGTTGATCGATGCACCTCATTCGGACTTCCGCCGTTCACGCAATGCGGCGACGAATATCGTTCCCACTTCCACGGGCGCAGCCAAAGCAATCGGCATGGTGCTCCCACAGCTGGCCGGCAAGCTCGATGGCCTCGCAATGCGCGTGCCAGTAGCTGATGGAAGTGTGGTGGATATGGTCGTGGAGTTGCAGCAGGACGTAACGGTTGCGTCAGTTAATCAGGCGGTGCAAGAAGCCGCTGCAGGCGCGCTGCGCGGCATCGTGGAATACTCAGAAGCGGAGCTGGTGAGCAGCGATATTATCGGAAATTCCCATTCGAGTATTTTTGATTCCAAGTTAACCCAGGTGCTGGACAAGCGCCTCGTGAAGATAGTGAGCTGGTACGACAACGAATGGGGTTACAGCTCCCGGGTCGAGGAACTGATCGGCACCCTGGCCAGACTGGACAATCCTGCTTAGTACCGACAAACCTGCATTGCCAGCACAGCGCCAGTCCTCCGAACTTGCTTTTGTTACCTAGCCAACAGGCGTGAGCGGTCGCCGCGCGCGTTCCTGCAGCAAGTCCTCCACGGCCTGATTGTGACTCAGGTAGTTGTTGCCGCTTAGCGTCTTGAAAAAGCCAGTGCTTCCCAGCTTGTCCATGATGGGCCCTTTGACCTCGGACAAATGCAGCTTGATCTCCAACTCATTCAGCGTGGTATTGATGTTCTCCAGTGCTTCAAGCGCGCTGAGGTCGATTGTATTCACGGCATTGCACATGAGTATCACGTGCTCAAGATTAGGCTTCTTGGCCACCAGTTTGAAGATCAGCTCTTCCAAATAACGGCTGTTAGCAAAATAGAGACTTTCATCAACGCGAATCGAAAGCAGACTCTCGAAGGTCTCGACATTGTGGCGCTGCACATTGCGGAAATGTTCGGTACCCGGCACACGCCCCACCACGGCGACGTGAGGCTGTGAGGTCTTGTAGAGATGAATAAAGACCGATGCCAGCACCCCGGCGGCAATGCCAATCTCAACTCCGATCAGCAGGGTCATCCCCAGAGTCATGCAGACCGCTATGAAATCAGATTTGGAATAGCGCCAGGAACGCCACAGCATGGAGAAGTCGATGAGTGGAAAAACGGCAACGAGGATAATCGCCGCGAGGCAAACACGAGGCAACCAGTACAGAGCGGGCGTGAAGAATAGCGCAACGATGGCAATCAACAAGGCGGTAAAAGCGCCCGCTAGTGGAGTCGCAGCACCCGCCTGGAAGTTGACGACTGATCGGGAGAACCCGCCTGTCACAGGAAAGCCGCCACCAAAGGCACTGGCCATATTCGCCGCACCGAGCCCGACCAGTTCCTGATCGAGATTCAGACGCTCGCGACGCCGGGCAGCCATGACCTGCGCCACGGAAACCGATTCAACAAAACCGATGATCGCGATGAGCAAAGCCGATCCCCACAGGCTCCGCAGCAATTCAAAACTCATGTCAGGCATTGCCAGATCCGGCAGACCGGCTGGCACTGTGCCGAGTAGTTCGACGCCGAATTCATCGAGACCGAATTGCCACGCCGCAATCGCCATGACCAGCGCTGCCACTACTGGCCCGGAGCGGGACAAAGAAGTCGCAAGCCGCGCATTCACTCGTCGCGTTAGCAAGAATGACTTCAGAGGTATTGTGCAGAACAGAATCAGCCCGATGGCAATCAGACCCAGCAGCAGTGTGCTGACATTGGTGTCCGGCAGGGCGATGAACAGAGCACGTAGTAATTCGATCAGATTCTCCCCACTCGCCTCGACGCCCAACAAATAGCGAAGTTGACTGCAGGCAATGATGATTGCTGAGGCGGTGATAAAGGCTGATACAACAGGGTGCGAAATGAAATTGGCCATAAAGCCCAATCGCAACAGACCGAGTATCAGCAGCATGCCCCCGGACAGCAATGCCAGCACGGCTGCCGCGAGCAGATAGGTTTCCGCGTTGGCGAGTGACAGTTTGCCCAGCGCTGCGGCCGTCATGAGAGAAATAACCGCGACCGGGCCTACCGACAGCGTGTTGCTCGTACCGAACAGGGCATAGACGGAGAGCCCGAACATGGCGGCATAGAGCCCAGTCTGCGGAGGGAGTCCGGCCACCATCGCATAGGCAAGTGACTGGGGAATAATCATGATGGCGACAATCACGGCTGCGATTGTGTCATCCATCAGTCTTGGCCGGTCGTAGCGTCTGAGCCAGACCAGAATGGGCAGGTAGCGCTTCAGGGCAAATGGTTTATTCATTCAGATCCTTCCACCTTCGCGCCGTGCGCAGTTGCTCACTGTATTGTCTCATTGTGCGTACCGGGTCGCTGCGATTTGCGACTATCCTGCCAATGATGCAGACAGAAACGACCACATGCCAGCACACAATCACCACAGATCATCAGTAGCAGTGCCAGAGAAAGTCCCCAAAGAATCGCCGTGATGTCGAGCGGCACGGTATAACTGTAACGGGCTGTGGTTTCCCGAAACAATTCCTCGTCACTGTGGGCAACAACATGCCAGGCTTTGCTCAGACTATTACCTTGCATGGCGTCCCACTCTGCCGCGAGCAGACGATACCGGTCCACTATTGCCGCTACGCTGTTGGCATCCCGGTTGAACACCTGATCGCCACTGTTTCGGTAATAGTTGACGAGGGCATCCAGATCGCCTGCGAACAATGCGTCAGCAGTAGTCTGGAAGCCACGTATATTGATGCTGACTTCGCGAAAATGTGCATCGACACGCTGCTCATATTGGGTGACAAAGGCCGGTACCTGAATCCCCGTCAGCAACACAGCGCCGAACAACAGCAGCCTGATACCGCTGCGTAGCAGTGCGAAAAGCGTTGCCATTGTGACGTGCCCTCCGATGCGAATTGACGCTGACTCTGAATGCCAGGGAACCTAGCCCTGCGCCAGAAGCGCTCGTAAATCGATGATGGCCGCATTCGCGCGGGAGACGTAATTGGCCATGGTGAGTGAGTGATTGGAGAAGATACCGAACCCGGAACCGTTCAGAATAATGGGAAAGAATACTGTGCGCTGGCTGGCTTCCAACTCGCGGATAATCTGGCTAAGACTCGCGCTGGCATTCTTGTCCTCCAGCACCTGTTGGAAATCAATTTCAACAGCCTTCAGAAAATGCATCAACGCCCAGGTTGCACCGCGCGCTTCATAGAACACATCGTCGACCTGGAAACGCGGTGTCCGTACGAGCATTTCGGCACGACCCGGCGTGGACTGGGTCGCGGCGCGATCACCAGCCGTGTCGGTATTGATACGATCCTGTCCAACACTGGCACTGAGTTTCTGGGAGAGACTGCCCAGGCGTGACTCAACACTGAGGAGCCAGGTCGTGAGATTGTCTGCCCGTGCAAAGAATTGGGCATCGGCATTCTGCGGGTCCGAGATTCGGTCGAGGTAGGAATAGAGTCGTTCGATCGCCTCGCGATACTCGGATTCTGTCGGTGGGAAGAGCCAGCTATCGTTATTAAAACTGAAATTGGGCTCAGCAATAATGAGATCCGGGTCTTCTGTCGATTGGGATTGCGAACGACTGAAATTTTCGCGCAAGGCTCGCGAGAGGTCACGAACCTGGACCAGCGCGCCATACTCCCAGTTGGGAATATTGTCGAGGTACAAGCCCGGTGGCATGACATCGTTCGTAAGATAGCCGCCGGGTTTGTCGAGCAAGGTCTCGGCCACCTGAATCAAGGTCGCCGTCGTGGCACTTCCTGTTACCGCCGCATGACCCGAGTTGGCAAGCTTGCTTGCAGTCGTCTGATTGATAGCGAATGGAGCTGGTTCATTACTCCAGATGATACCGAGCAGGAGAATGAAAATGACCAGGAATCCGCACCCCGTGAGCAGCGCATTGCGCATTGACTGACCGCTAAACCAGCCGCGCAGAAAACCACCACTGTTGTCACTCATCTCACTCTCCCTGCAAGACAAACCAGTCCGGGACGGACCGCTGTCCTGCCACTCGTAATTTCGCTTACTCGCCCTGCTCTTCGGGCATGCGCAGCCTGATGCTATGGCGCGCTGCCAATTCAATATTGCCCCGCAAGCGATAGCCTTCCACCGCGTCGCGCATGACACTGAACATCCAGCGTGCCTGCTCATCACTTGGCGCTGTAATCAGGAAAAATGCCTGATGCTCACGCGCCTGCCGGGCTATATCAGCAAGTTCAGACTGCACCGCTTCACTACGCGCAGCAACCTGCCTGGCATCGAAATCGAAGAACAGATCGCCGGAGTCTCGCTCCGCTGCCAGTCGTTCCACTGCACCGCTAATTGACGCATGCGATTCATCCACGAAGCGTGCCCGATCAAGAAACATCTCTGCCTGATCGAACAGGCCTTGCAGAATCGCGACGTCGGCGAGTTCCACGTAGCGCAGGACGATTGTCTCCAATCCTTCCAGCGCCAACTGATTATCGGGGTCGTAGGCCAGCACACGTTGGAAACGGGCATGGGCATTATTATCGATTGGCGTCAGCAAGCGATCCTGATCAAGCGCCTGCAAGCCCTCGAACAATAACTGGGGAATCAGTTCTTCGGGATTCTGAGTCCGATCGCGCGCAGTGACGGAGGCGTTGGAGAGCACCCTGACCTGAGCGTAGTCACTGCGGGGGTTGCTGCTCGGAGCGGGATCAACAGTTTCAGTCGCGCAGCCGGCCACAAGGCCGGAAAGCAGACCCAAACCGAGAATTCGATGCCTCAGGATCCGTTGCATGATGTGACGACCAGACTGCCAGAATTGATGATGTTACTGCCTCGATGAATATCAGTGCGCTGGGCGCTGCCGAGCGGGCCTTGTTGGCGACCTGCTAGCTCAACAATTCCGAAAACGGCAGGTACGCCAGCATATCGCCTTTACGCACCGCTGTATGTGGTGGAATTATGGCAAGTCCGTCTGCGCCACTCAAGGAGGCTCCGACGCCAGAACTCTGATTGTTGTATGGAGCGAGCGACGGATTACCGGCGGAGTCCCTTACGATACTGACCCGGAGGTATTCCTGACGCTCGCCCGACTCACCCTGGTCGAAGGCGGAAGCAACCGTCAGCGCCTGACTTTGCGTCTGCGCACAACCCTGCATCGTCAGCAGAGCGGGCCGCACCAGCAGCAGAAAAGTCACGAAAGTGGAAACCGGATTGCCTGGCAGGCCGAAGAACTGCTTACCATGAACCTTGCCGCTGGCGAACGGTTTGCCTGGTTTGATTGCCAGCTTCCAGAGATCGAGGGACCCTGCCGCTTCGACCGCCGCTTTGACATGGTCTTCTTCACCTACCGAGACTCCGCCGGTACTGAGCACGACATCGTGATCGGCTGCCGCGAGTTGCAGTGCGGATCGGGTGGCTTCCGGCGTGTCGGCAACCACGCCCAGATTCGTTGCCCGTATTCCCAATCCGGAGAGCAAGGCCATCAGCGCATAGGCATTGCTATTGTAGATCTGTCCTGCAGCGAGTTTAGTGCCAGGTGTCACCAGTTCATCGCCTGTCGTCAGCAACGCGACTTTTGGCTGTCGAACGACCTCTATCTCAGTCAATCCATTCGCTGCCAGCAGACCAATATCCTGCGCTTGCAGCCTGCGGCCCTGGGCCAGTATGCGCGTGCCAACTCGCATGTCTTCACCAGCAGAGCGGACATTCTCGCCAGCGCGCACACTCTGCAGTATTTCGATCTGCTCGCCATGAAACAAGCAGTTCTCCTGAATCACGACGGCATCCGCACCAGCCGGTAGCGGAGCGCCAGTAAAAATACGCGCCACCGTGCCGCGCTTGAGCCGCTCACCCACTTGCCCAGCGGCAATGCGCTGCGCCACAGGCAACAGGACCGGCGTCTGCTGCACATCAGCGGCGATGACTGCATAACCATCCATCGCACTGTTATCCAGTGGTGGAACGTTGACCTGTGCAGCGCAATCGGCGGCCAGCACGCGGCCGCGTGCCGCCTCGATCGCCACGACCTCTGTCTCGTCGAGACGAGGCAGAGTAGACAGGACCAGCGGCAAGGCCTCATCGAGAGGAGTCAGTTTGCTTTTCCGGGGGAGCGAGGTTGAAGATGACATGGCGTCTGTCTATCAGCGTCCGGGAAGTGTGTGTTCAGGCTGCATCATGCTTGGCTTGGGCATCGCCTTGCGAATCACTGTCAGATTCAATCTCCGAATCACGCCCATTCGCTCTGTCGCCTGTGCTGCGATGCTTGTTGCCATCCTTGCCACTGTAGAGAAGCTTGATGACTTCCTGCAGATGACCGTGCCAGGTCTTCTGTTTGATGCCGAAGGTATCAAATATCTTCTTGCTGGACAGCGTCGAATTCACGATTTCGGGTGGGCGCGACTCACGCTCCAGCATCTTCGCACTATCCAGCAGCTGGTAAATTTCTTCGTCGTGACTCGCTGCGTACTTCAGACACTGTTGCACGAATTCACTCTCGCGCTTGGTCTCCAGTCCGCTGTAGTGGTACGTGCCCCATACGTTGGCATCGCAATCCACCTGTTGGCACACCGCCAGGATAGCCTGCGCGAGATCACCCGTGTGCGTGGGACTGAAGCGTCGTTTGGTGACAGTGACCTGCCCATCGTTGCGTTTGGCACTCTTGATCCACGACTTGATCAATCCACGTTTCCAGCGACCGAACAGCCAACCCGAGCGGATGATGATATGCGAGTTATGCTCCGCGACCGCACGCTCGCCCTCCAGAGTCGCCAACCCGTAGACACCGAGCGGGTTCGGTTCGTCATTCTCGTTATAGCCCAGCTTCTTCTCACCATCGAAGACATAGGCATTCGACAGGTGCAACATCGGCACATTCAAGTGGTTGCAGATCTCCGCCAGAGTAGCCGGCAGCAAGGTATTCACCTCGCGACAGCGATACTCCACTGTCTCAGCGCGGCGCAGGGCACTGTGGTTGCCGGAAATGAAATCCGCCAGATTGACCAACTGAGATGGGCCATAGTCAGTCACCATTTTGGCGATACCAACTGCGTTCTCGGGAAAGAGTTGCGTTCTGCTGGGCGCAAAATACGGGATCCTGCGCTTGCGCAGAATCTCGATAAAATGTTTTCCCGTCGGGCTGTTAGCCCCAACCACAAATAACTTCAAAGCCATCTCGTACTAATTACCAAACACTAATTCGTCACCAAATCAGCAACATAGAGCACATACCCTAAACTTCAGCCAAACCCAACCCCAAGTCAAGCGCACAGCTCACAATCCTGACACAGCTGAATATCCTGTCGAAATGAGTTGGAGAGTGCGAGCAGCGCTACTCACAAGCTACTACATGTTGCGTGAGTTCCAGGCTCTCGGTCATCAATCAGCCTGGAGGCAAGCAAAACACCCGGTGTTGGCAATAGATGTCAATCAGGGAAATGCCGATCGTACAGGGGCAAAAAACTCAGGGGTACGCGGGAGAGACGAGCAAAATACAGGAAAGTGCCTGAGCACTGTCTCTCCGGCGCTGTCAGAGCAATGCGAACTCTTGATTGTCTGACGCGTTGCCTGACTATCGGCCTATTAAACTACCTGACTAGAAGGGGATATCGTCGTCGAAATTATCGAAAGACGGCGCAGATTGCTGACCGCCCCCGCCACCCTGTGGCTGGCTGGACTGCTGTGCTGGCGCACCCTGCCCAAAATTACTGTCCTGCCCCGCCCCACGAGAATCCAACATCTGCATCTCGTTCGCGACTATCTCAGTGGTATAGCGTTTCACACCATCCTGATCCCAGGAGCGAGTCTGCAGGCGTCCTTCGATATAGAGCTTGCCGCCCTTCTTGACGTACTGCTCGACGATCTCGGCGAGGCGATTAAAGAACACCACCCGGTGCCATTCTGTCTTCTCCTGCTGATCGCCAGTATTCTTGTCCTTCCAGGTCTCACTGGTAGCTATCGAAACATTGGCAACCGCATTGCCATTGGGCATATACCGAACCTCCGGATCATTGCCCACATTACCCACCAGAATTACCTTGTTTACTCCGCGACTCGCCACGCTGTTCTCCCTAATTTGCAAGAATTTGGATCAATACTGAAGTCTATACCAAGGTCAGCAAGGTTACGAACTTCCGATAAAAATTAGCCCTAACACGAGCGGCACTGACTCTGGTCAGACACCAGCGGCAACCAGCAGCCAGCCCAGTCACTGACGGAGGGGTTGGCACGGGCCAGGGCCTGGAATGGGCCAGAGCTTGGTATCAATCAGGGAGATATCGACCAGGGGTCGCACGCAGGGGAAGATGCCGCCTGATTCCTTCCTCTGCACAACTCGAAGGCAAAGCCACCCCCAACCCTGCGCACCACGGCGGGCCTCCGGTTTGAGTACTATCGAAGACTTCAGGGAACGAGAAGTGCCTTGCTGGACGGTTTCGATAAATCAGCGCCCTCGGTCACGGTTGTTGGGTGGAGAGCCCGTTCCGCCGAGCGTTGTCGGCAACCCGTCCTGCCCGGCGCGATCGCCCCCTGCCAATGCCCCCTGCAAACAGTCCGAAAATCAACGCGGTATAACAATTCACGCAGCAGCAAGATGAACCTGACAAAGCCACCGACAGAAACTGTCAGCAGCAACACCCCTGCCCCTTTGCTCAGCCAACAAAAATTACCGATAATGAATGGTTTCGCCACACCAGCACGAGTCGTCAATGGACAAGATAGTAGTACGCGGTGCCCGCACCCATAACCTGAAGAACATCAATCTCGAAATCCCGCGCGACAAGCTGGTCGTCATCACAGGGCTCTCAGGGTCCGGCAAATCCTCGCTGGCTTTCGACACTCTCTACGCCGAGGGGCAGCGCCGCTACGTCGAATCACTCTCGACCTATGCCCGACAGTTTCTGTCCATGATGGAGAAGCCCGACATCGATCATATCGAGGGCCTGTCTCCGGCAATCTCCATTGAGCAGAAGTCCACCTCGCACAACCCGAGATCCACAGTCGGCACGATCACCGAGATCTACGACTATCTGCGCCTGCTCTTTGCCCGGGTCGGCGAGCCCTTCTGCCCCGATCACAATATCAAGCTCGAAGCCCAGACCGTAAGCCAGATGGTAGACAAGGTCATGGCGCTGCCAGAAGGCACACGGGTGATGGTGCTCGCGCCAATCGTGCGTGAGCGCAAGGGCGAGCACGTCCATGTATTCAATGAGTTGCGCTCAGGCGGCTTCATCCGCGCCCGGGTGGATGGCATTGTCTGCGAGATTGAGTATCCGCCTGAACTCGAAAAGAACAAGAAGCACTCCATCGATGCCGTAATCGATCGCCTGAAGATCAAGGCCGGGCTGGAGCAACGCCTGGCTGAGAGCTTCGAAACCGCCATTCAGTTGGCAGACGGTCTCGCCGTGGTCAGCACCATGGATGAAGATGGCAGCGATGGTGATCTGGTGTTCTCGTCCCTGTTCGCCTGTCCCCAGTGCGGCCACAGCATTTCCGAACTCGAGCCGCGCCTGTTTTCTTTTAATAATCCGGCTGGCGCCTGTGCCAGCTGCGACGGACTTGGCCTGAAGCAATACTTCGATGAGTCGCGCATCATTACTGATGAAGCGCTGGCCCTTTCTGAGGGCGCCATTCGCGGCTGGGACAGACGCAATATCTACTACTTCGCCATGCTTTCGTCACTGGCGGAACACTACGGCTTCGCCATCGACACCCCCTTCAAGAAGCTCTCCAAGAAACACCGCAATATCATTCTGCGAGGCAGCGGCAACGAAGTCATCGATTTCCACTACGTGAATGATCGCGGGGACACGATGACGCGCAGCTATCCCTTCGAAGGCATCCTGCCCAACATGGAGCGGCGCTATCGGGAAACCGAATCTTCCATGGTCCGTGAGGAATTGGCCAAATACCTTAGCTCACAGTCCTGCCCCGAGTGTGAGGGCACTCGACTGCGGCGCGACGCACGTCACGTTCTGATCAAGGGCAAGAACCTGCCCAGTATTACCGAGATGACCGTGCAGGATGCGGCACTCTATTTCGCCAAGCTGAAACTCGCTGGCAAGCGCGCCAAAATTGCCGAGAAAGTGCTCAAGGAATTGCAGGACAGACTCAAGTTCCTGGTCGATGTGGGCTTGAACTATCTCACTCTCAGCCGCAGCGCCGATACGCTGTCTGGAGGCGAGGCCCAACGCATCCGTCTGGCCAGCCAGATTGGCGCTGGACTGGTCGGCGTCATGTACATTCTCGATGAACCCTCTATCGGGCTGCATCAGCGTGACAACAACCGATTGCTGAATACCCTCTTCCATCTGCGCGATCTCGGCAACACCGTCATCGTCGTTGAACACGATGAAGAAGCCATCCGCAGCGCAGACCATATCATCGACATTGGCCCAGGGGCTGGCGTACACGGTGGCGCAATCGTCGCAGAAGGCCCAATTCAGGCAATCGAAAAAGCAAAGGATTCATTGACCGGAAAATTCCTGTCCGGCAAGGAACAAATTGTCGTTCCGGCAAAGAGAACGCCTTACGATGACAAACACGTCCTCAAACTAAAAGGCGCCAGTGGTAACAATTTAAACAAGGTGAACCTGACTATTCCGATCGGACTCTTCACCTGTATTACCGGCGTCTCCGGCTCAGGCAAGTCCACGCTTATCAACAACACGCTCTATCCGATTACAGCAACCAAGCTTAACGGTGCGACGACACTCAATCCCGCGCCTTATGAGAGCCTGGAAGGGTTGGAGCAACTGGACAAAGTGGTTGATATCGACCAGAGCCCGATTGGTCGGACTCCGCGCTCCAATCCCGCGACGTATACCGGCATCTTCACCCCGGTGCGTGAACTGTTTGCCGGCACGCAGGAAGCGCGCTCGCGAGGCTACAAGCCCGGCCGCTTCAGCTTCAACGTCAAGGGAGGCCGCTGCGAGGCTTGTCAGGGCGACGGCGTGGTCAAGGTGGAAATGCACTTCCTGCCCGACGTCTACGTCGCCTGCGATGTGTGCCGCGGCAAACGCTACAATCGCGAGACTCTGGAAGTTAAATACAAGGGCAAGAACATCAACGAAGTGTTGGAGATGACAATCGAAGATGCGCGCGAGTTTTTCGATCCCGTGCCCGTTATAGCGCGCAAGCTCCAGACTCTGATGGACGTTGGCCTGTCCTATATACAACTGGGGCAGGCAGCGACGACTCTGTCGGGCGGTGAGGCACAACGTGTCAAACTCAGCCGTGAACTCTCCAAGCGAGATACCGGCAAGACACTGTATATTCTCGATGAACCCACGACGGGATTGCATTTTCAGGACATTCGTCAGCTACTGACAGTGCTGCATCACTTGCGTGATCACGGCAATACCATCATCGTGATCGAACACAATCTCGACGTCATCAAGACCGCAGACTGGATTGTTGATCTCGGCCCCGAAGGCGGTAGCGGCGGTGGCAAGATCATCGCCGAAGGAACACCAGAAGATCTCGTGCAAAAGAAAGGCAGTCACACGGGTGAGTTCCTCAAGCCACTGCTTGGCAAGCGGGCTGCCGCTGCAAAAAGCTAGCTCGTTTCGCGCCACTGACCAGCGTGTTGTGCTGGTACTGGTCGAGAGTGAGTCGAAAGAGACGGAGAAACTATGCCGATATTTCTGAATCTCGAACAGCGCGCATCCAGTATTGCCTTGATCTGTGGACAGATCGATCCGCACTGGACTGTGAAACTGAGCATCTATGGCTTTATGTTGTTGGCGCTGTGGCTACTCTTTTCTGCCTATAAAGCAGGCCGGGAGTCTCTCGCCACCTATGTGATGGGTTTCCTCTTCGGCTACTCAATCGAAGCAGTAAATACCTTCGCTGGGAACTACTGTTACCAGTACGGCCCTGAATGGCTTTATCTACCAGGCGACGTGCCACTCTAT
The DNA here is from genome assembly GCA_965228725.1 of uncultured Pseudohongiella sp. Lineage (GTDB taxonomy): Bacteria > Pseudomonadota > Gammaproteobacteria > Pseudomonadales > Pseudohongiellaceae > UBA9145. Next base: position 3,523,921 of record OZ245834.1, on the reverse strand, counting down.
GTAAGCTGTGGTTGGGCCATGATTTTCTATGCCGCCTATTACACCAGCGTAAAACTGAGTCGCGACTGGCTCGCCGTCGCGACACTTTCCGGTTTGCTCGCTCTGGCACTGGATCTTGTTCTGGACCCGGGCACCGTAGCACTGGGGTTATGGGAATGGTTACCTCCAGAAGAACTGGCTACCGTGTGGCCCTGGTACAGCGTTCCCTGGAGTAATTTTGTCGGCTGGTATTTGCTGATATTCTCTCTCGCGTTCGCTCAGTATTCATTGATCGACAAGCGCGCCTTGAATCACGAAAGCGATTCAGCCTTGCCGAAATTACTCTTCACAAAACTCAAGGTTATGGCGCTCGCGTATTTGTGTTTCGCGCTGCTGTACTTTTTATACAGCATCATTTCACGACTGTTCCCGGGACATGTCTGGCAAACCGTGTTGCACGGTTGCCTGCTCGCAATTTCCGGCATAGTCATCGTTATGCGCTCCGCGTTTTTCAAGACGGGGCACGCGCTAAGCCTTTCACTCTTGGCAGTTCCTTCATATCTGTTACTCTGTGCCATTCTCTACTTGTCATTGGCCGTGACCAATCAGGTTTATCAACCGCTCGTGTTCACTCTCCCGCTGTATAGCACAGGAATCCTGATGATGTATTTCTGGCCTTATCGCAATCGCAAGCTCAGTAACTGATCGATGTATGCTGTCAGACTGAACAAACTGATACTTCTGCTGCTACTACTTTTACCACTAAAAAGTTTGGCGCAAGCTACGACGGAAGTCCTGCAACTCCATGAGCGCATAGAGAGTGTTGATCTGTCCACTTATCTGCGTATCGTCGAAGACCCTTCCGGAACCATGACATTTGCACAAGCCGAGCAAGCGCTCCGCAGCGCAGATGCGTTCACACCCACTGCCGGCATACCCAATTTCGGGCTCACCTCATCGACTTATTGGGCAGCATTCTCTACGCAAACCAATGCAAGCGGCCCCTTCGAGTGGCTGGTTGAGCTGGAGTATCCCATTCTCGATCAGATAGAGATGATCTATTTCGATAGCAATGGTGATGTACAGCGAAAGATTTCAGGCGATACCCTGCCGTTCGCAGACAGGGAGTTTAATTACCCACAAGTCGTGTTTGCGCTGGAAACCTTGGGCAACGAACCGCAGACCGTGTTTTTCCGCGTTGCAAGCGAAGGCTCTGTCCAGTTTCCACTACGCCTCTGGCAACCACAGGCTTTTCACGACAACGAGGTGTATACCCTGCTTGGCAGAGGCATTTACTACGGCATCATGCTTGCGATGGTGCTGTACAACCTGTTCATCTATGTCTCAGTCAGAGACCGCAGTTATCTTTTCTATATCTTTTACGTACTGGGCATTACCGGGTATCAGTTTTCATCGGACGGCTTCGCACTTCAGTTTCTCTGGCCAGAGACTCCGCAACTCGGCGCGCAAAGCGTTACCTTCTTCGCCGGGCTGGCGCTGCTGTTTGGCTTGCTGTTCTGTAATTCTTTTCTCAGCGTGGCACAGCATAGCCTCAGAATGCATCGAGTGCTGCTCGGACTGACCGCCACAACGGCAGCCGCGATGCTGGTTTCGTTGCTGACCAGCTATGAAGTCGCGGCGCTTATTACACCGCCACTGAGTATCGTCGTCGCCATGGCGATTCTGGGAACGGGTATTTATGTGATGGCGCAGGGCTTTCGTCCGGCGAGAATTTTCCTGCTGGCCTGGGCAGTGTTTTTGTTCGCTGTGATGCAAACCTCACTGCAGCGCTTCGGAATTCTCGACCTCGGCTTCGTCTCTCAAAATGGCGTTCTCATCGGCACAGGCATCGAAGTTATTCTGCTCTCCATTGCACTGGCTGATCGTATCAATACCCTCATGCACGACAAGGAGGACGCGCAGAGCCGCCTGCTGGAAAACAATGCCTTGACGATCAAGACGCTGGAGCGCGCCGACGCGATGAAGAACGAATTCATCGCCAATGTCTCGCATGAACTCCGCACTCCCTTGTCCGGAATTATCGGCCTGCTCGATCTGGTCATCCCCAATGTCCGAGATAAAGCAGAAGCGCGCGACCTGCACAACCTGGAGATCATTCGCTCCAGCGGCAAGCGTCTGACAACCCTGGTCAATGACATCATCGACATCTCCGCGATCAACCGGGACTATCTGGACCTTACGCGAAAGCCGGTGGATGTGCGCAGCACTGCGGAAATGGTAATCGCCATGTGTAATCCGCTGATTGGCGACAAACCCGTTGCTTTGCGTCTCGATATGCCTGAAGACCTCCCTCTGATTGATGCCGATGAAGACAGACTTCAGCAAATAATTTTTAACCTGATTTCCAACGCCATTAAGTTCACGTTTGATGGCGAGATTCGCGTGGCTGCAGCGCGGGAGGAAAGACACGTTCGAATCACGATCAGCGATACGGGTATTGGTATTGAAGCTGAAAAGCAGGAACAAATTTTTGAAGCATTCCAGCAGGCCGATTCATCTACTCAACGTGAATACGGAGGTACCGGCCTGGGTCTTTCGATTACGCGCAAACTACTCAAACTACATGGCAGCGATATAGAACTTATTAGTTCGCCAGGTTCAGGATCGCAGTTTCATTTCGAGTTACCAATCGCAGCACAACAGACAAAAGGCAGCACAATACCCGCAAGCAATGTGCAGCACCTTGGCCAGGGAATTCTCGACAGTTCCGAAGAATCCCTCACCAGATTGAATGCAAAACAACAATCCGATTCGATCACAGCGAAATATACGCACACCATTCTTCTCGTGGACGACGAACCGATAAACTTGCATGTTTTACATGAATACTTGCACGAGACACACAATTTACTGTCTGCCCAGGACGGGTTTCAGGCTTTGGATATTCTTGAATCCGAAACGCCAGACCTCGTCATTCTCGACCTGATGATGCCACGGATGTCTGGTTATGAGTTGTGTAGCAAGATTCGGGAAACTCATTCCCCTACTGATATGCCAATCATAATTCTAACGGCGAAAAATCAGGTAGAAGATTTAGTTGCAGGACTAAGAGCAGGCGCAAACGACTATCTCACCAAACCCTTTTTCAAGGAAGAGTTACTGGCCCGAGTCGACAAACAAGTTCAGTTGCACGACCTGATCAGCATACGGGATGACAACATCAGGTTGCAGGAACAAATCAAACGTTATCGGGAAGCTGAGAACAGACTCCACGCATCCCGACAGCGACTCGCCCGGATGCTCGATATAAGTAACGACGCACTGGCAACAATCGATGCAGGTGGGGAAATTGTTTATACCAATCGCCGAGCTGCAGAATTATTGCAGACCAATCAGGACTCTCTGGTGGGGCGACCCATCGATGTGTTGATCGCTGGTAATCTAACCGCTTTCCACCCACTGCAGTTTCCGTTCGATCAAGCGCTGGTTTCCAGCGAGGAGAAAGTGCAGCACCTGCCCTGCGTTATTGTGCTCCCTCGGGACAATCAATCTGCGTCGAGTACCGAACACAGTTTAAGCGTCACTGTCTGCATTTTGCCGTTGAACCTGGAACAAGAATTTTATGTGGTGACGTTTCAGGAAGCTGCACACCATGAACTCACCGTGCCAGCACAAGCAGTGGCTGAATCTGATTTGCCCAAGCTTATTGAGCAAGTCAATTTGAATGCCACCCGATCCCAATTGATTGGGGAACTGCTGAGTGAGCTTACTGCAGACAAGTTGCAGCAAGAGCCGCATCTTGTAGCACAGCTCGAGGAACTGGATGGCATTATTGAGCAACTGGGACGATCGATTGATCTGGACCAGATTGAATCCAGTTTTCGCATATTGCTGGTTGAGTTGCTGCAATATTGCGTTGAAGTTTGGCAGCGAGTTACAAATCGTACCGTGATTGATCTCGCAGAAGAGAGCCGAATATGGCGAGTCAGTATCGACAACGGACGCCTGCGCGCACGCTCTATGGAACGTTACCTCGATATCGAAACACTTCCCAAAAACCCACGGTGGAGAGAGGTGACTCGCACAGCTTACTACTTGCTGGCTAATCTGGAATTGGGCCCAGAGGACAAGCAGCAGCTTGAGGAACGCATCGACCGCCTGCAGAAAATCATTCGTCAGGAAAGATAATTCCGGCTCTCGCCCTCTGCACCCGTTTTACTTAACTCACTGTAATTACTAATAAATCTCTCCAGACGACCCAATCTGTCCCTGGGCCGCCCAACTTGTCCATGTAATTCATTCGGCAATTCTCTGACTCTGTGGAACGCTACAACTCTAGCGAGAACAGAGATGAATCCTGCTCTTTAGCAAAAAAAAGTGACAGCAAGAGAACTATCGTGACTGCAGTAGACATGCCAAAGATGAATATGAGTCAGAACATCGAAAAAATGACCTTTGCAGAACTGGGCCCGATCGCCGAACGATTCGACGAACAGGCCCTGCAGTGTTGGGCACTTCAGCGGGTCTATCACATTCTGACCGTAGAACCCGATAATTGCCTGGCCGAATTGCAGCGCATAGCAGAGTGGGTTCGACAGAGACATCCTGAATGGATGAAAAAAGACAAATACTGGGCGGAATTTGTCCGCATCAACGCTCGCCCAAGGCGTGCTCGTCGATGGCTCAGCTTATTGGGATTCTAGAGAATCTTTAAATACTCCCCCCAGACGCGCGTAGCTTGCCTCCATTCCTTCCGCCATACCCGTTGCCAGGGTCGCTTCAAGTGACTCTGCATCGGGCAGCGTCATACGGATAGTCAACATTGTTCCCTCGCCCTCTGCAGTGAACAATGTCTCCACCCTGTTATCAGGAGTAGGATCAGGCAAATGCATGCGCTCGATGTGTAACAGGCGATTGGGTTTGTCGACCATCAGCACTTCACCGGTAAGATAAAATCCTGCATTCGGGTCGCTCTCGTTCTCCCAACTCAAGTGAATCTTCCCGCCGGGCTGCGCCTCGAAAATACACTCTTCCATGCGCCATCCATCTGGGCCGAGCAGCCATTGCCGCATTAATTCAGGTTCAACGTGTGCTGCATACACGGCTTCCACCGGCGCGGCAAAATAGCGCCTGCCTACGACCGTATTCTCTCCTTCGCGTTCCAATTCCAGTGTGTAAGGTATCGGCATTGCTTCAATTCCTCTTGTTGGCCGAAGCGAGCAGCGCGTCGAGCCGCGAGTAATTCGCTTCCATTGTGTTGGTGAGTTTGTTGAGCCAGCTATCGATAGGCTTGAGGGCACCCCGGGTCAGGCGACAGGGTCGTGAAGTGCCCTCCACTCGACGCTGAATCAGCCCAGCCTCTTCCAGCACCTTGAGATGTCGTGAGACCGCAGGTTGCGAAATCGCGAGTGGTCGGGCCAGTTCATTCACCGTCGCCTCGCCCCGCGCGAGCCGAGAGACAATAGCGAGCCGCGTAGGGTCGGCCAGCGCGGCAAACTTCTGTTCAAGACCGGCGTACTGCATATCACGCTTCCTCAACGACAGTTAAATAACACATTACTTATATAACAGTTTCGTTATATATGGCAAGCCATGATTTTCCGCGAACGCCAGCGCCTGTCAAGAATCTGCAATAAATAGTTAAACAAGATGTCATGTTTCGGTCATTCCACGGCAACGAATTCGCAACAGAATAGTCACGCTTGTGCCCACAACAACCACACTCATCAGCACTATCTATCAGGAGGAGCCCCATGCGATTTCCATGCGGAGCGAAGAAGATACTTTGTACATCAATTTTGTTAGCTATCGGGTATACCGGCAGCGTAGCCGCCCAGGACACTTCCTCAGCGATTCGCGGCAAGCTGCTGGATGCCAGCGGTAATCCAATCGCCAATGCCACAGTCGTTGTACAAGACGCGCGAACTGGTGCGACGCGCACCCTGCAGTCCAACAGCTCCGGTACATTCTATGCACCTAACCTCGCTGTTGGCGGCCCCTATACTGTCCGCATCAATAATCAGCGGACAGTAACAGTCGAATCGATCGAGCTCGGGGATGTGTATAACCTCAGCATCGACATGAGCACGCCACAGGTGGAAGAGATTGTGGTACTCGGCGCTGGCAATACTCTGGTTGACGTGGCTGCTGGCCCGTCTGCCACTTTCGGTGAGCTCGACATGCGCACGTCGGTTGCTTACAACCGCGACATCCGCGACGTCTATTCACTCGACCCGCGCTTCAACCTGGATGGCGACGCCCGGGATTCGCAAGTCAACTGCATCGGCAAACACCCACGCTTCAATGCCATCTCTCTCGACGGGGTTGCGCAGAATGATCGCTTCGGTCTGAACAGCAATGGCTATGCAACGGCCACCGGCATGCCGTTTCCTTACGAATCCATCGCTCAGGTCTCCGCCGAACTGGCACCATTTGACGTAACCTATGGCGGCTTTACAGCCTGCAACGTCAACGCTGTCACCAAGTCGGGCACCAACGAATGGACTGGCTCGGTCTTCTACGAATTCACGAACGAGAGTCTCCGCGGCGATGAAGTCACAGGCAACGACGGCATCACCCGATCACTGGGCTCGCCAGACTACGATGAAGAAACCTATGGCTTCAGCGTGGGTGGCCCGATCATCGAGGACACACTGTTCATCTTCGGAGCCTATGAAGAAACCGAGCAGCCTGAATTCATCGGCATGGGCTTTGCTGGTTCAGGCAATGGTGAAGAACGCGATTGGCTGAGCTCTGCTGACTACAATCTCATCAACTCTATCGCCAGCAATTCCTATAACTACGAAACAGGCGGCCAGCCTTCTGACGGCGTACAGGCGACCAAGAGTTACATGCTCCGTGCAGACTGGAACATCAATGCGGACCACAATGCCGCCTTAATCTACAACTACTACGATGGTAGTGAAGACCGTGCGTCGGACAGCGATAGCAATGAATTCGAGTTCGCCAATCACTACTACACCAAGGGTGCAGAGCTGGAGACATGGATCGTCAAACTGCAATCACAGTGGACAGACGCATTCTCTACCGAGTTCTTCATCAACACCAATGAGATGATCGATTCGCAGATCTCAGTCGGTCCGAAAGACTTCGGCGATCACCAGATCAGCATCGGTAACAACACGGTTTATCTCGGCGCAGACGATTCGCGTCAGGCCAATGCACTCAACTGGGACTCGACCTTCTGGAAATTCTCCGGCGAGTACCTGCTCGGCGATCACATCCTGACCTTTGGCTATGAGCGCGATTCTCTGGATGTTTTCAACAAGTTCGTTCAACACTCCAATGGCGGTGAGTGGGACTACTTCGACGAATCAGCTGGCAACCCCGCGTTCTGTGACACACTGACAGCCCAGGGCCGATTTGATGATCCGGCCTGTGGCCTCTCAGGGATCGATCGTTTTCAACTGGGCCGCCCGAGCCAGATCTATTACGGAAGCGGCGGCGGAACCAACAACGCTGACGACGCAGCAGCCTATTTCAGCAACGATCTCGATGTATTCTACGTTCAGGATGAATGGTACATCCCTGACTACGGCCTGACGCTGGTCGGTGGTCTGCGCTATGAACGCCTGAGCATGACCGATCGCCCGAGCTACAACGCAGCGTTCTCGACGGCGACCGGCATTCGCAATGACGCCAATCTCGATGGTATCGATCTGCTGATGCCTCGCCTGGGATTCACCTGGGAGCTGGACTACAACCTGACACTGCGCGGCGGCCTCGGCCTCTATTCCGGCGGTAATCCCAACGTGTGGATGACCAATGCGTGGAGCAACGACGGCATCACCAACGTGCAGGTACGCTATCGCAATTTCAATGCTGCAGAATCGGTTTTCACTGACGTACCGCTGAGCCGTCAGGGTCGCCCGGGCTATGACGTACCACAATCGTTGGTAGATGAAGTGGCCGCAACCACTGCAGCCGATGCCAGCGACAGTTTTCTTGCGCTGATCGATCCGAACTACGAGCAACCTTCCGAATGGAAATACTCACTCGGCGCAACCTACACTTTCGCTAACGGCCTCACTCTCGACGGTGATGTGATCTTTTCCGAACAGCGAGATCCCGCCTACTACGAAGATGTATCGCAACGCGTGATCGGTTCAACCACTGCGGGCCAGCCAATCTATGACTATGCCATTGGCGAAGACAACTTCATGCTCACCAATGCCAATACCGCCGGCGAAGGGATGGCCTTGTCTCTGGTCGCCAAGCATCAGTACGACTGGGGTCTGGACTGGAGCTTCGGCTACGCGTATTCCGAGAATACTGATGTCAGCCCGATGAATGCAGCGGTCGCTGGTTCAAACTTCAGCGGTCTGTCTCTGTATGATCTGATCGATCCTCTGGCAGCAACCACCGACTACGTGTCGCCCCATCGTTTCACGGCGCGAGTCAGCTACGGCCACGACTTCATCCCGGGACATGAGACACGCATTACCGCCATGATGTATCGCAAGCAGGGTCAGCCGCAGAGTTATGTGATGAGCTCAAGCGACCTCGAAGGCGATGGCTTCTTTGGCCGCCACTTGCTCTACATCCCGACAGCCAATGACCAGAACGTTGTTGCCGGACCGAATTTCGATCTCGCGGCATTTAACGCCTTCGTTACCGCCCACGGCTATGAGCAATTTGCCGGTGGTTTCGTGCCACGCAATGAGAGCTTCGCTTCCTGGTCATCGCGCATGGACATCCGCATCGACCAGGAATTGCCGCTGTTCTTCGGCACCAGTGCCAGGGCTTACCTGAAGATCTACAACGTACTGAATATGCTCAATGACGAATGGGGTGTGCAGTACGACAATGAATTCTTCGCCCAACCCGTGGTGACGTCTTCCATCGATTCACAGGGTCGCTATGTTTACGAGTCTTTCAGCAACCGAAACATCACCGATCTGCGTGAAAATGCCTCACTTTACGAGGTTCGTCTGGGCGTACAGTTTGAATTCTGACACCCTCTATTGAACGTCAAAAACCCGACTGCCATGCAGTCGGGTTTTTTTTGCCCGAATTTCCCGGTTTTTCCCTGCCCGAATGCCCAGCTTTCGCTATGATCAGCGCAGCTCAGAGAAATCCATCCAAAACGATTCCGAGATGACCCGATCATGATTTACCGCTCCAAACCCGGCCTTCTTCCACTCACCGCCTTCGTGGGCTTGATCTGCAGCGCCACTGCGAATGCCAATGACTGGCAAAGTGAGCTGGAACTCGCAGCTGGCTTTGTCCCTGACCCCTATGCGCATTCAGCCGTAGCAGGTGGCACGGTCGACGCTGGAGTGTATGGCGCTCATTGCTCGGGTTTCGTGAATCCTGATTCGCCAGCACTGGTGTTCGATTACGACAATCTGAATCAGAGTGGCAGGCTGGGTGTGTTTGTCGATGCGCTAATCGATAGCACGCTTGTAGTTTTTGCTCCGGATGGGGCCGTGCACTGCAATGCCAACTCCCCAGACCTTGCCAATGGCAATCCGGGACTGGAGATTAGCAATGCCGCCAGCGGTCAGTACCGCGTGATGATCGGCAGTGAAAGCGCAAACCAGTCTGATCCGGACTCAACTCTGGTAGTCACGGAATACGGCTCGAGCATGTGGATGGTGCTGGATCTCGATGCAGGTTTCGATTCGTTGTTACACAGCATGGTCAATTCCGGCATCGATTTCGGCGATGACAGCGGCGACTGGGCCAATGATGGCGAATGTGACGATCCACGGTTTCTGGGTAACGGTTCTGCGATGATGCCCGCTTTCGATCACGAGGGACGCGATGCGTCTGATTGCCGAATTTTGTTCGGTATGGGAGAAGTGGAACTGGTGGGATCTGCCACGCTAGCGACTTCAAATTCTCCCGGTGTTACTGCGGTAAATGATGCTTTGCAATCCGGCTCTCAATCTTACGAGAAGCCTGAAGCAACCCTACTCGCCCAGAACACTGCCAATGTCGACTTCGGTGACAATAGCAGTCAATGGGCAAATGATGGCGAGTGCGATGACCCCCGCTTTGAGGGCGAGGGTATGGCGACGACATTAGTCGATGAAGACAGATTGCGGGATGCCAATGACTGTCGGGCACTCTACAACGCAGGCAATATCCGCTTGCTTGGCGCAACCTCGAGTCTTGCTCCAGCCAGCACCTCCAGCAATGCATTCTCTGCGTCGCAGATCGAATTCGGCGACAACAGCAGCAGTTGGTCCAACGATGGTGAGTGTGACGACCCCCGCTTCGAAGGTGAGGGGATGGCATCGGTTACTGTCGAAGCAGATCTGTTACACGATGCTGCAGACTGTCGTGCGCTCTTCGAGGCGGGGCGCATCAGTCTGTCTGCCGCCAGCAGACGTCAGCTTGAAGCCTTGCAAAGCAGTGGCTCAGTTCAGGGCTCACTCAGCAACGACGATAGCCGCGGGAACAATGGCGGTTTCGCCGATACCTACAGCTTCGCGAGCAACTCAGGTGAGCTGGCCACCATCGATCTGCGCTCTGAAGACTTCGATACTTATTTGCGCGTGACCTCCCCGAGCGGTGAGGTTTTTGTGAATGATGACTTTCAATCGAGTACGTCTCGCTCGCTGGTAAGCATCAACAGCACTGAGCCCGGCACCTATACAGTAGAAGTTACCAGTTTTATGGACAATGAAACTGGCGACTACACACTAATGATGAGTGCAGAGTCGAATAATCCGGCTACCGATCAACGCTACTCAGGGCGCCTCGAACAGGGAGACGAGACACTACAAAGCGGAGAATTCGTCGACACCTACACATTCTCTGGCACACCGGGTCAGCGCGTGCACGTGGCATTGGAATCAGACGACTTTGACACCTATCTCATCGTTGCCGCCCCGAGTGGTGACCAGGAAGAAAATGATGATGCAGAGGGCACGAATAGCTCGCTGGTATTGGACCTGACCGAAAGTGGCGAATATCAGGTTTGGGTGACTTCATTCGATGAAGGTGACAGTGGCAGTTACGCGCTGCGCATCGGGGGCGACTTGGACGCAACTGGTAGTAACACATCAGCAACTGATGTTGCGAGCATCAATGTAGGAGACTCGGTGACTGGCGAACTTAACAGCAGTGATGCAAGGGCGATTACCGATGGCCCTGAAGACGGCTTTGTTTTTTTCGGCGAGGCAGGCGATTCCGTTGTCATTGATCTTCAGTCCGGAGAATTTGACACCTACCTGACCCTGATCACTCCCGATGGCGAGCGAATCGAAAACGATGATCACGATTCGTCCCTGCAGCAATCTCAAATTGCGTTGAGCCTGCCTGGCTCCGGGCGCTACCGGGTCATTGTTTCCTCATACCAGGGCGAAGGTCTGGGCGACTACTCTCTCAATATCAGATCAGACAGTAGCGTGTTCAATGACACCCCCGTAAACAGTACTGACGGTCAAGTCTTTGGCTTGTTTGTAGGTGTTGCTGATTACCCCGGCACCGATTCAGATCTGCCGCTCACTGATCAGGATGCCCTGCGCGCACGAGATGCCGTAATTCGCGGAGCGGGAATGCCTGCAGGCAACGGCGTTACATTGATCAATGAAGACGCGACGCGTGCCAACTTTATCTCGGCACTTAGCCAACTCGAAGATCGCACAGGTAGCGATGACACCCTTGTCATTTTCTATTCTGGTCACGGTAGTCGTGTACCCCGCAGCGGCGGCTACGACAGTCGCGATCCGGATGGCTACGACGAAACCATGGTGCTCTACGACGGCGACTTGCTGGACGATGAGCTCGCCAGCATGCTCGATGAGCTGAGTGTCGGCAAAGTCATTCTGGTCATGGACTCCTGCTTTAGTGGCGGATTCGCGAAAGATATCGTCTCACGCCCTGGCAGAATGGGCTTGTTCTCGTCCGAGGAAGACGTCCTCTCGCAAGTCGCTTCCAAGTTCCAGGCTGGAGGCTATCTCTCCTACTTTTTTGAAGAGGCACTGACGGAACGCTACGCAGACCGCGACAACAATGGCGAACTCACTGCCATCGAGCTTAGCCAATACCTGCATCAGCGTTTCGACACTGATGTAAAATCGTTTGGTACAGACCAATACGTCCGCGCCCAGGGTCCTCAAGCCAGCTACCAGAAGCTGGTAATAGACCGTGGCGGTGTCGGCCCTTACAACGTACTCTTCACGCGCCGGTAAAACTGGCTTCGCACGCGTTATTCACGCAGAATTTTATTCTGTGTGAACCTACACATTTGCTTTACAAGCGAGGGGTTCGGAGCTAATTTACCGCTCCCTGCCCTACCGTGGCCCCAAGCGGGCGTGGTCGTCACAACATGCAAACGGTTCAGCCTCCGAAATGCCCTGTCTTTTCGGCGGATCACGGGTAGGTAAATGCCAGCACAAGCTGGATTTTCGGGCTATTTTTACGGGTTCTAAACCTCGAAGGATGACATTGGTGCAAACTGCATTGGCGGATTCTGCTGCGCTTGAAGACAAAGAGTCACCGCTCTGGTGGCAGCGAGACGACCTCTCCTATATTGACAACGAACTCCACTTCGCCGGGCACCAAGTCCGGAATTTGGCAGACGAGTTTGGCACGCCGAGCTTCGTCTACTCACTGACTCGTGCCAAGAGCAATCTGTCGCGCATTCACAGCGCCTTGCAAAAAGCCGGCTTTGCGCAGAATTACCGTGTTCTCTACGCGATGAAGGCAAACCGTTTTGCACCGCTGTTAACAGGGCTCAGATTGAGCGGCCTGTGCGGCATCGACGCCTGTTCACCTGCAGAGGTCGAACTTGCAGTGTCTTGCGGTTTCGCTCCCGAACAAATCTCCTTTACCGCGGGCTCCCTGTCAGCGGAGGATTACCGCGACCTCAACCGCTTCAAGTCGCTGAACATCAATTGTGACTCGCTGCACGCGATCCGGAGATGGGGAGAATTGCGACCTGGTTCCAGCATTGGTATTCGTGTCAATCCGGGCGTGGGTGTTAGCCGCGAAGGAAATGAGCGACTGCAGTACGCTGGCAAGGCGAGCACCAAATTCGGCATTTACCGCGAACAGTTCCCTGAAGCGCTGGCACTCGCTCAGCAGTTCAACCTCACTATCAGCCGCATCCATTTTCATGCCGGCTGTGGGTATCTGACTGCCCAGCTTCCGCAACTGGACCAGGTGATCAAGAATTGCATGTGGTTTGTTGAGCAGTGCCAGCACATTGAGCGCGTTAATATTGGTGGCGGACTGGGAGTCCCTCACCATGCAACTGATGGCACGCTCGATCTTGATGCGTGGGCAAATCTGCTGTTTCGTCACTTCGAAGGCAAAGCATTTCAACTGGATGTCGAGCCGGGTGAGTACGTGATGAAGGATGCCGGGCTCCTGCTGCTCAGTAAGACCTATCTGGAAAAGAAGGCGGACACGCTGTTTCTTGGCGTTGATGCGGGCTTCAATATCGCTCCCGAACCCGCATTCTACGACTTGCGCTTCCTGCCAATTGCGCTCAATCGAGGCTCTGGCGAGGAGCACCCGGTTACCGTAGTCGGCAACATTAATGAAGCGCTGGATGTGTTCTACCGCGATGCCTTGCTCCCGGATATGAACAATGCCACCTATCTGACTCTGATCAATGCGGGAGCCTACTCTTCTTCCATGGCATCCAATCATTGTATGCGCGGTCAATTCAGGGAATACCTCCTCCCCTGATCGCACTGCAAATCCGGTGGCTGGAAAGTGTTTCCAGTGCAATTTCTCCCTTATCACCACCGGCGCGGCATTCTCCTGCCCGCCGGCCTGGAATACGACTCTCTCTGAGCATTGATTGAGGTCAAGCATGAACGACAATCTCAACCTGACTGAAGACCCGGAACACAAACTGCACCTTCGCCACTTGAAGCCGGAAGACTATGCCGATGTCGAGGCGATGTGGTATCGGATCTATAACGATTATCACAGCTACTTCGATAAAGAACTGTACGAGACTCAACTGAGGGTCTTCCCCGAAGGGCAGATCTGCATCGAAGACCATGGGCGCGTGGTAGCTGCTGCTTTCGCGGTTATCGTCGACTACGACCGATTTGGGGACCAGCACACCTACGAGGAGATCACAGGCAATGCCTATTTGAGCACCCATGATCCGAAAGGTGATGTGCTGTACGGCGTCGACCTCTTTGTCGACCCCGATTATCGCGGACTCCGTCTTGGTCGGCGACTCTATGAGGCGCGCAAGGAACTGTGCCAGAACCTGAATCTCAGTGCCATTATCGCTGGCGGACGCATTCCCAACTATCAGCACCATGCAGACAAACTGACTCCAGGACAGTACATAGAGCAGGTCAGGAAGAAAGAGATCTATGACCCCATTCTGACTTTTCAGCTCTCCAACGATTTCGAGGTTAAACGGCTGTTAAAGGGTTATTCACCGGATGACACTGCCTCGCTGGGATACGCAACGCTGTTGCAATGGCACAACCTATATTATGAACCTCGCAACACACCGCTGATTGGTGCGCCCCGTACGTCTGCCCGCATTGGCTGCGTACAGTGGCAGATGCGCGCCGTGTCTTCGGTCGACGAATTGCTGCAACAGGTCGAGTCTTTCATTGATGCCCTTTCGACATATCAGTGCGACGCGGCACTTTTTCCCGAGTTCTTTAACGCGCCGCTAATGGGTCTTGGCCCACAGACCACCTCCATCGATGCAGTCAAGTACCTCGCGACACATACCGAGACCCTGGTACAGGCAATCAGCAAGATGGCCGTGACCTACAACATTAATGTAATCGCAGGCTCTATGCCGGTGCTCGAAAACGACGAACTGTACAACGTGGCTTTTCTCTGCAGGCGCGATGGTACCGTCGATACGCAATACAAACTGCATCCGACTCCCTGGGAGAAACGCGACTGGATCATGAAAGGCGGTGACAGCCTACGCGTATTTGATACGGATTTCGGCAAGATCGGCGTGCTGATCTGCTACGACTCGGAGTTTCCTGAACTCGCACGCTTACAAGCCGAGCAGGAGATGCAGATTCTGTTCGTGCCCTTCTGGACAGACACCAAGAACGGCTATCTGCGCGTGCGCTGCTGTGCGCAGGCGCGAGCCATTGAGAATGAATGCTACGTTGCGATCGCTGGTAATGTCGGCAATCTGCCCGAGGTGGACAATGCTGACATTCAGTATGCCCAGTCAGCAGTGTTTTCACCTTCAGACTTCGCCTTCCCCTACGATGCCATCATGGCGGAAACGACTCCCAACACCGAGATGACGTTGATCGTGGATCTAGATCTGGACAAGTTGAAAGACCTGAGGAATGTCGGTTCAGTACGCAATATTCAGGATCGCCGACTGGACCTCTACCAATTGCGTTGGCTTGACACGGCGAGCGATCAGTAACGCAAAGCTTGCCAGAGTGCATTGCCCGTTCGCGATGCCCTCTGGCTTACTTCAAGCCGTGAATGTCAGAGTGCCGCTCCCGCTTCCTGCTCAGCGAGTTTCTTCAGCGTACTGAAGCTCTCATCAGCCTGGTTTTCCTGAGACTTCTTCATCATCTTGCTCATAAACAAAGCCAGTATTTTGAATAGTCCTTTCATTTTTACGACTGAGTGCTGCGTTAGTCGTGTGCGCCCGCCCAGGTCTTCGAGGAGATAATCTATATCCAGATCGAACATCTTGCCTGTCATGGCACAGGACAGCCGTTTGCCGGGTTGATAGAGCGTCAGCTCGCCAAACATCTCCATTCTGCGACCGCTCTCCTCATAGACTTGTCGCCAGGTTGTGCCGACGCCGCCTTCTACTTCCTGAAGGACTTCGTTCTCTACAATATTGGGCAGCCACTGCTGCAGTTTGTGTGGCTCATCCAGCCAGGAAAACACAATGTCCGGTCGCGCATTGATTTCAATAATAATTGTATTCATTGCGCCTCCGGTCAGGACTCGGCAAGCACGCGATTGGATTTGTTGGCAAAGTAAGCGCCTGCCATTGCGCCGAGCAATTTACTCGTATACACCAGAAACATCGAAGGCACGAAAAATTGCGCCAGGTTGCCGGTAAAACTGACCAGGATCAGGTCAATAATTTCCTGGGAAAGAAAATAAAGAAAGGCATACAGATACATCTGCTGCCCAACTCGCTCACAGAACCATCGCGAAACGATATACATCACAAAGGGAGCGAGGCAGAAGATCAGCGGCGGGATCATTTGATTGGCCCGCTCTGAGTAATAGGCCATTTCGTGGCCTGGGTCAGTAAACTGGCCATAAAACCACATGAAAGGAATCGTAATGGCGATGAGGAACACATAGGTCCCCAGCCCCGCCATAATGAGCAATTGCCAGTTGAATGCTTTCCGTGAAGACATCGTCACCTCCGTTGTCTGCTTGTGCCATGAAGTTTGTCAATCGAACCTGACTCGCAGGAGTCAGAGTTGGATTGAAACTACAGCGATCCTGCGCATGTGGCGTCTCATCTTCTAAGATTTGCCTGATTTGTGGCTGTTTCAGCCGTTTTCACCGCCCTGACATGAAACTGTGACGGCGTCATGCCGGTAGCTCTCTTGAACACCCGATTGAACGACGCCTTGCTATTGAATCCGGATTGCAGCGCAACATCGAGAATGTTACTGCGTTCGCCATCGCGCAGCAGCAACATCTTGGCGTAGCCAACACGGTAGCGGTTAATAAAATCGAAAAAGCTCTCTGCAAAGGCCACGTTAATCACCTGTGAGACTTGGTATGCAGGAATACCAAGTCTGTCTGCCAGTTGAGCAATCCGCAGATCGCCATCCAGGTAAGGCTGATCAGTTTCCATTAGCACTAACAGTTGTTGCTTGTAATCTTCCAGCAGTGCAGGCTCCAGCACGGTGTTCTGGTATTTCGGCTTCGCCTCCAGCTCGTCGACAGCAGGTAGCTTGCCGGGCTGGAATCGCGCAAAGAGATCTGGCTGCGATATCGCGTAGTAGGCAAGAAAAAAGACAAAGCCAGCGATCGCATAGGCAAACATCAGGGGCAAGCCCTGACTGTCCGATGGCATGATGAGTACGCCAAGCGCCGACAAATAGAACAGCACGGCGAAGAGACAGAAGCAAAACGAACTCTGCGTTAACCAGTGAATACTCAACACCCCGGCATCAGCAGAGCCCTCCCTGACCTGCCGCTCGTATCCTTCAACCAACAGATATGTCGCATAGAAGTACACCAGCATATGCACTGCTATCGCTGTCGCGACAAGCGTCGCATGAGTCGAAAAGAATGGCAGTCCCGAGCTGATCGATAATTGCAGAAGCTCCACCTTGCGCTCGCTCGTCAGAAATCCCCACGGCGAGATCAGGAGCAATACCAATGCTGACGGTAACAGATGCAAACCGATTCGCTTGTCCAGCCGTTTGCGCAAGAACGAATTGGCATAGAAGTAGTACAGGGGACTTAGTAGCACCAGCCCCGGAAGGCTGAATCCTGACCATTGCGGAGACGTGTAGAAGGCGCCCGAGTAGAGCCATACATGTTCGAGCAGAATGAGTGCGAGGCAGGCTAGCAGCAGGCTCAGCAAGGTGTTGGGTGATCTGTTTTGCGCAGGCACTTTGAGTAGCACAGCAATTAGAAACACTGCTTGCAACACGGCAAATAGAAGAATCACTTCGCTTAGATTGAAGTCCGCATCCGAGAATTTCAAACCTTCAGGTAGCCCCTTACCCTGTTCTGCTTAAGTCACCTGATGATGACTCAAACACCGGGAATGCTCGTTCTGGATTGTATCGATGACGCTTGCAAACATCGCAGATTGCAACTCACACAGACTATTCGACTTTGCGTTCTCACTCCAGATACACCGCCAGGAATGAAACTGCCCTCGCCAAAGAGTTAACTGATGATAAGCGCGAAATCGAACGTCCGCTAGAGACCAAACAGATCAGAGGGCGCATTAATCCTTGCCAAGGATATTGCGAATCATTATCATTTGCATTTTTACTTACACAGAGATCTTAGAGATGACAAGCACTACTCAAGATTCAACTCATCATTTTTACCAAACACGCAATCCCCTTTACCGCGCTATCTGCGTCAGCACGGCACTCCTGGCAAGCTCGGCGATTCACGCACAAACAGACAGCAATGACGTTGAGGAAATTGTCGTTACGGCATCCGGCATCAGTCAGCGTCTGGTAGACGCTCCTGCCAGTATCAGCATTGTCAGTAGCGTAGAACTGCAGAAACGCCCCTATATCACCTTGATTGATGCCGTACGCGAACTCGAAGGTGTGGATGTAGGAGAAACATCCGACAAAACCGGACAACGCACCATTAGCATGCGCGGCATGGGCTCCGATTACACGCTGCTATTGATCGATGGCAAGCGACAGAACAATCACGGCGACATCTATCCAAACAATTTCGGAGGCAATCAGTTCAATCATGTTCCTCCACTGGACAGCATTGAGCGCATTGAAGTTATCCGAGGACCCGCTTCCACTCTGTATGGTGCCGATGCACTCGGCGGCGTGATTAACATCATTACCAAGAAATCCGCGCAAACCTGGTCGGGTTCATTCACTGCGGGCCATAGCTTCCAGGAGAATGATGAATTCGGAACTGATACGACCTACGATGTTTCGGTATTCGGCCCGCTATACGAGGACGTGTTGAGTATCGCCTTACGCGGGTCCTGGTACGAAAGAGATGCCTCACAACCCGAATACGAACTGATCTATGATCCAGCCGGTGGCGCTCACGAACGCTCACTGGGTTTCGGTGGTGGTGGTAAAACAGTAGACAACACCAATAAATCGCTCGGCATGACCTTGAATTGGAATCTCAGTGAAGCGCAGCGACTGAGCTTCGACTATGATTTGTCGCAGCAGAAATACGACAACACGCCCTACACGAATAATCTCGGCACGCTCTCGTATCCACTGGGAACCGTCGATAATATCGCGTCAATCTGGCAGGAACGCCGCGGTGCCGTGAATCCGCGAGCAGGCTATGCAGCCGATCAGCAATTCGACCGCAACCAGTGGTCGATTACTCATGATGCAGACTGGGGATTTGGCAAGAGCCTGGTATCACTGGCTCACATCGATACCAAAAACGAAGGCCGAACGCTGCCTCTCACCGTCGCAGAACGCCTACTGCTCCAGGATATGTGGGATGCCGTTGGCCCCTATGCCGATATGAGTGAAGAAGAACGTCGCAATCTCGCTGAAGCGACTTTTCTCCCTCGTCCAGCGCGAAATCTGGACAGCATTCAGTACACCCTGGACGCCCGCATGGAAATTCCTGTTGAAGGCATAGGTGGCAAACATACGTTTGTTGTCGGCGGACAGGTGATCGATGGCGAACTCGACGATGGCGTGTTCGGCATGGAAGCAGGTAGTGATGGAGCCGGAGTCGTTCAGGATCATGAAATGTTTTCCCTCTTCGTTGAAGACAATTGGACTCCTCTCGAGCCACTGACCTTTACACTGGGCTTCCGCCACGACGACCACAAGGTATTTGGCACCCATCTCAGTCCACGCGCATATGCGGTGTATACGCTGAGTGACACTGTGACCATCAAGGGCGGCGTCAGCACAGGCTACAAAACTCCGAAAACAACAGACTTGTACGATGGCGTAACGGGTTTCGGTGGGCAGGGAACCTCACCCTTTGTTGGCAACCCGGATCTGCAACCAGAAACCAGCGTGAATAAAGAGATTGCTGTCTACTGGAATTCCTTGAATGATGGCCACAACATCAACTTCACCTACTTCGTAAACGATTTCGAAGACAAGATATCCCGAGGCGATACAAGTCTGAGCTGCGAGCAGACTGGCGGTGTCCGGCCCTGTGCAAACCTCGGCGCCTACGGCCAGCTCAATTACACGAGTTACTCGCAGCGGGTGAACATCGACGAGGCAGAAATTAGTGGCGTCGAAGTGGCAGGTCGCTATCAGATACTGGACCAACTCGCACTCCGCGCGAACTACACATGGACAGATAGTGAGCAGCTCACCGGTCCTGACGCAGGTCTACCGCTGACAAACACAGCAGAAAACATGTTCAACTCCAGCGTAGACTGGTATATGAACGATGACCTGAGCTTGCAACTGACCTGGGAGTCCCGTTCAGATCGTTATCGGGGGACAGATGCGAATGGCAATCGGCAGTTCTACAAAGCCTATGATGTCCTGCATCTCGGCGCGCAATATCACCTAGGTGAGCGCATTACCCTCAGTGCACGAATCAACAACTTGCTCGATGAAGACTTCACCAGCTTTCAGACACTCTTTATCGAGGACTCACCAGGCGTCTTTGAGCCAGACTTCATTGATGACTACAACAACAAAGACAAAGCGAGAAACTTCTGGCTCAGTATGAATTTCGAATTCTAGAAGCTTCACCAGACCAGCTTGCCTTGCAGCATTCAGAGTTCTCTTCTGAATGCTGCAAGGTTTTTCTGTTTTCAGACTATTCAATTACGTGCCGCCAAACGGCACTGGAAATAACATGTTTAGAAAAATACTTTTTTGGCTACATCTCAGTACAGGAGTCATTGCCGGACTGGTAGTGCTGATGATGAGTGTTACTGGAGTCATCCTCACCTACGAGCGCCAGATGCTGGCGTGGCAGGAGCGAGCCTATTTCAATGAGCCAGCCAATGGTGCATCACGCCTCTCCGCGGAACAGCTTCTCGAAACTGGCAACGACGCCGACTTTACTGCAAGCAGTATCGCCTACTACAACGATTCGGCGAGCCCACTGGTCTTGCGCGCGGGGCGCTCAGGAAGCCGACACCTGAACCCCTACACTGGTGAAGTGTTGCCCCCGGTAAGCGACAGCCTCGATAATTTCTTCTCGGCCGTGACAGGCTGGCACCGCTGGTTCAACGTGAGTGGCGATGGGAGAGGTTTGGCGAGAGACATTACCGGTATCGCCAATCTTATGTTTCTGTTTCTCGTACTCAGCGGCCTCTATTTATGGCTACCGAGTATCTATAATCGCGCCACCATGAAGCTGCGTCTCTGGTTTCACCCGAATGCAAAAAACAGCGCGGCAAGAGACTTCAATTGGCATCACGTCTGGGGATTCTGGTTTGCTATTCCCCTTGCGGTAGTTGTTGCCACAGCGACTGTGTTCAATTATTCGTGGGCCAATAATCTTGTCTATCAACTCGCAGGAGAAGAGCCACCGCAGCGTGGCAGTTCGGGCAGCAACGCAAGTCAGGAAGACAGCATTGACAGAGAGCCTGTCCGTTCTCTGCCTCTGGATGAGCTAATGACTCGTGCTGTTGCGGAAGTGGATAACTGGCGCATGTTGACACTGACTCTTCCCGAAGCAGGCGCGGAGACAGTGACTTTTTCGATTGATCAGGGAAATGGTGGCCAACCACAAAAACGCCATTCACTGGAACTGAACGCAAGTACTGGTGCAGTGGTTAACTGGCAACCCTTTGATAGCCAATCTCCAGGCCGCCAGGCACGCTCCTGGGTACGTTTCTTACACACGGGAGAGGCATTGGGAGTGCTCGGCCAGACAATCGCCGGACTCGCGTCTTTTGCCGGCGTGATTCTGGTTTGGACTGGCTTCGCGCTGTGTTACAGGCGCTTCAGGAAATGGCTGAAACGAACCTTTCGAGCCTCTGAAGCAGAAGAGCAAGGCAGTCTCTCCATGGAGACTATTGCGACTGATTCCTAGACACGCAGCCGAAGCGGGCAACGTTAGTTCACAGGCGCTGAAGTAGATATCTCATAGCACTTTAAATATGGGATATTCTACTTCGCCTTCGCGCTCCAGGATGGGTTCGAGATAGTTATCAAGGACATTCCAATAAGCGAGCCCATCGTCCGCCTCGGGCTCCAGCAAGTAGAAAATCAGATTGGCGAGGCGGGTATCCGTTGGCACAACAAAATCTCCTCGGGAGAAGGTCCTTGTCTCGCGCCGGAACTCGCCCTCTAGCAGAGAATTACGATGTCCGTTCTGCTCGAAACTCTGCTTGCCGATGCGGCTGATATGGAAGACCTCGCCACTCAGGCTCGAATCTGCCTCCAGCGTTTCCACGGCAACACCATGCGCTCGTAGTTTTTCGGCAAGTCCGGTGAATGCTGAGCTGAACACATAAGCACTTGGAAATTTCGCCATGTGTACAGGCCGGAAGGCATTAAAATTTGCGACGCCTGGCGTCACAACCAACTCCGAACTGCGCACATAGTCGATCTCGCCCGCCTCGGTGCGAAAAGGGATATAGCGATAACTCAGCAGCTCGAGAGGTTCGTCACGAGCTATCATCTCGAAGCGCACACCCTTCTCACTGCCGACTTGCTGGTTGCTGGCAAGCTCATCTGCTTGCGTGACCATGCGCTGGATCGTCTCTGCATTGGCATTGCTGTATTCCAGTATCTCTTCTATGAACACATTGGCGGCATGCACTCGCTTGTAAAAGCGATCATGCGAAAAGGTTTCGCTGAGAATCGCCAGACGGTTTCTCAGCGCCATGTTGTTGGTCAGATAGCGCGGCGCGTGATGGAAGGTACGCAACTCGGTTGGCGGCCAATCGCGGTAATCGAATCCGCCGTACCAATTGAAGTCGAGATCAAATTTTTCTTTCACCGCTTGCTGAATCGCAGGCAGCATCACGTCGGCCGTGTAGTCTGACGGTTCAGGTGTGCCTGCAGTGTGGTAGGACGGCGCATAGGTCAGCGAGTAACCGTGCCAGGTGCCATTGGTAGTATGCAGATCTACCAGCAGCGCCGGATCCCAGCGGTTGATGACCCGTTCATACAAAGCCCGGGTTTCGTCGGCATCGATGATCATGCCGTCGCGATTGAGGTCGAGGCCATGAGCGGTGCGTATTCCGGTCAGCACAGGACTCAGCTCCTGATTCGGCCGTGTGTTTTCCGCCATGGCATCATTGCCGTCGGCATTGTAGACCGGCACAAAGATCAGAATTTGCTTGTCGAGCAAGTGCCGCTTGTCGCCGAACAAGATATCCCGCATCAGAATCAGAGACGCTTCCTTGCCCTCAACCTCTCCGCCATGAATATTCCCTTGCACATACACCACCAGCTTGCCGCTGGCAGCCGCCTCTTCTGCCGAACTGACCGGTGGATCTGCGAGCACCACGATGGGCACGTCCCGACCTTCGCGTGTCAGCAACAGGCGCTCCTGGTGCATCAGCGTCGTCTCCGCATCGAGTGCATCCAGTACCGCCTGCACTTCAGCGAGTGTGGATGTCCGCTCATAGTTGCTCCGTTCGGCGGCGGTCATCATCGCGGCAGTGAAGGGAACGTCTTCGGCTGCCAATGCCAGTTCCACAAAGAGCAACAGGCAGAGAGGGATTAAGGCTTTCATGATTTCTCCATCGAATCAGATGCGGTCGAGCGCTGAGCAAGCACGGTAATTCACGCCCTGCTCCAAGGCAAGAAATCATCGAGCACAGGGTCGATTGACGCCATAGCCCGTATAGTTTGTGACAGTATGTAACTTTTCCTCAGCGCCTCACGCTAAGTATCGGATTTTATTAGCATTCATAGCTCTGCGGACTGGCTGTTTTGTTGCTTTTGACTGGCAAAAGGACTAAGTTCACAGGTGGCTATATATGCATTAAAGCAAGACCAGTGAAATGCCCCGGATTGCCTGCTTTCCGAGCGTGTTTCCAAAACGATTTAAATCGGTATTTACAACAATATAAAACGGAGCCAAGTCAGTGAATTCCAAACTTACTCGCAGACGTTTTATCAAGGGGGTAATTTTCTCCGGCGCCGCCGCTACAACGGGCACCGGATTTTACCTGGCAGCCAACGCCCAACAGGGTCAGGGTGCAGCCGAACGCTTGATAAACCTCAATATCAACGGGCGCAGTCGCCCCGTGGATGTCCTGCCTTCAGAGACACTCGCTTACACCTTACGCTACAAGCTGGATTTGACCGGAACCAAGATCGGTTGTAACCGCGGCGAATGTGGAGCCTGTACTGTCTTGATTGATGGCGTTCCCAATTACGCATGCTCAGTTCTCACGCACAACGTGAAGGACAAATCCGTCGTATCCATTGAAGGTGTGAAAGCACCAGACGGCACTCTGCACCCGGTGCAGCAGGCATTTATCGACGAGAACTCGCCGCAGTGTGGTTTCTGCACACCCGGTCAGGTCATGTCGGCAGTCGCCCTGCTGAACAGCAACCCGCGACCTACGCGTGAACAAGTGCGCGAAGGACTTTCCGGCAACCTCTGCCGTTGCGGAGCCTATGAACACTATATCAATGGCGTACTGCGCGCCTCGGGGCAGATAGCATGAGCACACATATAGGATTCGATTTCACGCCACCAGATATCGCCGGTAAGGTGACTGGTGAGATCAAATACGCGGAAGACTACAAAGCCGAAGGCATGGTCTACGCTCGTCTGTTAACCAGCCCGATGCCATCGGGTCGCGTGGTTAACATCGACGCCTCTGAAGCACTGCGCATGGACGGCGTGGTTGGCATCTTCACTGCCGACGACTTGCCTCCAGTTGCACCACCTGCCAATCCGGCACTGGCTTCAGACTACATTACCTACGTTGGGCAGCCGATTCTCGCTGTCGCTGCGACATCGGAAGAGATCGCCGAGAGCGCCCTCGACCGCATTCGCATCGATTTCGAGCGCCGTCCCTTTGTCGTTGATCCGCTGGATAGTCTCGCACCGGGTGGCCCTAGCGCCTATCCCGAAGGCAATGCGCTGATCCGCACCGAAGAAGAAGGTCCGGAAGGCTCACCGATTCGCGGTGCACAGATCAAAGACATCAAGTGGCCGCAGTCTGCCATTGACGCTTTGCGCGCAGGCCGCGAGCCAGTCGGTGCGGAGTTTGCCTCTGAGTGGGCCTTTGGTGATATCGAAGCAGGCTTTGCAGAAGCCGTTGAAATCATCGAACAGCCTTTCGTTACCATTGGCTATCCTCACCATTCTCTGGAATCACGCACGTGTATGGCGTACTGGGAAAATGGCAAATGCTATTTCCATGGCTCATCACAATCACAGAGTGCGAACAACGCTGGCCTCGCCCGCATGCTGAATATCGATCTCGAAAATCTGGTATTCATCAACGAAGCGACTGGCGGTGGTTTCGGTTCGAAGATTGGTCCCTATCCTTACATGGCCATCACTGGCAACTTCGCCCGTGTACTGAATCGTCCGGTGCAAACTCGCATCACGCGTGAGCAGGAGTTCTACATCGGCTCCGCACGCTCTGGCATGCAGGGCTGGATCAAGGTTGGCGTGAAAGCTGACGGCAAAGTCTCCGCAGTGGACCTCGTTATCGTGAATGACGGCGGTATGACTGGCGGCGGCAGCGGTAACTCCTCTGCCCAGCACGTGACTGTTGCGTACCAGCCAGAGAACATGCGTTTCCGTCATATCTCTGTCTACACCAATACGACTCCTCGCGGCGCCCAGCGTGGCCCGGGTCAGAACGAGATGGCAGCAGTACTGGCGCCGCTTACTGACAAGATCGCCAACGCGATTGGCGTCGACCGGGCGCAATTCCGCAAGGTCAACGCCATGAACAGTGATGGCTTCCAGGGCGGCAGCCGTGGCAGTGTCACCAGTGCTTTCGTGAAAGAGGCGATCGAGCAAGGCGAACGCGAGTTCGGCTGGCAAGACAAGCTGGCCCTGCCGAAAGCAAATGGCAGCAAGGTGCGCGGTATCGGTATTGGCATCGGCTACCACGGAGCTGGCGGTCGTGGCTACGACGGTCTGCTGAGCATGGGTGCCGATGGCATTCTGCATATCCACTCCGGTGTCGGTAACCTGGGTACCTACTCTTACGCAGCAACTTGTCGTGTTGCCGCCGAGCGCCTGCAGATCCCTTGGGAGCGCTGCGTGATTGAGCGTGGTCGAACCGACCGCTTCCTGCCACACAGTTCTGGCCAGGGTGGATCCAACACGATCTTCACCCATAGCCGCACCAACTGGGTAGCAGCAGAAGACATGATCGCCAAGATGAAAGAAATCGCAGCCATGGACCTCGGTGGTTCCGCTGATGATTACGAGATCGGTGGCGAGCGCATCTTCCGTAGCGACGACAATAGCGTCGGCATGACCTATGGTCAGGCCGCGCAACGCGGTATGGAACTGGGCGGCAAATTCTCGGGTGAGGAATATCCGGACGACATCAACCCGCTGACACAGATCGCCGTACAGGGTCTGGCCGGTTCAGCACTGGTTGGCGTGGCGAAGGACAATATTCCTGGTTCCGGTCAGCCTCCTGGAGTGCAAGTCGGTTTCATGGAAATCGAGCTGGACAAGGATACCGGCAAGATCGAGATCCTCGACTACACCATGGTCGGTGATTGCGGCACGGTCGTGCATCCGAAGAACTTCCAGAATGCCATGCGTGGCGGCCTGGTGTGGGGCGTTGGCCTCGCAGGTCTGGAGAAGCACGTCTACGATCCTCAGAACGGTCTGCCTGCCAACACAGGCATCTATCAGAGCAAGCCTCCTACGAACAAGGATGTGCCGATAGAAACCAACATGAGCGCAGTGAATATTCCCGATCCGCAGAACCCGGTGGGTGCACGCGGTATCGGTGAGCCGACTCAGGGAGCTGCAGCAGCAGCCTATGCCAGCGCTATCGCTGACGCCCTGGATGGACACCTGTTCAACACGGCTCCGATCACTACGGACATGATCATAAGTCACTTGGCTGGTCTGGATTACAGCACCAAGTCCCTTAAAACCAATACTTTCTGAGGTAAACCATGCCATCACATGACGTAATGCCAAATATGGAACTGTACCAACCGGTACAGGTTGAAGATGCGCTTGCGATTGCTGATCGCCTCGCGGAAAGAGGTTGGTTGGTAGGCGGCGGCCAGGATACCTACGGCTGGCTGAAAGACCGCGCCAAGACTGCCGATGCACTGATCGACCTGAGTGCCATCGAGTCGCTGCGCGGAATTCGCGAAACGGCCGACGGTATCGAGATTGGCGCACTGACCACGCTGACCGAGATCACCCAGAGTGACCTGATCTCTCAGCGCTATAGTGTGTTGTCTGAAGCAGCGAAAGTCGTCGCGAGCCTGCAGATCCGCAACATCGGTACTCTCGGCGGCAACATCTCACAGGATGTGCGCTGCTGGTACTACCGTCGCGGCCTGTCCTGCTACCGTGCCGGAGGTAACCTTTGTTACGCCGATACGCCACAGGGTATGAATCGCGATCACGCGTTGTTCGAAGCCAGCCGCTGCGTAGCTGCCAGCGCTTCTGACACGGCGCCTGCACTGGTTGCGCTGGATGCAACAATGGTTATTCGCAGCGTTGACGGTGAGCGCACCGTGTCTGCTGAAGACTATTTCGTTGGTCCGGCTCTGGATATTGAGAATACGACTGTTCTGAATCCGGGTGAGATTCTGACTGCTGTACGCATTCCCAATACCTGGGCCAATGCCGTACATCACTTCGAGAAAGTTGCAGACCGCAATGTCTGGGATTTCTCCCTGGTGAATGTCGCAGCAGTGTTCCGTGTTAACGGCGGAACCATTGAGGACAGCCGCATCGTCGCCGGTGCTGTGCAAGCAACACCACGTCGCTTGCGCAACGTCGAGAACGCCGTCCGCGGTCAGGCCAAGAACAGTGCGACAGCAGAAGCTGCCGCGCCAATGGCTACTGAAGGCGCACGCGCACTCGCGCACAACGGCTTCAAGATCCCACTGCTACAGAATCTGGTGAAACGAGCAATCGCAACAGCCTGATGAAGTAAAGCACCGTTGGTCAGGTGCAGCCTGACCAACCCCATACGATGCGTATATAGCCAAGGCTTCGTATACAAAAAACCCGCCGCGACTGAAGTGTTGCGGCGGGTTTTTCTATTTCTGAACCCTCGTTCTCCCATACCTAAAATTCCGATTTAGAAATTCTTGCAGATCCCATACTATGTTTCAGAGCATGATTGCAGCCGCGCCTCACTCAAGCGCTAGCGTGAGGTTTTACAGATCCATGAGGCTTGCTAGTCAGCATTGCTGAGCGATAGCGCCTCTAAAGGCGTGCTAATCTGCATCATGTTTTAGCTTAGCCAACATGTGTATTCAATCTAGCAGCTATCAAAGCCAATGGAATGGAGCAGTGAATGGACGGAACAGCACTGAAGGACTTGCTAAAGAGATCAACAATTCTGTACTTCGCATATGGCCTGATTCGCAGAGTTACATTCGAATGCTCGATGCTCTACAGTCAAATAGCACACTGGCTTACTCGCAGTGCTCATTCGGAAGAACTCCCCTTACCTCCACCGCGGCTTCGCTTTTGGGTTCACGGCAACAAGGATGTTGACTCATTCATCCGGGGCGGTGAAAACTCATTCAATGATATCCGCAGCATTCTGGCCTCCCAGGGAAAATGGGACGCAGATAATCTTAAATTACTGGACTTCGGCTGTGGTTGTGGAAGAGTTCTGCGCCACTTCGTAAGAGAGAAGCCGGGTTTCAGTTACTTCGGAACGGATATTAGTCCTACCTGTATCAACTGGTGTAAAAAGCACCTCGGCCTAAACGGAACATATACCGTTAATGCCCCAAATCCACCCCTGACATTTGAAGATGAAACGTTTGATGTAGTCATCGCAAATTCGATTTTTACGCACCTGAACGAGTCCCATCAAAAGAATTGGTTGAGAGAACTCAGCAGAGTGTTGAAATTTAATGGAGTTGCTATTTTCAGTGTTCATGGGGAGCAAGTTTGGGCCAACAATCCTGCTTTAAGCGTGCGCACCAAAAAGCAAATTGTTGACGAAGGCTTTTTGTTTTTCGTGAACAGTGTGGGAATTCGTAATTTCGCAGGATTTCCTGCTTACTACCAAACCACATTTCATAGCAAAGACTACATAGAGAGAGAATGGTCGAAATACTTTTCGATTATTGAATTCAGGGAATTTGGTATTGAGCGCTACCAGTCCATCGTTGTCTTAACCAAACAACAAACAAAATAGTCGGGGCATATTAATATGCTCGGTCAGCACCTGGACGAGATGCGACATGGAGAAGTTGAAATTTGGCTTGTTGTTACGGCGCCTAATCAAATGGTATAGGCAAGATGCTTCCTGGCAATTTCATAAACCGAGGCAAACCACGCCGGGTCGTCATTGAGATTTGGCACCAGGACAAACTCTTCCCCACCGGCTTCTTCGAAGGCATGGCGATACTCGATGCCGATTTCGAACAGGGTTTCCAGACAGTCTGATATGAAAGACGGCGTCACGACCGCAACGCGCTTGATGCCCTTCGCTACCAGTGCATCGAGGTGTTCATCGAGATAGGGCTGCAGCCAGGGTAAAGGACCAAAACGCGACTGAAACGCGAAGGAATATTTGCTCTCGTCCCAACCCAGTGCCTTGACGATGGCTTCAGTTGTCTGCACGCATTGCATGCGATAACAATAGCGATTCTGCTCGCTTATCGTCTTGCAACACTCACCAAATTTGCAGACACCTTCCTTGTCAGCGTTACGGATAGTTTTCTCCGGGACGCCATGGTAACTGAACACGACATGATCAATTGCATTCATGTCGAGCTTCGAGGAAATCAGAATGGACCATGCACGAATAAAGGCGGGTTCGGTGAACAGATCCTTGACGAAGTTCAATCGCGGCGCGGACTTCCACCTCGCCGCTGCCTTGTTGACCTCTGCAAAGACCGATTCAGTTGTCGCCGAAGAGTACTGCGGAAACATCGGCAAGAGGGTGATCTCACTAACTCCCGCTTCTTCGAGCTCGGCCATGGTGTCAGCAATAAAAGGCGCACTATAGCCCATGGCATTGCGCACCAGCACCTTGCTGCCTTGCTTGTCGAATTCCGCCTGCACGCTGGCTTGCATCCGGTCAGCATAGACCTTCAACGGTGACCCTTCATCGGTCCAGATCGTGGCATAGTCGCGGGCGATTCTTGGCGCACGGAATGGCAAGATGATGAAGTTGCGCAAAGCCCAACGAGCCAGAGGATTCATGTCAAACACATAGGGATCAGAGAAAAAATATTTATAATATTCCCTGAGCCCTTTTGTCGTTGGCTCGGCGGGCGTGCCGAGATTCAATAATACTACTGCTTTAGTCATTTACTTCCGGACCATCGACCTTCATCTGTTTGTACTACTACTTGCTACCGCACCTGACCGATCAATTCCGGCTCCGCACGGTCTACCTGTTTCACGAAAAACGCCATGAACCTTGCCATACGTTCCATACCGGGCACTGAGATCACTTCGGTTACCTCACCGCTTGTATGATAAAGAGGCGGAGCCTGCATGGTCGTCACGATTGGCACGCCTGCCATTCGATAGCCGCCACCCTCACCGCTGGCCATGAGCGATGCGCTGGACATGAAATTGGTTCCGTACAGGCTGACACCTTCGGTAAACAGATTCTGTAAATAGTCGGAACCGTTGGAGATACCGACAACGATCGGCGCCTCACCCACGTCGGCGGTGAATTGGCGATAGCCATCGTCGAAATTAAATCGTGCCGGCGCGATATTGCGTTGCGCCACGTGTTCGAGATTGAAAATCAACAGGGCATTAGCAAACAAGTCCTCATTCATCGTAACGGCAGCACGCGGGCCATTCAGGCCCGAAGTGTGGTGGCCAGCACTCACTACCAACACCAGCGTTCGGTTAATTGCATTCTCGGGCTTGGCAAAATGGCGGCCGAGGCTCAGCAATACGGCGAGGCCATCACCGTTATCTCCCGCGCCATCGAACCAGGCATCGGCATGGGCATTGAGTACTATGGTCTCGTCGCTGCTGCCCGGAATAACTGCTACCGCATTAATTGCATCCAGCCTGCTATGACTCTGTGCACGCAAACTCAGGCGCATCTCCAGTTCATCGAACGCCCCAGCTGCGGCCGCAGAATCCATGACCTGTGTAAGAAACCAGCTATCCTGCCCACCGAGATTAAAACAGGGGCCGCCGCAATTACTGAAATCGCGGACGCGCTCGTTACCGGGTAGATCGACCAGCGTGATTACTGCGACTGCGCCACGATTAAAGAGTTCCTGTGCACGCGGTACCGAAGGCGTGCGCAAGAACACGAGATGTGCTTGCGGAGTGACATGCTGGATCGCTATTTTACCGGCGACGTCAATGTGCATCAGTTCAGCGGCCGTGGCCTTGCCGACATAGACGATTGGCGCTGTGAGTTCTCCTCCAGGTATCTCCGAGGGAGCCAATGCCATGGAAGACTCGAGCACGATGTCCTGGGTCCCCGCACCGAATTCTGGCTTGCCTAGCAGGCGTATTTCCCACTGTTCCGGAATCCATAGGCTGGCATCCGCTTCCTGTTCGAAGCGCTGGATGCGTACCTCGTCGATTCCGGCTTCGCTGAGTTGCTCGGCTGCCCATTCGACAACCGCTTCGCCGCTCTCGAATCCGGACACCCTACCCCAAAACTGGTCGCCGCCGAGTTCCTGGCGACGCCTGCTGTCGTGAGAGAACTCTACGATACGCTGCAAATCTTCAGCTAAACGTGCGCCATCAAGTTCCGGTGCAGTGGGCTCGCCAGCAGGCAACACCACCGGTGCCGGGCCGCGTCCGCCGATAGCGACCGGGCTGGTATGTGGAATCACTGGTGGAGGCATTTGGATGCCATACCAGGCGGTAGTGGCAGTGTTCTGTGCATTGCTGATAGCGCTGAGAAGCATCAGCGCGGAAATGGCGAAGATTTTTCTTGAGTAGCTCATTGGGACTATTCCATTAGTTATGATTATTGTTCTTGAATGTCAGCTGTTGCATACAGTGGGCATGAGTCGCCTGTGCCTCGCGACCACCGCTCCCACAAGGTGAACGATACCATGAATCCCTGTTGCAGCGTGCAGGCTAGGCTGAAACCGGATCTTTCTTGTCCTCTTCGAACAAATGCTCGAGTTCTCTGCGTCCTTCTTTGGCCAGTGTCAGCAACTCATTCATGTCGTCGCGGTGCTCAACCGATTTCTGCAGGAGCGCTTCGTCGTACTGACGGAAACGATCACCGATTTCGAGTGCCTGACCTTCGGTATAACCCAGGCTCTGTAGCGTGCTCGTGGCAGCTTCGAGACTGCTCGGAAACATTTCCCGAATCACATTGTTCACCTTGCGGGCGTGCAACTCATAGGCATGAAAGCGATCTGTTGCGCGAGCCACGATATTGATCTTAGGATTCAGTTCACGCGCCTGATCAACAATGCGCAGGGACTCCTCGATATTATCTACTGCCACCACCAGCGTGCGCGCGTTTTCTATCCCGGAAGCGATCAGCATATCCAGCCGTGTCAGATCCCCGAAGAAGAGCTTGTTACCAAACTTCCTGACGAACTCCACATGCGCAGGATCCTTGTCCATGGCGGTGAAGGGAATGTGCTGTGCAGTGAGCAGGCGGCCAACCACCTGACCGAATCGACCGAAACCAGCGATGATGACCTCTGGCTCATGGCTATCCCAATGGGAGTCCTGATCGGGTTGGCTGTCACTGCGGCAATGAAATAGTCGCCTGTGCAGCGCAACTACCGGCGAGGTCAAAGCCATTGAGACACCTACCACAAGGGTAATCTGGTCGGATAGTTCGAGCGGCAGGAAATTCAGTTGTGACGCCTGGCCCAGAATGACAAAGGCGAATTCGCCACCCTGCGAGAGCATCAGACCCAGCTGGAAACTCTCTTTATATGACACCTGCCCCCATCTTAGAATGCCGACGATCACAAGCGCCTTAACTGCAATAAGCCCAATCGCTGCCAGCAGGATAGGCAGGGGATTGGCGAAGAGTAGTGACAGATTGAGGGTCATCCCGACTGCGATAAAGAACAGTCCCAGTAATATTCCCTTGAAAGGCTCGATGTCTGATTCCAACTGGTGCCGGTAGTCAGAATTGGCCAGCATGATGCCGGCGAGAAATGCGCCGAGTCCCATGGACAGACCTACTCCATCCATCAGTACAGCGACCCCGATCACGATTAGCAGGCTTGCGGCTGTCATCACTTCCCGGTTGCGGGTGCCCGCGACGATAGTCAGGAGTTGATTCAATCCGTAGCGAGAGAAACCCAGGGTGGCGAGGACTGCGAGTATCCCCCAATACCAGGCCAGCTGCTCACCTTCATGACCGCCTTGAGCAAGCAAGCCCAGCAGCAGCAGGATGGGAATCACTGCCAGATCCTGAAGCAGGAGAATCGAGAAACCTTTGCGTCCCAGCGGCGACGCCAGGATGTGCTCTTCGTTCATGAGCTGGATTGCAAAGGCGGTCGATGACAGGCCGAGCGTCAGTCCCAGAATGACAGCCTGCGAAACGCCGGTGTCGAGCAACAGAAAGAAGGCGCACAAAAGCGCCGCACTGAGGAGCAACTGGCTTCCGCCGACGAAGGCGATCTCACCGCGCATGTTCCACAACTTGTCGGGCGCCAGCTCCAGACCGATGATGAAGAGCAATAGAATCACACCGTATTCTGCAAAGTGCAGCACTTCAGCCGGGTCATCCACCAATCCCAGAACATGAGGCCCGAGCACGACACCGGCGAACAGATAGCCGAGGATTGAGCCAAGCCCCAGGCGCTTGAATAGCGGTACCGAGATCACCGCGGCGATCAGATAATAGAGTGCATTTATCAGAAGAGATTCGCCATGCATGCTGAGGTTCCTGCGTTGCTGATTAGGGAAGTGTCTGCAAACCGTATTATCTGCGCCTGCGCGCGCTTTAGGTAGCGATGATATGGCTCGGGCACTAAATGCCTTGCCACGGCTTATGCCCTGCTCGGTCGCTTCGCCTACACAGCACACGGACTCATTCCATCGCGCACTAAGGGATTTCGTCTCAGAACGCGCCCATCTGGCGGGCTCTACTGGGTCCAACTACTCGAATTATTACTAATTAAAAACTCGGAGGCCCCGTATAACGTGGCCTTCAGGGCTGTTGAGTATAATCGTAACAATTTGTTGCAATGCAACGTCTAATCCCCTACAAAGAGCAAACACTGATGCTTTAGAAAAGATTGCAGTCCGATTCACACATTCAATACTGGATTACAAAGAGGGAACACGCGTGAAAAATTCTCTGCGACTGGCTCTGTCCACTTTCGTTTCACTCGCTGCGACAGGTGCTGTTGCCGGTGAACGAGTGGGCGACTTCGCCCTGATCGACCATCAGGGCACTCAGCACCACATGGCCTGGTACGACGACCATCAGGCAATCGTCATTTTACCCCAGGGCGTCGGATCGACCGATGCAGACTCCCTTGTTGCGCTGCAAGAGTTGCAAGCCAGCTACGCCGATAAAGCCGTGAAATTTTTCCTGCTCAACCCGGGCCTGCAAACAGATCGCGCCGCAGTTGCTGCTGATCTGAAGGCTGCATTCCCGGTATTGATGGACGATGCTCAGGTCGTTTCCGAAGCCCTCGGCATGAGCAAGATGGACGAAGCAGTCGTCTACAGCCCGAAATCGTATGAGATTGTTTACCGCGGTCCGGTGCAAGCAGAACTGCAGAATGCCGTCGACCAGTTGCTGAATGGTGAAAATCCGGACCTGCTCGCTCTGTCGGGCAGTGCTGCTGCCATTGCTCATAGGGGCGTGGACGGTGCTGAACTGGATTACGCTACCGACATTGCACCGATCATCGCTGAGAATTGCGCCGAGTGTCACCGCGAGGGAGGCATCGCCCCATTTGCGATGGACAACAAACTTGCCGTGCAGGGTTGGTCCCCCATGATTCGCGAAGTCGTGATGACCAAACGTATGCCGCCCGGTCAGATCGACAATAAAGTTGGCCACAAAATGGCTAACGAAATGAATCTGCAAGATGATGAAATGCAGAAACTCGTGCGTTGGGTCAATGCAGGTTCTCCCGCAACTGGCGATGCCGACCCATTGACTGCACTCACCTGGCCGGATACGAAGTGGCAGCTTGCCGCAGAACTTGGTGAACCGGATATGGTTCTCAAGATTCCACCACAGACAATTCCTGCAACCGGTATTGTTGACTACATGGACATCCCGATCGATCTCGGCCTGACCGAAGACCGTTGGGTGCGTGCCAGTGAAGTAGCTCCGGACAAGGCCGAAGTGCTGCACCACATCATTACGACAGTCGTTCCACCTGGCGGCCCAACCGATCCACAGGCTGCATTCCTGCAAGCAATTAACAGCTTGCCTCCGGAGCGTGCTGCGGCGATTCGAGCAGAAATGTTCGCAGCAGTCGCTGCTGGTCAGCAACCCAATATCGACAAGATCTTCCGCGAGAATCCGGACATCGACGTCAGCCTGCTACTTGGTGGCGGCGACCCGAGCCAGGCTTCAGTTGCGGGCTACGCGCCTGGCAACAGCTTCCAGTTGAACCCGGAAGGTGTCGGCGGCGTGCTGAAGGCAGGCTCCAGTTTGAGTCTGCAAATGCACTACACCACCTCAGGAAAGGAAGTCACCGACGCTACCGAGATTGCGATCTACTTCTACCCTGAGGGCTATGTGCCCGAAGAACGGATGGCCGGAGGTATCGGTAACGCCTTCACTATCGAGATTCCGGCCGGTGCCAAGGACCACGAGATGGAGCTGGTCACCTATGTCGCCAAGGAATCCGAGATTCATTCACTGATGCCGCACATGCATTTCCGTGGCAAGCGCATGGCCTTTACCGCGCGCTATCCTGACGGATCAGAAGAACTGCTGTTGTCAGTGCCAGCCTATTCTTTCAACTGGCAGCTTTCGCATGAGCTGGCCGAG
Organism: uncultured Pseudohongiella sp.; assembly: GCA_965228725.1. Lineage (GTDB taxonomy): Bacteria > Pseudomonadota > Gammaproteobacteria > Pseudomonadales > Pseudohongiellaceae > UBA9145. The sequence continues at coordinate 3,488,352 of OZ245834.1, read as the reverse complement.
CCGGTGAAAGTCCCGGCAGGTACCCAGATTATCGCAACCGGCGCGTTTGATAACTCTGGCCAGAACCCTTACAACCCTGACCCGGGCATTGAAGTGAACTGGGGTGAGCAAAGCTGGGAAGAGATGTTCATGGGTTTCTACACCTGGAAAGAACTCGAGGGTGGGGACTGAGTAGAGTCCTCAGCAAACTGAAAAAGAGCGAGCCCTATGGCTCGCTTTTTTTTTGCTTCTGAATCGGTCGGCGTTGATCAATTGACCCTGGCGCTTCGTTGCATTCGTGCTCCACAGCAACACGCTGACCGCGAGTGGTGCTTACAGTGCCTGACACAATCCCTACTGTTCCTAGACCGATGGTGGGGTTGTGGTAAGCTTGGCGGATTCCTTTTTACTGCTATTTCCGAGTGTTTTATGAGATTACTCGCTGTCGCGTTTATTGCCCTATTATTGGTCAGCTGTTCTGAATCTTCCGAGCCCTCCAACTCTTCTCCTGCAGCTGTCAGTACCGCTTCTACGCAAGCGCAAGCAGCACCTCAGTCAGCGCAGAGTGATGCTGATTCCGATTGGGATCTCGGTTTCATGGCTGCGGTGGCCAATCCCTATGCCACTGATGCCGCTGCAGAGATGTTGGCGCGTGGTGGGCATGCCGTTGATGCGGCGATCGCTGCACATGCGGTTTTGGGACTGGTGGAACCGGAAAGCTCCGGGCTCGGTGGCGGCGGCTTCATGGTCGTGTACGAAAACGAAACGGGAGCCGTGAAGTTTCTCGATGGGCGTGAGACGGCGCCGAGTGCAGCGAGTGCTGACATGTTCATGAGCGGTGGTGCACCGATGGGCTATCTCGAAGCCTGGCAGAGCGGCAAGGCAGTCGGTGTTCCGGGTGCAGTCGCACTCTACAAGCTAGCCCACGACCGCTACGGCAGCCTTCCCTGGCCAGCGGTATTCGAACCCGCCATTAAACTCGCCACAGAAGGATTTGTTGTCTCGGGCAAGCTGGCTGGCTACCTGCCCGGCATTGCCAATGTCTCGCGCCTCGATGAAAACCCGGGCAGCGCAGAATACTTCTATCCCAATGGCCAGCCTCTCCAGGCGGGTGATTTACTGCGCAATCCGGAATATGCCAACACGTTACGCCGCATCGCCGAGGAAGGTCCCCAGGCTTTTTATTCTGGAGAAATTGCTGAAGCCATAGTCAGTGCCGCGCAAGCTGAACCCAATGGCGGCAGTCTCACGCTGGAAGATATCGAAAGCTATCAGGCCGTGGAGCGGGACGCCGTTTGCGGTGCCTGGCGAGACCTCAATATCTGCTCTGCAACTCCGCCCTCATCGGGCGCCATGCAGATCATGGTTGCCAACCTCTATGATCAACTTGTCCCCGAGAACGCCAGCCAGGAAGAACAGGTTCAGGCCTTTGTCGATGCGCAGCGCCTCGCCTACGCTGACCGGGATTACTATTTCGGCGATCCGGATCGCGTGGCGATTCCTGTTGAACAACTTCTTGATCCACGCTATCTGGAACACCGGGCGAGCAATCCGGTGGCACCTGACGCCATGCCACAGCACGGCGACCCGGGTAGCGTGCTGGGTAATCAGACAGCCGCGTTGTTTGGCGCTGACACTACTGCAGAACCCGCGGGCACAACACATTTTTCAATTGTCGATGCAGCGGGCAACGCGGTATCCATCACCATGACAGTCGAAGCGCCTTTCGGTACGTCACGCTGGGCAGCAGGTTTCCTGCTTAATAATGAAATGACTGACTTCGCACGAGGCTATGACCCGGCAGCACCGGAGCCAGCCAATGCTGTGCGGCCTGGAGCCCGACCGCGCTCGTCCATGTCACCGACTATCGTGCTTGATAGCACCGGCCAACTGTACATGGTAACCGGTTCACCAGGAGGCAATTCCATCCCCGCCTACACGGCGAAGACTATCGTTGGCATTGTGGACTGGGGACTGTCTGTGCAGGAAGCGATCGACTTCCCCAACATCATTGCGAGGGGGGAAACTGTCCGTGTTGAAGTCGGCAGGGAACCGGGCCAGCAACTCGCTGATCAACTGCGCGCTGCTGGCTATGATGTGCAGGAAAGTGAGGGTGAGAACTCAGGACTGCATGTCATTCTCGTCCATGATGACCGTCTTGAAGGCGCTGCAGACCCGCGCCGCGAAGGAACGGTAATGACTAGCGACCCGCGTCTTTAGCCTGCCCTACTGACGAGGCGGCGGCAGAGTCCAGTCGCAGCCTTCGCATTGTGGATCGATGTCGTTTTGATCCAGCACTTCGAAAATAAAATCGCGCCATACTTCGTTCGGCTGCCAGACCGTGTTCATATCGGCCTTGGCAGCGGCAAGTGGCGCGTCCTCGTAGATCACCCGATAAAGAAAACTGAATGCAGTAGCGCGTGCATTGACCTGACAATGGAGCAGCGTTTTCTTTCCTGTGTTGCGCTGCATGGAATCGGCAAAGGCATAGAAATCATCGGGTAGAGGGTTCGCGAAGTCCACTGGCACGTGCATATATTCCATGCCGAGGCCTTTCACCACCTGATCTTCATCGGCAACCGCATTCGGATTATTGGTAAAAGCAATGTAGACGATGCGCTCAAACCCCTGTTCCTTGAGTGTCTGGAACTGTTCACGCGTCGGCTGTCCGGCGCTGGCAAAACTCTCACTGTATTGCCTGAAATTGGTGATTGCTGCGAGCTCACTCGCTGGTTCTTCGACAGCCTGGGCGCTGGCTATCAAGCTGCCCACAAGCAGCACGACGCTTATCATTTTGTTCATAAGGACTCCAAAAGCTATGCGGAATGATCGACGCTCGTTCTTCTGTGGCCTTACTATCGCACGTTGCTTACTCGCAGACCATACTCACTCGTCGCAAGGGTCTGATTGGCGTCCACGCCGCTGGCTGTGCTATAAGGCACAGCGTTATGAAAGAGGAATATTTGCAGCATTGGCGCCATGAACACAGCTTCGGTCAGGACCAGAAGCGTGCGGGCGAAAACAGGACCCTCATCGTGATTGCGATTACCGCAACCATGATGGTGGTGGAGGTTGCAGCCGGACTCCTCTTCGGCTCTATGGCCCTGCTCGCCGATGGCCTGCATATGGCATCCCACTCGGTCGCCCTCGGCATTAATTTCTTTGCCTATGTCTATGCGAGACAACATGCCCACAGCGATCGCTACAGCTTTGGCACGGGAAAGGTAAATACCCTGGGCGGTTACACTGGCGCCATTCTGCTCGCCGTGTTCGCTGCCATCATGGCCTGGGAATCCGTCGTTCGCCTGTTCAATCCCGTGGCTATTGCATTCAATCAGGCCATTCTTGTCGCCGTGCTCGGCTTGCTCGTCAATGGTGCTTCGGTCTTTATCCTCGGAGTTGACCACGCACACGACCATGACCATCACGACCACGATCACGGCCATGGTCACGACCACCATCATCACCATCACGACCACAATCTGAAATCCGCCTATTTACACGTGCTGGCGGATGCTCTGACTTCTCTGCTCGCCATCTTTGCGCTCCTGTTCGGGAAATATCTGGGAGCGGTGTGGATGGACCCGATAATGGGCATCGTCGGTTCCGTGCTCGTAGCGCGCTGGAGCTGGGGCTTGTTAAAAAGCACCAGCGCGATTCTCCTGGATGAGCAGGGGCCTGATCACATGGAGGAAACCATTCGTACTGTGATTGAGGCAGAGACGGGTAACCGCGTTGTCGACCTGCATGTCTGGACCGTAGGACCGAACATCACAGCCGCATCGCTTAGTATCGTGACGACTGTTCCGCGCCCGCCTCACTATTACAAATCCTTGTTGAGCGGGCGCGTGGCGTTGCAGCACCTTACTATCGAGGTGAACAAGTACAGCGAGTCACGAAGTGAGCTGCCGCAGCAGCCTAGCCACCCCACTTGAGCAGATTCAAAAACTCTCTGCGCGTTTTCGGCCCATAAGTCAGGAAATTAGGCTGCGGGTCTTGCCGATAGGCAAGTCGCTCTGTCGCGACGACATCGTTCGCTGTGTGCAGGCGAATTTCTGCATCATCAATTCCATAGGGCACTGCCGCGTTGAGCCCAAATACTTTGGCACGCAAGGCCGGAGTAATCGCCGGATAGCCGAAGCGCTCCTGGAATTCCTCTGAGATTTGGAAGGCGCGAAAAGCCTGAATCTGGTCTTGCGGCGATCCATACCAGATGGAATCGGTACCCCAGAGTACGTTGTCTTCCCCGATATACCTGAATAGCTTGCCCAATGCGTGTGCCGCATTATCAGGATCGCGCATGAGAAAGCGCCAGGTGCTTCCTAATTCGGCATAGACGTTACTGTTCGGTGCAACCTCGTTATCAATCACAGACTGAATCAGGGTATCGATTCCGTCTGTACCGGCTCCATCGACAAAGGCCTGCTCCTGGTTTCCCGCGACAAATCCTGAGTGGTAGATCAGGAAGTTCATATCAGGATAGTCTTTGGCAACCACCCCGATATCAGAGCACTGGCTGTGCTCATAGGACTGCGGGCCAAAGGGCAGGCCCTTGTGCACGCAGATATTGCGTACGCCGAGTCCTCTGGCTCTCTCGATCATCGCCCGGCCCACATCATCGCTCAGGAAAAAACCGACCCCTCCTGGCCCATACTGGGTATAGGTTTTGAATGCGGCAATATCCCAACGCTCAGCGAGTTCATCCATGGCGTCGAGATCACCCTCCTGATTCGGATTGACTCGACCATGAATCATCAGGCGCTTGCTGCCCTCCAGTTCGGCTACGATTTCACGCGTGCGATCGGCATCTTCTATCGTGACGGGCTCGGTTTCCCGCGTTGATGGGACAAACGAAAGCACCATGATGTCGGTGTCACTGTCGAGAAAGATGTCTTTGATAAATTCGCTCTGGCCCAGGCAACCCAGATAACCCCGGTCGCCGCCGGAATTCGCGGCATCACAGCTCGCCTTCTCCATGCCGGCATAGGGCCGAGCACCAGGAGGAATCCGGCTGAGCCAGTCTCCTTCCGGATTAACATAGTGCCCCTGCACATCAAAAATGAACTCTCCCCCTTCAACCTGTGCAGCGGCGGCAGGCTCCAATGCAGCCTCGTCGATCACATCGAAGAAACCACCAACCCGATCGTGGTAGGCATTTGCCTTGTTAAATGCAAGCAAGGTGCTGGCGGCGCCGCAACTGGAGACGAGGAACTGACGACGGGATTGCCCGGTACGGCGGGCATGTGTGGTCGCTGCTTCGAAGGCGAGCTTGTTGCCAAGAATATTGGCAGCGTCTATCGGGATTGGCTCGTATTCCCCATTGGAAGTGCTGTCGATCTTGATCGGGAGCCGGGTGCCGTCCTTATCGAGTCTGTCCATCGTCCATCCTCCTGTGCGGTCTTGTTCTTGTTCTTGTTGAGACTATCTTGGCACGAAAATCGTTCGCAGCAAAAGGACAAAGTGGGGAATAAACGTGGTGAAGTGATCAAGCTGTGACAGTGTGTCAAGCGAGCCGGCCAGACTGATCAGGACTCGCTTTCGAACTCGGTCAGGTATCTGAGGGCCTGTTCCGCGAGCTCTCCCGGAACGAAGACATGGTCGTGATAAAAAGCAGCAATCACGTTGGCTGGTATGCCATTCGCTGCGAGCTTGCGTGCCACCGCTGCGGTGAACCCCACCGCGTCGAGACTTGAATGCACAGAGAGCGTAATGCAGCGGAATACAGACGTGTGCTTGATGCCGTGCTGCTCGGCAATTGCTTTGTCCAGCAGCAGACTCAGGCCTTCTTCTTCCCTGTAGCATGCCAGCGGATTCAATTCTTCAAGCTCAGCAAACGCCCGCGGCGGGACAGAACAAAAGACGAACTCTCCCGGCTGCAACACAGGTTGCAGCAGTGCCAATAATTTATCCAGGTCTACTTCACCGACCATGTGTCAATTCCCCCCTAGGTACCGCATGACACGTGTTTTTGATTTTACTCAATCTCACGATCGATCTCATCTTGAAATCAGGGAATCACGCCACCCTTCGCGAATCCATTCATCGTCTTAACTCAATCCTGGGCAGTGATCCGGGGACTCCTGTCGCCAGATCCTGTACCAGTCCAGCTATTCGTCACTGAATCTTCATTACTACGTGCCAGCTCGCACTCTAAATGATCAGTTCACTGGGATCGTCAGTTCCCCACGGAACTTATGGCGCGGGTTCCAGCTCCTGCCGTCGCGCGCCGCCCAGTATAGCACCAAGTGCGTAATTCCCCTCGTGGCAGGCAAACTCATACACATCGCCCTGAGCCCGGAGGAATCTTGCCTCACCGCTCCAGGAGCCCTCGTAGTAACGTGGATCCTGCACCGTAAACTCATACACTATCTTGTCGTCAGCTACACGAGTAAAGCGTTCGATGACACGGCCGTCAGAGGAGAGTGGAATACTCGTTTCTTCTTGCAGCGGATGGAAGTTGGTTGTCTCCACCACCAGGGTGTCGCCATCCCAGAATCCAACCGCCTCACCGAACATGGGCTTGATTGCATCCATCTTGTGCTGCTGATCAATTTTAACGATGCGCGCGTGACTGATCATCTCACTGCGCAAGACAACATAATCGGCCGTCTGAATAAACTCGTAGTTGTTGTTGTAAAGGCCATTGATCATGGGTGGCCCAACCCGCATGTTCGTGCCCAGGCAGCGCTCTGCCAGAGGCCGCGCTTCTGGACCATCTGACCCAGCGTTCTTGGCTTGCAACGCCGCCCTCAGCGCCTGCCCCTGCTCCGACCAGGGAATGCGTCCATTCGGTGGATCAACAATCCAGGACGTACGATATTCACCCTCTATGATGCCAAACTCGGTGCCGGGGTCGATCCAGAAGGCGTTGTAACCTCGCCCTCGTGCCAAATCTGTGCCGTCAGGGAGTGCACCCGCAACCATATTGTCATCGGTGGCAAGACGGACATTTTGCGGATGCTGCTGAGTCGCGCGAGCAATCTCGTCATCAGTCAGCACCAAATTTTCATAGCGCGGATTGCGCTCCAGTGTTGTTATGGACGCATTGCTCCATGTGCCCGTCAGGTCGGGTTTTCCATCGGCCATGCGCGGTGGTGAATAGTCTTGTGCGAAACTCTGTGTGGCGCTGAACAACACCATGAGTGCGATCGAACAGACCGCCTGGCTTGAGGCGTTTCTTGTCATTATTCTTCCCTCCTTTCCATGCCAAATCAGCCTTGATCGGCCTCGGAATAGCGATTTACCTCTTGCAGTGCGGGGCGTTCTTCCAGTCGCCCCACATAGTCACTGAAGACCGGCCTGCTTTCGATTGTGCCAAACATCGTGCCCCAGCGTAGCTGGGCCCCGAGGTAGACATCTACCGCGGTGAATGCCTCACCACAGATATAAGGGCCACTGGACAGCGCCAGTTCGATAGCCTTATAGACGTCGTCCATCGATCCATAACCAAGCATCCGGGATTTGTCTTCCGTCGTTGTCCAGCCCATGGATTTGACCGTGACTGCCTGTTCAATGGGTCCTGCGGCAAAGAACATCCAGCGATAAAAGTCTGCGAAGGCCTGCGTGTCCGCGGCAGGGATCAACTGTCTATGCGGATAGCTGGCCGCGAGATAAGTGCAGATAGCTGCCACTTCAGTAACCACTCTGCCTTTGTGCCGAATCGCCGGCACTTTGCCCATTGGATTTATCGCCCGGTATTCGGGGCTTTTCATCTGCTCCCCGTAAGCAATCAGATGGATATCATAGGGTTCCCCCAATTCTTCCAGCATCCAATGCACAATCTGCCCGCGCGACTGCGTATTGGTATAGAACTCAATATCTGCCATTACTCCATTCCTTCATGTGCCAGTTACTCTCGTTGGCGCTGCCGACAGTTCGCAGCGGATCAGGGCAGCCTCAGAACAATCCCTGATTCAGGATTACTACCCGACGGCATGAATAAGCCCTGTGGCGCTAGTCCTGCCCGAGTTGCGGCGAGCTGCCACTCACTACTGGTGCCAATCACGATCTCCCCTTCCGGGGTAGCTATACTCACGGTACCCGAATTAACAGCAATGCGGTGTTCAGTCGGAGATGCAGTAGTCACCTGAAAATCTGCCTCTATCGCTTGCAGGCTACCTGCAGGGAGCGCAAGCAAAAAATCTTCGTCATCCAACTCACCACTGATCACCCGCACGCTGCCGCCAAGCAAGCGCAGCTGCACCCGCCCGGCGTCTTGCTGATGAGGTGAAGAATGAACAATCTGCAAAACCGAAGCGGGGCGCAGAGAAATCAATCCCGCATCGGCTGTGCGTAGGTGCAGGTGTGCAGCGTCTCCTGTCACCAGAGTCTCACCTGCATACACAGCATCTCCCGCTATCAGCTGTCTGCCCAGTGGCTCAGCACGTTGCGCTGAAGCGGAGCCAATGAGTAGAGTGACTTGTGCATATGCCACCGCATTATCAGCCTGCGCTGCAGTATCATCGATTTGCGCTGCGAGTAGCTGGGCCATGCAAAACAGCAACAGAGTAGCCAACAGTGTCCGTATACAGGGTTTGAAAATTGATCCCGTTTTCATCTACTGGATCGCCATTGCCGGATATGAGAGAGGCACGTTCCATTTCAGGGTGAACACAGTAGCTCAACCTTGAGTGCTTTGTTTGCCACCTTACCGAAATTCACGAGTGCACACCAGCCTCACTGAACTGTTCGGTTAAATTTGCCAGTAGCTGCGCGACTATCGAATCACGGATTCTTGCGAGACTTCTCTTTGCGACCTGGGTGACCAGCGCAATCCAGCTTGTCTCAGGAGCTGCAGACGCCCCGGAAGGTTGCTCACGCGTCACTGGGGAACTCAAACGATTCGCCTTAATGCTCTCCCGAATGCTCTGCTATTTTCTCTCTTGCGCATACAGGCAAACTCTTCGACCAATCAATCAGTCTTTGGGGGACCAAGCACACGTCCCATGCGCTTGACGTCCTCGGCATCAAACAGGCGCAAGCCGCGCTGCTCAAATTCCAGTAACTGATCTCTTGAGGGGAAGCTGTAGTAGTCGCCCTTGCCGCTCTGCGGGCGCGCCAACGGCGTTGCACCACTCGCTATCGCCGAGACGGCTTCCAGCATCCGCTTACACCCGTCGCGATACAGTTCAAGCACGTGCCACCAATAGGTTTTTTCTGGCTGCACTGGAAGCGAAGTGCGCGCAATGATGCGTCCGGCATCTATCCGCTGATCGTCAATATAGTGCAGTGTCGTGCCGATCGCCTGCTCACCATTGTACATCGCCCAGAAGGTGGCCATGACACCGCGATAGTTTGGTAGCTGCCCGGAATGAAGATTGATAACGCCGTGCGGTGGCAGTGCCAGCACCGGCTGTTTCAAGATAACACCGTAACGTATGGACAGAATCAGGTCGGGAGAAAAGTCTGCCAACTTACTCAATTCCTGCTCCGAATTCAGTGCATTCATCACCCAAAGATAGCGACCCGTGGCACGCGCGAGCTCTTCGAATCCCAGCCACGCTCCGGACTGCTCCTGCGGATCGGAATCCGAAAGAATCGGATCCAGCAAGTGTGCCTCTTCAACTGCCTGTAATTCATCGAGGCGCGTTGGCTCATCTGTGCTGGATTGGTCATGAGCCTTTGAAGACAGAATTAACTGCACCTCGTGCGTTCTGACTAGATCTGGCCACAACCTGTTTAGCGCGGAGCACGCTGCGAAGTCCCGGTTCGCGAGTACAGCAATCTTCATAACACAATCCAGTTCTTGCCTGCAGTGACACCCAGTATATGACTGCATTGTCGTTTAGCGCGAGCCATGACAGCCACTAATCAGCGCGGTGAGGGCTTGGAGCAGCCCTTCAGGCGCGTTAGACTGAGGACAGGACTTCAGTCATTACACTATGTGAGGCGTTGAGTGCACCAATATACCAGCAAATTGCTCAGAGCGAGTTTCTGCTGTGCAAGCGCCCTAGCTCTCGCTGCCTGTTTCGCAGTACCCCCGTCTATTATGGATAGTCGCAGTGGGGTGAGTCTCTCGGCAGGTGAGTCAAGCCACTTGCATTTCTTCACCCATGAAGCGGATTTCGATACGGGTGTGGAACTCATTGCAGGTGGGCAGTACGCCCTCACAGTCGTCCTGCTGAACCACTGGACAGACAGTGCGATTGCAGTTAACGAAAGTGGCGAGCGGCTGAATGAGAAGGGCTTCGCAAACAGCGTCATGCCCTACTCCTGGCTTGGCAATTTTCGCCGCTCCAATTCCCATCAGTGGTTTGAACTGATGCTTTATCAGCCACGCTGCGCAGCGGACAGTCTGCGCGGTGTGAGTGACCTTCAGTACTATGAAAGCAGTGGTAGTTATCAATTCGTCGCAACCTGTGACGGCAAACTTGCCCTGTTCGTCAACGACAATTACCTGACATATGCCAATAATCGAGGCTATGCCGGAATCACAATCAACAGGGTAAATTGACTGCCGTCACTCCGCAAAGGAGTGAGAGATGCACACAGTACAGCAGATACTGAACCAGAAGAACGTCTCAGAAATCTGGTCAATAGCGCCAGATGCCACAGTATTCGAAGCCATACAGATGATGGCGGATCGTCAGGTTGGTGCCTTGTTGGTCATGGACGGTCAGGCATTGCGAGGCATTATTTCCGAACGAGACTATGCTCGCGAAGTCATCCTTAAGGGGCGCGCGTCACGCGATACACTGGTCGGTCAAATCATGTCGAGCCCCGTCATCTCGGTTTCGCCCGCTTCAACGGTGAGCGAATCCTTGAGCCTGATGACCGAGAATCACATTCGCCACCTCCCCGTGCTGGAGGATGAAGTGGTGATGGGTATCGTGTCGATCGGTGATCTGGTCAAGGATGTGATCAGTGACCAACAGGCAACTATCGAGCAACTCGAAAATTATATTCGCACCTGATTCAGGTTGCCGTGGCAGTTACTTCATGGAGCGTGTGCGTACCGTCGCCAACAGGAACAAACTGCAAACGGCGATTAATACAGGCGAGTTGCTCGCCAATCACGTGTGAGACATAGATTAGCCGCGTTGTAGTCTGCTCCGCGATCCTGTCCAGAATCCCCAGAATCAGAGTGCGGTGATAGTCATCGAGCCCTACACAGGGTTCATCCAGCACCAGCACTCTTGGCTCCTTCACCATCGCTCTTGCCAGCAATACCAGCCGCTGCTGCCCAAAGGAGAGCTCATGGTAATAGTGCTTCCTCAACGCTGAGAGATCCAGCGCTGCCAGCCACGCTACCGCACGCTCTCTTTCTTTCGCGCCACTGTCATCATACAGGCCGACAGAGTCATAAAATCCGGAGACAACCACATCGAGGACTCGCCAACCTTTAACATACTTGTTGTGCAATTCATTGGAGACGACTCCGAACCCTGCCTTGAGTTCCCAGATGGACTCACCACTTCCCTTGCGCCGGCCAAACACCCGTACGTCCTGACCGTAGCCGAGATGATTGTCGCCATCGATGAGGCTGAGCAGTGTCGATTTGCCGCAACCATTCGGTCCTTCCAAAAGCACGTGATCATCCGGGCCCATGGTCCAGTTGATCTCCTGCAAAACCCTTGCACCGGAATAAGCTGCCGAGACTTTGCTCAACTCCAGCAAGGGTTCCGCATCGCTCGTGGCATTACTCCCGGCGCTTACTGGCAGCGACTCTGGCACTGCGGGTTGCCTGTCGCACAGCGTGCCAAAAGCTTCACTCCTGCGTAGCTCTGGGTACTCTCCGGCCTGTATGAGATGTAGATCGTTCATGATGGCCAGATGAGTCGTCCAGTCGGGAATGTCCCTTGGTCGTCTGCACAAAAACACACTGACGAAGTGCGGCGCGAGATAGCGCTCGATGCAGGCATGTATACGCTGTCGAGACTGCCGGTCGATACTCTCCAATGGATCATCCAGTACCAGCAATCCGCCCCTGCTGTCTGAAACTCCGTAGAGTGCTCGGGCGAGCAGCGCCTTGCGGACCTGACCAGAAGACAGATAGCGAATACCGCGCGTACGCAATGTGCTGAGTCCCAGTTCGGCGAGCAGTTCAGCCAGCAAACCTTCTTGCGCTTCATTTGCTGGACGGGCAGAAGTGAGCAGTGCCTCTACGGTCGTACCTTCATCCTGGGCTGATGCACTGTACTCACTGATATCGAGGCGATTGTCACGCTGCCACAGGCGTTGCTGCTCTTCGAAGGAGACGAGGAAGACATCACGGCGTGTATCAAAGTCTGGCGCGCAGTGCAGGTACTGCGCAGATTCGCGCATTGAGCCGGTTAGCAATTTACTGAGCAGAGATTTGCCCGCGCCGTTGGGCCCGAACAGACACCAGTGCTCGCCACGATTGAGCCGCAGATCGTCAACACTGAGTACCCGCTGCCGACCAATCCTGCATTGTGCGCCGGAGATGTGCAGGGTTGCTTGCATTGATTTGCTCATTGGCGAGCCGGAGGTGCCTAGCGCATCATCGCATGAGTTTGCGCGCGACCCGACGGAATGCGCGCTTCACGATGTGGTCATGCTCCGGTAGTGAAAATTCGGCCAGCTCCGGAATCCAGAGTGGATCGCGATAGGCGAGCTTCTCTGGCGAACTTTCCATCGGCGTGTAGTACTTGCAGCCTTCAAAGAAAAAATGCGTTACCTGCGAGTGACGGCTGCGCGACATGTTTCTCTGATCTGCTCCACCGTGCAATACATTGGCATGCCAGATGATAGCTTCGCCCTTTTTGATAGTGCCATATTCTGGCGTGAAGCCATGCTCAGCGATCAGTTTCTCCACGGCTTTCTCGTAAAGCGGGTATTGTTTGTACCCTGCTTCTAGACCGAGATCCTGCATGCTGTAGTACGGCAGTTTATGACTCCCCGGGTAGTAGACCAGCGGCCCATTGTCGGCATCGATATCTTCCAATGCCACCCATACCCCGGCCATAAATCCATCGGGAATCGTGCTGAAATGTATCGTATCCGAATGCGCTTTCTGTCCTGTGCCAATCGGGAAATTCAATGTTTGAAACGGCAGCGGTTTGCGCTGAAAGAGTTGCTGCAAGGCGCCGTGAACGCGTTGGTCGCTCGCAAGCTGCCGCACCTCATCCACCACCTTCCAGGCGTCCTGTACGCGCCCATTGGGGACCTGACCGCTGCGAAAATCTTCGGGATAGTGCTCGTAAACTTTCTCGATGATGCGATCCAGGACTTTATGATCGAAACCAAAATCAAATGTCAAAATGCCGCGGTCATTAAACTCCGCAACTTGCTCCTTCGATAGTATCTGGCCGACTGCACTCATTGCCCACCCTCAGTTCTCAGTCCGCATGGCACGCCTGCCAGGCGGGGTTTGTCGTGTGTTGATCGCTCCAGCTGTGCACCGATTGCGCGCTCTGGGCCCCTGATTCTACCGAGAGAAACGTTGCAGATCGACCTCACAATCGCCGGGACAGCGACCTGAAAAATCAGGGCCGTCGCCCGAGTGCGCGCTGCATCACGTCGTTCTGCACCGCCATCATTGGCCCGATTGCCTGCCGCCAGTACGCTGCATTGTGCCCGCCTTCTGCCTGACGATAGTCGTAGGGAACATTGTTGATCATAAGCAGTTGAGACAACTCTCGTGCGACAGTGATTAACGGGTCAGACGTCCCCGCATCAATATAGAGATGAGGCATTGCACTTTTGGGTACGTCATAGATTATCGCAAACGGATCGTAGGCATCAGCCTGTTCAGCAGTCACGAATGCCATCCCTGCGGGGGTGCGTTCAAACTGCGTGCCAAAGCCCGGGATGTCGATCATTGCTGCTACCTGTGCGTCTGCCTCGCGAAACGCGGCACTGTCTGGAATGGCCTCTCGTGCATCTGCAGGGGTTTGTCCACTCCTTAGTGCACTGGCGATCGCACGGGCGTGGCCCAAGGCGCCGCTTGTACTGCCAAGTGACACAAAAAGCCGGGAATGGCGTAAGCCGAGTGCGATGGCGCCAAAGCCTCCCATCGACAAGCCTGATATAGCGCGTCCGGCCCTGTCCGCTACCGTGCGAAACTCGGTATCTATGTGGGGGATCAGATCCTGGATTATGTAGTCTTCCCAGTTGTTCCGCGAACCCGCAGTGTTATCGGCGTAATTGATATACCAGGTATTTCCGGCATCTGGCATTACCAGAATCAGCTCGCCCAGATGCCGCGCCTGCTCGGCTGCTCCCAAATAGCGACCCCATGCCATGTAGTTCTGCATGTAGCCGTGTAGCAGATAGAGCACCGGATAGCGCGCTTCCGACTCTTCATAGCCTGGTGGCAGGACTATATCGAATTTCATCTGCCGTTCTACAGCGGGACTATAGAAACTGAACGTTTGTAACCCTTCGGGCAATGTGGAGTTGGCGGCAGGAAGTTGTTGGGCGATACCGGTACTGCTCAGACACGCGCACAGCAGACACAGGGTGATGCTCGCCAGCTTCTTGTTCGAACGGGACAACGCTTCTCTCCTCAGCCGACTTATTGCGCCGGCTGTAGCCAGACCTAATCGAGTCGGCAATCTCGCAAAATCGCCAACAATTCGCCAACTCAGTCCATTATTCAGCCAGACGCTGGACTGTGATAGCGGCAATTCTGGCAGAGTATACGACCCTGCTCTCTGGAACTATACTTGGCCTGTCTGCGATACCCCTTACGGAGCAAGTTGCGTCAATCGCGACTCTGCCGCGAGAATCACATTCACAAGGCATGCCCTGCTGCCACAACTCTGAGTCCCTATGTTTACACGCCTATTGAACACTGCCTTACTGCTATCGCTGCTGGTTCAGCACGCCGTCCAGGCCGCCGAAACCTCAGCAGGCGAACAGCTGTTTCTGGCCAACTGCGCGGAATGTCATCAGCGCGACGGCCAGGGTATGCCCAATGTGTATCCCGCTCTCGCGGGCAACGAAACGGTGCGCGGTAGCGGTGCTGACGTGGCGCTCGTGTTGATCATAGGCAGAGGCGAAATGCCCTCCTTTGCCGGCGCCTTGAGCAGTAGCGAAATGGCGGACATTATTAATTATGTACGTAATAGCTGGGGCAATTCTGGAGCAGAGATAAGTGCGGACACCATAGAATCGCTGCAGTAATCCTGCCCCATTCGCCAAGCTGCTCGCCTCTATTCTCCAACCAGTTTTCATCTCCCAATAAAAAAGGCCCGGGTAGATACCCGGGCCTTAAAGCTACTTGAACCTGAGTTTCCCACGAAACCCTTGAGCAGGTAGCACCCACATAGAAGTAGAAGTTAACTGGCAATTCAGAACCTGACTACTCGGGCGTACTCTACCCAGCTGGTGTTGCAGGATGCTTGCAATCCCATGAAAATTTCGTGACAAGACGCACACCTGACTGCGCGCCAGTTGCCTCGTGAAGCGCTATAATGGGCAATTATCCTGGCAACCGATATCCGCTCAGAATCATGTCTCTCAATGCTCAACTCAAAGCTTACCTGGATGCGATGGACGCACTGGGTACACCTGCAATCAATAGCGTGCCAGTCGACGTTGCGCGCACAATGTATGACAAGGGGGCCGAATACTCGAAGGGCACACCCCCCGAACCCTTTGCCGTTGAGTCACTATTGATCGAAGAAGGCGATTCCCAGCTCAAAGCCTGGCTATACCGTCCTTCTGAGAAAAAAAAGCTGCCAATACTGGTTTTCTTTCACGGCGGAGGCTTCACCATTGGCTCCTTACAAAGCCACGATGCAGTCTGTCGTCATCTCTGCGTCGAGGCTGACTGTCTGGTGCTGTCAGTAGATTACCGATTGGCACCAGAGCATAAGTACCCGGCGGCTATTGAAGATGCCTGGGCTGCTACCTGCTGGGCGGTAAACAATGCCAAGCGCCTCGGAGGCGATCCGGATCGCGTTGCCGTCGGTGGCGACAGTGCCGGGGGTAATCTGGCGGCGATTGTGTGCCTGATGGCGAGAGAAGCAGGAGATCCGCAAATCGCGTTCCAGCTGCTGATCTACCCACTAATCGACATGACCTGTAGCATGCCCTCGCACACCACATTTGCGAATGGTTACCGCCTGACTCGCGATCTCATCACCTGGTTTTACGAATCCTACGTAAGCAAGGATGATGACATTACCCACTGGCGCGCGTCGCCGATCAATGCACACAGTCTGGCCGGATTGCCCCCTGCCTATATCTTGTCTGCCGGATTCGATCCCTTGCAGGATGAGAACAAGAGCTACGCCTACAAACTGGAAGCGGCTGGCGTACCGGTTGTGCACAGTCACTATGGCGATATGATCCATGGTTTCTACACCATGCCCGGCATACTCGATCGCGCGCGAGAGGCACTGTCTGAGAGTGCGGCGGAGTTACGGCGCGCATTTTCCTGAACTCACTCGTATCGATTGCGCTGGATAAACAGCCATAGACCTCGACACTGATGCTCAGGAAATCTGATCCGGGAGTTTGAACAGGCAAATCTTGAGTCCCTTGTCCGGCTCCATTTCCTCGAATTCGGAAGCGACTGCCAATCTGTCGATCAATTCAGCATCAGGCATGTGTCGCGCGAATTGCTGCACGAGAAACGCCTCTCCCAGAAACGGGCTGTTCAATGCAGCGATAATTCGCGCACCGGGTTGGCAGCACTTGTGCAATTTCTTTACGACGGACCCATAGTCTTTTTCGGCATCGAACGATCCTCGCTGCCGGGTCGGTGGGTCGATAATGACAATGTCATAGCGACCATATTGTTTGATCCTGCCCCATGAAGTGAAGAGATTGTGGGGGATCGTTTTGATTTTCCGAGTGTCCTGCTCATTGAGCGCATGGTTGCGACTGCCCCAGGCGATGCTGGTTTTGCTTACGTCCACATTGGTGACGCTTGTCGCACCTCCCGCCAACGCCGCAACCGATAATGAACAGGTATAGGCAAAGAGATTGAGCACATTGCAGCCGGTACAGTTCTCCAGTAACCAGTGGCGCAACTCACGCGTATCAAGAAAGAGTCCGGCATTTTGTTGCGTGCCCGGGTGTACCTCGAAGCGCATGCCCGCTTCTTCGACAACAAGATTCTGCATGGGCTCACCATAGACAGTCTGTGCTGGTGCCTTGGGCAGATGCCGTTCCTGCAGCATGATGCTTTTCACCTGCCCGTGTTTATCTGCAGAGAGAATTGTCTCTATCAGCTGCTCGACATTCTCGACAGGTGCATACGCACTAATCAATACGAGCGGCGCATACCAATCGAGGCAGAGATGTTCGTAGCCGGCATAGCACTGTCCGCGTCCATGAAAGATGCGCCGTGCATCACTTTGCAGCTGACTAAGAAAACTGCTGATTTTCTGTTCCAAACTCGTCAAAATACATCCCTGAATTGTCGGCCGGGCATGTACTCCCTGGCCAGATTTTCACGCCACGGCCATTCACGCCACGGCCATTAGAGGCACTGCTTGTGAACCCGATTCTTCATTCCGCTCTGCTACTCGTCGCCGCCATTGTGCTGGGCAGTTGCGTTAATTTCGCACTGGTTATTCTTGGACCAATGCTCATACCGCCTCCGCCCGGAGTCGACATGAGTGATATGGAATCCTTCGCCGCAGCAATCGATCAAATGGGGCCTTTGCATTTCCTGTTTCCCTTTCTGGCGCATGCCCTGGGCACCTTGTCGGCGTGTTTGTTGTGCGCAAAATATACCAGCACCAGGAAGCACTTACTTACCTATTCGATCGCTGTGTTTTTCCTGTTTGGCGGAATCAGCGCAGCCACAATGATACCAGCGCCAATGTGGTTTGTGATTGTCGATCTGCTATTCGCCTATCTGCCGATGGCGTGGCTCGCGACCAAAATTTTCCCGACTAATGAGGCTAAGCAATAGAATGATTTTTTATTACGCACCGAAAACTGTAGCGCTCGCTGCACACATTGCACTTGAAGAAAGTGGTAGCGCTTACGAGGCGAAAAAGCTGGATTTCTCAGTCGGTGAACAGCGCTCTGCAGACTACCTTTCGATTAATCCCAAAGGACGCGTTCCTGCATTGCACACTGAGCAAGGCATTCTGACAGAAACTCCCGCAATACTGACCTATCTGGCACAAACGCATCCGGAGTCCGGTCTCGCTCCGATGGACGACGCGTTTCAGTTTGCGAAGTTGCAGGAGTTCAACCTCTACTTGTGCGCCACGGTACATGTAGCCCATGCACACGGTCCTCGCGGTTCGCGCTGGGCAGACGATGAATCTGCACTACGCGCGATGCAGGCGAAAGTTACAAGCAATATGGCGGACTGCTTTCAGCTGATTGAGGAAAAATTCTTTCAGGGCCCGTGGGTCATGGGCGAGCAGTTTACGATTTGCGACCCTTACCTGTTCGCGGTTGCCACCTGGCTGGAAGTCGATGGTGTCGATATTGCGGATTTCCCGCGCATCGCTGAGCATTTCCAGCGCATGCGTGCCCGGCCTGCAACCGCCAAGGTGCTGCAGCTACACGGACTCTAGTCGGCTATTGCGCGTTTGTGTTATTACTCTTGCGCACATAGCGCCCATCAAACCACGGCATCCATTCTTCGGAGTCGTGGTTGAACTGCTCGAAGTACTGGCGCACGCTGCCATCATCGTTCGGAGTCCATGTGCCACGAAAATTCCAGACTGCCCCCTGAAAATTGTAAATACTGCCCTCCAGCACCATGGCTGTACCACGCAAACCACCGACGATGTCGATCGCATACTGCCCAGCTGAGACCCAGAGCTGGCGCCACTCGCGCGTCACTGGATTAAAGTAGTTCATACTCATTCCTGAACTACCACCTTCACCCTGCCATTCTTCCAGCAGTAAACAGCCTTGTTCCCGTTTCGTGATGACATTCTCGCCAGCCTTTGTCCCGGTATTGCTGTCAAACACCTCCCACTCACCTACCCAGAAATCAAACTCAGCAAATCCCGGCAGTGACTCACAACCCGCTTCCTGTGCATGGCTCGCGGCAGTATTGCCCAGTACAAACAGCAGTAGAAAACAGTTAGCGATTCTTTTCATGTCCCCTCCGTCGATCTCTTCGCGATAGCAGCGATGCGGTGTTTTCGGCGTTTCTTCTGACCTGATGCGAGTCAAACTCTGCAACAGGATTTCTGTTGCAATGACCGAAAGCAATTGGCAACCTAGGAACGCTCACCTGCAAAATAATAACAGTCTGACGAGGTCCAGCCATGCTCCATTTCGCACTGCACCGCAACACAGAATGGCTCCACCGCACGACTCGCGCCCTCATTGCTACCTTGACTCTCTCACTGCTCACTACGACAGTGACGAACGCCGCCGAGTTCGAGCGTATTGGCAGCTTCGACTTTCCCACGTCGGCAAGTGGCGATGTGCAGGAACACTTCCTGCTGGGGGTAGGCTATCTGCACAGCTTTGGTTTTGAACAGGCACAGCAGGAATTTCGACGCGCCCAGGAACTCGATCCCAATTTCGCCATGGCTTATTGGGGAGAGGTTTTCACCTATCAGCACCCCTTTTTCGGCGGGCCATCCAATGGCCCGGCTGACGCTCTGCAGCGGCTGGGTCGCACTCCCGAGGAACGAGCAGCCAAGGCACCCAATGAGCTAGAGAAAGGCTTTCTGCGCGCAGCTGAGGCCTATGCGCTCGGCGGGAGTGACATGCCAGCCAAACGTACCGCATGGATGAATGCGATGCTCGATGTCTATGCGCAGTTTCCCGATCACGATGAAGTCCGGGCGTTCACCGCGGTAGCTATGCTGGCCGGGGCAACCGCAGCGGGTGACGATCGTGAGCGAATCAATATGCGCGCCGGCGCGATTGGCATGGAATTGTTCAAGAAGAACGATGACCACCCAGGCGCAGCACACTATGTCATCCATGCCTTCGACGACCCGATTCACGCTCCGATTGCCCTGGAAGCCGCCTGGAAATATGCCGACATCGCACCGGCGGTCTCCCACGCGCGGCACATGCCTACACATATCTTTATCCAGCATGGCATGTGGGAACAGGTTTCGCTGTGGAACGACTCCGCCTTTGAGGTGGCTAAGGAATTGTGGCGCCCTGGCGATTCAGCCGACCCCCAAAACCACTCTTCTGACTGGGGGCAATACGGTGATCTGCAATTATGGGACCTCGACCGCTCCAGGCTCTGGATTGAGCGTGCCGAACAGACCTTGCGTGAAAACCCGAATCACGGCAGATCACGCAATACGCTGAAAACCATGCTCGCCCGTCATACTATCGAAACCGAACAATGGCAGTTGCAGGAGTTCAGCCCTGATCTGAACAACGACGAGCTGCTCGCTCTTGGGTTAAGCGCCGCCAATTTGGGTGACATGGCACTTGCCAGGCAGGCCGCCACTCAACTCCAGAACCTGTCGGCCGCCAGCCCGAACAACAGCGCACTGAAAATCAGTGCGAGCGAAGTGGCCGGCCTGATTCAGTTCCGAGAGGCACAGCTAGATGCTGCCGCTGGACGTACTGCGTCCGCTGCCGCCAAGCAGCGTGAAGCACTGACCCTGTTGGAGGAAGCCGTGCAAGCCGAAGAAGCAGGGCTCTTGCCGAATGGTGCCGCAAACCCGCTTAAACCAGCCCATGAACTGGCAGGTGAAGTCTTGTTGGCGGCGGGCATGACGGCTGAATCTGCCAGACAATTTGATATTTCACTGCAGCGTACTCCCAATCGACCTCGCTCATTGCTCGGCGCAGCCCGCGCCCATCGAGAGCTTGGCCACGATGCTATGGCGGCTGCCAACTATCGCGCATTGCTCGCGAATTGGACGGATGACAGTCTGCCCGCAGTACAGGAAGCGAAGAAATTTCTTGGCTATTAGAGCCACCACTAAATCGATGCGGGGAACTCCCGATGAGTGAAAAATTTACAGCGGAACATGTTGCAGGTAATGGTTTGTTGAGTCGGCGCCACCTGCTTGGCCTGAGTGCCGGCGGCATTGCCACACTCGCTGGCAGCAAAGTACTGGGAGCAGATAGCCCGATCAGCTTTAGCCAACCAATCTGGTCTCGGCAACCCGGCCCAGGGGCAAGCGCCTACGGTGAACGGTCAGCACACACTGGCCATATACAGCGCATGTCAGGCAGCCCCAATCCCACTTACCCGGGCGGCGGTGCCTCGCGCACACCGCTGGAGCATCTGCAAGGTACGATTACTCCCAACAGCTTGCATTTTGAACGCCATCACGCCGGTGTACCGGCAATCGATCCGGCACAACACAAACTCGTAATCAACGGTCTTGTCGAGCAGCCCCTGGCCTTTACTTACGAAGACCTGCTGCGCTATCCGATGGTGAGTAAAATCCATTTTCTGGAATGTTCCGGAAACAGCGGCGCGATGCTACGTGGCAACACCGCGCAGGCGGATGCCACAGCGCAGAGTATCCATGGTCTTGTTTCCTGTGCTGAGTGGACCGGCATCCCCCTGTCGATTCTTTTGGATGAAGCCGGAGTAAAACCCGAAGCACGCTGGCTGGCGGCAGTAGGAGCTGACGCGGCCAGCATGGGCAGATCGGTACCGCTGAACAAGGCAATGGATGATGTGCTCGTGGCGCTTTATCAAAATGGAGAACCGATTCGCCCTGAACAAGGCTACCCAATGCGTCTCTTTGTACCTGGTTGGGAAGGTAACATCAGCGTGAAATGGCTCACGCAGCTTAAATTGCTCACCGAACCAGCACAGTTCAGGGATGAGACAAGTAAATACACAGACACCCTGCCAGATCGCAGCAGCCTGCAATTCACTTACCCAATGGGGGTCAAGTCGCTCATTACTTCACCCTCAGGCATGATGAATCTGACACCCGGGATCTACCAGATCACTGGACTGGCATGGTCTGGCAGCGGTCGCATCTCGCGCGTTGAAATCAGCGCGGATGGTGGCAGGAGTTGGGCAGATGCCGAACTGGATGAGACAGTACACGACCGTGCACTCACTCGCTTCCGTATTCCCTGGCAATGGCAGGGCGCAAACGCGATTCTGCAGAGCCGCGCGACTGACAGCGCAGGCAATCGGCAGCCGGCAAGGGCAGCGCTCCTGGCGGAGAAAGGCAATATTGCAACGTATCACAACAACGCCATGCAGAGCTGGTCTGTGGCTGGCAACGGAGAGGTACGCAATGTCTATGCTTAAATCCATCTGCTTGGCGCTTATTACACTGCTCGCGAGTTCGCTGACTATGGCACAGAGCACTGCAGTAGCTGTCAATCTGGGCACGCCAATTAGCGAATCCGATCTTGCCGAATTCGATCTCGTCGCGCCCCCAGACGGTAGCGGCTACCCATCTGGCAGTGGCACCGCGGTGGAAGGACGGGAAGTCTTCGCGCTGCGCTGTGCTGCTTGTCATGGCATGAACGGCGAAGGGACTTCCGGCAACACAATTCTGGTAGGCGGCAGCATGTCTTCAGAAGAGTCACCTCTGCGTACTGTGGGCAGCTACTGGCCCCATGCCAGTACCTTGTTCGACTATATCCGCCGCGCCATGCCTGCCGATGCGCCCAAGTCACTAAGCAACGATGAGGTATACAAGGTTACTGCTTTCCTGCTCTACCTGAATGGCATCATCGCAGAGAACAGCGAACTCGATGCCGACTCACTGCAGGCGGTCATCATGCCCAACGCAGAAGGCTTCATCGACCAGAGTTCGATTCAGTAAGACAAAACAGCGAACACGGCCAGTGGAAAAACGAGTACGTTAGTTACAGGTTTAATGCGATGCTGTTCAGACAACTGTTCGAACCGCTTTCCAGCACCTATACCTATTTGTTTGGATGCGAGAAAACTGGCCAAGCACTACTGGTTGACCCAGTTGTACCCACTATGGAGCGTGATCTTGCCCTTGTTGAAGAGTTGGGCCTGACTCTCAAACTTACTGTCGAAACCCATGTGCATGCCGACCACATCACGTCTGCATTGCATCTGCGCGAAGCCACTTCCTGCGCAATCGCGTTTCCAGGTGTCGACGAACTGCCCTGTGCTGATATTCAGGTTGTGGATCGCGAACCGCTGCGACTTGGCAGCATTGAGCTACTGCCGCTGTTCACGCCCGGCCACACGGATGATCACTTCTGCTATCTGGCCGATGGCCGTCTGCTCAGTGGTGATTGTTTGCTCATCGACGGCTGTGGCAGAACCGATTTTCAGAACGGTGATGCCGCCATCCTCTACCAGACGATAAACAACACATTGTTTTCTCTCCCCGACGACACGCTCGTCTACCCGGGGCATGACTATACCGGACGACGCGTTTCCAGCATCGCACAGGAGCGAGAGCGCAACCCTCGCATCGGCGGTGGTAAAACTGAACAGGAATTCGTAGCCATAATGGCGGCACTGGAACTCGCCTACCCCAAGTTCATTGACTACGCCGTACCCGGGAACAAACTCTGCGGCAAATGTCCGGACGACTTACCGGAACGTATGGAAGAATACTGCCAGCAGATGACCTTCAGTCCGCAGGGTTGAGAAGTACGAGGACTATGGACAATTTCACTCCCTTTGCGGCCATGTTGGGAGGCCTGCTTATTGGTGCTGCTGCCACACTTACGCTCTGGGCCAATGGCCGAATAGCGGGCATCAGCGGCATTATCTCCGGCGTGCTGATTCCCAAGCGCGGTGACACCCTGTGGCGACTGCTCTTTCTGGCCGGTCTGCTCGTGGGCGCGCTGATCGCGTTTCTTATCAGCCCTGCAGGGAGCACCGAGCTGGAGATTCAGACGAATACTTTGTTCACCATTGTTGCCGGTTTACTGGTTGGATTCGGCACGCGACTCGGAAGCGGCTGCACGAGCGGGCACGGCATCTGTGGTCTCGCGCGCTTTTCCCACCGATCATTTACGGCGACACTGGTCTTCATGCTCACTGCGATCGTCACCGTGTTTCTAACGCGTCATGTCCTGGGAGTGATCTGATGAAAAGCTGGTGGGCAGCTGGATCGATTTTCGTGGCCGGCCTCCTATTCGGATCGGGCCTCGTGGTATCCGGCATGGTAAATCCAGGCAAGGTGATCGGGTTTCTTGATATCACCGGCGACTGGGATCCTTCCTTGATTATTGTCATGCTAAGCGGCTTACTCGTTACCGTGCCTGCATTTCATATGCTGCTCAAAAAATCCACAGCCGTTGTTCGAACCCAGGTTCTTCCTGCCCACACTGACAGCAGTCGATCGCAAGCTGGTGTTCGGCGCAGTGCTGTTCGGATTGGGTTGGGGCGTGGCAGGATTTTGTCCCGGTCCCGCAATTGCTGCTCTTGTTTCCCTGAATGTGACAGTTCTGTCATTCGTCGCCGCAATGGTCTGTGGTATGGTGCTGCATCACTTACTCCTTGAACAATAAGCCAGCTTGAGTGTCGCTCTGCGCAGCACGTCGGGCTTTGGGAAAACGGCGCTGCAGTGTCCACACAAATTACCCGTTTAAGTCTCCGTGAACTCGAGAGCAAGCCTGAGAAGTTTCGCGCAGACTTGTTTTCCGGTTTACAGGATTGCGGATTCATTATTCTTCGCGACCATCAGATCGACAAGAACAGGCTCGCGCAGGCATATTCTTTAACTGAAGCGCTATTCGCATTGCCACTCGACAACAAAATGCATTACGACAGCGGCATCGGTGCTGCGCGTGGCTACACCGCCTTCGGCAGGGAAAATGCAGTTGGCAATCCCCATGCTGACCTCAAAGAGTTCTGGCATATCGGTCAGGATGTCGCAAGCGATAGCCCTTACTCAGGCGTCTATCCTGACAACGTATGGCCGAAAGAAATCGAAGAGTTTGAAGCGTGCTTTCGTGCACTGTATCGCGATCTGGAATCTCTGGGTAAAACCCTGTTGATCGCACTCGGCAAGCAAATGGGCTTGCCGGATGCTTTTTTCCCTGACATGGTTCGCGATGGCAATTCCGTGTTGCGACTGTTGCACTACCCAAAGCTTGATGCAGTGCATACCGGGTCCGCTATGCGTGCAGCTCCGCATGCAGACATCAATCTTATTACCCTGCTCGTCGGTGCGACCGACTCCGGTCTTGAGCTGCGTGACGGCAACGGACAGTGGATCCCGGTCGAGAGTGATCCGGATGAGATAGTGATCGACACCGGCGACATGATGAGCCGGCTTACCAACGACCTGCTCCCCTCAACGGTACACCGCGTATGCAATCCGCGCCATGCCGACCGCTCACGTTATTCCATGCCCTTCTTTCTGCACCCGCATAGCCATGCACGGCTCGATTGCCTGCCGCAGTGTTCCACACAGAGTGGCGCCAACTATGTACCAATTTCTGCAGGCGAATTCCTGGCTCAGCGATTACGCGATATCGGCTTGATGAAGCCGCAAGATGTTGCAGCACGTGACTGAATAGCGCACACAGGACTATCGACTAGGCGAGGGTCAAGAAAAAGCTCGCGATGGCCGCACTCATCAGGTTTGCCATAAACCCCGCCATGACGGCGCGCAATCCAAGTGCTGCAATCTCGCCGCGTCGATCGGGTGCCATGGCTCCCAATCCGCCTAACAAGATGCCGATGGACGAGAAGTTCGCGAAACCACATAACGCGAATGTCACCACGGCCTGTGTGTGAGTCGAGTAGAGTTCCAGTTGGGACGTAAACTCTACATAGGCAACAAGTTCATTGAACACCAGCTTCTGGCCGATCAGACTGCCAGCCGATTGAGCCTCTTCCCAGGGAATACCCAACAGGAAGGCAAGTGGTTGAAATACCAGTCCAAACAATGTTTGCAAGGACAAGCTGTCGAATCCGACCAGGCCACCACCCCAAGCGAGTAGCGCATTGATTACAGCGATCAGACCGACAAAGGCAAGTACCATGGCGCCGATATTGATGGCCAGCATCATGCCACTGCTCGCCCCGGATGCAGCGGCGTCGATCACGTTTACGTGTTGTTCGAATTCCAGTTTGAAATCTTTGCCTTCATTGGTCACCTCTTCTGTCTCAGGTAGCATCAGTTTGGCCATGAGAAACCCACCCGGCGCAGCCATGAAACTGGCTGCGAGCAAATAACGAATATCCACACCGAGCAATACATAGCCAGCGAGAACAGAGCCAGCTACTGTCGCGAGGCCGCCAACCATTACCGCAAATAATTCCGACCTGGTCATGGTCGCAATATAGGGTCGTACGACGAGGGGAGCTTCTGTCTGACCTACGAAGATGTTGGCAGTAGCCGACATCGACTCGGCTTTACTTGTCTGCAGCAACACTCGAAGCGCACCACCGATCACTCTGATCAGCCAGCCCATAATCCCGAGGTAGTAGAGTACGGATACGAGCGAAGCAAAGAAGACAACAACCGGAAGCACATGGACCGCATAGATGAAACCCAATTCAAAATCGCCTAGCGGACCAAACACAAACTCAATTCCGTCCTGGGCATTGTCCAATACGCTACTCACCGCGGCAGAGATAAACTCCAGTGCGACAATTCCCGGAGGTACATAGAGTGCCAGAGCACCGACAGTGATCTGCAACACGAGGGCAACACCAACCGTGCGCCAATTAATCGCCTGCCGATCGGTGGAAAGCACATAGGCAGTAGCAAACAGTAAGGCCATACCCACAAGGGAAAGAAGCAGTGTCATGGTGGAGTTTCCAATCTCAAGTGACCGCGAGTAGCGAAACAATTTTCTCTTTCAAGATTCGTACCTGATCACGATCGATTGCAGATCCATCGAGAATGACATCAGCGTGTTCACGACAAGGCGCTACGTAGCGCTCGTGCATTGGCAGCACGGAGTCTACGAACTGCTGCCTTATTGAGTCCTCTGTGCGCCCTCTTTCCTCAACATCACGCCGAATGCGGCGCTCCAGACAGCAATCAAGTGGTGTATCAAGATAGATGCTGAGATCGAACTGGCGACGCAAACGAACCTGATGAAAAACCAGAATACCCTCGATCAGTATCACCGGTGCCGGATAGACCTTGCGCACACAATCGCTGCGCGTGTGCGCGGCATAGTCATACGCAGGGATATCCACTTCCGCGCCCGATTTGAGTGCATATAGATGGGCGATCAGCAGATCATGCTCGAGCGCATCAGGATGGTCGTAATTCGTTTGCAGCCGTTGCTGGTAACTCAGCTTCGACTGATCTCTGTAGTAGGCGTCTTCTGAGAGAACCGAACTTTGTAGTTGGGGATGATCGTCTGCGAGGCTGGCTTGCAGTTGGCTGGCCAGCCAGGTTTTTCCAGATCCTGAAGGACCTGATATGGCAATGAAACTGGTCGGCACGAGTGTGGGTCTGATTGAGTTTTTCTGTTTTGCTGCTGAAAATCAGGCCTCAGCAACGATTTGCGCTAATGTAACCCAACTCTTCAGGCGATGAGAACCCCAGACAGGAATTGATTGCAAATCGTAATTTTCCTGTAATATTCACCACTCAAGATGCTCAACTCACCATGAATTCATCAGCCTCTCGCGGAAAGTCTCCAATGCACTCCAAACCGACTGCCAACATCACGCCTCGTCTCTCCTCCCTTGTCCTGCTGGGTCTGCTTTGCAGCACGCTGACCAGTACCGCGCAAGAGACTCCCCAGTCCTGGTTCAATGAAGGCCGCGCCGTAGTACAGAGAAATCTGGAGTTACGCGATCTGCTTGCAAACGGCGTGGCGAAGAACGTCATCCTCTTCATTGGCGATGGCATGGGCATATCCACCGTTACCGCAGCCCGTATTCTTGAAGGACAACTGCGTGGTGAGAATGGTGAAGAAAATGAGTTGTTCTTCGAGACGTTTCCCAATGTCGCTCTGTCCAAGACGTATAACGTCAACGCGCAGGTACCCGACTCAGCAGGCACCATGAGCGCCATGGCCACTGGTATCAAAACGGACGCCGGGCTAATCAGTGTCAATCAGAATGTGATTCGTGGCGACTGCGCATCGCAGCGCGGCAATCAGGTGATGACCTTTCTGGAACGAGCAGAAATGCGAGGCCTCGCTACGGGAGTAGTTACAACAGCGCGTGTCACGCACGCCACGCCCGCTGCCAATTATGCCCATAGCATGGAACGAAACTTCGAAGACGATGGTGACGTGGGCTTACTCTCAACTCTTGGAGACTGTGTTGATATCGCTCGCCAGCTTGTCGAGTTCTCCAGCAATGTTGTTGGCAGTGACGGTCTCGAAGTCGCACTCGGCGGGGGCCGGAGCAGTTTTCTCCCGCGCGATGGTATCGATCCGGAATTTGGCGAACCAGGCGCTCGCCTTGATGGACGCAACCTGACGCTCGAGTGGCGCAACCGCCACAGCAACAGCGCGTATGTCTGGAACAGTGAACAGTTTGCCAACATCGACCCAGCGCGCACCGATCACCTGTTAGGTTTGTTTCAACCATCGCACATGCAATATGCGTTGGATACGGAAAATGACGAAGCGGGCGAACCGACACTCTCAGAGATGACTGCCAAGGCAATAGAAATCCTGAGCCGCAACGAAAACGGGTATTACCTCAACGTGGAGTCTGGCCGAATTGATCACGCGCATCACGCCGTCAATCCACACCGTGCGTTGATGGACACCATCGCACTCAGCGATGCCGTGCGCACTGCCGCCGAGATGGTCGATCTCAGCGAAACGCTGATAATCGTCACGGCTGACCACAGTCACACGCTCACCATCGCTGGCTACCCTGCCAGAGGCAATCCCATTCTCGGCAAGGTACAGGGTCTGGCTGAAGGTGGAGAACCTGCCAGTGAATTCAATCAGGCGGCTGACGGCATGCCTTACACGACACTCGGCTATATCAACGGCCCAGGATATCGATCGATGGAGGAATCGACCGCGGCAGACGCAAACAGTGTCGATGCAGTACCGGGCGGTGCGCGAGCGGATCTGTGGGATATCGATACCGAACAGGCCGATTTTCGTTCGCAAACACTTGTCCCGCTCAGTAGTGAGACGCACGGTGGCGAAGACGTTGCAATCTACGCGATCGGCCCGGGCTCAGACTTGATCCGGGGCGTAATGGAGCAGCACGTCATCTTCCATGTGATGATGGAAGCGAGCCAACTGGACTCTCGCTAAAGCGCTTTAGTCAGCGAATTCAGTCATCGCAGCCGCGAGCCTGTCGACTCCGTCTTGCAGATGCTCACGTGACAGATTGAGTGGCGGCAAGAGTCGCAACATATTGCTGCCAGCCGTCGCCACGAGCATTTTCTGTCGCAACAAAGCCTCACTCAATTCAGTATTCGGTACCTGGCACTTCAAGCCAATCATCAAGCCCTGGCCATGTACCGATTCAATCACTCCCGGAGTTGCCGCAATCAGCTGTTGAATCTTGTTGCGTAGCGACTCTCCTTTGGCAGCAACCTCATCGAGCAAGCCGGGTTCCAGCAACAAATCCATCACGCCATTGCCAACCGCAGTCGCGAGGGGATTGCCGCCAAACGTGCTGCCGTGTGTTCCGACCACCATTGCTTCACCAACCGCTGCAGTCGTCAAACAGGCACCAACGGGGAAACCGCCACCCAGCCCTTTGGCCAAGGCCATGATGTCCGGAGCAATCCCTGTGTGTTGATGCGCGAAGAGTTTGCCGGTGCGCCCGATGCCGCACTGCACTTCGTCGTACATGAGCAACAAGTTCCGCTCCTGACAGAGCGCTTTCAGTTCACGAAGAAAGCCAGGATCCACAGGTCGTATTCCGCCTTCTCCTTGCACCGGCTCTATGATCACCCCTGCTGTCTGTTCGTTGACCGCCGCCTGCAGTGCCTGCAAGTTCTCCCAGGGAACCTGATCAAACCCGTAGTCTGTAGGAATGAAGTGCTGGGTATGCTTGGGATTACCCGCCGCAGCCAAAGCGGCCATGGTCCGGCCGTGGAAACTGTCCGTGAAACCAATGATACGAAATCGTTCGGGCCTGCCTTGTGCCGCCTGATAGCCGCGGATCGCTTTCAATCCGGCTTCGATTGCCTCAGTCCCTGAGTTGGCAAAAAAGACTTTATCGGCGAAGCAGTGCTCCGCCAATCGTGTTGCGAGTCTTTCCGCACCGGGAATGCGAAACAGATTTGAGGTATGCCAGAGCTTTTCTGCCTGCTCGCTCAGAACCTTGACCAGATGCGGGTGTGCATGGCCGAAACTGGTTACCGCAATTCCAGAGAGAAAATCGAGATAAGCGATACCGTCTTCGCTGTAGAGCTCACTGCCTTTGCCATGAGTAAACAGCAAATCATGCGGCGGGCTGTAATTTGGCCACAATGCGGCACGTGCATTCTGGGCGGAATTCTTCTCTGACACGTTTCTCTCCCTTACCTGCGAGTCTTTCTTCTCTGGATCAGCGTGCAACGCGGGGCGTCGCGAAGCACGGTGCGTAAGAATAGCAGGAATCGCTATAGCGACAGAATGGCACAGTGTATTTAATTCAATCAGCCTGAGCAGGCATTTGCGGGGAGGAAAAAAAAGCCCGCGCTAGCCAGGCTAGCGCGGGCGTAAATGCCCATATACAAAAGAAATCTGGTTTGTAGTAGCCGCAGCGCTGTCAAGGGAGAGAGTTGGCAGTCTGTGGCATACAAGATTTCCTGTACGTCACTATGCTTATTGCAGATGCCGTGCCAACTTTCCAAAGTCGTTAAAACAGGGGTTTTTCGCCGCGTTCCGGCCTGTTTCGTAGAGAAAGTGAACTAGCTTGGTGAGAGCGCGCCAGAAAGTGTTCCAGATTTGTGCAAGACTGCTGAAGCGCAAGCCAATGCGCACAGGCGAGTGTGCGACCGCTTCTGGAGAAAGTGAGCGACTCCGGGGTCAACAGACCCCGGAGCGCTGGTGCAGATCAGTCGGTGTCGTGCAGACTCTTCTGAAAGGTTTCGGTGAGCAATTGTACCGACAGCAATGAGAGCAACGAAGCAAAGGCGATATAGACCGAGACCCAGATGACATCGTATTCAACCCACAGTATGGTCGCGATAGTCGGTGCGAATGCTCCACCCACGATGGCACCGATCTGATAGCCGAGCGAAGCGCCGGAATAGCGAACCTCTGTGCTGAAAAGCTCTGTAAAGAAGGCTGCTTGCGGTCCATACATCATCCCGAGGAACGTGAGGCCACCCGTTATCGCCAACAGCGTGGCCCAAAAGTTTCCGGTGTCGATTAGCGGGAAAATCGCGAACGCCCACACGCCTGTCAGGAACGCTCCCAGCATGAATATCCCGCGCCGGCCTTTGCGA
Source organism: uncultured Pseudohongiella sp. (assembly GCA_965228725.1). Lineage (GTDB taxonomy): Bacteria > Pseudomonadota > Gammaproteobacteria > Pseudomonadales > Pseudohongiellaceae > UBA9145. The sequence continues at coordinate 3,457,252 of OZ245834.1, read as the reverse complement.
TCCGAATAGGAGGCAGACCAGAATTGCAGAGGAATCTGCACTGCTGACCCGATCAATATCGCCGCCAATAGCTCGGTTCGTGTCATGGCAGCGCCATCAGGATCTCCTCCGTAGGCGAGCACGAAGCCTATGAGAATATAAAACGTCACCTGAATTGACAGAAACGCCCCGGCAGCCAGGGAAATTCGTTTCGGGTATTTCACCAGCGCTTCCAGTACCGGAGATCGCTGAATCACTTTGGGCTGACCAGCCTGTTCATCCAGCTTGCTTTTCTTGGCAGCCTCCAACTCCTTGAACGCCTCGGTGTCTTCCATATGCAGCTGGATATACATGCTAATACCAATCAGCACGACGCTGGCGATAAATGGAATCCGCCAACCCCAGCTCATGAAAAATTCTTCAGAGACTGATGCGCTGATCAGAATGAACGCCAGATTGGCAAGAATCACACCAGCTGGTGCGCCGGCCTGTGCATAAGCGCCGTAGTAACCGCGTTTATCTGATGGCGCACTTTCTGTGACGAGCAGCATGGCACCGCCCCATTGCCCGCCGATGGCCAGGCCTTGCGCAAAGCGCAACACGGTCAACAAGATGGGTGCAGCAATACCAATGCTGGCATAGGTTGGCAGCAGACCGATCAATGTCGAGGCTACGCCCATTAGCACCAGCGCAATGACCAGAGTCTTTTTGCGGCCTACCCGATCGCCGAAATGACCGAATAGAATTCCACCTAACGGACGTGCAATAAAACCAAAGGCAAACGTACCGAATGAAAGTATCAGCGCAATGGTGGGCGAACTGTCAGGAAAAAATGCGGTGGGAAACACCAGTGCGGCGGCGGTCGCGTAGAGAAAGAAGTCATACCACTCGATACTGGTTCCAGCCAGGGCCGTGAGCGCCACCTTGCGCATACTGGCCTTGAAGTGGCTTTGATTGCCCTCTCCCTCTGCTGCGTGCAAATCGTTGACGGTCTGATCACTCGCCATGAGTCTCTCCTCTTTTTCTTGTATTCTTCTTGTGATTTTTTACGAGGCAATCATGCGTTAAGTCGCAGCCCCTTTTACTGCTCCTTGGCGACCACGTCCATTAGGGCGTGCCGAGGACTGAGCATAGCCGAATTGCCTGCCCCCGACATCTATTTACGTCCGAACGCCGAATTTACAGTATGATTACCCTATTATGATGTACGTACTCTTCCGACTCCTTCATCTGGTCACCCTGTTGGTTTTCACAGGCACTCTGCTGATCGCCAATATCGCCACCAGACCGTCAATAAACGGGGAAGATGCCGAGAACCTGACCAAGATTGACCTGGTCGGCAGTCTCGCCCTCGCCCTCGCTTTTTTCTTTGGCCTTACACTCTGGCTTTGGGTAGGGAAACCACCTGAGTTCTATGGCGAGAACCCTCTGTTTCACGTCAAGATCTCGCTGTTTTTCCTGCTAATCGCCCTCGCAGCACTACGCCGGTTTATTTTCCGCCGCAATGCGGTGGTCGATGGTGACGTCATAGCAGTGCCTAAGCCAGTACGCATGCTGCTGCGGACCGAACTGGTGATACTCATCACACTGCCAATTCTCGCTTTCCTTGCCGCACGAGGAATTGGTCTTCCGAGCGCCGGGTAAGTTCCGTGTGCTCCTGGCGCATCACTGCACGACTGGCTGCTTTCCTGAGCGCCATTGGCTGTGGCCCCCTCCTGACAAGTGCTGAACTCGATACGGCAGCATTGCAGCGTGCGATCTCCGGGCCGGACCGTGAAGTAAATGATTTCGTTCGTGATGAATTTCGGAAGCCCGTCGAGGTGCTCTCCTGGCTGGGCATTCAGCCGGGCATGCAGGTTCTCGATCTCTACGCCGCCGGCGGTTACTACACATTTATTCTCGCCAGGGCAGTCGGGCCGGAGGGGCATGTATTCGCGCAGAATACGCCGCGCGGATTAGCTTACGAAGAAGACCGCCAGGAAATGACCCAGGGCGAGGCGCTCGATGCCAAAATCGTACGCGGGAAATTGCTCAATGTGACACCACTGGTAAGCCGTCTGGAGGATTTGCCTACTGCTCCCGACTCCCTGGATGCCGTGATCGTCGCGCAAGTACTGCACGACTATTACAATCCAAATCCGCAACGCGCGCTGCAGATGCTGCAACGCCTGTATGCACTGCTTAAACCGGGAGGGTTCGTAGGCATCACAGATCACGTAGGGATCGCAGGTCAGAACAATCGGCAGTTGCATCGCATGGAAATCAGCCAGGCCATCGCCCTGGCAGAGAGCGCTGGATTCACTGTGCAATCCAGCGACTTGCTGCGAAACACGCTTGATAATCACCGGCGCAATATTTTTGACCCTGCATTGAATCGCAACACGGATCGATTCCTGTTGAAGCTCAGCAAGCCGAACTGAGTACAGTGAATTGATCACTGTCTAAACTTTGCGCCTACAGCACTGTATCGTCAGATAAGGATTTGATAATCTCTGTCCACAACTGCAGGCCTCCGACAATCATCCACTTTTTTACATCAGACTAGAAAACCATGGCTGACGAACAAATCTCCATGTTCAGCGATGAAGCCGCGCCGGTGACAGGAAAACCGAGCAGCTTCGCTGTCTCCAAGACCATCAATGGCACTGCACAAAAGGTTTTCGATCACTGGCTGATACCGGTTTTCCTCGAAGAATGGATGTTTGGTGAGCACACTGGACACGATAGCGTAGAGAGTCTGAGCAACACGGTACGCCGGGGCGGAGAATTCTGCTATCTATTGAGTAGTCGCCAGGGCAAAACGGCCATTCAGGGTAGTTACCTCGAACTGAAGATTCCTCAACAATTGAGTTTTACCTGGTTGGAGTCCCGGACGAGACTGGCCACCGAGAGCGTCGAAGAGCATCCGGAAACCTGTCACTGCAGCGTGAGCTTTGAAGAGCTCGACGGCAAGACACGCATGAAGCTGCAAGTGAAAGTGCCCGCCTCACTGACCGAACAAAAAGACGCGATCAAGTCACAGTGGACAGCACGCTGCAGCGCGCTGTCTTCCCGCTTCAAGAAATCCTGAATTCAATCTGCCGCGATCAGCGGCGCCCTGGCCCGGTGGTTTCCGCCTCGCGAATCGTCTGTTCCGCGGCATAAGGCAGGATATACCCCGCCTTGAGATTGGCATTGACTACTTCCCGCACTCTGGCTACGTACTCCGCATGGCTTGGATACAGCGCGTCCAGAGTTTGCTGATCGAATGGCTCATGTGAACCATAGAGAAAACAGAACCGGTTGGTGGTGCCGCTATTCATGCCCGTATTTTTAGCGGTCGGCACGGCATGGGCCGCAAGGCGGATTCCGCCCAGAATATTGCCGTATTCATCACGCGCAAATTCTACCTGCGGCATCATCTGCTTCACCTGCAAGGGTGGTGCTACAGGAGGAGCCACATCCTCTCGTACCCAGCGCACCAGGTGTTCGAATGCGGCATCCATCACGTGCCGGAACGGGACCCGGCTATAGGGTGGCAGCTCGCAGGCCGAGTCACGAACAAACACATTGTCTATCGAAAGCCCCTCGCGCAAATTACGCACCTTGGCGTATTCGAGCTCGAAGATTTCATCAACATGAGACGAGCCCGCCACTTCCCACTGCCGAAATGAATCCGTATCAGGTTGTGGCTCAGCGGCCCGGCGGCTCATATCAGTCTCCGCCATCACTTTGAAAATCTTTGCCGCGACATCATCACGAATGCGTCCGCCACCGCCGTGCACCATGAAGCCGTCGTAGACGGGCTCCAATTCATGCAAGTTGTTGATGTAGGCGGCGAGACGACTGGCAGACTGACTATGGCCAGTCGCCAGAATCTGCTCCGCAAACAGCCCAGGTAGCAGATCGACACTTCCGGCAGTGGTAGCTTCACCTGGGCGATTTACAGCCTTGCCAACGGCAGCAAAAATATCAAACGAAAGCGCATCATTCTCGACCATTCCGTCGTGCGTGGTGTCCAATGCGCCATAGCGCTCGGGGCTCCAGTCGATCATCGTATCGATGCCCATTTGCTGCGCTGAGACGGCGATGAAGGCGTAGCCATTACGCACGAGGTGTGGCCCGGACTGCCACCAGTCGATGTCTTTGTCGGGACCGCCAGTGACATTGATCCACTCCACAACGACTATGCCATTGAAGCGCTCAGGGTTTTCTGGCCTGCGCACAATTACACGCGTGCGGTATGGGTGGCCGCTATCCAGAACTGAGCCGGTCTGCAGGCCCTCCATCGTATAGCGATTTGCTGTCCCTTCGATGAAGTACTCTTCCTCGACATAGCCGTACTCTTCGAGCGCGATCGCGGACGCACTGTAGATAGAGTTCAGCGTGTCTGCGCCGGGATCGTCTGCGGCAATGGGACCGATTATTGTGGCATCTGGCACGTCGGCCATGATGGGATTGAATAAGAGACAGCCAAACAAGAAGACAGCCTGTTTTGAATAGTGCGCCCCACCCCGAGATATTCTCATTGTTCTCTCCCGTTTTTGACCATTTGTTGTGAGCAGGCTAGCGAGATTAGCAAAATTTTACTCCATCCCCAATTGTTTATATGCTCCCCGATCATGAGCGCGATCCTCGATTCGACAGCGAAAACGGACAGGCCGGGTCTGGCCCAAAGCCTGACCTGTTTTCTGGGGATCGTGGTGTTTATCGCCACAGGCTTGCTGGCTCTGCGAATCTCACTGCACAGCATCCTGTTTATCGCGCTTTTGTGGACGGGAATGCATGCGCGCTGGCTGGGTTATGACTATCTGGCGATCCGCGGCTTTATGACAGACGCGGTAACCCGGGCGCTGCCGGCAATCGCAATATTCCTGCTGATCGGCATGGTTATCGCCAGCTTCATCCACAGCGGCACGATTGCAACGCTGATGTATTTCGGCCTGGACTGGATCTCACCGGCCTTGTTCCTGCCGGTGGGTTTACTGTTGTGCAGCCTGATGTCGGTAGCAACCGGCACTTCCTGGGGCACAGTGGGCACTTTGGGTATCGTCTTCATTGGTATCGGGCAGTCAATCGGCGTGCCGCTACCCATTGTCGCTGGAATGATCGTCTGTGGAGCAACTTTCGGAGACAAACTCTCGCCGATCTCCGACACGACCAATCTGGCCGCCCTGAGTGCAGGTACTGATCTGTACCGCCATATCTATTCCATGCTGTTCACGACGACCCCTTCCTATGTGCTGGCTTTGCTGCTCTTCGCCCTCATCGGCATGAGCTATGGCGAAACCGCGTTTGCGCAGGCCGACGTTTCGACAATTCAGGAATCACTCGCTGCCCGCTTTCAACTCAACCCAGTCCTTACCCTGCTACCCCTTCTGGTGTTGGCAGTACTCAGTGCGCGGCGTGCTGCGGCAGAGGTGGCGATGGCTACGGCCATTGTGACGGCAGTCGTCATTGCGATCTTCTATCAGGGTGGCGCTCCGTCAACAGTGCTGAACGCGCTCTGGGACAACAGCCCTGGGAATACCGGCATAGCCAGTCTTGATGAACTTTTGGGACGTGGCGGGATGTACGCAATGAGCTGGACACTACTGCTCGCACTGCTCGCTATCGCACTGGGCGGAGTACTCCATGCTGCGGGCTTTCTGGAAACACTCCTGTCTGGAATCGTCAACAGGGTAAGGCGCACCAGCTCACTCATCGCTACAACAATCGGTAGCAGCTTCGTCGGCAATCTGGCGATGGGCGAGGCCTATATTTCCATCATCCTCAATTGCCAGCTTTTCTCACGCAAATTTGCACAACAGGGGCTGGACGCCGCGGTGCTCTCCCGCTCGGTCGAGGAAGGCGCCACGATGACCACTGCGTTGATTCCCTGGACGACAGCCGGCGCATTCTATGCGGCAACTCTGGGCGTTTCCGTTGTGGAGTATCTTCCCTACGCGTTTTTCAACTATCTGAATGCTTTCTTCGCCGTCATCATGGCCGCCCTCGGCATCGGGCTATTGCGTTCCCGCTGAGCTGACAGCCTTTACTAAGCCGACTTCTGCTGCAGATAAGCTGCAAGCTGTTCGACCTGATCGGTGCCGAATTCATACCCCAGTTTGGTTCGTCGCCAAAGGATGTCTTCCGCTGTGACTGCCCACTCTTGTTCACAAAGGTAGTCGACTTCTTTCTGGTACAGACCCTGACCGAAATGCGTGCCCATGTCTGCCATGCTATTCAATCCCTCAGCGATGGCGAAACTCTGGGTGCCATAGGTCACTAACCAACGTAATACCATCTCTCGTTCAAGCCAGGGGTGCCTGGAACTCAGTTGGGCATCGAGTGTTTCCCGGGACTCAAAATCACCCCCTGGCAGTGTCGCATTGCCCGTCCATTCTTCACCCATTTGCGGGAAGTACATTGCCAGTTCTTCCAACACATGCTCCGCGAGTACCCGGAAGGTAGTAACCTTTCCGCCATAGACTGACAGTAAGGGATGTGGCTTTTCGAGCTTCTCGATTTCGTAGTCCCGAGACACTTTACTGGCACTTTTTCCCTGCTCATTGATGAGCGGACGCACACCTGAATAGCTGTAGACTATCTCTTCCTGAGCCACCTGGCGTCGGAAATAGTGGTTCACTATCGAAAGCAAATAATCAGTCTCGGCCTGACTGATGCTCGCCTCACCCGGGTCTCCAACATAGTCTTCTTCCGTCGTGCCCACGAGTGAATAGTGATCGCGATAAGGAATAACGAAGATAATTCGGCCATCGTCATGCTGCAGCATGAAAGCCTGCTCGCCTTCGTGCATGCGTGGAACAACAATATGGCTGCCCTTGACCAGGCGAATCTCGTGCGGGGCGGGCCCCTTGGTCAACTCAGCCTGTAGGCTTGCCACCCAGGGCCCTGCTGCATTCACCAACACCTTGCAGTGGCGAATCACTTCCTTTTGACTGCGATGGTCAAACAGGGTGACACGCCAACCGTCTTCCAGCGCATCGATCGCACGACACTCACAGCGGGTTAGTATCTCGGCGCCATGACGCTGCGCCTGCATGGCGTTCAGTACAACAAGCCGGGAATCATCGACCTGGGCGTCCCAGTATTCAAATCCTGTCTTGATACTGGCTGCCAGAGGACTTGATTCACCGTAGTGCACTTTACGGGAACCTTTGAAATGTTTGCGCCTGGCGAGGTTGTCGTAAAGAAACAATCCTGCCTGAATCATCAACGCCGGCCGGGAGTTTGCAAGCTGTGGTATCTGAAACGCGATCGGCCTGATGATATGCGGTGCAGCTTCGATCAGGACTTCGCGCTCCTTGAGTGCCTTGCGGACCAGTAGGAAATCATAGTTCTCGAGATAGCGTAACCCGCCGTGGATCAGCTTGGTGCTCCACGATGACGTGGCACTCGCCAGGTCGCCCATCTCACATAAACTGACGCGCAGTCCGCGTCCGGCTGCATCCGCTGCAATGCCAGTGCCATTAATCCCGCCACCAATGACGAGTAAATCTACACTGCTCTCCATGTCCCTCGATCCATTCATTCCTCTTCCCCACGCGAATCGATTAACCCGCATTGCATGTCACACTCAACACGCAAAAAAGCTGGTCAGTAGTGTACCATAGGCGTTCAGTGCCCGGGTCGCGCCTTGGCAGCAACACACAAATTAACAGTCAGTACAAAAACAATAATCATGAAGAATCTCATCCTCGCTATCGATCAGGGAACGACCAGTAGTCGGGCCTTGTTATTCGACAACACCGGCAAGCAATTAGGTCTCGGGCAAGAAGAATTCCGGCAGCATTTTCCCGCCAACGGCTGGGTCGAACATGACGCCAATGAGATCTGGAAGACCACACTGAGAAGCTGCAAGACGGCGATTAAGAAGGCCGGCATCGCGCCGAGCGCCATTGCCTGCATCGGCATCACCAACCAGCGCGAGACCACGGTTGTTTGGGATAGAGTGAGCGGCGAACCAATTTACAATGCCATTGTCTGGCAGGACAGGAGAACCAGCGATTTTTGTCAGACTCTTCGCCAGCAAGGACATTCTGCAACCATTCAGGATAAAACCGGCCTGTTACTGGACTCCTATTTCTCGGCGACCAAGGTGCGCTGGATTCTGGACAACGTCGAGGGGGCGCGGGAACGCGCAGATCGCGGCGAACTTGCCTTTGGCACCATTGACAGTTTCTTGCTATGGAAACTGACTGGTGGCTCAGCCCATGCAACTGATGCCAGTAACGCATCGCGCACAATGCTGTTCAATATTCGCACCCAACAATGGGACAAGGAGTTGCTGTCACTTTTCAATGTGCCTGATTCCCTGCTTCCTGAAGTGAAAGATTGTGCGGCCGACTTTGGCACCTGTCAGGACGAGTTATTTGGCCACGCCATTCCCATCACAGGAATTCTCGGTGACCAGCAAGCGGCGGCTTTCGGTCAAGGCTGTTTCTCTGCAGGCATGGCCAAGAGCACGTACGGCACCGGCTGTTTTTTGTTGATGAACACAGGTGATGAGTTGGTGACGTCCAATAACCGCTTGCTCGGGACCGTCGCCTATCGCCTCGGCGGTAAAACCAGCTACGCCATTGAGGGAAGCATCTTTATGGCTGGTGCGACGATGCAGTGGCTGCGTGATGAAATGCGGCTATTGCACAATGCCTCGCAATCAGAAGCCATGGCGGAAGACACAGCCGATGACCTCGCTGTCTATCTTGTACCTGCCTTTACGGGGCTCGGAGCTCCTTACTGGGACTCGGATGCGCGCGGCGCGATCTTCGGCATGACAAGAGACACCGGCGCCAAGGAAATCGTGACCGCCGGATTGCTCTCAGTCTGCTATCAGACTCGCGATCTGGTCGAAGCGATTGCGGCTGACGGCGTGACCCTGCAAACCCTGCGTGTGGATGGCGGGATGGTGAGCAACAATTACCTGCTACAGAAACTCGCCGATATTCTCGCGTGCGAGGTGCATCGGCCCACTGTGATCGAAACGACTGCACTGGGAGCTGCTTATGTTGCAGGCCTGCATATCGGGCTGTTCGCCTCTCTGGACGAGATTCAGAACAAGTGGCAGCTCGATCGCGCATTCACCGCAGAGCAAAATGAGGAATGGCGAACGGCACGCTATAATGGCTGGCTCGACGCAGTCAGCAGAACACGTACACAGGATTCATGATCGTCGCTTATGGAACTTCATCTTTTTCGTCACGGACAGACCAACTGGAACGCCGAACGGCGAGTGCAGGGACAGAGCGAATCGCAACTCGACGAGCTGGGCCAACAGCAGGCGCGAGAACTCGGCGAGCGGATTCGCCACGTTGAGTTCGACCGGATCTATTGCAGCAGTAGCGTCCGCACGCGGGAAACAGCCGCCCTTGCCTTCGCCGAAAGAGCCAATGAGATCACCTATCTCGATTCGCTCCGCGAGATTCACATGGGCCCCTGGGAAGGCAGGCTCTACGATGAGATTGCCGAAAGTGAACCGGCGAGTTTTCAGCATTTCTGGCATGAGCCTCATCTCTACGACGTTGCCGGAGCGGAAACTTTCGCACAGCTACAAGAGCGAGCCATGACAGCGATCAATGCATTCGCGTCGCAACACGCACGACAGCGCGTGGCAATCGTGAGCCATGGTGCACTGATCAAGAGTGTCCTGTGTCGCATTGAACAGCGTCCGCTAAGCGAACTCTGGGCTCCGCCCAAGATGCACAATTGCGCGCACAGCATCATCCAGTTCGCCGCCGGCAGCGAGCCACGCATAGTGCAATATGCGGATCAGGTTGCTGGCCAGGACTAAGCAGGAGCTACTTCGCTCCTGTAAATTCACTGCCGGTTTTCCTTGCGGGCTCGTTGCAGTCTTTTGCGCAACCACCGCCCGAGTGGCGGAATATCAGTAGCCAGCAGAGCGAGCCCCAGCGGTATCATCCAGAACCCCAGGATGGGCAGAAACCCCAACAACCCAAACAAAAAGAGAATAGCGCCCAGAATGCCGCGCACGACGGGAGGCAAGTAGCGTCGGCCTTTGCGGAACAGGACATATGCACTGGCAGTGATCTGCCGGATTCGTCGTTTCTTGTCAGAGCCGCCGGTCTTGCCGCCGCTCGATGGCTTGCCAGAGTTCATCGTTGCCTGTTGAAGTAAGTTCGGAATAAGTTATACAACGCCGCACAAAGAGCCAGCACCTGCGGTCCGGTACAGGCCGCTTGCTGTGCTATTCTACGCCATTCAGTTAACGCATCAGGAATCTGTCAATTGAGCAGCAAGACCAGCAACATGGCGCTCTATGCCGTCGTCGCCCTCTGTGTGACGGCGATTTCCCAATATAGCGGTTATTGGGTTAACAACAACATCGAGTTGCACAGCACACTTGAGTTAAACAGCCTCGTCCACTTCACCCACATCAGAAACTATGGCGGCGTCTTTGGTCTTGCACAGGGTATGGGTTGGTTGTTCGGCCTGATCAGTGTCGCCTTGCTGGCTGCGGTCACGGCGTATCTCGCATTGGGCAAGAACCTTCAGCGCTATGAGTACATCTGTTTCGGCTTTGTCGTCGGTGGGGGTACCAGCAATATTCTCGACCGCTTGCTGCACGGCAGCGTGATTGATTTCATCGACATCCAGCATATTCCCTACTGGAACTATGTTTTCAATACCGCAGATGTGATGGTGCATGTCGGCATCTGGCCGCTGCTGGTGTTGAGCTTCTTTGCTGGAACTCCTGAAACCGATAACTCGCAGTGACTCAGTTTACAGCGACATCCTCTCCCACTTCGAAGTCAGGCAACTCCATAGTCTCTTCTTGCGCAGCGGCGACCCAGGCTTGCAATGCAGGGTTCTCCATCATGCTCGCACTGTATTCAGCCGCTTCCGGACTGAGAGGCACGTCATAGGTCTGGAAACGCAACACGACCGGGGCGAACATGCAGTCAGCCAGCGAGAATTTGCCGAACAAATAGGGACCAAAATCAACAAACCGTCGACGTCCCTGCGTCCACAGCGCATCGATACGTTCCACTTCAGCGAGAACCTCTGGCGTCAGCGTCACTTTTTTGCGCGCCCGACAATTCATCGGCAGCTGTGAGCGAATCGCGGCGAAACCGGCATGCATCTCATTACAAAAAGAACGACACAGGGCCCGTGCTTCACGGCCAGTAGGGAGTGCCTTGCCATCGAGATACACTTCGTTGACGTATTCGCAAATAGCCAGCGATTCCCAGACTGTTAGCTCTTCATCAATGAGAGTGGGCACTTTCAGGCTGGGCGCGTAACGAGCGAGTTCATCTTTGTAGCCAGGGGTGAACAAGGCAATCGGTATTTCCTGAAAGTCGACTTCGTAGTGCGCGAGAAGTAGCCAGGCGCGCAGTGACCACGACGAATAGTTTTTGTTGCCGATAACCAGTTGCAAGCTCATTTGGGATTCCAGTCGGGTATGGAGAGGGCTCCAGACTATAGCGAAATCTGAAAATCGATGTAAGGCTCTGCAACACAACGATTGTTCACTCTACTATTCCCTGAACTCAGTCTGGCCGGGAGTCTGCAATTCATTCTACAAATAGCAGTCTGTTGTTCGGCGCCGTCCTGTATCACACCGATCACCTGGCCTGTGCTTAGGGGGCTCTACTCTGTCACTTTCCAATTACTTACCTGTCACTCTCCAGTCACTCTCCAGTCACTCTCAAGTCACTTACCAGCCGCTTCGCTGGCCGCTTGTCAGCTCGAATTGCACTGCCACTGGCCTGCTCTTTGGCGCATCGAGCGGGCTACAACTCACTGAATTTCGGGACTTTTTTTTGTAATAAACCGTTACGTTTGCGAATAGACAAAACACGAAGCTTGGGGTAGCCTCTGGAGGTTGTACCTGGCTGGGAATGGCCGGTCTGGCGAATTGAAGCTTAGTTTTAAGTCGTTGATTTGCAAGGCTTTAAAGGGGGATGATTTCATCGTGGCAGGACCCCGGCTGTACAAGCAAAATAATAAACTTCTTTTTCATCAGCGAGGCATAAAATGATAAAAAGAGCTATGTTCTTGAAACGCCTCAGAGCCACGGCCGTTTTTGGTCTGGTGATGAGCATTTCCGGAGGCTTGCTGGCTCAGGATACCGTTGAATGGTTTACCCTGGGAAATGACTTTGCCCATACCCGCTACTCACCAGCTACTGAAATTACCATCGATAATTTCGACGAGTTGGAAGTTGCCTGGGAATGGGATGGCGCCAGTATGGGCGCGATCAGCGGCCGCTCCACTCCAAGCTATATCAACGGCACTCTCTACACTGTAGCAGGTGCGCGTCGTAGCGTTGTCGCTATCGACCCCAAGACCGGTGAAACAATCTGGTCCTTCCGCCTGCCCAATACCGGTCGCTGGGAATATTCCATGCGTGCCGATTACGGTAAAGGCGTCGGCTATGCAGAGATCGATGGCCAGGAGATCATCTACATGATCGACCCGGCCTTCTTCTTGATGGCGCTCGATGCCAAGACTGGCGCACCGCTGGAAGGCTTTGGTCGTCCGGTACCCATCGACGGATTCCCTGACACTGGCGTTGTAGATCTGCTGGCCGACCTCGGTCACCCCTACGACCCCTATGAAGGTATTCCACTGGAAACCGGTTACATTACGTCTTCTTCACCGCCCATCGTGGTAAACGACACGATCGTGGTAGGTAACTCGGCCGAGCAGGGTTATCATCAGTCACGAATCGAAAACGTGCCAGGTGACATTCTTGCATACGATGCGCGCACCGGTAACTTCAAGTGGAAGTTCAATGTGATTCCCCAACCGGGTGAGTACGGCCACGAAACCTGGGAAAACGATGCATGGCAGTGGACTGGTGACGTCTCTTCCTGGGCACCGATCTCTGCCGACGTAGAGAACGATATCGTCTACATCCCGACCAATGGCGCGACCATCGACTACTATGGCGGTTTCCGTCCTGGTGACAACCTGTATGGCACCTCAGTCATCGCGCTGCGCGCCAGCACGGGCGAGCGGGTATGGCATTACCAGACTGTTAAACACGACATCTGGAACTACGACAATCCCATGGCTCCGATTCTGCTCGACTTAAACATCCCGGGTCAGGGTCAGGTGCCTGCGGTAATGCAGGTGACCAAACAGAGCTTCGTCTATGCTTTCAATCGTCTGACGGGTGAACCTCTGTGGCCATTCGAAGATCGCGAAGTACCGGCTTCAATCATCCCAGGTGAAGTGTTGTCTCCAACGCAGCCTTTCCCGACCAAACCGGCACCGTTCGATATCCAGGGTGTCTCGGTAGACGACCTGGTGGACTGGACGCCTGAACTGCGTCAGCAAGCCATTCAGGCTTTCGCTGATTATCAGATGGGACCGCTGTTCAACCCACCGCTGCATCGCGACAATCCACTCGGCAAGCGTTCAGCGATGATCTGCCCCGGTGGTGGCGGTGGCGCCAACATTACGGCACCAGCAGTGGCTGACCCGACAACTGGCATGCTGTATGTGTCTTCCCAGACCGCCTGCTCAGCAGTGCAATTGGTTCCTGGTGAAGAAGCCGATACGCAATATGCCGAGCCAACGGGGACTACCTATGCCCAGTACGCGAACGGTCCAGGCGGCGGTGCACCGCGCCACCCAGCTGGCATTCCGCTGTACAAGCCACCGTACAGCCGCATCACAGCCATCGACATGAACACCGGTGACCATGCCTGGATGATTCCAACCGGCAACACACCGAACAATGTGCTGAACAATCCGGCGGTTCAGGGATTGGATATTGGCAATACCGGTTCTGGTAACTTGGTTCCAATGACCATTACTCCCAATATGCTGGTGTACTCTGATACTGAGTCAGACGGCACACCGATGCTGTATGCCGTTAACAAGGCAACCGGTGAAACTGAAGCCGCTGTTGAAGTCCCAGCTCGCAGCCGTTATGGCATGAGCACCTGGGTACACGATGGCCATCAGTACATCATTCTGCAAACAGGTGCCAAGCTGACCGCTATGGCACTGCCTGGCGCGATGAGTGACGCTGGCGGACACTAGTCCCGATAGCTGAAAATACAGGCCCGACCATTCTGCTATGGATGGTCGGGCTTTTTATTGCCTGCCCTTTTGGTCTTCCCTTTCAGTCTTCCCTTTTAGCCTTCCCTTTCTTATCTTGCGTTCTTACTCTCCCTTGCTTCCCACCCCTATTGCCTTACAGCGCTGCAATAAAACTGCAATGCCGGTGTGTGATACTTGGCCCTTTCGCCTGTTGAGAACTGCCAGAAATCACTATGTCGACTCCGTTGCTCCGCTTACTGCCACTACTCGCGCTGCTCCTGCTACAAAGCTGTTCCTCTGTGGAAACCACAGGCATTGCTACTGAATCTGCTTCCCCGATTGAATTGCTTGACCAGCGATTTCGGATAGACTTCACAGCACCGCTGAACGCAGATGTTGGTTGGGCGAGTCAGCAAAACGAGCGCGCGTCCCTGTACTTCGATCAGCCATTTCGATTCAGGATCCAGGTGCTCGCCCCAACGACATCGGCTGCAGGTCATGAGTTGGCGCTGCAGTACCGCAACGACAGTGCGCACTGGAAGCCAATCGGCGTTTCCGATTTCCCCTATCCACGCCTTGCCACTCCTGCAGTCGCAATTGTCTCCACAAATGCGTATCAGCACGGCGACGAAACAGAACGACTGCTGGGCACTGCCGAGACTGTCTGGGACGACGGTTTTGCTATCAATCTGGCCGCGACTACACCGGTGTTCCGGGGTAGCACCGAGGCCATGGAGTGGGAATGGCCGTTGGTAGTTCGTCGCTTCGCCGATGGCCCAACATTTAATGACGACGGAACTGTCATCGAATTCCGTGTCGTCGATGGATACGGGCGCCCACTATCAGGCAGCTTACCCACCAGCGCTGAATTTAATGCCCTACCCGGACATCTGGGAGGCACATTCATCGAGTCTCCCGCGCGTATCGGTCCGTACCAGAATGACTCGGGCGATCTCTTCTTTTTCATGGAGCCTACCGAAACAGACAACCGATTCATGGCGGTCAAGTCGGACGACGATGGACTCACCTGGCGTGAGGTGTCGGGAACGAATCGACCTGCTGTCGGTGACCTGGAAGGCGTCGCTTCGGCCCGGACCGGCAACACCATCCATCTGCTGCATCAGATCAGTGAAGAGGTGTTGTATCACGCATTCAGAATAGGTGAAGGGGAAACCTGGCTAGTCGATAGTCAGCGCATCGCGACTCCCGCCGAACCACCGACGCAATTCGCTGCACTCTCGGCACGCAGCGATGGCAGCCTGGTCGCGATGTACGCAGGAGACCGCCGCCTGTTCCTGCAGATCCGGACTGCAACAGGACACTGGGAAGACCCGATTGAGATTGATGCTGAGATCGCACCTGACTTGTCAGGCCCGGTAGTGGAAACACTGGCCAACGATGTCGTTGCCATCGCTTACACCGCTCACGACGGCCGCGGCTTCGTGCGACACCTGCTTGCAGACAACAGCCTCACGCCGCGCAGTCTACTATCCACCAACCTGGGTAGCGCAGAAATTGAAAACGGTGCGATCCTGCCGATTGCCGCTCTCGGGCCAGACGCTGCAATTATTTACCGTGAGCAAAATGGCCTGCTCTATGAACGGCGACTCTTCGCGTCCGGAAATCTCTCTGAACCTGTATTGGTTTCTGGCGTGCCCGTCGTAACAGGTGCAGTCGATTCGGATCAGGTTGGTGCGGACCTGATCAGCCACAATGGCAGCCTGCATCTTCTGTTTATCAATGAAAGCACCCGTTCGATTAATTACACCACGTCGTCGCGCGCCGGTGACTGGTCTGACCCTGAAGTCATCATCTCCGGAATCGAGGGCTCCTGGGTGCGCGGGGCGATAGTCAGTAACAGCGAAGGGCAACCGGTGTATGGTTTTGTCTATGACGCAGGCTCCCAGGGCGGCGCGGGCATGAATCGCTTCGCCTCCATTCCGCTGACAGTTCAGCCCTGACCCACGTCACGCAATCAGCGCATTCTTTTCAGTATCGCCTGCAACTTACCCGTAGTCAGCGAGACCCCAGCCAATACCAGTACACACCCAGCCAGCGTATACAGGGTGATATGTTCCGACAGGAACAACCAACCCCAGGCAATGCTGAACAGCGGCACAAGATAGGTCACACTGACAGCTTGTTGTGGCCCGACTCGCGCGATGAGCTTGTAGAACAGCAGATACGCAACTCCCGTACATACCACGCCCAATGTTATGACTGCCAACCAGATCCAACCTGTCGGTATCACTGCAGGCTGTTGCCAGAACGCTAACGGAGCAAGGCAGAGGCTCGATGCAAACAGACCGCCAGTTGTTATTGGTAGCCCGCTGATACCATGCAGGCGATGCGATGCAAAATTGATCGAAGTGCCATAGAAAAAAGACGCGAGCAAGCCGGCTGCTACTGCCAACAAGTTCGACCCGCTGAATATCGCGACATCAGGATCGGCAACCAGCACAGCAACTCCGCCAAAACCAACAAACAGCCCTGCGACTGCCAGCACAGTGAGACGGCGCTGGAACAACAGGAATCCTATAATAGCGGTGAAAAAGGGTACGGTGGCATTCAATATGGAGGCTAGCCCTGCAGTAATGCTCAGGGTCGCATAGGCCAACAGAGTGAACGGGATCGCCATATTGCCCAGCCCGATGATGAAGATAGGCAGGCTGTTGCGCTTGATCTCGGCGAGTTGACCGCGTGCGATACACACCGGCAACAAGACAACAAACGCACTGAACACCCGCATCTCGATCAGAAAGAACGGGCCAAAATCAGGCGCAGCAAGGCGCATGAACAAGAACGATGACCCCCAGATTGCTGAGAGAACAAGCAGAACCAGAATATCGCGCGCCGTGAGAGTCGACATGGCAATCTCAGCCCGGAAAAGTCAATGTTGAAGATGCCGGCAGTGCCAGGATCAGGCACTGCCGACGGGATTCGTCTCAGGAAGAGTAGACTGAATTGGCCGCCGCGACAGCCTGTGCGGTATCGGCCGGAACTCCCAGTCCAGAAAGTACATTACCGAGTGCCGAAAGACATAGCAAGACATTACTGCGGTTGCAGGCGTGGCCCATCAGGCCAATGCGCCAAACCTTACCTGCGAGTGCACCCAAACCAGCACCAATCTCCAGATTGTAATCATTAAGAAGCTGACCGCGAACCGCCGCATCGTTAACACTCTCCGGGAAGCGTACTGCATTGAGTTGCGGCAGGCGGAATTCTTCAGCGACAACGAATGACAAACCTAGCGCTTCGATACCTGCCGCGAAGGCCTGATGGTTCAGCGCATGACGTTGCCAAGCATTCTCGAGACCTTCTTCCTTTAGGATGACCAGCGATTCATGCAATGCGTACAGGGAATTTACTGGCGCAGTGTGGTGGTAGGAACGCTTGTTCTCCGCGCCCCAGTAACCCATTACGAGATTAAGATCGAGAAACCAGCTCTGTACCTTGGTCTTGCGATTGCGAATGATCTCGGCTGCACGCTCGGAGAAACTGACTGGCGAGATGCCAGGTACACAGGAAAGACATTTTTGCGTGCCGGAATAAATGGCGTCAATTCCCCAATCGTCTACCTTTAATTCGATACCACCAAGCGACGTAACCGCGTCAACAATCGCCAGACAGCCGAATTTCTGTGCGAGGGCACAGAGAGATTCAGCATCGCTGCGTGCACCCGTAGACGTCTCAGCATGAACGAAGGCCAGCGCTTTGGCGTCAGGGTTGTCACTTAGTGCCTGCTCAACCTTGTCGAGCTCTACTGTCGCGCCCCACTCGTCTTCCACCATGACGGCTACCGCACCACAGCGCTCAGCATTTTCCTTCATGCGCCCACCGAACACGCCATTCTGGCAGATGATGACCTTGTCGCCTGGCTCCAGCAGATTGACGAAGACAGTCTCCATGCCCGCCGAGCCCGGAGCAGATACCGGAATGGTCAGCTCGTTTGTCGTCTGAAATGCGTACTGCAGCAATGCCTTCACTTCGTCCATCATCGTGATAAATACGGGATCCAGATGACCGATAGTGGGCCTGGACAGTGCTTCGAGAATGCGAGGATTCACGTCAGAGGGGCCAGGGCCCATCAGGATTCTTTGCGGAGGATGGAAGGATGCGGTCATTGATTCAGTCCCGTGCTAGTGATTCGATAATTATCAATTTCTGAAGTCCAGAAAGCAAAAAACCCGACCACTCGAGAGTGGTCGGGCTCTGTTCCTTGCTCGCAGGAGACGTTTAGTCTTCTGCTGAGTCGATGTCATCGGCATCGACTTGCGGACGGTCGACCAGTTCGACATAGGCCATTGGCGCATTGTCGCCGGCACGCTCACCGCATTTCAGGATGCGGATGTAGCCGCCCGGGCGGTCAGCATAGCGTGGTCCCAGCTCTCCAAACAGCTTGCCGACAGTTGCCTTGTTGCGCAGGCGGTCGAAAGCCAGACGGCGATTTGCAACGCTGTCTTTCTTGGCGAGTGTGATCAGTGGCTCAGCAACGGAACGCAGTTCCTTCGCTTTCACCAGTGTAGTCTTGATGATTTCATGTTCAACCAGAGAAGTAGTCATGTTACGGAACATGGCGCTTCTGTGTGAACTGTTTCGGTTTAGTTGACGACCGCTGTGTCGATGACGCATAACTCTATACCCTTAATTACGTATTACTCTCAGGCAGCACGATCGTCTGACTTGAGGCTGGACGGCGGCCAGTTTTCCAGACGCAGTCCCAGTGAGAGCCCACGAGTCGCCAACACGTCCTTGATTTCAGTCAGAGATTTCTTACCGAGGTTAGGCGTTTTCAGCAACTCAACTTCGGTGCGCTGAATCAGGTCACCGATGTAGTAAATATCTTCTGCCTTCAGGCAGTTGGCCGAACGAACAGTCAGCTCCAGATCGTCTACCGGACGTAGCAGGATAGGATCGATCTCGTCCTCATGCTCTTCCGGCTCGGCAATGATTTCGCTTTGCAGATCTACGAACACACCCAACTGGTGCTGCAGGATAGTCGCTGCGCGGCGGATGGATTCCTCTGGATCGATAGTGCCATTGGTTTCCAGATCAATAACCAGCTTGTCGAGGTCAGTGCGTTGTTCAACACGCGCACTCTCGACAGCGTAGGAAACACGGACTACCGGGCTGTAAGAAGCATCCAGCAGCAGCTTGCCAACGGCACGTGTTTCTTCGTCGTTGTTGCGGCGCGCATCAGCAGGTGAATAACCACGACCCTTACGGACTGTTAAACGCATGTTCAACTCGCCATTGCTGTTCAGGTGGGCAATCACGTGATCAGGGTTGACGATTTCAACATCGTGATCAGTTTCGATATCGCCGGCAGTCACTGTACCTGAGCCTTTCTTGGACAGGTTCAGGACGACTTCGTCTTTGTTGTTTAGCTGTACAGCAACGCCTTTCAGGTTGAGAAGAATTTCGATTACGTCTTCGCGAACGCCTTCGATTGTGCTGTATTCATGAACAACACCATCGATCTCGACTTCTTCAACAGCACAACCAGGCATGGATGACAGCAAAATACGACGCAAGGCATTACCCAAGGTGTGACCAAAACCGCGCTCCAGCGGCTCCAGCACCACTTTGGAATGACACTTGTCGATTTCATCAACCTGTATCACTTGTGGTGTTAAAAAGTCAGATAAAGAAATTTGCATGTATAGTCACCCTTTGTGTGATGAATTCACTACTTGGAATATAGCTCGACAATCAGGTTCTCGTTGATTTCCGGAGACAAATCAGTGCGCTCCGGCTTGCGAGTAAACTGCCCTTCCAGTTTACCGAGATCAACAGAGACCCAGTCGATCGGGCTGCGCTGCGCAGCCAGGTCCAATGCAGATTTGATTCGCAATTGCTCTTTGGATTTCTGACGAACGGCAACAACATCACCTTCCTGCAACTGATAGGAAGGAATATTCACCACTTCACCGTTTACAGTGATGGACTTGTGAGAAACCAGTTGACGCGATTCCGCACGCGTTGAGCCGAAGCCCATGCGGTATACAACGTTGTCCAGTCGGCATTCCAGAAGCTGCAGCAGGTTTTCACCAGTAGCGCCTTTCAAGCGCGCGGCTTCCTTATAGTAGCCACGGAACTGCTTCTCCAGGACTCCATAGGTACGTCTCACCTTCTGCTTTTCACGCAGTTGGACGCCGTAGTCCGACAGGCGGCCGCGACGCTGGCCGTGCTGGCCGGGAATATTCTCGGTCTTGCACTTGCTGTCGATCGGGCGCACGCCACTCTTCAGGAACAGATCAGTTCCTTCTCGGCGAGACAGCTTACACTTGGGGCCTAAATAGCGGGCCATATTCTCTTCTCCTGTTTACACACGCCGCTTCTTGGGCGGTCTGCAACCATTGTGTGGAATTGGGGTAACGTCAGTAATGTTGCCGACTTTCAATCCGCAGTTGTTCAGGGCACGCACGGCGGATTCACGACCTGGTCCCGGGCCATTCACTTTCACATCCAGGTTCTTCAGGCCATAAAGCTCAATGGCGGTCTTACCGGCTTTCTCGGCTGCTACCTGAGCGGCGAATGGCGTGCTCTTGCGAGAACCACGGAAACCAGAACCACCCGCAGTGGCCCAGCTCAACGCATTACCCTGACGATCAGTGATCGTGATAATGGTGTTGTTGAAAGACGCATGAATAAACGCGATACCGTCAATGACAGTACTGCGAGCTTTCTTCTTTGTCGATTTAGCTGCTGGCTTTGCCATGTTTATTTCCTGATTGGTTTGCGCGGACCTTTACGGGTACGTGCATTTGTCTTGGTACGCTGCCCACGAACCGGCAATGAACGACGGTGACGGATACCGCGATTACATCCCAAATCCATCAAGCGCTTGATATTCATCGAAATTTCACGACGCAGGTCACCCTCTGTCGGGACCTTCGCGACTTCCGCACGAATCTCGTCCAGCTGCTCAGGACTCAGATCACTGGTTTTGGTACTGGGCACAATACCAGTCGCTTCGCAGATCTGCTGCGCAACGGTCGGACCAATGCCGTACACATAGCGCAACGAAATTACGATGTGCTTATTGTCTGGTATGTTAACCCCGGCAATACGTGCCATAGATTTACTCCGTTATTTCCTGTCGTCGTAATGACGTTCTAAATGCCGCTCTTAACCTTGACGCTGCTTGTGTCGTGGTTCTGCGCTGCAAATTACTCGTACCGAACCGTTTCGTCGAATGACTTTACAGTTACGGCAAATCTTTTTTACTGATGCTCGAACTTTCATCTGATTACTCCCAGGGCCAGCCTGCTCAACGCCGCTGCAGCTTAGACGCCGCTGCGACCGTAGTTGCCCAGTTTCGATTTTTTCATCAGGGAATCGTATTGATGAGACATCAAATGCGATTGCACCTGGGACCAGAAATCCATGGTCACGACCACAGAAATCAACAGTGCCGTACCACCCAGATTGAAAGGCACGCTGGCCATCATCTGCATGAAGTTAGGCAGTAAGCACACCAGAGTGATATAGACCGCACCAAACATGGTGAGGCGGGTAATCACACCGTCGATATACTTCGCAGTTTGCTCACCAGGGCGAATACCCGGGATGAACGCGCCTGAGCGCTTCAGGTTTTCTGCTACATCGCGCGGATTGAAAACCAACGCGGTATAGAAAAAGCAGAAGAAAATAATCATCGCGCTGAAGATGATGATGTACAGCGGCTGACCTGGACCAATAAGCAGAGCCAGATCCTGCAACCACTCAGCACCTTCCGACTGACCGAACCACTGGCCCAATGACGCAGGGAACAGCAGAATCGAGCTGGCGAAAATAGCCGGAATCACGCCCGCCATATTAATCTTCAACGGCAGATGGCTAGCCTGGGGCTGCATCATGCGGCGACCTTGCTGGCGCTTGGCATAGTTCACTGTAATGCGACGCTGTGCGCGCTCGACATAAACGATGCAAGCCACGACGCCGACGGCAATGAGAGCGACAACCAACAGTAAGATTCCACTGATCTGACCTTCGTAGGCCTGGGTCAGTGACGTACCCACCGCAGCAGGAAAACCAGCCACAATTCCGGCGAAGATCAGCATCGAAATTCCGTTACCAATACCTTTCTCGGTAATCTGCTCGCCAAGCCACATCAGGAACATGGCGCCTGTCACCAGCGAAATAATCGCTGTCAGGTTGAACGCGAGGCCAGGGTTGTAGGCCATCGGCGACAACAGACCCACGGTCATGCCTGTACCTTGAACAGTAGCCAGCAGCAGCGCGCCATAACGCGTGTACTGGGTAATCTTGCGGCGACCGGACTCACCTTCTTTCTTGAGCTGATCCAGCTGCGGACTAACCGCAGTAAGCAGCTGCATAATAATAGAGGCAGAGATGTACGGCATGATGCCCAGGGCAACGATACTCATACGCTCCAGCGCACCGCCGGAAAACATATTGAACAGGTCGGCGAATGTGCCTTCGTTCTGGTTGAAGAACGCCTGCAGCTGCAACGGATCAATACCTGGCACCGGAATGTGCGTGCCAATTCGATAGACGAAAATGGCAAACAACAGAAACAGAAGGCGTGACTTCAGCTCGCCGAGGCCAGCGCCGATGTTTTCCGGATTGATGTTAGGTTTGTTTGCCATTTTCCAATTTATCTCTTACTTCTTTAAAACAGTGCCTTAGCGGTTTGCTTATTCCGCGCTGTCTGCTTTCTTGGCTTTCGCCTTTTTCTTGCCTGTTGGCTTGGGCTCGGCATCGATAATCTTGCCGCCGGCCGCTTCAATCGCAGCACGTGCACCTTTGGTGACACCCAGACCCTGGACTGTGACCGCCTTGGTCACATCGCCAGACAACATGATCTTGACTCGCTTGACGCCAGCGGTGATTACACTCGCTTTACGCAGTGATTCCAGATCAACGACTTCGCCTTCGACTTTATTCAGTTCTGAAGTGCGAACCTGCGCAGTCACGCGACCAACGCGTGAGCTGAAGCCAAACTTCGGCAGACGCATCTGCAAAGGCATTTGTCCGCCTTCGAATCCTGGTGCGACAGTTCCGCCACTACGCGCTTTCTGTCCTTTGTGTCCCTTGCCGGAAGTTTTGCCGCTGCCGCTGCCGATACCACGACCGACGCGCTTGCGAGCTTTGGTACTACCCGGAGCCGGGCTCAGGTCATTCAGTTGCATGATCAGGCCTCTACTACAGCTACCATGTAGCTGACTTTATTAATCATTCCACGAACCGCTGGAGTGTCTTCCACTTCAACGGTCTGGTGCATACGGCGCAGACCCAGTCCCTTGAGGCAAAGCTTGTGCTTTGGCTGTGAACTGATTGGGCTACGCACCAATTTAACTTTAACTGTCTTTTTACTGGCCATCGCTCTAATCCGCTTGCTTAACCGACAATCTCTTCAACGCTCTTGCCACGCTTCGCAGCAATCTCTTCCGGAGCACGCATGTCACGCAGACCTTTGAAAGTCGCCTGCACTACGTTTACCGGATTAGTTGAACCATAACATTTGGCCAGTACGTTCTGTACGCCAGCCAGTTCGAGAATAGCGCGCATCGCACCACCGGCAATTACACCAGTACCTTCAGAGGCTGGCTGCATGTAAACCTTGGATGCGCCGTGACGGGCCTTGATCGGGTATTGCAGTGTGTGCCCGTCCAAGCCGACAGAAATCATGTTGCGACGGGCAGATTCCATCGCCTTCTGAATTGCCAGAGGGACTTCGCGCGCTTTACCGCGACCGAATCCAACGCGACCGTTGCCATCACCAACAGCAGTCAGTGCGGTGAAGCCGAAAATTCGACCACCCTTGACCACTTTAGCGACGCGGTTCACCTGGATCAGCTTTTCCTGCAAACCTTCTTCGTTCTTGCCTGGCTCGTCTTTAAATGCCATATCTCAAATCCTTAAAATTCCAATCCGCCTTCACGCGCCGCTTCTGCCAGAGCCTTAACACGGCCGTGGTAAGCGTAGCCGGAACGATCAAATGCTACTTTATCGATGCCTGCAGCCTTGGCACGCTCAGCAATCAGTTTGCCGATCTTGCCTGCCGCTTCGATGTTGCCTGTTGATCCGGATCGCACATCTTTTTCAACTGTTGAGGCACTGGCCAATATCTGGTTACCGGTAGGCGAAATAATCTGCGCGTAGATATGCCGTGGAGAACGGTATACGCACAAACGGTTCACCCGCAGTTCGCTGATCTTGGCTCTGGCTCGTCGTGCCCGACGCAATCGAGCTGTTTTCTTTACGCTCATATCTAAGTCCTATTTCTTCTTCGCTTCTTTTCTGTACACGCGTTCATTGCTGTAGCGAATTCCCTTGCCCTTGTAAGGCTCAGGTGGACGAAATTCACGAATCTCTGCGGCAACTTGTCCAACCAGTTGCTTGTCTGCTCCGGAAATAACAATTTCCGTCTGCGTCGGCGTGTCCGCCGTAATGCCTTCCGGCAATTCGTAATCAATAGGGTGTGAGTAACCCACATTGATGTTAACTGTTTTGCCAGCCGCCTTTGCGCGATAACCAACGCCTTGCAACTCCAGCTTCTTGACGAAGCCTTCGCTAACGCCAACAACCATGTTGTTGATCAGCGAGCGGAAAGTTCCAGCCAGTGCTTTGGCCTGACGGCTCTCATTAGTGGCAGCAACTTTCAGTTCTTCACCTTCCTGAGTCACACCCACAAGGCTATGCAGAGCAAGCTGCAACTGGCCCTTGGATCCTTTAACCGAGATCTCAGAATCGGTTAACTTAAATTCGACGCCCTTCGGTAAAGAAATCGGGCTGTTAGCTATTCTGGACATTGTTCGCTCAACCTGGCTTAAATTCTTTAGAAAACTGTACAGAGAACCTCGCCACCAATTCCGGCAGCTTCGGCTTGCTTGTCAGTCATCAGACCCTTGCTGGTAGACAGAATCGCGATTCCGAGGCCAGCACGGTTTTTTGGCAATTCGTCCTTGCCTTTGTAGGCACGCAATCCGGGGCGGCTTACACGCTTAATTTCTTCAATTACCGGCTTGCCACGGTAGTACTTCAGATCAACATTCAGTACTGGCTTGCCGTCTTCTTCCTGCACATTAAAACCACCGATGTAACCTTCGGCTTGCAGAACTTCGCTCAGGGCGACTTTCAGCTTCGAAGAAGGGTGGCTGACCGTGGGCATCTGCGCCATTTGCGCATTGCGAATACGAGTCAGAAAATCTGCAATTGGGTCAGTCATGCTCATTGATAGTTCTCCGCTTACCAGCTCGCCTTGGTCAGGCCAGGTACATCGCCGCGCATAGCCGCTTCACGCAGCTTGTTACGGCACAGGCCAAACTTGCGATACACACCATGAGGACGACCGGTCAGGCGGCAGCGATTCTGTTGACGTACAGGACTCGCGTCGCGTGGCAGCTTCTGCAATTTCACCTGCGCAGCCCACTTGTCGTCGTCACTGGCTTCAGGATCTTTCAGTACTGCCTTCAGCTCGGCGCGTTTGGCTGCGTATTTCTCAACCAGACGGGCGCGCTTGTTTTCTCGGGCAATCATTGACGTTTTCGCCATGATCAGGACTCCTCTTTCGCTTCTGATGCCGCGCTATCTGCGGCTTGTTGCTGACCGGTGGTTCCACGGAACGGGAAGCGCATGGCAGTCAACAATGCACGGCCTTCGTCATCTGTCTTGGCCGTGGTTGTAATTGTGATATCCAATCCACGCAGAGCATCGATCTTGTCGTAGTCGATCTCCGGGAAAATGATTTGCTCAGTAACACCCATCGCGTAGTTGCCACGGCCGTCGAAAGACTTGGCGCTCAGACCGCGGAAGTCACGAATACGTGGAATCGCGATATCAACCAAACGCTCCAGGAATTCGTACATACGCTCGCCGCGCAGAGTTACTTTCAGACCCACAGGCCAGCCTTCACGGATCTTGAAGCCTGCAATACTTTTGCGTGCCTTGGTGACAACCACTTTCTGACCGCTGATCATCTCCAGGTCGCTGGCTGCGCTTTCAAGAACCTTCTTGTCAGCCACCGCTTCACCCAGACCCATGTTCAGTGTGATCTTGGTAATCTTTGGCACTTCCATTGGATTTGCAAAGGCAAATTCCTTGGTCAATGCCGGCACTACTTCTTTCCGATAATAATCTCTTAGTTGAGCCATCTGGCAACCTACCAATAATTAATCTATGTCTTGACCAGTCGATTTATAAACGCGCTTCTTGGATCCATCTTCAGCGACCTGGATACCAACTCGATCGGCCTTGTTTTCAACAGTGTTGAAGATCGCCACATTGGAAATGTGCAATGCCGCTTCCTTCTCAACGATTCCACCTGGCTGTCCCATATTCGGGTTCGGCTTGGTGTGGCGTTTAACCATGTTTACACCGGCAACGATTACGCGGTCGCTACCGACCATTCGCGAGATAGTTCCACGTTTACCTTTGTCCTTACCCGTGATCACTATCACTTCATCATCGCGCTTGAGCTTATTCATTTGTCGCTATCTCTCTTAATTAACCTGACGGCCGGTAACTACTTAGAGTACTTCTGGAGCCAGGGAGATGATGCGCATGAACTTCTCATTGCGCAGCTCTCGAGTCACTGGACCGAATACACGAGTACCGATTGGGGCGTCCTGCGCATTCAGCAGGATTGCCGCGTTGTCATCGAAGCGAATCAGTGAACCGTCACCGCGTCGTACGCCTTTCTTGGTGCGCACAACCAGGGCAGTCACAACCTGACCCTTCTTTACCTTACCGCGAGGAATCGCTTCCTTGACGGTTACCTTGATGATGTCGCCAATACGCGCGTAACGGCGATGGGATCCGCCCAGCACCTTGATGCACATGACTCGTCGAGCGCCGCTGTTGTCGGCGACATCTAAGTATGATTGCACTTGAATCATCGATTCACTCCATCTCGCATCTGCACAGCAGATGCAGATTCACTATTCCTGATTTAAAACCTGCTTAAACCTGTGTCGCACGCTCATCGATCGAAACCAGAGACCAGGACTTGGTCTTGGAGATCGGACGTACTTCCTTAATCGTTACTTCATCACCCGGCATGCATTCGTTATTCGCATCGTGGGCGTGAATTTTGGTAGAACGCTTGATGATCTTGCCATACAGCGGATGGCGTACGCGGCGCTCAACCAGCACAACAATGGACTTGTCCATCTTGTTGCTAACGACTTTGCCGGTAGCTGTACGTGCTAATTTTTCTTCACTGGACATTATTAAGACTCACTATTTGATTGTTCAGCAGCCTGCTTTTCGTTCAGCAGGGTTTTAACGCGCGCAATGTCACGCTTAACGGTGCCAAGCAAATGAGTTTGACCAAGCTGTCCGGTGCTCTTTTGCATGCGATTGTTAAACTGATTTTTGTACAGTTCCTGCAATTGCGCTTGCAGTTCCTCTACAGACTTTTCTCTCAATTCACTCGCTTTCATTACATCACCGTACGCTTAACGAAAGTGGTTTCGAACGGCAGCTTGGCTGAAGCCAGACCAAAGGCTTCGCGCGCCAGTTCTTCATCAACACCTTCAATTTCAAACATAATGCGGCCCGGCTGAATCTGGGCAACCCAGTACTCAACTGAACCCTTACCTTTACCCTGACGAACTTCCAGAGGCTTCTGGGTAATTGGCTTGTCCGGGAAAACCCGAATCCAGATTTTTCCGCCACGCTTGATTCGACGAGTCATGGCGCGACGAGCGGCCTCAATCTGACGCGCAGTCAGACGACCACGGCCAATCGCTTTCAGGCCAAATTCGCCAAAATCCACTTTACTGCCGCGATGCGCCAGGCCACGGTTGCGGCCCTTCATCATCTTGCGATATTTAGTTCTCTTAGGTTGTAACACTTGCCTTTACCTCTAGCTGGCCTTGGACTGCTGGGTGGGTGCAATGGCCTCATCCAGATCCAGAATCTCACCTTTGAAAATCCACACTTTCACGCCAATAATGCCGTAGGTTGTGCTGGCTTCTGAGGTGGCGTAGTCAATATCAGCACGCAGGGTGTGCAGCGGCACACGACCTTCGCGATACCATTCAGAGCGAGCAATCTCAGCACCACCCAAACGGCCACCAACCTGTACCTTGATTCCTTCCGCGCCTTGACGCATGGCGTTCTGTACCGCGCGCTTCATGGCACGACGGAACATTACGCGACGCTCGAGTTGCTGGGCGACACTGTCGGCTACCAGCTGGGCGTCGAGATCAGGCTTACGCACTTCTTCGATATTGATTTGCACAGGAATGCCCATCTTCGCAGTGAGCTCTCCGCGCAGCTTTTCAACATCTTCACCTTTCTTACCAATCACAATACCTGGTCGCGCGGTATAAATAGTGATCTTGGCAGTCTTGGCCGGACGCTCAATATCAACTCGGGACACAGAAGCATTCGCCAGCTTCTTCTTGACGAATTCCCGTACCTGCAAATCATTCAGCAGGTTGTTGGCGTATTCTTCACCCTCTGCAAACCACACAGAAGTGTGTCTCTTGACGATGCCAAGACGAATACCTGTTGGGTGTACTTTCTGACCCATCCGAATCTCCTAGTTGTCCGCGACCGTAATTGTGATATGGCATGAACGCTTCAGGATGCGATCTGCTCGTCCCTTGGCGCGCGGCATAATGCGCTTCATTGTCATACCTTCATCAACATAAATTGTTGAGATTTTTAATTCATCGACATCCGCGCCTTCGTTGTGCTCGGCGTTGGCGATGGCAGAGTTCAAAACCTTCTTGATAATCTCCGCGCCTTTTTTAGGGCTGTAGCTCAGCAGCTGCAGAGCTTCCTCAACACCCTTGCCACGCACCTGGTCAGCGACCAAACGTGCTTTCTGGGCTGAGAGGCGTGCGCCTTTTAATTTAGCTGACACTTCCATCATCTATCTCCTAGCGCGCCTTCTTGTCCGCGACATGGCCACGGTAGGTACGGGTAAGCGAGAATTCACCAAGCTTGTGACCGACCATATCCTCGTTGATGAAAACCGGGACGTGTTGACGGCCATTGTGCACAGCGATAGTCAGACCAATCATGTCCGGTGAAATCATGGAACGACGCGACCAGGTTTTGATCGGACGCTTGTCGTTTGCTTCCACGGCAGTTTGCACTTTCTTCATCAAATGCAGGTCTACAAATGGACCTTTTTTAAGTGAACGTGGCACGAATAAAATCCTCTATCACTTGCCTTAGCGGCTTGAATTTCGACGGCGAACAATCATCTTCGAAGTTCGCTTATTGGTTCGAGTCTTGTAGCCCTTGGTAGGTACACCCCAGGGAGTCACTGGGTGACGTCCACCAGAGGTACGTCCTTCACCACCACCATGTGGATGGTCTACCGGGTTCATGGCAACACCACGAACAGTTGGGCGAACGCCTCTCCAGCGTTTGGCACCGGCCTTACCCAGTGAGCGCAGTGAATGCTCTGAGTTGGATACTTCACCCAGAGTGGCACGGCACTCGGACAATACTTTACGCATCTCACCAGAACGCAGACGCAGAGTAGCGTAGGCTCCCTCGCGCGCCACGAGCTGCACAGAAGTACCGGCACTACGCGCCATTTGCGCGCCTTTGCCAGGCTTCATCTCGATGCAGTGCACTGTGCTACCCAGCGGGATGTTGCGCAGCGGCAGGCAGTTACCTACCTTGATTGCAGCATCGTCACCAGACATCAATACGTCGCCCGCCGCTACTTTGGCTGGCGCGATGATGTAGCGACGCTCACCGTCGGCGTACTTCAACAGCGCGATATTGGCTGAACGGTTTGGATCGTATTCCAGACGCTCAACAACCGCATCGATACCGTCCTTGTCGCGACGAAAATCGATGATGCGATATTTCTGCTTGTGACCACCACCCTGATGACGGCTAGTGATGCGACCAAGGTTATTGCGACCACCAGTCTTTGACTTGGCAGCCGTCAATGGCGCATACGGTGCACCTTTGTGCAGGTCGGGGTGAACAACCTTGACGACGAAACGGCGTCCAGGTGATGTCGGTTTACATTTGACTACTGGCATTGTTCCCTACCCCTTAACCGATGTCCGCGAAATCAATCTCATGGCCGGCTTCGAGACGGACATAAGCTTTCTTCCAATCGGAACGCTTGCGGATCTTGCCGCGAGCTGTGCGCTTGGTTTTACCTTTCACATTCAGTACTTGCAGGTCATCAACAACTACGTTGAACAGCTCTTCAACGGCCTTTTTGATTTCAGGCTTGGTTGCATCACCAGCGACTTTGAAAGTGTACTGATTGTTGGCTTCGCCCATCAGTGCAGTCTTTTCAGACACATGTGGGCCAAGAATAATTGTGTATAGACGATCCGGTTTCATGACAACATCTCCTCCACTTTCTTCAGCGCAGGAACTGTGATCAGAACCTTTTCAAAACCGATCAGGCTTACTGGATCGATTCCAGCTGCATCAAGAACATCAACCTTGTGCAGGTTGCGTGCAGCCAGATACAAATTCTGCTCGATCTCTTCCGCAACGATCAGCACGTTGTCGAGATCAAATTCTTTCAGCTTGCTAACCAGATCTTTGGTCTTGTGCGACTCAAGTGAGAAATCGCTAACCACGACCAGACGCTCCTGGCGAACCAGCTCGGAAAGAATGCAACGCATTGCGCCGCGATACATTTTCTTGTTCAGCTTCTTGCTGTGGTCCTGTGGACGCGCAGCAAAAGTCACCCCACCGCTACGCCAGATTGGGCTGCGGATAGTACCGGCACGTGCACGGCCAGTGCCCTTTTGGCGGAACGGCTTGCGTCCACCGCCGCTGACTTCGGAGCGAGTTTTCTGCTTAACAGTTCCCTGACGCGCGTCAGCGAGATAGGTAACGACAGTCTGGTGTACCAGCGCTTCGTTATACTCGCGATCGAATGAATCGTCAGAGAGTGAAATAGTTTCTTTGCCGGCTTTCTTACCAGGCAGTGCAAGTGCTAGTTCCATGACTTACCTACCCCTTTGCCTTGACTGCTGGACGCACAACAACGCTGGAACCAGTGGCTCCTGGCAGCGCGCCTTTGATCAGCAACAGATTGTTCTCAACATCTACACGCACTACTTCGAGTGATTGTGTAGTGCTGCGCACGTTACCCATTTGGCCAGCCATCTTCTTGCCTTTGAAGACACGACCTGGTGTCTGACATTGGCCGATGGAGCCCGGTGCACGGTGAGAAATAGAGTTACCGTGAGTAGCGTCCTGCATGTGGAAGTTGTGACGCTTCACACCGCCCTGGAAACCTTTACCTTTGGAGGTTCCGGTAACGTCTACTTTCTGGCCAGCTTCGAACAGATCAACTTTGATCTCACCGCCCAGCTCATAACCTTCCAAATCATCGGCACGGAATTCCCACAGCCCATCACCAGCTTCGGTGCTGGCCTTGGCGTAATGTCCTGCCATTGCTTTGGAAACACGGGAGGCTTTGCGCGAACCAGCAGTAACCTGAATTGCGCTATAACCATCAGTTTCGAGAGTTTTGATCTGCGTAACGCGGTTGGGCTGTACTTCAACAACCGTAACCGGCACAGACGCGCCCTCTTCAGTGAAGATACGG
Organism: uncultured Pseudohongiella sp.; assembly: GCA_965228725.1. Classification (GTDB taxonomy): domain Bacteria; phylum Pseudomonadota; class Gammaproteobacteria; order Pseudomonadales; family Pseudohongiellaceae; genus UBA9145. Next base: position 3,425,748 of record OZ245834.1, on the reverse strand, counting down.
GTCATCCCGCTCTTACGACCGACTAAACCTATCGACATTGTTTTAAGACCTCATCGTGCAAGGGGCTAAAACCCGCTTTGGCCGCTGACGCGTTACACTATGTACGTTACCGCGATGTGGGTAACCACGAATGTTCAGTTCGCCAAAACTTTTAAAACTACAATTAAAAGGATAGCGAGGACTGACTGCTCACTACCTGGTTATGTTAATCCGCTTGGGTAACCCCTCAGTTAACCCAGGCTGATTTGCACCTCAACACCGGCTGCCAGATCCAGTTTCATCAGGGCATCAACTGTTTTCTCAGTTGGCTCGACGATGTCCAGCAGACGCTTGTGGGTGCGTATTTCGTACTGATCTCGCGCGTCTTTGTTAACGTGCGGTGAGATCAACACAGTAAATCGTTCTTTATTCGTTGGCAGCGGGATAGGTCCACGGACCTGAGCACCGGTGCGCTTGGCGGTATCTACGATTTCCTGGGTAGATTGATCAATCAGGCGATGATCAAAGGCCTTTAGCCGAATTCTGATACGCTGATTTTGCATCTACGTAAAACTCCAAAAATCTCTTAAATATTAGTTAGTTACCGCAAACTCTTTCGGCCGATCTTTTTTATTAGCCGAAAAAGGATGCGCATTGTAATGGCGCACCATCGCTAGGTCAAGCGATTATCACGCCCCAGCCCAGAAAAACCCGGGCCTCCAGCGCCGTGCCAATGACACGAAACCACCGATACCGCGCCGGCTGCGAGACCGAATTGCGTCGTTAAAGCACTCTTCAGGCTCGTCACTTACAAATGTAAGCTCCTCCCCTTCATCCCGCTTTGCCTAGCACTTCGCTCTCTCGCTCGCCGCTCTAACTGCTAGAACGAGCTTTCTACACTTTGAGGTTGGGGTCAGACCTTGCCAGTGCTCCGTCTTGCGGCGAGCCGCGCCCCTCCCGGGTTCCCTCAGTCACAAAAAAGCCCCTACGGGTCTTTTGTGCTCCCTCGGCGCTGGCTCTTTTATGCCGCCAGTCGGAACACTGGCAAAGTCTTCCTCAACCCCGGTGAATCGAGTTTTTAACTCGATCCCTAATTGATTTCTATCGAAATCACCAAGTCACCAGCGCGGTGATGAGGTGAGTAGCGAGCGAGAAAGCGTGGAACGAGGCAAAATTATTTTTCGGCTGGGGAGCTTACTGTAGTAAGTGACCCAGTCGGAAAATGATTTTAACGAAGTGCCGCGCTTCCGCAGCCGCTACGTCCCTACAAAAAAGCCAGAGATTGCAAAGACAATCTCTGGCTTTGAGGGCAAAGCCCGATATCACTCTATGATTTTAGCAACAACTCCGGCGCCTACTGTTCTACCACCCTCACGGATAGCAAAGCGAAGGCCTTCGTCCATAGCGATAGGAGCAATCAGATCAACAGTCATTTTAATGTTGTCGCCAGGCATAACCATCTCTACACCTTCTGGCAGCTCAACGTTTCCGGTCACGTCAGTAGTACGGAAGTAGAACTGCGGACGGTAGCCTTTGAAGAATGGCGTGTGACGACCACCTTCGTCTTTGCTCAGGATGTACACCTCAGCTTCGAATTTCGTGTGTGGCGTGATAGAACCTGGCTTGGCCAGTACCTGTCCACGCTCAACTTCGTCACGCTTGGTACCACGCAGCAGAACACCAACGTTCTCGCCTGCACGACCTTCGTCCAGCAGCTTGCGGAACATCTCAACACCAGTACAGGTAGTGGTAGTCGTGTCGTTGATACCAACGATCTCGATCTCTTCACCTACCTTGATGATGCCGCGCTCAACACGACCTGTTACCACAGTACCGCGACCTGAGATCGAGAATACGTCCTCGATTGGCATCAGGAAGGGCTTCTCAACATCACGCTCTGGCTCAGGAATGTAAGTATCCAGAGTCTCAACCAGCTTCAGTACCGCAGGTACGCCGATATCGGAAGAGTCGCCTTCCAGGGCTTTCAGTGCAGAACCGATAACGATTGGTGTGTCGTCGCCCGGGAATTCGTACTGGTCAAGCAGTTCACGAATTTCCATTTCAACCAGCTCAAGCAGCTCTTCATCGTCAACCATGTCCGCTTTGTTCATGAACACAACGATGTAAGGTACGCCAACCTGACGCGACAGCAGGATGTGCTCGCGAGTCTGTGGCATGGGGCCGTCGGCGGCTGAACAAACCAGGATCGCGCCGTCCATCTGCGCCGCACCGGTAATCATGTTCTTCACATAGTCGGCGTGGCCCGGGCAGTCTACGTGAGCGTAGTGACGGTTCGGGGAATCGTATTCAACGTGCGAGGTCGCAATCGTAATACCGCGCTCGCGCTCTTCTGGCGCATTGTCGATTTCATCAAAGGCTTTCAGATTACCACCGAAGGCTTCTGCACATACTTTGGTCAGTGCTGCCGTCAGTGTCGTCTTACCATGGTCAACGTGTCCGATTGTACCGACGTTGACGTGTACCTTATTTCTTTCAAATTTTTCCTTTGCCACTTTCTACCTCACTTAAGGCTGTGCTGCCTTGTTGAAGGCTGTTAAGCCTTAATTAACAAATTGAATACTCAGGATCTTTCGATAATGCTTTCAGCGATATTGTTTGGAACTTCCGCATACTTGAGGAATTCCATTGTGTACGTCGCACGACCTTGTGACATGGAGCGCAAATCCGTTGCGTAGCCAAACATTTCAGACAGCGGTACTTCAGCGTCGATCACTTTGCCGCTGGAGCTGTCTTCCATGCCCTGGACCATGCCGCGACGGCGATTGAGGTCGCCCATCACGTCACCCATGTAGTCTTCAGGAGTTACCACTTCCACCTTCATGACAGGCTCGAGCAGAGCTGGATCGGCTTCCAGTGCACCTTTCTTCAGCGCCATGGAGCCTGCGATCTTGAACGCCATCTCGCTGGAGTCCACATCGTGGAAGGAACCATCGAACAGAGTGACTTTCATGGCAAGCAGCGGATAGCCGGCAAGACAGCCGTTCTGCATTTGTTCCTGAACGCCCTTGTCGACGGCTGGAATGTATTCCTTCGGTACGACACCACCAACGATCTCGTTGACGAATTCGTATTCTGAATCCGGATCGAGCGGTTCGAGGCGCAGCCAGACGTGACCGTATTGACCACGACCACCGGACTGCTTGACGTGCTTGCCTTCAATCTCGACGGTTTTGCGAATCGTCTCACGATAGGCAACCTGCGGCTTACCGATGTTGGCCTCCACGGAGAATTCGCGACGCATACGATCGACCAGTACGTCGAGGTGAAGCTCACCCATTCCGGAGATAATTGTTTGACCTGACTCTTCGTCGGTCTCGACGCGGAAGGAAGGGTCTTCCTGGGCAAGCTTGCCCAAAGCGATACCCATCTTCTCCTGGTCGGCTTTCGATTTTGGCTCAACTGCGACGGAGATAACCGGATCCGGAAAGTCCATCTTCTCGAGTGTCACGATATGGTCCGGATCACACAGGGTTTCACCGGTGGTGACGTCTTTCAGACCGATCGCGGCGGCGATATCGCCTGCCAGTACTTCCTTGATCTCTTCGCGCGAGTTCGAGTGCATCTGCACCATACGACCTACACGCTCCTTCTTGGATTTGAGCGGGTTGTAGACTGAGTCACCTGAATGCAGCTTGCCGGAGTAGACGCGGAAGAAGGTCAGGGTTCCAACGTAGGGATCAGTCGCGATCTTGAATGCCAGAGACGCAAAAGGTGCATCATCGTCCACTTCACAAGTGGTTGGCGAACCGTCTTCGAGTATGCCCTCGATGGCTTTTACTTCGGTAGGTGCAGGCATGTAGTCAACAACTGCATCCAGCACGGCCTGTACACCCTTGTTCTTGAATGCGGAACCACAGAGTACAGGAATAATTTCATTGGCAAGCGTACGCTGACGAATGGCTTTCATGATATCCGCTTCGGTCAGTGCTTCACCGCCGAGGTATTTTTCCATGACTTCTTCGTTAGCTTCAGCCGCCGCTTCAAGGAGATGCTCGCGCCACTCTTCACAGAGCGATTGCAGATCTTCCGGAATGGCCTTGTATTCGAACGTCGTGCCTTGATCCTCTTCGTTCCAGAAGATGGATTTCATTTTGACGAGATCGATCACACCCTTGAATTCATCCTCTGCGCCGATGGGGATTTGCAGAGGAACAGCATTGGCGCCCAGACGGTCTTTCATCTGGCGCACAACTTTCAGGAAATCAGCACCGGCACGGTCCATCTTGTTAACGAAGACCATCCGCGGTACTTCGTAACGATTGGCCTGACGCCATACTGTTTCAGTCTGAGGCTGTACACCTGAAGACGCACAGAGCACAACGACCGCACCATCAAGCACACGCAGCGAACGCTCTACTTCAATAGTGAAGTCAACGTGGCCGGGTGTGTCGATGATATTAATGCGATGTTCTGGATACTGCTTGTCCATGCCGCTCCAGAAACAGGTCGTTGCAGCAGAAGTGATCGTGATACCACGCTCCTGCTCCTGTTCCATCCAGTCCATGACCGCCGCACCGTCGTGTACTTCACCAATCTTGTGTGAAATACCGGTGTAGAAAAGCACACGCTCAGTGGTCGTGGTTTTACCCGCGTCCACATGAGCAGCGATACCTATATTGCGATAACGACTCAGGGGATGTTTTCTGGCCACTGCATTACCCTCGGATTATTCGATGAATTCTGTGAGTAACTTGTTTTAGAAACGGTAGTGTGAGAATGCGCGGTTCGCTTCCGCCATGCGATGTACGTCTTCGCGTTTGCGTACGGCGCTACCACGTCCTTCTGCGGCATCGGTGATTTCGCCGGCGAGACGCAGTGCCATGGATTTCTCGCCACGGGCACGAGAGTGCTCTACCAGCCAGCGCATGGCCAGGGCGTTACGACGCTCAGCGCGTACTTCAACGGGAACCTGATAAGTCGCACCACCGACACGTCGGGATTTCACCTCGACCATCGGCGCAATCGCTTCCAGGGCTTTTTCGAAGGTTTCCAGGGGATCGCCGCCAGACTTTTCACCAACGACTTTCAGAGCACCATAAACGATACGCTCGGCGACAGACTTCTTGCCGTCGACCATTACGTGGTTCATGAATTTTGCGAGAACTTTACTTCCGAACTTTGGATCAGGCAAAACTTCGCGCTTTGCCACTTCTCTTCTTCTAGGCATGAATAGACCTCTATGTTAATTCAGGTGAATCCAGGATCGCCTGCCCTGTGGGAATAGATCCCGGACAAACACCTGGCCTTACTCAAACTGCCGCACCTGTTTCGAGAGCCGTGCAGCAGCGCGCATCCGTACGCTTGTATTAGCTCATTCAATCTATCTGCAAACTACGTGATCCAGCAAAACCGTTGCTACTCACTTACTGGATCGCACCGCGATCAGCGGCTATGTCGCATGAGTTTCAGATCAAGACTTTCTTAGGACTTCGGACGCTTGGCACCGTACTTGGAACGGCCTTGCTTGCGATCCGCAACACCTGAAGTATCAAGGCTGCCGCGAACGGTGTGATAACGCACACCTGGCAAATCCTTAACACGGCCACCACGGATAAGAACAACACTGTGTTCTTGCAGGTTGTGGCCTTCACCGCCGATGTAGGAGCTCACTTCGTAGCCATTGACCAGACGGACACGGCAAACCTTGCGCAGAGCAGAATTCGGCTTTTTCGGTGTTGTTGTATAGACCCTTGTGCACACGCCACGCTTTTGCGGAGAGCGTTGCAGAGCAGGTACGTCACTCTTGGACACCTTGCTCTTTCTGGGTTTGCGAACTAACTGGTTAATAGTAGCCATTAGTATCTTTTATTCCTGTAATTTCGTCCTGGGCGCCAGGCCGGACGTATTCATCATCTTTCAGTGGTTACAAATCTACAATCTTGGCTGAATCGGCCCATAAGGCCCAATTTCCGGGCTTCCCGGATGTCAGCCAAAGCAAAACCTGGCGACAGACTACCAAAGGAGGCGGAATTCTAATGATCCCGCTGCCCGGAGTCAACAGTCCTTCAGGTTGAGACAAAGACGGGATTCGGTCCTTTACGGCGCCGAATCCCGTGCTTGAAGCGGCCAGAATCAGGCTTGAGCCTGATTTTCTGCCTCTTCGCTCAATGCTTCGCTCAGTGCTGCTTCCACATCACTCGCACTTACGCCTTCGCTCTCGGTATCCTCAGCAGCGGCACGCTTGCGGGCTTCGTGATAGGCCAGACCGGTACCGGCTGGTATCAGGCGGCCAACGACCACGTTCTCCTTGAGGCCGCGCAGGAAGTCGCGCTTGCCGGTGACGGCCGCTTCGGTCAGTACGCGGGTAGTTTCCTGGAAGGAAGCCGCGGAAATGAACGATTCAGTCGCCAGTGATGCTTTGGTAATACCCAGCAGCATACGGTCGAAGCGAGCAGCTTGCTTCTGATCTGCCTCGAGCTTGTCGTTGATATCCAGGATCTCGGTGTAAGTCATCTGCTCACCCTTGATCAGGTTGGAATCGCCGGAATGCGTAATTTCTACCTTACGCAGCATCTGACGGACAATCACCTCAATGTGCTTGTCGTTGATGCGTACACCCTGGAGTCGGTAAACGTCCTGTACTTCGTTAACGATGTACTGGGCCAGGGCCTCAACGCCTTTAAGACGCAGAATGTCGTGCGGTGCGGGCGGTCCTTCAGACACAACCTCACCTTTCTCGATGTGCTCACCCTCAAACACTGTCATGGTGCGCCACTTCGGAATCAGCGTTTCATAATGATCCGAACCATCGATTGGGTTCACACCATCTTTCGGCGTAATGACCAGGCGACGCTTGCCTTTGGTTTCCTTACCGAAGCTCACTGTGCCGGAAATTTCCGCCAGAATGGCAGGCTCTTTCGGCTTACGCGCTTCGAACAGGTCAGCAACACGCGGCAGACCACCCGTGATGTCACGAGTCTTCGAACCTTCCTGCGGGATACGGGCAACAACGTCACCGATGTTGAGATCCGCACCGTCTTTCAGACTGATGATCGCGCCGGCTGGCAGGAAGTAGTGCGCTGGTACAGTAGTACCCGGCAGACAAACATCCTCGCCCTTCTTGTCGACAACGCGAACCGCAGGGCGCAGTTCCTTCGCTGACGAAGAACGCTCCGCCGGATCGATGACTGACCACGTGGTCAGACCAGTGATCTCGTCAGTCTGTTCACGTACGGTAATGCCCTCTTCCATGGCTTCGAACGCTACGACACCCGCCACTTCCGATACGATCGGGTGAGTGTGTGGGTCCCAGGTAGCAACCATCTGACCGGCTTCAACTTCTTTCTTCTTGCCGACAGTAATCGTGGCACCGTAAGGCAGTTTGTAGAGCTCGCGCTCACGGCCGTTGGTGTCATGGACGATCAGTTGACCTGAACGAGACACAACTACTAGCTCGTTCTTGGTGTTCTCAACGGTCTTCATATTGTTGAGGTGGATCGTACCTGTGTTCTTGACTGTTACGCTGTCCGCAGCCGTAGCACGCGATGCCGCACCACCGATGTGGAACGTACGCATCGTCAACTGGGTACCCGGCTCACCGATGGACTGGGCAGCGATAACGCCGACCGCTTCACCGACGTTGGCGACATGGCCACGTGCCAGATCACGACCGTAGCACTGGCTACAGATACCGAAGCGTGTCTCACAAGTAATTGGTGAGCGAACGAATACCTGGTCAACACCGCTGGTTTCCAGCTTCTCAACCAGTTTTTCGTCGATCATGGTGCCGGCTTCAACGATGGTGTCACCAGACTCCTCATCGATAACGTCGGCATTCAATACACGACCCAGAACACGATCACCCAGCGGCGCGATGATGTCGCCACCTTCAATGATTGGTGCCATCGTCAGACCCTGATCGGTGCCACAGTCGTTTTCAGTGATTACCAGATCCTGGGAAATATCAACCAGACGACGGGTCAGGTATCCCGAGTTCGCTGTCTTCAATGCAGTATCCGCGAGACCTTTACGCGCACCGTGCGTCGAGGTGAAGTACTGGGATACGTTCAGACCTTCGCGGAAGTTCGCGGTGATCGGCGTCTCAATAATCGATCCATCCGGACGCGCCATCAAGCCACGCATACCGGCGAGCTGACGAATCTGCGCGGGGCTACCACGAGCACCCGAGTCGGCGTAGACATACACAGAGTTGAAGGACTCCTGCATCTCTTCCTCGCCATCCTTGTTGATGACTGGCTCAGATGAAAGACCTTCCATCATGGACTTGGCTACGATGTCGTTGGCACGCGACCAGATATCGATCACTTTGTTGTACTTCTCGCCCTGGGTCACCAGACCGGAAGCAAACTGTGATTCGATCTCGGCCACTTCGGCATTCGCCTGATCGATGATCTTGGCCTTTTCTTCCGGAATCTCGAAATCGTTAACACCGATCGACGAACCGGAACGCGTTGAATACTTGTATCCGGTGTACATCAATTGGTCAGCGAAGATTACAGTCTCTTTCAGACCCACGTTGCGATAACACGCATTCAGGATCGCTGAGATTGGCTTCTTCGACATCTTCTGATTAACCATAGAGAACGGCAGGCCATCAGGAACGATATTGAAGAGCAGTACGCGGCCGACGGTCGAATCGACGATCGCCGTATTGGTTTCTTTCTCACCGTCTTCGTTGAGTACGGTCTCGGTCATGCGCACTTTAATTCGGGCATGCAGTTCTGCATTGCCTGATTCATAGGCACGCTGCACTTCTTTCGCGTCGGCGAAGATCATGCCCTCGCCCTTGGCGTTGACGCGCTCACGCGTCATGTAATAAAGACCCAGTACCACGTCCTGTGACGGAACGATGATTGGCTCACCGTTCGCAGGCGCGAGGATGTTGTTGGTCGACATCATCAGGGTACGGGCTTCGAGCTGTGCTTCCAGCGTCAGCGGCACGTGAACGGCCATCTGGTCACCGTCAAAGTCGGCGTTGTAGGCCGCACAAACGAGCGGGTGCAACTGAATGGCTTTACCTTCAATGAGTACGGGCTCGAACGCCTGAATACCCAGTCGGTGAAGAGTCGGTGCACGGTTGAGCAGCACCGGGTGCTCGCGAATCACTTCGGCGAGAATATCCCAGACCTCTGCGGTTTCGCGCTCGACCATCTTCTTCGCAGCCTTGATCGTTGTGGCGAGACCACGACGCTCCAGCTTGCCGAAGATGAAAGGCTTGAACAGTTCCAACGCCATCTTCTTCGGAAGACCGCACTGATGCAGCTTCAGGGTCGGACCTACCACGATCACCGAACGGCCAGAGTAGTCGACACGCTTACCGAGCAGATTCTGACGGAAACGACCTTGCTTACCCTTGATCATGTCAGCAAGAGATTTCAGTGGACGCTTGTTGGAGCCGGTAATGGCGCGGCCACGACGGCCGTTGTCCAGCAATGCGTCAACTGCTTCCTGCAGCATGCGCTTTTCGTTGCGCACGATAATGTCAGGCGCGTTGAGGTCGAGCAGGCGTTTGAGTCGGTTATTACGGTTGATAACACGACGATACAAATCGTTCAGGTCGGAAGTCGCGAAGCGGCCCCCATCAAGTGGTACCAGTGGACGCAGATCTGGCGGCAGCACTGGCAGCACATTCATGATCATCCACTCTGGCTTGTTGCCAGACTCGACAAAAGCCTCAAGCAGCTTCAGGCGCTTGGACAGTTTCTTGAGTTTGGTCTCGGAATTGGTTTGCGGAATTTCTTCACGCAGACGAGCAACCTCGCCTTCCACGTCCATGTCCTTCATCAGGGCCTGAACAGCTTCCGCACCCATCTTGGCCTCGAATTCGTCAGACCATTCTTCCATCGCCTCATAGTACTGCTCGTCAGTCAGCAGTTGACCTTTCTCCAGGGTAGTCATGCCTGGGTCAGTCACTACGAATGATTCGAAGTACAGAATGCGCTCGATATCACGCAGCGTCATATCCAGCAACAAGCCGATACGAGAAGGCAGTGACTTCAGGAACCAGATGTGTGCAACCGGGCTGGCCAGTTCGATGTGGCCCATGCGGTCACGACGCACTTTCGACAGCGCTACTTCAACACCACACTTTTCACAGATAACACCGCGGTGCTTGAGACGCTTGTACTTGCCACACAGACACTCGTAGTCCTTTACCGGGCCAAAGATCTTGGCACAGAAAAGACCGTCGCGTTCTGGCTTGAAAGTACGGTAGTTGATTGTTTCTGGCTTCTTCACCTCACCGAATGACCACGCACGGATCATCTCTGGTGAAGCCAGGCCAATGCGAATGGAATCAAACTCGTCTGACTGTGACTGAGATTTCAACAACCCTAATAGGTCTTTCATTCTGTTTCCTCCCCTGACCGATCAATCGTTGATTGAAAGGCCAGGTATATTTATTCAGTTAATACTTCTACGGTGCTGTTCGTTTTCGATCTATGGTTGTGGATTATTCGTTGCTGACATCCAGTTCCATATCGATACCCAGTGAACGAATCTCCTTCACCAGTACGTTGAACGATTCCGGCATCGCTGGCTCCATGCGGTGATCGCCATCCACGATGTTCTTGTACATCTTGGTGCGGCCAGCAACATCGTCCGACTTAACCGTAAGCATTTCCTGCAACGTGTAGGCGGCGCCGTAAGCTTCCAGTGCCCACACTTCCATCTCTCCAAATCGCTGACCACCGAACTGCGCCTTACCACCCAGCGGCTGCTGAGTAACGAGGCTGTAAGAACCGGTTGAACGCGCGTGCATCTTGTCGTCCACCAGGTGGTTCAGTTTCAGCATGTACATGATACCGACGGTGACCGGGCGATCGAACATGTCGCCTGTGCGACCATCGAACAGCCTGATCTGGCCACTCTCGTTGATGTCCGCCATCTCCAGCATCGCTTTGATTTCAGACTCAGCCGCGCCGTCGAATACCGGCGTTGCCATCGGCACGCCACCGCGCAGGTTGCCGGCCAGTTCGAGAACTTCCTCGTCTGTCAGGCTCTTGATGTCTTCAGTACGCTCACCGATCTTGTTGTAAACATCGGTAACCAGCTTACGCACTTCTGCAGCTTTGGCCTGTGCGGCGAGCATCTTGCCGATCTTGTTGCCAAGTCCTTTTGCCGCGGCACCGAGGTGAGTCTCAAGAATCTGACCCACGTTCATACGCGAAGGCACACCCAGCGGATTGAGAACGATATCTACTGGATCGCCATTTTCATCATATGGCATGTCTTCTTCTGGCATGACCACAGAGATAACACCCTTGTTACCGTGACGTCCTGCCATCTTGTCTCCAGGCTGAATCGTACGCTTGATTGCCAGGTAGACTTTGACGATTTTCAGAACACCTGGTGCCAGGTCATCGCCCTGGGTCAGCTTGTTCTTCTTGTCTTCGAAACGCTCATCCAGATCGATGCGACGTTCCTTGAGTTGCGCTTCGGCACGCTCGAGCTGCTCGTTCATTGCCTCATTGGACATGCGCAGCTTGAACCATTCCTCGCGTGGCAGATTCTCAAGATAATCGTTGGTGACTTTCGCACCTTTCTTGATCTTGGGACCGCCTGCTGCAACCTTGCCTACGAGTGCTTTCTGCAGACGTTCGAAGGTTGCTTCTTCGACAATGCGGTACTCATCCTCGATGTCCTTGCGAACCTGGGCGAGCTGCATCTCTTCGATCTCGATCGCGCGCTGATCTTTCTCAAGACCATCGCGAGTAAAGACTTGCACGTCGATTACCGTACCCTTGACGCTGGTAGGTACGCGCAGTGAAGTGTCTTTCACGTCAGACGCTTTCTCACCAAAGATCGCACGCAGCAGTTTTTCTTCCGGTGTAAGCTGGGTCTCGCCTTTCGGAGTTACCTTACCCACAAGAATGTCACCTGCGTTGACTTCGGCGCCGATGTAAACAATACCGGACTCATCCAGTTTGCTCAGCGCGCCTTCGCCCACGTTCGGGATATCCGCTGTGATTTCTTCCGAACCCAACTTGGTGTCACGTGCGACACAAGTCAGTTCCTGAATGTGGATACTGGTGAAACGATCTTCTTTGACCACACGCTCAGAGATGAGGATGGAGTCCTCGAAGTTGTAACCGTTCCAGGGCATGAAAGCGATGCGCATGTTCTGACCCAGCGCCAACTCGCCCATGTCCACAGAAGGACCGTCTGCGAGAATATCGCCGCGGCTGACAACATCGCCGTCTTTCACCAGAGGTTTCTGGCTGATACAGGTGTTCTGATTCGAACGCGTGTACTTGGTCAGGTTGTAGATATCAACACCGGCCTCGCCCGCATCCGTCTCTTCGTCGTTAACGCGAACGATAATGCGCGCGGCATCAACGCTCTCAATCACACCACCGCGGAAGGCAACGACACAGACGCCGGAATCAGACGCAACATTGCGCTCCATGCCGGTACCTACGAGAGGCTTTTCTGTCTTCAGTGTCGGCACGGCCTGACGCTGCATGTTGGAACCCATCAAGGCGCGGTTCGCATCGTCGTGCTCAAGGAATGGAATCAGTGCCGCAGCGACTGACACCATCTGTTGCGGAGCCACGTCCATGTAGTCGACTTCTTCGCGCGGCTTGAGTGTAGTTTCACCCTTGTAACGCACAGTCACGAGCTGATCGACAAAGCCACGCTTCTTGTCCAGTGGAGCACTGGCTTGCGCGATAACGAAATCGCTCTCATCGATGGCCGACAGATAATCGATCTCGTCAGTCACCTTGTTGTTCACAACCTTGCGGTACGGGCTCTCGAGGAAACCGTAGTGGTTGGTGCGCGCATAGGTCGCCAGAGAGTTAATCAGACCGATGTTCGGTCCCTCTGGTGTTTCAATCGGACAAACTCGACCGTAGTGAGTCGGATGCACGTCACGAACCTCGAATCCTGCTCGCTCACGTGTCAGACCGCCTGGTCCAAGAGCCGATACACGACGCTTGTGAGTGACCTCAGACAGCGGATTGTTCTGATCCATGAACTGTGACAGCTGGCTGCTGCCAAAGAATTCCTTGATTGCCGCTGCTACCGGCTTGGCATTGATCATGTCCTGCGGCATCAGGCCTTCGGAATCAGCCATGCTCAGGCGCTCTTTAACGGCGCGCTCAACACGTACCAGACCAACGCGGAACTGGTTCTCAGCCATTTCACCAACTGAGCGAATACGACGGTTACCCAGGTGATCGATATCATCCACCGAACCGAAACCGTTACGAATACCAACCAGCGTCTTGAGGACGTCCACGATATCGTCGGTATCAAGAACCGGATTCCCTTCAGACTCAGGACGGCCGAGGCGACGGTTGAACTTCATGCGACCAACAGCAGAAAGATCATAGCGCTCTGGCGAGAAGAACAGGTTCGTAAACAGGTTCTCTGCAGATTCTTTTGTTGGTGGCTCGCCTGGACGCATCATGCGATAAATTTCGACCATTGCTTCCAGCTTGGAAGTTGTCGTATCGATGCGCAGGGTGTCGGAAACGAAAGGACCGCAGTCGAGGTCGTTGGTGTAGATGGTCTGGAATTCGGTAACACCTTGCTCCGCCATCTGCTCCATGATCTCTTCAGTGATCTCGGTATTACAGGCAAACATGATCTCGCCAGTTTCCTGATTGACGATGTCTGCGGCCAGCGAAGCACCAACCAGGAAGTCACGGGCAACAATCAGCTCTTCCAGCTTGGCTGTTTCCATTTGACGAATGTGGCGGCTGGTAATACGGCGACCTTCTTCAACGATCACCTTGCCTTTCTTGTCGTAAACCGGGAACGAAAGAACGTCACCACGCAGACGGGCAGGTACGAGTTTCAAGCGGAACTCGGCACCTTCCTTACCTTCATTGATGGAGTAGTCGTTCTTCTCGTAGAACATCTCCAGGATTTCTTGTGAGCTGTATCCCAGCGCGCGCAGCAGAACTGTCGCCGGCAATTTGCGACGACGGTCGATGCGTACGTAAACCATGTCTTTCGGATCAAACTCGAAATCCAGCCAGGAACCACGGTAGGGGATCACGCGTGCGGAGTACAGCAACTTACCGGAGCTGTGAGTCTTACCGCGGTCGTGATCGAAAAAGACACCTGGCGAGCGATGGAGCTGAGACACGACAACGCGCTCGGTTCCATTGATTACGAAGGTACCGGAGTCCGTCATCAACGGGATCTCACCCATGTACACTTCTTGCTCTTTGATGTCCTTAATGGTCTGGGTTGTTGACTCCTTATCATAAAGGATCAACCGGACCTTAACGCGTAAGGAAACAGAATAAGTAGTACCGCGCAACTGACATTCTTTTACGTCGAAGGCGGGTTTACCCAGATCGTAGCTTACATATTCCAGAACTGCCTTTCCGGAGTAGCTGACGATTGGGAATACAGATTTGAACGCAGCATGAAGGCCCTGCTCCAGACGATCTTCCGGGGCAATACCAGCCTGAGTAAATTGTTTGTAAGAATCAACCTGGATGGACAACAGATACGGGATGTCCATCGCACTCGGCAGCTTGCCGAAATTCTTACGAATACGTTTTTTCTCTGTATACGAATAGGCCATTAGTGTGTTCCTAGCGTTATGTACTGTGATTACTGCTGGCAGAATATTTCCGCGAGTCCTGAATTGGGATTGTGTCCCTGCAGGCCGAACTTGGAACCTGCATTTTCAAAACACAGACAAGCACCGGACGCATTTCCATGTATCCGGTGCGTGCCTGAACGCTTTCGCTTATTACTTAAGCTCAACGGTAGCGCCGGCTTCTTCCAGTGCTTTCTTGGCTTCTTCGGCTTCAGCTTTAGGAGCAGCTTCCTTCAGAGTAGAAGGTGCGCCGTCTACCAGTTCCTTGGCTTCTTTCAGGCCAAGACCAGTGATGCCACGTACCGCTTTAATGACGTTTACTTTCTTTTCGCCGGCTGAGGCAAGAACGATATCGAACTCGTCTTTCTCTTCAGCAGCAGCGGCTTCACCAGCGCCTGCAGCAGCAGGTGCAACCGCTACAGCAGCAGCGGCAGAAACGCCGAATTTTTCTTCCATTGCTTCAACCAGCTGGACTACGTCCATTACTGACATGTCAGCAATCGCATTCAATACTTCTTCTGTTGATAGAGCCATGACTCTTATCTCCTAACTAAAAATAAATTAAGTGTCGCAAAGGAATTAGGCTGCTTCCTGCTTTTGGTCGCGAACCGCAGCAACCGCTCGGGTTGCTTTGGCAGGCACTTCTTTCATAGTGCGGGCAAGCTTGGTGACAGGTGCCAGCATGACACTCATCAACATCGCCAGGGCCTGATCGTGTGTTGGCAACTTGGCCAGTACATCGATGTCCTTGGCGTCTAACAGCTTACCGCCGACAGACAATGCCTTGATTTCGAACTTGTCGTTTTCCTTGGCGAAATCCTTCAGCACGCGTGCAGCGGCACCAGGATCTTCCTCGGAAAGCGCCAGGATCGTCGGACCTACAAGCACTTCCTGAATGCATTCAAACTCGGTATCTGCAACTGCTTTTTTGAGCAGAGTGTTGCGAACAACACGCAGGTAAACCTTGTTATCACGCGCAGTTTTACGAAGCGCAGTCATGTCCTCTACAGTCACGCCGCGATAATCGGCGAGTACTGCAGACAACGCACTACTAGCAGCCTGATTGACTTCAGAAACGATCTGTTTCTTGTCTTCCAATCGAATTGGCACTGCTAATACTCCTTTGTTGTGGCTGTTTCCAGCCAGTTAAGCTCGGCAAGGCCGAACCTGTTATTCGGTGATAAGAATCCGGTAATGCTTACTCCGGATCGGGTCTCACCATCTGCGTAGGGCATTAAGACTTTCGCAACCACTCTCGAAAGAGCGAACGAAGTCACCTACGGTCTTTGACGGCTTTGCCGATAAGTACACTTACCGGCAACCCGTACAAAGGCTGTAGAGGAACCACCATCGTGATCCCTCTGTGTTTTTGAATTAGAGAGTCAGGGTTGACTGATCAATTTGAAGACCAGGGCCCATTGTCGAAGAAAGGACAATCTTTCTGATGTAGATGCCTTTCGACGAAGCCGGTTTGGCCTTCTTCAGATCTGCCAGCAAGGCCTCAAGATTTGCCTTGATAGCATCGCCAGCGAACCCCACTTTGCCGATTCCACCGTGAACAATGCCGTTCTTGTCAGTACGGAAACGTACCTGACCTGCTTTGGCATTCTTGACCGCTGTTTCCACATCTGGAGTAACGGTGCCCACTTTCGGGTTTGGCATAAGGCCGCGAGGACCCAGAACCGTGCCGAGCTTGCCAACCACACGCATGGCGTCTGGTGTTGCAATCACTACGTCAAAGTCCAGGTTGCCGCCCTGAATAGATTCTGCCAGGTCATCGAAGCCGACGATGTCTGCACCAGCAGCTTTCGCCTTCTCGGCATTCTCGCCCTGTGCGAACACTGCAACGCGGACATCTTTGCCCGTGCCATTTGGCAGTGTGGTTGAGCCACGCACAACCTGATCCGATTTTCTCGGATCAACACCGAGGCGAACCGCGACGTCGATAGATTCCTTGAATTTTGGGGAAGCAAATTCGGTGATCAGGGTGATAGCCTCGTCAACGGCATAGGATTTGCCCGCTTCGAGTTTTTCCTGCATCAATTTACGCTTCTTGCTTAGTTTGGCCATGTTATTCCACTCCCTCAACTTCAAGACCGGCGCTACGCGCACTACCCGCGAGGGTACGTACAGCAGCGTCCATATCAGCAGCAGTCAGATCCGCCATCTTCTGAGTAGCAATTTCTTCCAATTGCGCGCGGGTTACTTTGCCGACTTTTTCAGTGTTGGGACGTCCACTGCCTTTCTTGATACCAGCAGCTTTACGCAGCAGCACCGCAGCAGGTGGAGTCTTGGTGATAAAAGTGAAACTGCGGTCAGCGTAAACTGTGATGACCACCGGAATAGGTAAACCGTTCTCAAGGCTCTGGGTTTGAGCATTGAACGCTTTACAGAATTCCATGATGTTCACACCGTGTTGACCCAGTGCAGGACCAACAGGTGGACTCGGGTTGGCCGCACCTGCGCCAACCTGCAGCTTGATATAAGCCAGTACTTTCTTAGCCATGATTTACTCCTTGGGTTCTGGCGCCCTACCTGATCTTGCGATCGCTCGGACTCCCCGGCGTATTTCCTTTTCCTATGTATAGGAGGAGGAAATTCGACTTTATGTGCCTCATCGGACTGGCTGGTCCAGACTGGCACCCGTATTTGGAGCTTTGCTTTGTGGCAAAGTTCCTGATTTTTTGATCCTTTCTGGATCATACAACTCTGCTAGTGGGGACAGAGCAAAAACGCCGTCTTCTGTCCCGTGAAGCCTGTCGCTAATGTCCTTTCGGTTTCAGTGCGAGGCCTTCTGTATTCTTTCCAGATCCTACAACTCTGGAACTGGGGGACAGAGCAAAAACGCGTTTCTTTCGTGCTAGCCGATGGACTGGCTTGTGCGTTTTAGTTCTGTCCCGCGAAGCCCTTAATAAGTGAAATCGCTTCGGATTTCACTAATTGTCAGGACTTCTCTACCTGGCCGAACTCCAGCTCTACAGGAGTTGAACGGCCGAAAATCAATACGGCTACGCGCAGCCGGCTCTTCTCGTAATTGACCTCTTCCACTGTACCGGTGAAGTCGTTGAAAGGACCGTCGATAACTCGAACCATTTCACCTGGCTCGTAGATCGTCTTGTGCGTTGGCTTGTCTTCACTATCCTCCATACGCTGGAGAATCTTGTGCGCTTCTTTATCAGTAATGGGCGCTGGCTTTTCTGCTGTGCCACCAATAAATCCCATAACACGCGGCGTGTTCTTGACCAGGTGCCAGGTATCGTCATTCAATTCCATGTGCACGAGAACATAGCCGGGAAAAAATTTGCGCTCGCTCTTGCGCTTCTGGCCAGCACGCATTTCCAGCACTTCTTCAGTTGGAACCAAAACTTCATCGAAGAAGTCATCCATACCGGAAAGTGAAATACGCTCCTTCAGAGCGTGCATTACTTTTTTCTCGTAGCCCGAGTAGGCATGAACTACATACCAGCGCTTAGCCATTTCTATCCTCTAGCCGATTATGGACGACACAATTCCGTTCAATCCCCAATCCAGCAGCCAAAGAATCAGCGCTACGATGAAGATCACGATCAGAACCACGATAGTGGTCTGAGTAGTTTCCTGTCGTGTTGGCCATACGACCTTTCTTATTTCAACCCGGGCATCCAGGCACAAATTGACGAACGCCCGACCTTTGGCAGTCTGAGCTGCGATCCAGCCCGCGATACCGGCAGCAACCAGCAAGCCGATGGTGCGGAACAACAGGGACTCGGCCGAATAATAGGAATTGGCGTAGACACCTGCAGCGACTATCGCTGCCACGACAATCCACTTGATCCAGTCAAGGTTCGTGTTTTCGTTTTCTGTTTTCTCTGCCATAAGTTCTGTTTCGATCAATCGTCAACATCATGCTGACTTCTTTTCCAATCGCTCCTGCCAGAATGGCAGGCCAGGAGGGAATCGAACCCCCAACCTGCGGTTTTGGAGACCGCTGCTCTGCCAATTGAGCTACTGGCCTTTTGCACTTATTTCGTAGTGGCTGCGAAGGCCCGATACTGCGTTGGATCAGATTTTTGGCTGAGTCATTTACGGCCTGTAAACTCCTCAGCCAAAAATCTGCTCCGCCTTGTCTCGGACCTTCTCGCTCACTACTCTGACCGAGGTAAGTTTAATTCGAACCACTTTCTCAGCCAGTGGTAACCTTCTTTTCCCACCTTCTGGTTCCACCTAACCCTATTGAAGGGGCTTCACTCGAGCAGCGCGCGAGGAAGCGTGGAACGAGGCAAAATTATTTTTCGGCTGGGGAGCTTACTGTAGTAAGTGACCCGGTCGGAAAATGATTTTAACGAAGTGCCGCGTTTCCGCAGCCGCTGCGTCCCTCGGTGCCGTCTCTCGGTGTCGTCTCTATTTCATAGAGACGACTAAGCCGAAACCCCCGCGAGGGAGTTTCGGCTTCGTAGTTCGAGAGTATCTACTTATTCAATAATTTTAGCGACGACTCCGGCGCCTACGGTGCGTCCACCTTCACGAATCGCGAAACGCAGACCTTCGTCCATCGCAATCGGAGCAATCAGATCAACAGTCATCTTGATGTTGTCGCCAGGCATAACCATCTCTACACCTTCTGGCAGCTCAACGTTTCCGGTCACGTCAGTAGTACGGAAGTAGAACTGCGGACGGTAACCTTTGAAGAATGGCGTGTGACGACCACCTTCGTCTTTGCTCAGGATGTACACCTCAGCTTCGAATTTCGTGTGTGGCGTGATAGAACCTGGCTTGGCCAGTACCTGTCCACGCTCAACTTCGTCACGCTTGGTACCACGCAGCAGAACACCAACGTTCTCGCCTGCACGACCTTCGTCCAGCAGCTTGCGGAACATCTCAACACCAGTACAGGTAGTGGTAGTCGTGTCGTTGATACCAACGATCTCGATCTCTTCACCTACCTTGATGATGCCGCGCTCAACACGACCTGTTACCACAGTACCGCGACCTGAGATCGAGAATACGTCCTCGATTGGCATCAGGAAGGGCTTCTCAACATCACGCTCTGGCTCAGGAATGTAAGTATCCAGAGTCTCAACCAGCTTCAGTACCGCAGGTACGCCGATATCGGAAGAGTCGCCTTCCAGGGCTTTCAGTGCAGAACCGATAACGATTGGTGTGTCGTCGCCCGGGAATTCGTACTGGTCAAGCAGTTCACGAATTTCCATTTCAACCAGCTCAAGCAGCTCTTCATCGTCAACCATGTCCGCTTTGTTCATGAACACAACGATGTAAGGTACGCCAACCTGACGCGACAGCAGGATGTGCTCGCGAGTCTGTGGCATGGGGCCGTCGGCGGCTGAACAAACCAGGATCGCGCCGTCCATCTGCGCCGCACCGGTAATCATGTTCTTCACATAGTCGGCGTGGCCCGGGCAGTCTACGTGAGCGTAGTGACGGTTCGGGGAATCGTATTCAACGTGCGAGGTCGCAATCGTAATACCGCGCTCGCGCTCTTCTGGCGCATTGTCGATTTCATCAAAGGCTTTCAGATTACCACCGAAAGCTTCTGCACATACTTTGGTCAGTGCTGCCGTCAGTGTCGTCTTACCATGGTCAACGTGCCCGATTGTACCGACGTTGACGTGTACCTTATTTCTTTCAAATTTTTCCTTTGCCATTATCGACAGCCCCTGCTTTCTTTAACTCTAGTTCAATCTTAGTGATCAATGCGCTGACACTTGTTTCCAGAACTGCTCTATATAAAGAAACAACAATTCAGCGTAGTCTGTAATTCAAACCTGCGAAGTAAATGGTGCTCACTCCCGGAGTTGAACCGGGGACCTCTTCATTACCAATGAAGTGCTCTACCGCCTGAGCTAAGCGAGCCATGTAATGGAGCGGGTAGCGGGAATCGAACCCGCGCAACCAGCTTGGAAGGCTGGGGTTCTACCTCTGAACTATACCCGCGTTAGAACTACTCCGCCCTGTTCGCCAAAACTTGCCTGCCAGAAGCACCAAGCTGTGAAGTGGTGGAGGGGGGTGGATTTGAACCACCGAAGCTTGCGCGTCAGATTTACAGTCTGATCCCTTTGGCCACTCGGGAACCCCTCCCTCAAGAATCCCAAGGGTCAAAATCCCTGGCTCTCTCACTCAGGGGCGGCATTTTATTGGAATTGGGGGGCTTGTACAAGCGTTTCACAGAGATTTTCTGTACGGGTCAAATTCGGCCTTTCTGTAGATAAATCAAGCCATTCGGAGTCATTTACCCGCTGTTGCGATACAGGGCGGAGCCAGACCTCAATTTCACCGTCTGTACGTCGGATTTCATCCATTTCGGGCGTAAAACCGAGCGCCTCGATCTGTTCACTAACCGCTCTGGCGCTCGCCTCATCCTCATAAATCCCTAATGCAACAGCATTTTCCAGCGCACCTCGGGTAATCAGGTAGCTCTCGATGTTCAGATTCTCCCCGGCCAGGCGTTCACTAAGCCCATCCAACACGATGGTCGCTATCGAGCGGGAGGAAGCAGGCGGGAGATAGACCTGAAAATGGGATGGCAGGCTCTGACCAAACAACTGCAAGGCCCCGAGATGGCCCGCGCCACGGGCCTCGACGAGGAATAACTCCGCCTCCTCCACGCTCTGAAAGCCCGCAACCAGCGAACACTGTTGCTCAGACTGGGCATTCAGCTCGGCCTGCAGTGCACTGTCATTCTGGAATTCTGCCAGAGTAATAATCCCGGTATTGAGTAGCGGTTGCACCGGCTGACCGAACATACGGCCCGCTGCCGGTTCCCGCGGATTCAGCAGGTTCCAGCCCAGATAGCCGAGATTGGCAAGTAAAAGGAAAACCGCAATATAGCGCATACCGTCTAGTCACCACCCACGGGACAGGCGAATGCGAGCCCATCGAGGACGAGATCAGCCACGATTTCGGTGCGAAACGCCCCCCGGTCACTGATCAATTGGCTCAGCGCAGCGGCGTCGCCACCCGCGAGATAGAGCTTGATGCCGCCAGACTGACCCGTATGTTCACGTAGCACTTTCTCGATCAGCGCCACCTGTGAGGCATAGATTCCGTTGCACACGGCGGCTTCTGTCCCATGTCCAAGCGCTATCGAGGGAGCAGGTTCATTCTGCAGGCGAATGCGGGTGTTGTCCTGAATGACTTTCGCCATCAGCTTTCTCCCCGGAAGTATAAAACCACCCTGGTGTGTGCCTTGCTCATCAAGCACATCGATGGTGAGCGCGGTACCCGCATCAACCACTACACACGCCTGCATTGCCTTGTTGAACGCGGCCAGCATTGCGAGCCAGCGGTCAACGCCGAGCCTGCTCAACTCCTCATATTGATTACGAACTCCCGCGCATTCGCGGGTCACGCGAGCAACCTGGAGCGGGAAATTCCAGGTTTTCTCTACCCAGGCTTGCAGCTGCGCTATCGCTGCGTCACCTCGTACACAGCTTAGTCGCGCAGCAAGCAACGTGGTCTCGGGCCTTATGCGCGCAAGCAACGCTTCTTCGTTCTCGACGACACCTGATTCGATAGGCTGGTGGTCAGCCATGCCCAGAATGCGCCATTTGATACGGCTGTTTCCGGCATCAATTTCAAGAATCATTCGTCATCCCCGTGGACCCCGGCATCGAGAGCATCTCCTGATTGCGCCAATTCCTGCAGCGACCGCACCGTCGGAAAGACCTCTCCTCCCTTGATAGTCCGCACTCGCTGCTCATGGTCAGTAAGCACTAGCGCACCGGAATCATCAACACCATCGTAGATGCCCCTGATTTCATGCTCGCCACTCATGATAAGCACATCCTGTTGGAGGTAAGCATCAATGGCATTCCAGTGATCTCGAAATGGTGAGAATCCTTGTTGGGAAAAACGGTCAAACTTGCTTTCCAGGGAAGCGCATAGCGCCAGTAACACCGACGCATGAATCCCGTCAGTACTCTCCACTCCCAATTCACGACAGACGTCAGTAACGGGCCGGTCGATCTGCTCCAGTATGGCGTCAGGCAAATTGATATTGATGCCAACTCCAAAAACGATCACGGTCTGGTTCCCGTTCTGGCAGGTTTCCAACAAGATACCGGCGAGCTTTTTCCCGTCAACTAGCACATCGTTTGGCCATTTCAATTTGACCTCACTGACACCGATCTCTCTGATCGCCTCAGCAACACTGAGTGCGGTAATCAGGCTGAGTCCCTGCAGTTCGGCCAGCGGTCTGTTGAAGGCTCGCGTCAGTGAAATGTAGAGTCCAGCACCCGGAGGGCTCATCCAACGCCGCCCCCTGCGACCTCTGCCGGCACTCTGGCTCAACCCTACTATCAGTTGCGAGCTCTCCTGTAACGCCAGCATGCGCCGGATCGCTTCGGCATTGGTCGAATCGATCACGTCGAGCACTGTAATACTCTCGAACTGATGCGCCAAGCTGGCTCGGAGTGTTGATTCGAGTTTCCTTGCGTCCATGAGCATCAACTCTATCGGGTTTCCTTCACAATATCGTGATCAGGAGAAAAAATTAAAGCGGGCTGAAAACGGATTAAAAAAGGGAGCGAAGAATACTCTCCGCTCCCTTTATTCTTTGCGCCTGATTTGCGCTTGATTCACACCCGACACTTGGGTGTCGGGTTGTGCAGCGAAGCTTAGTCGCTGCTTGCTACGGCATCGTCTCCCGATTGCTCGGCTTTCGCTTTAAAGAGCACCGATGTTGCTTCGAGGATAATAAACACCGTCGTAATCACTACAGCGACCTCGATAACTACCAGCACCCACTGACCAGCCTGGAAGTGATTGATGAGATACCAGCCACTTGCCCAGAGCGCAGCGATCAGGATGAATACCATCGGCGCCAGAACATAACGTGCCGGACGTCCCAGTTTCACCAGGAATACTGCAATCGTCAGCAGCGTCATACTTGCGAGAATCTGGTTAGTGGCACCAAAGACAGGCCAAATCAGCATGCCGCCATCACCCAGAGTTTCGTAATTACTGTTGGTTACACCGAAAGCCAGCGACAGACAGGCGGCAATCGCAACCAGTGTCGACAGGATATTGTTCTTCAGTGGCTCAATATTATAGATATTTCCCCACTCCTGAATGATGTAGCGCTGCAGACGGAGACCAGCATCCATCGTGGTACCGGCAAACAGCACAACCATTACAGCGAGCATGGTTTCAGAGAATGGCAATGAGAATCCCCAGCCCTCGTGGATCAAATGCGCACCGCCCTGAATAAAGCCTTCCTGGCCCGGACCGGAAGATAGCCCGGTATAGACCGCGTTCCAATCAGCGCCGCTGGCAGCATACAGAGAGCCAGTCACGGCGACGATGGTAATCAGCGCCAGCGAACCTTCACCCAATGCACCAAGATAGCCGACGAAGCGCGCATCTTTTTCATTGTTCAGCTGCTTGGAGCTGGTACCAGAAGACACGATGCCGTGGAATCCGGACAGTGCACCACAGGCGATGGTCACGAACAATATTGGCCAGATTGGCGGCGTGCCTTCAGCAACAGAGTTAAACGCCGGAGCAGAGACATCTGGCAGCGTGATGAACACGGCTGAATACAGCACCAGAAGACCCAGTACGAGCTGCGCACCATTGATGTAGTCGCGCGGTTGCAGCAGCAGCCAAACTGGCAGCATGGAGGCGATACCGGCATAGATGAACAGCAGGATAATCCAGTTACCGTTCGCACCCAGACCGAAGATATCGCCAGGCAGTGCCAGTGGATTCTCACTACCTACCCAGATTGAGAAGTAGAGCAGCGCAACACCGATCGCTGAAATCAGCAGCAGGTTGAACTTGCGGCGGATGAGTACACCAATACCAATCGCAACGGGAATGGCGACCCAGGCCGGGATTACTGATGAGGGGAAGATCACCATGTCTGTCGCGATGATGGTCGCGAAGACCGCGTTCACCAACACCAACAGCAGGAAGATAATGACCATGAACAGCGCACTCGCGCGCTTGCCAATCAGACTCTCGGAGAGTGCACCGATCGATTTCGCACCGTGGCGGTTACTCGCCCAGAGCGCGCCCATGTCGTGTACACCGGCAAAAAAGATTGAACCCAGCACAACCCACAATATGGCAGGCACCCAACCGTAATAAACGGCTGCGGCAGGACCAACGATTGGGGCTGCACCCGCTACCGCCGTGAAGTGGGCTCCCCACAACACAAACTTGTTGGTAGGCACATAGTCAATTCCGTCATTGAACTTGTGCGCAGGGGTTTCATAGTTTGGATCAAGTCGGTAGATCTTCTCAGCAATAAACTTGGAATAAACAAACCAGCCGAAAGAAAATCCGATCAGACCGAAAATGACTAGAAAGACCGAGGACATAAGAGGCTCTCCGAGATTGTTATTATGAACCTTCTGACTACTGCATTGGGCTAGGGAGACGCATGCTTCCGGGGAAGCCAAATCCACTGGCCCGAAGGTCCTTTAAATTTAAGGGCAGAATCATAGCAAGTTAAACGCTGGCAGGAAAATGAAAAACTGCGACAAAACTTGCCTGATCACAGGCATTTGCCGCGCTTTCCAAGTAATTAGTAGGCAAAAGAAACCCCGGGCACAGAGACTGTGACCGGGGTTTCGTGGTGCGTGGGAAGAGACTACTCGCCGCCGTCCTGAGCGTGATAAGTCCAGTAACCAATGAACATTTCATCCCAGCTCTGCAAACCGAAGGTCAGCGTTTTGCTGGGATCCGGGTTAGCCGGGTTGTGTTCGGAATTGTCGAAAGAGCCAGTCACGTGCACCTTGGTGCCAGATGGCAGGCTGACTGGGTCGGTCAGCTGGTAGGTCGGCTGCCACGCATAGCTGTAGTTGGGCACATTCAGCAATTGCTCCATGGTGCCATTCGGATATTCCGCGAAGAACTGCATGTCCTTGCCGCGGAAGTGCATGTGCGCGCGCAATCCGGTAACCACCACCGCCTCATCGAAGGTATAGGTAGCTTCTACTGGATAGTCACGCTGATACGGCGGTACCCGGAAGCCACCGGCAACAGAGCGGGTGAAGTTTTCATGAGCCGGGGCCTCATCATAGATATACAAACC
Source organism: uncultured Pseudohongiella sp. (assembly GCA_965228725.1). Taxonomy (GTDB): domain Bacteria; phylum Pseudomonadota; class Gammaproteobacteria; order Pseudomonadales; family Pseudohongiellaceae; genus UBA9145. Next base: position 3,400,192 of record OZ245834.1, on the reverse strand, counting down.
CAGCTTGGTTTCGTCGGTCGTTGCGCGACCGTTGGTCGTGTAGTGAAACTGCATCGACAGCTGGTGACCCGCAGGAATCTTCACACCTGTGTTAACGGGAAATTCAATCGGGTCGACCTTGCCAGGTGCGTAGCCTTCAAGAAAACGCCGCGCCGTGCTGGTGGTATCCCCTTCCCCGCCGTCAAAACTTCCAGTCGGTGGTGTCACGTAGGTAAGCAGGTGATGGAGCACTGTTTCGTCGCCTGGAATGTATTGCACCGCGCGAACCCATTTGTCTTCATCAAAATTCAGCGGCACGTTGACGTTGATGTAATCAAGTACGCCTGTCGCCGGAATCTCGTGATTCGGAGCCGTCACGATGTAGTCCGGCTCGCCGAGACGCCAGGACTTCATGTCGACATGCTCGACTTCTGTTAATGGATCAACCGGATGCGTGCCACGCGGCGCGCCACCGTCGATCCAGTGCACGAGGGTCTGCATTTCTGCAGGAGAGATGTAGAGGGCATTGTCGAAATGGCCAACGTTGGGATCAACCTGGGTCGGCGGCATACGCTTGGTGAGTAACACCTCGCGAATCATGGGCGACCAGCCTTGCAGCATCAGATGGCTATCCATTGCGAAGGGACCAATACCTCCCTCGCGGTGACAGTTCGCGCATTGCTCAACAATAATCGGGGCTACTTCAGTGCCGTAGTCAGGCACCTCAGCCAGATTCTCTGCACTCACGGGGTAGTCGATCGCACAACCCGAAGCCGCACTGGTAACAGTCTCTTCAACTCCACCTGCCAGCTCTGCTGTGATGACCTCTGCTGTTTGTGCATTCAAGGCACCACGATAGAGGACGTTCAGGCGCTGCGGATCGAGCACTACAACTTCACCCGCTGCGCTGAGCTTGAGGGTTTCCGAGACAAGTTGCCCGTCATCAACCAACATAGGCAGATCCAGGCCAGCAGCAGAGCGCGCTGCGCGGATCGCCTCGATATCGGTTTCGGTGCCGGACTCAATCAGGGCGAAAGCAACACCCTGCTCGCTGAACTGAGTGGCCGCTTGCTGAAATTGGGCCAGGGCTGCGGATTGGTCTGCACAAGCCGCGTCAAAAGCCATTAACACCATGGCCTCCTGATGACGATAACGGCTCAATTGATGGAACTCGCCTTCCGTGTCGAGTAAGGCGAAATCACCTGCACGCTCTGGCAGGGCTGAAGCTGGATTGGCTATCAAAGTCAGCACTGCAGAAGCTGAGATCAAGAGATTACGCATAGATAAGACTCCCTCTTATTTATTACGGGTAATTAAATACCCGGGAATCTTAACGCAAGCTGAAATGAGAAACAGCAAAAAAGTTACCCTTGGTAACACATTCTGTCCCGCTGTAGCCGCAACTAGTCTCTGGCGAAGAGAGTCAGGCAGAGGCATATCGCTGGGGGCTAACTGAGAATAGCTATTTGCTGAGCGTTATCGGTGGTGATAGGAGAAGTAGCCGATGAACATTTCATCCCAGCTCTGCGCGCCACCGTGTACTTCTGCACCCGGATCGGGATTGCCCAGGTTGTACTGGGAATTGTCGAACGCACCCTCAATGATCACGCGCGACCCGGCAGGCAGACTCACCGGTTCACTCAGCCGATAGGTTGGCTGCCAGGAGAAGCTGTAGTTGGGTACGTTTAGCAGATCGTCATGACTGCCATCGGGGTAGACCACGCTGAAGCGCATGTACTTGCCACGGTAATGCATGTGGGGTCGCAATCCGTGCAAGACGATGTCCTCACTGAACTGGTGGCTGGCGCGCATCTTGTGCTCGCTAACGCCCGGCTCGATATGCAGGTTTTCACCACCATGGCTGAGCGAATAGGTCGAATACTGGTATTCAGGCTCTGCGTCCGCAAAGTACAGGCCGATGCGTGTGGCATCGACGACTTCCTTGCCGAAAGTGGTGTAATGCAACGAAATCTGCACGGCGGAACCGGCTGGCACGAACACTCCAGTGTTGTCAGGAAAGGTCGCGGCCTCATCCTTGCCCGGCGCGTAGCCTTCGAGAAATTCACGGTATTGATCGTTCTCACCCTCGACAATCTTCTCATCGTAGTCTGCTGGCACGATGAAGCTCAGTAAGTGGTGCAACACGCGGCGATCACCGGGTAGATGCTGCACTGATTTTATCCAGCGGTCTTCGGTGAAAGGCAGATTGATCGTCATGTTCTGATAGTCGAGAACGCCGGTCGCCGGAACGGTAAAAGCGGGCACCTCGACTATGAAATCCGGCTCGCCCAATTGCCATTCGTTAACAGCGACCGAGCCAGTCACCAACGGATCATCCTCGCCCTCACCAATCGGAGAGCCTGCATCGATCCAATGCACAAGCGTCTGCAATTCACGGGCGCTGATATAGTTGGCATTGGTGAAATGCCGAATCGACGGGTCAACCTGCGCTGGCGGCATGCGCTTGGTCAGCAACACTTCCCTGATCATCGGCGACCAGCCCTGAACCATGGTATGTGAGTTCAGCGAAAACGGCGCGATCCCGCCCTCGGTGTGGCAAGTCACACACTTGTCACGCAGTATCGGTGCGACTTCGCTGGCGTAGTCAGGTGTTCTCTGGGTGTGTCGCGCCAACGCCGGAAACGACAGCTCGCAGCCATTGATGGGCCCTTTCACGGTATCGTCGAACGCATCAATGTCCCCTGCTACTGCTGCACTGATAGTGTCAGCCAACAGGTGTGTGCCTTCTCTACCGGCGATGCCCTGCGTCGGACGCGCACGTTGCGCTTCAATATCCAGGCCGCCACGATAGACCACACGGCGCCGATTAGGTTCGATAACGATGATTTCCCCGGCGTGAGTCAGACCCAGGTTTTCGGCAATGAGCTGACTTTCATCGAGCAACACGGGCATCGTGAAATGATAGGCAGCAGTGAGTTTGCGGACGCGATCAATTGTTACATCGGGACTGGAATCGAGCGCGAGAAACGTAATGCCCTGAGCTTCCCAGGTAGTCTGTAGCAATTGATATTTATGCAGATTGTCCACGACATTGGGACACTGCAGATCAGCGGCAATGAGCACCACGGCCTTGCTGTCACCGTACTGGCGCAACTCATGAAAATTGCCGTGCTGATCAAGCAAGGCGAAATTGTCCACTCGCTCCGGGCTGGCCTGTAGCAGCGAGGACATCAGGAGCACGGCGAAGACAGACAGACCCAAAACGGTCTGCCGCACGCATGCCACTCCTGTCAGAAAAAGTACCTTCACAATAATTCGTATCCTGCTGCCCGGTGAAACTGAGCCACCCGAGGCAATTTCAATCTGCAAAAGCTTACAGCATCCACTGCGCAGACCGAATGAAAACACCGTTAACATGTGTGACAAATTGCAACCAGAAGAACACTAAATATTGGGATTTTAATGAATTAAATCAGTGCACTAGCAACGGCTCAATGGACGATTACTGTGCGCGCGCACTGCCACAGATCACACACCAGAATCCTGCCCGGAAATGCACCAGGCAGGAATGGAATGAGGAGTGAGGGAAGTGTGGCGCTGCAGTGGCGAGTCAGCTCTGTGCGAAGACCTCGCCACCGCGCAGTGCGCTATTTCTTCTCGAGAAAGGCGAACAGACGCAGATTCTCGACCAGCGCAAAGCGGCGGAATAATTCATACATGCCATAAAGAGCGACCAGAATCACAATCAGCATCATCACCCAGCGCATTGTCGCCGCGAAGAAAAGCGCATCCATTACCGGCAATTCAAACTGGTATTGGAAGAGATCGCCCGCCCGCTCGTTCATCCAGTGCCATGCACTGTGGGCGAGCAGAGCCGACAGCAAAATACCACCGATGCGTTCGTCGACCAGATGCTTGAACAGAAAGTTCAACAACGGGATGACAACGATCAGAATCAATATCTGGCCGAGTTCGACACCGACATTGAACGCCAGCAGGGACGAGAACAGGTGACCGCCTGCGAACTGCAAGGTATCGCTGAACAGAAACGAAAAGCCAAAGCCGTGAATAAGCCCAAACCCAAACGTCACAATCCAGCGATGTTCGAGCTTCGCTCCCACGATGTTCTCGAACGCCATATACACAATGGATAGCGCTATCAATGTCTCAATAAACGGTGGCCACCAGAGCACATTGGGCGTCATGCCAAACGCCGAAGCGATGAGAGTAATGGAATGAGCAATCGTGAATGAAGTCACAACAGGGATCAGACCGCGCAGGCTACGCAGCGGGATAACCAGACAGGCCAGAAACAGCAGGTGGTCTATACCTTCCAGAATATGGGTAAAACCCATCTTCACAAAGCGAAATGCTGCCTGATGCCAGCGAGGATCCAACTCGACCAGCCCGGGATTGCCAATAAAATTGAAAGCCCGCTCCGCACCGTTGGGGACCAGAAATCGCACCACAGTCGTCGTCAATTCCGACAAGGTGCCCAACTCAGGCTCTATGGCGAATTCGGAATCTTCTGACTGGATAGGATAGGTAACGAGTACGTCCAGTACGCCCTGACGCCAATACAGATCCACACTGTCATCGAGCGGCGGACTCATCACGTTCTCAAGTGCTGACTCGAAATCAACAAAGGAACGATCTGAAGGCAACGATACCCGTGTCGCTTGCAGTTCCTGACCATCGAGCTCAACGCCGTTCTCGTAAAAATGCACGGATTCGGTAATGTAGACGCGTGCCGCTTCTTCCAATTCGACAGCAGCCTCAGAGAAGCGCAAGTATCCTGGCCCTCTTAAGGGAAAGGAGATTTCACTCAGCGCCTCCATCGGTACACGCAAGAGTGCGGTGAGCTGATTACCTTCCGGTTTGACGAATGCATGCACGGTGACACGCACGGGAATATCGTGCGCACTCAACAGTGCCGGGAAGGTCATCGTGAGAAGGAATAAGACCAGTCTGACAGGCGCCCAGAATGTCTTTGTGAAGCGCGCGGAAATTGCTGTTTTGATCACTGCTTTCATTTTGTATTTTTCTAATTAAATCAGGCTACTAAATAGGGGGAACAGAGCTTACCGGATACTGAGCAAAAGCTCGCTCAATAACTGTTACAAATTGATACAAACACCCGGCTATAAAATTTGGCTGTGAGTATACTGTCTGCACTTAAGTCAGTATACTCGTGCACTGCTCTGGGACTTGTCTGCCCGTTGTGGGCCATTAGAGGAGAATAAAAATGACAAAGATCAAGTTGCTGATTGGATCTGCCCTCGTCGTCACTTTGATAGCGTTGGGAGTCGGTCAGTCCAAACTTCAAGAGCCAAGCGTTGCTCAAAGCAACGACGTAATGGCTCCTCACTTCCTGGTCGATCCACTGTGGCCGAAACCCCTTCCCAATCACTGGGTTCAAGGTAATACCATCGGCGTAGACGTGGACGATCGTGATCACATCTTCATCGTTCACCGTAATACCGAGTCCCAGTTCATGAGAATTCAGGAAATCGGTCTGTACGCAGGCGTAGCCGAGTGCTGTACTCCGGCACCACCAATCATTGAGTTTGACCAGGAAGGTAACCTGATCAACGCATGGGGTGGTCCAGTTGAAGGCGCTCCTTATGTGTGGCCAGAATCAAACCACGGTATCGAAGTCGCACCTAACGGTGACGTCTGGGTCGGTGGTAACGGTGGCGGCGACTCCCACGTGCTGGTTTTCACCCGCGACGGTGAGTACATCCGCACGATCGGTAATCCAGGTCAGCCAATCGACAGCAACAGCACTACGCACTACGGTCGTGTTGCTGAAATTGCCATCGATCCAACTGGCACTGAAGCCTATTTCGCCGATGGTTACACTCACAAGCGTGTAGCCGTAGTTGACGTAGCAACTGGTGCGTTCAAGCGTTACTGGGGTGCTTACGGTCAAACCACTATTGATGACGATGCCAACCGTGACTACACACCTGGTGTAGCTGGTCCGGACGTATTCCGTGGCCCCGTACACTGCGCAGAGCCTTCAAACGACGGCCTGGTCTACGTGTGTGACCGCGGTGCGGACCGCGTTCAGGTGTTCCGTCCAGACGGCACTTACGTAAGCGAGCACATTTATAACCCCGCCACGCTGGCACAGGGTTCTACCTGGGACATCGCTTTCTCACCAGATGAAGAGCAAGAGTTCATCTATCTGGCAGACGGCCAGAACTTCAAGATTTCGATCATCGATCGTGAATCCATGGAAGTGCTTTACACCTTCGGTGACGGTGGTCGTCAGCCCGGTCTGTTCTTTGCTCCACACAGCATCGCAACTGACTCCGATGGCAACATCTACACTACTGAAACTTACGAAGGTAAGCGTGTTCAGAAGTTCCTCTACCAAGGCATGCGCCCAGTTACTGTTCGTGACCGCGCGCCAACCTGGCCTGCAGAAGAACTGTAAAACAGTCTGAATTAAAGACTAGCAAAAAGGCCGTTCGAGCTAACTCGAACGGCCTTTTTTTATGCTCTCGCTATTCTGGAATCAATTCTCGCACGAACATTCGTTCGGGCAATGTCCTGTTCCCTATCCAGAACAATGATGTTAATTTCGGACTGAGCAGTTCCCAACCAAAAAAATAAAGGGCTCTGACATGTCTAGAACAATAAAAACCCTGATCAGCGCCGGCATCGCTGCCGCACTACTCGCAGGACTCCACCTCGGACAATCCAGCCTCACAGAATCAGCCCAGGCGGTGAGTAATGACCGCATGGCTCCCCAATTCGTTGTCGATCCGTTTTGGCCACAGCCATTGCCTAACAAGTGGATTCTGGGTCGCACTATCGGTATCGCAGTAGACGAGCGCGATCACTTGTTTGTTGTACACCGTGACCAGAACAGCATGTTCATGAACCAGGAAATCGGACTGACCCTCGGACGCGCAGAGTGCTGTACCGCTGCCCCACCGATTCTCGAATTCGATGCCGCGGGCAATTTACTGAATGCCTGGGGCGGGCCCGGTGAGGGTTACACCTGGCCGGAGTCCAATCACGGGATTGAAGTCGCGCCTGACGGCAATGTCTGGATTGGCGGCAACGGCGGTGGCGATTCACATGTACTGGTATTCACCCGTGACGGAGAGTTTGTTCGCGAAATCGGAATACCTGGCGAACCACCGAACAGCCTCAGTACCACGTCGTTTAGTCGGGTCGCAGAAATCGCTATCGATCCAATCGCCAATGAAGCCTATTTCGCCGATGGCTATGGCAACAAACGCGTTGCGGTAGTCGACGTTGCAACGGGTGCGTTCAAGCGTTTCTGGGGCGCCTATGGCAATTCGCCTGTGGATGAACGCGTGGTTTATGTCCCCGGCGAACCGTTGCCACAGCAGTTTGTCGGCCCTGTGCATTGTGCTGAGCCTTCCAAAGATGGATTGATTTATGTGTGTGACCGAGGCGCAGATCGCATCCAGGTCTTCCGTCAGGACGGCACCTACGTGAAGGAAGGCCAGATCGCCCCTCTCACACTGGCAGGCTCTACATGGGATATCGCATTTTCACGTGATGATGATCAGGAATTCCTGTTTGTGGCAGATGGCGGCAATTTCAAAGTCTATATCGTCGATCGCGAGTCACTGGAAGTACTGGCCGAATTCGGGGACGGTGGACGTCAACCCGGATTGTTCTTCGCACCGCACAGTATCGTGGTGGATTCCGATGGCAACATCTATACCACGGAAACTTATGAGGGCAAACGGATTCAGAAATTCCTGAATCAGGGTCTCAAGCCACTTAGCGAGCATCGTGCTGGTGCACCCTGGCCTGCCGAAGAACTTCATTAGCACTGTAAATTCCTGCCTGCGAAACAGGCCGGAGTAATCGGAAAAAGCCGGCCTGAGCCGGCTTTTTCTTTTTGTTCAGCTTGCTTTCAGAAACTTGAACGTAATCTGGATAGCAATTATTCTGCGACCCGCATGGCGCGGCATGGCAATACGGAGGGAGTTCGATGCAGCGCAGACAATTTCAAATAACAGGATACCGCCACTTATGATTTTTCGACTGCCCACTATCCTGCTGGCTACGCTGGCACTTCTGAACACTTCTGCAATTGCACAGGAATCGGTTTCAGTAAATTATGAATACACCGGTAATGCAAGCCTGAGCAGCATCCGCCCGTCCCTGGAATTTGCGCCCTTCAATGACACGCGAGGCTTGGCCAATTCCAACCTGATCGTAGCGGAAGGGCTGGACAGTGCTGGTGGCTACGCTGCTGAAGCACCACTGGCTGATATTGTTCGCGATGCGTTCGTACAAGCCTTTAGCAAAGGCGGCGCAACAGTCGTCGAGTCAGCAGGGGAGATGACTATTGCAGGTGAAATCAGCGAATCGTCTGTCGAGGTAGTTGACCGCAATGGTGTCGAATCAATTCAGCTGACCATCCGAACCACAATTTCTCTACAGAACGGTGGTCGTAGCCTCTACAGCAACAACATGTTCGGACGTGGAGTTGTGCCACTGGAAGAAGGGCTCGTCAGTGCAATCCATGCGGCACTTGATCGCATGATCAGAGACCTGAGCAGCGATGATTATTTCATGATCGAGCTGATGTAAGCGCTGGCAGTCTCTGACTGCATCTGAATCTAGATACACCCAAGGCTGCTGAACAGATCTTCTGTCAGCAGCCTTTCTTTTGCCGGGAAAAAAGTCAGACCTGACTCTTCAGTGAGAGCAGCTAGCGACGTCTGCAGTTCGCAATGATGTATACCTACGGAAGTCTCTTGCGCAAAACGAAACGCTGCAGCCTGTCCTGAGGGAGTTGCGATAATTTTGAAAAACCCATCGGGCACTCTGTGCGGTTTATCAATGGGTAAGGACAAACCCTCAGAGTCGGCGTCATATAGGGGGCCTGTTACGACATAGAGCTCTTCTTCCCTGTTGGCCAAATTGCGAATGGCCCAGTCCAGACCATACCAGGCACCGCGACTGAGGCTTGAGCTGGTCGCTACAGCATTCGTGAGATAGTTCACATCGTTCCAGTAGGGTGTTCCGGCAAAGTTGACGAGCGGTGCGTACTGGGCGCGTACCATGTTCAGTTCTTCGGCCGCCAGAAAGTCAGCATCGCTGAGAGTATCCGCCACATAGTTATCGACTATCGATCTGCGTGACAGGCTCGATGCAATCCCGACTGTCTGCGCAGTGACCCGGTAGGCTACCCAGTCCGCAGACTTGCGTTCGGTATTGTAAGAAAGTGCATAGATAGGACGGAGCACCAGATGATTTTCTGCCGAGGCACCTTGCGGGCAACCCTGCAGACAATGTGTGACATGGTACTCCTGCGCCATTGCCATGGTGGCGTACAGTAGCTGAAGCCCACAGAACACCAACGCCGTCAGGCCCAACAGAATGCGTTTTTCCCGGACGGCATATTTGCCGGATCTCTTACATGCTATGCCTGATACTTGCACTACGCGTTTCCTTCTCTACTTCTCGAGACTTTCTTCAATGCTGTGTGTATTGCTGTCTTCAATACTGTTTCCGAATCAGATTCGGGCCGTGTTTCACGCGCAAAACCTGACTCTCCCGGTAACGAGTAGCCCCCACACCGGCTGCAACTGCAAAATTTGCTTACTAATTTCTTTGACGCTCGCCCGCAAAGTGAAAAATCCCGGCCGCGCCCGGAGAGTAACTATTGCCACACTGACATGGTTAACAATTTTGGCACTGAGGCGTCTATTTAGCCAGTTGTGGAACCGGTCCTATGCGCCCAAAGTGCGTGACATAGCGACGAGTCCAAAGGGTTCGGCCGCTATTTCTGCTACCGATTATTGAAATTCTTTGTTTTTTTAGTTTTTAGGAAGCTTGCGACCCTAAGCGTCCCTAGTATGGCCGACTAAGAATCTACACCTCGGTGTTTCGTTGTATCAGGAGTACTGACATGCGACTGTTATCCAAAACCATGCAATCTACAGCTGCTTTTGCCATTGCAGCATTGCTTGGCAATTCAGCTCTAGCCGCCGACCGCGTCAGTGATTTTTCACTGATTGATGCAGATGGCCGCTTTTTCCAATTGAGCCGCCATACCAATAAGGAAGCGATTGTGCTGCTTTCCTATTCTGTAGAGAGTCGGGATGCACGTCGTGCCGCCGCCGATCTGGCGGATCTGGCTGAAGACTATGCCGACCAGCCAGTTGAATTCCTGCTGCTGAACTCAACCGCGTTGACCGACAAAGCGGTATTGCAGGAAGAAGCTGAAGACCGGGACATCGAACTCAGAATCCTCATGGATGACACCCTGCTGGTGAGCGAAGCACTTGGTCTGTCGCGCCTCGCCGAAGCGGTTGTGATCGATCCACAGGCACAGGAAGTCGTGTTCCGCGGCGCGTTTGATTCGCGTCAGGCTGATGGAAGTCGTGCAGAACGCAATGAGGCGGCTTATGTTGCCGATGCTCTGACTGCATTGCTCGCCGGGACTGAAGTGCCTGCAAACGGCATTGCCAGTAAAGGGGATGCAATCAGCTATCCCGAGATTCCTGCCATCTCCTACGCGAACGACATCGCGCCGATTCTTGAGCAGCGTTGCGTCACTTGTCACCAGGAAGGCGGCATCGCGCCATTTGCGATGAGTAACCACCAGATGGTGCAGGGCTGGTCGCCGATGATTCGTGAGACATTGATTACCAAGCGCATGCCGCCTGGTCAGATCGATCGCGAATACGTCTCTGCTTTTCACGACGTCAATCACATCACCGTCGAAGAAACTCAAAAACTGGTTGCATGGATCAATGCCGGCTCCAAAAACAGCGATGGCGTTGACCCACTGGCCAACTTCAAGAGTGAACCTGTGAAATGGTTGAATGGCGAGCCAGACATGGTCATCAACATTCCGCCACAGACCATCCCGGCGACAGGCGTTCAGGACTACCGCAATATTCGCATCCCTCTGGAAATCGAAGAAGACATCTGGGTTAAGGCGATTGAGTTTGAAGCGGGCGATCCTACTGTATTGCACCACATCATCGCCTTCTCTTACGGCCCAAATGGTGTCAATGAGTTCGAAATCCTCAATCAGGGTATTGGACTGGGAGCCTACGCACCAGGCAATGAGCTAAACCTCTACCCAGAAGGTGCTGGATACCCGCTGCAGGCTGGCGGTGGACTGATGTTGCAATTGCACTACACCACGTCTGGAAAGGAGACAGTAGACGCCTCCGAGATCGGCCTGTACCTGTGGGATCAGGAACCCGATCGACAGATTCTCGGCGGTTCTGCGGCAGAACTCGATATCAACATCGATCCGTTTACGACTGAGGAAATGGTAGCGACAGCAACCTTCCGCAAGGACTCCTACCTCACAATGGTTGGTCCGCATATGCACTACCGTGGCTATGATGCCAATTTTAAACTGCAGTATCCCGACGGACGGGTAGAAGAAGTTCTGAACGTACCGAACTACCAGTTCAACTGGCAGAAGACCTACGATTTTGTAGAGCCGAAATTCCTGCCTGCCGGTACGCAGATGATTTTCCGTGGCACGTTCGATAACACCGAGATGAATCCGTTCAACCCGGATGCATCGCAAACCCTTACATGGGGGGAACAAACCTGGCAAGAAATGTTCTTTGGCTTCTTCCGCTACGTGGAAGCTGATAGCGGAGAATAATCCCGCCAGTGCTTTGTTCGTGGCCCGACCACTCTCTGAGTGGTCGGGCTTTTTATTGCCTGTTTGCCAGCTCAATCCAGCCTGTCATAGCGGCTACCTTCTTCCTCCTATTTCTCTCCCCTGACTCCCCTTTCCCCTGTAAAACAGGCACACTCGACACAGTTAATGGCTCTTGGTGTGCAACTGCAAGCTCATGACAGTCCCCAGCTTAGTTGCTAGACTGATTTCGCTCTGCACTGCTAAGCGAACGCTCTAACGATGCGCCGGCGAGCACCCTCTCATTCGCAACTGACATGTAAAGCACTATGAAAAGATCACTTCTCTGCATTTCCTTCGCCTTCCTCGGTGGCATGGCTCAGGCCGACACTACCCTGCTGAGCAACATCAATGGCTACACTCTCGATGCCAATCGGGAGCTGCAACAATTCAGTGCACTGCAGTTCACTGACGGAGTAGTCGATCGCCTCTATCTGAGCGGCGAGAGCCTGCCGGATAACGCTGATCAGCTGATTGACGGTCAGGGACAGACTCTGATCCCGGGTCTGATTGATTCGCATGGCCACGTGCTTGGCTATGGACTCAGCCTGCTACGAGTGGATCTCATGGGCAGTAGTTCCGAGGCAGAAGCAGCCGAGCGGGTTGCCACCTTTTCTGCGAGCAATTCCGAACTGGAGTGGATCCAGGGGCGCGGCTGGAATCAGGTGCTGTGGCCCAGCAATGCGTTTCCTACGGCCGCCTCACTCGATGCGGTGGTGAGCGACAAGCCTGTCTGGCTATCGCGCGTCGATGGCCATGCCGCCTGGGCAAATAGTGCGGCGATGGAAATCGCCGGCATTACTCGACAGACAGAAGACCCCGACGGCGGACAGATCATCAGAGATGCCAACGGCGACGCAACCGGTGTCTTCATCGACAACGCCATGGATCTGATTTCGCAGCACATTCCGGCGCTGTCAGAGGAAGAGATCGAATACGCACTGGTCACGTCCATGGAAGGCCTGGCGGCGCACGGATTAACCAGTGTGCACGATGCCGGTGTTGGCAGCGCCACTATCCAGGCCTACAAAAACCTCGTTGCCGATGGGTCACTACCCATTCGGGTAAATGTCATGATCTCGGCTGGCGATGAGAACTATGAACTATTACTCGCGCAGGGCCACTATCGGGATGCCAACGACTACTTGACCATTAATAGCGTCAAGATTGCTGCAGACGGAGCGTTAGGAAGCCGCGGGGCCGCGCTGATCGATGACTATTCCGATGAGCCGGGTCATCGTGGACTCCTGCTGCTCGATGATGAGCGGCTGGAATATTTCATGCGCCGCGCCATGAACGCCAATTTTCAGGTCAACACACATGCCATTGGCGACAACGCCAACATGATCGTGTTGGACAACTACGAGGCACTCATCGAAGAGACCGGTAGCCGGGATCGGCGCCATCGCATTGAGCATGCGCAGGTGCTTCGCTACGAAGATATCCTGCGGTTTGCGGAACTCGGTGTGATTCCGGCGATGCAGGCTACGCACGCCACCAGCGACAAGAACATGGCTCAGGACAGGCTCGGTGAAGTGCGCATTCAGGGCGCCTATGCGTGGCGCAAATTGCTTGAAGCCGGGGCGATCATCGCCAACGGTTCCGACTTCCCGGTAGAGTCGCCCAATCCATTCTTCGGCTTGCATGCCTCGATCACACGTCAGGACCAGAACAATGAGCCGCCCGGAGGCTGGTTCCCTGAAGAACGGATGACTCGTGAGGAGGCCTTCGCCAGCTTCACGATCGACGCCGCCTATGCAGGTCATCAGGAAACTGTTATTGGCACACTCGAGCCTGGCAAAAAAGCCGACTTCATTCTGATCGACCGCGACATCTTCACTGTTCCCGAAGCGCAAATCTGGCAGTCAGGTGTGCAACAGACCTGGGTCGGTGGAGAGCAAGTCTATCCCTGACCATTCCGAGATCAACACTATGTCCAAACTCGCTCGCATGATCGTACCCTCGCCGATTCTGCTGTTTTTATTGCTGTTGGGCTGCAGCCCCGCCGACCCGGTTGCAACAGACACTCCACCGGTTACGGCAACTGCGCCTCGCGTGGCCAGCGCGCAAGAGATCGCCCGCTGGGAAAGCCGAGCCGCAGAGGTTGAAATCCTTCGTGACCGCTGGGGCATTGCGCATATCTACGGCCAGAGCGATGCCGACACCGTCTTTGGCACGGTCTTCGCTCAGGCTGAAGACGATTTCTACCGCCTCGAAACAAACTACATCAATGCCATGGGCAGGCTGGCAGAGGCGGAAGGCGCCCAGGAACTGTTTCGCGATCTGCGCATGAAGCTGTTTATCGATCCCGAGCAGCTCAAGGTGCTCTACGCCGAAAGTCCTGAGTGGCTACAGGAGCTCATGATCGCCTTTGCGGATGGACTGAATTATTACCTCCATACGCATCCGGAGATCGAACCACGGGTAATCGACTATTTCGAACCCTGGATGGCGCTAAGCTTCACCGAAGGAAGCATCGGCGGTGATATCGAACGCGTCAACCTGCGCCTGCTGCAAGCATTTTACGGAAATGACAATCTGGTCGCCCAAGCCGAGCAAGTTAGCGATGGCGAGCCGCGTGGTTCCAACGGTTTTGCTATCGCTCCGGCCAACACTGCCAACGGCAATGCGCTGCTGTTAATCAATCCGCACACCTCATTCTTTTTCCGCTCCGAGCTGCATATGATCAGCGAGGAAGGACTCAATGCCTACGGCGCGGTCACCTGGGGACAGTTCTTCGTCTATCAGGGATTCAATGAAAACACCGGCTGGATGCATACATCATCGCGCGCCGATGCAATTGATGAGTACTTGCTCGACGTTACACAGAGAGAAGACGGCTACTACTATCGCTACGGCGACGGTGAGCGCCGCCTGAGCGAAAGAGTGATCAACCTGCCGTACCGGGAAGGGGACAGTCTGCGCAACATGGAGATTACAGCGTATTTCAGCCACCACGGACCTGTCATTCGCGAGCAGGACGGACGTTGGGTTGCCATTAAACTCATGAATGAGCCTATTCGTGCACTGACTCAATCCTACACCCGCACCAAGGCCAACTCATACGAAGAGTTCTATGCCAGCATGGAATTATTGACCAACTCATCCAATAATACGGTCTATGCCGATAGCGATGGAAATATCGCCTACTTCCACGGCAACTTTATTCCGCGCCGGGACCTGCAATTCAACTGGAATGAGCCGCTCGATGGTGGCAATCCAGCGACCGAGTGGCAGGGCTTACATCCCGTAGATGAGATTATCACGTTACTCAATCCCCAGAACGGTTGGATCCAGAACACGAACAACACGCCGTTCAGTGCAGCTGGCGAGTTCAGTCCCCGCGCAGAAAACTATCCGGTATACATGGCGAACAATCCAGAGAACTATCGTGGTGTGCATGCTGTACAGGTGCTCGATGGGGTCAGCGATTTCACCCTCGAGAGCCTGCTCACGGCAGCGTACGACACCAAGCTGACAGCCTTTGAAGTACTGGTGCCTCGTCTCGAACTGGTCACTGCAGTTCTCAACCAATCCGACACCGGCATGTCGATCTCTTCTGAAGTACTGGAGTACATCGACCTCTTGCGCGACTGGGACTACCGCTATTCTCTCGATTCAACAGAGACTTCATTAGCCGTGTACTGGGCTCAGAATTTGGCGGACTCCGTAGCTGCTGACGCCGCAGCGGCGAATATAAACGTCTATGACTATATGTTGGAGCAGGCGACCGACCGGCAAATACTGAGTGCGCTGCGCACGGCCGCCGAAACGTTGCAAAACGACTTCGGCAGCTGGCAGGTACCTTGGGGGGAAATCAATCGCTACCAGCGCCTGACTGGTGACCTGGTGCAGGAATTCGATGACAACGCCGCGAGTATTCCCGTACCGTTTGCCTCCGGTCGCTGGGGCTCACTCGCCTCTTTTGGCGCGAGAACCTATCCCGGTACGAAGCGCATGTACGGTACCAGCGGTAATTCGTTTGTCGCATCTGTAGAGTTTGGTGAGCAGGTGCGCGCGCGGGCGATTACAGTCGGCGGCCTGAGCAATGACCCCGCTTCCCCACACTTCGATGATCAGGCGCAGATGTATGCGGATGCTGAGTTTCGCGATGTGCTGTTCTATCGTGACGCTATCGAGGCAAGTCTGGAAAGGCGCTATCGACCTGGCGAGTAGAAAGGAACTGGTACTTCATCCAACACCTTAGTTGGAGAGCAGAGCGCAGGTCAGGGATCTGCGCTCTTTAGCCTTTTCTCTGCAGTACCTAGTAGCCGACCGCTGCGCCATCTCCCCGGCGAGAATCAGAACCTCCGAGAAACAGACCGTTTTCCCAGTCGTGGTAGACCCCCATCGCGGCGCCCTGTGAACCGCGCTGCGACATCTCATGCCCCTTCTCTACGTAGAGTCTGATTGTGTCCGGTGAGAAACCCCATGACTCGAAGCTGGTTCTGTCAGGAAGCCACTGATGGTGGATACGCGGTGCTTCAATAGCTTCGGCAATATTGAAGTTGTGATCGATCACGTTGAGAATAGTTTGCAGCGTCGTATTGATAATCGTGCGCCCACCTGGACTTCCAGTTGCAAACAAGGGTTTGCCATCGCGGGCTACTATGGTCGGCGTCATGCTGGACAGCGGTCGCTTTTCCGGCGCCACAAGATTGGGTGCCGTCCCGATTGTTCCCGAGCGATTTGTCAGCCCCGGAATGGCATTGAAATCACCCAGTTCATTGTTCAGCAGATAACCTCCGCCTTCCGCTACAATCGCTGAGCCATAGCCATACTCCAATGTGTAGGTCACGCTCACCATATTGCCTTCGCTATCGACAACCGAAAAGTGGGTAGTGTCTTCACTCTCGTATGGTTGCGCAAAACCGTTTTCGTCGCTCACCGACTTCTGATCCATGTCGATGCTCGAGCGCAGTTCCGCTGCGTATTCCTTACTCAACAAGCGCTCCAGCGGCATGCCTTCGTTGAAATCAGGATCACCCAGATGCTCGGCCCGATTCGCATAGGCACGGCGCATGGCTTCTGTCAGTACATGCAGGTAATCCGCTGAATTGTGCCCCATGGCGGAAAGGTCAAAGCCCTCCAGGATATTGAGCATCTGTACTAACGTGATGCCACCAGAACTCGGTGGTGGCATGCTCACGATCTCGTGGCCGCGATACGTGCCACGTACAGGTTCACGCTCGATCGCCTCGTAGCGCGCCAAATCTTCCTCGGTAATGATGCCACCGATCGATGCCATGAATTCGGCTAGGCGGCTCGCGTTCTCTCCGCGGTAGAATCCGTCATGGCCGTGTTCCTGAATTAGCTCAAGCGTATGGGCCAGATCAGGCTGGCGCCAGGTCTCACCCAAATCATAATCGGACCCATCCGGTTTGAAGAATTTGGCCATCGAGGAAGGGTAATTGCTGAAACGCGGTTTGTTACGCGCAAAACCGGACTGCAGCGAATAGGTAATAGGAATACCATCCCGGGCCAGTGCCACAGCAGGTGCAACCAGCGTTTCCCAAGGCAACGAACCCAGTTCCTGATGCGCTTTCCACATGCCGGCTACCGTTCCGGGAACACCAACTGCCAGCGCGCCTGCATGATTGGAATTGTTCGCAACTTGTCCATCGAGACCGAGATACATCCTCTCGGTAGCCGCTAGCGCAGCCTTCTCGCGAAAATCGAATGTGGTCGCGTCTCCGTTTGCACCATGAAATACCATGAAGCCACCACCGCCGATATTCCCGGCAGTAGGCCAGGTAACGGCCAACGCAAATGCCGTGGCGATGGCTGCATCGACTGCGTTCCCACCTTGCTTAAGTGTTGCAACCCCCACCTCGGATGCGAGGCGCGATGCGCTACTGACAATACCGTTTTCTACCCGCAGCGGTGTTCGCCCGCCTTCAGCAAAAAGCGGGTTCACCAGCGCAAAGCTGAGGAATACCACCAGTATTTTATTCACGAAAAGCTGACCAGTTGAGTGGCGCCGTTGGTAATGACTGTGCTTCATGTATTACTCACTGAATGGGAATTGCAGATTCTGCACTGGCAGCATCACATCGCGCACCAGTTCCGCTTACATCCACAACACATTGAAAGAATCGAACAACTGCTACCTGTCCATGGCGCAGACCGATTTCCCTGCATAGTAGTGGAGTGATTCTGACCGGGCAAGTGCCTGTTTGCCGCGCATCCCGCAGTTCCGGCTCTGCAGGATTGAGAGTGGGTTTACCAGCTTGCCCGGAATCAGCGAGCTATTCACACAACAGGCAGTAAAGCGGCGCAAGCGGACGCAGTACGCCAAATGAAGGGGCAGATTCGCGCAGTAGTGTGCAACATTGCAGAAAAGAAATCCGCTGGAAAACACGCTGTAAGCAGCGCAAAGGCGTCCTCTTTGCACCCCATGAAAATAGTGGTTTCAGGAAAAACTGTTCGATTTTTGCACTATTTTGCGCACTAATTCACACATTCCTACAAAAATCCTCGTGCGCATCTGAATTTTCCTACCTCGATGTCCTATTATTAGCTGCAGGCATTTGTTCCACGTTCTATTTAGTCGGTATTACGGTAGCATTGTTAAGCGCAACGCTGCTTCCAGAGCGCTCCCGTCCCGCTATAACGCTTCACATTCTGGAACTAATGCAAAGTTAAGAACACGTCAGTTACTCGACGGATAGAGAACAATGCAGAGTCGCAGCCGTTATTTCCCAAGGCATCCCGTGCACAGCCGCTTGCTGGTGTTCGTGTGTGCACTCTGTCTGGCTCTGAATCCTGCACTCGTCATTCAGGCTCAGGAAAGCGAGACCGCTGCTGAAGCTGGCAGAGTCATCCTGGTGCAGGGACAAGTTATTGCGGCAGACGCCAGCGGCCTCACACGACCACTCGGTCGTCGCGACGCTGTCTATATCGGCGACACTGTCTTTACCGATGCCAATTCCCAGACACAACTACGAATGGTCGATGGCGCGCGTATCGCAATCAAGGCTCTTAGCGAATTCACGATCGTCGCCTATGAATTCGAAGAGTCTCCTGCAACTGACAATATTTCTCTTGATCTCGTGCGCGGAGGCTTCCGCACAATTACCGGCACTATCTCGGTAGAGAATCGCGCCGCCTACGATGCGCGAGCTGCAAATTTTGCCACCATTGGTATTCGCGGCACTGACTATGAAATCGTGGTCAATCCGGTCACCAACGAGGTCATTGCTGGTGTCTACGAAGGTGGTATCACCATCAGCAACGATGCCGCGAGTCTCGACCTTGGTGTGCAAGCCAACTACGATTTTGCCCGCGTACCCAATGCAACAACACCACCGCAGGGTCTGCTGCTGCAACCCCAGGAAATGGGCGACATAGAAGTTTTTGTCAGCGACGAAGATGACAGCGATAGCGAAGAAGACTCAGAAGATGCAGAGTCAACTGAAACTGAAGATGCCGCGGATGATGGCACTGCTGAAGAAGAAGCGAATGAAGAAACCGACGACGATGCAGCAGCCGGTAACGAAGAGACGGAAGATGCAGACAATGCAGATGAAGCAACTGATACCACTGCAGGCGATTCCGATGACAGCGCCGATACCAGTGACGCAAATGATGCGCCGGCTGATGAGGCAACGGACGCTTCTGCCACGGACACAGATGGCCAGGGTGACGATCAACCAACAAACAATCAGGCCAGCGCTGCACCTGCTGCCGTAGGCAATACGGCTGCTACAAATAACAGCAATGCTGGCGGAAGCGCAACGAGTACAAATTCATCCGGCTCTACTCCCGCTCCTACTACAGCAAACAATCTCACTGCGAACACGATCACCGTGGTCCCTGAAGGGAATGCCGCATTGAATCTCAGTCAGCCCACGGGACAAGAGATCGCCAGCACACAACTGGATGTGACCAATAATCTCGTGGCGAACGTGAGTGTTAACGAAGAAAGTCAACTGGACAGCTCCGCTGTGCGCGTCAATCCCAACGAAGCTGGAACTGTGAATGGTTCCACTCTGAACAACGCAGATTCAGTTGCTGACGAATCCGGAAACAACTCTGATGGCTCTACTTCGGATGATTCTAACGGCGACGTCGATAGTTCAGACAATATCGATACGGGAGCCAACGGCGATGGCAATGACTCGACTGATGATGGCAATTCGACTTCCGGCTCCGGTGACAGTGGTGACGGCGGTGACAACAATGCGGTTTCTGGCAATGACGGCAACGACAACGGCAGTGTAGATTCGGATACCGGCGACAACGGCGGCAACACAGATTCCGGTACAGACAACGGCGACGGTGATACTGGAGTGGACGTTGGTGTAGATACCGGATCAGATGACGACGGAACAGATGTTGATGTAGACGTCGACGTCGGAACAGGAGATGACGACGGCAGCACAGGCGGCGACAACGACTCTGGCAGCGGAGACGGTACAGACACGAGCGGCGACGACAATTCTGACGGTAGCACCGGTGGCGACTCTGGCAGCAATGACGGCTCGGGAAGCAGCGACGATGGTAATTCGGGTTCTGGTACTGACGGTGACAGTGGTGACGACAGTTCAGGTTCCGATACCGGAGATGATGGAACGAGTGCAGGCGGAGATGTTGATACCGGAACCGATGGCAATGGTGGCAGCGGCAGTGCCGGGGTTGACGTCGGCACTGGAGATGATGGCACCGATGCAGGTGGCAATGTTGATGTCGGTACCGGTGACGATGGGACCAATGTAGATGGTAACGTCGATGTTGGCACCGGCGACGATGGGACCAACGTGGATGGCAACGTCGATGTTGGTACCGGTGACGATGGGACCAACGTGGATGGCAACGTCGATGTTGGCACCGGTGACGATGGAACCAATGTAGATGGCAATGTCGATGTTGGTACCGGCGATAGTGATACCAATGCCGGCGGTAACGTCGATGTCAGCACCGGCGATGGTGATACCAATGCCGGCGGTAACGTCGATGTCAGCACCGGCGATGGCGATACCAATGCCGGCGGCAACGTCGATGTCAGCACTGGCGACGGCGATACCAACGTGGACGGCAATGTTAACGTCGGCACTGACGGCGATGGCAATGTGAATGTCGACGGCAACGTCAATGTCGGATCTGGAGACGGCGATAATACGGTTGATGTAGAAGTAGGAGTTGGCGGTGATGGCGGGATCAATGTAGGGATCGGCATTGGCGCCGGTAGTGATTCTACGAATGGCGACTCTACTGAGAGCGACTCGTCAAACAACGATTCCACCAACAACGATAATACCGACAACAGCTCCGACAATTCCGGTGACAGCTCAAACAATGACAATACCGGTGGCTCTTCCGGCAATGACTCTGGCTCCAGTTCGGGCAATGACTCAAGCAACGACTCCGGAAACGATTCCGGCTCTACCACAGATTCCGGCAGTAGCGGCGGCGACTCTGGTACCGGTAACACTGACACCACTGACAACTCGAACACTGATAACAATTCAGGCGACAGCGGCAACACTGACAATTCGAACACTGACAATAACTCGGGCGACAACGGCAATTCTGATACGTCAAATTCCGACAATAGCAACGATAACTCGACTGACAATTCGTCTTCCGACAATTCCTCATCAGACAATACCAATGACAATAGCGGAAGCAGCGACTCCAATACTGATAATTCCTCTGGAGACAGCGGTTCCGGTGGTAGTAGCAATGGCGGCAGTACTGGAGACTCTGGCACCGGCGGCAATGACAACAGCGGTGACAATTCATCAGGTGGTTCTGGCGACTCTAATTCCAGCGGCGATGGCAACAACTCGGACAATAATTCCGGTAGCGAAACAGACAACGACAATCCGCTAGGAGGTCTCCAGGATTTCATCGACAACATCATTGAGCGAATTAACGACTTCCTGAATTCACGCCGTGCACCGCGATCTGGCGTTGGTGTTCTTGCACTGACAGAATCGGCAGCGGTGGACTCTTCTCTCAATCAACAACAAGTTGAATGGGGCCAATGGAATGCGCCAGTTGAGGACAATTGGTTCGTCATCAAGGAAATGTCCAATGGCCTGGTACGGATTGAAACGGGCGACTATTTCGCCGAAGTCAATCCAACCACCATCGCCGACATGAGCGGTTCCTACGAATACCGAACAGGTCTGGCATCCTCATTTATAGGCTCCGGATCGGCCGGAGACATCTCTGCACTGGTCGCCAATATGGCAGTTGATTTCGATAGTGGCCTCATCTCGCAAGGCGAACTCACGGTGCAAGTCGCCGAACAAATCTGGGCCGTTACCTTCGACGGATTAATCGAGCAGGGACTAGTCGAACTCAATGCCGAAAGTGCTTATCTGATTGAGGCTGGCTCGCTGATCAGTGATCAGGTGCAATCACAACTCGGTGGCGTATTCACTGGCCAGGATGCCGAAGCCTTCGTGGGCGGTTTTGAATTGATTGACAGTCTGAATACGCTGAACGAAGTGAATGGCATTTACACCATCGAACGCTAACTCACCCGCACCTTAAAACCTCTAGCCCCATGGGAGTTCAGATTTAGAACTCCTCCTCTTCTACTGCTATGCTGCACTTCCAATCCGCTTAAGACTGGTGAGTGTATGTCGCAAGAGCAGCCGACTTTTTCAACGCTGAACTTTCTTCGTCGAGATGAAGACGAAATGCTGCAACGGGCGCGTGCGTTTCGCGAGTTGCTTGCCACAAGGCGAACTGTTCGAGATTTTTCCAATGAGTCCATTCCAGTCGAACTCATTGAAGACTGCTTGCTGGCGGCGGGTAGCGCGCCGAGCGGTGCCAACCGCCAGCCCTGGCACTTCGCGGTAGTTAGCAATACTCAGTTGAAACGACGTATCCGCGAAGCCGCAGAGGCCGAAGAACGCGAATTCTACGCTCATCGCGCGCCTGAGGATTGGCTTACTGCCCTCGCGCCGCTCGGCACCAATGCCAGCAAGCCATTTCTCGAAATTGCTCCCTATCTGATAGTCGCCTTTGCCGAAAAATACGGACACGACAATTCAGGCAACAAGGAAAAGAATTACTACGTGACGGAATCAGTTGGGATCGCTTGCGGGATGCTGATCACGGCGCTGCACAATGCCGGTCTCGCCACACTCACACACACTCCGAGCCCGATGAAATTTCTCAACGAGTTATTGCAGCGACCAGTGACGGAAAAGCCATTAATGATCATCGTTGCCGGCTATCCCGCAGCGGATACGAAAGTCCCGACTATTAGCCGCAAGCCCCTCTCATCGATTGCCAGTTTTTTCGACGAACAGTCTTGCTGAGAAGCTGCAAGAACACTGCAGGGAGGCGAAAGCAGGAGAAGAATACAAGATCACAAAGCAAGAGAATGCAGGCTGAACACAGGGAACACAGCACAAAAAAAGCCCGCAGTTTACACTGCGGGCTTTCTAGGTTCTGAGCGCGAATCAGGACAAAAGTCTAATCGCGATTATCGATCACCTGGCCTGGATTACCGATCGGAGTGCCAGGCTTGCGGAATTCACCAAACAGATATTCTTCAGCAAATTCTGCACACTTGAACTCGAGCAATTGCATGTCTTCGCGTACATGACGATATAACGGCACGCTGACTACCCACGGTCTGGTGAAGGTATTGGGATCTGTGATGGTTGCTGAGTAATCAACATGGTTCGGGCCGCGTGGAGTCCAACGCTCTTCTACCACCATTTCCCAACTGTGATGATTGCCAGAACGGTCGAACCAGGTATCTGGCATCTGGCCAGTCACACGTACCACCAGCGTATCGCCTTCCCAATGCGCATTGGAATGTCCCATCCATGCATCTACCTGAGACACGATTTCAGGCTGGTCGACGTACAGAATGCGATTTGATTCAGCGAATTCATAGGCAATCAGAATCACTTCTTCTGACTGCACAATCTGAAATGGGAAAGGCATGTAATTGGCGCGTGGGACACCTGGCATATAGCACTTGGCAAGCGGATCCAGATCAATCGCGTTATCACGATTGGCATCGCGCTGACGCAATGCTGACTCGGTATACGGGATACGGCCTCCCTCTACAATTCCCAGTGTCGCAGGAAAAGCAGAAATTGCTCCCATGACGCGCGGGTTGGGCCCATAACGTGCCGCACTGGGTTCAATGTTGTAGTGGGCATTGGTCATTGCCTGCCAGATACCACTAAAATCAGGCTTGCCATCCGGAGTACGTGGAAACTCATCCAGTTGAGCAAAAGTCGCACTGCTGAAAAATGCTGCAGTCAGAGCAAGAACTGCCAATAATGCTTTTGTTGTAATCGAGTGTTTCATACTAACCCTTATCCAGTTTAATTCCGGAGCAGTAGATTTACCGCCCGCTTTCATTCGCCTCGCGTTCTTCGACACGAGCCCCCCTCAAGATATTCACCATACCGTAATTTCCTTCGTGACAGGCATACTCATATATCTGTCCTGCAACCTTGGTCATAGTGACGATGGCAGTGATTTTATCGGTATAGGTCGATGGATCATCGATAGTGAATTCGTAGTCAACCGTATCGTAAGCAGTACGGGTGAACTTTTCGGTAAGTACCATATCAAAGTTCGAACCCCGGCTCGCAAAGGTCTGGCGATAGCCATTGAAATTCCTGGTCTCGACCACTAGCGTATCGCCATCCCAATACCCTCTGGAATCGCCTGACCAGAGTCGGATGTCATCGTCCAGCGGTGGTCGCTCGCCGAGTGGCACGATGCGTGCGTCATGGATCATCTCGGTCATGATGACGGCAGTGTCCTTGTTCTGGAAAATCTGCAAATTGTTGTTATACAAGCTCGGCGTAAAGGGTGGACCGGAATTGAATCCAACAATACAACGCTCGGACAATCCACGGTCCTCAGGACCGTCTTTTGAGATGCCGCCCACAACGTAACGAACCGGCCGATCGCCCGGAATGTCTGGTCCAAGTCCACCGCGCTGCACTGGCGCTCCCTCAACCGCAGCAGGAATTCTTCCATTCTCGGGATAGACGATATGGGAGGTGCGCACGGTATCGCCAATACCCGCACTCTCGACCCAGAAATCATTGTAACCACCCGGATTGTTGGTTACCGGTGGTGCGTCGGGATCTACTACACGTTGCGCTGCTGCAGCATCCGCTGCGGCTGCTGCGGCTTCCTGACGGGCAATCGCTTCCTGAATCTGCTCGCGCGTTAAGAATTCCTGTGTTCCATACTGCTCTGGACGCTGCATGGGAATGTTGGAACTGAAATTCCAGACTCCCTGCAGATCTGGCTGTCCCCATTCAGTACGGGGAACTGCGTAGTCACTCTCTCCCTGAGCCCACAGTGGACCGGATACTGCGGTCATTAATGAGAACAAAAGCGCTTTTTTTGTCAGCATGATTGGCCCCCACCACTTTCTTCCAAAAGAAGCGCTAAATTAGTAGGTTAATCCCCGTTAATCAACAAGAAAGAAGGCATCTGGAGAGACAGAAACGGTAAATAACTGCCGCCCCCAGAAATTATTGCCGCCGTGTATAGCGCGTTAGCAGGCTTGATGTGTCGAGGCGTCCGCCGCCCTGCTCCTGAATCTCCGCATAGAAGCTGTCGACCAGCGCAGCGACCGGCAATTCAGCCCCATTGCGTGCCGCTTCGGCGAGCGCTATCCCAAGATCCTTGCGCATCCAGTCCACAGCGAAGCCGAAATCATATTTATCCTGCAGCATTGTTTTGTAGCGATTTTCCATCTGCCAGGAGCCCGCAGCCCCCTTGGAGATAGTCTCAATCAGCGCCTCACCATCGAGCCCCGCCTGCAACGCGAAATTGAGCCCCTCAGCCAGCCCCTGCACCACACCCGCGATACAGACCTGGTTCACCATCTTTGCCAACTGACCATTCCCTGCCGGGCCAAGGAGACGGTGATAGCGGGAATAACAATCCAGGGTAGATGATGCGCGCTCATAGACCGCTGCATCACCACCAACCATGACAGTGAGTTGACCGTTCTCCGCACCGGCCTGCCCTCCGGAGACGGGCGCGTCCAGAAAACCAATGTCTTTCTCAGCAGCAAGTGCATACAGCTCTCTCGCCAGTTCAGCAGAGGCAGTCGTATGGTCGATAAGGATGGCTCCTGGTTTCAGCGACGACAGTACGCCATCTGGCCCGGTGACCACCGACCGCACATCAGCATCGTTGCCGACGCAAACCAGCACGACATCACAATCGGCAGCCGCTTCTGCAGGAGTCGGGGCGCTCTCTCCCTTATAGGTTGCCAGCCAACTCTCAGCTTTCGCTGGAGTTCGATTGTACACACAGACATTTTCTCCCGCGGTACTGAGATGGCCAGCCATGGGATACCCCATAACTCCCAGCCCGATAAATGCCACCTTGCCTGTTGTGTGCTCTGTCATCGCCCATTTCTCCCTGCCGGAGTTAATTGAAAAGCAGCATTCTAAGGGATTTTGACGCGCAGCACTGCGTTATCTCTGCGTCTTACCCGGTAGTCAGGAAGGCAGCAGGCGCACCGAAATGGTGCATTGCCGCGTGTCAGGAACACTCACAGGGCCACACATTCGCGGACAGCAGTCGTGACAGCCACTTTAAATGACATCGCACTGCCGCTTGCGGCGTGACCTGCGGCGGAATCTCACCTTGGCACAGCTCTTGCAATTTCCAGAACAAGAGCAGCCCACAATTCTGCTCGAGGAAAATCTCCGCACACGCTTGGCCCGGCAGTCAGTGTCACGACAGCCCTTTCTGAAACACTGCCAGAAACACTGCGCGCCAAAGCTATAACAACAACCTGGCGAAGAATTTTTGATTCACTGTTGTTTGATATAGCGAGGCACCGAAATGACTATTTCTATTGTTCGCGGCACTCTTGCCCTGAGTCTGCTGGCAATACTCTTACCCAGCAAGACATCGGCAAACTCCAACTATCGCGATTTCGCGGCAGCTGAAGAAGCTCTCAAAGTCCAGCAAGAACGCATTTACGCCCTGGCCGACCAATACGGCCGCTATCACCCGGCTCTGGTTGAGCCACTTCAGAATCTGGCGCTCAGTCAATTGGAAGTGAGTCGCTATGACTCGGCCGCTAACACTGCTGACTATGCAATCCAGATCGTCAGAACCCGCCATGGGCTGCAGGCACCCCAGCAATATGATCTGCAACAAATGGCCGTTGAGATCGACCTGCTGCGGCAAGACTGGGAGGCAGTGAATGAGCGTCTGGACTACTACTCGACCCTGATTCTTTCGCACTACATCGGCAGTATTCCGGACCGTATTTCGCGCATGCTCTGGTTGGCTGACCTGCACGTGCGTGGAGGCATTGAAGATAGCCCCGAGAAGCAGGCCACCCACATGCGTGAGGCGACCTGGCTGAATGAAACAGCGGTGGGCTACGCAGAAAAGCATGGCATGGGCAATTCCCGCATGCATGCCGAGATGCTCTACTCATTGACGCAAAAATACTATCTGGAAGCGCGAGTCATCTCGGAAGGCGGTGCCAACAGTTACAGACTGCGCCAGATTCATCCCAAGGTTCATCGCGTGCAGGATAAATTCGACGCACTGGAATCACGTCATGAAGCTGGCCTGAAAACCCTGACGCAGCTGCGCGATATGTTCAAGGCCGTGCCGAGCTTCGGTGCTGAGGCCGTCGCGATGGCAGAGCTGTATCTCGCCGACTGGAACGCGTTGTTCGATGCCAGCGATGACATCAGCGCCAGCTATCAACAGGCCTTCGATGCTTTTCGCCAGGCTGGCGTATCGGAAACCCGGCTCGCCAGATTCCTGGCCAGCCCGACCGCCATCCCTGGTTCGCAACTTGATCTGCGGCTGTCTGAAGCCATGTCACCAGGCAACTTCACCAGTCGCAGTCGGCTTGAAGGGGACACACTGCATCGTATCAGCCTGATTGAGCCAGCATCACACCTTGCCGGCTTCACACAGGAACTGGCCCTCGTCGACTGGCAGGGCGGACTGGAAGAGGATTGGTCACGGCTGACTGTGCGTATGACCATCGATCCAGCAACACGAATTACCGTTCGCAATGGCGCTTTTCGTACCAAAAGCCGGGTAACAGGGACTGACGTCGTGTTGGACAATTCGGAAGCCGAGCTCGACATCACTGAGCGGGCACTCAAGCGCATCAAGACCCTGTCCTTTCGTCCTGCGTTTGCAGACGGAAAGGCAATCGCGAGCACGGTGCAACTGGATTATCTGATCAGGGATTCTGCACAGAGGTCAGTAACACCGCTCATCGCTGGAAACTGGGTTGCTAGTTTCCAGGCGCAAGATCATGGCGCCAATCTTGCTGCAGCAGGAGAATAACTTCGGACATTGACTGGTAACGGTCTGCAGGATTCTTCGCCAGTGATTTCATCGCCACCTCTTCCAGCAACCTGGGAATGCGAATTCGGGTCAATGTGGAAGGGCGTGGCGGTATGTCTTTTTTGACGCTGTCTATCACCTCGTGCAATTGCTCACCTTTGGCGGCCGTCTTCCCGCAAAGAATCTCGTATAACACCGCACCGAGGCTGAAGATGTCTGTGCGGTGATCGATAGCCGGATCACGCTCTATCTGCTCAGGCGACATGTAATGGGCCGTGCCCTGCACTTTGCCAGCTTCCGTTAGCGAAATATCCTTGATCTCAACTGACTTCTTGCTGCTGGCATCCGGAATGGAACTGCCGTCCGGGTTCCACACTTTGGCGAGGCCCCAATCCAGCAGCAGCACTTCACCATAGGGCCCAGCGAGTATGTTCTCGGGTTTGATATCGCGATGCGCCACGCCGTGGGTATGGGCGTAGTCCAGTGCGAATCCAACCTGCAGCACCAATTCCACCAATTGGGTTAAATCATAGCGCTCGCGGTAGTCGAGAATTTCCCGCAAGGTATAACCATGGACCAGCTTCATTGTGAAATACGGATTGCCCCTGCCATCCCTGCCAAGCTCGTAAGTGGGAACAGTGTTCGGGTGTTGCAGCATCGCCGTCACCCTTGCCTCTCTGATCAGGCGTTTCTGTTCAATTTCATCATCCGCGAACTCAGGTTTCAAAGTCTTGTAACAAATGAAACGTGACAAATGCAGATCCTTGCAGGATTTGATCACTGACTTGCCACCTTGCGCGATAGTGCTGAAGAAGGCATAGCGCATTCGCTGATCAATTTTTTCCGGCAACACCTTATCCGTCTCTTCGAGAAAGACCGAGCCATAACTCTTTGGGGGTTCGGGAAAATTCAACATGTCAACAAACCTCGATGCCGGGCAAATCAATCCAATTACTGATAGTGCGGGTCCAGTCTCGCGGCACTCGCCGGAGGCAACACGCCACAGCCAAGTCAACAACCGGACCCACTCTAAAGGGTTCACTAGTAACTCACAATGTGAACATCGTGACAACTATTGATGCATAATGCCGCTACGCCCGTTCTGTCTGGCCCGGATAGCAGCAGGGATCAGGAGACACACTATTGCACCGCTGTTCCGGGAGCAGCACTACACACGATCTAAATACTTCATGAATGCGAACAACACACAGCGCAAAACCACCACCGAGTTCGCCGTCCGTTATGCAGAAACCGACGCGATGGCTATCGTTCATCACGCGAATTATCTGGTCTATTTCGAAGAAGGAAGAAGCCACTACATGCGGGAAATGGGCTATGACTATGCACTGTTCGAGAAAGAGGGATTTCAGCTGCCCGTGAGCGAAGTCAATGTGCGCTATGCGGGAAGCCTGCGCTACGGGGAACGAGTCAGGATTGACACCTGGGTCGCAGAGAATCTTAGTCGGCGATTAACTTTTTCTTATGAAATTCGCTGTGCCGACAGCGAGCAGATTCTTGTACGTGGCACGACCTGTCACATCTGGACCAACGGTGCCGGGAAAGTCATCAGGCAACCTGATCGCTGGCAGTCCCTGTACAGCGCATTCAACGCGTGAACACGCAGCACCACATCTGAGCCGGGCGATTTACCTCAGTTGCCAACGCCGCTAATATCTCGACAGACCAATCGACGGGAATCGTGAGTCTGCCATGCAGGAAAAGCTCGACAGAATCAAAGTTGCATCCGCGCGCGCACTCGCGCGCCGTATTAGTGATGCGCTTGACGCAGCCAATGCCCAAATAGCTACACAAACCAGTGGCTACGTCGGTGCAAAAACGCCGTCGATCAAAGAAGAATCCGACGCTGTACTGCAGCGATTCAAACGCCATCTCTACGCGTATTTCGATCGCCTTGCTTCTGCACCAGACTCTGCCGAAGACGTTTCCCCCGAATCCACTGACAGCATTTCCCTACTTGATCATGACTACATCGAGGCAATGATTGCGATGGACGGCATGATCAGACAAATGCGTGAGCGCGAAGCGGCTGCTGCGGCTGAATTCGTACTGCATTTGCAAAGATTAAATCCTGCCAGATCAGTAGACCAAACCAGCAACCCACTCGATCCAGAACAGATTGGTGACTGTTTCAATCAAGCTATCAGGCCGCTGGGACTTAAGGCCCATTTCCTGCTGACCATCTATCGGGAATTCAACAAGCATGTTTTTGGCAAACTCGATGAAATACTCGGCGAGCTCAATCAACTGATCGCGGCATTTGATGAACTGCCAGAACGCGAGCGCACAACACAACCAGACGAACAAACAATCAGTGCACAAGCTATCGCGCAGAGTAAAAGTGCAGCAGAGCAATCTTCCGCAAGCGCAGACACTGAAGACACCCGGCCAAGTCAGCAGGTCGATGTGCACCATCTACTGAACACTATCCAGGCTGAGGCAGATACCTCGAAGCTTCCGCTGCATGTTGATCCACAGCGGATTGCGCCGACTCGCAACGACGCGATCTATCCTGGTTTACAAAGAACACTTGCGCTGTTGGGAGTGCCAGACGCGACAACTGCACCGGCAGTATTGCGACAGCTTGCAGAACAGTTACAACAGGCCCTGAATTCTGACGACGTGCCATCTATCGATCAGCAATCACTGAACACGTTGAATCTGGTCATACTGTTCTATCAGGGAATGATTGAAGACAGCAAACATGCTGAGGCGGCGTGCAAATTATTGCTCGCTACCATGTATCCTTTTTGCCGCGCCGCGCTATCCGACCCTGGGCTCTTCTCGGCATTGGATCACCCGGCGCTGCAATTGCTCGATCTTGTCGCACACGCCAGCATCGGCTGGACGAATCACACGGTCTTGGAGAATGAAGCCGCGTATCAGACACTGCAACAAGCAACCCATACCACATCCTCAATAGAGGCGACTGATCGTAGGGCGTGGGCTGAACTTTGCGAATCCTTATCCCGCTCTCTTCAGATGCTCAGCGCAAGGCAAGTCTCCTGCGAGACTGGATTTGAGAACGAGACTGAAGGCAGCGCACCACAGAAGCATGCACCGGAGCAATTGGAACAGCAGGAAGTCGCCGAAGTTTACGTGCAATCCGAATTGCATGCGCGCGTTCTGGACGACAAGCTCGATCCTGCCATTCGTAACCTGCTGGATACGCATTTCCGCAATGCGCTGCTCAAGATAGTCGAAAGAGAAGGACGAACAGGGAAATCATGGCACCCTGTCATGCTTACAGTTGATGTCATGCTGTGGTCAGTGCAGGAAACCAAACAAGCAGGCGACAGGGCGCGGTTTGAAAAGATCAGGGACCGCTTGATGGCAAACATCGAGAAAGCCCTGCAGTTCAGCGCCGCTTCGCAGACGAAAATCCGCCGCGCGATGCGGCAGCTTCGACAGATTCAGGACTACACCTTCCTCAAAGCCGAATCCCAAGCTGAGCCCGAAACACCAGTGGGACCCTTCCTGTTGCAGCAATTCAACGAAGTGCTCCTCGCAGCGGACGATCCTGATCTTCTCGGTAGCGAAGCGTATCGCGCCGGCGACTGGTTCCAGATAACAGACGAGAATAATCAACCACAAAGACTGACACTTGCCGTTCGTATCGATAGCATCGAAAAATTCATCTTCACTGACCAACAAGGGCATAAGGCGCTCGAGCTCTCCAGCAACTGCCTGATTGGCGCTGTGAAAGCCGGAGCTGTTCGCTATCTGGGCGATGGACAAGTGACTGCCAGAGCGCTGCGCCGCCTCATTCTCGCACTCCAACCTGCCCGGTTGCAGTGAGAGAATAAGTTACTGCGCGTTAACGAGGGCAGCGAGCATCCGCGAAAAATTGTCATTGACCGGATAGCGCCCACCGGTCCAGCCAAGGCGCACGATAACTGCATCGGCCGAAGGGACAACCATTACCAATTGCTGGCGGTTGCCATTCGCGTAGTAGGCATCGGCTGGCAAATCACGATAGCGCAGGTTTTCATTCCCGCTGTTCAGCCAGAATTGATAGCCATAGGCGCGATCATTGCGGGACGAATTGGGCGTCGTTGCTCGCTGCACCCAATCTGCTGTAACCAGACGTTGGCCATTGATCTCACCCTGCTGCAGCATCAGCAAGCCCAGGCGAGCCCAATCGCGGGCACTCGCATAAAAATAGGAACTGCCGGCGAAGACACCGCTGGCGTCGACTTCGAAAACCGCGTTCTCAAATGCCATTGGCACATAGATATTGGCGATGAAATCGTTGTACGCCGCCTGCGCACTGCCCAGGGTATCGTGATGCACTTTCGCAAGCAGATTGGCAGTGCCCGAACTGTAATTGAACACCTCACCGGGTGAGTTCTGAGCAGGCTGCCGCAATACATACTCCGCCATTGACGGCTCGGTGAAGAGCATTGCCGTTGCATCGTCGCCAGGATTGTATTCTTCGGAGAAACTCAAGCCATCTGTCATCGTCAACAGATCCGTTAGCCGAATCTCAGCGCGCTCGTCATTCTGCCATTCCGCGAAGCCTGGCGAGGACTGCAGATCAAGCAGGCCTCGCATCTCCAGGTTACCAAGCATTACTGACATCAGACTCTTGGCCATCGACCAGCCGAGCAAGGGACTCTCGGCCGACGCGCCCTGCGCATACGCCTCCGCGACTATCTCGCCGCTCTTTACTAGCAACAAGGCCCGCGTATTAAGGCCCTGTTGATTATCGCTTGCCACGATTTCGTTGAGTAGTGCTTGTAAAGTAGGATCTGTGCTGGTGACTGCGGAACCCGCTGGCCAGACATCGCGCCCGGACCCACCACTTTCTTGAACTTCCAGTTGCGAACGAATTGGATAAGCTGCGTAGTCGACAGCACAGCCGAGACCGGGCACATACGTCGCCCGCTTGCCTGCCAGGCCGAAGAGATTGGTAGCAACACTCTGTGTAGCCGGTTCATAAGTGATAGTCAGTTCATTGAGAATCGGTGAGTACTGCACCAGATCGGCAAACGCCTGCTCGCGATCCTGTCGCATGACATACTCAGCACTGCACAGAAGTTTGCTGCCAATGCCAGTTGCCACCCCGGGACCATAGATAATAAAAGCGGGGGTCAGTCCCGCCATTGCAGCCAATCCGATAAGAAGGCATGCCAGTATCGCCATTGCGCCGAGAATCCACTTTTTCATTTTGCTCCCCCTGCTCATGAAATTCGGTCTATCACGTTCGCGTTGATCGGTACTCGCAAGCAAGTCGACTCTTTCACCTTGCGAGTGAATAAATTTACTCTGCCCTGCCTGGCAGACTAGTTTGCCCCTTCAACCTGCGTTGCAGTGAGTTTGCCTGCGGAGACGAACAAGCAGAGGCCAACGAGTCCTGCCAGTGCGATCACGAAATACGGCAGCGCATACTGACTCTCACTCGCGGCATAGGCGATGCCCATCAAAGCAGGACCAGCAGCCGTTCCCCAGGATGACATCAGGTTACTGACAGAAAAAATACGCGCGTAGTCTCTCACGCCGAATGCTTCCGCCAGCAATAACGGCTGCAACATAAGAAGATTGCCCACACTGGAACCAAACAGAAAGAGACCAATACAAAGACTCAGCGGGCTGAAGCCGCCTGCAAGAATCATGAGTGCGACCGCCTGCATGATCATCACGATGATGGCGAAGCGACGAATCGACATCTGCTCGACGAGCCACCCACCAAGCAGTCGGCCGACTATGCTCGCTACGGGCAAGATCGCGACTGCCAGAGCGGTCTGCGCTTCACTCAGCTGCTCGCGCGCGAGACCATATTGATGGGCGATTCCACCAACCTGCGCCAACATCAGGAACACATAGCCAATGCAGATGCCCCAGAACAGCCAGAGTTTTCTGGCTTCTTTCAGCGTGATGCCCTGCTCCGAAATTTTCTGACTGACAATCGGCTTGCGCACAGGGTCTGCTGGTGCTGAACTTGCTACTGCAACTTCTGGCTCACTTTTCCCTCCATCGATTTGCAGGCCCAGGCTGGCGGGTTCCGGACGTAGCCATAGCCAGGCAACTGGAATGACACCGATCAGATACATAACACCCATGAGCGGGGCGGCGGTACTGAAACCATAGCGTTCAACCAGCAATACACTGAGCGGCGTAATGACCACCCCACCGAGCGACAGGCCTGTTGAAGCAACCGAGAGCGCCATGGCCCGGCGACGACGAAACCAGCGCGTAATAAGTGTTGTCGCCGGCAACAGAGCCGAGCTGGCGAACCCCGATCCGAAAATCATATACACAAGAATGAGTTGCCACAGTGCCTGTACGTGCGCGAGGGCAGTTAGCGCAATAAAGCAAAGCAACGCTCCCAGTGTGAAACTGATCCGGGTGTCAACGCGCTGAATCATGCGACCGACCAGCAGTCCCGCAACACCGCTACTGAGAAAAAACACCGACACCGCCATCGAGGCGGTACTTACCGAGAAACTGGACTGTGTGGCCAGGGCATTTAGGTAAACGGAATGATTATAAAAGCTCAGGCCACTGGAGAAGGTCAGAATCACCAGCAGCGCCGCCACGATTTTCCAACCGTAGTAGAGGCCAGGTTTATTTACATCGGACATTGAGCCATCCTGGAAGACGTAGGCAGCATCCATTTCGCCGGAGAATGCGGAGCTCGATCAGCATACTCTTCAAGCTTTCTATAAACGTTGCAGCAGAGTTAGGATGCACACGGCTGTGCGCAGCGCTGAGCATAACAGACTATCGTCGATGCCGTGCCAACTGTGCTCGCCACGCCCCTCGTCGAAATTCACTGCACAAGCTACCGGCACGGGCTGGCAGTTGCCGGCAGACTGCTACTTTGAAGGGCTAGAGCAGCGCCATTTCAGCGTTTTTGACAGGGCTGCATGCACGCGCCTCATGCTGTAACAATTTGTAAAAAAACAACAACATAAAGGCACAATTAAGCCTCGACTCAACTGGACGGCGGCATTCTAGGCGTTTATTCTACCGAACCTGCTAATTTCAGACTGCTGAAAAACAAGGAATCCATCAACGTCTCTATAAAGAGACTTTTAACAATAGATGGGAAAATGGTTTTATCGAACGTGTATTTGGAGAGCATTTCAATGCGAATAATCAAAAAAACAGTTGCTGCCCTGCTCATTGGCGTTTTTGCATCTGCGGCAATAAGCGTGTCTGCACAACAACCACGCTTTCTCAGCCTTAGCCCACCTGAAGGACTGCCGATCATCCCGGTTTTCGAGGGCTGGACTGCCAACCCTGACGGCACCACAAGCTTCTCTTACGGCATCATCAATCGTAATGATGTACCCGTTGAGATTCCATTGGGCGAGAACAACTATCTCGAGCCCGCCAAATACAGCGGTGTTCAGCCAACGCATTTCCCGGCTGGACGCAGCACAGGTGTTTTCACTGTGACTGTCCCCGCTTCCGAACAGGAAGACGATGTGTGGTGGTACGTGAAAACCGGTAACGCTGAAGTACTGAAAGTACCTGGTCGTCGCGGCGCATCCGCGTACGAGCTGGATTTCATCTTGCCGCGCCCACAAGGTGCGCTGCAGCCACTGGTTGGACTGGGTGAAGACGGTGCGGCGTCTCCCGGCCTGTCAGCCTGGACTGCAGATTATCCGGGTGGAACAGTAAGCGTTGGCGAACAGGTTGAGCTGGTACTTAATATACTCGACCCTGCTGTTCGCGACGAAACTGACCCGCGCTTCGGCGAGCCTCTGGACATGAACGTGCAATTCCATAAATTCCAGGGCCCCGGTGAAGTGACCTGGACTCGTCACGAAGACTCTGAAGTACCTACCAACCCTTACCGCGAAGGTGACCCTCGTCACTCCCGCTGGTCTGAACCCGACGCCAACGAGTTGACTGCAGGCGGTCCAAGCAGTGTAGTCAAAGTGTATGCGTCTTTTTCAGAGCCAGGTGACTACCTGATTCACACTAAAGTGGATATCCACACGGCACCGGACAGTTCAGATGGTGACCAGTGTTGCTGGACCAACGTCTTCCAACGCATCACTGTTGAAGATTAAGAAAATCTAAAACGAAAACGGCTGACCTCGAATGAGACCAGCCGTTTTTTTAGCGCAGTAGAAAGTGCCCGAAAACCCACTCAAGAAGCAAATTTACCGCTTGTTTTGTGGGATACAGTCTGTTGCAAAATGTTGCATCTAGACAGTGAAAATCACCGTATTTTATGGACATAAACAACCGGAAATCTTAGTATTTTGGTTAACTTATGCCCACATAAAAAAATCCTACTTGAGGAGAATTACATGAAATCAGTGCGTAAGTCTGGAGCTCTGCTGGGTGGCGCCGTAGCGCTGGCCCTGACATCAGGTGCTCAGGCACAAGAAGATCTGACCTACAATTCGCACGTTGCTGACATCATCAACGAGAATTGTGTGGTTTGTCACCGCGAAGGCGGTATTGGTCCCATGCAGTTCGAGACCTATGATCAGGTTCGTCCGTGGGCTCCATTAATTTCACTTAAGGTGGCAAATCGTGAAATGCCTCCTTATGCCTATGACCAACACATCGGTATCCAGGATCTGGAAGGTGACTGGCGTCTTGAGCAAGACGAAATCGACGCGATCGTTTCCTGGGTAAATCAGGGCGCTCCGCTGGGCGATGCAGACATCGTTCCACAGAAGCCGAATTTCCCTGATCCAGACGAGTGGAACTTCGCTGCTGATTACGGTCAGCCAGACATGATCATTCCTTCGTCTCCCTATGACATTCCTGCAACTGGTAACGACCAGTGGAGCAAGGAATTCGTTGATCCAGGTCTTGCTGAAAACCGCTGCATCAAAGCAGTTCAGGTTAAGCCACGTGGCGACGCCCGCGCGGTTGTTCACCATGCCAACTCTGACGTTTACGTTTACGACGAAAACGGTGAGCTGCAGCAGTATGGTCAGCTGACTGAGTACGCCATGGGTAAATGGGGCGAGCTGATGCCAGAAGGCGTTTGCCGTACGTTCCCAGCCAACTCACTGATCCGTTGG
Source organism: uncultured Pseudohongiella sp. (assembly GCA_965228725.1). Taxonomy (GTDB): domain Bacteria; phylum Pseudomonadota; class Gammaproteobacteria; order Pseudomonadales; family Pseudohongiellaceae; genus UBA9145. The sequence goes on along the minus strand of OZ245834.1, from coordinate 3,363,274 downwards.
GACATCCACATGTTCCCGGGTGGTGTTGGTGCGACTGCCGAAGGCGGCATGATTAAAGACAACGTAGTTGAGATCGGTCTGTGGTTCCACGACGAAGGCTACGAAGAGCAGGAAGGTATCTACAACCAGGATCTGCGTCTCTACGGCCTGCGTGATGGCTACGAGAACGGCGAGCTGATCGTGCCTCCTCATGGTTACACCATGACTCAGGGCTTCCACAGCTTTGACCACCCTGTTCGTATCGACAGCTTCCAGCCACACGGTCACCTGCGTATGAACGCAGCGTCTCTGGAAGTCTTCGATCCCAAGACAGGTCGTACGACTCCTGTGAGCCAGATCTCCAACTGGAGTGCAACTTGGCACCACAGCCACATTTACGATCCTGAAGTAGCCCCTCTGCTGGCTCCGGGTCAAGTACTTGTGATCAAACAGTGGTACGACAACACTGCCAACAACCCGAACAACCCTGATCCAGATCAGTGGGTTTATGGCGGCAGCCGTACTGGTGACGAGATGTCTCACGCCTGGATCGCGGTAACTCACCTCGATGACGCAGGTTACGAGAAACTTCTCGCCGAGCGTGAAGCAGCTGATCAGCGCTCAATGGCTGGCAACGACTAAGCCAACCGCTTCTAGCGAAAGCTAAACAAAAGGCCGACCGGGGCAACCCGGTCGGCCTTTTTTATTGCCCGACATTCAAGGCTCTCACCCCATCAAGGAACACTCCCTACTAAGGGACTCTCATACCCACTAGGGGACACTCATTACTTAGTAACTTAAGGAACTGTTCTCAATTGTACGGTCCGACTGACAGCACTATGTTACTAAGCTCTGAGTGTCCCCTACTTATAACAGTGTTCCCGGCGTGATGCGCGTGCCGCTAAGTTACTAAGTAATGAGTGTCCCCTGTTTGTGCCGCGCTATCGGGTGTCCCGTTAATTTGAGGTTTTTTTAGTGCCCTAAATGTGTTTACACTATCCGGGCTTGGAATCGTGAGGCCTTACCACCCAAACAGATTCGTGGAGACACTAATGAGAACAATAATCGAGACATTCAAGCCCGCTCTTCCCGTGCTGGCAGCTGCAATGCTGGTATTTGCCAGTTCTGGTCAGGCGCAGGAAATCACCTATAACAGCCATGTTGCTGAAATCATTAATGAAAACTGCGTGGTCTGTCACCGTGAAGGCGGTATCGGCCCGATGCAGTTTGAAACCTACAATCAGGTGCGCCCATGGGCGCCGCTGATTCAGTTGAAGGTGGCCAATCGGGAGATGCCTCCCTATGCCTACGACCAGCACATCGGATTGCAGGATCTCAAGGGAGACTGGCGGCTGGCGCAAGAAGAGATCGATACAATAGTTGCCTGGGTAAATCAGGGCTCTCCACTGGGGGATGTGGATATCGTTCCTCCGGCGCCCAATCTGCCTGACCCTGATGCCTGGAACTTTGCTGCGGATTTCGGTGATCCCGATCTGATCATTCCGTCCGTCGCGATCGATATCCCTGCCAGCGGCAATGACCTCTGGAGCAAGCACTTCGTCAATCCCGGGCTGACTGAGGACCGCTGTATCAAGGCGGTTCAGGTGAAGCCGCGTGGTGACGCGAAAGCGGTCGTGCACCATGCCAATTCTGCCGTCTATATGCTCGATGAAAATGGCGAGCCGCAGCGTCAGGGCCAACTTACCGAATACGCCATGGGTAAATGGGGCGAACTGATGCCAGACGGAGTATGCAGGACCCTCCCCGCCGAAGCGTTGGTTCGCTGGGACATCCACATGTTCCCGGGTGGCGTTGGTGCCACAGCACCCGGCACTATGATAGAAAACAACGTGGTAGAGATCGGCTTGTGGTTCCACGAGCCGGGTTTTGAGACACAGGACAATATCTACCCTCAGGACCTGCGCTCCTACGGCATGCGCGAAGGCTACCAGAACGGTCATCTGATCGTGCCGCCCAATGGCTACACCATGACGCAGGGCTTCCACAGCTTCGATCATCCGGTGCGAATCGATAGTTTCCAACCGCACGGCCATCTGCGCATGAACGCCGCAGCGCTCGAGATCTTCGATCCGAAAACTGGCCAGACAACACCCATCAGTCAGATATCAAATTGGAGCGCGACCTGGCATCACAGTCATATTTACGACCCAGAGGTTGCTCCCTTGCTGGCACCGGGAGAGGTATTGGTGATCAAGCAGTGGTATGACAACACCGCGAACAACCCTAACAATCCCGATCCAGATCAGTGGGTTTATGGTGGCAGCCGCACAGGGGATGAAATGTCCCATGCCTGGATTGCCATCACCCATCTCGATGATGAAGGCTATGAGCGGCTTGTTGCCGAGCGGGAAGCTGCAGCGCAGCGCTCCATGGCGGGTAACGACTGACGCCGCTGCTGCCCAGGGGATGAGTCGCCATCGGCTCGCCCCTGAGCAACATCCGATCTCGCCCGGAATGCAATTCGGGCGGCACCAGAGCCGGGCAGAAAAGCCCGGCTTTTTTCGCCTGCTAAACAATGATTTTGCTCACCACCAAATTCGCCGCATTGAAATCGGGCAGAATCAGGGCAGCATAGAGCGGTAGCTCGATAAATTGCCATTCAAGTTTCACGCACCAATCACGTAAACCACTAATAAGAAACACCTTTCCAGTCAGTTAGCACTCACATTTCAACTCTGGACCGCCATTATCCAAATGTTACAAAGTGCAACCAGAGGCACACTTCGTCTCATTGCGCTTTTTTGGCCTCCGGTTGGAGAGTAGACTCGGATGTTACTGTTAGTACTCGAATAACTGTTGGTCCAATAAAACTTCTTAGAAAGGAGCTCAACATGAAACTAGCGAAGTATGGACTGGTCAGTCTGGCTGTACTGGGCGCCCAACAAGGCCTGGCACAAGAGCATGACGAACTGGTCTACAATGGAGAGATAGGTCGCATCATCAACGAGAATTGCGTGGTGTGCCATCAGGAAGGCGGCATTGGTCCAATGGCTTTTCAAAGCTACGATCAAGTCCGGCCATGGGCACCTCTGATTCAGCTCAAAGTAGCGAATCGCGAGATGCCTCCCTACGCCTACGATCAGCACATCGGCATTCAGAACATCATCGGTGACTGGCGTCTGGAACAATCCGAGATCGATGCGATTGTTGCCTGGGTTAACAATGGTTCACCGATGGGTGATCCTGAAAATGCCCTGCCAGCACCTGACCTGAAAGATCCCAATGACTGGAATTTCGCAGCAGAACTCGGCCAGCCCGATCTGATTGTGCCTTCCAGCTCTTACGATATCCCAGCTACCGGTAACGACCTGTGGAGCAACGAATATGTTGATCCCGGCATGACAGCATCACGCTGCATCAAGGCGGTACAGGTTAAGCCACGCGGCGATGCTGCTGCGGTAGTTCACCACGCCAACTCCAGCGTCTGGATGGAAGACGAAGCCACCGGCGAGCTTGAGCGCTATGGCATGTTGACCGAATACGCGATGGGCAAGTGGGGCGAGATGGTTCCGGACGGTGTTTGCCGTACCCTGCCAGCCGGTGCCCAGATCCAGTGGAGTATCCACATGTTCCCGGGTGGTGTTGGCGCGACAGCTCCAGGCACCATGATTGAGGACAACGTGGTCGAAATCGGCCTGTGGTTCCACGAGGAAGGTTACGAAGAGAGCGACAATATCTACAAGCAGGATCTGTCCCTCTATCAAATCAGCCCGCAAGGCGACCTCGTCATCCCACCACACGGTTATCAGATGACTCAAGGCTTCCACAGCTTCGATCACCCAGTACGTATCGACAGCTTCCAGCCACACGGTCACCTGCGCATGAATGCGGCTACGCTGGAAATTTTCTATCCTGAAACTGGCCGTACAGAGGCGATCAGCCAAATCTCCAACTGGAGTGCGACCTGGCATCACAGCCACATCTACCACCCGGATGAAGCACCGCTGATTCCAGCTGGCGCGGTGATGGTATTGAAGCAGTGGTACGACAACACAGCAGCCAATCCTAACAACCCTGATCCGGATCAGTGGGTATACGGTGGCAGCCGTACAGGTGACGAGATGACTCACGCCTGGCTGGCCATCACTCATCTGGACGAAGATGGTTTTGACAAGCTGGTTGCTGAGCGTGCCGAACGTGAAGCGCGTTCCATGGCAGGCAGCGACGACTAATACAGTCTGATAGACCAGAAGCCCGGCAAGGCGACTTGCCGGGCTTTTTTGTGCCCAGTCTTTTTACGCGCAATCCTTTCATACCCACTCCAGCCCTGCACATTCCAGCCATGCTCAATATAAGTGCATTACGGTGATGCTTTCCGCCCGTTTTGCGGTACACTGAAAAGCGCTTGGAAAGGCCCGTCAGGGGAATTATTAAGGGGAACTAAAGGAGCTCGCTATGGATCCGGCCCAACTCATTGTCCCAGGTGTCATATTAGTCCTGATCATCGCTGTCCTGCGATCAGGCATCAAATTCGTACCACAGAATCGCGCCTTCATTGTGGAACGCTTTGGCAAGTACCACTCCACGAAGGAAGCCGGCCTTAATTTCATCATTCCGTTCATCGACCGCATCGCGGCCAATCGCTCGCTCAAGGAGCAGGCCGTCGATATCCCCAGTCAGGGAGGTATTACCAAGGACAATATCTCGTTGACTGTAGATGGCGTGCTCTACTTCCGTGTTCTGGATCCCTATAAGGCAACCTATGGTGTGGATGACTACATATTTGCGGTGACGCAACTCGCGCAAACCACCATGCGTTCCGAGCTCGGCAAGATGGAACTGGACAAGACATTCGAAGAGCGCGACATGCTCAATGCCAACATCGTCAATTCGATTAACGAAGCATCACAGCCCTGGGGTATCCAGGTCATGCGCTACGAAATCAAGGACATCATTCCACCCGCGTCAGTGATGGATGCGATGGAAGCACAGATGAAGGCCGAGCGAGTTAAGCGCGCCCAGATTCTTGAATCAGAAGGCGATCGACAGGCGGCTATCAATGTCGCGGAAGGTCAGAAGCAGGCTGTTGTGCTCGCGGCGGAAGCCGAAAAGGCAGAACAGGTATTGCGGGCAGAAGGTGAAGCCAAGGCAATATTGGCCGTAGCGGAAGCACAGGCTGAAGCACTCCGCAAAGTCGGTGCGGCAGCCAATACAGAAGAAGGCCAGAAAGCTATTCAACTCGATCTTGCCACCAAAGCGATTGAGGCCAAGCAGGCTATCGCACGAGAATCCTCTGTCGTACTGCTGCCAGAGAGCGGCACCGAGGCAGCCAGTCTCGTGGCCCAGGGCATGGCCATAATCAACAAGATGAATGAGAAAAAGCCAACCGGCACCGGTACGGCTGGCCAGGAGGGTAGCTAGTCATGGAGACTTTCACAGATTACCTGCCTACCCTGCTCGTCTTCCTTGGCCTTGGCATGCTCGCCATCGAGGTCGGTGTGCTCGGCTTTTCAATCATGATTCTCTTCTTCATTGGCCTGGGTTGTCTCGCAACCGGGCTGCTTATGCTGGCCGGTGTCATTCCCCAGACTCTGGCCAGTGCATTACTCGGAAGTGGAATCATGTCATTGATTGCCGCTGCAGGCTTATGGAAACCACTGAAGAATATGCAAAACAGCACGGATTCCAAATCGGTCACTTCCGATCTCATCGGTCACAAATTCAAGATCGATTCCGATATTTCCAGTGCTACACCCGGTGAGGCCAGATTTTCCGGCATCACGTGGAAAGTCATCGCCGACAGTGACATCAGCGCGGGCACCGAAGTGGAAGTCAAACACACCGCCGTTGGCGTGTTGACTGTACAGGCGGTCAACTAGACCCAGGCTGGTCGGTACAATCAAACTCACGCAGAAAATTTTTCAAAATAGTACTTTGCATTACAAAGTACTTGATACTATACTCCCACTCACTGGATCAGAGACGTGAAGCAAGAAGACGCAATGACATCAGCCTCCCTGGCAGCCGAACAGCCTGAAGACAAGAAGCCCTTGCCTTCCATGCAAAGTCGAGCTGAAGAGAACCTCAAATTCATCCGGGATACGATCGAAGCTGCCGCGTCTTTCACCTCTATATCCGGAATTGGCCTTATTTTTACGGGGCTGATTGGACTGACCGCAGCCTGGCTGGACTTGACTACAAATCAATCTCCAGCTGCTGCGCCCAGTCTCACTATCTGGATGGTCGCTCTGCTAATCGCGACTTCCGGCTCCATCACCTGCACTTTGTACAAGGCGAGACAACAGGGCACGACCTTGCTTTCTGCGAGTGGCCGCAAGTTATTGTATGCCTTCACGCCAACAATGCTGGTCGGTGGCATCATTACCTACTTTGTGGCCGTCGCTGAACTCACCTCGCTGTTGCCGGGAATCTGGCTCAGCCTCTACGGGGCGGCTGTCATGACGGCAGGTGCTCACTCTGTCGCCATGATCAAGGCTGTCGGTGCCTGTTTTATTGTGTTGGGAATCGGAGCGTTTCTGCTTCCCGTCTATAGTGCACTGATGCTCGCATTGGGGTTTGGCGGACTGCACCTCGCTGCAGGCTATCTTATCTGGAAATACTATGGCGGCTAAAAAACAGCACTCACCACTCTCTGCCGCGGCTGAGAAACGTAACGAGAAGGCTAAAGACCTGACCCTCGTGCAGAACAGCAAAGGAACAGAACTCGACAACCTCATCCACGAGAAGAAGCGCCTCGCAATTGTGACTACTCTGGCGGTTCATCGGAAGCTGAGCTTCAATGACTTGAAATCATTGCTCGGCCTCTCCGATGGTAATCTGAGCACGCACGCCAGGAAGTTGGAAGAAGCTGGCTACGTCAACTGTAGCAAGGGTTTTGACGGCCGCATCCCCAAGACCGATTACCAGCTGACCGCAAAAGGACGAAAGGCGCTGGAAAAATATCTGGCGCATATGGAAGCCTTGATCTCAGCGGTTAAAAATATCTAAATTTTTTGCCTATTCACTTTGTAATACAAAGTTCTTTACACATTTAGAATAAAGAGTGAGTTCATGAATCTGTTCCCAAGACCCGACGATTTCGAGATTACCCCGTTTTTTGCTCAGCGCGCACTACTCTACGGCATTGGTCTTGGCGTGCTGGGAAGCTTGCTGTTTCTGGAAATACAAAGCCCTGGCCTACCCCTCACAATCTGGCTAACAAGTTTTGCGACTGCAGCCATTTCCCTGGCAGCCCGCAGTCGAGTTGAAAGTGTAAGACTGATTGCCTGCTGGTCGCTGCTCGCTATCGGTTCTGCCACGCTATTGATTGTCCGCCACAACCCAGTGGCCTTCCTCAGCCTTGTTGCGATGATCTTGCTGGCGGCCGTTATCGTCGTGATGGAGCTACGTGGTACGAAACTCAGGAATGTTACACCCTTTGCGTTCCTCGCCTCCTGTTCGCGCCTCCCCTTGCAATCGCTGACGGCATGCTTCTCGCTGTTCGGCAAGGTCGACTTTCGCGGCAACGCCAACGACCCCAAACTGTTCGCCGTACTGCGCGGGCTCGTCATCGCCCTGCCGCTCGTACTCCTGTTCGGCGCCCTGTTCAGTTCAGCCGATGCGGGTTTTGAAAACGCCTTCGCGCGAGTTCTCGAGTTCTTTGGCCCGGACATGCCAGAACATATTCTGGTTTCGTTCTGTATCGGCTGGCTCGCTACAGGATTGTTGACAGCAATTTGCAGCAGGGATGCCACTGATGACTCCAGCCAGTCCACTCGTCTGCTCATCGGTGCGATCGAAACACGCATCGTCATGAGCTTGCTGCTCGCGCTCTTTGCGCTCTTCATCCTGCTGCAGCTTCCCTATCTCTTCGGCGGCAGAGACACCATCGAATCTGCATCGGGATTGACGCTGGCTGGGTATGCACGTCGTGGATTTTTTGAACTCGTTACAGTCACCGGGATCAGTCTGGTAGTCCTCGTGTCGCTCAATACAACGACCGCCAACAAGGCACAATTCAAACCTCTGGCGATAGCGCTGCTTGGTTGTCTGTTGCTGGTTGTGATCTCGGCTGCGCAGCGTCTGTATCTGTATATGGACAGTTTCGGACTGACTCTGTCTCGCCTGTCGGCAGCCATGTTTATGGGCTGGCTCGGCTTGTGCCTGATGCTGTTCGCGATCTGCCTGTTACGGAACAGTGAACGAGGCTTGATTCCAGGCGCAATTTACTCAGGAATCGCGTTTGTCCTCGCGCTCAACCTGATCAGCCCGCCCTTGCTGGTTGCAAACTACAATCTTGCGCACGCGCGCAGCAGCGAAACGCCGCTCGACATCGATTATTTGACGACACTCGGAGTAGAAGTAGTGCCGCTCCTTGTCGCTGAGTTTGATGCGCTCGACCCGGGGCAACAGTGCCGCCTTGCCTGGGAATGGACAGAAGAATTTAATCTGCGAGATGAAGACGCAGAGGCCAGTACGGATTGGCGCAACTGGAATCTCGCTCAGGAACGTGCGCGACGCAGTGTTATCGCGATAAAGGAAGACTTGCCAACTCTGGTCCAGCATCGCCCGAGGAACGGTCCAATGCCGGGCTTTCGACCATTCTCATTCGCATGCCAACATGCGACGGTACTTTTCAGGCTCATGCCAGCGAATCAATGACGGTCGCAACCTGCTCAACTCAAATTGCGACTTGTTCCGATTCCTGCTGTGCGCGCAAGGCTTGCAGATCTACCGCACCATTCATCCAGAAATTGAATGCCTCGTAGACACATTGCTCTCGCGTCATCCCGATTTTCTTGAATGTCTTGGGCTGGGAAGAGGCAGTCATCAGTATGAAGTAACTCGCCCAGGCAAACTCATGATTAACATCCTCTTTCAAAAAAGGCGTTAAGCGTTTTTTCATGGCGTCCATGCGGTTGTAGAGCGAGTCGACATAAACCTTGTAGAGCAGAGGATAATCCGATTTCAGGTCAACCCAGAAGGCAGTGGAATAGCGTGCGTCGTTCTCGACCCAGACCTTGACCCAGTAGCGCAATGTCTCCACCAGGTCGTTGCCGTAATTGTCGATCGGTTTGTGAATTCGCCGCTCCCAGCGGACGACCATTTCGTGGACCAATTCGCCCTTGTTGGTAAACGTCTTGTAGAGTGTCTTGGTGCTGATGCGCAACTGCTTGGCCAACTCTGACATGGAGATCGAACGGATGCCCTTCTCACTTGCCAGACGCGCAAAGGTCTCAACAATATCCAGCGCCATGCGCTGATCAGCTTTGCTGGACAGATGGCTCTCGAGTTGGGGATCGGGAAGTGGGATTACCTGAGAATGAGTCACTCGATTCGCCTCGCTGGTGTCTACAGAATATTACTGCCCCGGCCGTTGGTACAGCTCGATTCGGTATCCATCCGGGTCGCGAACGAAATTGGTCCCATCCCTGATCTGCTCGGGTGGGTATCCCGCAGCAGCAACTCGTTCTGCCATCGCCCGACCATCGGGCACTACGATGACGATATTACCAAATTGTGACGCCTCCGGGATAACTTCCCCCTTGCGAATCACAATAAGCGTGTCTTCCCGGATATTGCCGGTCATGCCCAACAAATATTCGATGGCCTCACCTTCCCGCGGGACTCTTGCTCCAACCTTGAGGCCAAGAATTTCAGTATAAAAATGCAGGGACTCGTCCAGATTACTCACGCGCAGCCCGATGCCAGAGATCCGTATCGGGCGATCAGATTCGGTTAGTTGCGGCACGCTGTCGGCTGCTACTGAAATGAACACCGTTAATGATGCCAGCAGCACTAGCGCCAGCCTGATTCCATTTGCGATAGTTCGATACGACATGGCCGACTCCTTTAGCGCTCGTGCCAATTTTGGCGCTGTCTAGTCCTTTGTATGCAATCGAGTAGCACGCTGAATCGATTGGGCGGTCACAATTGCGTGTTACTTGGGCGGCAAAATAACGGCATTGGGCCCAGGTTGGTTCTCAGCGCGTGGATCAACCACGATGCCATCGATCACCCTGATTGAGCCAAGACCACGCGCCAACGTCGGCAGTTCCGGTGCTTCGTCTTTATAGGATCTGATCTCTGTTACCAGTGCTTGCGCATCGGGGGTGACGACGTAGGCGGGAAGCGCATCCACTCGCAGCGCATAGGAGATATGAGTGCGCTCTCCGTTTCCGCCCGCCGGGCTGTAATCTGCCTCGCGTTTTAGCGCATAGTAGACAGCTGGCAGTTCGACCCAGGTCAAGGACTCGATGACAGGACCGCGGGCATAGACCCAGCCATCATAGACTGGTCGCCACGGGCGATAGCCTCCGACATAACCACGCAGACTGCCGTCTTCGTTCATGGTGAGTTTGATCTGTGCATCCAGCAGTTCGAGATCTCGCGTATAACCCGGGTCGCGTAGAGTCGCTGTGACCGCTTCCGTTGAGACAATGGCACCGTCGATAGTTTGCGCAGGGAAAATTCCCTCGTACTTTTGGTGTGGTTCAATTCGAAAGGTATAGTCCGCAGCGATGTTGCCATCACCTCCCTTCACCATATTGTCCTGGCTCATGTAAAAGCCCACCATGACATCGCTGTCATTCAGGGGATCTTCACCTGCACCCGAGGCGACGATCACCATGGTCCAGGAACCGTTGCGCATGCCATCATTGAATTGCATGGCGCCGCTGGAGAGTCGTTCGGGTCCGCGGTAGGTTTTCCAGCAGCCCAGCGTTCGGTAGAACGTATTGTCGATGCCGGCTTCACCATCCGGACTCACGAATCCCGTATCGGAATTGCCATCAAGATTGATGCCTTCTGCGATGCTGCCTGTGACACCGGCAAGCCCCGTATCCGGATAGGTTTCGGGATGAATATAGACATTCGCACGGCCCTCACCCCGGAAGGCCATTTGCTGCTGTCCATGTACCGGGCTGCGCGTAGGATTGGCTGGGTTGCGTAACCATTCTGCCTCCTCGCGCGTGTAACCCGCCTTGATCAATACTTCCACCCAATCCAGTTCTGGATTAGTACCCTGGGGGCAATCCGTGCCAGGGTCGATCACACCCGTCTCTGCGCCATAGTAATGGGCAGGCTCATTCCATTCGATCACCCAGGATTTGGTCCAGTCCGCGAAGGCCGATATCGGTGCGGCCATCGCCATTGCGCAACATACCTGGCGCAGGACTGTAATTCGTTTTCTGTTTGTTTGTTGTTTGCTCATTGCTGAACCCCTACGCCATCACTTCAGACACAGGACGTGAAGTGCGCATGGAACCCTCACCAAACTCACCGACTGGCGCGCCGGCCAGTTGCATCGCTGTGAGTGATACGCGCGTAACTGACTCACCCGGCTCATGAATATGCTGACCTGCCTTGTGCCGGCCACTCGCGCCTCCGGCGAGAAACATCGGAATATTTTCGATGGAGTGAATCTTTGCGTAACCGGTGTCACTGAAGGCGCAAATCAAACAGTTGTCCAGCAAGGTGCCGTCACCTTCCTTGACAGCATCAATTTCATTGAGAAAAGCACCGAGACCTTCCATGACCAGACCTGCGAGCTTGCTGGTTTCCGGTTGGAATCCAAGCTGCGCATCGGTGGGTTCGTCATGGGTAATCTGATGATAGATTTTGCTGTTGCCAGCGATATAGGTCTCGGACGTGCCGCCAGTGTGCACGAAATTGAAGACGCGAGTCTGGTTACAGGCCAGCCCCATCGCCAGCAGGCGCGCCATGACCTTGGTATTCGCATTCACTACATCAACTGATGCAGCGCGCTCCGTTGTTCCGGGAGCAGAAGGAATCACACAGGCCTCACGCGGTTCAGGCTTCTGCAGCTGGATTGCGAGCTGATTCTCCATGTCGCGTACCGACGTGAAGTATTGCTCCAGCTTGACCTGATCTTCATGTCCGACGCTGTCCAGCAAGGCCTTGCGCTGATCGGTCACTGCCGAGAGCACACTCTGGCGCAGCATGATGTCGGGATTGGGTTGCCAATCGTCACTGTTCGGATCCTGGAATCCGTCACCGAAAAGTCGCTGGTAAAGATCGAGTGGCGTGACATCGGGAGACGCAAAGGTCGAACCAGAGCGTGTTGAATAACTGATTGGGCGGCGTGAGACCGAGGCATCAATGTCGAGCACCTTGAAGCGAGTCGTTCCGCCAAGGGCATCAGCAACCCGGGTATCAAATGATGCGCCTTCAAAACGACCCGTTGCTGAGGGTGCGACACCCGACAGGATCGATGCATGACCACTCCAGTGGACAAGATTCGGTCGCCCGTCCGGTATCGCACGAAATCCAGAGAAGACTGACACCTTGTCTTTAACTGCAGCCAGTGCCTGTAGTTCTGGTGTTATCTCGTAACCAGCGCCGACTGTTTCAGGCACCCAACGCGTGCCACCAGCAGGTGTATCTGTCAGGCCGAGCCCCCAGAAATAAGTTCCGAATCGGGTCGGGATCGGGGCGCCATCCGCAAAGGCAGTGCCATTTTCATTGAGGAAAATATCCAGCAGCGGAATACCCATACTGACCGTTGCACCACCGATCATTCCCCTGAGCAAGGATCTTCTGTTGAAGCGAAAACTCATTTGTCTTTCCCTCCCGACTAATCCTGTTGATCCAACATTGCAGCGCTGGCAAGCGAGGCGTCCGAACCCTCAGGCAGCTGCACGGCGAAGAATTCCGGTGTCATGGCGATCTGCAAGAAGAGCTCGGCGAATCGATAGCCATTGTCAGCAAACACCTGTGCCTGCTGTTGCAGATAGTCTCTCTCTTGATAACCAGGTGCCTTCGCGACACCGTAGGCATAGACATTGCGCACCAGACAGGACGGCACGCGTGGATCATCATGGAGATAATCGCCAAGTCCCTTTGCGCCGACGAAGGTCTTGCCAAACAGATCCGCACTCACATCAATCAATTGACCATTCTCCATCTTGCGCAACTGCCCGAGACCATCGAAGTGTTCCAATGCGAGACCCGGTGGATCACTGCGTTGGTGGCACACGGTGCAACCCGTGTTCTGCATATGATCCAGCAGGCGGCCACGCACGGTGCCAGCCTCGCTATCGGTAACTTGCGAGAAATCGACGTCGGCCGGTGGATCAGGGGTCGGTTCGCACATAAAGATTTCATGGATCTTGATACCACGACGCGTCGGTGATGAAGTGCCGGGGTGCGCCCAGAGAGAAAGAAACCCGACCTGGGTCAGAATCCCGGCGCGTTCAGATTCTGCATTGAACTCATACTCACTCCATTCGTCTGCAGAGACATAGGGTACCTGGTACACGGAAGCCAGTGGCCGGTTGATGAAGGTTTGATTGCTGGTAAACAGGTCGCGGTAGTCACCTTCATCGACGATCAGTTGATCAATCACTGTTTTCAGCATCTGCTCTTTCGCGCTATCGGCGACGAGCTGATTGAACTTGGGATAGATAGCCGGGTCTTTGACCATGTTGCCGAAGCCATCGAGCTGCATCATGTCCTCAAAAAATGCGCGTGTTCCCTCTTCCAGTCGCGGGGAGTCGGCCAAGCGAGTGAGTTGTGCCAGCAAGCTTTGCTTACTATGCAGAGCACCATTGGCAGCCGCGGCCAGTAACTCGGCATCGGGCGTGGTATTCCAAAACAGGAAGGCGAGTCGTGAGGCTTTGCTGTAGCCGTTCAAGCGGTAGCTGCCTGGCGCATTCGGATCGGGTTCGGCCTGTTCCACCCGGAAAAGAAACTCCGGAGCCACCAACAGGCTGGTCAGAGCCAGTCTCATCCCGGCATAGAAATCCCCTGCCTGCTGCGCACCGAGGTCGGCCGTTTGCACGCGAGTTGCTATTTCCTGAGCATTTAATGGGCGACGGAAAAGTTTTTCACCGTAATGGGAAAGAAACACGGCCGCGCAGGTGGAGTCCACGGTCCCGGAATCGGGTTCACACGGCATGACGCTATCGCGCCGCGCTTCACCAAGTACCTGTTCCGCAATAGAAGAAGCCAGGACAAAATATTGCTCAAATCCTGATGAGGTCAGTGAGAGAGTTGCATTACCGATGGCCAGCAAGCCGTTCTCACGTTGCTCGGGCTCGAAGCGCGCATTGATTTCGATCCCGTCACCAAATACATCGCGGATCGTGTTTTTATATTGTGATTCGGTGAGTCGGCGAACGGCGACAGTGGTCGCCTGTGAACCCGCCTGTGCAGACGACAATGCCTGGGCGCTTACTGTTGCTGGCAGAATTGTGGTTACGGCGAAGACGAACCCTGCCACCATGGCTGTCGCTAGGCGATGAATCCGGGAAGTCTGGCATTTCATGCTCTGACCCTGCTTGTTGTTATTTTTACCGGGTTAGTCTTGTTGTACTTATTGTTCTAGTAGTTTCGTTTCCGGCCTTTGCTGCGCTTTATTTCGTTCTTTGTTCTAACTGCGCTCTTGTTCTAAATGCGCTCTTTGCTCGAACAGCGCTCATTGCACTAGAAGATCCAGATGCTCGAGCCGCACTAACTGCTTCATACTGCGCGCAATTTTCAGTAAGCAAACCCAGAAAACTTGGAAAATTCGATTGTTTTTCCGTTTTCCAATGCTTTTCGATTCTATCTGCTTCGGTCAAATTGTCAACGGCGAATGAAACCGTGCTATCAACTCGCGTTCCAAAGCGGCTGAAGCGCAGATAAATCGCGGCCTCGCCTGCCACAGGGATGGACTAGAACCCGCTCAGCCCCTATTCTTCATCAGACAAAAAAAAGGAGAACAGGATGCCCACCTCGCACTTCGTCACCTCGCTTCACACCTTTTCGCTGGCTGGCATGCTCAGTCTTTCTGCAGCGGCTTTCAGTCAATCCCTGGTCGAAGACTACACACCGGTCACTCTGGACCAGCTCGCCAATCCACCGGCCAGTGACTGGCTAATGTGGCGGGGCACGCAGAATCACTGGGCGCACAGCAAGCTCGATCAGATCAATAAAGAGAACGTCGACAGTTTGCGCCTCGCCTTTGCATGGACGATGGCGCCCGGTCTACAGGAAACAACACCACTGGTTCACGACGGCATCATGTTCCTGCCACAGGCCTGCGATTTCATCGAAGCGATCGATGCGACCAATGGCAACCTGATCTGGGATTACCAGCGTCCGGAAGTTGAACACGCTGCTGTACTCGCCTGCGCCAATCGCAACGGCACGCTCTACAAGGACCAGTTGCTATTGGCTACTCGCGACGCCTACTTGATCTCGCTCGATGCACGCACAGGTGAGGTCACCTGGGAAACACAGGTCGGTGATTGGGAGATCGGTCAGCACTATTCGGGTGGCCCACAAGTTCTGGACGGAAAGATCATCACGGGCATGTCGGGTTGCTACCATATCAATACCAGCTGCTGGATTACGGCACACGATCCGGATACCGGCGAGGAAATCTGGCGTACCAACACCATTCCGCGTGTCGGAGAACCAGGCGGCGAGACCTGGGGCGATTTACCAAATGAATTACGCCGCGGTGGCTCGGCCTGGATGCCAGCCAGCTACGACGCAGATCTCGATCTCATCTTTATTGGTATCGCCGTGCCGATCCCCTGGGGTTCTATCCAGCGGGATACTGGTGGTGGCGATGTCTTGTACACCAACTCAACGCTGGCACTCGATGCAGACACTGGCGAAATCGCCTGGTATTTCCAACATATCCCGGGCGGCAATTGGGATCAGGACCATCCCTACGAGCGACTCGTAGTCGAGACAGATGTGACACCTGACCCGGATTCAGTAACATGGATCAATCCTGATATCAGCGATGAGCGACGCAAAGTAATCACCGGCGTGCCTGGAAAGCCCGGTATCGTCTGGACACTCGACGCAGCGACCGGTGATTTCCTGTGGGCCAAAGAAACCAATTACCAGAATGTGATCGTCGGCGTTGACATCGAAAATCGCAAGGGCATCACGAATCCCGAACTGGAAATCACCGAAATCAGACAGCGCAAGCTCGTTTGTCCGACCACACGTGGCGGCATCAACTGGCAGTCGGTCGGCTATTC
Organism: uncultured Pseudohongiella sp.; assembly: GCA_965228725.1. Lineage (GTDB taxonomy): Bacteria > Pseudomonadota > Gammaproteobacteria > Pseudomonadales > Pseudohongiellaceae > UBA9145. The sequence continues at coordinate 3,347,333 of OZ245834.1, read as the reverse complement.
ACCAGAGACCAACGCGCTCTACACGCCGACCAACAATGCCTGCATGGACTTCTATCTCAATCCTGTGCAGCCGGAAATAGGACAGCACCATCGTTCAGCCACGAGTCGCATTGTCGAGCCACCGGGCTTCGATGGTCAGATCGGTTTGTTTACCGCTACCGATGTGGCTACCGGAGAGACCAAATGGCAGCACAAGCAGCGTGCCGGCTTCGGTGGATCTGTTCTCACGACTGCCGGAGGGTTGGTATTCGTCAGTGATGATGCACGCCGCTTTCGTGCATTCGACGCCGATACCGGTGAAATTCTGTGGGAACAGTATCTCAATTCTACAGCCGGTGGGTTTCCCGTCTCCTATAGTGTGGATGGAGTACAGTATGTCGCCATCGCCGCGGGCGGAGGCGTAAATTACCGCACTCTCGCTCCCGAACTCCAACAACGCAGCGGCGGCAACATGCTGTTCGTATTCCGCTTACCCTGAAAGAAGAGAATCGCAATGGACAAACAACTCACTACCCTGCTGGACGACTACGATCAGAAGAAAATATCACGCCGTGAACTGATGGCCTTGCTTCTCGCCAGCGGTACGGCAGCGTCAATCAACTCCGCACAGGCTCAGTTACCGGCGCCTGTTGCTATTGGCCGTTCGATGAATCACGTTTCGTTATCGGTGGTCGATGTAAATCGCTCGGCCGATTTCTACAATCGTGTGCTTGGTATGGAGATAATCAGTCGACCAGCGAACGGCGGCCTTAACATGGGCCTGGGAGATGAGAGTTTTCTGGGTCTGTATCAGCTCGCCAATCCCGGTTCGATGCACCATCTCTGTATCGGGGTGGATAACTACAATGCGGATGAACTGGCGGAACGCCTGCGCGATCACGGCATCGAAGGCAGGGTGAATCGCGATCCCGCCAATCGCACCAGTGGCGGCGATCAACTGTACTTCAATGATCCCGATGGCATCAGCGTGCAACTCGCTCAGCACGGTTATCTGGGCTAGCCACACTCAACGCGGGCGGCGGGATTACTCGCTGCCAGCTTGCTCTGCTACCACATCATCTCGTCGTGCCCCGGCGAGAATACCGGTGAGCGAATAATTGCCTTCATGACAGGCATACTCGTACACCACTTCCCCCGCCGGCAACGCATTGAAGGTCAGCTGTGCGGTCCAGGGCTGACTGTAGACAGCCGGGTCTTCCATCGTGAAAGTGTATTCTATGACCGCGTCCGAAACCCGGCGCAAGCGCTCCGTAACCAGTAGCTGCGAACTCGAGCCGAAGTGCGACTGTTGCGGGTGGAGCTTGCGGGTCGTGATCACGAGCGTGTCCCCTTCCCACTGACCAATTGAATCGCCATTCCAGCGAAACGGAACCGGTGTGTGCGCATCCCGCAGCGGAATGATCCGTGCGTCGTGGATCATCTCGGTGAGGATTACCACGTGCGAATCAGTCTGGATGATCTGATAGTTGTTGTTGTAGTACATCGGCATCATGGGCGGACCTGAGCCGGAGTTCGATGTGCGAAAATCAAAGAACAACAAACAGCGCTCACCAATAGTTTGCAACTCGGGGCCGTCGAATGGCTCTACTCCCGGTTCACTCAGCCAGCGTTGCAATTGAGTACTGCTGCGTTGGTCCTCAGGCAGAAACGGGATGCGGCCATCAGGGGGATCGATAATCATCGACGTACGATACTCGCCGGCAATCTGAACAATGTTCGTGCCCAGATCTAGCCAGAATGTATTGTAGGAACCAACGTCTTCACCAGCTGGCGCGCCACGCTCTGGATCACTCGGCGCTTCGGAACGCGCCGCTGATTGTTGCAAGCGCGCTTCAAACTGCCGCGCTTCTTCCAGGCTGTAGGCCTGCTGCGTACCCAGTGCAGTTGGCCGCTCGAGCGGCGTGCGAGTACGGTTAGTCCAGTAGCCTTGCAGATCAGGCCTGCCATCCGGAGTGCGCGCAATCTCCGCATTCTGCGCTTTAGCCGATACTGACGTGAGACTGAGGGCGAGCAAGAGAGCAGACGCAGACAATGAGGACAAGGAGGTAAGAGTAAAAAGTGATAGTAGCCGCATGGGTCCGAGCATAATGCAGCATAGCGAAACCCGACAAGCGGCTGAGATAAAAAACGGCCACTAACATCTTCGCTAGTGGCCGGTCCAAAGTACTACGGGCTTGGGGATTCAGTCGCTGAGCGCCAGCTCATCAGTTTGCTTTCATATTCATGCCTGACAAAAAAGGGTATTGCACTTTCGCCCTCTGCTGCTGTGACTCATCCATCATGGAAGCAATCTTCTGCAACGAAGCCAACAAGGCGCTCTGCTCGTGCTCGACCAAATTTTCAAACTGTTCGATGAAGTACGGCTGTAGCGGTGCGGGGGCAAGTTCCAGTGCAATCAGACCCTTGCGGGTTACTCTCGCATGGACCTTGCGCCGATCTACCTCGGAGCGATAACGTTCAGCCAATTCTTCCTGCTCCAGATGATCAAGAATAATCGTGACTGTGGATTGGCTAAGACTGATCAGCTTTGAGAGCTTGCCTATTGTCAGGCCAGGATTGTTCTTGATCGCATTCAATAGTACGAGTTGCGGCGAAGTGAGCCCCGTGCTGCGCCGAATAAAATTGGAGTGAAGATCAGACGCCTGAATGATCCTTCTGATCGCTACAAAAATTCCTTCAGTGGTGATATCCATACAACGCTTCCTTAATGGCGGATCGATCTTCATGTTCGGCTCGACTGGCAGCGTTTACTGCAAGTCTGAGCAATCACTTTCTGGCTAGCGAGCGGGTTCTGCTCACTCGGATTCGTAGTTCTCTAGTCTGGCCTTAAGTTCGGCCAATGCATTTCCGATTGAGCGAAACTCGCTGTCTGCGCTCGTCAGCTCCTCCATCTTTTCCTGCAGGATCTCATAGTCTGAACGCTTCTCGCGATGCAAGGTTCGCGGGGTAAAGGCAAATGCTGACTTCGCACTACCCGCGGTCCATTTACCCACATTGCCGATAAGCATGGTGACCTCGCTAGCATTCAGGTTTCGGGTTTCCATTATGAAGCGGGGTTCGCAAATCCGCTCACTGATATGTGACATTGTTGGCGTATGCTTGTAACAAATCACGTCATAGTAATCGTCAATATTCAGCTCGTTGAACTTGTCGAAGAAATCGTCCTCGACGCGCTGGATCAACTCCCTAAGGCCTCGACGCGAAATCCGGGAACGCACAACAACTTCATAGGGCAATGTGCCGACAACTGTCTGTTCGATCGCATCCTGCTGTGCGTCTGACTGTGATTGGTCTGCCGATGCATCTGCAGTTTGCGCTGCCTGAACTCCGCTGGACACTATCAGCAAGAATATGGCCACGATCAGCGAATTTTTATTTTTCACTTGCTCTCTCCTCTCTAAATTCTCTGGGTTCTCTCAACACTGCTGACGCCCTTAACACACTTCTCTCAATCAACTCACTCAACTCACACAATTTACACAACTCAAATCATATTCATAACTTTTATAATATGGTTCGCAGTTAGTTCGACCCCTCTTGGCCAGTGTCGGTATGTACCAGGCCTATAAAGCAGGTTTCAGCTGGCCTCAGCGCTGGGCGCGCAATGCCTCGAGATACACATAGAGCGCCGCCAGATCGTTGTCCTTGAGCATCGCGGATTGGAGCGCAGACGTTAAGGCTTCGCGCTCGGCCCGAGTGTTTCTTCGGAGCTCTGATCCGCCTACTGCAGTATTGAAAAACATCCTCTGCATCCCCTCGCGCAAGGTCTCGCTACGTTCGTCAGTAATGAACCGGGGCTCACACGCCCAGCGTTTAATCAGCGAATTCGAAGGTCGGTAGCGAGCGCAGTGCACATGGAGTTGTTTGTCTGCTGTGAGTTTGTTGTACTCGTTATAAAAATAACTCTCCACACGCTCGATCTCATCGCTCAGCTCTGCACGCGACATTTCTTCTGGTCGAGTCATTCTGGTCGTTATGAGGAACGGCTTTGCTGATCCCTGCGGTTCAATCAAGGATTCGTCCAGACTGTAATGTGACACACTCGCTATAGGTCTCAGATCACCGATGCTGATCTGGCTCATCTCAAATCCAGGATCCGAGACACGCTTCGCTTGTGTGTAACCGAGCGCTGCAGGACTGTCTGCTGCGAGCCGGCCTGGCGCGAGTGGAGAAAAGGGTGACAACGGCAACTGTGTAGCGAGCGGCGCAACCGACGCGATCGCGCCGAACTCTTCCAGAGACTCTTCATCGACATGGCGCCTGTTGGCTGTCGAGCTTTGGAGCCCCGGATTCTGCAAACTGTTTTCAAACTCCCGATAGTCCTGCCACAGGCTGCTTAGTGATTTGTTTCCGCTAATATCAATTGCCGTCAGCGCCTGAACGCCAATTACTGTGCTGCTGGAGAACAGCGTCAACAGCACTGCCGAGCCCAGAACAAGCACAACGCGTGTAGCGGGGCTCTGCGGACGCAACTCCTTATCTCGGCTTAGCAATAGTTCGACACGCTGTTTGAGAGTGCCCGTGCCGAATACCGATTGCGCGAGCAGTTCGTAGCGTCCGGGATCTTTGCAACTTCGCGTTACCGTCAACAGATCTTCAGCATAGTCATCCTCACAGACCCCGGTCTGTACAACCGCACTATCGCAGGCATTTTCAGCCTCCTGGTTGAGCTGCCGCCACGCAAACCACACCAGCGGATTAATCCAGTTGATGCAACAGATGATGTAGGCCACCGCTGAAGTCAGCCAGTCAAGACGCTGGATGTGAGCAAATTCGTGCAAGAGTGCACTCTCGAATACTCTTTTTGGCCAGTGTCTTGCGGATTCAGGGAAGACGATTTCAGGACGAAAGAGGCCAAAGGAAATTGGCGATTCCACATGTTCGCTAAACTTCAGTACTACCGGCCGAGAGACGTCGAAATGTTGTTTCAGGTGATGCAAACGAATGACGAGTTCCAGATCGCTTTCCGCACTACTGTGCGTGCGAACTCGCCATATAAACCAGGCGGAATAGCCGAGCCGGCCCAACAAATAGATACAGGGAAGCAGATACAGAGCAAGCAATATCAGGGGCAAGTACTGCAGAAATTCATTCGTCGCCGGGCTAGCCAGAGTTACGTCAGGCGCCTCAGTAGCAACAGCGGAGAGTGTAATCAACTCAAATGCGGGCGCTGACTGCAGCGGAGAAGTCGCGGCATCAACCGGATCTGCACCCAGACTGGAAAACTGCGGCAAGAAAGGGAGCAATGCAATTGAGAGAATGGCATTGGCCCAAAACAAATGCCGACCACTACTTTTGAAAAATTTTCGCGAGCAGTACAGTGCTCCTGCAGTCAACGCGATTAGTAGTGCAGATTTGAGTAGCAAATCGGCAAACGAAATCACATCTGGCAATAATGCCATGATCGCTGCGGGGACGCTTAGTGTGATGTCTGTGAACATACACAACCTACCTTCTTGTTTTTGTTCGCGGCAAGTTTTGGGCCTTGCCACCGTGTTTCAGAACTGACCTTGTACTTAACTGGCTGGCCTGAGCAGCCGACTCCTACTTTTGTCTGCATGTTCAGACCAGCAACGGATACTGAATAGTGTTACTTCTCATTACTTACTATTATTTATCATTACGTCGGGCTTTGATTTCCCGCTGCAGAAAGATCAGATCCTGCGCTGCTGCGCGAAACACCGGATCTTCCTTTGCAAACTTTTCCATCTTCGCTTGCAGAATTTCATACTCACGTGACGTCTCGTTGACCATCGCGCGTTGACTCAACAGAAAGGGCGAGCCAAATGGGTCGTAGAAAAAGGAGAACGCGACTTCACCAGCGTTTTCTGCAGTTGCGGCCACCAAAAATTTCGGCACGCACACGCGTCTTGGAATATGTGTGCCAGTATGGGTGTAGCGAAAGCAGTTGATATTGTAGTCATCGTCGTCGTTAAGCTCGTTAAACTTGCCGAACAGATTCTCCTCGGCCTGAATTACTGCCTGCCCCAGCGCCTTCAGACTCATCGTCGGCGTGATTATGATTTCCCTGGGCAAGTCAGCCGCCGCGCTGCTGGCTGGCGCGGCGTCCTGTGCCATCAGGCCTTGTGACGACACAACTAGTAGGAGAAATAGCTGCAAGTGTTTACTCATAATCGAACTCCCTGACATTCTTTACCACGCGCTCCTCGATAGGCGCTGGTTACTGGGGCTTATACGAATTGCTCTCGCTGTCGCGCTTATTTTTTGTTCTGTTTGCTGGCTCGTTTTGCTTTGATCAACTCTTCGATGTCGTTCAGTTCCTCGTCCGTGATGTCATCCAGCTTCATGTTAATCAACTGGTTCACGGCCAATGCCGGTTCGCCGCCGAAGAAGGTCTCCACCACATTGCTCAGCACTGATTTCGAGGCATCGTCATGATCAAGCAGTGGGAAGTAGAGATACTTCATGCCCTCTTCCCGCACGCCAACGAATTCCTTGTCCACCAGCTTCTTCAAATGCGTGCGAATTGAGGAATAGCCAGGCGCATCGGGCAGAGCCTCCTGCACTTCGCGTGCATTGCCCTGACCCAATCGGTACAGAACATCGAGAATCTGCCGTTCCCGGCGACTTAGCTTTTCAAATTTGGCCATAACAGGGACTACCCTTCTCCTGAACTTCAAAATATGCGAATTAATTAGCAGCTTGCGAATAAATTAGCAGGAGCTCCGGGATTGTCAACCCTGAAAGTTAATTTTCTCTATGGGAACTCAGGTGCGGGGAAATGCGAAAGGCTGGAAGGTGCAATGGGAACTGGCGGCGAGCACGCGTCAGCCTTGCACTTCCTCCGTGGGGCAGCAGCTATTCAGCGGCTCAGTCCTCGCTGGCGAGTACTGGCAGGGAATCTACAAAGCGGCGAATTGCCTCGAGTGATTCGTCCTCGTGCGAGGCAAATATCCAGTGATTGGCATCGAGCAAAGTGAGCACCTGTGAGTCTTGCATCTCATTGTCAAAGCGCGCGATCTGCTCTTCTCGGGAGCGCAGCTCAAGTTCGTAGAGTTCCTGAACCGTGGTCTGAATCCGGGGATCGTCCGCGTCATACCAGGCCTCCATCAGCGACTCAGGCGATGAAGGCATGGCAAACAAACCCAGCGCCGGCACCGGAATGTCGCTATAACGAGGCGACTGCAAGCCGATCATGATGGCGTCGAGATACAGTTCATTGAAGGTACGGCCACCCGTCGAGAGGTCATAGGTCGCGAGAATTTCGCCTTCCGGAACCACGATGCCGGTCCGTCCTATCCGTCTGGAGTAATCCGCCAGCGCTGCGTAGGAAGTAGTCTCCGAGGGTCTCACCGGTGGCGCTTCCGGCAAGCTAGCGCTCAATGCCTGAAAGCGTTTGTCAGCAGGGCGCGTGCGATCGTAGGCGGCGTCCGCATAGATCAGTCCACTCACGCGCTCGGGATGGTGAGCACCGATGTAACTCAACTCTTCTCCGCCCAGTGAATGCCCCACCAGTATTGGCGACTCGAGATTCAGCGCATCCAGCACGGCGAGTACATCGGTACTGAGGGTCGCGATGTCGTAGCCCTGCTCTGGTTTGCTTGACTCACCAATTCCACGCCGCGTCATCGCTACCACGTTGTAATGCTCGGTGAGTCGCGGCGCAAAGTCATCCCAGGCATGAGCACTGGCGCCCAGACCATGGAGCAGAAAAAGCGTCGGCGCGTCCTTGATGTTGCCGGCCCGCCAGTCCAGCACCTGGATCCTCACGCCATTGCCCACGGCAACGGAACTTGTCTGATGTGGCGACTTGTCGCTCCAGCTTGAATTCTCTACTGCTAGCAAGGTCTGCTCCTGTGGCAATGGACAGATACTGCTCTCAGCGCCCAGCATGCCGGCAAACTCCAATTCCTTGTGCAGCATGCGTTCGATATGCCAAGCGGTCAGCAGAATGGATGAGTGCGGAGCGAGTGACACTTTTGCAAGCGTTAACTCGGTGCGCGTGCGCCCAAGCGACTCGAGCCAGTCACTGGTAAATACTGGCCGGCTGTAGCTATCGACGCGGCTGCTGGGCACGCCGATGAGTTGTGCGGAGATCAAGCTCGCTCTCGCGCCACGCTTCAGACATTCGATATCGATGGAATTGTTGAGACTGTCCAACTCAGCCTTGCAGCTCCCCAGCTCAGGTAAGTGATGGCGCTCACCGTCTACGGGCAGCTCATACGGCGTGGGAGCCAACAGCGCAAGATCCTGCTTGAGATGAAATTGCGTCGTCGGGTCTGCAGCAAGTCGGTCGACATACTCTTCGTCTAGCAGCCAGTAGTCTGTTTCCGTTACAGCCACAGGATCGAAACGGTTGTGCGCGGTATAGGATCGGCGCAGTGCAATGTCGGTGGCAAGTGAGTCTGCCGTGTAGTGCGCGGTACTATGCACTCGATCGAGCCGCCATTTCACATTGTGCTCTGTGTGCGGATAGAGCGATGGTGAATACCATTCCCGCAACTGCTCGCGATAGCGGATTGCCGTCGCGAGACTCAATGGACTGTCTCCGCTATCCACTAACGCTTCGCTAATCCAGAGCGCCTGTCCGAGATGACGCTCTTCTTCGTCATTCGTCAATCCATCGTTCAGTCGCGCCGCCGGGAAACAAGCCAGCGCATGCTCAAGAACGACTGCGTCTTCCAGTACGGAACTGTCATCGTTAAGCAACAGACGATGCAACGCGATCGCCGTATCCTGGTCATACAGCCATTCCGGCGGAAAGGCGATCAGCATGATGCTCGCAATCATAGTCCAGAACGCGATCAACGCAGCGCGCTGTTCGCGGCGGCAGTACAGAAGCCAGTAGACGACAGCGATTCCAACAATACCTGCGATCACCATGAACACCGCCTGCAACCACATCAGTGCTTCGGGTATCGCGGTCAGTGCAATCCCGATGGTCACCAGCAACGTCCGCGTCACATTCCACGCAGGCATCAGAAAGACCAACAGCATCATCATGAACAGGGCGATAAACTTGCGCAGGTTTGGCGTCAACAGCGCAATCACAAACAGCAAGGGCACGAACAGGAGTGAGCCCATCTTCTCGATGCCAAAGGCATAAGAGAAGGACAAACCGATGCCCAGACCGGCGCTGAGATTGATCAGAATTCTGCCGACAATCACCGGCAGGACAATGACAAGCAACATGAATAGCAGCTTGGCCAGGAGCCAGTTCCTGCGTGAGATCGGCCGGGTAAGCCAGTCGGCGTGCAAACTGGCTGCAGGGTCTTGCTGCAGCACCAAGATCATTAGCAGTGCCGCGAGAAAGAAACCGATGTAATAGAAGTTGGCCTGTAGTGCGACCCAGAATTCGAAATCGCCAGCCAACCCTTCCAGTTTCATATTCGCTATCGCAGGCACCATGAGAAAGACGACAAACGCCAGTCCAATGAGCGGTAGCAAGCCAAGAACATCTTTGCGCAGAATGGCGAGTATGACGCGGACATCGTGCTTCATGCGGCAAGCTCCCGGCGTGTCTGGCGGGCATCACGGATGAGCACCTTGCTGATCTCGCGTAGATTCATCGGTTCCGCCTCCACCTGCACAGCGCCGAAGTGCGGCGTCAGTTTCTGGCGCAGCGCATCGATGCCCTTGAAGTCTGTTTCGATATAACGGAGCAGGTGTCCCTCTATCTCGGGAGCGATCCAGCTAGCGGGTACAGGGTTCGGCAATGACTTCTGTGCTGAGAGAGTGACATACACATCGCGAAAACGATCGTGCAAGGATTCGATGGATTCCTGGAATGGCAGCGTCCCCCTGTCCATGAAGGCAATATGGCTGGTGAAGCTTTCGATCTCGGAGAGTTCGTGTGAGGAAATCAGAATGGTCGTCTCTCCTGCCTGTTCCAGCAGCCCGTCGACAACCTCATCGCGCGTTAGCGTGTCCATGCCGCTTAGCGGCTCATCCAGAATCAGTAACTGCGGTCTGAAGGCGAGGCCGGCGATCAACACGGTCTTCATGCGCATGCCATGGGAGAGCTTGCTCAGTTGTCGTCCCGCCGGCAGCTCCATGTTGCGGCGCATGGACTGTTCGAGGCCTCTATCCCAATTCGGGTACAGCGTACGCAGGTAGTCGAAATACTGAGCGATGGTCAGCCGCTCCGGTAATTCCTGGTTCTCGGAGACATAGCCGATTTGCTGAAAATCTTCTGGCGCCAGTTGGCGGGAGTCCTTGCCGAGCACACGCGCGATGCCCGAGCTCGGCTGCAGTATGTTGACCAGTGTGCGCATGGTTGTGGTTTTGCCCGCACCGTTGGTGCCAACCAGTGCAAACACCGAGCCCTCGGGAACAGAAAGATTCACCGAGTCCAGCACCTGCACGCGACCATAGTGCTTGCAGAGATTTTCCGTCGCGATGATCACAGGCATCTCCCCTTGCACAAGCCATCAAGGCACTCCTGATGCGCATTGCCGCGGCTCTGAGTGCTAGCAACACATCTCATGCGCTTTCATCTCCTGAGACGATCTTCAGGTTTTGCAGGCTTTTCCAGTGTGACTCGATGGAGTCCTGAACTTCGTCCAGCGTGGCGCCGACGCGACGGGCCTCGACCACGAGCTGCTCCACTTCCTGGTGCAACAGGCGCTGGCGATCGCCGCTGCGCGCCTGTGGTGGTTCGGCTACGGTCGTGCCCCGCCCCGGACTCGAGACCAGCCAGCGCTCCTGGATGAGATGCTGGATCACCTTGTGCGCGGTGTTCGGATGAATCTTCAGATCCTTGGCGAGTGCCCGCACCGAGGGAAAGGCATCCCCCGCTTTCAGCACACCGCCGAGGATCGCCTTGGTCGCGGCGAAGACCACTTGATCAAAAATGGACTGGCCGGATTTCGGATTGAGTTTGAATGGTGTCATATCTGTAGTGTGACACTGGTATCAGAATTGTCAAACAGAATTTTTCCCATCTTGTATTCGCCAGTTAAATCAGTGAGATAGGGTGAGCGGTCAACGCCGGTGGCTAGCAGAAATCAGGGCGGCCAGCTTTTTTCAGGCCCGCCTCGCTCATGTTGCATCGCGCGTTTCACTTGATCGGGATCACCCTGGCAACAGTTGAGTGGGTGAGAAAATGGTTGCGCAATGACTATGTGACGTCTTGGTGGCCAGTCTGACAGCCCTGCGTGGTCTATTCTTTCAATCTGTTCGTTCAATCTGTTCTTTCAGTCTCTTCTTCCAAACTCTTCTTTTATTTTCCCTTTTAAGCGCTCTTTCCAATGTCTCTTTTTGCTTTCTGATTGTGATTTCGGCTTCAATCCTCTCCGTTGTTCCCTGAGCTTGATCTCCAACTTTGCCTCCATCAACGACCCCGGTCTTTGACTACGAAGTTTGCCCTCTGCCTGCTGGTTCTACCCCCCCTCACCCTCCTTCCTTTAGCCTCTGCCTAGTCCTCTCATCGTGCGTTGCTGACACGCACCAACAAGCCGTTCTGAGTTTGCTGCGGATATTCCCTGTTTCGACTCAACCAAAATGCCGGCGACGTCGTATGAACCAGGCAGAGCAGCGATGGCTTGCGTAGCCGACACAGATGCAAACCCATGCGATGTAGGAATATTCGCACATGCTCATATTGGCAGCCTGATTGGTAGTGGAAGCCTCGTTCCCGAAACTTGCTGCTGAACCTGTGCTGCTTTGCAGGGCGACGTCATTCCCTGTTTCGAGACTGCCACTACCGCAGTGTTTGCACAGATACTGACAGAAACCATAGGGTGAGCGTTCCTTAGTCCTGCAGTCAGGGGCGCGATTTCAACCAGGCTGGACAACCGAGCACCCGCTCGCTAATTTGATTGATTCAAAACCTGTTTATGATCATGTCCTTAACAGAGAGAACACAGCATCTTGAATTCCTGTCTCGGCTGGGGGATGAGACTCGTCCGCTTTCCGAACCCGAGGACATCATGGCGGCGGTAGCCAACTCGCTCGGTCGCTACATGCACGTTTCGCGTTGCGCCTACGCCGATGTGGAGAGCGACAGCGATCATTTCACTATCCACCGCGACTACACTGACAACTGCCCAAGCACAGCGGGCAAGTATCAGCTCACTCTATTCGGCGAGCGCGCGGTCAAATTCCTCCGCGCAGGCAAGACCTACGTGGTAGGAAACGTCGACGTCGAGCTCGCCGGGACGGACGGCGCTGACGCATTTCGTGCCATCGGTATACAGGCAATCATCTGCTGCGCCCTGGTGAAACAGGGCAATCTGGTGGCCATGATGGCAGTGCACCAGATCACCAGCCGGCAATGGCAGGCGCATGAGATAGCGCTACTCGAAGAAGTCACCGAGCGCTGCTGGGACACGATCGAGCGCGTCAAGGCGCAACAGGTCGCGCTGCGCAATGAGCAACAGTTTCGGGACTATTTTGAATTTGCGCCCGATGCGCAGGTACTGATCGATAGCGATGGCCGCGTGCGACTCGCCAACAGGCGCTTCTGCGCGCTGTTCGATGTCGCTGTTGAGCACATCACCGGACGCCCAGCCACCGAGGTGCTGCCCGCCGCGATCATTGAACACTGTATCGCAAACGACGCAGCAAAAAACGGCATGCTGAATGAGCCGGAAAGCCAAGATATCGCCACGCCAATCGTTATTGAGACGAAACAGGGTAGAGCATCCGGTAGCGAAAAACGCAAAGCGGATGACAGGACGGGAGATAGGAAATTATCGGTTGAAGTAAGCCAGAATCAGATTCAAACCGCAGAGGGAACGCTACGCGCACTCTCGCTCCGCGACGTTAGCGACCGCGTTGCGCTCGAAGAAGAACTGCGTCAGTCAAAGAAAATGGAAACCATCGGCTTGCTGGCGGGTGGCATCGCGCACGACTTTAATAACCTGCTCACGGTCATCATCGCGTCAGCCGAATTGACTCTGATGGATTCCAGACTCAACTCAGAGTTTGTCAAAGGTATCGAAACAATCCGTGACGCAGGACTGCAGGCAAGCCAGCTTACGCAGCAATTGCTCGCGTTTAGCCGTCAACAGGTGTTGCGCCCTGAAATCATTAATCTCAATGCCAAGCTGCACGACTATGAAGAGATGGTGCGTCGCCTGATCGGCGAGAGTATCGACGTGCGGCTGACACTGGAATCTGACCTCGCCAATGTCAGCCTTGATGCCACGCAACTCCAGCAGGTGGTATTAAATCTGGCGGCCAATGCCCGCGATGCGATGCCCGATGGCGGCACGCTGACAATTGCCACTCGCAACGCCGCGTCGCTGCCGGCGGAGTTTGGCAAGGCCGACACGCATAACTTGCATTGCTCAGCCTATGTGTTGCTGAGCATCAGCGATACCGGCGAGGGCATCAGCCAAGCGGATCTGGATTCTATCTTTGAGCCCTTCTACACCACCAAGGAACTCGGCAAGGGCACTGGCCTGGGATTGTCGACCGTGTACGGCATTGTTAAACAGAGCAATGGGTATCTGATTGTGGAGAGTGAGCCAAACAAGGGTTCTACCTTCACCATGGCATTTCCTGCCAGCTTCGCACTGCCACAAACCGTTGCTCAGCACGATGCGCGCCTGCTGCGTGTACGCAATGGCCGGATATTGCTGGTTGAGAATTCACCGGAACTGCTGGAAAGTACCAGAGAGTTGTTAGGCTCACAGGGCTACGCAGTCGATTCGGTAAACGATGGCGAAAAAGCCCTGCAGCTCTTGCAGAATAATCAGCACGAGGTGGATTTGCTCATCACTGACGTCGCCCTGCCCGGAATGCCCGGCACGACGCTTGCGCGCATAGCACGGTGCTACCGCCCCAACCTGCCGATCCTGTACACCGCGGATGAAGGAGCCGATACGGCGAAGTCAACGCTTGATAGTGATGCCATCGATACAGAGTCCGACAGCAGGGAGCAACGCTTCCTCGCCAGACCCTTTGAAGTCGAACAACTGCACAACGCAGTGGATGAGCTGCTCAGCGCAGCGCAGAAGATTCACTAGTACGGACTTACGGACCAGATTGGGGCTGGCGCACAAGAAGGCTCTGGTATCACTCACGCCTCACTATCCCGAATAAATCCACGCCACCATTGCGGACGCAAAACCGGTGTGCAGCTGGTACAAAAAAGGCGAGCACTGGGCTCGCCTTTTCATTTCGCTTGTTACCTGCTCAGGCTTTCAAGCCTTTGCAGATGATAGCTGCCTAGTTGGAAGGCCCGGACATAATCATGGTGTGGGTCATGCCCATGGCTTCGCGTGAGCGGTTGCGCTCGGAACCCATCAGCTCGCCGATAGCAGGGCCACCCTGATTGTAGATACCGCCACGCAGGGCAGACAGCAGGTAGTTCATCTCGTCGGTGTTCTGCTCTTCGTCTGAGGTGAAGTAATTCACTGCCGTGAGGATCGCCTCGTTGCGCTGTTCCTCTGTCAGGTTGGGATAGGCGACGATATCGAAGATCGCGGCTTCCAGCATGTTGAGGTTGTCGATGATGCGCGAGGCTTCTGGTGCCTGGGTATAGAGCTGCGGGCTGATCGCCGGTGCGCTTGGCATTTCTGTTGGAGCCGGGAACATGGTCATGCCAGTCTCGGAACCGATCTTGTTCCAGTAGCGCTCCAGCGTGGTGGGCACGTTGCCCGCGAACTGCGCATCCACTTCGCCCAGAATCAGGGCCTCAAGCGATGCGAGTTGCAGCCACTGATTGGCCCAGAGCAAGCCGCTGATGCGCGGAAAGCCCATGGACATGCTGTCGGCGTAGTCGTGATCCAGATACAGGTCGGCGTCCTTGGGTTGTGGCGACACCGCGTGACGCTCATCCCCGGTATGGTACTGTTCGATCGCTTCTGCCGTGGCATTGCGCTTGGCATCGAGTGTTGTGGACTGATCGGCCCAGATATTCCAGAGTTGATTTTCAAAGGTACGTCCCCAGGCCAGCACCATGCGCGCATGGTTGGGCACCGCCTCGATCGATGTTAGAGCCTCTTGGGCATCGTCGCCAGTGAAGTCATCGCGCACAGCCTGACCCAGCGTGATACGCGCCAGCATCTCGGCCTCGCCGTAAGGGCCACCCATGGACATGCCGCCCATGCTGTGACCGCCATGGTCCATGGCGCCAGTATTCGGGCCCATGCCCATCTGGGAATGCATGTTGTGGCCGGTCATGGCCTGCATCTCTTCCAGATGAGTTTCCAGTTCGTTGCGCGCCTCGGCCAGCCCCAGATTGGCGTTGATTTCGGCGATGTAGTCGAAAGCACGCGCCTGGGTGACATAGAAGGCATTGTAGAGCTTGGCCAGCTCAGGAAAATTGGCTTGCAGTGCAGACTGGGCCATCGCACCGGCGGACAGGGACGCACCCAGAACCACGCAGAATGTTGATTTAATTGCTGTTTTTAGCTTGGTGTTCATGACGTTATTTCCCGAAGGATCTCCCTTTATCAATACCTCAAAGGATACGAGGGAGGCCCCGGGTTGTCCACCGATTGGCCCGGTATTGGTGGGTCAGAAACGCGCTAAATCATTGATTAGTTGCAACAAATTGTAATTTGGAAATCAGCGAGAAGATTCTTTTTTGAGCATGCCGGTAACCAACACCCTTATTTCCTTAGGCAGATCAAACAATGCCTTGTCACTACCTTCAGAACGATACCGTAGGTAAGCACTCATAATTGAAACACTAATTTTTAGTTCAGATTCTTCTTTAGCTGCACTAATCCAGCTTCTACACCATGCTTTAGTACGCTCGAATTCCCAATCACTTTTCTCAATAGATTCTATAGTGCTAGGAACTATTGCATCTAATATAGATAGCATATGATTTGTCTTGAATTCTTGAACTATCATCAGGAACTTAGATTCCCACTTTGAAGAATCAGCATCTGACAATATCTTTAAGTAGCCTTCAACGCTCTCCTGCACTAACTCAAGATCGTCTGATTGTGCTTCTGATAGAAAACTGGAAAAGATGCTACTATCTAAATTATCCAAACCTGCTTGGAGTGTAAGACGCGCTTTGATGGATAGGATGTAGATTTTCCACGACTTGTCTATTTCCGGTCTATCAAGAATCGCGTCTAGATACTCCAATAACTGCGCACCTTTTTTCGCATCTAAATAGCATGCGAGTAATAAATCAAATGCATATGAATGTGTATTCGAGTCAAACTCCCCCAACTGCACAGTCTTCGAAATGTATTCGAGTTGCGCTTCGAGGTCTTCTTCTAAACCAGCAACTATCGCCATTGAAGCAAATGCAAGCGAAATAAGTTCCTCTGAGTAGTGGAATGAACTATCTATGATTCGATTGAAATAATCTTTAGAACTACTCAATTCATTCAGCCTCATATAACACAGAGCAAGTTTCATCAGTGATGAGTAGTAGAGGTCGTGATCGCTTTCTAGTAGTTCCAAAACAGACTTGTAATCTGCAATTGCATTATCGATATCTCCTTGTTCCCAATAAACTCCAGCCCTCTCAACAAGGAGCGACGCCCTCTTAACCTTGGATTTCTGATTTAATTTAATTGCAGCTGTAAAAGAAACTATCGCCGAGTCTAAATCAGAAATTTCCAATTCTGCCTTTGCTTTCTGGCGATAAACCCCTCCCAGCTTTTGTTTTTCTATTAGCCCACTCTTTAACACAGAATTGAACAACTTAATTGCAGCTTTGTATTCACCAAAAAGCGCCAGCATTAAAGCTTTGTAATATTCAGCTTGCGAACGAAGATATGGCGAAATATTTTCTAGACTCAGTGCCAAATCCATACTTTTTATGGCTTGCTTTTGATTCTGCTCTTCTGCGTAAATATTTCCTCGATTCACATAAGCCCAACCTTTCAGCTCATCGTCGGACAGTTTCATTCTAAGAACCCTGCCTAAATCAGCTTTAGCCGTTCTGAGATCATTACTGGAGCTAGCTGAGACCACTCGCAATAGAAGCAGTGCTGCTTTCTGTTGAGAAGTTAAGCCTAGATTTCGCAGCCCATAGCTTACAGCAGAAGAAACTTTCTCGAAGTCTTGCAATTCATATCCAATCTTCGCAATATTCTGTATTGCAGGAATGGCAATATCATCGTAAGTAATCTCAAATTCCAATACTTTTTCAAAATCAGTCATTGCTTCAAGATTGTGACCTAGAGCGCGCTTACATAAGCCGGTATATAGAGTTGCATACGCTTCTGTTCTTATATCAACATCCTTCAGCTTCAACACATCCTGAAAAACGTCCAACGCTACGCGAGTATTAGTTAGCTTGAAATTAATGTGTCCAATTTTCAGAGTGCATATCAGCAAGTTATCCTCATCAACTAGCTTTTCTTCGATAAGTCTACTGTAGTCCTCAAGAGCAAGCTCATAATTTTCCTCAGCTTCGTAGAGCCCTCCTCTGCTTTGAAGCGCAGCGGCGATCAAATTCTTGTCGACTGACTCAGCAGCCAGAATTGATTGTAAATCTACTAATGCTTTTCCCTGGTAACCTTCATCAATATAATTTTTCGCTCTCGCTAGTAATGCGTTCTGCTTGCTTTTCGATGGAGTACCATCAAGTTCAATAATCAAACTTAATGCATCAGTAGATGCGTTGAGATAATCTTCGGACTGATACACTTTTTCAATAAATGTAAAAGCATTCGCGGGATCAGCACACATGAGCTCTTCCGCCATGGTTTTGGCTTTTTCCCAATCTGCACCTTTCAATGATATTGCGAATTGCTCGGCTAAGTTTTCTTTGAAGAGATCCAAGTAGCCATCGTTAAGCTTTAGTGCTGCTTTTTTGTACGCTGTTGCTCTATTAAGATTTTCCCCTATTTCTCCGTCATGCTCTTGTACTAGTTCTTCATCTGAAAACCAAACTTTGAGAAATGATGCAATTAGCCTCAATGGTTCGCCATGTTGATTTTTTGTTTCCATGCTAAGCCGCATTAAAGGCTCAGCGAGCTCATAGAAAGACTCTTTACCGCGTTTTTCGGAAATCACATATCCTTTTTTCTTTAGCTCTCCTAATTGCTTTGAAACATTCCTCTCTTGCACAAATATTTTCTTTGAGAGATTTTTAACAGAAACTGCACCAGAAAATTCGCAAAGCGCTTGTACGATTCGAGCCTGCTGTGGAGCGAGAGATCTAACTCTTTCCTGAAAAAAAGGGGTAAGCTCATCGGCCAAATTTTCCAAGGCTTCAACCAATCCCGCTAGTGAGTCAATACTAATAAATGAGGATAATTCGACATAGAGGCGATGGTTGCCTCCTGCCAAGTGGTGCAATGCCCGAACTCTGTATCTTCCTGTAGGAGTATCTAGGAATTTGACCAGATCGAATTGCTCATTTTCTATCGCTATGTTACGGAGTAATTGTCTCGCAGAATCATAAGAAAGAGGCTGGAGATGATGAATTTCATAAAAACCGAAGAACACCGCATCTCTACTCGACACTCCGCTAAATAGCTGTTGCGAAGTTAATATACTAATCAAATTTGATTTTTCTTGGAGGAATGCTCTCCATTTCTTCTGCCCTACTTCCTGTAGTCCTTGAAAGGCTAAATCTATGTTCTCCATGATTAGCACAATCGTCTTTCTTTCAAGTTTGCTGGAAATATCTTCAAGAATTATTTCAGCGGCATCATCTGGATGCATTCCTTGGACAGAATCTCTACAGCTATAGTCAAATACTTCAGGATGATGCTTTACAAGTTGATCAAGTAACCCAATTGCAAGATCTATAATTCCAGTTATCACATTGTCTTCACCCAACCAAGCTAAGTAGTACTCATCTTTGATTGCGTCGTTCGCAGAAAGCCGATGTTCGATCATTGAAACAAGTAATGTTTTTCCGCTTCCTCTCGGACCTACAAAAAGAAATTGACGCTTTATGTCACTCCGCAAACTTTGTGAAATCCAGTTCACTATTTGATCTAGCAGGCGGTGCCTTTGAACAAACACCCGTTCTCTTAAATCAGGGTCCATGTTGCTTGGTGTGTATAAAGATATTCCAGCTGCCTTTTTCATAAACCTTTCCCTTGATTAAGCAGCCACCACCGCCTTAGTAGTGGAAATTTGTAGTCGTAATTCCCATCGCTATCGAGTACAAGGTAGAAATCTTTTCTTAGATCCCTCATTAGGTCTTCTATTGTAAGACGCGAGCTATATTTCACCTGGCTTGCTATCGCATTCACACACTCCATAGTGGATTGAGGTACTTGAGAGTTAGCAATGTGGTTCAGTACTATGCGAGCAATATGGTGCAACTGAATTTCTAGTGAGTCGCTATCAGTGACCGTACCGCTATAGTAAACATCTAGTCGATCAACGAAATGCTGCATTTTCCACGGATCTCCAGCAGACGTAAGAGTATCTACAACCAGCTTATCTATGTAATTTTCAGTTGGATCCTCGCCTCGCAATACGATCATTGCTATGACTCTACGTATATAAAATGGAACACAATCCGTAGATTCAGCTATTTTTAAAGTCACATTCTTCCGTGCACTGACTCCTTCTAATAGCAAGAGTTCATCTATCATCTCAATTGCATCATTCATACTTAATGGACCAATCTCTATATCAATCATGTCGTTTGTTGGGTCGCTAGATAGCCCATGCCTCTTTAGTTGATTGATTACATGGTGCAATCCAATTGAGCCTGTATAAATTACTCTGAGATTTTCGTATTCGCTCCGTAGAGCCCGTAACGTATCTAACACTGATAGAGCGATACTCTTATCACTGGCACCATTGACACAAAATTTGTCGAGCTTCTGAAGCATATAGGGCATTTCGTCCCACAAAAAAACAAGTCTTTTCTGCTTTTGGTTTTCACATACGGTTCGAAGAGTTCTCTCAAGAAGCAACTGCCAACTATTCGCCCTTGATTCTGGAATTTTGCATACACCTGCGACGTCTACCCCACCTAATTCGGTCCTCAGGTTTCTCAACCACGAAATAGCCAGTTGTTTCTTTGTTAAATACTCATCAACTGAGTTCACAATCGCTTCTACGAACCCCAGTGGAGAAGTAACTTTCTCTACATCAGAATAGATGACAATTGCATTGCCAACAGGATTGTTCCTCAATTCTTTCAGAACTGTTGTTTTGCCAATTCTTCTCTCTGCTGTGAACACCAATGAATCTGTCTTCAATGTTTTCCATATCCCTCGGATCAATTTCTCTCGTCCATAAATTCCTTTATCTATCACTGACTTTTCCCCCACTGACCCGAAGCGATCTAAACTCATTGTCATTCGATAACCTAAATCATACGCCATTACCATCGTACGACGTTATTATCGTACGATAATAACATCGTATGTCAACATACAATTTAGCCTGGAATATAGTCCTTTTATTTCAGATAGTTATAAGAAAACGCGTGCAGCTAGCCTCTTCGCAGCAACCAACTTGTGGCTGCGATGAAGACTTGCAAGCGACACTTCGCTTGTGTGGCTGTAACGCCAGAGTGAGATACTTAACATGTCATCACTCATATTCTACAAGCGTTCTAGACTACAAATGCTTGAAGCAATTGGTTCCGATATTACGGTTAAAGCAAAGATTTAATCACTTTGAATAACACCGACATTTTCTACCTAGAATTAGTCCGCCACTCTACTTGCTTTTGGTACACTCGATTTTCCACATTGGTATCTTAGTCATGCTGATCTTTCTTGTTGGATTAACCGCCGGCATCATCCTCTACCACGCCGCCTTTGGCTTTACCGCCGCCTGGCGTGAAGTCGTCAGCACCGGTCGCAGTGCCGGCCTCCGCGCCCAGATGATCATGCTTGGGGTGACCGTACTGGTGTTTACTCCATTGATCGCCATGGGTGAGGTTGGCGGCGTGAGCTTGCGCGGTAGTGTCGCGCCGTTGAGCGTCGGCGTAATCGTAGGCGCCTTTATGTTTGGCATTGGCATGCAGCTCGGGGGTGGCTGTGCTTCGGGTACCCTGTTTACTGCAGGCGGCGGCAATATGCGTATGGTGATCACGCTGCTCTTCTTTATCGTCGGCTCGGTGCTGGGTTCCTGGCAGTGGGAGAGCTGGAATGTTGCGCCCGCTCTTGAGCCTGTTGCCCTGTCCCAGAGTTTTGGCGTGGTCGGCGGAATAGCGATCAGTCTGGCGTTGTTTGTGGCCGTGTATCTGGCCTCAGCCGCCTGGGAGAAGCGCCGCCATGGCAGTTTGATGAATGATCGCGACGGGGTTGGCACGGCTGAGAATCCCTATGCCTTCCTGCGCGGGCCCTGGCCGCTTGTGGCTGGCGCGTTGGCCTTGGCGGCGGTGAATATTGCCACGTTGTTGCTGGCCGGTCGGCCCTGGGGAGTGACCTCGGCCTTTGCACTGTGGGGCGCGAAGTTTCTTGGCTTGGTCGGCATTGATGTCTCGCACTGGGCCTATTGGAGCCGGCCGGGCGCTGCTGCGAGTCTCGAAGCCAGTGTCTTTACTGACGTTACCTCGGTGATGAATTTCGGCATTATTCTGGGCGCCCTGTTGTCCGCTGCGCTGGCCGGCAAGTTCGCTCCCAGCTTTCGCATTCCGGGCAAGTCGCTACTCGCGGCGGTCGTCGGTGGCATTCTGTTGGGCTATGGTGCACGCATCGCCTATGGCTGTAACATAGGTGCCTACTTCGGTGGCATCAGTTCCACCAGCCTGCACGGCTGGTTGTGGTTTGTCGCCGCCTTTGCCGGAAGCACTCTGGGCACACGACTGCGCCCCTGGTTCGGACTGGCTAATTAACCCAGCAGCTATCGGCAGGTCATGACCAGCAAGCGCAAGGCTCCGGCCAGATCCAAATCCACTACCTTAAAAGGTGACCTGACCCTGTTCGAAGGCGAGCAGCGTTCGCTTACCCATGCCCAGGTTGAGTTATTGCAAGCCATTGACGATTGTGGCTCGATCACCGCAGCCGCCAGGCAGGTTGGCATCAGCTACAAGACAGCCTGGGACCGCATCGACAGCATGAACAATCTCTCTGATCAGGCACTCGTGTCGCGCTCGGCGGGGGGCAGTCGGGGCGGCGGTACGAAGCTCACTGAGCAGGGCAAGAAGGTGGTGGCCGGTTTTGCTGCGCTTGAGCAGGAGCATGCCGACTTCGTGGCCCAGCTCGGCAGCAAGGTGCAAGGCATGGACGATGTGGCCAGCTTCATGGCGAGCAATAACTTGCGTACAAGTGCGCGTAATCAGTATCGCGGTCGCGTTAGTCGCCTAAGCCGCGGTGGCGTGAACAGCGAGATTGCGGTGCGCATCTCGGACTCATTGGAGTTGGTTGCGATCATCACCAACGACAGTCGCAAGGAGATGGGCCTCAAGAAAGGCAGCGAGGTCATTGCGCTTGTGAAATCGTCCTGGATTTTGCTCAGTACCGATATCGGTATCAAAACCAGCGCGCGGAATCAGCTAACTGGCACCGTCAGCAAGATCAGCAAGGGCGAAGTGAACTGCGAGGTTGTTCTCGATCTGGGTGACGGCAAGACGCTTTGCGCGGTCGTCACCAATCCCAGTGTCCGCGAGTTGAAACTGAAAAAAGGCGTTCCGGCTTGTGCCTTGTTCAAGGCGTCCAGCGTCATCCTGATGCGTGCCTGAGCCTTGAAGCCGCGTTGAGTGTGCTGTCATTAACGCAAGATCGCGACTGATTTGATTTGTGCCCACACTGCCATGCCTGGTTGCAGTGTGAGTTCGTGCAGCGAGCGCCGGGAGACGCGGGCGATCATGTCCGACATCCTTTGCTTGTTCTCTCCACTTGCCTCGCTTGTCTGATTCGCCTGCAAACCAATCAGAGCCATGGACTGGTCCCGATCGTCGGCAATGCTTGTGACGCGACACGGAAGACGGTTTACGATGCTGGACTGTGAGTTGTCTACCAGCGAGAGCGAAACGTCTCTAGCGAGAATGCGCAGCCGCAGCTCTGCGCCGATTTCGTCGCCACTATCACTCACCCACAATGAGCCACCCGGAAACTCCACCCGTACCTGATGCCAGGTTGCGTCACGCTCGACAATCCTGCCAATCACAATGGCACCATTCCCCTCTTCCTGCTGCAGCGCCGAATCGACGCGGGCCATAACTTCCATCACCGGCCCCTGTTCGCGCACACGCCCCTGATCCAGCACCAGCAGATAGTCCGCCAGGCGGGCGACCTCTTCCAGTGAATGGGTTACGTACAAGACGGGTAAGGCCAGCTCATGATGCAGCGCTTCCAGATAGGGCAGTATTTCCTTCTTGCGCGGCGCATCGAGCGAAGCAAGCGGCTCATCCATCAGCAAGAGCTGCGGATTGACCAGCAGCGCTCGTGCTATCGCCACCCGCTGCCGTTCGCCTCCAGACAACTCCTGCGGCATGCGATTCAGAAGATGCTGGATACCCAGCATCTCAAGTAGATGGGACTCGCTTATTGCACTGGCATGACGCTCGGCGCGACGGCTGGCATAGCGCAGGTTGTCACCCGCGCTCAGGTGCGGAAAGAGATTGGCTTCCTGAAACACATAGCCGACTGAGCGCTGATGAGCCGGTCGTGAGACGCCATCCCCGAGCCAGGTCTCACCCTTGATCGACAAGCTGCCCTGCACGTTACCCTGCAAGCCAGCGATGCAGCGCAGCAGTGTGGTCTTACCCGATCCGCTGGCGCCATAGATTGCGGTGATACCCAATCCCGGCAGCTCAGCCTGAACGTGGAAATTAAAATCCGGCGCTTGCCCGGCTGCAGTTCGATCCAATTGCAGATTCAGCCTGATCTGAGCCTCGGCCAACGTGTGCATCTCAGCCTGCAATGGAGTGGATACCTTTATCATCGCGACACTCTGCTACGCGAGACTGCACCCTGTCCCAAACGGAGCGGCCTGCCTTGCACGCCGTATACCAGCAGAAGCACCAGGAATGAAAAGACGATCATGGCGATGGCGAGAGAGTGTGCAGCGCTGTAGTTGAGCATCTCCACATGATCATAGATCTGCACAGATACGACGCGAGTCTGCCCGGGAATATTGCCACCTATCATCAGTACCACACCAAATTCTCCGACCGTGTGGGCAAAACCAAGTACTGACGCAGTCAGAAAGCCCGGCCGAGCAAGAGGAAACGCGACCGACCAGAACCGATCCCAGGGACCGGCGCGCAGAGTCGTCGCTGCTTCCAGCGTGCGCTCATCGATACTCTCAAACGCATTCTGAATCGGTTGCACGACGAATGGCAGGGAATAGAATACCGAACCAAGCACCAGCCCCCAGAAAGTGAATGGCAACGTGCCAAGCCCGAGGCTCTGGGTGAGACTACCCACCGGGCCATTCGGCCCCATCGCCACCAGCAGATAAAAGCCGATTACAGTGGGCGGCAAGACTAGCGGCATTGCTACGAGTGCAGCGACAGGGCCTTTAACCCAGGATCGTGTGCGTGCCAGCCACCAGGCTAATGGCGTGCCCAGCACCAGAAGCACCACGGTGACTGTAGCGGCCAGGCGAAGGGTAAGCCAAATTGCAATGAGATCGGCTTCGGAGAAGGTCATACTGAGTATACTTGTCGTTGAGAACGAGCCACATCGCTATATATCATTTTATATAACGAACTATATAACGGCTTTCAAGGCGAGAACAAGACTCTAAGCGAGCTCTAATCGGTTTTTCTGAGACGGGGAAAATAGGGATTGGGGGCAAACGCAGGTTGAAGCTGGCGCACTCGACTCGATGTATCTGGAGAGAGACGGTGTTCGGCTGGTGCCTTGCCGATCTCTCCGAAGACTGATCCGGTATGTGCGGGGTTAGAAGCCCCGAATGAGAAGAGTGCAATACCGAAAAGGGATACCAATACGACCAGGCAGGATAGCCAGCCCGTGCCACGTATCGAACTACCCGAATAGACGGCGTTGATGCGCAGTCTCAGTTTCGAACTGTTGTCTTGAACGTCGCCCTGCCACAGACTCATCGGCGTACTGAGCGCAAATCTCCTGAACACAGTCTCTTCAGCCACAGCATGCAAGCAGCGCACATAAGCACTTTTGGAAACCGAAGGTTTTGCGACGATTGCCTCATCACACGCATACTCCTGTGCGTTGTGCAGCTCTTTTCTCCATGCAGTGGCCGCCGGATTCCAGGAGCAAAATACTTCTGTCATACGCGCTAACAGTGACCAGTAAAGATCACCGGCACGAATATGGTGGATCTCGTGCTTCATCACATACTCGATGTGCTCGCGGCTCATCAACAAACTTGCGGGCAACACGATGTACTTATTACGCAACATGCCTGTTGCAAACGGCACGCCGACTTCATCGCTATATAACAGCGACACGCGCCCCGACGTTTTGAGGATTGTCGATCTGGCAAGCAGCTGATTGAGCTGTTGATACTCGCGGAACAGTACATGCAAGTTCCAGACGATGCTCGCGACGACCACGCTAGCGATCAATGTAAATAGTAATAATATAGGCGCCGCAAATTCTTCAGCAGAAACCATAGGCACAAGATTGCCAATTGGCACTGGGGATTGAAATGTGAGCGCCGCAATGACAAGCGGGAAATGCATAGTTGCAGTGTAGAGACTGCGCGCCACCAACAGCCTTGATTTGTAACTTCCAGGAGAGTGGCTAGTCTTCTGCCTGGACTCAAGTAACCGCCAGAAAACCAGTGCTAAAGCCAACAACGCGTTAAACTTGAAATAGCTAATTAGAACTGTCACTTGTTACGCTCGGCATCTCTTATTTTCTTTGTGAGTTCCTGTTGGATACTTTCCAACTCTTGCAAACTCAGATCTTCTGCATCGATCAATCGTGTTGCGAAACCCACTGCATCGCCATTGAACAGTTTGGTCACTATCTGCGAAATCGCTTTCTGTTCATAGTCATCCTTGCTGACCATGGGTGAGTAGTGCAGGGTCTTGCCTTCCATGCGCGAATTCAGGAATCCCTTCTTGGCCAGTAGTCGGATTACTGCAGCCACCGTCGTATAGGGAACGTCTTCGGAATTCGGCATCATTGCCCGCACTTCACGCACCGTTGTCTCACCACGAGACCAAATCAGATTCATAATCGCGAGTTCGGTTTGGGTCAGCAATTCGCTTTTCTTGTTGGCCATAGCGCTCAGTTCTCTAGAAGAACCTTTATGTATCCGTAGCTCTGTTGACTTATCTATGTATATATACGTAGACTGATTACGCATTTATGCGTAGATACTAGTCTACGGCTGGCAAGTACTCAAGCAGCTCTCGTTGCACTTGATCATCAAACCTGATGTGAAACTCGATAAAAAGCATTGATAACAATCAGTTACAAGGAAACCGAATAATGAGCATACATCGATCGAAACTCTTTTGGGGATTGTTCTCAGCATTCGCATTCGCTGTTCTGGGCAGCGTGCAATATCAGCTGGAAGAGTCAGAAGCAGCGAGCGAAGCCGAGGTAGCACCAAGCTTTCTCGTTGACCCGTTCTGGCCCAAACCTCTACCCAACCACTGGATAACTGGTAACGCGATAGGTGTTGCCGTTGATTCCCGTGATCACGTTTTTATCGTGCATCGCAATCAGGAAGAGATTTTTCTAAGCGCAGGCCGTGAGATTGGATTGGATGCCGGCGTGAGTGAATGTTGTAGTGCTGCTCCGCCAGTACTCGAGTTCGACCCAGCGGGGAATCTGGTTAATGCCTGGGGTGGTCCAGGCGATGGGTATACCTGGCCGGCTTCCAACCACGGTATAGAGATTGCGCCAAATGGAAATATCTGGATAGGCGGGAACGGTGGCGGCGACTCACACATTCTCGTCTTCACGCGCGACGGACAATTCGTGGCTCAGTACGGCGAGCCAGGCAATGGCGCAGACAGCAACAGCACCGCACATTTCGCCCAAGTCGCGGAAATTGCGATAGATCCGGAAGCCAACGAAGCGTACATCGCAGATGGCTATATCAACAAACGCGTTGCGGTGCTCGATGTGGCGACCGGTGCATTCAAACGCTATTGGGGCGCTTATGGAAACCAGCCTTCCGATGATCGCGTTGTGTACACACCGGGCGAACCACTACCTCAGCAATTTCGGGGCCCAGTACATTGTGCAGAGCCCTCCCTCGACGGACTCGTCTATGTTTGCGACCGCGGTGCTGACCGCATTCAAGTGTTCAGAAAAGACGGTACGTTCGTACGCGAGAAGCAGGTGTTACCAAATACACTATCGCAAGGCTCCACCTGGGATATTGCCTTCTCCAAAGACGCCGAGCAGAAGTACATCTATGTCGCAGACGGACAGAATCATCGCGTGCACATTATCGAGCGCGAGACGATGGACATCCTGACGACGTTTGGTGACGGCGGAAGAGGACCAGGACAGTTCTTTGCTGTGCACAGCATAGCAACTGACTCGAAAGGTAATGTGTATACGACCGAAACCTACGACGGACGAAGATTGCAAAAATTTGTGTACCAGGGTTTGAAGGCTGTTACCTCAGAGAATAGCGGCCCGCCCTGGCCTGTCGACAAACTGTAGATCTGATTGGAATTTTCCAATTCAAGTACACATAAGATAAGCGGACTTGAATCGAATCGGGAAGCAAAGGGCTGGAAATTCAGTCCTTTGCACCGCTAACTCGTGTGAGCAGTAATAGTGGATATTTGACCAACAAATAGTGCCAAATATCTGGAAAGCAGACGTGCATGCCATCAAGGCCGGAACGTCCCGGTTCGAAGCAAATCACCCCCTCCCAGCTATAAGCAGCTCAGCACTTCGCCAAACCATTTAGTACAAAATTGCAGATTAGTGTTGACACTCTATACTACACCTGTAGTATGCACTACTACAAGTGTAGAAGAGTAATCCCTCATGAGTAAAGATGTGCGGCTTAGCGACCAACAGTTCCAGGTGGTGCAGGCAGTAACTAAACGAGGCACTGCCAGCGCCAGAGATGTGCAACAAGATCTCGAGCACTTGAATCTGGCACATACTACCGTTGCAACTGTGATGACTCGCCTGGAAAAGAAAGGCGTACTTAGTTCTACAGTAATACGCCGGGAGAGAGTTTATCGTTGTTTGGTTGACGAACAGTCCATACGCCAATCAATGGTGAACTCGCTGGTTTCTACTCTATTCAGAGGCGATTCCAAAGCGCTGATGGCACATCTAATTAGTGAGGGTGAAGTAGATTCGAAAGAACTGGATGAACTGAAAGCCATGATTACACAAGGTGAAAATAATGATTAGTTCGCTCATGGAAAACGGGTTTTGGATTCACATTTTAAGATTTCTCATAGGTTCCTCTGCCCTCTTGCTGGTTGTTTGGGCATTGGAGATAACACGGGTCATCCAGAATTTCGAATTGCGGGCGTATCTTTGGAAAGCCGCGTTGTTAGGCTCATTGTTGCTGTTGCTCCCTGTCTCGCTTCCGCAGGCACCGACTTTCTACATTGAAACTGCAAATTTCGCCGCAAAGGAATCGTTTGCTGAAATATCGCCTCCTTCATCTCAGCGGAGAGACAATGAGTCAAATTCTGCTGTGGTAACTTCTCAACAAACCACAGATTCAACTAACGGATACTCGGTAGGCAGTTCGAATGAGCTTTTGTCTGGTTCGACATCAACCTCAGTCATTGGACTTATGCAGAAATGGCTTTCTAATGTTTTGACTTTCCTATCAAGCATTCCAATGTCTTACTGGATGATTGCTATTTGGGTGACTGGCGGCAGTTTGGCGCTAATTCGACTCTATTTGGGAAATCGCCGCGGCATACTGTCACTCGGCAACCGGCGCTTAGTTAATGATTCCGACCCCGTCTTGAAAACGTTCCACAAACTTTGCAATGAAGTGGGTATTACAAATCGGCCCAGACTTACGCGGTCTGAGAGAACCTGCAGCCCAGTGACTTTACCGGGGATGGAAATTTGCTTGCCAGCCTGGGTCGATCACTCGCTGCCTGAGAGTGAATTAAGAAGTTTGCTCGCACATGAATTAGGCCATATCCGGAATCACGACTTACAAATCCTGTTTGGGTTGCAACTGCTCACGTGTTTTTTCTTTTTTCAGCCTTTGTTCAAATTGGCCAAATACCGTTTGATCGATTTGTCTGAATTCCTGGCAGATCAAGTCGCCCTGTCTCATAGCGAAAATAGTAAGGCAATAACCACTGCATTAGTAAACTGTGCTGATCGAATGAATTCCGACAAACCTTTCAATTGGGGGTTCGCCATGATCGGAAAAGCATCTCGCCTTAAGCTGCGAATTCAACATTTACAGAATAGTAGAAGAATAACTGCTGAACGATTCAGCAAGCCAGGCAGGGCAATAATGTTAACCACGATTTTTTCGATCGTTTTGCTCACACCTTCAATTCAACAGGAATCCAGAGCTGCTGGCGCGTTGTTAGTCGTGCCAAAGGAAATACCGATTGCCCTTGACGCTGAGCTCCAATCGCCAAGAAGCGATCTTGAACCTGCTGAATTTATTAGCCCGCCAGCGGCTGACATTGGCCTGATTGGACCGACTTTCGAAGAAGTCTCAGAATTGCCAGAACAGCGCAATGAGCAGTTGATTGCAGCTATGGAAAATAGCAACCAATCTATTCGAGAGGAAATTAAACAAGACATTGGAGAGATTGAAGAAGCACAACCAGAACAAGATCAACAACAGACACAAGATGAACAGCAACCGCGGCAACTACAGGTACAGGAACAAACCAGTCGGCAGAAACCAGATCAACCGCTACGCCTTTCTGCAGCGAACACAGGTAAAACCTACCTACTCCTGAACTATTCCGAGCGTGGTCATCTAAGTGCTGATGGAATTGAACTTACTGAACCGAGTTCTGGGGAAGTGTTTAGAATTCAAGACATTCAACGCCTCGAGCGAGGTACCGAAAACTACATCCTCACCGAAATAGAACCAGGCAACTACTATGTCAGCGGTCTACACCCGATGATCCTTAAGGGCAGTGCTGTAAGACGAGTAGATCAATTAAAAGATGTAAGACCTAAAGAAGAAATCAAGGTATGGCGAACCAAAACTGACAACGCTGTTCAAAACAGTGAACTTGGGCCGATTCAGATAGTTGAAAACTCTATAAACTACATTGGAGACATTCGCGTAGACTTCGGCATCCAATATACTGGGTTCAGTGGGCTTAGCGTAAAAGAATTAGGATTTTCCCCTAGCGCATCTACTTTGCAGAATGCAGCTAGCGAAAACCCGGCATTATTCAGATCCAAGAATGTTGTGGTTTCAATTGCAACAAACGACCCTGTAGCGATAGATAAAGACCTACTCAATATTCCTGAATAATGTAGTCTGGAATGCCAGTAACTCAGCCCTTGGAGCGCGTAGTTCAGCGACTTGCAATCGGCAGGAGGATTGGAAACAAATCTGCCTGGTGACATGCTCAACCCTACTTTGGCAAGCTCTGCATAGAATTGCGGGCACAAAAAAAAGGGCTGGATAACCAGCCCTTTTCACTTCTTTCGATTGCAGTCTCAATTACAATTCGTCTGCAATCCCTGTCAGCGTTTCCGCGATCGCCAGATAGCGAAGGCGGGTCATGCCCAGACGGCTGCCGCCGTCTTCTTCGAACTGCTCAGCAAGGCGGCGCAGGTCGCGGGCGGTGCCGTTGTCACTGCGGCCATTGGCCAGTGCCGTGTCAGCAGCATCGAGTAGTTCATTGAGGTTCGCTGCTCTGGCTGACGGTACGGCGTCATCACGCAGGAGTTGATCGAGATAGGCTCTGGCCACTACTGGCACGGCTGGCCACTCGATGATTTCCTGCGTCTGTGCGTTCACAGTTCCTGCCAGATCTGGCAGAGAGGCTGCGGCGATTTCGTTTTCGCTAAGAAAGTCACTTGGCTCCATCGTAAACACATCGAGGCCGCGCGCGATCTCTGTTGCGAAGACGTGACCGGCATACCAGTAGGTTGACCAGTAACCCGCGGTAATCAACTCTTCTTCATCGATCGGGCCGCGATCGAAGAAGGCAATCTCGGTGGGATTGTCGGAATCGGTGAAATCGATGACCGAGACGCCTCCCTGATACCAGGCCTGTACGAACAGGTCGCGACCAGGAACAGGAATGAGCGAGCCGTTGTGGGCGACGCAGTTCTCTGTTTCCGTTTGCGGTGCTGGCATCTTGAAGTGACTGCGGAATTGCAACTGACCATCGACGATGTCATAGAAGGCATCGGCGCCCCATGTGAGTGGGTCCTGTGCCCGGCAACGCGGACGGCCACCGCCACCCCACTCGTCGGTGAAGATGACCTTGTCGCCACGATTATTGAATGTGGCAGAGTGCCAGTAGGCGAATCCAGGATCGATAACCTGATCCAGTCGTTGTGGATTGGCCGGGTCGCTGATGTCCAGCAGAATGCCGTTGCCTGAGCACGCTCCGGCAGCAAGACCAATGTCTGGGAAGGTGGTGATGTCGTGGCACTGATTGGTTTCGCTTGTGCGCTGCGTGCCTTCGCCATGGTCACCGCCGCGCCACAGGCCCGCCAGTGCTCCGCTGTCTGCATCGGCAAAGATGAACGGGCGATTGACGATCTGGGCAGCACCCGGGTTGTCATACGGAATTTCGATCACTTCGATGCGGAACAGAGCCGATTCGGGGTTCTCGAATGGCGAGTCATCGGAACAGCCGGTCAGCTCTTCGTCATCGCGTACCGCGCTGGTGCCTGAGACGTAGACATAGAAGTTGCCATCCGCACCGGGCTCAGACACGACCGTGTGCGTATGTGAGCCGCGACAGGTCTGCACGGCGCCGACTTGTAATGGATTGGTGATGTCACTGACATCGAAGATGCGGATACCGCGAATTCGATCATTGCTGACCGGCTCCGGTACACCATCGAGACCGCAGTCCAGTCGGCCGCGAGTTTCCTGTACCGACATGATCAGCAAGTCGCCCACCAGCGAGACATCGCCCTGTCCGCCCGGACAGACTACCGACGCACGCAACTGCGGTGCTGCCGGATTGCTGATGTCGTAAGTGTTAAAGCCGTGGTAATTACCTGCGATCAGACTGTTGCCGGAGAACAGCAAGTCAGTATTCGAGAAACTCAGCAGGGAAGGACGCGGATCGGCGTTTTCATCGTCTTCTTCCTCTTCGGTCGGGGTTTCCGCCGCCTGGCTATTGCCAGCGTTGCTGGTCGTTTCGGCACCCTGACGCTGCGCAGGATCGGTATCTGGCGCCAACTCTTCAGCTTCCAGTTCCCGCAGTCGGCTCACCGGCAGGCCCGCAGGATTCTCAGGATCGAAAAATCCTGCCGGCTTTGGCAGGGTGGCGATCAGGGTCATATTGAGCGCCGCTTCCCCGGCATCGCGAAAGCCTGCAGCCAGACCAACGCGGGGGTCAGGAGAGAAGCTCGCCAGCAACAGATCCATGCGTTCGATCTCGCTGGTCTGGTCTGATGTCACCTCAGACGTAAACTGATAAAGCACCGGGTCCTGCGCCGTGCCGCGCTCGTCGAGGAGGTTCTCAACCATTTCCAGCGCACCGAGGTGATGCTCAATCATGTGCTCAAGATAGAGACGGTCGAATTCGGGACCCGAAGCAGCCTCCATTGCCATCATGTCTTCGTGCGACACCATGCCCGGCATCATCTCGAAGCCCATGTCATGGTGGGCATCGGCGGCGGGCGCTTCGAGGCCACGCTCCTCGAGCCAGCCCTGCATCATCTGAATCTCATCGTCCTGGGACAGGAAGATGCGATCCGCCAGCGCCAGAACCGCTTCGTTGTTGGTGCGGTCTTCGGCGAGCTCTGACATCTCCTTGGCCTGGGCATGGTGAGAAATCATGCCGCGCAGGAACTGGATGTCCCCACGGGTGTATTCCTGATGCGCCAGCGCCGAGGCTTCTTCGGCAGTCAGCGTGCGGCCGGGTTGGCCGGGAGCGCCGGGTTGAATAATGGGTACCTGAGCCTGGGTCGCTGCCCCCATGCACAGCAATAGCGCAGCAAAAGCGAACTTGCCAGGCAATCTGCTAACAGCAATAGTCTCTATCAGTTTCATTTATTATCTCCAGTTAGAACTTTCTGGACCGACTTCCCTGCCGTTTCCGGAAGCCGATCATTGTAACCAGACTGGCACTAAAAGTGGCAGTGACTTGCTTGATTTTGACGTGTTTTCTGCATAAAACCAGCCTCTTTGCAGTCGCCGCTCTCCTAATTCCCTACCCTTTTTCTCCCAGCCTTTTTATCCCTGCTCGAACGCGTCATGATCTCAATGCTAAGCTGACGCCAGTGCAATAAATCGAGCACGCTTCCCTGCCCGAAAGCCGAAACGGTAGTCGGGCAGCTGGTAAGAAACCTGCATGCCAGAGTTGGCATCCGCTGCAAGCGCTCGGAACCGCAAAGCGGCGTAGCGCGCATCAGCATCATTCAGGAGACTTGTAAATGGCCCACCACACGACATCCGCGAACCGCTCTGTGGACAATTCAGCAACTTGTGAACAGCATGCCTCGGCAACGACAGGCAAGCTCTGTTCGAGTGACACGCGTCGCCAGTTCCTGCGCCGCTGCGCGATGACCGCAGGAGCGATCGCATTGCCAGTTATTACTCCACAACGTAGCTATGGCGCGGAGGCAGTAGACGAGCGCCTGCGTCAGCTTGGAATTACCCTGCCGGGAGTGCCCGCACCAGTCGCCAACTATGTGCCCTGGGTACGCGAGGACAATTTCGTCTACCTGGCCGGCCAGATCCCCTTCCTCAATGGTGAGTTGATGACGCCGGGCAAGGTGCCGGTTGATGTCAGTATCGAAGATGCTCGTGCGGCTGCGCGCCAGTGTGGAATCAATCTGATTGCTGCACTCAACGCCGCCTGCGAGGGTGACCTGAGCCGGGTCCGTCGCTGCATGCGTTTGGACGGCTTTGTCGCTTCCGCTGCCGGGTTCAATCAGCAACCTGCTGTCGTCAATGGCGCCTCCGATCTGATGGTGGAAGTGTTCGGCGACGCGGGGCGACACTCTCGCACAGCGGTTGGAGTCAACGAACTACCCCTTAACGCCTGTGTCGAGGTAGCGGCAGTGTTTGTGATCAATCCTGACTAGTCACACTCGCTGCGCAGGATCAGGAACTCATGATCTTTGTGAAGACTTGCACGAAGTACTGCATCTCCTCAGGTGTTTGCATGCTGACTCTGGCCCAGCGAGTGAAAGGCGGAAACGCGCGGCCAACCATAATCCCATCCTCCAGCATCAGCGCAGAGAACTTTTCGATTTCCATCCCGGTTTCGATGAAGCTGAAATTGGCGTTGGATTTGACGTAGTTCACTCCCAACTCATCGCACACGCCTTCCACCAGGGCGAGCGATTCCTTGTTCCTCGCGCGCGAAAAATCCTGGAACGTCGTGTCGCGAATACTCGCCAGCGCCGCATGCTGTCCGACGATGTTCAGGCTGCCAGTTTTCTTGTTGTTGATATCTGCGATCAGGTCAGGATGCGCATAGGCAAAACCAACGCGCAGTGCGGCCATGCCATGAATTTTTGATGCAGTGCGCGCCACGATGACATTGGGATTGCCAGCGCGAACAAAAGGCATCATGGAGGCGAATTCCGGATTGTCGACGAACTCGTAGTAAGCCTCATCCACAAACACCAGCCGGTCCTTCGAGACTTCATTCACGAAGGATTGCATGGCGTTCTTCTCGATAATCGAGGGAATGGGATTGTTCGGGTTGCAGAGATACACCATGCGCGTATCCGGGCGAATGGCGGCATACATCGCTTCGAGATCGATGTGCATGTTCTCATCGACAGGCACACGAATAATCTCGCTGCCCATATTCCCGGCATAGCGAGGTAAGGCTTCAAACGTAGGATATGGTGCGACAATCGAACCCGGTTCGAGACTGGCAATCAGTGCGCTGACGTTGAGAATTTCCCCGGAGCCGGTGCCAACGGTGATAGCTTCCACAGGAAGATCTTCAATCCGTGCCAGCTCAGCAATAATCTCATCAGTGATACCACCGTACTTGTTGGCATCCTTCATGGCTTGTGCGATGGCCTGCAGAGCAACCCGTGATGGCCCGTAGGGATTCTCATTGGAGCTGGCGCGGACAATCCAGTCTGGCCGACTCACCTCCCCCAATGCATTCTTCATCAGACTCACGTCGGGAGTCAGAGAGGTGCCAGGAATTCGATTCAGAAAACTCGCCGCTGTAATTGCAGCCGAGCCAAGCAAAAAATTCCGTCTGCTGATACCAGCCATCGTGTCATCTCCGCCATTAGAAAAGATTGATGATTGGCTAGTAATGCAAAAACTACACCATAGAGCGGGTGGGTTCGCGCTACTGCAAATCGCAGCGTATCAATCCCGGAGACTGAGCAGAGCACGCGTAAATTCAAGGCTGGAATGAATGCCGGCTCAAGTGTAGTTGATCAGCTTTGTGAAGAATTTGCGATTGTCTGGCACAGGCAAACTGCTCCATAGGAGGACACGAGCGCTTTGCTGCACTAAATCAGGACGGTGATTTCTGGAGCGTCAGGCAAGTCAGTCCTGAACTTTCCAGTTCAGGGCTGACTTGCGGATAGTGATGGCACGTATCAGTTACTTGCGAGTTATTCCTCGTCCTCGTCACTCATGCCTTTGCGGGCGACACCATCTGCGCGCGCTGCCTGGGCGACGGCCTGGGCAACCAGGGGCACGACGCTGGGGTCGAACACACTTGGAATGATGTAGTCTGGCAACAGATGGGATTCCAGAATGGAGTTCGCAATGGCTTCGGCCGCAGCCATCTTCATGTTTTCGGTGATGGTGTGTGCAAGGCAGTCCAGCGCGCCGCGGAAGATGCCCGGGAAGCAGAGCACGTTGTTGATCTGGTTCGGGAAATCACTGCGGCCTGTCGCCATGACACCGACGTGTGGCAAAGCGATGTCCGGCATGATCTCGGGCACGGGATTGGCCATGGCAAACACGATCGGGTCGCGGGCCATCTTCTTCAGGTCATCAACAGTAAGCACGCCAGGCGCCGACACACCGACGAACAGATCCGCGCCACTGATGACTTCGCTCAGACTGCCCTTTTCCTTGTTCTTGTTGGTATTCTCTGCAAACCACTGCTTGGCATCATTGAGGCCCTCGCGGCCTTCATAGATTGCTCCCTGCCGATCGCAACCAATAATATTTTCTACACCCAGCAACATCATCATTTTTGAGCAGGCCGTGCCCGCCGCGCCAGCGCCCATGACAACGACCTTGAGGTCTTCCGCTTTCTTGTTTACGACTTTGAGTGCGTTGATCAGTGCAGCCGTGCTGACGACCGCGGTGCCATGTTGGTCGTCATGAAAAACCGGGATGTCCAGCTCCGCCTTCAGGCGACTCTCGATCTCGAAACAACGCGGCGCTGAGATGTCCTCGAGGTTCACGCCTCCGAAAGTGGGTGCCAAGGCTTTGACAATCTTGATGATTTCTTCGGTGTCTTTGGTGTCCAGACAAATCGGGAAGGCATCGACGTCACCGAAATGCTTGAACAGCATCGCCTTGCCCTCCATCACGGGCATCGCTGCAGCCGGGCCAATATCACCCAGCCCAAGCACCGCCGTGCCATCGCTAACGACGGCGACAGTGTTCTTCTTGATCGTGAGGTTGAAGGCGGACTGTGGATCACGGTGGATCGCCATGCACACGCGCGCGACGCCCGGCGTGTAGGCCATGGACAAATCATCACGTGTCTTCAACGGTGCGCGGTTGGTTACTTCAATCTTGCCACCGAGGTGCATGAGGAAGGTGCGATCGGAGTAGTGCACGAAATCGGCAATGTCCAGTGCCCGACTGGCATCGAGCACGGCCTGCGTCACATCGGCATTCTCAGTCGCGATTGAGAAGTCGCGTACGTTCTCTTCCTTGGTACTGCGCACCAGGTCGATGGCACCGATATCGCCACCAGCATCCGCGATGGCGCGGGTGACGCTGGCCAGTGCCCCGATTTGGTTGCGTAGTTTCATGCGGATAATGAAATTGGTACCCAGACTCTCCTGCCCGGGATTTTGCATGGTACTCACAGATCAGACCTCGCTGATTGATCAGGGTGTTGGAAGCACGGCACTGGGACGTCGAGTGACGCGAGAGCGAATGATCACAGTGTAACAGATGGCTCATGACAGAGTGAGGAATCGCGTGGGGGCGATAGGCAAAATATTTTCACCTGTAGCGGATGCCGGTCCGCAACATCATGCTTCTTTTATTGCTAATAAATAAGAAGCAAGAAGCTCGCATCAGGAGCGATAAAGCTGCAGCAATCAAACTACCGCGCTACTGGCGGCGAACCCTCGCTCGCTAGCCCTCTTTCAGTTTACACCGGTGTTTCCACGACCTTGCTTAGCGCCCTAACAAATGGCGCGGCTGGGGAACCGATTGGGCAAAATCCCGCAAAGCCTCATGAATAGAGGGCTGCAGAGGTTTCGGCTTGCCTTGCCCCGGTTCATATTGCCCTTTTTTGCCCCCAATGCTTAAATCCACATTCCCAATTTCACCCGTTATGGTGCAGATTGGCTGCTTTTTATTTCCGAGGGAGTTAGTCAGGTATTCGCATGTACAACAATATTCTCGTCATCGCCGATCAGGACACCGACCGCCACGCGGCCATGCAGAAAGCACGGGACATTGCCTTCACCAATGACATCAAGATTACGATTCTGGGCTTCGTCCCCCCCATTGCGGGTGCCACCGAAGGTGCAGTTGCCGAGAAAGACGCTGCCCTGCAAGCCGCCATCGATGAAGTGTTCATCGACAGCAAGGATGTCTCTTATCAGGTTGTCGTTGCCTCCGATATTGCCGCCTATTGCAAGAGCTACACGAAAGAGCACGGTATCGATCTGGTAATCAAAACAGGCCATCGTTCCGAGAGCCTCTTCTATACGCCGACCGACTGGCAACTTATCCGCGAACTGAGCTGCCCGGTGCTTATCACCACGCTGCAGAAATGGCGCGCCAAGCGAAAAGTCATGGTTACCATCGACATCGGCAGTGATGACGCTGCGCAGATCGCCCTCAACAAGAAGGTCGCCCGCTGGGCGGCAGACTGGGCGAATTGTCAGAACAGCGACTTGCACATCGCCTACTGCATCGTTGTAAGTGAGCCGCTCAGCGACCTCGATATCGTCTCCAAGGACGAGGCACTGATCAAGAATGAAGGGGATGCCAGAGCGAAGCTCGAGAGTTTTCTCGCAGAGCACGGTATCGCCTGCGCCAGCATCGAAATCGCCGCCGGCGCACCTGACCGTATCCTGCCCAAGCTGGCAAACAAGCTGAAAGCCGATATTGTCGTGCTGGGTAGTGTGGGCCGCAAAGGGGTTAAAGGCGTCCTGCTCGGCAACACAGCAGAGAAAACCATGCACAAACTGCGAACTGATCTCGCAGTCATCCATCCAGATCAGTAGCGCTCTACACTGAGCAGCATTTTTATTGTCGGCAGTTCCATCTGCCGCATCGGACATTTGAGGTAGTCAGAGGCAACATCTGACAGAGTTATAGGAAACCGTTATGACAGCGCAATCACTGAAAAGTGCTTTTATCGACAATTTTCTCGGCAGCGCGCCGGGTTGGTACAAGAAAACCATTATTGCTTTTCTGTTAATCAACCCACTGCTGCTGTTGATCAGCCCAACCCTGGTTGGATGGTGTCTGATTCTTGAGTTCATTTTTACCCTCGCGATGGCACTGCGCTGTTATCCACTACAGCCTGGAGGTTTACTCGCTATTGAGGCGATTATTCTCGGCCTAACCGATACCCATCACGTTCTCGAAGAGATCGAACATACGCTGGACGTCATCCTGCTGCTGATGTTCATGGTGGCGGGTATCTACTTCATGAAGAACATGCTCCTGTTCGTCTTCACCAAAGTGTTGATGAAGATTCGCTCGAAGATGGCGCTGTCCTTCCTGTTCAGCTTTCTCGCTGCTTTCCTCTCGGCCTTCCTCGATGCCCTCACCGTAACAGCGGTATTGATTGCGGTGTCGGTCGGCTTCTACTCGGTGTATCACAAAGTCGCCTCCGGCAAGGATTTCAACAGCGACCACGATCACCAGGAAGACTCAACCATTAAGGAACAGCATCGCGAAGAACTGGAGCAGTTCCGTTCCTTCCTGCGTAGCCTGATGATGCACGGTGCGGTGGGCACTGCGCTGGGTGGCGTCTGTACTACAGTTGGTGAGCCACAGAACATCCTGATCTCCACTCGTGTTGAGTGGGACTTTATCGAATTCTTCCTGCAGATGGCGCCAGTAACCATGCCAGTGCTGGTGTGTGGCCTGATCACCTGCCTGGTACTCGAGAAAACAGGCTGGTTTGGCTATGGCGCGAAGTTGCCTGAAAACGTGCGCTCCATTCTTGCCGAGTTCGAGAAGAATGAATCAGCCAAGCGTACCCAGAAAGAAAACGCTGCTCTGATTACCCAGGCTGTCGTTGCGATTCTGCTGGTAATCGGTCTGGCCATGCACTGGGCGACTCCCGGCATCATCGGCCTGATGGTAATTATTCTGTGTACCGCATTTAACGGAATTATTTCAGAGCACCAGATTGGTCATGCTTTTGAAGAGGCGCTGCCCTTTACTGCGCTGCTGGTGGTGTTCTTCGCCATTGTTGCTGTGATCAAGGATCAGGGATTGTTCGAACCAGTTATCACAGCGGTGCTGTCACTCGATGAGTCTCTGCAACCCGGTGTGTTCTTCCTCGCCAATGGCTTACTTTCAGCCATCAGTGACAACGTGTTCGTGGCGACGGTGTATATCGACTCGGTAACGCAGCAATTCCAGGCTGGGGCATTCGATCGCGAGCACTTCAATCTGTTGGCGGTTGCCATCAACACGGGTACCAACCTGCCCAGCGTCGCGACTCCAAACGGTCAGGCAGCATTCCTGTTCCTGCTGACTTCGGCACTCGCACCGCTTATCCGACTGTCTTACGGCAAGATGGTCATCATGGCACTACCCTATACCATCGTTCTGACAATCGTTGGTTTCCTGGGTGTGTTCTACTACTAACACCCGGTAGCCCTTTCAGGGCAATGCAATTCCAGAAAAGGCGCCGTTATCAGCTGATAACGGCGCCTTTTTTATTTGCGATGCTCAGAAACGGTGCAGTTTACTTGCCAGTGTCTACATGGGTCACTTAAGATCAGGATCAGGAATGCGATGAATTCACCATGAGCACACGCACTAATACTCTCTCCAGGAGCTCCATCACCAGCGAGCAAACGCACCGTATCGCGGCACAGGCGCAATTCGACCTGTTGCCTATCATTTCCGGCTGCATCCTCGGGATGATGGTGCTCACTCTGATGCGCGACCTGGCTCTTACCTCAGTGCCGATGAGCTTTCCGGTACTCGCATACTATCTTGTCACTTATGTGTTGCTGGTTACCATCTGGATTCTCTCTCAGGGCAAAAACTTTCCTGTAGAGTGGAGTCATGCGGCTGGCGTGGTTTGCCTGAGTTGTGTCGCTGTGAATCCGATCATCCAGTATTTTACTGGCGTGCAAGTGGGCCCGCTTTATTTCGCTGCTGCACTTTTTGCTGGTGGCTTATCAATTTTGTCGGTACGACATCT
Organism: uncultured Pseudohongiella sp.; assembly: GCA_965228725.1. Classification (GTDB taxonomy): domain Bacteria; phylum Pseudomonadota; class Gammaproteobacteria; order Pseudomonadales; family Pseudohongiellaceae; genus UBA9145. Next base: position 3,306,934 of record OZ245834.1, on the reverse strand, counting down.
GTTCGTGTTGCAGTTGTTACTGATTCTCTTGTGGCTCTCGGTCAACCTACAGTCGAGCACACTCGTTCAGCTACTTCCCCTGTTCTTTATGAATTTAATCTCGTCAGGTCTTGGAATCGTTACGTTGAAAAAGCGACTTGGCACCTTGATTAGAATACATTCCCTGGAGAGCCGGGTAGAGGCTCTGGAATCTATCTTGCCTATGTGCGCTGGCTGCAAGAAAACTTGCAACGACAATGGTGATTGGGTGAGCGTGGAGAATTATATCGAGAGTCATGAACAAGGTGTTTCCATTACACATGCGATGTGCCCAGAGTGTATGAAAAACTATTACGGGGACGTGCTGGCAAAGAAAAATCGCGAGCAGCCCTCTTCCGACTAGTTCCAAGCCAGTTTCCGTAGGAGATTTTCTCTCGCAAATGCGAACTCGTTCGCATTCGTATTGCACTGAATCCCGCAGCCTCACTGCCCGGCATTGCCTTTTCCGGACTGGCACGAAATAATGAACATTGATTGGCAGCTCTCGCCGCAACGCCAATCGCATCAGGAAACTTCTGGCCAGCCGGGAGACAGCGCATGGAAAAATCAGTCTGGAAAGCCATTCTCAACCGCTCGCAACACGAGCAACTCCCTCTGGTGACAGGCTGTTTGTTCGCCATCATGGTCTTGTTGACGCTGCGCGATATTCTCAATTTGGGTGAGTCAGAGTCTACCTGGATCTATTTCATGGAGTATCTGACGCTCACGCTCTCACTCCTGATCTGGGTGGCTTCGGTAGTCAAGCTCATCCCCGTGAATCAGGCTCAGAATGCTGTCGTCGTTACACTTCTTTGTATCGCTCTCAAAGCTGGGGCTTCGGTTTTGGTGTGGAATGCAACTGGGCCGGCGAACGTTGCACTTACAGTATTCGGTGCAGGACTCGTTCTGCTTTCAGTTCCCCACTTGATTTTTATTCAGCTGTTTACGTTGGGCTTTTGGTTATTCGCCGCGCTCATGAATCTGACTTCAGCCCAGTACCTGCCAATTGTGGCTATCGCACTCACCGGAGCTGTACTGGGCGTAGTTATCCAGAACCGCAGGCTCGCAACGATTCGTGAAATTTTCGAGTTAAAACATCGCGTTGAATCTCTGGAGTCGATCCTGCCGATGTGTGCTGGCTGCAAGAAAGCAAAAAGCGAAGATGGTCACTGGGTCAGTATAGAGAGCTATATCGAATCACACGAAGAAAACACCGTAGTCACACACGGACTATGTCCGGATTGCAAGGAAGCAAACTATGGCGACTTTCAAATGGCGCGCAACAAACGTGCTGAGACCAGAAAAATCTGAGTTGCTTGCACTGCTGAGCTGCTTGCGCTGTAGCTGAACAGTTTTTACTATTCAGTTTATAATAATAACCGCTATGGGGAATTCTCCACCATGTCGACAACTGCTCAACGACTGTGGCACTGTTTTGCCCTCACCGCTGCGTTGCTTCTCACCGCCCACCTGCATGCCCAATCTCTGACCAGCAATCCCTACAAGGCGATTCTCGATTGGGGCCAACTGCCCGAGGGCCGCACTATGGGTATTGTGACCGGCGTACATCCGGACCCCGATGGTGAGCACCTCTGGATAGTCGAGCGCTGTAGCGCCAACCAATGTGCTGGATCTGATCAACACCCAATCCACAAGCTTGATCGCAACGGGAATGCCGTGCTGAGCATCGGTGCCGGGCTCTTTGCCTGGCCACATGGTTTCGATCTCGATCCTGACGGCAACCTCTGGATCACCGAAGGGGCTCCAGAGGGAGATGCCCGCGGCGCAGCAGGTAGCGCGCTGGGCATGGGACATCAGGTCATTAAACTCAATCAATCTGGCGAAGTACTCTTGCGCTGGGGCCAAGCTGGCGTAGCCGGTGATGACAGTTCCCATTTCAATGGGCCTGCTGCGATTCTCGCCGCGCCTGATGGGAGCATCTGGATTGCGGACGGACATCGCGGCGGCAATAATCGAGTGCTGAAGTTTTCCGCTAACGGAGAGCTGTTGCTGGAACTGGGTGGCGGCATTGATGCTCTGTCCAGAGAGAGTGGCTTCTTTAATGACCCGCACGACCTGAAGATGGATTCGCAAGGACGGCTCTTCGTCGCCGATCGCGGCAATAACCGTATCCAGATTTTTGACCAATCGGGCCAACTACTCGATATCTGGACGCAGTTTGGGCGTCCCAGCGGTCTCTGGATAGATGAGAACGACACACTCTATGTCGCTGACGGGATGTCGGGTGAGCAATGGAACCGTGGCTGGGAACGCGGTATCCGGATCGGGAGCGCCAGCACCGGACGCGTCGAACACTTCATCCCTGACTTTGAACTGCCGAACGGTAGTGGTATCGAGTTTCTCGCTACTGATAGCGAGGGCAGCATCTATGCCGGGCAAGTGGGTCGCCAACGATTTGAGAAATACGTACTATTCCATACCCGCTAGCGTCGCGTCTGTTTAATTGACTATTCTTTCAAATAAAGGTCAAGACTCTCCCCTGTCCTGCCGTAGTACATAATAAGCACACGCTGAATAGCATCGCGCGCGGTAATCCGCACAGTCGAACTGACGTTGACTCGTAGCACTGCCAGACCCCGAATTTGTAAAGCTCGAGTGTAAGCTGAGACTATCGGGATGCAGTAGGGTCTGGCTTCGAGGCCGTGGCCAGACCCTATCCCGAATTTTTAGCGACGCGCGATCTTGCCGCCTCTTGCGGACACCATCAGCTGGACGATTCGCTCTGTCACCAGCGGTTCCAGCCCTTCGGTATGGCCCTTGTCCAAGCGCACGATATCCGCCACTACCCGGCCATCGATACAGTCCGCATATTCATAGACCGCCGCCGTGCCCGGCCTCGCTTCCCTGCCCCATACCGCATAGCCTGAGCGGCCGCTGTCTGTTATCCAGCCTGGCTCTGTATCGACTATTTCCGACAGCTCCCTGCCCACGCAGCGATACTTCTCCGCCCAGGGAGAACTATCCGGTAGTTCTACAATTTCGTGTTCGCCGGTTGTGTAAATATGGGAGAAATCACACTGCGGTAACTCGCCGCTTGCGGGCGGGCGTGGCCGGGAGGGTGGTGGGGATCCATCCGCAAGCGGTGGGCCGAAACGATCAACGATCTGCGCTCCCCCGACCCGTCCTCCGGAGAGACTCAGCACGCCGTCGACCTTGTCCCTGAAAAACTCACTGCACACCAGCCTGTGCGATGTCATTCCTCCCTGACTGTGCCCTGCCAGCCAAAAGGAGCGGATGTTTTCGGCACCAAATGCAGCGATTACCTGGTTGGTGATGTTTTGCAGATGCGCATCGTCGTTCTCGCTGATCCACATGCGAATGCCGCTGCCTCCACCCAGACCCCCAGAGCCTTCTGCGGTGGATGTCGCAACGACAAGACGATAGTCGTCCTTGTAGTCCATTACAGGAAAATAGTGTCGCTGCCAGTTGGCAATCGATCCCGCGCCGTGAATATTCAGCACGAAAACAATATCTTCACCGGATTTAAGATCACAGGGATAGTCGAGGAAGAACTCACGCCCGGTTTCCGGGTCCGTGGTGTTGCCGCGCACTCCGATCTTGGTGGCGCAGTCGCCGTTCGCACAATGCACCGGCGGCGGTGTCGCACAGCTTACATCGAGCATGTTGTCGGCGTGAGCCTGAGTGGCAATTAATCCGAGTACAAGCAACAGCAGGCCGTGAACGGCGCGCTGTAAGTTCTGGTATTTCATAGCGTTGTTTCCTTTGTCAGAGAGATGGCTTGCTGGTTCTGCCGTGTTGTTACTTGCTCTGTATGCACTACAGTTAGGTACTTTAGTTGCCTGCTCCAGTGACCCACGACAGGTACTCACTACCTGGTACTTCCTTGTTTAACGCTGCTCTTAGCCTCCGTAGCGCGTTGGTATGGGATTGTCTTCGCTCTCGTTCTGCCAATAGATCGAGACTACCCACCAGCGCGATCCGTCATGCATTAGCTGGAAAGAGTTAATACCGCGCGCGAAGGGCTCGGCTTCGTCGGCTCTGCGTCGGGATTCATAGGTGCTGAAGACGTGTGCGATCTGGCCGTATTGCTCAGTCACACGCTGAATTTCAGTTTCATGGAAACCATTCTGCTCGAGCAACGGGCCGCTGTTTTCCGCGTAGCTCTGCGCATTGGTAACATCCCGCACGAAGCCATTTGCTCCCGGCACCACAGCGCTCAGGGACGCACCCGGGACGAAGAGTGTGTGCCAGCGATCCCAGTCACGTGCTTCGCCCGCATCACCTGAAATCGTATCGTAGACAGCCAGGATAATAGCGTCGATGCTGGCGACATCGGACGGATCTGCCTGCTGTGCATGAAGAGGGAGTGCGATCAAGAATCCGCACACGGTCAGTACGCGGTTGGAAAAGGCATTTGAAAACATGATTGCAGCCTCCTGGTTGCTGCGCGTTGCCGTCTCTAGCCCGACAGTTTCCGAACGCTGCCTTCAATTCTGCTCTGCTTCGAAAGCCTTTATCTGATCGGTGAACTGCCTGACCAGTTCGTTGGGGATAGGGAAAGTCAGGTGATACTGGGCGATTCGCCAGCCATTATTGGTCTTTATGAGTATGCCTGTGCCGCGGCTGGTGCCGTAGCTCTCGCTGTCGAGCAATTCGTCAAACCAGGCACTCATGCCATCCGGGGTCAGATCGATATTGCGCTGTACGGGATCGTAGACCCAACCGTTGCTGCGTGCAGCATAGGTCTGGAATTCGGCCTTTGGCCAGCGTTCACTAGCATCCGTACCGAGAAAGACCGCCTCATCGCTCATTAATTCGAAATAACGTGACCAGTCGCCCACGGCAGCCGCTGCATGATAGGCATCCAGTACCGCATTGATTTCCTGCAACTCCGCACTTTCCTGTGCGGAGACAGACAGGGAAAAAGCGAGCATCGAACAAGTCATGCTCGCCATGTTAATGAATCTGGATAGCGTCATAGCAACCCGGCGATCAATTTGGCGGCATCTTCACCTGTTGGGATCGATCAGATGCCGCCCGTTGTTTCACTCGCTAGCGTGAAGAGTAGCGCGTAAAGGCGCCACCAGCCTGACTCAAGGAGTTTGGCCCTTCTGCAGCAAAGACAGTGCCATCGGCATCGACAGCTACGCCTTCACCAGCAGTGCCCTGATAGATGCGATCATCACGCTCGAACGGCGGTATAAAAGCGGTGATACGGTCTTCGTCAATATGTCCGATGCGCACACCATTTCGCCAACCGATATGGCTGTACGGCGATGACTCGGAATCGATGGCATAGACCATGTCATCATCAGTGATGAACAGTCCGCTGATGCGTCCGTAGGCATAGCGCGATTCCAGATAATTGCCTTCCTGGTCAAAAATTTCCAGCCGGTGGTTACCCCGATCCGCCACCCAAAGTCGACCCCGTGAATCGAATTCCATTGCATGGGGAGTACGGAATTCGCCATGGCGCACACCTATTTGTCCCCATTCCTTGATAAACGTGCCGTCTGGTGAAAATTTCATAATACGCGCAGTCAGACCCGCCGCACGGCCTTCTTCAACGGCCGAATTGCTGGTCATGCCCTGGCCGCTGTGACCGTCGGACACGTAAATGCTGCCATCCGGACCAACGATGACATCGTTCGGCTGGTTAAAATGCGCGCCATCGTTACCAGCCTGACCGGGCGTACCCAGACTCATCAGCAACTCGCCATCGGCACTGAACTTGTGGACCTGGTGACCTTTGGTGCCATCCTGATTCGCCGCAAAGTCAGTTACCCAGACATTGCCTTCAGCATCCGCATGAATGCCGTGTGGCGTCATCATCAGACCGCCACCGAAGTTTGCGATTACTTCGCCAGTGTGGCGATTAAATTTGAAAATAGGATCAACCGGATTGGTGTGACAATTGATGGGTACACCGCCGCCAAAACTACCAGCGCCGCAACGCTCGTAGGCCCAGATGTGACCGTCTGTCGGATCGATATCGATACCTGCTGTCGAGCCCCATTCACGACCCGCAGGCAATGAGCCCCAGTTTCTGGTCACGACAGGATTGGGATTAGGCAAATTTTCACCGGTGATAAGATTTGCTGAGCCTGATTGTGCCACTGCGTTCAGAGTGAGCACGCCAGACGAAGCCAGAACCAAAGTACAAGCTAGCAATCGGATTGAGTGCATTACAGACCTCCGTTGTTGTTATTCTTGAGGCCAAGAGTAAAAGGGCTGCACTGCCAAGTCCAGCAATCCTGCACGCCAGACACGATGGCTGACACAGAACATCAGCTATCCTGCAGACTGGTCTCTTCTCTAGTCTGCGTCAGCAGATACCAGCACAGAAGATTGGGCCAACCTGTCCGCTATCCACGAATCGGCTTCATCACGCGATCTGAAGATCGCAACTCGATCATCGAGATTGCCAGTGCTCGCTTGCCACTGCCGCTAGAGTCCGAAGATGAGATCGGAACTCACCACGACGGCCATATAACCGGAGTCGTTGGCATCCAGCGCATAGCCGGACATGAGTGCATTGGATTTGAGGATGTCCATCGACACAGCAAATCTGGTCACAGCTGACAAATCGCTTATGGAATAGCGATAGTGCTTATGCTTGTCCAGGGAGACGAACTTGGCTTCCGTGCACTCAATGAATTCCTCTTCTGTTAGTTCGCCCCAGTACGTTGTGATGACACCCCCGGTTCTTTCGAGGTAGTCAATTTTATAGGGCATTGTTTGGCTTCGCTGTTTAGGTGAAGTGGATGAGTACTGTAGCTGTAGGCAATTTTCCTACAGGCACACGACACATCCCATGCGATTTTTCGCCAATGGTGCAGTGGATCACATTTTGCCGGGAGAAATGGCTTACTGAATCACGAAACCCGTAAACAACACTGACTCAACACCTTCATCCTTGATGATGTCACGGACTTTCTGTTCCGCCTGTTCGCGCAGGATTTCCTTGCCGTCAGGTCGTTCGAGCTGACTGAAGGGGTAGGTATTCAGCAGCATGATCAGACTATCCTGAATCAGGGGAGTATTGGCCTCGACCTTGCCGATGGTCTCTTCATCGCGCGACATGACTGAGAGCTTCACCTGCAGGTAGCGGAGTCTGCCCTCGTAGTTGGCACTTACCACCAACGCGGGCAACGCGTGAAAAATTGGGGGCGCGAGTTCGACCTCGGCTTCCGCCTCGACCGTTTCGGTATCGAGCTTTTTCTCACCAAGATCAAAATAGAAGTAGGCGCCTGCGCCGCTACTCGCGAAGAACAATAATGTAATGACTGACCAGGTAACGATTTTTCGCACTGTGCTCTCTCCAATTAACTCCAACTAACTCCAACCGACTCAGATTCACTCCAACTCACTGCGACTCGCTCCAATCCTCGCCAAAGCATTTCTATCATTCAGAGAAATGCGTAATGAGCATCCGCAGCGACCGCAGGATTCAGGGCCTGCTGGACCACACGTTCTGTGCAGGCAATGAGTCCTTGGCCGAATCTACGACGTCTTCTTCACAGGACTTTAGAGAAAAGTGAAATCAGCGTGAACTATCGGGGAGTGCACCATTTTGCGTCCCTTTTTCTACCTGATTGTCCCGGTTTCTTCCCGCCTTTTGCGTTCAATCGGCTCAGCTACCTGACGTAAACCCTAACGTGAAATAGGCAAATCCCATGTTTGTTTCCATGGACACGCTGTATCGATGTCATGTTGATGACTGCTGAATGTGTCCAATGACTTTTTTATGAGCTGGCAAATTCGGAGGGGCGAATGGATATTGCTACGTTACTGGGACTGGTCGGTGCTTTTGCAGTTGTTACTGTAGCTATCTTGCTGGGTGGTCCGCCCGAGATTTTTCTTAATCCGCCGTCACTGCTCATCGTGCTTGGTGGCACGGCCATGACTGTACTGATCAAGTTCAATCTCTCGCAGTTCCTCGGTTCGTTTCGCGTGGCCTTCAAGGCATTCCGCACCCATTCACGAAGCCCGGAAGATCTTGTTCCGGAAATCGTGGAGATTGCGGGAATCGCGCGCAAGAAAGGATTGATCTCGCTGGAAGACGTCGAAGTCAAATACCCCTTTTTGAATTCAGCCATCGAGCTCGTCACGGAAGGCAGGGCCCCCGAAGACACGATTACCCTACTCAAGAAGCGTAAACAGGAAATCAGCGATCGCCAAAAACTCAGCAGTCAGATCTTCACCGCCAGCGGCGACGTCGCGCCGGCGATGGGCATGATCGGTACCCTGATCGGCCTGGTGCAGATGCTGTCCAACATGGATGATCCGAAAACCATTGGACCGGCCATGGCGGTTGCGCTGCTGACGACATTGTATGGCGCGATAATGGCCAACATGGTGTTTATGCCGGTAGCCGACAAACTCAAATTGCGTCGCATCGAGGAAGAAAAACTGAATGCCATTTGTGTTGAAGGAGTCTTTGGCATACTAGATGGACAAAACACCAGAACGCTGGAAACGACTCTCAAAATCTATCTGTCCCCAGGTAATCAAAATAATGAAGCGGCGGCGGCGGAGGCTAAACCGGCTGAAGCCGCTCCCGCGATGGAGCAGGCTGCCTGACAACTGTCCATGGAAGACGACGATACTAAAAAAGGTCAGCCACAATGGATGGCGACATTCGCGGATCTCATGGCACTGCTCATGTGCTTCTTTGTATTGCTACTCTCGTTCTCCGAAATGGACTTGCTGAAGTACAAACAGGTTGCTGGCTCCATGGCGCAAGCCTTTGGCGTACAGAACGAAATCGTCGCTGACGGAATTCCCAAGGGCACCTCGGTCATCGCCCAGGAATTCAGCCCGGGCAGACCGCAACCGACGGTAGAGCGAGTGATGCAACAGGAGACCGTCAACACGCAGAATCAATCGCTGCAGACTGGACAGTCTGACTATGGGGTCGAATCCGATGCGGTGGAAGCCAGCCCCGATGCAGCCGAACAACTAATGATCGAAAAGCTGCGCGGCTTGCAGCAACAAACTCTGGATGATGTGCAAAAGATCAGCGATGTACTCGACAATGAAGTTTCGCAGAATCTCGTCGACATCGAATCAGGCTTTCGCTCCATCACTATACGCATACGCGAACGCGGCTCGTTCGAATCAGGGTCCGCCGTGATCAATCCGGACTTTATTCCAGTCATGGGACAACTTCGCGAAATCTTGAGCGGCGTTACCGGGCAGATTGCCGTCGAAGGGCACACTGACAATATTCCCATCGCAACGGCGGCAATACCGTCCAACTGGCATCTCTCCGCCCAACGGGCGCTCTCTGTTGCGCACGAGTTGTTGCAGGATGACAGCATCTCCGATGAGCGGATGATGGTGATTGGCTACGCAGACACGCGCCCTTATGAGAGCAACGACACGCCGGAAGGCAGAGCGCACAACCGGCGCGTCGAAATCGTGATCCATCAGGGTCTGGATGATGAAACCAGTGCCGAGCTGGATGCACTGGAAGACCTGGATTCCAATGTCTTCGACACCCTGCAGATCAACAATATCGGCGTTGGCGGCAGCAATATCTGATTTATTCGAGTGCCTGTGACGCGATTGCGCTATCTGGCGACTGCGATTTCAATCAGCCGGTTGTCGACAGGCGAACGGACCTGCCGTCCTTTGGCATAACCTCTTCTGGCTGGCAGGCCCAATCGCCGCGCAGCCGCTCTGGTGAGCATGCGATCCTCAGGACCAAACACTTTCAGGTTGCCGGTAAAATCCGCCAGATAAAGCGGTTTGCCGAATCGTTTAACCAGCTGGGTATCGAGCTGAGAAAAATACTGATGCATTGGCGAGGCATCACCATGCGTGTGCCACAGCGCAACCACTGAATCCCACTCACCGGCAGGTATGCCAATCTGAATACGGTCGGCACCCGCTTCTCCTGCAGCCACGGTGTAGCCGAAGAAATTACCGCGCCGGTAAATCGTTCCCATGAACTCTCGATCTTCACGCATCGATATCGGGTTATAGAGCGTAGTCGCAGCTTGCACGGCTTGTAGCTCACTGCTGAAATAGTGATGACTGCTGGTAATCGCTTTTGCCGAGTGAGAAACGATCAGGGCCAGACCCAGAAAAAAACAGCGTTGCAATACATTCATGTCGACTCTCCCACATCTTGTTGATTGTTGGTCTTACAGACAGCTTGTCTTTTGCGATCTCTGCCGCTGGATAGGCTCACTGGTCAGAGCCGCTGCATAGCCCCTTTTTGCACTTTTAAGTAGCCTGATTTCATTGTTATATAGTGCGTGTTCTACTGTAGATGAGCAGAGACGATAAAAAGTTACAGAGATCGCAGCTGAAGATTGTCCAGAATTTATCCAAGCTCTCTTACGTTCGTTCTCTGTCAAATGCTGTTCCTTGTCGATGCCAGGTAGGGATTGATGCGAGAATCACTTTCCGGTTTGCTGTTCAGCAAGAAAGTCATTACTAGCTGCTGTGTAGTACTGTTCTTGTTACTGCTGTGGCCCGGAGGATTGCGGCTGCTGTACAGTTCCGCCGATGAGGTGTCCTACAGTGCCGGTCTCAGCTCGACGAGCTGCAGTGGATTTTTGGCGAACGAGTCGATTGATAGCAGACGTTGTCGTTCGGACTACCGCATTTCGATCGGCAATACCGGGAGTACCGCTCAGGAACAAATTGAGGTATCACTGAAGCCGGTGCCAGCGACCTGGCGGCTTGGCGTGAGTGTGACAGACATCGTTGCCAGTGCGCGGGAAAGGATCAGTCCGCACATCACGCATTAACAGACTGCCGAGACACTCAGCTTTTCGATCACTGGGCTGGAGCCGAATCGACTCGTGCAGTTGCAACTGCTGGCTGTTGGCGAGGACGCTGCGAATCTCTTGCAGGAGACAGAGGTTAGAGTGAGTGCCAATGGTTCACTGCTTGCAGCCGATCCCCAACTCACAGTCGTCGCTCGCTTCTTCCGGAGCCTGTTCGCGATTTTTGGAATGTAATTTGCTCTAATGAGCACTAGAGGGAAATGATGATTTACAAACTGGGTGAGAAGCAGGTAGATATCGCTGGTGAGGATTTTTTCGTTGCCGAGAACGCCACAGTCATCGGACTCGTGCGTCTGGAGAACAATGCCAGCATCTGGTTCAATGCGGTATTGCGTGGCGACAACGAGCTCATCACCGTGGGTGAGAATTCCAACATACAGGATGGGGCCGTTCTGCACACCGACCCCGGCGTGCCACTCAGTATAGGCCGCAATGTCACGGTTGGGCACAAGGTCATGTTGCATGGTTGTACGATAGGTGACAATTCACTCATCGGTATCAACTCGGTGGTCCTCAATGGGGCGGTAATCGGCAAGAACTGCCTGATAGGCGCGAACAGTCTCGTCACCGAAGGAAAGGAAATACCGGATGGGTCGCTGGTCATGGGCTCCCCAGCAAAAGTGGTCAAGACTTTGAGCGAGGAACAACAGGCCGGATTGAAGAAATCTGCCGAGACCTATGTCGAAAACTTCAAGCGATACAAACTGGGACTGGTGCGCGACTCGCGATTTGACTAGTCAGAACTCACGCGACGCATCATCGTCGTCGCGGCGCTTTTCGTTCGCTTCGGGATCAGGCATATCAAGTGCACTCGCTGCTGCCCGTTTTTGCTCAACCCGGGCACGCAACACCTGCAGCGAATTGGCGAACATCACTATTACGCCGGCGACGAACAGGCCCGCCCAGATGAATGGGTGAATCGATACTGCGAAATTTGCTTGCCCGCTGGTTTCGGCATCCAGCCAGCTCAATGTGCCGAAGCAACCGCCCAACAACAATGCCAGGCCAATCGCATACCCTTTGCGCGCTCGACGCGCAGCATTCCCCTTCAGGGTAAAAGATAGCGCTATGCCGAGCAGTATTACGATGAACGCCAGAAATTCCAGACCCATGGAGAGTTCGCTTCTCAAGTTGTGCAGTTAGTGCAGCTTAGATGTTGAGCGTACTTTTGGAAAGCTGGCGATTCGCCATGAAAGCTCAAACTGTGCGGTAGTCGCCAGTTTTTGGCGGGCAATCAGTTCATTTCTGCGCGGAGGAAAGCGACAGCTTCAGCAATCGAACCTCCATCGACATCAACGATGCGATTGGCACCGCGCATCATGCGGTCATCGATGCGACCCTCCAGAGACCGCAGCAGTGCCATCAGCCGTTGGTCCTGTGCTGCCTCGGGCGATACGAGCAATACGCCGTCGTATGGGAGCAGCGCCTGCCTGGGATCTTCGAGAACCAGTAAATCATAGGCTGCCATGCGGCCATCGGTGCTGTAGCCTGTTATGACATCAACCTGATTCTCCGCTGCCGCGCCGTACAACAATGCGGGATCAAAGGTCAGCTTGCGACCAAAATCCATGCCATAGGTGTCGCGAACAGAATACCACTCGGGCCGACCAAAAAATTCCATATCACCACCCGCTGTCAGGTCGTCGCTAATCGCAATCAGATCCTCGATCGACGTGACACCGAGCTCCGTAGCCCGTTCCCTGTTCATCGCAAAGGCATAGAGATTCTGAAATCCGAGGGCACCTGCGGTATGCATCGCGTCCTCGGTGGCAATATAGTCTTCCACTCCTGCCAGAATCGGCGCGCGCCCGGGATTGTCATCACGCCCCATGATGTTGGCCCAGATTGTCCCGGAATACTCTACGTAGACATCAACATTGTTGCCTGCTGTGGCTTCATACAATACCTCAGTGCCCATGCCCAGCCGCTGATCAACGCGATATCCCGCATCCTGCAACTCTTCAGCGATCAAGCCAGCGAGAATATATTGTTCCGTAAATGGTTTGCCGCCAACCACAAGGTCAGCCTCCGGTTCGGGGAGAAAGGCAACTCCCACCAGCACAGCCCCGAGCAGGAACGCGGCCGCCACCAGATTGCGAACGTGTTTGTACCAGGGTGATGAGATTCTGTTGTGGTGAGAGGTGAGCCACTCGAGTCCCCCGATCAAGGCATCAAGCACCACGGCCATGAGCGCGGCAGCGATACTACCCACCGTCACCGACAACAAGTTCCGCGTTTGCAGACCGGTGAAAATGTAATTGCCCAGACTCGTCGCGCCCACCAGCGTGGACAAAGTAGCGAGCCCCACAGTCCATACGGCGGCAGTACGTATCCCGGCGACAATGACTGGCAAGGCGAGTGGTAACCTCACATTGATAAGGATCTGCCGAGTGGACATACCGATGCCACGCGCTGCTTCAATTATTTCTGCAGAGACTCCTTCCAGCCCCGCTACCGTGTTACGGACAATTGGCAGCATGCAATAGATCACCAACGCAATTATCGCTGGCAAGAGTCCAATCCGCCCGCCAAGCAATGCCACCATCAGCGCGAGGATTGCGATGCTCGGAATGGTTTGCAGAATGCTGACTAGTAGCAACAGGGGGCGTCGCACCCGGACCGATTGACTCGCCCAGATTCCCATCGGCACGCTGATGCTGATTCCCAATAACAGGGCGAGAAGTGTAAGTACCAGGTGTCCCTGAAAATATCCTGGGAGAAGCGCAAGTTGCTCTTGCAGATTACTGCTCACGCATTTCCTCCCTGATGTCCGTGCAATAATTTTTCGAGACGATCCGCACGCTGTTTCGGCATGGCAATGATTTCTTCCACGTAATCATGGGCAGGCGCTGACACCAGTTCAGCAGGCGTACCGATCTGCAAGATTTCGCCGGCTTTCATGACGGCGATCTGATCGGCCATCAACAAGGCCTCAGTCATGTCGTGCGTGACCATCACGATCGTGAGATCGATCTTGCGCTGGATCTGCTTGAACTCTTCCTGCAATTCTGTGCGGGTAACCGGGTCGAGCGCACCGAAGGGTTCATCCATCAGGATGACGTCTGGCTCGGCAGCCAGAGCACGTGCTACACCAATGCGCTGTTGTTGTCCTCCGGAGAGCTGCTCGGGAAAGCGTTGCGCGTACTCATCATATGGCAGGTTGACGAGTTCCATCGTAGTGCGCACGCGCGCTTCGATACGCTCTGCCGGCCAATTCAATAGCGTAGGCACTGCGGCGACATTCTGCGCCACAGTGTAGTGAGGAAAGAGACCTATTCCCTGAAAGACATAGCCGATATTGCGGCGAAGTGATTGCGGGTCGTGCAGCATGACGTCGGTCCCGTCGACGAGTATGCGTCCTGCACTGGGTTCTTCGAGACGGTTGATCATCTTGAGTGTTGTGGTCTTGCCGCAACCTGACTCGCCGATCAACGCGAGGAGTTCACCTTTATTCAGCTTAAAAGAGGTAGCCTGTACCGCAAATGAGCTGCCGTCGTCATAGCTTTTGCTGACATTCTGCAGTTCAATCATGGTCATCAAGTCTAAAGGCGCAGCACACACAAGTGAAGGGGGCACAGGTGTTGTGTCCTGATTCACACGGTAAATTAGCTGGAATTCTGCAAAGGACGCGGTAAAGTAGTCTGCAACAGTCTGCTGAATCACAGACACATTTAGGTCCAAAGGAGCATGCTATGACGCATCGACCTCTGTTGGTACTGGCGTTTCTATTACTGGCGCCGAGCAGTTTCGGCGCCGATTCCGAACCCACGATAGACGATTTCGCCTTTCTTGTCGGCTACTGGGAAGGCACTGGTTTTGGCGGTCAATCCGAGGAAATGTGGATGCCACCCAGAGACGGGAGAATGTTCGGCATCTTCAAGCAATCGGCGAACTCGGCATTGCAGTTCAGCGAGTATATCGAGATCACCAATGAGAAAGGCGCGTTCGAACTGCGGTTACGCCATTTCAATAGTGACTTTACGGCCTGGGAAGACAAGGAAGAGTTTGTCAGCTTCCCCTTCGTGTCGATAGAAAAGAACAAGGCTGTCTTTGAAGGGTTGAGTTACGAGATCACGGAGGACGACGAACTGTTGGTCTCTCTGGTGCTATACAGCTCAGACGGTAGTCAACGCACAGAGCATTTCCGCTTCAAACGCGTCTCTCTCGATTAACTTTGCCGGCATGGCGAGTTGACTAGCCCGCTGTCTGCAGCGTCGCGCGCCGCAGACAGCCGGACAAACTTACAAGACGAGTTTCCTGTACAGATGCCAGGTGGCATGGCCGAGAACAGGCAGGGTTACAGCGAGACCGATCAGAAAGAATGCGGCCCCCAATGCCAGCAATGCCACGACGATAACTCCCCAGACGCAAAGCACGCCCATATTGTTGGCGAATACTCCCACCGACACTCTGATTGCGGTAAGCGAAGTCACCGGTTTATCAAGCGCCAATGGGAACGCGACTACAGAGATTGCCATCGCGGCACAGGCGAACAGAAAACCGACAAAGTTTCCGTAGACAATCAGCGCACCTCCCCGCCGCGTTGAAAACAACTCGTCGAAGAAGGCAGCCACTGTGGCTGGTGGATTGTCAGCAAACAATCCGAAATAAATCATCTCGGCCATGTAGAGCCAGCCTACATAAAGCAGCATCATGACTATCGACAGCGCAAGTATAGGCGCGAAGGCTGAGGTGTGAATAAAGCCGAACGCTGACCCCCAGCGCATGGGCATTCCCTGCTCGCGTTGGCGACTCATCTCGAAGAAGGCGATGGCGATAATCGGCGCGATAAGATTAAAGCCGGCTACCATTGGGAATGCGAGATAGCGCAGGTTCTGATCAGCTGCGAAGAGAAATATGGTGAGAGCCACCAGGAAATAAAAGGCGATCTGGAATGGAATGGAAATCGGACGGGCTACGAAGTCCGAATACCCCGCTTTCAGACATTCCCTGAGATCACCAATGCTTACCTTGCGCGACTGGATCTCTGCCGCCGTCAATCTGATATCGTCGAAGAGCGGCCCGTGTTGTCGAGAACTTGCTTGATACATAGTGCTACTACTCCCTTACTGATCGACCAGTGAGGAATGCAGTAGGGGATTGGACTATTCCCTTAGACAGGGTGGCTACAGAAGACACCCATATCGCCTCAATCACCCCGGACTGCGCCGGATGAGGCGCCTGCCACTTACTTCGTCTGCGACGAACAACCAGTTGCAGTACTAGCTGGCAGCTATTCCCTGGCCCCACACATGCAGTCCCAGCTGGAATTTAAGCTACTGTTTCATAGCGAAAAAATCCGCTACTTCTTTGCTGTATGACTAGTCTACACCCGATTTTCGGCGAAATACAAAAAATATCCTGACACACACGCATGGCCTACTCACGCAGTACATGGCGCTCCAGCATGCGGCGCCGGACGACCGCGCCGTAAACATTGCCGGCGTTATCCACCCCTACTCCTTCGGCACCCGAGTGGGGGTCGGTCAGCGGTTCGAGGTCTTCTATAAAGGCATCAACTGACCCGTCTACTGCAGAGCCAATGCGTATCCCCTTCATGATGCCCGGCAATTCGTTCGCCCCTGTGTCGGGTCCTGATTCTGAATCCGCCACATAAAGGCGGTCGTCGGAGGTAATATAGATCCCGCTGGGTCGCCCGAATTGACGCCACTCGTCAATAAACTCGCCTTCCTGCGTAAATAGTTGAATGCGATTGTTCTCCCGATCACCGACAAACAAGCGGCCACGCGAATCCATGGCAATGGTATGCGGTTCGCTGAGTTGGCCCGGCCCGTCGCCCTGATTACCCCAGGAATTGATGAAATTGCCTTCGGCATCGTAATGCATGATGCGATTGTTCAGTCCGCCTCGATGACTCTCAGCGACGAAGATGTCGCCGTCGCGCGGATCAATGACAACGTCGTTTGGTGCATGCAACAGATCGTTGCTGGTGCCCCCTTCACCAGCTGAGCCCAGCGTCATGAGAATGTCTCCCTGCGGACTGAACTTGAAGACCTGATGACCTATCTCGTCATTGCCACGCGCATCGGTCACCCAGAGATTGCCCTGGCTGTCTACGGTTGCTCCATGCGGGAAAACAAACAAGCCTGCCCCAAAGCTGGCCAGCAGGTTGCCCTGATAATCATATTTCAGAATGGGCGGTTCGCTGCGGCCCTCGCAACTATTCTCGAAGCAGCGATGCACGACATAAATTGTTTGTCCGTCTGGAGCAGGCTCCACTGCAGTGACGGCGGCCCATGCGCCGGTCCCTGCTGGCAATTCGCCCCAATCGCGCTGGGTGTCATACGGTCTGGGCAGATCATTGCGAACTCCATGCACGACAGATTCATAGTCCTGCGCCCAAATGGCTAGTGGCAGGCAAAGTGAAATGAGACTCACCAGGGCAGTGAGCGGCAGTTGACATGGCATCGGTATCTCTCCGGTGTGATCGTATTATTCTTGTTCGAGCAGTCTGCCTATCTCCGCGAATACTGGCAACAGCAAAGCAACCCCGGTATGCGTCAGGTGATTGGAGTCGTAGTAATAAGGGCGCCCCGCCTCATCACTTACACGACATTGTGCGCTGCAAAAATACTGACTGGTCGGAAAACGGTAAAAATTGTCGAAGCGTTGTGCCAGTGCGGTGAGCTCTTGCTCAAAATCAATCTCGCTTACAGGTTCTGCCCATAACGTGAGCGCATGATTGCTACGATAATCTGCAAGCAATTTGGCAGGCACATTGAAAGCGTATTTCGGAACCGAATCGATATAGGCTACAGACATGCCAGCTTCCGCTGCGGCAATTGCCAGTTCCTGAAGCGCCGCAGGCCGCACTTCATTGTCAATCGAATGCACGACCAACAGTGGAATCGCAAAACGCTGCGCCTCGGCAATGAGTTTCGCTACAGGATAGTCCGCGGCCACTGCCTTGTTTTCAGCCATGAGTCGCAGGCCAATGTTCAGGCTCGCCAGATAGTCCGCGAGAGGCTGCTTCAACGCATCGCCATGACTGTCTCCCACCAGTAAAATCTGTGGCGCGGCTGCATCGAGAAAGGCGCCTATCCGACAACTGTCTTCACTAGACCGCGGCGACTCCTGCGAGGCTGCACAGCGAAACTCATCCTTGTCATTGAGTGCATTGGACATGTTCCAGAGCCTGGGATCGACGAGCTGTTCGGAAAGCGCGGCGATCGGTCGGGCGACAGTGACAGTGGCTACGGCAAAAAGAAACGCGGCGGCGGTCAATTGTCTGCCGGTCAGACTGCGACGCGTTCGCAATTCAACGAAGCGATAAGAAAGCGTGCTCAGCACGGCGGTAAGCAGTACAGCCAAAGCAGTTGCGAACACGCTGTCGGAGTTGAGATCGGTACCCCCAAACGGTGAGTACATAACAAAGATGATTACCGGAAAATGGATCAGATAGATCGAGTAAGAATATTTACCGATCTGGACCAGAACTCTCGAAAAAGCGGAGTCTTCATCGCCAGTGGAAAACCCGCACACAATAGCGACCGTCGTCAGCAGTACAACAAGCAGTGTTGCACTGAAGGTATAGTCTCTGCTTACGGAGGGAAGCAGGATAAGGAGTAACGCGATGGCGATAACTGCCAACGTGCCCGTCAGTTGCGGGCGCGGAATACGCTGCCTTATCTCGCTACCCAGAAACTGCGCAGCATAATACCCCGCCAGAAACTCCCAGAGCCTGCCCGGCAGGAGATAGAAAGCCGACTCAGGATCGACACGCGTAAGCAATGCGTATTCCAGGCAGGAGCCCACGGCGAGCAGTAGAAGCAATGCTCCGGATCGTCGCGCCACAAAAAGAATAAAGGGAAACAGCAGGTAGAATTGAATCTCGACACCCAGCGACCACAGATTGAGCAGCGGACGAAGATTGGTGTGATCGAAATAGGAGGTGTCAGTCCAGTAACCTATGTTCGGCAGGAAGAAGGCCGCCCACAAGCTCTGCTCCATGACCATCTGTATCTCATGCGGCAACAGCAGGAAGAAGCTCACACAGACAGTGAGCAGAATCGTCGCGTAGTACGCCGGCAGGATTCTTGCCATGCGGCGACGGAAATAATCCAGCAAGTCGGCTTTGCTGCTGATATCTCCATACAGCTTCGCCATCAGGAATCCGCTGATAACGAAAAAGATATCCACTCCAAGAAAGCCGTTTTGAAAACCGGCGACCTGCAGATGGAACAGAAAAACCAACGCGATGGAAAAGGCGCGCAGTTTTTCAATATGCAGAATTCGCTCGTTCAAATCCGAGAGCCCAGTGCTGGAATTGGCTGATCGTCAGACTCTGCCCATTCCTCAAGCCACATGGGCTGATCGCGTCAGGCAGGAATTGCCGATGAGTTCTCGCTCAATGCGCTGCAGATAAAGCTGCAAAGTCGCAGTTCGTCTTCATCTGCCATCTCATCGAACTGGCAGTGTACCACTGAGGCATCATCAACTTCGACGTATCGCATGCCGGTGAGTTGTGCGCCAGATCGCAAAACGAAATCCTGCTCGAGATTGATAGTGCAGGATTCGAGTATTTGCAGGTTTCTGAAACGATCAGACTGATTGCCGCCAATCAGGATTTGCGCACCCGACACAGAGATATCAATTAGCTTGCCCTCCAGCTTGTATCCCATGGCCAGATAGAGGGTAGCTGGAAACTCGTCGGGTTGGGTTTGGACATTGATGCGTCTGCCATCTCGCAATTGCGTGCAGCGTATCTCGTATGGGAGCTCAGCCACATAGGCGGGGCGTACTATGCCATCAGAGTCAGCGCTAACGCCGTCACTGACCCGGCATTGAAACAGAATCGACAGACCACCCGTCTGGCCACGGAATAGGACCTGCTGGGACACATTACAACCCTCGTTGACGAGTTCGCGATCCAGAGTAAACGTACCTGCGTCGATGTTCACCGAGCGCAACGCGACAGGATGTGAAGTGACCTTTTTGCCTTCAACTGTCATGTAGGTGAAGCGCCAGCGTTTGTCGATCGCCAGCCTAAGCAGCTCAACTATCTGCTGCCGGTGAATAAATTTCTCTTCGCTAAAATCCAGTGCCGTCATATCACGCTCCCAGCCCAGTACTTTCCATGCTGATACTACGACTGAACCGGGAGATTTCTTTACTCGGGGCGACGACTCAGGCCTCAGACAAACGCAGGCCCGGCGAGGTCCATAGCGTGTTGCCGAATGTCTTTTGGCCAGGCGGCGATTTCCTCTGCAAATCGTTCCTTGTCTGCGCTATACAGGGCACGCATGGCTTCCTCGTAGCCCTGTAGATCGCCGCCGATGGCATACATGAAATTGTAGGTTGCTGATTGAGCGGCCCGTACTGCGTCCTCGGGACTGAGTTCTTTGCGCGCCTGATCAACCAATTTGCGTAGCACGACTGATGCACCGCCAGGTTGATTTGCCAGCCATTCCCAGTGCCTTGGCAGCAAGGTCACTTCCTTGCCAATGACTCCCAGCTTGGGACGACCGCGACCGCGGCTAAGCTCCGGCTCCGGGAGCGACTGATAGCGTTGTGCAATCTCTTCATTCGAGCCACGCAGATCCAGATCGACCGGTTTGCTGTTCCGGGCATCGAAAATCAGTACCTCTTCAGCACTCATGCCCTTTTGCACTTGCGCCGCGGCCCCTAATGCGACTTCGCTCAACGGCCCGCTGGCGATGCGCAGGCCCTTACAAAACGCGACATACTCTTCTGATTCCTTGACCGTGCTCGTCATTGCAGTTCCTTTTTTACCAAGGTATTAATAGATGGCGCATTATTACCCGGGTTTTATTAAAAGACAAGCATCAAATGACATTGGCCCTGAGCAGCGCAAGGGATAGAAGTGCAAGTAGCAGCAGAGCCTGCCCAGCCCAAAGTAGGAAACGGCCAGTGCCGGACATGCGCTCTGCAAGACGATGCAGGGGTAAATAGAGAAACTGGTAACGATGTTGATTCATTCTGGATTCCTCCGTCCAGCTGGTCGAGTCACGTTGATAGTAAAGGCAGCTTGGGTGCGAGATAACACACATTCCACGAACGCAACTTTTTCCTCTCCGAATAGCGCCCCCACTGGGATAAACGCTAGAGCGGCAAAAACCGACCACTGGCGTAGATTCACCGAGTTGAGCAATACACGCCGGATTTAGCCGCTACACTGGCGCCATCAGTTCATGCATCATCAACGAGGAGAACACTATGGGTGACTGGGGAGACAGAGACGGTCGTAAACTCACCGCCTACATACTGCTTGGTATCGCCGTGTACGTGGCGCTGGCCAATATTGGCGTGCTCGATTTCTTCGGTATTCGCGACCTGGTGCGCTGGGTGTTCAGAACCCTCTGGTCCCTGTTGCCTACCGCGGTGCTAGTGCTCGGTGTCTACTGGCTCAGTAAGTCCAGCGCCCGCGAACGCTCGCTGATTCCCTGGCTCGTTACCGGAATCGGAGCCCTGATGATGATTGGCCAGTTCGACGTGTTCGGACTGTCATTCGGCGATCTGGCGGTGCCTTTATGGCTCGGTGTCATAGCCTTCTTTATTTTGAATCCCAGAGAATTGCTGCCCAAGCGCTTAAATACCTCCAATGAGCAGATTGACGAGGAAGACGAAAATCTGAACCTGATTGCCTTTATGGGAGGCGGCGAATTGCACTATGAAACACAGCGATTGAAGGGCGGAGAGATAATCGCAGTAATGGGCGGCTACGACATCGATTTTCGTGAGGCTGACATGATCGGCGACAGCATGGAACTCAATCTCATCTGCTTTATGGGTGGCGTAGAGATCAAAGTGCCCGCACACTGGGATGTCGTAAAGCCCGGCGCAGTCTGCATTATGGGAGGATTCAGCATTAAAACCCAATGCCGCGCGGAAGACCTGGATCTGCCACGCAAGAAACTCATCATCAGGGGCATTGCGCTAATGGGCGGAGGCGAAATCAGAAACTAGGATGTTTCTCGATTGTCGACAAAATCACCCGACGTACCGCTATTAATACCAAAACTAGAACCAGAACTACTACCTCGGCCAGAGAGTAAACATGCACCCTGTCTTCAATTCATCACTACGCTTCTCTGGGCTTGTTCTGGTCTGGTTGTTGCTGGCAACGGGACTGAGCTGGGTGTTGAGTCAGGCTGGCAATATGGCGTTCAACGACAGTTTCATCCTGTTCGCGCCATTGTACTTCCTGACCCTGTTGTTCATTTTTCCAGTCTACTATGTATGTCGCGGTCTGCCGCTCAACGACACCTCAACCGTGATGCTGGTTGCCAGCCATGGACTGACATTGCTGGTCATACTCAGCCTGTGGTCCATGCTCGGCACTTCGTATGCTGCATCGCTCTCCAGCTTCACTGAGTCTACGCAATGGTCATCCTATTTCGAGAGCAATGCTTTGCTGAACTCAGGTTTGTTGCTGCTGCAGTTGTCACTGTTCATTCTGCTCCACTATCTCTATTTCGCGTTGGACAAGGCACGCCAGCTCGAGAAAGCTGCACTGCATCAAAAGCTGTTACTCAGTCAGGCAGAATTACAGACTCTGCGCGCGACTGCGCACCCCCATTTCCTGTTCAATTCCCTCAACACGCTGGCCAACATCACCTTGAAAGATGCCGACAAGGCGCACCGACTCTGTCATTTGCTCGCCGAATTTCTTCGCTACAGCGTGGCCTACAACAAACAGGAATCTGTGACACTCAAGGATGAACTAGAACACATACAGAATTACCTCGGCATCGAGCGTGAGCGTTTCGGCGAACGCCTGAAAACCGAATTTGCGATAGATGACGACGTGCTGGACACAGACCTTCCACCACTGATTCTCTTTCCAATAGTCGAGAACGCAATCAAACACGGAATCGATAGTCTTATTGAGGGAGGAACGCTGCAGGTTGAGGCTAAACGAAAAGGCAGCAATGTATTGCTTAGAGTAAGCAATCCGTTGGATGAACTCGGTCAGAAAGCACGCGGCACCGGCCATGGTCTGTCGTCTCTGGAACAGCGCCTGAAAAACCGCTATGGTGAGCACGCGCGAATTCACAGGGAGAAGAAGCCAGGTGGTTTTGCTGTGTCTCTCTACATCCCCTGCTTGCTGACAGAAGACGACGCAACTTCAAACACCAGCCTCACGCCAGAAGACAAGCCCGCATGAATCAGGATACAGACAGTCCCATCACCGCAATAATCGTCGACGATGAACCCAATGCTCGCGAAGGCCTGGCGAGTCAGCTGGCGGAGCTTTCCGGATTAGACATAGTCCAGGTGTGTGAAAATGGTTTGCAGGCTGTGAAGGCCGTCAGCACATTAAAGCCACAGCTCATGTTTCTCGACATCCAAATGCCGAAGCTCGATGGCTTCGATGTGCTCGAACTTTTGGGCGACGAGGCTCCCTGCACTGTTTTTGTCACCGCTTTCGATGAATACGCCGTGCGGGCATTCGAAGCAAACGCCATCGATTACTTGCTAAAACCAGTCGATGCTCAGCGTCTGCAGCAGGCTGTGGAGAAGGCATGTCAACGGCTGCTCAATGTCGAAGACGTGCAGAGCAGACACAAGGCGCTGCAGCAGTCACTCCATGACAACGACTACTTACAGCGCATCCTCGTCCGGGACGGAAGCGATGTGCATGTTCTGCCTGTCGACGCCGTTTCCCATATCGAGGCGGCGGATGACTATGTGGCGATACACGTCGATGACACGACTCACATCAAGCTCGATCGCCTCAGCAAACTGGAACAACAGCTCGATCCTCGATTGTTCTGCCGCATTCATCGATCCTGCTTGCTCAATATCAACTATCTCACCCGCATCGAGACAGAAACAAAGGACTCGCGTATCGCGATACTGACATCCGGCAAGGAACTGCCGATAAGTCGTAGCGGGTACGCGAGTCTCAAAGAACTGCTCTGACACCTGGTGTGCGGGTTACTCGTTACCCAACCAGGCACTTTTCCCGCCAACGTAGTTCGGTGCCGGGCCTTGCCAGAAATCGGGAATATCGTTGATTCGGCCTGCCCAGGCACCAAGCGGCGGGAGAATGTGAGCGGTGTAGGATACGCCACCGCCGTTCCCCTCAGTGACGCTTTCACGCGTGAAGGCATGATAGTGATAGCCGTAGATACCGTGTTCGTGGCCGCCGAATTCATCGAGCGCGATGGTGGCACCTTCGCTGCTGCTATCCCCGGCCTGATAGATGCCGTATCCCGCAACTCCGTCGAAACCCATGCTGACTACAGGCGGGTGATCTCGCCCAACATAGTCTCTGGCGTTGTACAGATGCAAACCGCTTCCTCTGCCACTGTGTGCGTCGGCATGATAATGCACACCAAGACCACGCCCGGCATGCATTCCCTGTGCAGAGAGCTCGGCTGCCTCCTGTGCGATATGCAAAGTATTGTTATAGGTTGGATAGATCACCACCCCATCGACGGCAATGCCCGTTGCGTTGACCGAGGCATAGTTGTGATGGTCATAGTCGCTCACGCCAACATCTGAGGCGAGGTCGTTCACCATGGTGTTCTCAGTGAGACTGCTGACTTCACCATAGTCGCGGAGCGGGATTTTCGTCAGATAGGCCTCGCGGTGATAACTGCGCGTCACGGACTGTTCCTCGTACATACCGCCATTGCCATCTCCCGGCGGACGTGCCACGTCCCACAGTAAAGCCATCGAATCAGGAATACCGTAGCTGGCGATGATCATGAAAGGGTGATTCACTCCCTCGCTATCTGTTGCGTTCGTGAAATACACATAAGGCACCGTCAACTGGCCAATTTCTCCATCGGTTGAATCTGAAGTCGTAAGCACTCGCGACAGCAATCCCGAGCGAAATGCCAGATAGAATTCTTTCGGATAACGTAGCTGCGCTCCCTCCGCTGCCAGATCGCTCTCAATGGTATCCAGCATGGCGCTTGCTGCGGCTGTGGTGGCGGAATCCACACCAGGCGCGCTGAGCTGCGCTGCATACGCTGAGTTAACCTGTTGTGGCGTGCTCGCAAGCGGATCATTCGTGAGTTTGACTGTGGGAGTCACTTCAGGATTACTCACCCTACTGGTAGTCGCAGGATTGAAATCAAAGGGAATACTCAAATCTATCGCCGGTGAGTAAAGCGTAACTGCAGTGCCTCCACTGAGCGATAACAGAAATTGACTCCCATTAATCTGCAATTCGCGTTGTTGCCATCCAGCTTCAGTTGTAAAACTCTCACTACTTGCCTCGTATTGCTTTCGACCGGCTGCGACAAGGATCTGCTGGCTACTCCCTGAGACTTCAAAAACAAGATAGCCTGCGGTCGCGTCATCACGGGACCCACTGCGAATATCGCGCATGATCAGCTCTTCGGTTGCGCTATCCCAATCGAGCGCAAAGTTACTGTGCATTACCGAATGGATTCGATAGCCACCACCCTCCTCAGCGATAAACTGAAACATGGCTTGCAGCAGCTTCTGGTCTGTGATTTCGGCTTGCCCCGCCATACCGGCCTCGACTAAAAGTGTCGACTCGACGTTGTTGCCTGTCTGACTCACGCGCAGCACATCATTGCCAGAAGCCGGCCCAAATGAAAAGCGCTGCAAGTCTTCAGGACCCGCACTCAGTGCGGCCCAGGAAACAGGTCGCGTTAGGCTGAGCAGATCTGCGACTGGAGTCGGCGCGTAGAATTCGGTGGTATTCACCGGCTCAGCACTGATGGTGAATGTCGCAGGAAGCTCGGTATATACAAGCAGATCCGAGTTGGTCGCACGATAGGCAAGGTAGATATCCAACTCTGCAGTGAGCCCCAGCACGCCACTGAAGATATCAACTGCTACGCTTTCTGTGAGGACTGTGGCAGAGACAGATGGATTCAGCGCGACTGGATTACCATTCCAGGGATCGAAGCCGCCACTTGCATTGCGCATGTAGAAGCTATTGCCCGAGGCAACAACGACATAGATATCGGCAGTTTTACCGATATCACCCTGAGCCGTGTTAATGCTACCCGCCAAGGTGATTTCCTCTGTACTGTAGGCCGACGTTGCAAGCGCCTGGCTGCTCCCGACGCGCATGCTGAGTGCGAACGTGGCTGGCGGTTTGCTGCCATCAGAGCCAGCCGCTGCGATAAGGGTCTCACCACTCTGGGCCATCAGTTCTGGTACGATGAGTAGCAGTAACACGCAATGCAAAATTTGTCGCCGCACTGCGCGACCCGTGATGTATCCCTTCATGGAAGAATCTCCTCGTTTGATTGCAGAGTCTGGTTTGAGCCCCGTCGTGATGACAGCGCGGCACGCAAATGAGTCTTG
This sequence comes from uncultured Pseudohongiella sp., assembly GCA_965228725.1. GTDB lineage: Bacteria > Pseudomonadota > Gammaproteobacteria > Pseudomonadales > Pseudohongiellaceae > UBA9145. The sequence continues at coordinate 3,280,853 of OZ245834.1, read as the reverse complement.
GTCTGCCAAGTCTTCTGCTACACTGACTCACAACGAGCCAATTGAGCAGCTCAATTGGCTTACGTAGAAACTGTGTAAATCAGTCTGTCACAACGAACAATAATAACAGGATTCCCCATGCATACTCTTACCAAACCCATACGAGGACTCACTGCGCTGATTTTATTGGCCTTGGTCAGCAGCGGTGTACACGCACAATGGGAAAATATGTCTCTGCCCTCTCCCATCCCGGCCAACGAGCTGCCAGAAGATATTCACCTGTCATCGCTCGCCCGCCTGCCACAGGTGCAGCGCGAAGATCTTGATGAAGCAGGCAAGCGTGCATTTGACACCTATGTCAGCCCGGGCACAGGTTATGAAACCGGACTGCGCGGCCCTGTGGGCATGTGGATGCACAGCCCTGAACTGGCCAAAGCCATCTTCGATGTCCGACAGCGGGTACGCTACGGCACCGACAAGGACCAGCGCATCACTGAACTGATTATCCTCAGCACAGCACGCGAGATCAGCAACCAGTACGAATGGAGCGCACACGAGCCACTCGGAAGAGCTGCCGGGCTGGAAGAGGAAATAATGGAATTCATCAAATGGCGACGGCCCCTGTCAGAGGCATCTGCTATTCCCGGGTTTGGAATGACTGAACAAGCGCTGGTCCAGTTTGTTCGTGAACTGGTAGGCGACAGAGATGTCAGCTCGGAAACCTTCGCCCGCCTGCACGGGATTTATGGCGATGAAGGGCTAACTGATATTGTCGGCCTGATAGCCTACTACAGTTTTGTGGCAGTCACTCTGGATGCCTTCGACTTGCAGCGTCCCCCAGGCAGCGCGCTCTTGCTTCCGTTAGTCAATGATCAGGGAACTTCTAATTAAGCAGACGAATCATTTGGCAAACAGCTGGCTCTCAATATCTCTAAAGCCCTTGAACTCCAGCGCGTTGCCTGATGGATCAAGAAAAAACATCGTGCCCTGTTCTCCCGGCTCACCTGCAAAACGGATATAGGGCTCGATAACAAATTCAGCAACGAATTCCCGGACTGTCTGCGCCAGCGCCTGCCAGTCTTCGAACTGCAATACGACGCCAAAGTGAGGCACTGGCACGCCGTGACCGTCAACGCCATTGCGAATGCTGGCTACCGACCCTTCGGGGCCCAGTGCCGGATTCAGATGCGTGACCAATTGATGACCAAACAGGTCGAAATCGATCCACTCGGTAGAGCTCCTTCCCTCGGGCAAGCCCATTTTGCTGCCGTAGAACTCCCGCGCTTCTTCGATATCCCGCACCTGTATCGCAAGATGAAATGGCGTCAATTGCATACTAATAACCTCATTGCCAGAAGCCACAACTATACTCGCCCACTCAACCTGGTGTCATGTTATTCCCTGCTCAGTGATGGCAATAGACAAGTTGGATTCAGGCAGTTACGCTTTCTGGAAACTGATTTCAGGCTACGCAACGTTTAATGTCAGGATACCTGTAACGGGAACCCACTGACGGCAATGGCTAATCCTCTCAAGTTTCGATCAATCTGGACCAAGGTTTTCGGTCTGACGGCCATTCTGGTAACGACCATGCTGGTGGCCGCCAGTGTGTCCTTCGTAATCTCCTACTACAAAGTCAATGATGTGAGAATTCGCGTCTCACATCTTGCACATGTTGTGCTACCTCTCACGCGTGCGGCAGCGAACATCGATTCCTACTCACTGCAAGAAGAAATACATCTCGAACGCGCACTGCGGCGTCTCGGACTAACGGGCGGTGGACAGTTTGTCTTCGATGAAGAGTTAGCGCGATTTCAGGAATTCGAAGACCATGTCAAACGAGAATTAGAGGTTGCAGCGACAATTATTGAGGCCACTCTGGCTGACCCGCAATGGTTAAGTCCCAGAGATGCTATCGAGTTCGGCAGAATCGCTTTGCTGCTTGAGAATATTCAGAAAGAACATGCTGAAGTTAACGCCCATGCACACAGCATTATTGCAAGAATCCAATCCGGAGATATGCTCGATCTGGAATCAGACATTCGGTCGTTGGAAGCCGAAGCGGATCATCTTGACGAAGAGCTGTTCACTCTGCTGAACAGTCTGGAAACACTCAACATCACACAGGCTGAGGAAATTGAAGCAGCGGAGACCATGATAATGGGCATCTATCTGCAAAATTTCATATTGACCTTCATTGTCTTTCTACTCGGCATAGTGATATCAGCCACGATCACGACCCGACTCGTTAATCCGGTGCGTGACCTCAAGAACAAGTCAGAAGAAATTACGCGCGGCAATCTCAATGTTGAAGTAGAACCGCGCACAGAAGATGAAGTTGGTCAGCTCGCTTCCACATTCAATCATATGGCCAGAGAGTTGCGGCTCAATCATGAGGTGAAGGAGTTGTTCGGAAAGTATGTCGATCCACGCATTGTGGATTCCTTGCTGTCTCAGTCTCCAGAATTAAGCGGGCTTGAGGGCAACAAGCAGGAGATGACTATATTCTTCTCTGACGTAAAAGGTTTCAGTGCCCTATCGGAGCTGCTAACTCCAGTTGGGCTCGTGAGGTTGATCAATCGCTACTTCAGCATCATGGCGGAACCGATCATCTCGGAACGCGGTGTCATCGACAAATATGTCGGCGACAGCATAATGGCATTCTGGGGCCCGCCCTTTACCGGCGAGGATAATCATGCCGCGCTTGCCTGTGAGGCAGCTCTTGCCCAGTTCGAGCAGTTGCACAAATTGCAGTCAGCGTTACCCGAGATCCTCGGGTTTCGCAAAGGCCTTCCGGAGATTCAGGTGCGAGTTGGACTCGCAACCGGCGAAGTCCTGTCCGGAAACATCGGTTCTGAAAATGCCAAGTCCTACACCGTGATGGGCGATACCGTTAACATTGCATCCAGACTTGAAAGCCTGAACAAGCAATACCGAACTCGCATCCTGATCAATGAACCCACTCGTGCCAGAATCGGGGACCTGTTTGCTGTCAGAGAAGTGGATAGCGTAACAGTCGCAGGAAAAGACGAATCAACCACGTTGTTCGAATTATTTGGCCGTGCAGATGCCATGGAAGCCCAGCTTTCGGAATTATTTACTACCTATGAATCCGGACTCACCTGCTATCGTCAGCAAGACTGGGATTCTGCCGAGCAACATTTTCGCTCCTGCCTCAATATCAACTCCGAAGATGGACCATCCCTGCTCATGCTGGAAAGAATCGCAGAACTGCGCATCAATTCACCAACTGCAAATTGGGATGGTGTCTGGCGATTCACCATCAAGTAGTTGTGACTCGTGTCACCTTATCTCTTAACCCGCAAGTTCATACAAAACCGTAACAGGTCTTAAACTCTCTTGCAGACTGCTCCGGGATGATTTAGTTTTTGAATCTTAGGAAGAATGGTTGGAGTTACTTTTTGCGCAAGCCGCTACAGATTGAAATTCTTGAGCGCAGTTCGTATCTGCACGTAGTACATGAAGGAATCATTGATGATATGCAGCTCGCCTTGCGTTGCTTCAAGAATTCACTCGACGAAGCCCGGCTTCGGAAAAAGTACAAAATCCTCGCCGATCTGACGCACATCGAACAATCTCCACTCAGCGCTACAGATCGGATTCTGTATTTTCAGTCCGCACTCGAAATTTATCATAGTTCCCGACGACATGATGGCATCGAGATTCGTTTGGCAATTTTGCAGCCACCCGAAGCTCGCAACAATTACACCCCTGGTATTGATGTTGCCAAAGACGACGGCATGTCATGCGAGATCTTTTATAATGAGTTGCTTGCTTTGCAGTGGCTCGAACTGGATTCTCAGCAAATCAACACTTCGTAGCAGGATTACTGCTCCAGACCGCGGCCCTGTATCGTGCAGCGCCCGCAACTGCTCTGTAGCTCAAGCGAGAATAACGTTGCTACGCAACTGAAGAGAGCGACCTGCTCCTTCTTGTCACAGTAATGATTGCCTGACACTTTTCTCTAAGCGCTTGCTGCTATTACTTTGCTCGCCATTTTTCCATTCAGGCAAACATTGCTATCAGGCTAACTCTCCAGCAATGAGACGCATTCTTGAATATCGATTTGATCGCCAGTGGCCCTGGTTATTCCATGAGTGCATCACCGAACGATCGTTCCCCTCTTAATCGGTGGCTATTTATTACAAAAGTGTCGCGAAATTTTAAAAATAGTTAGGTCATGCGTTCCAAATTAGTTAGGATAATAAACAATAATAAGAATGACACGTGCTTATGGGTAAACTGCTCTCGCCTGGCTTTGCGTGTGCCGTCGTGCGCAAGGCAAAATCTCTCGCTGCGCCCGCAGAGATTTGCTCTCACCTGCGATTCCCACGATTATCAAGGCTACTGTTAGTGCCAGTATTAGTCCTGTGCGTTCAAATCTCGCACGCACAGGATGATACGACCAATCCGAAAATACTGGTATTGAATGGCTCCTGGAATGCAGGTGCCTGGGATCTTGCGGTGACCTCCGGGATAGTTAATTCAATTCGTGAAGGTCGCTACTCCGACGCCGAAGTGTCTATTCAATACCTCGGACTGAGCACCATGATGGCAACATCGGGTTCGGAGAGTGAGCAGCGGCTCATCAAAGGCATATTGGAAGCCATGATTAAATTTCAGGGAGTGAGCATGGTCGTTTCCATTGCTCCTTCTGCCAGCGAATTGGTACTCGACCTGGAAGTTGGCGAGCACGTTCCGAAAATACTTCTGCTACCCAACAAGGCATCTATCGACAGAGCTACAGGTAGAAGCGACGTTGCAATCGTGCAGTCTGCCGCTACCACTGCCATTGAATCCACAATTCAACAAATTCTCGAGTTGCGTCCCGACACACGCATGCTGCACGTGCTCAGTGGCACCAATGCAGACAATCTCACCTATGTTCAACTTACGCGACAGATTGAGCCACTGTTTAGCGACCGCCTCGAATTTGTTTACCATCTCGGCGAAGACCCGGATGAACTGGCGACACGGTTCTCGGAATTTGAAGCTAACTCAGCCATTTTGTCACTTCCAATCAGTACCTACACCGACGCACAAGGTGAACTAATTACACTCGGCCCCTCGCACTACGAGTCGATGATAAACGCCATCCCTGCTCCTGTATTTGGCATGTACGATACCTTTTTGGGCCGCGGACTCGTTGGCGGCAGAGTATCGAGCACCGAAGGCTATGCCCGCACTGTTGTGTCAGTCCTGGAGAATTATCTGGACACTGGTGAATGGGAAAGCTTCATCACTCCCGGCGATTCCGATATCGTTTATGACTGGGATCAGGTACAGCGTTTCAATCTCAACCTGACCCGACTGCAAGAGCCCTACACACTGGTCAATCGGCCAACTACGCTGTTTGATACCAACCCTACTCTCGTAATCATCAGCGTAAATGTCCTGGTGTTTCTCGTCGCACTGATCTGTTTTATGGGACTAATGCTCGATCGCTCACGCAAAGCAAGGGCTACTATCACTGCCAGTGAACGGGCAGCAAGGGAGAACGAGGAACGCTACAAACTCCTCGCAACCAATACAGTTGATGTGATCTGGACCTGGGACCTCAATTCAGGGCAAGTGACTTATTGCAGTCCTTCGATAGAAAAGCTTACTGGTTTTTCCGTTGAAGAAATCCAGAGCAAGAAACTCGATGAGATATTTACGCCAGATTCAGCAGAGTATTGCCTGGACTTCTACCGTGATGTAGACAATCCGCGCAATCAGTTGATCGAGGTAGAACATTACACGAAGTCGGGATCAACGGTCTGGTGCGAACTTGCCGCACACCCGATTAACGAGGAATCGCCTCATCTCTGGGTTGGTGTGACTCGAGACATCAGCCAGCGCAAGCTAAGCGAAGAGCATCATGCGAAACTCGAGGCCTCTGTGCGGCAGAATCAGAAATTTGAATCACTCGGCACCCTGGCTGGCGGAATCGCTCACGATTTCAATAATATCCTCACAGTGATGGTGGGCCTGATCGAGATACTGAACAAAAAGGCCAAATCAGATGCCGATCTTGATCGCATTGTTGCCAAGCTCAGCAAATCTACTAATCAAGCCACGCGCTTGGTACAACGAATACTGACCTTCAGCCGGCAGAAAGAAGGCGAACGCAAGGCGCTCGATCTGGCAGAACTGACCCGAGAGTGTGCGGAGTTTCTCCAGACAGGTATCCCGCCACAGGTGACCCTGTCACAACTCATCCCGAACGACAACATGCCGGTAATAGCGGACAAGACTCAGGTCGAACAGATAATTCTCAATATCATTACCAATGCTATTGAGGCTTTAGGGGACAAAGGCGGTGATATTGGCATCTCACTCGCAGAGCAGACTATCTATCAAACCAAGGAGCTGATGCATGGTGTATTGAAACCGGGGCACTATGCAAAGCTGAGCATTGTCGACAACGGCTCCGGGATTCCCGCCGATCAACTGGAAAAAATCTTCGATCCGTTTCACACCAGCAAAGAGTTGGGTAATGGTATGGGTCTGGCCATCGTGCGCAGCATTATTATCGACCACAAAGGCGCGATCGGACTCGAGTCTACACCGGGCATGGGAACCACTTTCGATGTCTACCTGCCCCTCACTCAAACAGTAGTACAGAAAGACGAACCTTCGGCGAGTGATGATTACACCTCCGGCGGCCTGCGTGTTCTGGTAATCGATGATCAGGAGAATGTGCTGGAGATTGCCGAAATGCTGCTTGAAAATCTCGGTCACCAGTGTGTCGCGATGGGCGACCCGATCGCCGCTTTCGATTACATCAAGCGCTATCACGATGAGTTGGATATGGTCATTACAGACTATTCCATGCCCAAATTAAACGGTATCCAGATCGTGAAATTCTGTGAGAAGCATTTTCCACAGCTACCGGCGATTCTCTGCACTGGCTATGGAGAGTCCATGTCCCAGGACCAGAATAGCCGTCAGGGCGATAATGAACCAAAGATGAGAATACTGAAAAAGCCCTACAGCTATGCAGAACTGCGTGCGACGATCGAGGAAGTTTCACTCTCCGCAGCGACCGTTCACTAGCGGCCCACCCTCCATTTTCCCTTCCACTTACTGAGTTTTGCGCAATACCTGTAGCTTCGTGGGAAGCTGAGCGCGCGCTCGTTTATTAAAGAACTGTAATGAATTTGTCGTAATCATCACCACTAACTGTCGGCGTCCTGCCCGCACGCCCCTAGAACAGCAAAAAATGATGTCTGGCTATCGTGCAAGCCAGCAACACAGTCGCATAGATGCGAGGGATTGAATCGGTCATGTTGGATCCGGTATCGCTCTACTATTCAGCAGTGCTTGTCTCGACAACAGCAGGTCTGGTGACCTTCTTGTTCGGCCGCAGGTACCCCGAGTTCAGGTCTGTTAAAGATTGGGGACTCGCGACTCTTACTGTCGCCTTTGGTACGGCGCTGGTGTTCGTCCGTGGCCTCTTCCCTGCAGATAGTATTATTGTGGTTTCCAACACGATTCTTGCGGTTGGCATGCTGTTGACCTATCGTAGCTTCCGCATCTACCGCCGCGAAAAAGTAAGTGACCCAACCGGGCTGGCCTTGATTGGCCTCACTCTGGTGGTCTCCCTGCTGTGGCTGTTTGGTTACCTTGCAGAAGGAATTCGCGGCGCCATCGTGACCAGTATGATTGCGTTTGTCATGTGGCGCATTGTATGGCTCTTCGTCGCTCGCCCCCTTCCTCAGGCGCGCACCGCACAGAAAGCGCTTGTATTCACCTATAGTGCGTACGCCTTGCTCAATACTTTGCGCGCGTTCGCTGGATTTTCCGGATCGACAAACGATGTGCTGGATGCCAGCCTTATCGAGGTCGTTTATGTGTCTGGCAACACCATTCTCTGGATCAGTGTCACCCTGTGTGTCATCTGGATGGTGATCGAGCGTCAACACGGCGAGCTCAAAGACATGGCGATGGTTGACCCGCTAACCAAAGCGATGAATCGAAATGCACTGATCAACTCCTTTGATAAAGAGCACTCGCGTGCAAGTCGCAACAATGGCAGCTTCGCGCTGTTGCTGTTTGATATCGACTTCTTTAAACAATTCAATGACAACCATGGTCATCTGGTAGGTGATCAGGTGCTTCGCAGTGTAGTGAGCACGTTGAAGCCAATAGTGCGGCAGAACGACAGTATCGGCCGCTACGGTGGCGAAGAGTTTGTTGTTCTGTTGTCCGATGTCGACAAGGACATTGCCTTGAAAGTTGCTGAACGCGCACGCAAAAAATTTGAGGAGCAGGGCGTAGAGGTGGATGGTCAACAACTGGATCTGACAGTAAGCGTTGGCGTTGCCGTGTTTCCAACACATGGCAATAGCTGGGACGAGTTGATTGCCGAGGCAGACAAGGCACTGTACAAGGCCAAGCGCAATGGTCGCAATCAGACCATCTACGCTGGCGATCTCAGCGGCGATGAATTGGCTATCCCAGGCGAGAACAGCGCGCTTCCCTCACCCGCCTGAGCAGGCGACTATTATCAGTACAGGATGATTATTGCGGACGAGTCAGTGAGATACTCAGTGCGTCGTCACCACCGCTAAACTCAAGGCTGTAGATTTCCCCATCGCGTTCGATGTTCACCAGGTTCGCCTGATCGGGCCAGACATCCCGGAGTGCAACGTTGACGATGGTAAGTGCGGTAATCTCCCTGCCCTGGGGAATCTCCTGATAGACCCAGAGAAATTGACCATCGATTTCTTCACCGACGTAGTCGAGCTGAAGTTCCTGCGCAGTTTCATTCTCAAACGTCGCCTCGATAGCGAAGCGATTCCTCACGTAGCTGCCGAACAATTGACGTGACTCGGCAGACTCCATCAGTGTCTGACGCTCACCGAAGATCAACGTGGCTGCGTGCTCTGCATCGTGCACGAAAAAGCGATGCATCACTTCGATATTGCCGCTGTTGGGATTGAACAGAACTCGGGTCACTGCCGTCTTCTGCTGATGCGCAACGCTGCTCAATCCGGGCAGCAGTACCAGTACGAGCAGCAGACCAACTTTCAGGCCTGCCGCCCGCTTGAACAGGTTCTGGCTACTCTTCAGACTCTGCGTCTTCATCATCGCTGCTGAGCTCGGCTTTGCTGTCTTGCATGATGTCGCGATTGATCAATCCACCACTGGACTGCGATTTGAATGACTCAATGCGCGAAGGAATAATGCGGCGTGGATAGTAGTTGTTCTCCATATTCACATCCGCAGTTTCCTGCAAGGGGTCGACGACAATACTGGCGATATCTTTCTCAGCAACCACGAGCTTTTTCACCTCGTGCGGAGAGCGGCGCCATATCTCTGCCGGAATACGAATCTCTTCACTGCTGCCATCAGTGAACTCCAGTTGGAGGATGATCGGCATCACCAATCCGCCTTCGTTGGAGAACTCGAGCAGATAGTAGTTCAGGTCTTCTTCTACTGCGCGATCAAGCACAGCGCGCTCCCAATCTTCCAACCCTTCCAGAAAACTGTTGTAGCGATTGCGCTCCACATTGGTCACAGTGAACTGATCATTGTCATCATAGAAATCGCGGATGTCGGGATTGCGCTCTACCCAGGTCTGGCGGCCTTCCTGACGATTGCGTTCTATATACACACTCGGCGGTAGCGCTTTTTCAAACTCTCGCTGGCGCGCATAGTCTATGTCTGGATCATGGGTATCGATGCGCATCTCGTAGACGCGGTTAAGCGAAATATCGACATGATCGGTAGTATAGAACCAACCGCGCCAGAACCAGTCGAGGTCGATACCGGATGCCTCTTCCATGGTGCGGAAAAAGTCAGCTGGCGTGGGTCGCTTGAATGCCCAGAGACGGGAATACTCCTTGAACGCAAAATCAAAAAGTTCGCGACCCATAATCGTCTCGCGCAAGATGTTGAATGCGGTCGCGGGCTTGGAATAGGCATTGGGTCCAAGACGCAGCACACTATCTGACTGCGTCATGACCGGCACCTGGGTGCTGGATGACATGTAGTCAGTGATGTAACGCGGCTCGACTCCCCAGGGAATTTCTGCATCCCATTCACGACCCGCCACGGCATCGAGGTAGCTGTTTATTCCCTCGTCCATCCAGGTCCATTGCCGCTCATCCGAATTCACAATCATCGGATAGTAAAAGTGTCCAATCTCGTGAATAACCACGCCAATCATGAAGCGCTTCTCCGCCAACGTGTAGGTGCGACTTCCGTCGTCCTGTAGCGTCGTCCGCGGGCCGTTAAAGCTGATCATCGGATACTCCATACCACCCACGAAACCGACATTTACCGATTGCGCCGTTGGATAGGGGTAGTCGAATGAAAAGCGGCTATAGACTTCGAGAGTGTGCACAACAATCTCGGTCGAGTAATCGGACCACAGCGTGCCGCCTTCCTTCGGATAGAAAGACATTGCGAGTACGTTTTCCTGCTCGGCTCCCGGTTGTTGGTGACCGCGTGCATCCCAGATAAACTTGCGCGAGGTGGACCAGGCGAAGTCACGGACGTTTTCCGCGCTGAAGCGCCAGGTTGCCGTATCTGAACTTCCTTCGCGCTCATTCTCAAGCGCTTCCTCCGGCGTCACGATAAACACCGGGCGTGCGGCATTTTCCGCCTCAGCCAGACGTTCTCGTTGTTCGCGGGTCAGCACCTGATTGGGATTGTCGAGCACCCCGGTTGCAGCAACGATATGATCGGCTGGTACGGTAATCTCGACTTCGTAATCGCCAAATTCAAGTGTAAATTCGCCAGAGCCCAGGAACTCCTTGTTGGTCCAGCCTTCATAGTCTGTATAGGCGACCAGTCGCGGGAACCACTGCGACAACGCGAAAATGTAGTTGCCCCCTTCTCTCTCGTCATCGGGGAAATGCTCGTAGCCGCCGCGAGGAAATAGCACATCCCCATTGACGATGTTGTAGGCAAAATCGATACGCAGCTCGACTTCCTCACCCGGGCGCAATGGCTGCGCAAGGTCGACCCGCATCAGGGTACCAACAACGGTGTGGGGAAGTGTATTCTCGCGACTGTCTACGACCGCATTGATTTTGTGGCCCAGGTCAGAGTCTTCGTAATACTGCAGAGAGCGCAACTGCCCCAGACTGATGCGAGCGGGCTCATTGTCATCGCCATCGGGACTGGCACTATTGAATGTACCGCTCATAACCGCCATGGAATCCGAGCGGAATCTGTTCTGGTCGAGCTGGAACCAGAGATAGGTCAGGGTATCAGGGGAATTGTTGCGGTACGTTATGGTCTCAGACGCCGACAGGAACTGACTGTCTTCGTCCAGCGTAACGCTGATATTGTAATCGACTTCCTGCTGCCAGTACTCATGACCCGGTGCTCCTGCAGCGTTGCGATAGGTGTTGGGTGTTGGCAGTACTTCTTCGAGCTGGCGGAACTTGTCTTCGAAATTGCCCTTGGTTTGCTGGATACCTTGAGCGGCGGCGAATTGTGTCGCAAGCAGCACAGTTACCGCGCCGGAAACTCTGAATAGCATTGTCACGTCGGTGACCCCCTTTAGTCTGACTTTAACAATCTTCCCGGTAGTCTCTTTTAGAGGCTCGGGACTATAGTGGCTCTTGGCCGAGTCGCATCATACCTTGTTTCTTAGCGAAAGTGAGGTTGTGTGGTTTATGTTTTAGCTCTTCGAAGTCCGTGACCTCGAGCGCGACTGCGGGGAGGCAGGGTTGTCGTCAACGATAAAGCGAGAGCGCTGAACGGAGAAAAAAGCCCTGGGCGGCTACAAGCCGTTCAGGGCTTCTTTAGAAGAGAGGGAACCCGGGACGGGCGCAGAGCGTTGGCGACAACCCCCTCCTGCCCGGCGCGACCACACCCTACAGACTGCGTAACCAAAAAAGGCCCAACCTGGTGGTTGAGCCTTTCTGGTCTTAACTTTGAGAATGAACTACTGTTATTCAGCGTCCTGAAATTCGACGTGGATTTCCAGTTCGATCTCGTCGCCAACACCGAAGTTAACCATATTGTCCAGACCGTGATCCGAACGCAGGAATGTGGTGCTTGCCGAGAAGCCCAGCGTGTAACGACGAGTCAGGAAGTTACGACCACCACCGTGGAAGTTGATTTCCATCTCAACCGGGTTGGTATTACCCAAAAGGGTGAGGTCGCCGCGGAAGATAAAGCTGTCTTCATCGATTGCTTCAACGAACTCGGTCGTGCGGAAAATTGCCTGTGGGTAGTTTTCCACGTCGAACCAGCTACCACCACGCAAATCTTCTTCGAATGCCGGCAGGTTCACATCAAGGGAAGCCGTGTTAACAATTACTTCCACGCTTGAGTTCTCGATGTTTTCCGGATCGAAATCCAGAGAAGCATCGAAGTCACCAAAGCGACCGATAAAAGTGGAGAAGCCAAGGTGATTGATCTTGAAGATCAGGGCCGCATGATCCTTGTCCAGGGTGTAACCCCCACCACGCAATTCCGCCACTTCTGTTTCGAATCCTGGAGTCAGGAGTCGATCACAGGATACCAGCAGAGCGGCACTCGCGAATACCAGACCAATCTGGCGATACTTTTTAAAAATTTGCATAAACATGTGTCTAACCTACACGAAACTAAACTACAAAACTGAATTCGTCAGAACAGTCTTATTGTGGTCCTGCGTAAACGTCGATCGCTATCTCGACATCGTTTGGAATAGATGAAGTGTTTGCCCAGTATCCCTGACCAACACCATAATCGAGGCGCTGAATAGTCACTGTGCTGGTTAGATGAAAGCGCGGCTGACCGTCAAACATCTCCACTTCGAAATCGAACGGGAAACTCATCGGATGAGTCTGGTCACGAATAGTCAATGTGCCATCGGCAACAAAGCTGTTCATGGATTGCAGCTCACAGTTTTCCGCAGTAAATGAAGCTGTTGGGAACTGGTCTACGTCGAACAGTTCGATATCCAGCAAGTAGTCCAGAACCTCGGGTGAATCCACACTGATGTCCGCGATGGGAATCGTCACAGTGAACTCGCAGGAACCCGGGCGCATGGGGTCGATATCGAAAGTTGCATCGATATTCTTGAACTCGCCTTCATAAGGTGTGCCTTCGTAAGAATACTTGAAGACTACCTTGGACTCGTTGGCATCAAGATCCCAAACAGCCGCCTGAGCAGCAGTACCGGCGATCAGCATGAGCGGGGCTATAGCCGCTCGGTAAAACATAGTTCGCATAAAACGTCTCTCCTGATTTGAAAAATTAGGGCAGTGCCAAAGTGACCAACTGTGTTGGTGCACCGCTGCCGCTCACGAACAAGGCAATGTATTGAACGCCGTCATGCTCGTAGGTCATGGGTTGTCCCGACTGGACATTGGGAAGATCGATCTCCGCAAGAATCTCGCCCGTTGCTTTATCGTGAGCACGGAAGATCGGGCTGGCACCTGGGCCACCACCACCTTCGCCGGCGAACAGCAGAGTCTTGGTTACAAAAATACCGGCACGAGTAGGCACACCGGTACGTGGAATATCAATGCCCTGCAGAGCAGGATGGTTGGTGATATTGTCTGGCGTATCGGCATTCGCCACCATCCAGACGTGATCACCGCTGTTCATGTCAATCGCAGTAATACGGCCATAGGGTGGCTTGACGATGTCCAGGCCCTGGACTCGTGGTACACGCACACCGAAAGATTGGCTGAAAGCAACATCAGAGTTTTCGTCGTTGGCGACAGACAATACGGACAACGCAGTACGTGACGGGATATAGATAATGCCAGTCTCCGGGTCCAGAGCTGCACCTTCCCAGTTTGCACCGCCGGTTGCTGATGGCAGGCTCAGAGTACCGCGCGTCCCATCAGGCGCGTCAGCCAGTGAAGGGGGTGAGTACAGGCTTGGGCTCAGACGGAATTCAGCAGCAGCTTCAATCGCTTCCTGACGCAGCTCCGGAGTGAAATCGATCATGTCATCGACGGTAAAGCCTTGCGTGTCGAATGGTGCGGGTCGCGTAACATAAGGTTGGGTCGCCGCATACCACTCACCCGGCACATCGCCGGCGGGTACCGGACGCTCTTCGATTGGCCATACTGGCTCACCGGTTTCGCGATCAAACGTGTATACCCAGGATTGCTTGGTCACCTGCATAACGACTTTACGGCCGTTTGGCAGATCGGCAACGACGGGAGCGGAGGGGTTATCCCAGTCCCAGATGTCGTGATGGATCAGCTGATAGTGCCAGTCGCGCTCGCCAGTTTTGATATCAACGGCAACCAGCGCGTTGGCGAACAGGTTGTCGCCGGGACGGTCACCGCCAAAACGGTCACCTGTAGCAGACTCAACAGGCAGATAAACGTGGCCCAGTTCGGGATCGCCGGAGATCTGTGCCCAGACACCCGCGTTGCCAGTAAATTCAACGCCTGAATCGAGCCAGGTTTCGTAGCCAAGTTCACCGCGTTCTGGAATGGTGTGGAAAGTCCACAGATGCTCACCTGTACGTGCATCATAGCCGCGGACATCACCCACTACATTGGTCTTGGAACGCGGACGCATTCCCACTCGGTGAGCGGGGCCAACAACCACTACATCGCTCATGACGAATGGAGGCATTGAAGAACCGATGTCGATGTCATCGTAGCCATCTGCGTAGGCATTACGCAGGCCTACGAACATATCGACGACGCCATTGTCTCCAAAATCAGGATCAGGAATACCGGTCTTGGCATCCAGAGAAACGAGGTTAAAGCCAGGCGTAATGGTCAGAATGCGTGTTTCGTCGCCATTACGGTAAAAAGATACACCGCGACCGGCACCTTTACGCGGTGCTGCGCTGTAGCGCTCGCCTTCCTGCGGACGATAGATCCAGAGGATCTGGCCGTTCGTGGCGTCCAGAGCCAGTACATTGCGGGTTGCTCCGGCTGTAATATACAACACACCGTCAACTTCGAGTGGGGTAGACGGGTTATTAAATTCGGGGGAAGGGCCTATTTTCTCGGTGTTGAAAGTCCAGGCGATTTCAAGTGAAGAGACATTGTCTGCATTGATCTGATCCAGGGGTGAATATCGCTGTGCGAAATCATTGCCATGGTGGGTCGGCCAATCTCCTTGCTCAACGCTTGTGCCTGTCTGTCCCAGCACCATGGGTGCACAGACCAGAGCTCCGACACTCACAATACATGAGGAAATCAGTCGTTTGGTTGTCTTCATCTTGGACTCTCCGGGTATTTTGTTATTTATTTGAGCACCCGAGCCAGCCAAACAGGCTGTGCAGCGGCGCTCTAGGCCATCCCTGAACGGTGCGCATCAATGCACACTGCTTTCTATCTAAGCTGTCTACAAGCTACCAGTACGCTGCGGGTTGCAAGCGTGTCGCACTAGGCAAAGTGAGCGGGGTTCGGGCAGCAGTGAAGAATAAGCAATCTGTTTTCTACAAGCAAGTCAATGGCTTCCACGCTCCTTAACTGAAGCACGGCCGCTCTGGTGACGACTTTGTCTGAGCGCCAAGAATAGGCGAGAAGGGCCTTATTTGTCCGTTTTTGTTGCTTTTTATTACAGTTTTAAAGGCCCGGCGCCCCTCACAGGTAGCCGGAGCGAGGATTAGCCTGAAAAGTTGTCGCTTCGTCTCTCAATTATCCCCAACTCATCCCAATTCCACTTTGTTACCGGCACCGCGGGCGCATACCGGTGCTGTTCCGCCTTCAAGAGCACTGCGACAGAATTTTAATATTATCGTCATATTTGCCCCTTATGCTCCGCTCAGTGTCTGTAGTAGAACGATGAAATACCATCTCCCCTGTTGTCAGGCCTGAAAATTGCATCATCTGTCGCGCTGGATCGTGCGGCATTGCACTGGAAAGATGCAATGAACACATGGAACTAAACTTGCCGGGATGGCTACTTTCCAGATGAGCGTTGTCTCAGCATCTCCCGCGCAATAAAAGAGTTCATTGATTCTCAGTTTTTAGTCGGGAAGTCATGAATCAATTGCTTACCAATATGACAGGCCAATCCGCGAGTCGCCTGGTGTCTGTGCTCACGCTGATGATCGTGGGTGGTGCTCTCACCATCACGCTCGGACTGGGATTACTTACTACGATCAGGCGTATGGAAACAGACACGTTGCGTTCACTGGACATTCTGGTGAACACCCGTGCGCGTTACGAAAGTCGCTTTTTCCAGCAGGCTGAAGCTAACGTTGCCAGCTTGAAAAGCGCACTTTTATCGCGCATAGAGGCTTACAGCGACCCCATTGCGGAGCAAAAGTTCAACGCGTTATTCCAACTGGACAGCGATGACATCTGGCGGGCGCGTGGCGAAACTGACTTCGCTACCACACCAAGCATGTATCTGCATGAAGGTGAACTCAGTCCGCTGCTGTTTCGCCGTGCGGTGGCAGGTTACGAATTATTAAGCGAGCGCGGCCCTGCGCTGGTTCCACCTTTCTATTCCATCTATATGGACTTCGTCGAAAAGGGGCTGGTGGTCTATTCACCCGAGCTCGATTGGGGAGCCCGCGCGACACCGCAAACAGACAACCACAGCTATCCGACCATGCAGGGCGCAGATCCTCGCAACAATCCGCAACGCAACAAATTCTGGACCCCCGTCTATCTGGATCAGGAAGCAGGCATCTGGATGGTCTCTGTCATAGAGCCACTCGATATCGCGGGACAATGGGTAGGCACCGTTGGCCACGACATCGCGCTGACTGAATTGCTGAGCGCCACGCAGAATGAACAACTTCCCGGCAGCTACTTTGCGTTGCTCGATGCATCAGGAGAACTCATCGCTCGACCTGGCAACGAACTGGCTATCGCCAGTGGCGGCAATCCATTCTCACCCATGCTGGATGCTGAGACGCTCTCCATGGGCGCTGTGCTCAATCGGAATCTGGCGAATTCCGGAACGCTGCATCTCGCTGACGAGAGCTTTCTCTATGCCCGCAGTACTATTGCGGGTCCGGACTGGACGCTCGTCTCTCTCTATCCCGAGTCACTGATCGCGACGCGAGCGCTGCAGGCTTTACTTGCACCGATGGGGTTTGGAATTTTGATTCTGCTCTTGACGCTCTATCTCGCGAATCTGGCATTCCGAACGCTGGTAGGCCGGCCACTGAAACTGATTGACGACGCGGTAACAGATTTCGGGAAGACCAACTCGGTCCACAAGATCCCAATCAAGTCGAACAATGAATTCGGTCGTCTGGCTCGCTCATTCGAATCGATTTCCACCAACCTGAAATACCGGGAGGCCTCACTGCTTTCCGCGCGCAAGGATTGGGAGCGTACCTTCAATACAGTGACGGAGATGATCTGCATTCTCGACAGCAAGCTGATGATTCAGCGCTGTAACCAGAGGTTCGCAGAATCCTATCAGACCCGAACCGATATTCTGGTTCAGCAATCCCGGCTCACACTGATACCACAGGCTAATCATCAGGTATTCAAAGACGCGCTCGAACTGGTGACCCTGACCAAGAAACCACAGACCTTCACCGCTAAACTGAAATACCCTGAAGGTGTCTTTGAGGTGTCCTATTCTCCGTTGCTCAACAGCAAGAACAAGCTTATCGGCGTGGTTGAAGTCACGCGCGATGTGACGGCACACAGCAAACTGGAAGCGCAGCTACTACAGTCGCAAAAGATGGAAGCCATCGGTCATCTGGCCGGGGGTATCGCGCATGACTTCAACAATCTGTTGCAGGTCATTATTGGCTACTCGGAAGTACTCATACGCAAGAGCGTGAGCAGCGGTCTGGAGCGCGATGCCGGCCAAGTCTATGAGGCCGCACAGCGTGCCGCCGCACTTACACAGCAACTTCTTACCTTCAGCCGACAGGAAGAGATGAGTTCAGAAGTCATCGACCTTAACGATCTGCTGGCCGACACAGTCAAGCTCGTCAAGCGACTGATCGAAGAGCATATTGAATTCGAGTATCAACTCTATGACAGGCCATTACTGGTCGATGCCAATCGCGTCAGGCTCGAACAAGTTGTCATCAACCTCTGCGTCAATGCCAGGGATGCCATGCCGGATGGCGGCAGACTCACTCTGCGCCTGAGCGAGCGAGTAGTCGATGCGGCGGAAATGAAGTCCCTCGGTTTGACTGCACCCGGCCGGTATACCTCGCTGGAAGTCAGCGATACGGGAATCGGGATGGACAGCTATACCCTTTCCCATATCTTCGAGCCTTTTTTTACCACCAAGAGCAAAGAGGAAGGAACAGGACTCGGACTCGCTACAGCCTACGGCATTATTCTTCAGCACGGTGGTTCAATTGATGTCAGCTCGAAACTGGAAGACGGGACTCGCTTTCAGGTGCTATTACCCTTCGATAGCAGCATGAAAGAAAGCAAAACGGTAACCGCCGAGCCTGCAAATCTGAACGGTTCAGAGTGCATACTACTCGCCGAGGACGACGCCGGCATTCGCGACCTGGTCCAAGAGTTTCTGACCAGCAGCGGCTATGACGTAATCGCTGCAGAAGACGGCAGCAAAGCGGTTGAGCTTTTCAAGGCGAATCGGCAACGTGTGGATCTGCTCCTGTTCGATGTCATCATGCCGCGCATGAACGGGCGCTCAGCTGCTGACGAAATTCATAGTATCGCCCCGCATGTACCCTGCTTGTTTGCGAGTGGCTACAGTGAAGACTTTTTGCACGACGGTTACCATCTGAAAGAAGACGTGCATCTCATCAAGAAGCCTTTCAACAGAACCGACTTGCTAGCTCGTGTGAGAGAACTTCTTGCAACAGCACAACTCACTGCCAAAGCAAGCTAGAACATCACCCTTTCGGCACTTCCGTATGGCGCAATTCGCTGCACCTGTAGTTGCAAATTGTTGACCGCTCTTTCCTGCGAATTGAATCAATAAAGTGCAAACCGCTGCTCAGCATGCACTCGCATGTGCAGCTTATTTCTATTTCGAACAGTCGCACTATTCTCATCTCCTTGATTTAAATGGAATTTCACAAATTGGCCCGATTACTGCTTTGTATGAACATAGGTGACCAACCGTTCTGCGAACAAGCAATCATTAAGTGCCGGTTATCACCAATTAATCACACGGATCCACGGCAGCGATAGAGCCCCGGGTCGAACACGTTTGAGGCAAAGGCGCCTACTGCTTTCACCGGCAGTAGGCGCTTTTTTTTTGGAAAACATTCTGGACCATCACAAGCAACTGAGTCAGAACATGGGAATTCAGCAACCATTACGTCAATCCACGACACTCGAAGGAATCGAAGATGCTTTCCCGCGTGCCGTTGCCGGCGGCGCCAATAAGTCGAAGCAGCGGTCACTTGTCGTAATCGGCAATGGTCCGGTTGGAGTGCATTTCACCAACCAACTGATTCAGAAATATTTTTCAGGAAGCATTACGGTATTCGGTGATGAAGGATATGCGCCCTACAACCGTGTGCAGTTGTCTGCATTCCTGAATAAAGACATCGACTTCAATCAGCTTGCGAACCCGATAAAAGAATCACCCTATCTTCACCAGCACTACCACTCACGGATAGTGGAAATTGATCGCGACAGCAAACGCATCAAGGACCAGTATGGGAACTGGCACGACTACGATGTATTGGTGCTGGCCACAGGATCACGACCTCACGTTCCCTCAATTCCCGGACTCAATCTTAAAGGTGTCTACTGCTTTCGGGATTTCCGCGATGCTCAGGCACTTCTCGCTCGACAGGCACACAGTCGACACACAATCGTGCTCGGCGGCGGATTGCTGGGACTCGAGGCCGCCAAGGCAATGCTGCGCTACTCGACTCGTGTCACTGTAATTCAACATGCGTCTCGCCTGATGAATCGACAGCTTGATGACACAGCCTCTGAAAAGCTGAAGTTGTTTGCAGAGGCATCGGGCATCCGCGTGCGTCTGACCGAGTCAGTGAAGAAAGTGCTGGGCGGGACTTCTGTCGATGCAGTTGAGCTCGCTTCTGGTGAACGCATCAGCTGCGACTCGATTATCGTCACTACAGGCATCTCTCCCAATATAGATCTCGCGCTTCGTTCCGGACTAAAGGTCCGCGCCGGAATTCAGATCGATGAAAAGCTGCAAACCAATGATCCGGATATTTATGCGATCGGCGAGTGCGCGGATTTTCAATCGCAGGTCTTTGGACTCGTATCCCCCGGGCTTGAGCAAGCTTCTGTACTCGCAGCGAATCTGACCGGTATGAGCAATTCCTATTCGGGTTCCACGCTGGTGACTGAACTGAAAGTCATGGGTCTGCCCGTGTATTCAATCGGCAAGGTTAGCGACGAATTTGCCAATCAGATCGATAACGAAGTGGTTTATAGCGATGGACAGGTTTATCGCAAGCTCCTGTTCTGCAATGGCCGCGTCGAAGGCGCAGTCGCCATTGGTGACTGGCCGGAATTCAAAAAAATTCAGGAGAAAATCAGCAACAAGTCTCGACTCTGGCCGTGGCAAACATGGCGCTTTCGACGTAGCGGGATAATCGATACCGAAGCAGATAATTTACTGGACGTGCTGCCTGACACGGCGGTGATCTGTAATTGTCAGCAAGTCACACTCGGGCAGATAAAATCGTCGCTGGCAAAACCAAGCACGATGAGCGCTATGCAGTCAGAACTGAATGCCGGGCTCACCTGCGGGACTTGTAAGCCTTTACTGCAAGAGATTTGTGCGCAACCTGTAGAGAAACTACCGATCAAGTCGGGGCTACTGTCCGCTACCACCGTTGCCTTCATTCTGCTCTGTGGTTTGGCCCTATTACCTGCCATTCCTGTTAGCCCTAGCGTGCAGGCACAGGATTTCGAATGGCTCTGGACTGACAAACTGGCCAAGCAGGTTTCGGGTTTCTCCATTCTCGCACTCACGCTATTCAGCCTGGCCCTGACGTTTCGCAAGCGATTGCGCTTCGTGAAGTGGCTGCAGTTTGATATTTGGCGTAACTGGCACGTCGTTCTCACTTGCCTGGCATTGTTCGTACTCGTGCTACATACCGGCGCATCACTCGGTGCCGGAATCAACAAGATGTTGATGCTGAATTTCCTGCTGATCTGTCTGGTTGGCGCGGCCTCTGCGTTCTTTGCCGCTATCGAAGGACACTGGCTCAAGTACTGGCTGAAAAAAGCCAAGCGCAGTCTGGTCCTGAGTCACATTCTCATTGTATGGCCCCTACCCGTGCTTCTGGGATTCCACATCTTTTCGGTCTATTACTTTTAAGGCGATGCAAAGATGTTGAGCACAAAAACACTCTGGGGATGCTGGCTAGTCGTAGCAGCCGTACTGACCGGCTATTTTGGGCAGCAGCTCCGTCCGGACCAGGAAAAACCAGACTTTCTGATCGGCGAAACCTCGCATGGTCACTACCAGATTGAGATGGAATGCAGCACCTGCCATGAAACCGCCTTCGGTGGCGAAGAAACGCTGCAGCAAGCCTGCGTCGGCTGCCACGCCGAGGAACTGGAGATCGCACAGGACTCACATCCCAAATCCAAATTCACGGACCCGCGTAATGCAGACCGCCTCGCCCAGCTCGACGCACGATACTGTGTTACCTGCCATCAGGAGCATGTCGAAGAACGGACGCAGCTCATGGCCGTCAGTCTTCCTACGGATTTATGTTTCCATTGCCATGCAGATATCGCTGAGGACCGGGTCTCACACAGTAAGTTGCCCTTCGAGACCTGCGCCTCTTCTGGTTGCCACAACTATCACGACAATCGCGCCCTGTATGAAGATTTCCTCGTAGCGAACTCGGGTGGCCATTGGCTAAACAGCGATGCCGCCGTCCCGCCAAGTAACTTGCGTGAGCTACTTCTTTATCTTGAGAAAGTTCCCGGGGAGCGCGTTCGAGCAACAGCCGCGGCGGAACTGCAGCAGCACCCTGAGTATCTGGCGATTCAGAGCAAATGGAGCGAATCAAGCCATGCTACTGGCAATGTCGATTGTGCAAGCTGCCACCAAACCGAGTCAGGTACTACGATAAATCCAGGCATTGAGAGTTGCAGCGGATGTCATGACGCCCAGGTAGATTCTTTCACAAGCAGCAAGCACGGCATGCGGCTGGCGCAGGATCTGTCGCCGATGACGCCAGGACTCTCGCGGCAGAATCACAGCCTGCTCTCATTTCGTGGCGACAGCCTCGACAAGCCCCTCAACTGTGCCACCTGTCATGACGTTCACAAGCCGGACATTCAGCTAGCCGCAGTAGAGAGTTGCCTCACCTGCCACAACGATGAGCACAGCGAATCCTATCCAGACTCACCACACGGAGCGAGCTGGGACCGGTTCCTCGCGGGCGAAATTCCGCAGGAAGCGGCAGTGAGTTGTGCGACATGTCACCTGCCGCGAGAAGAATCGAATCACTTTGGCCGCACTTTCGTTCTGGCCAATCACAATCAAAACGACACGCTGCGACCTAACGAGAAGATGATTCGTCCGGTATGCATGAATTGTCACAACCTGGAATTCTCTATTGATGCGCTGGCCGATGTGGAACTGATCCGCCGCAATTTCAATGGCGAACCCGCTGTTCACATTGAAAGCATCGATATGTCTCTGTTCAGACAATCACGACCGCGTTAACACCCATCCAAGGAGCCTACTATGAAAATGGACCACCGCTTGCTACTCGCATCAACCTTAATTTGCACCTCGCTACTTACCGCGTGTTCTGAAGAATCAGCATCAACGGAATCTTCAGGAATTGAACCGCAGATATTCGCTGATTCGCTGTTTGCCGTAATGAATTCCGACCGGGCGAACTACACCCAATTGATCGTGCAGCGTCTGGGCCCCAACGTCGGCGACTTCATCAAGCCGAACGAGCATTGGGAAGACATGGATGATGGGGCCCCTTTGCCCGCGCAGATGTTCCGCTATGGCGCGGAAAAAGTCGCTGAGCAGACAGACAAATTCAGCTATTCACTGCAGTCACTTTGGCCCGTGAACAAGCAGAATGCACCACGCACCGATATTGAGAAATCGGGACTCCAGTACATCGCCGACAATCCTGGACAGAATTTCTACGGAGAAGAAGAGCTCGGTGGCGTCACCTACTATACCGCTGTCTATCCCGACGTGGCGGTTTCTCCCGCTTGTACCACTTGCCACAACGAGCACATCGATTCACCACGCACTGACTTTCAGATCGGCGAAGTGATGGGCGGAGTAGTAATCCGTATTCCGATCGGCGGATAGCGCCTTCAAACCCAATCGACTTTCGAGGAAATATCATGAATGAAACACAAATCGCACTCGTACAGAGTACCTTTCAACAAGTAGTCCCAATCGCCGATACCGCAGCAAAATTGTTCTATGGCAAGCTGTTCGAACTCGACCCATCGGTGAAGCCTCTGTTCAAGGAGGACCTGACGGTACAGGGCGCAAAGCTTATGAAGATGATTGGAATGGCGGTCAATGGACTGACCAATCTCGACGACCTGGTTCCCGTTGTGGTCTCGCTAGGCGAGCGTCATGTTGGCTATGGTGTGCAAGATGAACACTACGCCACGGTTGGTGAAGCGCTGATCTGGACTCTGGAACAAGGGCTAGGTGATGCTTTTACCGAAGAAGTCAAAGCAGCATGGTTGGAAGCGTATACCCTGCTGTCATCTGTTATGAAAGAGGCTGCTGCCGAAGTCGCAGCCTGATATTTTGAGGCCTGATCTGGGGCAGTGGTTCTTCCTGTGGCGCTGCTTCAGATCATTTTTTGTTTCTGAATGTATTCAGGTCAACCAGTAACGAAACGGGAAGTACGATGTCATTCACATTTCAACAACGAGTCGAACCCATGCAATCGGGACTCCAAAAAACGCCAGCAATCGCTGTGGTCGAACAAAAGCGTGAAAAATACGTTCCCCTGAACAGCAAGTTGAAGCTAGTACTGGAAAGTATTTCAGATCTGGCGAAGACCACCAATATCGTTTCCATCAATGCCAATGTGTCTGCCGCCAAGATGCACAACAGCGAGAGCCGCGTCTTCGAACAGATTGCCAAGGAGATGCGTGCGATCAGCCAGCGCTCACTCACCGAGATTCAGGGACTTAGTAATATTCTGAAAGAGGTGAGTGAACTGTCCGAGATAATCAATCTTGCGGGGCGCCAGAGAATGCTCGCGCAGAAAACGATGAAGCTGGTGTGCCTGCAACGGCTGAGCGAACAACACGACCCTCAACTGGACAAGGAACTCTCTGAAACCATCGGCATGTTCGAAGAGAGCCACAAGCAACTCGAGCAAACCCGATTAAATACCGATTCGATTAACGAGCATCTGAGCGCAGCATTCAACTCGTGGACTGGATTCAACGCGAGTCTGGTGCAGGAAGATTTAAGCACGACCAATGAGCTGAACAACGACTTGATCAATTCACTGCAAGAAATCGTCAGTGAGTATCAGGCACTCGCTGGTTAGCAGCATTCCATTGCCTCATGTTCGGCGAGCCAACCCCGGGTTCGCCGGACTTTTCCTGTGCGCGCTTATCTAGCAGCACGCGCCTCCGTTGGTTGCCGCAACAGCGTCAGTCTCATCCTGATAGGGAATCTCCACACCACAGCCTGGGAAAATACCGTAGTGCGTTGAGAAATCCCCGATGAACTCGAAGTAATCGCGGTACCGCGTGTCAGCAAGCATCATCCAGGTGTTGCCGCAGACAGTCGTGACTTTCCCTTTAATGAATAGATGATGATCATCCAGGCGGAAAGCGTTCGCTTGCTCTGCAACTCCCCCTTTGTAGATCACCGCCTGACCATAGTCTTCACAGGCGGGCTCCAGTTCGGGCAACTTGAAGAGCCGATGTGTCACGGAGTAAAAGCGATAGCCTTCGAGTTTTGCCTCGATCGCTGAATTCTCTATCTCCAGGCGGCGAGATTCGACAATGCGCGGATCGGCAAACCCGGACTCCCTCGCCAGTGTGAGGAAGTCGTTCCAGTACAGCGCACCACCGAGGCACTCGCCGTAGATTTCTTTGTCGCTGGCGAGCTCGGCAGGCAACCGTCGGTCACAATACACATCGGAGAAGTAGAATTCGCCTCCTTCTTTTAAAACACGGTGTGCTTCTTCCAGAACGGCCTGCTTGTCGGTTGCGAGGTTAATGACGCAATTGGAGATAATAAGATCGAACTGTGCGTCCTCGCAGCCTGCGCTTTGCAAGTCCTGAATATTGCCCTTCACGAAACTGACATTGGATTGCGCGTAACCAAACTTTTCGCGATGCCAATCGAGATGCTGATTCGCAACCGCCAGTTGCTCATCGGTCATATCGATTCCAACTACTGATCCTTTCTCCCCGACCAGCTGCGCCAGCAGATAGCAGTCACGCCCACTCCCGCTACCAAGGTCCAGCACATCCAACCCGTCCACGGCGGTGGGGATAGTAAGCCCGCAACCATAGTAGCGCGTGAGCACTTCATCGTGTATTTGGGTCAACGCCGTTTTAATGGCAACGGGCATCGCGGCAGGGGTGCAACACGCGTTGGTCTTGAGATCCGCGCTACTTTGCAATTCCTTGCCATAGTATTCGCGGACATCGGCTTCTGTGTTACTCAGATCATTCAATGGAAATTCCTCATTTTCTTGCTGTTCTGTGCACGATCAACGTCATCAACAAGTTCGATAGTAGAAAGGCTATTCTCGCAATTGTATTCAAATCTGGCGTAATCTGTCTGCAAATTGCGGAATACTGTCTTAACGTGACTATCGCGACGAATTGCGATCAATACGCAATTTCCGTGTGACATTTCTGCAAAGATTGTTGATTATGGGCTCCAGATGCCGCCCAACGGCCAGGCCAGTTTCCTTAAACGTACTGATAATGTGGAACCGGATGACCATGAATAGCCAACAAACACACACTACACCTTGCACCTTCTTTCTTCGGAATACGGGTTTCCTTGCCGCCCTGCTTTTGCTGGTTGGCTGTGGCGATGCAGGGACTAATTCCAGCCCAGAGCAAGCGAACGACGCAGCTCCTTCGGCAGCAGAGCAAGCAACTGCAACCGCAGCAGCTAGTGTGGAGTCAGAAGATGAGCTCCTCGCACGTGCGCGTGGAATTCATGATCGCGTCATTACTCTGGATACGCATGTCGACATCAATACCGCGAATTTCACGGCGAATACCAACTACACAATGACTCTCGACACCCAGGTCTCATTACCCAAGATGGAGGCTGGCGGCCTCGATGTTGCCTGGTTGATTGTCTATACCGGTCAGGGGCCTCTCGATGATGCCGGGTTCGCCGCTGCCCATGCCAATGCCATCGACAAGTTCGATGCGATTCATCGGCTGGTGAACGAGATTGCACCCGAGCGCATCGAACTGGCCTATACCTCTGAGGACGTACGCCGTATCGCTGCCAGTGGCAAGAAAGTCGCCATGATCGGCGTTGAGAATGCCTATCCGGTCGGTCTGGACATGAGCAATATCGAAGATTTCTACAATCGCGGTGCTCGCTACATGTCACTCGCCCACAACGGTCACAGCCAATTCGCTGATTCCCAGACAGGGGAAGCCACGAATGACTACCTGCACGGCGGCCTGAGTGAACTGGGTCGTCAAGCGGTAGCAGAAATGAATCGCCTTGGCATCATGGTCGACATTTCCCATCCTTCGATCGATGCTATCTCACAGATGCTCGACCTGTCAGTTGCCCCCGTTGTTGCATCCCATTCCTCTGCACGCGCGCTAACCAATCATACGCGTAATCTGAGCGACGACATGTTACGCCGCGTTCGCGACAATGGCGGTGTTGTCCAGACTGTTGCCTTCGGCAGCTACATCAATGAGGCACGGCGTGTTTTTCAGGAATCTGAGCGTCAGGCGATGATTGAGCGAATGGCGAATGAACGTGGCTTCGAACTATTGAGCAATGACGAAATCGCAGCCCTTGACGAAACGTCTCGGGCCGCCTATCAGCAGAATATGCAGCGCATTTTCCCGGAAGTGAACCTGATGACACCGCGCGCCAATGTCTCGGATTTCGTTGACCACATCGACTACATGGTGGAACTGATCGGCCTCGAACATGTGGGAATCAGCTCCGACTTCGACGGCGGTGGTGGTGTTATGGGCTGGAACGATGCTGCCGAAACATTCAACGTGACCCTCGAACTTGTCCGACGCGGTTACACGGAAGAGGAAATCGGACTGCTCTGGAGCGGCAATCTGCTCCGGGTTCTGGATGAGGTGCAGCAAGTCGCAGCAGAACTTCAGGCTGGCGCCTGACGCTGAGCCGAAACTGTCGTGTTGCCTGATGGAAAAGCACATGGCAGTTTATTATGCGATTTCTGCCGGGGACACTCTGGGAGCCAAGCCGAGCACTACGTCAGATACTTCGTCCCAACAGGACGGATACCTCATTTTTCTGCTACTGATTGTCCGTTACAATTAGCCTCTTAACGCAGCTCCCAAAGAGAACCGAATTCAGGATTACACACATGACATTGCAGTTGGCTCAACAAACAAAGCACTTGATCGCCTTTTGCGTGGGGTTGCTGCCATTGTTTGTTTCTGCCCAATCAGAGGTGCTCGCTATTGACTGGGTGGACCTGATCAGCCAGAAAGACCTCGACGCCATTCTCAATGCACCTGCATTCAGCCACGATCAATATGGCTGGGAAGATCAACTGGAAGGCAATCCGGAAAACGAAGCGTATATGAGTGCCTTGCAGTCATTTGACGTCAATCCGGATCTGGTCGACAAACGCATCATGCTCTCTGGTTTTATCGTGCCTACAGCCTATAACGAAGACCGCAAGGTCACAGAGTTTTTCCTGGTGCCATTCTTCGGAGCCTGTTTACACCTGCCCCCGCCACCACCCAATCAGATTATCCATGTCAGTTATGAGCGCGGCGTCGATCTTGTGAATTTCTATGATGCCTATACGGTGCACGGGCTGCTGAGTAATGAAGTGGTGCGTAGCGATATCGCTGACTCGGCCTATCGGTTGCAGGCCGAAGGTGTCTCCATCTACTCATTCTGACATTGCAAACTCTTTGCCGCTCATTCCTGCCCGGTAGTCCATGAACGCCATCAGCATTAACAATCTGACATATTCCTGGCCAGGTGCCAGCGCGCCGACTCTGGACGTACCGGAGTTCAGCGTAGCGCGCGGTGAATCGGTGTTTCTTCGCGGCGCCTCTGGCAGTGGCAAGTCTACCTTGCTCAGCTTGCTGTCGGGCATTTTGCCGGCACCGGGCGGTAGCGTGACGATTCTGGATTCCGATCTGGCAAGTATGTCAGTACGCAAACGAGACCGCTTCCGTGCCAGACACATTGGTATTGTCTTCCAACAGTTTAATCTCATTCCGTTTCTGACAGTCGGTGCCAATCTGCGTCTCGCCGCACGGTTTGCGCAGCGCGCCAATAAAGAGACAGAACTGAGAGCGAAAGCGCTCGTTGAGTCCCTACAGCTACATCCCGACTTGCTGGAACGGAGAGCCGACCATCTCAGTGTTGGCCAGCAACAGCGGGTTGCGATTGCACGAGCATTTATCAATCACCCGGAAATCATTCTTGCTGACGAACCCACGTCGGCGCTGGATGCTGACGCAAGAGATCATTTCGTGCGCTTGCTGTTGTCAGTTCGTGAGTCCACTGGATGCGCAATCGTTTTTGCCAGTCACGACGATTCACTGGCCCGATTTTTCGACAGACGCACCGCGTTGACCGACATCAATCTGGTGAAGCCCCAGGAACTTGATCATGTTTGACGTTGCATTGAGCAGTCTCTGGAGTCGTCGCGGCAGCGTTTTGCTGACGCTGGCGTCGTTAACGATCAGCATGGCAATTGTGATTGGCGTCGAACACATCCGTGCGCAAGCCGAGAATAGTTTTGTCAGAACTGTATCTAGCGTGGACCTTCTCGTTGGTGCACGCACCAGCCAGATTAACCTGCTTCTCTACTCCGTTTTTCGCATAGGCAATCCCACCAACAACATCCGCTGGCAGAGTTATCAGGATATTGTTGCGCGTTCCGAAGTGTCCTGGGGAATTCCATTCTCTCTGGGTGATTCCCATCGGGGTTATCGCGTACTCGGTACGAACACGGATTATTTTGAGCACTTTCGCTACGGTGACTCAGAATTGCTACGATTTTCTGATGGGGAAGAATTTGCGCATCCACTGGAAGCGGTTCTCGGTAGCGAAGTCGCAGCGACCCTGGGTTACTCACTGGATGAAGAGATCGTCCTGTCGCACGGTATTGGCAACACCAGCTTCGTCAATCACGACAACCTGCCGTTTACTGTCTCCGGTATTCTTGCCCCGACTGGCACCCCAGTGGACAGAACGATTCATGTCAGTCTGGAAGGCATCGAGGCGATTCATCTGGGTTGGCAGAATGGCGTGCAGGTTTCAGCACTGAGTCCCGATGCAGATGACCCTCGATTGGCTGAACTGCAGCCAACTCAACTCACTGCAATTCTGTTAGGGCTGGACAACCCCATGGCCGTCTTCGGATTGCAACGTGCCATCAATAACTATCCCGGCGAACCGTTGACCGCAATTCTTCCCGCAGTCGCTTTGGGTGAACTGTGGCAGATTATCGGCACACTGGAAAACCTGCTGCAGGTGATTTCCATTCTGGTGTTAACGGCCTCGTTGCTGGGTCTCAGCACGATGTTACTTTCTTCACTGCGAGAAAGGCGCCGCGAGCTCGCCCTCTATCGCGCGATTGGCGCGCACCCGGCATTCATTGTCTGGCTGATTGAATTGGAAGCCATCACGATGACAGCAGCGGCTGCGCTGCTGGGCTATCTCGTCGTTGCTGCCGGATTTGGGCTGACGCAAAACTGGTTGAGCGAAACTTTCGCCCTGGTAATCGACGTCTGGCCATCGACTCCAGGGATCTGGGTTTACATGGCGGGCGCCATGATCGCTTCGATTGTGCTTACGCTGATCCCCGCAACAATCGCGTACTTCAGGTCGCTCGGAAATTCCTTACAGTCGAGCTAGGGCCATCAAACGCCGGGAACCGGATTGCCGGCGATATACACGCGCTCAATGGTTTTGGTATTGCCGATGTCTTCAAGTGGATTGGCACCAAGGATTGAGAAGTCACCCCAGTTGCCCGGCTCAAGTGTTCCGACGTCACTCAGTCCCAAACAGTCGGCGGCGATGCCGGTCGAGGCACGAATGACGGCTTCCGGAGTCATGCCGGCTTCCACCATCATTTCCATTTCCAGGTGTTCGAAGTAGCCCTGAAAGCGAGCCGGTGGTCCTGAGTCCGTACCCATAGCGACAGGCACGCCCGCTCTGGCCAGTGCATCGACATTCGCGAGAGCAACATCAAGAGCAGCCTTGTATCCCTGGGCAGCGCGGCTATTGGCCATACGTTCCATGCGCGCTGGTGTTTCGAGTTCCTCCAGCACGGCCGGATCTGCTTCGCGTTTGAAATAATCGTCTCCCCAGAAACTGGGCACACTTTCATAGATGAAGGTGGACACCTCCCGAGTGAGCGTTGGGATATAGCAAACGCCCTGCGCTTTGATCTGCTCGATAAATTCCTCGTCAACCGGCACATCGCGAACACTGTGCGCGATCAGATCGCCGCCTGCGCGCAAGACATATTTGGCGTCGTCGAGATAGAACAGATGCACTGCCACTGGCAGCCTGCGCGCGTCAGCCTGATCTACGAGCGCATCGAACAAAGGACGTGGCATCTTGGTGGTCATGCCCAGATTGTCGTCAATTCTTACCTTGATGTAGTCGGCTCCCATGTCGGCATTGCGATTGACCTCGTCCCTGACCGCCTGTTCAGTGTTGCCAGTCACGACACTGCCTGCGACGAGGATGCGGGCTCGATCCAGATCCTGATTGTGTTGAGTATTTCGAAGCACAAAACCCGCCTCGCCATCGCCGCCAAGACTGTTCACCGTGGTAACACCATAGCGGGCATAGAGGCTCAACTGGCGGAGCAGATTCTCAGTGCTGTAATCGGCATTGCCATCAAGACCAACCGTGGCACCGACGTGGCCATGCGTATTGATGAGTCCCGGCATGATAAACTTGCCTGTCACATCGACGACTTCGGCATCTGCTGGAATGGTCACTGCGACGCGGGGGCCGACACTGCGGATTCGCCCGTCGCTAATCACCAGTACAGCATCTGCGAGAGGTTCTGCGTCCGTACCGTCTATAAGTGTGGCCCCGACAAAGGCGATACTGCCGTCATTGGCCCACGCCGATTGCGCCGCTAAACTGCACATGCCCAGCGCGACAATAATTGCGCGCAAGAATCCACTACTATTCCCGAAGCTAATCATTTCTGGACAATCCTCCGCAGCATTTTTCATTGTTATGCATCTTCTGACTCTTCGTCTTCAGACGATTCATTTTCTGCCTCTTCATCCGACTCGTCCGCAACGCCTAGCCAGGCAGTGCGAGACTCAACCGCAACTGTTGCTGCTTCTTCGTTCACATTGATTTCATGGTCGGCCAGCACCGGATCCAGGGTGACTGGAAGGGTCTTGAGGACACCGTCGCGGAAGAAGGTGAGCTCCACTTCATCGCCCGGCGTATAGCGGCGCAAAAGCGCATTAAAGCCACTGCCAATGCGGACACCATCGAGCGCCAGCAATTCATCACCGGCATTCAATCCGGCACGCCAGGCCGCGCCGTCGAGACGTGCATAGCGTACGACTGGAGGATTGCCGCTTAGCGGCGCATTGATCGACACCTGAACCGGATCGTCGGCGGTGTCTTCACGTTCCAGTAACCAGCCTATCGATTCGAGTGCCTCGGCAATCGGGAGCGGTTGCGTGTCGTAGACCCAGCCATCGAGTCGATCAGCGAGTGCCGATCCGCCCGCAGTGGCGAGCCGGGAACGAAAGTCAGCGTAGGTAAAACCGCCTCCACCGAGAGGGAAGTCATCGTAGAGGGCGGACATGACCGTATCCAGACTGCGTGCGCCATTGCTTATGCGGCGAATCTCAAGATCGAGAACGAGACCCAGCAAGCCGCCCTGGCTGTAAAAGGACACGGTACGATTGGGTTTATCTGCAGCACGATCCGCACCGCGATGAAACCCTTTGGTCCAGGCCTCAAGACTGGCACGCGCCAGGGTGTCCTGACTGTAGCCAGGATTGTCGATGACCCCACCAATGGTTTCTGCCAACTGATCACGGTAGTCATCCACGCTCACCAGCCCGGCACGCACAGGCAGCAACTGGTCGTAATAGCTGGTCAGTCCTTCGGCAACCCAGAGCAGCTCCGTATAGTTGATGTTCTGGTAGTCATAGCGATCTATGGATGCCGGACGAAAGCGCTTTACATTCCAGGTGTGGAAAAACTCGTGCGCCATCAAGCCAAGAAATCCCTGCCAGCGGTCCTCGTCCCAGAAGGCGCGGGGATCCGTGTGCACCACGGTGCTGTTGTAGTATTCCGTACCGCCTCCCAAGCCAGGCCCACTGTGCAAGAGAAACAGATAGCGGTCAGTTGGCAAGGGACGATTGGCCGACGCAAACACCTCTACTGAGGCTTCAACAATGGCGCCGATATCATTCGCGAGGCGCTCTTCATCGCCATCCCAGATTCCATCGATCAGAAAGTCGATGGTCATGCCACCGGCTTCAAAAGTGACGAGGTCGAAAGTGCCTGCCTCGATCGGTGAATCGACCAGCCGGTCATAGTGTGGTGCAGTAAACAGGCCAGGTTCAGGCTGCTCCATTCCACTTGCTGCTTGCCAGTCCTCGGGCAAGTCCAGCTCAACTTCTACAGGCTCATCGCGGAAGCCGTCTGCATAAATAAAGACTGCTGCAGGATTGAGAAACGCATGCTCTGCAGTCACGTGGCGAGTACGATCGGTCAAACTATCGGCATAGATGCGATACGTGACAATGACATCGCCGACACTGGCACTGGGCCTCTGCACCCGCCAGGACGATTTGGCAGTCTGCTCGAAAGCCAAGGGCTGGCCATTGCCGTCGGTCACCTCGATACCTGACACCGTGCCTACAAAATCCAGTACCAGATACAAACCGGATCGCCACACGGGCAGATGGAAATCGAGTGTCTCGCTGGCGACTTCACTGAAACGCGCTTCGATAGTGACCTGCTGCGCTGCGCGCTCTGCGAGATCCACATGGTAACGGGTTTCATTCGCGAGAGCGGTCGAACTCATGCCGGCAGCAAGAAGCATCAGCGCGAGCGCTGTGCAGAGTCCAACTACGCGTCGCTCTACTTTCTTGGCCTGCTCAACATGCGTCCCCGGCGAGTTACCCATGCCCCTAAAATTACCCATACCCATCAGATAGCCTCTCTGGCGCGTCTCCGAAGAAACGGCATTGCACTTGGTTGCGGTGAAGGATTGTAGCGAAAGAGTCATATTCACTTTGTAGCCTATTCTAAACAGCGCTGGTCTATACAGCACTGGATTCTCCCTTGCGAAAGGGGATTTCATACTACCACTTCTCAGTATTCAGGCATAAACAGGCTCCAATAATGCGTTCCAGCCCCATCGTTTTTGCATTGCTCGTTTTCACATTCGCTACCTGCATGGCTCTTACTGCCCAGGCTCAGCAACTCAGTATCATGACATTCAATGTCGAGAATCTGTTCGATACCGTGGACGACGCTGGGAAGGATGACGAGACCTATCTGCCGATCGAACAGAAAAGCTCGCCGCGGCATATCGACAAGTGCAACGCGATTGACGTGATCTATTGGCGCGAGCAGTGCCTGTACTGGGACTGGAGCACAGCAGTGGCGGAGCAGAAGTTGCTTGCCGTTGGCCGTGTGATCAAGCAGGTAAATTCGGGACAGGGTCCTGACATCATCGCCTTGCAGGAGGTTGAGAACCGCGCCATCCTCGAGCGCTTGCGCGAAGAACAACTGACTGGCCTGGGATACCAGCCTGCGGTGCTACTGGAAGGAAATGACAGTCGCGGAATCGACGTCGCGTTCCTGTCGAAGCTTCCAGTGCGGGAAGTGTCGCTGCATGACATCACCTTTTCCGAGTCAGAGCAGGAGCGCATCGGGGATACCAGACCTATCTTGCAAGCCACTTTTGAACTGAACAGCGGTGAATTGATCACCGGCTTTTCGGTGCACTTCCCGGCTCCGTATCATCCGACCCGCATGCGCGACAGCGCCTACACGACTCTGAATACGTTGCTCGCACAATTGCCCCCCGGACAACTCGCTTTCGCAGCCGGCGACTTCAATACCACGAGCGAGGAAAACAACGAGCAAGAAATGCTCGAAAAATGGGTGCGACCGCTCTGGGAAGTGGCACACGACTTGTGTGAAGACTGTCCCGGGACTAGCTACTACGCACCTACTGACGAATGGTCGTTTCTGGACATGCTGCTGTGGCGACCCGGCGACAACTGGCAACTAACAAGTAGCTATCTGGCCAATGCAATTCCGGAACAAGTCACTGAGGAAGGAACACCGCGCAGATTTTCGATGCCGGGGGCTCGTGGCGTTTCAGATCACTGGCCACTGGTGATGGAGATTGAGCCCAGGCCTTAATCGCTGGCGCAATTGATCGAACTGTCCTGGGCGCAGCGCTCCTGCAGCGCCGGTTGGCTAACGCCGTCGACGCCAACCAGAGTCAGAACATTCAATAACACGGCCTGCGGCCCCAGATGTGAATCAGTCGGTGCAAACCATTCGTCTGGCGAATGTGCCCCGCCTCCTTCTCCGCCACCGGAGATGGTAATAGCAGGAATGCCGAGTGCCATCGGCACATTCGAATCGGTACTTGAAACGGTTAGCGCGTTGATATCGACACCCAGATGCGCGTATGACAAGGCCGCGACCTGCACAATCGGACTCCCGACGGGAGTGCTGCCCACCGGCCTGTCACCGATCAGCTTGAATTCAACGCTAATCGATTCGGCATTCCAGCGCGTATTTTCATCTGCCACAGCAGTCAGCGCCGCCGCTTGAGCATCACGCTCGAACATGGCCAGCAAGTTCGGATCGTTTGAACGCATATCGATAGCAAAACTTGCTTCGGCCGCGATGGAGTTGACCGAAGTACCCCCGTTGACCGTCCCCACAGTGAACGTCGTCTTGGGAAACTGCGGGGTCTGCAATTCAGCGATGAGCGCGATAGCGCGACCCATGGCATGGATCGCAGACGGTAAACCGAACGCGCCGAATGAGTGCCCACCCGGCCCGCGGAAAATGAATTCGAAGCGCCGGCTGCCTGTACCACCGGTTGTAATTCGTGTCAGCTGCACGCCGTCAACGGAGATAAACCCATCGACCTCGGTCAGGTCTCGGAACAGGGCTTTTACGCCTCGCAGATCACCACGGCCTTCTTCACCGACGTTGCCGCTGAAAATTATATCGCCGATAGTCTCAATTTCGCTCTGCTGCAGCACATCGATAACCGACAGCAGTACAGCCAGCCCGCGTGTATCGTCGCCAATACCCGGCGCGTAGTAACGCCCGTCGCGCAGCTGTACGGTGGTATCAACAGTCTCCGGGAAAACCGTGTCCAGATGAGCAGTGATAAGCAGTGTGGGTCCGTCCCCCGTTCCGGGTCTGACAGCAACCACATTGCCTTCGCTATCCAGATACGGGTCCAGCCCGGTATCGCGGATGCGTTGTAGATAGTCCGCAGCTCGTCTCTGTTCCTGGAACGGCGGCGCCGGGATCTCAGTGATTGCCAGCTGTTCTTCGACAGTCCGTTGCTCTCGCTGCGCGATCAATTCCAGCGCCTGTTGCACACGAGGATCAGCAGAGACAGCGGCAAACTGTCGCGCGATGGGTTCATCAGGAGGTACCAGCGGACTGAGCTCCTGAGCAAACACAGTGCCGAAAAATGGTAGAAGCAGATTGCCCAAAAGAAGCGCCTGTACGCTTTTGGTCTGACGCATAATCATTTTGGATAACCCGCTTCTACTGGATTTTTCATGCTTTCAATTAACGCTCAACATAGGGCATTCCGACAAGATGCTCTGGATTGGCATCGCCTCGCGGGGTCATTTTCTGCGGTCTGCCGGCCTGATTGTCGGTGCCATAAAGATTGCCTTCGTTGTCCGCTGCCAGCGAATGCATTTCGATCCACATGTCCTGCCCCTCAACCGGTAACAGCCAGGTGTATTCGGGTGTGCCATCGAGATTGTATTTCACTATTTTGGGCGGGCGAATATCGGTGACCCAGGCAGCATCTTCGCTCACGGTGATGTCCAGCGGCAGATCAAGACCGGTCCAGGTGTTCTCATATTCGTAAACCGGGTAGCTGGGAGAGTCCTTCGGTGCTGTCTGCTGAAATACCTTCACATCACGCTTGTCGCGGTCCAGAACATACAGCTTCTGCTCTGGCCCCATAGCGAGAGAGTGCACCGATGCGAACTGATGGCTGGCGTCTCCACCCTCGCCGAATTCTGAGTGGTAGCTGCCATCGGCATTGCGTACAACAATGCGATTGTTGCCACCAAGCCCATCGCCCACCAAGAACATGCCATTTGGCAGGAATGCCACATCTTGTGGTTGTGCGTAGTGGAACTCGTCATTGCCGGGAATGCCTTTCTCGCCCAAGGTCATTAGCAGTTGCTCACCGTCATTGGAGAAGACATAAATGATGTGATTGGTTTCATCTACGAGCCAGAGTCGGTTGTCAGGGTCATAGGGGCTCATGCGCAGTCTGTGTGGTCCGGGCCCGTTGGTGCCTTTAAACAGGTGATCCCAGTGATCCCAGACTTCCAGCAGTTCGCCTTCGCTATTCACTACATAGATGCAGTTCTGCCAGACCCGGCCACGACCCTGCAGAACATTCCACCCAAGCGATGCCGGGAAACCCGCATAACTCGTTGGCACAGGGTTGGGCAGTCTGGTTTCACCACGCTGCAGGAAAAAGATACGACCTTTGTTTTGTACCACAACCCCTGATGTCCCACCCCAGGTCATCCCTTCGTCAGCGAAGGACTGCATCCAGGAGTCGGTTATGTAGTTGTAGGGGCTTGGGCCGATTTCACCGGAATCCTGGGCGAAAGCCGAGAAAGTGAAAGTGCTTAGAATGCTAAGAAATGTCAGTCTGGGCAGGAACTGTTGCATAGTATTTCCTTGTATCGACGTTATAAGTTCTTGTTGTCGGAATGGAATCTAGCATTTTACGTCGGTTGCCAGAAGCCTTGAGTTGAAACGAAAAGTGGCAGAACTGACATGTCTCAGAGTTTCAGTATGATATACACTCGAAGCTCCTACAAACCGCTAGCAGAAGGTGAGCCTTTCATGGTCACGGCAATGAAACGATTATGTCTCTCGAGTGTCCTCGCTTTGGGCTTTGTTACCAGTGCATTCGCTCAGGGCGATCTGCCGGTTAATTTCGAAGTGAAGAATCCAGAGGAAGTGCGTGCCATCAATTGGGAAGAGTTAATGAGCCCTGCAGATCTGGACGCCATCCTCAATGCACCACCAGTTTCCCACACTGGCTATGGCTGGGAAGACCAGCTTACAGAAAGCAGCCCGGAAGAGGATGCCTTTGCAAAGGCAATGCAGTCCTTTGATGTGAATCCGGAGCTGGTCAACAAGCGAATCCTGCTACCGGGGTTTGTTGTGCCGACAGCGTACAACGAAGACCGAAAAGTAACCGAGTTTTTCCTGGTGCCGTTTTTCGGCGCCTGCATCCACGTTCCCCCGCCACCACCGAACCAGATTATCCACGTCACCTATGAGGCGGGCTTGCAGCTCGACAGTTTTTACGATGCGTTCTATGTACTGGGTGAGTTGAGCAGTCAGGTCGTGCGCAACGATATTGCGGATTCAGCCTATAGTCTGAAGGCTGAGCACATAGAGCTTTACGATTATTAGTTTGTAAACGCAGGAAGGGTTCGCATCGAAGTCTATTGCTTCTGCACGACCCGACAACTGTCTAGAGGCAATTCTTGCAAAGGCCAAAGAGTTCCACGGTCATGTGCTTCACCTGAAACTCCTGCGCTTTCTCAGCCTCTTTGATGGACTTGCTAAGCGCCGTGAGTTCCAACTCTTTTACTTCTTCACACTTTTTACAGATCAGGAAATGTCCCTGATGCTCCTTCTCCGGATGGCAGCAACCAAGATAGGCATTGAGCGACTCCAGTTTGTGGACCAGGCCCTGAGCTTGCAGGAAATCGAGAGTTCGGTAAACCGTTGCAGGTGCCACTCCGCTGCGCTTGGCTGCCAATTCCGATAGCAAATCGTAGGCCTTCACCGGTTTGTGTTCAGCCCAGACGAGTTCAAACACCTGCTTGCGAAGATCGGTAAATCGCTCACCTTCTTTTTCACAAACGCGGCGGGCGAAGTCCAGTGCTTCTTCGATGCACAGTGCGTGATTGTGCTTACTGCCAAAAGTCACCGCTTCGGTTGCTGTCTTGGGAAGTCGGGGAGTCATACGCTTCAGTCCATTGCGAGTGAGGGATTGTTTGGGGTGAGTCGCCCGAGTCCCTGTCGACCGTCTGCAAGCCACTGCACAGTGAGCTCCTCAATGCCTCGAAAACGGTTAAACACATTGAGCCTGAATGCTTTTCCCGGGGCGGAAGTGCAGTCATAGAGATACTGCACGCGAAAATCCGCATGAGTGCCCGTTGCACTCTCGTGTTCATGATCGTGATCGTGTGTGTCTTCGTGAGTTTCTTCTCCGAAGTCCGGTGCAGCAAAGTCGAGGGAGGTTTGCTGGCAATCCGCCAGTGCTTCAGCGAGCAGCCATGAACCGGTCTGTAACTCCACAGTGAGTTCTTCGAACAGAGTAATTTCATCCTGCGTCTGCGGGGCACGCTCGAATCCCAGCAGGTTCATGGCCGGGCTGATGAATTCGAACTGGATTTGTTGCCCCATTACCACAACGTTGAGCTCGGCTGTTCCGTGAACATGGCTATCCAACCCTTGAGACCCTTGGGCCAATAACTGCCCGCAAACAGGCAGCAAAAGAGCCAGAGGGGCTAGCAGAAAGCTATTATGTCGCATATTCAGGCAGAACATTAGTGACCAGCGCCGATTTGGAAACAGCAAGTTGACTGCTGCGGTTTGTCCCACACCAGACTAGGCACGTTTCCTCCAATTCCACTAAACATTTGGTGCAATTGATGCCATTTATATTCACTACACCTCCCACCAACAAGAATAAACACTCTAACTTGAAATCAGTTCGATTACTCCTGCGTGCTCAATCACGGGGCTATTCTTGCATTACGCAATCGTAGCCAGAATCTACCATGGGCAAGCAAAAAGTCGCTATGCGATGCCAATACCTTATTCCATTGCAGGATGAACCGCGCGCAATTGGCAGAGCCGGAAGTTACGAAAATGACTGGTCGCCACCAGGAATGACCCAAACAGAGTGAGTATACGTTCTCCAGTCTCACCAAACGTATCGTGACCGATAGCGGCGGTGACAATCAATACCAATAATCCTGCCACCCCTATAGCCAACACGGTCTTGCTGTTGTGTTTACGCATACCCGAACGCAGGGCGAAAACACTCACTGGCAAAACAACAATGAGCAAGATGACATGGAACAGCTCATCGTCCAGACCGAATAGAGCTGCCGACGGCAGAAGCGCTGTCGCGACAGGCAGCAGCAGACAGTGCAGGGTGCAGATAATAGAAAGTCCAATCGCTGTCTTGTCGGCCGACCGCGACATTTTGTCCTGTGATTTCATCTTGATTCCTTGAAAGTGTCGTCACTCCGAGCCATAGCTAGCATCGAATGCGCAGCACCTGGAGGGCATTGCGCCGAGAAATCTGTTGGCTAGCGCAGTCTCGAGCAACAATTATGTTATAACATAACATAATATTCAAGCATGAACGATCACGAAATATTGAATCTACAGAATCAAGTTTAAATGGATAGAAGATTCAACCGAGCGTTCCGGGATTGCTCGCGGAATCGAGGCTGCATAATCGCATTACCGACTAACAGCCTGATTGCGCCAAACATTTAATTCCTACTCAAGTAAACGGAATTGATAACTACCTTCATAGTTGTTTGCGTCGCCTGCTACAACCGTGCTCCAGTGCACTGTGTATTCTCCAGGAATCATCGGATCAAGTATCTCAATCATCAAATCATCGGCGGCCATAGTGTGTAAACCTCGAAGACTTAGCTCACCATCTTGGCCAACTAGCCTGAGACTACTTTGATCTACATCCGGTAGAGCAGAATAGAACAATCGTAGCGTTCTGGGTGCCCGGGTGAGTTCCGCATCCACTGCGGGCTCTGCGTAAAGCAATGGTGAATATGAGTCAGTGGACTTACAAGAAGCCAAAAGTAATATCACACTGATCAATAGTGATAATCGAACAACCGTAGAAGTAAATTGAGCCATGTTTATTTGATCCTATCAATGTCTGATTTTTAGTTTCTCAGACATACTGTTTGCGAATAGATCACGAGCGAATTGTCAGCAATCAAAAGGCGATTAACTTCCAGGCTTCGCCCTAACCCATATACATAACTGCACAGAGTCGATCGCATTTGAAGATATGCATTACAGATTTACCAATCAAGGTGACAAATTGACGCAGCCTTCTACAAGACAGCAATAGTTATTTACAATTCTGCGCACGCCAGGAAATTACATATTGTTACAAATCCAATCTGCTCAGATTGCTTCTTGTTGCGACGGTGCGACATGGAGTGCGGCAATATGTCACATTGTAAGTTGACCCCAGCTACACATAATACGAAGCACTGGAGATTGCCCGTTATGGGTCGCTCTGCATGAATTTATGAAACTCAGGGGAAAACAATCCAATGCTTCACAACACAAAGAAAATTCTTCCTGTTGCCATTGCCACATTGGTCACGGCAGGACTCGCGGTACAGGCGTCGGCCCATACCCGTTTTGAGATATCGTCACTGGACGAAGGCGCACGTGTATATAACAACGTCGTAATTGGTCATGGCTGTGGTTCACTGGGTGTGCTCGGCACATCAGTTGTTGTACCAGATGGTAGCGACTCTTCCATCACAGTTGATGGTGTCGCTTACGAAGGCCAGTTGACTGACTATGTTTCCAACTGGGGTCCGAATCTGCAAGCGATCAAAGACAATACTTTCCCGCAGATGGGCGTGAAATTGAATTCTCTGAGCAATCAGGTGGGCTTCTGGGCTGGTGGTGAAGAAGTAGATCACAATCTGATCATGCGACTACCTGTTCGAGTAAACGCAACCAATATTGAGCCTACTTCTTGCGCAGTGAGCGTCAAATTCTATGTATCTATCGCTGATATTTGCCAGGTGACAGATGCAGCGGGACTGCAAGGCACTGACGTTGCAGGTCTCTGGACACACAACAACCTCGGCACTGTTTATGACCGCGTTAGCGAAACGGACAACGGCCCTGCTTCTATCACGTTCACACGCAATCAGGAAACCAATCCGCTGCCGGCTTCCTGCACTGCAGAAGAAGTTGTCGAAGTGCGCCCCTCGGCTGAGCAAATCAATCGCGATATGCCCATTGTGGTTGACGGGGTACAGGCCTGGCCAACCCCATAGTTAGCCCGAGCCAGTCGTAGTAAACTGTGCACCGGGCTATGAACCCGGTGCATTTGTTTTTGGTAGCAGAAAACTCATTCGCTGCAAATTTTAGAAGTCGATCGCTATGAAACTAAAGCTATTTACAATCGCGACAGCACTATTGCTTAAGTCACAATTCGCGCTGGCCCATAGCGGCAGTGCCACAATGGATGAAAGCGGTGAGGTTGCGACATTTACGGGATTGGCGCGAGTCACCTGTTTCGATGATGGGAATGGCACACCTGACTCGCTCATTGCGCGCATACGCGACAATTCTGCGCCAGTGGACGGGCTGTTAGTCAACGTTCAGCTACTCAAGGGGACCCGCGCGATCAGTATTTCTGATACTGTTTCCGGCGACGCGGAATTCAGCGACTACATTCAGTTGGTTGGCGGCCAGGGAACCTACTACTTAATCCTCAACAAAACAGCCGCAGGTGCGCGGAATATTGAATTGGAATACCATTGCCTCGCGGCCGATTCTTCGCACACAGGTACCGATATCATTGCAAATCAATGGGAATGAAAAACTTACGTAAAACCATCACGCTCTCATTTGCCATCACATTTATCTGTGTTGGCATGACTGCGTGTACGCAAGTCCAGCCCTGGGAGCGAGGCATACTCAGCAAGCCCCAAATGGCACTCGAACCCAATCCCCTGCAGAGTAGTTTAAGAGCTCACAACCTGAGCAGCCGCGAAGCCGCCGCTAACACGAGCAGTGGCGGTGATGGTGGCGGTTGTGGCTGCCACTAAACGTCGCTCTCCCGGCGCGAATCCGACCCAACACTCCATAGCGCAGGCCCTGACATCAGCCGCATTGCTGCTGCCCGGCCTCGTAGCCTCTCCTGCACAAGCAGCTGAGAACAATCCGGATAGTGTCAGCATTCAATACAGTCGTTATGCGGAAGGCGAGCGCGACCTTATCGACGTCAGCAGCAGTCTCGATCCGCTCGCGATCGAAGTGTTCAAAGCCACGACCAGTCTGCAATTGGGTGCCCGACTTGGCTTCAATCTGAGCTACACGCAGGATACCTGGACCGGTGCCACACCAGTAACGACAGCGCCTTTGGCAAGCAGGCCCAATCGGGCAATTCTTGCGAATACTGCCAACGGCGTTATCAAAGTGGGTGCCTCCCCTTTCGCCGTGAATCCCATCGCTCTGAATCAGCAAAGAGTACCTCTGGCGAGTGATGGCCAATCCGGGCTGGTTGCTGACCCGCGTGAAGTACTGGTGCTGGCATCCGCATCACCGGAATCGCGTGACCAGATCGAGTTGGGTATGAACTACGACTGGGACAACGCGGCATTGGAATTAAGTAGTGGCATTTCAACAGAGCAGGACTACGAGTCGGTCTATCTGAATGCGGGTGGTCGTATCGATCTCAATCGTCAGACCACCAGTCTGTCATTCGGTGGTGGTTATACGAAGAATGAAATAGCTGCAGTCCTCGACCCCGATTTCGTTCCTTATCTGGACACACGGGCGTTCGATGATCGCATTCGCCGCATTGAGGATTCCGACGTCTTGTTCGAGGACAACCACGAGTACCTCCTCCGGGCCGGATTAACGCAGATCATCAACCAGGAGTCCCTGGTCGACCTTGGCATCAGTTTCAATCGCCGCAGCGGCTACCTTGCCAATTCCTACAAGGCTACTACCTTTGTGTTTGTAGATCCGAACGAATCAGCGGATTCCGGGCAACTGCTGAACGGTGAAACACGGGCTTTTATGGAACAAAGGCCCGACTCACACAATCAATTCGCCCTTAATGCGAAGTACGTTCATTATCTTCCCCAGTTCGATGCCGCACTGCATTTGGGTTGGGAGCACTCCAACGACAAT
Organism: uncultured Pseudohongiella sp.; assembly: GCA_965228725.1. Lineage (GTDB taxonomy): Bacteria > Pseudomonadota > Gammaproteobacteria > Pseudomonadales > Pseudohongiellaceae > UBA9145. Next base: position 3,237,650 of record OZ245834.1, on the reverse strand, counting down.
TGGGGAATAGATACACACGCCCTCACGGCGGAATGGGTGCAGCCGCTGGGCGAAGGCTGGATGCTCACGCCCAGGCTGCGCTATTACAGCCAAGACAGCGCGAGCTTTTATACGAGCTATGCGATCTCCGAGCAGGCCTATCGCAAGATCGCGACTGACGATCGCGGCAGAGAAATCTGGATTGACAGCAATAATCCTGACGTACAGCTCTACCAGGAAGCCAATGGCAATTTCGTGAACGACAACGGCGAGTTTGTCGACACTATCGATCTTGACCTGTTACCCAGCTTGAGAGATTACGACGCCAGCCTGCTGCCGACGCACTTCTCCAGCGACCACCGCCTTTCCGGATTTGGTTCGCTCAGCGCCGGGTTAACACTGCGCAAGACCTGGCGCAATTCGGTGGCGCTCGAAATTGGAGCCGAATACTACGACCGCAGCAGTGACCTGGCCTTCGGCGACAAAGGCAATAGCGCTTATGCCGATTTCGACTTCTGGACTGCAAATGCCGCGCTAACGATTGGCGTCGGTGCCCGCCCGGGACAGGACCGAAGCCCGCGAATGGCTGCCGCGCAAGCGGAGCACGCTGACCATGCCGCCCATATGTCTGACTCGGGGCACACTGCCCATGGTATGCCCAATCTCCCTGCCGGCATCATGTTTGGTCACATGCTGAATGCACCGGGAGAGTACATGTTCGGCTATCACTTTGCTTTTTCCCGTCGCTCGAACGAGTTGTTGCAAGGTAGCACCCCGGTCACCGATCAGACGATAGTTGACGCAGGTTGCCCGGGAACCGAGGGTTGCCGGTTTATTGCGACTCATATGAACATGAAGATGCACATGCTGAATGTCATGTATGCGCCGAGCTCCTCGCTAACGCTCATGTTCATGCCGCAGTTCATGGACATGGACATGAATCTGCGTGACCTCAACGGTCGTCCACCTCCCGTATTTGAAACGCACGAGCACAGCGGCATTACCGGACACACTACCGGCGGATTAAGCGACGCTGTAATAGCCGGTCTGTTTCGTCTCTATGATGATGGCGTGCATCATGTGCACGGCACGCTCGGTGCGAGCATACCACTGGGGTCTGTAGACGAAGAATTAAGACGTACGTTCAGAAACGATGGCGGCCTCATCCATTTCGGCATGCAACTCGGAAGCGGGACATGGGACCTCCTTCACAGCGTGACCTATACTGGCACAGCGCAGCGCTGGAGCTGGGGAGCACAGTTAGGTGGCATACATCGATTGGAAAAACGTAATGACTCAGGCTATCGACTGGGCGATGTAGTCAAAACCTCGGCCTGGGGCAGTTACAGTTTCTCGCCCGAGTTCAGTGCCTCCCTGCGCTATCTTTACTCCGATATCGGTTCTATCAAAGGCGATTTCGACTCCTACAATGCCCGCATTGGCCCGATGGATTTTCCAGCCAATATGGGTGGCCGTTATCAGGACATTGGAATCGGACTCAGCTACCATCTCAGTGGTCGCTACATGGGTAATATGCTGAGCCTGGAATGGCTACAACCTGTGCGCGATGATGTGAATGGTTTTCAGCGAGCGCGCGATGGTTCGCTGGCAGCCATCTGGCATCTCTCATTTTGACTTTCTGACTTTTTGACTTTTTGACTCTCTGACATGCTGAGTATCTGACTTTACGGCGAGCTGTTAGTCGATATTCCTGAACTTAACGGCAGACAGACACTTGCATCTGAAGACTCTCCGCATCCCGTTTCATGCAATGGGCACTCCTTGCGAGATATTCCTCTATGGGCCGCAAGACAGCGGTTTACAGCGCGTCAGCAAAGCAATCATCGATGACGTCTCGCGTCTGGAGAATCGCTACTCACGCTATCGTGAAGACAGCTTGCTCAGCGACATTAATCGCGCAGCAGCCAATGGCGCAGCGATTGGTGTCGATGCCGAAACAGCAAGCCTGCTTGATTATGCGGACACCTGCTTTCAACAGAGTGGCGGATTGTTCGACATCACCTCAGGCATTCTGCGCAAGGCCTGGGATTTCAAGTCTGGCGCAATCCCCTCGTCCGATTCCATCGCCCGCCTGCTGGATCGTATCGGTTGGCAACGCGTCGAGTGGCAATCCCCGCAACTCGCATTTCCCCATCAAGGCATGGAACTGGATCTGGGCGGCATAGTGAAAGAATATGCCGTGGACCGAGCGGCAACGATCTGCCTCGAGGCAGGCCTGCAACACGGCATGATTAACCTCGGCGGCGATATACGCATCATCGGCCCGCATCCCGATGGCAGTCCCTGGCGCGTCGCTGTCAGTGATCCGGCTGCCAAGCGCGAAGCCCTGAGAATTCTCGAGATAAGCAGTGGCGCGCTCGCCAGCAGCGGCGACTATGAGCGTTGTATCACGATCGACGGAGTACGCTACGGACATATCCTCAATCCGCACACCGGTTGGCCAGTAAAGCAGCTGGCTGCCGTAAGCATTGCCGCGGATATCTGTGTTGTCGCCGGTAGCGCAGCGACCATTGGCATGCTGAAAGAAGAACAGGGCAAAGCCTGGCTTGAGAATCTCGGCCTGCCCTACCTCTGGGTCGATGTGCAGGGCAACTCAGCTGGACCGCTACTATCTTAAAATCACGAATAACTGTGCAGGCACTAGCGCCATAGTAAACGTTGTGTACCGATAAGATCCGTGACGACTTGCCGGTAGTGCTCCGACTTCCTCACCTGCAATTTTTCCAGAGGGTTCAGGTTGTCCGTCAAGAGCACACCTTCTGACGTGTTGAGCGCAACGCCATGCTCTGCGAACCATTCCCGATTCATTGGCGATGCGCGATCCATCTCAAGCTCCGCATCGGATGCAAGAAAGATGTAGTCATTGAAGTCGATACCTGGCTCGGATACGAAAACACGTTGCTGAGTAAAGACTTCATTCAGCGTCAACGCAACTGATGCCAGGGCTGGATTGTTTCCGGAATCATAGAAAGCAACGAAATTGACCGCTAGCAAGCCGCCTTCGCGCAGCAGTGCATGAAGTTCCGAAAGATACTCTCGGGTTAACAAATGAAACGGTTCGGCCCCGCCGGTAAACACATCGAGAATAATCAGGTCGTATTCGTGGGTAAGTCGTTTGGTCTCATAGCGCGCATCACCAATAAGCGTTGCACCGCTAGGTTGGTAGCCAAAATACTCCGTCGCCGCAAAGGCGATTGCCGGATCGATTTCGATCGTATCAGTGACTACTCCCATGCGGCTCAGGTTCATTGCCATGTGACCTGCTCCCTGCCCGATCAAGAGGGCGCGCTCCATGCCAGGCCGAAGATCGGGCAGCAGGTTTACTACCCGCTGATACGTGAGCGCGTTCTGACCCGTATTCAAGCTCGCCGCACCGATAATGGAAGAGTCCATTGTCAGCACGCGGAAATTTTCCTGAGGGTTGTCAATTACGCGAATCCAGCCATACATGCTTTCTTGCTCAAACCGGGTAATGTAATCGCTCTCCGCTTCGGATTCAGCATGGCTGCCAAGAAGCGCGAATAGCAAACCGATCGCAGTCAATGCCACCACCGGCAGTGCATTCGATTTTCGCAGTGCTATTTTCCTCTCCACAACAAACGCGGTCAGCGCCACCAGCAGCAACAAGACACCGATCGCCACAAAAATCTCTCGGGTGCCGATCGCGGGAAACAGAAAAAAACCGAGCAGCAGCGTGCCAATGACGCTACCTACTGTACTCACCGCGTAGATCGACCCGGTATTGAGCCCTACTCCGTCGAGACTGTCGGTTGCGAGCTTGACGGCAAAGGGACTAATCATGCCAAGGAGTAACAAGCTCGGCGTAAACAGGACGAACGTGCTCGTGAAGGAACCCAGTCTGAGTCCAAGTGAATTCGTAGCTAACAACACTGGCTGCGCGAGCCAGGGAATGAGCATGGTCAACAAGCCAGCCCCGGCGATCACAAGAGACAGACCGATTCGTTGAGCGTGATCGGCAAGAAAGCCGCCCAGAAAATAGCCGACTGCCAACGCCATCAGCGTCACGGCGATTACCGATGTCCAGACGTATAGACTACTCCCATAGAACGGCGCGATGATGCGCGTGCCCAACAGTTCGATGACCATGATGGCGCCACCAGTTATAAACACTGTGCAGTAGAGCCAAAGGTGGCGTCCGGTAGTTTCTTTCATTGGCTTGTTCTCTTTTCCTTGCTCTCATTTGCCTGTTCTTATGTGCCAGCGCCATGATCCTGGCGCGTCCAGCACCGATCATCTGGCTCGCTCTGGCATCTCGCCTGCCTGCTTATTCTCGATTGGATTCACTTACCCAGACTGCTCTGAGTCGCTTGGGATTCCTGAGTCTGATCACCCTGATGATTACTGCCTAACAGCCCTGTCTTGGGAGAGTATTTACCGCGCAGGCGCGGTATTCAATACGACAGATTGCCGCAGGTGCAGCATGGAATGCCAGTTTTCGGGTCTGCCGCGCGATTCAACACCGCCCAGATGGCCCATTTTCACCCGGATGAGTTGTAGCATTTTGTAATAGGCTCGCCTTGAGTTTTAAAGTCTTTACTCATATCTCATTGATATAAATACACTATTTATTACAAGCGACCCACACCAGCTGAGAAGTGAGGCATTTTGTCGCAGGCGAGATAGCACTCGATTTCGCCTATACTCAGTCCCCAAATAGCAGATCCTCGAAGCACTGCTACAGGACGAAATGACCGGAGAGAGTACATGCTTATCCCCATCTTCAATCTGCCATTGAAGTTGCGTCGCGGGCTGCCACTGCTAGTGATATTCCTCGCCAGTTCGGCGACAGCCAATGATGAAACCGTGCTGGCAAGCCAATACCCGGAGTTGCAGCAACTGCTTCTGGCACACGATGTCGTGCAGGCGCGCGCTTATGAAGAGATCACGCTAACCAACGATTCACCGACTGCGGCTATTGGCCAGCGCTTGTTGCTGGAGACTCTGGAGGAGCTGGCCGAATCAGCCGGTTCGCACTATCACTCTGCCGGCGACCACCTCGCCATGCTGGGTCCGCACCGTGTCTTCGAAAGCCGCGCTACTCCAGGACTACTCGGTGTCATTCGCCAGGATCACGATGCGGAGCGTGTACGCTCAGCGCTGTCAGATATCGGTAACCTGCCTCCTGTTGCCGTCGATACACTGCAACGCGGACGTCAGTTCGTGGAACAACTCATCGAGATCTACCTGAACCCGGTCTACGAAGACAAACACGCGGCGATCGATCAGGCCGTGCAGGATTATCTGAACGACAATAGCCATTCAGTAGCCATCGAACCCAAGTCCGATGAGCTGTTATCTGATCATCCTTTTGCCTATTCGTATCGAGTTGGCTTCCCACAACTCAGTGGGCTTACATGGGCATCGCAGTGGCTGAAAGTTGCTCTGCTCGAGATACTCATCACCACCGAAGTTTATGGCGACAGGGATGCAGACATTCAGAATCTGCTGAACAGCTATGGCGAAAAGATTACCCGCCTGCACGGCAGCTTTGTCTCCCTGCCGAGCGACATCCCTACCAATCCGGTTATCGCCCCGAATTTCTATACGGAACATCCCGAAGCCGCGTATGTCCTGGACAATCTGGAACTGCTGAAAGTGGTCATCGGCGACATACTTGCTTATCCGGACCTGGAAGACAGACAGGGGGAAATCGAACGCGCAGTGCTGGCCTACACTGACAAGACAGCAAATCTGTCTGACAAGATGGATTACCTCGTCTACGTCCTGCGCGGCGGAATCTATAACGCGGGCGGCCCAGCGCGTGGCGGTTTGCTACAGCCCGATCGCAACTGGACGCGGGAACAGGTTGAGAACCCGCACGTCAGTCCGAACCCAATGGCACAGTAGGATAGCGCAGCGTGAAATTGTCATTAGCCATGCAGAAAAAACTTTTCCACTACGCGAGCACACTGACTCTGGCACTCACCTGGAGTACTGCGAGTTTTGCCGCGACTGAACGAGTCGGGGACTTTGCTCTACTGGATGAAACTGGCGTGTTTCACCAACTGAGCCGCTATCAACACCGCGATGCGGTAGCTTTGCTCGCTTACGACAATAGCTGTGCTGCCGCGCGCGACGCGATCCCGGAACTCGCCAGCTTGCAGGAAAAGTATCAGGGCGAAATCGAGTTTCTCATTCTCGATGTAAATGGCTCGGCGCGCAGTGAACAGAAGGAGTGGCAACTGCCTTTGCCGGTATTGGCGGACGAGTTGCAACTCGTTTCCGAGAGCCTCAGGATCTCTCAGGCTGGTGAAGTACTCGTCTTTAACCCCAGCCGCATGGCACTCTTTTATCGCGGTGGAGTTGAACAGGCCTTGAGCGAAAATCTGGCCGCGGTCGTGAGCGGTGACGCATCTGACACGACCACTTCCGATGTGAATGGCTGCGCGATCGAATACGCTGCGTTGGCCGAACATCTCGAGAACCCTGCTGACTATACCACCGAGATCGCTCCCATCATTGTCGAAAACTGTGCCACCTGTCACCGTTGGGGACGTGCCGGTCCCTTCGCCTTTGATAGCTATATCTCATTGCTTGGCTGGTCACCGATGGTACGCGAAGTGTTGCTCAACAAACGCATGCCGCCGATGCTCGTGGACGAGTCGTTTGACAAGTCTGACAATGCGCACTCCATATCCGCTGAAGACCGGCAGACACTCATTCACTGGATGGAAGCTGGCGCACCACGCGGCGACAATCCGCATGATCCATTGGAAGACATTCCCATCGAGCAGACCTTCGATTGGGAACTCGGCGAGCCAGATTACATTGTTGAAGCGCCCATGAATGTCGTGCCTGCCGTAGGCATTCAGGACTACGTCTATGTAGAGGCGGAATTGCCCTTCGACGAAGACAAGTGGGTGCGTGCATTCCAGTACTCTCCTGGCGACGAGCGCGTCTTGCACCACTTGATGACATTCATCGTGCCCGAAGACGGTGACTTCTGGGGAGAAGAGAAAGACGAAACGACATCAGTGCGACGATTTCTCGGCAGCTTTATTCCTGGCGCGAATCCCGCAACCGTGTTCCCCGAATCGACCGGGGTACTGATTCCCGCAGGCCACAAACTGGCGATGCAGTTTCACTATGTCACCAATGGCGTTGAGATCGACGACGAGACGAGTATCGGCCTTTACTTCAGCGACGCACCGCTTGAGAAAGAAATCCTGACTCGCCCTATTTCGGAACGCTTCACGATTGCACCTGGTGATAGTGATCACCACATCGCCGCAAGCTTTCAGTTCGACGAGGCGATTGAACTGCTCGCCGTCCGTGCGCGTATGAACTATCGCGGCAAGCACATGCGCTTTCTGGTGCAGGCACCCGGTGCCAGCAAAGAGACAATCTACAGTATTCCGGCTTACAACTACGGTTGGCAACCGCATTACTGGTTGAACGAACCCCGCGCGATACCAGCGGGTAGCACCATTCACGTAACAGGTGCATTCGACAACTCGCTTTCCAATCCCTTCAACCCGGACCCGAGAGAGGAAGTCAGCTGGGGTCTGGAGAGCTGGGAAGAAATGTTCAGTGGTTATATCACTTACATCAAAGCCGATTAAGACAAATCGATTGGCTTGGAATTTCATAGAACAGTGAAGAGCTTACAGAGGAGCAATCATGCTTAAACAACTTTTGACAGGACTCGCCATCGCCGTAGCTGCCACGTCTGCGCAGGCAGATGAATGGTTAAAGTCACTGCCTGATTTCGAGTTGCAAGACAGCAACATGCAGGTTCACACGCTGGATCAATACCGTGATCGCGAATTGCTGGTGATGTATGTGCAGGGCGTTGGCTGCCCCATCGCGCGCATCGCATTGCCAAGTTTCAGAGAAGTGCGCGATCTGTATCAGGACAAGAACATCGAGTTTCTGATGTTTAACGCGAATATTCAGGACAACATTCAACGCATCAGTCGTGAAGCAACAGAGTTTGGTATCGATTTCCCGATTCTCAAGGATGAGGGACAGAAGCTCGCCAAAGCGCTGGGTGTTGAGCGCACTGCGGAAGTCTTCGTGATTGATCCCAAGACCCAGGACGTCCTGTACCGCGGTCCAATCAATGACCAACTCGGATACGAAACACAGCGCAACGAAGCAAACGACGAATACCTGAAGGATGCTCTCGATACCGTTCTCGCCGGAGGTACGGTGAACATGGATGACATCCCGGATTCAAAAGGTTGTTTGGTAGCGATCTTCGACACCTGATAATTAGCTCTGATTTTGCGTTGTGAACAAAGCGCAAGTCATGCAAGCCAAAAGAAAAGGGGCGAACAGTCTGACTGTTCGCCCCTTTTGTTTGCCTCTCTTAATTGACTCTCTTGTTTGATTCCCTTGTTAGACCCTTTTGTTTGGTTCTAATGTTAGATCCTATCATTGCACCTCTTGTGCGCTGCGCATGTGCGTCCCTGTCCACGACTCAAAGAACTTAACGCACCGCTTTTTTAACTGCACCCATACCTCAGTTGGCGTAGTCCGCATCCACTTCAAGTCGCCGGGCACCGCGCAGAATACCCACCAGGGAATGGTTGCCTTCGTGGCAGCCGTATTCGTACACTTTTTCTTCTGGCGCATTGCGCGTGATGATCCGTTCGCCCTTCACCTCCTCAGTTAGCGCGAGTTCATCGACTATGGAAAAGGCGTACAGCATCTCGTTCTGTGCATTCAGTGAGTAGCGTTCAGTCAGCTGCAATTGTTCGGAGTGTCGAAGAAACATCGGATTGGACTGTTCGGGCCGAAAGCCGCGAGTATGCACAACCAGCGTATCCCCTTCCCAGTACCCTACCGAATCACCCATCCAGCGCTGAATCCCGTCTTCGCGATGGGCCTTGTTCAAGCGAATAATGCGCGCATCGTGAATCATTTCAGTCACAATAACGATGTAGTCCCGGGACTGCACGATCTGCAAATTGGGGTTCATCATCACCGGCGTTAGCGACGGTACTGCCGGGCCGAACATCAGACAGCGACCGGAGAGCGTCTGCCCTTCCGGGCCATCTTCGTCTGCCAAACCGAGAGCGAGGCGCTGCGCATGAAAGTCCTGAAAATCGCTCCGGTAGGGAATCCTGCCATTCGCGGGCTCATAGACCACCGAAGTTCGGTAGCGCCCGTTGATCGGAACCAGCACCGGTGCCACATAGTGCCCAAGAAACGAGTCATCAGCCTCCTGACGTATCTGTGCGCCAAGTTCCGGTGCCCCGCGATCAGGGTCCAGCGCCTTATCCCATTCCGTCAAGCGGTTCTGCATCGCCGCTTCCAGACGTCTTGCTTCCTCGTCGCTGTAAAACTGTTGCTCACCCAATTCTTCCGGGCGCTGCATGGGTGTGCGGGAGCCGAAGAACCAGGTGCCCTGCAAATCGGGATGACCATACTCTGTGCGCGGAAGCTTCCAGTCAGACGGCTCGCTGATAGCCGCGTTCCTGCTCACTTCTTCTGCATGCATAAAAGTGGCGAACAGCAAACAGATTGCGAATAGCGAAACCCTCATCATAGTGCTCTCCATCACAGTGGTGTGCGGAAAGTATAGACCCGCGTCTGCTTTTACGCGTGAGACATAATGTCGCAGCAACTCGGGGCAAGGAATATTTCAAAAGTATCACAAATAATTCACAAAAATTCTGTCAAGAAGGCGGGCAATCACGTCGTATCGCAATGCAGTTTCACTCATCTGGTTGGATTGATCACATTGGAGGTGCAGGCAATGGCAGAGGATACGATGGACGGCTTGCTGGATAGCATAATCCAGAATCGGGAAGTCACATCAGTCTTCCAACCCATAATCGACTGCAAGGAAGGCAGCATTTTGGGGTACGAAGCGCTAAGTCGCGGACCGTCGGATAGCCCATTACATTCGCCAGCAGTGATGTTCAATAATGCAGCGCGTCTCGGAAGGTTGTCCGAGCTCGAGGTTGTGTGCCGGGAGCGTTCTGTCTACAACTTTTTTCAGAAGAAGCTTTCCGGGTTGTTGTTCCTGAACGTCAGTCCCATGGCGTTGACAGATCCAGGTTATCCTCGCGGCAAGTCTGTCGAACTGCTGCAGAAACTGGGTCACTCCCCTTCGCGCATTGTCATAGAACTATCGGAAAAGTATCCGATGGAAGACACCAACGCGCTCTGCAAGATGTTGGAATACTACCGTTCGCTTGGATTCAAAACTGCGATTGACGATCTGGGTTCTGGTTATGCCGGCCTCAGGCTCTGGTCAGAACTACGACCCGATTATGTAAAGATCGATGGGCACTTTATCGCCAACATTGACAACGATCCTGTGAAGCGCGAATTCGTTCGCGGCATTATCGAGTTGTCAGACAACATCGGCTGCGAGGTCATCGCAGAAGGTGTGGAGACAGCCGAGGAACACGACACGATCAACCAGATGGGGATCTCGATTGCGCAGGGCTTCTATTTCGCCAAGCCAAAAGAAGATCCCGATGTGGAGATCCTCCACCCAATCCTGATGACCAGCAATCCCATGGGCGTATTACCCAAGTTCAATGAAACTGCTCACTCGCTCTGTGTCTATGTCGACCCGGTGCAACCTGATATAAAACTGCTCGACGCCTGGAATATGCTGTCGAATGAGCAGAACATCGCGTCCCTGCCGGTGGTTGAAGACGGCAAGCCGCTTGGAATGCTGCACCGCGCCGCTGTGCTTGAAACCTTATCCAGTCAATATGGCCGCTCGCTTTATGGTGAAAAACCAGTACGCCATTTTACCAACGACAATCCGATCACAGTCGAACGCGATGCGCTGCTCGATGAGATATCAGAACTGATTACCAGCGAAGATGACATGTATGTGCGCCAGCATTTCCTTATTACCCAGAAGGGACAGTACGTGGGCATGGGAAACAGCCGCGATCTGCTGAAACGTATCACCGACCTTAAACTGAAGCATGCACGGTACGCCAATCCACTTACCCTTTTACCTGGCAACGTTCCGATCAAGGAACGCCTGGCAGAACTGGTCAGAACAGAACGCTACTTTGAGCTTGCCTATTTCGATATCAATCACTTCAAGCCCTATAACGACATTTATGGCTATCGCAAAGGCGATCAGGTAATTCAGGTCGTTGGCAGATTGCTTCTGGATCTGTGCAACCCCAAGAGTAATTTCATCGGACATATAGGGGGTGATGATTTTATCGCGATCTTCCTCGACCGAGATGCACGCGATGCCTGTCGAGATATCTTTGCTGAATTCAAAAATTGTCTGCCCGACTTTTACAACGAAGAGCATCTGCGCGCCGGAAGAATCAAAGGCCTCAATCGCAATGGCGAAGAGGCCTACTTCCCATTGTTAAGTCTTGCAGCGGGGATTGTGCCGTATGACGCCCAAATCAGCACAGCGGAGCTCTATGCAGACTATGCGAGCGAGGCGAAACAACGGGCCAAGAAATCATGGCCAGAAAACCTCTATTGCCATCAGGAAGCCAGATCAGCGACCGAGCTGCGCATGGTCAAGTGAGTGCCTTACTTCTGTTCAGAGCCCAGCGCTAGGAAGCAGACTCTGCGGCGGCGTGCCCCTTTACGGAGTAGCAGTGCCGAAGAATAAGAAAGCCGATCACTCCGGATGCCAGCGATCCGAGCATGATGCCAAGTCGCTCATCAAAGAGCAGATTGACGCCGGTTTCCTCAAAGGCCAGAGACCCGATAAACAAACTCATCGTGAAGCCCACGCCACACAGAACGGCTGTGCCTGCCAATGAGAGATAGTTCATTCCGGCGGGCAGCTGCGCCACACCCAGTTTCAGCACCAGGGCACAGCACGCAAATATGCCGATGAGTTTGCCAAACAGGAGCCCTGCCGCAATGCCCATGGGAACACTGTGCAGGAGTTGTTCGCTACTCAGGCCAATCAAGGCGATGCCTGCATTGGCGAATGCGAAAATTGGCAGCACAAAGAAGGCAACACGCTTATGTAGCGCATGCTCCATTGATTTCAACATACACTCAGAATGACTTGCGCCTGTCTTGATCGGAATGAACAAGGCGAGAATCACTCCCGTAAGCGTGGCGTGAACTCCTGATTTGAGCATGGCAACCCACATCACCACACCGATTACGATGAAGGGAAATTGCGTTATGTTTGCTTGTCGATTTAACCACCAGAGCACGGGTAAACAGAGCGCGACAATAGCAAGCGAGAACAAAGAAATATTGGCTGTGTAGAAGAGCGCGATAATGACGATGGCAGCGATATCGTCGAAAATTGCCAGCGACGTGAGAAAGACTTTTACACTCAAAGGAACTCGGGAGCCAAGCAGCGATAAAATACCGAGAGCGAACGCTATATCAGTAGCTGTTGGAATCGCCCAACCTTGCATGGCAACTGGGTTGTCAGCGTTAAACCAGGTGTAGATCAGGCCAGGTGCTACGATTCCTCCGACCGCACCGGCCAGAGGCAGGGTAATCTTGTCCAGACTTGAGAGCTCCCCTTCAACAAGCTCTCGCTTGAGCTCCAACCCAACCATGAAAAAGAAAAACACCATCAAGCCGTCATTAATCCAGAGCAACAGAGGCTTGGCGATTTCGAGCGCACCGACGCGCACCTCGACTGGAGTTGTTATCAGCAGATCGTAGAAAGGGGCTAACGGGGAATTGGCGACCAGCATAGCCGCTACTGCAGCGAACATCAGGACAATGCCCGCCGCCGATTCCAGGCGTAGAAAGTCCCCCATGAGATCCTGCAATTTAGTGATAACCACGCGCTCCCCCACCAATCCGTTGCTGCAGATAAGATACACTCCAGTTCACCTTACGCCAATTTGCTCAATCCGGATTGCTCAGGCTGCTTGATTCAGGGCAAAAAAAAAACGGACTCATTGCCTGGGCAATCGAATCCGTCTTTTCGTTCTCCTGTGTACCGGTTTATCCCGGTCACAGTCTGTAATCAGAGCTTCTCGGCGTTCGCCGCAAGGTACTCTGCAACACCTTCGGAAGTTGGCTTCATGCCAGACTCACCTTTTTTCCACCCCGCAGGACACACTTCGCCGTGCTCTTCGGTAAATTGCAGCGCATCAACAAGGCGCAGCATCTCGTCGATGTTTCGGCCCAGTGGCAAGTTGTTTACCACCATGTGCTGCACAATGCCGTCCTTGTCGATCAGAAAGGATCCACGCAGAGCGACTCCATCTGGATGCTCAATGCCGTAGGCTTGTGTGATCTCGTGCTTCACGTCCGCAACGAGAGGGAAGCTGATCGGGCCGATTCCGCCACGCTCAACTGGCGTATTGCGCCACGCGTAGTGCGAGAATTGCGAATCAATCGACACGCCGATAATTTCTACGCCCTTCTCGCGCAGTGCCGCAGCGCGGCTGTCGTGAGCGATAATCTCGGACGGGCATACGAAGGTGAAATCCAGTGGGTAGAAGAAGAGGACTACATACTTACCGCGATAATCCGAGAGTTTAAAATCCGTTTTAAAACTGCCATCGGCCAGCACTGCTGTTGCAGTGAAATCCGGGGCTTCCTGACATACCTTGACCATTCAAAACTCCTGAAGTCTTTGCTCTGTTTGCGAATTTAGCCGATGCCTCGCATCGGGCAGGCGCACTTTACCATTTTACGGATGCTCTGATTAGTGTTTGCGCAAATTCTCGCGAGTCGTACTCGGAAAAGCAGCACGTCCCACGCAAAGCTCGAGAATCATTTCGCACAGATTCTCGAAAATCTCGGCCTCCATGCGAAATGACATCGGCCCAATATTCAATTGAAACGCGTTGCACTTGGAGCACACCGTGACTGAGCAGAAGCGCCCCTCGATGACCAATTCATTATTGCATTTGGCTTGTTCACTCATGGTGTTCTCCGAAGAATGGCTAGTGCAGTAGCGGTTCTACTGTTTTCGTGGTTGTGTGATTTGCTGATTTCGAGGAGCTGCTGGCTAGCAAGCTTGCCCATTGGCGCTTGAGACGTGCACCCGCTTTGTGCAGCACGTCGGATTTGCAATCCGGGTGCTGCTCAAGCAATTGGAGATGTTCGTTTATCGCGCGGGCCAGTTCCACAGAGGGCTTGCGCGCATAGCGAGTCATCAGATAGATGATCGAGGCAAGCAAAACGTCTAACTTCGGCTGCATGAAGCGATGACCTGAGTGGTTTACAGTGTGATGGGCACCAGCCCATTTCAACCAACCTTAATACGAATCATTTGCATTTGCAACAACGAGCCGTTTTTATATGCGTTTCGGAATCCACGGCGCGCTGTGAAGATGCCGGCCTGGGCAGGAGAGGATCTGCAAATGAATAGGGCAAGGCGAAGTAGGCAAAAGCGAAGAAGGCACAACGAAGAAGGCAAGGTGAGTTGGACTGGTGAAGATGACCAAGGGAGGCTGGTCAGACGAGCACATTGCGATGCACGAGGTCGCGCGTGTCAAAGAACAATCAGGCGATGATCTGGCGAAAATTTAGCGAGAGTTACGCCCTGCCAGCTGGGCAGGCGGGCTGCGCGAACAGCAATGCGGAACAACTTTAGCCCGGAATTTGGATAGTTTTCGGCTGCAATTCACGCACCTGTTTGAACGCCCTTCGACTGACTAGTGCCAGAATCGCCTGCAATCACAAATCACAGCGCAGGGCTTCCTTCTCAGGGACCGGTATATTGATAATTCCCGGTGAGCAGGCCCGTGGCGAGAACGTGCCCTTCCATGCGCTGCAACAAAGCCTGTTTGTTAAACCCATCAGGTAGATTCAACTCATAGTCCAGGGCATAGATACGGAAGTTGTAGGTATGTACCTTGCCATCGGCTGGTGGGCGTGGCCCAAAGTAGCCAGTGCGGCGGATGCCATTGGCACCATTGATCATGCCTTCCAGACCCGGATAGTCAACAATCGCATCGGCAGAAAGACCTTCCGGCAGGCCATCGGCGGAAACAGGGATGTTGTAGGCCACCCAGTGCACAAAGGGCTGCATTGGGTTGAAAACCGGGTCATCCAGAATGAGCGCTAACTGCTTCGTTCCTTCTGGGAGATTGCGCCAATGCAAATCTGGCGCGAGATTTTCCCCGTAGGCGGTATAGCGGAGTGGCATGTCTGTTTCATGTTCAAAAACGGAACTGCTCAGCAATATTGTCTCAGGTGCCTGAGTCTGACCCTGAGCAATTGGCAGACCGATGGTCAGTAGCAAGGCCAGGGCCAGGCGTGGAACATGATGTAGTGCTCTCATTCTTCTTCTCTTTGTTAAGTGGCTTACTGAACTGCCTATTGAACTGCTTATAGAATTGCTTATGGAACTGTTTGTACCGCTGACGGAGCCTGAAAACTATCGCCTCTGTAGACCAATGCCGGAATCATATTGCAACTGACTGCGCCCAGACATTCGCAGGGTAGCCGGTCTGCACTTCGTCTCATCAGACAGCTTAGAAAACTTCACGGCCAACGCCAATACCCCAACGACTATCCGTCGTGTTTGCAGGCCAGGCTACCTGCAGATGCTATACAGGTTCCATGCAGTGGAATTAGAGTTCATCTGAGCAGGCTATCAGACAGGTTGCGAATTTTTCGATGTTGATGACTCCGTCAGTAGGTGCATAATGGCACAACAAACAGTGCGCAATAAACACTTAACGACTGACTGCAAGCCAGGTTGCCATTACCTACCGGCAATCACATTCGCAATGCATAAAACGCACAAAGAGTCGCCCTTAGATAATGAGAACAATAATATGAGCAGGGACAACCCTCACAACAACAAACCCAAAGCCGTGGATTCACCCTCTCTTTCGCGGCGCAACATGCTGAAAGGTGCTGGCCTGGCCGGTGCTGCCTTGTTGAGCGGCGCCAGCGGTACACTGGCGGCACAGCACTCACAAAACACAGCGTCAGTGCAACGCATCGCTGTTGCAGAAGCTTTTGAGACGCTGACGGCAGCAGAAAGCACTGCCCTCGATGCTCTGGCCTCTCGCATTATTCCCAACGATGATGGCACGCCCGGTGCGTATGAAGCGCGAGCTGTTCATTATATCGATCGTGCGCTCGCTGGCGCGCTGGCAGAATCCCGCGAACAATACGCAATTGGTCTGCAGGCTCTGGATGAATATGCGTTAGAGACCAACGGCAAAGTCTTTGCCGAGCTGAGTACCGCTCAGCAAGATGCCATTGTCGAAAAAATGGCTGACAACGAAACGGGCCGCGCTGCCTTGAGCCCCGGCTTCTTCTTCACTGTCAGGAATCACACCATCGACGGCACATTCAGCGATCCCTACTACGGTGGCAATCGAGATTTTGTGGGCTGGGACATGATTGGCTATCCCGGAGTGCGCATAGTTGCTTCGGAACAGGACGTTGCCCAGGGTCGCAATCTGCCGCCGAACAGGCAATCGGTTTATGACCTGCCAACCTACACCAAGGATCCCGTGGTTGCTGGCAAGGGAGGTAATGGCAATGGCCAATAATCTTCCTGAAACAGACGTAGTTGTTATCGGTCTGGGGGCCGTAGGCGGCGTTGCTGTACTGCCACTGGTCAGTGCCGGCCTGAATGTCATAGGCCTGGAAGCCGGAGGCTGGTTCTCCAACCGTGACTTTGCACCGGATGAAGTGCGCAACAATTTGCGCGATTGGCCCCAGGCGGTACCGAAGGCCAAAAACGAGATTCCCACCTCACGGGCCAACATCAATTTCGAAGCAGTACAGGGTGGCGGCCATCCGATGATGAATGGCGTCGGCGGAACGACCATGCACTACTGGGCGCAGAGCTGGCGGCTTAGTCCCTGGGACTTCGAAACCGTGAGCGCAACGACCGAGCGCTATGGTGCACACCGCCTACCAGAAGATACTACTGTCGAAGACTGGCCATTCGGTTATGACGAGCTGGAACCCTATTACGACCGTGTGGAATACGCCCTCGGAGTTTCCGGCAATGCCGGCAACATCAACGGCGAAATACAGCCTGACGGCAACAAGTTCGAAGGACCACGCTCGCGTGCCTATCCCATGCCAGGACTACGCAGCTCCGGCTTTACCGACATGATGAGTGACGCGGCGCGTCAACTGGGTTGGCATCCCTTTCAGGGTCCTGCGGCAATCAACTCGGAGGTCTACGGCAATCGCCCTGGCTGCATGTATCACGGTTTCTGTAACCGCGGTGGTTGCCATGTGGAAGCGAAGAGCTCGACCGCGGTGACGACCATTCCCGAGGCGATGAAGACTGGCCTGTTGAAAGTCGTCACACACGCCCGCGTACTGAAGATCGTCAGTGACGGCGATGGACGGGTTCGCGGTGTGGAATACCTGCATGGTAACGAGCTCTATTTTCAACCTGCCGGCGCAGTGCTGCTTGGCAGTCACACCTATGAAAACACTCGCCTGTTATTGCTTTCCCACTCGCGCGAGTTTCCAAACGGCCTTGCGAACAATAACGGTCAGGTCGGCCAGCACTATCTTAGCCATCATCAGGGTTCACCTGTGCTGGCTTTGTTTCCGAAAGACCTGAACAACTGGTACGGCTTGCCCGCGCAGGGCGTGGCGATCGATGAATGGGCCGATGACAACTTCGATCACAGTGATCTGGATTTCATTGGTGGCGGCAACCTCTGGGTGCACACAGATCGTCGCCCTATCGCCGCGGCCAAGATGTCCACGTTTGATCGCATCGAGAGAAACTGGGGTCGGGAATGGAAGGCTTTCATTAGCGAAAACGCCGACCGCTACAACATGTCGTATTTACAGAAAACCACGCTGCCCTATCACAACAACTATCTCGATCTCGACCCGATAGTGAAAGACAAGCTGGGCTTCCCGGTTATTCGCATCACCGCAGAACATCGCGACAACGAGAAACGCATCGCCGAATTTGTCGGTGACCGAATGGAAGAATGGTACCGTGCGGCCGGCGCTACAGACATCATTCGTACCGGCGTCGGCGGCGCCATGGGCACGTCCACGCATGCCTATGGGGGTACGCGGATGGGCGACAATCCAGAGACCAATGTCACCGACCGCTTTGGCTTCGCTCACGAGGTTAAAAATCTCGGCGTGCTGGGCGCTTCGGTTATGGGCACCAGCGGCGCCAGGAATCCCACATTGACCGCGCAAGCACTGGCCTGGCGAACCGCCGAACACCTGGCGGCCAACTGGAACGACATCACCCGTTAGCCAGCACAACAAAACAGGGGACACTCAGAACTTAACAACTTAAAGCAGAACACGAGCAAAGCACGGGACACTAAGAACTTAACAACTTAAGAATTTGCCGCCGATCCTAGATTGGCCAGTTCCGTTAAGTTGTTAAGTTCTGAGTGTCCCTCTTTTTTGAGTGTCCCTCTTTTTGATTTTTCCTTGTTGAGAATTACAAGCCAAACAGCCAGGCGACGCGGTCCATTTGCCTGTAAACCGCTGCAGCAAATAGTCAGCATGTACTGTCCTTGTTACCAAATTTTCAAGAGTTGGACTTGGCGTCTTGAATTGAGTTTATATCCGATAGGCGGCGCTGTTTGACCCTTACTGTCACACTGATTAGTGAGGCGGAGTGCCCTCTTATCAGGTGTTATTGGTTCATGGGGACGCGGCTGACTCTGTGTTCAGACAATACTGTAGCGCCTCATCCAAGTCTGTGTGTTGAAACCTGAATCCAGCCGCCGGTAGTACTTTGGGCAGCACTGACGATTGCCCCAAAAGCAGCGTCTTGCCCATTTCTCCGAACAGCAGCTGAATCAGGCTACTGCGAAGAAAAGGATTGAGTGTGGGACGGTGCAGCGCTCCAGCCAGACTGCGAGTAAAATCGATATTGCGCACTGGCTGCCCCGAGACGACATTTACGGGGCCGCTTACGCTTTCGTGCTGCAGACAGAACATAATCGCCTCGACGACATCATGCAGGCTTACCCAGGTGAACCACTGCTGACCATCTCCTAGCTTTCCGCCCATGCCGAGTTTGAATGGGAGTAGTAGTTCTTTCAACATGCCGCCCTGACTACTAAGCACTACCCCGAAACGCAGCAGCACGGTTCGAATGCCTGCTTCTCTGGCAGGAACCGTCTCTGCTTCCCATGCGCTCGCAACGTCAGCAAGGAATCCTTCACCTTGTGGTGAGTCTTCGTCGCAGGTTTTGGCCCCAGTATCCCCATAAAAGCCAACCGCCGAAGCAGAAAGCAGCACGGACGGCGGGTGATCCAATGCCGATAAAGCCTGGCAGAGCACTCTGGTGAGACGGATGCGACTTGCGCTGATAGCCTGCTTGCGCTGAGGGCTCCAGCGCCCGCTGGAGATGTTTACGCCACCAAGATTGATCACCGCATCGATGTGTACCGTCGATGACAACCGCACAGTGCCTGCCCTTTCGTCGTAATAGAACTCCGCCTCAGGATCGCTGCGACTAAGGGCATATACCCGGCAACCCAATGCCGTCAATCGAGCTCGAACAGTACGGCCTATCAACCCGGAGGCACCAGTCAGCAGGATCGCACGTTGCTCGCTCATATTCCCTCCCCTGTTCAAAAACACATGTCGTTCAGTGGGCTGCAGTGCCGGTTTGCATTCAGTATACGGCACTGTACGCCAGGCAGTTCAAGCGCCGCACTAGTTCAGAAGATCATTCAATGGCAGTCGCAGTGATCCAGCTTTGATTTATGGGCGTTCTCACAAATAGAAGATCGCGTTTCATTACGCATAATCGAATCTATGAAACCTGCACCTGATGTGTCCTGCCTCAGTTGCTCATCCCCGAGCAAACTGAGGCTTTCCAAGGGCTGACCTTAGAGTCAGCCCTTTTTTTTTGACCTAAAACTGTCCATTTCACAATTTGCTCCGCCTGACTCTTTGTTGGAAGAGTCAAAGTCGCGCGCTAAGTTGTTAAGTTCTGAGTGTCCCCTACTGTGGAGTGTCCTCTACTGTGTTCCACTGGGGCTTTCCAAGGGCTGACCATATAGTCAGCCTCTTTTTGAGTTACAACTCTCCTTTTCATGATTTGCAATGCATGACTCTTTGTTGGAAGAGTCGAAGTTGCTCGCTAAGTTGTTAAGTTCTGAGTGTCCCCAACTTGTGCTCAATTTTTCCTACACCTTTCTGTCGATTTATCGTTTTTCGCAATTTGCCGCTTTTAACCTTTCATTCTCATTTCCGGAGGCGTATCATGCGCGCTTCTCTTCGGAGGACTGCATTATGACCACTATTTATCTGAACAACATGCCCACTTCAGGCGCTTTTAAACACCACACCTATCGTGTGTCCGTGTTTTTTGCACCTTTGTTCTCGCTGTTTGGATAAATAAACATAAACCAGACCGCGAATCTCAAGCGGTCTGACCAGAAAACCCTTCCTTCCCAGGACTTTTCTCTCCCATTTCCCTTGATGATTCCCGGTCAACACTCGGGGCGTCATTGTGGAAACGTTATTGAGCAAACTGAAAGCGCTTTTCAGATCCAAAAAATCCGAAATCAAACCGGCAGAGCTATCAAAGCATCTGCAGAGAGATATCGGCCTGCTGGACGGCAGGTCGACGCGTCCGGCCAACAGGAATAACCGGCATACTGAAGACAGCTGGGATGCGTAATTTCGAGAAGGAACTCAGAAATGATCCTCATAGGAGTCACTCCAAAGTAGGGGACACTCAGAAATTAACAACTTAGTGGACGCAGTAGCCAGTGCCGTCGATTGTTTCTACTAAGTTGTTAAGTTCTGAGTGTCCCTCTAATTTGTTCCTCTTATTTGAGTGTCCCTTCAAACTTTCCATGCGGAATTATTTATTGATAACGATTCTCATTTGTATTACTATTCTTATCAACCTGCCAGATCGAATCCAGGCAACATGCAAAGCCATTGTTTGGATTGGGTCGGAGTACGGTCAGATGCTGTTGCATCGGAGTCTGATGATATGGGCATATCATGGCTTCTCGCTAGCGCTGACTGAGGCTGACCAAGAGAGCGGCCCGTTCTTAGAGCTGATTGACTCGATGAGTTTCACTGACTTGATTGTTGAGGAAGTCGGCTTTTGAATGAAAGGCAAGTTGAACCAGGAAGCTAATGGCTTCATGTACCCTCTCTAAGCACTGTTTAGGCCCCTGTGATCTCTGCGAGCACAGGGGTTCTTTTTTTGTGCTTCATCCAGCATACCGCGAACTCTTGCCTACACGCTGCGCGAATCCTTTCTGCCACCGCAACTTCAGCCAAGGTGATACCGGATTTTCCAACCTTGATGAAGAATTCTATAGCGGAACGTGAAGTCGTATGCCGGGCTACTGGCGTGCAAAGAGCTGCGACTTGATCACCTGGAGCAGGAGGTCATGCACTTGCCGTTGGGCTATCCCATCCTGGCAGCTAATCTCATCAAGTCTGAGTTGCTGTTCGCGCAACAGGCGTTCCAGCGTTCTGGAGTCGATCGACACTTTGATCGCATGATTCATTTTCAGCCTCCGGTAAGCCAAGAAAGGTAGGAAGAATACAGCGCTGCCTGGTTCTCTAGCTGCATTGCAAATGCTATCTTAATAGGAATGATTATCATTTGCAAATAAGCCTGCCTCAGCTATTCGACCGGCTGCATCTCGGCAATGCCCACGCTGTAGAACCAGCTAACACTCTTTCCTGCTCTCCATAGGGAGGTGCTGTAGCCAACACAATGGCCAGGGAAAGTTTGCTTAAACGATCAGCTTATGGAGTGCCGGGCGATAGATCTAGTCAAGCTTGTGCTTGAGACCCGGGAGGAAGACCATGGCTCGCAGCCAGGCCGGCCGCACAGCAATCAGACAGGCTACAGCAAGTGCAGCAGCACCAAAAAACATAGGCCAGAGAATTATCGCAAAGTCGACGGTATCCGTGAGCAGACTGCTCAACAGACCAAGGCAGAGAAAGCTCCAGCCCCAGCGCTGACTGTTCTTCGCGTCGGGCATCTCGACTCCGCGGCCGAAGATCTCTCTGGCATGCTTGCTCTGGCTATAGGCCAGACAGATGCAGGCAAGAAACGGTAACAGTGCGCTCAGCACGAGCAAGATCAGATTCACCCTTTTAGCTCCTCACGCTGCATAGCTGATACTGCTGCTTCATTCCCACTATTTTCTGGCGTGACATGCTTCGCTACGCCAACTGAAGTTGCTTCGTGCTGACGCAGTCGCATGGCAGCAAGCGCTGCCACCACTGCCGCTACAAACAGACTCAAGTCTACTCCGAATACCGACCACATCCCTGCACTCGCACTGGCTGCAAGGTGAGCGCCAGTTGTCACCCAATTAAGCAGTACAGCCGCGATGGCGAGCCCAGCAATCAACCATGACTGGTCCATCCAGGCTTTGCCCTTGCGTAAAACCGCATGGATAAAAGTGAGTAGCCAGATCACAAAGAAGCTTTGCATCTCAGCACTCTCGCGCGCCATACCCAGGAACTCAGTCTGTCCGGCGAGCAAGCGATTCACAACGAAATAGCCAAAAGTGGCAGCAACAACTCCCGTTGTAGACGCGGCGCTCATGGCTTCAACCAGACGAATATTCAGTGCTTGCTCGGTCGTTTTGCGACGCCTCGAAGTCAGCCAGAAAATAAATCCGGTTGCTATCAAGACGCAGCCCGCTAGCCCAGCAATGAAATAGAGCCACAACAATGTCCAATGATTGAACTGTGCCTGATGAAAGCCTTCCATCCAGGCGCGAATCTGTCTGATAGGTGCGGCGTGCCAGTCGTGTTCGATCTCACCGGTGCTACCGTTGAAATTGACACTGTCACGGCGCGCTTCAGTACGGTTGCCCGGAAAATGTCGCCGCACTTCGATGACTGCATCGCGATCCCCATAATTGTAAATATCTATGCGGTCGGCCTTAGCCACCTGATCGTAGCGCTCAGTCCACATGGTCTCGGCTTGCGCAACAAGCGGATCGAGCGACAGCATCTCTGCAGGCTCATCTGCCGTGGGTTGGCGATAGTAACCATATTCGTCTGCCGCGTAGACAAATTCGACTGCCCTGTTTTCCGGCAATACGTCTCGCAGCACGGCAAACGGTAACGACGCATAGAATCCGGCGAAGATCGCAAACCCGGACAGACAAATCATAAAGTGAAACGGCAGAAAGACTGTGCCTGTGACATTGTGCAGATCCAGGCTGGAACGACCTATGCTCTTGGCCGGACGAAATGTAAAAAAGTCCTTGAATATCTTGCGATGGATGACAACGCCTGTTACCAACAAGATCATCATGAAGATGGTGCCGAATGCGACGATCCAGTAGCCAAGATTGCCACCGATCATCAAGCGATAGTGCATCGGATAGATGAAATCGGATGCACCTGCAGAGAGACTCTCGCCGAGCGACTCTCCCGTTTCAGGGTGCAAACGATCCCGAAAATACGGCTGATTGGAATAACCCGCACTAACTTCGTAATAGGGCTTGCGAAATCTCGGCATGTAGATGAGCACACCTGAAATATCACCATCCGGCCGCGCTTCTTTTATCCTGTCGAGCACCTGATCTGCGCTCAGCGGCTCTTCTGCCGGATGAATTCTGATCTCCGGCTTCATCCACTGATCGATTTCTTTGTCGAATACCGACAACGTTCCCATCCAGAAGATTATGAACAACATCGTTCCAAGGCAGATACCTGCCCAGGTGTGCAGCCAGTTCATGTCCGTTCTGAATTGTTCCGGGATATTGAATTTCATTTTAGCTAGTGATGCCGTAAGGGAATTGGTTCTAGTGAGAATTTAGTACGCATCAGGAAAGGACAAGCGGCCCCAACACTGAAGTAGCAATAGTTGTCAGGATAGCCGCTATGAGAATTGCCCAGGGCCGTTTCATGGTAACCCTGTCAGCAAACGCCCACATCACAAGTGCTATGTAAAATATGTAGCCTACTAGCACTGTGGTCAGCATCGCATCCGGCATGGCCATGCCGGATAGCATAAGTACCATGCCTGCTAGCGAGCAAAGTCCGGCAGTGAGGGCGTACCCGCCCAGAGAAATTGCCGCAACCCGAAATGTCATCGCCAAAGAACTCGGCAACCAATGTCCCATCATTGTGTAGTTCCTGTTCGACTCAATCCAGACTGTGGACTTTGCTGCCCAATGAACGCTTGTTGTAATGGCTGCAAACGATTACCGAACTTTTCCCAACGGCCAACCGAACTGGAATAAAGCGGTTTGCGAACCTGCCAGCGCGAAGGCGTTTGTACAGCGCGGTCTGACTCGTGGAAATCCAGAACTGAAGAATCCCAAGGGAGACCCAGATGTTGAGTGAGCTGCCGCGCCTGTACCTCAAGATTGTTGATCGTCTCCTCATAACTCACGTCCAAAATCCGTAAACCAGAGACCGCTTTCCAATGCGCCATCAGGCGCAGATATCCGCGCCAGTAATAGACAATATCGGATAAGTCGGTAGCCCAGCGCTGCTCGGCTGTGAAATTTTCGGCGAATATTGATAGCCCGTTATCACGAATATCTCGCGTACAGTGAACGACTGCGGCGTTGGGGAATATGAGCGCCACCAGTCCGAGGTGCCAGAAATTCAAGGGCTGCTTGTCGACGATGCGCAAACCTTTCATCGGAGCGAGCGCGCGCAACCTGTTGAGATGTTCACCTGCGATGGTGTTGATATGCCATTCTTGCAACTCAGGCGCCGTATCGGGCCAGGCCGGTACGGGCCGGCCCAGCAAGTCAGGCGTTCCGGTTGCCATGTCCGTCAACAGGTCCAATTCTCCCGCGCCAAAGACACCAGGATGGCTGGCCAGTATCTGCTCTGTTAGTGTCGTTCCGGAACGTGGCAGACCGACTATGAATACCGGCTCGCTGGAATCTTCACCCCAATGCTTGCGTGCGGCAAAAAAATCAGCGGTGAAGATTTCCTGCAATCGCAGGATTCGCGCATCGAATCGTTCTCTGTCGAACGCACCGGCGACATTGCGACGGATGGTGTTTGCCCGCTCCCACGCTGAAAACGCCGCTTCTGCATCTCCGCGTCTTGATAACGCCTTACCCAGCGAATAGGCAATCAAAGCGCACTCCGGTCTCGTGGAACTGCTAATGATCTTTTGGGCGCTGAAAAGAGTCTGATCGAGTTCGTCCCCTTCGGCCACGGCCAACAAGCCTGACAGGGCTTGCGGCTCGCCCGGTACTCGCTGCAACAACTCGGCATAGGTTGCGGCAGCCTGCGGACGATCCCCCTTGTCTTCAAGAATGCCGCCGATGCCAATACTGGCATCAATTGCATCAGGCTTTAAGCTCAATGCACGCAGAAAGCTGCTGTGCGCACGATCAAGCTGACCATCCTGCACAAGCGCCTGCCCAAGCAAGATATGAAGAGCAGGATTATTGCTTTCACAAGTGACAGCTCTGTCCAGGCATACTATTGCCTGAGCACGCTGATGGTTCTGCATAAGCAGGCGCGACAGCCCCACATAGGGAGCAGCGATTCTGGGATTGGCTTTGGCTGAGCGCCGGAACGCTTCAAAAGCACCAAGGGTATCGCCTGCTTTCTCGCAGGCGAGCCCCTTCTCGTACAATTGTTTCCCGTGCTCAGCCATTGCGTCTCTTTAGAACTTTACTCGCATGGTCAGATACGCCGATAGCGGGTTACCAAAGCGATGTGCACCGGCTGGTGTACCACCAGAGTATCCTACGTCGATGCGATGCACCTCGTCGAAGAGGTTATGCACATTCAATAGCAAATCGACGTTCTCTGAAAATGGATACGAAGCCGAAGCATCGACCAGCGTATAGCCATCGTAGACGATGCCGAATCGCGGTGCGGGGCGATCGGTTATTGCACGCATACCTAGCCCCAGTCGCAGATTCGCCAGCGCACCATCCTGAAACGTATACGAACCAGATGCACTATACGTGTCTTCCGGTACCAGCGCGACGGGATCTCCCACGTCCTGGCCTGAACCAGCGCTGATCACTCTGGTAACTTCCGCATTGACATGTCCATAGCCCAACTGAAAACTGAGCGCCTGAGTTAACTGGTAGTTGGCACTGAATTCAAAGCCTTTGTGCTCTTGCTCTCCAGTTGGGACCACAAAGTACGGCTCACCTGGCATGTTATTCGGATCGGCTGTCGCTACGTTCTCGCGTGTCAGGGAGAAGACGGCGGCCGTCAATGCCATGCGCCCGTCCAGAAGACTGCCTTTAAGACCCAACTCATAGTTGACCGCTGTTTCAGGCCCGATGTTGTCTCCACTGCGCAGCGTGCCGCCTTGTGGCACAAAGCTCTCAGCAAAGCTGGCATACCCGTTGAGCCCATCGGTCAAGGCATACGTTGCCCCAATGCGTACAGTTGTCTCGTCCACCGGCGTTGTTACGTTGCTGGTCAGATTGGTTTGCTCATAGTCATCGTAGCGCGCACCAGCGACAATAGTCAGCCGATCTGTCGGCCGAAAATTGGCTTCAGCATAGATCGCAGAGAGTTCGTCTTCAGTGTCCGAATAGGGAGTCAGATCCAGATTAAAATCAGGAACACCATAGACTGCGTTATCAATGTCGTTGATATCAGCAATTCCCAAGACACCACCGAATGCCCAGAAACTGGAAAATTTGGTCTTCTGTCGTGAGGTACCAAGAACCCAGTCGAGATCCTGACCGAAGGCGTCGAAGCCACCGACAAGTTGCACATCCGCGTACTCGACCTCGGTGTCACGATAACCCGCTGAGTAGTAAGTGTAGGCTGCCGTATCTCCCGCGCCAAAACCACGGCCACCGGCATAGTTCGATGCGCCCTGACTGGACTGGTAGTCGAAATCAGTATCCTGATGAGAGCCACGCACTACCAGTTTCAGGTCGTCCAGAAACTCGTGTTGCAGCTCAAAGTCGAAATAGGTGTCGTCCCCTTTCTGCTCAGATGGCACTCCGAAGTAAGTTTCTTCATCGATAGTGTCTGGCACGCTACCGTCTGTGTTTACCGGGAAACCTGAACCCGGCGCGCCTTTTCTTTCCGCTATCGAAACAGACGCTTGCAAGCGAGTGCGCTCACTGAAGTTCGCCTCCACAACCGGGCGAATGGAATACGACTCAGTGTTGGACTGTTCCTGAGGTGTTCCCTGATCCTCTTTCGCGATGGTGAGCCTCGCACTCCATACATCGGAACCGAAGAGTTGTCCTTCATTCGCATCCAGTTCAACGCGATAGGTGTCATAGCTTCCGGCCCGCGCGACCATGGAGACGCTATCTTCAGCCTGCGGAGACTTGGAAACCTGATTGATGACACCGCCAGGAATGACCGGACCAAGCAGAATCGAAACTGGCCCTTTCAACACTTCAAATCGCTCAATCTGTGAACTGTCGCGACGGCCAGATCCACGGCTGTCATTTTCGGGCCGGTTATTGGTTAACACCGTCCCATAGAGTCCGCGAATGAGGTAAGACCCTCCAGTCGGTAGCAATTGCGTCTGACGACGAACTACATTGGGTACCGTTTCCAGAATATCCAGTGGATTGAAGAATCCGCGCTCAAAAAGTGTTTCTGAATCAATGATATCGAGAGAATAAGGAAGTTCTTCCGGGTCGATTGGCAAGCGATTGATCAATGAATTCTGGAAGCGCTGCCCAACAACGACAATTTCCTCGCGGAGTTCATTACTACTGTTATCTTGTGCCTCGGCCTGTACTGCGCAGAACACCGTAGCCGCGGATACTGCAGCGGCCAGTGCACGGCGTTTTGGCCAGTTTGAAATAGCTTTCATAGCCCTATTTCCCTAAGTTGGTTGCTTGGATATTGATTCCATCCACGATGGTGCTCGAATGCTAATGCAAATGATAACAATTCTCAATAATTAAATAGAAGGTCAGGTCGACTGGCCGGCTGAGCCTGCGCGGAGCGATCAAAGGAATAAATCGGGATTAGCAATGCAGCGCACGCCGGCGTGTGAAATATCATTCCTTCACCCCCTGAACGGGGCATAGGCAAGTTCTCTCAAACTCGTAGAATGAACTGGCATTTTAAATCGATTATTCCTGATCGGGGCCAGAGCATGTTAAGAAAAAATAAATCTGCAATACCTCTCATGGTCGCCACGTTAATCTTGGTTGTGACCTCCAGTGCATCCGCACAATTCAACCCGCGCTACTATCCTGAATGCTATGCACCGTTGGCTACGGCACGTGAAGAAGTACCCGAGCCACCGGCGGATCTTGTTGGGACATTGAACACTGCCAGCACTGTCGCAAGCGTCGCCAGTCGGTTCGGCGGTTTCGGTGGCCTGGGCGGATTAGGTGGTGCTGCGCAAGCGGTACAAACCGTACAGACAGTAAACCAATACTCCGGATTGATCGCCGACGTCGCAGCGTTCACTGCTGCGATGCAAGTTGAATTCCCCCAGCTAGGCCTGCGCTTTGGAGCATATGGCGAACGGCTCGGTGAGGATTCCGACCTGCTGGTCAGTGCCGGCCAGCACATCAGTACAGGCCAAGACTGTTATGAGCAGGCATATACTGATCTGGCAATGGCGTGGGAACGTGAAGAACTACGCCGCCGTGATGTCAATCGCCAGCACCGCGAAATCGAAAACGGACTCGAGTTTGCAGACGAAATTCTTGCGGACGCAAAGATCAGGATCAACAAGAACATCGAATCGTACAACGATGCACTCCGCCAGGAATCCGAGGGCGCTGGAATCAGCCTGAGTAGACTGGCAGGACTCGCCAATTCCTCCGGAATGCTCAGTCAACTCAGTGCAACGGTAACTCAGGAAGTCCTCTCAGCGTGTCACAATACCAGCCCTTTCAGTGCCGCGGCCGGCAATTGTGCTCAACTCGGCAGTGCCGTTGGATCTGGCGACCTCTGCCCTTCAGGCAACTGTACTCTGAGCGAAATGCGTGCCCGCGCCGCACAACAGCAGATGGCAGCTAATGCGACAGGTGAACAAACATCACAAGTACAGTATGGCGTAATGGAAGAGTTATCAGCGATCGGCCTGTTGGGTGCCGGTCCCGCTGGCGCAGCAGGTGCAGCGGCTTTGCTTGGTGGAGTACTCGCGAGCAGTACTGCCACTGACGGCAATGAAGCTGGGGCAATCGAAATCGATGCTGACGTTTTGCAAGGTCTGGTGGAAGCGGGCGCGATGAGCTCTCGCTACCTACTTGTTAAAACAGGACTTGATTCAGCGACTTCCCGGCAAATGACATTGCAGGAGACGACAAAGAGCTCACCCGCTGCTCGCTAGCTATTGCGGCCGAATCGTTTGTAATCTGTGTTTCAAGGGAGACTCAGAGGAAGTCAGATCGTGCGGCTTGGTCGCTCGCTGACTTCCTCTGTTTTTATGCGACTTGTGTTGTTAAGCAACTTGTTCGGCCAGGTCAGGTTGATGATTCTTTGCTAAATAGGATTTACAGGTACGCAGGGCCAAAAAACAGCGAAATGTTGAGCCCTTGCCCAATTCACTCTGTACCGAGACATCGCCGCCCATCAGTCTGGCCAATTCGCGGCTCACGGTGAGGCCTAGGCCACTGCCACCATGCTTTCTCGAGTCACTATTATCCACCTGCTCAAACGACTCAAAAATCCGCTCGAGGCTGTCTTCCGGAATGCCTTCTCCGGTGTCCGAAATCTCCCAGTGTAGCTGCACGCGCTCGGCATTGATTCGCACTGTGCTGACATTCACGCTCACTTGTCCGGCTTCGGTGAACTTCACTGCGTTGCTAATCAGGTTTGTCAGTATTTGCTGAATACGCACATTGTCGCCTGCAAGTTGTCTTGGCATTTGCTGATCGCTCTCCAGACTAAACTCCAGCGCCTTGTCTCGGGCATGCTCTTCAAACACCGACCGGCAGTGTGCGAGTAGCCCCTCTGAAGAGAACATCTCATTCGCCAGTTCGAGTTCACCTTCTTTGAGTTTGGAAAGATCGAGGGCGGAGTCGACCAGCACCAGTAATTGATGACCAGACTCTTCTATTGTCTGTGACCATTCTTTTGCAGCATCTTTCAACTCCATCATGCCCAGTAGTTGGGAACCGCCAATCACCGCATTCAGCGGTGTGCGAAACTCATGACTCATGTTGGCCAGGAACTGGCTTTTGGCTTTGCTTGCTGCCGTCGCCTTTTCAGCAGCGTCCTGTGCTTCCGCCTGAGCCACCTTGCGCAATTCAACTTCCTCAGCAAGTTGCTGTTGTCTTTCTCGCAGCATCGCTGTTCGTTCGTCCACGCGGTCAGCAAGAGACTGGGTAAAATCGTTAATACTCGTCGCCAGAACGCCGATCTCATCCACGTGAAATTTGGATTCTCTCATGCGTGTACCCAGGTGGAGTGCCTGACGTGCATCGGCATTGAGTCGCCCCAACGGGTGGACGATCAGACGTGTTGCCCAACGCCAGAGAACGAAAATAATGAGGGAAAACAGTAGACATTCGAGCGCGATCAGACCAAGAAAAGTGCGGCGCTCCTGGCTCGCCAACTGCCCATTCACTTCGCTGGCGCTAATCAGTGATTCGCCGAGTTCCACGACCAGTCGAATCACTTCCTGTGAATTGGCATCCCATACAGGATAGAAATCTCCAAGCCGCTCGAACTCAATGCCTTGTACCTGTTGCAATACCGATTGGTGGGCCTCTACCAAGCCAATGATATCGGCAAAAGTTTCCTGATAGGGCTGAGCTATTGCCTCTCTCGACAATTCACTTGCCAACACCACAATCTGTTCACCCTGCTGTAATCCGGCGAGAACCAAGTCGGGCTGTTCCCGACCAAACACCAGGTCACTGCTCAGCACCCAACCACTGACGACTTCAGATAGCAGTCGATAGTCGCGCAGGGTTATTGCGTCATCCCGTATTCGCGCCTGCCCGGAGTCCAGACGAAGCCAGTAGAATGACACCGTGACTACGAGAATCATGAAGACCACACTGGTGGTCAGGGTCTGAATTCCTATTGCTCGTCCAATTCGCATCGCTTCGTTCTTTTCCGTTGTGCGTCTCAGTGATTCGCGACAGTTGCTCACGTAAATTACTCACGCCCCATGGGGCTCGCACGAAGAATTACGACAGCTACAAACGAAAAATGAATAGTTAAGTGGCCTTGAATCGCAATCCCTCTTTACATGGCGAATCGAACTTGCTTTGCTTGGCGAATCAACACTGGCAGCAGGACAAGTCAATGCGAAATCTAGTCGAAATCCCTGCATGGAAAATGCTATGCAAGGCATTCTGTCAGGCGTGTGGGCTGGCTCTGGCCCTTACGAGCGCAAGCTTGCACGCCGAGGAGGCGAGTGCTCTGTATCTGGCCAATGAAGGTGTACTGGTCAGCCATGGAGCAACCAAGGTCGCCTTTGACCCCATCTTCCGGAGTAGTTTTGGGCAGTATTTGTTACTCCCGGACGAACTGGAAGCCGCGCTGTTCGCAGGCACTGCGCCTTTTGATGATTTGGACGCTGTTTTTATCAGTCACTATCACGGCGATCATTTCTCAGCGACTGACATTCTGCAGCTCATGCTTGCCCTTCCGGACCTTGCGCTGTTTGCTCCCGCTCAGGCCATCACCGCGATGCGCAGTGAAGGCGACATTGAGGGAATCATGCAACGCGTCCATCAGGTAAGTCTTGAGTATGGAGATACACCGATGCGAATCGACGTGGAATCGCTGGCTGTCGAAGCGGTCCGGATTCCACATTCTGGCTGGCCCGATTCACGGCTGGACGTTGAAAACATCGCCTGGCGGGTGACTCTGGATGATGCCACTACGGTATTGCATCTCGGCGACGCAGATCCTCGGGACGTACATTTCGCCAAAGACCCGGATTTCTGGCAGCGCGATCAACCTCATGTCGCCTTTCCCCCGTACTGGTTCCTGGGATCAAGCAGCGGACGGGAAATACTGGAAGAGCGAGTCGGCGCAGCAAGCTCTATAGGCATCCATGTGCCGGTTCAGATCCCAGCAGATCCCCTGCAACGGCCACCCGAACTGCGCAGTGCGGACCTCTTCATTACCCCTGGAGAGAGTAGACGAATCCGCCACTGAAATTGTACCGCAGCTATACCGACCCTGTGGTCCCTCAGATTGTCAGCAGTGGGCTGGCAGTCGTAGAACATCGCGGCGACACAAAACATCATGCCGCGAATCTGGCGGTTTTTCCTCAAGAAATTGGTAAGTAAATCCGTAGTATGCCCTACTCTTGCAGATTCGATTGGCTAAGGACACAGGCTATGAATGAGGCCGGTATTGCCCATACCGCGACTTCGCGAATAACAGGAATCGCCTACTGCACGGTGATTGTCTTGCTACTCTTTTGTACATCCCAGCGTACTGTCGCCGGGACGCAATTCACTGTGTATTCGGAACCCAATCGCACTGATAGCTGGGCCGTTGAACGAGATGACACTACCGTAGTTGAGGGGCTAGCCAGCGACCTGGTAAGAGCCGTATTCAGCGAACTGGGTTATTCTGCAAAGATAAAACTGATGCCCTGGTCGCGCGTAATCCACTCCGTACGCTCAGAAGCGAATACCTTTGCAATCAATATGACGCGCACTCCTTCGCGTGAAGAAGAATTCCACTGGATTGGAATGATCCGGCCGATTCATTTCAAACTGTGGGGACTGAGTGATCGAGCGCACGAACTGCCTCGCAACCTGAAATCTGCCAAGCACTTCAAGATTGTTGCAAGCCGTGGTGACGTAGTCTCTGAATATCTCGAGTCGAAAGCATTCAGCAATCTGGTCTATACCGCAGAGTCCTCGAACACCTGGGAACTGATGCTGCGCAACAGAATTGATCTGATCGCCTACACGCCTGCAGGCATGCGTAATTTCCTCATCAAATACGATCAGCCTAATGGTGTACTGACACCAATGATCGACGTCGATGAAATTTCCACTGCGCACTATCTGGTAATGAGTAAAAATTCCGATCCCGAGCTAGTCGAATTATTCACCCGGGCGTTTCAGAAACTAGTAGACTACGGTATCTATCGCGAGATAATCGGACCCACGCTAACGCCATGAAAACCATGCTTCGCAAACTGTTCGCACCGATACTGAACTACTTCGAATCTGGTGAAGACGACTTTAGCTATAAACGCTCACATCGTCAGATCCTTATAATCGTCGGTGCATTATTCCTTACAATGGCGATGTTTGTAGCATTTTTCACAGTCTTCGCTGCAGAACCTGGCGGCATTCTGCCAACCGCGGTCTTTTTCCTTATTGGCGCTGTCTGCGAGATAGTCGGAATACTGGGCAGCGACAAGGCTGTCGCGAAAATCTGGAAATCAAGATAGGCAATCCTGAGAACGGTTGCCTGGCGAGTCAGGAATCAGAATCGATCCGTTTTTCGCAGAGGAATGTTGGTCCCCTGAGGGAACAAACAAGGATAGTCTACGTCGAGCACATTACAGCGGAGTAATGTCACCGCCCCTTCTGTAAGACTGACAAACTCGAAACGCAGGCGAAGCTGAACATAGCCCATAATGGTATCGGTGACTGCGGTAGTACCCTCAAGAGTCCCTTCCTGTGCCTCCCAGCGATAACCCAGCGTCGGACCACTCCCCAGAATCAGTACAGTGAGCAACTCTCCTTCCTGCGTTATATACGCATAGCCCTCGGTGCCTATTTCCCAGATGCCGTCATAGTGACCGCGCGCAGCCAACTCGGTCGTCGATGCACGAATGGCATAGGAAATGGACTCTTCGCTCTCTGCTGCTGCGCTAATCTGAATCTCGTAATTGCCTGCGGCCAGCACATTCATCGAGCGCACTTGTGCTTCTTGTGTTGGCGCAATGTGATATTCGGCGAGTAAGCCTGCGCCGTCCGGGCCCAGCACCTGCATATGCAAGCCACTGTTGTTTGCCGATTCAGGATTCTGAATTTCAATCCGTAAATCGTCGTTCGCGGTAAGTGCAATCGAGTAGCGCACTGGTAACTGGTCGAAAGCAACCTCGTTTCCAGAAACCATAACGCCTGGCTCGAGGGCGATCACCTCCGGCCCAGCATCCTGAGCATGAGCTGCTGAGCCGCAGATCATGGCGAGAACAAGGAAGGTGGTGGCGGCGAAGAAACTGCGCATACTGAAGGTCAGAGTCACTATTTCGACATCGGTAGGGTTCAGGCGTTTATGCAGTCAGGCGAAGGAACACACTCCTGAAATTCCCGCTGCCTGCTCAGGCTCAGGAAATCACGAAGCAGAGAAGACAACGCCTGTCAGGAGCTTTTCGACCCGGAGTCGCCACTGTCATCGCTATCACCAGAATCCGTAGTCTCTCCCGGTAAATTTTCGCGATCGAGTGTGATCTGCAATAGTGGGGAAACAGAAGCCAAACTGATATCGGTAGAACTGGCCGGGAAGGAAACCGCCTGAATATAAACTTCGTTGGTATCAAGCGACGCATCCGTGAGCATGTCGTCGAGGTTTAGCACCAGGTCGAGTTGCGTAGTCGCTGTCGTTTCGCTCTCGGCCAGCGAACCAAGCGGCGTCTCGGGGAAACCCATATTGCGCGACCGATTCAGAGTATACCCATCAAGCACCTTCATGGTGCTGGCATCGAGCAGCAACTCACCGGTACAGGCTGTACCGACCTGGCTGGCAGTCACTTTGGTCGGGGAATAGGCGATGTAGACATCCGTCGCACTGGAATCGAGCCCGGAAACTGTGACCGTCAGTACAGAATCGGCCGCTAGCGCGCGCGTGTAGAGAGTATTCGCTTCGACAGAGGTTGATTCACCCCCCTTGCCACCTGAGGTCACCGATGAACCGGCCGCCGCAAACAGACTGGAAGAGCCTCCCACTGCGGATTCGGGCAGGTCCAGACACTCTTGCGCTGCGCTATTCCCTGCTACCAGTGCCGCTTTGCCTGCAGAGGCACTAATTACCAAATTACGGATGTTTTTGTTTTTCATCATAAAACCTCTATCTGGTTTCCGCTGGCTATTACTGTGCCGCCGGTGCAATTTGCTCTCTGTCTTCTGCAATCTTGTTGCGGAGCGATAGCTCAAGATTGCGCAGTGTGCTTCTGTCTATCTGTTTGATACTACGCGAGTTACCACTCTCAGTCACGTTCCTGTCCAAGAGCTTTCTCGACAATGTTGCCAAACGCGCATTTTGCCGAAAATCGTCCAGCAGCATGCCGTTCTGGATCAGGTCTATAAAGTCTTGCTTGCCACTGTCGAAGAAATGCTTCCTCAGCAGGCCTTCCTCAACGAAGCCAAGCGCAAGCGTGTTGGCCTGAGCTTGTTGGTTATACGAATAAACAATACTAACCAGTTTATGCAGATTTATTACGTTGAAGGCGTAATCAAATATCAACAGGCTGGCTTCAAGGCCGATTCCCGTGGCGACATCTTCTTGTTCTGGAATACCTATGAGAAATTCGGCTCGCCTCTGCCCCGCCGAGTAGCTCGACAGTGAGGTGAATCCGATCGGGATCAACTCATCACCCATTCTCCTGCAAATCACCCATTCCAGCATGCCCAGTGATGCCGGCGAATGTTGCGCATCGTATTCGAGCTTCTCAACCAACTGCATCATACTGACATCACGCTTCTGGGTTCTGCGATACTTGTCCCAGAATTCGTCATTGGCATAGGTCGAATAGATATATTCAGCGTGCAGCGGCGACGCCCTTTCGAGTATCAGCCTGGGAGAGGTCAATCGATACGGCGCATTCTGATCCAGTTGTACCGAAATTTTTCCTGACAATTCTGCGTCATCGCGCTCAACTTCGGAGTGAGACCCTTGATTCCCGAGAGTGTAGCGGAGGCGATTATTGCTGCGCTGAAACTCAAGCATGTCGGTGCAAATCTCCGCGTACTCAGCCTCTGAGAGCCTGCTCGGATCCTCTTTCAAATTGAGCTTAAAATCGCGCGCATTGGCGGCAGACAAATAATGCAGATTCTTTTTCAGTGGTTGCAATAACCCTTCGGCTTTGGCTGTGTCATAAAGCGGCGTACCGCGCAGTGGAATATATGGGAAGAAAAAGAAATGCTCTGGCGCGATGGCACGGTTCAGCTTCAGCGTTTCACGCATATTCTCTGCTGATTCCAATGGCATCCCGACAATATTGAAAGTGAGTCGCTGGATACCGGCTTTCTTGCAGTTCTCCGCCGCGTCCAGAATATGCTTGTTAGTCATCTTTCTGCCCAGCATGGTATTGCGGTATTTCTCGTCGCCGCTTTCGATGCCGAACCAGATCGTATGACAGCCTGCGTCTGCCGCCGTTTGGCAAAACTCTTCATTCATGATTTCAGTGCGGGAATTGATTGAGAATGGGAGCTTGATGCGTTGCTTGTAGAGAACGAAGAACTCGCGGACGAACTTGAGATTCGATAGAAACAGCTCATCCCAGAACTCAAAATAGCCCACATCGTATTCGCCCTTGAGCCGCTCCAATTCTGCTACCAATTGCTCGGGATCGTACTTTCTCAAGAAAGTTTTTTTGCTGCGCCACCCTTCAAGCAAGGGCGTATTACAGCAGTAAGTGCAGCGGTATGGGCATCCTCTGCCCGTCATCACAGGCAAGACAATCTTGCCCTTGGGACCGAAGATCGAGGACACCACACTTCTGAAACCGTCTTCTTTGGCGAATAGTGCATAGTCCGGGAACGGTAAGGCCTGAATATTGCCGATCTGATCAGGCTGAGTTGTAAAGACTGTGTCGTCAGAAAGTTTCTCCCACATGCCCTCTACTGGCCCGTCACTGCTCCCCTGCAGAAAGCGAATCAGGCTGGCCATGCTGTACTCTCCATCGCCAACGCAGGCGAAATCGACCGCCGGGTGTTCAATGGTTTGTTGCTGCGAAAGCATCGCCTGATAGCCGCCAACAATCACTGGGATATCTGGTAATTCCTGCTTCAATAAGCTCAGATAGCCGTCCATTGGATACCAATGGGGACTCATGATGGAGAGTGCTACGACATTGACACGCTGCTCGCGCAGAGTCTTTATGAAATTCTCTGGCGAGTATTTCTCCGGGTCCTTCGCGACGAGTAGGGGAGTAAGAATAAGCTCCAGATCAGGGAATTCAGATTTGAGATAGGCAGAGATACTCGCCAGAGGTATGGAAATCTCATTTCCATCGGGAGAATAGAAGCCAAGCGCCACCCTGAGTTGCCGAGCGGGTAATCTGCCGAACCAGCGCGACTTATGCCTTGGATATTCTGGAGTTTGAGCCGAGCTCACTATCAGACTTTCGGCGGTTTGCATGAGTTATGGCCCAATTTGCTCTGGAATCAATGGTTTATCACTCTGCGCAGTTACTCGAAGAATGTCAATTTCGGTAACTGAATACGTCCTCTGCCGTGATATCAACAAGTATACGCTGCTCAGAGGTCGTGCATTCGCGCAATCCTGCATTTCTGGCATTCCCACCAAAACTCCGAAGGGCCGCCACATGCGGCCTCCCACAAGTGTAGTAGGCACAATAATACTAAGGCTTGCAGAGAATTCTGACGTAATACTTCTGGATCGGTCAGTGCCCGGAATCCGCAGCTATCCGGACCGCCTGAAACGGAGCGTAGCAAGTCCGGACCAGACAGCAGACAGCTTACAAACGTAGAATTTAATAAAAGCGAGCGATACCGACGGCAAATGACGAGTGGCAATAGAGCTAGAGAATAAAGCTAGATAGAAAAGCTAGATGGAAAAGCTAGATAGAAACGCGATTGGAAAGAACAGAGGCCTAACATGAACAAACCCCTCACGGTATCTGATGCTGGGCTACAGCAGAATTCGGACGCAGCAGCCGCCCTGAAAAGTGAGATATTCGTCGCCAGACAGCCGATATTCGATATCAACTCGAATGTTTTCGCCTACGAGTTGCTGTACCGGAGCGGCAATACGTCCACCGCGGGGGTCATCGATGGCAACGCCGCCAGCAGCCAGGTCATTCTCAACGCATTCGTCGACATGGGCATCGAGGAAATCACTCAGTCCAAGCCCGCGTTCCTGAATCTCACTCTCGACTTTCTGTACGGTAAACTACCACTACCTCTGCCACCCGGCTCACTGGTGCTGGAAGTGCTGGAAGACATCGAGGTTACTGATGAACTCGTTGATGCGTTACGAGACTTGGCGGAACGAGGCTATACGCTGGCACTGGATGATTATGCTTTTGATGGCGACCGCGAAGCGCTCATCGACTGCGTAGACATCATCAAGCTTGAATTGCCTGCGTTCGAACCCGAAGTACTGCGTACTGAAGTTGCCCGCCTGAAACAATATGATGTGAAGCTGCTTGCCGAGAAAGTTGAAACCCATGAGGAATTTCAGCTCTGCCGCGAACTCGGTTTCGACTACTTCCAGGGCTACTATTTCAGCAAGCCCAAAGTAATCTCGGGGCAAGCCATCAAACCCAATCGCCTCCCAATACTACGTGCACTGGCAATTCTTCAGGACCCAAATTGCAATATTAATGAGCTCGAGAAGCTGATCAGCAACGACGTCAGCATGAGCTACAAGATTCTGCGCATCATCAATTCGGCACTTTACAGCATTCCGCGCACGATCGACTCGGTTAAACAGGCCATTACCGCACTCGGCCTGAAAGCCATCCGCGAATGGATGGTTATCATTACGCTAACTGATGTGGACGACAAGCCACAAGAATTGGTGACACTCTGTCTGCAACGCGCTCGCATGATGCAGCTGTTGGCCGGCGGTCAGCAACTCAATCCGGATGTGGGATTCACTACCGGCCTGTTTTCTTCGATTGACGCGTTGATGGATCAAAAAATGGAGGACGTGTTGAGCGAACTTCCGCTGGCCAGCGAGGTCGTCGACGCCTTGCTGAGACGAGAAGGTAAGCTGGGATCACTGCTGAGCTCGGTCATCCTGTTCGAGAAAGGCGACTGGAAAGCATTGAAGTGTAGCGACGCAAGTATGAATGCTTTACAGCAGAGCTATCAGGAAGCCCTTAACTGGTCACACCATTTGTTTACCCAACTCGACGGCAGTTAAACTGGTTCGACAAGTCCCTGTGCTGCGGTCGGATCAGAATCCGGCGTCCGTAACATAGGCCTGATATTCGGCCAATTCGAACTCGGCACTGGCGAGTTGCTCCAGCAAATACTCGTGGTCCACGATCAACTCACTACGGAACTCCGTTAGCTCTCTCATCTCCGCGAGCAATTCTGCTCGCTCCTCTGCGGTCGTGTCGGCCACAATGATGATGGCTTCAAACTCATCGATTTCGGCATCGATCTCATTGATCTGTTGTTCTCGGGAACTGATTGCGGATTCAATGGAGCCCACAGCGCGTTGCAACGCACGCAATTCTGACCCCATCCGATAGGCTTCCAGAAAATCGGGCTCCAACTCTCCGGCACAGACGCCGTTATAGTCGCGCCCCGATTCCCCAAGAGTAAATCCTTGTCTTGGCTGGCAATACTGCTGCAAGCCTTGCTCGCGCCCGGCTTGCCAGGCATCAAAGTCAGGCACTACACCGAAATCGGCACAGGTCGTGCGGTAGTTCGTGAAGCGATCGATACCCTGACCGGCATTGCCGTCTTCGTAGCCGACAACTCGCCAGTCTGCGTAGCGACATTCCTCTTCGCTCATGACGGTGCAGGCCGAGATCAGGGTGCTGATCAAGATAGTGGCGATCAAGCGCTTCTTGTTCATGGTCAGTTCCAGTGGTTTCGCCAACGGAGCTTTCTCTTACAGGCTTTCAATTAAGTGACGAAGGCCGTTCATCAGGGACGCTCAGCCGGTGCTGTGAGAATACACCGATTCCCAGACGCTTACCTGTTTAATGAGGCAGAAATTATGGAACGCTGTGAAGCGGGACAGCCATGCATAGAATTGACTGTCCCCTTCATCATCAGCAGATTCAGGCGCGCTTGCTGTCAGCCAGCGCGAAGTTCAGAATCTTGTAGCACAGCTTGGCGGCAAGAAAATCGCAGGCATGGAGTTCATCGCGCGGCGCGAGCTCCACTACATCGGCTCCAACCAGAGTGCATAGTTTCGAGGCTGCGCGGATGATCGACATGGCATCATCCCAGAACAAGCCACCGGGCTCTGGCGTGCCGGTAGCAGGCATGACACTACCATCGAATCCATCCAGATCGAAGGTGAGAAACACTGGACGGTCTCGCAACGGCTCAACAATCTTGTCGATGTCCCAGCTCTGCTTGTCCTTCGCCCAATGAATCGTGATGCGATCAGCGTTCGCTTCCAGGAAAGGTATTTCACCGGCCGAAATATTGCGGATCCCAACCGAGACCAGCGTATCGATCGGCAAATCCATCACCCGCCGCAGCGCCGCCGCATGCGAATAAAATTCGCCATCATAGCCATCACGCAGATCAGCGTGCGCATCGAAATGGAGAATCGCCAGATCAGGATATTTCTCAATGAAAGGGCGAATTGAGCCAGCAGTAATGCTGTGCTCACCGCCAAGAATCAAAGGAAACTTCGCTTCTTCGAGCAGCGTGCGAGTAGTCCCCTCCAATTGCTCCAGAGCCTGTGGAATGTCCTTTGCGATTTCGGGGAAATCCAGCGTAGCAACACCGTAGTCGCGGTAGGCTTCGCGCCAAAACTCCTCGTCAAACAACTCGACCTGATGCGACGCTTTGACTATCGCTTCGGGCCCAAGCGCCGTACCCCCGCCATAGCTGACGGACTGCTCCAGGCCGAAAGGCACGATAACCGCTTTGGCCTTGGCGGGCGATACCGTATCGCCCGCGGCCAATCCGAGAAATCCCAATTCTGAATCAAGATAACGCATGGTGATCGCTATCAGGCGAAGAGCTTGCTGAAGTGACGTCGGCTGCGCTGTTTCCAGTGGCCACGATGCCAGGCATCACTGGCCAGCAACGGCAACACGCTAGACGCTTCAGCATAAACCATCTGCTCGCGGGCAATATCTACCTTGCCCCATGAGCACGCTTCCTTGAGCGTTGAACTGGAACAGGCACCATCACGAGGGTCGGCAACGGTGATCTGAACAGCATATTTGTGCATGTCCACTTCCTTGCCAAGGATTTCAGCGCAAACAACGGTGTCCTGCGTGAAGTTCTTGGGCACGCCACCACCGATCATCAACAGGCCGGTAGTTCCCGCCTTGATCTTGACGTCTGTCAGCTCACGGAAATCCTTGATGGAGTCGAGTGTCATATGCTTTTCTGGCGAACGCACTTGATGCAACACCAGACCGAATCCCGCACTCGAATCCGTAAACGCTGGACAGAAAATCGGGACGTCGTGTCTGAATGCAGTTTCTACCAGACTGTTGTGCTTGACGGCATTGTCCACACACCAACGTCCCATCTCGCGAATGAATTCACGTGAGGAGTACGGGCGCGCCTCCAATGTGTCAGCGATATCAGCAATCGCGTGATCGCAGGACTGCAGCTGTTCTTCGTCAATCAGCGTATCGTAGATGCGATCGATATAGAGATCTCGCAGATCGCGATCGTCCATATCAGCACTTCCATGGTAGTGCTTGAAGCCCAGTGCTTCGAAGAAATCCATGTCGACGATAGAGGCACCGGTGGCGACAATCGCGTCGACCATGTTGTGCTCAACCAGGTCGGTATAGAGCTGCATACAACCACCCGCAGACGTGGATCCAGCGAGGGTCAGGATGACGCTGCAGGACTCATCAGCCAGCATCTCGTTGTAAATATCAGTCGCGCGGCCGAGATCCCTCGAGGTGAAGGACATCTTGTCCATTGCTTCGATAATCGGGCGCGCATCAAAAGACGTAATATCGATGTGTTCAACTTCTGTGTGCAACAGAGCCTGTTTACGGTTCAGCTCCGGCTTGACTTGTGACTGGCTCATGAATTTTCTCCTGGAACACTTTCCTGTTCCCAAGTTAACTGTAGTAAATCGCCCTCGTGACTGCGCTGCTTGCGCGTAAGGCCATAGAGTGAAAGCAAGGGAGCATCCTGCACTTCCACACACTGCATCTGATGGAATCCGTTAAACTCGGTCCGCAATTGCATGCTATACGCACCGAGGCCACCGATCTCAATGTAGTCGCCTTCAGCGATGGTATCCGGAAGTAAAAACGGACCGGGCATATAGTCCATGCTGTCGCAGGTTGGTCCGAAAAATCTGAACTCCTGCAGTTTCGCATGCCGCGCTGTTACCGGATTCAAATGCTGAACCGGAAAGACGAACTCGGGTTGTCCTGCATCGAACAGGCCACCATAGACACCGTCGTTGATATACAGGCTATCACCCTTTCTGAGTTCGACACGAACCAGCAGCGATGCTGCTTCGGCCACGAGCGCTCGACCAGGTTCGCACCAGAGCTCACAGGTCTCACTGACGGGCATTTCCTCAAACGCTGAATTGATCGCCTCAACAAAGTCTGCGAGCGGCGGTGGTTTCATGCCCGGATAAATGGAAGGAAAACCTCCACCAACATCCAGGAAATCGATAATGACACCCGCGCGGCGAATGACCTGTGCCACTTCTTCCATTGCCACAGAATAAGCGTTGGGATGCATAAGCTGCGAGCCTGCGTGAAAGCAGATTCCCAGCCCATCAGAAACCTGACGAGCACGCAGCAGCAAACGCGATGCGGCGTCACCAGAGACTCCAAACTTGCCAGCCAGACTCATGCAGGAATGACGATTGGAAACGCTCAGGCGTACAAACAGATTGAGATCTTCTGCGCCCTTGGTCTCCTCAAGTATCTTGTCCAGTTCATCTTCGGAATCCAGCGAGAAATCGCGAATACCGAATTCGAAATAGGCACGACGTATCGCCAGTCTGCTTTTTACCGGGTGCATGAAAGACATGCGAGCGCCCGGCGCATTGGCAGCAACCAGTTCGATTTCAGTAAGTGAAGCGACGTCAAAATGATCGCATCCCGCAGCCGCAACTACCGGCACGAAATGAGGATTGGTTTTGACAGCAAAGAGAGTTCGGCCTGGAAAATTTTCCAGAAACCAGCGAGTAGCAACGCTTACAACAGCAGGCCGTAAACAGTATACGGGGTGTTCTGGCTGTGTCGCGCACGCCATTGCGTAAGTCGAAATGTATTGTGGCATTTCATAAAACCTCCTATACGCAAGTGAACAAAGTGACAGCATTGTGTGCTGTCCTGCCGATTGTCAGCCGGCCCCTTTTGATAAGAGCGAAGTCAATTTTTTATTTTTCGTCTTTCTCATCTATAACAAAAAAGCCCGACCACTCGGAAGTGATCGGGCTTTTGTTTGGATGCCTGACAATGACCTACTCTCACATGGGGAAGCCCCACACTACCATCGGCGCTAAGCGGTTTCACTACTGAGTTCGGGATGGAATCAGGTGGTTCCCACTTGCTATTGTCGTCAGGCAATTCGGTTAACCTGGCCGTTCAATATCAGATTGACTGGTCAGGCTGCCTGGCCGTTTGCACGGCACAGTTGTTCTTTAAAATCAGGCGAATAAGTCTGTAAGTTTGTACAAGTTTGCCTTTAGTTCTCTTTCGAGTACCAAAAGCGGTTTGCGCATTTCCGTTCGAAGTTGTTGGAGTTGCTTGTTCTCCACATATTCATTGGTCACTGCTCCCCTTGGTCGCAGAACACATGATTAT
Organism: uncultured Pseudohongiella sp.; assembly: GCA_965228725.1. Lineage (GTDB taxonomy): Bacteria > Pseudomonadota > Gammaproteobacteria > Pseudomonadales > Pseudohongiellaceae > UBA9145. Next base: position 3,194,278 of record OZ245834.1, on the reverse strand, counting down.
ATGGTCAAGCCTCACGTGCAATTAGTACTGGTTAGCTCAACGCCTCACAGCGCTTACACACCCAGCCTATCAACGTCGTCGTCTTCAACGGCACTTTAGTAGGATCAAGTCCTAAGGGAAATCTCGTCTTGAAGGGGGCTTCCCGCTTAGATGCTTTCAGCGGTTATCCCGTCCGAACATAGCTACCGGGCAATGCGTCTGGCGACACAACCCGAACACCAGAGGTTCGTTCACTCCGGTCCTCTCGTACTAGGAGCAACTCTTCTCAAATTTCCTACGCCCACGGCAGATAGGGACCGAACTGTCTCACGACGTTCTAAACCCAGCTCGCGTACCACTTTAAATGGCGAACAGCCATACCCTTGGGACCGGCTTCAGCCCCAGGATGTGATGAGCCGACATCGAGGTGCCAAACACCGCCGTCGATGTGAACTCTTGGGCGGTATCAGCCTGTTATCCCCGGAGTACCTTTTATCCGTTGAGCGATGGCCCTTCCATTCAGAACCACCGGATCACTATGACCTGCTTTCGCACCTGCTCGAGTTGTCACTCTCGCAGTCAAGCACCCTTGTGCCATTACACTAAGCGGATGATTTCCGACCATCCTTAGGGTACCTTCGTGCTCCTCCGTTACTCTTTGGGAGGAGACCGCCCCAGTCAAACTACCCACCACACACTGTCCTCGATCCCGATTAGGGACCAGAGTTAGAACCTCAACGTTACCAGGGTGGTATTTCAAGGATGACTCCACGCAATCTGGCGATCACGCTTCAAAGTCTCCCACCTATCCTACACAAATAAAGTCAAAGTCCAGTGTGAAGCTATAGTAAAGGTTCACGGGGTCTTTCCGTCTAGCCGCGGGTACACTGCATCTTAACAGCGATTTCAATTTCACTGAGTCTTGGGTGGAGACAGTGTGGCCATCATTACGCCATTCGTGCAGGTCGGAACTTACCCGACAAGGAATTTCGCTACCTTAGGACCGTTATAGTTACGGCCGCCGTTTACCGGGGCTTCGATCAAGAGCTTCTCCGAAGATAACCCCATCACTTAACCTTCCGGCACCGGGCAGGCGTCACACCCTATACTTCCACTTACGTGTTTGCAGAGTGCTGTGTTTTTAATAAACAGTTGCAGCCACCTGGTCACTGCGACTCCCACTAGCTTAGAGAGCAAGTCTCATCACCGGCAGGAGCGTACCTTCTCCCGAAGTTACGGTACCATTTTGCCTAGTTCCTTCACCCAAGTTCTCTCAAGCGCCTTGGTATTCTCTACCTGATCACCTGTGTCGGTTTACAGTACGGTCAACTCTTACCTGAAGCTTAGAGGTTTTTCCTGGAAGCATGGCATCGACTACTTCTCCCAAGGGTCTCCCCGAGGGATCGTCATCACGTCTCAGATTAACGAGGAACCGGATTTACCTAGCTCCCCTACCTACACGCTTAAACAGGGACAACCATCGCCCTGCTAGCCTAGCCTTCTCCGTCACCCCATCGCAGTAAGAGTCGGTACCGGAATTTTAACCGGTTTCCCATCGACTACGGCTTTCGCCCTCGCCTTAGGGGCCGACTCACCCTGTCCCGATTAACGTTGGACAGGAAACCTTGATCTTTCGGCGGAGGGGTTTTTCACCCCTCTTATCGTTACTCATGTCAGCATTCGCACTTCTGATACGTCCACCACACTTCTCAATGCAGCTTCAACCGCTTACAGAACGCTCCTCTACCACGCAGCATTCCCTTAAACACACTCTTAGCATCTGAAGAATCAGACTCAAC
>OZ245834.1:1042500-3187500 GCA_965228725.1 uncultured Pseudohongiella sp. | reverse complement strand
TCAGACGTTCAACCCATGCCTCAACGACATCGCTCGAGTTCAGTGCCCGCTCCGCGTCCTTGAAACTCGGATCGCCGATCAGGCCGGTCGCGCCACCTACCAGAGCAATAGGCTTGTGCCCCGCCTCCTGGAAGCGCTTCAAGCCCAGCAGGGGAACCATATTACCGATGTGAAGGCTTTCTGCAGTCGGGTCGAAGCCACAATAGAGGGTACGGCTACCACTGGCGAGATGGGCCTTGAGATCGTCACCACCGGCGAGCTGGGCAATCAAGCCCCTGCTCTCGAGGTCCGTAATAATGTCTTTGCGGTTTACTGACACGCTTAAACCCTTAATCCGATTCACAAAACTAAGAAAAATACCGAATTTGCCGACCCATGCAGAAGAAATCGCGAAAAAGGTCGTGGTAAAAAGGGCGGTGATTTTACACCAGAAAACGGCGAAGTGCGGCATTGTCGCGCCAGCAATCTGGGAAATTTGCAATCCACTGCTATAATCCAGCGCTTTTCGCTGTCTAAGCAGGGCACGAATTGGCAAGCACTACCGACAACTGAATTAGAGTAAGAATGGACAAACTGGAATCAGTCAGGCGATTTATTGAGAAATACTACCCCAGAGATCATGTGTATCTGGCCGGTAGTTTATGCCTCTTGTTCGTAATAAGTGTGATGTGGCCCGATGGGAGCGACGACTCGGGGTCCGCGAGTCTGTCTGATACAGCTCGCATCTCGGTGCCAGTCGGGCCGCGAACGACGGCCGGCTCTGGACAAGGAGTGAGTGCTCCCCAACCTCTCGCTGGAGAGGTTTCGCGAGACCCGAATATCGAACTTTCGGATTATGTCGTAGAAGACGAGCCGGTACTGGCGGACATCGCAGTCTGGAAGAACTTCGAAGTGCAGCAGGGTGACACCCTGTCGACGATCTTCAGTAAAGTAGGATTGACTGACCGTCACTTGTTCCAGGTACTGAACAGCAGCGAAGAAGCAAAAGTACTCGACAGACTCTATCCGGGCTACCAACTCGATTTCATGGTTCCCCAGCAGGGTGAATTGGAGCAACTGAGAGTGATGAGCTCTCCCCTGGAAGGCTACCTCTTTACGCGCAGTGACAACGGTTATCGACCAGAGCGCATTCTCAAGCAGGCAGAACTCTCGCAAGCATTCAAAGTAGGAACTATCGCCGACAGCCTGTTCATGGCCGGCCAACAGGAAAATATTCCCGCTGTGCACATCATGGAGATGGCCAACATCTTTGGCGGCGTAATTGACTTCATACTCGATCCACGCAAGGGCGACCAGTTCAGCATTCTCTACGAAGAGAAGTTTCTCGATGGCGAATTCATCGGCTACGGTGACATTCTCGCTACGCAGTACATCAATGAAGGCACTGTCTACACCGCAGTACGCTATGTCGATGATGCCGGCGAATCCGGATACTACAGCCCTGAAGGCGAAAGCATGCGCAAGGCGTTCCTGCGCAACCCACTGGATGTTTTCCAGATTACTTCCAACTTCAATCCCAATCGCCGCCATCCAATCCTGAACACCATTCGTGCGCACAAGGGTACAGATTATGCTGCCCCTACCGGCACACCGATTCGGGCCACAAGTGACGGGCGCGTCACCTGGGCCGCGCGCAATGGATCCTTCGGCAACCTGGTGGTATTACAGCACCAGGGTAGCTTTGAGACCAAGTATGCCCATCTCTCTCGTTATGCGGTGAAAAAGGGCGACAGGGTCAGACAGGGTCAGGTCATTGGCTATGTTGGTGCGACCGGTGGCGCAACTGGCCCTCACCTGCACTACGAATTCCTCATGAATGGTGTGCACCAGAATCCGCGTACCGTGCATAACAAACTGCCCAAGGCCAAGGCCATTGAGCAGGACGAAATAGGCCGTTTCAAGGATCAGACAGCCAGCCTGTTACAGCACTTCACAGAATTGAACAGCAACTGGATTATTACTCTCGATCAACCCAGCGCGGACTGACGCGGCTCATGTCTGATTCTCAGCTCTATATGGGGATGATTTCAGGTACGAGCGTGGATGGTATCGATTGTGCGCTTGTCGATTTCGCTGACAGTAATCCCAAATTGCTGGCCGCACATTGCCAACCCTATCCTGCCGACTTGCGCCGTGACATTCTCCGGCTCTGTGAAGGTAACAACCTCACGCTCTCCCAATTGGGCAAAGCCCATATTGAAGTCGGCCGGTGTTTCGCTCACGCCGCACTGGAGCTGATGAGCAACTCGGGTGTCACTGCACAGCAGATTGCTGCCATTGGCAGTCATGGACAAACGATCTGGCACGAGCCCGACACCGATAATCCTTTCACCCTGCAGATTGGCGACCCCAACACACTCGCCCAGCAGACGGGAATAACAACCGTTGCAGACTTGCGCGGTCGCGATATGGCTGCCGGCGGTCAGGGTGCCCCACTCGCCCCCCTGTTGCACCGCTCGATATTCCATTCGCAGAATGTTGATCGGGCAGTCATCAATATTGGCGGCATCAGCAACGTCACATCACTGCCGCGTAGCCAGGAATTTCTGGCGTTCGATACCGGCCCCGGCAATGTCCTGATGGACTACTGGATCAATAAGCATCAAGGGCAGGACTATGACGACAACGGTGACTGGGCAGCCAGTGGTCAGTTTAATTTGGCACTGCTCAACGCCTTGCTGGATGAACCTTACTTCCGCGCGCCGGCACCAAAGAGCACGGGCCGGGAACTGTTCAATGGCTACTGGCTGGAAAACAAGATCAAGTCCTGTGGCGTTTCCGTGTCTCCCGAGGATGTTCAGGCGACGCTGTTGACTCTCACGGTGACGACCATCGTGAGTGCCCTCGACGGGATCTGTACCCCGCAGGAAATCTATGTCTGCGGCGGCGGGGCGCACAACGAGTCGTTGATGAGTGAATTGGGCAAGGTGGCCAGCGACATCGCCGTCTCTTCAACCGCTCAGCTGGGAGTCGACCCCAATTGGGTGGAGGCGATGGCCTTCGCCTGGATGGCGAGAGAGACTCTGAATGGCCGCAAGATAGAAACGGGGGCGTTCACCGGCGCAGTCGAACCGGTAGTTCTCGGTGGAATTTACAAGTAGCCAGCGAACTCAGATCGAGAACGAGGATCCGCAACCGCAGGTCGTCGTTGCCATAGGGTTATTCACGACAAAGCGCGATCCCTCAAGCCCCTCGATATAGTCGATTTTCGCGCCGACCAGATACTGGTAGCTCAAGGGGTCAACGAGCAGTGCCGCGCCCTTGTTTTCAATCACCGTATCATCTTCATTGACGGCCTCATCGAAACTGAAGCCATACTGAAAACCCGAGCAACCGCCTCCGGTGACGAAGACGCGCAACTTCAGGTTGTCATTACCCTCTTCCGCAACCAGACTCTGCACCTTGTTGGCAGCATTGTCGGTCAGGGACATGATGACGGGTTCTGCGGACTGTACAACGGACATAACTTTGTGAAACTGACGGGAAGGTAGTTGAAGAATATTCAGGGAAGCGTGAAACCCCGCCAGACCGGGGTATTATCGCAATAACTGAGTAAAACAGTCAATTATTCTCCAGCTCGGCGCTGTCATAGGTAAGTTTGTTCTTGTCATTGCCCAGACGCTTGGTCTCGCTGGTATTGCCGGTAATGTGCATGAGATTGCCGTTCACCTCGGAACCCATAACCATCTCGATCAGGTTGTAATAGACATTGCCTACCACAGTGGCTTTCGCCGCCAGTTCGATATGGCTGGTCGAGCGTACATCACCTTGTACGAGGCCATTGATGATCGCTGAGGGCACACAGATTTCGCCCTCAACAGCGCCTTTCTCTGCCACTCTGATCAATGCGTCAGAGTCATCTTCAGCGTAAATATTGCCTTTGACTCGCCCTTCGATAATCAGCTCACCGCTAAAGTGAATATCTCCCACCACTTCCGTGCTGCGGGAGATTAGCGTGTGGGCTGGTCCAGCCGTCGTGCTGGGTTCGCTCGCTTTACCAAACATGCATCCATCCTCTGGGTCGGGTTCTTTGCCCTACTCGCCTTCAACAACCCAACTGAAATTCTGATTAATATTCTTTTCAACCGGTTCTACTGACAATGCCGCGATCTGCACCCGATCTGGCTCAAATCCTTCGGGTAGTGCCAGTTCACCCTCAATGTTCTGAAAATACTTGAATCGCAGCCGAATATCGAGTTCATCTTCATCCTCGGACACTTCCCGGAGAGGATAAACAATCTGGCCGCTGCTGCCCGTGCCGATCAAATTGACATTCGCGTGACCGGTCAGAAATGTATCGCCATCTGCATCCTGCTGACGCATGACAAGTTTGTAACGGTAGCGTCGCGGCACATCGGTGGCACTGATGTCGAATTGGCCGATGATCAGTCCAGTGTGTTCGGTCTCTTCCGCCACGACACCGCGATAGTAGACGATGTCTTCTTCGAGCTGAGCGATGCGCTGCCGCAGGGTTGTTATGGTCGACTGGACCTCAACGGTGGCACGCTGATCCATCTGGCTTGAACGCTCGAGGATAGCAATCTGCCGTCGCAGCTCAGAATTGTCGAGCCGCATCAGATCGACTTCGTCCTGCAACTCGGCACGATCGGCCTGCTCAACCTCCTGGGTCAACATCGTGCTGTAGTAGCCGTAGGCGAATCCCGCAGCAGCACTCAGCCCAACACCGAGCACCAAAAACAGAGAAGACAGAATGCGCTGTCGTGGCCTGTAGGGCACGACAACCATCTTCTCTTGTTTACTGCCTTTGACGACGTTTGGCATTCAGTTTCTCCGCCTTACCTTCCTGCCAATGGAACCAAATCAGGGCAGCAATGCGACGATGTTTAGCCCGGCAGTTTCAGTCAAACCGAAAAGAATATTCATATTCTGAACTGCCTGGCCGGCTGCGCCCTTGACCAGATTATCTTCTGCAGACAACACGATGACCGTATTGCTTGCTTCGTTATACGCTACTGAAATTTCGCAGAAATTAGAACCTTTGACATCCCGTGTTGCAGGTAGTTCATCGGCTCCCAGTACGTGTACGAAGGGCTCATCAGCATAGCGGGCTTCAAAAACTTCTTGCAAGCGTGCTTGCGTGACCTGTGTCCCGTTTTTAACAGGTGCGTACAGAGTCGCCAGGATTCCGCGGATCATCGGAGTAAGATGCGGAACGAATACCAGTCCAACTGACTCACCTGCGGCGAGCGATAGTCCCTGACTGATTTCCGGATGGTGACGATGTCCTCCCACCGCGTATGCTTTGATCGAATCACTCGCTTCACAAAGCAGAAAGTCCTCTACGGCTTTGCGTCCTGCACCACTGACTCCAGACTTGGCATCAGCAATCAGTCCTCTGGATTCGATCAGACCTGCTTCGAGCAAAGGGAGAAAGCCCAATTGAATTGCCGTCGGATAGCAGCCCGGAACGGCGATCAGGCTAGCTGATTTGATTAGCTCCCTATTCACCTCAGGCAGTCCGTATACCGCATCGGCGATGAGATCGGGGCAGCTATGTTTCGTGTTGTACCACTGCTCCCAAAGCGCGACGTCCTTGATACGGAAGTCAGCGGAAAGATCGATGACCTTCACGCCGGCTGACAACAATTCGGGCACAGTGTGCATTGCCACAGCATGCGGAGTGGCGTAGAAAACCACGTCGCATTCAGCCAACAAGGGCGTATCAGCATTGGAATACTGCAGATCGATATGACCGCGCAGGTTCGGAAAGCGCGCATGCACAGGTGTTCCTGCGAGCTCTCTGGACGTTACGACTGTCACTTCTGCTTCCGGATGCCCGGCCAGAATACGCAGCAACTCAACGCCGGTATAACCAGTGGCACCTACTATTCCTACTTTAATCACCTGAAACTCCCGAAATTCTGGAATGGCTCTAGCGCTCTGACCTGCTTATCAAAAGCAGGCTGAGTGAGGGGCTCCGTATCTTACACGCCCGGGACGGGATTGCAATCAATCGGACCGCTTCAGCTGCCCCGTCTGGCTTGCCCCGGAATGCCCGCAAGCCCCGCCGCGCCTGCTATTGCGAGACATGTTCCCGTGCCTGTGATAGCTTCTCAGTTCTAGCCGTAAGCATCCAAAACCGAACTCTCCCATGCTCTGGATCAAAGCATTTCATATCATCGCCGTTGTCACCTGGTTCAGTGGCCTGTTCTACCTGCCACGTCTCTTTGTCTACCATGCAATGAGTGAAGACCAGATTAGTCGCGACCGATTTGTTGTGATGGAGCGTAAGCTTTTCTGGGCGATTACCACGCCCTCCGCCATCGTTGCGGTATCGCTCGGCGCCTGGCTTCTTATTGGTAACTGGGGCTATTTCATGGCCTGGTGGTGGATGCATGCGAAGCTTACCCTGGTGGGCTTACTGCTGCTGTATCATGTTTTCTGCTGGCATTTCATGATCCAGCTGCGGAACGACACGTGTCAGCGTAGCCACAAATTCTTTCGCCTGTTCAATGAGCTTCCAGTTCCAGTACTTATCGCAGTCGTGATTCTCATCGTAGTCAAACCCACTCTCTGACACCGGTCAGGCAGCCATGCCAGAACTGAACGACAAACCAAAAGTACTCTGCTTCTCGGGACTCGATCCGACGGGGGGGGCCGGCATACAAGCGGATATCGAAACGCTGTTCAGCATCGGTTGTCATTGCACTCCTATTGTTACGGCGCTGACTGCGCAAAATACCCAGAATGTGCTCAGCCTGATGCCTGTCGATCCCGGGTTGCTTATTCAGCAATCCCGCGCAGTGCTGGAAGACATGAGTATTCAATGCATCAAACTGGGCTTGCTTGGCAGCGTCGAATCGGTAGAAGTCATACATACTCTCTTGCAAGACTACGCCGACATTCCTGTGGTGCTGGACCCAATCACTGTAGCCGGTGGCGGATTTGAGCTGGCAGGTAATGAAGTGCTTTCCGCCATGCGCAATCTGTTGCTACCGCTCACCACGGTACTCACCCCGAATGCCAATGAGGCACGTCAACTGGCACCAACAGCCGACACACTCGACGCCTGCGCAAACGAGATCCTCGATCTGGGGTGTCAGCAGGTGCTCATGACTGGTACTCACATCGAATCGGAGAACGTGACCAACCGCCTGTATTCACAACACCAGCAGGTGACCCTGTACAATTGGCCGCGTCTGGAACACAGCTATCACGGCTCCGGCTGCACACTCGCTGCCGCAGTCGCCGGGTACCTTGCACACCGGATAACCGTGCGCGATGCGGTACAGCAAGCCCAGCGTTTCACCTGGGAATCCCTGAGTCATGGCACACGCATGGGCTTCGGCCAGCACTTGCCAAATCGAAGCTTCTGGAATCGTTCCTGACTACAGAGCTGCCCCATGATTACTCACGGTATTTACGCGCTCACTGATGAGCACCTGATCCCCGACCAATTACTCGTGTCTGCAGTGGAGCGCGCGCTCGCCGCTGGTGTCGCCGCAGTGCAGTATCGCAACAAGAGTGCTAGCTCTTCGCTGCGCCGCGAACAGGCGAGCAGCCTGCTCGCACTCTGTGCACGTTATACCGTTCCACTCCTTATTAATGACGATGTCGCACTGTGCGCGGAAATCGGCGCGCAAGGCGTCCACCTCGGTCAACAGGACTGCTCGCTAACCGAGGCGAGAAAAACCCTTGGCGAGAACGCGATCATAGGCATCACCTGCCATGATTCCCTGAACCTCGCTCTTCTTGCCGCAGAAGGCGGCGCCGACTATGTAGCCTTCGGACGCTTCTTTAGTTCAGGCACGAAACCCACCGCACCTGCAGCAGATCCCGACATACTGGGCCAGGCAAAGAAACGCCTCGACATCCCGGTGGTTGCGATTGGCGGCATCAATGCGGACAATGGCGGCTCTCTGCTCGACGCAGGGGCAGATGTTTTGGCCGTTGTTGGCGGCATCTTTAGTAATGATGATATCGAGGGCAATGTCCACTCTCTCACAGAACTTTTTTCTTCTCGACAGGAAGCGCTATGAACCACGAAAACTCCAGGAATCTGTACGACCTGGCACTTAATCTAATTCCGGGAGGAGTCAACTCGCCCGTACGCGCGTTCAAAGGCGTTGGTGGCAACCCTTTGTTCTTCAAGGCAGGCACAGGACCCTATTTGATCGACTCGGACGATAACCGCTATGTCGACTACGTGGGTGCCTGGGGACCGTTGATTCTGGGTCACCGGCACGAGAAGGTTATTGCGGCGCTACAAACACAGCTCGAATCTGGCATTGGCTACGGTGCGTCCACCGAAGCAGAAGTGCGTATCGCGCAAAAGATTAGTGAGTTGGTGCCCTCAATCGAGAAAGTCAGGCTGGTGACTTCAGGCACGGAAGCTACGATGAGTGCCATACGCCTCGCTCGCGGTTTCACGGGGCGCGACAAGATCGTGAAGTTCGAAGGGTGCTACCACGGCCATGTTGACGGATTACTGGTCAAGGCCGGCTCTGGCGCACTCACGCTAGGCGAACCCGACTCGCTCGGTGTGCCCAAGGCCTATACCAAACTCACGCACGTACTCACCTACAACGATATCGAAGGCGTCAAAACCTTCTTCGATGCCCAGGGCGACGATATCGCCTGTGTCATCATTGAACCGATCGCAGGGAACATGAACTTCGTACCTCCCGTTCCCGGCTTCCTCGAAACACTTCGAGAAGAATGCGATCGACACGGAACGCTATTGATCTTTGACGAAGTGATGACTGGGTTCCGCGTTGCACTGGGCGGCGCACAGTCCGTTTACGATGTAAAACCTGACCTCACAACGCTCGGTAAAGTCATTGGCGGAGGCCTTCCGGTCGGCGCATTCGGCGGCCGTGCGGATGTCATGGATCACATTGCTCCCATAGGGCCTGTCTACCAGGCAGGAACGCTCTCCGGCAGCCCACTCGCCACCGCAGCCGGACTTGCCATGTTGGATGCAGTGAGCGAACCCGGGTTCTATGAGGAGCTTGGTGCCAAGACAGACAAGCTGATGAATGGCCTGAAGCAACGTGCGAAGGCGGCGAAAGTTCCGTTCACCACCAATAGTCGTGGTGCGATGTTTGGCTGCTTTTTCTCCGCGGATGCCGAGATTTCCAGCTTCGAACAGGTTATGGCTTGTAACTCGGAGCACTTTCAATCATTCTTCCATACTATGCTCGACAATGGAGTCTATCTGGCTCCATCTTCTTTTGAAGCGGGATTCATTTCCGCCGCCCACAGCGACACAGAAATTCAAAAGACTCTTGATGCGGCTGAGATTGCCTTCGCGGCAATCGGAAAGTGACGCATTCGATCTAATTCACCGACAATTACGGGAACTAAATAATGGCGAAGTACCAGGTCTTTGGTATCGGCAACGCGCTGGTAGACAAGGAATTCGAAGTTGAAGATTCATTCTTTGCAGAACACAACATAGAAAAGGGACTCATGACGCTGGTTGATGAACAGCAGCAGCTGACTCTCCTCAATGCCCTTGAAGCAAAGTATGAACTGCGAAAGCAATCGGGTGGCGGCTCTGCTGGCAATACCCTCTATGCCTTCAGCAACTTTGGCGGAGAGGCCTACTATGCCTGCAAAGTTGCCAGTGATGACACCGGCGACTTCTTTCTCGAACAGTTGGGTCACCACAACATCGACACCAATGTCTCGCGCCGCGAAGATGGCATCTCTGGTCGCTGCGTCGTGATGGTGAGCCCCGATGCCGAACGCACAATGCATACCTTTCTTGGCGTATCCGCCGAATTCTCACGCGCGGAGCTGGATTTCGATTCCGCCAAAGATTCTGAGTACATCTACATTGAAGGGTATCTGGTGACTTCCCCGCCAGCTAAGTCCGCTATCACGGAACTCAAGAAATTCTGTGAAGAGAATGGCGTCAAGACAGCGATGACATTCTCTGATCCGGCCATGCTGGAGTACTTCAAGGATGATGTGAATGACGTGCTGGGTGACGGCGTTGACCTGCTGTTCTGTAATGAACGCGAAGCCAAACTCTGGGCGGGTACAGATGACTTCGATGCCGCCTGCACGGCAATGAAAGGCATCGCCAAGAATTTCGTGATTACACGTGGCGCAAACGGCGCACTCGCCTGGGATGGTGAGCAATACGTAAAAATAGCAGGTAATCCAGTGCAGGCGATTGACACCAATGGTGCTGGCGACTTGTTTGCAGGCGCCTATCTGTATGGCATCACACGCGGGCTTGGCGTTGAAGTTGCGGGTAAGCTGGCGAGTCTGGCGGCATCAGAGGTAGTCACCGTGTACGGTCCACGACTTCCGGCCGAGCGGCATGAGGAACTACTGAAGCTGGTACTCGCAGATTCTTGAGAGAGAGTAGACGACAGAAGCGCCTGACAGAAAATCAGGCGCGCAGTTCGTCGACGAATTTCTTGACGCCGTCGAACCAGGACGATTTCTTCGGCGATTGACGATCGCCTTCACTGTCGTGAATCTCCGCAAACTCCTCCAGCAACTCTTTTTGACGCTTGGTCAGATTGACCGGCGTCTCAACAATCACACGACAAAGTAGATCGCCTGCAGCACCACCGCGAATAGGCGTCACTCCCTTGCCGCGCAAGCGAAACAGTTTGCCTGTTTGCGTCTCGGCAGGAATCTTCAGCTTCACACGACCGTCAAGCGTCGGGACTTCGAGTTCGCCACCCAGTGCTGCATCGGTAAGGCTGATGGGAATTTCGCAATAAAGATTACTGCCATCCCGCTGGAAAATCTTGTGGGGACGGACGGCGATTTCGACGTAGAGATCTCCCGACGGTCCGCCATGCAGACCGGCTTGTCCTTCTCCTGTCAGGCGAATGCGATCACCGGTGTTCACACCGGCAGGCACTTTCACTGACAGCGTCTTGGTTTCCTCGACATGGCCACGACCATGACAGGTGCCACAGGGATCCTTGATTTGCTTGCCCGCGCCCTTGCAGCGAGGACAGGTCTGTTGCACAGAGAAAAATCCCTGTTGCATGCGCACCTGACCGTGACCACCACAGGTCGTACAGTCAATCGCTGACGTGCCAGGCTTGGCGCCAGAACCGTCGCAGGTGTTACAGGAAACCGTTGTCGGTACGCGGATTTGCACAGTCTTGCCCTGCACCGCGTCTTCCAGATTCAATTCAAGGCTATAGCGCAGATCGGCGCCCTGGCGAACATGGCTGCGGCCACCGCCGCGCCCACCACCGAAGATGTCGCCAAAGATATCGCCGAAGATATCGCTGAAATCGGCGTGGCCATGGCTGGTCTGACCTTCCACACCCGAGTGACCGAACTGGTCATAGCGAGCACGCTTTTCTTTGTCCGAGAGTACCTCGAAAGCCTCGTTGGCTTCCTTGAACTTATCTTCCGCTTCCTTGTTATCGGGATTACGGTCGGGGTGGTGTTTCATCGCGACACGGCGATAGGCCTTCTTGACGTCGGCCTCTGAGGCGCCACGTTCTACCCCCAGCACTTCGTAGTAATCACGTTTGGACATTGGTCTTCCAGTACTCTGTTAATTGCTGCGCAAGGAGTTCTTCAGAACCAGACCTTGCATACATGAAAAAAACCAAGCTGGTATTCCAGGCTCGGTTTTTCCCAATCGATCGAAATCGTGTTGCGCTGTCGAGCCGGCTCGGAATTCCGTGCCGGCTCGAGAGTCTTGCTTACGACTTACTTGTCTTCTTCCTTCACTTCTTCGAACTCGGCATCGACGGCATCGTCGTTGCCATCCGCATCAGAGGCATCGTCGCTAGAGGCATTGGCTGCCGCATCATCTGCACCACTCTGGGCTTCGGCATACATCTTCTGCGCCAGACTACCAGAGGCTTCAGTCAAGGCCTTGGTCTTGGCTTCGATCTCGGCCAGATCGTCTGACTTGATCGCAGCTTCCAATTCCTCAACTGCCTTGTTGATGGCTTCCTTCTCTTCCTCAGTGGCTTTGTCGCCAGCTTCGTCGAGAGTCTTCTTGGTGGCGTGTACCAGGCCATCGGCTGTATTGCGTGCGACAACCAGCTCTTCGAATTTCTTGTCGTCAGCCGAATGCGCTTCCGCATCCTTGACCATCGCTTCGATCTCTTCATCAGACAGACCGCTTGATGCCTTGATCACGATCGACTGTTCCTTGCCTGTTGCCTTGTCTTTGGCCGACACGTTCAGAATGCCGTTGGCATCCAGATCGAAGGCGACCTCAATTTGCGGCATGCCACGTGGCGCTGGTGGAATGTCAGAAAGATCGAAGCGTCCCAGAGACTTGTTGTCCTTGGCTTGCTTGCGCTCACCCTGCACTACGTGAATCGTCACCGCAGTCTGGTTGTCATCCGCCGTTGAGAAAACCTGGGTCTTCTTGGTCGGAATCGTGGTGTTCTTCTCGATCAGGGTGCTGGCCACGCCGCCGAGGGTTTCAATACCCAGCGACAGAGGCGTTACATCCAACAGCAACACGTCGTTAACATCACCGGCCAGAACCGCAGCCTGAATCGCCGCACCAACTGCAACGGCTTCATCCGGGTTCACATCCTTGCGTGCTTCCTTGCCGAAGTATTCAGCAACTTTCTTCTGTACCAGTGGCATACGAGTCTGGCCACCGACCAGAATCACGTCGTCGATCTTGGACACGTCCAGATCGGCATCCTGAATAGCAATTTTCAAAGGCTCAAGCGTACGCTGTACCAGATCCTCAACCAGCGATTCGAACTTGGCGCGAGTCAGTTTCTGCACAAGGTGCTTCGGACCGCTTGAATCGGCTGTGATGTAGGGCAGGTTCACCTCTGTCTGCTGTGAAGAAGACAGCTCGATCTTGGCTTTCTCAGCGGCTTCTTTCAGACGCTGCAGAGCCAATGGATCGTTGTGCAGGTCCATGCCGGATTCTTTCTTGAATTCTGCCGCGAGATAATCGATCAGGCGCAGGTCAAAGTCCTCACCACCGAGGAAGGTATCGCCATTGGTCGAGAGCACTTCGAAAGTGTGCTCGCCATCGGTCTCCGCGATCTCGATGATTGAGATATCGAAGGTACCACCACCGAGGTCGTAGACTGCGATCGTGCGATCACCGCTCTTCTTGTCCATGCCGTAAGCAAGGGCAGCGGCGGTCGGCTCATTGATAATGCGCTTGACGTCCAGGCCCGCGATCTTGCCTGCGTCCTTGGTTGCCTGACGCTGGGAATCATTGAAGTAGGCTGGCACAGTAACAACGGCTTCGGTGACTGGCTCACCGAGAAAATCTTCCGCTGTCTTCTTCATTTTCTTCAGAACTTGTGCAGAGATCTGCGGTGGCGACATTTTCTTGTCGTTCACCTCAACCCAGGCATCGCCATTGTCGGCCTTGATGATCTTGTAAGGGACCATCTTGATGTCTTTCTGCACCACGTTATCGTCGAACTGGCGACCGATCAGTCGTTTGATCGCGAACAGCGTATTGTCCGGATTGGTTACCGCCTGACGCTTGGCAGGTTGACCCACCAGTGTCTCACCATCATTGGTATAGGCAATGATGGATGGGGTGGTGCGGTCTCCTTCCGCATTTTCGATGACCTTGGGCTTGCCGCCATCAAGTACGGCGACACAGGAGTTGGTCGTACCCAAATCGATTCCGATTATCTTTCCCATTGTATTCTCCGAATTTCTCGCTTCTCACTCACTGCTTTACTGCGTTCTTGCACCGCGCTTTCGCGCTGGTCGCATGTTCTGCGGTGCCGGATTTAGCGACTGATTAATGCATATGCCTTCAATATTGGCCCGAAGGCCTGGATTTCAAGGACCTGAGGCAAAATATCCTGTCCCAAATCAATCTCACCGGCATGCGCCAATAGACTGATTTTATTAACTATTTAATTCTTTGCTGGTGCTTTTGAGACCATCACCATCGCCGGCCTGATGACGCGCTCGTGCAGGCTGTATCCCTTCTGCATCACCGCAATCACGGTGTTCGGCTCGACATCGCCATTCTCCTGCATCGTCATCGCCTGATGACGCAGCGGATCAAACGGCTCACCCAGCGGGTCGATAGGCGCGATGTTGAAGCGGGCAAACAGGTCGACGAAGCTCTTCAATGTCAGATCCACACCGTCATAAATCGCTTTGACGCGTTCGTCGTCATTTTCCTTTGCCGCTTCCAGAGCGCGCTCGAGATTGTCGATCACGGTTAGCAATTCGCTCGCGAATTTCTCCTGACCGTATTTGTGCGCCTTCTCGACATCCTGCTCGTTACGACGGCGCAGGTTCTGCATTTCTGCCTGGACGCGCAGCAGATCGTCTTTTGCTCTGGCTGTCTCAAGCTCGGCTGCTTCCAGCTTGGCTAATGCGGTTTCCAGCGTCAGCGCCTGTTCACCACCCGCCTGCTCAGCGTTCGCCTCATACTCGGCACTCGCCTGCTTGGCCTGGGCTGCCTGCGCATCCTGTTGCTCTTCTGTCATTTGCTCTTCCGCGTTGTTCTCATTCGCGGCTGTATCCGAACTGTGCTGTGTCATGCCCTCTCCTGCTGTCCGGTAAATTCCATCGCCAGTCGCGCCACTCATGCTGCCCCGCAGATGAGTCGATTATCACGCCTGAACTCACGGCCGATATGGGGGCAGAGAGTGGGTTTTCAAGACAAATCCACAATTAATTCAGGGAATTGAGTTAACTGGCCGAGGAAGCAAAAATATTTCTGTGCCGGACGGAATATCTGGTGTGCGATTTTCAAAGTAACCACTATACTGTGTAGCCATGCTGCAGCACCTCTCCATCAATAACTACGCCACCGTCGACTCGTTGGAAATCGAGTTCGCAACCGGGATGTCGGTGATTACTGGTGAGACGGGTGCCGGCAAGTCCATCATCCTCGGCGCGCTTGGCCTCAGCCTCGGAGATCGAGCTGACAAGACGGTCATACGAGCAGGCGCGAGCAAAGTCGATATTTCAGCGGAGTTCGACACCAGTGCCATTTCGTCTGCGACGGAATGGCTGCAGGAGCATGAGCTGGAGAACGAGAGCGACCCTACACTCTGCATCCTGCGCAGGGTTGTGAATACCGATGGTCGCTCGCGCGCGTTTATCAATGGCGCGTCGGTGACTCTGGGAAACCTCAAAACGCTGGGCGAGATGCTGCTCGACATTCACAGTCAGCATGAGCACCAGTCCCTGCTCCGACGTTCCACACATCAGCGCCTGCTGGATGACTATGCGGTCGATGCCCGATTGCTCGGCAACCTGCAATCCACGTTCAAGCAATGGCAACAGAATCACCGCCAGATGACCGAGCTGAAGGAGCAGTCGGAAGAAAACTCCGCAGAAAGCCAACTACTTGCCTACCAGCTCAGCGAGCTCGAAGAACTCGAGATCGGGGAAAATGAAATCACTGAATTGGAAGCGGAATATCAGAGCCTCAGCAATGCCGATGATATCCGCAGCAATATCAGTATTGCCCTGCAGGCCTGTCGCGATGACGATGAAACCAACGCATCGTCGCTGCTACATCACGCACTTGCCGCTTTGCGGGAAATACCCGAAGGGGACAAGGCAGTCAGCGGGATAATCGAACTACTCGAAACGGCGACGATCCAGCTCGACGAAGCGGTCGGCGGCCTGCGCGCTTTCGACGACCAGTTTCAGGCCGATCCTGAGCGACTGGCCGCAGTCAACGAGCGGCTGACCCTGCTGCACGCCGTAGCGCGCAAGCACAAGATCAAACCGCAGGAGCTACCTGTTCTGGTCGCGGAGCTCCGAGAACAACTCTCCCGCTTCGAGAATTCCGATGCGGAACTCGAAAAGCTGGCCAAAAATGACCAGCTGTTAAGAGAACAGTATGTGCAGCTGGCAACAGACGTGAGCAAGCAGAGACAGAAAGGGGCAAAACAACTTGGTGCCGCAGTGAACGAGCGGCTTCATCAACTGGGCATGCCGCATGCCGAGATGACTGTCGCGCTGAACAAACTGGAAAGCAGCAAGCCTTCAGCCCAGGGTCTGGAACAAGTCGAGTTTCTGGTGAGCACCAATCCGGGCCAGCCACCTGCCGCACTCAGCAAGATTGCGTCCGGAGGCGAGCTCTCGCGAATCAGTCTCGCGATTCAGGTGATCACCGCACAGACTTCAGAAATACCCAGCCTGGTATTCGATGAGGTGGATGTGGGCATTGGCGGCGGTGTTGCCAAAGTCGTTGGTGAGTTGCTTCGTGCACTCGGGCAGCGCACCCAGATCCTCTGCGTCACCCACCAGGCTCAGGTCGCTGGGCAGGCGCATCATCACTACTTTGTCAGCAAGCAGAGCAAGGGCAAGTCGACGACAACGCAGATCGTGACGCTATCGCCCGCTGAGGTTGTTCGGGAAGTCGCACGCATGCTGGGCGGCGAGGATTACAGCGCGGAATCGCTCGCCCATGCAGAACAAATGGTGATGAGTCAGGCCGCTCAGGCCTGAAGTGTCAGTCAGAGGCCTTCTGGCAGGCAGCACACAATCCGTAGAGATAGAGACTGTGATCGGTGATTTTGAAGCCGAATTTCTTGGCAATCTTTTCCTGCTGGGTCTCGATCACTTCGTCGTAGAACTCTTCCACGTTGCCACACTTGTTGCACACGATATGGTCGTGATGATCAGCCGAATCCAGCTCAAATACTGAGTGTCCGCCTTCGAAGTGATGCCGTACAACAAGCCCCGCATCTTCGAACTGGGTTAGCACCCGATACACGGTTGCCAGCCCCACGTCTTCGTCGGCTTCGATGAGTGCTTTATAAACATCCTCAGCACTCATGTGCTTATTGTCGGAACTTTCCAGGATTTGGAGGATCTTGATTCTTGGTAGGGTAACTTTGAGACCGGCGTTACGCAGTTCCTGATTTTCTGAGGCCATAGTTCACTCGCGTCGAGGGTGCACAGTTGCCTGAGCCGATCAGTCACCGTGCTGTTATTGGGGGTCAGGGAATCTCCTTTCCCTGTCTGATCGGTGAGCTATTATGCCCGCTCGCACCGCATGAGGAAAGCACTAGCGGACCGGACCGCGCCGTCTGGCCCGTGGCCACGGGAAGCCGCCGTGTATGGAGCAATGCGACACAGCCTGCTATGATCGGCGCGAAACACGAATTTTGAACAGGATTTTTCACTTGCCACAGCTATCCGACATTTCTAGCAAACGTCTTTCACTCAGGTCAGTCGCTCTCACGATGATCTTCCTCGGCCTCAGTGCCTGTGGCAGCGTGGGATCTGTGGATTTTCCGGGTGTCTACAAGATTGGCATTCCCCAGGGCAATATCATCACCCAGGAGATGGTCGATCAGCTACGGCCGGGCATGACCAAGCGTCAGGTGATTTTCGTGATGGGTACGCCGCTGGTGCGCGACCCCTTCCATCAGGATCGCTGGGATTATATCTATAGCTACCAGCCGGGCGGTGGTGAGCGAGGCCAGGAAAGGCTGTCCGTATTCTTCGAGAATGACCTGCTGATCAGTTTTACTGGCGACTTCGTTCCTACCGAAGCCGCCAGCAACTAGTTCCGTACTACTCTCAGTAATCGAAACGCAGACCCAGCGTGAACCCACGCCCTGGCTCTGGTGCATAGTGCTTCAGCAATGAGGTGTGATTGCGCACTTCCTCATCCAGCAGATTGTCGCCGCGGAAGAACAGCTTGAGTTCCTGTCCTCCAGTCATCGTCCAATGGTAATCGCCGTACAGAGACAGCAGGGTGTAACCCTCTGTAGGCAATTCATTCTGACCAGAACGGGACTGGTGTGCGGCGCGAGTGGCATGCAGATGCAAACTCCAGTCTTCACCAAAGTAGCGTAGTTCGCTACCAAACTTGGCGGCAGGAATCCGGGGTACATAGCCACCCGCATCAAACTCTGCACGCACCAGATCACCGAACAGCGTCGCTTCGAGGGTACCTGCACTCAGTTGCGCGAGCGTGAAAGAGACTTCAGCTTCCGCTCCAACAAAGGTCGCATCGGCCGCCTGATAGCGAGCAATCAACTGCTCCTCGAACTCTTCACCTGTCACGTTGAGAAAAACGTAGTCATCGATACTGTTGTGGTACACGCTGAATTGCCCAGTCACTGACCCGGCATGCTGTCGAAAGCCAACTTCGATGTTGTTCGCCGTCTCTTTATCCAGAGTCGCGTCACCAATTTCGAGCAAATTGGTTGCCGCATGGAGAGTCAGGTCTTCGAAGTCTGCATACACCTGGCACGTACTTGCGTCCACATTCGAATACAGTTCTTCAACCGTGGGTGTGCGTTGCGAACGCGACAGCCCGAAATGCAGATTGCTCTCTCCACTCACTTCGTAGAGCGCACTGGCACTCAGGCTCAACGCATTTTCTGAGCTGGAGCAACGGGATCCGCCGTCGATATCGCCCCATTCATGGCGCACTCCGAATTCACCAACAAATCGTCCTTGCGTGAAGCGTTCTACACCAAACAGCCCCACGGTACCGACATCGGATTCAGGTATGAAGGCTTCTTCGCCCACAGCAGAGAAATCCGTTTCGGTAAATTGCACACCCCATACTCCGGAACGCGTTTCGGAATGTGAGTGGGTTAGCGTCACGCGTCCTTCGAGCCCTTCATTATTGAAGCGCGTCCCGACTTCGATATCGCCATCTTCGAAATACTCCAGCTCGCGATGTTCGTAGTCAGTGAGTCCGAGCGAGAAATTCACTGCATCGAATAGCCCGCTGTCAAAATCCAGCCGACCTCGCAAATCATAACGAGTTTTTTCCAGATCGATGCGCACAAATTCGACTTCACCATGCTCATGCTCTTCTTCGTGCTCCTCCTCATGACCTTCCTCTTCTTCATGGCCATGCTCTTCCTCGCCGTGCGCATGGCTATGCGTTCCCGCCGGGAGTCCGTAGCTGTTATCCAGTGCGCTGGCAGAGAAGCCGATAAAGCCGCGGTCGCCGACCCAGGAAAATCCCACGCTACCGCCATCTGCCTCACCGCGCGAATTGGCAACGAAGCCATTGGAGTTTTCGAACTCGTCCTCGTGTTCCTCTTCGTGTTCGTGTTCCTCCTCATGCTCTTCCTCGTGACCATGAATGAGTTCTTCCAGCGTTTCCAGTGCCAGTTCATCTACCGCCAAACCGGGTATCTCAACATCGTCGTTGTCGCGCTGAAAGGCATCAAGATGAAAGCCCAGGTTCCCGCTTGCCACATCGAGACTGACTACTGTCTTGTTCTCTCCGCTAACAGTGCTGTGCGACTGTTCGAGGAAGAACTCTGGGCTGTCTACCAATCGATCGGGTATCCGTCGATCCAGCACATTGATAACGCCTCCAACGGCACCGCTTCCATAGAGCAGAGTCGCCGGCCCTCGTATCACTTCGATACGATCAGCGAGCGCCGCTTCAATACCCTCGGCGTGGTCCGCGCTTTGATTCGAGGCATCTGTGACGCCGACGCCATTGCTAAGCACACTCACTCGGCTTCCGGATTGGCCGCGAATCACGGGGTGACCGACGCCTGGCCCGAAGGAGGAATTATTGATACCGATTTCGTTGCGCAGGGTCTCACCAAGTGAGTTGCCCACCTTCTCGCGCAACGCCTCCCCCGCCAATGAGCCAACCGGCAACGCCGTTTCCGCTGCTGTTTGTGCAAAGGGTGTGCTGACAATAATTTCTTCAGGTGTGAGTTCGCCGTGGTTGTCCTGGGCAAACAATGAGGATGCCGGCAATGACATCGTGAGAATGACTGCTTTTATCGCAATCTGCAGGCGGTTTTCGCCTATCGATTCGTTCATGATACTAAATCCAATCGTCCAACTTTTGATATGAGGCACACCAGCACAGGCCGATCGAATTGTTTCGAAGCGGCACCTGGAGGCTATGCCTGGTTAGTTAACTAAGAATTGGATTGTTGTGGTGGAGCGCGAGACTTGGGGGGAAGCAGCGCCAGAAACGGCTGCTCATTCTGCACGTCCCTGTCGAAGACCGAAGCGCTGCGCTGATCAAGGCTGATACCAGACGCTACGTGCAGTTTGCCCTTGGAGCTATGCTTGAGACAAATCTGACAATCGAACTGACTCTGCAAATCATCATGGCTGTGGCTCAGTTCGATACCCTGAGCAAGCAGCAACACCGTACTGAGCGCCAGCATGCAGAACAGTGCAGCACGCCGAGGCATACGCAACGGATCGATGCGGGAAATGCTGAGTGATCTGATTGTCGAGATCATAGTGTCAGGCACAAAAGTCGGTGAATTGCGTGGAAGCAGAGGAATATCTCGTAGTCACTCCTTCCAGCCCGGTTATTATTCTTAGCATTTGACTGCGGCGTCAAGTAACAGGACAGGAGTTTTGAGGGATTTTGTTCAGCCCAGATTGCGCACAAAGGCATCCAACGCCTTGAGTCCGACCACATCATGCGCATGGAGGGGTATTTCCTGACGCGGGACCTTGCTGAGCTTGCTATCGAGAAGCCGCAGATGCTCTGTCTCCTGGGCGTGCCGCTCCCGAAGAAACTCCGAGCCTTCCGCTGGCGATCGCTTGTTCACTACCAGGCAATCGACACTGATACTCGTGCGCTCCAGTTTCTCATGCAGTTCGATAGTTTCCAGCACCGGCAAGCGCTCAGCAGCCAGCACAATCACAAATGAAGTGAGATTCTTGTCTGCCAGCTTGTCACGCAGACCAACGAACTTCAGTCGGCGCCGATTCAGAATCTGGCGGATGCGACTCTCTTTTTCCTGCTGCGGGCTATCCGAGCCAACCGTCTTGTCGGACATGCTGGAATCATTGCCGAGTTCGCGCACGAATTCTGCGAAGCGATCAGCTTTCTCTCGCCGCTTGATGAGGCCCTCAGTCCACGCGGACATCATCTCAGGGAGAGCCATTAGTCGTGCTGTGTGGCCAGAAGGTGCCGTGTCGAACACTATGAGGTCATGGTCCTCAAGGCCAGTCTCGACCACTTCGGCAACGCGCTCAAGAATTGCGGCTTCCTGCATGCCCGGCGCATCTCGCGAGAGACGCATGTGTTTGTCGATTTCACCATGCTGCGACACCGGCATTAACTGATGTAGCGCGCGCGTCACATCTTTCATATGCAGATCAACTGTTTCTTCAGGATCCAGTTCCAACGCATCCAGGCCGGCGGTGATTTTCACCGGCGAAGAACCTATCTTCCGGTCAAACAGGTGGCCGAGGTTGTGGGCAGGGTCAGTTGATACGAGGAGTACTTTGCTCCCGGCATTGGCGCGCGCAAGCGCGGTGGCAGCAGACACTGTGGTTTTTCCCACACCGCCCTTGCCGCCGAAAAACAACAGCGAACGCTGGCTGGCGAGGTCTAACAGCAACTTATATGATCCAGTGGTGAACGCTCCATTCCCATGCGGATGTGCCACTCATGGAAACGGTCGTAGATTAGAGGCAGCATTTCCATGGTGTAGAAAGCGGCCGGATTGGGAACGCCGAGAGTCTCTGCGAAAACCAGCAGCATGAACAAATCATCCTCGTCACGCTGTGCGCGTGCAAACTGACGCCGATAAGGCGTGACATAGTACTCATGCAAGCCCTTTTCGAGGCGCTTGTACCAGTTTTCCTTCTGCCCGGTACCACCGGACTTGGGATTCTGCGGAGATTTGTCAGACATGCGCAATAGAATTTCTGGGGTTTCTGGCGAATGGTGAGTCTGGAATTATGCGTGAAGAAGACGGCGTTTTAAAGCAGTGCCGAATATAGTGATTGGTTAAACGCTCTCAAGATTCAGATTTGTCTTTCGCGCGTGCCAGTCTCGCCTGCTTGGGATCGATCTGTAGGGGGCGATAGATTTCCACTCGGTCTCCCGCCTCGAGAACGTAGTGATCCGGTAGTGGCCTGCCCTTGCCATTCAATGGCTTCGAGAAGATTCCCATGGGCTGTGCGTCCACGTCGATCTCGGGAAACTCGTCCAGTATGCCTGATGCCAGTACTGCGGCTTTGGCCGTGGTTCCAGATTCAACTCGCAGCGAAATGATTCGCTGCCGCGTAGGGGTTGCATAGGCAACTTCCACGGCAATTTGCTCAGCGTTGGTGCTCATTGGCAGCCCCATAGACATATCTGGCTCGCTCGACCATCGCGTCAACTTGAGAGTTGGCCATGGAAGAGAACAATTTCTCAACTGCCAACCCAACCAGTGATGAACTGAACTGAAATTCCATCGTCAGACTGACCTTGCAGGCTGTATCCGTCAGGGAGCTGAATTCCCAGCGTGCGTCGAAGTTGCTGAAATTTCCTTCCACCATTTCCATGGCAATTGCGTGCGGCCTGTCGAGTTGATTACGGGTGATGAACTGCTGGGTGATGCCCGCCTTGCTCAACGTCAATTCTCCGACCAACTCTGTATCTGATTGACTGACTACCCGAGCGCCAACGCAACCAGGAAGAAAGTCAGGATACTGTTCAATATCGTTCACGAGGTCGAACATCTGGCTCGCCGAATACTCGACCAGTGCGCTGCGGTGAATCTTGGTCATGGATCAATCAGGCGAAATAAATTTGCGAAACCGTGCTGATAAACACAATGAGTAGCACAGCCGGAATAATCGTGCCGAGTGAAAAGTTGAGGTATTTCTCCAGCAGAGAGCCTGAGTATTTCTCATCCCCGATCACCAACTCCTCTTTCAGACCGCTGAGCTTCCACTGGTACGCCGCGAAAATACACACCGTAAATCCGACGAACGGCAAGATGGTCTCGTAGAACACATCTGACACCAGGTCGAAGAAGGACTTGCTTACCCCGCCGTAACTCGTGAAGTTGGTGAAGAAGTCTGAGATGCCGAGACTCATAGTGGCTGGGATCGCGAAGGTCGTCAGCAAGATTGCCTGCAGCACCACCGCCTTGCGGCGCGAAAACTTGAGCTCGTCGATCCAGCAGGCGATGGGAATCTCGATAATCGAGACCAGCGACGTCAGTGCTGCAAAAAACACCAGCGTGAAGAACACAACTGCAACCACAGTCGCGCCGGTGTAACCCACAGCGGCCTGCATGGACAGAAATATCTTGGGCAGAAAGCTGAAAATCAAACCCACGCTGCTGGTTGAGAGATCGTCGGTATTCGTGTTCGGGTCGAAGGCGAAGATAGCCGGAAGAATCAGCAAGCCGGCAAAGAATGCGATACTGGTATCGGCAACCGCCACCATGCGCGTTGACTGGGGAATATTGTCCTTGCGACTGAAATAGGAACCATAGGTAATCAGAATACCCATACCCAGTGACAGGGAGAAGAAAGCCTGGCTGAGTGCGCCATTGATTACCGACAGATCGATGCGTCCGAAATCCGGCACCAGATAGTAGCGAACGCCGATACTGGCGTTATCCAATGTAAGCACGAAGAGAGTCAGCAGCACGAGCATCACAGCCAGAGTCGGCATAAGTATGCGAGCCAGCCGTTCGATACCCCCTTTGACGCCGCCCAACAGTATGAAAAAGATGAGGCCGAGCAAGCAGAAGAGGTAGCCGAACAGGCTTGGTCGCGCGACCACTTCACCAAAAGTACTGTCTTCCGCGAGCAGGCTGAGATTGCCCGCCAGCGTTTCCTTGATGTAGACCACGAGCCATACCGTAATCACGGTGTAGAAAACAGCAATCATGAAGGGCGTCAGGATGGCGAGCATGCCGGCGAGGCGCCAGCGCAATAGCCCGCCGGACAATTCCGAGAAGGCACCCACGGGATTGCGCGTGGTGCGCCGTCCCATGGAGATTTCCGCCATCATTACGGGGTAGCAAATAAACGCCACGAAGAACAAATAAATGATAAGAAAGGCTGCGCCCCCGTTTTTCGAGGCCATAACCGGGAAGGCAACGAGATTGCCAAGTCCTACAGCGGAACCGGCAGCAGCAAGAATGAAACCCAACTTCGAACTGAACTGCCCACGTTCCTGCACCATAAAACTCCTTGAAACTCAGTAGATTAGCTTATTGTTATTGGTTCTGGTCTGGGGATTCTATCAACGCCCCCATGGCAGCACAATGAAGCAGAGAGAGCAATTTCGCCCGGGATGTGATTGCGCGATTGAAGTGCCAAGCCAGTAACAGGCTATAATCGCCGCCCATGGCTAAAAGTAGTAAGAACAAGACTCCCGACAACACCATCGTCGTCAACAAGAAAGCACGCCACGATTTCTTCATCGAGGAAGATTTCGAGGCTGGCATGCAATTGCAGGGCTGGGAAGTGAAGAGCCTGCGCCTCAAGAAAGTGCAGCTCATCGACAGCTACGTGCTCATCAAGGACGGCGAGGCGTTCCTGCTCGGCTGCAATATCACACCACTCAACACAGCGAGTACGCATGTGGTTGCCGATCCACAGCGCACGCGCAAGCTGCTGCTGCACAGGAAAGAGCTTGCGAAGCTGTTTGAGGCGACACAACAGAAGGGACAAACCTGCGTCTGCACCAAGATCTACTGGAAAGATCACCTGGTCAAATGCCGCATCGCACTGGCCAAAGGCAAGCAGAGCCACGACAAGCGCGCGACAATAAAAAACCGCGAATGGAATATCGATAAACAGCGTATTGTACGGCACAGCAACCGCTGATCAGCCGACTGCTGCTCACGTTCACTATCTGGGGGGATAGACAATGACCGAATCCAGCAAACCACTTGTTACTTGCGATCATAGCGAAGGAATTTCCCTGATTACGCTTGACGATGGCAAGGCCAATGTCATGTCGCCGCCAATGATTTCCGAAATCAACTCGGCTCTCGATAAGGCCGAGTCCAATGGCGGCGTCGTGATTCTTACCGGCCGCGAGAAGATGTTTTCCGGCGGTTTCGATCTGAGCATCTTTAAGGCGGGCGACCGCGAAGAGATTTATACAATGCTGACTGCTGGCGCGCAGCTCGCTCAGCGCTTGCTCAGCTTTCCGTTGCCGACGATAACAGCTTGCAGCGGTCACGCCATTGCCATGGGGACATTCGTGCTGCTCGCCACCGATTACCGTATCGGTATTCGTGGCGATTCCAAGTTTGCAGCGAATGAAGTCGCGATAGGCCTTACGGTTCCGCATTTCGCAATCGAAACCTTACGGCAAAGACTGAGCCCAGCCGCCCTCAACAAGGCCGTCAATCTCGCCTGGTACTTCGCATCAGACGAAGCGCTCACTGCCGGTTTTCTCGACGAACTCGCTGACGCCGACACCCTGTTGGATACAGCAAAGGCGCGAGCAACCGCCGCCCAGAAACTGGATGCCAAGTCACACACAAACTCCAAACTACGATTACGCGCTGACCTGCTAACCACTATAGAAAACGCGATCGCCAGGGACTGTGAGAACTGGCGGCAAAGCTACGCCTAGCGGAGCCATTCGTAGTCGTCCATGTACAAACGATGCACCTGTCTCAATCCGATTTGTGAAGAATCAAAAAAGGCCATCGCACGATGCGATGGCCTTTTCACAGTCTTGCTATACGGGCGCGCCTAAAGAGAGTTAGCGCAGCGCCCAGGTGAGTCCCATGCGATATTCACGGCCATACGTTTCATAGCCAGGATTCTCGGCGATGAAAAACGTATTGCGGTTACGATAGGTCAGGTCCGGCTCGTCACCAAGATTCCTGCCAGAGACAAAGACTCGCAAGCTGTCGTTGATCTGATAGGAAAGCTTGAGATCGAGCGTTTCACGCTCTGCACGGAAAATATCCTCCTCCGCGCTGGCAGTGATTTCATCAAATAGTGCTTCGCTCTGATACGACCAGGCCAATCGCGCCTGGAAGCCGTACTTTTCGTAATAGAACTGGATATTGTATGTGTTGTCTGCCTGATTGAAGAAAGGAAGCTTCTCACCAGGCCGCTGACTCACTTCAACTTCAGAGTCGATAAAAGCGCCGTTGATAGAAGTACCAAAGCCGTCGAACGGTTCTGGCAGTCCAATGAAATCGTACTGCAGACCAATTTCGAGCCCCTGAATCTTGCCCGGCTCTGCGTTATCCAACGTCGACGAGTTGTACTCATCGAAATTCACCCCTGCAAAGTTGTAGTCAAAGAACTGCTGATTGAAGGAATAAATAGCGTTTTCAATTCGCTTGTAGAACGCACCGAAGCTTACAACGCCATTGCCTTCCGGGAAGTAATAGTCGAGCGACAGATCATAGTTAGTGCCTTCATAAGGTTCGAGGTCTGGATTACCTATCTGATTGCTCGCATAGAAAATCCCGGGCACCAGTTCATCTTCGGAAACAGACAAGGTAGAAATCGGCGCGGTATCCGGGTAGTCAGGGCGTCCCAGATTGGAAGAGAACGACGCGCGTAACAACCATTCCGGCGTGAGCTCATAGCGCGCAACCAGGCTGGGCAACACGGTCGTATAGTCGTGTTCACCGCGAGTGACGAGAATGTCGCTGGTTCCGAAGGGCAGCGAGTCAATTTGCGTGACGCCATCCGGATGCGTTGTCTCCACTTCGTTGACAAAAGAAAATGCCGATACTGTCACGTCGGTTTGCTCGACACGCACGCCGCCGGTGAGATTGAAACGCGCGGATAGATCAACCGAAGCCATGGCATACACGGAAGAGATTTCCTCGTCCATGGTGTAATCGTCTTCGACTGAATTCGAGCGTGCTCCTGCCGCATCGAATACGAAATCATCCCGGTTGGCGAAGAAGTATTGCTGGTAGGCCGCACTGGATGGAACCGGAATGCGGACGCCACGCTGCAGGAGATCGTAGGTCTGGCCCATACCGATCTCGCTGAAGAGTGCACCCGTACCTGCCGTCGCCAGATTTTCCGAGCCCTGATAGGGATAGCGCTCATCCGTATCATCAACGACCTTGTCACGATTGATTAATTTGAAACCCGTCTGGAAGGTAGTGAACTTACCACCCAGTTCGCCTTCCCAGGTGGCATTGAGGTCTGCTGTGAAGGTGTCCTCTTCCACATTGGACTTGATGTCCCGATAACGCGACATCTCATGAAAAGCCATGTCTTCTGGTGTGAGACCATTACTGAATGCAGCATTGTAGTAAGGCGTTGCGAAGCCGTTATCGTCCAGAGCGAAACGAATCGGATTATTCGCCACACCGTTGGTCAGGTCACCGCTGTCAGACTGAGTCTCTGATTCATAGTAGTTCAGCCAGGGGTTCAGTTCTTTAGCGTTCGTCCAGTTAACATTGCCGTCGAGACGCCAGCTTTCGGTCAGCGCAATGTCGCCCCCAAAAACAATCTGGTCAACGGGTCGCTCTTGCCGCTCGTGGCGAGTTTCATTCTCAATTCGATAGCGAGTCCAGAAAAACTCCCGCTCATTTACAGCACCAATGTCACCGCGATTGCGTATGGTGAACTCGGGGCGTAGCTCTTCGTCGTTATACTCTGTCCAATAGTAGCGTGCCCAGAACTCATTACTCGACCCTTCTGGATGGAACTCAAGATTGGCAGTGAAATTGCTGCGCTCGCGCTCTCCGATAGCTGAGCCGAAGCGAACACGGTCCGGGAACAGGCGATCTTCCAACACACCATTTGCTGAATTGCCAACGACAGGGTTTTCATACAGGTGTGAAACGTATTCACGCATCCAGTAGTTGGCACTGACATAAATACCGAGCTCTTCGTTCGCCCCGAAGCGCGTCGCAAAGTCACCGCCATAAGAATAGATGTCAGCATTGTCTGCCAGATCATTGCTACCCATATCAGCATTGAAACTTGCGTATGTGTCTTCAAAACTGAAAGCACTGGGTGTTCGCACGTTAATCGTGCCACCTATTGACTGACCATCCATATCGGGCAGTGTCACCTTGTGCACTTCGATGAAGGAAACAGAGGATGCACTCAGCACATCCAACGGTGCCGCACGGCCAGAGCGACCATCTGAATCGGAAACAGCAATTGTCTGCCCGTTGAACGTGACGTTGTTCAGAATCGGATCTACACCGCGTATTGATACATAGCGACCTTCGCCCTGATCCGGCTGCAAATAAATTGAACTGACTCGATTGAGTGCTTCAGCAATATTGGCATCAGGTAACTTTCCCACTGCCTCAGCGGCAATCACGTTTTTCAGATTGTTCGAGAAGCGTTCCTGGTTGCGAGCATTCGCCAGGCTGTCGCGCAGCCCATAGACAATAATTTCTTCGACGTTTTCGACACTCTCTGTACGTTGATCAGATTGGTCAGTCTGCGCAAAAGCACTTCCCTGTACACTTAAAGTTGCGAACGCGATGGCTGAAACGAGCGGTTTTATTTTAAGCACAAGTCCCCCTCAGGGCACGAATAAGCCCTGTGATAGATATGGAGTAGTTAGTTGAATGTTGGTCTTATTGGGAAAGGAAAATTAGCAGAGCCAGATGACCGCCGTGCGTCAGAAAGTTTGCAGAATTCCTACAGCCAACATGGATCCCGGGGTATTCCTTGCGCAGTAGGGTACGCTCAATAGCCTGTCATCTATTTGTCATCGCATTGCAAGCCAATAGCAACAGTATTCGTGCGATAGTTAATGCAGTACTACTACGAGAATGACTATCATGACTGCATCGACTCTTCCTCAAGTGGGCGGCGTATTGGCTCTGCTGATTGCCTGCGTTTCAGCCCCCAGTTCATACGCCAATCCGCCGCAGTTCGAGGCTGCAATCGAAGCAACTTTTCGCACTTTCGATGCGCGGCAGGGGGTCGCCGTTTCGGCAGAGCATTTTTATGCAATCAACAATTTCAGCATCACCAAGCACCGCAAGTACGATGGCGAGGCGTTGCTCCAATGGGACGGCGTGACGGACGTTGACGGGCCGCTTATTCATCTGGACAGCGGCGTGATACACGATGGGCTATTATTTACTTCTCATTCCAACTACCCGCATTGGCCGATGACCAGCTCAGTCGAAGTCTGGGAGGCCGAGTCGATGCAACATGTCACCAGCCACAACATCGGTGTCATGCTGAGTTCACTGACATGGCTCGATCGCTATCAGGATCAATGGTGGGGTGCGTTTGCCAATTACGACAAAGTGCAGGACGGCATGGATTTCCCGTACGGTGAAACACGCAACACGGTAGTGGTTCGTTTCAACGAAGCGTTCCAGCCTATCCAGAATTGGACATTGCCTGCCGCGATACTCGCCAGAATGACACCGATGAGCAACTCAGGCGGCTCCTGGGGCGACGACGGGCTGCTCTATCTCACTGGCCATGACTATCCGGAAATCTATGTGATGGAGTTGCCCAAGACTGGCTCAGAACTCGAGTGGGTTGCCACGGTGACCGTACCAGGCCTCAATGGGCAGGGCATCGCCTGGGACAGAACAATTGCAGAGCGCAGGCTGTGGGCCATTCTGAAGAGCGAAGAACTGGTCTACCGCATTGCGATGCCAGAAATCGTCACTCAGCTACCAAGATCAGAGACGGACTATTTGCGCAAACCCGGTGCTTTCGAGAAATCGCGCTAGCGCGCACTGGGACGCCTGTCTGCCCCAACACTCGTATGCTGCCAATTTGTGCTATCATCTCCCATTCCACTGGGGGCGATTCGGATTCGACGCCGGTATCAACACCTGCGGTGCATGCCGAGAGGGTAGTGACTCTCGTAAATCAATTACTACAACTTAATAGTTGCCAACGACGACAACTACGCTCTAGCCGCTTAATATAGCTGGCTAGCGATTGCCTCAGGGATGCCTGTAAACCGGAGTTTTGCAATCGTCATATAGAACAGGATCGCGGAATGGCCGTCTGGGGCCGGACCGCTAAACCTTAACCAGACTCGCCCAAGTCACCCTGCCCGTCGGGCCGATGCGGGTTAACTCAGTAGACGACGCTAAGCATGTAGAGCCAATGGCCGCGAACTGACGGACGGGGGTTCAACTCCCCCCGCCTCCACCACACTCCGCCTTCGGCTTCGAGTGGCACGCCACGAAGGGGCGTGTCGCGCGAAGACGGTAGAAGGAGTAGTGCCCCTCGTAGCCTTGGCGAAGTGGGACCAATCTACCAGCCTCCGCGTAATCATCCAAAATTTTCCTGCACGTGGCATGACACACAGAGCGCTTTATGCGAAGCCGTTAGAAAGCGTAGCGCCCTGTGAAGCTCGCAGAACAAAGCGGTGCCGTTCTATAAACCTCCACTTGACCATTCCTAATCCTTACTCTCTTGAGCTGCCGCGAAATATCAAACTACTCCGACCCTTTTGCTTATGCCCGTTGGACCAGCGAGATTCGGTCTTTCCAGATAGGACCTTGTCGCACTATATGACATATGACGGGAATTAAGTAGACTCCACATATTGAGTGTGAAAGAGTCGCTTTTTGCGCACCTTAGCAAATATCAAATCATCACAAGATTGAAGACTAATCCACCTAAGGCAATTTGTTAGCCTCAAAAGCTGTTAGTGAAATCGGTAGTTGCTACCGTTACAACAACCGCTCTTGAGGAACGTTAAATACCAATTTTTATGGCTAAGTTAGAGAATATAAATGCGACCCGAAGACCTGAAAGCCCTCGAAACACAGCTCTGGAAAAGCGCTGATGACCTACGAGCCAATTCCGATCTGGCCGCCAGCGAATATGACACCCCAGTCCTGGGGCTGATCTTCCTTAAGTTCGCAGATGGCAAATTCAAACAGCATCTACCCGAGATCCAGGCCGAATATGACAAGCTCAAGGGCGGACGGCGCGAGAAGCCGATCGAGGACATTGCATTGGAGCTTTGTGGCTTCTACCTACCCGAGGAGGCGCGGTACGACTACCTGATGGGTCTGCCGGAGGATGCCAACATCGCCCAGGCGCTGAAAGATGCGATGACGGCCATCGAGAATTACAAACCGGAACTGGAAGGCGTACTGCCGAAAGACGAGTATTTTGCCCTTACCCGTAACCCCCAGAACACGGGCCTGCCTAACCGCCTGCTGAAGAACTTCGCCAATATCCCGGATGATGCCGACGGTGATCTGTTCGGCCAGATTTATGAATACTTCCTCGGCAAATTCGCACTCGCCGAGGGACAGGGAGGCGGTGAATTTTTCACCCCCAGGTCAGTTGTGCGGTTGATGGTGGAAATCATTGAACCCCATGGTGGCTCAGTGTTCGATCCTGCCTGCGGTAGTGGCGGCATGTTCGTGCAGTCGGCAAGCTTTATCGAACAACATCGCAAAGCTTCGCAGCAGGACAACGGCGATCTGGACCTGTTCGTCTGTGGGCAAGAAAAGACGCTGGCCACTGTCAAGCTGGCCAAGATGAACCTTGCGGTTAACGGCCTGCGCGGCGACATCAATCAGGCCATTAGCTATTACGAAGATCCGGCCAACAGCTTGGGCCGCTTCGACTACGTGCTGGCCAATCCACCTTTCAACGTGGACGAGGTGCTTTACAACAGCGTCAAGGACGACCCGCGCTTCAACACCTACGGCATTCCCAAGCGCAAGACCAAATCCAAGGGCAAGGCAGAAGAAGAAACCGTCCCCAACGCCAACTACCTTTGGATCAACCTCTTCGCCACCTCGCTGAAGGAAAAGGGCCGCGCCGCCTTAGTCATGGCAAACTCCGCTTCCGATGCCCGCCATTCTGAGGCCGGCATACGCCGCGAACTGATCGAGCAAAACCTGATCTACGGCATGCTGACCCTGCCCAGCAACATGTTCTACACGGTCACTCTGCCCGCCACTCTGTGGTTCTTCGACAAGGGAAAGGCGACCCGCGGCCTGGAAGGTGATAGAGCCGAGCGCGTCCTGTTCATCGACGCCCGCAATGTCTTTACTCAGATCGACCGTGCTCATCGCGAGTTCAGCCCGGCGCAAATACAGAACCTCGCCACCATCAGCCGCCTCTATTGCGGCCAGCGCGACAGCTTCATCGACCTGATCGACAGCTACTTCGCCGACGGCATGCAGCGCCTCACTGCCAATGCCGAAGCGGCCCCGGCGGTGACCGATCAGGTGGCCGAACTGATCGATGACGCCGACTGCACCAGCGCCGCAGCAGCCCTGCGCAAGCAATGGACTGCCTACCCTGCCCTGCAACAGACCTGGGCCGACTATGAGAAGGACAACAAGTCGGCGGC
This sequence comes from uncultured Pseudohongiella sp., assembly GCA_965228725.1. GTDB lineage: Bacteria > Pseudomonadota > Gammaproteobacteria > Pseudomonadales > Pseudohongiellaceae > UBA9145. The sequence continues at coordinate 3,155,606 of OZ245834.1, read as the reverse complement.
AGACGTGGACGCCTGCAACGCCCAACAGCGCGCCCTAGCCGAACCCTTCGCTGAGTTCTTCAGCAACCTGCACGACCACCAGAAAACCCTAGACAAGGCCATCCGTGCATGGGAACGGACTGAAGCCGAGAAGAACGAAGGCCGGCGCCGACCAGACCGAGACATGAAAGCCCTCAAGGCCGCCATGGACACCCTGCACGCCGACATGCGCGACGCCGAGCAATGTTTCACCCAAATCGAATGGCTACAATCCCGCTTCCCTGAAGCCCGCTATGAGGATGTGATAGGGCTATGCAAGGCCGCGACAAGGGCCGAAATTGAGGAGCAAGATTGGTCGTTGAATCCGGGACGCTATGTAGGGGTGGTGATTGAGGAGGATGGAAAGACGGAGGAGGAATTCATAGAAGAACTTGAGGCGGTAAGAGAGCAGCTCAATCAGCTGACAACAGAGGCAACAGGCTTGTCTACCCAGATTTCCTCCAACCTATTAGCGCTAGTCGATCAGTGATGAAGATTTTGCCGGACAACTGGAAACTGCAACCCGTTGGCGACATTTGCTCAGAAATTGTGGACTGCATCAACAAAACAGCTTCTACTGTTGATGGCCCAACACCGTACAAAATGATCCGGACCACAAACGTCAGGCATGGAAGGGTGTCCACCGATGAAGTGCGTTACGTCGATGAAAAGACCTACCAGCTATGGACGCGCCGTAGCGTACCAAAGCGTAACGACATCGTACTTACGCGTGAGGCACCTTTGGGGGAAATTGGCCTGATACGCACCGATGAAAGTCTGTTCCTTGGCCAGCGCACGATGATGTATCGCGCAGATGAAGCCATAGCGAATCAGAACTACCTTTACTACGCCTTTCAAGGTGGCATTGTTCAAGGCCAGATTCGTTCGTGGGGTTCCGGCGCCACCGTAGAACACTTGCGCGTACCGGATGCAAGCAAGTTTCAGGTGCCCGTACCTCCAGTCAAGGAACAGCAAAAAATCGCCGCCATCCTCACCGCCTACGACGACCTGATCGAGAACAATCGCCAGCGCATCGCCCTGTTGGAAAAATCAGCCGAGGAAATCTATCGCGAATGGTTTGTGCGCCTGCGCTTTCCCGGGCATGAGCACACGCCGGTGCATAAGGGGGTGCCGGAGGGGTGGGAGCCGGTCCGGCTCGGGGACATATATCAAACTGCTGCGGGCGGCACGCCATCGCGTAGCGAAAGCAGGTACTTTAACGGCGAGATCCCATGGGTTAAAACCGGTGAGCTTAAGCAGACATTTGTCTTTAACACAGAAGAACGAATTACCGAAGAAGCCATCAGCAATTCATCAGCAAAGCTACTTCCGGCTGGCACAGTCGTCATGGCGATGTATTGCGCAATGGAAGACGTGACAATCTTGGGTACCGAAGCTGCAACCAACCAAGCCTGCTGTGCGCTACTGTCAAGAGAAACACATATTGGCCCTGAGTTTACTTATCAGCAGATTAAATTTGCTATTAGGGAAATGACCAATTGGTCCCATGGGGCCGCGCAGCAAAACCTTAGCCAAACCTTAATTCGCGCATTTCCTGTTTTCAAACCCGAAAAAGCCACGGTAGAGAAATATTGCGAGATCGCGCACCCGCTGTTTGAACTCATCAAGCAGCTAATGAAAGAAACGGACAAGCTATCCAGCACCCGTGATCTCCTCCTCAATCGCCTGATCTCCGGGAAGCTACGAGTGGACGACATGGACATCCAGTTCCCGCCCAGCATGCAGGAAGAGGCCGCGTAGGCCGCAGGAGACTCATCAATGCCCAACTTCATCTCCGAAGACGACATCGAGCAGGCATTGGTGGCACGGCTCTGCTCGCGAGAGTTCGGCTTCAAGACACTGAACTGCTTCACGCCGGACAAGGAAGCCCTGCCGGATCAGTCTGGCCGCAGTGACAAGCGCGAGGTGGTTTTCAAGGATCGGCTGCGAGAGGCGCTGGCGCAGCTTAACCCTGATTTGCCCGAAGCTGCCTTCGAGCTTGCCCTGAGCGCGCTGACTCAAAGCCGCATGGCCATGTCGGCGGTGGCAGCGAATCAGGAGGTATATGAACTGATCCGCAATGGCGTGCAGGTCACCTACCGCAACACAGAAGGGCGCGATGAGCAGGCCCGCGTCAAGGTCATCGACTTCGATACGCCGACTAACAACGATCTGCTGGCCGTCACCCAGCTCTGGATAGCGCCCACTGGTCAGGGTCGCTACTGGCGGCGTCCGGATGTGCTGCTCTACATCAACGGCCTGCCGCTAGTGTTCATCGAGCTGAAGAACTCCAACGTCAAACTGCGCTCGGCCTATGAGAAGAACCTGACCGACTACCGCCGCGACATCCCGCAGCTTTTTGTCTACAACGCACTGCTGATGCTCTCCAATGCCATGGACACACGCATGGGCAGCATGACGGCCAGTTGGGAGCACTTCTTCCACTGGTTACGGCCGCAGGATGAGAAGGAGCGCATCGACCGCAAGGCGATCAGCGAGCAGGCCACTAGTCTAGAGCGCGCTGCCGAGGGTTTGCTGCATCCGGCGCAGCTACTGGACTACATTGAAAACTTCATCCTGTTCTACAAGGGCAACCAGAAGATCATCGCCCAGAACCACCAGTACATCGGCGTGAATCGGGCCTTGCAGCGGTTTCAGGCGCGGGATGGCGACAAAGGCAAGCTGGGTGTCTTCTGGCATACCCAAGGCTCGGGCAAGAGCTTTTCAATGATCTTTTACACCCGCAAAATCCAGCGCAAGATCGGCGGGCATTACACCTTCGTGGTCATTACAGATCGCGATGATCTCGATGGCCAGATTTACCGAAACTTCCTGTACACCCAGACTGTCAAAAAAGAAGACGCCGCCCGCCCCGGAAACAGCGAGAAGTTGCGCGAAGCGCTCGGCCAGCACAAGCGTCTCGTCTTCACCTTGATTCAGAAATTTCGCTACGACAAGGGTAAGAAATACCCACTGCTGTCCGACCGCGACGACATCGTGGTTATCATCGACGAAGCCCACCGTACCCAGTACAAGGCCCTTGCCGAGAACATGCGCGCCGGCCTGCCGAATGCTGGCTACGTGGCGTTCACCGGCACCCCGCTGCTGGGCAAGGATAAAATGACCCACCGCTGGTTCGGCGACTACGTGTCGGAATACAACTTTCGACAGTCCATGGACGACGGCGCAACAGTGCCGCTGTTCTATGAGAAGCGCGTGCCCAAGGTGCTGATCCAGAACGAAGACCTTAATGAGGACTTCTGCGAACTACTGGAGTCAGAAAACCTCACCGAGGCGGAGGAAGCCAAGCTGGAGCGCGAGTTCGCCCGAGAAACCGAGGTCATCAAACGTGATGACCGCCTGCAAACCATTGCCGAAGACATCGTCTATCACTTCCCTCGACGGGGCTATCTCGGCAAGGGCATGGTAATCGCTGTAGATAAATTCACCGCCGTGAAGATGTACGACAAGGTGCAGGCCCTGTGGAAGGCCGAAATGAAACGGTTGGTCGGCGAGATAGCCAAGACCAAGGACGAGCTTGAGAAACAGCGCATGAAAACAGCGCTGGCCTACATGAAACGTACCGACATGGCGGTGGTCGTATCCGAAGATGCTGGCGAGGAAGAGAAGTTCGCCAAGCAAGGTCTGGACATCAAACCCCACCGCGAACGCATGAACATGTTAGATGCCAACAGCCACGACATCGAGGACAACTTTAAAGACCCGGACCACGACCTGCAACTGGTCTTCGTCTGCGCCATGTGGCTCACCGGGTTCGACGCCCCAACTCTCAGTACGTTGTATCTGGACAAGCCTCAGAAAGGCCATACCCTGATGCAAACGATAGCCCGTGCTAACCGCGTCACCGGCCATCTGATCAATGGTAAGCCCAAGATCCACGGTGAAATCGTAGATTACTACAACGTCTTCAGGAATATGAAACGGGCGCTGGCCGACTACGCTGAGGGCGACGAAGAAGAAATGCCTGTCCGGGACAAGCAGGCCCTTTTCGATCTGCTCGATGACGCGCTGATGCAAGGCAGTAATTTTTTGCAGGAATGCGATCTTAACCTTGCCAGCCTGATCGAGAAAGAGACCACCTTCAAGAGTTTAAGCGGCTTCAACCAGTTCGCCGACGTTCTGCTCAGCAACAACACCTGGCGGCGCACCTTCAATGTCTATGAAAACACGATCTCAGGCTTGTACGAAGCCTGTAAACCAGAAATCTTGGGCGACCGTGCCCGCCCCCTGGTCTACGCTTTCCAATATCTGCGTGGTGTCATTGACGGCAAGATTGACGATGAGGACGTAGACGGTCTGCGTCAAAAGATCGGCGACCTGCTCGATATGAGCGTGGTTACAGATAACACCGACACGAAGGAGCCTAAACCTCCGAGGTACGAAATTGTCCAACGCGGCAAGCAATGGGATTTACGCACTATCGATCCTGAGAAGCTTCGAGAGGAATTCGCCAAGAAGCCTTACAAGCATATCGAGATCGAAGATTTACGTGCCTTTATCACTCAGAAGCTGGAAGAGCTACTCAACCGCAATAGCACCCGCACACCTTTCGCTCAACGTTTCGCAGAAATTATCGACCGCTACAACTCTGGTAGTGTGAGTGTAGAAGACGCCTATGCAGAACTCACGGCCTTTGCGGCCTCAATGGGCGAAGAAGAAGAACGTCACACTCGAGAAGGTCTGACTGAAGAAGAACTGGAACTGTTCGATGTATTAAAAAAAGAAGGGTTGACCAAGGCGGAAGAACAGCAGGTGAAGCTGGCAGCTCAGTCGCTCCTAAAGCGCCTGAAGGAAGAGCATCCCAAGGTGTTAATCGAAGGCTGGCACCGGGATGGCCAAAGCCAGCGGCGCGTAAAGTCAGCGATGGAGGCTGTTCTGGATGACAAGTTGCCGAAGTCTTATGATCGGCGAGACTTCAGTGAACGTTGTGTAAACGTCTTTGATCTAATTATGACTCAGGCGGTCAACCAGGGCGCGCCGCAAAATAGCGGTGATCGTCTGGCGATTTAACCATCTAAACTTGCTTTCGCGTGTATCGTGAGAAAAGCCGTCTCCATAAAAATTCGAATAGGGGCTGAGTAACATATGTCGATCGAGCATCGATTGAGAGTGCTTGAGGCTACTGACACCGCTGTTCGAGCATATGCTCGGGCTGAATTCCAGGCGCTAACCCGTAAAGCTGTTTACCGCCTTCAGCGTATATCTTCTTCGGGTATCTTCGGCTGTGATTATGCCTATAAATCTTTATGGGATGAATACTGCCATGAAGTGCAAAATGGACCGCATGAGATTCTGGGCTATGCTTGGGATCAAATTCTGGACCCGATTATCGAGGGTATAATCGAATGTGTCCCTAGGCACTCGGCGGCGTTGCTCAGCCAATATTCGGCACTGGTTCTTGACGAAGCTGAAGATAGCAACCTTGCTGGGGCAGTGTGGCCTGACGGAATGAGGCTCGTGCTTCGCAGAAGACTATCTGAGCATGCAGGTTTAAGAAATCTAGAGCGCTTGCAATCTTGAGAACACTGAAACTGACAAATCTGAATATTGAATATGGTTCCTAACCCCATCAGGCTGTTTCATATTACGGCAATCGACAATCTTGAATCGATTTGTCGAAATGGTTCGTTGATTTGCAAGAATCAATGTGGGCAGCCGGGGGTAAATTACCACAATATTGCTCACTCCGGAGCACAGGGTGCTCGGTCAGTAGCTCAAGTGCCAAACCCTCCCGGTGGTACTGTACACGACTACGTACCATTTTACTTTGCGCCTCGATCGCCCATGTTATTAGCGATCCATAGCGGCAGGGTTGCAGGATGCAGCTATAGACAGGAAGATATTTTGCACTTTGAAACAACAGTTCCAATCGTGCTCCAGCATAGTCAAGAAGTTGTGTTTTTCGATCTGAATGCAACACTGCGGTGGAGCACGGCATACACTGATCTCTCCGAAATTCCGACCCGGGTTGCTTGGGACCTAATTTGCGACTCACCGCGACTGGATGGATATTGCAAATACTTTCAAAACCGCCCAGCAGTCGACGCTCACGTTGACAGAATGGAAAAGCGCATGGCGGAATTTTTAGTCAAGAGGGCTGTCCCGCTGGACGCTATGACCAGAATAGGCGTTGCAAACGCCGAGAAAGCGACCGCAGTTAATGCTATCCTTGATAAATGCGGTCTTACAATTGCAGTGGATGTTATCCCTGACTGGTATTTCCTGGGCCAGTAGGCCCGGAGGAAATCTATATGACTATAGAAATTACAAACGGTGATTTATTACAGCAGACGGATGTTGATGCAATCGTCAATACCGTCAATTGCGTCGGCGTTATGGGAAAAGGCATAGCCCTTCAGTTCAAGAAGAAATGGCCAGCAAACTTTAAAGCATACTCGGAAGCGTGTAAGCGAAATGAGGTCCGAGTGGGCAAAATGCACGTGTATGATGCTGGAGCACTAGCAACTCCGAAATACGTCATAAACTTCCCGACCAAAGACCATTGGCGTGGGAAATCCAAAATTAGTTTCATATCGGAAGGTTTGCAGGACCTTACGAAGATTATTGACGAGTATCGCATTCAATCGATCGCAATACCGCCGCTAGGTTGCGGGAACGGCGGTTTAGACTGGGATACTGTAAAGAAATTGATAGAGAGTGCATTCAAAGACCTACCCGATGTCGAGATTCGCCTTTTCGCGCCTCATGGTGCGCCGAATGCGAAAGATTTAGAAATCAGAACCTCGCGCCCAAGAATGACTCATGGTCGAGCCGCGGTATTGAAAGTGATTGAAACCTACCGTTCGCTGAATTATGGCCTCTCCAAGATTGAGGTGCAAAAACTTGCCTACTTCTTACAACTAGCAGGTGAGAGTTTGAACCTGCAGTTTGAAAAGCAGACTTACGGACCCTATGCAGACACTCTTCGGCACGTGCTTGACAGGATGGATGGCCACTATGTCCGTGGAGTCGGCGATGGTGTGGTCGAGTCTGAGATTGAGCCTGTTCAAGAAGCGCTCGAAGAGGCGAACGAGTTTATAGCCAGTAATAACTGTCCCGAATTAGTTGAGCGTGTAAACCGCGTTAAGGAGTTAATTGTCGGGTTTCAAACCACTTATGGTATGGAACTACTTTCCACTGTTCACTGGGTTTCCAAGCAGGAAGATGCAAATTCGGTGGAAGACGCATTTGAAAAAATACAGTCATGGAACAAGCGAAAGCGGGACTTGATGAAATTTGAGCACGTCCAAGTAGCCTGGCAACAACTCGAAGATCAAGGCTGGTTGAGCTAGTTAAAAGTTATTCAAATCTCGGTTTGAAAAATACTTATAGTAGTACTTTTAGTAGTACGCTTGATTGATAGATATATCTATCTCTATATTTATCAACGCATTACTGAGCCAATTCAACTCCCCCCGCCCCACCAAATTTCAAAGCCTGAAGACTAACCCGACCTCAGGCACTACCTCTTCCATCCCGTCACACTTATGGTATTCTGCTCCTGGGCCAATCGCTGGACATCAATGCAGCATGCCAACTACTCGATCGTTCTTCTGCTTACTTTTCCTTTCCCTTCCCGGCATTGCCAATGCGCAGGGACTGGTTTCTGCAACCTACGAAAACCCCGCCAACTTTATCGCCCCCGGTGAAACACTCGGCGTTCTGATTCGTTTCACAAATCCTGCCGATTCAGGTTTTACAGTGCACGACCATTCCGGGCCAGGGCTGAGCACGTCCATCACCCCGACTCACCCATCTACCAGCGTGAGATCTTCGCCTGAGAACTGTAATTCGACATTCGGCCCTTTCGGAGGGGTGTGTATCGAATCGGGCAGCTTCCCTATCGCTCCGGGAGAGTCTGCAGTGATCAGATTGTTTGATGTGACTGCTCTGCCTGAGCTGGAAGTGGGCAGCGTGATCGAATTCAGTAGCATGAACGTTTCCGTCTACGACGATCAGAGAGCAAGACAGAGAACCTTTCCCTCAGGCTCCATTGTGTTCATCGTGACGCCTGATGGCGAAGGTGATCCTGCAGTCTTTGAGCAGTACAACATCAATCCTGACATTGAACCCTACACGCTACCCCGGCTCAGTATTGACTATCACTACCCTGCAGAGATTGCGGCTGGTGAGGGCTTCCATGTCATCGCCCAGATAGAGAATACGGGAAGCTCGACGCTAGAGAGTCTCTTTCCGCGTGGTCTGGATCTGTTTACTTCTTCTGCCGGTACGCATGGCGATTCCTTTGACATCGTGCCGTGCCCTGCAGACTGCATGCTGCTCGGCGGATTACCTCTGGCCCCCGGAGAGACCTTGAGTCTTGATATTGGTAACTGGTATTACCGTGGCGAATTCTTGTTCAATGGTGATCTCACCCTGAACGGCCTGCAGGTTTCAACGACTGATAGCGAAGGCAGGTTTGGAGATGCAATAGTCACCAGCGAAGGCGTAGCAATTAATGTGACAAGTAGCAGCGGTACCGTTCCAAATTATGCCTACCTGCAGCTTTCACAGCAGCCGATTGCGCTTCACGACCTGAACACTACCGACGATCAACTCCTCGTGCGCGACTACAACACGGGTCTCGATTGGTTGAAGCTTTCCGTATCAGAAGGCAAGACACTGGAGGAGATCGAGCAGCTTATCGCGCTCGATGGCAGCTACGCGGGTTTTTATCTCGCAACAGCAGAGCAGGTAGAAGAGTTCATCTTCAACTATCTGCGCCATGAAGGAATGAATCTTCTACCTCATCAAGTACAGGTATACAGCGACCAACTGAATGATCGGCTCAAGCAGTTCGCCACTTATATGGGAGCTGAAGGGGTGCGAGGTTCGAGCTTTTTCGCATTTTCCAGTTCGTCAGGCACGATCGAGAGCGGCTATCATCTACGCTACAAGGGCATCGTACGTAACACGCCTTTGCGAGATGCCGATAACAGTAACCGCAGAACGATGGTGAACTTCGAGACGTATCACGCGAACAACACACCCAATTCTTTCAGCATGTCGTACTCGCCCAAGGTCTCTCGCGCGGAAAGTAATCTGAGCGCAGACTCCACCGAGCAGTTCGCCTGGCTGGTACGGAGCAATGATCCTCCGTATTGGATTCCCTATCGATCCACACACTACGTACTCGAAGAACTTAGCGCTTCCGGCGTACAGGTTGGGAACGAATACTTTGACATCAGAATGCGTTTTCGGAACCGCCTCAGTAATCTGGTTCAGTTAGTCTCAGCAACTCCTGCCAGTGAAGTTTCAACAGCCAATGTGTTCAATGCACAAAACAACCGTCTCACGTTACCCGAAGTCCTGTTACCCACTGGCTTCCGTGACAATGAAACTTATGCAGTTGAGATGGACTACATCGAAGGAACAGATCCCGCTTTGTTCTGGCTTATTAGATCTGACCTTACCAGCCCATAACACCCAATCAAAATCTGAAACCACATGATAAACAGCGTCTCAAATTCTTTTCACCAAGGTTTGACGCGGCGGTGACACGCTACTTCGGAGAGTAAGCGAAGCCATTAAGGGTAGCGGACCAGTCTGTCGCACTGAGGATTGAGCTAGCTGATCTCAGGTTCTGATCTTCCCGGCCTTCACGTACTCCAACTCGAGTTCGCCATCCAGCAACATGCGCTGCAGATCCAATTCCTCTTCTCGGCTTGTAACGGCGGAAACGACCAATTCGATTTCGACCTTTTCTCCTTCGAACAGAAAATCCTTGCTTTCATTGGCAGCATAGATTTTCTCGACCACAGTGCGAGCGCCGACTTCTTCAACTCCTGGCAAGAGCATTCGAAAATCCTTAAAGCTGGTGCGCGCGAGCATATCTTCGTTGCGCCTGCCATCGCTGGCGAGGAGGGAAAAATGCCGCAGCAGTCGATTGCCTGCCTTGTGGCCATGCAGCGCAACAATCTGATTCATGTTGATCACTTCCATTGTCAACAATGACACGGGCCTTGAATAGCGCAACGCGACTCCAACTACTCGCTTTCCTACCTCAAGGAACAGGCGCTGATTGAAGATGGTTGTGACCGGGTCATAGATTGCGTTTTCATCGTACTCAACCTTCAGCTCTTCCATGGTCATGATGATCACAGAGAATGGGAAGATGACGATCGTAAAAATTACACCCAGAAAGAGAAAGCTTGTCCCTGCATCCGGAGCAAGCAGAGTGCTGCTACTACGTAGAAATGCCAGCATCGACTCACCCACTGTGTTGACCAGCATGAGCGCAATAATCATGTAGGCACCATAGTGTGTGCCTGCGCTCATCACGGGCCGCAGACTTCTCTCAATGCGGATGCCACTAACAAGCACGGAGACCGTGCACAGATTCAGGAAGATATTGAATGGCGTGTAAAGTGCGATGCGCCAGCCCAACGAGTCTTCGACAAAGGTGAAGTAGGCATAGGCGAACATGAGAACAGCGAGTATCGCCATGCAGATTCGTGGCAGCTTGCTGTCTTCATGGTTCCAGTACTCTGCGAGCCCGATTAGCGACACGATTCTTCCGCCAAATACGAGCATGTTTGCCAGCAGAATGGAGAATACCGGATCAACATAGCCTTGCTGACTGAGAAGTATCAGTCCGGCCGCGTCAATCAGATAGCCGGCGGCAATTTTGAACAGGCCAGGTACGTGACGATTGACTGCCCAGTTCACAAAAAGTGCGCTGGATGCGAGCAGGGTCACCAAAGCTATGGCAATTACCAGTGTCGGATTGTCTAGTTCCATCGATCGGGTAGTGTCTTTTCTACTATTTCACTAACTGACAGCGACTGGTGATTCCCTCCGCTGTCGGGAGCTTATACGGAATCGGCTTGGCAAGTCCATGTAGCTCACCGCAAACGCCAGAGCGCGCATCCATCGGCATTCATCGACTTGCGCAAGCAATACTCCAAACCGTTGCTGGTTATCTTGCGCTGCGCTTGCCAAGCTCGAATATTGCTGTTCAAATTCAGCACATTGTCTTTCATGCCGTAACAAAGACAGATAGAAAAACAATCAGTGCGATCGGCATGCCCAACATCGAACGCCCCACAAAATTCATCGGGAGTTGGCTAACTCCCGCCGTCATCGTATTCCTCATCGGCTGTGCGCTGAGCGTCATTGCCGCCCTGTTGCTGCGCCAGGACGACGTGAATCAATTACGTACTGATTTCGAACTGCGATCAACCAGCGTTATCGCTTTTATTCAGTTCGACTCTTCACGCGTCTACGCCGTGGAGATCGCCACTGCACTGGATCAGATGGCGGATTCCATTGCCTCCGAATCTGTCGACGCAGTGTTTCCGCAGTTTACCCGGTTCGCGACAGGCAACAGAAACGTGATCTGGATCCCTTACGTCGAATCGGCGACTCAAGCCCGTGCCCTCATACCCGAAGGCATTGCACGCACTCCCCATCCATTGCTCGATGACATTGAGACTATCCACGCGTCTTCTGCCCATGAATCCACCAAATTTCTGCCAGTAGAACGCTTGCTTCCCGCAGAGAATTCGCCGCTCTCTATTATCGGGCTGGACCTTAATTCTCATGACATTCTCGGCACTGTGCTTAGCTATGCCAGAGAATTAGATACGACAGCACTGTTCTCCCGCTACAGTTCGCCCAGCGAAACTCCCAACCTCCCCTATATGAATCTTCGCTTGCACCTGAAACCGGTATATGCCAACGGCAACGCCGGTGATGCGTTTCTTGGCTTCATAGGAATAGCCGTTCTTGCAAATATGCCCACAGATCTGGTCTCTTCTTTCGCACCACCCGGCGACATTGAATTGGCCTCTCTGGAAAACCGTGAGACGCAGGAATTGCGTGAGGCGATTGCACAACTGCGACCGATGATCGGCGGCTCGCGCGCAGATAGGGGCAGTGGCGCCACCGATATCGTCACCATAGCGAGGTCGGAGTTTCTTGAAACTACCTCCCACACGCGCTCCTGGTATGCACTAGTCAGCGGCGTAATCTTCAGTTTACTGGCCGCTGGTTATGTACGACTGGCACGGATCCGAACTGATGAAATTTCGCGCCTGGTCAACAAGCGTACGATGGATCTATCACGTTCCAACAACCAGTTACAGATGGAAATTCTCGAACGAGAAAAGGCAGAAGAAACCCTACGCGATAGTGAGGAGAACTACCGCCTACTGGCCGAGCACATAACGGACATCATCTGGCGTTGTGACCTGAAACTGCGCCTCACGTATTGCAGCCCCTCTGCTCATGCTGTTTTGGATTACACACCAGAGGAATTAATAGAGCTCTCCTGGGATGCCATGTTCACTCCCGCCAGTCTGGAACGTCTACTGGAGCAGACGCAAAATGACCGCAATTGGAGCTACACCTCGGGTCTGCCGGTACCGGAGCACATGCTGGAACTTGATCTGGTACACAAGAACGGCAATCTCGTGCCCTGTGAAATACATTTTCGTATGTACCTGAATGATGACAAGCAACCGGTAGGCTATGTCGGCGTTACACGTGATATTTCATTGCGGAAAAAGCAGGAATCGGAAAAGGCCATGCTCGAGGCGCAGTTATTTCAGGCGCGAAAAATGGAGGCGATCGGATCCCTCGCGGGTGGCGTTGCACACGATTTCAATAATCTGCTTACCGGCATTATGGGTTATTCCACATTGTTGGAATCACGAGCGGACCTCGCACCAGAGATCAAGAAGGCCAGTTCAGTGATTACTGCTGCAGCAGAACGCGGCCGCAAGCTGACTCAAAACCTGCTTGGTTTTGCCCGCAAAGGTAAATTCGAGAACAAGTCGCTGGATTTCACAGCAATCGTTTCCGAGGTGTCTGCTCTGCTCAAACAAACCACCGACCCATCAATCAAGATCAATTGGGAGTCCGATCAGGAACCGCTCTATGTGTTTGGCGATCCTGACCAACTTCATCTGGCAGTGTTGAATCTGATAGTCAATGCACGAGACAGCCTTACCAATGGTGGAGTAGTAGATCTCACGCTTCGGGTCATTGAGAAAGCAACAAAGAACAGGCGCACTGTTACAAAGAAAGGCAAACGCAGTTATGTAAGTTTCGCCGTGAAAGACAACGGCCCCGGTATACCAGACGATATTCGCGACAGAATCTTCGAGCCGTTTTTTACGACCAAGGAACAGGGTCAGGGTACAGGTCTGGGTCTGGCAACTGTGTATGGCATCATCGAACACCATGGTGGTGATATCGACGTAGTGACGAAACTTGGCAAGGGAACGACATTCACTATCACACTGCCGCTCGTGGAGGCACAAGACACGACTGAGTCCACGCTCCATGCACTCCCGCGCGAAGGAAAAGGCACCGTACTGATCGTGGACGACGACGAGGATGTCCGAGCCGCGGCAGGATTCATTCTCGATTCTCTGGGTTACCAAACGCATTTCGCCACGGACGGGGCTGATGCCCTGCAGCAATACTCGCACCTGCAGGATGAGGTCGATGTTGTCCTGCTGGATTGGCGCATGCCGGGCATGAATGGCGAAGAATGTTTCGACAAGCTCAGACAGATCGATCCCGATGTGCGCACCATCCTCACAACCGGGTTCGGACAAGAGGGTATGGCGCAGAGCCTCATCGAGAAAGGCATGCAGGGCTTTATTCGTAAACCCTATCGCGCCCAGGAATTGGCAGAGGTTATCGCCTCTGTTCTAAATGACAGAACGACTGCGACCGCCTGATTCAGATCTTTACTCCCGAATCTGACCTTGTATTTCCCGTCAGCTGCCTGTTTCTCCGTTCTGGAAGCATTGTTCGAAAAGACATGCTAGTCTGCTGCCTGCTCCTGGCGAGAATTCGTCCATGCCCTGTTGCGTTCAGCGTACGGGCTCTGTCACAACCATAACAAGAACGAAGGTGACTCCATGCGTCTACTCACGATCCTGATTACTTTACTTGCAACTTCCTCTGTTCTGGCACAGCAGCCACCTCCCCCGCCGGGCGCCTATGACGCCGCGCCGTATCTTGGCCTAGTGCGAGACAGCTACCTGTACGGCGATATCTGGGAACGCCCGGGACTTTCTGCACGCGACCGCTCGCTGATCACAGTTGCTGTAAATCAGTCCCTCTATGCGACGAACGAGTTACGCCTGCATATGGGCAGGGCTTTGGACAATGGCGTGACGCAGTCCGAGATAGCGGAACTCATTGCACACGTCCTCTGGTATTCGGGCTTTCCTACAGGCGTCAACGCGGCGCGAGTCGCTGCGGAAGTGTTCGCTGAACGCGGGCTTCCTCAATCACCACCCGGTAACTCGTCCAGACAAGCTCCAGTCAATCCCGAACCGGAGTTCCCGGGCGCATTTCCCGGCACTCCCTACTTGCGTGATCTACTCAATCAAGTGGTGTACGCCGAGACCTGGGAAAGAGAAGAACTCTCGCCGCGCGACAGAAGCTTGATAACGGTTGCCGTTGGCACCGCGCTCTACGCATCCAGTGAAGTACGACACCATGTAGGAAGAGCCTTGGATAACGGCGTTACTGTTGATGAAATTGCGGAAATCATCACCCACGTCGCGTTCTATGCCGGATTCCCGACTGCCGTAAATGCCGCGCGTGTTGCTGAAGAAGTATTCGCCGCCAGGGACATAGACCTTCCCGATGCGCAGTTCCCTGCTGCCCCCTATCTGGACGAGATACTGGACAGTCTGGTTTTTGGCGAGACCTGGAGCCGTACATCCGAACTGGATGCAAGAGAGCGCAGCCTTATTACAATTGCTATGACTCAGGCCGCCTATCAGACTGATCAACTACGCGCGCACATCAACCGGGGACTGGACAACGGAGTCAGCCCCGAAGAGCTATCCGAGATGATGGCCCATGTGACTCTCTATGCCGGATTTCCGACGGGCGTGAACGGTAGCAGACTGCTTGCCGAAATTCTCCGCGAGCGGAATATCCCATTCCCCGAATAACACCCAACTGATCCTCGCGTATTTTTTTGGAGCCGCCGTCGCAAGGTGGCTCTTTTATTCTTGTGCTGCAATGCAACATAAAGCGTAAATAAAGCTAATGATTGTCTTCCGTAGGTGACGGGTCTCACATTATAAATATACTAACTTTATCGCCTCTTTGATCGCACTTTTACAGTGACTTCCCGGAATCATTAGCTAGGGTTATTGCCAGCTATCTACTACCCCAGTAGTTGATTCTGCAAAGAGATTCGAATGAGATTTTACCTACAGAATTCGCCGCATTTTTCTTACATTTTTTTAATAAGATTTTTAGAAAAAATTAGCGTATTTTCTAATTTGTAGACTGGAACACAGTTTTACAAAACAATACTTGTTGGTGAACACAGAAGTCTGATATCCAATGGTGTAGTGTCGGCAAATTCATGGCAGATGAATTTGCCTCTACTGCAAGTTTTGAGAGGCAATTGTGTAAGTGAAAGTCCCGTTGTTCAACATCCGCGAACTCGCGGAGCCCGACGCAGTTTCTGGAAATCAAAATGCAGCTCACATCGCTGCGTCTTTACAGAAACTGCCCATTTTTCTACTGACCGAAATGTTGGTCGGCGCGTATCTTTTTCTTCTGCTTTCCATGATGAGTACTGACTGGACGTTAGTACTTTGGTTTTTACTTATATCTGTCGTTGTATTGTCCAAAGGTTTGCTTTTTTACTTTATCTGTCGCGCCAGTGAACCTCTGAAGTCACTTAAAAGCCGTATGCGCTATCTTCTGGCTGGCTCTGCCTCCAGTGGTATCGCCTGGAGTAGCATCTGGCTGCTACTCCCTGGTACCTCAGACAATCAGGCGACGGGCATACTCACAATGGCTCAATGTATCGTACTGTTCGCGGCGATAGCGTCCCTCTCCGGCCACATGGGAAGTCTCTTGCTCTTCGCTGTACTTCCGGTTGCCAGTTCACTGGTACATCTGTTCGTCTTCAGCGGTGAATCCGGTATTTACCTGGGCAGTGGCTATGCTCTGTGCGTCGGGATACTCATGCTCTTCCCAACCTTTCTCAACGAGAAAATAGCCTCAGCCTCTGAGCGCGAACCAGTGGAGACTGATGCTGCCAACAGTGCCGATGAGAAAGTCACACACTTGCCTCAGCATCGCGATATCCGCTCATACTTCGACATTAATCAATCACTCACAGCGTCAGCGAAAGAAAACCTTCCCTTGTTGCAGTCAATCGAAGAGGGAATCTTGCTGGTCGACACGCAAGGGCGCATCAGTTTCGCAAATCCCTCAGCGTGTAAAGCTCTGGGTTTTGAAGACGAGGAATTGATCGGTAAAAAGTTGATGGATCTGATTCGCCGAATCGGCGGCAACGCCGACATCTTTGTAGAAACAGTCACTGCCGTATCAGCAAGCTATCTGCAAGGGATCGGCTCCACAGGTCGCCAAAGTGAGCTGCTGAGCAAATCAGGAATATCGATCCCTGTGCGGTATTCCTGTGGCCCCGTTGCCATCTCTGGAGACATCATCGGCGCTATCGTCAGTTTCACAAATATTTCAGAGCAGAGAGAGATGGAGGCCATGTTGATTCAGTCACAGAAACTGGAAGCACTAGGTCGCATTTCCGGCGCAGTAGCGCATGACTTTAACAACCTGCTTACTGTAATCAGCGGTAACCTGCAGTTTCTGAAGAAGCAGCCAGGACTCAGTGACGTCATGCAGGAGCTGATCAACAAGATCATGACCGCCTCTATGAGCGGGTCGGATCTGGTCAGTCGTCTGCTCGGTTTCTCCAAGAAACAACAGCTCCAATTGGCAACTCATGGCATTAATGAGCTGCTATCCGATATTGAGCATTTTTTAGCTCGCATTCTCGGCGAAAGCATTACGCTCGAGATTCAGTACCACGAAACCAATCTGCCTGTGTTGACCGACAAAACACAGTTTCAGAATGCCATATTCAACCTTTGCCTGAATGCAAAAGACGCCATGTCGCGGGGCGGCAAGCTCTCTATCACACCGCGACTTCAGAGCGAGTACGAACCTGGTATCGCGTTGCAGAGACCAGGCCGTCGTTATCTCGAGCTGGCCGTGCAGGATACCGGCCACGGCATGGACCGAGACGTGCAAGAGCATATATTCGAACCGTTCTTCACGACCAAGTCCGCGGATAAAGGCTCCGGCCTGGGTCTCAGCACCGTCTACGGTTTTATCAAGCAGTCCGGTGGTGCTATCACCGTTGATAGTGAGCCAGATGTGGGAACTGTCTTTCGTCTCTATCTACCACTTTCAACAACGGAACTCAGCGCAAGCACCGATACCAAGACTGCCGATTCAGACGTCGTATTTAGCGGCACCATACTCGTTGTAGAGGACGACGATGAGGTTCGAGATGTCGCGATCACCATCTTGCTCAATTCAGGCTATGAGGTTATCAGCGCCAGAGATGGTCAGTCTGGACTCGACCAATTCAAAAATCATCCCGAGATCGATCTGGTTTTTACCGACATCGTTATGCCAGGCGGCATGAGTGGAATAGATCTCGCCATTGCGATTCACAAGGAAAGACCGGATGCGCCGGTCTTGCTCACAACGGGTTATACAGGAGACTCACTGAACGAGAAGATTCCCGATCAGAAACACATCTCTCTGGTAGTCAAACCATTCGATGCGGATGAACTGCCGAGAACTATTCACGCACTGATTTCCGAAGGAGCATCATGACCACCGAGGCCGCTTTAGATAACTCCCCGAGATTGCTGGTCATCGATGATGACAACGGCATCACCGATCTGTTCACCATGATGGCGGCTGAGCTAAAATTCAAAATCCTCTGCGTTCATGATTTTGAATCCATCACTGAATCGTTCACTACCTTTTCTCCGGAGATTATTTTTCTCGACCTAAAATTGCCAGGTCATGATGGAATCGAAGTGTTGCACTTACTTGCCGAGCTGAACTGTACCGCGAAGATTTACATCATCAGCGGACTTGATCAGGGAACGCTGGAAACGGCCGGCGCCCTTGGCAAGAAGAGTCATCTCAATATCGTTGGCACGCTGAAAAAGCCGTTCATGATTGATGACGTGGAACGCATGCTGCTCGAAGAGACTGACAAGGTGTCCAACTTTACCTCCGACACGCTGCAAGAGTTATTCGGACCTGGTGAATTTCGAATGCACTATCGCCCAGGATTGTTCCGGCAAGAGAACGAACAGCGCAGCCTGGCGAGCGTTGAACTCAAGGCCAAATGGACAGGACCAAACGATGTGTCACAAATTCCAGAGTGGTTAATTGCCCGCAAACTGGAAACAAAAGACAGCACGAGCACACACAGCGATCTTATCTTGCAGAAAGCCTTGCAGTGCTTCGCAGCCGTCCGCCAGCACACGCAGTGTGGTTTGTTGTATTCACCACACGACGCGCTGTTTACTGAGAGCTATTTCCCATCACGGATCAAGGAACTCATTACCAAATTCGATCTTAGTGCTTCAGACATCACACTATGCATCAATGATTCACTGCTGCTCGAGGAGAGCATCGATCTGCTCGACGGCATCACACGACTGCGTATCAATGGCGTAAATATCTCCACCAGCATTTCCAATGCGGACACGCAGAAACTCGACCGCCTGCTCCATCTTCCTGTCAATGAACTGCGCTTACGCCCGGAATTGATCTCTGCAGTCTCCAGCAGCTTCGACACCGAGTTTGACGTCAGCACCCTTATCACTGCTTGCAGCAAGCGCGGTGTTCGGACGCGTGCCGATGGCATACGAAGCGAATCCTTGTTGCGCTTTCTTGTCGACTGTGGATGTGACATTGGCCAGGGCGACTTTCTGGCGAAATCGCTCAGCATGCAGGAATTCGAAGATTACCTGCAGAAACTACAAGTCAAAGAAAAAGAACTCACAAGCGAATAGTCAGTCTTCACGTACGGCATCAAAGCCACTGGCAGGCCTTCCAGGATGGCTTTTTGCACCGTGAGGGGGCAATTCCCACGAAGTTCGAAATAATCACTCGATGAACCCAAAACCTGTGGTATACGTTACTTTTATACACAGAATTGTTGTGATAGTTTTAGCAAATGGACATGTTGCAGCGCTCCATTTCGAAGCTCTCCCGCCTCTGTGTAAACCAAGATGCAAAGATAGCTACCATTCGTGCCACTCTGGTGGCCGCGCTTCTTGCTGGCTTGCTTTTGGTACTGATGAACCTCTCATCGGCTGAAGAGGACGCCAAATTCACGACGTCCATCAACTCCAGCAAAACTTCCATTGCGACATTGAATCGCGCCGACTTCCGCCCTCACGCAACGCGGTTGCGGGCAAAACTCCGCGCCTGACAAGCTCGCCTACTGCTCCTTTATTCGTTCCTTTTCCCGGCTACTAGCGCCGTCGTCACAAAACGTTTTCTCCGGTTGAACATGCCACAATGCGGCTAAGATGACTCAGCGGTAAACCAGTTTCTTCACGCCAGCTCAAGAACTGTGCCTGCACTATTAGAAGATCACGCTTGCTACTCGGCTGCTCCGCGATATCCAGTCCCACAGAACGCAGGACAGTGACGACGTCTCGTGAGCAGATGAAGCAGTCCTTGCCCATTCGCCGCATAAACCAGAGCGCGGTTTGACCACCCAGGCGAGAACCGTGTTTCTTGAGATGGGCCATCAGTCCCACCTGATCTTCACTAGGCCACTCTGCCAACCACTTGCCGAATCCGCCGTGCTCACGCGCCACCTGCTGCACGAAGAAGACGTTATCCTGCAGGGCTTTGATCTTTTGCCAATTACGGACGACGCGACGATCCGCGGTATAGGCTTCCCACTGCTCCGGCGAAAGCAGCCCCAGTGTGCGTGGGTTAAAGCCATGAAAAGCTTCTTCGAACTCAGGCCATTTGTTCTCGATGACCCTCCAGCTGAAACCTGCCTGATTGATGCACTTCGTCATCATCGCCAGATAGCGGTCGTCTCCGAGTTTACTCAATTTTGCCTTGCTGGCGACTTCGGGCATAAGCTTTATAAGGGCTTTGCTGCCGCCCTTGCGCTTTTCAGCGCGCTCACGAATCGTATTGAATTTCATAGTCTAACCATCCCTGAATAATAATGATGCCAACTGTGACATTGGACTCGATTGTGAATTAGCGCTAATTTAAGCGATCCTTGCATATATTCACCGAGGGTGACTCCCTCCGAGCAAGTGCTGTAAGCACGAATGGTGCAATGCCAGAATCATTGTACGTTGTCCTCGCAGAGTCAGTGCTTTCTCTACTCAACCATTCATTGGAACAAGGGGTTAGCCATGGCCATACAATCCCATCCACTCGGCATCGGCGCGATAGCTTTGTCTTTCAGTTTAGCGAGTATAGCTGCACTGAATCCTCAATCCCTAATAGGGCAAGAAGCGCGTGAATCTCTCGATACCGTATCACTCGAAAACTCTGTAGTTAACTACCGTACAGCGCTAGGGGAGATACAGAGTGATGACAACCAAAGTTTTATTGAACTTAATCTCGATCTGGCACGAGCACTCAGATCACTTGGCCGCCACTCGGAATCCAGTGAAGCAATTGAGCAGGCATTACAGAGTATCAGGATAGAGAATGGATTATATGATGAGTCCCAGTTAACGATTCTGGAAACTGCGATCGATAGCGCAATAGACGGCCAGGACTGGAACCTGGTGCACCGAAACTTTTACGTTGCGCTCTCCATATTGGAACGTAATGTTGCTCCGAATGACCCTCGCTTTGAGAAGTGGGTGCGATGGTTCACAAGCTGGGCAATCAATGCGTATCGTTTCGAATTAGTATCCGATGAAGACAACAACGCTCTGCTTGATGCTATCAGCTTTTATGAATCCTTGACTGCAGCCATGGATTCTGAAGACCCAGACTTCACGGAAAAATTGCTCACTTTCACCGGCGAAAAAAACCTTGCCCGATATTTTAATGCACTCGACATTTATTCTACGCCCTACGAAGAATTCGATTCTCAAGCACCGGAGACCATCACTGGGCAAAGCTGCCATGTCGTTATGCGCAATGGGCAACCGACCACAGTGTGCAGGAATACGCAGGTCCCAAACCCCGATTTTTTCGAGAATCGACAGCAAGTAAAAGCTGCTGCGTTGCAAAGAGAAGTTAGAAAAATTATAGAAAGCTATGAAGAGCTTATCTCTTCACTGGAGCGCACACCTGAAACAACACCTTTAGTGCTGGCACGCGCATTTCTCTATTGGGGTGATATGCATTTCCTGCTTCAAGATGTGCAAAGCGCGAAAGAAAAATACGCGCGAACCCATGAGATACTGTCAGATTCCGAACTAGATGATAGCGTTGAGAACACCCTGATGGGACAGCCAGCCAATATTTTGAAGGGCTTTTCCCACGAAGGTGCGCAGCAATTCTCTAGTCATTTTGGCACACCAACCGGACTGGTATCTTTTGATGTATCTGACGGTGGATTGGTCAGCAATCTCGGGATTACAGGACAAGGGCCGGATCTGGAGATCGCCAATCAGGAGCTCATCGCAGAGCGTATACGCAATTCAGTCTATCGACCCAAACTCGTATCAGGAGAGCCAGTCGACTCACGCGTGCTACAGCAGCCGGCGGAGGAACTCTGAGGTAGAAAACGTCCACAAAGAGTATTCAGCGCTAGATTTAAGCAATTTCGACATTTAGACGGGTTCCCGAATATTCCACTCAGGATCAAGCATGGCAGCGCTAGTTCGGCGATTCTATTGCCATCCACTGCATTACCAGTCCGCAGCTATCGCTAAATCCCAGGAAGCTGAATTGAGGGATTGGCCACTCAGCACACAGAATTGAGCTCATAAATTTTCAGTTACTGGTCTTTCGCACTCGGATAAGTGCCCACAATTTCATTTTCTTGTTGAGTATTCAGTTGCCCGGTCAAGTCGGAAGGCCACAGCCAACCTTACAGCCTGTAAAGATTTGTAACACTTTGACACAATATTTGTAACAAGCTGTGTCAAAACTTTACGGAAAAACAATACCTTACGAAACCACCCCTGGATCTTGTAATAATTAATCACTCAATTTACGCCCTATTGCCCTCACAAGACTTCTAGCAGGCGCTCGAACGCTTTAAAAATATTCAATGATTCTGCGTATTTAGGGCTAGATTCCCACGTATTGTAGCTGATAGGATTCGGCCAACGTTGCTCTCAAATAAACACCGTTAACAAAAAGTAGTCCGATCCATACAAGTGAACTTGAATCACGGATTGTGGCAAAAAAGGCGGGACCCGAGACGCAACAAAAATAAACAGTACTCATCCCACAAGGGGGCAATATGAAAGAACGATCCACAGATGTGGCAGATCGTGGTACACGATTTGTTCGCAAAAGCTTGTCAGCTGCTATCTGTTCGGTAGCTCTGTTGACAGCAAGTGTGGCAGACGCACAGAGCACCGACGGAAGCGTCCGCGGCGTTGTACAGGGCGCAAGCTCCAGTACTGTCGTGGAAGTAGTGAACACAGCACGCGGCACAGCACGCAGTGAAGCTACAAACACCGACGGTGAATTCGACATTGGTGGTTTGGCACCAGGCGAATATGAAGTGCGTGTTCTACAGAACGGTTCTGTAGTGGACACCATGAATGTCCGCGTATCAATCGGTGGCGCCACCAGCGTTACCATGGCAACTACCACGAGCGTGATCAACGAGATCGTTGCCACTGGACGTCGTATGTCGTCTGTCGATATGAGCATCGCCGAATCTGGTCTGGTTATCAGCACTGATTTGCTGCTCGAACTCCCGGTCCGCCGTGACCTGACATCCGTTGCCCTGCTGGCACCGGGTGCCACACTAGGTGATAACCGATTCGGTGGTGCCAACATTTCTGCGAAAGGAAATACCCTGGCATCATTCGGTGGCGCCTCCATCGCGGAAAACACCAGCTTTATTAACGGACTTAACACCACCAACTTCCGTACTGGTGTTGGCTTCACGCGCGTCCCGTTCGAGTTCTATGACACCATTCAGATCAAGACCGGCGGCTACTCTGCCAAGTTTGGTCGTTCTACTGGTGGTGTAATGAACGCGACCACCAAGAGTGGTACCAACGAGTGGGATTTCGGTGTAAACGCCTATTACGATGATGAGCTCGAAACCAGCCCTGACACGCATCTGGCTGCTAATGCACTGGACGTCAATGAAAAGACTACATACGACCTCTACGCTTCAGGTCCTATTCTGGAAGACCGCCTGTTCTTCTACGCGATGTACAGCGATGTAGACAGCGAACAGCGTTATGCCGGTATTGAGTCGCAACGTGACTACACCTTCACAGAAGAAGAAGGTTTCTGGGGTGTGAAGCTGGACGGCTACATCACACCGGATCACCACGTTGAGTACACGCACTTCACCGACGAACGAGAAGGTGTAGAAGCTGTGTACGGTTTCGATCCTGTCGCCTATACACGTGGAGCCTATCTGGGTGACACTGTTTATGAAGAAGGCGGTGAGAACTGGATTGCTACCTATACTGGTAACTTTGGTTCAGACCTCGAAGTATCCTTCTCCTATGGTGAGAATGAAGCAAACCGTACTACTGCACCTGCCACCGCCGACATTCCTACAGTCTATGAATATCGGGACGGTTTCGTAGCAGTTGGTGACTGGACGAACTTCACAGTCTCCAAAGGTCAGGACAAGCGTGAAATGTTCCGCGCTGACGTTACCTGGACTGGATTCGACAACCACACACTGTCATTCGGTATCGATAACGAAGACAACTTCTCCGACGAAGCGACTATCAACTCCGGTGGTGTGTACTGGCTGCGTGATCCATCAAACACCTACAACCAGTGTGACGTAGCAACCGAGTGTCCTCAGGGCGCAAACGTACGTCGTCGTACTTACGAGGTGGGTGGTTCATTCACCACTTACTCTGAAGCGTTCTACATTCAGGACGTTTGGCAGGTTACTGACCGTCTGACATTCGAAGCCGGTATTCGTAACGAGTCATTCGAGAACCTGAACGCTGAGGGCGGTGTGTTCGTCGCTGTTGAAGATCAATGGGCGCCTCGTTTGGCTGCGGTATTCGATCCTGTCGGTGATGGTCGTCAAAAGATCTTCGCTAACTGGGGTAAATACCACCTGCCAATCGCAGCGAACACCAACATCCGTATGTCTGGTAACGAGACTTACATCCACGATTTCTACGATTGGGATGGTGTAAGCATCGATAGCCAGCAGGTTCCAACAAACCTCGGTCCGATCTATCACTCAGATATCTTCGGTGATGGTACGGTGCCCGATACTCGCTCTGTTGCAGACGCAAACATCGATGCGATGTATCAGGAAGAGTACATCCTGGGTTACCAGTGGACTCTTGATAATGATATCCAACTCGGCATCAAGGGTATCGAGCGTAAGCTGGGTACAACAATCGAGGACGTAGCGATCGATGCTGCTGTGATCGATTACTACAACACAACGGGTACCTGGAATGCAGGTGGTACTGTTGAAGATGCGTTTACTGGCTTCCACCAGTACGTACTGACCAATCCAGGTGAGGCCATGACGGTCTATATTCCTGAGACTGATGAAGTCATTACGTTGACTGCTGACCAACTTGGATACGACAAAGCACATCGTGAATACCGTGCTATCGAGCTGACTGCTACTCGACCTCTGGCCGATGGCTGGACAGCTGATCTGTCGTACACCTATGCAATCAGCAAAGGTAACCACGAAGGTTATGTGAAGTCTGACAATGGCCAGGACGATGCTGGTATTACCCAGAACTTCGACCAACCCGGTCTGGTCGACTTCTCTCAAGGTCGTTTGCCGAATGATCGCACCCACACCTTCAAGGCATGGGGTAGCTATCAGTTCAACAATGGCCTGCGCATCGGTACCAATCTGCTGTGGCAATCTGGTCGTCCGATCAGCTGCTTCGGTGAGCACCCGACAGACGTTTTTGCCCAAGCCTATGGTGCGTCATCGCACTTCTGCCAGGGTAGAGCCGTTCCTCGTGGCAGCCTCGGCCGTACCGACAACGTCAAGCAGATCGACTTGAGCGCACAGTACAATTTTGAATTCGGCGATGCCAGCAGCCTGCTGCTGAGTCTCGATGTGTTCAATGTACTGAACTTCGACAGCGTTCTGCGTGTTGACGAAACAGGTGATACCGCTTCAGGTGCACCTGATCCTGACTTCCTCAAGCCGTCTTCTTACCAGTTGCCGCGCTCTCTGAGGTTGACTGCTCGTTACAACTTCTAAGTTGTAATCGACAGTTAGTCACAAGCAAGACTAAAAAGCCGGCTCAATTGAGCCGGCTTTTTTTTGCTATTAAATCATTCCATCCCATCCCTTTTGATACATGAAACAGGAATATCAGTTTCATGAACCTCCAACATGCGCAATTGCGCAATTGTTAGAAGTTTCGATTCTAAGAAGATTCCTACGTAAAGTTTTCCGTAACCGAGCTCTATGCCACTAAGACTTGGATCTCTTTGTACATTCCGCACCAAGTGTGAATCACATCACACCATTCCCGTCATCCTAGTTATATAACGTATTTCGTGATATGCGTGACTGTCTAGTACGTATATTCGTTACTCGAGAGATAGCGCTTTTCTTGCGACTGACTCTTTCGAATTCATTTCACTTCTCTTTGAGGACTTTCAATGATGATAAAAAAACTAATACTTCTTAGTCTCATGCTTGTAGCATTCAAAGCCCAAGCTTTACCTCAGTACGCTGAAACCAAGACGTACTACACTGATAGCTCATATACGACAGTTGCCGGCCAGTATATCTCTGGTTGTACGGTAGGCTCCGTTCACTTCGAGGGCACGCAAACCGCCTATGTCGAAGTCGATCCAGACAAGCACGACTGCGGGACAGTAGGACAAATTCCATTCAGCTATGAAATCACACAGTGTTTTGGAACATATACCTATGTAACGACAGATGAAGACGATGATGGTTACGTCGATGGCTGGCAAGATTTACACGAATGTGTCCTTGATGAATGGTTCTGGCCATTCGATTAGAAATCGACACTAAAACCTGAACCATACAAATACCAAGGGAAGTGAATTGCGAGTTGTAATCCACTTTCTTTGGATTTATTGATTCTGAAACGACCTCTTATCCGATTGTTTTAAAAGTCAATTCTGATTTTCTACTACTATTCTATCCACCTGCAGCGGCCGATTAAATCTGCGATCTGAGCATCCCCACAATCACGCTGACACTCATCACGTAAAAGTAACTCACAAGACCATTAGTGGAAGGCCTGCGCTTCCAGGTACCATTTTTCCTCCCTATCTGGAAAATGACTACTGGGAAGCAATTACATGCTAGATAGAATTTTCAGGAGGGAAAGAATACAGTAATTGCTCGAATATAATGGCAGTGCTAGCTTTAGACACTTATTTTGGGCAATCATCGAAAACGACTAATGAGTTGGAGAGCTATATGAGAAAGTTTTCTTACCATTCTACACTTCGACGAATTTTCACATCTATTGCTGAATTTCTTTACATTTACCTACTATTCTTCTCAATAACTCTTCACGCCCAAACCTATCAGGTTGATACGGTGACGGGCCCCATTACTGACCGCCCCATTCGCATTCTCCAAACCAATTCCGCTGGCGACGATGTCTATGTCTTCGATCCCGCGACGATGGAGCAGGTCGGCTATATTGAAAATCTGCCCCACAATCACGGTGCGACTGTCCATGCTGACGGTACGTTCTACTATTTCACGAACGAGCACGACCACACTGTCGATGTCGTCGATACCCGCACCTTTAAACTGGTCGATCGAATTCAGCTCGCTGCCGGGCCACATAACCTCTCGGCAAGCATGAGCGCCCGCAAAGTCTATGTTGCCATTATCGAGCAGCCACTGATTCAGGTGATCAGCATGGATAGCCACGAAATCATCGCCAATATTGAAACAGGTGGCGGCGTCCACAATACCTTCGTGACACCGGATGGACGCTACGCGGTGGGTGGCATGATCGGTGCCAGTGAGATCATTGCCATCGATACCACAAATGATGAGACGTTGTGGGAACTGTCAATCCCTTACTCACAAAACCCATTCACCGGCGGAGTGCGACCCATCGCCTTTACTACCAATCCCGATGGTTCCACGCGCTCACTGTTGGTCAATGTCGGGGGCTGGCATGGATTCTGGGAAATAGACTGGGAGACACAGGAAGTACTACACAAAATCAGCCCGCCGGAAGATGCCTGGTCGCGCGTCGATCAAACTGCCGATGGAATTCAGAGCGCACCCAGTCATGGCATCGTGATCCTGCCTGACCAGAGCCAGGTGTGGCACTCAAGCCGTGCCACCTCGCACATTTATGGCTACAGCTTTCCCGATTTTGAGTATCTGGGACGAGTCTATATCGGTAACCCGGCCTGGATTACAACGACGCCAGATAGCCGTTTTCTCTGGGTTGGTGTATCCGGTCATAATGAGACGGCAGTGGTGGATGTGCAAACCCGTGAAGTAGTCCGACGCTTTCCTGTCGGCCAGGCTCCGAAACGCATCTTTACGGCGATTATGCCGAGAGATTGGGAGGGCGAAGCACAATGAACAGGCTTTCAATACGTTCTCTTTCCCTTGCCACTCTCGTGTTGCTGCTCGCCTGCTGCGGTGAAAACAACACAGTGGGCGGAGATGGTACTGGCTCGGCGAACACCGAATCTGACACTACAACCGTTGCTCCGGATAAAGGCCTGGACTTCGATTTCTATGTCGCGGCCGTTGAACCGATCTTCCTGCGACATCGCGGAGGATTTGTAGGCACTGATACCTCCTGTGTCGCCTGTCACACCTCGCAGGCGAACGCACCACTTGGCCTGCAACCGCTCACCATGGAAAACGGTAACGTCTTCTGGACTGAAGAGCAGTCGCGACAAAACTTTGCCAATGTCGCCATGCTGGTTAATCCTTCTGCCCCTGAAACCAGCCGCTTGCTGCTGGCTCCCCTGGCCACCACGGCTGGCGGAGACCGCCACTCTGGAGGCAACTTCTGGGACTCGGTAACGCACAGTGAGTACCGGCTTATTGCGGAATGGATAGCCACGGGAGACCCAAACGCCACAGCCGACCCGGAAGTTGCGGTGGACTTTGAATTCTTTCGCTCTTGCGTACAACCGATCTTTGCCAACCCAATTGCCAACGCCATGCCCTGCATGGAATGCCACAGCGGGGAATTTGCTGTACCCCCACCAGAAAACAGCTATTGGACGGTAGAGCAGTCTCGACAAGCATTCGAATCACTCGCCTATCTGCTCGATCCTGGGCGACCAGAAAGTACGCGCTTCCTGCACAAGCCACTCCACCCCAACGCCGGCGGTGACCTGATGCACAACGGCGGCAGGCGCTGGTACAGCGCAGACGATCCCGAACGCATGGCGCTCGCAAGTTGGGTACGTGGCGAGGCCAGAGGCAGTGAATGTCCGGAGCCGCTGCAGTTCGATTACCCTCCCCGGCCCTGATCTATGCTGCATCTACCCTGGCGCCTCATGTGTCTGATGCTGCTGTGCGGACTGACAGGCTGTGGAGAGACCGAGCCGAGCTCAACTCGGGACGGCATCTTCACAGTTGAGCAGTCAGAGCGCGGCGCCAACCTGTTCGCAACTCATTGTGTTCGTTGCCACAGTATTCAGGAGTTCAGCGGTCCCGCATTCGCCACGATCTGGGTCGAAGCACCATTGGCCGCTCTGTATGTTCGCATTGCCAATACCATGCCCCTCGACCAACCTGGCAGTCTCGGTACGACCGAAGCCACAGCGATCACAGCACATATCCTGGCGGAAAACGGGATGCCCACAGGATCCACGGCACTGCACGGGGATCTCGACTGGCTGATGGGCATTCAAATTGACCAGAGCAACTGATGTGCAACGCAATTGCCTGATCAGCGACGCGATCGGTCTGCCTTCAGAAACCTGATTAGCAGACGTCTCCCATCGGCAGGATGCAGGGAGTAAGGTTCTCTATCCTGCCAGAGTCGCCTAGCATAGGAATTCGGCCCAACACCCACCGGGGATACATCATGACTACAGACTCTCGTTCCATTGCGCTGCGACTCTGCCTCTTGCCGCTAATCGCTTTCAGCTTTTCAATCGCGCAGGCTGAGGAGCAACCCCCATCCTCGCCACCTGCGCACTGGGGCGCCATTTCAATCAACATGGAGGGTGTCGACTATCCTCATCCGGTGAACTTTTTACATCGCACACTTTATGGTCAGGATGTCCGCATCGCCTATATGGATGTGCAACCCACAGGAGCGGCCAATGGCCGAACCGTTGTTCTCCTGCACGGCAGCAGCTACTACTCTCTCTATTGGAAGGAGACCATACCCGAGCTGAGCGCAGCCGGCTTTCGTGTTATTACTGTCGACCGTCTCGGCTGGGGTAAGTCAGCCAAGCCACTCATTCCCTACTCTGCCAGCCTCCACGCCGCCAACACCAAAGCGATCCTGGATCATCTGGGCATCGAGCAGGTAGCGATTGTAGGTCATTCTCTCGGCGGGCGGATGGCCAGTACTTTTGCCTATACCTATCCGGAGACTACTACCCATCTGGTCATGGTAAACCCGATTGGACTGGATGATTCGACCCGGGGCAGACAGTGGCAGGATCCGAACTCAGGTGTCGCCGAACCCGACCTCCAGCAGGTCTATGAATCAAACTTGCGCACTGAGAGACGACGTATCGTTACCTGGAAAGCCAAGCATCTTGAGAACGTGAGGATTCGTTACGGAATGGCGCTGAGCGGTGAATATCATCGGCTCAACCAGGTACGCGCACTGAACAGGGATTTGCTGGCAGAACCCGTAGATTCCTTCTGGCCAAAGATTGAAACAAAGGCCATCATGATCGCTGGAGCACAAGACGGACCGAATTTCCCTGAGCGCGCCCGACGTGCCACCGGTTTGTTACCGAATGCCGAGCTCTACCTGATAGATGAAGCCGGTCACAATCCGCACGAAGAAACTCCAGAGAAATTCAATGCGGAACTAATTCGCTTTCTTAACAGTCTATAGCTGAAATTCCAGAGAGCTGTAGCGATGCTTCCAACACGTCGAGTCACATCAAGATCACGCAAGCTATACAGCAGGTCCCTCTTGCTGTTGTGTGTTGGCATGCTTGCCCTGCAGAGCTGCAGTTCTCGCAACCTCTATCAGATAGCGCAGGATCAGGGGCGGCAGAACTGTGAACTGCAGCCTATCGCGCTACAAGCGAGCTGCAGAGCGCAGTATGAGATGAGTTACGCGGAGTATGAACGCCTGCGCAATCAGGATGGGCGTACCGAGAATCGGTAACCTGCACCGCGCACAGTTTGAATCAGCTTGGCGTAATCGATCGCAGTATTCTCGACTGAAGACAGTGCTTTACGCAGACGACGAATATGCACGTCGATAGTTCGCTCCTCGAGATACACGTTGCCTCCCCACACCGAATCCTGAATGTGATCGCGGCTGAATACCTTCTCCTGATGCAGCAGAAAAAACTTCAGCAAGCGAAATTCAGTCGGTCCCATGTCGACTGGCTGCTCTTCGATTGAGATGCGATGACTGGTTGGGTCGAGTTGCAAGTCGAAAACCCGAAGCACCTTGTCTTTCTGTTTGCCGTTAACACGACGCAGGACAGTCTTGATACGCGCGACCAGTTCCCGTGGTGAAAATGGCTTGGTGACATAGTCATCAACGCCTTCACTCAATCCCTGCACCTTGTTGTCCTCACTGGACTTGGCAGTGAGCATGATGATGGGCAGGTTCGTTGTGATCTCATCACGACGCAGACGGCGTGCCAGTTCGATGCCACTACCACCGGGCAACATCCAATCCAGCAGAACCAGATCTGGTTTATTGTCGATAATTGAGACATGGGCATCGTGCGCATTAGCCGCGCTGATGCTGTTGAATCCAGCCAGGTCCAGGGTAATCCCTACCATGTCACGGATGGCGGCTTCGTCGTCTACTACCAGGATTGTTGATTCAGTCATCGTTGCTTGTCTGGTCCGGTTTGAAGTGGTTTTTGACTGCCACTATTTAACCAGCAGTATATTACATATTTATGACAATCGGTACGCAAAAGCCAGTTTCGGAGCGCGTTTAGCTCGACTTATCTCATTGAATATATTGGATTTTTAGGAAACGGGCGGAGACGGGCAATAAACCCGGTCTCCGCAAAAAGCATTCACACCAGACGCTGGATCAGAAGGTGTAATCCAGTTTGAAACTGACTTCACGGCCCCTGCTATAGCCGGTCACGACACTGTCGTTCTGCATGATTTCGCTACGCTCATCGAGCAGATTCTTGGCTTTCAGTGTGGCTGACCAGTGATCACTCAGCTCACGAATGAAGATGAAGTTCAGCTCGCCAAAGGGCTGTTCAACCAGATCGGGCGCACCTTCAATGCCCACTTCCACGATGCGCTCACCGAAGTAGTGATAGAGTAAAGTCGCCGTAGTGCCTGAGATCGGCTCATAGCCGATCTGGGCATTGAACAGCCAGTCAGACTGGCCCTGCAAAGGACGCGTTGTATTGGTCAGGATGCCGCGGTCTTCTTCGCGAATCTGAACTTCCGAATCAATGAACGCGACGTTTGTCTGTACATAGAAGTCCTCGCCGATGCCATTGAAGAAGGTATCGGGAAGAAAATCGAGTCGCTTGTAGACTTCGTATTCGATGCCCATATTCTCGGCACTGGCCGCATTGATATAGGTCGATTTGAACGAGATCGGATCGATAATCGCCGCTTCGATCGGATTCACAAATTCCTTGTAGAACACACCCAGGGACATGTAGTCAGTGAAACCAAAGTACCATTCCCACCGTGCGTCATAATTGGTGATCTCGGTGATCTCAAGATCGGTATTGCCGATGACTTCCTTTCCGGTAACCGGATTGGTAAACGCGGCTGGAGAGAGTTCACGAAAGTCCGGGCGCGAGACGGTTTCGCTATAGCCAAAACGGAACTGATGGTCGTAGTGGATATAGGTCGCGTTGAACGCTGGTAGCAGCTCACTGCTCTGCTGACCGGCAGGTGAAGCCACAGCAGGATTAAAGAGGTCGAATGTATCAACCTGTTGAGTGAAGTCTTCCTGGCGTGCACCGACCGTGAAACGGAAGCGATCATCAAAATTGAACTCAACCTGTCCATAGTAAGCTTCCAGTTCATTGGACGCTTCGTAGTTGTCAGTCGGGCGGGTTAGTTCACGAATCTGGAAAGCAGTCGGTCGGATATTTTCTGGCGCAAAAATTGTCTCCAGAGGGCTCTGCAACAAGTCGGCATCATTGGCATCCGCACCAACAAACGCAAAACCAAATCGACGAATCTCGGATTCCCGTTCCTTCTCTGACTGCACATAACCGACTTGTGGCGTAATAATCAGCCCATTGGCAGTATAAAACTCCATGGACATATCGATGCCATATTCTTCAGCGGTGTCGTCCAGCACGGAGAAAGTGCGCAGATTGCCATCGACGCGTGATGAAAGCTCGCCTGCGTCCTGACGATAGACGCGCTGGTCCGGGGAATCACGCTCCGCCTTGATGCGACTGGCTCGCCAATTCACCGTCAGATTATTCAGCTCCGGGATGTAGTGATCGCCCTGCAACTGATTGGAGAACAATTCGCGTTCGATCCATTCAATCTCGGTGAGAGTAAGATCATTCGCCTCATTGTTGTAACCGACGCTCTCGGCGGCAATATTGTCGGTCTTGCGCAACAGAACAGAAGTCAGACGAATGTTGTTATTCGGATTGAAATCGAGACCAGAAGAAAATATTCCGCTGACATCGATGCTGTTCTCGGTGCCTGTGTAGACCATCGCCTGATTCTGGACCAGGCCAGAGATACCTGGCACGAAATTGTTCCGCTCGATGACATTGGTATCCCAGGAATTGGAATAATCCACGGCCGCGAGGTAGTTGACCTGCATGCCATTGTCGCCAATCTCATGAAAATTACCGAGTGAGGACGACACATTGAGATTCGGCGGCAAGGACTCTTGCTGGAGCGAGTATTGGTTATTAAAACTGCGACCTACTTCCTGCAACTGCTCAATAGGAACTCCTGTTCCAGTAAAACGGCTGTAGGGCTGTAGTTTCTGATTGTTGTCTGTGGCTTGCAGCAAGGCCAGCGGCGCGGAGCGCCAGCCGTCATCGACGCCCAGCCAATCTCTATCGCCACCAGGGACAGTAATACCGTCCTTGAAGTTCACATCCTGAACCAGTCCGACCGAAGAGGACACATTCCAGAAAAACTCGTCGGTCGATTTTTTGGTGCGCATTTGCAACACGCCGCCGCCAAACTCACTTGGATAGGCGGCAGAATAGGTCTTCTGCACCAATACGCTTTCCAGTACCGCTGTTGGGAAAAGATCCATCGGCACGACGCGATTAATCGGTTCCGGGCTGGGTAGCAATGCCCCATTGAGCAGTGTAGTCGAATAGCGCTCACCGAGGCCACGCACGTAGACAAATTTACCGCCAACAGTACTCAAACCCGCGATACGCTTGAGACTTTCCGCAATGTTGCTGTCACCGGTACGTTGAAATTCCTCAGAATTGACGACGTTGGACACCTGATCCGTACCGCGTTTTTCGTCTGGAACGAATTGTCCAATAACGGAGATCTCTTCGATCTCAGGCGGTTGGGCGAATGCGAAAGGGCTTGCCAGCGCGAGAGAGACAGCGATGGCCAGATTGTTACGTTTCATGGGCAGAGCTTCCAGCTAGTACGAATTTCAGTTGATCGGTATAGGGAAGCCGTAGTTTATTGCCATTCTGTGACAGTATTATTACATCCTGCTTGCCAGTTCCTGCAGGGTGAGTCTTTTTCGTTTCAGACCAGATTGTCGAAAAAAAGGGCGTCCTGAGACGCCCTTTTCTATTTGCTTACCCGGCAGTTGATTACTGCTTGTAGGCAGTGAAGGTCCAGCCCTCAGTCCAGTCAGAGGACTCGTCCTTGACCGCACCGATGTAGTCGACCTGATCAAAGAAGGAATCGCTTGGGATAGAGTGTGCAGCTGCGTTAATGGTTGATCCATTCGCCCAGCTATAGGGTCCACCCAGATCTACAGTTCCGGCAGCAGTGCTGGTTTGTGCAGCAAACCACTCAGCTGCAGTCCAGGCGGGTCCGTCGCCAGCAACCGCTGCGGCGCACGCTGCAGTAACCAGTGTGTTTTCCAGAGTCAGAGTCCCGTTCAGCGCGGCGATAGAAGCACCTGTCTGCGTGAACGTATCTTCGTCTGCCATGATGATGCAGCCTTCTGTCGAATCCAGCGTACCACCAATAACCACGTTGGAGATGTTGCCGCCAGTACCTGCTTTCAATTCGAAAGCGTGGCCATTGGACTTCATTCCTTCACTGAGTATACAGGTGAAGTTGGAAACAGTTGGAATGGATCGCGGTGTCGCAGTCGGGTTGGAAGACAGGTTGTCCGCCTCGATGCAGTTATCGCCAGAGGTGGTCTGATCAACAATCACGTGTTGCAGTTTTCCACTCCAGCCCAGAGTCCAGTCAACGGCGTCGTCGTCGTTACCAGTCAGAACCAGGTGCTTCGCGTTGACTGCGCCGCCGTAGAACTCAACACCATCGTCCGCGCCATTGTGCGTCTGAACGTAGTCGATAACCGTGCCAGAACCAACGCCTTGCAACGCCAGCGAGTTCAGCTCGTCATCCTGTGTGATCGGGAAACCGGCATACTTGATCTGTACATAAGTCAGTGCACCACTGCTATCCGCGTTGTTCGGGCTGGTACCACCGCCGTATTCACCAGTAGAACCTTCGCCGTCAGCGAAGCCACTGGAAGAGTTCAGCTGCGCTGAACCAGAAATCGTCAGACCACCCCACAGGCCGCGTGCATTAGCCGCGTCCAGTGAACCATCGTCCTGTGCAGACGTCATGATGATTGGCTTGGCTGCGGTACCATTCGCGTAGATCTTACCAGCGCGGCTGATAACCAGCGCACTCTGGCTACCTTCGGACAGCAGCTTCGTGCCGGCGTCGATAGTTAAAGTTACTTTGTTCGCATCGGCGGTGTGAACGGTGTTGTCACCGATGAACACAGTGCCGTTGAAGAAATAGATGTTGTTCGCAGTCAGGTGCAGATCACTAGTGATCGGGCTTCCAGACGGAATGTCACAGACCTGCTTACCTTCGAAAGTCCCTACGATGGCGTTGGCAGTTGTGCCTGTTGGGCAACCCGCAGCAGGCGCATCAGAGATAGTCACCTTGGCGCCGCCAGAGGTATAAGTCAGCGTGCTGAGATCTCCGCCAGTGTAGTAGCCGACATAGGCAGTCAGCGTCAGACCTGTCAGGTTTGTGTCTTCGCCCACCAGGTCGTCGAGGATAGTCACTGACTCAGTAGCTGTCAGCGTCTTGGTAGCAAAGGATTGAACGTTTGCTGCATCGAAAGGAACCCAGATGCCGCCTGACAACAGGTTGTACTGACCCAGACCTGGAATATCGAGAACTGCAACCAGTGAACCAGTCTGGCCCACATCGGCAGTTGCAGGGCTGATGCTGGCAACCAGATCAACTGCGTCGGCAGCTGGTACTGTCGCCAGGTAGCTTGCACCACCGTTAATCGTTGCACCTCCAGTAAATACTGCACCCGTCTTCGGGCCGGTGGAGGCAAGTGCGGGTTGATCAGCGGCTTGTGCGGCTGACGTTGCAGCCATAGTTGCGACACCTAATGCCACGCCGCGGGCAATCGCACTCATTTTAGTTCTCATCGATTTCATGTCGACTCCTTGGGATAGTTCGAGCTTGTGTATCTGAAAATGGTTGCGACATGATAGGAACGGTATATTTCAGTTCTGAGACTCTTTAATTGCACTTTTGTGACAATTGGCGCGTGTGTCAGCGCGACAACTCGCATTGCCGCGAAGACTGGCTGCACGGTTCGTCACTGTTCTGTCATGGATACGTCATATTTAGCCGCCAGAATGTGCGACTTGCTCTGGAAGAAGATCGGACCACATGCAGAAATACGACGTACGCGTGCAAGCGCAGCCCATGGGTTTATTTGAAACCCCTGTTGTCTATAGCGAACTGAATGGTGCAGATCAGCTCTTGCTGGATCTCGAAAAAGCCATCCGCGACAAGAAGCTGCAGGACAACGGAGTCATACGCTCCAATGTTGGTAGCTGGCATTCGGATACCAACATGCTCGAGTGGGGTGGATCTGCCGCGAGCCAATTGGCTCAGCATGCCGTCTCCGTCGCGAAACGAATGAGCCATTTCATCGGGGGATCCTCTGAAGATCTGGACTGGTCGGTTCGCATGTGGGCCAACGTCACGCCCCAGGGCGGCCTGAATCATATCCACGCACACCCCGGTAACCTCTGGGCTGCCGTGCTGTATCTGGACATGGGTGAAACATCAGACGGGCAGGATGTCGGGGGTAATTTCTATTTGGAAGATCCACGCTTCCCGCTGTGCGCAATGCGCGAGAATGCACTACGCATGATCGGACTGGATGGCAAACCGCAGCAAGTCGAAGTCGAATTCAAACTGAGCAGAGGGAAGCTGATCGTGTTCCCGGCATGGCTTAGACACGGGGTTCGACAATACACCGGGAAGCGTGAGCGCATCTCAATCGCGATGAATATCGACGCGAGCCGCCGGACGCACCCTTGATGTATGGATAATCAGCGGGCTCTGGAAAGAGCCTGCCTGAAGCGGTACTTCATAATCGGATTCAGCAAGCGGGCAAGTCCGCGCGTGAACTTCAGGGGGCTGTCCTGTACGGCAAAGCACAGGCACCCTTCTTCACTCACTGGTTGATGATGATGTGAAGGGTTTCTGGAGACAAAATCAGCCGGCCGGTAATGACCCAACTCATCACTAAAGCTGCCATCGAGGACAAGAGTAATCTCATTGCCGTGGTGGGTATGCACAGGCGCCTGACTACCGGGTTTCATATAGAGGAACTCACACGTCGTCTGATCGTCCAGCGTGATGGCTGCCTGATTGACTCCTCCAGCAAGCTTCTTCCAGACCAGTCCCTCTCCTGCCACTTTGGCCAGCACCTGTGGCAGCCTGACGCTGCCTTCCAGTACGTGGATCTCACGCATCGGCATGGAATCGATTGCGATAGTCGTTTCCTGCTGCACGTCACTGAGCTTGCCATTGAGGGCAGCCAGCATGGGGGCGAAATCGCCGCTGGCTGAATCGAGCTCGAGGCTTGTTTCCTGTTCCCAGTCTGCTGCCGCGCGGCTCTCCAGATCCGCCTTGCGCAGACGGCACTGCTCGCAGAGCTCAATATGCGCGGCTATGATGACGCTGAGACCGGTCCCCAACATGCCGTTGGTGAATTCGGATAGCATCTCGTCAGTGGGATGATGGTGAATTTTACTGATCATCTTGATTGATTCCGATCTTGTCTCGCAGCTTGCCAACAGCGAGCCGCAAACGCGATTTCAGTGTGCCAAGCGGTATGTTCAAAATTTCTGCTGCCTCTTCATGGGTACGGTCGTGAATATAGATTTGTTCAACGACTGCGCGCTGAGCGTCTGGCAGCTCTTCGTACAAACTTTCTATCCGTGATACTTCAACTTCATTAACTCCCTGGTCTTCATGTACCAGGGCCGTATCGAATTCTCCCCCCAGTGGCCAGATGTCATCGGCACTGATGGTGCTCGGTTGTCGCTT
This sequence comes from uncultured Pseudohongiella sp., assembly GCA_965228725.1. Lineage (GTDB taxonomy): Bacteria > Pseudomonadota > Gammaproteobacteria > Pseudomonadales > Pseudohongiellaceae > UBA9145. Next base: position 3,117,970 of record OZ245834.1, on the reverse strand, counting down.
CTGCTTACGCATCATGTCGAAGCAGCGATTTCTCGATAGCGTAAAAATCCAGCTCTGGGCATTGCCTCTATCGAGATCATACAGGGGCGCTTTCCGCCACACCGTCAACAGGGATTCCTGAACCAGGTCATTGGCAAACTGCTCATTGCGGCTGAGTTTCATCCCCAGCGCGAAGAGGCGCTTGGCGTAACGACGGAACAGCTCATTAAAGGCTTCCGGATTCTGCTTATTGCCGATGGCTATCAGCAACGCCTCGTCACTGAGCGCTGATTCCGCGCCCGACACCCGGCCTTCGGCGGGCACCGAATCAGTGACAGATGACTCAGAGCGCGTGTTCATGGCGTCATTCACACCGAAGCTCATCGCGATAGCAGACAGATTGCTCATACCCGCACTCTACGCCATTACAAGGGGTCCGGATCACTGCAATGCAGTTAATTACGCCCCTCCCGGAATAGGCCCCACAATGTGGCGAGGAGCCGGCCCTGAACAGAAATTCCGTCTTCATAAGTGATCTACAGCCGTTCCGGAGTGCGTATCCGGGGTAGTTTTTATCATTTTCAGGTTCGATAGTATGACAAGCGCTCCCGTACTGACAAACGCGGCAAATCTGACCAGTGCTGAGTTTCTCGCAGACCGTATCAAGTCGGCCTACCGAACGCTGAACTCAGGGCAATTCGGCAGCCTGAATGAGCTCGAAAGCCTGTATGCGGCGGATGTCTGCTTTGAAGACCCTGCCCATGTACTGCAGGGCAGGACGGCCCTTATGAACTACTTCGGAAGCCTGTTGCAGGGCCTCGATAACTGCCAGTTCCGGTTTCATCGCACGGTGGTCAACGGCACGGATCTCTTTCTCTCCTGGACCATGACTTTCACGCATCCCCGACTTAATGGCGGAAAATTCGTCCGCGTCGAAGGAGCGAGCTATCTGCGCACCCGGCATGGTCGTATCTACTATCATCGGGATTACTTCGATCTGGGGGCCATGCTCTATGAAAACCTGCCCCTGCTCGGCCGTCTGATCAAACGCATTAAAGGCAGCTTAGGGAAGTAACCCCAGAGCTGCCCAGTGCCATAGCGCGCTAGCGCAATGCACTGGATTTCTTATCGAGGCAAGCAAATCATGATGGCAACTGAAGCAAGTGGTCAAAACATCGCCATAGTCGGCAGCGGAATCTCCGGTTTGACCGCGGCCTATTTGCTGCACAAACGGAACCGGGTAACGCTTTTCGAAGCGAATGACTATATTGGCGGTCATACCCATACTATTGACGTCACTACAGAGCAAGGTGACTTCGCAGTCGATACCGGTTTCATCGTCTGCAACGACAGGAATTATCCCAATTTTCTGAAGTTTATGCGGACGCTGGACGTACCCCTGCAGCCTTCGGAGATGAGCTTCAGCGTTAAAAACAGCAGCATTGGCCTCGAATACAACGGCCACAATCTCAATACCCTGTTTAGCCAGCGGCGTAATTTGCTTAATCCCCAGTTCCTGCGCTTCGTTAAATCGATTCTTGATTTCAACAAGGCGGCAAAGTTGGCGATTTCGGACCAGGACAATTCACTCACACTCAATCAGTTTCTCGACCGACACCACTTCAGCGATTATTTCCGCAACAATTATTTGTTGCCCATGGTGGCCGCTATCTGGTCCTGCTCGTTGCGCCAAGCGGGCGAGTTCCCGCTACGGTTTTTCCTGCGCTTCTTCCTGAACCATGGGCTACTCGATGTCCGCAACAGGCCGCAGTGGTATGTTCTGAAAGGAGGCTCACGGTCCTATATCGAACCAATGACCCAGGGCTTTCGCGATGCGATTCACCTGTCCTGTGCCGTGCAGAATATCGAGCGTCATGCCGACGGCGTGAAAGTGAGAACCCTGACAGGCGAGAGTGATTTCGATCAGGTCATCATGGCCTGTCATTCCGATCAGGCACTTGCCTTGCTCGCTAATCCAAGCCCGGAAGAAGTTTCGATACTCGGCAAGCTGGAGTACCAGGATAACAGCGTGATACTGCACCGGGACGACAGCATCATGCCGAAAAGCAAGCTGGCCTGGGCGAGCTGGAATTTCCTCGCCGGTGATGCGCAGACGGATACCGCACCTGTGGTGACCTATTGCATGAATATCTTGCAACAACTGAATTCAAACTCTCCTTTCCTTGTGACTCTCAACGCGCCCGAGCGTATCGCTGATGACAAGGTATTCGGTCGCTATCGCTATGCACATCCGGTCTACTCCCAGGCCTCGCAGGATGCGCAAAGCCGGCGCAGGGAAATCTGCGGCAAGGACCGCGTCCACTACTGCGGTGCTTACTGGTACAGCGGCTTTCACGAAGACGGTGTACGCTCGGCTCTCGATGTCGCTCTACGCTTTGGAGAATCCCTGTGAGCACAACAGGACAAGAGACCATCTCCGCAGAGAGCGCTCTTTATCAGGGCTTTGTCCGTCACCGCCGCTTCACACCCCGCCGTCATGAGTTCGACTACCCCCTATTCATGTTCTGGCTAAAAGCGGAAGAGATTCCTACTCTACTGCAGCGCTTCTGGCAGATGGGAACAAGACCATTGAGCTGGGCGCGCTTCCGTCGCAGTGACTATATCGGCGAGGGTGCTCAGCCACTCGCTGCGAGCGTGCGGCAGAAAATGGCGGAACTAAGTGGCTGCTCCGAGGCGGATTTCACCGGGGATGTTTATGCGCTCTGCCATTTGCGTTACCTCGGCTTCTATTTCAGCCCTCTCAATCTTTATTTCCAGGAACGAAATGACGGAGTGAAGTTCATGTTGGCTGAAGTAAGCAATACGCCCTGGAATGAACGCCACTATTATTTGCTCAACCTTGATGATTGCCAGGCACATGACAAGGAATTCCATGTCTCGCCATTCAATCCTCTGGCTCAACAATACCGTTGGCGCATACGAGCGCCGGGTTCGGAGCGATCTGATTGCATGATTCATATCGAGTCATGGGAAGACGCGCCTGCAAGTCACAACGGCACCGGACAAGAAAAAATATTCGATGCAACACTCTCTTTGCAGCGCATCGAACTGAACCGCAAAACCCTGAACCGCGTATTACTGAAGACGCCAATTCAAACGGCGAGTATGGTGATGGGAATCTATTGGCAGGCTTTAAGACTGTTGCTCAAGAAAGTGCCTTTGCATTCTCATCCCGAAAAATTATTGCGCAAGCAACCTGGACACGAGAAGTCCTAGATAACAGAGAAGGAATGTTATGAGTCAGAAGCAATTGGTCGCCGAGATCGAACCCGATTTTGAGTCTGGATTAGCGACAAACAAAAGTACCGTTGCGCTTCGCAGTTTACTGATCGGTGTGCTTGGCAAAGCAACACATGGCCATTTCATCCTGCGTGAACAAGGCAGAGTGATTGCCGAAGTTGGGGATCGCGATGATGCACTCAAGGCCGAAGTCAATGTGCTTGACCAGCGCACTTACTGGCGCGCCCTTACTGGCGGCAATACTGGCGCGGGTGAAGCTTTTGTCGATGGCTGGTGGACTTCGCCAGACATTACTCAGGTGACCCGTTTCTTCGCTCGCAATCTCGAGATGATGGATCAATGGGGCAAACGATTCGGCTGGCTGTTCAAACCGGCGAGCCTGCTGCGCCTGTTCACTCGCAAGAATTCACACCGACAGGCGAAAAAGAATATCCTCGCCCACTATGATCTGGGCAACGATCTCTACCAACTGTTTCTCGATTCCAACATGCAGTACTCCTCAGCACTCTATCAAGCCGAGGACGATTCTCTTGAACAGGCGCAATGCAACAAACTGCGCCGCATCTGTGAACAACTCCAACTGGGACCAGACGACCATCTCCTGGAAATAGGAAGCGGCTGGGGCGGCCTTGCACTTTTTGCTGCACAACACTATGGCTGCCGGGTCACCACGACAACGATTTCTGATGCCCAGTTGTCGCTGGCGCGCGAAAGGGTTAATGCCGCGGGCTTGAATGACCGCATCACCGTGCTCGATCAGGACTATCGCCTGCTGACAGGACAATATGACAAGATCGTCTCAGTAGAGATGATCGAAGCAGTGGGCGAAAGCTACCTGACGGGCTATTTCAAACAACTCAATACTTTGCTCAAGCCTGGCGGGTTGCTACTCATTCAGGCTATCACCATTGCCGATCAGAGGCTGGACAGTTATCGCAAGACCGAGGACTTTATCCAGAAACACGTTTTTCCTGGTGGCTTTCTCCCTTCGCTGGAACTGCTCCTTTCACAGGTAGCAAAAAATACCGAGCTCGTAGTCCGCGACCTGCACGATATGGGTCTGGACTATGCGCGAACCCTCGCCGACTGGCGCCGAAACTTTCAGGCAAACATGGCAGCCATTCGTGCGTCGGGATACGACGAAAGATTCTGCAACCTGTGGCTGTACTATCTCGGCTATTGTGAAGGCGGCTTTCTGGAACGAAGAATCAGCGCAGTACAAATGCTGAGCAGCAAAGCGCCCCACTTTCTGGCCGCTCGCGATTGAACGAGTATGGCTCTGCTCCGCTCAGCCCAGTTCAACATCCTGTTCTTCAACGGGATGTGGTTGCTCTGCGTCATCGGGCGCGATGAGTGGCTCTGGCTTAGCGGGTCGCTACTCGCCTCGTATTGTGCATTGCTCATGGTCAGCGGAGCACTTTCCGTATGGCAGCTTGTGCCACCGATACTTATTGGCCTCAGTGTCGACAGCGTATTTGTCGCCACGGGTTTATTCGTGTTTGATTCCGCACTGGCCCTGCCAATCTGGCTGATTCTGTTGTGGGTTAATTTCTCAGTCAGCCTGAGTTTGTCTCTGCGCTGGCTTGGGAATTTTTTCTGGCCAAGCGTGCTCCTGGGCAGCATCGTCTTTCCCCTCAACTATGCCGTTGGTGAACAGTTGGGGGCAGTAACTTTTGGCGCGCCCTATGCGTTGATTCTCTGCTTACTGGCCGCGGTATGGGCTCCCGGACTCCCGCTGCTCATGCGGAGTCGATTGCCACTTCATACCGCCGATTCCACTCGCTCGTCTTGAGCTATCGATTTGATCTGCTATGCGTAGAGTCCTGAGCCTGCCATCGTTACTGCTACTCTTGCTGCTGACCAGCGAAGCAGCCAGCGCGCTCGCTGCCGGTACCGGTGACCTGCTGCCGGTCGGAAGCGCACGCTTGCGAGTGCTGTTCTGGACGATTTATGACAGCACCCTCTACAGCCCCACCGGTTCATATTCCGGGATCGAACCCGGCGTCGCACTGGCGATCACCTATCGCAGGTCCATTGCAGCCAGGGAACTCATTGATCGCACATTTGAGGAATGGGAAGACATGCAGCGAATGTCCGTGGTGCAGGCGGAATGGCGCGAAACCCTGCAGCAACTTTGGCCAGATGTTGAGGCTGGCGACACCCTCACGCTACGGGTTACCGAAGAGCTACACAGCGAGTTTCATTTTGGGAACAGGCTACTGGGAACGGTGGGAGATTCTCGCTTTACCGAACAGTTTCTCGCGATCTGGCTGTCACCCGATACCAATTATCCTGATCAGCGCAACGCGCTTCTCGATGCGGCGCGTTAACTGCCTGAATCAGAGAAGAATTGCCAGACTCAGAAGAAAGGCGCTGCTGCCAAGCAGGGCACCAGCAAGAATATCACTCGGGTAGTGCACACCTAGTACCACTCTGGACATGCCTATCGCCACCGCCCACAGGTACACGAGCAGCATGTATTCGGCGTAGAAATAGCTGATCAGGCCTGCCATCAGAAACGCTGCGGCTGTGTGTCCGGAGGGCATACTGAATTTGTCGCTCGGCTCGATTACCGAATTGCATTCAGGCAAACGTACGAAGGGCCTGTCGCGGCGAATCACCGCCTTGAGAGCCATGAAGCAGGGAAGTTCGATCAGAAAAGCGAGCAGTCCCACCGTGATGAACTGCTCATAGTGCATTGCCTGAGTGAGCACCACGAGCAGGCCAATAGCGACATAGGCAGGGCCATCTCCCGTTCGGGAAATCCATCGGTTCAGGCGCACCGCACTCGCCACACTCTGCAACTTGCTGAGCCAGAGGTAGGTGCTTGTATCAAGATTAAGCAAGCCGTTTTTCACTGCTTCTCTCCCGGTTCTTCTCCTGACGCACGCAGATTCTCATTCTGAGAGCGTCCTCTCCATTCGGCCGTCCGCCAACTTCGGCCTTACGGTAGCGCTTTCAGATGTCACTTATTTGAAGCTTCTGTGACAATTTTCTTACAATTTTCAATATGTTGTAGCGGCGTTCGACAATTTGGGCATATCTGGTAGCTTTCTCAGCTCAATGTCTTGATAGATCCAGCCTATCAGGAGAGACGAGGTGGCAGCAAACGCCCCATCCCGTTTCCTGTGGCACCTGTACCGCTGAGGGACGCTACTCTGTGCACTGCCTACTGTTTCGATTCAGCGACACTATTCGGTAGAATCCGGGGACTGACCGCATAATCATAATGACAAAGGTTCGCCTATGCTTCCTACGCCCTCGAAGTCTCCTGCCCGCTTGGTATCTCCACCCGCGACTGACAACGGACCCGGCCGGGTCTCTCTCGCCTCTTTAGTAAGACGCAACCCGCTGCGAATGGTTACATCCCTGGCTACTGTCGCCACTCTGCTCCTGGCGCTCCTGGCGCAGCACAGTGCGCTGGCGCAATATGGCACCACTACCGGCGACTGGGATGCCTATGGCGCGGACAACGGAGCGACCAAGTACACAGCTCTTGATCAGATAAACAGCGCCAATGTGAACGATCTGGAGATTGTCTGGCGCCGCCCAGCGCTGGATGCCAGCTATCTGGAGATGAATCCGCAGCAGCGCTACACGAGCTCATGGAACGGCACGCCACTGGTCAAGAATGGCATTGCCTATGTTTCCAATGGTGTCGGACTGGTTGAGGCTTTTGACCCGGCTACCGGCGCAACGCTCTGGGTACAGGCACCGCCCGGAGGCGTCGAAGGCCTGCCCGGCGCGTCGACTCGTGGTCCCGCATACTGGCGCGACTGCGACGATGCGCGCATTCTGGTACAGCGCGGCACCCATCTCTATGCGCTCAATGCTGAAACCGGTGCAGCGATCACTGACTTCGGCAATGACGGCCGGGTAGACCTGCAACTCATACCTGCCGAGTTTGAACGCTTTCGCTGGGGCGGCGTACCGACAGTGGTGCGCGATGTCGTCATCATCGGTCAGGCGATGACTGATACCTTCGCCAACAAGGAAGCTCCACGCGGCGATGTCCGGGCATTCGATGTGCGCACCGGCGAGCTACGCTGGACGTTTAACACGATACCGCAAGAAGGACAGTTCGGAACCGACACCTGGCAGGATCGTTCCTGGTCCTATACTGGTCACGCGAACATGTGGGCCCTGTTTAGTGCCGACGAAGAGCTGGGCCTGGTTTACATGCCCATCTCCTCCTCCACCAATGACATGTATGGCGGTCACCGCATCGGCGACAATCTGTTCAGCCAGTCGCTGGTCGCCGTCAACGCCGAGACCGGTGATCGCGTGTGGCATTATCAACTCACGCATCACGGATTATGGGACTACGATCCTCCAGCCGCGCCGATACTGATGGACATTACTGTTGAGGGCAGGGAAATCAAGGCAGTTACCCAGATCACCAAGCAGGCATTTGCCTACGTATTCGACCGCGAAACTGGCGAACCCGTCTGGGATATCGAAGAGCGTCCGGTGCCGCAGTCCGATGTACCGGGCGAAGTGACTTCACCGACACAACCGTTCCCCAGCAAGCCCGCTCCGTTTGATCGACAGGGTGCGACGGTCGAGAATCTGATCGACTTCACACCCGAATTGAGACAACAGGCGCTGGAGATCGTCAGCAATTATGTGATGGGACCACTCTATACACCGCCCACCGTCAGTACTGAAAATGGGACACAAGGCACCATACAACTGCCTGGCTCGCAGGGCGGTGCCGATGTACAGGGTGCTGCCTTCGACCCCGAAACCGGCATACTCTATATTCCTTCCATCACCGCTGCATTCGTTGCTGACCTTTTGCCAGGCGATCCGGATGCGACCAATCTGACCTATACCAAAGGCTCAAGACGTTGGATCGCTGGCCCCCAGGGGCTGCCTCTGTTCAAGCCTCCCTATGGGCGTATTACTGCTATCGATATGAACACCGGCGAGCACGTGTGGATGGTGCCCAATGGCGACGGGCCTCGCGATCATCCTGCAATCGCTCATCTTAATCTCGGCAAACTCGGCGTGCCGGGTCGTCCTTCACCGCTGCTCACCCGATCTCTGTTCTTTATTGGTGAAGGCGCTACCAATCAGAATCGCAATTCGCGCATTCCACCCGACATGCCAATCGAAATTGCCACCAATAGCGGCGGACCGATGTTCCGTGCCTATGACAAGACCAACGGTGACGTAGTCTGGGAAATTGAATTGCCCGCCGGAACCAGCAATGCACCCATCAGTTACCTGCATGACGGCAAGCAATATCTGGTGGTCGCTATCGGTGATCGATCCCATAGTCCGGAACTGGTCGCTTTTGCGCTGCCAGAATAGGGAGGACGAATAATGCCCGTTACTCAGAAAGCGCTACTCATATCCCTGCTGCTCGGTCTGCTGCAAACTGCGTCTGCCCAGTCAACTGCGCCAGCAGAGCCTCCCGTCGCAACAGACATCACCGCAGAGATGATCGCGAAATTTATCGATGCGCTGCCGAAAGACGCCGTGTCGGATCGACCGATTCGCACTGTCGAGGTCACTGGCGACTATCGGGTAGGGGTCTATGGTGTGTTCCGCCCCAAAGGCATCACGGGCGATGCGAACCTGCATCCGGTGAACACGACAGAGATTTACTACATGCTGAAAGGCTATGCGACTCTAGTCACCGGCGGCACGCTAATCGATCCCTACCCGGCTCCGGAGCCATCAATCAGCATTCGCGGCAAGGGTGTGGAAGGCGGTGTCACGCGTCGTATCGGACCGGGAGATGTGGTGATTATTCCTGGCCACACGCCGCACTACTGGAGCGAACTGGAGACGGACATCGAATACCTGATTTTCAGGCCCGATCCGGACAATCGCCTGCGACTCGTTGACTAGGGGATTGGGTATCAGGGTTGGGTGTCGGGGGAAGCGCCGACACCCGCTTATTTGACACAGTCGTAAATAAACGCGGGCGGCATATTGCGCAGCGTGAAGCGCAGTTTTGATTCACGAAATGCGAGCTTCACGTCGTCGTAATTATTCAAACTGTACTGGTACTGCAGATAGCGCCCACCCTCGCGCAAATTGTCACGCACAGCATTCACTATCGACGTCACCACTGCATCGTCCATGATTGCCAGGGGTAAGCTGGACACAACATAGTCCACCGAGTCTATCTGCATCTCATCAAGCACTGTTCTGATGGACGAGGCACAGGCTTCGTAAATCTTCAAGCGGCTGTCTGTGATGGTGTTTAGCTGATCGACAAATTCTCTATTGAGTTCGAAACAAATCAGCTTGCACTCTGGATGGATGCGATTGAGAAGCTCGCGCGTGATACAGCCATTGCCCGGCCCGAGCTCCACGATGCAACGGGCCGTCGTGAAATCAACAGTCGCCAGCATCTTGCGAATAAGCGCCTTGGAACTCGGCGCAATCGTTCCGGTGCTGCGAATGTTCTTGATCAGATTGAAATGATCACTGAATTTCGGACGTGCTGTCATTGTACTGCTGCCACTCTTGCATCGGGTTGCGTCAGTCGCTTACACACTGACAGCCCTGACGTTTTACACCCGCAACCACTCACCAATTCCGGCACCGAGAAAGACATAGGCGCTTACCAACGGAATCTCACCGACAAGCAGTGCCGTGATGAGCTTCCTGAAATGCAGCTTCACCACGCCCGACACGTAACAGATAAGATCGGTTGGCACTAATGGAAAGAACGACCAACCCGCAATTATCCAGAACGACCACGGCCCGTGTAGTTGCTTGCTCAATGAGGCAATTTTGTCTGGATACCTGTTCTCCAGGAATTCGTCGTAACTGCCAAAGCTTGGGAAACTGTATACCAGGTACGCGCCCGCCACAACTCCAGCCAGGGAGATCAACCAGACCAGAGCGAGCATTTCCGGGAACGCTATTCCCCCTGCCAGGACGAACGGCGTGCAGGGAATCATCAGTACCGCCCGGCTCAGCGACAGCAGTACATAGACCAGAAGCGCCAGACCTCCCAGGCTGTCCAGAAACACTGCGATGGACTCACGACTGAGCCAGTCCGGAAAGAACAACAGCATGGCGCCGAGCACTGCGACCAGTGCCAGCCAGAGAGTATTGAAGTGGGTGATAAGCAGTTGCCGCACGCCTGAAGTTCCATGCCTGTATAGGGTCGCTGGATAGTAGACAGGGTGCGCCGACTGTGCAAGTTCACGCGAACTGCCGCAGGTTCCCAAGCCTGTTCACAGTGAGCTACTATGCCAGAATGCTTCAACATCGATTTATAGATTCGGCACGTCGACACCCTGACAAGCTGGCTTTCATCGATCGCTCAGCTAACCGGGAAGTCACCTACTCGCGCGCCTTGCTGGCCGCGCTCTTGCTCGCGCGACGCTTCAAGGCGCTGGAACAGGGGCGGATAGGAATCATGCTGCCAACGTCTTCTGCTGGCGCACTCGCGGTAACGGCAGCCGTCATGGCAGGCCTGACACCGGTGATGATTAATTACTCCACCGGTCCAGCCCGCAATTGTCGATTCGCCCAGGAACAATGTGATTTCAAGACGATTGTCAGCAGCCGCAAGGTGCTTGAGAAGACCGGCTGTGAAGAGGTCCCCGGCATGGTGTTCATGGAGGACATCATGGACGGTCTGGCTGGCTGGGAGAAATTGCTAGCCGCCATTAAGGCCAAGTTGCCAGCACCGCTGCTCAAGCGGCTCTGCGGTCGGGTCGATCTCGAACGACCTGCCGTGATCCTGTTTACGAGCGGCAGTGAGAAAGAGCCCAAGGCTGTGCAGCTCACCCAGCGCAACATTCTGTCCAACATCGATGCTTTTTCCGACATGATGGAGATTCGCGAGATGGACAATCTGCTCGCGATACTGCCCTACTTTCACGTCTTCGGCCTCACCATCAATCTATGGACACCGCTTTGCCTCGGCTTCACTTCCATCACCTACGGTAATCCTCTCGATTACAAGATCGTTGCCGGGTTGATTCGAGACTACAAGCCTCAGTTGGTCGTTGCCACTCCCGTGTTCATGGAAGGCTATCTACGGCAATCGCAGCCGGGCGATTTCGCTAGCGTGAAGCTGGCAGTTACCGGGGCGGACAAGTGTCCGGAAACACTGCGTGCACAATTCCGCGAGAAACACGGCATCGATATCATCGAAGGCTATGGAACGACAGAAACGTCACCCGTGATTTCTGCGAACCCCCGACACGGCAATCGCCCTGGCAGTATCGGTGTGCCAATTCCCGGTGTTGAGATTCGCATCGAGCACATCGACACAGGCGCTGAATGCCCTGTTGGGGAAACGGGTCGCATCCTGGTTCGTGGTGACAACGTGATGCAGGGTTATCTCAACAACGTCGAAGAAACACACCTGCGCATCAAAAACGGCTGGTATGATACGGGCGATCTCGGCCACCTCGACGCAGATGGGTATTTGTGGCACAAAGGCAGGCTGAAGCGCTTCGTCAAAATTGGCGGCGAGATGGTGTCACTGGTCGCGGTCGAGGACGCGCTGGACAGAGTGACTCCGGAAGACGTCGAATGCTGCGCAGTCGAACTACCTGATGCACGACGCGGCTCACGCATTGTGGCAATCACCAGTCAGACAGTCGACAAGCAGGATGTCACGCGTAAACTGGCGAGCGAGCTGCCCAATCTGGCGCTTCCGAAAGAATTCGTCGTCGTCGAGGAGTTTCCGCGCATGGGTAGCGGTAAAACTGACTTCCGAGGGCTGACCAAGCTGATCAGCAAATTGCAGCCTGAGAAATCCGGCAAGAAAAAGGACAAGTCCGGGGACTGACAGCCTACGCGGTATTACCCATTAACAGCGACTTGCCAGGAATTGCCGCCAACAACGCTTTGGTATAGTCCTGCTGCGGTGTTGTGAATATTTGCTGTGCTGTACCCGACTCGACCAGCTCGCCATGCTTCATCACAACGATGCGATCGGAGAGATAGCGCACCACACCCAGATCGTGAGAAACGAAGAGCATCGTTAGATCAAAGCGCTCAACCAGCTCGAGCAGCAAGTCCAGTATCTGCGCCTGAATTGTTACATCCAGAGCCGAAACCGGTTCATCAGCGACGATGAAATGCGGCTTGGTAGCAATCGCGCGGCCGATGGCTATGCGTTGTCGCTGACCACCAGAGAATTCATGCGGATAACGCAGCACTGCCTCGCGCGCCAGACCAACTGAATCCATCAGGCGAAACACTTCGGCATCAAGGTTTTTCTTGTTCACAATATTGTGCAGCAACAGCGGTTCGGCGAGTGTGTCGAATACCGTCATGCGCGGATTGAGACTGGCATAGGGGTCCTGAAAGATCATCTGCATATGCCGGCGCAACGGTTTCAGCTCTCGGGGCTTAAGTGTAGTGATATCCCTGCCCTCAACCTGAACCGTGCCACTGGTCGGATTGACCAGACGCAATATCGCCCGCCCCAGGGTCGATTTGCCGCTGCCCGATTCGCCGACCAGTCCGAGAATCTCACCGCGTTCGATTTGCAGCGACACCTTGTCTACTGCGCGTACCTGCGAGCCTTTGGCTTCATCGCCGAACCACACACAGAGATCCTTGATCTCAACCAGCGGCACATCGCTCTTGCTTGCGCCAAGTGTTTTTTCCGAATCGGGAACCGCCGCGAGCAGTTTCTGCGTATAGGGATGCGATGCGTGATTGAAAATCTCGTCACGCGAACCCTTCTCGACAAAAACGCCGTTCTGCATGACGGCAATGTTATCGGCGATGTCGGCGACTACACTCAAATCGTGGCTGATGAAAACCACTCCGATGTTGCGCCGCTCCTGGAGCTGCTTCAGCAGTTTAAGAATCTGCGCCTGCACCGTGACATCCAGTGCCGTGGTCGGTTCATCCGCGATGATGATATCGGGCTCTGTGATCAGAGCCATGGCAATCATGACGCGTTGGCGCATACCGCCGGAAAACTCAAATGGCCATGCGTGCATCCGTTTCGCCGCATCCTTGATTCCAACCTCTTCGAGCATGGCGGTCGCTTTCTGCCAGGCTTCATCCCGTTTCATCCCGAAATGAAGCAGCAGTGGCTCAATGAGTTGCTCTCCGATGCGCAGGAAGGGATTCAGGGAGGTCATGGGGTCCTGGAAAATAATGGAGATGCCCTTGCCGCGCACCTTGCGCAATTCAGCTTCTGACATCTGCAATAAGTCTTTGCCTGCGAACATTGCCGAACCTGACTCGAAGCGACCGGGCGGCATCGGCACGAGTCCCAACATTGAGTAGCAAGCTACAGACTTGCCCGAGCCGGACTCACCAATAATAGCGAATGTCTCGCCAGCCTCGACATCGAAGCTGATGCCATCGACAGCCTTTACCAGGCCGTTACGGGTATGGAAATGGACACCAAGATTATTCACGCTCAGAAGTGACATATGCAGAGATCCCCTAGTCTTTGGACGCCTTGGGATCTAGCGCATCACGCAACCCATCACCGAGAAAATTAAGTGCGAACAAAGTAATGGAGAGCGCAATACCTGGCAGGATCAATAACCAGGGATATTCTTCCATGCTTTCTACGCCGTAGGAGATCAGCAGGCCCCAGGACGACATCGGCGGCTGAATGCCCAGTCCGAGAAAGCTTAAGAACGCTTCGAGCAACATCACCTGCGGAATCGTTAGCGTTGTATAAACCACGACAGGTCCGAGGACATTAGGAATCACGTGTCGAAAAATAATTGCCAGCGGACCGAGACCGAGAGAAATGGCTGCCTCAATGTATTCCTGCTGCCGCAAATTCTGCACCTGACCGCGCACGATACGCGCCATGGTCAACCACTCTACCGCGCCGATGGCGAGGAAGAGCAAGAAGAGGTTGCGACCGAACACCACCATCAACAGGATGATGAAGATCATGAAAGGCAGCGCGTAGAAAATGTCGACCAGTCGCATCATGACGGCATCAACGCGGCCACCGAAATAACCGGCTACCGCCCCGTAGGTCACACCGACCAGCAACGCAACCGCCGTCGCGATAAAACCGACCGTCAGCGATACTCGCCCGCCATAGACGATACGGGTAAGCATGTCGCGACCGAAGGTATCTGTGCCCAGCCAGTGCGTCGCATTCGGCGCCACCGCTCCCAGACGCAGATTCTGTTCCTCATAACCGTAGGGCATGATCCATGGTGCCAGGGCACACACAATGATGACGAAGGCCAGGACGAAGAGGCCGAGCATGGCCAGCTTGTTCTTGCGTAGTCGCACCCAGGCGTCTTGCCAGAGCGAAACGCCCCGGGGCATCGCCTCTGCTGTTGTCGTGATCGCTGCGCTTGAGTCCGTCATTTGCCACCCTTCTGAAATTGATAGCGCAGGCGCGGATTGAGCCAGGCCGCGAGAAAATCTGAGAGCAGGTTAAAAACGACGATCAGTGTCGCGAGAAATGTCGTGGTGCCGAGTATCATCGTGTAATCACGATTGAAGGCTGCCTGTACGTAGAAGCGGCCGAGACCCGGAATCTGAAATATTGTCTCGACTACGAAGGATCCGCTGAGGAGACCTGCGAAGGCCGGGCCGAGATAGCTGATGACAGGTAATAATCCGGCGCGCAGTGCGTGTTTGATGATGACCACACGCTCGGGAAGCCCCTTGGCTCGCGCAGTGCGCAGATAGTCCTGGGACAGCACTTCGAGCATGCCAGAGCGGCTCAGGCGCGCAATATAGGCCGCATACATCGCACCCAGCGTGAGGCTCGGCAGCACCTTGTCGCCGGCCGTACTGCCCCAGCCCGAGACCGGGAACCAGTCAAGCCAGATACCGAACACCAGCACGAGTAACGGACCAAGCAGAAACGACGGCATGCAGATACCGATCATCGCCGCACTCATTGGCACATAGTCCTGCGCCGTGTTCGGTCGTAGTGAGGCAATAACACCTGCCAGTACGCCGATACCTACAGCGACAAGCATCGCATACAGCCCGAGCTCGGCAGTGATCGGCAAACCCTGAAAGATCAGTTCATCGACACGTCGGCCGGGGTAATTGAACGACGGCCCCATGTCGCCGCGCACCAGATCGGCAAGATAGGCAAAGTATTGTTCGTGCATAGGGAGATCGAGACGGTACTGCGCCTCAAGCGCAGCCTGCACCTGGGCAGAGACCGCTTTCTCATCGTCGAAGGGCCCACCGGGGGCAGCACGCACCAGGAAGAAAGTCGCGGTAATTACAACAAAGATTACCGGTATCGCCTGAAGCGTGCGAATCGCAATAAAACGCCACATGAACTACGTACTACTCGGCTGTTGCTTCAGGTTCCAGCCAAACATATTTCAGATTGGTGTAATCCATGATGTTTGGCGTCAGACCATGGACACTCGGGTGAATAAGGTGTTTCGTGCTGTAGGTGTAGATGGGCAGGATAGCCATCTCCTCCATCAACAGTGATTCGGCTTCGCGATAGAGGTCGTAGCGCGCGTCACGATCAAGAGTTCGTGGCGCTTCACTGAGAATGATTTCGTCATAGCGTGCGCTGGAGAATCCAGTCTTGTTGTTGCCGCCATCGGTAACATACATATCGAGAAAGGTATTCGGATCAACATAGTCGCCAATCCAGCCGCGGCGCGAGACGTCATAGTTCATGTTGTCTTGATTTTCCAGATAGACCTTCCACTCCTGATTTACTAGTTGGGCAGGCACGTTCAATTCGCTGGCCCACATTTGCTGAAGTGCGACGGCCAGCCTGCGGTGATCCTCATGGGTGTTGTAGAGCACGTCGAAGGGTGGAAAGCCCTCGCCATTGGGATAGCCTGCCTCGGCGAGTAGCTGCCGCGCCTGCTCCGGGTCATAACTGAAAGTCTTGGGTGGAAAATAGCCCAGGGTATCGGGCGGGACCAGCGAGTAAGACGGCTCAACGATTCCTTGCAAGATCGACTCCACGAGCAATTCGCGATCGATCACCATGGCCAATGCCTTGCGGACTCGCACATCATCGAATGGTTCGCGCGTGGTATTAAACATGTAGAAGTAGCTTCCCAACCAGGGGACGACGCTGACTTCTTCCGGACGCTCTGCCTGATAACCGGGAATGCGATCCAGTAGAATCTCATTGGTATAGTGGAGCTGCCCATCGCGATACATACGATCTTCAGTGACCAGATTCTCAGTCGGGTAGAAGACGACTGCGTTCAATCGCACCTTGTCGGCGCCCCAGTAGTCTGGATTCTTCTCGACACGCAGATGCGAATTGATCTGCCACTCAGTCAGGGTAAAAGCACCGTTGCCTACCAGATTGCCCGGTCTTGCCCAGGGCGAGAGGCGATCAGAGATCGTACCGAATTGCTCAATGGTGGGTCGATGAACCGGAAAAGTGCTGTAGTGATCGAGGAGTTGCAGGAAATAGGGTGTTGGCGTACGCAATTGCACCTGCAGAGTAAAATCGTCCAATGCCTTGACGCCGACCAGATTGAAATCCTTGATCTCTCCATTGGCGAAGCGTTCGGCATTTTCGACGGGGAAAAGGTTGTAGTTGTACTGCGCGCCGAGTTCAGGTGTGAGCAGGCGCTGCCATGACCAGACGAAGTCATGGGCGGTGACTGTGTCACCGTTAGTCCAGCGGGAATTTTCACGCAGGTGGAACGTGTAGAGCATGCCGTCTTCGGATATTTCCCAGGTTTCCGCTACCCCGGGCTCTGCCTCCAGAGTGACAGGGCTCTTGGTCACCAGTCCTTCAAACAGGGCGGAGACGATTTTGTTTTCGCTTACCCCGGTAACGATGTGCGGATCCAGCCCTTCCGGCTCGATGCCGTTGCCAAAATGCAGTACTCCATCAAGATTTCCCTGTTGCACGCGTGTCAGGCCGTTCCCGCCTGACTCTTCGCTGCCACCGCCGCAGCCAACCAGTAACGTCAGCGCCGCAAAACCCAGCGCCAGACGCCAATTACGGGAAAATTGGGAGTTCATTTTGTCATCACCTTTGAATCCGAAAACAGCCGAAAAGATAGCATGGGCAATGCAGAGGGGGAATGTTTTTAGTCGTCACAGACTGTGACTGACCCCGTATTTTACGGGGTCAGCGTACAGGAGAACGCCAGCGTGCAACCTTGTGGCCCAGACAGGGATTGCAACCGTTTAAAGTGCACCAAAAGCGGACCAGATTCCCAGTAGAATCATCAGGATTGTGGCGAGCCACCCCGGTACGAACCCCCAGGAGCGCTTGGCCGGGTCCTTGATATAGGTATAGGCGTACACCGCCCGGGACACGATGAAGATGAGCCCGAGAATTGCGGCGATCTGTGAATTTCCATAGAAGCCGTAGACTGTGATGGCTGGCAGCATCGCGGCGAGCTGTTCGAGCGTGTTTTGCTGGACGCGGTAGTAGCGCTCGAAGATGGGATCACCCGAGACTGCAGGCGCAGCGACTCCGTACTTTCCTCGTGCGGCGCCGACCATCGCACCAAAAACGAAATATTCGATAATAGCGAGCAGAACAATAATTGATACCAGTGCCATGGAATTCCCCCTTGTAGTGGCAGTGACAGTTTCAGTGTCAGTAACGATTTGCGTTTTCGGACAAGCAGCCTGGCGCTATTCCTCTTCGATTTCTTTTTGAATCACACGTTCCAGATAGGCGGCTGAATTGGTTCCGGTAATGGGTTTGAAGCGCACCGATGGATGCATTTCGCGCATCCGCGAATTGAGCAAGCCATGTGCCGAGTACAACATGGAGTCGAGGATAATATTGTCCGAATCGCAGCCACGCGCCAGATTGATCAGGCGGTCGAAGCCGACGAGGAAGTTGTCAGTGTGCGTGCGACGAATTGCGGTGCCATAGAACAGCTCTTCAAAATTGACCTCGTCTTGCGCCGCCATGGTCAGAAACATGCGAGAAAAAACTTCGAAATCTCCGCTCGCGAATTGCTTCCAGAGTTCGGACAAATCATCACTACTGTAACTCTGGTTGCCTACCGGCCCCTGACTGGAAATAAATAACAGGCCACAGATTGCGCCCAATTGCCTACGAATGGCCTCGGAGATTTTGAAGAATGCCTCTTGGCGCGCATTGAGCTCTGTCGCGGCAATAGCCTGGGTCTGTTTCTCGGAGTGCAGGTTGTTGCGGCGCAGTTCTTCATTGTTCTCAGCCAGTACGGACTGCTGAATAAACAGACCGATTACGAGCCAGAGGAATGCCAGGAAGGCGAAAGCCCCTTCCAGAAAAGTGCCCATCTCGTCGATTGGCAGGTCCAGGAAATTGGACCAGCCGACGTTACGGGCAATATAGATCGCGAGAAAAACGAACCAGAGTATGGTCAGCGCCAGACCAAACTGAATCCGCCAATCCTGTGGAAACCAACCACGTGCCACCAGAGACTGAGAGTTTTCCTGATGTTCCATTCTTCTTATCCTTCGGAGCCAATTGGCTCGTGCTGCTCGAATTTTTGCATACTTGGCGAGCGAGCCCAAGCGTATAGCGGCATGTCAGAGGCGTCAATGCAAACTATTCCGCCGCGACTTGGCGTATAATCCCAGTCTTTGCAGGCAAGCTGCCTGCGCCTGGCAGCCAGTAAATTTGCAGGCGCAGCAGTCGCTAATACGGTTGCCAGAGTGCACCACACAGGAAAGCAACACGAGACATCCGATGACAAAGAAGAAGTCACAATCTTTTGGTTTCGAACAGGCACTGGCTCAGCTCGAAGAACTCGTCACTTCCATGGAAGAGGGCGATCTCAGCCTGGAGGAGTCACTGCAGGCTTTTGAGAAAGGCGTGAAACTCACCCGTGAATGCCAGACCGCTTTAAAAGCGGCAGAACAAAAGGTCCAGGTATTGCTGGACGAAGATGGCAACACTGCCGAGTTGGACAGCGACGAGCTGGAAGACGAATCCTAGGACCCTCCGGAGTCAGGAAACCCTACACCCATGTCTGAACTGGCAAGCCCGGGACTTACCGAATTCATGCTGCTGTGCGCCAAACGCGCGGAGTCCTTGCTGGAAGCCAAACTGCAATCCAGTGCCTATCCTGCACGACTCCAGGAGGCCATGGCCTACGCCACCCTGGGCGGCGGCAAACGTATTCGCCCGCTCCTGGTCTGGGCGGCTAATCGCGCGGTCGACGGTCAACTAAGCGAAGCCGACAATGCGGCCTGTGCTGTCGAGCTCATTCACAGTTATTCGCTCGCCCATGACGACCTGCCGGCGATGGACGACGATGATCTGCGCCGCGGCAAACCCAGTCTGCACCGTGCGTTTGATGAAGCGACAGCGATTCTGGTAGGAGATGCCTTGCAGGCCCTCGCGTTCGAATGCCTCGGTGAGCACTCTTCCAGCTTGCTGCCAGCCCAGCAACTGGAGATGCTGCGCTGCCTGAGCGCCGCAGTCGGCCCGGCCGGCATGGTGGGCGGGCAAATGCTGGATTTCAGCGGCATGGGACAGACCCTGAGTCAGACTGAACTGGAGCATCTTCACCGCCTTAAAACAGGCGCGCTGATCAAGGCATCGGTCTTGCTGGGTGCGATCGCTAGTCCCAGCACCACCGCGGAACAGCTGACTGCGCTCGGAGAGTACGCGGATGCCATCGGACTCGCTTTTCAGGTGCAGGACGACATTCTCGATGAGACTTCCGATACCGCAACACTGGGCAAGCCCCAGGGTTCTGACAGTGCGCTGAACAAGCCGACCTATGTCACTGTCCTGGGTCTGGACAAGGCACGTCAGTTAGCAACGGGATTGACTGATCGCGCGCAGTCTGCACTTCAGGATTTTTCCAATAATGCCCAATACTTACGCGATCTGGCTGATTTTCTGGAACAGCGCAGTCATTGATTGACCTGCCTATCCCCCTGATTTAAGTTACGCCCTCCACGACGAATGCCCAGAAATGCTTGAAAAGCGCCAGATGCGGCGTTGAAATAGACAAATGCTCGAAGAAATCCCCGTCACCAGGCCCCACACGCCGCTGTTGGACCAGATCAACAGCCCGGCCGATCTCAAGGAACTGGATATCGACCAGCTCGATACCCTTGCGCGCGAATTGCGCCTCTTTCTTCTCTATTCTGTCGGACAGACAGGAGGTCACTTTGGTGCCGGTCTGGGTGTCGTCGAACTGACTATCGCGCTGCACTATGTATTCAACACGCCAGAGGACCGGCTGGTCTGGGATGTCGGCCATCAGGCCTACCCTCACAAAATCCTCACTGGTCGCCGTGACCAGATGCTCACCATGCGGCAGGCAGGCGGACTCGCCGCCTTCCCGAACCGGGCAGAGAGCGACTACGACACCTTCGGCGTAGGCCATTCGAGCACTTCGATTGGCGCCGCGCTCGGCATGATGGTCGCCGCACGCATGCAGCAAGACGAACGCTATTGCATTGCTGTAATCGGCGACGGCGCCATGACTGCCGGCATGGCATTCGAGGCTCTGAATCATGCCGGCCATCTGGACGACAATGTGCTCGTTATTCTCAACGACAACAATATGTCCATCTCCAACAACGTGGGTGGCCTGTCCAGCTATTTCGCCCGCATGTGGGCAAGCAAGCCCTATAATTTTATTCGCACTGGCGGCAAACAATTGCTGTCGAAAATCCCGCCTGCGTTAAAAGCCGCACATCGGGCAGAGGAATACATGAAGGGTATGGTGTCACCTGGCACCTTATTTGAGGAAATCGGCTTCAACTACATTGGCCTCATCGATGGCCATGACACAGCACGGCTGGTCGAAATACTGGGCAATATTCGTACCTTGCGGGGCCCGCAGTTGCTGCATATCGTCACCCAGAAGGGCAAGGGTTATGTCGAATCCGAGAATGACCCCTTCGGAATGCATGCCCTGAGCAAGATCGAAAAGCCGAGTGAGAGCAAGTCAACACCGCTAGTCAAGCAGAGTAAACCGGCGCCAACCTATTCCAAAGTTTTCGGTCAGTGGCTTTGCGCCAGTGCAGAGCGCGATGACAAGCTGGTCGGCATCACACCTGCCATGGGTGAGGGTTCCGGGATGCAGGAATTTGCCGAGCGCTTCCCGGAGAGATTCCATGATGTGGCTATCGCAGAGCAACACGCCGTTACATTTGCGGCGGGCATGGCCTGCGACGGCATCAAGCCGGTTGTCGCGATTTACTCCACCTTTCTGCAACGCGCCTATGATCAGCTGATTCACGACGTCGCGCTACAGAACCTCAATGTCCTGTTCGCAATCGATCGCGCCGGACTGGTCGGAGAAGACGGTCCTACTCACGCAGGCAGCTTCGATCTCAGCTATCTGCGCTGCATCCCTAATATGGTAGTCATGGCACCCAGCGATGAGAACGAGACATGGAAGATGCTGAATACCGGGTACCAATTCAGTGGCCCTGCGGCCGTTCGTTACCCTCGTGGCAAGGGCCCTGGTGCAGCGCTCGACAAATCCACCGATACTCTGGAAATTGGCAAAGGACTCTTGCGTCGACAGGGCAAATCTATTGCGATCCTCGCCTTTGGCAGTATGGTGCAGCCGGCTCTCGCGGCAGCAGAGGAACTCAATGCAACCGTCGTCGATATGCGCTTCGTGAAACCTCTGGACGAACAACTTGTTGGCGACCTCGCCGCCAGTCATCAGCTTCTCGTTACCGCCGAAGAAAACTCGGTAATGGGCGGTGCCGGCTCTGCGGTGAATGAGTTTCTCTTGCAGAGTAACTACCGCATACCTGTGCTCAATCTCGGTCTGCCCGACCGTTTTCTCGAGCACGGCAAGGCACCGGAGATGCTGGCCAGCGTCGGGCTGGATAGCCAGAGCATGATCAAACGCATTCGCCAGAAACTTTCCGACTGCAAGATCCAATCTGAAGCAGTCTGATCACACCTGAATGACAGGACACCATGTCAGACACTGAATCTCCTGAAAGCAAAGCGGCACAACGCAATGCACGCCACAAGCGTGCCATGCAGCGCAAAAAAGAATACATCGACGGCAAGATTGCCGAAGCGACGATCGACAAGGGACTGCTGGTCGTTCTGACAGGTAATGGCAAGGGCAAGAGTTCCTCGGCGTTCGGCATGTTAGCCCGCAGCGTTGGTCATGGCTTGCGTTGTGGCGTGGTGCAGTTCATCAAAGGCAAATGGGAGTGCGGAGAACAACTACTCTTCCAGAATAGTCCGCTGGTGGAATTCCATGTGATGGCGACCGGATTTACCTGGGATACACAGGATCGCGAAGGTGATATCGCGGCGGCGCAGTCTACATGGCAGCACGCAGAAGCCCTGCTCAGTAATCCGGATGTCTCCGTTGTTATTCTGGATGAGCTGACTTACATGCTCACTTATGGCTATCTGGACAAGGAAGTGGTGCTCAGTGCGTTGGAGAACCGTCCGACCAACCAGCATGTTGTTGTTACGGGCCGCAACGCCAGCAAGGAACTAATCGAGATTGCCGACACGGTAAGCGAGATTGGCGAGACCAAACATCCCTTTTATGAGGGAGTCAAAGTGCAAAAGGGAATCGACTATTAAGATGCGAGGCATAGTGCGCGGACTTCAAGCGGCACTGTTCAGCGTCGCCTGCACATGTATGCAGTCTTCACTTGCTCAGTCCTCGCCGCTGCGCGTCGAAGATGATGAGGGCAGAGAAGTCGTTCTGAGTGCCCCTGCGAAGCGTATAATCAGTCTCGCGCCTTCACTTACGGAATTGTTGTTCGCAGCGGGCGCCGGGGAACGCGTCGTCGCCGTCGTGGAGTACAGCGATTATCCGCCCGAGGCTAACGCGCTCCCCCGCATCGGTCGGCATGACATGCTGGACATGGAACGCATTCTGGCTCTCGAACCCGATCTCATCGTTGCCTGGCAATCCGGCAATCCGCGAGCGTCTATCAACAGGCTGCGAGAACTTGGATTGACTGTGTACAGCGCCGAGCCGCGGAGCCTCGCCGAGATACCTGAGCATCTTGAGAAGCTCGGCACGCTCGCCGGCACAGAGGAAATCGCAACAGCGGCGAGTCAGCGCTTTACCGACACACTGAACGACCTGGCACAGCGATTTGGCAATGCGCGCACGGTGCGGACTTTTTATCAGATCTGGAATCAGCCACTCATGACGGCAGGTGGCAATGAACTGATTAATGACATCATCACGCTCTGCGGCGGAGCCAATATTTTCGCAGACATCGATCTCATCGCGCCAAAAGTCTCGGTGGAGGCGGTGCTGTTGCGAGACCCCGAGGCAATCGTCGCCAGCGGCATGGATCAGGAACGCCCGGAGTGGTTGGACGAGTGGCGACAATGGCCATCCCTTGCTGCCGTAGCCGAAGAAAACCTGTTCTTTGTACCTCCCGACCTGCTGCAACGCCACACACCACGCGCGCTCGAAGGCGCTATTCAGATGTGTGATCAGCTCGACTCCGTGCGCACTCCTTAATCCTGCGCGAACTTTTCCGCTCCATTCTTACGAGGATTGGTAAAAGGGATACTCGGCGCCATTGTGAAACAATAGCGTTGCCTGCACTTTCTCTGCGCTCACTTGCAGGCTCACCCGGCTGATCGCGGCAAATGGAATATGCAGTGGAAAGCTGGCATTGAGCGGCATACCGAGTACCGTCGGCAGCAGTACCCGCATAACGCCGCCATGGGTAACCAGGAGCACGTGACTGCCATCCGGAAGCAGCGAGAGCTCTTGCCAGGCAGCGAGAACGCGGTCGCGGAAATCGACATAGGCTTCGCCGTTCGGTGGTCGAAGAGCGGTAATATCGGAGCGAAATGCTTTGAATTGTGCGGCAGCTTCTTCTCGCCATTGGTCGAGTGGCATGCCATCCCAGTCCCCATAGTCAATCTCAGCCCAGTTATCACTTATTCGCAGCGCACTGCCATTATTGAGACGCTGGGACACTTCTTCGGCAAACGCTCGGCAGCGTTTTAATGGGGATGTAGCAACAACATTCCAGGGGAGTTCTCGAGCACTAGGTCCACCGGCGACGGAGTTTCCCTCAGTGAGCCCAGTCGCCAGACGCATCTGCTGCCAGCCACGCTCAGTGAGTTCCGGGTCGATGCGGCCACGGAGAATGTCGCCGCCTTCGGGTTCACCATGGCGGACGATGTCGAGCAAGATGTGTCGGGTTGATGCACTCATGCCATGGCTTGCATCTGATCAGACCTGTCTCTCTGGCTCAGTCCTGATTCTTGAGATGTCCGAGCTTGTCAATTTTAACGGCGAGATAGCTCTCGTTATGGGGGTTCGATGCGGTGTGGATCGGGACAATCTGTTCAATCTTGAAGCCGAGCGTTTCCAGAGCCTGCACCTTGCGCGGATTGTTGGTCATCAGACGCAAGTGATTCACCTGAAAATGATCGAACATCGGTTTGCAGATCTCGTATTCGCGACTGTCCGGCTCGAAACCGAGTTTCACGTTCGCCTCGACAGTATCCGCACCGCTGTCCTGCAGGGAGTAGGCCTTGATCTTGTTGAGCAGACCGATGCCCCTGCCTTCCTGCCGTAGATAAAGCAGTAAACCACTGCCTTCTTCGGCAATGCGTTGCAGAGCGGTTTGCAATTGCGGCCCACAGTCACAACGGAGACTAAACAGACAATCACCGGTAAGGCATTCGGAATGAACGCGGCAGAGGACAGAGACACCCTGTTTCAATTCACCGAAGGAAAGCGCCACGTGTTCCTTTCCTGACTGCGGGTCTTCAAAACCGTGGATCGTAAACTCGCCCCACTGAGTCGGCAGTGTGGCCGATGCTACATACTTGACTGTCAATTGTCTTTCCTCTCGTTATAGCTTCTCTTGCCTTGCTCGCTACGCCTGCAAGCCCTCTCCCGGACTGGACGTTTCAGAAGCGATCACCAGAATTGTGTCGGGCCTATTGCGGGGAACCTGCGGTGAGAATCCAGATGGCCTGTAAACACAGGGCGGCCATTATACCTGCTAAAACGTCATCAAGCATGATGCCCAGCCCGCCCTGAACTTTGGTATCGGCCCATTTGATGGGCCAGGGTTTCACTATATCCAGCACTCGAAATAACAACAGACCCAGAAGAGGCCACTGCCAGCCTTCGGGAACTGCAATCAAGGTTATCCAGAGACCGGCGAATTCATCCCAGACAATACCTCCGTGATCATGCACACCGATATCTTCGGCACATTTGCCACAGAGCCAGATCCCCAATAGCGTTGCGGCCAGCGTAAACAGAAGATACGCAGTGAGCGGCAGATGACCAAGCGGAATGAAAAGTACCAGCGCGAGTATCGACCCCGCAGTCCCGGGAGCCTTCGGCGACAAGCCGCTACCCAATCCAAAGGCCAGAAAATGCACTGGATTCCGCAGATTCGGCTGGCCGGCTTTCCGATCTGTTTGTTGTTCCGTCATCGCGTCAGCTCCCGGTCGGCATGAAAATGCTGGTACGCGCTGCCTGGAACCGACACAGGGGCTCCCTCTTCTGCAACACAGCGAATACCTCGCTCAGCCTCAATTGTTCCCACCCGGGTCAGCGCGATACCCAGAGTCGCTGCCGCCGCTTCGAGCGCGGCCATTCGCGTAGGCGGCACTGTCATACACAACTCATAGTCATCGCCTCCGAGGATCGCTGCGAGTCGCGCCTCGTCGACGGAGAGCATTGTGGTGAGTGTCCCGGCGACCGGAAGGCGAGGCAATTCGAGCGTTGCACCAATACCGCTGGACTGGCAAATGTGCCCAAGATCCGCGAGCAGGCCGTCAGAAATGTCGATTCCGGCATGGGCGATACCAACGCTGGCTAGCCCGAGATCAATGCGAGGCTCAGGGGCGAAATAGGCCTGCTGTAGAGCGGCCCTATCCTCAGAGCTGAGATGCTCTGTGGTGAAACTCATTAGGGAATCCAGGTGACCTGGCAAGCCGAAACTGGCCAAGGCGGCGACTCCAGTACCCAGTTCACCGCTCACCACTATGTAGTCGCCAACTTGTGCCGCACTGCGCAGCAAGCCGTCTGACTGCGTCCTGCCATGTACTTGAATAGCGATGTTCAACGGCCCACGGCTCAGATTTCCGCCAATCAATGGGCATTGATAGCGCACCGCGAGAGGTGCCAGGCCAGCACTGAACTTCTCCAGCCAATAATCGTCGCTATCGGGTAGCGTTAGGCCGAGTGTAAACCCGAGAGGCTTCGCGCCCATCGCAGCGAGATCAGAGAGATTGACGGCCAGCGCACGATTCGCAATCTGTGCGGGGTCAGCATCGGCAGGAAAATGTACGCCAGAGACAAGCACATCCATGCTCACATTAAGCCGTTCCTCAGCAGACGGATTGGACAGTCGCAATTGTGCCGCGTCGTCGCCTATACCCAATGCAACGCTTTCCGTTACGAATGCAGCGGCCGAATTGGCGAAGTAGTGTGCAATGATGTCGAATTCTGAGCGGCTCATGATTGGCTACCCAGGAACTGGCTGGCGCTCAGGACCTGGCCTGGGTTTCTGCGCTGCGCAATTGCGAGGCGAGCTTGTCCAGCACGCCATTGATGTACTTGTGGCTCTCAGTCGCTCCGAACGTCTTGGCGAGTTCGATACATTCATTGATCACAACGCGATAAGGAATGTCGATCCGATGTGCCAATTCGTAAGTTCCCAACAGCAGCAAACTCTTCTCGATTGGATCGAGCGCATCAGACTCGCGGTCGAGTAAGGGCATGAATAATGCCTCCAGTTCCGCCGCCTGCTTTGGGATCGCGCGAAAGATTTCATCGAAGTACTCCCAATCGATCTTGCCATGGGTGTCTTCATGAAACTGTTTGCCGATGTCGAGCGGATCGTTCTCGGACAGGAGCCACTGATAAGTTGCCTGCATGATTAGCTTACGCGCCTTGCGGCGAGTGGCCAACGGAGGGCGCTTGCCGGTGCCGGAATGCTTTTTGGCGCTGGGCGCGCTGTCTTGACTCACGGCAGCTACTCGCCCAGTTGACGTAGCACACTCACCATTTCCATGGCTGTGAGTGCGGCTTCTTCGCCCTTGTTTCCGGCCTTGGTACCGGCTCGCTCGATGGCCTGCTCAATCGTGTCCACGGTCAGCACGCCAAACGCGACTGGTTTGCCAGTCTGCATGCCAAGCTGGCCCAGTCCCTTCACACATTCACCAGCCACGTATTCGAAATGTGGGGTTCCGCCACGGATTACCGCACCCAGTGCGATAACCGCATCACACTCCTGTGTCTCCAGCACTTTCTTGGTAGCAACAGGAAGTTCCCATGCACCAGGGACTTTGACGAGCGTGATGTCGCGTTCCTGAACGCCGTGCTTGCGCAGACAGTCAAGCGCCCCTTCCAGCAGACGATCAACAATGAAGCTATTAAAGCGAGACAGCACAATCACATACTGTGCAGCGGCGTTTTTGAAATTCCCTTCCAGGGTCTTGATGCTCATGAATGTTTCCTACGAGTTGAACTGAACG
This sequence comes from uncultured Pseudohongiella sp., assembly GCA_965228725.1. Taxonomy (GTDB): domain Bacteria; phylum Pseudomonadota; class Gammaproteobacteria; order Pseudomonadales; family Pseudohongiellaceae; genus UBA9145. The sequence continues at coordinate 3,090,408 of OZ245834.1, read as the reverse complement.
AAATCGACTACTTCGAGATCGAATCCTGAAATTGCATTGAAGCGCGCCGGATAACTCAACAGTCGCATTTTGCCGACACCGAGGTCGCGCAGAATCTGTGAACCGGTGCCGATGGTCAGGTCGCTGCCTGGACGATTGCTGCGTTCCACCTCATCGGCGTCGGCAGTCGCAGCTTCCAGATTGTGTTCAAGATCCTGACCATAGTCTTCGCCGGATAATAACACGGCAACCCCTTCGCCCTCTTCGCTGATTTTCTGCAGTGCGCTGTTGAATGACCAACTGGTGCGCTCGCTGTTATAGACCTCGCAGATATCGCGCAGCGTATTGGGAATATGCACACGCACCAGCGTAGGCGTCGCTGCCTTGATGTCGCCTTTGACAAATGCGAGATGCAGGCTTCCGGAGATCGAATCGTGATAGGTATGCACGGTGAACTGGCCGTAGCGTGTTTCCAGGAGATTACTGCGTATGCGGGAGACTGTATGTTCGTTGGCTATACGATAGTGAATCAGATCGACAATCGTACCGATCTTGAGGTCGTGTTTCTTGGCAAATTTCTCGAGGTCAGAACGGCGCGCCATCGTCCCGTCTTCATTCATGATCTCAACAATCGCCGCAGCGGGTTCGTAACCGGCAAGCCGTGCCAGATCGCAACCCGCTTCAGTATGACCGGCACGCCGCAACACACCACCTGGCTGCGCCATGATGGGAAAAATATGCCCGGGCTGCACGATATCTTCCGGGCTGCTGTCGCGCGCGACAGCGGCCTGAATCGTGCGTGCACGGTCAGCAGCGGAAATGCCTGTAGTAACGCCTTTGGCTGCCTCGATAGAGACAGTGAAATTGGTGTTGTAGGGCGTATTGTTCTCACCGACCATTAGCGGCAACTTGAGATGTCGGCAGCGCTCGGCTGTCAGAGTCAAACAAATAAGACCCCGCGCATTGGTCGCCATGAAATTGATATCTTCGGTGCGCACACGTTCCGCCGCGATGATCAGATCGCCTTCATTTTCGCGATCCTCATCATCCATCAGGATCACCATCTTGCCCTGGCGAATATCGTCGATAATCTCTTCTATGCTATTGAGTTCCACAAACTACCCTGTCTTACTTACTGCCGAAACCATTTTGTTCGAGAAAGCTTCTCGAAATATTTTCCGCCTGCGCTTTTTCTGACGAATGCTCATTCTGCATCATACGTTCCAGATAGCGCGCGATAACGTCGACTTCCAGATTTACCTCGCGGCCAGGCTGGTAGTCGCCAATCACCGTTGCCTGCTGAGTGTGCGGTATGACGTTAACCGCAAATTCATTACCTGCTACCCGGTTAACTGTCAGGCTCGTGCCATCGATGCAGATCGAACCCTTGGCGGCGATATAACGTGCGAGCTCTTCCGGCGCCCTGAACTTCAGTACTACACTCTGCCCATCGGGGTCAGCGCTTAGCAATTGTCCGACACCGTCGACGTGACCACTCACAATATGTCCGCCGAAGCGGCTACTGGCCAGCATCGCCTTTTCGAGATTGACCCGTGAGCCAATCTTCAACGAGCCCAAATTGGTACAGCGCATCGACTCGTTGGAGACGTCAGCACTGAACGAAGCGGAGCCAAGTTTGACTACCGTCAGACAACAACCACTCACAGCGATACTGTCGCCGATAATGACATCACTCAGATCAAGATCGGACGTTGCAACCTCAATGCGCCACTCGGCATTGAGCTGCTCAAGTCGCGCAACACGTCCAACAGTTTCGATGATTCCGGTAAACACGGGTTTCCGACTCTCCAGATGCTGCAGCTCGCGGCCGACAGTCGATATCGAGGAGAACGCCTACTCCTTACGTTGCAGGCGGAGCGTCAGCCTCAGATCCTGACCGACTGCGTCCACAGACTGCCATTCCAATTCAATACATTCTTCAAGGGAATCCAGACCGGCAATTTCCATGAGTGGTCTGGCATCGCTGCCCAGTAGTTTCGGCGCGACGTAGACGATTAACTCGTCCACCAGTCCCGCCCGGACAAAGGCACCGCTGAGTACAGGCCCCGCCTCGACCAGCACGTCATTGGCCTCAAAATCAGCGGCGAGAGATTCTAGCACAGATTGCAGTGCGACTCTCCCCGACTCGGCCGTGCAGGTTCGGACGCTCACGCCATCTGGCAGCGCTGGCGCAGTAGCCGGCGCTGCCTGGTCGGTCGTGAATATAAGAGAATTACCAGGCAGATTGAGAATTTTGGCGGCGCCAGGTGTACGCAGTTGACTGTCCAGGACTACCCTTAAGGGTTGCTGCTGCAATAACCATTCATTATGCGCGGTTTCTTGCGCCGAGAGCTGGAGCGATTCAGTGCGGACGTTCATGGAGGGATCGTCCAGCAACACGGTATTTACGCCTGTGATTACCGCACTGCTGCGCAGTCGAAGCCGCTGTACGTCCGCTCGTGCGCTCGGCCCGGTAATCCACTTTGCCTCGCCATCGGCCATCGCCGTGCGGCCGTCGAGACTCATGGCGGATTTAACCGTTACCCAGGGGAGATTCACGCGACGACGCTTGAAATAGCCCCGATTCACCGCTTCCGCCTGTGCTTCGAAATCGCTCAGATGAAAGACCTCGATACCAGCAGCTTCCATTGCAGCTATCCCTTTTCCCGCGACTGCCGGATTGGGATCGACAACGGCCAGGACCACCTTGGCCACCTGCGCCGCAATCAATGCGTCACAGCAAGGGCCGGTACGGCCATGATGCGCACAGGGCTCCAGACTGACAATGGCGGTCGCGCCGCGCACATCAATGCCGGCGTCACTTACTTCCTGCAAGGCCATCGCCTCGGCGTGCGCGAGGCCGGGGCCCTTGTGCCACCCTTCCGCGAGCACTTGTTGATCTTTAACAATGACGCAGCCCACGCGAGGATTCGGATGGGTACTGATAACACTCGTCGCGAGATCAATTGCGCGCTGCATGTGAACCGGCCAGTCAAACTGATCGGCCTGTAAATCCTGAGAGCTTAGGGATTTCATGGGATGTCAATTATCGCGGTTTGCCACCGCCACGTCACCCACCAGCGGTTGTGAGGAATGTACGTGATGGCGCTGATTAGGACTGAAACAGGCCACGCAAGCGGCGACTATTTGTCGCCGCTGTCCATAGAGAGACGATCGATTTCCTGCCGGAACTCATTGAGGTCCTTGAAGCTTCGGTAAACTGACGCGAAACGAACAAAGGCAACTTCATCGAGCTGACGCAGTTCCTTCATTACTTGCTCACCCACATCACGCGAAGGAATTTCGCGCTCGCCGGTGGAACGCAGTTGCGCCTTGATTCGACTCACCGCCTCTTCGACCTTCTCAATGGCTACAGGGCGCTTTTCCAGTGCCTTGTGGAAGCCTGCCATCAGTTTGTCTTCGTTGAATGGCTCGCGCACGCCGTCAGTCTTGATGATTCGCGGCATGACCAACTCGGCGGTCTCATAGGTAGTGAAGCGCTCTTCACACGTTATGCATTCCCGGCGACGACGCACATGATCGCCCTCTGATACCAATCTGGAATCTATGACCTTGGTGTCGATAGCACCACAAAATGGACAATGCATATTAAATCACTCGTTCTGTTTCTCTGGCCTTACTTGTAGACAGGATACCGCACGCAAACAGCCAGAACTTTTTCCTTAACGGCATTGATAACCGACTCATCTTCCATGTTGTCGATCACATCGCACATCCAGCCGGCAAGCTCGGCGCATTCGCTCACTCCAAAACCGCGCGTTGTCACGGCGGGCGTCCCGATGCGCAGACCACTCGTTACGAATGGGGGTTTGGGATCATTTGGCACCGCATTCTTGTTAACAGTGATATTCGCGCGTCCCAACGCCGCATCGGCGTCCTTTCCGGTGATATCCTGTTTGATGAGGCTCAGCAGGAAGAGGTGATCTTCTGTTCCGCCGGAAACTACGTCGTAGCCGCGATCGATAAAGGTCTCAGCCATGGCTTTGGCATTGTCGACCACCTGCTGCTGATAGGCTTTGAATTCCGGGCTCATGGCTTCCTTGAAGCAGACGGCCTTGGCGGCGATGACATGCATCAATGGTCCGCCCTGACTCTCGGGGAATACCGCGAAATTCAGTTTCTTCTCCAACTCTTCGTTGGCGCGCGCAAGGATGATGCCGCCACGTGGGCCACGCAGGGTCTTGTGCGTCGTCGTGGTAGTGACATCAGCGATATTCACAGGGCTCGGATAGACGCCTGCAGCGACCAGCCCGGAGATGTGTGCCATGTCGACCATGAAGAAGGCACCTACCGAGTCCGCGATGTCACGGAATCGCTGCCAGTCGATAATTTTGGAATAGGCCGAGAAACCGGCCACGATGACCTTCGGCTTGTGCTCTGCTGCGAGCGCGGCGACATTGTCGTAATCGATCTCGCCATTCTCGTCGATGCCGTACTGAACCGCATTATAGATACGACCAGATGAGCTCACCGATGCACCATGTGTGAGATGGCCGCCATGCGCGAGACTCATGCCTAACAGCGTATCGCCGGGTTTCATCATCGCCATATAGGCCGCCGCATTGGCCTGCGAACCCGAGTGGGGCTGCACATTGGCGAAATCGGCATCGAACAGTGCCTTGGCGCGTTCGATCGCCAGCGTCTCGATCACGTCAACGTGCTCGCAGCCGCCGTAATAGCGCTTGCCGGGATAGCCCTCGGCATACTTGTTTGTCAGCACAGAGCCCTGCGCCTCCATCACGAAGGGGCTGGTATGGTTTTCCGAGGCAATCAGTTCGAGATGCTGCTCCTGGCGGACTTTCTCCGCTTCAATGGCTGCATTGATTTCCGGGTCAAACTCGGACAGGTTGCTATCACTGGTAAACATCAAGATCTCCGTATGAGGGTGCTCTGGGCGTCTGGATTTTGGAAAGGCGGTATTCTACCCGAACAGTCACCAATGAGCATCCATATATTCCCCGGGAAACAGGCTTCTGCCGGTCCGGGGCCGGTCAGGCTCAGGTGTTGCGGGCGTATTCGCGAGGCGGTGCGCTGTGACATAATACGCGCTCGTTTTTAGCTACCACTCATTGACTACAACGTCGCAGGAAAAGCATTCAATGGCGCAATTCGTATACACCATGCACCGTGTTGGCAAGGTCGTACCTCCCAAACGGGAAATTCTCAAAGATATCTCTCTGTCCTTCTTCCCTGGCGCCAAGATCGGCGTACTCGGCCTGAATGGCGCGGGTAAATCCACTTTGCTGCGCATCATGGCAGGTCGTGATACTGACATTAATGGTGAAGCGCGAGCGCAACCCGGCATCAATATCGGTTATCTCCCGCAAGAGCCCGAGCTCGATGAAGAGCTGGACGTGCGTGGAAATGTCGAGCAGGGTCTTGGCGAGCTGATCAAACTGATCGAAGACTTCAATGCCATCAGTGACAAGTTTGCGGAGCCCATGAGCGACGACGAGATGAACGCGCTGCTCGAAAAACAGGGCGAATTGCAGAACAAGATCGATGCAGTGGATGGCTGGCAGGTCGAGCGCACACTGGAAGTCGCGGCCGATGCCCTGCGCCTGCCGCCATGGGATGCCACCGTCAAGAATCTTTCGGGCGGGGAAAAACGCCGCGTTGCGCTTTGCCGCCTGTTACTCTCCAAACCCGACATGCTCTTGCTCGACGAGCCTACCAACCACCTCGACGCGGAGAGTGTCGCCTGGCTGGAGCGCTTCCTGCAGGAATATCCGGGTACCGTGGTCGCGATCACGCACGATCGCTACTTCCTCGACAATGCCGCCGGCTGGATCCTCGAGCTCGACCGCGGCCATGGCATTCCCTATGAAGGCAACTACAGCGCCTGGCTGGAAACCAAGGAGAAACGACTCGAGGTTGAGGAAAAGCAACAGGCCGCGCATGAGCGTACGATCAAGTCCGAGCTGGAATGGGTGCGCGCCAATCCGAAAGGTCGCCAATCGAAAAGCAAGGCGCGTATCGCCCGCTTTGAGGAATTGAATTCGCAGGAATTTCAGAAGCGCAACGAAACACAGGAACTCTACATCCCACCGGGTCAGCGACTTGGCGACAAGGTGCTCGAGGTCAAGAACCTGAGCAAGGGCTTCGGAGACAAGACGCTCATCAATGACCTGAGTTTCTCGGTGCCGAAGGGCAGTATCGTCGGCATCATCGGAGGCAACGGCGCGGGCAAGACGACCTTCCTGCGCATGCTGGTCGGTCAGGAGCAGCCAGATAGCGGCTCAATCGAACTCGGTGAGACAGTGGATCTGGCCTATGTTGACCAGAGCCGCGACGAACTCAAGGGCGATAACACGGTGTGGCAGGAGATCTCTGATGAACAGGACATCCTGCAGATCGGCAAGTTTGAGATTCCATCTCGCGCCTATGCGAGTCGTTTCAACTTCCGAGGCTCTGATCAGCAGAAGTTCGTGAAAGATTTGTCAGGCGGTGAAAGAAACCGACTGCACATGGCGAAATTGTTGAAGAAAGGCGGCAATGTCTTACTACTCGACGAGCCCACCAACGACCTTGATGTCGAGACGCTGCGCGCACTGGAAGAAGGCCTGCTGGCATTCCCGGGTTGCGTCATCGTCGTCTCGCACGATCGCTGGTTCCTCGACCGTATCTGCACCCACATCCTCGCGTTTGAGGGTGATAGCGAAGTGATATGGCATGAAGGCAATTACAGCGACTACGAAGCCGACTACAAAAAGCGAGTGGGCGACAGTCAACCAACGCGGGTTAAATACCGCAAGATAGACGCCTGATGTACTTTAGGGGTGAGATAGGCAAGGCGCCGCCAAGTGAGTCGCCTTCTGTTTCGCCCGCCTCTGTTTACAGAGGCTGATTACAGCCCCAGGTCCTTGCGCATTTTTGCGATGCGCGCCTGGGTCTCCTTCCCGGCGAGGGGCCGCTCCACTTTCTCAGGCAGCGGCTCCGCTGCCTGCAGCTTCATGTCTTCGCCATTGATCACTTTCCGGCAAAGCAGTTCGTAGTGATAGCTGAAGCGCGGCAGCATGCTGGACTCTGGCTCATTGGCTAGTTCAAACCAACCCACAGCCTGACCCGCCAGGTACACCGCAGGATGGCTCCAGTCGAAGTCGCGCTTGGGTGACGACGCACGGCACGCTTCGATATACGCATCGCGCGCCGAAGGCAGACCGAATAACGCAAAGCCTTTTTCACAAGCCTGCAGAATCACAGCAATCGAAGGCAGGTATTCACTCTCGCGGATGACCGACTTGGCAGCAGCCACGATCTGCTGCGGACGATAATTCGCAAGACAACTCAGCCAGTACTTCTTCGCGATAGCGAGACTCTGCGCATCCGCGAACGCCTTGTGAAACTGATTGTGATAAGCAAACTCGAACTCGGCAAAAATCTGGTTAATGGCATCGATGTGATCCATGCCATTCTGCTGCCCATAGTCTGCACCGGGCTCACGCACCGCTTCTTCGCGGGAACCGGACTCAGTCGGCCCAGCTGCGGTCGGCGATGCGCTGGAAACGCTCTTCGATTTTTTGCTTGTCGTGACTGCTGTGCTGGCCTGATCCAGCAAGGGTTTGATTTTCTGCATATCGTGTCTGTTGGTTTTCCAACTGTTTTAGCTGTCGAGCCCAGTCCTGCTTGATGAATTGCAGGAATACGGTGTTCCAGGAAGACTTCACTTGCTGACTGTCACGCCAGTAGAGCACGAATTCCGGAATCCTGCTGCGTGCATAGTCCTCGTCGATTTCCGCCAACTGCAGAATCTCGTAACAGTCACTACTCGGCTGCCAATCCTCTGGGATAATGCGTGGTGTGTCGTCGTGCCCAAATGAGGCGGAATACTTTGCCCACTGACGGCGAATGTGCTCAATAAACTTGGTGTTCCAGGCACCGTTCACCATACCCCGCTCGCGCCAGTAGAGCACGAACTCGGGCACAGCATCCTCGATGAATTCTGGACTCACCCCCGCATTGGTGAGAATTTCGAGCGCATCAACACTCGGGCGCCATTCTGCCGACATGGTACTCGCCAACTCGTAAGTCCCCTTGCGCGTCTGTTCCTGACGCCATTCTCGAATCACGTGCTTATAGAAGACGTTACCCCAGGAGAAGCGCGACTCAGCGCGATCACGCCAGTAGCTCACGAATTCCGGCACTTGCGCATGGATAAAGGCCTCGGGAATCGATTGCTGTTTGCAGAGCTGGATCCAGGTCGCGTCGGGTCGCCAGTGTGGCGGAATCAGAGTTGAAGAACCGGGCTGCGCATCTGACTTGCGCGCCATCGCCGGCACCGGTGCGACCGGTTTATCGCTTTGCTGCATGGAGACGAGCGCGAAATAATTACTGTCCGGATCTGCCGGATTGGCCTCAATATCGACGAGGCCGAGCGATTTGAGACTCGCCTTCAGTCGACGAATATCGATAGGCTGCCAGAAAGGAAACGTCTCCAGCAGCAGCGCGTCACTCAGCTCCACCCATTCGCCTGAATTGTTCGCGGATTGATTCGGGCGGCGTTTCGGCCGATGCCTAATCAGTTCCGCAAGAGTCTGCAGAAACAATGCTTCTTCGAGACCGATTGTTGCAGCCAGCGTCGGTGACACCAACAATGGCGCTTCCGGTAAAAGATCAGATGTATTGCTGGCAGACATGTCGGGATAACCTGGCGGGACGTTCAGCGAGAGCTGTTGCCTTGCATGCTATCACAGGACAAATTCCCCGACACACTGAGAATTGCCTGTGTTAGGCCTCGCACAGTAAACTGTTTTTTCTTCGCAGTTTATCAGCCGGATATACACAAGCTATCCACAGCAGTGCACGCATGCCACACGGTGGAAGACCATCAGGGAATGATTTGCTATCAGCCCACTCGCTCACAGGATGAGAATGCTCGCCGAAATTCTACAAGCCTTCATCGACGAAGAATCTTTGCCCGAAACCTATGCTGCAGACGCAGCGCAGTGGTTTCTGCCACTACTGCCCTTGCTGGAGGCACTGCGGGAACACAAGCGAACAACTGAAGACGCACCCGTTCTGCTGGGCATCAACGGCGCGCAGGGTACGGGTAAATCGACCCTCGCCGCGTTGCTTTGCAAATTGCTTAACAACGCAGGTCACAGCGTCGCCAATCTTTCGATCGATGATTTCTATCTCTCCCACGCCACCCGGCAGCAGCTCGCTCGAGACGTACATCCACTCTTTGCGAGTCGCGGCGTACCCGGCACTCACGACACGGCATTGTTACGGGACATTCTCGCGGCACTCCAGAAGGCAGGTGAAAGCGACGCTGTAAAGTTACCTCGCTTCGACAAGGCCAACGACGATTGCTGTCCCGAATCAACCTGGCCCGAGCTTGAAGGATCGGTGGATTTCATCATTCTGGAAGGCTGGTTTATCGGCCTGGAGCCACAGTCTGAGGGTGATCTGATAGACGCAATAAACGAGTTAGAACGCAATGAAGATCCTCAAGGTGCCTGGCGCCAACGGGTCAACTGCGCACTGGCCGGTGCGTATCAGGAAGTCTTCGCCTCGCTGGATTATCTGATCATGCTGCGCGCGCCCTCGTTTGATCAGGTCTATGAGTGGCGCCAGGTACAGGAAGATAAATTGCGCGGGCGTTCGCATCACGCCGCATCAGGGCTTATGGATTCTGTTGCGCTTGGACGCTTCATCCAGCATTTCGAACGCTTGACCCGACACAGTCTTGCCACCGTACCCGAGCGAGCCGACCGGGTCTTCGCGTTGGACGCCGAACACCGGGTAGCTCATTGCGAGCTACCCGGTGCGAACAGCTAAAACTGATTAGTGTTGCACCGGCTGGCCGGAGGGCGTTGACGTTTGACTTGCACCGGATGAACGCTCAGAGCCACTGCGCAGACGCTGCCAGAGCGGTTGCAGCCACACGCGAATGACCAGAAGCGTCAACGCGATACCGAGTAATTGCCGCCACCACGAGTAGGCTTCACCATGTTCCGCCATGGCCAATTGCAGGGGCCAGCCAAAGTTTGCGTAGAGACTGTTCAGTATCAGGCCACAGACGATGGCGGTGCCAATAACACCGGTCAGGTACGCGATCAGTGAGCGCATGCCCAGTTGTTCCTTGATCACTCCCATTGTTGCGATATTGGTGGCCGGGCCGGTCAGCATGAATACCAGCGCCGCCCCGGGCGAAATTCCGGCGAACAACAAGCTCGCCGCAACCGGTGTTGAGGCTGTTGCGCAGATGTACATGGGCAGGCCCACCACCACCATGATGAGCATGGCCAGCAAGCCATCTCCCCAGCGCAGAAAAAATGACTGCGGTACTACTGCCGTGATAAGTGCTGCTGCCACCAGACCGATCACCAGCCATTTCGCGGTGTCGCTGATCATCTGGCCATAGCCGTACTGCACTGCACTCACGAGACGTTTGCCAAGGCTCTGCTGCTCCTCAAGCGCCTGCTTCTTGCCACCACAACACGAACCGGCGCTTTTAACTTGCGGCGCAGCTTCCTCTTCCTTGTCGAGAACCAACACCATCAGGCCGGCAACAATCGCACTTAGCAATGCTCCGATTGGTCGGGCAATGGCAAAGATCGGCCCGAGAACCGCATACGAGAATGAAATCGAATCCACACCTGTCTCCGGCGTGGCGACTAAAAAGGATGACGTGGCGCCTTTTGAGGCGCCAGCTTTGCGGATTGCCAGAGCCGTGGGAATGACTCCACAGGAACAGAGCGGCAACGGCGCACCGATAAATGCGCCTTTGACGATCGAGAGCGGTCCGGGCTTGGCGAGCTGTTTCTCAACCCAGCTTGAAGGAATGACTTGCTTGATGATGCCCGCCAGCAGGTAGCCGACCAACAGCCAGGGAGCGCTCTCCAGAACCAGATCCCAGAAAATGCTTAGCAGATTCATGCTCTGGCCTCCTCACATGCTTTCTGTTGTCCGTCTGAGATACCGCCCTCTTCAAGCGCCTCCATAATAGAGCAATGGATTGCCTGTTCCGGCCCACCGCAGCAACTGTCGAGCAGGAGCTGCAGAGTCTTCTGCATGGACTGCAATTCAGCGATACGGGAATTTACCTCATCGAGCTTGTGGCGCGTGATGTCAGTGACTTCCTGACAACTGTGCGCCGTCTTGTCGACTCGAATAGAGAGTAGCTGACCGATGTCATCGAGCGAGAAGCCGATGTTGCGGGCGGTTTTCACAAACTCGGCGCGGCGCACATCAGCGTCGTTGTAGTAGCGATAGCCTGACTCGCTGCGTTCGCTGGCCTCGATGAGCCCATGCTTTTCATAGAAGCGAATCGTATGGGGGGACAGCCCGGTACGCGAGCCTAACTCACTGATTTTCAACATATAGATTACTCCAACTGCGGATTTCTCCGACACTGTGAAGCAAAGTATAAGCTTAGAGTTAACTCTAAGGTCAAGTGCCTGCGATCAGGAAAGCTCGCTCGTCAGGCGAACACCTGGCGCAGGAAGGCTGCGATATCGGTAATCTCTTCCAGACACACGGCGTGTTCCATCGGATAGGTCTTGTATACCGGTTTGAGCCCGAAGCCTTCGAGATCCGCCACCGCCTTGCGACCCAGCGCTTCGGGCACTACCGGATCGCGCGTACCGTGGCAGACCAGGACGTCGAGATCCTTGTGTTGCGCATCGAATGCGAGCGTCTCGGTGGTCGGGAGATAGGTAGACAGAGTCAGCAGGCCCGCCAGCGGCTGCGCAAAGGTCAGCGCAGCTTCATACACCACTGCCCCACCCTGGGAGAAGCCAGCGAGAACGATCCGACTCGGGTCGATGCCCCTGTCTATTTCCCGCTTGATGAGATCCTGGGTTTTGCGTGCCGACTCGAGCAACTGGTCAGCATCGATGCTGCGTTCGAGATCAAGCCGCTTGATGTCATACCAAGCAGGCATGACATAGCCATTGTTGATAGTGACTGGAATCGACGGTGCATGGGGGAACACGAAGCGGATTCCATAGTCCGCGGCGAGATCAAGTTGCGACACCACCGGAGCGAAATCATTGCCATCTGCTCCAAGCCCATGCAGCCAGATCACAGCGGCGTTCACTTCGGCACCTTTCGGCGCCTCGATTTCGAGTGTGGGTAAATAATCCATGCAGATGACTCCAGTTAATTCCGTTCAATCCCGGTAAAGGGAGAGAGTGTGCCACGAGACCCGACAGGAAAAACAGTGTGAGCTGAGCGAATCGCCAGTCCAGCGGATTGCACTGTTTGTGCAGCGTGCATTAAACTGCCGTCATGAAACGCTATTTCACCCACTGTATTGCCATTGCTGCACTACTGCTCGGCGCACACTTCGCTGTATTGCCAGCGCAGGCACAAGAAGTTCCGGCATCCTTGCTCGGTTCGTTCGAAGGGCCACTGGTAGTTGGGCGCGATAATATGAATCTGGCCTTTACTTTCAGTCTGCGTGACAGCGAGTATCGTGCCGCACTTACCAGCGGCGGCATGGGAATCTACGGTATGCCAGCCGCAGCCTTCGAGATCAACGGCATGAATGTCAAGATCAGCATCCCGCGCCTCGATGCAGAATTCACAGGCACGCTGCGCTTCGATGAAAATGGTGAGAAGATTGTTCGCATAGATGGCGACTGGTTTCAGTACGCCGAAATGGTGCCAGTTGTCTTACTCCCAGTAGACGAACCTACCTTTTGACGCATCGCCTTCCTGCAAGAGCACCGGGCTGACCGTTATACGTAACGGCTCAGGTTGCGATTGGCCCTGCTGAGCCGCTCTGACATCACGCGCACGATATAGGTGTGCAGCCCTGCAGTCGAGGCTGGAAACTCTCTCGCCATCGCTTCCATTGCTTCCTTGTCCAGACGAAACAGAATCGCCTTTTTCTCAATACGCACGCTGGCCGTGCGATTCTCCCCCGTATAAATCGCCATTTCTCCGAGAATCGCCCCGGCTTTGTATTTGCGCAGTATTTGCTCTCTTTGCCCAGGAATTGCGAGCACGACGACGGCCGTGCCTGAGCCTACGAAGAACATGCTCTCTCCGATGTCACCTTCGCGAAAGAGATATTCACCCGGCTCTCTCTCTTCGACTACAAAGAATTCGGCAAGCTTCTGGATATCCGCTTCATCGTAGGCAATGCGGCGCAGCAGATCTGGCAACTCCACCTGATAGTCTTCGTCAGGTCGATCCAGGTCCCTCAGGATTCGCTGCTCACACCAATCCACAGCAATCTCGATTTGCTGTTTGTAGTGTCGTTCCCAGCGCTGTTCCTCAAACGTGAAAAAGCCGTGCTTCACCAGCTGCTTGACTGACTTCTCGTCCGCTCCGCTGATGACGATATGGAACCCCGTTTGCTCGCTGAGCTGGGCGAGCTTGGAGAAAGTGACGATCGCAGAAGTATCCAGCTGTGATACATGATGAAAGTCCAGCACGAGAAAATCGAAATGCACTTCGTGCCGGTTGTTGATGCGTTCTCGTATCGCTGAGAGCAACTTGTCGGCAGTACCAAAGAAGATAAATCCCTGCAGGACCAGAATAAGGACTCTCCTGCCCTCTTCATTGAGCAATTCGCGAGTCTCCAGATCACGGTCCACATTGCTCGCGTGATCGCTGCCATTGGTTGCGATCTTGACGACGCTGAGCTGCGAGTAGTTCACCACGAACAAGATGATCGCGACGAAGAAGCCGAATGTGACACCTTGCAGGATGTCGGAAAATATAATGACGATGAGGATCAGTATCACCACGACATAGTCAGAGAATGGCAACTCGTCACGCGCCTTCCACAACCAGTCGATTAGAAACTCCAGTCCGACATAAATCAGCAGACCGCCAAGAATGAAGGTGGGCACCAGCTCCATGAATTCGGCGCCAAGAAATATCGCCAGCAACACCAGTGCCGCATAGACAAACCCGGTCAGCCTGTCCTTGCCACCTAGTCGATCCACCAGCGCCGTATCAGACGCATCGTGTACCCCGGGGAAGCCGCCCAGCGCACTATTGACGATATTGGTGTAGCCCATCACCTGCAGTTCATGGTCGGGATTGAGATCCTTGCGGGATATCAACTCGATCCCAGAGACATCGAGTAGCAGCATCATCGAGCACAGCAATGCGACGACGACGATACCGCTCAACTGCCCGGAGATCGCCACCCAGTTCACCTCGGCGAGGTAATCCAGATGAAAAACGGGAATCAGCGCGCCAGTCGACTCAATCGAGGGCAATAGTCCGCTGGCCGCCGCCTCGTCCCGACTGATCCCCGCAAAGGCCAGGACGCCATAGAAGATGAGTAGTGAGGCTAGCAGGATGCCCGGTACTGAGAGTCTGTTGTCGCGAAATAATTTGCCGACGATGAGGCAGAGCGCCAGCACCACAGCGGGGGTGACCAGTTGGATGAACTGAGAGTCGCCCAGCGACCCAATGTCTGGACTGCTACCACTGGCAACGGTGAGCCCGCCTTCGACGAAGATATAACCAATACCTGCGAAGAATCCTCCGGTCACAGGATAAGGTATATAGCGAACGAGATTACCGAGCTTGAGACGTCCGAGCAGTAGCAGGAACAAGCCGGTGATCAGGGTCGCGACCATGATCGCTACGATGATTGTCGCTTCTGCGCCGATGGAATACTGAGAGCCGAAGCTGGCGTAGATACTCGTCACCATCACCGCGAACACGGGCACCAGGCCATTGCGCGGCGAACAGATCACCGCGTGATAGTCGGAGAACAGTGAGCCGCCGAGGCCCGTGACCAGCGTGCCCACCAGTAGGATCGCGATGCCGGGCACCATAAACCGCGGATCAGTCTGCGCAAACAATAATGCCGCTACCGAGACCGCTACGGATATATTGACCAGCGCAATCAGGCCACCGGAAAGAATATTGGCAAATTTTTCTGAAAGAGAGCTGGCCACTGCGAGTTCTTATTAGAGTCCTGACAACCAAAAGTGAGCTGACGCGTTCTACTAAACTATCGGCAAGGATTGCGCCCAAACAAGCGCCGAGAATACATGCAGGTGAACTGTGATACCAGCCTCGGAAACCGCTGCCGCTGGCTGCTATACTTCTGGCTATAGCAGCTACTTTGTAGTGAAGTCAGTGAGACTGAACCAATGGCTGACAGCAAGTAACGGCAAGTTAACGGATCCTCTATGCGAACCAACACAAGCAAACAGACCGTTCTGGGTATAGTGCTCGGGATGTTGCTGGTCGGTCAGTCGACTGCGACCACGTTGAATAGTGTGAGTGTCGACCAACTGGCGACTGATGCCGAACTCATCTTCGAGGGCGAAGTGATTGCGCACGAGACACGCAGAGACCCCGCTGCAGATCTCATCTATACCTTTGTTACCTTTGCCGTGCACGATGTGATCAAGGGCACGCTGGCAGGCTCTCAACTTGAGCTGCGTTTTGCCGGCGGAAGCGCCGGCAATGACATTGTCGAGATCAGTGGCCTGACCTTGCCTGACCAAGGCGAGCAGGGCATTTACTTCATTGAGTCGGTATCCCGCAATCTGTTAAACCCGATTCTCGGTTGGTCGCAGGGTCATTACCTGATACTGGAAGAAAACGGGCAGCGCATTGTCAGTACGCTGAACCGGGAAGCCATCACCGCAGTCCAGCCGGTAGCCTCTATTCCTTCTACAATTCGGCGCGCCCAGCGTCTCGTCGAAGGTGAATCTGATGCAGCGGACGGTATTGTGAGTGTGCCACGCGGCGCCACGACTGAGGAGGCAATGACAGTCGAGCGCTTCAAGGATTCCATCCGCTCCCTCCTGCCCTGAGCCGAACGCAAGCCTCACTTGTTAGTTCCAGCTTGCCAAGGGCTTCAGCCATTAACTGCATACGACGAATAACAACACGAGGCAACAGGCTCCGCAGAGGCGAAACCTGCTTGATCGAAGGTTTGCTAATTCCGCAGTGGCTGTGTGCTGCCAGCCGCAGGCAAGTCTTCCGCAAATACGCGGACATGAACTCTTCGCTCAAGAAACGCCTGCCTGAATGCGGGACTCATTATGTATTCACCTGAAGTGCTCTCTTGCTCCGGCCCCATTAAATTGACCACCACTGGCTCATTCAATCCAAAGACTTGCTCACTATCGATGAGAAGTGTCACCGCATAGACATTGCCGCGGTGGGCAGAATCTGTTGCCAGCGTATAGCGCAAGGTATTTGCGGTCTGATCAAACTCAAATTCACCGCTCAGCTGCGTCAGGCCTTGCTGAATCCTGATGGACTCAGTGATTGGCGGTGGGGCCTCGCCGTCGACAAGTGGCGGAGTCGTGGCAGGTGCTTGTCGAGGCAATTGCGCCTGCTCCCAGGCGTGAGCAATTGCGAGCAGATTGGCATCATCGAGAAACGCTCCCAGCATCTCCATCGCAACGGGAATACCGTCTGCATTTAATCCGAGTGGAATTGAGATCGCAGGGAGTCCGGAATTCGCAGAGATACTGCAATTGTTTCCGGGCTGAGCGTTACCAATCATGACCGGAGATTCAGCAATCGGAGGATAGACGATGCCATCAAGGTTATGTGCATCCAGCACAGCCTGCAGTGCCGCCGCGAGGCTCTCTCGTGCTGCAAGCGCCGCTTCGTAGGCAGTAGGATTGCTCACCGACGCCTGACTGCGACGCAGTACGCCCTCAACCGCCTCGTGGAAAAGCCCCTGATCAACGATGTCGTTGAGGCTCCCCATTTCCGTACTCAGAAACAGCGCCAGATACTGATTCAGATCGGCTTTGAACTCATGACCAATGACACCAGATGCGGCGATCAGGTCGCTTAGTCCAGGGACCTCGACAGACACGATTTCTGCGCCTTGTGCAGCGAACCAGTCCAGCGCTTCGTCAATCGGGTTTCTGACTGCGCTCGCGGCGCGCGCCATCGTGTCATCGAGTCGGCCAAGACGAAGCTCATTGATTGCCACCGTGCCGAGTGCGGACTGGAACGAAGGCATGGTCTCATCGGCGAGCACCTGCGTAGCGGTGTCGGCGGAATCCACACCTGCCGTCGCATCGAGAACAGCGGCCAGATCTGCGACACTGCGCGCCAAGGGACCACCGACATCCTGGGTATGGGACAGCGGCAGAATGCCATGAATACTACTCACACCTTTCGAAGGACGCAGCCCAACCAGATTGTTGTAGGCCGACGGGATACGTATGGAGCCGCAGGTATCCGAGCCCATGCCAACTGCTGCAAAGCTCGCCGCTACCGCCGCAGCCGTCCCCCCGCTGGACCCGCCAGGCACACGGCGCAGATCGTAAGGGTTGCGCGTCTGCCCCATGAGTGAGCCAATCGTGGTGATGCCATAGGCATACTCGTGCAGATTGGTTTTGGCGAGCACGATTGCACCGGCAGCGATAAGTTTGTCTACCTGCGTCGCATTGCTGTTTGGGACAAAGGCAGCGAGTGCGACAGAGCCACCCGTGGTTGGCATGAAATCAGTGTTGTAGTTGTCCTTCAGAACAATCGGAATCCCATGCAGCGGGCCGCGCACTTGCCCGGCTCTGCGCTCGTTGTCCAGTCGCTCCGCCTCAGCCAGTGCTTGCGGATTGATGCGCACGATACTGTTCAGAGCCGGCCCCTGCTTGTCATAGGCAGCGATTCGATCCAGATAGTGCGCGACGAGTTGCACCGAATCTATCTCACCCGCCTCGAGTGCCTGCTGCAATTCGGCGATCGATTTCTCAGCCACCTCGAACTGGCCGAATGAGGCGTTACAAAGCAACAACAGTAGCACCGCATAAATGCGCATTCGCGACTCCTTCTTCGTCAGGAACTCACTATTACGTTTGCCTGGCCCCGGTCCGAGAAAAAGCAAAGGGCATGATAGTCACTATCATGCCCTCTCCTGTTCCAGCATAGCAATGCCAGAGCAATCGTCAGTCCGGCATACGTGCTGCGCGAATCTCGATTTCCACAAGCCAGCCATCGACAACGAGGTCGGCAATCTCTACAAATGAACGCACCGGTTTGTTGGGATTGTCTGCGGTACCGAAGAACTGCGCATAGCCCTCGTTGAATCCGGCGAAGTCGAGCCCATCCTCTCCCGCGACGGCAAAGGCACGAACTTGCACGATATCGCCCATGGACCAGCCTTGCTCTTCCAGGGTCGCCTTGAATCGCTCGAAGGTATTGATTGTCTGTTGTTTCATGTCACCCCAGGAACCATCATCCAATGGTCGCGCGCCCGAGCCGCTGAGATACATGGTCTCGGCACCAGGTGGAATGGTAATGCTCGTGTAGAAGTAAGTGCCTTCATTGTGTCGGGTGATTTCCTGAGCAGAAATCGAAACCGACAGAAGAAGTGCTGTCAGCAATAGCAGACCGTGTTGTGCTCTCTTGATTGTCGTCATGTTCTCTCCTCACATTTGCAATGCATGACAATTTGGCGAACCGGGCCGGGCTCGCTTTTGGATAAATTTTATTCCTGTAACGCAGTTGGTGATTCCGGCATATCTGATCGGACCTGATCGCCCAGGAAGCGATTGGTAATCAGACCAGTAGTGATCGCGCCATTGACGTTCAGAGCCGTACGCGCCATGTCGATAAGTGGCTCAATCGATATCAGGAGCGCTGCGACCGTGACTGGAAACCCCATCGCGGGCAACACCACCAGCGCGGCATTGGTGGCACCACCACCTACGCCAGCAATACCGAATGAGCCAATCGCGATGATGAGCAAGAGGCTGGTAATAAAACCGGCGTCTATCTCTACACCCATGGTTGGCGCGACCATAACCGCGAGCATGGCCGGGTAGATTCCGGCACAGCCATTCTGTCCGATCGTCGCGCCAAACGAGGCGGAAATATTGGCGATGGGAGCGGGCACTTTCAGCTCTTCAATCTGCGCTCTGATCGTGAGCGGAATCGTCGCTGCAGAACTGCGTGTCACGAATGCAAAGGTCAGCACCGACCAGACTTTTTCGAAGTAGGTTTTGATGTTGATGCCGAGCATCGAGATCATGAGGCCATGCACCAGGAACATCAGTGCGATCGCGATATAGGAAGCAATGACAAAGCCGATCAGCGTCACGATGGCATCGCCATTGGACGTCGCGATTACTCGGGTCATCAATGCCAGCACACCATAGGGAGTCAGGCTCATGATCATCTTCACGAGACGCATGATCACAGCTTGTGCAGTGTCCACGAAAGCGCTGATGCGAGAGCCGTGTTCCTTGTTCTCTTCGCTGACCAGCAAGGCGGCAATGCCGAACAACAGACCGAAAACCACCACTGCGATAATCGACGTGTCTCGCGCGTCAGTAAGATCATAGAAAATATTCGAGGGCACGAAATCGATCAGCATTCGGGCCAGGCTCAGGTCAGCCACGGAACCTTGTCGGGATTCCAGGACTTCTGCTCTGGCCAGCTCGACTGCGCCCGCAGCCAGATCGCCGGCGTTCAGCCCAAAAACCGAGGCCATCATGATGCCGATCAGGGCCGCAATCACGGTGGTGGCAAGCAGAATGCTCACCACAGTGCCACCAATCTTGCCCAGCGACTTGATCTCCTCGACGCGTAGCACCGCAGCGATCATGGTAATCAGGATCAGGGGCATGATGATCATGCGCAGCAGATTGACATAGGAGTTGGCGATGACATTGGTCCACTCCAGTGTCTCGTTGGTCACGTCAGCGGAATAGCCGAAGGCGAACTGCAAGTAGAAGCCGAAGATACTGCCTGCAACAAGGCCGGCGAGCACGCGGCGAGACAAGGACGTTTCGCGTCGCGCCAGCTGGAACAACAAGCTCAGCAGAGCGGTGAACAACACCAGATTCAAAATACTGTATGCAGACATGCGGGTACTCCTGATTGACGGGTCGCCTGTGACTGATTGCTTGTGATAACAGACCAGTTGCACGAATTGCTTTCAATTTCTTGCTTCGTTTGCGCCGGTTCTACCCGACGTTTTTGTTAGTTCTTTTTGTTAGTTCTTCTTGTTGGTTCTTATTGTTAGTTCTTCTAGTAAGTTTCGTTAATGCGCTTTGCCGTGATTCTATACAACGTATCTATCCCAGTGTCTTGCCGCGTCGTACTGTAGTGCGTCGGTACAGCCTGTCAGTGAACCTCTGACTAACTAGTTACCCGATAACGTGTTGATATAGGCAACCACATTCAGCATTGCTTGTTCGTTTGTCAGCGACTGGGCCATGGTCATCATCTGCTGGCCGTACGTATCGCCGCGCTCATTGCCGCGATATCGTGCCTTGAAATTCTTCAATTGTGTCAGCAGGTACCAATCGTTCTGTCCGGCGAGCTGCGGTGCACCCAGCGCCTCGTTGCCTTCACCATCGGCGCCGTGGCATGTCGCACACGTTGCATAGAGCTGCCGACCTGCATCGGCATCCCCGGTCAGTGTGTGCTCGGCTGCCTGATACTCCCAGCTACCGACCCAGTCGACGATATCGTCGATGCTGGCGTCAGTCAGCTTGGCCGCCATCGGCTGCATGGCGAGACCCTCTGTATCTTCCGGGTGCATGCCTCGCAAACCGGCCCGGAAATTCTCCAGCTGCCGGCGCAAATACCAGTCTTCCATCCCGGCCAGTCGCGGTGCCTGAACACCTTCATTGCCGATACCATCAATGCCATGGCAAGTGGTGCAATACCGGTCATCAAACGGTTCTCTGCTGGCCGTGGCATTTTCCGCCGCCGTCGCGCTTACGCTTACTATCAAGAGCAACAATAACTGCACGATTGTCGATCTCCAGGATTGTTTCATCAAACTACTCCGGAATTGCAATTTTCAAATCAGTGCTTCTGCCACCTAGGCGAGATCCGCACGCACGCGCTGATCCATGTCTGCCATGGCCCACTGTGCCGACATCACTGCGCTTTCCTGCCATGCCGAATGCATACTCACCTGATCACCTATCATGTAGTGACGGCCGTTAACGGGAGCTTGCAACGTGTGATACAGCTCCTCCTCTTCGTGCGTCCAGCCGGAACCGAAATTGCGTGACCAGCGCGCGGAGCAACCGAGCATGTGGTTCATGCGGTGCCAGGCTACTGTTAATGGCTTCTCGACCAGATTACGGTAGTCCGGGTGCACTTTCTCACCGTCTGCCAGATGTGCTTCGATGCGCTCATTCTGGGTCATCAATGTGTGATACATGCCACCACCGTAGTCATAGGCTGCAAGGACGACACCCTTCTCTTTGTGAATACCTGCGGTTGGATACCAGATTTGCCGGCTCGGATTGTTCATCCAGGTGATACCGCCGTAAATATCTTCGTCTTCCCAGAATCGGCGCTTCGCCTGGAAAGCCGCTTTATAGGCCTCCCCGCGACGAATGTATTTGAGTGCGCGAATGTATTCGGAGGGGAAATTATTGGGTATTCCCGTCATCAGGTGAGATGGGATGCAGTTGAAGCAGTAATCCACGTCCAGAGTATGTCGCGTGCCGTCCTGGTCGAAAGCAACTTGCACGCCGTCATCGTTTACCTGAACGCCGGCGACCATCGCACGATAACGTACGCTATCGCCTACGTGATTCAAAAAGCCTTCGGTAATCTTGTCCATACCACCAACGGGCTGCATGAGAATGGGGCCTGTGTCTCCCTCATTGGCGTTGATCAGTCCGCGTCCAAGACGTGTCTTTAACAAGTCGCGAAACGCGATGATGTCTTTCTGGGTACCGTGCTTCAGGAATCCGCCTTCTGCATAGCCTGCACGTAAACTACCTGTGTAGAGATGCGATTCATTCAGATCGCCAAAACTGTCGATGATCCCCAGCAGTGTATCGGCCTCGCTTTCACTGAAGGGCTGATCCAGCTCCTGCTCTGTAAACGCCTTGGCCAGCAACTCACCCATGAACCCTTTCAGATGCGTGGTGTATTCGATGTTGCGGATCGGTTTGCCACCCAGCATGGCGTCATCCTGCACATAGCAAGTTTTGTTCTCGTTGATGAACACTTCCAGCTCGACACCGAGTTCCTTGCAGTATTTCAGGAGATTGCGATGGGTGCTGGGAATGCGTGCGGCGCCGGCATTGAAGTACATATGCGGATCGTTATCGAACTCGCAGTACTGACGGTTGCCGATCTCATCGATCAGATCGCCATTGCGGACTGTGAATACCCGACCGCCACAGCGGTGGGACGACTCCAGCACGGTGCAGTCATAGCCCATTTTCTGCAATTCGTAGGCAACGGTGAGCCCTGAGATGCCACCGCCGAGTATTGCGACACGCCGCTGATTGCTTCCCAGGTTCAGCAAATCGAGATTGGCCGCTCTGGCCGCGCCCGGTAACAGGCCAAGTGCTGTCCCTGCGCGCAATGCGGCAGCGGTACCACCAGCTGCTCCGAGCAGATTCAGAAATTCACGACGAGTGACCGGCTTGGACATAACAGCTCTCCCCCTTGATTCGGTCCTGTGGAAATTGCCAGTCCGCGTAATGGGCAATACGCCTCTGGCTCGCGGGTAGAGTATCATCTACCGCACTAAAAGTGAGCAAGTGTTCGCAAGCCACACGCCGTGACTATTGATCCATACCCATTCCGCTGGCGTGCCGTTTCTGCAGCGGCGGGTTAAAACGCGGGCGAGCAAAGGAGAGAATGCGTTATGAAGTTCAGCTATCCAGATCTCATCAAAGGACTGCCGGAATTTGACGGCCCGTTCGATGCCTACAAATTACGTGCTGAGAACTGCGATGTGCTGTTTGCGAGCTATCCAGCCGGCACCCGAATCGACGAGCACAGCCATGAGACCGAGAATGTTGGCATCATCACGCAAGGCGCGCTGCTCCTGACCATGGATGGCGAGACAACGCGCTATGACGCCGGAGAGTGGTACCACGTACCGGCTGAAAAACCTCATGCGGCAGAGTTTTTGGAAGCAACGAGCGAAATCGAATTCTGGTTTCACACATAACAGGACAGGCAGCCGGGACTCTAACGCCCTTATTGCCTACCCTGTTACGGGCTGTTGGATACGAGCAACTGGGCTCAGTCGACAATCGCCTGACTGGCCAGCACCTGAAAATCCTGACGGATATTCATGTGATTGTAGGGACGAACCTGCGTCATCAAGATACCGATCAAGTCGTTCTCGCGGTCGATCCAGGAAATAGTACAGTAGGCACCTCCCCAGTACACTGAGCCCTCAGTCATTGGCGACGCTGCTTCACCCCGATCTTCTACTACCGCCCAACCCAGGCCGAAGCCCATGCCAGGACCAGGCAACCACAAATCCAGATCACCCGTGTGATTCTCCATCATCAGATCGAGCGTGTTGGGGGACAGTAGGCGCGCGCCATCCAGCTCGCCGCCATTGAGCATGGCCTGCTGAAAACGCAGATAGTCATGTGGCGTCGAGACAAGTCCACCGGCACCGCGAAACACCCGCTTGTTTTCGCTGTCGATCCAGCGACTGCGATTGCTTCCCGGATCATCGAGTACGATCTGATTGTTGTTCGGGCCTGGCGTGTACTGCGACATCAATCGGCCACCCTTGTCATCATCCATATAGAAATGCGTATCGGTCATGCCAAGAGGCACAAAGATCCGCTCGTCCATGAATTCGGCGAGTGTCTGGCCGGAAATCACTTCGACGAGTCTGCCGACAACATCGGTCGCCGCGCTGTATTGCCATTCCTCTCCGGGATGATAATTCAACGGCATCTTAGCGAGACGTCCTATATAGGATTCCAGGGTATCATTCGGCATCACCATCGCCTGCGAAGCATAGTGACTGGTATTGCCTCGATAGCTGTTCGCCATACCCGCCGTGTGCGTCAGCATGTCGCGAATGGTGGCTTCGCGACGCACGGTCAGCAAAGCACCTGAATTACCGCTGGCGTCGCTCGTGGTAGATACGCGCTGGTCTGCGAAATCCGGAATGAACTTGCTCACTGGATCGCGCAACTGAAATTTGCCTTCTTCCCACAACATCATCAGGGCGACTGATGTGATGGGCTTGGTCATGGAAGCAATGCGAAATATTGCGTCAGGGCGCATCGCCTTATTGGAATCGACATCCATAAATCCCTGCGATTCAAAGTGCACAACCCTGCCCTTGCGTGCGACGAGTGTGACTACGCCTGGCACCAGTTTGTCATCAATATATTTCTGCATGGCTGGCCTGATACGCTGCAAACGTTCAGCGCTCATACCGACTTCTGCAGGATCAACCACAGGCAAGCCCGGGTCATTGTTCTGGGCGTGCAGCAAGCTGCTGGCAGCAATGAGCAAACTGCTGCTGAGGAAAAGTACAGAATTGATAATGGAACGATGTGCTACGAACATGGTGCGACTCCCCTGTCGGGCTATTCTTGTTTTCACGCAGAATAGCAGGCTAGCGGGAACTGTCCAGTGAGAGTCGCCTCAGCCTTCGTGGCTGAGTGTAATTGGCGTTAGTCGAAACTGTCGCCGAAGGCCTCATCAAATCCCTGTTCTGTACCTGATTCGAAAGCGTCATCTGCGAGGCCGAAACTGAAACCAAGCATTACGGGCATGCCTGCGGCTGCTTCGCGACGCTGCAGATAGGCTTCCCGATAGAAGAGATAGTCATCACCAATAACGAGATCGTCAAAGGTCAGTACCGAAGCACGATAGCTCGTTATCTGCGCGGTCCGCAGCGCATTGCGCGTAGGCACATCGTCCAGCGAATTGAGCGGATCAATCAAAGCGTCGACACCGAAGCCGATCGCATCGCGCACAGTGCTCGGACCTAGCAGAGGCAAAACAACATAGGGGCCGGTCTCAACACCGTAGTGAGCGAGTGTCAAACCGAAGTCCTGTTGCGTCTTGCGCAGACCAAATACGGGTGAGGCCACCTCCACCAGACCACCCACACCTACGGTGCTGTTCACCGCCAGCCTGCCGAAGGTGGTCGCTGCGGCTGGAAGGTCAAGACGCAGAATATCATTCGCTGCCACCTGCACATCGTCCAGGTTGGAGAAGAAATTACTTACCCCGCGCTTCACGAAGCGCGGCGTCAGGTTTTGATAGGTGGTCGCT
Source organism: uncultured Pseudohongiella sp. (assembly GCA_965228725.1). Taxonomy (GTDB): domain Bacteria; phylum Pseudomonadota; class Gammaproteobacteria; order Pseudomonadales; family Pseudohongiellaceae; genus UBA9145. The sequence continues at coordinate 3,065,484 of OZ245834.1, read as the reverse complement.
ATGGGTTTGACAAACAATCGGTCAACAAACTGATTGAACGCATGGGTCGAGCGATTGACGCGCTCGAACGGATCGGTCTCAGCGGCAGCGACAGAGCTGACGCTGAGACTCAGGTAAAGAAAAAAAATTGCCAATGCTGTGCCGCGGGGACTCAGCACATAGCGCACTGGCAATTCAAGGAGAGGCGCTATCCTGCGGGATAATCGGCTCATGCTATTTGACATCCGCGTTCTCCAAACTGGTCACTCATCGACTTCTGAGGAAAGAACCGGGCCGATGCAAGCATCGGTTGTTGCGTTGTCACGGGGTGAAGCGACCGTGCCACCCTGTGAATTACTACGTCTTGCTGGTTCTTTACTTAACTTGCTTTTTACACTTTCTCGCATTTTTTTCGATTCGCCTGAAAGCCAGTATTCATGCGGCTTTCAGGCACTTTAATGGGGCATTTCTGGCGGGTAAAAATCCGCCATTTTCGGGATAAAATCCCGGCTTTTTCACGTAAGAACAACGCCTTACTTGGCTGCTTTCATGTTCTGTTTCAGCAAGCAGGTGAAAGCAGATTTTGTTGCCATCTTTTATTATTAGACCAGTCTAATACTAATTGGCGAAATTTTTTTAGCGCTTGAAGAAGAACTTCATGAACACATCGAGCGCAGACCGATTCTTTTCCATCTTCATCTTCATCACTGCACCCTGCCAGGAATTCATCAACACCTGCGCCGCATCGTCGGAGCTCAGATGACCCAGGTTCAACTCACTGGTATCCATCTCGGCGAGACACAGTGCAATGCGATCTACCAGCAGTCGTGAAAGCTCATTAATCTTGCAACGCAGCTTCTCGTTCACATCAGCCAACTCCTGCGACAGATTGGCCATGAGACAGCCCTGACAGAACTCGATATCGTCGTAGTGCTTGATGCTGCCTGCGAAAAAGGACTTCAACTGTTCATATTGCGACAATGATGAATCAGAAAGAATCTCTTCGAGTTCCACCAGATTCTGTCTGGCGTAGTGTTCAACGACTTGCAGGCCGAAATCTTCCTTGCTTGCAAAGTAGTGATAGAACGAACCCTTGGGGATGCCAGCCTCGCGTAAAATATCGTTGAGACCGACACTGTTGAAACTGCTTTTGATAAACAGCTCCTGCCCCACTGCGAGCAGAGAGTCGCGACACTGATTGAATTTTTGCTCGTCTCTGACTCGGGCCATGTTGCATATATTAGACCAGTCTATTATTTATTGCAAGCCTTAATTCCATTGCGTTCTTCGCTTAGGTCGTCATCTCGAGTAAAGCGCTGAAAGGTAGGTGGTTCGCGGCCTGCAGCCCAGGGAACCTAGCTACGGAGCTTGTAACCAGTCTTGAAGATATAGACCACGATGCCCAGGCAGATAAGCAAGAAGCCTATGATACTGAGCATGCTTACCCAGATATCGACCTCCGCAATCTCATAGAAGCTCCAGCGCAGACCGCTTACGAGATAGAGCACGGGGTTCATTAGTGAAATGGACTGCCAGAACGGCGGCAGCATATCAGTGGAATAGAAACTGCCTCCGAGAAAGACCAGTGGTGTCACCACCAGCATGGGCACAACAGAGAGTTTCTCAAAATTGTCAGCCCAGATGCCAAGGATAAAACCCAGCAGGGAGAACGATAGCGAGGTGAGTACGATAAACACCAGCATCACCAGGGGATGGGCAATCTGCAGATCGATAAAGAAACCCGCCGTGGCGAGAATAATCAGCCCCAGTATTATCGACTTCGTCGCGGCGGCGCCGACATAGCCCAGCACGACCTCGATAGTGGAAATCGGTGCCGACAGCATTTCATAAATCGTCCCGACAAACTTTGGAAAATAAATACCGAAGGAAGCGTTGGAAATGCTATGCGTGAGCAGATTGAGCATGATCAGCCCCGGCACAATAAATGCGCCGTAGCCGATGCCGCCGACTTCCTGAATCCGGGAACCGATCGCCGCCCCGAAAACAATAAAATACAGCGACGTCGTGATGACAGGTGCAACAATGCTCTGCAACAGAGTGCGCCGCGTGCGCGCCATCTCGAAACGGTAGATTGCCAGTATGCCGTGGATATTCATGACTCGCCCTGCTCTCCTGCCGACTCGCTGACCAGACTCACGAAGATCTCTTCAAGTGAGCTCTGGGTCGTGTGCAGATCATGGAAACCGATACCGGCACTCTTCAGATCATCCAGCAACGAGGTGATGCCAGTGCGCTCACCCTGGGTGTCGAACGTGTAGGTCAGCTTATTGCCGTCGCTCGCCAGCTCCAACTGATAATTCACCAGCGCTTCGGGCACCGCATCGATGGGCGACACCAGGTCAAGTATCAGTTGTTTCTTGCCCAGCTTCTGCATCAGGCTCTGCTTGTCTTCAATCAGAATCAGCTCGCCCTTGTTGATCACGCCAATGCGGTCGGCAATCTCTTCGGCTTCTTCGATGTAATGCGTCGTGAGGATGATCGTGACACCCTCCGCTTTGAGTTTGCGGACGATATTCCACATATCCTTGCGCAGCTCGACATCAACGCCAGCCGTTGGCTCATCCAGAAACAGGACTTGTGGTTCATGAGAGAGCGCCTTGGCGATCAGGACCCGGCGCTTCATTCCGCCCGATAAGGTCATGATCATGTTGTCTTTCTTGTCCCATAGCGACAGTGAGCGCAACACTTTTTCGATATACGCTTCATCAGGAGCCTTGCCAAACAGCCCTCGGCTAAAGGACACGGTATTCCAGACGGACTCGAAAGAGTCTGTGTGCAACTCCTGCGGTACAAGCCCGATCAGGGAGCGCGTCTTGCGATAATCCTTGATGATGTCGAAGCCATTGACTGAGACCTGACCCGTACTGGGACGCACGATGCCACAAATGGTGGAAATCAGTGTCGTCTTGCCAGCCCCGTTGGGCCCGAGCAACGCAATAATCTCGCCCTGGTTGATTTCCAGGTCGATGGCTTTGAGGGCTTGAAAACCGCCGGAGTAAGTTTTACTTAGTCCGGAGACAGTCAGGATGGCGGAGGCTGGTGCATTCATGGAGCAGGCATTATAAGCCAGCATTGTGTAAATACAACGACAGCACCACTTTGGGTCGTATGTCAGCTGCAAACATGCTGACTATTGTCAGGTCAGCAGAACAGCAAGTCGACATACGGGCTGACCAGCGAGCACCTGCTTCGCAATGACCAGCGTTGACACGAACCGCAAGCAACATGCTAGTTTATGGACTTCCCCGAGCAATCACCGCTGCTCACAGCTGTCTTAGAACGAGGCAAGGACCGACCTATGATTTTCAGCCATTCCAAAACCGGGTATGCCGCATTCAGTTTTCTCACACTCTGCGCTGCGTCGATCCTGCTATGGCCTTCTGCCACCGCCCAGGTGGAACCAGCCATTAACAGTGAGGAGCGATTGCTCGTAGATTGGGTACAGGAGCAGGAAGACGAGATGATCGCTCTACTCGAGCGTATCACCAACATCAACACAGGCAGTCTCAATAAAGATGGCGTAGACGAACTGGCTGCTCTCTTCGCTTCTGAGCTGCGCACACTGGGCTTTTCGACAAGCGCCTTGCCTGGCGATGTAATAGAGATGCCGAGCTGTCCCGGTAGCGACTACACGATAGACGTCGCTGACCACCTACTGGCAACTCACAGTGGCAATAGCTCTCGCCTGCTTTTAATGGGACACCTGGACACAGTTTTTCCACTCGACAGCCCCTTCCAGACTTTCCGCCGCGAGGACGACACGATGTACGGCCCGGGCGTCGCCGATATGAAGGGCGGTCTCGTTGTAATGCTCTATGCCCTCAAGGCGCTGGCAGAGTTTGATCAACTCGACACGATCGACATGACTATCCTGCTGAACAGCGACGAAGAGATGGGATCGCTTTCTTCACGCAAGTATCTCGAAGAGCAGGCACGCGAGCATGACTGGGGGCTGGTCTATGAATCTTCTGGCACCAACAATCTGACACGTCAGCGCAAGGGGCTTGGCCAGGCGCGATTCGTAGTCAATGGCAGAGCTTCACACGCCGGCGGTGCACACGAACAAGGCCGCTCTGCGATCAAGGAGTTGGCCTACAAGATAGTCGAAATCGAAAACATGACCGACTATGAGACGGGCGTAACCGTCAACGTGGGTATCGTCAGTGGCGGCGAAGCCCGCAACACAGTAGCGCCCTGTGCCGAAGCACTCGTGGATCTGCGCTATCCGGAACCGCAACAAGGACTCGATGCGGCTGCGCAATTCGAAGCGATCTTCAGCCAAGTGTATAGCTATCCCGTGGATGCTGGTGAAATCACGACGGACAGTTGGATCAACCTGCATCGGCCACCGAAAATTCCGACGGCCGAGTCTGACTATCTGATGGACAAGGCGCGGGACATTGGCCGCCTGTTGGGTCAGGAGTTGGGAGTCACCGATTCGGGCGGCGGTACGGATGGTTCACTGACTCAAGCAGTAGGCTTACCGACGCAGGATTCGCTCGGTGTTGCCGGGACAGGAGCCCATTCGAATCGGGAAGAAGCGCGGGTGAGTTCGCTGGTCGAGCGGGCGCAACTCAGTGCCGTGCTGATTCGCCGCTTGGCTGCCGAGAGGCCCTAGTCGCACCGGGTTCTTCTCACTCTCCGGCGCACACTCGCCCTTGCCAGTGTGCGTTGCTGTCAGCACGGGCGCACTGTGCGCAGCGCTTTGCCCTGATATCGCCGGCGTAAATGCGGGAAGTTTTATTCCCAGCGTGCGGAATAGCCTCGGGCATCAATGTGTACGAAAGGGCCGTGGACAGCGTTGGCGCGGTAGATGCCGATGCCGCCCGGTGGCCAGGCCTGAGGATTTTGCCTGGCGACTGTTTCGGCGAGCCTGGCTAGCGCTCTGGCGTCATCTTTGTTGATACGACCGTCGCCGTTGAGGTCGTCCATTTGCCCGTCGCCGTCATTGTCGATCCAGATATCTGCGGCGCCGCCGTAAAGGTGGCGCGACGAATCAGTGTTATTGCCAATTGCTCTGTTGTAGTAGGGCGTGCGAAATGCGCTCATGATGTGGAAGGTTTCAGCCGGCCAGCCGTTGGCGTTGGCAGCGTCGAGGAGCAGCTCAAGTTTGACGAGCATGGCAGCACGCAAAAGCAGGAACACCGGGTCGTGCCCGGGCTGTTGCTTGCAAAGAAATTGTTCGATCGTGAAGCGCGGTGACACTTGCAGGTTCATCGGTGCGTGAGCGAGATTGATAAAACCCTGCGGTGCCCGATAGGCATTCAACGCACGAAAGGGTTCCAGCGCGTAACGGCCAATGCGATAGCCTTCGATGTTGTCCTGCACGCCATTGCGGAACGGAGTAAGGATGAAGACGTTGAGTCGTATGCTATCGTCGTTTTCCGCAAATGTGAGCGTCGCCAACCCCGGTTCGGAAGGCGCGGTCCAAAGCCAGGAATCGCCGCTTCGACTCAGACTTCCCTGATCCGCGCTGGCTGTCGCGCTTGTGCCAATACGTAGTACTGACGACGGCATGGCCGCGGTCGTCAGAATCTTCAGGTCACTGCGCAAATCCTGAAACTGTATTGTAAAACCCGCCCGGTGCTCTGTGGCGGCAAACGCGGACGGTGAAAAAACAGACAGGCTGATGCTCCAGGCTAGCAGGAGGGTGGAGAAAAACGCGCGCATGGCAGGGTGTTCCTTGACGAAAAGTCGACAAGACAAGGCGGCATAGCATAGTAAGCTATTTTATAAAGGTACAGCGATTTAGGAGCTTGCAGACAAAAACTAACGATTGTTCAAGTTTGGCCGGGGCTCCTCCGCCGGATTCGCTATACCGGAAGTTCGGAAGGGATTATCATTTGCCCATGAGTACTACTCTGCACGTCAAACTGCTCGTAGCTCTGGTAGTAGCGTTTTTCGGTGCCCCGCCGCAGTTCGTCCATGCTTCGGAAGCCACAGAACAGATTCGCATCTGGTTTGAAGGCCATACTGCCTCTGGTGAGACCTACCTGAATGGTCACGAGCTCTTCTTCGCCAACGACCTCGCACGCATCTATGAGTCGCGTGGGCACGCACCCGTCTGGCTGGAGGGTGGCGAACTCGCCGGGCAGCTACCTGACCTGGTGGCGGCAATCGAGTCGTCCGCCGCGCATGGCTTCACGCCTGAGCGTTATCATCTGCAGGCGTTGCAGAGCGTAGAGAGCTCGGCTGACGAAGCAGAGTGGGTGCTGGACCTGCTTGCCTCCGATGCCTTTCTGGCTCAGGCCAGCCACCGAGGCAATGGTGTTGTCCCTCCCCAAACAATCAATGCGGAATGGTTTGTTGAGAGCACGGAACTCAACGCCGCCGACTTGTTCCGCGGTTTACTTGCCGATCCCGCGCCGATTGAATCTGCGCTGGATGCGGTTCTGCCCCAGGCTACGGAGTACTGGGCACTGGTGCAGGAACGCTCGCGCATTGCTGCTCAGGAAGTGACGGAGAGCATTCAGATTCCAACAGGTGAGACACTGCGACCAGGTAGTCGGGGCGAGCGAGTCCGCTTGCTGCAGGAGCGCCTTTTGGGACCGGGCGATCACGATGGCATCTATGGTCCCCTGCTTGAGAAATCGGTGAGCGAGTTTCAGCAGGCCTCATCGATTGAGGCGGACGGTGTCGTGGGGCGTAATACCCTGACACTTCTGAATGCGACTCAATTCGACTGGCTCGACCGAATCGATGCGAATCTGGAGCGCTGGCGCTGGCTACCGCGGGAGACCCCCGACACCTATGTGCGGGTCAACATCGCAGCCTTTACCCTGCGCGCCATTCGCAGTGGCCACGACGATCTCAACATGGACGTGATCGTAGGTCGGCCTTACCGACAGTCACCGGTGTTCAACAACCTGATCCGCTATATGGTGGTTAACCCTTTCTGGAATGTACCAACCAGAATAGCTGTGCAGGATAAATTGCCGCTGCTGCAGAGCGACCCTGCCCAGCTCGTACAACAAGGCTACGAGTTTCGCGCCAATGGCGAGACAGAGTATCAGCCTGTTGACCAGATGGATTGGAGCACTGTGACGCGAGCCAATTTTCGCTACCAGCTCCGGCAGCGTCCCGGCCCGGAAAACGCGCTCGGTCGCATGAAATTCATGCTACCGAATTCCCATGCGGTGTACTTGCATGACACGCCAGCGCGGGAGTTGTTTTCCCATACTGAGAGACTGTTCAGCTCTGGCTGCATTCGGCTGCAGGACCCGGAGGCGTTTGCCCGCTGGCTACTTGAACTCAATGCAGCTCCCGAACTTGCGAACCTGGGCGGCTGGCTCGAATCGGCCGAAACGAACACGGTCTATTTTCGTCAGCCTGTGCCTGTCTACATCGTTTATTTCACGGCTTTCACTGATGAGTCGGGCGAGGTTGTTTTTCGTCGCGACATCTATGATCGGGATCAGGCAATTATCAGTGCCATGCAGCAACCGAGCTGAACCGCAGCTCATGCAACTCATGCAGCTCAGGCTATCGCATCGAGAGCCTGACTGATCTTGGTGACCGCAACGATCTCCAGGCCGTCAATCTTCCCTTTCGGCACGTTAGCCTTCGGCACGATGGCGCGGGTAAAGCCGTGCTTGGCCGCCTCTCTCAGGCGTTCCTGCCCTCCGGGGACGGGCCGGATTTCGCCGGCGAGTCCCACTTCGCCGAACACAACCAGTTCTTTGGGTAGGGCTTTGTCACGAAAGCTTGAGACGATGGCGAGCAATAGCGCGAGATCGGCGCTCGTCTCCGTGACCTTGACGCCGCCAACGACATTAACAAACACATCCTGATCCGCCATGTAGAGGCCGCCATGGCGATGCAGCACTGCGAGCAACATCGCGAGGCGGTTTTGCTCGAGGCCGACAGCGACGCGTCGCGGATTGCCAAGCGGGCTGGCATCGACCAGTGCCTGTATCTCGACCAGCAGCGGGCGCGTGCCTTCCCACAGCACCATAACGAGTGAGCCCGGCGTGTCTTCTTCTGTTCGTGCGAGAAAAATTGCGGAGGGATTTTTTACTTCCTTGAGGCCGGTCTCGGTCATACCAAATACGCCGAGTTCGTTCACTGCACCGAAGCGATTCTTCTGGCCACGCAGGATTCGATACTTGGTATCGCTGCCGCCCTCGAGCATGATGAAGCAATCGATCATATGCTCCAGGACCTTCGGTCCCGCAAGATTGCCTTCCTTGGTGACATGGCCCACAAGGAACAACACGGTATTGGTCTGCTTCGCGTACTGGATCAAATAGGCCGCGCATTCCCGTACCTGCGAAACACTACCGGGCGCGGAGGCAACGTCACTACTGTGCATGACCTGAATGGAGTCGACGACCAGCAATTCTGGTTTATTGTCTTGTGCAGCTTTGGTGATTAGCTCGACATTGGTCTCTGCGAGCATCTTCAACTCGCCCGCAGGCAGATTGAGACGCCTCGCCCGCATGCCGACTTGCTGCAGGGATTCTTCGCCGGTGACATAGAGAGCCGGTTTGCCTGCGGCGGCGAGCAGACACATGATCTGCAGCAACAAGGTGCTCTTGCCTGCGCCCGGATTGCCGCCAATCAGGATGACCGAACCTGGAACCAATCCACCACCCAGGACACGGTCCAGCTCGCCGATACTGCTCGAGAATCGCGGCAGTGCTTCGAGATCGATCTCCGACAGATTCTGTACCGCGGACTTGTCGCCGGCATAGCCCTGGCGGCGGAAGTCGGCCTTCGCCGCAGGTGAGCTACCCGGTGAGCCAAGATTGATTTGGGAGAGAGTGTTCCAGGCCTTGCAGGAGGCGCATTGCCCCTGCCACTGTCCGTGTTCAGCACCGCAGTCGGTGCAGACAAATGCTGTTTTCGTTTTGGCCACTGCCATTAGTCCTTGCTTGTTTTCGCTATCCTTTTTACACCGGAGCGCACTGCTATTTGCGATAGCCGTTCCGCAATCGGGAAGCCGTTGCCTGCTGAGAGCCCCTTTGGAAACAGTGCGCAGAGAAGCAATGTTTGATCAGGCGTTACCTGGAATTCCCCTGAAAGGGAGCGTTCCCTAAAGTTCCCTAAAGATAGAGGCGCGGCACACGCGTAGTTACCTTGCAGAACAGTTCATAAGCAATAGTGCCCGCGCATTCTGCGATCTCGTCAGCACACAGCCCTTCGCCCCACAACACGACTTCATCGTCGAGTTGTGCCTGCTCAACACCAGTCAGGTCTATGGTGATCATGTCCATCGATACCCGACCAATCAAGCGCGTGCGCACCGGTCCGGTAGCGGTCTTGACCAACACCGGCGTCCCGCTGATCGCCGCGCGCGGATAGCCGTCGCCATAGCCAATAGAGACAACGCCAACTCGGGTATCCGTCTTGCATTGATAGGTCGCGCCATAGCCGATGGATTGTCCGGCTTTGACATCATTGATGGCCAACAGACGCGAACTAAGAGTCATCACCGGGTGCAGGCCAAGTTCCTCGCCAGTCTGACCGGCGAGTGGTGAGCTGCCATACATCATGATGCCCGGACGAACGTATTGAAAATGTGCCGCGCTCTGTGTGTAGATGCCGGCCGATGCAGACACGCTGCGGGGGATGTTCTCGCCATGTGCCGATTGCATCTGTTGGTGAGTTTTTTCCAGTGCCGAAACCTGTGCCGCCGTATGCTTGCGCGCCGCTTTGCTGTCCTGATCGTCCGCCCACGCGAAATGCGACATGAGAACGAATTCAGTGCCCGGATATTTGTGCAAGTCCAGATAAGCCTGTGCGATTTCTTCGCCATTGAGACCGAGACGATTCATCCCGGTATTCTGTTTCAACCACAGACGACGTTTGCCGCCGATAATCTCTTTGGCAAACTCCGTTTCCAGAAGTGGAATTTGCTGTGGTGAATGCACAACCAGTTCAATCTCTCTGGCAAGAGCGGCCTGCAATTCTTCGGCATTGCGAAATCCGTTGAGCTGCACAATAGGCAGCCCCAGTTCCAGATCCGCCAGCGCCATAGCTTCATCGAAGGTAGCGACCGCGAGTCCGGAGGCCAGATGCTTGTCATTTGCCAGACAGCGTGCGACCTCTGCCATACCATGGCCATAGGCGTTGGCTTTGATGACAGGGATGATTTTCGAATCGGGACAGTGCGCTCTGACTTGCGCCAGATTCTTCTTCAGGGCAGTGCTATCGATCGTTGCCCATGCCCGTCGTTTGAGTTCAGCCATTACAGCGTCCGGCAGTGCTACATACCATGAGTATAGCTGTCATCGTAGCGCGCCTGGACGAAATTCTCGAAGCGCGTGAACTGACCCAGGAAACTGAGCCGCACGGTGCCGATAGGTCCATTACGCTGCTTGCCGATGATGATTTCAGCGGTGCCCTTGTCAGGCGATTCTTCGTTGTAGACTTCATCACGATAAATGAATGCGATGACATCGGCATCCTGCTCAATCGCTCCTGACTCACGCAAGTCTGACATCACAGGTCGCTTGTTAGGCCGTTGTTCCAGGCCGCGATTAAGCTGTGAGAGGGCGATGACCGGACATTCGAATTCCCGGGCCAGCAGCTTTAACGAGCGAGATATCTCGGAGATTTCATTCACGCGGTTCTCGGAGCTGCCCTTGATCTGCATGAGCTGCAGGTAGTCGACCATGATCATGCCCAGCGGGCCATGTTCCCGTGCAACGCGTCGTGCACGTGAACGCATCTCCATGGGGCTAATGCCTGCGCTATCATCGATAAAGAGGGGCCGATCTTTTAGCTTGCCAACAGCGTCATTGAAACCAGGCCAGTCTTCTTCCGTAAGTTGCCCAGTGCGCAGCTTGCCCTGATTGATCCTGCCGACCGACGACAACATCCTGAATATCAGACTCTCTGCCGGCATCTCCAGACTAAACACCAACACCGGTTTTTCGATTTTGAGAATCGCGTTCTCTACCAGATTCATGGCGAAAGCCGTCTTACCCATGGAGGGTCGACCGGCAACGATAACCAGATCCGACTTCTGCCAGCCGGAGGTCATGTCGTCGAGGTCGGTAAAGCCTGTCGAGAGCCCTGTGAGTCCGCCTTCGGCGGCGGCCAGCTCATCAATGCGGTCGACCGCGCGGGAGAGCAATGGATTCATCCCCACCGGGCCCTGATCCTTGGGACGCTCGTCGGCAATATTGAAGACTTGCTGCTCGGCTTCGTCGAGAATTTCCGCGGCCTTTCTGCCGCCAGTGTTGTAGCCCGTGTCGGCAATTGTGTTGGCGACGCTGATCAGTCTTCTGAGCACGGCGCGTTCACGGATAATATCGGCGTAGGCCTGAATGTTGGCTGTGCCCGGTGCGTTATGGGCAAGCTCGCTGAGGTAGTCCAGCCCGCCAGCTTCTTCCAGCTGATTATGGCTGTTCAGCGCTTCTACCAGTGTCACGACATCGATCGGTGAGCCCGCTTCGCTCTGTCGCGTCATGATAGAGAAAATAAGCTGGTGTTCGCCACGATAAAAATCCTCGGGCAAGAGCACGTCGGCGATATTGTCCCACTCGGAGTTGTCCAGCATGAGCCCACCCAGCACGGCCTGTTCGGCATCGACGGAATGGGGTGGGACCTTGAGTGCAGCCAGTGTGCCGGGATTATTCTTGTTGGCTTGGGATGTTTCAGACATGGATAGGAGTATAGCCAGCACCTCTGCAGAATTCATCGAATCCTTGCATTAATTTGCCAGCGTCAGCACAAAAAAAATGGTGCATCGCGACATTGCGAGAATTGCGACAAGTCGTCGATTGCGGGCCTGCTTGTTTCACCCATCCGAGAGATGTAGCCGCGACGGGCTTTATCTGGAGTGAAGGGACTCACTCCTTTGCGTGGGGATGGGCGGCAGGACTGGAACCCTGCCTCACTTCAGTCGTGCTCGAGGACACTGTTTCAGCTGCCTCTCTATCTGCACAGCTGTTCACTCCTCCGGATAATCGCAGCAGAAAAAAAAGCGCCACCTGGTTGCCCGGGTGGCGCTCTTCAATAGCGAGGTCGCTTGTGGCGACCTCTCCGATATTTCTTGGCTTACTCGGCTTCTGGCGCGTCAGACTCTTCCGCGTCCTGCTCGTCAGCATCCTCGAGCAGACTACCGTCGTCCGAGATGCTCGCAGGTGAATCCTGGGCAACAACAGCCAGCGTAATCTCGGCGTCGACGTCATAACCCAGATCCAGCGTAATGTCGTACTGGCCTACTTCGCGAATCACACCGTGTGGCAGCAAGACTTCACTCTTGACGATTTCTGCATCGGCGGCCTGGGCATTGATGACATCAGCGATGTCCTTGGTACCGACAGAACCGTAGAGTTTGCCATCATCACTGGCATTCACTTCGATAGTGATGTTCAGGCCATTAACCTTGGCTTTGCGTACTTCGGCCGCTGCAACATGCTCATTGTATGCCGCCAGCAATTCGGCCTTGCGCTCTTCGAACTGAGCCAGGTTCTCTTTGGTGGCTGGAATGGCTTTGCCCTGTGGGAACAGGAAATTGCGCGCGAAACCGGATTTCACATCCGCGGTTTCACCGATATCACCGAGATTGGTGATTTTTTCCAGCAAGATAACATTCATGATGTTGTCCTCTAATTCAACGCCTGAAACGATCCACTTCGTTCCCGATCATTGTCAATTTTCAATTCAATCTTCACTGACACAGTGCGAGACAGAAAGCCCCTACACTTGCGTCTTGATCCTTCCCCGAAAGTCGTACCAGCTGTCGACTATCGCGGCGAGTACCACCAGTTGTAATGCCAGTGGCAACATAAGTAATGCGTAAAACACAACCAGCCAGATAGATGGCAAATTGCGCTTGGCTATCACTCCATGCACCAGGGCAATCCCTGCAATTAGCAGCGGTATCACCATGTACAGGATCCAGCCATCAGGCACGAGCACGCCGAAATCGGCCATGAGCATTAGCAACACCAATACCAGTGTCACCTTGTGCTCCATGCGCAGTGCATGAACTTCCTTCTTGAAGCCACCTGGATTGAACAGGGTTGCCTGCATCCAGCGCGCCACCATGAGCAAGAGCACTGACAGAAACATATACACTGCCCCGAATACACTGGGCAGGAACGCTCTGATGTCGCTCATCTCCAGGCCTTCCACCTGGTTGGCCTGCAGATACTCCTGCATACGCTGCAGCAAGATATCCAGCAACGCGGGCTGCAATCGCAAATACACTTCAACAACCACTCCCACCACTATTGCCAGCAGGAGGGTAAATTCCCAGGATTCGGTTTCTCTGAGCACAACTGCCAGAGCCGTAATCCCGAACAGTAGAATCAGCGGTATCACATCGCCGATCATGGCCCATGCTGCCAGTGGCAGCAGTGCGAAGGCGATTACTGCAAGCGCCTCGCCGGGGCCTCTGCGCAGCGCAACCAACCCAGTGATTACTGGAGTAAGCAGGTTCACCAGCGGAAAGATGCCGAGCACCATTGCCGCGATGATGGCCTGCTTGCGTCCTTTCATGACGAATTCAGCGAGGCCGCGCATGGCTAAATCTCTTTAAACCTGGTGGCTGTCCGTGTAAGGAATCAGTGCCAGGTAACGTGCCCGCTTGATCGCTGTTGCCAGTTGACGCTGATAGCGTGCTTTGGTGCCAGTGATACGGCTAGGTACGATTTTGCCAGTTTCAGAAATATAGGCTTTCAAGGTTTCCAGATCTTTGTAATCGATTTCCTTGGTGCCTTCGGCAGTAAATTTACAGAACTTACGCCGACGAAAATATCGAGCCATTGTGTTGTTCCCGTGTGAACCTTGCTATGAGTTTGGAGCATTTGCGGAGCGTGTTAACTCACTCTGCAGTGCTGCGAATTAGTCTTTTTTCGCTTCTTCAGCGTCGTCTGCAGAATCGTTGCTATCGTCAGACGCGTCGTTCAGTACAGAGCCTGGACCTTCATCATCGTCTGCGGCAGCTTCACGTTCAGCACGTGCAGCAGCGGCATCTTCTTCAGCCTTGCGCTTGGCTTCAGCGCGCGCCTTGCGCTCCTTGCCTTCTCGCTCGCCCTTCAGAATCAGTGATTCTTCAGTGATGGCTTCCTTGGTCTTGATGACCAGATTACGCAGCACGGCATCGTTGTACTTGAACAACGTGGAGAGTTCTTCCAGCGCTTCGCCGTTACACTCGATGTTCATCATCACATAGTGAGCTTTGTGAATCTTGTTGATCGGGTAGGCGAGTTGACGACGTCCCCAGTCTTCCATGCGATGGACCTTGCCGCCGCTTTCACTCATCAACTGGGTGTAACGCTCGATCATGCCCGGGACTTGTTCAGACTGGTCCGGGTGCACCAGGAATACGACTTCGTAGTGTCTCATAGAGACTCCTCTTGGTTTCCGTCTCCCAACTAACGCTGGCGCGCGTGGTGAGACAAGGAGTTATGTAGGGCTACACCTGAAAATCAGGCCCAGCCGATAAAAGAGGGCGAATTCTAGAGAAACTGCCCTGCCGTTGCAAGCCCAATTCACCGCTATTCTGCTGATTTTACGGGAATTCGCAGGATTCAGATGCTTGCGTTAGTTCGCCGGACGGCGTTGACGCACGGCTTCGAACAGTGTGACACCGGTCGCCACTGACACATTCAGGCTACTCAGCTCGCCGGCCATGGGAATAGAGATAAGGTAGTCGCAACACTCTCGTGTGAGTCGACGCAGGCCGGAACCTTCCGAGCCCATTACGATGGCCAGCGGACCATTGAGATCCTGCTCATAAAGGGAAACTGTGGCCTTGTCATCGGTGCCGACGATCCAGATCCCCTGCTCCTGCAGAGACTGCAGACAACGGGCGAGATTGGTGACGACCACGAGGGGCACTGTTTCCGCCGCACCACTGGCAACCTTGCGGACTACGGGCGTGAGACCTACTGCCTTGTCTTTGGGAATGATCACCGCAGTAACTCCGGCGGCATCGGCACTGCGCAGGCAGGCCCCCAGGTTGTGCGGATCGGTGACACCATCAAGCACCAGTAATAGCGGAACAGTGTCGTTCTGTTTGAGCAGGGCATTGAGTTCCTGCTCGGATACCGGCCCCTTGCCTGCGGCAACTCTGGCCACGACTCCCTGATGGTTGCGTGCGCCAGTCTTGTCCAGCACCGCCTTGTCGACCTCGATCAGAGGAATGCCGTTGCTGCGCGCCAAATCACGCAGCTCCTGCATCCGGCGATCACGCCGATCCGTCTGAACCAGCAACTCCACTATCGCATCCGCTTGCTGCCGCAACAGCTCGCTCACTGCATGGTGCCCTACGACCTGATTGTTTTCCCTACTCACCTGGCTCTCTACCTGACTCTCTACCTAGCTCTCTACCTGGCTCTCTATCTGGCCGTCTACCCGGCTCACTTACTGGTTTGCTCAGCGCTCTTGTTCACTAGTCTTTAGTTGTTCTCGCGACCGATCTTTGCACATCTGCACTACCGGGACCGCCTGCGCTTGGCCGGCGCCTTTTTCGCCGGGCTTCTGCCACCAGCGCCTGTCCTGGTTTTTTTGCCAGCACCACTGCCTCCAGTACGGCCCGCAGTCTTCTTGCTCGTGCTACTGCGCTTCTTGCTTGCCGTTTGTTTGCCCGAGCTCTGTGCGGGCTTTTTCCTGGTTGTTTTTTGCGCGGGCTTTCGGCCCGTTTTGCCGGTAGCTTCCCGGGCAGCAAGCCGACTCACATCCTCTCTGGTCAGGGGCTTATCCTGATTCGAGCTGTCCGCAGTGCGTTGCCGCTTGCCTACTTTCGCTTTACCGGTTTTCGCTTTGCCGGTTGTCGCTTTATTGGTTTGCGCTTTACTGGTTTTATTAGCGCCACGTGCAGCAGACTTACCTTTCTTGTCATGCGCGGCTTTCCCTGACCGGGAGGCTTTGCCTTTTTTACCACCCTTGTCTTTGTGCTTCTTGCTCTTTCCGGAATTATCGGTTTTTGCAGCGCTGCCTTTGAGCGTGCTTACTGCTCGTGCAGAGCCGGTTTTGCTGAGCATCTGCAGGTCAATTTTCTTATCATCGAGATCAACACGCACAACCTTGACGCGTACTGCGTCACCCAGCGCGTAAACCTCACCCGAACGCTCTCCGTGCAGACATTGCCGCACCGGATCGAAATGATAATAGTCATTCTTGAGGTCAGTAACGTGCACCAAGCCTTCAACATAAATATCAGTCAGCTCGACGAACAATCCAAAACTGGTGACTGAGGCCACTGTCCCTTCGAATTCATCCCCCACTCGATTCTGCATGTACTCGCACTTGAGCCAGTCGATCACGCTGTAACTCGCCGCGTCCGCACGGCGCTCGGCGGTGGAACAGCGTTCGCCGAAACTGTCCATGGCCGCCTCATCATAAGGGTAGATCCCTGACTTGTTCAGCTTGGTCGCCTGCGTGTGGCGGCGTAGATGTCGGCTCGACTTGTTGCGAATCAGGTAGCGTATCCCGCGATGCACCAGCAGATCCGGATAACGCCGGATTGGCGAGGTGAAGTGGGTATATGCCTCGAAACCCAGACCGAAGTGACCGATGTTGTCGGGCGTGTAGACGGCCTGCATCATTGACCGGATCAGCATTACCTGCAGCAGATGGCGATCAGGGCGATTCTCCAGCCTTTGAATCACTTGCTGATAATGCGCAGGCGTTGGCTTGTCACCGCCGCCAAGGAAGAGTCCCTGCCCCTGCAGATACTCTCGCAGTGGCTCCAGTTTATCGGGATTTGGTCCTTCATGAATTCGAAATAGAGAGGGCAGTTTTTCAGATTCCAGCAAGTTTGCTGCTGCCACATTGGCAGCCAGCATGCACTCTTCAATCAGTTTGTGAGCGTCGTTGCGATGTACCGGGACGATCTCCCTGATCTTGCGATCTTCGCCAAATACAATACGGGTCTCGGTCGATTCGAAGTCCATTGCTCCACCAACTTCACGGTGCCGGCGCAGCGCCTTGTACAGCGCGTAGAGGTTGTCGAGGTGTTCAATCAGTGTGACATGGCGCTCTCTGAGTTTGTCCCGGATCTTCTCCTGGGTGGCAGTTTCGGGAGGCTGAACCATGTCGGCGACCTCCGTGTAGGTCAGACGACCATGGGAGTGAATCACTGCCTCTGAAAAACAGAAGTCTGACAGCTCGCCATCGGCAGAGATCTCCATCTCGCATACCATGGCGAGACGATCGACCGCGGGCTTCAGCGAGCACAAGCCATTGGAGAGTTTTTCCGGCAACATCGGGATGACATGGCCCGGAAAGTACACTGACGTGCCTCGCTCGATGGCTTCCTCGTCCAGCGCACTACCGGGGTGCACATAGTGTGAGACATCGGCGATAGCGACCATGAGCGTCCAGCCACCGTTTTCGTCTGGCTTTGCGTAGACGGCGTCATCAAAGTCTTTCGCGTCTTCGCCATCTATTGTTACAAAAGGCAGATCGCGCAAATCAAATCGCCCGGCGACCTCGCGCTCCTGCACTTCGTCGGGCAGGCGAGCGATCTGCTTGCTGACCGCCGCAGGCCACTCATGGGGGATGTCGTGACTGCGCAGGGCGATGTCTATCTCAAGTCCAGGCGTGGTCACATCACCCAGCACTTCGGAAATCCGGCCTATGGCCTTGCGTCGATGCGCGGGATACTCCACTAGTTGCGCGACGACATACTGACCGTCCTGCGCCTTGCCTGCCTGACCATCAGGAATCAGGATTTCGTGGCTTATGCGCGAATTGTCCGGGATGACGAGTCCGAATCCGTGCTCGGAATAATAGCGGCCAACTATTTCTGAATAGCGCCGTTGCAATATTTCGACAACCGTTCCTTCGCGCCGCCCTCGACTATCGAATCCGGTGAGTCGTGCGAGAGCGCGGTCGCCATCGAACAAATTGCTCATTTCCCGTGCGGACAGGAACAGATCGTCACTGCCGTCATCGGGGATGAAGAAGCCGAAGCCATCTTTCTTGCCCTGAATACGGCCAGCGATGAGATCCATGTGGGCAGCGAGGCCATAGACCCCTCGGCGATTGCTGATGATCTGGCCATCCCGGCTCATGGCAATCAGGCGCCGACGCAGCGCTTCCTGCTCATCCTCATCAAATAACTGCAAAATTCCGCAGAGTTTTTCGAGGCTGGCAGGCTTGCCGATGGATTCTAGCTGTTCGAGTATCAATTCCCGGCTGGGGATGGGATTGGCGTAATTTTCCGCCTCGCGCTGGGCGAAGGGATCTTTGGGTTTGTGGGATTTGGGCATGTAGGGTGAGAAAAACTCCGATAGGCTCAGTATTCAGGGAGCCGTTTGTCATTTCATTTCGTTAATTTCGGGCAATTATACACGTGTCCGTGTTTCTTGTCCGTGACAGTTGACAGCACCGGAGTCGATGAGTAAAGTTGCGCTCCGGCCAAAAAAGCGGCCGGAAATCTGGTCGCAATCTGCCGTCAGGCAGCCAGCATCCAGTTCAAATGACATAGAGTAGTATCGCAAAGTGTAACTTGCTTTGTGCCCAGGTGGCGGAATTGGTAGACGCGCTAGCTTCAGGTGCTAGTGATCGAAAGGTCGTGGGAGTTCAAGTCTCCCCCTGGGCACCATCTCCCTCTTTATCATAGTAAGCACTAGAGCTACGAATAGTTGATTGCCCCTAGGTTACCGGTCGACTATTCCTGCAACCAATGCCTGAACAACCAAGTTGTTCAACCAACCTCGGTCCTGTCTAGCTAGAGATTCTATTTGGCAAATGAACACGCCAAATCTGGATGTAACGGGGCAATTAGATAAGGGAGTTCCCGTGAGCACCATCTCCCTCTTTATCATAGTAAGCTCTAGAGATAAGAATAGTTGATTGCCCCTAGGTTACCGGTCGACTATTCCCGCATTCAAAGCCTGAACAACCAAGTTGTTCAACCAACCTCGATCCTGTCTAGCTAGAGATTCTATTTGGCAAATGAACTCGCCAAATCTGGATGTAGCGGGGCGATTAGATAAGGGAGTTCCCGTGGGCACCATCTCCCTCTTTATCATAGTAAGCTCTAGAGCTAAGAATAGTTGATTGCCCCTAGGTTACCGGTCGACTATTCCTGCAACCAATGCCTGAACAACCAAGTTGTTCAACCAACCTCGATCCTGTCTAGCTAGAGATTCTATTTGGCAAATGAACTCGCCAAATCTGGATGTAGCGGGGCGATTAGATAAGGGAGTTCCCGTGGGCACCATCTCCCTCTTTATCATAGTAAGCTCTAGAGCTAAGAATAGTTGATTGCCCCTAGGTTACCGGTCGACTATTCCTGCAACCAATGCCTGAACAACCAAGTTGTTCAACCAACCTCGATCCTGTCTAGCTAGAGATTCTATTTGGCAAATGAACACGCCAAATCTGGATGTAACGGGGCAATTAGATAAGGGAGTTCCCGTGGGCACCATCTCTCTCTGAATCAAATAAATAATCACGGCAGCCAAGTTGTTCAATCGACTTCGAGCTCGTTTCTGATACTAACCGCATCTCACGGCGTGATTTCCAAATAAGTGATCTTGTCGTCTTCAAGGCTGAAAATATAACGTAGCATGATCGGGCTGCCTGGAAAGTTGCCAACCAGTTTGCTCTTAACTACAGTCTGGCCATCGTTTTCCTCTGCTGAGACTGGAGTACTTCGATAAGAAAATTTCTTTCCGACATCTTCTTTCCATTTTCGAATCGCTTCCTTTCGTGTGTAGGTCTGGCGTTCATCTTTAACGATTGCATCTTTCGCGAAGTACTGCGTGATGTCAGCGTTACTCTCGCTGTCGGCGGTAAAATAGCTGGCAATGATTTTTGGAAGATTGGTTAACATTTTCATAGAGCCCTCGTTCAGGCACCGACAATCAATGTCAGTTTCAAATTGATGTTCACCAACGATAGCTGCATACTGCTGCGAATAGAAGTACGCACAAATAAGTAAGGCACTTACTAAAAAGTATGCCTACGTAGCAGCAAGCGTATGAAGATCACGCGAATTTCAGACCAATTCTGCAAACTACTATGCGCGAAGAATCCAAAGGACTCCAAGGCCCAGAAAGCTCACAAGGTCAGTTAGGTCAGAAAGACCCAGTAGAGAGAAACTGGACTCCTGCGACCGCCGCCGAAGCGGTCGACGCTGCCCTGAAAATTCTCGAGGGGAAGTGGAAACTTGTGATTCTGTTTCATTTGTTCAGTGGAGAGCTGCTGCGGTTTTCCGAACTCGAAAAAGTCATCCCCGATATCACACAAAAAATGCTGACTCAGCAGCTACGACAGCTGGAAGCTGACGGCGTAGTTCGCCGAATCGTGCATCCGCAAGTCCCGCCAAAAGTTGAATACGGGCTAACTCCCTGGGGTCATGCGTTGTGCCCGACACTTGACTCAATGATTCGATGGGCTGATTCCCGAGAGGAAGATTGCGAGCAGAGCAACTAGCTCTGTTCGGGAATTCGTTCGGCGGGATTAGACTCGTAGAAGGCAGCCTGTTTCAATCCCAATTGCCTGAAACCCGGAGTGTGGCCGACGTTGAATAAAACAAGCAATCTAATTGCCTGCTGCGAGAAGCTGTCTCCAGAGAATGGTTAGGCCAGGAATGCCAATCGCTCGTCCATTCGTGCTGGAGCAATTTCAATGATCTCACAACTCACCACTCCCTCCTGCACAAAGGGATCCTGATCCACCAGTGCCCTGAGCTCACTTTCGGAAATACCGTTCGCCAGAATCGATCCACCCTGCCCTGGCACGATTGATCCCGCTAACAGAAATATTCCGTTGGCGAAGCCCTGCTGCAACCAGGCATTATGGGCCTGCATGTACATTGGGGCATCTGCTTTGTTCTTGGCAAATTTCAATAACACAATATGCATAGTTTCAATCTCTTTGCGCGTTGACCTGGTCAACCCAGTTGCAGATTCTCACTACTTCCTGTTCGACAAACGCTTTGTCCCTGAAAGCGCTCGCCATAGTGGCCACGCCCTGGCTCCAGGAGAGTATGTGCAGTGCATTGGCATCAGCATTGGACGAGTTACCGATCAACGAAAACTGTTTGGCAAGCCAGCGCCGAAAAAGTCTGAACACCTTATTCGCTGCAGTCCTTGACGGATGATCAAGTTTAGCCAGCTCGCTAACCAACGTGCCCACCGGGCATCCATGCAGCCTGATCAAGCGCCAATTCTGCAGCACGATACGGATGTAGCATTTGACTCGTTCAGCAGGCTCCGAGCCTTGTTGATCCCAGTCATCCAGCATGTTGCGGGTTTTCTCCAAGCGATGCCCGATGACCGCATCAAGAATCTCGTCTTTTGACTTGAAGTGGTAATAGAAGTTGCCCTTTGAGATCTGTGCCAATGCACCGATCTGTGCGAAGGACGTGCGCTCGTAGCCATTGGCATAGATCAGTTCATCGGCTATTTCTATAATTTTTTGTCGCGTTGGATTGACGGGCTTCATTGCATCCTTCTTTTTCAATAGCATTAGGACGCACGTCCTAATTGCGAACTATAGTCCACGCTACTATCCCGGTCAACCAGGATATTTCTTTCAGGTACGGAAGTTATTGTGTGTCGGCCGCGGTACTTTTCATACTTTAAGCGCGGTTCATACTTTAAGCGCGGTTCGCAGTGTGTTGCTGCCTAGCGAAGTCGGACTCGCTTGATTGTGATTGCGCTTTCTCCGGCCGGTGGGTCAACACGCAGCTTGAGCAAGCGTTTACGACCACTTCTGAGTGAATCCGTTATGGGGATAACTATCGTCCTCTCCGCTCCGTCCGGGCTTGCAGCAAATCGTGCTGACACATCGGGTGAGAACTCGGCCATCCCGTCCAACAAGAAGAACACTTCTCCCGAGATGACGCGATCCGGATGTCGGGCATCTTGCTCCAGAGCCAAACTGATCTCTACTTGTTCAATGGCACTGATGTCGCAGCCTAGCCATGGCGACCGTAGCTGTGGATCAAGACCACGGCTTCTATAGCGAGAGCCATCGACATATTCTATTTCATCATTTAAATCCCAGAGTTCTCTGTCGCTCTCTTTCCCGAAATCCCACGCTGTTTGCGCATCGAAAAAATCGATCGCCAGCTTCTCCGCCAAACCGCTCAGTTCCCTGGCCTGATCGCGATAGGTATTGCCACCACGCAGCGCAAGTGCCTGAGTTATCTCCGTTTCACTTTCGGCGCGCGACGCACAGAGTAATTCGAATACGCCATTGACTCGATTGAAGTCATTGCTGCAACTCTTGCAAGTGTATGCATCCTGGACCAATGACATCGCGTTTCTGCAGGATGGGCACGCTATGCGGCACCAGGTCGGGAATGCGATAGCAGGCGTGGATGGTGGCACTACATGGAGGGGAGTCTTGTGCTCTATCAGAAACTCGATCAGTTCCTCATCGGAAGGGCAGCGATTAAGCGGAGGGGATGCTACTGATTTCCGGGCAGTCAGTATGATGCCATTGACTCCGGACGTGTCTGCATCACTCCTCTCCTTGAGTGACAGGAGAAAGTCTCGCAGCGCGGCTTTCTCAATGGCCCGGTCATCGTCAAAGCGCGATACATCCGGTACCTGCTGCCTTTCCAGCATGACTTCAGCAGGGTAAAACAGTGGCTTCGCGTCGCAATCTGCAAAAAAGCTTCGCTCGCCGTGCAGGTTTTTCCTTCGTTGTTCCAACAACGTGTCGCGCTCTTTGGACGAAGCCACCCATTCTTCGGTCGCCAGGATCACATTGTGTTTGGCTACTCTCTGCAACTCAAGGATCGAGGGAACCGGGCTCGAAAGATGCTCAACCACTTCAGCGCATGTCACGACATCGAAGCTCTCGCTCTCAAAGGGGAGTCGGACGCTATCAATTGCCGCGCCAGGTATGCCGAAGATCTCGGCAGCTCTGCGGCACGCCTCGCTCGACAGGTCGACGCTGACCACCTCCATCCCAAAAAGCTCACGACAAAGAAATGCGAAATAGCCCTCGGAACCGCCCACATCCAGCAGAGTAGTACCGCCTAATTTGCGAACTGAACGCAGCAACTGATATAGCCGCACGACCCTGCGTGCATGATGCGGCTCGCAAGCCGGCTCACCAATGCCATAAATCGGTTCGTGAGCAAAATACACCGGCCATTGCTCGGTATAGCGATTTTCCAACCAGACTTTCGTTACCTGAGTGTAGTCGTCCATCTTACTAACTGCTCTCGACTATTTGTGGGATTAATTCCCACGAATGTACCACTCATTCCCACGAAATTCAATAAACTGAGTCCGCCCTGCTGACACTCACTTAGGGTGTCGTAATGGTTTTACTTTGCGATTCTTACTAGCTCGGCAAACTTCATTCTCCCGGCGCCCAAACAGAAACATTCGCCAGATATTTCCTGCCTGCAGGAATTGCTGGCCTTTAAAGCAGTAGCTTGAGCCAGATTGGTGCGGCGTCTTTCGCTAAAAGTAAGGCGATTACTCACGCATCACACAAAGAATAATTAGTTCGGTCGTCGCTGGTTCACAGGAAGCGAACGAGCAAGTCTGGCTGCTTCGCTTGAATGATGTGTCGTACTAGAGGGGGGGATCTAATCCCAAAGATCTTTGGAAGTGGGAGTCGTATCGGCGGGCCAGTTGCCCGAGAACTAAAGAAAGAAGAGAAATTTATATTGGGAAGGCTGACGCGGTGTATCGTTGTCAGTGCTTCTTACGGCGTTCATCACGCGCAGCAGACAGCTCCTTGGCGAATGCATCGAGCTTCATACGGATTTCTTCTTCTTTTTTCTTTTTCAAGTAGAGTCGGTCGCTGTCCTGCAGGTTCTCACCAGTGGAATCTTCGACTACTGCTTGAGCGAATTTATTCATTGTGATTCTGACTCCAGGCTCTGTCTTGAAGAGATGCCATCGATTGTTATTTAGAGATTGGAAGTGTGTGAGAATTTCGCTCCGGTGTGCGTGACAGTTGTCCCAGAAAATTTGCCAAGCAGGTGAATTCCCCAAATCAACTCGCTCACCTTGCTGGCCAAATTTCACTATCAGGCCCGGATTCTGGTCGAAAGACGCCCCAATCCATGCAGCGCAACATATAGTGCACGCTGTTCAAAGTCAAACAATATCTTGTGAGGTTATCGGCGTAATTTACTGAAATTTGAGCAATTTCCGATCAAACCAGGCTCACTGTAACAGCCTCTTTCGCGCAACAATTCAAGTCAATTCCGACACTTAGCAAAAGCAACTAAACAATCGCTTCACTTAATAAAGGACACCCATTTATCTTATAAAAATTTAATTGGGTGTCCCTTATTAAGGAAACTCCTTTCTTACTGACGATCAGAATGCGCACGCGAGTTTATTGCGCACTGATTTTTGGCAATGCTGTTGTCTGGGGTGTGGTTGAATCGAGTGAATCGAGAAGGTGTAACGAAGTGGTGAAGAGTTGGGGTGATCGACTTGGATTTTTGATCAGGTTCCGAAGAGTTTTCTTGCTGGTTGGACGCCGCGGATCCATTTGTCTTTGTGTTTGAGTTCGGCGCCTGCTTTTATTCTATGGCGTTGAAACTTGCAGAGTGAGGTCACTGTTCCTGCCGCAGGGCCGTAATAGCGATTGAATCTCTGCACGCCTTCCAGCCAGGCTGTGGGTGAGATGCCCAGTTCCTGCAGTGACTCGCGTCTCTCTTCCAGGTAGTGAATCGCCTTAGCCGGAGTGTCGTGTTGTAGCTGGAGTGCCTTGCAGGTTTCTTCAAGCAGAGCGATGTAGCTGCGCTGCGTAACGGGTAACGCAGTACCTCCAATGCCCTGTGCTTTCTGCAGAGATAGCAGGCGCCCTTGTGTGCGTGGCTGCTCAATCAGGTGCTGTACATTGCGTCGATTAAGAAGGCGTTGCTGGCGATAGTTTTTCTTTCGCGCCTTGCGCGCGTGATCTAGTAGACGTTCCTGGATCGAGGTGAAATCACTACTCTCAAGCGAGTCCGTCACGCCAGCCCGGATCGGATTGAGATCGACATAGGCCATGCAAGTCACCAGCGCTTTTTCATCGAGCAGCGCCTGACTCTTGAAGCGCCCTTCCCAGAACCGACCGGTGCATTCGTCTTCCCGGTTCGCGTGTCTGGCGACAGTCTCGTTAAGACAGCGCATGAACCAACTTATGTCCTGCAGGCGCTCGCGCCAGAGAGTCACGCGCTGTTCCAACTGTTGGCGTGCCGCTCGTGTCTCAGCATTCAGGTTCAGTGTTTCGATCAGCTTGCCATTCGCCGGGAACAATGCGGTCCAGCGTTTAATGACTTCGTCTTCATCCCACTCTGCGGCACTCGCCGTGTCGACATGCAGTACCAGATGGTAATGATTGCTCATTACTGCATAGGCGCAGACATCAATGGCGAAGTTTGCCGAAAGCTGTTTGATACGTTCTACCAGCCAACGTTTTCGATGGTCGAAATTGCGACCGGAAACTGGATCGTCACCGCATAGATAGGCGCGCCGAACGCATCGCGATATGCAATGATAGTACGGCGTATCGTCCAGCGAGACTTGTTGGTTCCGAGCGCGTGTCACAATGTAATCCACTTTTTCAGGCGGACCGACGATTTTAGAGAGTTTCGTTGACTATGCAAGAAAGGAACGGAATTCCCAAAGTGTGACACTGACACATATTGAACCCGATGCCCTGTAACCCTGACGATAGTTAACTCACTGCACATGACTTCATCACGCAAACAACGCATTGGTGTCGACCTCGGCGGTACGAAAATCGAAGGCATCGTATTGGATCCTGATGGACAGGTTCCCCACCGCCTCCGAGTCGCCACGCCGAAGGAATCCTATCAGGCAGTGGTTTCCGCGACCTGCGCACTCATTGAAGAACTGCAGCAATCGATCGGGCAGCGACTATCAGTCGGCATCGGCACGCCAGGCTCCCGGTCGAAGCAAACCGGCCTCATGCGCAACTGCAACTCCACCGTGCTTAATGACAAACCCCTGCAAGCGGATATCGAAAGCGAGCTCGGCTATAGCGTTCGCCTCGAAAACGACGCCAACTGCTTCGCGCTGTCAGAGGCCATCATGGGAGCGGGACAAGAATTTCGGTCGGTGTTCGGCGTCATTATCGGTACCGGAACTGGCGGAGGAATTGTGATCAATCGACAACTAGTGAACGGACCCAATGGCATCGCTGGCGAATGGGGCCACAACCCGATCCCCTCTTCCGTCAGGTCATTGATCAACGCGGACCGGCCTTGCTATTGCGGACGAGTGAATTGCATTGAAACAGTGCTGAGTGGGAGCGGCCTACTCGCGACCTGGCAAGAACTGCATGGCGGAAGCCAGGCTGGCGTCATAGATGCGGAGCAAATCGCCGACCTCGCTGGCAAGGGAGATCCGGATGCTATTGGGACGTTGAGGCGTTACAGCGAACTCTTCGCGGGCTGCCTGGCCACAGTGATCAACACCCTGGATCCTGAGGCTATTGTTCTCGGTGGGGGCCTATCCAATATTCAGCCGATTTATCCCATGCTGGACGAATTTCTGCCGGCACATGTCTTCAGTGACTATGTAGCGACTCGCATCCTGCAGCCGCTACATGGGGATAGCAGCGGCGCACTCGGCGCCGCCTGTTTATGGCACTCTGATTAATTCTGAGGAATCAGCAAGACATCCAGAATCCGCAACAGCGCGCGAACTCTAGACGCTGAATGGATGACGCAGTGTTATTGTCTCTTCGCGATCGGGTCCGGTTGAAATAATGTCAACTGGCACCTCTACCGCCTCTTCAATGAAGCGAATATAACGTCGTGCGTTTTCCGGAAGTTCTTCCAGTGTTCTGGCGCCTGCTGTGGATTCAGTCCAGCCCGGCAGTTCTTCATAGATCGGCTCCAGTTTGTCGAAGTCGTCCACCGCCATGAGACCGCTCGAAGTACTGCCACCACCTTTATAGCCAGTGCAGACCTTCACGGTTTCCAGGCCATCCAGAACATCCAGCTTGGTGAGGCAGATGCCCGACACACTGTTGATACGGGTCGCCAGCTTCACCGCCGCCGCATCGAACCAACCACAGCGGCGATCGCGGCCTGTAGTCGCGCCTTTTTCATGACCGACTTCAGCAAGGTGTTTGCCAATGCTGTCGAACAACTCTGTCGGGAACGGGCCTGAACCTACGCGGGTTGTGTAGGCTTTGGTGATGCCCAAGACGTAATCCAGATACAAGGGACCGTAGCCTGAACCTGTCGCCGTGCCGCCCGCAGTTGTGTTGGATGACGTGACGTAGGGGTACGTCCCGTGGTCGATATCCAGCAACGATCCCTGAGCACCTTCAAACAGGATATTGGCATCCGCCTTGCGGTAGGCATGCAGGCGATCGACAGTATCAGCAATCATCGGTCGCACTTCACGCGCTTGCTCCAGAATTTCGTCGTAGGCTTGCTGGTAGTCGACTGTGTCTACTTCGAAGTACTTACTCAACCAGAAGTTGTGAATCTCCAACAGTTCTTCGAGTCGCTCACCAAAGTGAGTTTCATTGATTGTCTCTGCCAGTCGAATACCGCGGCGCGCCACTTTGTCTTCGTAAGCCGGGCCAATGCCACGTCCTGTCGTGCCAATCTTGTTGTTACCCCTCTGCGCCTCACGTGCCTGATCGAGCAGGATGTGCGACGGCAGGATCAACGGACAGGCGCCGGAAATAATCAAACGATCGCGCACCGGCACACCATTGCCTTCAAGCTCGCCTATCTCTTTCAGCAGAGCTTCGAGACAGAGCACTACTCCATTGCCAATAATGCAGCTCACATCTTCACGCAGAATGCCTGAAGGCAGGAGGTGCAGCACTGTCTTCTTGCCGTCAATCACCAGCGTGTGTCCGGCATTGTGGCCGCCCTGAAAACGAACGACGACGGCAGCCTGATCCGTTAACAGATCGACTATCTTGCCTTTACCTTCATCGCCCCATTGGGTACCCAGTACTACTACGGATTTTGCCATTTCAAACGTTCTCTATGCGCTACTGTTGTGTATTTCAGTGTGTGTATCAGACGGCCTTGACTTGCCACGCGCCGTCAACGTGAACCAGTTTGCGATCGCAGCTCTGCTCCGCAAAATCTTCTGCAGTCGGCTCTTCAGCAGCCAACCAGTTGTTAACAATTTCGCCCTGCGACCGAAGTTCCTGTACCGCCGTGAACAGCGCGGGATCGTCAGAGGCTGGCGCCAATATGCCTGGCTTGCGAGTGAGTGTTTTAGTCGTCAACTTGGCGAGTGTTTTCAGATCGCTATCAAATCCCGATGCGGGGCGAGCACGACCAAACACTTCGCCTATATGATCATAACGACCACCCTTGGCAACCGCGCGGCCGTAGTTGGGCGTGTAGGCAGCGAACACTATGCCCGTGTGATATTCATAACCGCGCAGTTCACAGAGATCGAAACACAGTTCAATATCCGGAATGCGTTGCTTGACGCCATCTACGACCGCGACCAGATCCTGGAATTCTTTCTGTACCGCCTCAGGTGCATTGGCAAACACATCCTTCGCCTGCTCCAACACACTCGCATCGCCGCTCAGGCGAGACAGCTTGCGCAGCAATCCTCTAAGATTCTCATCGCTCACTTCCTGTGTGAGTACGGCATCAATTTCATCGTAGGCTTTGCGTTGCAGCGCGGCGAAAAGCGTCTGCTCCGCTTCAGCCGATACCTTTGCCGCGTCGAGCAGGGTTCGGAAAATACCCACATGCCCGAGCACAACGTACAGGTTTGGTACCTGGGCAACGCGCAGCGTTTCGTGCATCAGGCAGACGAGTTCGATATCGCACGCGACGCCCTGATGCCCATAAAGTTCGGCACCGATACGAATAGGCACGCGCGACGTCATGATGCCCCGCGGTTTGGTGTGCAGTACGCTATCGGCATAGCACAGTCGCACGGGCCCTGTTCGATTCAGGCAGTGCGCATCGATGCGGGCCGCCTGCGGTGTGATGTCCGCACGTATACCCATCATGCGACCACTCAGCTGATCGGTAATCTTGAAGGTATGCAAATCGAGATCATGCGACGATCCGACCAGCAAAGAGTCAAGAAACTCGATAAGCGGGGTAATCACCAACTCATAACCCCAGGACTCATACAGATCCAGGAGTTCGCGGCGCAGTGATTCCAGTCGGTAGGCTTCTGCTGGCAATATTTCTTCGACGCCGTCAGGCAGCAGCCAGCGCTTTGCAGTGGTCATAGCAATGGTTCTATCTGGTTATTAATTAATGATCAGGAGCAATACAGTTCCAGTGAGCATGCTGGCCAGCCCGATCCAACGCATGGTCGAATCGTCAATCTGGTCCAACATCATCAGCATGCGACGCCAGCGTCCCGGCGCTATAAAAGGCAAAATGCCCTCGATGACAAGCATTAAACAGAATGCAATAGCGAGTTCGTGCCACATGGTGCGAATTCTAATGCCGGAGCGCTCGAGAGCCAAATGGCCCACTGTGACCAGTGCATCGACATCATCCAAAGCACTCGCCCAAAACAGACCAACCTGACTCGTGCTTGTCAACGAATCAGGTTGGGTTGAGTTTCTCTTGTCTTAAGTATCCCTGCGGAAAGTGTCAGTGGTACTGACTACTGTATTCCGGCTCCGTTCTTGAGGTACTTGAAGTAATCACTCTCCGGATCCAGTAACAGGAAATCACCTTTCGAACTGAAGGTCTCGCGATAGGCGTTCAGGCTACGCGTGAAGGCAAAGAATTCCGGGTCTTTCTGGTAGGCTTCTGCATAAATGGCAGTCGCCTGCGCATCGCCCTCACCACGAATACGCTCGGCGTCGCGATAGGCTTCTGCTTCGAAAATCACCGCGCGGCGGTCTGCATCGGCGCGGATACCGATCGCCAACTCTTCTCCGCGAGAACGCAGTTCCTGCGCTTCGCGGTTACGCTCGGTAATCATGCGGTCATAGACTGAAGAGCGCACGTCGTCGGGCAGGTCGATGCGCTTCACTCGCACATCGATCACTTCGATACCGAGATCGTTGGCTGTCGTCTCATTCAATTCCGCGGTCAGATCAACCATCAGTTGATCGCGTTCGCCTGCGACGACTTCCTGCAGGTTGCGGGCACCGATCTGGTCACGCAGACCATCGTTGATACGCTCGGCGAGCAGGCGTCCTGCGCGAGCAGTATCGCCCTGGGTCGAAACATAGAACTGACCTACATCCGTGATCCGCCACTTCGCATAGGAGTCGACTTCAAGTGCCTTCTGCTCAAGAGTCAGAAAACGCTGCGGGAACGAATCCTCGGTCTGGATACGGGCGTCGAATATACGCACTGTGTTGACCAGCGGGATCTTGAAATGCAGGCCTGGCGTGATATCTGAATTTACAATCTCACCCAGTTGCAGCATGACTGCTCGCTCCGTTTCCTTCACAACAAACAGTGAATTCGAAGCAATGAGCAGGATCACTGCGGCAATGGCGATAGCGACAAAATTCTTCATGGTCGTCCTCCTCTGCCGGTGTTATTCAGGCGTGAACTGTTTACTGTAGAACTGTTATTGGGTGCTGGCAGATAGGGCGCCAGTTGCGTCGCCAGATCGCGCAGCTCCTGCGTCGAACTCAGATTCGAAGGCAGGCCTGTTGCCCCTTGTTGCATCAGTCTGTCGAGCGGCAGGTACAGCATGTTATTGCCACCTTCCACATCGACCATGATCTTGCTGGACGCAGTCATCACGTCCTGCAAGGACTCGATGTAAAGACGCTCACGGGTTACTTCCGGCGCTTTTGCGTACTCAAACAATAATTGGTCGAAACGCGAGGCATCACCTTCGGCTACAGCGATAACCTGTTCCTTGTAGGCATTCGCCTCTTCGATCTGACGCTGTGCGTCACCACGCGCTTCGGGAATCACGCGGTTCGAATACTGCTGCGCCTGATTCTGCGCGCGCTGCTCGTCCTCACGTGCACGAATCACGTCGTCGAAAGCAGGTTGCACTGCCGACGGAGGCTGCGCATCAACCACGTTCACCTGCGAAATGCGAATGCCGGTTCGGTACGCATCCATGTAGTCCTGCAGTCGCTCCTCGACGGCATCGGCCATCGCGGCACGCCCCGTGGTCAGGATCTGGTCCATGAAATTGCTGCCAACCTCATGGCGAATCGCCGACTCAGCCGCATTGTCGAGGCTGCGTTCTGGGTCCTGCACAGCGATAACATAGTCTTTCGGGTCTTCGATGATGTACTGCACCGTGACGTTGATATCGATGATGTTCTCATCGGTCGTCAGCATCGAACCATTCTCATAGGTCTTGGCATTAAGGCGCGAGACGTTGACGATGCTCACTTCGTCAACCAGCGGAGGGTTCCAGTGCAGGCCCGGTGGCACGACGGCATCGAGCACACGACCAAAACGGAGCACAACGCCGCGCTCCGATTCATCCACGATGTAGAATCCGAGGAAGCCCCAAAATGCCACAGCAACCACAACGAGCGCGGCGAACAGGCCGCCAGAGAAGCCACCGCTCGCACTACCGCCGCCTGTTGAACTGCCGCCACCAGAGCCGCCGCCAAACAGACTGTTAAATTTCTTGGTCAAATTGCGAATGACCTCATCAATGTCTGGCGGGCCCTGGTCACCACCGCCGCGGTTGCCACCACCCCACGGGTCGTGATCTTTACCGTTGTTTCCAGGTTCGTTCCAAGCCATTGGTTTCTCCAGAGCCTTCCTAAAATTCGGAAGGGCGATTTTAGCGAATAATCAGTAATTTCACAGCAATTTCGGGGTCTGATAGCCGATCTGTCAGGCCGTTTGCCGATTGTCAGTCAGGTCATTGCTCTCGTCCGACACGATTACGTCGTGCACAGGCTGAGAGGATTGACGGGGTAGAGTTTGAATTCCATTGTGGCGCAGGCGAGCCATCTCCTCGCGCGGCAACTTGATTTGCAAATGATAATTGCCAGTCTCGTTGTCCACTTCTTCGTGCTCTATATAACCGCGTTCGTAGAATTGACTACGCAGACGCGCCTGATTTGGTTGAATCACAACAGTTTCCTGCACGATGCCATCGGCAAGAAGCTCGCTGATTGCCGTGAGCAGCAGATCCATGCCCGCGCCCGTCTGCGCAGAAACGAACACGCGTTCCGGCTTTCCGCTTGCATCGCGCTGTAGCCGGGGTTCGAGATCGAGGAGATCGATCTTGTTGAAAACCAGCAGCTGCGGAACCCGATCCGCACCAATCTCCAGCAACACCTCATCCACTTTACCCATATAGTCAGCGTAGTCCGCATTTGCGGCATCGACCACATGCAGCAACAAGCTCGCATTGGACGACTCTTCCAATGTCGCGCGAAACGCTTCTACCAGTTGGTGTGGCAGATGGCTGATGAAACCGACCGTGTCGGCGATGACGGCCGCACCAAAATTGGGAAGATCGAGCCGACGCAGTGTCGAGTCCAGCGTTGCGAACAATTGATCCGCGGCGTAGATATTCGCATTGGTCAGTCGATTGAACAGCGTGGACTTGCCCGCATTGGTATAACCAACCAGCGACACGGTATCTACTTCCGCGCGCTCCCGTGAGCGCCTGCCTTGCTGCCGTTGAGCACGCACTTTTTCCAGGCTCTTGTGAATCGCCTTGATGCGCTGACCAATCATGCGTTGGTCAAGCTCGAGCTGGGTCTCACCCGCGCCGCGCATGCCGATACCGCCCTTCTGCCTGTCGAGGTGAGTCCATCCGCGCTTGAGTCGGGAACTCAGGTGCTGGAGCTGGGCCAGTTCCACCTGTAGCTTGCCTTCGTGACTGCGTGCGCGCTGGGCGAAGATATCGAGAATCAGTCCGGTCCGGTCCAACACGCGGCATTTCAGGTAACGTTCGAGATTGCGCTCCTGACTCGGGGAAAGACTGTGATTGAACATCACCAGCTCGGCGCGATGTGCGCGTACAGCCTCGGCGATTTCTTCGAGTTTGCCTGAGCCAACGAAGTGGCTGGGTGAGGGTTGCCTGCGGGTACCGGTTATATACGCAACCGGTACCGCGCCAGCTGAGAGAGCCAATTCTTCAAATTCAGCGGGATCCTCTTGTTCGATCTCAGTGGTGAGATCGATGTGGACAAGGATAGAAATTTCGCCTGAATCTGGTCTCTCAAAAAACAATCAATTACCTATACGTGGGGGAGCCCCCTGGGAAATCCTTCAGGAATTACCCGGTTCGCCACCATCATCATGACTGTCACCGTGACCCGCCATGGGAATCTTCACCATTCGGGCTGGAACCACGGTGGAAATCGCGTGTTTGTATACCATCTGGCTCACTGCGTTTTTAAGCAGGATAACAAACTGATCAAAAGATTCGATCTGACCCTGCAGCTTGATGCCACTGACCAAGTAGATAGATACCGGAATGCGCTCTTTACGGAGTACGTTCAGGAATGGATCTTGTAGTGTATGTCCCTTGGACATTATTTTTCTCCTTGATTTAAGTCTTCTGACAAACCGAAGAACCCGTTGCCCCGAAAATCGATGCGGACCTTACTATGACTACAGTCTGACAATTTAAGTTCTATATTGCGGTGGAGTCCACGTATTTCAAGACATTTGCCGCAGATTGTGCAGGTGAACCGGTCAGGCTGGTCAGGTTTTCCCAACTACGCAACCAGGTCAGTTGGCGCTTGGCGAGTTGTCGGGTGGCAATAATACTCTTTTCCACCATTTGGTCATAGTCCAATTGGCCTTCGAGATGCTGCCAAACCTGGCGATAACCCACTGATTTAATTGACGGAAGGCCTTCGCTCAGGTCACCACGACTGTGCAGTGCTCGCACTTCGTCCAACAAGCCGTCAGTGAGCATTTGCCGGAATCGTGTGGCAATTCTGTCATGCAATATGGCACGGTCCTCGGGAATAATGGCAAAGAAGCGCAGATTAAATGGCAAACTATTGTCATTAATTGATTTCCGCGCCTGCTCCTGGCGATGAAACTCACTCAACGGGCGGCCTGAGACCAGAAAAACCTCTAGCGCGCGCTGCAATCGCTGCGGGTCATTCGGATGAATCCGCGCCGCTGCCTCCGGATCGACTTCCGCCAGCCACGCATGCACAGCGGGCCAGCCCTCCGCTTCGGCCTTTTGTTCGATGCGCTCCCGAGTCGCCGGATCAGCACTCGGCATAGCGGCCAGACCATCCCGCAAGGTTTTGAAATAGAGCATCGTGCCCCCAACCAACAGGGGAAGCTTGTTTTCGTGCAGTGCCTGCTCGATGACCCTGATCGCGTCGGCCCGGAAATCTGATGCCGAGTAGGATTCGGCGGGATCGAGGATATCCATCAGTTCGTGGGGGTGTCGGCTGAGCGTTTCTGCGTCCGGTTTGCCCGTGCCAATGTCCATGTCACGGAATACCTGCGCAGAATCCACGTTGACCAACTGAAAGGGACGGCGTTCTGCGAGTTCGAGAGCCAATGCAGTTTTACCAGACGCAGTCGGGCCCATCAGACAAATGACATCGGGTTTTTGTGGTGCAGAATTCTTCAAGGAACGGCTCTAGAGTCAGAAGTCGGTGAGTAAGAGATTCAGGGTCGGGAATAATTCAATTGCATGTGGAGTGCGGACACCCTCTGGATTCTGTGACCTGCGGTCGAGGGCGCGACTTCGAGCCAACTCCGATTATTGCCCGCGCAGAAACAGTTTATCGAGCTCATCCAGACTCTGATAAACCCATGTCGGCCGGCCGTGATTACATTGCCCGCTGCGTTCAGTCGCTTCCATATCGCGCAACAGGGCATTCATCTCGGGTATGGTGAGATGCCGGTTGGCGCGCACAGAACCATGACAAGCCATCGTCGACAACAACTCGTTCTGATGCGCAAGAATACGATCGCTACTGCCGTATTCGAGCACGTCCGAGAGTACGTCGCGCACCAGTTGTTCGACATTGGAATCCTTCAATAGTGAAGGCACCTGCCGCACCACTATCGATTCCTCGGCCACTCGCTCTATCTCCAAACCTAAAGAGAGCAACATGGCGCTTTGCTCCTCGGCACATTCTGCCTCCGCCTGACTGACTGCGATCGACAAAGGCACCAACAAGGGCTGCATTTTCAATTCTTCATTGTCGCAGGCAATCTTCATTCGCTCATAGGTTATGCGCTCATGAGCGGCATGCATGTCGACGATGATCAGGCCTTCCTTGTTCTGCGCCAGAATATAGATGCCATGCAGCTGTGCGATGGCGTAGCCCAACGGCGGCACTTCAGCATCGTCTGCGGCGAGTGCAGACAGTACCGCCAGTTGATCCTGTACTTGCGCGCCACTTAATTGCCCGCCATTGCTGCGCTGCGAGTAGCCAAACCCGCTGCCGGCGGCGCTGTCCCTGGCCAAGCCTAGTGAGCCCTGACTCACTGGCGAGCCTTGATAATCTGCGACAGTACCAGGTGCGGAAGAAAAAACACTGGCAGCTGGCCCGGCGCCACCATAGTCGCTGGCGTAGTCCATGCCGGCTTCCTGAGTGCGCTGCTGACCTGCCATCTGCGCATCCGGTCGCACATCCGCCAGCGCCTTGTGCAGTGAGCTGAACAGAAAATCATGCACGAGCCTGGAGTCTCGGAAACGCACTTCATGCTTGGTGGGATGCACATTCACATCCACCGCCGATGGCGTCAGTTCGAGATAGAGCACATACGCAGGATGGCGCCCATGGAATAAAACATCGCGATAAGCCTGTTTCACGGCATGCGTCACCAGCTTGTCTCTGATGATGCGCCCATTCACGTAGAAGTACTGCAGGTCCGCCTGACTGCGCGAGAAGGTCGGCAAACTCACCCAGCCCCAGAGCCTCAGACCGGCGCCTTCTACGTCAACATAGACTGAGTTTTCGACAAATGCGGGGCCGCAAACCAGACTGACACGGCGTTGTATTTCCACTTCAGACGCCGCGGCGCGCAACTGGTGTATCACCCGTTGATTGTGTTGCAGCGTGAATTGCACATCGAAGCGACTCAACGCCATGCGTTTGACCACTTCCTCGATACGAGAAAATTCGGTTTTCTCGGTCTTGAGAAATTTCTTGCGAGCTGGGGTATTGAAAAACAGATCCCGTACTTCGACCGTCGTACCCTGTGGATGGGCCACGGGTTCGACACGCGCTTCCATTCCCTGGCCCTCGGTTTCAACCTTCCAGCCGGCGGAGTCGTCCTCGTCCAGCGCTTTCGACAGGAGACTCAGGCGCGAAACTGAACTGATGCTGGCCAGTGCCTCACCGCGAAAGCCGAGACTGGCGATATTCTCAAGATCGTCGAGGTCTGCAATCTTGCTGGTTGCATGCCGACTCAGTGCCAGCGCCAGATCGTCGCGATAGATACCGCCGCCATTGTCGCGCACCCGCATCAGTTTGATGCCACCCTGTTCCACGTCAATGTCCAGTCGTGTCGCCCCCGCATCGAGGCTATTCTCCAGCACTTCCTTGATAACTGACGCCGGACGCTCAACAACCTCGCCAGCCGCAATCTGGTTGGCAAGTCGTTGGCTGAGTCGATTGATTCTTGGCATGAATGACTGGGCTGCGGGTGTGTTAGTGCGGATTGTGGGCCGTGGCAAACTGAGGCGGCATTGTAGCATCTCTGCCCGCTGCGCTCCTTACTGGCTGTGGCCGCTGCAGCTGCTGACCGGACAGATGGGCTTACATCGGCCAGGCGTGACTGCTCACTACTCAGATCGTCGGGATTCTGAGTATCTGCCCGACCATAATACGGTCACCGTTGATATTGTTTTCACGGCGCAGGCTCGTGAGACTGACCCGATAGAGCTCAGCAATTTCCGAGAGCGTCTCGCCGCTACGAATCGTATGCTCCGATGCACGGACCGGCTCGCCGCCGGGTAGCGACAAGCGTTGGCCAACCTGAATGGTATCGCTACGCAGACTATTCAAGCTGCGCAACTCGCTCACGCTGCTGCCGAAACGCTCCGCTATTTCCGACAGGCTGTCGCCGCGCTTCACCGTGTAGGAGCCTGGAATCACGCCATTCGCTTTCTGCCAGGCGACCAGCGTGCCTTCGGGAGGCGCATCGAAAAAATACGTTTGAATGCCCTGCGCGATCGCGGCGGCCATGGTGCGTTGAAAGCCAGGCGAATTGAGGCGGTCGGCCTCAGCCGGATTGGTCAGATAGCCAGTCTCAATAAGCAGCGAGGGGATATCGGGCGAATTGAGCACCTGCAACGAGGCCTGTTGCACCTTGTTGCGGCGTACCCGGGTAATGCCTTCGAGAGACTCGAGAATTCGCGTTCCCGCGATGAGGCTCTGCTCCATGCTCCATGCCATCTGCAGGGACACCAGCGTCATTGCCACATCATCATCAAACGTGCCGAGGGTTATGTCGCCATCAACGCCGCCCAACAAGTCTGAGCTGTTTTCTTTCTGCGCTACGCGGCGCGAGTTTTCCCGGTCGGCGCGATCACCTGACAGTGCGTAGACCGTTGCGCCATAGGCCTGTGCATTGCGGAACCAGTCAGCATGCACCGCCACGAAGATATCTGCCCGGTGGCGGCGCGCAATCTCGGGCCGCTCTGTCAGCTGTACATAGTAGTCGCCTTCGCGAATCAGAATCGGCTGATAACCGGGCGTGGCGTCGAGCACATCGAACAGAAATTTAGAGATAGCCAGCGTGACATTCTTCTCATAGATCTTGCCATCGTAGCCAATACTTCCCGGATCCTCGCCACCATGTCCGGCAGAAATCGCGACGATGATATCGCGCTGCGTCGTCTGGGTTTCACGGCGCACGTCAGTATTCGTCGGCGCCTGACTGGCGGTTTCGGCTGGCGGAGTGGCCGCTTGCTCCACGGCCTGGCCTGGCGGAGGAGCGAGATCGTAGAGGTCTACCACCAGACGGTCACTGAACTCTCGATTCGGCGCGAGAGTAAAGCTCGAGGGATTCACCTGCGTGGCAAGATCCAGCACCACACGCACCTGGTTGTTGTCGCGTGGCGCACTCCGTATACGGAGAATGGGGCTGCCGGTCAGGTCCAGTGCAGAGAAGTCATTACTGATGGTCGTATCGTGGATATCCAGCACGACACGGTAAGGGTCGGCGAGAGTGAACATGGAATAGGTGACACTGGCATCCAGGTCGAATACCAGACGCGTGTGGTCGGGCGCCCGCCACATGCGCACATCTTCGACGCTAGCGGCTTGAACCTCGGTCCATCGCAGGCTCGAAAGCAAGGACGCGAGTAGCAGGACTGCAGTTGTTGATCGAGACAGACACATTGTCATATACGGCTGACATAGTTCACGTTGTCTAAAGGTTTCGGCCCGGAGACGACAATCTTTTGGCAATTCTTGCGCAGATCGCATCGCCTTTATCACTGCCACTTCGACACTCGAGGCGCCGACCCGTTCCCTCGACTTCCAGTGAAATCACCAGATCAGCGTCAGGGATGTGGTGCTCGCCCCGTTCGGGCCATTCGAAAATGCAGAGATTATTATTGGCAAAATAGTCTTCCGTGCCAAGATACTCGACCTCTTCCGGATCAGCCAGACGATAGAGATCAAAATGGTAGATGTGGCACTGCGTGAATTCATAGGGTTCGACCAGTGTATAGGTTGGGCTCTTTACCGCGCCCTGATAACCAAAACCGCGCATGATGCCCCGTGTAAACGTTGTTTTACCCGCCCCAAGATCGCCTTTGAGATAGATAACAGCCCCTATGCAGGCATGTCCTTCCCCTTGACGGAGCTCGCGTTCCGGGGATATCGCCTCACTGTCGGCAAATGTTGCCTGAGCGAGCTCACGGCCGAGCGCAATGGTCGCCTCTTCATCGACCAGTGAGACGTGCAGCAGTTGCCTGCTCGCAGATTGTGGGGAAACTTCTGACATCGCTCCTGATTCTCTGGTTTCTGGCTCCAGAGCTACTGACTCTGGTGACGTGGATTGACCAATTGCCGCACGCGCCGCAGCAGATCCGTGGCCAGCATGCCACGTGGGCCGAACTCTTGCGCTTCAAGATCCGCGGCTTCGCCATGGATACAAACGGCACAGGCGATTGCCTCCGCATTGGGAAGGCCTTGTGCCAACAAAGCGGCGAGGATACCCGACAAGACATCGCCCATGCCACCACTGCCCATTCCGGGATTGCCTTCTGAGCAGAGCAGGACCTGCGAGTCTCTCTGTCCGCTGTCGGTTTCCGTATCGGCAATGCCGATCAATGTGCCGCTTCCCTTAAGCAGGCAGCAGCCGCCATAGCTCGCAAGCAACCGCTCTAGTGCGGCGAATCGATCCTGTTGGATCTCCGCTACTGACACGCCCAATAGCTGCGCTGCCTCTCCCGGGTGTGGCGTAAGTAGCCAGTTTCCGCGTCGGATCATCGCATCGACCTCGCGGCGCTCAGCCAGCAGGTGGAGCGCATCGGCATCGATCACCAGGGGAATCGATCGGCGACGATGCACTGCCAGTACACGCTGCAGAAGATCGCGCGACCATTCGCTGCGCCCGAGACCGGGCCCGATGGTGATGACTGAGGCTCGCTGCATGAGATCGGCGATTTTCTGCTGACCCTGCCCGGCGAAATCTTCAGTGCCGTAGAACATGACTTCCGGGCAGCGCGCCAACATGGCATCGCGATGCGCTGAACGACTGACGACGCTGGTAAGTCCTGCACCGCTGCGTGCCGCGGCTTCTGCTGCCATGAGGATCGCACCACCATAACCCAATTCACCGCCAATCAGCAGCGCATGCCCATTGCTGCCCTTGTGACTTGCGGCAGGTCTCGGCCGAAGCGCTGCGAAGGTATCGTTGATATCGATTCGTCGCACAGGCGCTGTCGGCGCTGCCGCATCACGATACAGTCGATCAGGGAGATCCAGCGACGCGAATCGCAGTGTGCCGACATAGTTGCGGGCCTGACCCGTCAGCATGCCCTGCTTCATTGCAACAAAGGTGACCGTGCTATCGGCACACACTGCACAAGGCATGGGATTGCCGGTATCCGCATTCAGTCCGGAGGGAATATCCAGACTCAGAACGGGGAATTCAGTAGCGTTAATCGCCGCAATTGCCTGCGCAAAATCACCACCGATATCGCGCGACAGCCCTGTACCGAAAAGTGCGTCTACCAGCACGGTCTGCTTGCCCGCCTGCTGCAGAACCGAGTCCATGTCGTGGAATTTACAGCAAGTCACGTCGCGGTCACGGGCAAATTGCTCGGCTTCTGCGGCCTCGCCGCGCAAGGTCTGGTCGGCATGCATGACGACTACGGTGACAGTCAGCTCGTGATCGCTGGCGAGTCCCGCCAGTACATAGCCGTCGCCGCCGTTATTGCCACCGCCAACGAAAACGACAAGTTCTCGCGTCTGGGGCCAGGTCTCCAGTAACACATCGAACGCTGCGGCGGCTGCGCGTTTCATAAGTGTGAATCCGGAAACAGAGTATTCCCGGATAGCGAGCGCATCGAGTTGGCGCACCTGCTCGGCGCGGTACATGGCACGCGGCAGGCGGGTCGTGAAATCAGTCATGGAGACTTACTTGTTAAAATGCTTGATGAGACGCCGCACCAGCCGAAGTGCGGATTCCAGTTCTTCGACGGGGACATCCTCAGTGGCTTCGATCGCCCAGGGATCCTGGACCTCTCGCAAGGTGTTGTAGGTATCCTTGCCCTGATCGGTAAGTGTCACCAGCACTGAGCGCTTGTGCTTGGGATTCTCAGTGTATTCCAGCAGACCGTCGGTCACCATGACATCAGTTATGCGCTGCACAGCCTGTCGGGATTGCCCCAGTACGCGCGCAATTCCTGGTACGGTGAGTCCGGCACTGGACAGGGCGATTGCTCCGATGACCTTCCAGCGCGCGTGGGTCAGCCCGAGTTGCTCGGTCATCGCGTCGCCTTCGGCTATCAATTGTCCGTTGAGCCGGAAAATCGATAGCACCAGATCCAGAAACAATACCCGCTTGGAAGAATGCATTCTGAAACTACCTGTTCTGTTGGATTGCAGAACTACTGCCAGCATGTTGTCATTGCCGGCGCGTACAGTCAATAACAATCGACCGGCTTTCGGTGGCAATTCACACACGATGACGAGTTTTTCACCCGACATGCGAATTGTGCTGTTGCCGCCTCCTGAGCTTCAGTAGAATTTTGCCAGGTCAGGAGATTAAGCCCGATGCCGCTATTCGCACCTGCAGGCCACCACCGATCCAGAGCAGCCAACGTCTGCGCAATGCTAGTCGCGCTAAGTTGCCTTTGGCTGCTGTCTGGCGGTCTACGCGCCGAATCACCCGCACAGTTGCAGGCCGCCGGGCAACTTCTGCGCGCCGCACAGGTAGGCGACCTCTTCGAAACCCGTGCCCGACAACAGGCACAACAAATCATTCACAACTACAGCGTCATTATTCAGCGCAATACGGATTACCGCTTACCTGTGGTGCTCGAGCGTCGCATCGAGGCCTGTTATCGCGACACCTACCAATGGAAATTTTTCGAGCCCGGCATTACCCGGATTGTCGCGGACGCGTTCAGCCGGGAAGAACTGGAATTGTTGATTGATTTCCACAACAACCTCGGTCTTCCTCCCAACAAGATCGCCCTGTTTCGCAATACCATCGGCAAGGCGGACTGGGTACACGAACAGAGTGTCGATTTCATATTCAACAACAGTAACGGTTGCGTTGATCAGGACGCCGAGCTAATTATCAGACATCTGCTAAGCAATGACGTGCTCTGATGCAGTCAACAACTCATCGCTATTTCAAGATCTCACTTGACGCTCGTGATAGCCGGGCGTACCCTTCCGCTGCTTGAATTCTGGAGAACTCAGTTTTCCAGCAGCGAGAATTCACTCGACGTTGCCACTTGCTTGACCCGACGGTCCTGCATTCTGCACCGGCAACTCCTGGAAGGTGCGACATGAACAATTCACTTCTTATAAGCGCGTAACACCAGCGCAAGCCAGTCACTCGTTTTTGACTGCGCGCGACGGCAATGCCGAGTGGCGTTGCTTCTCAATCTTCCTTTCTAATTGCTGACTGTTTCCCTGCAAAGCAGTCCTAACCCTATTGAGTGAATTCTTATGCAACGACTTGCAAACAAAACCATCCTGATAACTGGCGCCGCACAGGGCATCGGTGCCGCTTGCGCGGAACTGGCCGTTGCGAACGGCGCAAAAGTCATATTGACGGACATCAATGCAGCGCTTGGCAACGCGCTATCTGAACGACTGGGTGACGCCGCCCGGTTCGTTTCCTGCGACGTCAGTAGCGCAGACGAGTGGCTGAAGCTCGACCAATGGCTCGCGACGCATTGCGAGAGTGGCATTACTGGTCTTGTGAACAATGCCGGCATTACTGGCTTCCTGGAAACCAGTGGCCCACACGATCCTGAACATCTCGACATGGCCAGTTGGGAAAAAGTCATGGCGGTTAACCTCACGGGCACAGTGCTAGGTTGTAAATACGCCATTCGTTGGATGAAAGAGTCAGGCGGCAGCATAGTCAATCTGTCCTCACGATCCGGCATCGTCGGCATACCCGGTGCGGCCGCGTATGCCGCAAGCAAAGCCGCCGTGCGGAACCACAGCAAGACAGTCGCACTGTACTGTGCGCAGCAGAAATATCCGATCCGCTGTAACTCGATTCACCCGGCGGCAATCCTCACACCCATGTGGGACGCCATGCTCGGTGAAGGCGAACAGCGCGCGACCGCAATTGCTGCAATCAGCAAGGATATTCCGCTCGGTGCGATGGGGATGCCCGAAGACGTGGCCAACGCGGCACTCTACTTGCTGAGCGATGAGAGCCGCTATGTGACCGGCATCGAAATGAATATCGATGGTGGGATACTGGCCGGGAGCGCCGCGTCTCCGGCTTGATCGGTAACAGTAACTCAGTGCTCGTGCGGAGCGTGGCATGCGCTCCGCACGAGCGATAATTATTTATCTACTCGGAACCGTCGTATCGATTTACCGGTGATGGGCCAAACGACAGCCAGGTCTGGTTGGGTTGCTGCTGAACACCTGGCTTGCTCCAGTCGCAGACACCTTCGGGGAAAATTGATTGCAGGCGCGCATTCTGTGCGTCGCTGAACTCGACCGCGTAGTCATTAACGTCGATCGCCTTCAGCTGACACTTCAGGACGTCGTTGGTAAGCGGGCCGCCAGCGACAAGTCGCAGACCGGCATGCGGGGGATACAGGGTATTGCATGGTCCAGCGGTGTTGTCATACAGCGCATTCATATCAAATGCAGGCTCATCGATGATGTGCTCACCGCTCGGTGCGTAGCAATCGTTCTGCAGATCAGCAGGTTTCGCGCGTACGATCTTGTCGAGCATCGTGGTGTTACTGCGATCTGCTTTCAGAGTTGCCAGCCATTGATCCATCAGGGCGAGATTTTCGCTTTCCAGGCTCATCTCTCTGTTATGTCGGCGCAATATGTAGTTGCCTGCGTGACCGTTGTCGCGCTCCAAACGAGCACGGGTCACGAAGGAATAGACACTCGCGTGAAAGTTGCCAATGTCATCGAGATAGGCGCGATCATCGATGATCGGCACCTGGGAAAGCCCTGCCGCGCCATTCGTAACGCGCCCGGTCTGGTAGGCAATGCGGATAGCGTCCTCGTCACCGACGGTGCGTTGAGGACGTGAGTTAACATCGATGTCCCAGCCGCCGATTCGCTCATTAAGATCGAGAAACTCCTCGGGGCTGATGAGTCCTTCATTCAGTGCAGCGAGGCCATACTGCACACCTACATTGTCGTGTGGTGCGCGGGCGAATTCTCGTTCGCTACTGATTTCGGCATACAGTTTTTCACCGAAAATATTGCGCATTCCGTCATAAATAGAACACCTGGCGCCTTCAGGGTTGCTGTCGGGGTCGTAACCTGCCTGAGCGGGTATCGCCGCAGGGCAATCATCCGGCCCAATACGCTTCGGCCTGTCACCTAGTGACGACTCACAGAGTGACCACATGGACCAGCCACCGATCTGATTACCGGTCTCTTCACTCATGCCATTGTCGGGATTGTGCACATAGTCTCGCAGCAGGCTTGCGCACTCCTGCGAGTCAGTGAAATAGGTCACGGCATCTGCAAAGGTGTTGCTGATCAACAAGCCATCAAGCAAGCCGGGATAGGCACCACCGATCAAGAGTTGTTGCATGGCGCCACCGGAGCCACCGCGCCCGATGGTGTACTCGGGCACACCGTAGTTCTCGATGAAATGCTCTTTCACCATCATGGTAGTTTCAGCAGAGATCACATCATTGCAGCCTCCCTGGGCATTGACGTTCAGGGTGGAAGACGCGACCGCATAGCCTGCCGCCAGCATGTGATCCTGCAGCACACCGCCAGTCGATGTGCCTTGAAAATAGCCAGCCTCGCAGCCTCCACCATAGGTGTACACCAGCCGACCATTCCAGCCTGCATCGGATGCCGCCGTATCCGCCGGATCATGGAGCATAGCAATCTGGTAAATGGCCCGATTGATCGAGCCGGTCTCAATGCGCACGATGTACGGCTGCTGTTGGCCGAGACTGGTCTCGGTTACGGCCAGATCCTGCGGACGGACGCTCAGATCAGCCAGAGGTCGGTAACCCACGTCGCTGTCTGTCGACATGTAGACATAGTCCACGCGCGTCGCGATGCTGCAGTCATTGGCAACATCGGCATCCTCGAGATACTCACCATTACCGATCGCGAAACGTCTCGCATTGCCGTCATTGTCAGGCGCAAGTTGATCGACACAGAAATAGGGCGTCTGTTGCTCACCGGAAATTATCGGGCCAGAAAGTGGGTAATTACTTACTTCGAGCGATGCCCGGGCAGTTCCGGCCACCGCATTGATAGTCGTGTTACCGAGCGGGAGTTCGCTGAGCAAGGTATGGTAGCGCGCGGCACCGTCATTGCTACTGATAGGCACAAGCGGCGATGACAGCACTCCACTGGGCAGCTGCAATTCAATGTCGTCCGCTGCAAAGCTGCTTGTAACAGCCAACAAAACATTCCCGCCGCTAATCAGATGCGCCTGATTGGAGACTGGTTCCAGTCGCAGAATTCCCGCAACGGGCTCAGTTACGCTTGATGTCGGGGAATCGGGTGAACAAGCGTTCAAAAGCGCAAGCGCCAGAA
Source organism: uncultured Pseudohongiella sp. (assembly GCA_965228725.1). Taxonomy (GTDB): domain Bacteria; phylum Pseudomonadota; class Gammaproteobacteria; order Pseudomonadales; family Pseudohongiellaceae; genus UBA9145. Next base: position 3,020,541 of record OZ245834.1, on the reverse strand, counting down.
AAGGAACGATTCTTGTCATTTTCATTGTGGGGGTTCCTGTTTGTTTCATTATGCTGCTGTTTATCTTATTGCTTTCTTGTTTCTCGCGTCCGTAGGTTGTTTTTTTCATTGTAGGCGCGGGTTTATTGCACTGATTTATTGCGGTAACTTATTGCCGTCGTGGTTCGTTATCGAATCGTCATTGAGTTATCGTAGCAACGGATCGCAGTAGTGTGGTATCTCTGCGTATTGGTACCACCGGTATACTGGTTCAAGCTTACTGCCGGTGCCGTGCACGCTGACCGACGGCAAGCGGTATAGCCTGAAAACGTTCTAGCGCTGCCCATGATCCAGCCAACAAACGCTGAGTGGAGACTGTAACACTCACCAGTCAAGTACAACAAAAAGAAGCTAAACGCCATGAATGACAAGCTGTACATCAAGCCCGATCACCGCGCCGCCATCGAAACGCTGCTTGCCGAAGACCGTCAGGAGTGGCTACAGGCACTCGCAAATATCTATGACCTCTATGGCGCTGAAGGCGTACAGAGTATTCTCGCGAGTCTCACGCAATGGAGTCGGGAGCGAAGCCTCACGGGCATCAGCACCGTCACCGTAAACACGCCCTACCTCAATACCATTCCGGTCAGCCAACAAGCTGCCTACCCGGGCGATATCGCGCTCGAACAACGGCTCGAGAATATCTTGCGCTGGAATGCCATGGCGATGGTGTTGCGAGCCCAGGATGCGGGTACCGGCGTCGGCGGGCACATCGCAACCTACGCCTCCGCGGCGACGATGATGGAAGTTGGCTTCAATCACTTCTTCCGCCAACGCAGTGATGATTACGGGGGCGACCTCGTTATCCTCCAGCCCCATGCAGCCCCCGGTGTGTACGCACGCTCCTGGCTTGAAGGACGCCTGCAGACTGCGCAGCTGGAAAACTACCGACGCGAGCTCGGCACCGACGGCGGGCTCAGCTCCTATCCTCACCCGCGCTCCATGCCCGATTACTGGCAGGTGGCCAACGCCTCCATGGGTCTCAGCACGCCGACGGCAATTTATCAGGCCCGATTCGCAAAATACCTCGAGAACCGCGGCCTAAAGCCAAGCCAGGGAGGCAAAGTCTGGTGCTTCATCGGCGACGGCGAAGCGGACGAGCCGGAAGTGCTCGGCACTATTAACATTGCGGCGCGCGAAAACCTGGACAATCTGATTCTGGTAGTGAACTGCAATCTGCAACGGCTCGATGGGCCGGTACGCGGCAATGGCAAGATTATCCAGGAGCTCGAGGCCTCGTTCATTGGCTCAGGCTGGCATGTCATCAAGGTCATCTGGGGCAGTGGCTGGGATACCCTGCTCGCCGCAGACGAAAACGGCACTCTGCGCCGCCGCATGGAAGAATGCGTTGACGGCGACTACCAGCGCTATTCAGTCCTCAGTGGTGACCGGCAGCGTGAGCACTGGGTACACGGCAATGCCGAACTCGAAGAAATGATGAATGCCCTGAGTGACGAGGAGGTAAAACAGATCAAGCGGGGCGGCCAGGATGCGACAAAAATCTTTGCCGCCTATGCACGCGCGCTGAGCAATCGAGGCAAGCCCACGGTCATTCTTGTAAAGACAGTCAAGGGCGATGGAATCGTTGGCGCGCAGGGCAGCAACACGGTACACCAAAAGAAAAATCTCGATGCCGCACAGCGCCAGGAGATTGGGAGAAACTTCGGCATCCCTCTCGACGACGCGGCTCTGGCCAGAGCTGAGTTCTACAAACCAGCGGAGAACAGTCCGGAGTTACGTTATCTGCAGCAGCGTCGCGCCGCACTGGGCGGCCCCATACCGCAACGACGTCACGAATGCGCAAGCCTTAAGGCGCCTGAGCTCGCAACATTTCAACCCATCATGCAAGGCTCGGGCGAGCGGCAACAATCCTCCACCATGTCGCTGGTGCGCATCCTGTCTGCACTGCTTCGTGACAAGGAAGTCGGCAAGTATGTGGTGCCCATCGTGCCGGATGAAGCACGCACCTTTGGTCTGGAAGCACTCTTCAAAATTGCCGGCATCTTTTCACTACAGGGCCAGAAATACACGCCAGTAGACGCTGAGACGCTCGTCGCCTACCGAGAGGCCGAAGATGGCCAGATTCTGCAGGAAGGAATCTGTGAGACCGGAGCGCTGGCATCCTTTCTCGCAGCAGGAACGGCTTATTCGATTCACAACCTGCCAATGATTCCGTTCTATTTCTTCTACTCGATCTTCGGCTTCCAGCGCGTAGGCGACATGATCTGGACCTGTGGCGACATGCTTTGTCGGGGATTTCTGATCGGCGGCACCGCCGGCCGAACCACGCTTAACGGCGAAGGAATCCAGCATCAGGACGGGCACAGCCATATTCTGGCAAGCACTTACCCGAACCTGAAGAGTTACGATCCTGCCTTCGCCTATGAGTTGGCTGTGATCGTACAAGACGGAATACGCCGGATGTATCAGGAACAGGAAAACATTTTCTACTACCTGACCGCCTACAATGAAAACTACCTGATGCCCGCAATGCCTGCGGGTGACGACATCCGGGCCGGCATCCTCTCCGGTGCCTATCGCTATAGCAGCTCAGATACTGAGAGTGAGTCCAGCATTCACCTCCTGGGCAGCGGCGCCATCATGCAACAGGTACTCGCGGCCAAATCCAGACTCGAGGCGCTGGGCTATTCTGTTACTGTTTGGAGTGTAACCAGCTACAACGAACTGTGTCGCGAGGCCGAGGCGTGTGAGCGCCATAACAGACTGCATCCACATGCCACGCCACGCGTTGCCTATGTACAGAAACTCTTTGCCTCACTGGATGCGGTGATTGTCGCTGCCAGTGACTACATGAAATCACTCCCTAACAGTATTTCCCGTTGGCTCCCTGACAACTACCTGGTGCTTGGCACTGACGGCTACGGTCTGAGTGAGTCACGGGCCAACTTGCGCCGACATTTCGAAGTGAGTGCAGACTATATTTGTCACGCGGCTTTGGTTGGTCTCTACAGGAAAAAAACCATCAGCAAAAAAACATTCGACAAACAGTGTGAATCACTGGATATTGACCCGGAAAAAATCGACCCGATGGAGCGCTAGAAGCGCTGCATTCATCGGTACCTGATGGACTGTGAGTGAGAGAGGTTTGCCATGAGCATGGAAGTCACGACTGACGGCAGCGGAATATGCATCAAGCTCAACAAGATCGATGATGCCGAAGTATTTGCAACACACGATATTATTCATTCCCACCCGCGTTTCGAGTCGCTCTCTCATGTCATCATAGACTTGCTGGACGTCTCCAGTATGGAGCTGACTGCTGCTGCAGTTCGTGAAGTCGCACAGCGCGACGCAGAATATGTGCTCAAAAACCCTGGGCTCAGAATTGCAGTGCTCGCACGCACAGAAGTCATCCGTGGCATGATCAATGTGTACCGGTCTAATGCCGAACTGGCAGCAGATGTTGAGGGATGGCAGGTCGAGTATTTCGAGTTCAAGGGCGAAGCCCAGCGCTGGCTCGCCAGCAAAAAATAGCACGCTCTTAACGACTTTTCTTAAAAAATCGCCTTTTTCCCACGGGCAAATGTGAGAAATTGAAACTCGCTACTGACAATCCGTAGCCGAGCGACTATGCTGCGCGCCCCTCGAACAAACCGGTCAAAAATACCGAAGGATCCGCGCAATGACACTGGAACTTTTTCCAGACGATTACGGCATTCACTTAAAATTGGCAAAACTGGATGATGAAGATCTACTTGCACTTAACGAAGCCGCTCACAGTTACCCGGATTTCGAGACACTAACTCACGTTATTTCAGACTTCACAGACGTACCCCAATGCAACCTGAGCATCGCCACTGTTCGCGAAGTCGCTGAGCGAGATGCGGCTTCTGTGCTGCGCAATCCAGACATGCTGCTGGCCATTGTCGCCAACAAACAGGTCATTCGCGGCATGAGCAATGTCTATCGCGTGTATTTCGAACAAGCCACGGAGATGCCAAGCTGGCGCGCGAGATACTGTGAATCTCTTGAGGAAGCGAGGTCGTGGATTGCTGCAGAAATTCTCGCCGATACTAGTGCGTTAGCGAGTACATCAGGTAGTTGATTCCAAGCTGATAAGCTGCATTGGCATAGCGAGTCGGATAGGCTGGATGGTAAGTATGCTCCCAGCCATCGCCCATATCTGAGTTCCAGTTAACCAGTACCATCACTCTGCCATTGTCGTCGAGAATGGCATGGTTGGATGCGTAGTCGATGCCTTGCTCGCCATACTCATCCGTACGGTAGAGTGCGGGAATCAGTTGCGGCCCATCGATGTCATAGTAGACATGAAAGATTTCATGATCCGGCTGCAATTCGACAATCTCGCGATCGGGAAAAACCTGGGTGAAGGCGGAATAGAAATTGTCCCATTCGCGCTGCCCCCAGAAATCATCGATTAGCAAGAAGCCGCCGCGCAACAGATATTCGCGCAGATTCTCGGACTCATCCGGGCGCATGCTGATGCCACCCCCCTGGCCAACCTCCAGCATATACAGAAAGGGATAGTCGAATATCTGTTCATCATCCAGCCGCAGTACGATGGGGTCACTCATCACGCGAATATTGGTCAGACGGGAGACACCGCGCAGGAAATTCCGGTCAGCATCCGGAAAGTCGATGGACCACGGCCCAAAGCCCATTCCACCGCCGTAATAACTGTCGAACTGAACGCGCACAAAATTGAATTCTCCCCCTACATCGTAAGCGAGGGACTCGAGTTCGCTGCCGCCAAATCGCGGCGGCTGGAAAGCCTGACTCATGGCCAACGATGGAAACAGTACAGCCAGCAGAACCACCAGGGTTCTGAGTCGAGCGTGCCGGGGTACGATACGAGAAGCCTGGCGGAGGCGAAAAGGGTACGGCGAGAAGTGCAATTTCATGAGGTTCAGTGTCTACACATTACCGGCGCGATTCAAGCGAAGTTGTGTACAAAGCGATGAAGAGTCCTGCCTATGCGCCCGGCACTCGAAGATCGGTAATAGATCATTTGTCGCAGTTCGGCTACCTCAAGGAAGCGCAATAGTCTTCGCTGGTTAGCGCTGGAGTGAACCAGAGGTAGTCATAGGCGGCCTGTGACTCCAGCGATTCCTGATAAGACCTTGGGTCGGTTTCACCCTCACTCACTTCCATCGCGGCGACGGACAGAATCGTCGAGTCAGGTAGTTCACCGTCACGCTTCCGCAGATAGTTCGGTACTCCAAGGTCCTGCCGAATGTGGTAGTTGCCAGCAATCAGTACAGCGACTTCGCCGGACTCGGGCCGCGCCATACTGTCAGCCATGGTCAGATCTCTGGCCTGCTGCACTCGCATCATCGCGGGAAACTGGGACGCGGGGAGTTGCCCACAGTGGCTCTCATCGATGTCCAGCAACAACTGTTCTTCGGCGCTACTGCTGAGGATGCCATTTACCGCGACTGCGTTCTCATCACCGTATACTGCCCCGACCGTCGCCCGACTGATATTCCCAGCGACTATGTTTACCCGCGCAGAATATGCCGATGCGATAATGGGGCCATAGAAATCCCAATCCCAGCCTTCGTCGTCCCAGGAGAGATAGCTCTTCAATGCGTTTTCATCCAGCGTGGCCTGCTCGTAGAGTTGGTCGAGCGCTTCGCCGACCGACTCATCCATCATTTCCAGTGTGAGACTGCCCACTCGTTGCTCTCGCAGCAGGAACTCCACGATGCTGAGCTGAATCGCATGATGATCGGGGTTGTCGTGCTTTTCCCCCAAAAGAAGATACTTGGCGCTTTTCAATTGCTCGGCGAGCTCATCGACACTGACAAACTCCTGACTGGCATTGCTCCAGATTTTTCCGACCAACTCATGGTCCTGAAACAACTCCGATTGCCAGTGCTCCGGCTCCTGCAGCTGCGCCTGCAAACTGGAAGCAAAGAATACTGCGACCGTCGCGATTGCCAGCCTACTGCACGCCGCCCATCTGTAACCATTGTTGATAAATTTCATCACTCCAAAGACTCTGGAAAAAAGCGATCGCCGCCCTTTTCTGCTCCTCCGTCAGTTGCTGTTCAAACGCCGGCATCTTGCCACCAAGTGGAATACCGCCATCATTGATCACTTGCAGTAATACGGACAACGGGTGGTGCCACGCGTGCGCTGTTCCATCCAGTGGTGGTGGTGGCAGCGACCCATCAGGCAGGCGTTGCCGCCAATTCTCCGCCAGGCCTTGTGCACGATCACCATGGCAGCTTGCACAATGCTGGCTGAACACCAACTTACCCTGTTCGGCCAGCGATCTGTCGTACCAGCGACCGGTTTCCGCATCAGGCTGAGCATTCTCGACCAGCGGTTCTGCATCGCAAGCACCCAGCAGTATTGCCAATAGCAGTGACAATGCAGATACCAGGCTGCCTGCTCGCCTGCTTTGCTTCTGTTCAGTCTGTGTCATCTTCCTTTTTGGGAAAATCAAACCACACGCGAGTCGCGCTTCCCAAACTCGCATCGCCCCATTGATCAATGGGAAGTTCCAGTGCCACCAGACCGCAGGTCGGTATGTTCTCGATTTCCTCAGAACCATCCCCAAGCATCGCATTCGCAAATTCGGTAATAGCAGGATTATGTCCTACCAGCATGGCGCTGTTGGCTGTCTCATCCATGAGTTTGGCGGCTTTGAGAAACATGCCGGTGCCTGCGAAGTACAACTCCGGGTTGCTGATGATCTCATCTTTGGGAAAATTGAGTTTGTCGGCCATCCCTCTGGCGGTTGTTTTGGCGCGCACGGCGGGGCTCGACACAATGCAATCCAGCTGAGCACCACGCTCAGTGAATCGCGCCGCCATCACCGGAATATCACTGACACCGCGCTCACTCAAGGGGCGCTCGAAATCCCGCAGGTCGGCATTCTCCCAACTGGATTTCGCGTGCCGAAGCAGATAAAGGGTCTTCATGAACGATTGAATCGGAGGAAGAATTTCAGGAGGCCGTTGTGCGTCATGAAATTCATCTGAAATTCGCTATTCCTCACTCGATTTCGAATTGGCGAATATGCCACATTGGCGATGACTGAAGTGCTTGCAATACTATCGGCTGCATTGGTCAGATACCGTAACGCAGTAGACAATCAAGTACCCATTTGCTGCCTTATACCGCAATTATCCCGCCAACTCCAGCGTATTCAGCCAGGCTGCAACTGGCTTCGAGCACTACACGACAGTGACTCTGAATTCGTTCTTTGTACCGTCTTCACGGTGAACAAATCCGCAGCAATCTGCTGCCTACTTTCGCTAAGTGATCTGAATAAGGTGCCGAAAACGTTAGGACAAGTAAATTGAATTACGGACATTGATGATGACCTCAGGTAAAACCCTTTTATTCGCCCTCGTGGGCACCGCCCTTAGCACCCCGACACTGGCTCAAACCGACATCTCTCGCACGGTTGAGCTGGGTGCTCTCTTCACTTCGGGCAACACCGACGAACAATCCCTCAATTTTGGTGCCGAGATCGATATCGATCAGGAACGCTGGGACTACCGTTTCACGGTAGATGGCCTCTATACCTCGAGTGAAGACCGAGTGAAGGCCCAGAAAATGCTCGCCGTCGGCCGGGCCAACTATCAAATTTCCGAGATCAGCTATTTCCAGACCCGTGCTTCGCACGAAGACGACCGATTCAGCGGTTTTGCGAGCCAGTCTGACCTGACCTTTTCCTACGGACGCGACCTGCTCGTCAACCGCGGCGATATGGAGCTGAGTCTGGTTGGCGGTATCGGTGTTCGCTGGACGCGTTTCAACGAAGGCGGCGATTCAGACGAACCAATTCTTCGTCTCGCAGGCGAATATGACTGGACACTCTCCGAGTCTGCTGTGTTCAGCCAGGACCTCAGTGTGGAAGCCGGTTCCGATTCCGATATCTATCGTTCGGAGTCCAGCATCGAAACTGACATTATGGAAAACCTGTCGCTGCGCTTCTCAGTAGGAATCAAGCACCAGACTGAAGTACCAGTGGGCAAGAAGAACACCGACACCGAAACCTCTGTTACTTTTGTAATGAACTTCTGATCGACACGATGGGGTGTCAGTCAGAACTTGTTGTTGAACACGCCCATGCGTCGCGTTTTGCAGAACTGATATGACACCCATTGTCCGCCTGTACTGGAGCATCGCCCTGGTGGCGACTCCACTGTCTGTGGCCCTGCTGATCTATGCCGCGGGAGACATCAGCCTCGCGGCTTTCAGCACTCGCCCGATCCTCTTCACTCTCGCGCTTATACTCCTCGCCTGGACCCTGCTGGGTGCCTACGAAATTTTCTTCAGTGAGAGCAATCTGCGGCGCAACTATCCCGTGCTGGCAAATATCCGCTATATGCTGGAATACATCCGGCCCGAGATTCAGCAGTATTTCATTGCCAACAACACCGAAGAACGCCCCTTCAGTCGCGAGCGTCGCAACCTGATCTATCGCCGTTCCAAGGGAGCGAACGACACACTGCCCTTCGGGACACAGCAGGATATTCTTGCCGAGGGCTATCGCAGTCTGAATCACTCCATTCAGGCAACATCAGTAGCCAGTGAACACGCCCGGGTGAAAGTAGGCAACGGTGCCTGTCAGCAGCCCTATCTCGCCTCGCGCCTGAATATTTCCGGCATGAGCTTCGGTGCGATCAGTTCGCGCGCAATCGAGGCGATGAACAAAGGCGCGAAGCTGGGCAATTTCGCACAGAACACCGGCGAGGGCGGCATTAGCGAATACCATCTCAAGCATGGCGGCGACCTCATCTGGCAACTCGGCACGGGTTATTTTGGCTGTCGCAATGCAGATGGCCGCTTCGACAGCGAATCGTTCAAGCGCAAAGTCGCCCACGACGCGGTGAAAATGGTCGAGCTGAAAATTTCTCAAGGGGCCAAGCCTTCCCACGGCGGTGTACTGCCCGGCGCCAAGGTGACGGCAGAAATTGCCCGAATCCGTACCGTCGAGATTGGCAAGACCGTCTACTCACCAGCCTGTCATCCGGAGTTCAGCACGCCAGTGGGTCTACTGGAATTCATCCAGCGCTTGCGCGATCTGAGCGAGGGCAAACCAGTGGGCTTTAAATTCTGTCTCGGCAAGAAGACCGACTTCCTCGGGATTGTGAAAGCCATGCTGCAGACTGGCATTTATCCGGACTTCATTGCGATCGATGGTGCTGAAGGCGGCACGGGCGCAGCTCCGCTGGAATTCTCAAACCGACTGGGCACGCCTTGCATGGAGGCAACCTACTACGTCAATGAGGTGCTCATCGGCGCCGGTATTCGTGAACACATGCAGCTAATCAGCGCGGGGCAGACAGCCTCCGGTTTCGACATGCTGGAAAAACTGTTGGTTGGGGCCAACATCGTCAATGCCGCCCGCGCGTTCATGATGTCGGTAGGCTGTGTTCAGGCACAATCCTGCAACACCAATCACTGTCCCACCGGGGTTGCGACCCAGGATCCTGCGCGCGCCCGTGCGATCAACGTCGAAGAGAAGGCACTTCGGGTGATGAACTATCAGGCTGCGACCATCCATGCCTGCTTTGACCTGATTGGCGCGATGGGTTTCGACAATCCGGATTTGGCCACGGCCGCAGACCTGTTCACGCGCTACCACGATGGCCTGAAAAATTTCGATCAGATCTACACGCCGCTCATCAAAGGACAGCTACTCAGCGAATCGATACCTGACGCCTACCTGCATGACTGGCAGCTAGCCTCAGCGGAACGCTTCTGAGTCAGGTGGCGCTGGCGCGCCGGCACGTCATATACTCTGTCCTGTACCCCCTGCGGCGAAAATTTCGCCACCATTCACTGTTACACAGAAGCAGACAGTGCCATGAAATCTCTGCGTGCCAAGCTTTTACCTGCCCTGTGCCTGATTCCGGTTCTGCTACCGCTTGCATTCGCCGACCAGACGGATCCGCAGCTCGATGTGCTTTTCACCCGCCTCAAGCTGACCGACGAGGCGGATCAGGTACAGTTTATCGAGAATTCGATCTGGTCAATCTGGATGGCGCACGACAATGACGACGTGCAGCAATTGTTGGCAGTGGCAACGCAGCGCATGAATGCGGGCAGATACCCCGCCGCGATGCTGGTATTCAATGAACTGGTCACGTCGTATCCCGACTACGCCGAAGCATGGAACAAGCGCGCAACGCTGCATTATCTGCTCGGTGACTTCGCGGCCTCACTCGCTGACATAGAGCGAACGCTGGAACTGGAACCACGGCATTTCGGCGCGCTGTCAGGACAGGGACTGATCTTCATTCAGCAGGAAAAACTCGGCGAGGCGGAAGAGGCCTTTGAGCACTTGTTGACCATCCATCCCAATAGCCCGAGTGCGATCAACAATCTGGAAATGGTCCGGGCGGCGCGCAGCCGCAGGCTAATCTAGATCAGAAAAGCAGCACTGCATGCCGGAAACAATGAAGGGCAAAGAAAACAGGAGCAACAAGAAAGGGACGCCGAGGCGTCCCTTTCTTGTTGGTCAGTTGTGAAAATTTGCTGCAGCTCTTGTCAGAGCCTGGCAATAAGGACTACTGACGAGTACCTGTCACACCGAATGCACCGAAATCACTACCAAACTCACCGCTCAGTGAATCGCCGTCAACAGTACCGGTGAAATCCAGATTGATGCTCTGCCCCTGCGCGTCAATTGCCGCAGAGAATGCAACGCTGTTGCCGTCATAGGTAATTCCAGACACTGGTGCGCTGCCCATGCCATCGGCTGCCATGCTGCCTGAACCATCTTCATTCATGGTCAGAGTGGCAGGCATTGCACCCAGAGGAGTGTTCATTTCAATATTCCAGACGCCGACCCCAGCAGGAGTGCTAGTACCTGCACAGCCTACTAGCACAGTCAGTGCAAATGCCAACAATCCGCTTGTAATTTTCTTCATGTTACTCACCTTATTGTAGATTTTTAGACAGACTGTTTAACAATAGAAGCCTGGAGTGAATTCCGTGGCTGCAGCTTCCTGCTGCATTCAACCCCCCAATCCCCCTTCTATGTGGAGTTGCCCCAATTGTGAAACCGTGGGCTTATTGTCCTGAGAATAACGAGACAGTCAACTACAAAAAGGGAACGAAAATGTGGCTGAACGGAAATATAGTGCAGTTGAACCAATTGGCTGGAATGAAGTCGGACTGCGAGTCATTACGCGTTGCAACTGCGGGACAACTGGCACGGTCTCTCAGTGCGCGTGAGCTAAAAAGCGGAGCCACTACACACTTGTTGAGGACAACAGTTCTTGCGTAGCAGGCGACAACAAGGTGTGGCCAGTAAAGCGCCAGCAACAGGTGCCAGCATGTAGATCCACAGCGCTGTGAACTCCCCGCTCAACAAGGCTGGGCCAAGGGAACGGGCCGGGTTCATCGATGCTCCCGTCACAGGTCCGGCAAACAGGGCCAGCATGGCAACAACACCACCCACGACTGCACCGTTGATCAGATTCTGTGTCGACTGGGCCGCCATCGTCACTGACAGGATCGTCAGCATCAGAACGAAGCTGATCGTGAGTTCCATCAGCAGTGCACGACCGGTGTCGACTGAGGGCAGAGTCGCTCCTAGTGTCGCGTGTTCGGGAAACTGCAAGCGAAGTAACATAGCCGCAATCACGGCGCCAGCAATCTGTGCGGTGAGATAGTAAGGTACGCTTGCCGCTGGCAAGCGACCCGCTGCCCACAAGCCAATGGTCACCGCAGGGTTGATATGCGCTCCTGACACGGACCCTAGCGAGTAGATAACGGTCATCACACTCAAGCCAAATACCAGACTGATGCCGAGGTGACCCAGCATGCCGCCGTAGAGGTCATTGACGACGATGGCGCCACAACCGGCAAACACGAGCAGGAAGGTGCCTGCCAGTTCTGCGCCCACGACTTCGGTTTTCTGCATGCTCGTTGCTCTCTTTTTCTCTGTTAGCGCTGTAAATCTGTTTTTCTAATTATTCTTGTGTTTCTGGTGTCTCGCTTGTCTCGTAATTCGCGAGTTACGTTGCGTTCTTTGTTTTGCTGCCTCTGCCTACCAGGCCAGTGACAGGATTTCGGCAACCGCGTCCGCTGAGGCAATCTCCCGCGGATTGCGCCGCACCACGCGGTGCTCGCTCGCACGCCGGGCAATTTCCTCGAGTTGCTCCGCTTGCACGCCAACGTCTTGCAAACTGCCAGGTAACCCAAGCTGTTTGATCAACTCCCGTACTGCCTGACCAGCATTGCTGTCTGGCTTGCCCAGCGCTGCCGCAATATCCGCATCGAGAGAGCCCAGCACAGGCAGGTTCCAGGTGAGAACCGCAGGCAACATAACACAGGAAGTATACCCGTGTGGGACAGCGCAATAACTGCCGAGGATATAACCGATGCCATGGCTCGCCCCATGAGCGACCGTACCGAGTCCGCAGCAGGCCAACCACACTGCCTGCTGATTCAGATCACGCGCTGCAAGATCGGCTGGGTCGGCCTTCATTCGGGGCAGGGATTCGGCGAATAAACGTAATGCGTGTAAGAAATGGCCGGCAAGAAAGGGTGTGCAATCGCTTGAGCAGAGCCCTTCAACTGCGTGATCAAGCGAGCGGATCGCAGTCGACAACCACAGCCACTCAGGCGTGTGCAGACTCAGTACCGGATCATAGATAATGACCTGCGGGCACAGTCCCGGTGCCCGGTAACCCTCTTTTGCAGATAGCTCCGGGTTTAGCACGCCGGCATTATTGCTGTATTCGGCACCCGACAGAGTGGTTGGCACCGCAAGCTGTCGCAAAGGGTACTCACTGGCCGAATGCTGCACGCTGCCCATCTTGCTGCCCGCAGTCCCATCGGCACGCTGCGCAAATTCAAGCAACTCCGCCGCAGTAGTAACCCCCTGATCCAGTGCAAGCTGCACCGCTTTGCAGGCATCGATGACCGACCCGCCACCAATAGCAATCAATACATCGGCGTGTAACTCTCTCGCCAGACTCACCAGAGTGAGTACATCCGGCCGCGGTGTGTGCGCACCGACACAGTCAGAGACCCCCGCCAGGCGGTCACCCAGTGCGCGACGCAAGTCAGCCAGCTGAGCTGTCTGCTTGTAGAGTGTCTTGGAAACAACAACCAGCGCGCGCTCAAGGCCCCGTGACTGTAGCTCGCTGTGTAATACGCTGCAGTAGTCCGCCCCGCAGTGCACACGCTCCAGATCACTGTAGCGAAACTCTCTGTGCCTGTTACCTGCCCCCGTCGAACCAGAATTTTCTGTCACGCTGCTCTCCTTCTGCGCCCTGGCGGTTCCGTCATCCATCCTGCCCAGCCTGCTTCCTGTATTATTGCGCGTATTTCTCCCGCCTGATCCGCAAGCCTTAGCGATCGTATACAGGCAGCAATTGTCCCACAATCCACCCCCATCCGTTGCTGCACTCTTGCAGACCTCGGCTCAACTGACTTGCCGTTTCGCAATCCAGCATGGCGGCGTTACAATGGTTGAATAACATGTTCGCAGGGGGATCAAGATGGCTACACTACAAGTTAACGGCGTGGAGTACACGCTCGATGTCGAACCGGAAATGCCGCTACTCTGGGCACTACGCGACGAACTGGGACTCACCGGCACGAAGTTTGGCTGCGGCATCGCCTCCTGTGGCGCTTGCACAGTACAGATCGATGGCAATGCTGTGCGCAGCTGCGTTACACCGGTCGCCGCTGTAGAAGGCCGGCAGATCACCACCATTGAAGGTCTCGCCCAGGCACTCGGCAATACCAACCCTTCTGGCCCTGACCTCTCTGCTGTGCAACAAGCGTGGATCGACTATCAGGTGCCACAATGTGGCTACTGCCAGTCCGGCATGATCATGGCAGTTTCGGCCCTGCTGGCGACTAACCCGAATCCGAGTGATGAGGAAATTGATGCCGGCATCACCAACGTCTGCCGCTGTGGCTCGTACCCGCGGGTACGCAAAGCCATCCGCGCGCTCGCGAACGCATAAGGAGGGCCGACCATGAAAATGAAACGACGTCATTTCCTGCTCGGTGCCGCAGTCGCAGGCGGAGGCCTGTTGATTGGTTATTCTGCGAGCCGCCCCAGCAAGCATCGCCTCGCCAACCGAGAACTCGTTGCGGGCGAGGAACGCTTCCTCACTTCTTTCATCCGACTGTTCCCGGATAACAAGGTCACTATCTACGTTCCCCACTCCGAGATGGGTCAGGGTATTCACACGTCGCTGGCCATGATGGCGGCGGATGAAATGGACGTTGCCTGGGAAGATGTCTCCATCGAGCAGGCACCGGCAACGGATATGTATGCCAATGGTGAATTGGTCAAAGGGTTTGCGGGTGAGTTTGGTCTGCCCGGCTTTCTCACCGGGCTGGTGAACTTCTCTGCGACGACAATCGCGGAAGTAATGAATTTACAGATTACAGGCGGATCGTCTTCGGTGCGCTACACCGGCGAATTCGCGATGCGCCCTGCGGGCGCTGGTGCGAGACAAATGCTTGTTCAGGCTGCTGCGGCACAATGGGGAGTGAGCAGCGACGAGCTGACCACCGCACTCGGCCATGTGCACCACAATGCCAGCGGTCGCTCGCTCAGCTATGGCGAACTTGCCAGCGCGGCTGCCGAGTTGGAGCCGCCCGAAGAGGTCTTCCTGAAAGATCACTCCCAGTTCAACATCATGGGCAAGTCCATCTCACGCAATGATATTCCTGCGAAAGTGAATGGCACGGCGATGTACGGTATCGATGCCCATAGCGACGACATGCTGTACGCCTCCATCAAGCTGGCTCCGGTGTTTGGCACCAAGCTGGTATCAGTCGATGCGACTGCAGCGCTCGCACAGCGTGGCGTGCAACGGGTTATCGAGATGGAAGATTCGGTTGCTGTCGTGGCCGACAATTACTGGCGCGCCAAACAGGCACTGTCGATGGTCAACGCTGTGTTTGAAAGTTCAGACAATGACACGGTTTCCTCTTCTGATCTCTGGGCAGGCTTCGATGCCAATCTGGCCAATGACGACGGCAGTGAGGACTTCGAGTCTGGCGATGCCGACGCGGCACTGGCGGCAGCGGACGACGTGATCGAGGCATCCTATCGCGTGCCCTATCTCGCGCATGCGGCAATGGAACCTATGAATTGCACCGTACACTGTCGGCCCGACGGCAAGGTCGATCTGTGGACCAGCACCCAGGATGCATTGGGCATCAAAGGGCGAGTCGCAAGCCAGGCTGGTGTAGCGATCGACGATGTCAATTTCCATCACGTCTATCTCGGCGGGGGCTTCGGTCGTCGTCTGCCATTCAACTGGAACATGATAGATCACGCGACGAAGATCGCCCTGGAATTCGCTGTCCCGGTGAAAACTGTATTCAGCAGGGAAGACGATATGCAGCAGGATTACTACCGTCCTGCCGTCGCCAACAACTTCAAGGCGGGCCTCGATGCCAGCGGCAGGGTCACTGCCTGGCACAGCCGCTTCACCGGTCCGATTCAGGTCGCTGGCGCTGCCCACATACCCTATGGCATCGACAACCAGTCGATTCGCGTGGTCGATGTAGAGACCCACGTACCAATCGCCGCATGGCGCAGCGTGGATCACTCACAGCAGACGTTCTTTATCGAGTCATTCATCGATGAGATTGCGCATCGCTCGGGCAAAAACCCATACCAGTTGCGCCGCGAACTGCTGAGCGCACACCCACGTCATCGCAATGTGTTGGAGGTCGCGGCGAATGCCGCAGGCTATGGCCAGAACCTGCCCGATGGTCACGCGCTCGGCATAGCAGTGCAACAGAGTTTCGGCAGTGTCGTTGCCCAGGTGGCCGAAGTGTCCATGGATGCCAATGACCGACCTGTTGTACACAAAGTCACCTGCGCCATCGATTGTGGCTGGGCAGTCAACCCGGACACCGCGGCCTCGCAAGTGGAAAGTGGCATTATCTTCGGTTTGACCGCGGCTCTGTACGGCGAGATCACAATCGAGAACGGTCGGGTCGCACAGAATAACTTCCCGGACTACGAAATGCTGCGAATGGCAGACTCCCCGGAGATCGAAGTTCTTATCGTCGAGTCAGGCGAAGAAATGGGTGGTTTGGGCGAACCCGCTACACCACCCATCGCTGCCGCGGTGAGCAATGCGATTTATATTCTTACCGGACAGCGCGTTCGCGAACTGCCCATCAAGAATCATGATTTCTCGCAGTCCACACCCGTAGCCAGTGTCTGACAGAGTGCCTAGCAGCAGGCGGTGTTCGAATCCACGGACACCGCCTGCCACTCATCTCAATCCCTCGCATACCTTGCATTTCTCACATTTCTAGCATTTCTCGCATCCCCGGTGCCGGCAGACTCTTTAGTCCAGACGCTTCTTGAAGCGTGCGACGGCCAAGGTCATGGCAATCAGCATAAACACTGCCAGCGCCAGCAAGTCCTGCCAGAGACTGCCCAGCTCAGCTCCCCGCAAGACAATCCCGCGCATCAGCCGATTGAAATGGGTCAGCGGTAATATCTCTGCGATAAACTGCGCCACCTGCGGCATCCCGTCGAAAGGAAACATAAACCCCGATAACAGGATGGAAGGAAGGAAAATAAAGAACGTCATCTGCATCGCCTGAAATTGCGTGCCCGCAGAGGTTGAAATCAGCAATCCCAGTGACAGGTTGGTTGCGATAAAGACCAAGGCGGCAAGCAGAACATCCAGCAAGCTCCCCCGGATTGGTACTTCGAAAAACAGTCTTCCCAGCGTGAGAATCAATACCAGTTGGATGAGACCGATCACCACATAGGGAAAAATTTTGCCCAGCATCAATTCTGCAGAACGCACTGGCGTGTTGATCAACAGTTCGAGATTGCCGCGCTCCTTTTCGCGGACAATTGCGACTGCGGTGAACAACACCATGGTCATGGTGAGGATTACGCCCACCAATCCCGGCACGATGTTCACCGCAGAACGTCGCTCCGGATTGTAGAAGTTGCGCAGCACAATCAGTTCCGCCTGCGGCCTGTTCTGGCGCTGCGTGTCGAATTGAATCGCGAGTTGAGTGAGTTGCTGGGCAACACCGACGATGACAGGGTCTGTACCGTCTACCAGCAATTGCACTGCAGGCCTGTCCCTCTCGATTACCCGGCGGTCGACATCGCGTGGAATTGAGATACCAATCGAAATCGCGCCTGCGTCCAGCAAGGCTTCCAGCTCCTGGGCGTTGGCGACTCTGTGTTTAATGTCGATGACTTGCGAGGCCGCCATGTCAGCGACGATCTGGCGCGACAGGTGCGTCTCCGCTTCATCACTGTAAGCCGCCGACAAGTTACGGACGTCGGTATTGATCGCATACCCAAACAGCAGCAATTGGATGAGCGGGATGCCGACAATCATGCCGAAGGTCAATCTGTCACGACTGAGCTGGAGGAATTCCTTACGCACGACACCGAGGATGCGCAGTAGCGAATTCACTGCTGAACTCCTTCACCCGCAAGCGCCCGAAGACTCGTCACATCCACGAACACATCTTCGATATCAGGTGCGACGCGCTCTGCCGTTGCCTGCACGCCTGCTGCGCTGAGAACACGACGCACGCCGTCCAATCCCCCAGTCTCGTGCTTGGGGATCAGAATACGCAGACGCATCCCCAGCTGGGTGATGCTACCGATCCAGGATTCTCCATTCAGGGCTTGCAGCGCCAGTTGTGGTTCCTCCGCCTCAACTTCCACGACATAAGTCTTCATGTTCTCGCCCAGCTGGCGCGGCGTGCCGTCTGCGACCTTGCTGCCTTGATCAAGAATTGCGAGTCGGTGACAACGGGCTGCCTCATCCATGTAGTGCGTAGAGACCAGAATGGTCGTTCCCGCCTCGGCCAGAGTGAACAGCGTCTCCCAAAAATCACGGCGGTTCTTCGGATCGACCGCACTGGTAGGCTCATCGAGAAACAGAATTCTGGGTTTGTGCAAGGTTGCTGCCGCGAGTGCAAGGCGCTGCTTCTGTCCGCCACTCAGTGTTCCCGCGCGTTGTTTTTGTTGCTCGATCAGATTGAATTCCTCGAGTAATTGATCCACCCGAGCCCGACGCTGCTGTCTGGGGATCGCGTAGATCTCGCTGATAAAGCGCAGATTCTCTTTTACACTGAGGTCTTCATAGAGGCTGAATTTCTGCGTCATGTAACCGATTTCCTGCTTCAGCGCCTCCGATTCCTTGCGTGTGTCCTTACCTAATACTGTGGCTTCACCTTCGCTGGGGGTTAGCAGACCGCAGAGCATCCGGATCGTGGTTGACTTGCCTGATCCGTTTGGCCCCAGAAAGCCATAGATCCTGCCAGCCGGCACGTCCAGATCAACATTATTGACTGCCACGAGTGAGCCAAATCGGCGCGTCAATCCTCTGGTCTTGATGGCGAATTCCTGTTGCATGGCGGTACCGTTGCTTGCGGCATCAATCGAAGTAGAGATGAACGGGCAGGCCTTCCGGTAGTCGCTCAGCCGTTTCCGGCAATTCCACTTCGGCGACATAGGAGAGACGCGAGCGGTCTCTTTCGGTCAGGGCAAAGTAGGGAGTAAATGCCGCCTCCGCAGCAATTCGGCGCACTGTCCCGTGCAATGGCGCTTGCAGCCCGTCGACATGCACCTGCAGTTCAGTTCCCGGTGCAACAGACACCCTTACCTGTTCCGGAATGTAGACTCTGGCAAACGGTTGTTCGCCAGTGAGCAATATGGCAACGACGTCTCCTTTGGCCGGACGCTCTCCTATTTCGAAAGGCAGGGAATCAACTACTCCTGCGATCGGTGCGACTACCGCCGACCGTGCCAGGTCTATTTCAATCTCATCCAGCAGCGCTTCGCTCTGTTCGATCTGCGCTCTGGCCTGCGCGATTTTCTCACTCCTTGTGCCAGCCTCGAGTTCGGCGAGCTGCGCCTGTAATTGCTTGATGCGAGCCCCCGTACGATCCAACTGCATACGGGCTTGATCAGTGCTTTCCAAAGAGGTCAGGTTCCGTTCCAACAATCCCTCCAGACGCGCCACTTCTCGCTGTCGGTATACTTGCTCAATCTGCGCCTCTTCCAGGCTGGCACGGGCCGCCGCAATGGTCTCGGTACGCGGGCCGTTCTCCAGCTCCAGCAGACTGGCTTGCTGGCCACTGATCGCTGCCACGAGTTGTTGGCGTTTTGCCTCCAGCCGTGTGCTGTCTTGCTGCACTATCAGCGCTCCCGGCGTCAGGAAGTCGCCCTCGGTTACTGCAATGGCAAGAATGCTTTCGTTGCTGTCTGCAACCAGTTCGACGCGGTCTGACTCCAGCTGCCCTACCGCCATAAGCGGTTGCGGCTCGCACGCCGAGAGTGAAGTAACAAGCAGAACAAGAAGTGCAAACCTCATCATGATGGCCTCCCAGGCTTACGCTCTGGCTCCCTCAAAAAACAGTTGCGTGTTGTGTTGCGCCAGTTTCTCGGCAAACTTTTCATCGACTTCCAGATTCATGACTGACTTGATCACTGGACCTGCAAGAAACGGGAACACCGACATGCCCAGCAAGGAGATGAGCGCCAGTTTGGGATCCATCTCCGGTCTGAGATTACCCTCTGCCTGTTCCCGGCTGATCGCCCCGAGAAGCTCAGGCGCGAAGGCGCTGCTGAATTTGTGGATTATCGCTTCGCGCACTTCACCGTCCGAGAACAGCACTTCCCGCACCATGAAGTTTGGCCACCAGGGATTGCGTGCCAGCAAGCGACAATAACTGGCATTGAACTCAGCTAGCCCGGCCTCGCTCTTCTCGCCAAGTCGCTTCAGTTCGCCCTTGAGCGACTGCAACAGTTCATCGACCATCGCCAGATACAAGCCCTGTTTTGATCCGAAGTAGTAATTGACCATGGCCTGATTCACGCGCGCTTTGTCCGCGATTTGGCGAACAGAGACGGCTTTGAATTCCTTGTTCAGAAACAACTCGCGCGCTGCCTGTATCAACTCATCCCGAACCTTGTCAGCGGGTTGGCCAGCCGGGCGGCCCGCGTTACGGGCCGTTGCGTCAGTCGCGCTCTCGGTTTCCGGTTGCTGCTCATTCTTCATAATTCTCTTTCACTTCGATTATTGATCGCGTTGGCGTCGCATCCCGGCGCACGATGAATTCGACCGCGCAGCGTGATCCAGCATTTAAACACCTGTTTAATTAAACAAGTATTTAATTAAATGTCAAGCGACAAATTTGCGTACCGGTTGTGAAATCGCATCGTGCTACACTTCCGGAAACGCACCGATACAGGGATAGCGCGTGACACTGTTGATTCTGGGCCTGATACTTTTTCTGGTTCCGCACCTCTGGCGCGAATTCGGTCTCCGTGGCCCACTGATCCAGCAGGTGGCTTCAGAGAGCACCTACAAGATCATCTTTACGCTCCTGTCGCTGGCCGGGCTGGTGCTGATTGTGTACGGCAAGGCGAGCGCGCCTTTCGTGATGATCTGGCAGCCGCTTTTTGAGTGGCGCTGGTTGAGTCACTTGCTGATGTTGCCAGCGCTCATTCTGGTGATGGCGGGCAACCTGCCCATGTCCCATTTTCGCATCCGTTTGCGCCACCCGATGCTGTTGGGCACCTGTCTGTGGGGACTCGCCCATCTCTGGGCCAATGGCGATCTTGCGTCCATGCTCCTGTTCGGGAGTTTCGCGTTCTGGGCGGGTCTGAAGTTTTTTACCCTGCGCAAGGAACCGAGGCCTCCTAAGTCACCGAAACTGGTGTGGGATTTTCTCGTCCTGGTACTGGGCCTCGCGCTCTACGCTCTCATCTTCACCTATCACGGCCAATTGTTTGGGGTGGGTATTAGTGTTGTCTAGATTCTTGCGCCTTCTCGCGTTCCTTCCCCTCTGCTTTGCAGGCTCAGCGATGGCGCAGTCTCCTGATAGCGCGCATTGGAACGGCGAGTGGCAGGCAGAAGGGACGCTTTTCCGAATTCAGGTAGTTGTGAACGAGTCCGCTATCGAAATCGTGCAAGTGGAATCGCTCGGCTTTGAATGGACCAGCGAGCTCGGCGAGATAGAGGGAAATATAGCGCGCGTACCGGTTGTCTACGCGGGTGTGAGCGGCATCGTGCAGGCGGAGCTGGTGGACGCCACAACTGCAGTCGCGATTGCCGCAACCTGTGTGCCCGAATTCATGGTGGTTTGCGCACTCGCGAAAGACCGGCAAGCGATCTTTCGCAAAGTGAGCGACTGAGTTCAGTCTCAGATCTCTGAGATGCTCTTGACGACTTTGCCGACAATCCCGTATTCGATTGCCTCATCGACTGACATCCAGTAATCCTTGTCGGTGTCTTCTGCGACTCGCTCAAACGGCTGCCCTGTCTCGTCTGCGATCAGCTTATTAATACGCGCACGCATTTTGACGATTTCCTGGGCTTGAATGGCGATATCACTCGCACGGCCCATGGAGCCACCGGAGGGTTGGTGAATCAGGAAGCGGGTATTGGGCAACGCGAAACGGTTCTTCTTGTCTGCTGCCAGAAAGATTGTGGTCGCAGCGCTGGCCACCCAGCCTGTACCGATCACCTTAACCTCGGGGTTGATGAACTTGATCATATCGTAGACCACATCGCCGGATTCCACGTGACCACCCGGTGAGGAGATATAGATGGAAATCGGGTCATCACTCTCGGAGGCGAGAGCGAGCAGGCGTTCCGTTACTGATCGTGCGATCCGGTCATTGATTTCACCGAATATCGTAATGGCTCGAGACTTGAACAGTTTTTCGTCCATAAATCCCGAATTGCCCGAGTGTTTCTTGTCTTGCTTGTCTGCATCCATCGCTAGTTCGTCTCTCGTAATACGCTATGAAAAATTCAGGTGAGTAGTCCCTGCTCAGGGGACCTGTTCTACGGCCGGTTCCATACAGCCAGTTTGCTGGCTCAGCAGATACGCGACCAGCCGCCAGGTGTCTTCCTCTCCTTGCGGAAAGTTCTCACCGAAGCCGACCATGCGGGTCTCACCTATACCGTCGGTGATAATTTCAAACAATTCTTCCGAGCTGGAGCCGTGGCGCCATTCGCAATCAAACAAATCGACCGCGTGGTCGTCTGTCTCCACTTCGTGGCAAAAATTGGCGCAACTGCCAACATAAAGCGCGCGGCCTCTCTCGAGTGCCATCGGGTCGTTTAAAAACGCTTCAGCAAGCGTCGCGTCTTCCGGCAAGACTTGATCTTCTGCGCTACAGGCCATGAACAGCAAAGACAGCAACAAAAGCAATCGCATTCTCAGTTTGGCAAACTCATTCGAATTCAAAGCAAGTACCTGATTAGTTCACTACCCCAGTTAACTGCGCTAGCTCTCTGCCCTATTCACTCGCTCTGGAATTCCAGAGCTGCACTGTGACGCTACTGCGTAACTTTTTCTTGCGTATTCGGCGGCCTGTCACTCGACTTGTAATTATTGTTTTTGGTTGCAGCCAAAAACCCGACCCTGCTCGTCAATTGTGGGCTATCACACGGCTCGCCCGCAACCAGCAGGCGAGCAGATTAAACAGAAACGATAGGGGTTTCAATCCTTGGTCAGGGCATCCCGCGAGGTGGATTCCGGGCCGAGTGGCTGAAAAGTGATCAACAATCTCGGCAACAGCGTGAGCGAGCCTGTCAATGCGACCAGCATCGCGAGACTCGTCAACAGACCAAACACGATGGTCGGGATGAAATTGGATAACGCCAAAATGGAGAATCCAGCCACAATCGTCATGGATGTGAAGTACATCGCTCGGCCGATGCTGTTGTGACAGAAAAACATGGTTTTCCGGTAGTCACCGAAACGCGGAAATTCGCGGCGGAAGCGGTGCATATAGTGAATCGTGTTGTCCACACCGATGCCGACCGAGATGGCCGCAATGGTTATTGTCATGATGTCCAGCGGACGATCAGCCCAGCCCATTATGCCCAGCACGAAGCCGGCCGCGATCGCGTTGGGTACGATGCAGATCAGGGCGATGCTCAGCGAGCGGAACAGGGCTAAAAACATCAGCATGATGGCAAACATCACGACACCGAGCGTTAGAATCTGCGACTGGAACAGGCTCTGCAGCACGTTGTTGTACATCACCAGTATACCGGTAAGCCGCACGTCCTCATCAGCGAAGCCAAATTCCTGCTCAATACCGCGCTCGATCCGTGCCAGCAATTCATTGCGATTCAGATTCTCGGCCGATTCGATGACACGCACATTGAAGCGCAGTTGATTCGCATCGATAGACACGAAGGGATTGAGCACGGTGTCTTTCAATGTCTCCGGAATGCGGCTGTACAACAATGCCCACAGCACCCCATCCACGGGTTCGTTGCCATTGAGCTGCTCTGCGAGGCGCACGATGGCTCCGAACGAAAGCACCTTGCCGGTCTGCGGATCACTATCCAGGTAATCGTGAATCGCCTTGATGCGCTGCATTTTCGGCGCAGTGAACCAGTAGGCCTCCTCTTGCGAAGGATCACTCGCGAAGGGGTCGTCACCGAAGCCGTCGTCAAAACCGCCAAAGTCATCACTGAAGCCATCGTCGAAACCATCGTCGGCAGCTTCCTCGTCCTCCAGATTAACGATGACGTCAAACGAAAGGGTGCCGCCCAGTTTCTCATCGAACAGAGTCATGCCCTGATAAATCTCTGTGCTCTGGCGGAAGTAATCGATAAAACTGTTTTCTACTCGCAGTTGCGTGAGACCGATGATGCTGATGATCGTAATCAGTGCGTACAGCCAGAGCACGCGCCCTTTCAGGTGGTCGGTCAGGCTCGCCAATGCAGAGGTGAGGTTCAGCTTCAGGTCGGCACTGAGTTGCGTCTTGTCCGCGGGCAGCAGACTCATGATGGCTGGAAACAAGGTGAAAGCAACGAGCAGGGCAGTCGCCACCCCCATCATCATCATCCAGCCAAAATTGATGATAGGCAGGATACCGCTCACGATCAGTGAGCCGAAGGCAACGGCCGTCGTCAGCGCCGTATACAGACAGGGGCGAAACATGCTGAGTACCGCATGGCGGAGCAGCTTGTCGTGATCGGAATAGTGCCGGGTCGCACGTAATTCTCTGTAGCGAACTGTCAGGTGTACGGTCAGCGAAATGGTGATGATTAACAGAAGCGAGATGAAGTTGGACGATACGACCGTCACTCGCCAGTCCATCAATCCGAGGATGCCGACCATGATTGTGCCCGCAACCGCACAACAAGCGAGCGGCAACACGACATAGCGAATCTTGCGGAAGATGATTCCCAACGCACCGATGATCAGAACGACGACGGCAAGACTGAAATTACTCAAATCGTTCTCAACGAAGGTAACCAGGTCGTCTGCAATCATGGGTGCGCCGCCCAGATAGATCTGAGCCTGGTCACGATAGCGGTCCAGCGTCGCACGTATTTCACCAATCATCGCGTGCTGGCGATCCGCAGCGATTACGCTGTAGGCATCGTACTCTGCTTCGACTGCTTGCAGCTCTTGCGCCTGGGCAACATCGAGTTCACCAAGCTGCTCCAGGTTGCGCAATTCGGTACGCCGGTTGATCAATTCACGAGCGCGCTCGTCGATCTCAAAACTCACCAGCATACCTGCAGTTTGCCCATCCGGGCTCAACAGCGCGTTGCTGAACACCGGACTGTTGATGATTTCTTCACGGGCTGCAGCGAGATCTTGCTCGGCGTCCATCAAGGTTAAATAGTCTTCGGAAATGCCCGTCAGTGGAGTGTCTCCGAAGACCGGGACATTCAGGATGCTGTCTACTGAGGCGACTCGCTCGATTGCGAGAATTTCCTCGCGCAGTTCGTTCATGCGCGCCAGCGTCTCGCGATCGAATAATTCCCCTTCTGGCGTATAGGCGACAATGACCGAATCGCGCACGCCGTAACGCTGATTTACTTCTCGCGAAAACTCGAGGTCTGGATCGTTTTCAAGCAGTAGGGAATCGGCGGAAGCATCGAGGCGAAAATTCTGCGCCTGCCAGCCGAAAAAACCGACGAGAGCCAACAGCGCGAGAATAACCAACCAGGGGCGGTTGAAGACCAGATTACAGTAGTGATGGGCGATTCTGGAAGACATGCATACCTTGACTGAAAGTGGGAGCAGTAAGAATAACAGAGGCTGAACTATACGCTTTTCGTTGCGAGTTTTCGATGTCCCCGGTCGCGCGACGATTTGTCGCATTCCAGAACACTATGCGCTCCATGTAGACTGGGTTTAAGTCTTAGAGCACGGGAAAACCCCCTTTTCGGTGTTTCAGTTACTGATTTTTTGGGCCATTACATTTTCCGTCAGCGCCCCGTATGTTACTGATATTCAAGCAGTAATTTTTCCGGGAACTGACTTTTAATTGATGCTCACGATTCGCCGCTGCAGCTGTGCGGCGTGTCGGGAAACTCAGGTATGGACGCTTGAAAATTGCTAGACTACGCAGCACTTGATGACTCAGTTCAACGAGCCACAAACCAATCACGACGTGATCGAAACAGGAGTAAAGGATGAAGCAGTTGATCAAACTTATCTGTTCCGTAGCCCTGCTGGCCAGCGCTTTCAGCGTGCAAGCCGAAGAGTGGCTGCGCTCAATCCCGGACTTTGATCTGAGCGATCATCTGGGCGAGCAGCACACGCTCGAACAGTACGAGCAATACGATTATGTTGCCTTCTATGTGCAAGGCGTCGGTTGCCCGATTGCGCGCATTGCGCTGCCGAACTATCGCGAAGTACGTGATGAGTTCAGCGACAAGAACATCGGCTTTGTCATGTTCAATGCGAACATCCAGGACAATATTCCCCGCATCGCCAAAGAAGCGAGTGAGTTTGGCATCGACTTCCCAATCCTGAAAGACGAAGGCCAGAAACTGGCCAAAGCACTCGGTGTAGAACGCACCGCTGAAGTGTTTGTCGTAAATCCACGCACTCAGGAAGTACTGTTCCGTGGCCCGATCAATGACCAGCTTGGCTATGAAACACAGCGCAACAATGCGGACGAGTGGTATCTGAAGGATGCACTGAACACTATTCTGGCCGGTGGCGTAGTCGACATGAACGATATACCTGACTCAAAGGGCTGCCTCGTCGCGATCTTCGACACCTGATCTCCCCCCACTCGCACCAATTCAGAATCCAGCGAACCACCAATAAAAAAACGGCCGCGTCAGAGAAGTTCTCTGGCGCGGCCGTCATGGCTGTAGCGTGTAACTAAACCGGCTTATTCAACAAACGCCCGTTCAATTACGTATTGCGCCTTGATGCCGTGGCGGGATTCTTCGAACCCCCATCCGTCGAGGATGGCGCAAGTGTCTTTGAGCATACTTGGACTACCACAAATCATGAAGCGGTCGTGAGCAGGATCAGGCTGTTCGACACCGAGGTCGCTGAACAGCTTGCCGGAGATCATCAGATCGGTCAGGCGACCCTGATTGCGGAAAGATTCACGCGTCACTGTGGGGTAGTACAGCAACTTCTCCTTCACTTCCTCACCGAAGAATTCGTTGTTTGGCAGTTGCTCGCTGATCAGATCCTGATACGCCAATTCGCTTACAGTACGAACACCGTGGGTCAGGATGACACGATCGAAACGCTCATAGACCTCCGGATCCTGGATAATACTGATGAATGGCGCGAGCCCTGTGCCGGTGGAAACCAGATACAGGTTACGGCCGGTCTCCAGGTGGTCAACAACCAACGTCCCTGTCGGCTTGTTGCTCACAAACACGGTATCGCCAACCTGAATGTTCTGCAGGCGTGACGTTAGCGGGCCATCCGGAACCTTGATGCTGAAGAATTCCATCTGCTCATCATAGTTGGGGCTGGCAATGCTGTAGGCGCGCATCAGCGGTTTACCTTCCACTTCCAGACCCAACATCACGAAGTGGCCGTTTTCAAAGCGCAGCGAGCGATCGCGCGTTGTTTTGAAGCTGAACAGCGACTCATTCCAGTGATGAACTTCGGTAACACTCTGAGTGGACAAGCTGGCCACGGAGACCTCCTCTAAATTGAATTTCGCGCATTCTAGGGTGTCTCTATATATCTGTAAAATTAATAATTTAGATATTATTTATCTATTTTTTAGATATATAGGCTATACTGCCGGTTACTCCCCTGAATGCACACTCCACCATGCGCTTTACCCTTAAACAGCTACAGGTCTTTCTCGCCATTGCCAGCCATGAGAACGTGAGCCGCGCCGCCGAGCAGCTGTCTCTCTCTCAGTCTGCGGCGAGCACGGCATTGAAAGAGCTCGAACAGCACTTCGAGTTGGCGCTGTTCGACCGCATCGGCAAACGCCTGCAATTGAGTGAGGCTGGCCACCTGTTCCGCCCTCGCGCGGCGGCGTTGCTGACTCAGGCGAGAGAGCTGGAAAATGCCCTGCTACAGCATGACGAAGTGGGCGAGCTGAAAATCGGGGCCACGCTGACCATCGGCAACTACCTGGCGATCGGGATATTGGCGGACTTCATGCAGCGCCATCCCCGCGCTCGCATCGAGTTGGACGTACAGAACACCGAGACCGTGGCGCGCAAAGTGGCCAACTTCGAACTGGACATCGGCCTGATTGAGGGCGAATTACAGAATGCGGATCTGGAAGTGCTGCACTGGCGTGACGACGAACTCTGCCTGTTCTGCGCCCCCGATCACCCCCTGGCAGCTGCAAAGCAACTCACAGATGAGCAGCTGCGTTCTGTCGACTGGATAGTGCGGGAACGCGGATCCGGTACTCGACAGGCCTTCGACCGGGCGATGGCGGGTATCTTGCCAGAGCTGCATATCAAATTGGCGCTGCAACACACGGAAGGCATCAAGCGCGCCGTGGAAGCGGGCCTTGGTGTCGGCTGTCTTTCTACGTTGACCCTGCGCGAGGCCTTCAGACGTGGTTCTCTGGTCCCGTTAAGCGCAGCACAGCGTGACTGGTCGCGACAGTTTTATTTCATTCTGCACAAGGACAAATACCGGTCACGAGGCATCCAGGACTGGATCGCCATGTGTCGCAGCGTGCGGGAATAGACACTGCGGCGTGCGTTAGTCAGTAGTCACTAATCGCGAAGATGGGAATGCTCATATCGAGACCACGCACGGCCTGTTCACCCTGAAAGTCGATCTTGAAATTCTCGGAGTTGATCTGCCCGATGAACTCCTGAGACACAAGGAAGTCAGTGTCCAATCGCTCGTTCAGACCCTCCAGACGAGACGCCAGATTCACGGCTGCACCGATACCAGTAAACTCACAGCGCCCTTCCGAGCCTACCTCGCCGGTGACGATTTCACCCCAATTGGCCGCCGCACCCGAGCGCAGACCGCGTGGATTCAGCAACGCATCAGTTTCGTTCTTGATACGAAGCACCGCGCGCGCAGCAGACTCGCAGGGGCGGGGGTCATCACTGTAGAGGCCGAAGAAGGCCAGGAAACCATCACCCAGAAATTTATTCACCATGCCTCCTTCTTGCTCGACAATCCGACACACAATTGTGAAGTAGGCATTCAATAGCTCGGTGACTTCGATCGAACTGATTCGGGAAGAATACGTCGTGAAGCCACGAATATCGCCGAAGACGATCGCCGCATGCTGTTCACGTGCTGCTACTCGCCCTTCGGCACTGCTCTCTATCTGATCGAGAATCGTGCTGGAGACAAAGCGACCAAAGTTTTGCTCGAGTCGCATGCGGAGTTTCTGCGACCGGGTAAAGTTCTCGAAATAATTGCGCAGTGAACGGGCCGCCAGTGCACTCGCTACGCCCAGCGCAAAGAGTACGACCGCCTTCATCATGGTGACTTCGAAACCGAGACTGGGAATCGCTGCCACCAATTCCGCGTCCGGTTGCAGGATAAACAGGTAAATCAGCACAAACTCCACCGCAGCCACTGCGCCGGCGAACAGGCCCAGCCCTGGCTGCAGACGGAATGCAGTGATCATGGGCACGAGCGCATAGGCCATAGGAGGCATGGAACTGAGCGCATAGGCCGCGCCCTGTGACATCCCGTCAAACGAGACTGCCGCCGATACCAGTGTCACCTGCAGAAAAGTGTTTACGTATTTAATGGAAGGCGAATAGAAACCGGAATGGATCAACCAGGCGATAAAGCTGAAGGCCGGTGCCATGACCAGCACGAGAATAGTGATGTTGGCGAACAAATTGGCCGCGATATCGTCCCGGAAGCCAATGAAGAACCAGCCGTAGGTCGTAACGATAACGCCTAGCCACACCAGACAGGTGACTTTCTCTGCGTTCGCTTCGCGATGTTGGAACGATTCCAGCTCAAACTGAGGCAGCATGTTGCCAGCGGTCCTTGGTAGTGCCCGTGGTGAGCGCTTGCTTCTCACAGCGTCTCACCAGCGGGGATAGAAGCATTGTTATACGCATGCAGGCGTTGTGAAATCCAATATTTGGCCATAACGAACTGTATTACGGCAGGTGTACACAGATCAGATTAGTCATTCCGGGAAATAGTTTCGACTCCCGGCCACTACTCTGGAAGAATTCCTACAGGATCAGGTACGGACCAGACAACAATCCTAGAAGCCGAGCGACAATACCAGACTATGCAAGGTGAGCGACTGACTCGTATTGGCATACTCACCACTTGCCAGCGCACTGTTTCCGACCTGAATGTCATCTCCGGTGGAGATGCGATAGGCCAGATCCAGCCGAGTATTGTTGAGAGTAAAACCGGCGCCTAGCGTATAGGCTCTGTCGAAAATTGCACCAGTCAGCGGTGTAAATGTGCGACCCGGCACGGGAGGCTCTGTCCTCTCGTAACCGGCGCGGAGGGTTGTGCCGCTTGTCAGCAGATATTCGGCGCCGAGATGCAGGCTATCCTGATCCTCCCAGAGTAGAGGCGCTGTATCGAAGATGACATCTTCGCCGAGAAACGCATTGAGTTCCGCGTTACTCCCCGCAGTCAACCTGACGGGCAAAGTGGCAAAACTGTTTTCCCAATGTACTCGATCCCATTGCAAACCCAGCGTGAGTTGTTCATTGGCCCGCCAGCTTAAGCCTGCGATGAAGATCGCCGGCAGTGCAGTTTCTACGTTGGCAGCATAGGTAAAGGTCTCTTCGATACCGAGACCAAGCTGACCGAGGTTCCCGACAAGATTTCCGTCTGCTGAAAAATCGCTGCGCAGCGAATAGGACACACTAAAATCCACATCAGGCCTTGCCGCGTAGGTAAGCCCAATGACAGA
This sequence comes from uncultured Pseudohongiella sp., assembly GCA_965228725.1. GTDB lineage: Bacteria > Pseudomonadota > Gammaproteobacteria > Pseudomonadales > Pseudohongiellaceae > UBA9145. The sequence goes on along the minus strand of OZ245834.1, from coordinate 2,990,426 downwards.
AGTGAAAGCAACATCATCAGCAGAGAGATCGACCAGCACCTTGAGGCCGCGGAGGACAGGATGAGACTGGAAAATATAGGGTGCCTCGAGTTCATTGCGATTGTAGGCGAGACCAACGGTCAAGCCCGCGCTCAATCGATCGCTGAAGTCGTAACTGAGGGCGGCACCCAGTTTGGCGATCAGCCACTCGGAGCGATGTCGCTGCAAACCATAACTGACATCGGCGGTACCGGGCGGGTCAGTGAATGAGAAGTCGGCCAGCAAAGCTGATTGAATCGTCGCCGCGGCACCCCACTGCCATTTGCTGTTGTCGAGACTGCCTTTAATGCCGAACTCTGGAAACAGACCGGGCCCGGAATCAGCAGCACTCACCTCTCCCAATTGGCTGGTGAAGTCCGAGTCGACAGCCAGCGCAGTGAGCGTTAGCGACATCCCGTCATCCATACGGCTTAAAAGCGCTGGATTGGCCAGAAGCGCCGTCTGCGGTGTTGGCGACAGCGCGCTCACTCCCGCGGCGCCTTCACTCCCAGCACTCGAAGTGAGACGAATGATATCGCTGGCCCAGCCGGCAGGACTCGTCAGCACACCTATCAATGCAACTTGCGAGACTGCAAATACTGTGGAAAACCGGGAGCTTTTTGTTCGTAACATTGAGTACTCGTAGTAAGAGTTAGCGGCGATTACTCTGCAGGTGTGCGTAGCTTAACGGGGCGTTGCAGACAATCAAAACTGCTATCGATTATAAGGAAGCCAACCGTTGGTCATGTTATAAAGTGTTACGATTTCTGGAGCCATTGCATTCTGAGCGAAAAGGCTGATGTCCGCATTTGATCCTGCAGTAGCGCATTCAGGCCAGGCGACTATCACGCCGCTGGTGCGTTTTCTCATCACCTGGCGCTGGCTGCTATTCGCGCTGATGATGCTGTGCACCGGGGTGAGCGTCTTTGGCATATTCCGCACCGACTTCGACACTTCCTTACAGGCACTTCTTACGCGTAGTGATCCCTATCTCGATGAGCTGGAACGATTTAACGAGGCATTTCCCCAACCGCTGGACATTAACATTGTCTTCGTGCCTCCGCCGAGCAGTGATGCCTTCGATCTGCGCGTCCTGCATGCTCTTGCCGACTTGCAGGAGACCTATACTGATCTTCCCAACGCTCGCCGCGTCTCCAGCCTGCTGAATTATTTTTCCCCGCAGCGGCAAGAACGTCTTTTTCAGCGTCGCTATACCCGCTACAGCAGTGCTGAATTGGACGCACTGAAAGAACAGGCGCTCACGGATCAGTTATTGGTCAACAGTCTGCTCGCTCCGGATACCAGTCTGGCATTCGCCAATGTTTTTTTCGATGCCGCAGACTTCGACGCCTCCGAGCGCCTCGAGCTGGCGACCGCCGCGCTCAACTTGCGCGATCAATTGCGCGCTGCACATCCGGAAGTCGAGATTCATTTCAGTAGCGATGTCATCCTCGAGCAGTCCAGTCGGCAGGACATGATCGACGATCTCGGCAGCCTCTTGCCTGTGGTCATCCTCATTTGCGTGCTGGTCATCTGCTTCTGTTTTCGTTCGGTGCTACTCGGCTTTGGCATTCTCGCCCATGCGCTGCTGAGCGTTGCCCTCACGCTGGGCACACTGGGTTTTCTGAGTTTCGCATTCAACAGCATTTCCATTATCGCACCGCTGGTAGTCGTGATTATTGCAGTCGCCAATTCGGTACATATCATCTCGATTTACAAGCAGGGCATGCTGCTAGGGCTCGATGCACAGAGTGCGATGCGGCAAAGTCTGGCGCACAATCTGCGCCCCATTACACTGGCTGTCTTGACGACCGCGATCGGCTTCTCTTCGCTCAATTTGTGTTCATCACCTGCTATTCAGGACTTCGGCCGCATTGTCGCAATCGGCATTGGCTTCGCTTACCTGCTTACTTTCGCTGCCTTGCCTGCAATGCTGCTTGCAGTGACGTCAAAGAACTCGCGCAACAAGCAGAATGTTTCCCTGCAAGGAATGCTGGCTCGCATCGTTGAGTTGAGTGAGCGCTTCGATCGCCGTCTGTTCTTCGCCTGTTCGACTGTCGCCATTGCCACGCTGTTCCTCTTGCCGCTCAATGAAACTGATTTCAATCGCATGGATTTTATTAGCGGCGACGATGACATACGACGTTATTACGACGTGGTCAGTGGCGCGATAAACCGCGGCCCGCAACTTACCTTCGCCGTCGATAGCGGCACGGTAGACGGTGCCATCGAACCGGAATTTCTCGACCGGATGGAGCGATTCGTTGACTGGATCAACACGCTGCCCGAGGTGGAATCCGCTGCGTCTATTGTCGATTTGGTCAAGACCATCAATCAGGCTCAGAATCAGGACGATCCGGCTTATTTCACGATTCCCGATGACATCGATTTGGTTGCTGCCTACCTCAATGGTTATGAGACTGTGCAGAGTGAGGACTTTCCTCTGCTCTCGTTTATCAACAATGATTTTTCCATGGTTACTCTGGTCATCAATGCAGTGCCGATGAGCAATCAGTCCTTGCTCGATCTCGACAGCGCTGTCAGCACAGAGTTTGCCGGCTATTTCGACTCAGCCAGTCTGCTTCACGGTAGCGGCCTGCTGCTCTTTGCCAGAATGGATGAACTGGTGACGGTCGAGCTATTGCAGGGCTATACGCTCAGCCTGATCCTGATCACACTCTGTCTGATTGTCGGACTGCGCAGCGTGTACTTCGGCGTGTTGAGTGTCATTCCCAACTTGCTGCCAGCTACGATCGTGTTCGGTATCTGGGCACTGTTTGTGGGACAACTGGACCCCTTTGTAATGATGCTGTTCAGCATAAGTATCGGATTGGTGGTGGATGATACCGTCCATATCCTGAGCCACTATCTGCAAGGGCGACAGGGCGGCATGCAGCAAAACTCTGCGATCCGGCATGCCATTACAGTGGCCGGACCTGCGCTGACCATCACGACACTTGTTCTGGCACTGGGCACGACTATCCTGATCGGCGCCAACACAATGTATTTCCAGCAGAGTGCCAAGTTGCTGGTTCCCATTGTGGTCCTGGCGCTCGTCCTCGATCTACTCTATCTGCCTTCGATTCTGCGGCGTTTCGATCGAGCACAAAAAACCCGGCCAGTGTGAGTGGCCGGGTCCTCGTTAAGACGGTATGGCTTGACGACTAGTCTTCGCCACCCTGATCTGCATACTGCCAATTCATGGCACCGAAGAACATCTCATCCCAGGACTGCTGTCCCCAGGGAACGCTGCGTTCCGGATCCGGGTTGAAAGGATTCTGTGCAGAATTGTCAAACGCTCCAACGGCGGTGAGTACGGTTCCCGCTGGCATCAGTTTCGGCTCTCTGTAGGTATAGGCCAACTGCCAGTTGTAGTTGTATTTCGCGATATTGATCAACTCTTCGCGACTGCCGTCCGGGTAATCAGCATAGAAGCGCATGTATTTGCCACGGAAGTGCATATGCGGTGTGAAGCTGTGCATATACGCATCCTGACGCAAGGTCACGCTGGTCTGCTGCTCGAAATTTGGATCGCCCGGCGGGATGTTGGTCCAGTTGGGCGTGAAGATACAGGCACACTGACCCGACATACGTTTCTCGGGGACTTCGCCATCGGGATAGAACCAGAGTCCAATCTCACTCGCGTCGGTCGTCTCGCGGCCATTGGTTGTGTAGTGCAATTGCAGGTTCAGGACCGATCCCGCTTTCAGCAAGCCGCCCGTATTGGGTGGATTCAAGCGTGGCTCAGCGCCGGGGATATAAGCCGTGATGTTCGCCTGATCGGCATTGCCTCCGCCAAGAAAACCCGCACGGCGGCTCGCGCCAGGCTCAACGAGTGAATTGAGTGTGTGATGCAGTACAGTGCGGTCCCCTGCGACATACTGGCTACCACGCAGCCACTTGTCTTCTGCAATGTCGATTGGGACTGAGACATGGATGTAGTCGAGCACACCTGTGGCAGGAATCTCCTGTGGCGGCACCTCGATAATGTAGTCCGGCTCACCGAATGCCCATTTACTGGTCGACCAGGTTAGCTCGCTGAGCGGGTCACTATCGCCATCTTTCTGCGCGCCTTCCTCAATCCAGGTAAGCAGTTTCTGGACGTCTCTGTCCTCCAGCCGCATGTCATTGATGAAGTCACCAACATGGCCATCGATCTGGCCTGGCGGCATGCGCTTGGTCATGACCACTTCACGAATCATCGGCGACCAGCCTTGCACCATGGCATGGCTGTCCATCGCAAACGGAGCGATGCCGCCTTCCCGGTGACAGCTCGCACAGTTTTCCGCAATCATCGGCGCAATGTCTTCGACATAGGAAACCTGATTGCTCAACAAATTCTCGGCTTCATCGAAACTCACAGATTCACCAGCCGTAGCGACGACTGGATTACTGACGTCCTGCCCGGCAAGCACTTCCCGTATCGCCTGTTCGGCCGCTGCGACTGAGCCGCGGTAAACGACGCGGAAGCTCTCCGGATCAAACAGGAGCACTTCGCCGACTCGTTCAATGCCTAAATCGCGAGAAATCATGCGGGCGTCGTCCATCAATACTGGCACGCCTGCAACTCCCCATTCGGTCAAGTTCGCTTTCACCGCATCACGATCCGACAGGCCCATGGGGTTAATCATCATGAATTCGATACCAAGTTCTTCGAACTGGTTCTTCAGGGCAAGGTAGGCCGGTACAGCTTCCGCTACCGCATTGCTGTCGTTGCTTTGTACCAGAAATGCCACCGCAGCATGGTCGTCATACCAGGCCATGTTGTGGAAATAGCCTTCCTGATCCAGCAGCGAAAAGTCCCCCACGCGTTCCGCAGCCCCGACTGTAAGCGGGACCAACAGCGCTGCCACTAAAATTGTCTTAAGCAAGCTAGCAGTTCTCACACTGTTCTCCTCAATTCTCATTGTGCTGTGTAATCCAGATTGAGATTAGCAAACCGATCTCCGGTCGACACAACCGCTGCAAGCTCGCAAGTCAGTTTGCCGTGAGAGTGAGAGGCCGGATACAACGCGACCATTCGCATCGCCTTTTCGACGGGATCGGACGTTCTGCATGCCATTCCCTGGAGCAGAACATTCTCAGAGTAGGGTTCGGGCCAAACGGAGTCAATTGCCTTAGACCTGCATGCGGTACAAGACACTGAAATGACGATGAAAAAGCGAAGCTGTCGGCCCGGTCAAGAAGTCGCGGCGCGCAGCAGGTCACCCAGTTCGGTAAAGAGCTCCGGTGTGCTGATTAACAGGTCGTCACAGTGGAACTGTGGATCGACGCCGTCCGGCACAGGGCTGAAATGCCCACAGCTGGCCCCCGCTTCCTGGGCAATGAGTCGCGCCGCAGCGAAATCCCACAGACTCAGACTCTCGTAGTAGCCGTCCAATCGACCAGCGGCGAGCCAGCAGATATCGAGTGACGCTGCGCCGAGACGCCGTATGTCGGCACAGTGCTGTAGCACCGCGCCAACGCGAGCGACAAGTGGCTGCAGATTGTCTTTCTCATAGGGGAAGCCGGTCGCAATCAATGCCTTGCGCATTTCGTGTTGCCCCGAGACACGGATACGCTGGTCATTCAGGAAGGCACCTGCGCCTTTCTCGGCGTGAAACATCTCATCCACGAAGGGATTGTAGACAACTCCCAGCACGACTTCGCCGTTACGCACATGGGCAATGGACACCGCCGATTGCAAGTGTCCATGAGCATAGTTCACGGTGCCATCAATGGGGTCAATGATCCAGAGAGGGTCTTTGAGTTCCTGCACTCGGCCAACTTTGGGAGCCGACTCTTCCGAGATAATGACATGGGATGGAAAGCGTTCGCTGATCGCTTCACAGATCAGGCTGTCGGCAGCGAGGTCGGCGCTGGTCACCAACTCATTGCCGTTCTTGTAGGATTTATCCAACTCATGAGCGCTGCGTTCTGCAGCGATCATATCACCTGCCTTTCTTGCCAACGTGCGCGCAAACGACAATTCGGATTTGTTTCTCATACAGCGTCTCAGGGATTACACCAGAAAATTGGCTCACCGGCAGACTGCCCGCGAACCAGGCTCGCCATTATACCGGTGCGATGTGACAATGGGCGATCGGAACATGCGAGCCCTTATAATTCAACGCAATGGCCGATACGAACCACTATGTCTGCAATTCATCTGGCCCTGCGCTATACACTCTTCGCTGCCTCCGCCACGCTGGTCAATCTGTTCACCCAGGAGTCAGTGGTTCGCCTCTACGGCGGCGCCTATGCGCTGTATGTTTCGATCGCGATCGGCACGGTCACCGGGCTGGTGTGCAAGTATCTACTCGACAAGCACTATATCTTCGCGTATCAGACCCAGGGCCATCGGGATAACCTCGGCCGCTTTACTGCCTACACGCTAACCGGTGGCTTCACGACGGCCTTGTTCTGGGGGCTCGAACTCGGATTCGACTACTGGTTTGGTACCCGTCTGGCGCGCTATAGCGGCGCTGTATTGGGATTGTCCATTGGCTATGCAGTGAAGTACCGACTCGACAAGCGCTTTGTGTTTCCGCGGCAAGCAGGTATGCACTAAATGAAGCTCACAGGATGGGGTCGCTATCCGACCACTACAGCAGACATGCTGGAACCAGCCAATCGACAGGCCGTGGCAGTGCAGCTCGACGAGCTGCGAGCGCAGGCCAGGCAACTGATCGTGCGAGGCGCGGGTCGCAGTTATGGTGATGCCGCTCTCGCCGCGACAGTATTGGGCAGCCGCCACCTCGACAACCTGATCGCCCTGGAAGCAGACAACGGTGGCGGCGCTTACTTGCGCTGCGCAGCCGGCGTTTCACTGGGCGCTATCCTGCACGCTGTGCTGCCAAAAGGCTATTTCCTCCCGGTCCTGCCCGGTACCCGCTTCGTCACGGTGGGAGGCGCAATCGCGGCCGACATCCACGGCAAGAATCATCATCGTGATGGCTGCTTTAGCGCCTACGTCGACTCCTTCACTCTCCTGCTTGCGAATGGGGAGTTGCGACAATGCAGCCGCAGCGAAAATCGCGAGTTGTTCGCTGCGACCTGCGGTGGGATGGGACTGACCGGCATGATTCTCGATGCCCGTCTGCGCCTTAACAAAGTGCCAGGTCACTTTATAAACAATCGTACCCTGGTCGCGAAATCATTGCGCCAATGCCTCGAACTGTTCGAGGAACACAACTCCGCACACTATTCGGTAGCGTGGATCGATTGCCTCAGTCGCGGTTCGCAACTGGGACGGAGCAGCTTGTTTCTTGGCGAACACAGTGACCGTCCAGCCTCGACCAGCAGCAAACCCCTGCACAGCGGCACGCTGGCGAGCATACCCTTCGCGACACCCGCGTGGCTTCTCAATCGCTACAGTATGCGCGCCTTCAATGCACTCTATTACTGGAGGCAGCAATCTCGCAGCAAACAGCAAGAGCTGCACTATCAGCACTATTTCTTCCCGCTGGACAGAATCGCAAACTGGAACAGGCTCTACGGCCGCCAGGGATTCATTCAATACCAACTGGTACTGCCAACGGAAAGCGCTGCAGAGGGACTGGAGAAAATACTGCAGCGCGTGTCCGGGGCCGGCAAGGGCTCGTTTCTGGCGGTGTTGAAACAGCTTGGGCCTGCCAATGACAATCTCCTCTCCTTTCCTCTGGCAGGCTATACTCTGACCCTGGATTTCAAAATGGAAGAGCGTGTATTGCCGCTGCTGGATGAGCTCGATGCCATCGTGCTGGGCCATGGAGGCAGACTCTATCTCGCCAAGGATGCTCGCATGAATGAAGCTGTTTTCAAGGCGAGCTATCCACGATGGGAAGACTTTATGAGCCTGCGCGCTACCGTTGACCCGGAAGGGTTGTTTACTTCGCTGCTCGCGCAGCGACTCGGCCTGGATCGGTACGCAAGCGGTCACCATGGATTAGCCAAATGAATATCGTCATTATCGGCGCGAACTCTGCCATCGCCAAAGCCACTGCCCGCAGGTATGCCGAGCAGCAGCATAGCTTCTTCCTCTCGGGACGCAATCACACCGGGCTCAGCGAACTGGCAGATGATTTGCTGGTACGCGGCGCGAGCCAGGTCAGCACACAGGTGCTCGATGTTCTGGACAGCAAGCAATACGAATCGCTCGTCAGTGCGGCCGCGGCGGCATTTGATCGCATCGATGTAGTACTCATCTGTCATGGCTCACTCCCGGATCGGGACCGCTGTGAGACCGACTTCGAGCTGGCGCAAGAGGAACTGATTGTAAATGGCACCAGTGCTGTCGCGCTGGCAGGTCGGCTGGCCCTTGTTCTCAAGGAGCAGCAACATGGCGTCCTCGCCGTCGTGACATCGGTTGCGGGCGACCGCGGGCGACAGCCTAACTACCTGTACGGCGCAGCGAAGTCTCTCGTCTCAACCTACCTGCAAGGACTCCGTGGCCGATTGTTGCCCAGTAATGTGCATGTCGTCGACATTCGACCCGGACTGGTTGATTCACCGATGACAGCACAGTTCGAGAAAGGCCCACTCTGGGCAACTCCGGAACAGGTCGCGACGAAAATAGTCCGCGCTATCGCGAACCGGAAGCACACCGTTTATGCACCGGGATACTGGCGTCTGATCATGGCGGTGGTAAGATCGATTCCTGATTTTTTATTCAAGCGGCTCAAGTTCTAACACGCGCAGGCTAAGCCTGGCCTGACTGCACTGCGGTATCAAGCATCGTGACCGACACCTCATTTATGTCTTCCAGAAATTCTGCAGAGGCAGAGACTTCGACCACGCTCTATGTGGATCTCGACGGTACGCTGATCAAGTCCGATGTCTCGTTTGAAAGCTTGCTGGAATTGCTCAAGCGTAATTTGTTTTACCTGGCGCTTGTTCCGATATGGCTCACCCGGGGGTTGGCCTATCTCAAGGATCAGATTGCGCGACGCGTCGACATTCCACTCACGCATCTGCCGCTCAATCTTGAATTCTGGAAGTATTTGCAGGAACAAAAGCGGCACGGCCGGAAGTTGATTTTGATATCGGCCTCCAATGAGCGCCTGGTGAATGCTGTTGGTGACTACCTGAATGTCTTCGACGAAGTGATCGGCAGCGACGCAACGCTCAATCTCAAATCCGCGAACAAACTCGCGCGAATCCAGTCACTCAACGCAGATGCGGCATTCGCCTATGCCGGTAATTCACGTGCCGATCTACCAGTTTGGTCTGCTGCGGAACAGGCTATCCTGGTCAATTGCGAATCTGCGCTGGCCGACGAGCTCGACGGCCCCGAGCAAATCCTGCATTTCGATTCCCCCCGGGAGAGCAGGCAGCTGATGTGGCGGGCAATGCGCCCACATCAATGGCTCAAGAATGGCCTGTTGTTCCTGCCCCTGTTGCTGGCACATCAGCTCAACGACCTGGGCGCGCTCTGGCAGGCGACACTTGCGTTCGCCAGCTTCAGCTTCTGCGCTTCCAGTGTCTACTTACTGAATGATCTGGTCGACCTGCACAATGATCGTTTGCATCGCAGCAAGTGCCATCGACCCTTTGCCTCGGGACAGCTTGCGCTCGCGGCCGGCTTTGTTGCGGCGCCACTGTTGCTGCTGTTGGCCTTCGCCTTGGCCCTGCTGCTCCCGCCGGGCTTTGCCGGCATCCTGTTTCTGTACTGTCTGGCTACCACGGCCTATAGCCTGTATTTGAAAAAGCTCTTTCTGCTGGACGTGGCGGTCCTTGCCAGTCTGTATACCTTGCGCATCTACGCGGGAGCGGCCGCAGTGGGGATTAGTGCATCGTTCTGGCTCGTCTCGTTCGCTCTATGCCTGTTCTTCGGCCTGGCGATAGTCAAGCGCGTGACGGAACTGGTCATGCGAGATAAGGGTGATACCGGACAGGTCAGCGGGCGAGCCTACGGCACCGGCAATCTGGAGTTGTTGACCAGCCTGGGCACAATCTCCAATGGACTGGCCGTCATGGTGTTCGTTCTTTATATCAACGACCCGGATACGCGAGGGCTCTACAGCAGCCCAATGCTGCTCTGGCTGGTGTGCCCGTTGCTGATCGCACTTTTGATCCGCATCTGGCGTGCGGCGCGACGCGGCACGCTGGACGAGGATCCGCTGTTATTCGCGATCAGCGACCATGCGAGTCAAGCAATGGTCGCCCTGTGTGGCCTGATCATCTGGTTGGCTATTTAGGGAACCCTGATCAACTCGGTTTCATTTCTGGCTCGCTGGGCGCTATGCGCCCAGACTGAGGATGCCATGGTGGAAGCGCAGGTGGTTCTCGATAAAACTGGCGATGAAGAAATAGCTGTGATCATAGCCCTGTCGCTGATTAAAACTCAGTGGATAGCCGCTCGTGTTGCAAGCCTCTACTAACAACTCCGGCTTGAGTTGTTCTTTGAGAAACTCATCCTCAAGGCCCTGATCGATCAACATGGGAACGGGTTGCGTGCAGGACTTGATCAACTCGACGGTGTCATACGCAGCCCACTGCCCGGAGTCTTCACCCAGATAGCTACGCAATGCCTTCTGGCCCCAGGGGCAGCGTGTAGGCGAGCAGATCGGCGAGAATGCCGACGCGGAGCGATACTTGTCAGGGTTCTTCAACGCGATGGTCAATGCACCGTGGCCACCCATGGAATGGCCCGCGATACCCTGTCGATCAGCAGCAATCGGAAATTTTCGTGCTATCAATTCGGGCAGTTCGAGCGTGATGTAGTCGTACATCTGATAGTTCCTGGCCCAGGGTTCCTCGCTGGCATTCAGGTAGAACCCGGCGCCTTTGCCCAGATCCCAGACTCCGGGCTCGACATCTGGCACGTCTTCACCCCGTGGGCTGGTATCCGGCGCGACCAGTATGAGACCCAGCTCGGAAGCGACTCGCTGTGCCCCTGCTTTCTGCACAAAGTTCTCATCCGAACAGGTCAGTCCGGACAACCAGTACAATACCGGCAGCCTGATGTCGGCGCCGGTGGCGAGTTGTTCCGGCAAGAACACCGAAAACGTCATCTCACACAGCAGTGAAGTCGAGTAATGCTTGCAACGCAGTTGTCTACCGCCGAAGCACTGACTGCTGGCTATCTCTTCCATGGAATCACCCGATTTAGAAACACCAAGGCGAGAGCCTACTGCACTCTCGCCTTCGTGAAAACCGTTCAGGCAACGGTGCGCCCTGAATGCGGTCCTTGTTTGCTACCAGCGTGTGCGACGGCGGTCAGACTGGTCGCGATCGTGACGGTGTTCGAACCGTCCTTCACGCTTTCTGTCGTGGTGCCGTGAGAATCCGGTCCAGCCGCGTTCGTAGCTGTAATGCCCGGGTTTTTGGTTACGATAATTGCCACGGTCGCCGCGAAAACTCGGTTCCCAATCGTAGCCATTCCATGAGAAACGTTGGCCACGATTATTGACGACCCAGGGGTTGCGGTAGCTCCCGCCAATCTGCACTGCGCCTCCAGGCGCCTGATCCCAGTTGCGACCATTCCAGCGATAGATTGCATAGCCACCACTTTCACGCTTGGCTCCCAGCACCCAACCGTCAGCAATGTCGATCGCCGATCCGGGGACACGGTGCCCTCGATGATAGATCGCATAGCCACCACGAACGCGTTCGCCAAGGCGCCAGCCATCGCTGCCGCGGACAGTGTCATAGCGACCACCGCGATCATCGGCCAGTGCTGTTGCACTGGCAAAGAAGAATACTGCTGCTAAAAAACCAAACGTTGTTGTTTTCATTTTCCTTTCCTCCGGTCACTTTGCGGATCGAATCGGATGTGCCGAACTGGGCTCAGTACAGGGGTAATCCAGGTAAGGGTTGCTCGATAGCTAGTCGCCGATAAGAACTTGCCAATCAGACGTCTCACCCAGGCGCTTCCTGAATGGAGTTCATTGGAAGCACATTGGATTACCTTGGCACCCATTATTGGGGCGAATAACTGAACGCGGTGTTAATGAATCAGGTAAAAATCAGCGAAAACCGCCGTGAAAATTAACGTCAGGTTAACAAGGTGCAGACTGCGCGGAGTAGAAAGGCTGCCGTCAGGAATTCAGCAGCAGGCGGAGTGCTTGTTCGAGCTCAGCGTCACTGCGATGCTCGAGATCCAGCACCGCTACATAGGGATCACCCTCCAGCTTAAGCAGCTTCGCGATTGCGGGCTCAGTTTTTAGTCCTGAGACTTTCAAGTGACGAACTGCCTTTTGGAAGGCTTCACCACCGATGTCAACGAGACGCAGCATGACTTTATAGTGACGATAGGCTGACTGTTGAGTGACCGGCGTTGTGCAGCCATAAATTTCGAAGGGAATTCCCGCACTGGTGAAGCGGCCCAATACTGATGCTATCCGGGATTGGAGTGTGAAATCCGGGAACTCTCCGCACGCGTCGCGAACGGCCGTGCTGAAGTCATCGGCAGATTGGTAGTAGCAAACGATATCAACATCGCTTGCTTCAGTATCCAGGCCTGCAAAGAGCGTGCTGACTACTTCCGGTTGGAATTCGGCCAGATTCTCCAGAAGTTTGCTCTCTTGCAACACGGCCTGCGCATTACACAGCCGTTCCTCTCGATTCATTGCAAGTTCTCCCGTAACCAGAATCGCCACCGCCTGCAGAATCAGCGGAGTACGCGACCCCGCGTGATTACCTGATCGATGACGCGCGCGTTGGCTATATCCTCGAGTGGGTCTGCGTTGAGTAGCACCATATCCGCCACCTTGCCAACATCGATTGAGCCCATCTCGGATTCAATTGCAAAGAAGCGTGCCGGTTCAAGCGTCGCTGCGGATAAGGCTTCCAAAGGCGTCAGTCCAGCTTGCACCAGCATCTGCAGCTCAGAGTGCAGACTGTATCCTGGCACCGAGAGATTGATTGGTGTATCGGTTCCCGCACCGATGGGCACTCCCGCCGCATGCATACGCTCAGTCAGGAACAGGCTCCACTCGGCGAACTGGGTATCGCCGGCCGGCTGCGCCGCGCGTGCACTGGCCTGTGAGCGCCACTCGGTCAGCACCTCTGCCGGCAAGCGGAGCAAGGCATCCTCGAAATCGTTGCGCTCCCAGGCTGGACTCAGGTTGAATGAGTTGAGGCGCAGCGTTGGCACCATCACGGTTTCAGCGAGCGCCGCAATGACCGCATCACATTCTGCTTCGTCGTAGTTCGTCACCGCCGGTAGGCGCTGTAATGAGTGCAAACTGGCGCGTAAGTCGGCACCGGGAATGCCGTCCGGGTTCTGCAGTAGCTCCAGTCGCTCGGCATGCAATTCAGCAGCATTTGCGGCGCAGTCCATCTCGATGTTGCGCAGGTGTTCTACAGAACTTACCCGCGCACCTGCGTCTCGAGCACGCATCGAGAGAGGCACATGAGAATCAATCGGCATACCGAGTTCTTCCGCGGCAGTCACCAGCGCGGCAAACACTTCGGGAGTCACCATCTCGTACACCTTTATAAAGCTGGCGCCTTGCGCCTGTAACTCGGCAACACGTTCCCGCGCCTGCTCGGCGCTGACATTCTGCACACCGATCTCGGGGCGACCGACACCGTCGTACACTACGTGCTCACCATCCAACAACGGGCCAGCAAAGAATACACGCGGTGCAATCGCACCCTCTGCGCGCATGGCTGCAACAGCAGGAAGGACGTTCTCGAGCAATCCGCCGGTATCACGCACACTGGTAATGCCGTAAGACAGAAACAAGTCAGGCATGGCGGCCGTCAATCGTGGGTCGTAGGTCAAGTGCACATGAAAATCCCACAGACCGGGGATCAGGAATTTGCCACTGCCATCGATGATCTCAGCGGCCTCGACCGGCATGTCGGCCGCCTGCACAGCGATGATCTCGTCGCCGTCGAACACGACGGTCTGGTTTGCACGTACACCATTGAGGCCATCGATCACAGTGACATTGCTGATTGCTGTAGCGGTTGCAACTGACGGTGCTGCGTCATTGCTGTTATCGCTCTGCGGCTCAGAACAGCTGGTGAGGAAAAAGAGAGCCAGCATGGCAGAGGCGAGCATGCGGCTAACAGCTTTGGCTCGCAGAACAGGAAAACGAAAGAGAAGAGCGGGTCTGAGCATGGCAATACCCTGTGCAATTGTTATGGAATATCTGTGGCGATCAGGAATGGCGTTCCGCAATCCTGTCACTTCGATTCTTGCACTGCAACACGAAGCCGTGCTGCCTCTCGAGTATCGCGCCTATTGCGCGTCGTACATCGATTGATTGAGAAACAGGTTGGAGCGAATCTGATTGAAGAAGCTGTTCACCTGCTCAAGTTCGATACCGGAGAGTCGTGGTTGGACTTCCTCTCGCGCATCGCGCAGAGACATCAATTGCTGATTCACCACCTGATCCGGTGCCAATTGATTGCGCTGATCGGCGTTATCTTCACGGAACAGCATGTGCGGTACGAGGATATCGAGCACCATCTCGCGATTGGCTTCGCTGACATCCGGCCCGATGCGCTCCAGTTGTTCGCCATAGTTGCGTCGCAAGTTGCGCTCGGCCACCGCTCCCTGCTGCTCATCAAGTAGACGCAGCTGGGCAGGTTCCAGCAAAGGCGCCAACTGACTGCGCAGATAGGCGTAGCTACTCAGGGTTTCGAGTTCCGCGGCATTGCCTCCGGCTCGCGCGACCTGTGAACTCAATTCAGCGCGATCACTGATCACTCTCACAAGGGCCTCTTCGACTTGCTGGCGCTGCGCGGGGTTATTGCCCAGGGTACCCAGAAACTCGCCAAACTGCACATCGACCTGCATGCGCGCCATCGAATCAAACGCACTGCCCGCCTGACTTTGTTCGATCATCGCACGGATATTGTCGGGCACATTGGAGACCTGCGCGTCTGGCTGGGCGTAAACCGCAGATAGCGTCAGCAGCAACAGGGAAGAAAGCGTCGTTGTCAGGGGAAGATGTTTCATGCTCATGGAGAATAGCGGCCGACCTCAGGCAAGTCTACCGCCCAGATGTGTCAGAATTTTACGCTTCGAGGAAGCGTTGTAGCTCGCCGGTGAAGTACACCCAACCACCGAGACAGGCTTCGCGTGTGAATTCAGGCACATCGTCCGGAAAATCCTCTTCGACCGGAAAACTGAGTCGCAATGAACTGCTCTGCTCATCGCCCGAGACCTCAAACACGGAGAGCGCTGCACCGGGATAGCCGGCATACCGCCACCGATAGGCGATCATCTTGCCGTGGTCTACCTCAGTAACTTCCCATTGGTGAAGAAACTGTCGCTCTCCAGCATCCACCATGAATTCCGTATAGAAACCTGGCTCCGGCTTGAAATCCGGAATATCTGCGAAAAACCACTGCGTCATTTGTTGCGGGTCGACCAGCGCTTGCCAGAGATCCGCACTCGCGCAACGGAAGTGCTTCTCGATCTGTACAGGGGGTTCTGATTTTTTCATTTTAATTCTGATCCTTCGTGGACGGGTGGGACAGCCAATACACCATCAGGATTCTTCGTTGCTCAGCCAGGCGAGCGCATCGGCACGGGTATTAAAGACACCAGGAACGGTAAGATCACCCTCTCTAAATACCATGAACTGACGAATCTTGCCGAAAGCGAGTGGATCGCCTACCGCGAAGGCAACACGGTTAGGATAGTCGATGAGGCGTTTACTGACCTCCGAAACGCTGCGCATTTCATCGGTGCTCAGATTGAATTCGACCTTGCTGAAATCCCAGAGACGTCGCTCGCAGGAATGGTGGGCAACGATTTCCTGGAGAGCACCAAGTAAATCATTAGGGGTCACTTCGTACAACATCGTGATGACTGTAATACCTGCTTCGACACTTATCTCATATCGCGTGGTCATCGCTGCACCGGTAAATCAAATACTCATACCTTTGCCTATTGTATGCCACAAGACCACTCGATTAGCGAGAGATTTTATCTTGCTGCCACTGCCGCAAAACTGCCGCGGCATGCTCCGAATTAAACGTTTCGGCTTCGGCTTCTTTGATCCGAGCGGTAAGTTCGATCACGTAGCCGTTAGGGTCGCGAAAGTAAATGGAATGAATGAAGCCGTGGTCGGAAACACCACGCGTTTCGATGCCAGCTTCTTCTCCCTTCTGCTTCATGGCAAGCAACTGATCCAGTTCTACTTCCAATGCAATATGGAGATCGAAGTCCCGCTGCTTCTTGAATTCGAATGCGACATCCGGTTCCTCAAAAAACGCGAGGAATGAGCCGTCTTGCATCTGGAAAAAGCTGTGCAGCACCTTGCTAGGTCGGCCAGTGATCGTCGTTGAAATTTCGAAAGCGTGAAGCAACGGAAGCCCAAGAAAGTCTTCATAGAAACGACGTGTCTCTTCGGTATCGCGGCAGCGATAGGCGTTGTGGTGCAGACCTTTAATCATGATGGGCAACCTGAATGCAAATCTGAATGAAAATCTAAACTAAGAATCAAAGCCTGGCTTGGGCCAAAAGATCCACACGCTAACATAGCTCAGGCCGCTTGCCGAGCAGTTCTCCGCAAAGAGCAACTACATATCGGTGTTGCGTGTTAATCCGACCAGGCGCGATAGAATATGCTGAAACTCTTCCTGCGAGATATCTATCATCTCAACCACGCGACCATACAGGGTGATGGTCGGCACATTGCGGTTGTTAAACTCTTCCTGCGTTTTTTTTAGACAGTAAAGAATGATGCGCTCTTTTCTGTTCAGACCATCGCGCACATCGGGCAGATCATCATAGCGGTCATCGTAAGCCATCGCGCTATAACCCCCCTGCAACGTCGACGAAGGTTCCGGTCACGAAACTGGCACGGTCCGAAGCCAGCCAGAAGATTGCCTCAGCCACTTCTTCGGGGTCTCCACCTCGCTGCATGGGTATTTTCTCCGCCAGCCGGGTGACTCTGCCCGGTTCGCCGCCGTCGGCGTGAATATCGGTAAATATCAGGCCTGGGCGTACCGCGTTGACTCGAATGCCTTCATCGGCCACTTCCTTCGCCAGACCTACCGTGAGTGAATCGACAGCTCCCTTGCTCGCCGCATAGTCGATATATTCATTCGGCGACCCGGTACGTGATGCCAAAGAAGACACATTCACTATCGCGCCGCCAGAGCCGCCATAACGCGAAGACATTTGCTTGACCGCTTCTCTGCAGCACAGCAGACAGCTATGCACATTGGTTCGCATGATTCTGTCGATGCGTTCATAGCTCAGCTCATCGAGTCGACACTGGGTATTGAGAATCCCGGCATTGTTCACCAACGCTGTAACTGGCCCGAGGCGGTCGGCGACCGTTGTAAACAAGCTGACAACTTCTGCTTCAACCGAGACATCAGCCTGCACGGTGAGACAGGGCACACCGAATTCACTCACCGCACCTGCAACCCGCTCCGCTGCATCTTGGTTGGTTTTGTAGTTGATGCATACCGCATAGCCAGCGCGCGCAAAAAGCAGTGCCGTCGCTGCACCAATGCCTCTGCTCGCTCCGGTGATCAATGCCACGCCTGTTTTCTTTCCGTCGTTCATCGCTTATCTAGTGAGTCGTTGGCGACTGATTGCGTTATTCCTGTTTATTGGGCTCGGCAGCGCTCTGGCACTTCCAGCAAACGGCAAAAACCCCTTCATTTTCTTCGTTGCAGTTCGCGCAGATCCAGGGCTCTGCAGAGACTGGATTGTCGACTTCGTCGTGAATAACTGACAGAGCTTGTTCAAGGTCGCCATCATTCAATATCCAGAGTTCGTGAAAGGTGTTCTGAATACCGTGCCTTACGCCAATAGCGCTAAGGTGTTCGTTTTTCACTACTGACTCGATATCGTGAAGTGCAAGAACATTTTTTACAGAGTGCAAAACTGTGATGTTGTCATGTGTGTAGACGTGCTTCATCTGTATCCCTCGCATGAACTGAAAACCAGGTGGCTATTCGTTTAGTCCGGTCTCATTCGCTTTATCGTTCTTCTGGCTACTATCTAATGCCCTACCTTCACGGCTTACTTTGTTATGCTTTAGCTTCTTATGCCTTATCTACTTATTCCTTTTCTTCCTTAATTCTTATCTTAAGTCTGCTTCCATTTTGACTGCAAAGTCATTCCATTCGCTACATATGATAGAGACAGAGTTTGTTGCCATCGTGATCGCGCAGATAGGAAGCGAAAAATCCACGCTCGCCGCGCGGTCCGGGTTCTCCCTCGCTGCTCGCCCCCAGTTCCAGCATCTTACTGTACAGCGCGGTGACTTCATCAGGAGACCCCACTTTGAAGGCGAACATCGTACCGTTGCCATTTGTGGCGGGCTGTCCGTCGGCTGTGTGGAAGACACCGAAGTATGAACCACCTGCGCATTCATAGAATTGGCCAGTGGGCGCATCAAATACCCGACCGCCTCCCAGTTCCGCGAACAAGGCATCGTAGAACAGCAGTGCCCGATCGAAATCATTCGTACCGATAGTGACGTAGCTGAGCATGGCGTTCTCCTTCTGGCTCTGGTGTTGTGGAGCTACTCTCGTGCGTCGCCTGCCGGGTTCTCTGCAAACCACGCAACGATCTCTGGCATCTCGGATTCGAAGCCACCGGGGGTATTCACGTTGAGAAACCCGGCGCGCGCGGCACTGCGATTCTCGAATCCGTGCTCAACACCACCGGGTATAAAAATGTAGGTACCCGCATCAACCGTGTGCCATTCTGATTCCAGATACACAGCTATCTCGCCTGCGAGCACATAAAACAGGTGGTCCTCCGGATTGCTGTGAATCGGTGGGCCCTGAGTATTGGCTTCCAACCACCATTCGGAGACTGAGGAGCGCAATTCAGTTTCATCTCCATCGGCGATAAAACGAGCCGTCATGCGGCCCATTGAATACTCTCGGCTGTCTTTGGCTTTGCGGATCAGGGCTTTCATATAGTCTCCCGTGAAGCGGTGGTCAGTGTAGAATTCGAGCCCCGAGACGCCAAACTTTTATCAACACTATCCGGCGGAAACGAAACTTGTGCTCTGAGCTTTTCTACTCTTCAATTTTGACCAGTGCGATGCGAAAGCTACCAAATCGTTTGTTCAGAGTTCTCGCAAAAACTGCGTACGAAACATAAAGCCCGATCAGGAAACCGAGAAGTGTTACAAGCACATCCAACTGCTCAGCATCATATCCAGCGAATGCACCAAAAATACCAACTACCAGCCCAAGAACGAACCCGGCGATCAGCGCAAAGAGCATAGTGCGCCAAAGCCAGGACCACCAAACTTTCAACACCTTGTCCGACGTTATCTCTAATTCCTGCATTTTCACTCTCCCTCAGTTCCATTGTGTGAAGGCGAATTATCGAGTGCAGTTTCAGCAAATACACCTCTAATCCGGCCGGTCTGACTACTTCTCCTTGTGACTGGCAACTATCGCCAGAAGTTCTTGCATCAGTCGTTGTTGAGCGGGCACATTGGCGCGTGAGGCGAATGCCCCAGTGCTATGTGAATCCATATCGGTTTGAACCTCAGTTAAATACGCCTCCGCGACTTCCTTGCCTTTTGCTGCCAAAATCTGCGTCAGTGTATTCTTGACACTTGTAGTCCAGTCTCTTGCAAGCTCAATGTGTCGTTGCCGATAGCTTACTGCGGCACTATTCTCACTTTGCAGCGCTTGAGGATAGGGATCAAGCAAGGGCAAGTGTTCCTGAACCGCCGCACTTTTCAGTATAGACGATTCGCGTGTGCGAGATTCCTTGCCTGAAGGAGCACCGTAAGCTGAGCGAACTAGCGCAAGTTGTTCGGCGAAAGGCTTGGCATGCAACGTGACTTCATGAGTGAAGGTTTCCATGAGTTGCCCCAACCCTTTGTTTCCCGGCGCAGGAACTTTCGGATTCAAATATATATCAATTCCATTCGGATTCGTGTCCGTTTTGCCATGAGTCGAGGCGCCCAGATCTGCCATCTTGACATATAGAGCAGGTCCCGTTTCTCGCTCTTTGAACCAGGCGACTACTGGATGAGTACTGATGAATGCGGCGATATCCCGACTCACTTCTGAATCTATTGTTACGGCTACCTTTTGTACTACATTGCTCCTGGAAGAGCACGAGGTTGGGACTTTACTTGCCAAGCCGTGCTGCATCTTTCGTTGCAACGCACTTTGGTTGGCATTGGAATAATGATCAAGCGGAGTTGAGTCAATCTTTATTTGCGCCGATTGATTGGCAGTCGCTCTGGCAACTGAGCTCGCTGCTGCACGGTCCTCAGATTTATTGTGTTTGCGAGGCAGTCTCATGAAGTTCGAACAGTCAGTTTGTCCGCATCTCAGTCGTCTGCCGATTTGCTATCAGTTGTGGAGACGCAATCCGATTCTTTCCCCTGCTTCGCAGTACTGGCAAATGCCGCGCCCATCGCGACGCCGAGACCAATGCCCAGAGCCAGACTATCAAATACCTGCCAGAACATGACAAAAAAGCACAGGCCCATGGCGATTGGAAAACTGGGGATATTTTTCATTTGTTGCTCCTGACATGCAGTGTAGCGAGTGAATCTACATCAATGTAGTTTTGGACGAATCGATTTTGATTGATGTAGCTATTAATGCAAGCAACTAATGCAAGCAACGCAAGCAAGTCGCGTAATGAGTTCGCGGTTGAATTGTTAGCTGTTGCTCTCCAGGAGTCCAAGTTCACGCTGCTTTTTCTTGCTCAAGCCGGATGCCACTATGCGGTGTGATTCCTTCAGGTAGTATTTCAGGTCCTCGATACTCTCATCTAAGGTCTCATATTGCTGAATCCACTTCATGCCCCGAGACGCCAGATACGGCGCTGGACGATAACCCGGCTCTTCGCTCAGCAAATTGAAATGCAATTCTGACACTTTGAAGCTGTAGGCCGATTCTCCATTCTTGGTCCACCCGCCGATGGCGAATACCTTGCCGCCGACTTTCCAGACATGGGAGCCACCCCATTGCATTACGTAGCTGGTCGCGGGGAGGGCGTCACAGAACGCATTGAATTCTTCGTAGTTCACGATATCAATCCTTTGATCTAATAATTGTGTCGCTAAGTCGAGCACTTGCGTTGATCAGACTACTCTACTCGATCTCTGCGGCTATCGCATCTGGCCTGAGGCAGCAATCAGCCCACGGAAGACCCATTGCAAATGTCGGCTACGCGCAGACTTTCGGCTTACTCGCCAATCAATACTATCGCGACCGATGCCACCATCAGCACAGCAAAGATCCTGCGCAGCGCGAGGGCAGTCTCTCTCGTGGAGAACAGTGGCCTGATAGCACCACCGAGCCACAACCAGATCAGATTGACCGAGACTCCGATGCTGAAGCACAGCGCGCCAGTCGCCAGATAGGCGAGTGCCGTGCGTTCCAACGGCAACACAAAGCCGGAGAAAATTGCGATAAAAACCGCATACGCTTTGACATTGAGAATATTCAACACGAAGCCGTCCCGAAATCCCGGCAGCCTCGGCTTGATGCCCCCCGCTTCCTTGAGCACCGGGGCCGTCGCAATCCGGTAGGCCAGATAGACTATGTAGGAAGCGCCTGCAATCTGGAACGCCAGACGCAGTTGATCAAACTGCGTGAAGAGCGCAGCCAAACCGATCGCCGCGGTTGAGATGACGACCGCCAGTCCGAGCAAGATTCCGGTCAGAAAGGGCAGCCCCTGTCTGAACCCCAGCGTTGCGCCGGTCGCAGCCAACGCAAGCGTCGCCGGTCCAGGAGAACCCATCAGCAAAAGTGCAGTCAGTAGCAGACTGAGAGTTGATTCAAGCATATGAAGAATGGATAGTCGGTAGAAATGTGCATTCCAATCGCAACAAGTATTGAAGGGAGAGGAAACAAGCAGACTTGCTGCGTTATTCTGCGCAATTAATCCGCAATTGCCTACTGTTTCTGCTATCTTCTCAGCCCCATGAACAACCACCCGCGCACAAGTGAAGACGACAACCTGCAGAAGCGGGTGATGACGATGGTGTTGTTGAACGCCTTCGCCACCCCCCTGATGCTCTCGGCCAGCAATGTCGCCCTTCCTGCTATTGGCGAACACTTCTCTCTCACGGCAGTGATGCTGAGCTGGATTCCCCTCGCCTACCTCATGGCCAGCGCAATGTTCATCCTGATTTTTGGTCGGATCGCTGACGGTTTTGGACGCAAACGCCTGTTCCTTATCGGCACGACTGCGGTCATCGTCACCTCGGTGTTTACGGCGTTATCAAGTAACGGGGCGATGCTGATCAGCGGACGATTCCTGCAGGGCGTAAGCGCCGCAATGCTCTATGCCACACAGATGGCTATCGTCTCATCGGTGTTCCCTCCCGAGCGGAGGGGCAAGGCCATCGGCATGGTCGTGGCAACAGTCTATGTTGGACTGGCCACGGGGCCGCTGCTGGGCGGTGTCGCAACCGATTGGCTGGGCTGGCGTGCGAACTTCCTGCTGCATGTTCCTCTGGCCTGCCTGGTACTGTTGCTCGGGCTAACCCGCGTTAGCGAAGAATGGCATGGTGATGCCAAAGCTTTCGATCTGCCGGGCAGTATTCTCTTCGCGGCGACCATCGCCTGCCTGTGTCTGGGAGTTAGCTTCTTCCCCGAGATTTCCAGCCTGCCCATTCTGTTGTTGTTCGTCGCCGGCCTCGTGACGTTCACACGCTATGCGCTACACAAGGAAAACCCGATCTGGGATATCCGTCTGTTCTTCAACAATCCGATCTTCACGCGCTCCTGCGGGGCGTCGATGATTATGTATACCGCAACCTATGCGAATACCGTGCTGGTCAGTTTGTATCTGCAGCAAATCAAAGCAATGAGTGCTTCGATGGCAGGACTGATACTCATGACACAGCCTGCAACAATGGCTCTGTTGTCGCCAATGGCCGGCAGCCTGTCTGATCGAATTGAGCCACGCATACTGGCAACGGCGGGGATGTTACTCACTGCGGTCGGGTTATTTTTCCTGAGTCTGGTCTCTGCTGAGACTTCTACGCTGAGTGTCGTTGTCATACTGCTGGCGACAGGCGTGGGATTCAGTTTGTTCTCTTCACCCAATGCCAACGCGATCATGGGTGGAGTCGGGAGCAAGGACTACGGTAGCGCTTCAGCGGCAATGGCAACCACCCGCATACTCGGCCAGTTAGGCAGCATGGTGTTGGTCGCATTCGCGATGGCTGTGGTCATCGGCGATCGCCTTATCTACACCAGCAATCAGGCCGAGTTGGCGCAGGCGATCCACCTCTGCTTTCTGATTGCCGCCGCGATCTGTGTGCCGGGCATCTTCCTGTCAGCGAGCCGCGGCCGCTTGCATGACAGGATTGAGAGATGAAACCTGCTTAAAGAGATTCTAGGGCTGGTAATACGGTGCGACCAGTTTTTCACTCACTTCCCATAACTGGCTCGCTGCGTCGTCCGTCGCAAACTCGGCTGTTTTCGCGCGGCGACAGTCGAAGAAATAGCCACCATCGGCGTGCTTGACCGCGGCGTCATCTGAACTCGCCAGCCAGATGAATGTCTGTGCCCCCTTCTCGATTGACCACATGAAGGGATACATCACAAAACCGAGCATCGTGGCCAACATGCCCCCCTTGCTCCAGATCGGAGTGCGCACGGCGCCCGGATGGAAGGAACTGCAAATGAGTTTCTGTTCTCCAAACCGTTTGTGCATCTCTTTGGCAGTGAGCAGGTTCATCAACTTGCTGCGGCCGTAGGCTTTGAGTGTGCTGTAACCTTTGACCAAATTGAGATCATCAAAGTCCACCGGACTGTTCTTGTGCCCCAACGAACTGGTGAAGACGACGCGGGCCGAATCTGCCTCGGCCTGTTTTAGCAAAGCGGGCAACAGATGCTTGGTGAGCAGGAAGCTGCTCAGATGATTGGTCACAAAGGTCGTTTCAAAACCTTCGCTCGTCGTCGTACGTGAGCCGTTGCCGCCACCGGCGTTGTTGCATAGCACATCAATCGTGTCATAGCGGGCTGCCAGCCGTTGGCCGAGTTCGTTGACAGACTTGAGGGAGCTGAAATCGGCGATTTCGAAACGCACCTGCTCATTGCCAGTGCTATCAATAATCTTCTTTCGCGCGGTGGTGGCCTTGGCAAGACTGCGACAGACCAACACGACTTCTGCACCACGCTTCGCAAAATCCCGCGCAGCTTCGAAGCCAATGCCACTGTTCGCACCGGTAACTATGAAAACCTTTCCACTTAACTCGCTCATACTCTCTCCTATTCCATTCTGCGTGCACGGGACAGCGCTCACAAGGCTCACTAGTCAGATACGACACCGACGTTGATATGGATTCGAAAATACTACTCTGTGCAATTCAATTTCCAGGTAACGCCAAATCTGTCCGTCAGAATGCCATAGCTGCTGGACCAAAACGTTTCCTGTATCGGTAATAGTATTGTTCCGTTATCTGCCAGTTCAGCAAAAAGCCGCTTGGTCTCCGCTGCACTATCGATGGAGAGCAACAGTGCGTATCCGGCCGGTTCACGATACTGATCCGGAAGGAGATCGCCGCCACTGATACGGACTCCGTTCAACAGGATGTCGCCATTAACAATCTTGTCCTGCCAGTTTTCCGGCACCTGATCCGAGATTGGCGAGCTTGCAAACTTCAGCATATGGCCGATGGTCGCGCCAAGGACACGCTCATAGAACAGGAACGCCTCTTCGCAACAGCCATCGAAACCGAGATAGATTGAAGTGTTCATGCCGCGCGTGCCCTGTCGATCTGATGTTATTGTCCCCATTCTGGCAGCTCACCACTTACTATGAAACAGTCAGATTGAATCCCTACAGTGAGCAACAGTCTTCTGAACAAATTACGTGCAGACTAACACGCCAGTTCCTGAGGCGATGTCGTAGTCGCACTGTATGACCCGTTGCAACTCAGTTCAATTACCAAGTGACTGACAGATCGAATACACTCTACACAGCAATTCTCGCTTTGAATTCCGCTTGGCACAGCTTTCACACTATGGCAATCAGAAATGGATTTGCAATCGAGATATTGCAGACGTAGAACAATCCGGGACAGGCGCAGTTCTGCACGCCATCGACACAGGACGATGCTCAGCGCCGGACACGAGTCCATCGCCTTGCCAATCGCCTTATTTGTCGCCTTGTCTATCCACTGCATGAAGTAACGCAATACCACTCAGCCTATGACCAACAACAGCAACAGTCACAACTACGGTACCTGGCCTTCCCCCTTGCAACCCGAGACTTTGTTTCAGTCGCGGCAATTGGCGTCCTGTCCTGTGCCCTATCACGGCGGCCTGCTGTTCTTGTTGAATATGCCTGACGAGGAGAATCAGCAGGCGCTGATGTATGTGCGCGCTGGAGACTCGCCGCTGCGAGTCTCGCCCCCTGGCTTTAATTTGCGGACGCGTGTTCATGAGTACGGCGGCCTGCCCTACGCCGTAGCAGAGACGGAGATTTTCTATTGTAACTTTGCGGATCAGGCGATCTACCGGCAGCGATTTGAACCGGACAGGGCGATTGTCGGAGAGCCCGCGTGCTTTCTCGGTGGCAGTGGTACTGCCTTGCGCTACGCTGATTTGCTTATTCATCCACAACAGAATCGCTTGCTCTGTGTACGTGAAGATCACCGTGCTAGTGAGGGCAAGGCAGACCGTGTGCGCAATACCTTGATCGCTATCGCACTGGACGAGGATCAGGCCGCTGCGAATCCTGATCGGGCCATCGTCCTCTATGACGAAAGCGATTTTGTTAGTAGCCCCAGTCTCAGCCCAGACGGCAGAAGTCTCGCCTTCATTACCTGGTCACATCCCAATATGCCCTGGGACAACACCGAACTTCAGGTTGCACGGTTTTGCGATGATGGACTACTGACACAGCGCATGATCATTGACTCAGATCGCAACCAATCCAGACAGCAGCCTCAGTTCGCGGACAACAAGACACTCTACTTTCTTTCCGACGATAACGACTTCTGGAATCTGCGTCGTGTAGCGACGACCTCTGACGAGGCGGAAGCGCTGGAAAAGCCGATAGCTCCGCGAAGCCCGGAGCGCTCGGAAAGCAGAAACAGCGATGCGGTGTTCGTCACCAACGCAGACTGCGCAGCCGCCCCCTGGCAAACGGGCAACCGCAGCTATGCCCTCATGAGCGATTCTGTAGCGGTCATCGCGATGGTGCACGACTGCCACTGGTCGCTGGAGAAGATCCAGCTCGACGACAAACAGGCGCCGACTGGCGGCGAAGGTTTACACAACAAGACGGCAAACGCGGATAGCCAGCGCGCAGCAAGATTGCTCTCCGGAGCAGGTCAAATTGAGCACGTGCATGCGTTTTCAACCCAGCAGATAAGCTTTCTGCACGCCGATCATCAGCATTACCCCAGTCTGCGATGTCTGTCTCTTGAGCAATCCTCAGCGCAGCACAGCGTATTATTTCGCTCTGCCAGACCGCCTGAGTTGGATGAACGAATTATTTCCACACCGCAGCACTTCAGTTTCATATCAAATTCCGATGAACAGGCGCACGCCTTGTTGTTGCCACCGAAGAATCCCGCTGCGCAGGGCCACGAGCACGTACTCCCTCCGTTACTGGTAAATGTTCATGGCGGCCCGACGGGTACAGCCAGGGCTGTGCTCAATCCTCTCCATCAATTCTGGACCTCGCGCGGCTTCGCCGTTCTGGATCTGAATCATCGTGGTTCGACGGGTTATGGCCGCGAGTTCAGGCAGCGCCTGTATCAGGAGTGGGGCAGAGTGGATATCGAGGACATCATCGCTGCCGTGCAGCACTTGATCAGGTCCGAAAGTGTCGATCCTGAACGCATCGCGATCCGTGGCGGAAGCGCCGGGGGTTATGCAGTTCTCGCCAGTCTGTCTGCGAGCAAGTTGTTTGCTGCAGGTGTGAGTTATTACGGCGTCTGCGATCTGGAACTACTGGCCAAAGATACGCACAAATTCGAGTCACGCTATCTCGATCAGCTGGTTGGCCCGTATCCTGAAACGAAACAACGCTATATTGAGCGCTCGCCTATTCACAATTTATCGCAAATCACCGCACCAGTTCTGCTACTCCAAGGCGTCGAAGATCGTGTGGTGCCACTCAATCAGGCTGAAACCATTTTCGAGCGCTTGCTCCCGCTCAATCCCAACACAGAGCTGCAGCTGTTTGCTGGCGAGGGGCATGGTTTTCGGAAACCGGAGAGTCAGATACGCGCACTCAAGGCAGAGCTCGATTTCTATCAGAAAAATCTGCTCCAACATGAACGCTAGCTGAATCTGCCCCCTAATCCCCAGGAAAAATGGCGGAAATCATAGGGTTTCCTGCTTGCGAGCCCTGTTTCGCGACGCAATCCCGAACTCTCATTATTCACGTGCAAAGATTGAACATTCGCTCTCCGAGTCAGTCACAAATTATGACAAAATCATTCTGCCGATGACTTTGTATGAGTTGGTCTTGAGTTAAATTTCCTGTTAGATTCGATTGTGCTGTCCGGACGGTCCGGGCAGAAGAAACGATAATTATTAACCAAGGATAATTTTGGAGATCACTATGTGGACTAAACCAACTTATGAAAACGTCCGTCTGGGTTTTGAAATCACCATGTATTTCAGCAACCGCTAAGGACTGTCGAAAGGTTTAGCAGAACATAGTCCGACCGCCAAACGGGCACTGTTCGTGCGCTAAAAATTGCGAGCTAATCGCAGTAATAAAACGCCGGTTCAACTGGCGTTTTTTTATTGATCAGTCAGTTCCACTGAGCACAAGGAGGCAACAAGACCTTCGCAGCTTGGTGCGTGACTGGCTGTCGCATTTAAGGAAGATCGATGCACGTTCATGTACTCGGCGCTGCCGCTGGGGGTGGCTTTCCCCAGTGGAATTGTAACTGCCCCATGTGCCATGGAGTTCGCTCTGGCACCATTAAAGCTTCACCACGAACCCAGTCGTCAATCGCCGTCAGCGGCGACGGCAAAGACTGGGTGCTATTCAACACATCACCTGATTTGCTTGCGCAGCTGGCAGCGTTTCCCACGCTGCAGCCTGGACGGGCACTGCGCGATACCGCCATCAAGGCAATAGTCTTCATGGACTCGCAGATAGACCACACAACCGGGCTGTTAATGCTACGCGAAGGCTGCCCCCATCAGGTCTACTGCAGTGACATGGTCTATGAAGACCTCACTACCGGCTTTCCATTGTTCAAGATGCTCGAACACTGGAACGGTGGCATTGAGCGTCATCCCATTCCCCTCGACGGTTCTGCCTTCACGATCGAGTCCATCGCCGGGCTCTCCTTTACTGCCATACCAGTGAAGGGCAAGGCACCACCCTACTCTCCCCACCGGCACGACCCGCACGTTGGAGACAATATCGGGATTCAGGTAACTGACACAGTGTCAGGCAAGACGTTGTTCTATGCGCCTGGCCTGGGCAACCTGACTGAACCGACACGCCAGCTCATGGCCGCATCAGACCTGCTGCTGGTAGATGGCACATTCTGGCGCGAGGATGAAATGAGCGTAGTCGGTCTTGGCGACCGCAAGGCTGCCGACATGGGGCACCTCCCCCAGTCCGGCGAAGGCGGCATGATGGATGTGCTGCGCCCGATGAAGAAGCCACGCAAAATCCTCATTCACATCAACAATACCAATCCAATTCTCGATGAAGAATCCAGAGAACGAAGTCAGCTCACTGACGAAGGTATCGAAGTCGCATTCGATGGCATGGATATCGAGATGTAATGGCTGGGCGACTGCGACAGCCGCAATGATTGGAGAACTACGATGATTGATTTTGAGAAGCAGGAATTCAGACTTAACCCGAAATACCGTTTGCAATACGAAGAGGCACAACAGTGCCATGTGTTACTTTATCCGGAAGGTCTGGTAAAACTCAGCGACACGGCGACAGAGATTCTCGGGCGCTGCGTGGAGGCGATCTCCGCGCACAGTTTGATTGCCGAGCTGCAGCGAGACTATCCCGGTGCTGACTCGCTGCCTGACGATGTGCGAGGCTTCCTGAATGAAGCGGCAACACAGGGCTGGATCGTCGCGGTCGACGTCGGCAAGGCCGATGACGCATGAGCAACACTAACCCCTACATTCCGATGTGGCTGCTGGCCGAACTCACCTATGCCTGCCCACTGCAGTGCCCTTATTGCTCCAACCCGCTCAATCTGCCCGCGAGCAGAAAACAGGAATTGAGCACAGAGCAATGGCTGCAGGTCATGCGCGAAGCGCGCAAATTGGGCGCCGTGCAACTTGGCTTCTCCGGTGGCGAGCCACTCGTGCGGCCCGATCTGGTGGAGCTCATGCAGGCGGCGACTGACATGGGTTTCTATTGCAACCTCATTACCTCAGCGGTGGGCCTGGACGAAGCGAAAATCGCCGCGTTGAAAGCAGCAGGCGTGCAGCATATACAGATCAGTTTCCAGGGCAGCGACAAGGAAACCAACGCGCGTTTCGGCGGTACCGACAGCTTTGAGCACAAGCTCGCCATGACCCGTGCCGTTATCGCAGCGGATATCCCGCTGGGACTGAACTTCGTGCTGCATCGGCAGAACATCCATCAGGTCAGCGAATTTCTGCTAATGGCGGAGCAACTTGGCGCTGAGTTTGTCGAGCTGGCCAATACCCAGTACTACGCCTGGGCGCTACACAACCGGGATCAATTGCTTCCCAGCCAGGAGCAACTGCAAGAAGCTGAAGCGGCAACCCAACGCTTTCGCGCGCAGCACACAGGCAAGATGAAAGCCATTTTCGTCGCTCCTGACTACTACGAAGTGCGACCGAAAAAATGCAGCAACGGTTGGGGCACCACCTTTATCACGGTGACACCGGAAGGCGATGTACTCCCTTGCCAGAGTGCGAAGATCATCGAAGGCCTCGAGTTTCCAAATGTGCGCGAGCAGTCGCTTACCGCGATCTGGAAGGAATCAGCGCTGTTTAATCATTTTCGCGGCACAGACTGGATGCAGGAGCCCTGTGCGAGCTGCCCGGAGAAAGAGGTGGATCTCGGTGGCTGTCGCTGTCAGGCCTATATGCTGACCGGAGACGCCTATGCAACCGACCCGGTTTGCAGCCTGTCTCCCGATCACCATCTGATTACTGACGCGATCGAAGCAGCCGGCCAACAACAGAGTCAGAGCGAGGCGACTCAGCCATTGCTCTTCCGCAATCCAGGCAATGCCCGAAAGCTGGCGAAACTCGAAAAGCAAAACTGAGAGTGAGCAACATTGACATGAGTGAAGCACTGACATGAGTGAAGCATTAACACCCTGGAGCCGGGAAGAATTCGAAGCGAAGCTACGCGACAAGGGACGGTTCTACCATATTCATCATCCCTACCATATCGCGATGAACAGCGGTGAGAGCACCGTAGAGCAGATTCGCGGATGGGTCGCGAACCGCTTCTATTATCAAACCACTATCCCGGTAAAAGATGCCGCGATTCTGGCCAACTGCAAGGAACGCGACGTGCGCCGCGAATGGGTCCAGCGCATACTGGATCACGATGGCTATGAGGGTGAAGAAGGTGGTATCGAAGCGTGGTTGCGACTGGCGCAGGCAGTCGGCCTGTCGCGGGAAGAGGTGATGTCAGAGCAGCATGTGTTGCCAGGCGTACGCTTTGCTTGCGATGCCTATATCAATTTTGCGCGTCGAGCCACCTGGCAGGAAGCCGCCTGTTCATCGCTGACCGAACTGTTCGCGCCGGAGATACATCAGCGCCGGCTGGACAACTGGCCGCAACACTATCCGTGGATCGACAAGGACGGCTACCAGTATTTTCGCAAACGCCTCAGCGAAGCGCGGCGCGATGTCGAGCATGGCTTGCAGATCACGCTGGATCATTTTACTACGCGTGAGCAACAGGAATACGCATTGGAGATTCTGCAGTTCAAACTGAATGTCCTGTGGACCATGCTCGACGCCATGCAGATGGCTTATGAACTGGCGAAGCCG
Organism: uncultured Pseudohongiella sp.; assembly: GCA_965228725.1. Taxonomy (GTDB): domain Bacteria; phylum Pseudomonadota; class Gammaproteobacteria; order Pseudomonadales; family Pseudohongiellaceae; genus UBA9145. The sequence goes on along the minus strand of OZ245834.1, from coordinate 2,959,586 downwards.
CCATTTCACAGCTGTCCTGATACCTAGCACAGGCTTGCGCCCTGGCAGTGATGGATGCGAGCAAATTGAACTGGATCGCGCTGCCTTAGCTTCCGAGCAATAGTATTCCGCAGAGAATCAACGCAGTGACGATGAGCCGCAAGCGACTAAAGCGTTCCCCGATCACAAAGATCGAAATCAGCAATGCAAAGAGCACGCTCGTTTCTCGTAACACAGCCACGGGAGCAATGCGCTCCTGAGTAAATGCCCAGATAACCAGCCAGTAGCCAAGGGTAGAGAGCGCGGCAACACACAATCCGGACTTCCAAACGCTCGCGATTGATATTCGGAGCTGCGGCAGCGGCCGCTTGAGGATTGCGTAAAGGGGAACCGCGAAACCATCCAGAAAAAACATCCACGCGGTGTAGCTATTGCTGTCGCCCGCAAGCCGCGCACCCGTGCCGTCAACAATCGAGTACGCAGAAATACTCAAGCCAACCAGTAGCGAATAAAAGAGGGCAGCGTGACTAAGCTGCCGCATGCCACCTGCGTGCTCCAGAGCCAACGCCAGTATCCCGGAGACAATCAAACACATCCCGGCGAGCTCGATCAGAGTCATCGACTCACCTAGTAAAATGAATCCGAGCAGTGCAGTAAGCAAGGGTGCTGATCCGCGCGCCACGGGATAGACCTGCGCGAAATCGCCGAGACCATAGGCATGCACCAGCAACAGCATGTAGAGCGAGTGAATGAGTGCAGAGAGCAACAAATAACCCCAACTCGCCTGGTCGGGCAGAGGCAAGACGAACAGTGCGGGAATAACGAGAATGCTAGCGGACCCAGTCGTCACCGCCATGATCACCAGACGATCACCGCTGACCTTGATCAATGCATTCCAGGAAGCATGTAGAAAAGCAGCGAAGAGCACCGCTGCAAAAACAGTGAAGGACATGCGATTGCTTTCTTGGTGTCAGGGATTTACTTGAATGGACACATCACTACCAATGGCAACGGCTCCGGGGCAAGCTGATTGAACCATGAAAGTCGCATAGCCAAAAGAGTTGATTTCAACATAGTTCCACTGCGGGTCGCTGAGCAGCATGCCATCCTGCGCCATGACGGTGATTTTGACCGGTACTTCCGGCAATAGATTCTCTTCGTCATCAATCGCCACGATCAAGAAGTCTTCCAGATAGATTCGATCGCCGCTCTCTACCGTGGTATTGCCAAGTTCAACAGCAATAGCTGAGAGATCGGCCACTCCCACGCAGCTGAGCTCGCTCGTAGCTCCACCGCCCAGCGGCCACAGAGTAGACACTCCATCCCACTGCTCGGCAGAGTAACCTTCGGCCCAGTCCCAACCGTGCACTGTGCACAACCCCGAACTGCCGTCATCATTCACGCAGACCATGAATGCACTCATGCTGCTGGAGGGCTGAGCCAGAACCAGCGTGGCACCGATGCCCATTCCCAGAACCATACAGACTCTGATCGTCACTTCGATTGCCCAACGGGAATTCAACTGAAATCGCTGCATCTCATCACTCTCCGGTTCTGGAAAAGCACTCTGTGTTCAAATGTGGTGTCGCACCGGGTACTGACTCGAAGCCAGTACAAAAATTTGCTGCATACTGCACTGGCGACTCGCTGCCGATCCCGGGATGGGATTGATTGACTTCGAATCCGTCACCTCTCAATGAAGCTTGCCAAGCAGAATCACAGCCATCGGCCGATGCCATCAATGAATTAGATCGCCTCATCGCGATTCCAGAATTGCAACCATCTCCACCCTTCCCCGTGCTCTGGCGATCTCCAATGCGGTCATTCCACCCCGGTTGGTCAGGGTAATATCTGCGTTCTGTGACAACAGGTAGTTCATGATGTCGAGCTTGCCAAGCCTGGCAGAATCCATTAGCGGAGTGTCTCCGCTATTGTTAGCCAAATTGATATCTGCGCCATTCTCAACCAGCCACTGAATGAATGGAATGTTGTTGGTCGCCCAACCTGTCGATATCAATGCGGTGTCGCCGTTCTCCAGTTGTGCGTTGATATTGGCTCCCTGCGCGAACAGAACCTGAGCCCGTTCTTCAACGCCAGACTCGCGCCTGAACCGTCGCACCATGAGAGGAAACACGCGACTGGTCGCTGCATGGATTCTGCCTGCGTGTCTGGTTTCTTCGAGCAAGATGTCAAACAGCTCAGCGCGATCACGAACAAGCGCAAATTCGAAGAGTGACTGATTGTCATAATCGAGAGCCAGGAATGAATAACCAGCCTTGATCAAGGACTGAGCCATCGTCACGCGATTCAGATTGACCAGTTGATAGAAAAGCTCATTAAGAATGTGATCGTCCAACGGTGCACCCTCAAGTTGGGTCACCAGGTCATTGAAACCTTGCACATCATCCGCTACTACAGCGCTTAGCAATGGATGTGCAGTTGGCATGGCAGACTGCGTACTCTCCATAGTGGATTCTATCCAGAATCGATGAGTAGATACGCGACTATAAAACTCCAATACATTGTAGTGCGCTTGTTCAAATCCGTTTCTGTCCTGAAAGCCGCTTACACCTGCAATAAAGCGCAAGCCGTCGCGCTCGATGAATGCTGGTCCGCCGCTATCCGCTGGGCCACTAATGCCTTCGAGTCGTGTTGCAGCAGCTGGCGGATCGAACCGAAACACAAGATGCTGCTTGGTAGTTTCAAGCACCGTGTTGGTCGCCGCTCTTTCCCTTTCATCCTGACGTTGCAGCCCAACCACCCCTGTACCGGTCACTCCACGACCGACGAAGACAACCTGCTCACCCTCTTCATCATCGTCATCGTAGAGCGCAACTTCTGTCGCGTTGGAAATTGGGTCTAACAATTGCACGAGCGCAATATCATTAAGCTCATCATTCGCAAGATTAAACTCGGGGTGAATAATCACTTGATTGACTCTGTAGTGAATTCCGAGGTGAGTGACCTCAAATGGAATACGCCCATCACCAGTCATGCAGTGCGCCGCTGTCAATAACCAGTTCGGATGAATCACCGTAAATGCACAATAATCTGTATAGGCTATGGAGTCTGAATAGTTTTCGGCAAATTCAAGGTAGGCAGAATCATCGACGTCATGGCGGATCACAATCGCCTGAGATGAGAAGGAGACAAGCAAGCCGATCAGAGGCAAAGCCAGCAGTCTGGCGTTAGGCATTTCGGATTGTCCTTTTGCGAGTCGAATGAGTTGCATCCTGGTTAGCAAGATATTGATCTCGTTGTGCCTGACTCTTATTACACAAGAGAAAAAGCATGTGCTTTACTGGGCGTATCGCCGCGCGTTTTCTATGTCACATGTCAAATGCTCATAGTCCAGGTCAGGCCGGTACGCAAATTCTATTTCTGCGGAAATTTGCCCTTCAAAATATTCAGGGTCTTCTAACTCGAAATAGTAGCGAATACGTGACCCATCGCTAATCAACTCGAATTCCTCAAGGAGATGCTTCTGCAACCCCGATGGCAATCCGGTAGCATTTCCCTGTCTATGAGGCGAGAAGTGCGTTGTTTCCACAACGAGCGTATCGCCGTCCCAGCGGCCAATAGAGTGCCCATTCAATGAGGGTTCTATCCCATCATGTGAAGTCTGATCGAGATGGACTGTGCGCACCAACCTCTCCGCCTCACTGCGAATGGTAATGGTAGAGTCGCCGAGCTCTATCGATTTGATATCGGGATAGAGCATCGCTTTCGGTGCCGTCTCGGGTATGCAGTCCAATGCTGGGCTATCAGTCTGCTCATCGAAACTTTGCACTGCAAGTCGGCCTTTTTCCGTCAAATCGAGTTTCGATGCTTCGACGAGCAGTAAATTCGCTTCAAGATCAAATGTAGTCCCCCAGATACCAGCCAGGCTGCTTGCGCGACTCGTGTTTTTACTGTCTTCATCCGCAATGGCCGCCATACCGATATCCATGCCAATTCTGTCGTCATCGGATGTGGTGAGAAACTCCATAAGAAAGGCATTGCTACCGGCATCTCTAGCGGGATGCCCTGTTACCACTATGCGGTCGCCGAGACTGATATCGTCACGACTCCAGCCTGCTCGTCGCAAGGCTGCAGGCGGCGGGCCTTCAACCTCCCACAAAACGGACTCTGCGTTACTCTCATCTTCAGTCAGATAGAGATAGACATGGGGATTTCTCCATTCGATTCTCGCGACTGCTCCTTCAAGAATGGCACTGGTCGCCTGATCGTATTTGACCGAAGTATTGTGATGCGCATAGGTTACCGTCACTACAATGAGTGAGATGACAACGCTTGCAAAAGCGGCTAATCCAGTTCGCGCCCAATTGACAATTTTCATTTCATCAATCCCTGCCAATTGCACTTAATAATGTGCATTCCATTTGCAACTGCCTTTATTCACCATCAGTTGCCGTGCTGCACTGCGTAATCCAGCTATGTTGCGATGAGAATGCATGCCAAACTCCGGGCGGTAAGCATCTTTTCGAAATTTGCTATTCCCAGGCTTGCAGGTCATTAATCGACACCAATAAATCTGCTTCGCAATTCAACCGAAGGCAATTCGCACTGTTCCGTCCTTCCGAAGAGCTTGTATCTGTGCCTTGCCAGCAGGTCATAAAAATAATCGCGAACAAACGATGGCACTATGCGCAAAACTCCCATCAGCCACCACATCCCATCCAGATCTCTTGCAATAGCGAGCGCTGCATCGCTTCTGACATGCACCACGCCATTTCTTATCAGGACGAAACTGTCCATCCCCATCTGTTCGATGCCGTGTTGCGCGATGAGTTCCTGTCCCGCACTGGATTGCATGGGCGTAAAAGCAAACATTCCTTTGCTGTCACGCTTGGCAATAAACCGAATCGATCCACAACAGAACTTGCAGACTCCGTCGAAAATGACAATGTGGCGATAACTCATCGTGTTCCGGTGTTACGTTTACGCTTGGTAGTCAGTTGCGCATTTCCCGGATATCGGAAATGGTCTGGTGCGCAATCTTCCAGCCTTCATCTGTGCGTGCCAGGACAAAGTCGAAGTAGATTCTTCGTTCATCACCGGACAACGCCGAGCCTCTGTTGCTGGCTGTGTAGGCATGGATTACCACAGAATCCGAACCAATATATCTGCGCGAAAGAAAATCAAAATTTTGCATCTCAGCCTCGGATACCGCTCGCGGATAGTCAGGAAAGAGATTGTTGTGAAGAAAATCTTCCAAATTATCAGCTCCTCTGAACGTCCGCCCGAACGCGTTAGTCCAGTTAGCATCTTCTGTGTGCAGCTCTGCTACGGCAGACGCATTCTGATCCGTCCAGGCTTGCCTGAATTCCCTGAGCAATGCATCAATCTCTTCGTCATCACTCGCGATGTGTGGCGAACCAAATACTTCGTATTCCGGAACCGGATAGAACTCTGCATAGAGCAGGGTTGGTGAAAGCAGAACAACTAACGCTAGCAAATATTTCATGGCATGGCCTTTTTACTTTGAGTCTTTTTACTTTGAGTCTTTTTACTTTGAGACTTTTACCTTGAGAGGTTTTACATGACTGATCACCCGCTCAGGTGACCGACCACTCTTCAAAAGGCAAGAACTACGCCATGTAGCACATGCAAATAACAGTTGTAATGAAATCAATCTGTTAGGAAAAATCAGATCGACCCTGTTCAAACAATTCACCAAATAGTAATCAATCTGACCAAGTCGTTGATTTGGACCAGCACCTTTGCGATTGTCGTGTTCAGGATATTACTTATCCAATCTCCCACATCTTCCCAGGCTTACTCTTCTGCGCATGAATATCCCCTCCGGCGATGCGATTCCAGAACTGTCCGCCGACTTTTTGTTCGGCGTCGTAGGTCACCACCAGATAGTCGCCGAGTGCGCCATCCAGTTTCTTGTTTGGCATTTCGAAGGTCCAGAGCTTGAGTTTGCCGCGATTGTCTTCGGCGAGGACGCTCTTCACGAAGGCATGAGGGATTGGCACGTCGATGCCGTATTTTTCATCGTCGCTGCCAATGGTTTCGATTTTTCTGTCGAAGTAGAAGACGGGCGCGGTAAGCACATAGGTTTCCAGTATCTTCTTCTGATTATTGAGATCCCGAACGGCTGATTCCAGCTCGCGCCACTTGTTGCGATTCAGCTGCGGAGCCTGCGGTGACATGTTGGAGAGCAGGAAGGTCTCGCTGTTCTGTATCGCGAGTTCGTCCTGATTGGCGCTACCGACCAGATGCCCGCGGTCGTAGCCCGATCCCTTGTAGGCTTTGAGCCCCGCGCGGAAACGACGGGGAATGCGGATGTCAGCGCGGAAGATGTCCTTTCTCGGCACCTCCCACTCAAAGTGCGCGTTGGGGTTAACGATTTCCAGTACCCACTTGGCTTGGCGAAAATACCAGGAATAGCCGATAGTGAAATAGCGACCAATCAGTATCTGATCGCAGACGGGCGCACCGTAGCGCAGCTCGCGCTGCATTTGAAATGGATCGCTCATGGGACGCATCTCCGGTGATTCAGGGGGCTGTATTTATTGGACGCCCCGCCCGGCTATTTGTCCCACCCGAAGGGGAATTTCAGGCAACGATCAGGAAACTGTCGTCAATCTCGTCCCATTTGCTCGGCTTGCCAATCCTGGTGACCTTCATCGCTTTTCTGACTTTCGGTTCCAGAAGCTCAGCGAAGGCTTCAACCTCCTGAAAGCCCGGATCCAACCACCTGCTGACCAGTTCCTCGTCTTCGAAATCGATCATTAGCGGCATCGACTTGGGATGGATACTGTCCCACTGCGGAGTCAGTGGCGGCAGTGTGATAATGGATGCCGAGTAGACGACCTCGCCTGTTTCCTTGTTGAGGTGCTCTTTGTAAATGCCCCCGAAAGCGATGGCAGAATCTTCCAATTCGATTTTGTGGTACGTCTTTTTGTCTCCGAGACCTTCGACGAAGGCGCTGGCAGGAATCAGGCAGCGCGATTCCCGAAACGGCTTGTAGGCTGCCGCACGTTTCTGATTGAGCTTGTCTGAACGGGAATTGAAACTCGCGTATTTGTAATTGGGTTTCAGTGTTTCATAGTCCAGAAGCAGCCACCAGATCGCATCGGAAACAAGCCGCTCTTCGCCCTGTTGGTGAATAATGGCGATGGTCGCTCCCGGTGCGATATCACCGCTCACATGATGGCCATGCAGGCTGATGCCCAGCGACTCGCACAGCCACTGAATCTCGGGGCTGTCGATGAGATTGAATCTTCCACACATTGCAATTGTTTCCGTGAGGGTAGTAAAGTCCAGTGAGTTCGCGCCTGGCGAGCTACTCCCTGACTGCTAAGATAGCGAGAGACCGGCGCTAGCGAAAGTCGGTCTGCGCCGAATGCGGGCACGGATTACACTTCAGCCCGAGTTAGAAAAATAACAAAAGCACATTGCTACAACTCATAAAGGAAGCACTATGAATTTGCCGTCATTCCGACTGACTTCCCTCTCTTACTCACCTCTCGCCCTGATATTGCTCCTGTGCACTGCTCTGCCAACTGCGCAAGCGCAGGTTTCGGCACAAGCCGCGAGCGCCTGTTCGGCACTGCTGGACCTGCGCAATCTAACGATTACCCGCGCCGCAATCCGCGAAAATACGCAGGATGGGAGCGATTACTGTTACGTACGCGGCATCATCTCACCGGCTATTCACTTCCATGCCCAACTGCCGCTGTCGGAGAACTGGAATGGCCGCTACCTGATGTGGGGTGACGGCGGCAAGGATGGCGATCTGGATTATGCTGATCATCGTGTCGCCGAAGGCTACGCGGTGACCAATAGTAATTTGGGCCACGACAATGGCGTCGAGCCCGGTGCCTCGTTCGGCTACAACAACCGCAGGGCGGAAATCGATTTCGGCTATCGCGCGGTACATCTGACCGTCATGGCGGGCAAGCGACTGGTCGATGAGTTCTACGGTAGCGGGCCGGAATACTCCTATTTCGAAGGCTGCTCACAGGGTGGCCGCCAGGGCTTCATGTCGGCGCAGCGCTATCCGGGAGATTTCGATGGCATCGTGGCTGGCGCGCCCGCATTCAACTATCAAGGGCTGAACGCGGCGGGTACCTGGAATCTGCAGCGTGTGTTTCGGGATGATCTGCTTGGCAATCTGGCCGTCGACAGCGACGGCAATGGCAGCTACGACAGCCTCGGCCTGATCGATGTGCTGCATGGCAAAGTGCTCGAGAAATGCGACGCCAGCGATGGGGTTCGTGATGGCATCGTGAGTGACCCGCTGAGCTGCAACTTTGATCCCGATTCTGACCTGAATGACCTGATGTGTCCGGCTGGCAGCAGTTCCGCGAGCTGTTTCACCGAGGCACAATTACAGACCGTAAAGGATCTCTATAACGGCCCAAGAGACAGCGCCGGTCGCCAGGTCTACCCCGGCAAGATGTTCGGTTCGGAACTGCGCTGGCCTGGTTACTATATTCCCTCCGAGCGCAATCGCATGGGCCCGTCCAAGCTGATGGGCGTCGCCGGCGACCACATGAACTACCTCTTCTACGATCAGGACCCGGGCGTGGCCATTCCTGACGTGCGCGACGTGCATTATCAGGCCCGCAGAGAAGGCCCCATGCCGGAATTCCACTGGATCGATTGGAACATTGATGACTTCTTCTCCGGCAAGGGTGATGTCATGAAGGCCATAACCGATGCCAATGACCCCGATCTCAGCGGTTTTCTCGTTAACGAGCAGGGCAAAATGATCATCTATCACGGGCTGGTCGATACGCTCATCGTGGCTACTGACACGATCAATTATTACAACGAGATGGTGGATACGACCTTTGCCGGCAGCATGGCGGCGGCGCAGAACAGCGCGCGTCTCTACCTGGCACCGGGAATGGGCCATTGTAGCGGCGGGCCGGGACCCAACACCTGGGATAAACTCGCTCCGCTGGTGGAGTGGGTAGAGAATGGCCAGGCGCCAGACAGCCTGATTGCCACCCATTCCAGCGACGGTCAGGTCGATAACGAGCGTCCGCTGTGCACCTACCCGCAACAGGCACGTTATACCGGCCCTGCAGGCGGAAGTGACGATCCGGCAAACTGGGTCGCCGAGAACTTTGTTTGCCGTTGACGAGAATGCGCGACAGGAGAGGACTGAGCCACTGTGCCCGGTCCTCTTTTTTGCTCCGAATCTCGTGTGCGAATTGCCAAGGCACGGGGTTTACTGCTAGTTTTTTACCCCCGATCAATCACCACAGAGCCCTAACAATATGAACAAATCCGGCTTTCGACGCAGCTCAGTTTTCAAGCCCCTGTCCCTCTGTGCTGCACTTCTGACTTCCACACTTCTCGCGCCACTGTCACTGGCACAGGAGGTGTATCGTGCACGCCTGTCACCGATGCCCACAACGCCTGCCACAGTGAATGACATCACCGGCGAGGGAGAGGTGATACTGACACTGAACGGCAACACGCTGACCGTAGAAGGTCAGTTTGCTGGCATGAGTTCGGCGGCTACTGGCGCGCACTTGCACAACGGTCCGATGGCTCAGCCTGGCCCGGTCATTCACACTCTGACCGTCGACCAGTCTCCAGCGGGGAACATCAGTGCAACGCTCGAACTCAGCGACGAACAGATCGCTGAGCTGGAACGCAATGCGCTGTATATCCAGGTGCACAGTCAGAATAATGCGCCGGGTGAATTACGCGGCTGGATCTTCCTGCGTAGTCATTTCGACAATCTGTAGTGCATGGCTGGGCAGTGCCTTGTGTCTGCCCGCCATCCAGTTTACGCCCCTATTCGCATTCAATGCGCGACCAAGTTTCTGAGGCATAACATGAATAACACTCTGAGCAAGACAATAAGAACAACCGGCCTGGGCCTTATGGTTACCGGCCTCGCCGCTTGCGGCGGCGGCAATGACTCCACTACTGAAATCGCAGTCACCACGCAACCGGCTATCGCCGGCTTCGCGAGTCAGGCCGAATCGGGCGCTGATCTGTTCGCCGCAAATTGTGCAGCCTGTCATGGTGCGAACCTCGAGGGCACTCGACTCGGGCCGCTGCTTTCGGGCAACGCCTTCCTGCAACGCTGGGGCGCGCAGACTCCATCATTGTTACTCGGTAACATCCAGGCCAATATGCCGCCCGGCGGCGCTGCGTCACTGAGCGATCAGGATTATCTGCACATTACCGCGCACATTCTGTCAGAAAATGGTGTCGACGCGATTGAGGAACCACTTACCGCCAGCACCGATTTCACGATCGCCGACAATGTTTCGCGCATTGTTGCCATGCGCCAACGCCCCGAGCCACCAGCACCACAAGGGCTGACCTTCGCGGGCAATACCGAAGACTTCGTCGAATTCGTGCCTCTGACCGCAGAGCGTCTCGCCGATCCCGATCCCGCAGACTGGCCAGCCATGCGCCGCAATCCGCATGCGCACAGCTATAGCCCGCTAGATCAGGTCAATACCGATAATGTGGGCGGCCTGACCCTTGAGTGGGTGTGGAACATGCACGAAGGTGACTCCGAGCCGTCACCACTGGTGTACAACGGCATTGTCTATCTGATTAATCCAAGCAATGTGATTCAGGCGCTCGATGGCGCCACTGGCGAGCTGATCTGGGAGCACTGGACAGGTCCCGCCACCGGCGAAGACATGCGTAATATTGCCATGTGGGATGACAAGATCATTCAGGCCACCACGGACGCGCGTCTGGTCGCACTCGATGCCCGCACCGGCGAACAGGTGTGGGAAACGATTCTGGCCGATAACTCACAAGGCTTCTCCAATTCTTCCGGCCCGATTGTCGCCAATGGCACGGTCATTACCGGACTCGCCGGCTGTGCGCGTTACATCGTCGATGACTGCTATATCAGCGCACACAATGCCGACGACGGCGAGCTGCTGTGGCGTTTCAATACGATTGCCAAAGCAGGCGAACCGGGTGGTGATACCTGGGGCGACCTGGACGATATCTTCCGTGCCGGCGGCGAGACCTGGATTGCCGGTTCCTGGGATCCGGAAACCAACCTGACCTACTGGGGTACCGCACAACAGAAGCCCTGGGTGCCAGTTAGCCGTCACCTGACCATTAACGATGCCGGCCTATACACCAACTCCACCGTGGCGGTCGACATTAGCACCGGCACCCTGGACTGGTTCTTCCAGCATGTCCCTGCAGAGGCACTGGATCTCGACGAAGTTTTCGAGCGCGTGCTGGTCAATCGCGGAGATGAGCGGCTGGTGTTCTCACTCGGCAAGTACGGCATCCTGTGGAAGAACGACCGTATCAACGGCCAGTTCCTCGGTTACAAGGAAACCGTCTTCCAGAATGCCTTTACGCACATCGATCCGGATACCGGCGCGGTGACTTACCGTGAAGACATTCAGAATGCACAACTCGACGAGTGGACTTCCGCCTGCCCATCAAGTGCTGGCGGTAAGGACTGGCACTCAATGACTTACCATCCACCTTCAGGCCTCATGATTGCACCACTCAGCCAAACCTGTCTCGAGAACGCCGCGCGTGAAGTAGCACTGGTGCAGGGCGGTGGCGGTCTCGCAGCCAGCCGCAAGTTCTTCGAGATGCCAGGCACCGATGGCAACCTCGGTAAGCTAGGCGCCTATAATGTCGATACCATGGAGGAGGTGTGGAGTTTTCAGCAGCGCGCGTCCTATCACACTGGCACCATGTCGACTGGCGGCGACCTCGTCTTCGTAGGTGATCTGGACCGCTATTTCCGCGCACATGACGTAAACACTGGTGACGTATTGTGGGAAACCCGACTGGGCACCTCTGTGCAAGGCCACCCGGTGAGCTTCGCAATCGATGGCAAGCAGTACATCGCCGTCACTGCCGCACTCGGCGGAACGAGCCCGCGTACCGTGCCAAGTGTCATTGCTACCGAGATTACCTATCCCGACCACGGCAACGCCCTGTATGTGTTCAGTTTGCCTGACTGATAGTTGTTAACCTAGTCAAAATCCGGCTGCACTTTCTTCGCCAGTCTGGAATAATAAAGGTTCGAACTCTGGTTCGGGCCTTTTTACTTTTCGGCTAGCACGTTTGACTCCTTACGTCGGCCGCGAAGGCCTGCGACGAACTACCCGGTTCGTTCCGTTTTACCCGGTATCTGTCATCCGCTCTTCCCCAGTGGTGACATCTCTCTGCACTACATAGCCAGCAAAGGATTTTCGCCATGGCACGTCGCTATCCCGAATTGTCTTCGGACTTGATTACTTTTGTTCAGGAACAAAAACTTTTTTTCGTAGGAACCGCTGCCAACGATGGCACCATCAATGTCTCTCCCAAGGGCTTTGATTCGCTGCGCGTACTCTCACCGAATCATATTGTGTGGCTCAATATCACCGGCAGCGGCAATGAGACGGCTGCGCACCTGGCACAGAATTCGCGAATGACCATCATGTTTTGTGCTTTTGACGGGCAACCGAAGATTTTGCGCCTTTATGGCCAGGCCAAGGCAATCCACAAGCGGGATGCACAATGGAGCGAGATGGAAGATTTGTTCAATCCGCATCCGACAGCCCGGCAGTATGTCGACTTTCAATTCGACATCGTACAGACCTCTTGCGGCTTCGGTGTGCCGCTCTACGATTACAGGGAGGAGCGCGATAATATGCCGAAGTGGATCGCCAGCAAGGGCAAGGAGCCAATCGAGAACTATTGGCGCGACCGAAATCAGGTCAGCCTCGATGGCCTGCCAACGCACATACTCGACGAGGAACAAACATGAGTGAGGACAAGTCAGATCAGCAGCCCGTTGACGAGACGACAACTGAAGAGACCCCGCAAGAAACACGCAAGGATGTCAGCAAGCTGGGGCGTATCGAGTGGCTGGACCTTACAGTGCCCGACGCGCCGCGCCTGCGTGATTTCTATTCTGCCATCGTCGGCTGGAAGACGGCAGAAGTGGACATGGGCAGCTACGCAGACTACTGCATGAACCTGCCAACAGGCGACACCATTGCGGGCGTCTGCCATGCACGCGGTTCCAATGCCAATCTCCCTGCCCAATGGTTGGTGTACGTGCGCGTTGCCAGCGTGCACGAGAGCGCCGAGGCCTGTGTGAAGAAAGGCGGCAAGGTTATCGATGGCCCACGGCGCATGGCAGGCAGTGATTTCTGTGTGATCCAGGACCCGGCAGGCGCGGTGATGGCCCTGATGTCAGAACGGAAGAAGAATGCAACATGACAACATTCAAGGGCAGTTGTCACTGTGGCGCTGTACGTTTCGAGGTACGCAACCAGAACAAACTCGAACGTCTTATACGCTGTAATTGCTCCCTATGTAGTAGACGTGGCGCCATTATGGCAACCGCCATGGTCGGTGACCTCATCGTTACCGAAGGTGCTGACAAGCTCACGCTGTATCAATGGAATACAAAGATCGCCAAACATTATTTCTGTTCGGTGTGCGGAATCTATACCCATCATCAGCGGCGACGCTTTCCTGATCAGTTCGGATTCAATGTCGCCTGCATCGAAGGCATCGACATGGAACAACTTGAAGACGTGGAATTCGTTGATGGCCAAAAATTTTCACTCGAACCGGCTAGTGAACAAACCCGATAGTCAGCGCTCAGAGTCAGGAGAAGTTTAAACATGGGACAGGTGGAACAAATTTTTATCGCCAGGGAAAAACGCAGTCCGGTTGAGGAACTCACCGAAGCGTTTCTGGAAACGAGGATGGGCATCAGAGGCGATCGCTATTACCGGGCCGCTGAGGCTGCTCTCGGTCGCGGCGAAGCAACTGACATCAACCAGGTGACTCTGATCGACAAGGCGCGGCTCGATGAATTTCTTGCTCAGCACCCGAGTGATCTCGGCTACGGCGATTTTCGCCGCAGCATCATCACCAGTGGCATCGACCTCAACGCATTGGTTGGCAAAACATTCTATCTGGGCGATGTGCAACTACACGGTACCGAGCTCTGTGAGCCCTGCGCATGGCTTGCGGCAAACGTGCACAAAGCCGTACTTCCCGATCTCGTACACAAGGCGGGCATTCGGGCCGTGGTACAAACTTCAGGCAACATAAGACCCGGCACCAGGATTCGCACAGCCTGAGACATCTGCTGATCGTGGCAGAAGAAAAATCTGTAAAAAGCCAACTATTGGGATACTGCGGAAGCGGCTTGTGGTATATAGCTGCACTCATTCGATGGCGGCTGCACAGCAAGGGTGGATACCCGCTGGAGTCGTCCGGTAGAGGCGGCCTAGATTCGGCAGGTAGATGTGCTAAGGTAGTCGTCTGTTCCAGGTCCGCGCCACGCCACTCCGGCTAACGCGCGGCGAAAAACGACAAATAAACTCTAATCCGCAGGACTTTCCCTTGAAAATCGGCATTCTGTCTCGAAACCGCAAGCTGTACTCCACCCGTCGTCTGATCGAAGCTGCCGAAGAGCGTGGCCACGAAGTCGTCGTACTGGACGTGCTGCGTTGCTACATGAACATCACCACACATCAACCCAGCATGCATTACCGGGGCGAAGTACTCGATCAGCTTGATGCCGTCATTCCCCGCATCGGCGCCTCCGTGACTTTCTATGGTACTGCCGTATTGCGTCAGTTTGAGATGATGGGGGTATATCCACTGAATGAGTCGGTTGCTATTTCCCGGTCACGGGACAAACTTCGCTCGCTGCAGTTGCTATCACGCAAGGGCATTGGCCTGCCGGTTACCGGCTTTGCGAGCAAGCCAGACGACATTCAGGATCTGATCAAGATGGTCGGCGGTGCACCACTGGTCATCAAACTGTTGGAAGGAACCCAGGGCATCGGCGTAGTGTTGGCCGAAACCAAGAAAGCAGCTGAGAGTGTGATCGAGTCCTTCCTCGGCCTGAAAGCATCGGTGCTTGTTCAGGAATACATCAAAGAGGCCGGCGGCGCTGACATCCGCTGCCTCGTTGTCGATGGCAAGGTCGTGGCGGCGATGAAACGGCAGGCGAAGGAAGGAGAATTTCGCTCCAATATCCACCGTGGCGGGACCGCTTCACTGATCAAGATCACCCCGGAGGAACGCTCGACTGCGGTTCGCGCAGCGCGCACAATGGGGCTTAATGTGTGCGGCGTTGACATTCTCCGTTCGGCCCATGGAGCGCTGGTTATGGAAGTAAACTCTTCCCCTGGCCTCGAAGGAATTGAAACGGCGACTGGCAAGGATGTCGCCGGCATGATCATCAGCTTTATGGAAAAGAACGCCAAAGCCGGCAACACCAGAACGCGCGGCCGCGGTTAAATAGGTTTTCTTTGAGGTTACTCAGCATTGGCTAAAGATAACTCGGTGCTGCGCATCGCCGGTACAGACATCAAACCCGGTGAGCGAATCACGCTGGAATTCCCCGTTCCAAGCCTTTACACCCACACGCAACTGGAGATGCCAGTTCAGGTTATCCGCGGCAAGAAGCCAGGGCCTACCCTCTTCGTCTCCGCGGCAATCCATGGCGACGAAATCAATGGCGTAGAGATTATCCGCCGGGTATTGAACCAGAAATCTCTCAACAGACTGCGAGGCACATTGATCGCAATCCCGGTGGTCAATATTTTCGGATTCATAAACCAGTCACGCTATTTGCCAGACCGCCGCGATCTGAATCGCTCATTTCCCGGCTCCGACACTGGATCGCTGGCCGCCAGAATCGCCCATATCTTTCTCGACGACGTAGTCTCACACTGCACGCATGGCATCGATCTGCACACTGCCGCGATCCATCGTGAGAACTTCCCACACATCCGCGCCGTGCTCGACGACGAAGAAACCGAACGCATGGCGACCGCCTTTGGTTCGCCGGTCATTCTTGCCAGTGAAATCATTGAAGGCTCGCTGCGCAAGGCTGTCGAAGAGAAAGGCATCAACATTATTGTTTATGAAGCCGGCGAAGCGCTGCGCTTCAACGAACTGGCGATTCGGGCCGGTGTCCGCGGCGTGATGTCAGTCATGCGCGAGCTGAGCATGCTGCCACCACCCAAGACAGCGCGCAAAAAGCCCTTCACCGAAGTCGCCATGTCCAGCACCTGGGTGCGGGCACCCCAGAGTGGCATCGTACGACTGATCAAACCACTCGGGTCCTGGGTAAAAGAGAATGAAGTGTTGGGCGTGGTCGCCGACCCCTTTGGTGACGATGAGAAGCAGGCCTTGGCGCCTTTCGATGGCGTGGTGATTGGCAAGACGAATCTGCCACTCGTTAATGAAGGCGAGGCCCTATTCCACATCGCCAAGGTGAAGAGTCGAAGTACTGCCAATCGCATCGAAGAGTTTCAACAAGTGCTTGATCCGAATTCCGATGCCCATGAACCGGCGGAACCTCCAGTCGCCTAGCGAGACGACAACGCTGTCGCCTCGCTATACGTATCCCCTGCTTCAGAGTCAGACCAATCGGCCTTCGCTATAGTCGCGAATCGCCTGCTGTATCTCTTCTCGTGTGTTCATCACAAACGGGCCATGATGCACGATAGGCTCACCGATGGGCTTGCCCGTGATGACCAGCAAGCGGGTGCCAGCTGCCGCGGTCAGTGCAAGACTGCCAGTGCGACTGAGTCGCGCCAGTTTGCCGGACTCCAGCGGATAGTCGTTGCCGACAATCCTTGCCTCACCTTCGAACACATAGACCAGCGCTGAGTACTCCTCAGGCACCACAACGTCTGCCTGCCCATCAGCGGTAAATCGCAGGTCGAGATACCCGGGGTCGGTAGTCAGGCCCGTGACTTTGCCGTGCACTTCTTCGCCATTCAGCACCAGCGTGCCCGCGATGGCGCGCACAGCAATGTCACCAACCTGATATTCCGGGATGTCTGCAGCGGCTATATCCTGATAGCTAGCCGGCTGCATTTTCTCCGCGGCAGGCAGGTTTACCCAGAGCTGGAAGCCATGCATGCGACCTTCTTCCTGCTGAGGCATCTCCGAATGGATGACTCCGGAACCCGCCTTCATCCACTGCACATCACCGGGCCCAAGTTTGCCGACATTTTTCATATGGTCGCGATGTTCCATGTAGCCTTCCAGCATATAGGTCACCGTCTCGAAACCGCGGTGCGGATGAGGTGGGAATCCGCCGATATAGTCAGACGCTTCCTCTGACCCGAATTCATCCAGCATCAGAAAAGGATCGAAGCGAGCAAGGTTTTGGCCACCAAAGACGCGCTTGAGTTTGACACCGGCGCCATCGCTGGCAGCCTGGGCGACCAGCACTTCTTCGATATTCCGTACTTCGGCATTCGTCATTGCGTGTGAATTTGTCATGCGGCTACCTCCTGCTGATTCGATGATTTATTGTGCGCGCGCTGTTGAACTTGCTCAATGGCTTTGTCGATTGCCGAATCGGCTCTGGCCAATCCTGCGGCGCGCGCTTCCTCGCCCATGGACAGACCATCTGCGGTGATGAACGTGATGTCATCGAGCCCCAGAAAGCCCAAAAAATGTTGCATGTAGGGGCGCAGAAAATCGCCCTTGCCCGGCTCGTGCAGGCCACCCATGGCAGTTACCAGATAGACCTTCTTCTTACCGAGCAACCCGACGGGTCCAGATTCAGTGTACTTGAAGGTCACTCCTGCTCTCGCCACATGATCATTCCATGCCTTGAGCATGGAAGGCAGGCTGAAGTTATACATTGGCAGGGCAATAACCAGTGTGTCAGCCGCGCGCAACTCGTCGATCAATTCCTGCGAGAACGCGACTTTCTGTTGCTGCTGGTCGTTGCGATCCGCCTCTGGCGTCATCACCGCCTGCAGCCATTCCCCATCAAAGTGGGGAATCGGTGTCTTGCTGAAATTACGCTCAACGATAGTCAGCGGATTGCCTGCTTGTTCGAGACGATCCAGCAGCCGGTCTATCAATTGGGAAGAGACACTGCTCTCGCCGAGAATGCTGGTAGTTAGGCGCAGTACGGTGTTGCTGTTCAGGCTCATGGTGTTCTCCATCGGCTTTGCTTGCCTGTCTGATTAAACGATGGAGTTATATTAGGGCAGTTATTTCGATGTTATGTCGCAATATCCTTGTGTAATAGACCAGTTTTTTAGATATATTTAACAAATGCCTCCCAATCCTTCTCTCAGCTCAACCGCTATAGACCGGCCTCCGCGCATCAGCCTGGACCAGTGGCTCGCCTTCAAACTCGTTGTGGACAGCGGCTCGTATGCGGCAGCGGCCGAGAAACTGAACAAGAGTCAGTCGTCGATCAGCTATTTGATCCAGCAGCTCAACAAGCAGCTGCCAGGGCCGGTACTCAGCCTGCACGGTCGCAAGGCTGAACTGACGGATATCGGCCGAGTGCTCTATCGCCATGCCGAGCAACTATTGCGCGGTGCGGCGCACGCAGAGACTGTTGCGCGCTCTATGGCGGCGGGTCTCGAGTCGGAAGTCACGCTGGCCATCGACAGCCTGCTTGCCGTGGATGATGTTGTCTGCGTGTTCGAACGTTTTTCACAACAGTTCGACAACACGCGACTGAGAGTACTGGAAACGACGCTGTCTGGCACAACGGAGGCATTGCTGGAGCGCAAGGCAGACATTGTGATTACCGCCATGACACCACCCGGCTTCGTCGGCCCTCTAGTCAGGGAGGTGGAGATTCTTGCGGTGGCAGCACCCGACCATCCGCTGGTTAAGGAGCGTAGCGATGTCTCGGAGCTTGAACTGCGCGGCCACCGTCAGGTTGTCCTGCGGGATACGGGAGCGCGGCGCGAGATGGATGCCGGTTGGCTGCAGGCTGAGCAACGTTGGACCGTGAGTCACTTCTCCAGCAGCATCAAGATCATTAAAACCGGCCTCGCCTTCGCCTTTGTGCCGCGAAACTGGGTCGCAAATGAACTGGCTGCCGGTGAGCTACGCCAGATACCGCTGCAACAGAATCTCACTCGCAGCGTACCGCTCTACGTACTATTGGCTGACCGCGATGCCGCAGGGCCCGCGACGCTGGCACTGTTCGAGATGTTGACGGACGAGTTGAGAAACTAACCGAGGCTGGGCTCTGGCAGGTCTGCCAGCAGCTGCAACATGGCAAAGTGATTGCTGTCGAGCTTTTCCTGCTCGAGAATCTCCGGACGGGCGAAATGGAAGCCCTGGAAATAATCAAACCCGATAGCGCGGCAGTGCTCGAATTGTTCCCTGGTTTCAATGCGCTCGGCGATGAGTCGCTTGCTGCTACGCACCAGTGTCGCCACCTTGCGTGCCAGGATTTCCGGATTGATGGTGCTGATGTCCACTTTGATAATGTCGACCAGATGGCTCATGCGCTGCCACTTCTGGTTAAAATCGAAGTCATCCAGTGCCAGCCGGTAGCCACGCTCCTTCAGCTCCGTGCACACGGCGATGATCTCGTCCGTTGGTTCCACGGTTTCCATGATCTCGACGACGATGCGCTCGGGATCGAAGTAGGTCGGAAATCGCTTCAGGAGCGAGTGCTGCGGAAAATTGATGAAAGCCGTATTGGCACCGACCAGCCGTTCCAGCTCCAGCGACAATTGTGTCCGTGAGACCAGATCTACCGTGGCCTCAGAGAGGGGCACGTCTGGACAGGCGTTCTCCCAGCTATCGCGGAAGAGCAGTTCATAACCCACGAGATGGCAGCCCGCGCTGACGATTGTCTGACGCGCGACGTAGGCCTCGGCTCGTTCCGGGTTCCAATCCATATTCAATTCTGACTGTTGCTTTCTATACTGCACAAGAGAATCCCTGCATTATAACAATCCCACAGCATTCTTCTCGGCAGCCTGCCCCGGTGTTTTATACACATTCTGCAATTACTGGGACTTCTTACTAAATTACGCTGTCTTAAGCTTGTATTAAGTATCACCCTGTAGGCTCTGACTAAGGGCCGCGATAAGCGATTCACTCACTGGACTGCTACTCGCATCAGGCTCAGCGCGGGCAGCACGTGATAACTCTGGCATTGCTTTGTGACAAATCAGCGTACCGCGACATGCGATTTGCCTGCTGATCGGAGAGCGGCCTCTGGAACCGAGCCTGGTCCCTAGAGCTTGGCTCCTAATGCGCGGTGAGCACTTGTGCAAAGCAGCCAATTGCCGTTTGCAGCGGTAAATAGGGCCAGCGGGAGAAATTACAAGAAGGACAATGGAGAAATTGCGATGAAAACTCTCTGCACTGTTAGCATCCTCGTACTGGCGACTCTCGGCAGCACGGCCGCCTCGGCAGATTCCTGGTACTCTGGCCGGAACCATGACGGCTATCGCGGGCATTATTCGTCAGGACACAGTTATCGCGACCATCGCGGCTATCGCAGTCGTCACAATCTGCACCGTTCGCACTATTCTGCGTGGAATCATCGCTATCGTTCTCACCGTGGATTCTATCCGTCTTACGATTATTCACACCGCAGCAATAACTACGTCAGTGTGTCCTTTGGCAGTCATGCGCCATGGCGTCGCTACGGCCATTCGCATTACCACCGCAACTCACATGACACAGGCAGCTTCATTGGCGGTCTCGTGGTCGGTGGCTTGTTGAGTAGCAGCCTGCAACGCGACTCTTATCCTGAGTATTCGCGCCAGGTAGTGCGCACCCGCGTCATCTCTGCACCTACTGTTGTACGGCACACAACAACAAGCAGTAGCCCGCGCGTATCCGGAGGCAGCTATCGGGCACCGTCTGCGCTTCCTCGAACCCGTTTGCTGCGCGATCTACAAGGCCAGTGCTTTGAGATCACCTATGCCGAAGATGGCACGGAACAGCGCAGTCAATTACCCGATGCTGAGTGCGCCTTTTAATCGTGTGTTGACCAGTACTATCGGTATTTCCCTCATGCAAAGATGAGTGCCCTCGGGTAGAATTTTGCTCAGTCTCCAACTTGCACGGTGCAGTGGAGCATTATTACTGAACTGAAAACTGAATCCGCCATGTTCAAATCCTCTCGTTTCCTGTGCGTATCCCTGTTCGCCCTCAGTTTCACGGCGTGTTCCACCTCACCATTGGATCGACGTCAGGTCGTGCTGTACTCCGACTCAGACATGGCTCGCCAGGGCGAGGCGGCGTATCGACAAATGCAGGACGAGATTCCGATCTCAGCGGATGCCAACCAGACCAGTTTTGTACAGTGTGTCGCGGACCATGTCGTCAATGCACTGCACGAATCACAGCGCGGCAACTACAATTGGGAAGTCACTGTGTTCGATGCGGACCAGGCGAACGCCTTCGCCCTTCCAGGTGGCAAGATTGGGGTGTACAACGGGCTGCTCGATGTCGCAGTAACGCAGGATCAATTGGCTGCTGTCATGGCACATGAAGTAGGCCATGTTCTCGCCAACCACAGCAATGAGCGCGCCAGCCAATCGACCTTACGCACGGCCGGCCTTACTGCAGCTCGCATTCTCGGTGCCTCCGATGTCGCAGTCGACTTGATCGACTACGGTGCCAATCTTGGCATCTTTCTGCCTTTCAATCGCACTCAGGAAAGTGAAGCAGACGTTATCGGTATCATGCTGATGGCGGAAGCGGGATTCGATCCCCAGCAAAGTATTCTGCTCTGGGAAAACATGAACGCTGTAGGCGGTGATCGCCCGCCGGAGTTCCTCTCGACACATCCTTCGCCTGAATCCCGCATTGCGTCGCTGCAAAGTATGCTTCCTGGCGCTTATGAACTGCGTGAGGAAGCCAGAGCAATGGGGCGCTATCCGGATTGTACTTACGTGCGGCAGTAACGCCGTGACACAGGAATTGCGTTCGCACCAACACAGGTTTATTTCTTCTCGATTCCCGGCCAGTTCTGGTCTGCCTGCTCAATGAAGGCGTCGATGTCGTTGCGGAAGCGCTCGTTTATTCTGCGGTTATAATTGAGATACAGCTTGCCATTGTGAATCGTCCACAAATCTGGCTCGGCACTCGCAGTATCGCCATTCGCGACAGCGTAGGCACAGTAGCCGCCATACTGAGGTGCATAAGCCTGCGGGTCTTCCCTGAACAGATTCAGATGCTCTTGTGAGGCGAATTTCCAGACCGCCCCCTGATAGTCAAATGTAAACTCGTCGCTCCCTTCTACGGGTTCGCCGACAGTGAAATAGGCGACAGCATCATAGCCGTCGATTGCCTCGTTGCTGAAGAAACCTGTGTAGATCGGATCGACTGCAGCTGACACTGAACTGGACAACACCGTTGCACTTAGCAAGATCAATACACTTAACATCTTTTGCATTCCGGACTCCCTGTTTTCAATTACCTGTTTGTAGACTGCCTGGTTGTTGACTCTCTGCTTGTGTGCTGCCAAGTGAGTACTTGCTATGACCTTACAAATTGATTTCTGCGGGTCGCGGCGCCTGCGGTGAGTACAGATCGGCACGGCGCAGCCACAGAATTGCGAGGGCTGAAACCCAGACGAGTACGGCCAGGACAAATAGCTGCCCGCCATCTCGGTCCCCCATCTCATTGATCACGACACTGACACCCAGCGGCGTTGCCAGGTGAAAAAATAGTGCACCGCTGATCACCGCGGCCGCGATTAACGCGCCCACTGCTTGCGTAGGTCGCCACAGCAAGAGCGCCGAGGCGATTAATTCGATCGACCCAATCGTATAGCCGCCGTACGCAGAGAATGCCGGCGCGGCAACGCGCAGCGCCGGAATCCCCTCCATCCACTGCCCAATGGTGCCGAAGATATGTTGCGTCTCGAATGAGTTGGAAAACTTGAAGAAAAGCGATTGCACGAAAATAACAGCGATGAATATCGCCAGTGCCCAAGGTGCTTTCGCCTTTAGTTGATTGAGTTGCATCGCCGTCTCCAGTCAGGCTCTCTTTGCGACTAGACCAACCCAGCAAAAAAATCTTTCAAGGATCGACAAATATTTTCTGCGTGGACATAAACTGGATTTGTAAACTCGAGGTGTATTGAAAGGTGTAATGCCAGGCGCAATGGATGGCGCAATGGATGGTGCAACGGACGAAGCAATAGGAGGCGCAATGGGAGGTGAAGAGAAAAGGCAGAGGCAGTAAGGGTTGCCCTGCTGAAGCGACAAGCCCATCCCTCTTGAGATCCGCTCGTCGGAATACAGCCACGAATGACCGAGAGTCTTTCGGAAACGGGAGATCATGAAAGCATGACTGCTCATCGCTTTCTTTGACCTGCATCAACGAGGGTACTGATCCGGTTACTGCTTGTGCCTAATGGTCTGCACGACGGTCTCCGCATACCGCTCCTGTTTTTGCACTTACTTCTGCGCTGACCTCTACATAAGCCTCATCGCATGCCTCTACGCCTGCCTCTCTGCATGCCTTTACGAAACTGTCTTGCTGCTACCCGGACCTGTGCCGGAATTGAACCCCGAGCTGACCCCCATGCTGCCACGGAACCGCTGCGGCGGATCAGTATCGCCTGCCGATCGCGTGAAAATTCCTCTCAGCGCGCGCAAATTACCAAAGTTTTTACTTTACTATAGCGGCTTGAAAACAAACATCCGCCGTGCGCGCCCGCGAGGCTTGTGATTCACTATATATGGTGTTATTGTCCGTCCTGCAACGCCACATAGTGTTTTCATGTCGTATTGCAATCACCTGAGCGCGGCCCCTCCACACCTCACGTAGACCGCGCCTGGGTGCTCCTTGAGCCTCCCTGCTCTCTGTATGGCATACACCCTGCCAGCGGAGGGCAGGGAACCTCATTTTCCAACACCTCCCCCTTCCACCCCTGATGACATCAGCCTGTTGGTCCGGCTTTGACTTTGGGTCGCGCTATCATTCCAGGTAGAAGTGAGTCGCATTCATCTGTGCCCAGAGCGCCAGTATTCCTGCTAGTCTATGCGCAGAGAATTGCCGCCCGCGTAGTAACGGGGGCTGGCCTCGAACTATGCGCATTGCTGCAGCCTGCAAGCAGGGAAGAAAGCCATGAGTCAATCCAGAGAAACAGACCAGGAAGGTCAGGATTTCGTCCTGGTGGACGAACAGAATGAAGCTGAGACGGATGGTGACGTGGAATTTGAACAGGCACTCCCGGAGATGCCGCTGCACGCCTGCAGCAATTGTGGGAGCGACCTGAACGGGCACTTCTGCGCTATTTGCGGTCAGCCCAACAAGGAAATACGCCGACCCTTCTACATACTGCTCGCGGAAATGATCCACGTCCTGCTCGACCTTGACGGCCGAGCCTATCGTTCGATATTCCTGTTATTCACAAGGCCCGCGTTTCTCTCCAACGCCTTCATCAGCGGGCGCCGTGCCAACTACACCGCTCCGCTACGCCTCTTTCTTGCCATCAGTATTACTTTCTTCATTTTTATCAGCGTGCAGAACACGTTTGAATCATTGCGCGAATCGATGAATGAAATCGAAGCCGCCGCTTTGAATGAAACGATTGAGGGCGATGCCGAAGTAGTTGATCAGGCGGAGAGCGCTGTTCGCTCTGCGCGAGACCGTGACGCCGACGTCGCTTCACTTGGTGACGATCTGGACTGGCTGATGCCACTCATAGACCGCATCAACTTGCCTTTCGCCTCTGAGCAGTCCAACGCCAACCTGCATACCGTATTGCGCCAGCAAGCAGAAGAAAACTATATCGCTGTGCGGGAAGATCCGACTGATGCCGTAATGAACGCGCTGGAATACATCACGGTGTTTATCTTGTTGATGATACCGATTCTGGCCTTTATGCAGTTTGTCGTCTTTTTCCTCGCCAAACGCTTTTTCATCGAGCATCTGGTCCTGACGCTACACAATCATACCTTCATCGTATTGGCCTTCTTACTGCTCACCCTGTTGGGAATTGTGGAGGATTCCGGCTTGACGGGGCTCAACGCGATAGCCGGCATCGCAAATTCGCTGATCGTACTCTGGATTCCGATCTATTTGCTGCTGAGTCTGAAGTTCTTTTTTGGTTGGGGTTGGCTGGCCACAACGAGTCTCTACATCGTGACCAGCATAGCGTATGCCATTGTCATGGGCGTCGGCATCGCCACCTTCACCCTGGCGCTGTTTTTACTCTCATGACCCGGGTGACTCGAGAGCAAGCGGTCACTATCCTTCTTTCGTGAGGTGGACATCCATCTGCGGGAATGGAAAGCTTAATCCTTCGTTCGGGAAGGTCTTGTAGACTTTTTCATTCATGCTGAAATGTACCGGCCAATAGTCCCCGGAGTTAACCCAAACTCGCACTACGATATTGACTGAGCTGTCTGCTAGCGTATGCAGCGCCATAAAAGGTTCCGGGTCGCCCAGAATACGCTCATCTTCCGCAATTAACCGCTTCAGCACTTCATACGCCTTGTCGACATCGTCCCCGTAGGAGATACCGAAGGTCCAGTCGACGCGACGTCGTTCCTGTGTGGAGTAATTTATAAGCGAACTCGTCGCGAGTGGCCCGTTAGGGATAAGCACTGTCTTGTTGTCGCCAGTGGTCAAGACGGTGATGAAGATCTGAATCTCTTTCACAACACCTGCATAGCCCTGTGCCTCGATGAAATCGCCGACCTTATAGGGCTTGAAGAGCAGAATCATCACGCCTCCGGCAAAGTTTTGCAGAGTGCCCGACAGTGCCAGGCCGACCGCGAGGCCTGCCGCACCGAGTATTGCCATGAAGGACGTCATCTCGACGCCCAACTGATCAAGTGCGGCGATGTACACCGTGACCTTTAGCAGGATGGAGATCATGCTGCCGAGGAAGGAGCGCAGCGAGGGATCGACTCCACTGCGTTCAAACATGCGTCGTACAAAACCGTTTATCAGTCCGACGATCCAGAGACCAACTATTAGCGTCGCCACCGCTGCTATTAACGCCGTGCCATACTCCACGGCCAGACTGGAAACTAACGCACTATCTATTGTCATTACTCTACACCTTTAACTTGTTGCGGTTCGTAAATGCATTGACCTTCCCTGGGTTGCCCGCTCTCGCTGCACCGCGACGAGTCTACCTTGAGAGATGCAGGCAATAAAAAAGGAAGGCCTGAGCCTTCCTTTTTTATAACAGTCTTTTCTTTTATAACAAACCGTTGGTGCAATTTCATTGCCCTGTCATCAGGTCATGAAGACTTGCGCTCCAGTTGTACCGAGCTTGCTACCAGTGAGTATTCCCGTACCTCACCCTCTAGCTCGAGCGTGGATTTGGCGCCAGCGTCCTGCGCATAGTGCGCTGCCTGCTCGCCACTCAATACGTGCTCGCTCAGAACACCATAGACCACCGTGCGTTGCATACTGGTCTCAATAGGAACAAAAAATCCATAGTCCTTGAATGTGATGCGGGCATAAGTGTCGCCATCGACCAGAATCATCCAGCACCCCTTGGCCTGACAGACTTCGGTCACTTTGCCCATGACCTTGACTGTCGCCTGAGAGTCTTCGCCGAGACTGGCAATGGCTTCTTTCAGGGACATCGCTTCGGCTTCGGTTGGCATCACATCGCCAAAGGCCTGATCCGCGCTAAAAGGCTGATCGGCGTGGGCGGTGACTGCGCTGAGCAGCAATGTCGCCAGCAATCCTGTAAACAGCAATCTTGCTCTAATCATGTCAATTCTCCACCAATACAGGGATATCAGAACGGCCATTTCGTGTTGTTGCTATTCGGCGAGCCAGATTAGCACATGTCGCCCGCATCGGCGACTGTTCGTTCTCCGGGATATCCGTGATACAGGGGCCAGGACTGCAAGTGCTTGATGGAGCGGGTGTTCGGCACCCTTAAACCACATGAAACGCCCGGAATACCTGCGTATCCGGGGCAAATTGCACTCTCAGATTGCCCGTCATATCATCGCCGCAAACCGGTTTTTCCGGTTACTCACCAGCCACCTGACAGAAATAACAAGAAGGAATAAGAAGAATGCTAGTCTACGGTGTTGCCCTGCTTTCTGCCTGCCTGATCGCCGGCATGTTAATCGGAGAGGCCCTGGGAGTGATCCTGGGCGTTGAAGCCAATGTCGGCGGTGTCGGCATTGCCATGCTGTTTCTGGTGCTCGCCAGCAACTCGAAGCAATTCAAGAGTCTGACAGAAGGCGCTGCCGGTGACGGCATCAAATTCTGGAGTGCGATGTACATCCCCATCGTCGTCGCGATGGCGGCCAGCCAGAATGTCGCGGCCGCGGTAGACGGCGGCGTTTTGGCGCTACTCGCAGGTGTGCTTGCGGTCGTTGTCAGCTTCGCTCTCGTGCCCGTGCTGAGCCGAATTGGCAAAAACGGCCCCAATGGCGGAGGGGCTGCGTAATGGACGTCTTCGAAACCGTTTTTGTCCGCAATAACCTCATCGTTGCCTTCGCCGTTGTCGGTGTCGTGATGTGGTTTTCCTATCTGCTCGCCGACAAGCTCACCCAGGGTCGCATACATGGATCGGCAATCGCGATTGCCCTCGGACTCGTGGCGGCCTATGTTGGCGGCGTGACCGCAGGCGGGACCCGTGGTGCCGCCGATATCGCGCTGCTCGGCGGAATTGGCCTCATGGGTGGGGGCATGCTGCGCGACTTCGCTATCGTCGCTACGGCATTTGGGGTCCACCTCAGCGAATTGAAGAAGGCCGGACTCGCCGGCGTGATCTCGATATTCGCCGGCGTGGTGGTTTCCTTTATAGTCGGCGCTGCTGTGGCAATCGCCTTCGGGTATACTGATCCGGCCGAGATCACCACCATTGGCGCCGGCGCAGTCACCTATATCGTCGGCCCTGTGACAGGTGAGGCCATCGGCGCCTCCAATGAAGTGATTACCCTCAGTGTTGCTGCTGGCCTGGTCAAGTCCATTCTGGTCATGATCGGGACGCCGCTCGTTGCGCGCTTTATTGGTCTGGACAACCCACAGTCTGCCATGGTGTTTGGTGGCCTGATGGGGACTACCAGTGGCGTAGCTGCAGGACTC
The DNA here is from genome assembly GCA_965228725.1 of uncultured Pseudohongiella sp. Lineage (GTDB taxonomy): Bacteria > Pseudomonadota > Gammaproteobacteria > Pseudomonadales > Pseudohongiellaceae > UBA9145. The sequence continues at coordinate 2,931,839 of OZ245834.1, read as the reverse complement.
GCTGCGACCGACCCGAAACTGGTGCCCTATGGCGCGATGACGGCGACCTTCTACACCGGCGTCGGTTGTCTGCTCGGCCCATCAATACTCTATTTTATTGTCAGTGCTATGTACTAAGCGGCACTCGCTTCACAAGAACAGGAATACACCATGAGCTCAGATTCCTTCCCTCACTTTACGGAAGACAACAACAAGACCGCACTCGTCGAAGGTGACAAGTCTTACACTTACAGTGATGTCAATGCGCGCATAAATCTCTGCGCAACAGCACTTCTTGGCGATAAATCCGATCTGGATGAGGAGCGGGTTGCGTTCTTCCTGCCTGCCAGCCTCGACTATGTCACCGTCATGCATGGCGTCTGGCGCGCGGGCGGCATCGCGGTACCACTCAACGTAGCGTCAGCGGTGGCCGAGCTCGATCACTATCTCAGCTGTGCGAGTGTGACCCGCTTGATTACCAATGCAGACTACGTGGAGTCGCTGCGAGAATTGTGCGGCGAGCTTAGTGTCGAACTACTCACTGTTGACCAGGTCATTGCCGAGACTGCAGGCAAGTTGCCTGAGATAGCCCTCGAGCGCCGGGCGATGATGCTCTTCACCAGCGGTACGACCAACAAGCCCAAGGGCGTGGTCAGCACACACAAGACAATTCGTGCGCAGATCACCACCCTGCTGGATGCCTGGGCATGGACCAGCGACGATGTGATTCCTCTGTTTCTCCCACTGCATCACATTCACGGCATCATCAATATTCTGAGCTGCGGCCTGTGGGCCGGTGCGACAGTGCATTTATTCGCGAAGTTCGACGTACCGAAAATCACTGATGCCATTATTGCTGGCACCTACAATGTGTTCATGGCAGTGCCAACCATTTACGTCAAACTGATTCAGTACTTCGAGACGATTGATCAGCAACGCGTGCAGCAGATCTGTGACGGGTTCAAGGCGATGCGCCTGAACATCTCAGGCTCCGCGGCCTGCCCGGTAAAACTGTTCAATCAGTGGCAGGACCTTACCGGTCAGGTGCTTCTGGAGCGCTACGGGATGACCGAGATAGGCATGGGTATTTCCAATCCCTACAGCGGCGAGCGCCGCGCCGGTTATGTGGGACAACCGCTACCTGGGGTAGAGGCACAACTGTTCAGCGAAGATGATGAACCGGTCAAGGAAGAAGGTTCACCCGGCGAGATTCGAATCAAGGGCGACAATGTCTTCCTTGAATACTGGGACAATGAGAAGGCTACGACCGAGAGCTTCAAGGATGGCTGGTTCTGCACAGGCGACGTCGCCGTCATCGAAGATGGCTACTACCGCATCATGGGACGTTCTTCTGTCGATATCATCAAGTCGGGTGGCTACAAACTGTCCGCTCTGGAAATCGAAGGCGTGTTGTTGACGCATGAGGCCATCGCCGAAGTCGCCGTCATCGGCGTCGAAGACGATACCTGGGGCGAGGCCGTGGTTGCCGTTATCGGCCTCAAGGACGGTGCGAGTCTGGAATACGATTCCCTCAAGCAGTGGTGCGACGGCAAGATGTCAGCCTACAAGATTCCCAAACAGATCAAGATCGTCGATGCCCTGCCCCGCAATGCAATGGGCAAGGTGACCAAGCCGTCACTGAAGAGCCTGCTGTAGGCGGGTAACGGTTAAGGGCTATGCCTCTCATCGGGCCGCAGCACATACTGCGGCCCGATTTCCCCGGATTCCGCTCGCTGCGTCCTGATTCCCCTTTTTCTCCTGCCTCGTGCTGCTGACATTGCGCCGCAGCAGGCCAGCGCTGGGACAATTTCGGTCTGTGCCGTGCGTTTGTTCGCAGCAAGCATTAAAATAGCTCCCCTGAATTCATCAGAGAAAGAGAAGTCCAGTCGTTGAAAACCGAATTTTTGGGTAAAACCCTGTCCGGCCCGTTTACCATCCCCTCCGGAATCGTTAGCTGTTCCGCCAATATCATCCAGCGCATCTTCGACACCATGCCTGAAGTCGGTGTGTTGACCACCAAGAGTATTGGCCCCGAGCCACGGCTGGGCTATCGCGAACCGATTCTCACACAGTATGAGCCCGGACATTTTACCAACGCTGTAGGACTGACCAATCCGGGCGCTGACCGCTCTGCGGAACTACTCTCCAAGCTGAGCATTCCGGAAGATCGCTTTCTGCTGATCTCCATTTTCGGCGGCAGCGTCGAGGAATATGTGGAGGTGGCGAAGAAACTGGCTCCCTATGGCGACGGCCTCGAACTGAATCTGTCCTGCCCACACGCCAAGGGCTACGGCATGGCGATGGGTCAGGACCCGGAGCTGGTCAAGGAAATCGTTGCCGCAGTGAAAGCCGCCGTCGACATCCCGGTAATACCCAAGCTGACACCGAACGTGCCGAATATCGAGGACATTGCTCGCGCTGCCGTGGTCGGCGGCGCCGATGCGATTTGCGCGATCAATACCATGGGGCCCGAGTGCTACACGGCCCACGGACATCCGATTCTGAGCAATGAGAAGGGAGGTGTGTCCGGTAAGGGCATCCTGCCCCGCGCGCTGGAATGCGTGCAGGCGATACACGCAGCGGTAGATTGTCCCATCGTGGCCTGCGGCGGCATCAGCAGCGCAGAGAATGTGCGCGATTTCCAGGCCGCTGGCGCCACAATCATCGGCGTGGGTTCAGCTCTTATCGGCCTCACCACGGCGGAGATTGGGCAGTATTTCCGTACGCTGAGTCAGGATCTGCTGGATGGCAGCGAGAACGCGGAAGCGCTCGTGCGCTACGACGTCGACATGAACTTCAAGCCCGTGACGCTGGTCAGGAATGAGCGCGTAACGGACGACATCTGCATTCTGACCTTCAAGGAGAAAGTCCCCGTCCAACCCGGCCAGTTCATCTTCTTGTGGATTCCCGGGCTCGGAGAGAAACCTTTCTCGGCGCTGACTGACGACCCCTTCTCGCTGGTCGTTATCGATCTGGGCCAGTTCACGAAGAGTTGTATGGCGCTTGAGCCCGGCGTCGAGGCCTATGTCCGCGGCCCGCACGGCAACCCGGTTACCCCGGACGAGGACAGTCATCTGATGTGTGTCGCCGGCGGCACGGGACTGGCGGCGGTCTATCAGATTGCTCGCGATTGCGGGGAGTCAGAAATATTCATGGGAGCGCGCAGCGCCGACCGCCTTTATTTCATGGAAGAATGCGCGCAGATCGCCGATCTGCATATCGCTACCGATGATGGCAGTCGCGGCTTCCATGGCCTGGTCACAGAGTTACTGGAGCAGCGCCTGCAAGCCCTGTCCGAGGCCGAACTGGCGAAACTGGTATTCTACAACTGTGGTCCCGGACCCATGGTGCGCGCCGCCGATGCTGTGCAACGCAAATACTGCAAACCGGAACAGATCTTCAATGCGATCGACTATCTCACCAAGTGTGGTGTCGGAATCTGCGGTGCCTGTGATGCACCCGATGGCCGGCGCCTGTGTGTGGATGGTCCTTTCCTGGAAGCGGCCGACAGCGCAAAAGCTTGCACCTGACTCGTCAGCAGATCGTAACGACGAGCAGAATCAGAAGCCTGGCTTGATAGCGGCTATGGCAAAGATGGCGAGCAGGACTGCCAGTGAGACGATGAAGAACAGCAGGCGACTCTGCTTCGTCTTACCCCGCTTCAGGGCAAACGTGCCGAGCACGATGTATGCCACCAGCAGGAACACTTTCAGCGTCACCCACCCGTAAACGAAGGGATAAAACCCCGTCACGATCGCCAGCATAATGGCGCTAAGCAGCAGCACTGTGTCGATGATATGCGGCAGAATCTTCACTGCTTTCTTCTGCAGCATCGCCGACTCATTCAACATCCAGTAGCCACGCAGCGAGAAACCCAGCAGGGTGAGTACTGCACAGGTCATGTGCAGGTTCTTGAGAATAAGATAGGTGCTCATGGGGCGGGTATGCTACACCGATCGCGCGCATAACTGAATGCTTCGCGCCTATTTTTGGTTGACCTGGACTTTTTTAGGGAAGGACAAGTTTGGGAATGCAGGATTAATTCAATTACTACCCTCGAGCGCGACTACGGCGAAGGCACAGAGCGAATTGGACCTGTTCCGAGCACGCATTCATTGTTGAAAACCCGTAGTGGGATTTACCAATACATTCACAAGCGGGGCGAGACGCTGCAAAGGCAGGATGGGTGTCCGAACGGTTGCATTTAATCCGTGAACAATTGGTGATCTAATATCGAGCCTGTCCTGCACCGCAGTGACAGGAGCGAAGACGAGCGGGAAGCTCGCAAGCTTGGAATTGTGATGCGCTCAAGAGCGCATATTTAAGGGGGAACATTATGTTGAATGCCAGATTCAAATCGCTGACTACCGTGTTGCTACTCGGCAGCCTGTTCGTCAGTACCACACTTGCAGCCGATGTCGGCAAAGAACAAATTGACGCCGTACGCGCCGATATGCAGGCCCGCATCGATGCAGGGCGCTTGTCGGGCGTCGTGTTGATGGTCGCGCAGGATGGCGAAATCCTGATGGACGAGGCACTCGGCTACCAGAATGTGGAAGACGAAGTGCCGATGAGCACCGACACCATTTTCCGTATTTTTTCGATGACCAAACCGGTCACAGGTACGGCGCTGATGATGCTCTACGACGACGGCCTGTTCGAACTGGATGACCCGGTCGAACAGCATCTGCCCGAGTTGGCCGGCATGCAGGTCTTCGTCTCTCAGAACGCCGATGGCAGCTGGGAAACAGTCCCCGCCGAGCACCCCATGACCGTGCGGGAGCTGATGAGCCATACCGGTGGCCTCATGTACACACCACCGCTGGGCAACGGCCCCATTGCCACCGCCTATGCCGAGGCCGGCATCATGAATCTGCCGAACTATACTCTGGCTGAGTCCATTCCAGCGCTGGCTGACATTCCGCTGTCCTATCAGCCTGGCACGCAATGGGTCTATAGCATCTCGGTCGACGTGCAGGGCTACATGGTAGAGCGTCTGTCAGGACAGGCATTCGATGAATTCCTGCAAGAACGACTCTTTGGCCCACTGGGCATGGTCGACACGGCTTTCTATGTTGCACCTGAGAAAGCGCACCGCCTGGCCCGGCAATACCGGCCTACCCAGGACGGTAAGCTGCAGCGTACTGACACCGGCGCTTTCCTCAATCCACCGAAATTCATCTCCGGCGGTGGCGGCCTGACCTCTACTACAGCCGACTATATGAAATTCGCCCAGATGCACCTGAACGGTGGCGAATACAATGGGGTACGCATCCTCTCGGAGGAGGCGGTCCAACACATGCGCAGCAATCAATTACCCGATGGCGTGCCGAATATTGGGCAGCTCTATCCCGGCAACGTCTTTGGGCTGGATTTCGCGATTGTTGAGAACAGCGCCGCCTATCAGGGTGCGCCGGAGGGCACGCACTGGTGGTGGGGAATAGCAGGCTCCTGGTTCTGGATCGATCCAGTAGAGAACATCGTTTTTATCGGTATGATACAAAACGATGACATTCTCTACTCATTACAGGTGCATGGCGGGGCACGTGCGGCGATCTATCAGTAAATGATCCCTCACCAGTTGCAGCTGTTCGTGAGACAAGAAAAGGCCGACTTCCTGTCGGCCTTTTCGTATCCAGTGGAAAATCAGAGCTCCATCCCTGTCCCATCGCAGTTGTATTGATTACTATGTAGGACAATTCCAAGACGCCGCCGACGCGACACCAGGGAGAAGCAATGCGTAACCGAACCACCCTGCCCACTCTTTTACTGCTGTGCCTCGGCTTCTTGCCTCTGGCAACGAGTCCCCTGCTTGCCCAAACGTCCAATCTCTGGTCGATAACTGACAGTGCTGATCATACTGATCATTTGCAAACCCTCACGTTGCCAGCACATCTTGCCTCGCAGTACGCAGTAGTGTTGGCCGACAACGTCGATGACTTGTTGCGCGAAGGGCAAGTTCTCAGATTATCACTCACGGAATCTCTCGCGACCGAAGTTGGCGTAACGAACACAAGCACCTTCGTCAATGGCGACGTAGGTGTACGCGGCATGGGCATCGACGCTGGCAGCGCTGAGCGATTGACACTGACTCGCAATAATCAGGCACTGATCGGCACGCTGTTCCGGGATGGCATTCGTTATCATCTTCTTACCCGCAGTAACGACGCCGGCCAACTTGTAGGTTGGCTATACACGCAGCAAGCCGATCTGCCCACTGCTATTGTCGACTTTGGAGCACGTGTTCCAGAAGCTAACCTGTTCGACATGGCGCCAGTCTCCGGCAACGATGTGACGATTGCGCAATCACTGTCGTCTACCTACGCGGTAGTCGGCGATCAAGTGACAGTCGAAGTTTCAGTAACCAACAATCTCACTAGCATCTTGAGCAACGATGTGCTGAGCGTCCTGTTCATTGGCGACTCGTCCGAGTTTGTTGGCAGCAACAGCGGCTGTGGGCTTACCTCCAGCAACGGGCTCATGATTATCGAATGTCCGATCACCTCGCTGCTCTCCGGCGCGACTACCCAGTTTGACTATACGGTCACTCTCACGGCCGATTCCTATCCGCAGGTGGCCAGCTCCGCGTTTGTAGGCAATATCTTCGACCCGGATGACTATGTGCGACACGACGCCTTTGTGTTCGTGAGCCAGGATACTCTCACCGATAGTGATAACGATGGCATCACCGATTTCAACGAAGCCATTCTGAAAACCGATCCGAACGACTCGAGCTCGACCATTAGCAGCAACTATCTTGCTGAAATCGACTTGCTGTTTCTCTATACCCGAAACTTTGTTGACGAATTGGGTGTGCCCTTTCCGGAAACCGAGATTAACCAGATGATTGAGATCAGCAATGGCTACTATCAGGACAGCGGCGCGATGGTGTCTTTCCGAGCCGTGCACTACGCGCTGGTGGACTACGATTTCAACAACAGCCTGAGCAATACCATGAACGATCTCGCCGCAGGCAGCGGCGCATTTGCCGGCATCTCCGCTCTGCGTGATACCGTCGGTGCAGACATCGTGGTCATTGTCGATGGCATCAAGGGTAGCGACCTCGCCTGTGGGCTGGGAGACTCGCCCGGTGGCGGCTACAAGGGCGAACTCTTTCATCCCCGCGTGGCCAGCAGTGAAGTCTACACAGCCTTTTACAAACCCGGCTTCCCTCCCGGCGGCGGCAGTGGCTGTGATGACCAGACGCTGGCACACGAGCTGGGCCACAATCTCGGCTTACTGCACAGCCGGCGTGAATTGTCTGGCGAGCCTGCGCTGCCCTGGGGGCATGGCTATGGCGTCGACGGATCCTTCGTCACGATTATGGCTTATGCCTCGCGATTCAATGGTGCGGAGGCATTGCCCCTGTTTTCCAATCCTGCAAGCTTAGAGTGCAAGGGACAGGCCTGCGGTATCTCCCGCGATGATACGGAGCAGGGTGCCGACTCCGTGCATGCGATCAACCACACCCGATTTCAGATGTCGGCCAAACGCAACTCGAATCTGCTCAGCGTGACATCACTCGATGGCAGCAGCACCGCCGTCACTATGGTTGGCAGCACATCAAGCGGCGGCATCAGCGCCAGCAGCTTCAGCACCGACGCGGCGATCGATGTCAAAGCCACACTGGGTATTCCCTATGAACATCAAGGCCAGGTCGGTTCCACCTATATTGTAATTTCAGTACCGGGCGCTGGACTGTTCTACGTTGATGCCAACGGCGGCTACCAGAGTTGGGACGGTAATATTTCCACGCTCGGTAGCGCGATTACGCCACGCCCTCTCCAGCCAACAGAAACGCTGACAGCTTTCGAAAATTTTATTCCGTCCTTATTCGGGGTAAGCAATGTCACGCCAACTGTCTTCTTCGCTTACGGCATTAATAACTTCGAAGTGTTTGCCTACAGCTCGCAGGGACTCAGTTTTCAGATCGAATAAGCTCGCCACACTAGTCAGTTCAATACTCGTTCGATCTACTGTTATACTGAAAGTCACCTGATTCCCGGACGGCGCGGCGATGCGTGACATCAATGGCATTTTGTTCGATCTGGACGGCGTGCTTTATGTCGGGGATGAGGTCATAGCTGGCGCCAGCGATGCGCTCGATTATTGTCGCTCACTTGACCTGCCCTTTCGCTTCATCACCAACACTTCAACTCGTACTGCTGCCGATGTCGCCCGCAAGTTGATTCGCATGGGTATCGAAGTGCATGAAGATGAAATCTTCAGTGCCGTGAGTGCAACACGCGACTTTCTTCTTACCCGCGGCCGGCCTTCCGTTCATCTCTTGATACGCGATGCCGCCAAGGCAGACTTCAAGCAATTTAAACAGAATAGCGAGCGCCCCGACTACGTGGTGGTTGGTGACATCGGTGCGGCATGGAATTATGAATTACTTAACAAGGTGTTCCGTGAATTGCTAGCTGGTGCCGACCTGATCGCGATGCATATGAACAAGTTCTGGGAAGGCGAGTCGGGATTGCAAATGGACATCGGAGCCTTCGTCGCCGGTCTCGAATTTGTCTCCGGAAAACAGGCGAAAGTGATCGGCAAGCCCAGCGCGGAATTTTTTAATCTCGCGACTGCAGCGCTCGGATTGCCACCTGAGCAGGTGCTCATCGTAGGTGACGATATCGAGAACGATATCGGGGGCGGTCAAGCCGCCGGCTTGCAAGGCGCGCTCGTTAAAACCGGCAAATACAGAAAGGAATTTGCTGAGCAGTCCGAGGTCGTTCCTGATGCGATAATCCAATCTATCGCCGAACTTCCCAAACTGCTCAGCTCACACTCGCGCTCGCTGAGCGCAATAGAAAATTAGCGAGCTACCCAGGGTGGCTCGATAAGTAGTTCGGGGTCAACACCGGGCTTGGGTACGAACTTCTGTGTTCGACCATATTGGTTGTCGCCGCCAAATAAGTTACCGTCAGAGTCCACAGTAAACGTATGCACTTCGAGATAGCCATTCGGCAGATCTGGCGGAACGAGCCAGGTGTATTTCAAATTGCCTTCGAAATCATAGTTCACAAAGCGCAATGGTTGCAGCGCTGAGATCCAGAAATCATCTTCATTGACGATGATGTCCAGCGGCATGCCGGTCGGGTGACCGATGGAACGCTCAAATTCGATTACTGCCGGATCGTCGGTCGTGCGAAACAGATTGACTTCGAACCCGGAACGATCAGTTACGAAAATTCGTCCTTCTGGTCCTATGCCGAGTGAGTGAATCGTATTGAACTGCCCGGGGCCGTCGCCCTCACCGCCAAACTCACCGAGATAATTCATGTCATTGTCGTAAATAATCACGCGGTGATTATCCAGCCCATCCGCAACCAGAATACGTCCATCGGGCAAGAAGGCGACATCCTGTGGACGACCGTAGTGCGTTGCGTCTTGCCCTGGCACCAGTTTCTCACCGTATGTCGCAACGACTTCACTCCCGTCATTGGTCAGTACATAAATCTGATGAAACGTTTCGTTAATCAACCAGATTTTGCGTTCGGGGTCGTAAGGATTGACGCGGAGACGGTGTGGACCGGGCCCATCGGAGTTCTCGCAGAGGTAGTCCAGATGTGTCCAGATTTCAGTCGGCTCACCATCGGCATTCACGGTATACAGACAGTTTTGCCAGACGCGGCGGTTCGTATCAGTTAGCACATTGATTCCGATCGAGCCAGCAAAGCCCTGATACTCTTCCGGAATGGGATGAGGAAGGATAGTTTCCCCGCGTTGGGCGATGATGATGCGGTCCGGCGATTCTGCCCAGATCCCGGAGTTGCCCCCAAATGCAAAGCCCTGCTCCTGAAAGACATCGGCCCATAGCGGGATGACGTCATAGGGGCTTTCGCCAATCGGGCCGCGTGCATTACCTTGCGCCTGCACGATGCTGGGAATGGCAATCATCAGAGTTGCTGCACCAGCAGCGAATAAAGCTGGAATTCTCATACGGAGTGATCTCCCGGCGTTGATCCATGGTGGATCTTGTTATGATTTGTGCTCAATCATTACACAATTGCCGCGCGAAGCAAGCTGCGTAGCGTGTCAATACGTTACGGTGCCTAAAAACTCTGCTTTATCAGTTATTTGTGATGTGTAGCGAGGAAGACGCGACTAACGGAATTACCGGGCCTCGTACTGGCTGACAGATTCCATTACGCTATCGTGGTCTAATGCCCTTTGGAATACGCTCATGAAAAATTTACTCCTCCTGCTGGCAGCACTCACACCGGCTTTCGCATTCGCTCAGAACGCCAACGAAGAGGAAGTCATCGTAATTGCAGAACTCAATCGCGCTGAGGTTCAGGGTTTTATCAAGGAAGTTCAGGCGCAGTTCTACGAAATATACAATGCCAATAACGATGACGATCGTTTTGACATTGAGTGCTATGAAATGACGCCGACTGGTTCGCACATCAGGCAGCAAGTCTGCGAACCCAAGTTCTTCATCGACGCCCGCTCCGCCAATGCCAATAACCATCGCACAGGTAGTGACAACCTCGTTAACGATGCCGCCTTACGGGCTGACCATGCTCAGGATTTCGAAGAGTTGCAACGCCGCATGGAAGCCATGACCACCAGTAATGCCCAGTTCCGTGAGATCGCCAGTATTCTCACACAATTGCAGACCAGACTCGCGCAACTCAATCGTTAGCAGCGACTATGCATCAGGACTTGCCGTCTTCGAGGGCGGCAAGTTCAGACATCTTCACAACTGAGTCGTGCATCGCCTGTAGCGTATCCTGAAACCGCTTCGCATCTTCCTTCCCTGTCTCTTTGGCAATTGCCGCCGCGTTCAACTCGCGAATCAGCTCGATCATACGATCACCCTCAGAACGCAGGCCGCTGTAGCGCCGCTCGTTGGGGAAGAGCCTGGTGCTGATTCGCCAGACACCGGCCTCCATTATAAGAACGCCGATCAACGCCATGGGCAATTGAATGACGACATCGAGGCTCGCACCCAGAATGACAGCACAGAGGATAATACCGATCCCAAGACCGGTAAGTCCCATATCAAAATTACGCCGAATATGCCTTCGCATGGGGAATCTCCTTTCCGCTCTAGACTACGACCGATTCCAGCAAAGACCTGAATGGGAATTGCAGGCAAGCCCCGGAGCGACCCGGGGTTTGTCTCAGGGTACCGTTACCTCCAGCGTCGCCGTATACAATGCTCCACGGTCGAGATTGCGCGCAGACTCGAGAACGGTTTCCTTGCGTTGTCGCACAGTACCCGTATGCACTACACGTCCATTCACACTGACCAGTAACGGGTCTTCGAGATTCACTTCGTCAGGGTTGAAACGCAAAGTAAAGTCACTCACTCCGCGAGCCGTCACACTGTACGCATTGCCTTCGCGGCTGACCTGCAACAGGCTAGGTCGGCCTTCTTCCACAAGCCCATCAATGCGTATCCAGTTGTACTCATTGAACTGATCACTATTCTCTGTGACCCATTGAATTTCGTCAGGGAAAGGATCACGCGGATGCGCGGTCTTGAATGCTTCAATCGCAGGAGTCTCTTCTGGCAACCAGCGCGTATTGTGCCCGCCGCCCTCGATAATCCTGAATGTGTGTTCCACATTCTGCTCTGCGAGAATCTCGATGAACGAGGCGAGCGACGCGGCTGGGTAGAGCTGATCGTTTTCGCCATTCACGATGTAAAACGGCTTGGTGACCAGGTTTTCGAAATAGAGTCGATAGCCGCCTCCACTCTGGGGACTGCGCAGTACACCAGGGTGGCCGATGTAGGGCAGGAAGGCTGCCCATTCTGAGGGTTGCTTGAAGGCGAAAAACCAGGCACCAGTGCCGCCATCGGAGACTCCGGTGAGCGTCACGCGATTGTCATCCACATTGTAGTCCTGTTTAACCGTGCGCAGGATCGCCACCAGGTTCTCTGCCTGAGCCTCCTGCCACCAGATCGCCTCGTTCCATGCCAGCGGAACAACTACCAGGCGATCTTCCTGCATAAGATTCTCGTATCCTCCGCGCCAGAAACTTTCACCTTCTTCTGGTCTGGGCCGACCGACTCCGCCGTGCAGCATGAATTCGACCGGATAGGATTGCTCCGGGTTGTAGCTCTCCGGCACTAGAACTACCCAGGGGAACTCAGTGCCATCGCTCGCGACGCGGGACTGTGAAACAATACCTGTCGCCACCTCAGCACTGAATTCAGGACCCAGACGTAGCCAGCGATACAGTGCTTGCGCATCAGCTGCTGCACTCTCCAGTGCTGCCGCGGCTTGCTCTCGTTCAGACTCTGTTTCTGCCTGCCACCAGGCATTGACCAGCGTGAGCCGGTCCTGAGCAAACAGGTTCACCGACCACAGACAGGCCAATACAACAACTGCGCTTCTGGCGCCAGCTAAGAGACACTTCATTACTCCAACTCTCCTCCGAGTTCTGTATAGACAGCACGCAGAAAGCGCTCAGGATCACCGTACTGCGCATTGTAGGCAGCAGTTGGGTTGCTGCTCGCGACCTGCTCATAACTCATGCCATCGGCAACCATTGGCGCGACTCTGGCCTGCACATCGAGAATCATATCGCGGAAGCTCATCACATCCATGCGTGTAGAGACCCCGCCATGGCCCGGCAGGATACGTGTATCCGGGCCGGCGGTTCCGATCAACAAGCCCAGTGCCTGCAACGTACCGTCCAGTGTGCCGCCATTATTGGTATCAATCACCGGGAAGGCAGTCGTGCGGAACACATCTCCGGTGTGAATCACGTCAGACTCACGAAAGAGAATGAAGCTGTCCCCGTCGGTATGGGCCGGCGGCGCCGGAAAGGCGAAGACTTCCTCGCCATTCAGATGAATGGTGATGGATTCGCTGTAAGTGAGTACCGGCAAAGCGGCAACTGGTGCCTGCGCAGCCAGGCGTACCCTGACTTCGTCACGGGCCAGAATCACCACACCCATCCTGCCCAGATTTTCGTTGCCCCCTGTATGGTCTCCGTGCACGTGGGTGTTGATGAGGAAACGAATCTCTCCATCACTAAGTTCACGAATCGCGGCGACGATGCGGTCTGTGAGCGGCGCGAACTGATCATCAATCATGACCACTCCGTCTTCACCTATCGAGACGCCGATATTGCCACCTGCACCTTCCAGGTAATACACATTACCGGCCACATGGTGAGTGATGATTTCAACACCACTAAGATCAGGCTGCGCCTGCAACGGGCCGGCCAGTAACCCAAGCAGTGCAAAGCTGAAGAATGCAGCGAGTCGAGCGGAGCTTGCAGTTCCAGATTTCATGGGAACCTCCTTCTTGTTCTGTTGTCCAGAGTGGGAACGAATCACACTCAATGTGGAGATTGTTGTGCGGAAGACTGAATGAATTGAGCAGAGAAAGCATAGAAGGCGGCGCCAGGAATGTCTACGCCACCTGCCGCGTATAATCAGCAGCCGCTCTTTGATCTGCGGCCTGGAACTGTCCGATCAACTGTGAGTTGCACGCCATAAGCCCTCTTGCACCTGGCCTTTGGCATGTCATTATTAGCGCCCATGAAGAGAACCTTGTCCGCAATCCTGTTCCTCGGAGTCTGCCAGTGCTGCGCAACTATGGCGTGGGCACAGGACGATTTACCTGTGCTCGACCTGAACCGCCCCCTGCGGCTCAATTTCGCGGGCTCCTGGGAGAAGGATTTCGGGCGCAGCGACAAGTGGGAGGATGAGCTCGGCCGCATGCTCCGCCTGCGCCAGGAACAAGCGATACGCCAGCAGTCCGGCGTTCGCACCGGCGGACCCGCTGTCTCGCTGGGCAATATCAATCTCAATAGCTCGAGCGGCGGGGCCAGCATTATCGACCTCGCCCGCCTCGCTGAGTACATCTCGCGACAGACCACCATGAACATAGTGCAGGATCGCAATCAGGTACGCATCGAGCGTCGCGGCGAGGCACCCCTGATCTGTAGCCTGGAGACCGGACCGATCGAGATGTTCGCCAGCGAGCATGGCAGAGAAGTCTGTGGCTGGGACCAGCAGCAACTCGTGTTCATGATCTCCCTGCCCGACGAACTCGTTATTCAACACCGCCTGAGTGTGGCCGCGAATCGGGAAGAACTGCGTATGATCACCTCTATTCGCAGCGGTAGCGGTGCACCATTCAATCTACTGCAGACGTTCAATCGCTATGATGAGCCCGCCGAGTCATTCGATTGCGTGCTCACTCTGAGCCGCGGTCGCGTCTGTAGCCAGGCGGGCGAGTTGCCATGAACACACGTGTCATCCTGGGCGCTTTACTCGCAGCGCAACTCGTGGCCTGCTCTGGAACTGCACCTGAACTACAACAGCCACAGCTACCACAGGGCGTTGGCGAGGTCGAACTACTCGCTGCGAACATCACGCCCGATGAAGCCTATCTGCTGGACGTCGGAATCGTCGTCTTCGATACCGTCAGTGCGAGCAATTCGGGCGACCGCTTCGGCGACTGGGTTTTCGAAGAGGTCAGGGATAATGAAAGACATCTGCTCCCTTATAAACTGAAGGAAAGCCTGCTTGCTTCCAATCAATGGGGTGCGGTGAGAGTACTTCCGGAAACCGATCCATCAGTTCATCTCACTATCAGCGGCACCGTTTTCCGTTCTGACGGACAGGAACTGGAACTGCGAATTGAAGCAGTCGACGCCACAGGCAGGGTTTGGCTGCAGCAGAGCTATTACGATCGCACAGAAGACGAAAGCTATCTGCCACCGCGCAGTTTGCGCCGCGCCGGCGCAGAGACATTAGCCGAATTGGGCGAACCCTTTGCCGACCTCTATGAACAAATCGCCAACGATTTACTGACTGTGCGCGATACGCTTCCCGTCGAGACTTTGCACGGCATAGCCGACGTTGCCCTGCTGGTCTATGCCGAGGACCTGTCACCCGATTCCTTTGGCCATATGCTGTCGCGGGACACCACCGGCTTGCTGGCCGTACAGTCGCTGCCCGCCAGCGACGATCCGATGCTGCGTCGCGTGCAGGACATGCGCACCCGCCACCATCTATTCATAGATACTGTGGATGAATACTACGACGCACTACATGAACAGACTGAGTCGCCCTATCTGTTGTGGCGCAGTTATTCCTACGAACAAATCCAGGAGGAACTACGCGCAGCCGAGCGCGGGGCTGACCAAAGCCGTTACAGTTCAACGAGCGGGTATCTGACACTGACACAGCGCTACGATCGCTATCGCTGGAGCAAGATCTATCAACAGGAGTATCAGGAATTGGCGGAAGGATTTAACCGCGAGACAGCGCCGGCAATTCTCGAA
Source organism: uncultured Pseudohongiella sp. (assembly GCA_965228725.1). GTDB lineage: Bacteria > Pseudomonadota > Gammaproteobacteria > Pseudomonadales > Pseudohongiellaceae > UBA9145. Next base: position 2,916,602 of record OZ245834.1, on the reverse strand, counting down.
CTCAATCGTCAGGTGCATGGCTTGAGCGGCACACTGGAAGAACAGTACACCCAGTGGCGCCGAATCTTGCGCCAGTTGTTTGAGCTGGAGACCGGGCAGCAGGCTCCCCGATAATCAGACCAGTAGCAGCATACCCCAGCACGCCAGCGCGGTGACTACAGGGAGAATCATTAGATAAACCATCTTGCGCACATCAACCATGGCAGACTCCTTGGTAATTCGTGAGAGATTCTGTCTAGCCCTGTTGTTTTTACTGCTATCCCTTGCTCTTCCATAGTACCCCTCTGCACACCAAAGTCACTGCGACCAATTGCCGCAAGCCGGGCGAAAATGCTAGATTTGCCGGGTCGGTCTGAATCGTTTCAACATCCTCAACAATAACAATGTGCTGCCGGGCAGCACCCAAGAGGCCTGTTATGACTGAAGAATCCGTACCTGCTCGAAAGTCCCGTTTCAAACGTGTGGCCGCCATCGCCGCTGCCAGCCTGGCAGTCGTTCTGGTCGCCGGTTTCGTTGTGTATTCCTCGATCTGCCCCTGTGACCGCACCCCGGGTGGACTGCTGTTTGGCGAACGGGCTGATGCGCCAGTCAATGACTGGAACTTCGCCAATGACGTGCCGCTCTGCCAGTTGCAGATTTACGCTGGCATACGACCCCATGCGGTCAACCTGAATTGCATGTCCACGCCAGAGGGCGAGTTGTATCTGAGCTGTTCAGTCTGCGACCGCAAATACTGGGCGGGCAAAGTCGAGGCGAACGAGCGCGCCGTCATGCGCCTGAATGGCATCACTTACCCCGTCACACTCAACCGGGTACTGGATGAGCAGGAGCTTGACCGGGCCTGGAGCGCACGCGTCATCAAACTGCAAACCCACGGCGGTGGCCCCTACAACCCGATTCCAGAACCCGATGCCGTACGGCCCGGGCACTGGTGGACATTCCGGGTCGAATCGCGATCCTGATGCGCGGACCTTGCCAGGCACGCCTGCCGTCGCATTTTGCGACGCTGAAATATCGCAACTGAGAAGCAAGACAAGCGCAAAATAAATGCAAGAGAGGCACACATGAACCGAAGCAATTCCCTGGTCGCCGCGTTCACACTTTTGGTCTGCTCACTCGCCAATGGACAAGCCAGCCCCAACTGGGTTGAGCTGGCTGTCCACAACTTCGGGGCCCCGATTAATACCATGTGGGCAGAAGGGGAATTGTCCTTCGCCGCAGATGGCACCATGGTTTATTGCAGCGCCCGCGAAGACATGGCGGTGGCTCCTGGCGATCCGAAAGATCTCTATATCGCCACCTTCAATACAGACACCGGTAGCTGGAACACACCCGTTAACATGGGCATCCCTGTCAACGCAGCGCCTGCAACTGACGTGGACCCCTTGCGCCGCGGTGACGATCGCGAGCCCTGGATCACTGCCGATGGCAACACCATCTTCTTTAAATCGGATCGCCTGGCGACAACGACACCGCGTAATAACAACGATCTGTTCGTCACGCGCAAGATGAATGGTCAGTGGAGCGAACCGGAGCTGGTCGGCTTCCCGGTCAGCACTGACGAGGGCGATGAACACTGCCCGGCCATTCTCAATGACGGGTCGACACTTTGCTTCGCCTCGCGCCGCGCTGGAGGGTATGGCGGTTCAGACATCTGGTGCTCGCAGGCGAACGCCGATGGCAGTTGGGCTGATCCGGTCAATCAGGGCCCCAACATCAATACCGCAGCCGAGGAATTCCACTTCACCCAGGACGCTTCAGGACGGATCTATTTCACCTCCAGTCGGCCCGGAGGCTATGGTGGAATGGATATCTGGGGCGCCGATCCTGAGGGTCCGAACCAGTGGGGGCCGGCATTCAATCTGGGCCCGCAGGTCAACACCGAATCCGCGGACATGTGTCCGGCACTGCCCCCTGGGGAAAACACCTTCGCCTGGTTCTCATCCCGACAGGACAATAGCCTGGGCAACATCGATATCTTCTGGACCAATAAACTGAACGTCGATAGCGCCAATTAACAGTTTTGATTCGCTTAACATTGGTTCGCTTAACATTGGTTCACTTAACAACAGGCGCAACAATCAAAGCGTTACTCGATTAAAGCCTGGTCACGACTGAAACAATAAGGCGTTCCCCCCCCCCAAAAAAAAAATAAAAAGAGGTGGCAGTTTCCTGCCACCTCTTTGCTGTTGGAGCGCTAAAACTATTGGCGAATCAGGCGAGATTCTCGGCAAACAGGTTTAACAAGCGCGACCAGGCGCGCTCGGCCTGCGCCTGATGATAGACCTGCGAATCGATGGCACACCAGCCATGCAGCGCATCCTCATAAACCTCGATCTCTGCCGGAATATTGGCTGCGGCATAAGCTGCGCGCAGGGTTTCCTTGGCCTGAGGATCGCTCTCATCATCATTCTCCGCTACACAATGCAGCATCGCCGCGCGGGTTTGCGGAATCAGCAGGTGCGGGCTGTTCGCCTGATTGGTGGCCAGTCCACCGCCATGGAATGTGGCGCCTGCGGCGAGTCGATCAGGAACTGCTGCTACCGTGCGCATAACCATCGGGCCGCCCATGCAGTAGCCAGTCGTGCCAATGCCTTTGCTGGTGTCGACTTCGGGTTGTTGGTCGAGCCAGGCAACGAAGGCACGCGCGTCAGTGAAATGGGTGTCTTCATTTAGATTGCGCGCCATGGGCAACACAATGTTGCGAATGTCGGGATTACCGAAGCTCGCGCCGCGGCCAACGACTGGCGAGCGCGCATCGCGATAAAAGGGGTTTACTGTAAGCACCGCATAGCCGGAACGTGCGAGACGCTTGCCCATCTCGCGAAAGGCCGGGCGCAGGGCAAGAATATCAGGCCATACTAACACGGCGGCATGTGCGCCGAGTGAAGGGTAGGCGAAATAACAATCCGCAATGCCGTCTGGCGTCTCGATCTCAACATCGCGTCCGCTGATGGATTGCGCATTCGCCAGCGGTGGGAACAGCGTGGCGAGACCGGCGGCTGTCAGCAGCTTGTTGAAATCACGGCGTTTCATTTCCGGGTGGCGATCCAGATAGGCTTCGACATCTTTCTGGGTATCGTTGTCACACATGAGATTCTCCTTGGCTTGAGCGATTCGTGTTCTTGTTCACAAGGTCTGGCGACAGAGTATGAGGCGGTGCTGAAAAACTCAAGTAATCGCGCCGCAAATCGCCTTGCACCGGCCGCAGAATGCGGACTCTCCAGCGGGAACGCATATTGACTCACAAGGCAATACGGGCAAAGCTAGGAAACCCCTGACCTGATTCACCAACAACAAATGGCGACCCTGATGGTCACAAGCCATTGCTCCGAAGGCGCTGCATCTCATGCTTTCACGAAGACAGTTTCTCAATACACTGGCTACTTCCAGCGGACTGGCCCTCCACCCTGCCCTGCTGCAAGCGCAAACTCCTGCACAAGTCTTTACCGTGGCAGGCATGGGAGTCGCTGGTTACGACACAGAACCACGTGGTGGTGCCGTCGCCACCGAGTCGCCCATTAACAATCCCTACGGGGTCGTTCCCGGGCCAGACGGGGCCCTGTATTTCTGCGAAGTAGATACCGGCCGGATCCGTCGCGTCGATGTCGGCAGAAACAGGCTCTCGACTGTGGCTGGAACCGGCGAGGCGGGGTTTCGTCCCGAGTCCCGGCTCCCTATGGAGACGCCATTCGCCGCTCCGCATGAAATACGTTGGGATGAGCAGACCAACCTCTACATAGTCGAGCGAGACAATCACACAGTACGCCGCATTGCTGGCCGCACTGGACTGGTCACCACGCTGGCCGGCAATGGCGAACCGGGCTATACCGGAGATGGTCGGCAGGCGGTGCTGTCGCAACTCAATCGGCCACACAGCATCGCCTTTGATTCTCGGGGCAATTTGCTGATTTGTGACATTGGCAATCAGCGCCTGCGCCGCGTGGATCGCGAGACCGGCGAGATGAGTACACTCTCTGGCACAGGAGTCGCGGCTGAAACGCCTGATAGTGGCCCACTGCAAGGCACAGCGCTGATGGGCCCACGGTCTATTGATGCTGATCGCAATGGCAATGCCTGGCTCGTATTGAGGGAAGGCAATGCGGTGTATCAGTTGCGTCTCAACGAAAACCGCCTGCAACGCATTGCTGGAACGGGCGAACAAGGTTACAGCGGTGATGGCGCTGCGGCTCTTGCGGCCACATTCAACGGGCCCAAGGGCATCGCGCACTCCGCCACTGACAATGCGCTTTATGTAGTAGATACAGAGAATCACGCCATCCGCCGCGTCGATCTAGGCACAGGCCTGATCAGCACGGTGCTGGGTACCGGGGAGCGCGGCGATGGGCCTGATGGCGATCCTCTGCGTTGCCGCCTGAACCGTCCGCACGGCGTATGCGTACACAACGGTGTACTCTATGTCGGTGACAGCGAGAACCATAGAATCCGCGCAGTAACTGGCCTGATCGGTGCGACCGTCGATCCGGACCGCGCGTAGATCCTTATTAACCACAGACAATGAAGAGCAATCCGGCCATGGATTGCCACACGAGGGAGTAGGTAGTGAGCGAGACTCGAATCAAGGAACTGCTGCAGGAATTACTGGCGGAACTCGAAGCCGCGGATGCGGTCAATCCGGACACTGTTGCCACGGCCAAACAGCTGGAAGCCAGCATCGCGGACCTGATCGATCCGGAAATCGATACCAGTGAGAACACCATCATGGATGATGCCATCGCACTGGAAGCCAGCTTCGCTGCGACTCACCCGGTTGCTGAGCGAATCATTCGAGAGTTGATCAACACGCTGTCACGCATCGGGATCTGAATCACGACTCGACCCTCCGTTACGACTCGCCATCAGTCTCCATGGAAAATTGCCATGGGAAAGCACGATGAAAAGATGACGAAGAGACTATGAGGAGACAATAAAGAGTCGGCTGGCGTATCAGGTAGAGAATCGACTGGATTACTTACCGAGAGCGCGCAGAAAAATTCTACAACAGGAAAGATCGAGCTCACCAACACGGTCTTGCTGAGAGCGGATTCAGGCATCGCCCCGACTCAGGAACGAGTCGGGGCGCCTGCCTGAAATTCGGTAGCCTTCCCGGAGACTTGTCACGTAGTCGGATCGGGGGATACAGCAGGCAGCAAGAGCATTCAAGCTGGATGTTGCCATGTCCTGTTCCCGACTTCGCTGAGGCCGCAGTTCAGAGCGATCGTTCACGATGCATTCTGATTCTGTCAGGGAGGCTGATAATAATTACGACAAATGGGTCTGTTCTATGAAGAAGATTTTACGCGGGATTGGAATTTTAATTCTCTCCATTGCCATATTGGTCGCTGGCTTTTTTGTCTATGCACGCTTTCATGACGGGCCACTTGAGATCGTGGCCGGAGGACCGTTCGCGACGGGCCAGCTGGCAGCAACTCCGGCTTCCTGGGAATTTATTCGCGACCGCGACGTCATCGAATTCCAGACTATTGACCCGGCACGTTCGCGCACGGTGTGGCTCGGCGTCCATGATGAGCGACTGTTCATTGTGAGTGGCTACATGAACACTGGCATCGGAGCGATCTGGAAACACTGGCCCTACTATCTCGAAGAAGATGACCGCATCATCGTCCGCGTCGATGGCAATCTCTATGAACAGCGCCTGCAGCGCATCATGGACGGGCCGGATGTGATTCCGGTTTTGGCAGAGTTCAATCGCAAATATGGCACGGGCGAGCCAACCTCACCGGCGACAGTTACCAGTGGCGACACGTGGATGTTTGAAGTGTTGCCGCGCCAGTGAGAACCCACCGGCGCAGCACGAGAGTCTACTCGAACAACGCAGCGTTGCTTTCCGCAATCGCCATGTAGTCCTGCTTGAAGCCCGGCAACAGATAACCTTCTGTGATGAGTGTGTCTGTTGCCGCTTCGAATTCCGCCAGATAGTCCGCATAGGTGGGATAGAGCCCTGCGATCGAGTTGCGCGGGTCCCTGCTCTGTACCGCAACCGCGGTATTCGCCGAGAACGGAATGTATCCACCGCTTAGTCTGGCCAGCGAACGCTCCGCTCCAGTATCCGGGGCGCGTAAATTCCAGGAAACAAAGGTGCCAAGTGGCACGCTCGCTAGCGGCGGAAGAATAGTGCTGCCCGGCAGGTCGTTGTTATCGGTATTTACCATTGGCACTTTGGCCTGATAGAAATGATCCGAGTAGTCGGGATGTTGGTCGATGATGCGCTGCTCATCCCAGCGGCTACCATAGGTCGTGTGTATGGGTTGGTACATCGATGCAGGGTGGTTGAAGCCATTCATCCGGTTCCAGGCATCGCGATTGATGCGCCCATCAACGTGGGACGCCACAAGCGTACCCTCTGCAATGCGAGGATAACGCGAAGGGGGAGGTAGCTGATCGCTGGCGACCCAGTTGTACATGGCAACCATTAACGATTCCGAAATAGGTGACCACATATTGGGATTGCTGGAGAGCTGTCCGTTTCTCGCTGGCCGCACCACGCCGTCACCTGAACCATGCTGGGAACCACCGATCGTATAGAAACGTACCTCGTCGGGTAGCTCCGCGTCCGCGGTGCCCTCCGGATTGGTGTGCGGTAGCGAGCCGCCGCGCAGCCAGTATTCATTGGAGGTCTGAATATGCATGATTTTCGGCACCGTGTTGCTCGCGCGTGCTTTGCGCAGCACACCATCGGTTTGCCCCGTAAAGGGGTCGGTGCTATCACCATAGGTAAAGGGGAACAGATCGTTCGGATAGAGGTAGTTGGAATGATGCCCGTTGGTGCGGGTTGGCATCGCGAAGCGATTGTTGAACATGCCGAAACCGCCGCCCGCGATTACAGGTATCACACCGTCGAAGACGATGCGCCCTTCGAGGTCCGCGTTGAAACCATCGTAGACAAACTGGCGTAACAAGCGGCCACTCTGCGAAATGCCCCATGCCACTGTGTGTTCGATCTCGGGAAGATCAAGCGCTTGCAGACTCGCTTCGCCCGCCCCGCCGTAGCGCAAGAGTGAAACCAGATCTCTGATGCCCGTCATCCCGGCCGCTGCCAACACTGGGTCTTTGGCTTCATAGATCAGCTCATAGAGCATTCCGGGCTCCAGGCCGCCTTCTATGTTGAGCGTGATTTCCGGCTGATTGCTGTCTGCAACGTCGCTGACGTTAAGGCTAAAACTGGACCGCTCAATCGGCAGGCGCGGATCAGTCTGATACAGGCGCTGGGTCAGTGTCGCATTAGCCAGTCCGTCTTCGGTTGGCGTATAGGCGAGATGCCCTCCGCCAGCAATATTCACATCGTTGTCCGCACTGGTGACACTGACTTCATAGCGCACGGGCCCCGTGACCGGTGCAGACTCACTGCCAACGATCGGCGCATGTAGACGGATACGACCGTTGCCCGGTGCGATCTCGTTGATCCAACCGGTTACAAGATAGGTAAAGCCCATTCCGCTGAGAGGATGTTCGAGAGATTGCTCAGGCGGGACACGGCTGTTGCCACGATTGTTGACGTTATACATCAATCCGCCGTTCGCGATGTCACTCGATGGCACCAGCAGTTTGAAGTCTGCCGCGTACTCAATGAGGCCGTCGGCATTGCGTGGCGCCAGCGCGATATCGGTAACCGCCTGATTTGCCGGATGCTGCGGATCGAGAGTGAAGTGCACTACACCCGTAATGGACTCGTAGCTGAAATCTACAGCTGTGGAGCTCAGGGTTTCCTGAGCGGTGACTTCGATTCGGGTGACATCGGCCTGGCTTGATGAGATGCCGACTGACGCAATGACCAGGGCGAGAAGCAACAGCGGCAGGCGACGCAGCTTGATTGGTTTCATGGGCTTACCTTTTGAGTTTTTATTCGGCTTCTTGTTCGGGTTACTTGGTCCGGATCCAAGCGCTTATTGTTCTTTTGAGCGCGCCAAAACGCGACGTTTCACGCTGTGAATCGAGTGTTGAACATTTGCCCTACGCTGTCAATTGCAAGGCCAGATGCGGAACGCCTGGCCTACGGTATAGCCTGCCGGGTAGCCGCAACTGGCCCGGATTCTAGGGCAGCACGTCGGCCTTGCTTAGCGCTCTGCGGCGGGACAGAACCGGCACCAGCGCAGTGAGCACCGAACCGAGAACCAGCATGGCCGCGCCAAGAATCGATATCCAGTTCAACCTGTCGGAATGCAGATAGTCAGGGTTCATCCAGACGATGAACTTCAGGCTGACGATAGTAAACAGCGGGGCGAGAGCGAGTGTCGCGCTCACCTTGGACGCATCCCAGACATTCAATGCTTCCGCGAAGGCACCATAGGCAATCAGGGTATTCAGGCAACAGAAGACCAACAGGCCAAACTGGGCCTGGGTCAAAGCGAAGAGACTGCCGGGATTGATAAAAGGCAGTAGCACCAGCACAGAAACGGTATAGATACACAGTAGAATCTGCACGGAACTAAACGACTTCAAGAGCTGCTTCTGTAACAGTGCGTAAACCGTCCAGGTAATCGCCGCAAATACGACAATGATGACGCCAATCGTTTCACCATCTTCAAGATCGACAAAACCGCGCAGTCGTTCATTGAAGAAGAGTAACAGGCCCAGTACAAGTATTGCCGTACCCAGTTTCTGCACGCCGATGAATGGCTCGCCATAGACAAGCACACCTCCCAGAATCAGAAACAGCGTTGTTAGCTGAATCACTGCTTCGCTCGTTTCTGCATTCACGAAATTCAGACTGTAGGAGAACAGGTAGTAGTTGGCACACAAACCAAGCGCCGCAATCACCAGCATGAGATTGATGCGCTTTCCAGCGCCTAGCAGAGGGGGCAGCTGTCTTTTAATAAGCAGCCACAGGGCGAGCACCAGCAACGCAACGAAGAAGCGGTACCAGACAATCGTTGTAGCATCCATCCCTGCAAGGAGTTCTTTGAGGGCAACAGGCAATACTCCCCACATCATGGCTGCGGTGAGTGACAGGCAAAAGCCGAGCGCAGGTCTGTGCTGTGCACCTTGCATGCTGATAACCAGAGATTCCTGGAAAGAAAAAGGCCTACTGAGAGAGGCTTCCTCGCAGAGCGCGATCGCCGCGACTAGCGACCGGAGTTCTCATAGTAAACTACATTTCGCGTCCCGGCGCCAATACCGACGATGTCGAGAAAACCATCGCCATTGATGTCTTCGATCGCAAGCCCGGACACCGCAATATTGCCATCGTCGAGATCAATGCGATCCCACTGACCGGTGCCGCTGTTCAATCTGAAGATAGCTAGCTGATACGGCTCTGAGCGTCCGCCGGTTACGATTTCATCAACGCCATCGTTATTGAGATCGGCCGCCAACAGGGCATGGCCGTTTGCGAGATCCGCATCGATCACTCGTCGGGTCCACAGGGCTGAGTCGCTCTCGGTATACACGACAACTTCATTGCCATGCCAGGGTTCTATAGTCGCGATGAAATCATCCATCGCGCCGAAGCTACCACGATCCACCTCGCTGGCACCGATCTGCGGTCGCGCTGCATCCTGTTTGCCAGCAGCCAGTTGCCGCTTGCTCACCGGCACGCTGTGCTTGGCGAGCTGAAAGACGTGAACGCCGCCGAAGCTCGCGGTGAGAATATCCTCGCGACCATCACCATCCCAGTCCACTATCTGCATGCCATGAGACAACTGCAATGACTGATCAATAACCAATGATGGCCAACGGCTCGCAGTTAGATCCGCCGGAATCTGATAAACCTTGAGTGGAAGATTCACGGCATAGTCCGGCGCCGTCGCTCCGAAACCAATGATCGGCACATTGACCAGTTCCTGCTTGCCGTCGCCTGTCAGATCGGCCCACTTGATGCGATGCGTGGTCGGCACCGCATCGATAAAATGCATCTCCCATTCCTGATTCTGCTCGGGATCACCTGGATTCTCCAACCAGTGAATGCTCCCGCCTTCGGTCGAATTTCCGAGCGAGAACTCACTGGCGAGCACGACGTCCATATCGCCGTCACCATCGATGTCTTTCGGCGCGGCGTCGATATTGCCGTCGGCAACGGTGCTAAGAGTAAACTTTTGCCAATCAGGATTCCTGTACCAGGCGAACTGTGCCGGATTGGTCGCGAGTGCCAGAATATCCAATAGCCCATCACCATTGATGTCAGCCACTTCTACGCCGTAACCACCGCGCATGTCTTCATCGAGCGTTGCCTTCTCAAAACTGACAAATCCTCGTTGCGCGTCTGCACCCTGACAGGCGATCTGCAATCCGCCTATTAGCAGCAGACAGAGTGCCTGGGAACGAAATCGCGCGGACTTGGTGTACTTCATTGTGTTTTCCATTGCTGAGGATTGTTGCAGGAATGCAAAACTTAATCGCATAGGAGTGCGAAAGCAAATCGCCCACGGGAAGTTGCCAGAGAAGCACGGCGAGCCGCTGTATTCAGGACAGCTTGATATGCCGCGAGAAGCGTGCGCTCAGAAACTCCATCTGGTCTGCCAACACATTGTGGTTGGAGAGATAGAGAAATTCGTATTGGTTGGGCACAAAGGGAATAGCCAGAAGTTCCATGTGCGCTTCTTCAGGTGAGCGGTCGGCTTTACGGTTATTGCAGCGCCGGCAGGACGTGACGACATTGGTCCATTCATCTCGTCCCCCTCGAGAGATGGGCTGGACGTGATCGCGGGACAGGTCGTGTGCACCGAACTCACCACCGCAGTACAGGCAGATGTTCTTGTCGCGGCGAAAGAGAAACTTGTTTTCCAGCGGGGGGTCGTAGCTTTCGCTATGCACCTTGCCGTCGCAGGCGACGATGCTGGGAAGCTTGAGAACAGTCTGTCGGCCTTCATGATTGAAACCGCCGCGAATCTCCATGACGGTGTCGCCCAGTGTCCAGACCACGAGGTCTTTAACAAGCAAAGTTGCCGTCTCTTCCCGTGTTAGCCAGCAGACGGGGATGCCTGCTTTGTTCAACCTCAGAATCTTGGCATTCATGCTACAACCTGAATTGAGTGAGTAACCAGGTAACGCAAGCTAAAGTTTACACATAGTTACTATCGGCGCAATGGCTTTTCGCTGAACGGTTTGCCGTGAAAAATCGCGACCAGAAAGGGCCTTTTTGAATCAGTTTTTCAACTGCTGGTCTGGCGCCAGTTTTGTTACAGAACCGTCATCGAAAATCGGGATTTCTTTCGATTCCCAATGCCCGGGGTCACATCTCACGGCGATTCGCGTGCAATTCCCTGCGCCGGTCTGCCCAACGTTTGTAACCACCGCTGCTGACCCAGTAGCCCAGTTGCAGGGCGATTAACAGCGCGACAAAAACAGGTATCGTGCCTAATGGTCTTCCGCCAACACGGAAGAAAAACACGGCATTGTATGCGCGGTCTTCGGTTGGGTGGTCGGCCGTCACAACGCCGATAAAACTACCGCGTTCGACGAAATCATGACTGGCACGATAGTAGCCACCCTCTTCGATTCTGGGACCTTGATAGAACACCGTCGCCTCAGCAAGATCCTCTATCGCTTCGATATCTTCCCAGGTGGCATAGCGCCCGACATTGTTCACGTCGCGCACTATACGAAAATCGATTTCCATCTCGTTGAGCAGGGTATGAAGATACTCCATAACAAACACCGAACGTGTGACACCGGGGATGTTTTCACAGAACTCATCGTTGCCCTCGGTCTCCGGCTGGAACACGGTGAAATGCGCTTGCATGAAATCGATGTTTATAAGACAGCGGTCATCTTCGAAGGCGACACTGCCGTGAGCCAGTAGACGGCTACTAAAAAGTAAGAACAGTCCGGAACAGAAAACGAGCGACCAGTTTTTCATTGCTTGCTACTACTTACCTTCAAGGTCACCAGGCGATTGTCTGACCATCGTAATTGAAGAAACTCCCAGTCTTGCTTTGGTCGAGTTGATCAATGACTGACAACATGCCATTCACACTGGTTTGTGTATCAATCAGGGCATTCGGGCCGCCCATGTCGGTCAACACCCAGCCCGGGTGCAGCACTGCTACACTAAAACCGGCATCGGCAAGATCAACTGACAGACTTTTCACCACGGAGTTCAGCGCAGTTTTCGATGAGCGGTAGATATACTGACCCCCACCCTTGTTGTCGTCTATCGAACCCATCTTGGACGTGATATAGACCAGCTTCTTGCTGCGCCCCTTGCGAAAATTATCCATCAGGAGCTGCGTCAGCAGGATCGGTGCAATCGCGTTGACCTGCAAAACCTCCATCCACTCTTCTCCATTCACCTGTCCGAAGCTTGCGCCGCGGGGTCCATAGACGCCGGCGTTATTGATGAACACGTCTACCGCACGTCCTGCCAGCCGCTTTGGGAAATTGGCGAGGGAATCTGCTTTTGCCACATCCAGCTCAAACAACTCGAGCTTGTCGTTTTGCTCCTCCAATTCCTGCAAATCAGGTGCTTTGTCGATGTCCCTGCAAGTCGCCAGAACCGATTCGTCGCGGGCAAGAAGCTGTCGGACGAATTCAAGACCGATGCCGCGATTGGCTCCTGTCACCAGATAGCTGGCCATGTTTGTCTCCTGTGGCGTAGATTGTGCGGGAAAGCCCTGTTTTTTACCCGAAAAAGCGGCATGGAGCCGAAGTCGGACCGCGGGCGTGGATAAAATGAGGGGCTAATCTACAGGGCGAAATGCCCGCGGTCAAAATTACCCGTTCTGCTATACTCCAGCTCACCTGTTTGCCGGTATTCCAATAAGAAACGTCGTCGGGGACTCCCGACCAGAGGAGAGGATAATAATAATGAAGTTGTACAAGACGTTGCGTAGGAAGCCTTTACCGATCGCCCTGTCCGGAACCCTGCTCAGCCTCGCGTCGTATGGCACGGCGCTCGCCCAGACTCCTGAGGAAATCATCGTCGTCGGAATTGTCCCGGGCGGTGCAACGCTGGAGCAGAGCAAGATTCCCTACCCGGTGCAACACAGCGAACTGGATGATCTGGATACGCTTCGCTCCGAGAGTGTCGCCAATCTCCTGCAACAGTCATTCACGTCAGTCTCACTGAACGATGCCCAGAACAATCCTCTGCAGCCGGATCTGCAGTATCGCGGTTTCACCGCCTCTCCCTTATTGGGCCTTGCCCAGGGCATGGCGGTTTATCAGAATGGCGTTCGCATCAACGAGCCACTCGGCGACGCCGTCAATTGGGACCTGTTGCCAATGTCCGCCATCCAGTCTGTCACTTTGACCGGAGGTGCGAACCCGCTGTTCGGCCTGAATGCCTTGGGCGGCTCGCTCGCGCTGCAAATGAAGAACGGATTTAGCCACGAGGGTGCAGCAATCGACTACAGTGCCGGCTCCTTCGGGCGCCAGAATGGCAGCATCGAGATCGGTGGCAATACGGGCAATTTCGCTTACTACCTGAATGCGGAATTCTTTGATGAAGACGGCTGGCGTGATCATTCGAAGAGCGATGCGGTGAACCTCTACGGCAGTATTGGTTGGAGGTTCTCCGAAGGCGACATCAATCTTAACTATCAGCATGGTGATTCCGACCTGACTGGCAACGGTGCCTCGCCCGAGGAGCTGATCGCGCTCAACCGTGCGGCAATCTTTACGGGCCCCGATATCACCGCCAATGAGCTAAATATGGTCAGCCTGGATTTCTCACGTCGGCTCAGCAGTAATCTAACAGTCAGCGGCACGGTGTTCAGTCGCCACAGCGAGACGACATCATTTAATGGCGATGGCTCGGAGTTCATGGTTTGTGAATTCACGTCTGACGATGTGTTGATCGAAGGCCTCGAAGAAGACGATCTGGAAGAACTGGGTTTCGATGATGACGATGTCTGCGACGGCCAGTTCGCCGATGCTGATGCGCTGGAAGATTTTCTAAACGATGCCGCGCAGCAGGCGGGTGAAGACGAAGAATTCGAAATAGAGGATTTCGCTGACGACATCTCCGGCACAGGATTGCTGACAGATGCGGCCATCAACAATCTCAGCACCCGCAAGCAGAAGAGCGTCGGAGCAGACCTGCAGTGGACACTGGATGGCGAGTTCTTCGGTGCCCCCGGACAATTGGTCTGGGGAGCTGCCTACTTTAGCGGCGATTCTGAATTCGACGCTGTGATGGAGCTGAGCAACATCTCGCCCGATACGCGGCTGACCACCGGGCTCGGCACGGGCGCCTTTGTTGACAGTGAAGCGACCTCGATAGATACCGAAAACGAGTCGACCAGCCTTTACATCACTTCGACACTCGATGTCAGCCCGAGCGTTGCCCTCACACTATCCGCGCGGGCCAACAGAACCAATGTCGTGCTGAAAGACCGGTCCGGAATGCGCCCTGAATTGAATGGCGACCATCGCTTCCAGCGAGTCAATCCGGCGGCTGGACTGACCTGGCAGGTCAGTGACGCACACAATCTCTACGCCAACCTCAGCCAGTCTTCGCGTGCACCCACGCCTATCGAGCTGGCTTGTAACGAGGGCGTGTTCGATCTCGCTCGACAGTACGCTGAGCAGCGCGGCGACGATCCAGACGATATCGATTTCGAGTGTCGCCTGCCCAATGCCTTCCTCGCCGATCCTCCTCTGGAGGAGGTAGTCACCACGAGTCTCGAACTGGGCAGCCGTGGTCAGTTGGGAGAACTGGACTATTCTGTCGGCCTGTTCCGCGCCACCAATCGCGACGACATACTGTTCCAGACTACAGGACGCCAAACCGGGCTGTTTGCCAATGTCGACAAGACCCAACGTCAGGGTCTGGAAACCAACCTCGCTGGCCGTTTTGGCGCGCTTGGCTGGCAAGCGAGCTACAGCTATATCGATGCCACTTTCGAAGATGACTTTGCTGTACTGAGTCCAAACCACGCATTCGCTGACGATGAGGGAGAAATCCAGGTACGCAGTGGCGATGCGATTCCGGGCATTCCCCAACACCAGTTCAAGCTTGCCGGCCAGTACCGCTTCGGAGACAGGTTGCAGGTGGGCATGAATCTGCTGAGCAATAGCGAACAAAACCTGCGCGGCGACGAATCGGGACAGCTCCCTGCGGTGGGGGGTTATACCGTGGTGAATCTGTCTGCCCAGTACACATTCAATCAACAGATCAGCCTGTTTGCGCGGGTCGATAATCTGTTTGATGAAGAATATGAAACCTTTGGTCTGCTTGGCGAAGAACCCGGTGAGCTTGAGGTCCCCATAATCGAGGACCTGACCGTGCCCCGCTTCCTGGGTGCCGCGCCACCCCGAGCAGCCTTCGTCGGCTTCAAGCTGCAGTTCTGAGCTCACTGACAGCGTCCGATGCCATGGATGAAAACGGCAGAGCGCAACTCCAGAGCGAACTCATCGCGCTGGAGTGCGCACTGCATACGCTTGAGAATCGCCGCGACAGGGCGTTCATGGACAGTATGTTGCATGCCGATTTTGTCGAAATTGGCCGCAGCGGCCGCCTCTACCGTCGTGAAGAAATAATTGAGGAATTTCAATTAGCTAGCGAATTACCTGTGATAACTACCAGTGAGTTCGAACTGCGATTACTCGCCAAAGATGTGTTCCTGTTAACATATTTCTCATCACATTTGGGGGAGAATGCTCATCATTCCCGCCCTACACGACGGAGCTCAGTGTGGGTTGCCACAGACAAAGGACTACAACTCCGCTTTCATCAAGGCACAGCGCTTGAGAGCGGATAGGTAAACCGGGCAGCTATTCAGACACAGTCGGACAGGCTCCAAGCAGCCCGATCCGATAAAGTCCGATAAAGAAAGCAAACAAGAATTTATTCACACCAGACATTGACCAAAACTTGGCCTGAGATTGGCCAAACAGAAGCCAACCATAGGAAGTCGCGCTTTATGGAAATCCTGTTTAAGAAAATTTCCGATCAGGAACATGCACTCACTGTTCGTCGTCCAGACGGCAGCAGCGAATCCGTTATCCTGAATAGCCGCAGCTTCCTGCGGCACGACCTCGCGCATTTGGCGGTCGAATTGGAATTGCCGCTAACTGGCGGATTCTGGGGTTCTGTTGCCAACGGCGCGGCGCTCGGCGGTGAGGAATTCGTTGCCGGGACAGACATCGCGCTCGCGGAATCGCTCGCCGGCCCGATCCAGACCCTGCTCCGCACTAAAGCGGATACCGAGCAGTTTCTGGGCGTGTTAAATCGCGTGTGTCCTGAACGTGCGAGCTGGGATCTGGCCGCTCGCATTCGGGAACGCGGCCGTCGCCTGCAGGGCCACTGGCAGGCTACACCCTATGGCGAAGATATGCTGGTGCGTTGGGACATGATAGCCGAACAGCTACCCGTCAATCGCGCCGCCAGCTCGACTGCCGACCGCTCAGCCATGGCGGAGATCACCTCACGTTTCATTGCCCTGAGTTACGGCACCAGCTAAACGGACAGCCTGCTGCTTGCACAGAGGCGCGAGCTCCGTAATCCACTTGTAGCAGTCACTAAACGCCGTTGCGCTGACCCTTCGGTAGGGCATCAGCCTCGGATTAATTTGCTCTTGCCTCGAAGCGGACTCTGGAATTGCGATCCAACCAGGCTCTCACTCTCCCTTTCTCTCCCTCTCTTTCTCCTTCTCCCGCTCCCGGTAACCTGCACGTCATCTTGATGCGCTACTCTCACGCTCTTGCTTCCAGCACGCGTGCGCTGGTCACACGCTGCTGCGACGCCTACTATGACAGCTACTCACCAGCGGGCAGGGTTGCGATGCACCTCGCGCCTGCCTACAACACAGGGACTACTCTTGATGCCGCGCATGCCGTTTCCCCGCTCAGCCCTTCATAGCGCCTGCCGTCTAGCTGCTAACCTGACGCTTCTGGGATTGGCGGCATTGTCAGCCTTCCCGGCCACCGCACAGGAGGTCACTCGGTTGCTCAGCAACGAGATCGCTGCTCTGGACGGGATATTGGCAGAGAGTTCCGGGCTGGCATACCAGTTAAATTCACTCTGGACACACAACGACAGTGGTGACGAGGCGCGGCTTTTTCAGCTCGACCTGCAAGGGAAAGTGCTACGGCAAGTTCGCGTGAGCAATGCTGAGCATGTGGACTGGGAGTCGATGGCCCACGACGCCGATTATTTGTATATCGCCGATACGGGCAACAACAGCAATTCGCGCGCAGAATTCACGATCTACCGCATTGCCTGGAACGCTCTGCAGGCCGGGCACAACGCTGAAGTCAGCGCGGAGCTGATCACGATTCGCTATGGTGATTACGTCGCAGGCAACAGCTTGTCCCACAACTTCGATGCAGAAGGGCTCGCTGTGCGCGGAGATGAGCTCTGGCTGTTTAGCAAGAATCGTGGCAATCAACAGAGTACGTTGTATCGTTTCCCGAAAAGCCCGGGCAGCTATCAACCGGAACCCGTCCAGAGCCTGTCTGTCGATGCGCTCGTGACAGGCGCCGATATCGACCCGAGGACAGGCCGGCTCGTACTTACCCTGTACCGGGGGAACGCCGGCAATTTCCTCTGGTCAGCCGCGACTGACGAGACCGGTGTGCTTGTCGACACTGCGCGCGAGATCGCCATCTCGCCGAGCGACCAGTGGGAAGCGCTCGTCTTCGATCCCGATACGCCAAATCGACTCTACCTGACGCACGAAAACAACACGCGCGGGTATGCCGGTTTGGCGTGGGTGATTCTTGAATAGGAATTAGTGTGCGAGCAGAAACTGCACTGCGCGATCCGGAAAGTCCGTGAACAGACCATCCACATCCGCTTCGAAATAGTGTAGCTCCAACAATTGCTCGAAACTTTCTGCGTAGGCAGGCACCAGTCCGGGGTCGGCGCGATAGGTGTAAGGGTGAACCACGAGGCCAGCATCGTGAGCCTGCTCGACCAATCCGGTGTCCACGATGTTATTGCGAGTCGAAGTGCGCTCGATTACCAGGTTATAGGACGGCCCAATGCCGTCGGCAAACTCGGCCAGGCGCGCCATGCCTCCTGCTTCGAACATCCACGGGTAGCTGTCGGCAGATCCCAGCAATTGCACAAGATTGACGTCAACGCCCGCGGCGGGGAAGATTTCTTCTTTGATGATGCGCAATTCATCAAACTCGAACGTCTGCAAAAAGACTTTGTCCGCTTTGCTGGTGTATCCGTATTGCTTTAGTACATTGACGACGGCAGTGCTAATGTCCTTGCCCTCGGCACGATGGAAACCCGCCTGTTTGATCTCGGGATAAATCCCGATGTCCTTGCCGGTCGACGCGTTCAATCCCTGAATCATTTCGATTTCTTCCTGAAAGGTGGGCACCTGGAAACTCGAACGATTCATTGGGAAACGGTTTTTGAAGCCCTGTACCGCTTCACCGTTCTCTATATCGAAGCCCTCCGTCGCTGCCAGTTGGCGGATCTCTGCGAGCGTGAAATCGATCGCATAGTAGCGACCATCAGCGCGTGCCCGGCTGGGAAATTTGCTGGCGACATCAGTAGTGCGATCCAGAGTAATGTCGTGCAGGACAATCAACTGATCGTCCGCTGTCATCACCAGATCCTGTTCGATGTAGTGTGCCCCCATGGCATAGGCCATGGCCTTGGCTGGCAGCGTGTGCTCCGGCAGGTAGCCACTGGCACCACGATGGGCAATCACGATTTTCTGTGCGGCGGCTTCACTGCTCATTAGCAGCACCATAAACACCGAGCCGATCAATCGGGACATCGTCATAAGTCTCTCCAGCCAAACAGGCATCTGATTTCACAGTGACAGCACTCCGTCGCAAACCTTAGCAAGCACGTGTGAAGCTACTATGACAAATCAGGAGCCCAGGCGATAGCGCAACTTGATTGCCACCTGATCGACGATCCTGCTGTTCCAGGACTCTTCCAACAGATCCTGAAAAGTGAACAGGCTATTGCGTGGCAGGTTGGCACCACGTGTATACACGACAAACAGGTCCGACAGCGGCGCAATCTCCCAGCGGTAGCGCGCCTGGAAAGTGAGCCTGCTGATGGCGAAGTCGTCCGGCGTGGCATCAGGATTGGACACGGGAATCAGCGCTGTATCTTCCTGCGTGTTTACGGTGTAGAAACTGTCTTCGAAGGCCTTGAGTGCAGTCCACTGCGTCGTGAAACGCAGCTGCTGCTTGGCGGTGATGAAGTAGTTCATCTCGACTCGCGGCGACCACTGATGCGCTTCGAAACTGGTGTAATCGCCATTTCCGCGGTGTACCAGAAGCGCCTCTCTGTCCTCGTAGTTAAGATTCACATCTACCGAAAAGCGGTCATTGGGACGCCAGGCAACACCCGCTCCGGCGCTCAGATTACGCGGGCCGAGATCTTCCGGATCGAGGCCCAGGCGCACGTTGTAGGCTATCGGCAGCGCGCGGTCTGTCTCGTAGTCGACGCTCACGCCGTAGCGAACAGGCAGCTTGAACGTGCCTGTTCCGCGGCCCAGTCGATCATCGTAGCGCGAAGGGAAGTAGCGCAAGTTGAAGCCGAAGCTGTTGTTGTTCAGGAAGCGGTAATTGCGCTGCAGGAATGCGCCGAGACGCACCGGTTGGCTACTGGTGTTCCACTCGTTGGTGACGATAAGGCCGGTGGTGCGATTACGCAGACCGGGAATATCAGATTCGTCGACAAAATAGTTGTAGCTGAGATTCGCCTGATCATTACGGGTCAGGAATCCCAGATGATTCATTTCGAACTCATCGTCAATATAGGTTGCGCGCACTGTATGCTGCACACCACGCTCGGGCCGATAGCTGAGGTCACCCAGAAACCCGAAGCCGGTGGTGTCATCGACATCGCTGTGCATAAACTGGGTATCGACAACCCAACGGTTATCGCGCGAGAAGTAGTGCATATCTATCGCATTAACGTTTGCATCAACGTCGGGATGATCGACATGCGTACCCATCCAGCCTATCGACCGTCTGCCGCCACCGCTGGTGTCTTCGTATAACAGCCGCCCTACGGCGTAGTTATTTCCTGTCGCCTGAATGAGAACTTCACTGCCGTCATCCAGCGTGCCCAGCAACTCGGGATCGTCCTCGGCGGCATAGAGTGTGCCGTACTGCCAGTTGCCAATCTGTCCGGTGAACTTCACCGCACCCAGTAATTCAGTCGGCTGGCTAACGTCGGTTGGAATCACGTTCACATCATCAGGGATATCATAATCACCCGCGCCACCGATGCGCCGTGTATTGAGCAGCGTGACCGGACCGCCGGGTCCGCCACCGCCTCGTGTTCGTGGGTGGGTATTAAAGATGTCCTGTCCTTCGAGAAAAAAGGTTCGCTTCTCAGGGAAGAATGTTTCGAATGCCGTCAGGTTGACCACAACATCATCGGATTCGACCGTACCGAAATCCGGGTTGATAGTTGACGAGAGCAGTGTATTGGTCGTTGGACGCCAGTAAATATCAGTACCCACTTTGCCATCAGTCTCGTTTTTGATGGCATCGAAATCCGCCGAGGCGAAGGGGTAAAAAGTGAGTTGGCGTCTCGGTTCGATGTCGCGCAGCTCATACATTTCATAGGCGGACAGGAATTGATTAACCGTGCGCGGCAAGGCCGGAAAGGACCATGCCTCGCCACCAAGATGGCCAACCTGTCGTTCCAGATAGATCCCGATCTGGCGCGTGTCCCCGGCCTGCGGCAGAGGCATCATCGACCAGGGAATAAAATATTCAACACTCCAACCATTCTCCAATGCCTGGGTTCGCCCGTTCCAGGAGCCGTCCCACTGCATGTTCATCTGCCGCTCTGGCAGGATAGTCGCATCGGTCATCGAATCGCCAAGATTGATACGGAGGAAGTAGCCGTACAGCCCCTGCCCGGAAGGGTCGAGGCCAAGAACGAAACCATCTCTGTCGAGCTGAGTATCGCGCGAGGTCATGCGCGCCACGAGCGAATCGCCCGGTTGGAAATTCATAACGCCGACGTAGATACCGCGCTCGGTATAGAAGAACCTGGCATGGGTTTCATACGGCGTTTCAGCCAGGGTATCCGGGTCGATCACACGCATGCCATCGATATAGGGCAGTTCCTGCCACACTGATTCATTCAGAAAACCATCGAGCTCAATGTCGACGGCGTTCTCATCGATGCGGGTCATTTGTGGGATGGACTGCTGTGCGCTGGCCAGACTGCTGAACAACAGGGTCGCTGACAACAAAGCCAGCGTACGGATACAAGAGTTGGGCATAGTGATTCTCAACAAGACTTTCTGTCGATCTCGCAATCGACCTCTCTACTGGGAGATCAGCGGCTTGGGCTACTGACCGAAAATTGTTTTTCTGGAGTCTCGAGTCGCTCGAGAAACTGTTTTGACAGTGTATTCTTCTGTCTCTTGTTCGGCTGCCTTCTTCCGGGGCTTTAGCCGCATTAGGCGCAGAGTCTAACTCATTATTCTGTTGGAGCAGGCGCCTCTGCCATGATTCGTCACAATTCAACTGCACTTTGCCCGATTCGTGCCCTCTGAGGTCCACTTCCACAGGTTTTAATACAGGCTCAGAGAAGTAACGAGGTCGTCCCGGCGGGTCACGGCCCGAACCCGCAAAATTACGGAGTTAGCAGTGAGTTTGTTCAAGAAATCCCAGAACGCTTTGTTTGTTGAGGAAGAGGTCTACAACTGGGCGTCACCCAAATCGCGCCTGAACAGGAATCTGATCTTTCTGGCGATCGTGTTTGTAGTCAGTGGCGTGTTATTCAGCCTGCTGTAGTGTGGGTTAACGGCTCTGGAGCTCGACATCGATCGTCAGAATGCGACCATCACGGCGTATTCCCAATGCAATGGTGTCACCTGGCGCTGACTCGCGCAAAAGGTTGGAATAGTGTTGCAGGTCGTTGATGGGCTGTGTGTTGTAGCGCAGGAGTACATCGCCCGCCAGCAGTCCCGCGGCCTCAGCGGCACCGCCCGGGGTGACGCCCGAGATTCGTACGCCGTCACCTGACCAGGCGAAATCAGGCACTGTCCCGAGGCTGGCTTCGCGCTCACCAGTCTGGCCGCTCTGTACGATAGGTGCAGCACCTGCCAGTTGATTGCGCAGCGGCTCTACATTGCCGCCAAGATAGACCACTGCTTCTTCCAGCCAGAGTGCCACCTGCGACATCCCCTGCAGATCCAGTCGATCCAGCGAATCACTGACCCGGTGATAGTCGTTATGCACACCGCTGAATAGATGAATCGCAGGAATTCCCGCATTGAGAAAACTGACATGATCGCTACTGGCTATCGTCTCCGTTGGAAAAGTGGAACGCAGCCCAATCGTGAAGCCAATTCCCTGTGCCATGAACGGCCATTCATAGGCACTGTCGGTTGCGAAGACCTCTAGATTGCGCCCCTCGAGTCGGCCTACTGCGTCAAGGTTCACCATCGCGTAGAGGCTCTCTGTGGCGAATCCACCCGGGGGATTGTCGACAAAGTGCTGCGAACCGATTAGCCCTGCTTCCTCACCTGTAAACGCAACAAAGACAATCGGACGTTCCGGCGTAAAGCTGCGGCTCAGATTGCTGGCCACTTCCAGCATGACGGCAATACCCGAGGCATTGTCGTCGGCGCCGGGGTAGGGTCGGCCAGTTTCCTCATCCATGCCGAGATGATCGAAGTGTGCGCCAACGATGACAGGCTGGTCACTGAGCGCACGATTCGAGCCGGGCAGCATGCCAACCACGTTGGCAAGTTGCAGGTGTCCGTAACCCGGCAGCGTCGCCTGCCATTCCTGGCGATAGGTGCCATTCAGCGTCTGCAGTCCTGCCGCCCTGAATTGATCGGCAATATAGTTGGCTGCGGCATCAAGGCCGTCCGTCGCCAGCCCCCTGCCCTGCATCGCCGGCGCTGTCAGTGCGCTGACGTGGCGTCGCATGGCGTCTGGTACATACTCCGGAGGTAGCACAGCCAACGGATTTTCGGGAGGAATATTATCCCAGGCAATTTCCGCATTGAGGACCGGGTTGCGCCACTGCATCGGTGAATTCGGACTTTCCCAGATCCCGCTCACGTCATTGGTCGGTTCACTACCAGTGAAGCTGAGATAGGAGTACCGGCCATAGTGCGGCAACTTCTCGATCATGCCAGGCATCGCGATCATGTCGTCAATGTCTACCAGACCCAGCGCAAGGTCTGGATTGGCGGGATGGCGAGCAACCAGTACGCTACTGCGATCGGCGTATTCGATCGGGCGACCTGCCATCTCAAAACCGATTGCGTTCATGGACACGCCATAGTGGGCACCCGACGCAATGACCTCTTCGGCGAAAGGATTGTCGTTACCGAATATCCATACCGAACGATTGGCAGGCAGCGCCTCGATTTCGTCTGCATAGAGGATTTCGGCTTCGACGCCTGCTGAAAACGCCTCTGCCATCTGCGCCCAATGCACTCGATCGCTGGCTGGCAACACAAAGCTTATCTCGCTCGCGCCAAACAACTCGCCGAGAGTTGGCGGCGTTTCTTCACGGTCCAGAGTGCGGAACACATCGAAGTAGGGGTCAATCAATACTGCCTCAAGCTGATCATAGTTTTCGGCCATTACGCCTTCGAGCTTCTGAGTCAGATTGATGTTATAAACCTGCGCCTGTTCTTCCCCTGCATAATAGAGCGCAACAGGCACGGTTAGCTGATACGGCTCGTCCAGTTGAACCTGGGCAAACATAATGCGCGCGCGGTTACCGTTCACTTCTTCCACTGTCACCGATAACTCCGGTGCACCGACACGGTCGACCCATTGAGTGAAAAAGCCGCTCAGGTCGTAGCCTGCCAAAGTCGAGAAGTGTTGTTCAATGTCAGACCAGCTGGCACGCTGATAAAGATAATCGCGATAAAAGCCCTGCAAGCCTTCGAGAAACAATTCATCTCCCAGTTCGATGCGTAGCATGTGCCACAGCATCAGCGTCTTGCCGTAGCCCACCGCCTGGGTTGCCGCCGAGTTGCGCGAAGTAAACGCATTGAGGGGGAAGTCACTGCCATCCGCTACATAGTTCTTGTAGCGCGCAAGCATTTCTTTGCGATATTCACCACCACGCTCATCCATCTCACGAAACAGATGATCCGCCAGATAAGCGGTGAGGCCCTCACTCCAGTTACCGGTGCCATAGTCAGGATAGACGCCATTGCCCCACCAGTTATGAAGAATCTCATGCGGGTAAGAAGTCTCGAGAATAAAAGGAAAACGAATGACCTGCGGGCCCAACAGAGTGAACGACGGCATGCCATAGCCTGTCTCCCAGAAATTCTCTACCAGCGCGAATTTGCTATAGGGATAGTCGCCAAGCATGGGTTCGTACAACGCCATGTAGCGAGCGGTAGCATCGAGATAGCGGGTGGCCAGGTTCTGATCCGGTGTGCGCAGAAACGCGAGCGCGCGAATATCGCCAGCCTGCTGTTCGTAGACGGTGAAATCTGCCGCAATGAGGTAGATCTCTTCCTGTGGCGATTCCTCGACAAATAGCATCCGCAATTCTGTATTGCCATTGTCCGTGACTTCAGTCTCTCTCATGCGTCCCTGACTGACCGCGGACCAGGAGTCGGCGCCGCCGGCGAAATCGACCAGCAGGCGAAAACGAACCAACTCGTCACCAAACTCGGGAACCCACGCGGACGCGCGACTCAGAAAGACTCCCTGTTCAGAGATGATGCCCGATGTTTCCGAAAAACTCTGCGCATACTCTTCGCCCGCACGCGCGATCGTATCGTTGATTACTCCTTCATAATTCAATAACAACTCACCGTTCCAATTGCGCGGCGGCGTGAACTGATAAGTCGTGTAGTCTGCACCCTGATTAGCGGTGCTCGGAATGAAGGCAGATCCGGTCGGCATGGTGTCAACCGGGGTTACTGTAATCGAACTGCTGGTGATACGCAGGTTGCTATTGAGTGTGAAGCGTTGTTCACCGCTTCGCATGCGGGCCGGGAATTGCAGGCTGTCCGAGACTTGCAGCGACGAATTGGCGGGATCAAGTTCGACCATCAGCAAATGGAGAAGCGTTTCTTCTTCTGCTGCATCCGAAGTCGGCGCACTGCCAATGAAAGTACTGTTCTGTTGCGCCTGTCCTGCGCCGACAAGCATCGTCGTCAAAACTATGAAACCGAACTGAAACAAGACGCTACGCATGATGGTATCCCCGACGCTTCCCGGACGCAGCTACAGACCCAGTAGTTCCAGAGCCAGCTCGTGGTTCCAGTCCGCAATATGAATCTGGGAGGCGCCGCCCGGAGTCCGGGTTGTGCTCCATGCCAGACGATTACCATCTGGAGAGAATACGGGCAGGATATCGGTGCCCTCAGTGTTGCTGACTCGAATCGGATCACCGAGCCCTTGGGTATCAATCATGAAGAGTTCGAAATTGGCATGTCCCAACAAGTTGGTTGAATAGATGATGTAATCGCCGCTGGGATGAAAATACGGACCCCAGGAGACCATTGCCTCGGCGGTGAGTTGGCGCTGACCGCTGCCATCGATATTCATCGTCCAGATCTCGGCGCTGTTGCCATCTGGGTTGAAGCGCCGCCAGACGACCTGTTCATCGTCAGGGCTGAAGAAGGGCCCGCCATCGTAGCCCGGAGAGAAGGTCAGCTGCTGCACATTGGAGCCATCGGCATCCATAATGTACAGATCCATAAAGTAGGACGAGTCATCATCAAACAGTTTCTGTTCAGCCTGGCTAAGCGTTCGACTATAGGCCTCGCGATTTGAAGCGAACAAAATCTTGCTGCCATCAGAAGAATAGGACCCTTCTGCATCATAGCCATCGGTGTTGGTCAGATTGACCAGATCATTTCCCTGTTTGTCAGCGGTATAGATGTCGTAGTGACGATCGTAGTCCCAGCCGTAGGCGCGCTCCTGGCCACTCTCGCGAAACGCGATCTCCTCTGCCTGCTTTTGCAGTGCATTCGGGTCTTCATGGGTGGAAGAAAACATCACGCGATTGTCGGTCGGATGAATCCAGGCACACGTAGTCAGGCCAATACCGGTAGAAACGCGATGCGCCTCTTCCGTAGTCAGGTTCATGAGGAAAATCTGGTAGAACGGGTTGCCATCCACTTCCGCTTGATAAATAAATTCGCTGCCGTCGGCGCTGAAGTAGCCTTCGCCAGAGCGCGCACCCTCGGTAACGAGTTGGCGCGTATTGCCTAGTAGCTGACTTTCATAGGTTGTGGCGAACGGCGATGCGCCTCCCATCTCGGGCATGGCAGCGGCGGTTGCAGCGGCTGTACCATCGGCTTGATCAGCGTAGTCACTGGCCTCCGCCGATGCCGGTGCCGCATTGACTTGAGGCGACTGCGTAGCTTGTTGTTCTGCTGCCTGGTCACAGGCGCTTATGAGTGATCCACCGAGCGCCAGAAGTATGGCTGCGGACAATTTATTCATGGTCAAGCAAACCTCATCGTTGTCTGTCGAACAATGACTTACGAAACTTGAGAAACCTCTGATTACGTATTCCGTCTCTGCAGAGCCAGTCTCTTCGTTGCTGTTTCTCGACAGGCCGATGCATGCCTTCCAAACAGCGCCAAGGCACCGGATTCATCTATAAACCAGAGATGAAACGCAATAAAGCAGAGGTTCCTTAAAATGTGAAGTGCTGATTCTGGGGAAACACGCCAAAAAGTCCACCGGTATGGACGAAGACTACCTGACGGGCCCCGGGGAGTTGTCCGGTGGCACCTTGATTCAGCTCGCTAACCATGCCATGAAAGGCCTTGCCTGTATAGACAGGGTCGAGGAACAGACCCTCGCTACGCGCCAGTTCGGCGATCGTGTCGAAGATTTCCTGGCCTGCCTGCCCGTAGCCAGGACCGAGGTAACCTTCGATGGTTTTTATCTCGAGTGCATCGGGATCGAAGTCAATTTTGTAGCGCTGCTCCCAAAGGGACACATCCTCACGAATTTTTCGGTCGAAATACGCTGCATCGTCGCTGACATTGAACGCCACGATCTTTCCGGGCAAGTCCAATAGCTCGCGCCCGACCAGCAGACCCGCCTGCGTGCCACCTGACCCGGTTGCGCACACGATGTAGTCCGGGTTCAGACCGTGGTTTTTGAAATCGTTCTGCAACTCGGCGCAGGCTGCAATGTAACCCCAGATGCCTATCTCGTCACTCGCACCAGTTGGAATAAAGAACGCATGACGCTTCTGTGCGACATAGTCTTTCTGTAGCTGTCTGGCGATGTCTTCATGCTCTCGCCAGCGGCTGGCAGGCAAGTAGGTGATCTCAGCGCCTGTGAGGCGGTCGAGCAGAAGATTGCCCTGGGCAACTTCCGGTGGTTCACCACGCAGCAGCAGATGCACTTTGAAGCCCAGGCGTGTGCCAAGAATCGCAGTGGCGCGGCAATGATTCGACTGCAAGCCACCGCAGGTGATAATCGTGTCGCAGCCCTGCGCTTGTGCCTCGGCGAGACAGAACTCGAGTTTGCGAATTTTGTTGCCACTCACTTCCACGCCTGTCATCTCGTCCCGCTTGACCCAGACATCCACGTCATCGGGCAGCCCGGGGTAGCGTGTTACCCGGGTTAGCGGTGTCGGTAAATTCGCCAGTTGCAGACGTTGCGGCCAATGAATCATGAGTCTCGTAATCCTGTTTGTTGCTCGATCAGATGGGGTGGATGTACGTTGAATTACCGACTGACAGGGTAGCAAATGTAGGCAGGTGGCGTCGTCAGTCACCTGCAGAAAGCACAAAGCCGGACAAGTCCGGCTTTGTGAGAGGGGTGATGCAGTCTGAACTGCAACGATTCAGCTAGTTGCTGCTCTTCGTCGCATCGTAAGACATCGACGCCTGATCTGGTGTGCCGTCGGCTCCCAGCGGCTCCTCCGCCTCACTGTAGAGGAACAGGTCAGTGAGCACAGCGCGCAGATGAATGGACGCATTCAGATTGTCCACTATCTCCGAGCCGATAGCTGGCTGCGCGAGGATGAATCGCATCGCCGCACCTGCCTTGCGACAGTCGTCCGCGATGACTTGCTCGAAGTCATTCGCACTGTCCTTGAATTTTCCTACCAGGGTTTCCATGGCTGACGCCATCCCTTCGATTGTTGGTCGAGCGTGTGGTCCCGGACCACTCTCGGCCTGAGCCGGACGCCCCTGAGCGGCATACGCCAGCAGGAACTCGTAACCCGACTCGATGGTTTCTATTGCTTCGTTAATCACTGTACAACCTTTCTCAATGGGAAGCGCTTACGGGTCTGGTCTCATCTCTGGCAAGGAGCCACGATCGGAATCGGCGACGCGGCTTTGGGCTCGCGCCGGCTTGTCGCGCTCCGTCGCAGTAGCGCCGGGCTTGCCAAGGGCTAGCACACGGCGCCTGGCATGGAATCACGACAAGCTTCGCAGAGACTGAATCAAACGAGTAAGCGATTCCTTATCTTAATCTGCTTCTTTCGGAGACCACTTGCTTGGGTCGTGATTCGCAGTCATCTCGTCTTCAGAAATCCAGCCTGACACCATAGAGCGAGTGTAGAACAGTTTTTCCGGACGTACCGCGAAATAAATGTGGGTCGCAGCCAGTGCTACCAGCGCCAGCGTCGACAGACCATGCAACAGGAAGATCAGGCCAAGCTGCGACTCAGGCATGCTGTTGGTACGATCCCAGAACGGTGAATCGATCTGCAAAAACAGCAGAACACCGGTCACGATCACGGCGAGTACGACTACGGTCACGGCCCAGTGCATACCTTTCTGCTCGAAAGAGTATTTACCTGGCTTCTTCGCCGAATCAAATGGCTCGCCGAAATCACGCGGCCCAAGAATCATGGACTTGAAATCCTGCCAGAACAGGGAGCGAATGATGTGGAAAATCACGACGAAGGTCAGGATCAGACCTGAAATCCAGTGAATATCCAGCCAGGCAATGCGCAATCCGATAATCGGTGCGGTGCCGGTGAAAATCAGAACCAGGATGCTGGCGGCCATAATCCAGTGAAACGCCCGGTCTATGGTCTCATGGCGCAGAACCCTTCTGCCCTGTGCAGACGGCTTGTCCATTTTCTTGTTAGCCAGCGCGGCCATGATGATCGCGTGAGCTGCCAGAAGAACCAGAACGGCGACTGCAACAACCCAGAGTAAATCCCAAGACACGCCGAGGATTACTTCCTCACCCCAGACGTCGCGTTTGTAGCGGACTATTTCTCCCACTGTACTTCCCTCTTTGTTTTTTGTTACTGCTGTTTTTGTTGAGCAGAAAGCGCTCGCCCCAAGCGAGCGCCTTCCCTGAGATTATCCCCTAACCGCCCGCTTAACGAGATTGGCCAGCAGTGGGATCTTAAAGTTGTTGTAGTTCAGCGGTCTGGCACCATCGATAGCGATTGCCGCTACCTGCTCTGCCAGAGCCTCGGAACGCTGTTGACCGCGCAGAGCACGCTCTACTGCCACCAGTCGACGAGGTACGCATTCAACTGCACCTGCGGCAATACGCGCTTCTTGAATAGTGCCACCTGACACCTTCATGGCAGCGGCGATATTGACCAGCGCGAAATCCCATACATTGCGATCGGCCACTTTCTCAAAATAGAACTCGGCGTTAGCAAACGTGTTCGGAATGCGAACCGCAGTGAGAATCTCGCCTTCATTCAGCACAGTCATATTCAGGATGTCTCGGGCCGGACCGACGAAGAAGTCCTGGGCCGGAATCAGACGCTGTCCTGATTCACTGGAAACAACCATCGTCGCATCCAGCGCGACCAAGGCTGGCGCGGTATCGGATGGAGTCACGGCGACACAGCGGCTTGCGCCGAAGATTGCGTGCTCACGATTCAGTCCTTCCGGTGAATCGGCGTAGCAGAGATTTCCGCCCGCGCGATAGCAATCGAGTCCGCGACGGTAGTACCAGCAGCGGGTATCCTGAACCAGGTTCCCGCCGAGTGTGCCGACGTTGCGAATTTGCGGACTGGCAACAACTCCAGCTGCTTTTGACAGCAAGCCAAAGCGTTCCTGGATCATCGGGTTTTCGGCGATCTCTGTCAGCGTGGTTACCGCGCCGATTTCAATTCCGTCGCCAGTTTCCCTGATGCCTTTCCAGGCATCAATCTGCGTCAGCTCGATCATTGCAGTGGCGATCTTGTTGCGATCCTTCAGCCAGCCAAAGGTGTCCTGGCCACCACCGAGAATCCAACCTTGTCTGCCAAGTTGGGCCGCCAATGCCAGGGCGTTCGCTTCATCAGTAGGCTGATAAAGCTCGATATCGGGCATTACGTCATTAGATGTGGCTACCATATCAACCTCGGTAATTGTTCTGGGCAAGAGGAACCGCTTCTTCGGATGTTCCTGCCACGTGGTTAATAATCATGTCTGCAGTGACTGGAGCCGCGTTGAACAGGTGTCCGTCCAGCGCATCAGAAATTGCAGCCGTTAACGCGGCTGATACCGCACCCATGGCCGGCTCACCGATACCGCGCACGCCAACCGGATTCTGTGGCTCTGGCAGGTCTACCCAGCCAGTGCCAATCGTTGTTGGTGTGTCGAGATAGGTTGGCACCTTGCTCTGCCAGTAACCGGTACTGGCCGGCAGGCCGTTTTGCGGGTCGTACAGATGGCGCTCATAACCGGATAGTCCAATACCCCATACGGCGCCGCCAACGAGCTGATTCTTCAGCCCCTGTGGGTGCATTACCGTACCGCACTCACCGATGGTGACCATGTCGAGGATTTCGTACTTACCGGTTTCAGTATCCAGTTCGATCTCACAGGCTGTCGCCGTGAAACCGGTGATAGTGCCTTCGTGGCGTGGGTCGTGGAACACACCCAGGAATGCAGTGCCGGCAAGTCGGGAGACAGAAATCTGCGTCCATTCCGCCAGATCTTCTGGCAGTTCAGCCTGACCGGTGAATTTGCCACCCAGTTCCATGGCGCGCTGTGCCACTTCGGCGAAGGTGTAGCCCACGGTGTTGTCGCTGACGCGGAACACGCGCTCTTCGGCAACATCGTAGTCTTCTGGTGCACCGCCAAGATCAGTTGCTGCGATTTCTTTCATCTTCGCGAGCATGTCCTGTGCAGCACCCCAGCAGGTTCGGGTGTTGGTGAAGGTCGAGTTACTACCATCCTGCGGCGATGTGATCGGCAGGTGGTTGTCGGTGCGACCATTGATCACATCACAACGCTCCCAGGGCATCTTCAGCACTTCTGCTGCGGCTCGTGAAGTGGCTGCATAAGAATAGGTACCAAGGTTACCCACACCATTGTGGATGCGCAGACGACCGTCAGTACCCATCGACACGATGCCGTCCATGCCGCTGCGACCCGCGTTGTGATAGCCCTGACCGATGCCAAGACCAATCACTTTGCTGCCATTGCGCTGACGACGACGCGATTGCCGACCGTCCCAGTTGAATTGGGCATTCAGCATGTCCAGTGCTTCAGGCATATAGGCCGAAGACATGGGCGTGTTCTGTGGACCGTGCACGTCACCATTGCGTGGTGTGTTGATCTTGCGAATTTCGAACCGGCTGATACCAAGCTCGTCCGCTGCCTTGTCCAAAATTGGCGAGATAATCGGCGCAATCTGGTTCTGGCCCGGGCCGCGTTGCGCACCACGATGACCGGTGTTGGAACCGATTGACGTGTTGCGGAAACGAATTGCTTGTGGCTGGTACAGCACACTGATCAGGTCAGCAGCAGAAGAGGCATCACCACCACCGCCTTTACCACCGTTATCAGAAACAATGTAGAGATCGGTTGCGGCCATTGTGCCGTCGCTGTTAAAGCCGACTTTGATCCAGCCCTGGAAACCCTGACGCGCACCGCCGAAGGTGAACTCTTCTTCGCGGGTTACACGCATCATGACAGGGCGATTGATCTTCTGGGACAGCTTGGCAGGTATCGCCATATTGGGAATGCTGCCTGCGCGTGCGCGTTGGCCAAAGCCACCGCCGGTCGCAACATTGATGAAGACGAAGTCTTCTTTCGGAATACCGATAATGCCGGCCATGTCATCAGCCAGACCGGTCAGCGACTGGGATGTCCCGTGCAGGTAGAGCTTGCCATCTTCCCAATAGGCCAGGGCACTGCGTGGCTCCATGGAGTGGTGAGGATAACCTGCAGTGGTGAAGCCGCCTTCATAAACGAAGGCAGAGTTGGCGAATGCTGACTCCAGATCACCGTAGGACCAGGTTTGCAATGGCTCCGCAGTAGGCTCATTGCCTGCACGGAAACTCGCGACCTGATCACGTGACCATTTCTCTTCAAGGAATCCTTCGCGGAAGGCATAGGTGTTGCCGTCAGCAAATGCGTTCGGGCCACCTTCTGCGAGCGAGTCGAGCGGATCCAGTACAAATGGCAGTCGCTCGAAGGTCACTTCGATCGCCGCCATGGCAGTCTCGGCTGTTTTTTCATCGACCGCTGCAACGGCGAGAATCGGCTCGCCGACGAGAGTCGGGTTGTTGGTCAGAATCTTCAGACCAACGCTGTTTGGCTCACCGTCAGGGTACACATCATCTGCAGTGAGAATGCCGTAGACACCGTCCATAGCCAGCGCAGCAGAGGCATCGATGTTTACCACACGACCATGTGGAATCGGGCTGGTCAGCAGGCGTGCATAGACCATGCCTTCGCGCGTGTAATCTTCTGCGTATTTAATCCGCCCGGTTACCTTGCCTGGTACATCGGGTGGCACGAAATCTTTACCAATATGCATAAAAGCCATGATGATTATCCTATTTCTGCGGCACGCATTACGCCGTCCAGATATGAGTCATAGGATCCACATCGGCAGATGTTGCCCGACAATGCGTAGCGGGCTTCTTCACGAGTGGGGTTAGGGTTGGCGCGCAGCAGTCCTACCGCAGCCATAATCTGCCCGGGTGTGCAGTAGCCACACTGGGGAGAGAGCGCTTCGACAAAGCCTTGCTGGACCGGATGCAGATCACCGTTCGGCGCTTCCAGTCCTTCCACAGTTTCGATGCGCTTGCTCTTCATCGAGTGAGTCAGCACTGAACAGGCATAGGTGGCGACATCGTCGGCCAATACGGTACAGGCACCACATTCACCGCGGTTGCACCCGAGCTTGGTGCCCGTGAGACCGAGCTTGTAGCGCAGGGTAGAGGCCAGAGTTTCCTGGGGAGCCACGTCCACTCTGCGGACCTGACCGTTGACATTAATGCTGATCAAACGCTCCACAGCGCCAGCGGGCCGGCTTTGGCCATTGGCCGCATACCAGAGCGAGCTGGATGTCGCTGCTGCACCAGAGGCTATTACGCCTTTGATGAAACGTCGTCGGGTAAGTTTTGGGTTCACGGGTTCATTCGCCTCCGTACATTGGGAATGGGTCCAGATTTCAGCGGCTAGCCATGGGTTGAGCCCAGGATCGATTCTGATCCGCTCAAGCTATTCGATGAAAGCTACTGGTCGTGCTTGTTATGGGTTTTGTTTCTTTATTTCGTTTTGAATTCTGGCTTTCGTTTTGAATTCTTGTCGAACTGCTACATCGAGCGTTGCTGCGACGCGTGTAGTTCACCCAGTCTTGGTTCGCTTGGCACTCCGTTGCAGCTGACACCACTCATCAGAATGGTTTCTGTATCGCCCGGATGAGGCAGCGCTGAAACGCGATGCGTCACGGGAACG
The DNA here is from genome assembly GCA_965228725.1 of uncultured Pseudohongiella sp. Classification (GTDB taxonomy): domain Bacteria; phylum Pseudomonadota; class Gammaproteobacteria; order Pseudomonadales; family Pseudohongiellaceae; genus UBA9145. Next base: position 2,883,135 of record OZ245834.1, on the reverse strand, counting down.
TGTCAGTCGGCCAGCAACCGGGGAGTGATTCGCACTGAACGGTCTCTGCCGCTTTGCTCTGGTCGTCCATCGACAGCAATGTCGACCTGCGCCCAAATGAGAATGATTTTCATTTAAGGCATTGTTTGTTAAGCGTTTTTATCGGCGCTAGAGTAAATCACCTACTGGTGATTAGCAAGCTGGCCCAACAGGCTCGAAGCGCGATATTTACTCGCTTTGACGCTTGCCCGGGGGTGTCACTGGTGCCCCTTTCCAGAGACTCACGACACACCTGATCTCGTAGTCACAGAATTGCTCCATGTAACCAATGGCTTAGCGAAACCGCGCGCTGGTTTGTGACGAATTCAGCGCATTCGAAAGAGCACTGTAATGACAGTCAGTGCAGTCGAGGGCACTTTCTTGAGTACGCTTGCTTGAGTACGCTTTCTTAAGGGCGCTTTCTTAAGGGCGTTTTCTCAAGGCCCCTCTTATGTGGACCTTTTCTCAAGGTCACTCTCTCGAGGACGCTCTCTCGAGAACACTAACTGACTCGACGGTGCTCTCTGCTCTTGAGAGTTCTCTCTATTCTTGCGGGAACTCTCTATTCTGAGGTCGCTTTCTATTTTTGAGGTCGCTTCCTGTTCTTCAGAGCGTTTTCCTTTCTTCAGGCCGCTTTCTAGCTCCAGGTCACTATATAGACGCTGTAACTAAATACGCGAACTTATGCGTGACGGCGCCATGACGACGCCATGACTCACAGTGACGGAGTGATAATTGGCCATGACTTCAGCGCATACTCCCCTCATCAGGCGCCAGCGAGTGAATGTCTGCAAACCAGTGTGCACAAGTACGAGTCCGCGAGCTAAATTCACCTGGCGCGCCATGCGCACCCCCTCGATGGTGTCCCCTTGAAGCCCCCCGCATGCGATCACGGCGATTGGGTGTGACAGACAATCGAGTGGCACAGGCTGAGTGACACAGAAAAATCGAACAATTGCTCAGCCAGTTGCTGCTGTTCAGCTGCCGTGCTTGTGTCACAAATGCACCGCATCTGAATGACAAGACATTACCACTTTTTCATTTCGCCCACCCCACCGGAAGGCTGTAAATTCGCGCTCACGCGCTATTTATGGCGTCTTCCGCGATTTCAGCACCTTGACAATAATAGCCGGAATGTTATTTTGTCCGGCCCTTTCCGACGGGCCCAACGGCGCCTTCCTCGATGGGGATGAACAACGCACCGCGCCCAGCCCGGACACTCAGCAGCACGAAGCCCCTCGACCTGAATGGCGAAGCCATCGACGGGGCGAGATTTGGCGGACAATGCACAACGCGACTCGACCCGAAAGGCGTAGCCACTGCCGGGCGAGGAAGTGGTGGAAAATGAAAAAAACTGCTGGCACAGACGAGAGACAATATCTGTTATGCGAGATGAGAATCTTCAACCCCTGAAGTTCGGTTTTCCCGAGAAGACCGGCCTTTATGATCCCCAGAACGAAAAGGACTCCTGTGGTGTTGGCTTCGTAGCCAATATTAAAGGCGTGCCCAGCCATCAAATCATGCTGGACGCGTACCACCTTAATTCCCGCATGGACCACCGCGGCGGTTGTGGCTTTGAAGCCAACACCGGCGACGGCGCGGGCATTCTCATGGCACTGCCACACAGCTTTTTCAATAAAACTGCCGACGAAGAACTCGGCGTGGTCTTGCCCCAACCCGGCAGCTATGCCGTTGGCAACATCTTCCTGCCGCAAATCCAGGAAGAACAGGACAAGTGCAAGGCGACAATCGAAGCGATCGTCGCTGAAGAAGGCCAGAATTTCCTCGGTTGGCGTGCAGTGCCGATCGATCCCGATGGCGCCGACGTCGGCCCGGCCGCGCGCATGGCGCAGCCCCGCATCGAGCAACTCTTTATAGGCGCTGCCGATGGTCTCGACCGCGATCAGTTCGAGCGCGCCCTGTATGTTATTCGCAAGCGCTTTTCGCACCAGCTCCGTAACGACAAATCACTGACCGAGCGCAAACAGGTTTATGCCTGCAGCCTGTCTACTAAAGTGATTGTCTATAAAGGTATGCTGACACCGGGTCAGTTGTTCCCTTTTTATCAGGATCTGACCAACCCGAATTTCGAGACCCATCTGGCGATGGTGCACTCGCGTTTCAGTACCAATACTTTCCCGTCCTGGGACCGCGCTCAGCCGAACCGCTTCATGAGTCACAACGGTGAGATCAACACGCTGCGCGGCAATGTGAACTGGATGGTTGCCCGCGAAGGCAAGGTCGCTACCGACGTCTTCGGCGACAAGCTCAACACCATCTTCCCGGTAATCGACAACGACGTGTCAGATTCCGGAACATTCGACGCAGTGCTCGAGTTCATGCTGCTTTCCGGCCGTTCACTGCAGGAAGCAGTGATGATGATGATCCCGGAAGCTTGGCAATCTGATGTCAACATGGACCAGACCAAGAAAGATTTCTATGAATACCATTCCGCTCTGATGGAGCCATGGGATGGTCCGGCTTCTATCGTGTTTTCCGATGGCAAGGGCATTGGCGCGGTCCTCGATCGCAACGGCCTGCGTCCGAGCCGCTACTATGTGACGCATGACGACAAGGTCATTATGGCGTCGGAAGTTGGCGTACTGCACGTTGACCCGGCCAATGTAAAAGAGAAGGGTCGTCTGCAGCCCGGCAAGATGTTCCTCATTGACTTCGATCAGGGACGACTGATTCCGGATGAAGAGGCAAAAGCCAACATCTGCAGCAAACGTCCTTATGGTGAATGGCTCGCCCAGCAAAAAGTGACACTGGACCAGATTTCCAGCGGCCCGGCGGATCATTCACTGGATTCCGAAGATACGCTGCATCGCATGCAGTCCTTCGGCTATACCACTGAAACCATGCAATTCATGTTGATCCCGCTCGTTACCGAAGCGCGCGATCCGCTTGGCTCCATGGGCAACGATTCCGCGCTGGCCTGTCTGTCTGACAAGCCACGCATGATCTACGACTACTTCAAGCAACTGTTCGCACAGATTACCAATCCACCAATCGATTCGATTCGTGAAGAGGTCGTCATGTCACTCAAGGTCTTTATGGGGCCTGAGGGCAACTTGCTCGATACGACACCCGAACAGGCACATCGCATCAGCCTCGACCATCCGATTCTGTCGAACCAGGAGCTGACTGATATCCGCGAGATGGACTATCAGGGCATGCGCTCCAAAGTCATCGACATCACCTATGCGCGCGGCGAAGAAAACGGCTACCTTGCCGCTCTCGATCGCATCTGCGCAGAGGCAAAGCAGGCAATTGCCGACGATTATTCATTCGTCATTCTTTCCGACAAGGCCGTCGGCCAGGATCGCATCGCCCTCAGTGCTCTCATCGCCTGTGGCGCAGTGCATCACCATCTCGTGAAGAATCATCAGCGCACCCAGATTGGTATCGTGCTTGAGACCGGTGAGGCACGCGAAGTGCATCACCACTGCTTGCTGACCGGTTACGGCGCAGACGCGATCAATCCTTACCTCGCATTCCAGGCGCTCTGGGAAGCAAACAAAGAAGGTTTGTTAGGCGATAAGTTCAAAACAGAAGACGAACTCGTTGCAGGCTACAAGAAAGGCGTTGCCAAAGGCATGCTGAAAGTGATGGCCAAGATGGGAATCTCGACGCTCGCGTCTTACCGTGGAGCGCAGATCTTCGAGGCCGTTGGTCTCGCTACTGAAATCGTCAATCGCTGTTTCGTGGGTACCGCGAGCCGTGTCCAGGGCGTAAATTTTGACGTGCTAATCGAAGAAGGCGAGCGTCGTCACAACCTGGGCTTCCCTGTCGATCCGAGCGATCGCATTCCTGTGCTCAACAACCCGGGTGACTTCCACTGGCGCACCGGCGGCGATGCACACATGTGGAACCCGAATACGATTTTCAATCTGCAACTGGCGGCGCGCAGCAACAGCCGTGATGCCTATGACCAGTTTGCGAAGTTCTCCAACGAAGACAGCACACGTCGCTGTACCTTCCGCGGCCTGTTGCGCTTCAAGACCGAAGACACCACAGCCATTGATGTCAGCGAAGTCGAGCCCGCCAGCGAGATCGTCAAACGCTTTGCCACTGGCGCGATGAGCTTCGGGTCTATCTCGCAGGAGAGCCATGAGTCTCTAGCCATCGCCATGAACCGTCTGGGCGGCAAGTCCAATACCGGTGAAGGCGGCGAAGATCCTGCGCGTTTCGATCCACTGCCAAACGGCGACTCCAAACGTTCAGCAATCAAGCAGATTGCATCGGGCCGTTTTGGCGTGACTGCGTGGTATCTGACCAATGCAGACGAACTGCAGATCAAGATTGCACAGGGTGCGAAGCCCGGTGAAGGGGGTGAGTTGCCCGGCGGCAAGGTTGACGAGCAAATTGCCCGCATCCGCCATTCAACTCCTGGCGTTGGACTCATCAGTCCACCACCGCACCACGATATTTACTCTATCGAGGATATTGCCCAGCTTATCCACGACCTGAAGAATGCCAACCGTGCCGCACGCATCAGCGTTAAACTGGTCTCCGAGATCGGTGTGGGCACGATTGCAGCCGGTGTGACCAAGGCCAAGACAGACCACCTCGTGATCGCCGGTCACGACGGCGGCACAGGCGCCTCTCCGCTGACTTCAATCAAGCACGCGGGTCTGCCATGGGAATTGGGTATCGCCGAAACGCATCAGACTCTCGTGATGAACAATCTGCGCTCGCGCGTTGTATTGCAGACTGACGGACAGCTCAAGACAGGCCGTGACATTGCCGTCGCTGCCATACTCGGCGCCGAGGAATTCGGTTTCGCCACCGCTCCGCTGATTACGCTCGGCTGTATCATGATGCGTAAGTGTCATCTGAATACCTGTCCGGTAGGCATCGCGACCCAGGATCCGGAGTTGCGCAAGAAATTCAAGGGCAAGCCAGAGCATGTAGTGAACTACCTGTTTATGGTCGCCGAAGAAATGCGCGAAATCATGGCCAGCCTGGGCCTGCGCACGGTCAATGAAATGATCGGTCGCGTCGACTTGCTCGACACGGACAAGGCGATCGACCACTGGAAAGCCAAAGGTCTCGATCTGTCTGCGATTCTGGAGCCAGCGAAAGTTATCTTCGAAGGCACGGAATTCTACAAGACGATGGATCAGGACCACGGCCTCGACAAGGCACTGGACAACAAACTCATCTCCCTCGCCAAGCCGGCGCTGGAAAACGGTGAGAAGGTGAACATCGAAACCGAGATCATCAACATCAACCGCGTTGTAGGCACGATGCTGTCCAACGAAGTGGCGAAGCGCTTTGGCGCCGAGATGCTTCCGGAAGACACGATTAACATCAAGCTCAATGGTAGCGCGGGCCAGAGTCTCGGTGCCTGGCTGGCCAAGGGTGTCACGCTCACTGTGGAAGGCGATGCCAACGACTATGTCGGCAAGGGACTTTCCGGTGGCAAGATCATCATCTATCCGCCCAAAGAGAGCAGCTTCAAGGCGGAAGACAATATCATCGCCGGTAACGTGAACCTGTACGGTGCCACGTCGGGCGAAGCCTATATTCGCGGTATCGCCGCAGAGCGCTTCTGCGTTCGCAATAGCGGTGCCAGCGCCGTTGTCGAGGGCATCGGTGACCACGGTTGTGAATACATGACCGGCGGTCGCGTGGTGGTACTCGGCAAGACTGGCCGTAACTTCGGTGCGGGCATGTCCGGCGGAATAGCCTATGTACTGGATCGCGAAGGCGACTTCGAGAAGCAGTGCAATCTGGAATCTTTCGAGTTGGAGGCCGTGTCCGCCGCCGAAGATATTCTGGAACTGAAGACCCTGATCAGCAATCACCACAAGTACACCGATTCGCCGGTGGCAAAGGACGTATTGGATGACTGGGAAAACATGCTTTCCAAGTTCAGGAAAGTCATGCCAACTGACTACAAGCGTGTGCTGGCCGAAAGAGCCGCCGCCACCGCCGCCTGAGCCAGCTCTCAGCAAAACCAAACGAGCGAATAGGATAACCGATGGGTAAGCCAACAGGATTTAAGGAATTTGATCGTCAGGTCGCGCCATACCGGGATGCGACCGAGCGACTTGCTGATTACAAGGAAATTTATACTGACCACGACGAAGCGCGTCTTCAGACTCAGGGTGCACGCTGCATGGATTGCGGTGTCCCATTCTGTCAGTCTGGCGAAGGCTGTCCGGTTTATAACCTGATTCCGGAGTGGAACGATCTGGTCTACAAGGGACGTTGGAAGGAAGCGCTCGACCGCTTGCACAAGACCAACAACTTCCCGGAATTTACTGGCCGAGTCTGCCCCGCTCCCTGCGAAGGCGCTTGCGTACTCGGCATCAATAATCCCGCCGTCACAATCAAGAATATCGAGTGCGCCATTGCTGATCGCGGCTTCGAGGAAGGCTGGGTCGTCGCAGAGCCACCGTCCGTTCGTACTGGCAAGAAGATCGCCGTCGTAGGTTCCGGTCCGGCTGGCCTCGCTGCGGCAGCACAACTGAATCATCATGGCCATGAAGTCACTGTTTACGAACGTGACGATCGGATTGGTGGATTGCTGATGTACGGCATCCCCAACATGAAGCTTGAGAAAGATGTGGTCGATCGTCGCGTCGATCTGCTGCGCGAAGAAGGCATCAAGTTCGTCACCAATGCTGATGTTGGCGGCGCAGGAGACAACGCGGTGTCTATCGATCAGCTGGTTGCCGAGAACGATGCTGTGCTGCTCGCGACAGGGGCCACCACACCACGCGATTTACCGATTGAGAATCGCAATGGTGACGGCATTCATTTCGCGATGGAGTTTCTGCTCAAGAACACCAAGAGCTTGCTCGATTCCAATCTGGAAGATGGCAATTATCTGAGCGCCAAAGACAAAGACGTAATCGTTATCGGCGGTGGCGACACCGGTACTGACTGTATCGCCACGTCGCTGCGCCATGGCTGCAAGTCGCTGGTAAATTTTGAGATTATGCCCAGACCGGCAGACGAGCGTCCCGACGACAATCCCTGGCCACTGTGGCCCAAGATCTTCCGTACTGACTACGGTCATGAAGAAGCCACCAAGAAATACGGTGAAGATCCTCGCCAGTACTCTGTATCCGGCAAGGAATTTGTCCGCGATGAAAACGGCAAGCTGATCGGAATCAACACTGTCAAAGTCGACAGCAACTTCAAGGAAATTCCCGGCACCGTTAAATTCTGGCCAGCCGACCTGATTCTGCTGTCCATGGGTTTTCTCGGCCCTGAGCACTATGTCAGCGAGAAAATCGGACTCGAACTCGACCAGCGCTCCAACTACAAGGCGGAGTACAAGGATTTCCGCACTTCGGTGGACAAGGTCTTTGCCGCCGGAGACTGCCGCCGTGGACAGTCCCTGGTTGTGCGCGCAATCGACGAAGGCAGACTCGCGGCTGAGCAGATCGACAAGTATCTGGAAGCCTGATCGACTGAGCGGATTCCTGCGAGTCCGACAACTCAGCGATTCGAAACCCAAACGGGCCCGACGTGAAAACGTCGGGCCCGTTTTTTTATGTTTGTTATTCTTGCGGCCTTCATAGCGCTAGTCTCTTTCGTATCTCACGTCTCTCTCGCAGCTCTCTTTTTTCACAACATCAGCAAGCACTGCGTAGTTGCGGCGCGAAGTGACTGCCGCAGTCATGCGTATTCCTGAATCGAGTCATGATTATTCCAGAAGACAGGCACTTACCGACCTGCGTGCTGAAACACACTGAGTGATCGTTCGATCGTTGACCAAGACAAATTCTGTATCACTCCGGGTCGTTGAGCCTCACCTGGCGCTTATTCACCCTGACAATGTTTCAGCCTGAAACAGTTCCTTGCCTGCTGCTCAGCAAGAACGCAGTGCCAATACCGGGAACTGTCGTACAAAACAGTTTCAATATCGAAAATTCAAAAATAAAAGTAACCAATTGCCTCCTCGCCCGTCTAATTTCAGGTAGTATGCAGCGCAGACCTGATCGCGAGTCAAAACATTGCTGTACAAATTGCTATGCCAGTACAGGAGTTAGCAGAACTCACTCGAACCACTACTCGCGACAACCGGAGTCACCGTCAACACGCGCGATGTAAACCATTCACCCCGAAACACACCGAGCAGAGGCGGATTACATCTTGAACAACTTGATGATTAAGCAGCAGGGACTATACGAGATGGAGCGAATTACCGAAGGCGTACTCGTAGCAATCAGAAAAATCATTCAGGCATCCGATATGCATTCCAATTCTATCCGGCGCTCCGCCGGACTAACCTCGCCTCAGTTGATGTTGCTGCGAGCAATCCTGACCAATCCTGATTCTTCAATTGGTGCGCTATCCCGAAAAATTTGCCTGAGTCAGTCGACGGTGACAATTATCCTCGACCATTTGGAGATAGAAGGTCTTGCGGTGCGTTCCCGCTCCAGTGTCGACCGCCGCAGAGTGCACGCCAGCCTGACCGAAAAAGGCAAGCAAACTCTCGCCGCAGCACCATCTCCGTTGCAGGTACACTTCATCGAACAGTTTGAGAACCTGGAGGAATATGAACAGAGTGCGCTGCTTTCTTCTCTGCAACAGATTGCTGCAATGATGGACGAACCCACGTCAAGCAACGCCCAGCACACAGCCAGCCCGAACTGATCGACCCATTGCTATCATTTCTGCGACGCACTCAAGTGCGCGCTTTCGGTTATGTGCGCTAGCGCACTCCCCTGCTTTATTGCGACCGCGATTACAACTTTCCTTGAATCCATGCGCTTGATTCCCTGGATCGTGACGAGTGCGCGCGTCCCGAATTCCCCGCAATACGCGCCAGCGTGTCCTGTTCGCTCTGTTGTATCGCGCAGAATGCGAGTCAGATCGCACATTGGACCATTGCTCTGCAGGAGCGCAATTATCTCTGACAGATCACCGTTTTGAATCCAAAAGAAAATTGCATGCTGTCTTTGTCACTTTAGTTTGAAGTGCAAGGACAACAGCGACCATTGTGAATAGCACAATCGCAGGGCCAATAACTAGCTACTATAAATAGTGCGCTCTGGCGCTATCTTTGGAGCAGCGCCGCGATTAAAACTGGTTTGAGTTCGGAAAGAATGTGAAGCGCAAAAAGTTTGGAACTCAAAATAACGTTATAAATCAACAACTTAAGTTAATTTTTGACTTTACATGGGTAGCGAATTCTTTACTATTTGTTCCCGATAGCTGGTCCAATTACGCCAAATATTCATTTCAACATTGCGTATCACCACCCGCCATCAGAGCCAAGGACGTTAGGTGAGGCACGTGTTTGCAGTCAGTTCTTCCCTCGCAAGTAACCAGAGCTCGAACAGAACAATCTACAATCTTTGGAGAGAATGCATGCAGTTCAAAAACCCACATCAACGCAAGCTGCTTTGCGCGGCTATATCCTTTTCACTACTCCCCCTCTCAGGGGTGTCACTCGCCCAGGACGAACAGATCGAAGAAGTGGTCGTCACGGGTTCATTTATCCGACGTAGTGAAGGATTCGCCCAGGCATCGTCAGTAACTCAGCTTACCGCTGAGGATCTGGAAGCCGAGGGCACACTGAATCTGGGCGAAGTAGTCCAGCAGATGTCGTTCGTTAATGGCGCCTCCTCTGCGATTACCAACACCATTCAGGGACAGGATTCCCGCTCAACCAGTATCGATCTGCGTGGATTGGGGGCGCGTTCTACGCTCACGCTGTTCGACGGAAAACGCCTCGTGAATTCGGGCGGACTGACTGGTCAGGGCGTCAACGTTAACGGCCTGATTCCCAGCATCGTTATTCAGCGCATCGATATCGTTGCGGATGGTGCGGCCGCACTCTACGGCAACGAGGCCGTTGCCGGCGTGGTCAACTTTGTCCCTTATAAATCCTACGACGGTCTGAAACTCGAAACCTTCGCTGAAGGCGACAGTCGTGGTGATTGGGATCACCATTCCCTGCAGGCAATGTGGGGAGGTGAAATCGGTGATCTCGATGTGGTTGTGGCCGGACAGTTTCGACAACAGTCGCGCCTGGGCTGGGATGAACGCAATATTCTCGCTAATTCCGGTCTGGTGTTTTCCTCTAACGCACCAGGTAACTACTACACACCCGATCGTGATGAAAATGGCCAGTACACAGGCACTCGCACAAGCACGCCCGATCCCAACTGTGCACCCGCTGCGGCACGTACCGACTATCAGGTCGACGTAGCTAACAACGCGTTTGGCAATCGCCTGGGGAGTAGCTGCTACTTCGATTTCGGTGACAACCGGAGCTACTTCGAGCCTGAGTCGGATAGCAAGCTGTTTGTGAACGCCACCTGGGACTATAGCGATGCACTCACGCTGTCGCTGCAGGCATTCAGCTCCAGGCTGACAGAGACGAGTTATACCTCGACATCCAATCCGGGCAATTCGCGCATCGGCGAACTGCCAGGGATTCGCGGAGAGATTCCCGGTAACCCCTTCTGGGCGGTCGATGCCAATGGCAATCAGCTCTATGGCGTCGACGCCAATGGTGATGGCATTCCCGATCGCGAGCCCGGCGTCGATCTCAACAACGATGGCTGGGACGACTACATCGTTGCTGGCATCGTCGACAATGGCATACCGCTGCACGAAGATGTGCAGGCACGTACCTTGCGCCCAATCAATAAAACCCACACCCGCTCCGACGGTCACTCGCCCGATGCAGACAATCTGTCGGACAGTCGCGACCTGATCTCGCGTTATTCACTGCAGGCTGATTTCCAGGTTCCATTCGTGGAAGATTGGGAAGGCATGGCATCGTGGTCGCACAACTCGCGTGATCTCGTCTGGCAATCCAATCAGAACTACGACATTACCGCAATGCAGCAAGGACTCAACTGTGACGTGGTCAACGATCGCGCAGCCTGCTACAACCCATTCTTTGTCGTCGATCAGGCCGATAACAACTCGATTCATGTAATGAACGCCGTTGCCGGACGTAGCAATACAAGCGTGGCCGGCACACTCAGCGTTTTCGACCTGGTGCTGAACGGTGAAATGCCCATCGGTAATTTTGAATTGCCTGGCGGACCAATCGGGATGGCGGTCGGTTACCAGTTCCGCGATGACTCCTATACCGTCACTCCCTCCGAAGAAGAAATCGCCGGTGTCACCTGGATCGGTAGTTCTGATCGTGAGTCTCTCACAACCGGTTCGCGCGAAGTTGATTCCTTCTTCGCAGAGTTTGCTCTGCCAGTTTTACAGAACCTCGAAGTTACTGCCGCTGTTCGTTACGAGGATTTCAGCACCGGCCAGAGCTCGACGGATCCGAAGTTTGGTGTCACGTGGCAGGCAACTGAGTGGTTGGGGCTGCGTGCCACACGTGGCGATGCCTTCCTGGCTCCGACTCTGCGCCAGTTGCTGGATCCGACAACCTGCGGATTGTCCACCGTAACCGATCGCTTCGGCCCCTTCTCCGCGTTCACTACAGCGTGTCAGGGCGGTAACCCCAATCTCAATAATCAGACTTCCGAGTCGACGCAGTTCGGTGTGGATCTGGCGTTCGACAACCTCGACGTCTCCCTCACCTGGAACGAAACTGACTTTCAGGATCGCATCGTGCTGAGTACGGGGCAGCAGATAATGGAACTGGATTTCTTCAACTTCCAGCAGGCAACGGGATTTGCCGGGAGCGGTATCGGTAGCGAGCAGCCGAGTGAACAGCAGCTCCGCGACTGGATGGCCAATCCGTTGTCGAACAAAGACATTATTCGGGACCCGAATGATATCTACACAATCCTGCAGGTTAACGGGCTTGGCAACACCAATGCCGAGACAGTCAAGGTCACCGCTTATGATATGCAGGCCAACTATTCGTTCAGTATCGACGATATAGGCGACTTCCGACTCGGGCTTCAGGCCACCTATGTCGATGAATTCCTCTATCAGGAAGACCCTACTCAGCCCATCGTAGACGGTGCTGGCAAGTACAACGATACCACCAGCGCAGCCCCTGAATTACCTCAACTCAAGGCCAATCTGCGGATCGGCTGGTCGAGTGGCAATCATGCGGTTTCCTCTACGATTCACTATCGCGATGCTATCGATGAGTATGATGGTCCACTGTATCCCCACATGGACGCCTTCGGCGGCACCTATCGTCCCGGTAACATCGCCGAAACCGGCGTGCTGGCATGGACGGATATGGATATCGCCTACACCTACCGTGGCCTGAATGTATGGGACGGCGAAATGTCGTTCACGCTCGGTTCGCGTAATGTGTTCGACCGGGAAGCGCAACGCTCTCCGGAGTTTGCGGGCGTACTTGGGGGATTGGATGATCCACGCGGCCGCATTGTCTATGGCCGACTGGTTTATGATTTCTAAGCTACGCGCACTCTCCTTCTTTTGGTATGGGTGAGGCAATAAAAAACCCGGACTGAGTAATTCAGTCCGGGTTTTTTGTTTCTCAATCGGACTAGAACGTCTTGCGAATTCCGATTTCGAAAGTGCGACCGAGTGGATTACCGATGCGCGGATCGTAACCCATCTCCTGCCGAGACTCCGGTGGATTCTCATCCGCGATGTTCACGATAGAGAAATTGAGCGTAGCCCAGTCCCAATCCCACACATAGTGCAGATCAGTGGACAACCAGTCGTCGCCGAAGACACCGTAGTAGGAAGGTGGCAGAGCACCACTACCGCCAATTGGCAGACCACTTGGGATCAATGACGCTTCGTTCACCGTGCCATCGTCTGCAACATAGCGCTCATCGACGACACCGTCGATATGGTTGAATACCAGACGGACATTGTGCGCATCCCACGAATAGTTGAGATTCACGTTCGCACGCAATTCAGGCGCAGCATTCGCGATGGTGGCGAAGTTCAGTGTGCCGAGACGGTCATCACCTGGATCGAGAACCACGCCATCGAGCACGGTTTCAGAGAACTCGAATTTCTCCACTTTGGTAATCGTCGTGCTGAATCGGAACTCACCCGGGCCGAGCGGCATGGAGTAGTCCATTAGCACATCGAATCCCGCGGTGTGTTGACCGGGTCCGTTACCATAGGCAGTGCGCACATTGGAGAAGTTGTCTGCCGTAGTGACACCCTGTTCACACGCGCCACCATTAAATGTGACACGCGATACCATCGGATGAGAGCAGTCGGCTAGCGCAGAGCCATCGGTGGGCACACTGCTGCTGCCTGCCGGTGGAATGCTGAAAACAGCTTCGGCGATGGTATTGGCTGACGCCAACAGTCCCAGCTCATCCTGGGTTTCCAGATCGAAGTAGTCGATGATGAATCGGAAGTCATGATCATCGGCAAAGCCTGTCGAGTTCCAGATGAAACCGGTGCTCCACACAGTTGCGGTCTCTGGCTGAATGCCCTGGTTGGTCACTGTCTGGGCGCCACGCCAGTTGCCTGCGGCAATGGTATAGCTGTTGACCCCATTGTTGACTTCACCCGGCACCACGCTGGCAGGCGGCGCCTGATAGTTGTCGCCATAGGAGCCACGCATCGCCAGGTTTTCGGTGATGTCCCATTTGCCTGAGAACTTGTATACCGTCGCTTCCAGATCCCCGGTGAATGACTCGTTGCGCACCGCTGCGGTCATGTTCAGGGTTTCCAGAATCGGCAGATTGAGCTCGAGGAAATAGGAGAACTGTTCCTGCGATGTCGCTGATGGCTCGTTCGTACCGAAGAAGAAGAAGGGTCCGGGCTCATCCGGCAGACAGCCGGTGTAGCGAGGATCTTCCGGTGGTACAGCCACCTGTTCGTCCCAGGCGCAGGGTTGCGAGCCGTTATAGAGTGGGCTCTCTACCGTATCGCGAGTCTGGGTATCGCGCCATTGGATACCTGCTCCCCAGGCCACACCACCGCCTGGCAGTTCCAGCCCGGTATCACCACTGAACACTGCATCGAGCGTGATGTTCCAGGAAGTGCTCAGTGTCTCACGCGGATCAAACAACCAGGCAATCAGTGCCGGGTCATTGGTCGCAGACGCATCGTAGGCCGGATTACTCAAACCGAGAACCGGCTGACCAGCGAAGTTCGATGCGAAGGGGTTATACCACTGGCAACCGTTGGTGCCCGCCGCGCCCGGGTTCTGGGTGCCGAAGCGAGTGGGGTCGAGATCCTGTGCATTACAGTTGGGACCACCGAAGCCATTGAGCGCCTGCTGGAGACGCGAGCCCACAATGTCGGGCGCACTGCCTTCGCTGTTGAAGTGGTTATAGGTCAGGGCAACGTCATAGTTGATCTCCCGCTCAGAGACCTCAAACATGCCGTTGACTCCTGAGGAGACATGCATGTATTTCGAATCATTCACGTTGGGAGTGGAGTGGCTGTTACCCTCTGCAAACACATCATTGCCGCCATGCGCGAACGCACGGTAGGTAATGGGTGTAAATCCCTGGGTGAATCCCGCCAGTGAATTGCTGGACCAGCCAGTGCGGTCCATAAAATTCGCCACATAGGGATTCGCGACCGGCACGTAGATTTGATAGGTCGCGCCGTTAGCCCGGGCAGGTCCACGGATCACCGGCTGCGAAGGTGAGCCATACTGATGCGGGCGGTAGTTGCGGGCAAAGGCACCGCGCGCATAGAACTGCATCGTATCTGACACATTCGATGTCACCTGACCGAACAGACGGTAACTCGCTCTCCTCTACCAGGTTGTAATAGGGAATGTAGTTGTACTTACAGGTGAAAGAATTGACGTAAACACCGCCGACCGCCTCACAGGAACTCTGGTCGAAGTCGCTCACCAGTCCAAGCGGAGAACCCCACTCACCATTGGCCGTGTTGCCCGGCGTCGCCGGCAACGAACCTCGAGGTACCCAGCCTGCCAGATTGGTCAGTGTAGACCATGGTGCCGGATTGACGGCGTTAGGCAGGTTGGTGAAGTCGCGTTCAATGGCATCCAGTTCCGAGCGGTGATCCCATTCCGCGGCAACCATGAAGTTGGTATCGCCAACGTCCCAACCGCCCAGTGCACTCATGTTCCATTCGCCATCGGAACCACTCAGGGCCTTGTAGGATGACTGCAGTTCGAAACCTTCGAAGTCATTGCGCGTGATGAAATTGACGACGCCACCCGTGGCGTCAGCGCCATAAGTCACGGCAGCACCGTCCTTCAGTATCTCGACTCGTTGCACTGCAGCGGAAGGGAACACTGACGCGTTCTCATAGGAGCGCCTGCCGTTGAATAGCGTCAAGGTCTTGTCGGCGCCGATGCCGCGCAAGTTGTAACCCACATTGCCGGTGTTGTTGGAGCCGCCAAAATAGTACGCTTCACCTGTAGTCGGACCCGATGAAGTCAGCGTCTTGGCGAATTCCAGTGCCGTCGGGTTGCCGATCTCGCGTAACTCATCGACACTGAAGACTTCCACTGGCAGTGCAGCATCTTCCGGCGTGCCGCGAATCAGCGATCCGGTGACGACGATTTCTTCGAGCTGATCGGATTGGGCAATAGCCTGTCCCGTCATGACGAGCAGAGACATGGATATTGCGCTGGAGAGGACTTTGCGTCCTGTGGGATTGGGCCTGTTTGGCAGGGAACAATGGTGTTTGCGTTTCATAACAAATACCCCTTTTGTTTTATGTTGTTATATTTGTTTTATTTAGTGTCCTTATAATTTATCCCTAAAAGAACCGGGATATGGTAACAGTAGAATTCTATGGATTATAGAATTCTCGGATTAATTGATATGCTTGCAAGTGGTTGATATATAAGACTTATATATTAATTTGAGATTTTTTGGAGACTATTGAGTCCGCGCGCGCAATGATTTGCATTCAAATTAAGTCTCCCACACATTTCATAGGGATATGATTCCGTGCAGAATACCGTCCTCCAGCTCGATCGAGTAAGCAAACGATTTGGCGAATTCACTGCCGTCAACGAAATCAGCCTCAGCATTCCACAAGGCTCGATCTATGGTTTTTTGGGCCCAAACGGTGCCGGCAAAACCACCACCATCCGCATGATTCTGGAGATCATCAAGCCATCCAGCGGCTCGCTCTCCATACTCGGTCATCCGTCCGCACTGCAGGTCAGAAATCGCCTTGGCTATCTGCCCGAAGAGAAAGGTCTCTACAAGAAAATGAAGGCCTGGGCGATCATCCAGTACTTCGCCATGCTCAAGGGGGTTGAGAAAAAGATTGCCAAAGAGCGCGCCTTCGGATTGCTGGAACGTTATGGTCTCGGTGAATTTGCTGACCGCAAGGTTGAGACACTGTCCAAAGGCATGGGGCAGAAAGTGCAGGTGCTGGCTTCAGTCGCACACGAACCTGAACTGGTGATTCTCGACGAACCTTTTTCCGGACTCGACCCGGTCAATCAGGTCGTGCTCGAGGAGCTGATTCACGATATGGCAGCACGCGGCCAGACAGTGATCTTCTCGACCCATGTCATGCAACATGCCGAGCGCCTGTGCGATCACTTTCTGCTCATCAACCACGGCAACAAGATCTTCGACGGCACGGTGAAATCTGCCAAAGCCAGCCTGCCACGCCGCATCATT
The DNA here is from genome assembly GCA_965228725.1 of uncultured Pseudohongiella sp. Lineage (GTDB taxonomy): Bacteria > Pseudomonadota > Gammaproteobacteria > Pseudomonadales > Pseudohongiellaceae > UBA9145. Next base: position 2,866,648 of record OZ245834.1, on the reverse strand, counting down.
ATCGAAACCGACGACGATATCTCCGCCCTCGTTGCCAGCAACGAAATTTTGAATGCAGATAAACAGGAATTATCGAGCAGCGCTCCAGGCGCAGGCCCATCTGCACAGTGGCAACTGGAGATTGGCGAGCAGGCAAACCCACAACAGGTATTGCAACAATGCTTCGAACGGGGAATCAAACTGCGCCGCTTCGAATTCACCGAACCGACTCTGCACGATGTGTTTGTGCATCTGGTTGGCACCGGCGAGTCAAACCACGCTACGCAACAACAGGCAGAGGAGATCAGCACATGAAGATGATCGGCCTCATCGCCAGAAGAGAGTATGCAGAGAACGTCAAGACCAAGGGCTTCTGGGTGACGGTGGCGATCTTCCCACTGATCATCCTCGGCATGTTGCTGCTGCAAACCATTTTGTCCGATGCCACTCCCACCCGTTTCTATCTGGTTATTGACCAGTCAGGCAACTATAGCAGCGCAGTGAATACGGCAATTGAACGCGAACATCAGCGCCGGATACTGCAATCATTCGTCTCCTATCTGCTGGAACATCGACTGGAAGGCGACCTGGAGTCCACTTCAGCAAGCGCGACATCGACTGTCGATCAAATGGTGGATGATGTCGACGCGGATGAAGTCTCGGCTCTCAATGACTGGATAGACAATGGCGGGCTCGATTATGCGTTGCTAATGGCCAGCCCCTATCTCGACCCTGAAGCGCCGCCATTTACTGCTCCGGAAGCGCAGTTCGTCGCGGCGGACCTGCCCGGTGAGGCCGATCTCAGCGCCAGTGCGAATGACATCATCTCTGCCTTACGTCCCTATTTCACCGGCGCCCGCAGCGTCATGGCTGGAGAGCAACGCGGCGAGCTATTCGCATTGATCTATATTCCGGAAGATGTCGATCAATATATAAGTCGACCTGGCACCATTCCACAACAAGGGGGTAATACAAATGGTGTGCAGTACTGGTCACGCAACCTGACAGATTCGCGCCTGCCTGACGCCATCAGCAGCAGCATCAATTCGGAAATCAGGGCGCGCGAGTATTTGTTAAGCGGTATAGACGCAGACCAGATTCGTGATATTCAACGCACACGCCTGCCCTTCAATCGGCTCGATCCCACAGCGGAGGAAGGCGAGGAAGAAGTGAGCATGGCGGATACGTTCAGGCAGTATGCTCCACTGGCCTTTGTCTACCTGATGTTCGTGTCGCTGATGCAGAATGTGCAATACCTGCTCAGCAACACGATCGAAGAAAAATCCAATCGCATTATCGAAGTCCTGCTGGCTTCCGTCACCGCGGACGAGCTCATGCTGGGTAAACTCGTTGGCATCGGCATGGCGGGACTGACGACGATTGCGGCCTGGCTGCTGACATTCTTCCTGTTCCTCGAGTTTTACGGCAGCGCCGAGACGGAAACGATTCGTGAAATTATCGATGTCGTGCTCGGCTCAGATCTCATTCCATGGTTCGTTTTCTATTACTTCGCGGGTTATGCCCTTTATTCCGGCGTCTTTCTCGCCATCGGCAGCCTCTGCAACACCCTCAAAGAAGCGCAGGCGCTGATGATGCCCATGATTCTGGTGCAGATCGTGCCGCTGGCGATGATGGCCTATGTAATCGTCGACCCACACAACCCGGTCGTGCGTGCCATGTCCTGGTTTCCACTCTTCACCCCCTACCTGATGATGAATCGCGCCGCGGCTAATCCACCGATGATCGATGTCGTTGGCACAAGCATCGTGTTACTCATCAGCATCGGATTGCTCATCTGGGGATCGGGCAAAGTATTTCGGCAGGGCATTCTGCGCACCGGCCAACCGCCTAAGCTGCTGGAGCTCTGGCGCATGCTGACTGCACGTGCCTAGTGTGTACGTGAGTAAGAGCTAGCGAACGGGATTTTAACAGCGCAGCAAAGCTCGCCGGTCAGAAATTGCGGCTGTCAGATTCTGATTTTTGTGCGGCACTCCCTGCCGGTGCGAGTCCGCAGTGCACGCAGCGTTTACTTGTCAGATTGAGGAATACCGTCTTCACGAAAAACTGTTGTTCACATTCCGGGCAGCGCCTGCGCGCCATATCAAAACCGAAGGCCGCCCACATCGCCATATAAATGAACATAAAGGTATCGGTGCTGCGTTGATTCTGTAGCAGGAACCACACAGCGGCGATGTACACCGGAAGTGTCAGGAGACAAACCAGCAAGCGAGTGCGCGCTCGACTGATCTGTCTTAGCACTTTACGGGTGTGAGGGGTCTGTGTCGTAACGCCAGATTGCTGCGCGTTATCTCGGGATTTTCCCGAAGAATCGTCAGGTTGATTGCCAGAATTCTGCGGATTGGGTGAATCGGTCATAAGCTCCATCGGCTGCCAGCTGATTTGTGGGGTAGAATAGCGGCCCCACTAGCTACTCTAGCCAAGATAGTTCAGCATGTATATTCCTTTGCCCGGCTAATTCCCGCGTATCACTGGATTCCAACTCAAACTGCTTCATGACGTCTAACTTCACAGCAATAGTTCACGCCGAGAACGGCGAGGACTGGCAACGTTTCGATGATCCGGAACAGGTGCTGGTCGCGTGTACCGGCGAGGAAGTGCGAGCAGCGCTGGAGCAGATCGACAACTTGTGCGCGCAGGGTTACACCGCGCTCGGGTATCTCAGCTATGAAGCCGCTTCAGCCTTCGACAGTGCACTGCCTACTCGGGCCGCCGAGCAGCCACTACTCAAATTCGGAGTGTTCCGACAAGGCAGTGAATGGGTACCGCCCGCTGAAACACCGCCGCTCAATCTGACGCTCGGTCCCGAAATGGGCAAGCCAGACTACGGACAGGCGATCGCCAGCATTAAACATTTCCTGGAAGCCGGCGAGAGTTATCAGGTTAATTTCACCCAGCGCTTGCGCGGTCACTTCGAGCACAGCCCGCTGGAACTGTTCGCAGCATTGATCGCCGCTCAACCCTCCAAGCACGCTTTTTTCCTGCAGGATGATGAAGAAGCAGTCTGTAGCGTCTCTCCCGAACTGTTCTTCAAGCTGGACGGTGAGTCGATCACCATGGAACCAATGAAGGGGACGCGTCCGCGCGCAGATGCGCCAGATGAAGATCAGCGTTTGCGCGCAGAACTGCTCGAGTCCGAGAAGGAACGCGCCGAGAACCTCATGATCGTCGACATGGTGCGCAATGATCTGGGCCGCGTGGCGAAACCGGGTAGTGTACAAGTCAGCGAACTGTTCAAGATTTTGCAATTGCCTACCGTGTGGCAGCAGGTCTCCATAGTTGAGGCGCAGACTTCCGCGACACTTCTGCAATTATTCAGCGCGCTGTTTCCCTGCGCGTCGATTACCGGCGCGCCCAAGAAGCAAACCATGTCGATAATCAAACAACTTGAAGTCAGTTCACGCGGCGTATACACCGGCGCGCTTGGCGTTGTCCGGCCAGGTCGCAAGATGCATTTCAACGTCGGTATTCGCACCTTGCACCTGGACCTCAAGAGTCGCCATGCCAACTACGGTACGGGTGGCGGCATTGTCTGGGATTCCAGAACCGATGAAGAATGGCAGGAAACGCGCGTCAAGGCGCAACTGCTCGAGAACACTGACAGCTTCTGGCAGCTACTGGAGACCATGGCCTATCAGCCGGAATCCGGCATTGCCTATTTAGCAGAACACCTGACCCGCCTCGATCGCTCTGCACGTTACTTCGATATCAAGTATGACAGAGCGGCACTCAACAAGTTGCTTGCGGACTACCGGTCCGATTCCCCACAGAGATTGCGCCTGCTGCTTAATCATCTGGGCAAAGTTACATTGGAGTCTGCTGAACTCGTTAGCACCAAGCAAACTGTTAAGCTTGCTCTAGCCAGTCAGGCCGTGCATTCGAGCAATGTCTTTCTGCGCCACAAGACAACACACAGAAAAATCTATGACCGCGCCCAAGAAAATAGCGCAGAGTGTGACGATGTCATTCTGTGGAACGAGCGCGGCGAGATAACAGAGACAACTATTTACACTCTGTTTCTCGACATTGCGGGAGAGCTACTGACACCGGCGCTCAGTTCAGGACTCTTGCCAGGCACGCTGCGTGCGCACCTGCTTGCCAAAGGCGAGTGCAGGGAAGCGGTCCTCGTGAAATCCGATCTGGCGCGCGCAGAGAAGATCTATGTGGGCAACAGTGTGCGCGGCCTGCGTGAAGTGTTGTTCACCACTGATTGAAACCACGGGCAAACTGCAGCAGACCGATGATCGCCAAAACCACGGCGAGTAAATGATTCACGAAGCGGCTGCCTTCGTCGAGGTGTGACTTCAGGTAGTTGCTCGCCAGCACGAAGCCGTACAGTGCCAATACTTTCCCCGCCCAGACTCCGGCCAGATAGGCAAACAGCAGTCCTCCGGTATAGTCGAAACCCAGATAGCTACTGGTGAGGGTGACCGCGAATATCCAGAACGGAATGGCCTGCGGGTTTATCAAGGCAATAAGCAATCCGCGTTTGATGAATGACGGCTCTCCTTCGTCACTGCCATTCAGCACTGGGTGCGTTTCATGCACCCAGACATAGATCGCCAGTGCGATGAAGACAGCTCCGACAACAAAATAAAGACTCGCATGATCCGAGATGAAACGGCTGATAACGACACCGAACCAGATCGCCAACAAGGCCTGGCCAGTCTCGACAGTCGCCGCGGCAAGTGACACCTTGATTGCGCCACCGGTGTGATGATCCACGGTGGATTTAATGACGGTGAGATTGATCGGACCAAAAGGCAGTGTGGCGATAAACGAAGTGACTGCCGCCACCAGCAAATACCAAAGCGGATTGTCCGGGCTCACTGGTAACCCTTGGCTTGCAGCTTGAACAGAGTCGCATATTGCCCATTGGACTGCAGCAGCGCCTCATGACTCCCCTCTTCGAGTATTTCAGCTTTCTCCAGCACAATAATGTGATCCGCCATCCGCACTGTGGAAAAGCGATGGGAAATAATAATGGAGATGCGATTCGCGGTCAGATCGCGAAAGTGTGCGAATATTTCTGCCTCTGCCCGCGCGTCAATCGCCGCAGTCGGCTCGTCCAGAATAAGTACATCGGCTTTGCTGCGCATGAACGCCCTGGAAAGCGCGATCTTTTGCCATTGCCCGCCGGACAGTTCCTTGCCGTTCTTGAACCAGGTTCCCAATTGCGTCTGATACTGCTCCGGCAAATCCTTGATGAAAACATCTGCCATGCCCTTGCTCGCAGCACTCGCAATCTGATCCTCATCGTCGAGCTCTCCGACATCTCCGATGCCGATATTTTCTCCGACTAACATTTGATATCTGGCGAAGTCCTGAAATATCACACCAATGCGCTGGCGCAGTGCATCGATCTGCCACTGGTCCAACGCGAGTCCCTGAAAGTAAATCGTGCCTTCGGTCGGGGTATACAAGCGCGTCAGCAGTTTAATAAGCGTCGTCTTGCCGCTGCCATTCTCACCAACGATTGCCAGCGACTCGCCCGCCTTGATGTGCAGATTGATCTTGTTCAGTGCAGGAGTCTTGCTGCCGGGGTAATAGAAACTGACATTCTCAAACCGAATGCCGTCCTGCGGATCAGGACCTTCGGCCAATTCCCCCGTTTGCTCCGGCACTTTGTGCTCCAGATATTCGGTCAGGTTGGAAAGATAGAGGTTGTCCTCATACATGCCATTCACAGCAGTCAGGCTGCTGGTCACTGCATTCTGTCCGAGGCGGAATTGTGCGATGTACATCGTCATCTGGCCGATGGTGATCAGACTGGCTATGGCAGCGAACCCGACCCACCCATAAGCGAAATAGAACGCCGCGCTGGCGAGCAAGCCGAGAACATATCCCCAGAACCCCCTGCGCAGTACCAGGTTCCTGTCTTCCTTGTAAATGTTCAGAAAGATATCGACATAGCGCTGCAGGAAGAGCTTGCCCAGTTGCAGCAGTTTCACTTCCTTTACCCCGTCTTCACGAGTCAGCACCATCTCGAGATAGATCTGCATGCGCCGTTCCGCTGAGCGACGACGGTGGATACGAAACGCCTCGCCAGAGAATTTCGCTTCGGCGACGAAGGCGGGCACTCCTGCAGCTGCGAGTAACACCACGGCCCAGGGCGAGAATTGCCACAGAAAGATGGCGATGGTGACGAGCGCAATCAAATCGCGCAGTAAATCGAACGTTTTGATGACCAGGCTCAAAGGCCGGCTGGAAGCCTCACGCCGTGCTCGCACAAGCTTGTCATAGTACTCGGCGTCTTCGAAGTGAGCTAACTCAAGGGTCAGCGCCTTTTCGAGAATCATGACATTGATCTTGTTGCCCAGCAGTACTCGCAGAATCGACTGGCACACCGTGTTGATCTTCTGCGCACCGGTCATGAGTACGACAAGCCCAGCCTCGATCAGGACATAGCGCAGCACATCGGCTCGAGCCTGCTCCGCGGCCAGGCCTTCACTCTGGATAGCTGTTGCTACTGCGTCGACGAACAGGCCACCGATAGATGCAATCGCCGCCGGCAGCACACCGGCAACCAGTGTACTGAATGCCATCAGCAAGGTCAGTGCAGCACTGGTGTTCCAGACGATCTCTATCGCAACACGACTGTACTGAAAGACAGAAACAAATTTGCGCAGTGAATTCGTGGAATCCTTTTCGCTCATGGCAAGGGCCTGATGATTTCGGGGAACCGGGTTTCGATCCGGAAGAGGGTGTCAGTAATGACCGGATTCGAACTGGCCGAAATCCGAAAACTGGCGGCGGGAATAATAACACGGCCTGTCATGCGCAGGAGAATGCGCAGTAACAGGCCGTGCGATTGACTCAGAATACAGTCAGGCGCTCACGCGCCAGGTCTTACAATTTTTACAATTTCATCAGTTTCAATACGAGGCGGTCGGTATTGCGGCCGAGGCTCGGATCGAAAGGTCCAACTGTATGGTTGTCTGCAGGATTGTCGAGAATCTCGCTGGATCCCACGAGAGCAAAATCTCCTGACTGAATCAGCGCCTTGACGGCGTCGCCGAAGGAAATGCGGTGCAGCGTTGCATTATCAGCACCCTGTGTTCCTTCGTGATCAAGTACTCCAAGAATGCCACCGGTTTTCAGAACTGACGCAACGTCTGCCAGAATTTGCTGCGCGCGGGCTGGGTCAGAATTGTGGAAGTCATGGAAGTTCAATCCGGTGATTGCGAAATCGACCGAACCCGCAGGTGCGTCAGTGATTTCAGCGATCTGCTCAACATTGCTCAGTCGCGCGGCACGGGCGTTGGCCGCCTCTTCCGCGCGTCCACCAGGACGGTTCTGCATATAGACCGTGCCATTCGAGCCCACGGCATAAGACAGCACTTCAGTGTACCAACCCGCTGATGCATTGATATCCAGCACTGTCATGCCTGGTGCTACGCCGAAAAAGTTCAGGACAGCAGGAGCCTGGCGACTCGCATCGCGCTCCTTGTCTGCTTCGGGACGATCCGGATTGGCCATGGCACGCTCAAGGGCCGCTACATCGAGTTGGGCGATGGCAGAACTGCAAAGCAAGCTGGCGGTTAAAAGGGTGAGAAGCGTTTTCATATTAGTAGCCTATTTGTTATCAGAAAACTGACTGTGAAAAGGGAAACTGGTGCTTAACCACATACAGGGCTATGCAGGATAAACCAAGGTTATCCGGGAGTACACTAGCTCACAGCGAACCAACGACAGGGTAATTCAGGCTAGCGAATACCCGTAAAACTCATTGGAGAACAAGGAAAGGATTGCGCCTGTCAGTGCAGGCGCGAGGCGAGTTTGAGTTCGTCTTCGAAGAAGGCTTTGACCTTCATCAGCTGGCTGACATCACCCTCACTGTCCATAAGAGGCAAGTGATGCTCGATGTCATTCAGAATATTGGTAATACTGCCGGTATCCAGAACGCTCAGATCCAGATTGAATGGAAAATTCTTATCCTTTGTCATTACAACCACTCCCTACTCCAGACTACGGCGATTACGCCCTCAACACGGTGGGGCAAAAATCGCACAGGAATACTATCGACTGACATTAAGAAAACTTCATAACAATCTCTAATAATTGAACTTTTTATGTCGATAATTTATAGGACGAGCGTACGATATTGCATCTTTACGGGGTTTATTTGGCGTATTAGACTAACCCCCAAAGTTGGTGCTATCCACTTGCTGCTCCGGATAGCAACCCGAAAACAAGAACTAAAAACTATGTGAAGGTCAGAATAACTGGCCCAGTGGAGAGTAGTCAGGGTGAAAGGGCTGATTAATGCCTGGGCCGATTTCGTTATCAGTCAACGAGCCCTGGTAATAGCCACAGCAGTATTCATGATTCCCCTGGTGCTGTTCACCGGCGGCACTATCCCGTTCGACAATAGCACTGCCCGCTATTTCATCGAAGGCGACCCCACTCTCGAAGAGTACGATCAGCTACTCGATCTGTTCGGCGACAACGAATACCTCATCATCGGTGTGGAAGCCGCACCCGGCACAGATATCTTTACCGCGGACGCGCTGTATGCGTTAACAGCCCTCTCCGATTTTCTCGATTTCCATCCCCACGTCACCCAACTTCGTTCGCTCACCAACTATCAATATTTGTCCGGCACTGACTTCAGTCTGAGCACGGAATACCTGATTGACGATCCACAAAGCCTGGCGGCAGATGCGGCGGAAATCGACAGAGTGCGCGATATCCTGAGTGGCGAAACACTGGCACTCGGCACGCTGGTGACGGCGGACTTCCGCCACACTCGTATCGCCGCACGGGTTGAATATCGGGAAGAGACATCAGAGCACAAGGTCCAACTGGTGCAGGAGTTGTATCAGTTCATCGAACAGGAAAATCTGGCCCAGTCTGCTGCCTATACGCTGCACCTGTCGGGCTACCCACTCGTCAATGAGCGTTTTGAAACAGTGACCGCTGAGGACACCGCCGTCCTGATTCCGATTATGGTCGTGGTCATGCTGGTAATTCTGTTTGTCAGCTTTCGCTCATTGGCAGCCATGATACTGCCATGGGTTGTTATTGCCGCCGGCGTATTGCTGTTGCTTGAGATTCAGTACTACATCGGAATTCCACACACCACGATCGACAGTTCGGCACTCCTGCCAACGATGATCATTATCGGCATCGGCATTACCGTTCATGTGTTGCTACAGTTTTTCCAGTGTGCCGCTACAGGCCTCACCGCACAGGAAGCGGCAAGGAAAACAATTCAGCACATCTGGCTTCCTGCGTTCTTCACAGCCGTAACCACATCCGCCGGTTTTCTGGCCCTGTCTGTCACGCGCATTCTGCCCATCCGGGAATTTGCATTACTCGGCGCGATGGGCCCACTGCTATTGTTCCTGTTCTCCCTGACCGTGCTACCTGCCATGCTGAGTTTTCTCGGCACACTCTCGACGAGCACCAACAACATTGTCAGCACCGGTGCGATATCCCGCTTCACGCAAAAGGTGCCAGGATTCACTCTAAGAAATCGAAAACCGATTTTATTGCTCGGGGCTGGCATAGTGGCATTCACGTTCTGGAATCTTCCGAACGCCGAGGTAGATAACAACTATGTCACCTTGTTCAAAGAGAGCAGCCAGACTCGTCAGGACATCGTCTACTTCGATGACGTATTCAAGGGCATGATGACGCTGGACATTATCCTCGACTCCGGCGAAGTCGATGGCATCAAGAATCCACAGTTCCTGCAGGAGATGGACAGCATTCAACGCTGGCTGTCGGATCATGAGCGTCTCGGTAAAGTGAATTCACTGACCGATTATCTCAAGGAAATCAATCAGGCGATGAACGGCGATGACCCGGCGTACTACAGCCTGCCGGACAGCCGGGAGATGAGTGCGCAATTCATGCTGCTCTATGACAGCGCAGGTGCCAACGAAGATCTTTCTGATATCAAGGACTTCGACAATCGCTACACCCGTATGGTGGTACCGGTGGTCAACATGCCAGCCTCCGAGATGCAGGAAGAACTCGACGATATTCGTTCCTATCTGACTTCAGAAGCAGCACACCTGAACCCGATTCTCACCGGCACGATGGTGTTGTATACCGTGCAGGACATCTACACTTCCGAAGGCATGGTCCTGTCCTTTCTGGTCGCATTGAGCGTCATTTCGCTTTTCTTTATTGTGCTGTTCCGCTCTGTTCGCTACGGCTTGCTTTCCATCATTCCCAGCGTGATGCCTATTCTGCTCGCCGCCAGTATCGCCGGTTTTCTCGGCATCTATCTCGATCAAAGTGCCGTCATCGTCTTCGCCATGACGATGGGAATCGCGGTAGACGATGCAATTCATGTGATGAACCGTTATCTCACTGCGCGTCGTGCCGGCGCAACGACAGAAGAAGCGATTCAGCGCGCGATGAATGAGTCAGGGCGTGCCGTTGTATTCAGCTCCATGGTGCTGGTGTTTGGTTTCAGCGTACTCTGCTTCGGCTCGTTTACTACGGTAATTAATGTCGGAATGTTCGGGTCCATCATCATGGCACTGGCGTTGCTCGGCGATTTGATCTTCTTACCTGCCATCCTGTATGTACTGGATGGCAAACAACGTGCACATCAGCTCGACAGTGAACGAAGTGGCTTGCAGCAGAGTCTATGACATAGTATCAATTGAGTTGTGACGCTCACGTACAGAATCATTTAATAAGAAGACGTCGAATACACATGCCCCGATTCCGCGATTGCGAGTCCACTCTCTACATCTCAGGTAAGATTCTTCAAGCTACAGCCTTGCTGCTCTCAGCAGCGCTGTCAGTGGCCCAGAGCACGGCTCAAGAGCTCAGTGCCTATGAGGTGATGGCCCGGGTCGATGCGCGTGATGATGGCGAGACCAGGATCGCCCAATACACCATGGTCCTCATCGATCGCCGGGATCGGCAACGCAGCCGTGATCTGGTTATCTATTCGAAAGACTATGGCGAGGACTCGCGTACACTCTCCTCGTTCGAGTCGCCAGCCGACATCGCAGGCACGGCCTACCTGAATCACGACTGGGCGGATCCCGACCGCGATGATGACAGCTGGCTCTATCTTCCCGCGATGCAGCGCGTGCGGCGCATCGCCAGCAGCGATACCTCAGACTCCTTCCTCGGCAGCGATTTTACGTACGCGGATATCAATGGCCTGGAACTCGAGTGGTATGATTACCGCTTCATCAACGAATCACAGGACGTGGATGGCTTCGAGTGCTGGGTCATCGAAGCGACGCCCAAGGCCGAACTGAAAGAGAAGGCCGAGGAAGCAACGGGATATTCGCGACTGCAGGTCTGGATTCGCAAAGACAACTTCGTGCAGATCCAGGCACAGGCCTGGGAGCTGCGTGGCAACCGCGTGAAATATTTCAGTGCCTCCGACGTGCGTGAGGTGCAGGGAATCTGGACCGCGCACCGCCAGCAGGCCATAACAACGCGCAATGGTCGCCAGGAGCACGCCAGTGTTCTGCAACTGACCTCAATTCGCTATGATGACAGCATCAATGACGAATACTTCGCGGCGGAGTCCCTGCAGCGCGGCGTCAACTAGGCTTCCCCAGAGAAGCGTTGAACAGTTCAGTTCCCGCTCTGCTATTGACTACGCCCTTTTTCGAAAAGTGATCCATTTGATTCTTCCCGCAAGTCCCACAACCGGAGCGTATTCACTCGCAACAGTGCTGCTGTTTTTCCTTGGCACGCATGCGCAACCTGCTGCGGCGCAAAACGATTTTTTCAACACACTGGATATTGCGATTGAAGACAACGCGGCGAACGAGAGCACGCATACTCTCATCGGATGGCTAAACGCGGATCTCGGTTATGGTCTACAGAATCCGGGCGCATTATTCAGCCGTCAGGATGCCGAGGCCAACAAGGCTGAGTTCAGCCTGTTCGCACAGTGGGATGCACGCCTCGCTGAGCGAAGCAACTTCCGTTTCAGCGCCAAGGCGTATCACGACGAGATCTACCGACTGCAGGATCACAATCCTTACAGTCGCGACGAACTCAGCACATTCCGCAATCGCTTCGAGGTGAAAGATTTCTATGTCGAACATGAGTTCGACAATGGCATTTATCTCAAGGCCGGAAACCAGATTCTCGCCTGGGGAATGAGTGAGTATCTGCGTGTCACTGACTTGATAAATACCGAGAATCAATACACCTTCGGTCAGGAAGATCTTGAAGACTTGCGCCTGCAAGTGCCAGCCGTACTCGCCAGTGTCAATGCCGGTAACTGGACTCTTGATTCCGTTATTACTGTGGAGGCCGGGAACAACGACATCGCGCCGGCAGGCGATGAGTTTGATCAGTTTGCGGCGCTGCGCGCAGCAGGCGCGAGCCCGGTCATCAGAGAACCTGAGAAACAAACCGAATTCTTCCTGCGCGCCAGCACACAATATGCGCACGGCGATCTGCAGATCGTCGCAGGCGAATTCAATGACAATGCACTAACGATCGATCGCATTATCGGCACTGCCAGCGCTTCTCAAGTGATCCTGCAGCAGAACCGCATGCGCGCATTGGGATTTGCCATCAATCGGGTACTGGGTTCCTGGCTACTGTTTTCCGAACTGGGAGTGCACCGAAATAAGGCAATCCGGCCAGCGAACAATTCCCTGTTCGCACAGCTGCGTGGCTGGGAACGCAAGAATCAGTTACTTGCCGTATTCGGTGCCGAATACAATGGCTTCAGGAATCTCATCCTGAGTGCTGAAGTCGACATCACGCGCACACAGGACAACTCACGTGCGCTGTACGGCCCTGCCACGCAGACCAGCTTCGGTGTACGCGCCTACTGGACTGCACTCAATGAACGATTACAACTGGTCGCAGTGAGCAACCAACTCGCAGAAGGCAATGGCCGTATCGACAGGCTATCAATCGATTATGATTGGTCCGATAACTTGAGTCTCGGCATGTTATGGGTAAACTACTCAGCTCCTGCGAGTTCCTATGTAAACCTATTCAGTCGCAATGACGTCTTAAATGTAAGAGTTCGCTATAATTTCCAGGCAAACTGGTAACGTGAGGGCAGGACCCTCTGTGCATCAGACTGCCATCGTATCGACAAGTAGCGAACGACTACTCAGTAGCGAGGTGTGTATCCGCTACCGGCAATAAAAAAATAACGTCAGGGACAGAACATGCTCATAGGAGATCAGGACAAACGCGCCGCGTATCATCACGGCAATGTCAAAGCAGCACTCGTTGATGCAGCCATGCACTTTATTGAGGCGAACGATATCGAGCGACTTTCGCTCCGTGGCCTCGCCAAGCAAGTCGGCGTTACGCCTTCTGCAGTTTACAATCACTTCTCAGACAAGAATGCCTTGATGCTGGCTATCAAGCTGCGTCTCTATGAAGAAATAGACGAGTATTTCGAGTCGCATTGCCAGCCGAGTAGTAACCCGGAAGACTATCTACTCGACATGTGCCTTGCCTATTATCACTTCGCTGAAGAACATCCAGCCCGCTTCCACATACTGTTCAGCTCAACACTGCCAAGAGAATGGTCGACGCCAGAATTCGTTGAGGTGTCCTGTCGCTGTCTCGTGCGTTTGCGCAAGACTGTGCTTGATATTTATGACGCCTATCGCGTGCCTTGTGCGGAAGCGGACGTTGTGAACACGACGCTGCTAATCTGGGGACAGCTACACGGTATCATCGCATTGAAGAAATCGGGATCGATCGAGGCGGCAGTCGCCTATCAGGACTGGCCCGTTAGTTGCGCGCTATCCAATGACGATGATGTGAAGCGTTTGATCGGCAGTCATGTCGATATGGCGGTGAATGCCATCATGAATTCACGCTGTCGCGAAGAGAAACATTAAGCGCGAGCTTCGGCTCTGGACTCATTCGGGTTCAGAGCCCCATCGCGCGACGTGCCAATTGATTCTTTACCACGCTGACCTTATCAGCACTGCTCAAACCAACGTTGCGCAACCAGCGCACCGGTAGCGCCTGATCCGAAAACAGGTGCTTGAATCCTTCCATCACCCACATCATGCCCAGATTGTGGCCCATTCTCGCACGCTGATAGCGCTGCAAGACTTTGCTATCCGCGATGTCTCGCCCATTGGCTATGCCTTGTTGCAACTCATTGGCTAGCGCAAGCACATCCAGCAAGCCGAGATTGACACCCTGCCCCGCCAGAGGATGAATGGTATGTGCAGCGTCGCCCACGAGAACGATAGTGTCTTGCACATAGTCGATCGCATGACGCTGCCTCAGCGGGAAACTGAAGCGGCGCTCGCAGGCAAGCACGTCTCCCAGACGCCATTCAAAGGCCTGAGCCAGGCGCTTGCAAAATGCTGCATCATCCAGCGCCATGATCTCCGCAGCAAGCTCTGGTAGCACGGACCATACGATTGAGGATTGCTGTTGGCTTCCCTCTGGTCCAGACAGTGGCAGAAATGCCAGCGGGCCGGAGTCGAGAAAGCGTTGTCGGGCACACGCTTCATGGGCAAGTTCGTGGCGAACTGTGGTGACGATCGCATGGTGTTGGTAGTCCCATTCGCGCGTCCGAAATCCGGCCAGTTCCCGGATCGGCGAGTTGGCACCGTCCGCTGCGATAATCAGTCTCGCCTGAATACACGCTTCGCCGTCGGTGTACACCGTCGCATTAGCGCCGCCCGTTGCAGCAGGATCGCGTTCCAGACGTGCCACACTGTGGCCAGGCAGCAGCGTCAGGTTGTCAATCGTCGCCAGTCGTTTGTACAGCGCAGCAAGAATCGCATTGTTCTCGACAATAGTACCCAGTTCCGCCTGATCGATGTCGCGCGCCGAAAATGAAATACTGCCGGTGCCCTCAGCATCCCATACATGCATGGACTGATAGCCGCACACGCGCTGTGCGAGGACATCCTGCCAAACCTGTATTGTCTCCAGCAGCTCACAAGACTGCGGAGTCAGCGCACTGACACGCGCATCAAATGCCTGGCCGGCTGAGAGAGGCTTGCTCTGCAATTGGCCACGATCGAGTAGCGCGACGCGCAGCGGAAGCTCGGCCAACAAACAGGCCATAGTGGCACCGACCATGCCACCACCGACGATCAGCACGTCGAATTGTTGTGCATCATTCACCATGGAGCGAATTATAGGCCGGCACAGGCCACCGCTCCAATGTGGCGGTTAATTCCAGCACCCAGGAAATGCTGCTAGACTGCCCGCCAAGAGCAAAATTCACTGCGCGCCAGTAGAATAACAAGCTAGGGATCCTCTGATTAGTTGTGTTTCACAAGGAGAATAACGATGCCACAGATTGTAAGCCCGGATCAGTTGCACGAATTCATCGGCAAGGAAGTTGGTCTCTCTGATTGGCTGACCGTCGATCAGGAACGGATTAACCAGTTTGCAGATGCCACTGGCGATCATCAATATATCCATGTCGATCGCGAACGCGCTGCCCAGACTCCCTTCGGAACCACCATCGCACATGGCTTTCTCACCACATCACTCATGGTCATGATGGGTTATGAGGGCGCTCTCAAGCTCGACAATACCATCATGGGCATCAATTACGGGTTCGACAAACTGCGCTTCATCAATCCTGTCAAAGTGAATAGCCAGATCCGCGGCCGCTTCAAATTGTTGAGCGCCGAGGAGAAGAAGCCCAATCACTATCTGCTTAAGCATGAAGTGACAGTAGAAATCGAAGGCGAAGAGAAACCAGCGTTGATTGCGGAATGGCTCGGCATGACCGTGGTTGGCTAGCCGCTGGCTGAACCAAAGCGCGGATTCGATCGTTTACAGAGTCGTGCTATTTCCGGAATCCAAGACGAATTTGCTATGAAGAAATCCTTGTTGTCGCTGCTTCCCTTCCTCACCGCCTGCGCAGGTGAAGCACCACAGAATATCGGTGTTGCCAATGGGCAACTCACTCCCTGTCCTGATTCTCCGAATTGTGTATCGAGTTTCGCCTCCGATGAGACGCACAGCATCGCGCCACTCAACGCTGACATTGCAGCGATTGAAGCGGTATTGCTCGGCCTGGAGCGCACGAACATCGTCAACAAGCAGGGCAATTACCTCTATGCGGAATTCACCAGCCGCCTCATGGGTTTCGTCGACGATGTGGAGTTTCTCTATGATCCGGCAAGCCGCGTGACTCATGTCCGCTCAGCTTCCCGCCTGGGCTATAGCGATCTCGGCGCCAATCGCGAGCGTATCGAAGCCATTCGCGCCGCACTCAATTGAGTGCGTAATGCGCTACCAGGCATGTAAGCCCATGGCCTGACGGCTAAATCCCTTGCGCACACCCGGCACCAGGTCTACGGCCAATAGTCCCATTTTGCGCGTCAAAGACGGGGCGATCTTGTTAGTCGAGAACATTCTGATCATCGTATCGGTGAGCGCAATGGTCGTTTGCTGGTCTTCACCACGACTTTCGGCATAGCCCTGCAATACCGCCATAGCCCCAGGCGACTTGCCCTGAGCACTCGCAGTCAGCAAGGTTGCGACCAGGGATTCCACCGCGCGTAGTGCCAGATTCAATCCCTGACCAGCCACTGGATGAAGAGTATGTGCGACGTTGCCCAGCAGAACCAGATGCGGGCGAACCTGTTCGGTGGCTACTGACAGCGACAAGGGATAGATCGCGCGCTGTCCTATGTGGGTAATCTCACCGAGGCGCTGGCCGAATTGGTCGTTGAGTGCCGCGAGTAATTCCTGCTCATCAAGCGCGCTCGTTTCGGCAACCTTGTCTGCCTGTAGCGTCCAGACCAGCGCGCCACGATGTTGGTCTGCGAAATCGGCCAGTGGCAGAACGGCGAGCGGCCCCTGCTCTGTAAATCGCTCATAGGCCACGTTGCCATGAGGCTGAGTGAAGCCGATATTAGCGATGAGCGCCTGTTGCTGATAGTCCTTGCGTTGCTGAGTGATGCCGAGCTGCGCGCAAATGGGCGACCTGCCCCCATCTGCGAGGACAAGCAGGCCGGCATGCACCTCAACCTGCTCGTCAGCCAATTCGATATTCAGAGACATACCAGACTGCCTGGGCTGGGCAGAGACAATTTTCGCCGGCGCCAGATAGTCCACCCCAGGAGCATCCTGCAGCGGCAGATTGAGCACGCGTCCCAGTTGGCGGTTTTCGACGACATAGCCGAGCGCCTCCTGTTTGTGTTCAGCGCTATCGAGCCAGACTGAACCGAAATGCCCGCGGTCGCTCACCTGAATTTTTTCGATGGCCGTTGCATGGCCAGCAACTTCGTCCCAGATGCCCATCCGCTCAATAATCTGTCGCGAGCCGAAGGAGAGCGCTGTCGAGCGCGAGTCGAAACTGGGCTGTTCAGCGGCAGCGGGCAGTACTGCTTCCACCACTAGCACTGAGTAGCTTGTGTCTTGCGAACCCGCTGCCAACAGGCGCGCGAAGCTGGCGCCTACCATGCCGGCTCCAACGACAACGATATCGTATTGCACTTGTGGCTTGTTAATCTGCATTCGCTAGTTTGGCGAGCGCTAGGCTGCCTGGCTCATAAACGATTCAATTTCGGAAACAGTCTTGGGAATGCCACTGGACAGCACCTTGTGGCCAGTTCTGGTGACCAGCACATCATCCTCGATTCGCACGCCGATGCCGCGCCATTTCTTGGCGACCTTCTTGTTGTCGGGGGCGATGTAAATGCCCGGCTCGATCGTAGTTACCATTCCAGGCTCAAGCAATCGCCAGGTGTCATCGATCTTGTAGTCACCCACATCATGCACATCCATGCCGATCCAGTGACCGACCCTGTGCATATAGAATTCCTTGTAGGCCTCGCTCTTGATCAGCTTGGCGGGCGTGCCTTTCAGCAAGCCAAGCTTGATCAGGCCCTGGGTAATGACCTTGACCGAGGCATTGTGTGGTTCGTCCCATGATGCTCCCGGCTGCACCGCTGCGATGGCTGCATCCTGAGCCTTCAGCACAATCTCGTAGATCGCCTTTTGTTCCGGCGTGAACTTGCCTGAGGCGGGGAAGGTTCTGGTGATATCCGAGGCATAGTAGCCGTATTCGCAGCCCGCATCGATAAGTACCAGGTCACCCTCTTTAACGGCAGCCCTGTTCTCGTTGTAGTGCAGAATGCAGGCGTTGTCTCCGGCAGCGACGATGGACGTGTAAGCGGGTGCGAGTGAGCCATGCCGCTTGAATGCGTACAATAGCTCAGCTTCCAGCTCATACTCATAGACACCGGGTTTGCAGGCTGCCATGGCACGCTTGTGGCCTTCCACGGAAATCTTTGCCGCCTTCTCCATCAACTTGATCTCGGCAGCACTCTTGATCAGGCGCAATTCGTGCAGCAGCGGGTCCAGCACGAGGAATTCGCCAGGCGGGTGCGCGCCGAGCTTGGACTTGCTGCGGATGACCTTTACCCATTCCATCACCTGATCATCGAATTTGTCGTCCTTGCCCATAGAATAATAGACACGGTCGCGACCCTCGATCAGTCCCGGCAGAATGTCATCGATATCTGCCACGGGAAACGCATCGTCCATGCCGAGTTCCGAACAGGCTGCATCCGGGCCCAGCAGGATGCCTTCCCATAACTCTTTCTGTGGGTTCTTTTCCTGACAGAACAATACAACTTCGCCCTGCTTGCGCCCGGGGATCAGTGCGAGCAAGGCGTGTTCTTCCGCGAGCCCGGTGAGATAGTAGAAATCGCTGCTTTGTCGATACTGATAAAAAGCGTCGTTATTTCGCACACTTGGACGCGCAGCCGCCAACAGCGCGATGCTGTTTGGCTCCATCTGCGCCATCAGTTCCTTACGTCGTGCCTTGAATTCCCGGTATTGACTCATGTTTTCCTCGGTAACCGTGCTGACATCTCTTTGCAATCCGGCGCCAAGCATATAGCTCACAGATTGCCGAACCAAGCCCCATTTTTTCCCACTCCATTATTGACCCTCTACCGCCTCGGCTCTATAGTTACGTGGCTCTTAATGTAAATCCTAAAGTTACGCCAATAGTTCATTGCGTTAACTAAGAATTCAAGCAAATCAACTAAATACAGAATGACCGAAGACAGCTTCCAGTCCCTGAACAGCAAAGTCGATGATCTCATTAGTCTTTGTGCAGAGATGAAACGAGAAAACCAGCTGCTCAAAGCCAATGAAAGCAATTGGCAATCTGAGCGCAAACAGCTTTTGGAAAGAAACAAGGAAGCCAAGTCCAAGCTGGAATCCGTGCTCGTGCGCTTGAAAGCCATGGATCAAACCTGAGCGTTCCCTTCCGTTCTCTTCCTTCTTCACTTTTCCGGTATTGACTATGAGTGAGCAAAGCACCGCCGTACAGGTAAAAATCCTCGACAAGGAGTATCAGGTCAACTGCCCGCCTTCCGATCAGGAAGCACTCATGAAGTCGGCGAAGTATCTCGATGAGAATATGCGCAAAATCAAAGGCCGCGGCAATATTCACGGCGCCGAAAAAATTGCGGTCATGGCAGCGCTCAATATCACGCATGATATGTTGCGCAAAAATCGCATGATTAACGAAACGCGCCATGTAACTGCACAACAGGTCAAAGGGCTCGAAGACAAGATCGATATGGCCCTGGCCAACACGCGCCAGCTCGAGATCTGACACAGCCCGCGCGGCGCAAAATTTTCCTCAATACAATTCCTCTGCCTGTCGTCTTTATCTGTAACGGCGCTGCGATATATACTAGTGCCTAGAGTTCCCTGGACCATTTGCCAATCGAATGTGTTCTTGAGCCGATATTTAAAACCCGGAGGCAACTCGCCAGATGTTGTTGTGCAAGTCCGCACGTCGGAAAGCCTGATTCATCGCGGGAGCCACCACCTGAACCTTCGGTTCAGGGCAATTTTGATAGCGGTGTTTCGGGGAGCTTGATTAATTCTTTCAGGAAGTATCTGCCCCATTTCTAAAACATGAATGATGAAGCCCGCAAGGCCTTACGCCAGTCCCTTCGGGACACGCGCAATCAATTGACCCCCGAAGTACAGGCGTCTGCAGCGGCTGCTCTCAAGGAACTCGTTACTCAGCAGGACTTTTATCAGTCTGCCGAGCTCATTGCCTTCTACCACACGATTGACGGCGAACTCGATCCCGAGCCTCTCATGCAAGACGCGCTGGCTGCGGGCAAGACCTGTTTCCTGCCCGTAATCAACGACGAAGACCCGGACCTGCTGTCGTTTGCACAAATAGACAACGAGACAGTGCTGAAGGAAAACAGCTGGGGTATTTCCGAGCCTCCCCTGCCGGACAAGTCGATCTCGCCAACCAGTTTCGATGTGGTGTTTGTTCCGCTGGTGGGATTTGACAAGAACTGTTTCCGCCTTGGCATGGGCAAAGGCTTCTACGATCGGACTTTCAGCTTCAAGATTTTCAATCGCCGGAGTCGGCCATTGCTGGTGGGACTGGCACATGACTGCCAGATGACTGAACCCTTTCCTGTGGCGAGTTGGGACGTGCGACTCGACGCCGTGGTGACTGCAGAAAAAATTTACCGCCCTGATACTGACTAGGGCGGTACACGCAGCTTACTTCCTTTCCCTGGTTTTTTGTTTTTATCCTTGTTCGTTATCGTCAAGACTTGTTGAATCAGCCTGCACTGCCTGTGCGCGGCGATTGTCGAACTTCTTACAGCAGCGCGCTTTGCGCCACGCTACTGGCCAACACACCCACAACAAACAGCGCGATAATAACTACAACCATGTCAGGTTTTCTACGCATTGTTTTCCCCGTTCTGCATTTATTCTGTTGTTTGATACGACAGCTCTAATGGGCATCAGTTCCGGCTATCCCCACTCCGGGCACTGTGCTCTCCTCTCTTAGCGACCCGTCCGGAGAAAGCTTTAATTTTCTTTAAAATACAATTAACTACTGGATAAACTTCATGTGCCCCGGCGGCTTTGCCAGCCTTTTCCGGGGCCCTGCCTGCTGGCAGGGCGCGCTGCCGGGAAGCGCACTACAAGCCGGAGCGTTGCCAGCAAGATATTGCATTCCTTTTCGGCCTATCTATAATACTGTATAAATTTACAGTATAGAGGCCGGCTCCCATGATCAACGTCACTCCTTCTGCGCCCGACGCGGCCAGCCCGGCGCTGCCCGATACCGGGCTGATCGGCAACAGACTGGCCGGTGCGCTGCACAGTGCTGCCGCCAATCCGCTCACCAGCGGCCCCGGACAGGCCTCTGCTATCGACCAGCTTCTGCAAGGTAATCCCGCGCTCTGGCGCGGCTGCGACCTCGCTGGCCAGGGTGACCATGGTCAGCCCACGGGGTTTAGCGAACTGGATGACATGCTACCCGGACGCGGCTGGCCCCGTAACGGGCTGATGGAAGTGGTCGCGCCCGACTGGGGCCATGGCGAGTTGCAGTTGCTGCTGCCACTCATGCGTTCGGTGATCGCCCGTGGCCAATGGATACTCTGGGTCTCACCACCCTATTTGCTCTATGCTCCAGCTCTTGTTCAGGCAGGCATCGACATTCGGCAGGTACTGGTGGTGGATCTGGAGACCACTTGCCGCGACGCTCTCTGGACGCTGGAAAAGGCTCTGCAGACCCGTAACTGCGGGCTGGTGCTGGCCTGGCAGAACTGGTTACCAGGCAAAGTCCTGCGTCGCCTGCAGCTTGCCGCAACTGCCGGGGATACGCTGGGGGTTCTGTTCAAGCACTCCGATAGTAAGCACTCACCTTCTCCATTGCGCCTGAAAATAAAGGATTCTTCGCCTGAACACCGCCCCTGTAGTGAGGCGGAAGTCACCCTCATCAAGGCCCGCGGTAATTTCTCGGCACGCAACACACGTTTGTCTCTACCCCTGTCGCCACTGTGTACACAGCCTAGCGCCCATGCCATTCCCGCCTGAGCCTTGTCGCCATGGAGAAGCCCGACCCCAGTGTCCAACTCCCTCTGCCGTCGCTACCTGACCGGAATGGCGCACAGGTCATCGCCCTGCCACTGCCAGCGCCCCGGCCAGCGCCGCAGTCCCGGCCCGCGCCCACCCGCAAACGCTTCGCGCTGTGGTACGCACTGTATTTCCCGCAGCTGGAAAGCCTGACAGAGAAGACCCGGCAGGAGGCCTTGCAACGACTGGCCGGGCAGGCACAAAACATTAGCGCCACAGTCAGTTATCACGACTGTGCGCTGGTGGCCGAGATACGCTCCAGCCTGAAGTACTTTGGCGGCCTGCAGGCAATCCATGAATCCCTGCATGAGCCACTGCAACACTGTCTGACCGAACTCGCATTGCCTGACGGCTACGGCTATGCGGCCACACCGACTGTCACCGGCAGCCTGCTACTCGCCCGGGCCGGTCACAACAGCGCTGTCTATCGTCCGGACAATCTGCGTTCAGCACTCGGTCATCTGCCTTACGAGGTTCTGCATCTGCACAGAGAGCAGAATCGTCGCCTGTATAACATGGGGGTGCGCCAGTTAAAGGATCTCTGGCGACTGCCCATGGATGGTTTGCGTAAACGCTTTGGTAGCGAGTTGGTCAATCTGCTCAACAAGGCGCTGGGCAAGGCGCCGGAGCCAACCCGTAACTACCTGCCTCCACCCGCCTTCCATACCAGCTATGATTTGCCCTATGGCGTTGAGAATCTGGAGCGCTTGCTGCCGATTGCTGATGAAATGCTGGCACAACTCAAGGACTTTCTCCGCCGCCGCGACCTCGTCACCGACCTGCTGCAATTCAAACTGCTGCACGAGAACCGCCAGGCCACAGTGCTCAGGCTCGGTCTCCGTCAGGCCAGTCGTTCCCGGGAACACTTGTTGTTGCTGTTGCAAACCCACTTCGCCAGTCTCAGCGTGCCCGCACCGGTGAGTGGACTCCATCTCGATGTGTTGCAGTTCGATGCCCACACTCCCACGAGCGACACGCTGCCGGGTCAACAGAGCAAGCACGGCAACAACAATCTGGACCTGTTCATGGAGCAGTTACGTGCCCGGCTGGGTGTCCAGCCGGTGAAGACACTCGATACCGTTGCAGAACACTGTCCCGAGTACGCCTGCCAGCTCAGGGAATACGATGCGCGAGAGCAAAGCCAGCACGCGCTGCAGACCCAGACAGTCAGTGACCGGCCTCGCCCCGTATGGCTCTTGCCCGAACCGCAACTGCTGACTTTGCGCAACAATCGCCTCTATCATCGCAGAGCGATTACCCTGCTCAGCGGACCGGAACGCATCGAGACCCGCTGGTGGTCTGGTCAGGATGTGCGGCGGGATTATTATGTCGCCAGAGAGGCCACTGGCAGTCGCCTGTGGGTATTTCGCGAACGCAGCGGTGAGCGCAACTGGTATTTACACGGCCTGTTTGCATGAGCGTGGATGCGAACCTGATACTCAGCGCGAACAAAGGATGAAGAAGTAGCAGCACAAAGCACGCAATGACATACGCAATCAAATACGACGAAACAACCCGGGCAGCCCGACAAGGTGGCAAGGTGGCAAGGGCAGTACGCAATCAACACAGTAAAACTTGAAACGTAGCAGTCAGGAATACGCAATAAATAGCGATAAGTGGCAGGCAGGTATAGACAGGTATAAACCGATATAAACAGGTACAAACAAGCGAGACAGCCAATCAAACAGAGGAAAAAACAATGAGCAATAATCCCGTCAACTGGTTTGAGATTTATGTACAGGACATCGACAAGGCCAAAGCCTTTTATGAACAAGTGTTGCAAGTCGAGCTGCAGTCACTCGCCCCACCCGATGGCGAACTGAGCATGTTCGCCTTCCCGGGCAGCCCCGAGAATCCGGGTGCAACAGGTGCCCTGGTTAAAGTAGAAGGCAAAGACTCAGCAGTGAACAGCACGATCATCTATTTCTCGTGTGCCGACTGTGCCGTAGAAGAGAGCCGTATTGCAGAAGCGGGCGGCAAAGTGGAGCGCGCCAAGATGTCGATCGGTGAATACGGTTTCATTTCACTGGCACTGGATACCGACGGTAATATGTTTGGCCTGCATTCAATGCAGTAGTCAGACAGGGTTACAATGTCGGTTTAGTTGCAGCAAAGGAAGTTGAGGAATGGAGCTGAAAGTATTTCTGACGGTATTTGCCACCGTATTTATCGCCGAACTCGGTGACAAGACCCAGTTAGCAACCATGCTGTTTGCTACCGACAAGGAAGTCAGCAAAGTCATGATTTTCTTTGCAGCCTCGGCCGCACTGATTGTCGCCTCGGCAATCGGTGTCCTGGCCGGCAGCCTGCTATCAGAATTCATCAACGAAAAAGTGCTGCACTATGTCGCGGGCATTGGCTTTATCGTGATTGGTGCGTTCACGCTCTATAACGCCTGAATACATTTTCTCAATCGACACACAATCGTGTTCGTGCAGTAGCGGTCACTGGAAGACAAATCGTCACGTGCCACGCTAGCGAAGCGCTCGCGCTGAGAAAATGAGATAGGCGCAGTAAGACTGAAGACTGAAGACTGAAGACTGAAGACTGAAGACTGAAGACAAAAAAGCATCACCCATCAGGTAAATAATTCACCGCGCGATTGCAGAAAAAGTGGCACAGCATTGCGACGGAAAGTTTGCCGTGCCCGGCTGTGCGAAATCGACGCATCGGCAAGGAAATCCTGCCTCTCTGCAGCCCGCTCAAGGACACTGAGTGGGTTGAAAAGAACAGCAAGGTGTTCTTACTCGGTAAAATGCGACGCAAAAAAAAGGGGGACAGAAACTGTCCCCCTAAATCTCAAAACTAGTGGAGAGTCTAGCTGAGCGAGATTAGAAACCTGGCGTCCAGTCCAGGGACAACCAGAACTGGCGACCCCAAGGCTGTTGCAGGCGACTTTCGAAACCACCCAGTACAGGCAGTCGTTGTGGCATCTCATCAAACAGGTTGCGAATACCACCGCTGACCATTACCTGGGAACCGAACAGGTTGTCGAAGGCATAGCTGTACTGCGCGTTGGTGATCATTTGTGAATCGATCACTGTCGGTGCGGTATAGCCTGTGAACAATGCATTGACCTGATCATCGAAGCTGACTTCGTCAGTAAAGCTCGTATTGATCGACGCACTGTGGCTGCCCATGAACCAATTCAATTTGGCGTTCCACTTCATCTCGGGCAATGGCGGTACGACACCGCTATTGGCGTTCTGACGTCCCAACGCATCCTGTACACCACCGAACAGATCTTCATACTCGTAAGTGGTGTAGTAAGTCAGGTTGAGGGAGGGCGCAAATGTACCCATGTTGTCAGTGGAGATGCTGTAATCCACCTTCATGTCGAACAAATCAATCCACACAGAACTGATGTTGTTGGACTGGCGAATCACGCGCAGTACGCTCTGATCGTTCGCATCACGGATCACACCGGCAGCACCACTCTGGTCCTGTGTGCGCAGCCAGGCGTTAGCCGCATTGCGCGTTGCAGAACCCGGCGTCGCGTCATAGCCCGCTTCACTTGAGCCAATGGCCAACAGCATTTCAGTGAATTGCTTGTCGACGGTGTCATTGGTACTCAGGGTACGAATACGATCGGTGTATTCGATGGTCTGGTAGTCCAGGCTCACGCTCAGCCCATCCAGATCGCCACCTGGCTCCCAGGTGAAACCGAAGTTACTCATGATGGACGTTTCAGGCTTCAGGCCGGGGTTACCCGAACTACAGGTCGCACCACCGGTCAGCTGTCCACCCGTGAGTGGGTCAGCACCGAAGAAGATCTCGCCGCAACCCTCATTGGGATCGAAGGGACGAGCCTGTGATGCAGTTGGCGCGAGGAATGATTCACCCCAGGACGCGCGCAGTGCCAGTTCCGGCAACACTTCCCAACGCACACCGATCTTTGGCGTGGTTGCGTCGAGTCCGAAGTCTTCAAAACGCTCATGGCGCACTGCGGCTTGAGCAGCAATTGTGTCGGTGATCGGAACATCGAACTCGACAAACGCGGCGTACACTTTGCTGAAGTACGTGTCATTGGATGGCGGCGTATCAACGATGTTTACGTTGTAATCCTGCTGCGCCAACTCAAGCGGGTTGTGATAGATGCCTTCGATCTTGTCGCGCATCTGGAAACCCGTGGCCATCTGCAAGACACCCGCAGGCAGATCAAAAAGCTCGCCCGCAATTGTAGTCTCGAAGATATCCAACTCGTCTTCATTTACCTGAACGTTGTCGATATTGGTGAACAACCAATCGACGACTTCCTGGCTGTTGCGAGTCGTTGCGGCATCGAAATACGGAGAACGCGGATCAGCAGAGCCGAAGGGATTCCAGTATTCGTTGCCATTGGGTCCACCCTGGCCGATCAGCGCCTGCTGCATCTTGCCAATGTGGAGCAACTTCTCGTCACGATCTACATCGTAGTACTGCTTTGAGTAGTAGGTGTAACCGTTCCACGTTGAACTTAACTCATAGGTGGCGGCCAACTTGTATCGCTGCGTGTAATACGAAATTGGTTGCTTGCGTGCACCAGTCGATTGCTCGAAATGGCTCGGCCAGCGCTCTTCATCGAGATAAGTAAAGGGACGGTAGTTCTGTGGAACAACATCGACACCATAGGGATTGGCTGGATGCGAAGCCGGAATCAACAGGGAATTACGGTTATTGGTATTCTGTCCGTAAGTTCCCGTGTTGCGGCTCTCCACTTCGTGATAGCTGTGGTTCATTGAGAATTCAAATTGAATCCAGTCAGCCGCATCCCACGTCATGTTGTTGTACATGTTGTAGGTCGTCTGTTCTCCCATCAACGGCCACTGCGGGCTGTACGTCATGTAACAGCCGGAGTCGCCAACAGGTAGACCACTGGGGTTGTTCTTGGCGTTACCGAGATAGGTTTCTTCCGGCGACAGACCGAACGTGCCACAGCTCGGGTCACGCAAACTTGGCGCAACAACCTGTCCGCCGTGAACACCACCAATGCTTGGTGTACCACCTACCACTTCACGGTAGACACCGGGATTACCCGAAGACGAATAACCATAGTCGTATTCGAGAATCTCGGGTCGCTCAAACGTCATGAGCGAGCCAATGTGAGCGTAGTCCACTGCCCCAACATAGTTGATACCGTTGTCGAAGGATCGTCCCCACAACATGGAGAGCTTGGATTCCTCGAAATCAGGATCTGCATCGCGTTGGTAGTAGGTGCGCACTCTAATGCCATCAAATTCCTTGATGGGAATCAGGTTGACTACACCGGCGACAGCATCTGAACCATACAGCGCCGAGCCGCCATCCAGCACGACTTCGAGACGCTCAACTGCGATGTCCGGCAGCAGTGTCGACAAGGAGTTGTTGATAGACCGCACGCCGTCGGCCAGAGTAAGTGTACTGTTCTCTCCAAGACCGCGGAGATTGAACGTGGCGTTACTGGAATCCTGGCCACCATCCTGGCCCGCATTCACGTTCGCAACCGTATCGATGTTCTGAGTGTAAGTCAGGTCGCGAATATACTGCCCCATGGACGGGGCTCCGGATTCGAACATATCTTCTTGCGTAACGGTAGATACGTTGGAATCCTGGGCAAACGCACTATTACGGATATATGAGCCTGTCACCACGACTTCTTCAACTTCGGTGTCTTGCCCCAAAGCAATATTGCTCGTGGTCGCTACCAGTCCTACCAGACTGGCAGCTGATATTGATTGGCTCAGTCGAAATAGTTTGTTACGTCTGAACTCTCTGATCATTAATTTTCTCCCTTGTGGGTTTTTCTCCTCCTAACCAAGACTGTTCCCCTGGCGGATTTTTCTTACAACAGACCTTTACGCTGGATTCGCACCCCATGTTGTAAAGTGTCCGTAGTCACAATTTGTTACAGTGGAAAAACCTTCTGCAACTGGAGAAGTATTGTTAAATCAGATAGTTAATTCCTGAAAAAAACCTCCCTTATTCCTACCTAAAAAGCGAAAACGCCGAGATCACTATTTTTTTTGGGCTATACTGGAAGAACAGCAAGACGTTAAACCTACTCGATAATTTGCAGCCTAAAATTCATTTAGGCTTCGAAATATTAGCGTCTAAAATCACCGACTCAAAAAAATCCAACCCGGACTGCCGAGTAGTCAGGGCAAGTGAAAATAATGATCAGAATCGGTACGTGGTTGGTTGACCCGGAAACCTGCACGATGTCCCAAGGGAGGGAGGAGCAAAAGATTTCTCCTCGCGCCATGGATGTGCTGGTGTGTCTTGCTGAAAACGCCCCGCAAGTTGTCAGCATGGATAGTTTGCTGAGCCGTTTCTGGACTCCCCATTCTTCTTCTGACCATGCCGTCCACAAAATTCTGGCCAATTTGCGCCGCGCTTTCGGCGATCGACCGTCCGATCCCTGCTATATCAAGACGTTTCCGAAACGGGGCTATGCGATAATCGCTGAAGTCGAATTCATCGAAGAAACCGCAACTCCAGCACCCATCGCGACACCCGCGGTCGAACCTGTAGAGCAGGTCAGTTCCTGGAGTGCGAGCCTGAGTCTCTCCGCTGCCGTTTTGGCCATGCTGGTCGTGGTGTTTGCCTTTGTCGGGTTTGGTTTCAAGGATTCACCTTCACAGGCTGAATTGCCTGCGGGCAAGATCATCGCGCTCACGCACCCACAGTATGTCGGACTTGAGGAAGAATCTTCCGGACAGTATCTGAGCGTCGGACTCAATACTGCGCTGGTTAGCAGCTTGTCCAAGTTAGCTGGGCTGAGCATTATGCAACTGGAGACAGATCCGGACACAACGTCGCTTCAGGCTGCCACCGAACTGGGTGCGTCGCACCTGTTCAAGAGCAGCATTTTTGAGTTCCCCGATCATCACGTACTCAACCTCGAACTCATCGAGCTGAGTAATGGAACGACTATTTTCTCCGACCGCTATCAGTTTGAGCCCGGCAACCTGCTTACGACCCAGAGCAGGGTGACCGACAACGTCATCAGTTCTCTCAGCATTTACCTCGATGATGAACAGCGTGCCGCGATGCACGACTGGGGTACTGCCAACGCTCTCGCCTACAAGAACTTTATCAAGGCCGAGTTCTTCAAAGAGCAATGGAACCACAGCGATTGGCGGATGGCGCTTTGCTACTACAAAAAGGCGATAGAACTGGATCCCGGCTTCGTCAATGCCTACACCGGCCTCGCCACTGCGGCCAACTACATGGCGGTTTACAGTTCAGGTGAGACGGCGATGGAGATGAGCGCGACGATGCTCGACTATGCCCGACGGCTGGAACTGGCCCGCCCAGGTCATCCTTCCATAGAGACACTCAAGGCCGTCACCTTGAACACGGAAGGTATCCGTCTTAATGAACTCGCCTCTATCTATTCCTCGCGCATCATCAAGGGCAACACGCCGGGTTATGTGTTCGCCCAGTATGGCCTCTATCTGCAGGGTGCCCGGCTGTACTCCGAAGCTGAGCAATTCTTCGCTCTCGCTCGCGCGGATAGTGCCTACCGTACGTCGCCCAATCAGCAACAGAGCTTCAGTGTTGCCTCGAAACCGCCATGGGAAGCTATTTCTGACAGAAAGAAAGAACTCTATGAGCGTCCGCATCACATTGGCCTGCTTGGCGTCCTGATTCAGGCCCTCGCGTTGGTTGGTGAAACGGATGAGGCCGAATTCTATTTCCAGCGTCAGGCAAGCGTCGATGATGAGGGCATCCGCACTCACCTTAGCAAGGTTTATCTCAGTGCCTTGAGCGGTGAGCTATTTGCCTTGTCGCAGTCAGGAGATCATGCGGACAGCGCGACCACAATTGCAGACCTCCGTTTTCCTGAACTCTTTACGGAAGAATCTCTTAATCATCCGGATCTGCAATTCAATAACGCCGTCATGAAATTGATTCTCGGTGACATTGGCTCCGCGGCAACACATTTCCGCAGTCTTAATGCTGTTGACCAGCGCCGCATGGTGACACGCCTGCATGCCGCCGAAGTCCTGTTCCCTCAGCATGTTATCGCCAGTGCCGACTATCATGAGCTACTCGATGAGCTTGGCGTGGGTCGCGCATGGCAGCAGCAACTCATGCACGAGATACTTGAAATGCAGCCTGTTACCGGCATCAGCCTCAGTTCAGCAGCGGAAGCGGCTCTGCAGGCAGATCGTTTCCTCAGTCGCAATACACTCTGGATTGACTCCCAGTGGGATCTCCTCGCGACTTTCAAAGAGAGCTACCTGAAACTGAATTTTGCTGGCATCGATGCCGAGAACAGCACTGAGAGTTCCGCAGCACTTTCGGATATTGTGTCGTTCTGATCTCGAACACATCTGCCGGTGCGGCACCTGCCCTGCCTCAGGTAAAGTCTCTTGATGAGACCTCCATGTCACCAAGCCAGTGCGTAAGATCGACCAGATCGCTGGCGATAAGATGTATTACGCCCTCACTCTTTTGTACGTGCCCGCTCACACCCAGTAGCATTGCCTGACGCACCGTAGGCCGCTCTTTCTCACCCAGTGCGGGCCATACGACGACATTCACAAAGCCGGTCTCATCTTCCATGGTGATAAAAGTGACACCTGCTGCCGTCATGGGGCGCTGACGGCAGGTCACGAGACCGCTTACTTTCACCCGTGCTTCGTTACTGATGTCATCCAGCTCATGGGCCGTATTGACCTGGTATTTATTGAGATGGTCGCGAAACAGCGCCAGTGGGTGACGGCGCAGGGTAAACCCGCTGCTGGTGTAGTCACCGACAATGTTCTGGCTCTCAGTGGCAACTGGCAGCAACACATCAACACCGAAGTCATTGTCTGAGAATGCCGGGTCAGCGAAGAAACTCAGGCTGTAACGATCATGGCTGCTACTGTCTTTCTCCACGCCGGAGGCCTGCCAGAACGCGCGGTGACGATCTCCGCTCAGACCACGCAATGCATCGGCGGCGGCCAGCGCCTCCAGATCCTGCTTGTGGATGCCGCTGCGAAACACCAGCTCTTGAATACTGCCAAAGTCATTCTCTGCTCGCGCTTCCACCACGGCTGTTGCCCCCGCTTCTGACAGGCCTTTTACCTGCCGCAGACCGATGCGCAAGGCTGGCGCCAGTGTTTGTTCGTTGTGCTGCGCCAATGGCCGGAAGGAATCAGCAAACTCCAGTGTGCAATCATAGGCGCTGCGGTTAACGTCGATCGCTTTCACAGGGACTCCGTGCCGGCGCGCATCCTGAATCAGCTGCGCCGGCGCATAGAATCCCATCGGCTGGCTATTAAGCAATGCACAGCAAAACGCTGCCGGGTGATAGTGTTTGAACCAGGACGACACATAGGCCAGCAGGGCAAAGCTCGCCGAATGGGATTCCGGGAAGCCATAGTCGCCGAAGCCTTTAATCTGCTTGAACAGCTGTTCCGCAAACTCACGCTCATAGCCGCGCTCCAACATACCCCGCACCAGTTTTTCCCGATACGGCTCCAGTCCGCCCTTGCGTTTCCAGGCCGCCATTGCACGGCGCAGCTGGTCTGCCTCGCCGCCGCTGAATCCTGCTGCCACCATGGCCAGTTGCATGACCTGTTCCTGGAAGATTGGCACTCCCAGTGTACGCTCCAGCACATCCCGCACTGCTTCACTGGGGAAACTAACCACCTCCTTCCCGTTACGACGATTAAGATATGGGTGCACCATATCGCCCTGAATAGGGCCAGGTCGCACTATTGCAATCTGGATGACCAGATCGTAATAGCTACGCGGACGCAGGCGCGGCAACATGCTCATCTGTGCCCGCGATTCGATCTGGAAGACACCCAATGTGTCTGCCTTGCCCATCATGTCATACACCGCCGGATCTTCGGGCGGTATTTTTTGCATGGTGAGGGCTTCGCTGCTGTAGCTGCTGACCAGGTCCAGACATTTCTGAATCGCGGTCAGCATGCCCAGTGCCAGCACATCGATCTTCAACAAGCCCAGGGCCTCGAGATCATCCTTCTCCCACTGGATAACCGTGCGCTCGTTCATGGCGGCGTTCTCGATCGGCACCAGATGCGACAGCGGTCCCTGACTGATGACAAAGCCACCGACATGCTGCGAGAGGTGACGCGGAAAGCCGATGAGTGCCTCAGACAGCGTGACCAGCATCTGAATACGGGGATCATCGTAGTCCACCTCCGCATCGGCCAACTGTTCCCGCAGGTTCGCCCCCCACCAGTAGATTGACCTGGCGATGTGATTGAGCAGCTCTTCCTCCAGACCGAGCGCCTTGCCGACGTCTCTCAGCGCGCTGCGTGAGCGGTAAGTGATGACAGTCGCCGCCAGTGCAGCACGCTCACGGCCGTATTTGCGGTAGATGTATTGAATGACTTCTTCGCGACGCGCGTTTTCGAAGTCCACATCGATATCCGGCGGTTCATCCCGCTCCCTGGAAATGAAACGCTCAAACAACACTTCAATACGGGCCGGATCTACCTCAGTAATACCGAGGCAATAACACACGGCCGAGTTGGCTGCCGAGCCGCGGCCCTGACAAAGAATGTGCTGACTACGGGCAAAGGCCACCAGATCGTGGACGGTCAGAAAATAGTGCTCATAGCCCAGCTCCTTGATCAGCATCAGCTCGTGCTCGACGATGTTGCGTACCTTCGGTGTCGCACCCTCAGGCCAGCGTTGTCGAATACCAGCTTCGGTCAGCTCCCGTAGCCAGCCATGAGGGGTGTAACCGGGCGGCACCAGCTCGCGCGGATATTCATAGCGCAGTTCATCGAGTTGAAAGTTACAGCGCTCAGCAATTGTGATCGTCGCCTGCAGTAACTCCGGTGGATACATCTTCGCCAGTTGCTGGCGACTGCGCAGGTGACGTTGCCCATTGCGCTCTCCGTCCAGTCCTATCGCCTCCAGTCGTCGCCGCAAGCGAATGGCGGTCAAGGTATCCTGCAGAATGCGCCGGTCAGGCACATGCATATAGACTCCCCCCGCAGCACAGAGGGGAATGCCATAGCGCTGCCCAAGTTGCTGTGAATGGCGTAGTCGCCGCTGGTCATCGCCATGCAACAGCAGAGCAACGCCGAGCCACAGACTCTCCCCAAACAGGCGTTGCAACCAGACTGCCTGACTGGCCAGCCGCTCCGGCGCCTCGTGCAGGACTGGCAGCCAGATCACCTGACAGTCATGCGGGACATTCGCCTCCACGAGTTCGCGATCGATCACATAGCTGCCTTTCTCCGCCTGACGCCTGGCACAGCTGATCAGATGACTGAGCAGGCCATAGCCACGGCGATTGCTCGCCAGCATGACCAGATGACAACCCTCCGCCAGATGGAACTCACTACCCACCAGCAAGGTCACCGACTGTTCTTTCGCTGCCATATAGGCGCGCACCACGCCTGCCAACGAACACTCATCGGTTATTGCCAATGCCCGATAGCCCAGTGCCGCAGCACGTTCCACCAGTTCTTCCGGAAAAGACGCGCCGCGCAGGAAGCTGTAATTCGACAGGCAATGCAACTCCGCATAATCAGGGCCAGCCTGAGTGTCGGGTATCAGGGGCTGTTGCGTCGCCGCACTCGCTGGCGCGCGAAACGGCGCCTGATGGGCCTTGCCATGAAAAGCCCTGAGATAGTGCTCGCGCTGTTCTGCGGACTGCTGCCGTGCCGGGGCTCGTGAGGACGAACGACGTGAAGAGCCTTGTGGTGACGTGCGGGAAGAGGCTCTCGGCGGTTTTTTGCCGGGGGGAATTGCGGGCATCGTAGCATTACCAATAACTGTATAAATATACAGTATTTGTCATGCCCTGACCTGTCAAGCCGGTATAAAAAATTTCATCTGTCAGCGACTGGAAAGCCCGCAGCGCATTGGGTAACGTGAGCTGAATCCAGCGACAAGGATACCCCGATGACCGCGACCCCACTTCACCGACTCCTGTTCGTGCTACCCGGCTTACTGGCCGCCTGTACTCCCGACCCCGTCAGGAACTATGACCTGCTAATCACCGGCGGCACGATTTACGACGGCAACGGCGGCCCGGGCTATGTCGCTGATGTGGCGATCGTGGGCGAGCGCATCGTGGCAATCGGTGAACTGGACAGCGCAGGCGAACAGATCATCGATGCCACCGGTCTCGCGGTTGCACCGGGATTTATCAATATGCTGAGCTGGGCCGACGAAGCGCTGATTATCGATGGGCGCAGCCAGAGCGATATCCGCCAGGGAGTTACGCTGGAAATCTTTGGCGAAGGCCGTTCGGCAGGCCCCCTGAACGAGACCATGAAAGCTGGCATCGAAGCCAACGGCGGCTATGGGGGCATCGACATTCCCTGGACTACGCTCGGCGAATACCTCGATTACCTGACCGAGCGAGGTATCGCCCCCAATGTTGCCTCGTTCGTGGGCGCAACATCGCTACGCGTCCATGAAATCGGCTATGAAGACCGGGCGCCGACACCTGATGAGTTGGATAACATGCGCACACTCGTCCGCCAGGCGATGGAAGAAGGGGCAATGGGTCTTGGCTCCTCGCTCATCTACGCTCCGGCGTTCTATGCTGAGACCGATGAGCTGGTCGCGCTGGCCGAGGTAGTAGGTGAATACGGCGGCATGTATGTCTCCCATATGCGTAGCGAAGGCAATCGCCTGCTGGAAGCCGTCGATGAACTCATCGATGTCGCGACACGCGCAGGCACGTCCGGCGAGATCTATCACCTGAAGATGGCCGGACAGGACAACTGGGACAAATTCGCTGCCGTTGTCGAACGGGTCGAAACAGCGCGCGCCAATGGCGTTGCCATCAGTGCCAATATCTATACCTACACCGCCGGCTCGACCGGACTCGATGCGCATATGCCACCCTGGGTGCAGGAAGGCGGTTATCAGGCCTGGGCGCAGCGGCTACAGATCCCCGAGATTCGTGCGCGCGTGCTCGAAGAGATGTCGACACCGAGCAATGACTGGGAAAATCTCGGTCTCGCAGCAGGGCCAGAGGGCACACTATTGGTCGGTTTTCGCAATCCGGAACTGCGTCGCTACCAGGGCATGACGCTGGCTGAAGTCGCCGCGGAACGCGAGTCGTCTCCCTATGAGACCGCGATTGATCTGGTTATCGAAGACGGCAGTCGCGTACAGGTGGTCTATTTTCTGATGTCCGATGAGAATGTCGCGAAGGGCATCGCCCTGCCCTGGGTCAGCTTTGCGTCTGATGCGCAATCCATGGCAGCAGAGGGTCAATTCCTGGAACGCAGTACGCACCCCCGTGCCTACGGAAACTTTGCGCGCGTATTGGGCAAGTACACTCGTGAGGAGGCGGTACTCACACTCCCAGAAGCCATTCACAAGCTCACCAAACTTCCGGCCAGCAATCTGAAGATTCGCGAACGGGGTGAACTGACTGAAGGCTATTACGCGGACATTGTGATCTTTGACCCGAACACCATCCAGGATCACGCAACCTATGAAGAACCACATCAATACGCGACCGGCGTCAGCCATGTGCTGGTTAACGGCGTGCCAGTACTCGCTGATGGCGAGCACACCGGGGCGTTACCGGGACAGGTAGTCCGCGGCCCCGGCTGGACCGGGTGGAATAGCCCGTGAGCCGAATTCAGGCAGAACGCGTAAAGCAGAAACAAAAAAGCCGGGCAGTGCCCGGCTTTCTTATATGCGTTGAGCGAGTGAACTAGTTACCGCCTTCCGCTGCAACTGACTCTGCTCTGCGCTCACCACGCAGAATATTGACCATGCCGTAGTTGCCTTCGTGACAGGCATACTCGTAGAGTTGGCCAGCCACCTTGGTCATGGGCACGATCGCCGTGATCTTGTCGGTGAAAGTCGCCGGATCTTCAATGGTCCATTCATAGTTAACTGTGACTGGATCAATGCGCGTGAAACGCTCGGTCAACACTTTCTCTTTGGCAGTACCGAAAACCGAGAAGCTCTGAGTTTCGGCATTGAAGTTACGCGTGACCACGACCAGCGTGTCGCCTTCGTAATAGCCTTTGGAGTCACCGGTCCACAACTCGATGTCATCATCCAGCTTGGGCATTGCCTCGGCCGAGTCATAGATCGGCACGATGCGCGCGTCGTGAATCATTTCTGTCATCACTACCGCGGTATCCTTGTTCTGGAATATCTGTACGTTGTTGTTGTACATGCTGGGCGTAAAAGGAGGGCCGGAGTTAAAGCCAATGATGCAACGCTCAGACAGACCACGGTCTTCCGGGCCATCTTTGCTAACGCCACCCACTGTAAAACGAACTGGTCGCTCACCGGGCGTATCAGGTCCCAGACCACCATACTGCAGCGGCGCACCTTCAACTGTGCGCGGCAGGCGCCCATTCAGTGGGTAAACAATGTGCGAGGTACGGATGTGATCGGTGATACCGGCACTCTCTACCCAGAAGTCATTGTAGCCACCCGGGCTGCCTTCTGTTTGCGGTGCAGCCTGATCAGATGCTGCATCGCGTTCCGCAAGGCGCTCACGCAGTGCCGCGACTTCTTCCTCGTTCAGGAATTCGCGTTCACCGTACTGCTCGGGCCTTTGCATCGGAATACTGGAAGAAAAATTCCATACACCCTGTAAGTCAGGATGCCCCCATTGTGTTCGCGGGACTTCGAAGTCGTCTGCTGCCTGGCCCAGACTCAAGGGGCTAAGCGCACACAACATCGCAGCCGCGAGCGTTTTTCTCAGTGTATTCATGCTGTCTTCATTCCTTTCCAAGACTAGAGGTATTTCGAGAAGAGGCGCAAAGCTAAACCCAATCGCAATAATGTGCAACCGGGTCGCGCTGGATACGCGCTGAATTGAGGCATATGACTGCTTCTTTCAGTTCACACTGACATTAAACAGGTTTATCGCAGCATCGGGAAAATGGATATGGGTCGAGCAGGATGACACCACTCAATGCCCTGAGCGCGGCTGCACAGCGGCAGGGTTCCCTCTCCGCCGAGTCACTCTGCCTCACTCCCGAGGCCGGCACTGCAAACTGCCACACCATTAACGCTCTGTCGCAATGCGCTTAGCTGCGTAATGAAACAAAAAAAGGCTCCCGAAGGAGCCTTTTTTGGTCCGCCTATACTGCTGGCGGGACAGGTTTGTGTTCCAGCCCATATCGCACTATGGGACAGAAAATCACTTACCAGGATTTACCGATCGTGAAGACAATTGCTTCGCCCTGATCGGCAGCACCAGTGCTGTCGAGTTCGTCTGACAGCTCATCGCTGTTGAAGATTGCAGCAACGCCAACGTCGAAGTCAGCCAGGCTGAAACCGTAACCTACTTCAAGGTATTCGCCGTCGAAGTCGTCACCCCAGGAACCCAGAGTTCCGTAGAAACCGTTCTCACCAGCGATAGTTACCGCCAGGAAGTCGTAGTCGGCTTCAGCACCGAAACCATCCCACTCACCAGCGGAATATTCGAAGCTGAACATGCCGTAGCCGAGGTTCAGGTTAATTTCTTCGTAGGTATCGTCGAACTCACCAGTGTAGTAGTAACCAGTGAAACCGAGGCTGGCAGAAAAGCCTGCTTCAGTTTCGATGCCGTAACCGAAGTAGCCATCAACTTCCAGACCATCGCCTACGTCAGCCGCCCATGAACCAACGTAGAAACCGCTATTCTCGTAGTCGATTCCTGCGCTAGCCGAAGAATTCTTCTGCAGAACACCACGGAAGTAGTATTCAGATGCCCAACCTACGTTGTATGACACCTGTGCAGACGCGGTGGCGGCATACAAACCAGAAAATGCCAAAACCAGACCGGCGGCAGCGTGGGTTAATTTTTTCATGTCTTCCTCCATAAATAGTATGAGATCTGATCTCTTCTTGCTTTCGAAAGTTTGAACTTCCTGCCCCCTGAGTTAGCAAGTAACGAGCCAATTTACTCAGAGCCACGTATTCCTTGGCATGTGGCGCCAAGTGGTGCAGCAGGTGTAACTATAGCGACACAAAAGTGACTCACTTTAGTGCACAATTTTGGAGCAATTTTTGTGATGCACTTTGATGGTGCAGACTGAGGTTTTTCACAGCCCCGAGCTTCGTTTTACAATGGGTTTTGACTAGCGCAACGCAGAGGCTGACGCCGCTATGGGATTATTCAGAAAGCAGCGTATTTTCCGGGAGACAGTGAAGGATCAGCAGACTTCACACTGGGATCTCGACCTGTTGAGCCATGACGAACTGACCGCACTAATGGCGCAACGGCCCCAAGACGAGTCGCAGAACGTGACCCCTAAGAGGGCAGCAGCAGGAGCGAAAGATGACCGCGCGCCCGCTGTGAGGCACAAAGACGACCTGCCCAGGTAGGCTCGCGCCAGTACCATGGCAGGGAGTCAACCCGAGAGAAAACAAGCACTAAAAAGAAAGAGCTGATAAAGAAAGAGCAAAAAAGAGAGATCAAAAAAGAGAGCAATGAACGAATGGCAAATCCTTGGGATGCCCGAACCACCTGCTCTGGTCCTTGCCATCCGCGACAACAAGATCAAGCCAATTGCGTATCGTCCGGTTGCTCTTGAAGTGGCTTGGCTGCGTGCGTCTGGCTACTAAGCCGGTGGCGATTCATCACCATGCGGTCATGTAGTTTTGCGACCAACTGACTCCCTCGCTTTTCGCACACAAACGGCAGTAGCGCATGGACGAGGCAACAAAGTGCTGCCCACAGCAGTGCCGCGGCAAACGACAGAGCATGCAGCATGTGCTGGAAATAGCTCTCATCAACTTCAGTCAGGTGCTGGTTAAGTCGGGACATGTTGGCAATCTGGGTGGTAATTTAGGTCGCAATAACAATCAGTGTCTACAGGACTGAACTATCCAGTCAGTCGTCATTTCTTACCCCTAAAGTCTAACAAGCGCGACGCGCAAAATTTTTGCGTAGATTGCTATTGATTGACACTAATTAGAATTTTATTCTATTGCTTATCTTATAGCTGGATATTTATTGCCATTTCAAGCCAATGGATAGAATAGATAAGCGAATTCTCGAGTTGCTGCAGCATGATGCCCAACTCTCAACCGCTGAGATTGCGGAGCGGGTTGGCCTGTCGACCACACCTTGTTGGCGACGCATTCAGCGCCTCGAGGAAGCAGGTGTCATAACCCGCCGGGTCGCGCTGCTCAATCGCAGCAAGATCAATCTCGGGACTGACGTTTTCATTTCAGTGAAGACCAACCAGCACAACTGGGACTGGCTGGAGAGCTTCTCGCGCAAAGTGAGTGAATTTCCGGAAGTGGTCGAGTTTTACCGCATGGCGGGGGAGGCGGATTATCTGTTGCGGGTCGTAGTGCCCGATATGCCCGCCTTCGACGCGTTCTACAAGAAGTTGATTCAGTCGACGGAACTGGCTGACGTCTCCTCCAGCTTTGCCATGGAACAGATCAAGTACACCACGGCACTGCCATTGCAATACGCCAAAGTCGAGAAGGCCGAGAAGTCTGCCAAAGACTAGTCGGGCATCGGCACCGGTAGAGCCTGGGGTACGCCGTAACCACGCTGCACCGCTGGGCGTTCGGCAATCCGCACATACCAGTCGCGAAGATTGGGATAGTCTTGCAGCGGCATCTCCTGCCACTCGAAGCGCGAGATCCACGGCCAGTTCGCTATATCCACGATCGAATATTCGTCACAGAGGTAATCACGGCCTTCGAGCCGGGTATCCAGCACCTTGTAGATGCGGGCATTCTCCTTGCTGTAACGCGCCTCGGCGTAGGGAGACTTGCCCTTGTTGAAGCGGACGAAGTGGTGGGTCTGCCCGAGCATTGGCCCCACGCTGCCCATCTGCATCATCAGCCACTCCATCTGCTGCCAGTAGGCCCGCTCTTCGAAGTTCATTAGCTTGCCTGTCTTCTTGGCAAGGTACAAAAGAATGGCACCTGACTCCATAAGAGTTATATTGTTCGAATGATCGACGATGGCCGGAATCTTGTTGTTGGGACTGATTTTGAGAAATGCTTCTCCGAACTGATCACCATTGGCGATGTCAATCGGAAAAACCTTATAGTCCAGGCCCAATTCCTCCAGCATGATGGATACCTTGCGGCCATTGGGTGTGGCCCAGGTATACAGGTCTATCTGATCCGTCACTAAAACTACTCCACAATTATTACTGCTAATACTTCAAACTCAGTCTCGCGAACTGTATGAGTGCGATTCTACTCAATGCGCGTATCGTACTTGTCGCGGAACCGTTCGTACAATTGCTGCTGAGTACCAAACAGGTCGATGTCACGCCCCTGTATATAGGCACCGATCACTTTACTGGTGCGCATATCCAGCGCATCCCCTTCGGATATAAAAAGTGTCGCGTCCTTGCCGACCGCCAGCGTGCCAACTCGATTGTCCACACCGAGAATTTCCGCGTTGTTGCGCGTTACCAGTGACAGCGCCGTTTCCCGATCCAGACCATAGGCTGCCGCAGTACCAGCGAAAAACGGCAAGTTGCGCTGCGTGTCGATCGAAGTATTCCCTCCACCGATGCCAACCTTGATGCCTGCCTCATGCAACAGGAACGGCGTCTTGAATGGTGCATCCACGTCGTACCATTCCTGGACCGGCAATGCATGTACCTGCTCGTAGATGACGGGGATATTTTCGGCCAGCAGGAAATCCTGTACCTGGAGTGCGTCTTGCGCGCCGACCAGTACGATATCCTCGATACCGTAGCTGCGCGCGAATCGTACCGCGCTGAGAATTTCGCGTGCCTGATCTGCGTGAATGAACAACTTCGCCGCGCCGGTGAAGAGCGGCTGCATGGCCTGCAGATTCAGGTTCAATGGCGAACCAGTATAACTGCGCGCGTTCTGGAACAGCGTATGCAGAAGTTGCGTCTGGCCCTGATAGTTCTCATTCTCTACCGTTTCGACGCGACCCAGTTCCGCATTGTAGCGACGCGTTGTGTAACCTGGCCAATGCAGATGCTGACCGACATCCGCCGCGAGCATCGTGTCTTCCCAGTTCCAGCCGTCCAGTTTCATCACTGTCGACGAGCCGGAAACAAGACCTCCCTGTGGCGTAATCTGCGCAGTCAATATGCCGTTGAAGCGATTGGTCGGAATGATTTCCGAGTCGGTGTTGTAGGCGATAGCCGAGCGCACGCTGGCATTGATATCCCCTTCCTCAACAACATCGTTGGTGGCGCGCACCGCATTGACTTCCAACAAACCCATGCTGGTATTGGGGAGCACGAATCCCGGATACACGTGACGGCCCTGCACATCGATAATCAGATGATCGCGCGTGTCGATGCCATCGCTCGCACTGCCAATGGCGGTGATAACGCCCTGTTCGAAAGTGATCACTCCATCGCCGATGACGCGACCGTCTCCGGTATGAATAATTGCGCCGACGATTGCTATCGGTTCGCTCTGGTCAGCAGCAGGAGTCGGTACTATCGCTCGCGCCACCGTCACAAGCAGAACCAGCGGCAACACAACAACAAGTCGTAATAAAATTTTCATCGCCTTACTCCTCGTCCGCGCTGGCTGCGCTCTCATCTCGGGTTATGGCCGCTATGATGCGCGCCCGCTCGCTGGCGATGGCCGCCCGTAACTGTTCGTCTTCGCTGCGACTGTAATAGGGCGTTCCTTCGATCCAGGTAGTTTCTGCCAGTGCATACACTGAGAGCGGATGATCTGACCACAGCACAATGTCTGCGTCCTTGCCGGCAACGATGCTGCCCATCCGGTGATCAAGATGCAGCAGTTTCGCCGGATTCAAAGTCACCATCTTGAGCGCATCGACCTCACTGACATCACCGTATTTGACTGCCTTGGCCGCCTCCTGATTGAGACGACGCGACATTTCGGCGTCATCGGAATTAATTGCCACTGTAACACCCGCCTGTTGCATCAATGCCGCATTGTAGGGAATGGCATAGCGCACCTCCCACTTGTACGCCCACCAGTCGGCGAAGGTGGAACCGCCCGCACCATGCGCGGCCATTTTATCGGCAACTTTGTATCCCTCGAGAATGTGCGTGAAGGTATTGATATTGAAATCGAAGCTGTCCGCCACATGCATCAACATGTTGATTTCGGACTGCACGTAGGAATGCGAGGTGACGTAACGTTCGCCGTTGAGAATCTGCAGCATGGTCTCGTCGACCAGATCACGACGCGGCGGCGTGGTACTGCGCTGTTGGGAGCGCGAGAGATTGTTATAGCTATCCCATTCTCGCCCATACTCGCGTGCTTGCGAGAAGGCGTTGACGAATACCTGCTCGACGCCCATGCGCGTTTGCGGATAGCGGACGGAGGCCGGGTTGCTGCTGCGCTTGACGTTCTCACCCAGTGCAAACTTGATGAATGGCGGCGCGTCATCTATTAACAGTTCCTGTGCCGGGGCGCCCCAGCGCATTTTGATTATCGCAGACTGCCCACCAATCGGATTGGCGGAGCCATGTAACAATTGTGCTGCAACAACGCCTCCTGCCAGATTGCGATAGATGTTGATGTTTTCCGAATCCACGACATCCTGCATGCGCACCATGCTCGAGTTCGTCGCTATTTCGTTGATATTGAAGAGCGCGATATGAGAGTGCTCATCGATTATGCCAGGAGTGAGATGCTTGCCCGTGCCATCGATGACCGTTACGCCATTGGCGGAGAGGTTCTGGCCAACTTCCGCGATCGACCCGTCGCGTACCAATACATCCATAATGCCATTGCCGATGTCCTCGTTGGTCCAGACCATCGCACCGCGTATTAGAAAGTCTTCTCGCTGTGGCAGATTGGTGCGGCCATAGGCATTGAATGGATAGAGTACCGGGCCTGGCAGTTCTGCCACGGCGGTGGCTGCAGCGGATTCTTCTTCTGCCGCATCGCCTCCATTTTGCGTCAGTTGCCATGACACCAGATCGCCTGCTGGCGTTCGGCCATTACCCTGCCAGCCATTCTCAACCGGCCAACCCGTCAGGCGTATCCTGTTGCCCTGCTCGTCATAGACAAAATTCACGGTAATGAAGTCTTCGCTTAATTCGATTGCGGCATTGCGCTCTTCATCGCCACTGCTGACTTCCACACTCGTGCTGCCATTTTCGATGTTGACGCGCACAGCAAAGGTCTGATCTTCGACCGTCAATGCGTACTGACCCGCGCGTTCGTCAAAGTCCTTGGCGAGTTCATAGCGCTGACCCGCGATCCAGTTCTCCAGAATGCGCGCACCGTCATCGAGCAAGGGGGCAGATGTCACAATGAAATTGGCCAATGCGCCCTCTGACAGACTGCCGAGCCGATCGGATACACCGAGAAGCTCTGCCGGAGTACTGGTGAGCGCAGCAATTGCGGTTGCCTCCGGCAAACCATTCTTCACCGCGGTGCGCAGATTGCGCCAAAACGAGTCGCTCGCCCCACTGCTGGTCAAAGCGAATGTGATGCCTTGCTCGGCAAGCAAGCGCAGATTGAAGGGCGCCAGTTCCCAGTGCTTCAACTCTTCGAAAGACACTTCATCGGCTAACAGCGGGTTGCTGACGTCTGGCGCTTCGGGAAATTCCAGCGGCACGATCAATGCCGCACCGGTGTTGGCAATCAGATCCGCATGGCGATAACTGTCGCCATTGGTTTTAAGAATGTACTGCGTCGCAAACTCGTCGCCGACACGATCAATAGTAAGTGCCATCTGCCAGTTTGGCGCTTCGAATATCTGCGGCAGCGACTGATTGCGAGTCCACGCTTCCAACGTATCGTCAGTAAATGGTCGTGGATTCTGTGCAGCAAACCACTGCGCATCCAGATAGGTCTGGCGCAACAACGCGACCGAGCCCATGAGAGACACCGGCACTGACTGTACCGATGAGCCCTTGTCGAGGGAATAGTGAGCGGCCACATCCGGCGCGACTATCGCTTCATTGGCATTCTGATCACCCAAAGTAATGAGTGCGGACGTGCCACGGGCAATCCCATCACTGCGCTGACTCAGTACGGTGGAAAACCCCAGCTCGCGAAACTTGTCGCGCAGTTCTGTATCGGGCGTGAAGTCAGTCGATGCACGATAATTCGCCTTGATGGCATCATTCACATTGAATGCTTGCGCGCTGGGATAAAGATTCTCTGCGGCGCCATTCTCGTCCTGGGTTTCCAGTTCGGGCAAACCGTAGTCGCTGTAGATATCGATCAGGCCGGGATAGATGTAACGCCCTGCCAGATCGACTTCGAAGTAGCCGTCGGGTATTGCGGCAGAGTCAGTAAGCTCGACAATGCGACCTTCGCGAATCAGCAGCGTACCCGCAGTCAGACCACCGTCGCCCCGATAGATTTGCGCATTGGTGAAGGCATACGCTCCGGCGCGCTCATCGGCAATGCCATTCGGCGTGAATGTTTCCTGAGCGAACAGCGGAAGCGATGCAGTGACTGCGGCTAGAAGTAACGCTGCACTTGCAGCA
This sequence comes from uncultured Pseudohongiella sp., assembly GCA_965228725.1. GTDB lineage: Bacteria > Pseudomonadota > Gammaproteobacteria > Pseudomonadales > Pseudohongiellaceae > UBA9145. The sequence continues at coordinate 2,822,519 of OZ245834.1, read as the reverse complement.
GGAACAACGCGTAGTGGAATTGCCTTGCGAGTATTCGTCTTCCTCGCGGCGCTGCAAAATGAAGCAGCCAGCAATAGCGTATCGACTTGGAAACTGCGCATGAACAGACCTCCTGCAAATAAACTGCACTGAGTGTACCTTTATCCCGAGCCGCAGTTAAAGCGATTGCTCAGGAGATATTCTGGACCCCGTGACATCTCGTCGTCAGAGGCAATTCCTGTATACTCATCGGCAATGAGTCCGCTACTGCGTCAACTGCACTGCAGGTGTTCTCTGTGCAGTTCACTCAACACGCACTATTTGCTCCACACATTCGAAACGAGGAATAACCATGTCAGCCTTGCGAAACACATTGAGTCTGTCACTTGCCGTTTTGCTGGTAGCCTGCGGCGGCGAAGAACCCGTCAGCACTGCAACGAGTGAGGCGACTCCATCCGCTACCCCCGCTGCATCCACTCCGGCAAGCACCGCGTCAGCGCCAGCCACAAATCAGCCAGAGCTGGGCAGTTTCGGTATCGATCTCAGCAATCAGGATCCGTCCACGCGCCCAGGCGATGACTTCTTTCGCTACGCCAATGGTCTGTGGCTGGATACTTTCGAATTGCCCGCGGACCGCAGCAACTACGGCTCTTTCACGGTGCTGTCTGATCGTTCCGATGAACGCGTGCGCTCCATCATCGACGACCTGAGCGACATGGAACCGGCAGCGGGCACCATCGAACAAAAGATTGCTGACTACTTCCTCAGCTACATGAATACCGAGACGCTCAACGAGCGAGGTATCGCACCTTTACAACCTGGCCTGAACACACTCTCCGGGATCGATTCGCGTGAAAAACTGATCCACGGATTTGGCCGCGCCCAGATAGACAATACCTTCAGTCCGTTCGGATTCTTCGTTGGTGCCGATCGCAGCGACCCGGATCGCCATCAGCTCAACCTCTCTGTAGGTGGCCTCGGACTCCCGGACCGGGATTACTACCTGAATGACACGCCCGAATTCATCGAAGTGCGCGAAGAGTATGTTGCCCACATACAGCGCGTGCTGGATTTCGCCGCGATTCCTGACAGTGCCGAAAAAGCGCAGGCGATTCTGGCTCTGGAAACCCAGGTGGCAGAACACACCTGGCCGCGCGCCCAGCGACGCAACCGCGACCTGACTTACAACCCTATGTCCTATGAGGACTTTAAAGCAGAGTACAGCGGCCTCGACTGGGACGCCTATTTCTCTGCAGCAGGGGTGCCCGAATTCACTGATCTCAATGTCTATTATCCAAGCGCCATGTCGCCCATTATCGATCTGGTGAATACGCTGCCGATCGAAGACTGGCAGAGCCTGATGAGCTATCGACTGATTGTGGACAGCGCCAATGTGCTCTCCGAAGAGATCGATCAGGAAGCGTTCCACTTCTACTCCACCGTTCTGAATGGCGTTCCGCAACAACGCGAGCGCTGGGAACGCGGCGTGCTCAGAGTGGGTTCATTGAACAGCCTTGGCGAAGCCGTCGGCCAAATCTATGTACAGCGTCATTTCCCTGAATCTGCCAAACAGCAGATGGAAGACCTGGTTGAAAACCTTCGCGGCGCCGTCGCGCAGAGTATTGATGAGATTGCCTGGATGGGCGAAGCAACGAAGGAAGAAGCACATCGCAAGCTGCAATCCTTCCGTCCGAAGATCGCCTATCCCGACGAGTGGAAGGACCTGTCGTCAATCCAGATCTCACGCGATGACCTGTTTGCAAACGTGCAAAATATCCGCGAGTTCAATTATGCCGATCAGCTTAGCCGCATCGGTCAGCCGACCAATCGTGAGGAATGGGGGATGACACCACAGACGGTGAATGCCTATTACAATTCCTCGTTCAACGAGATCGTATTTCCGGCGGGCATTCTGCAGCCTCCCTTCTTCGATCCCAATGCGGATATGGCGGTAAACTACGGCGGCATCGGTGCCGTCATCGGTCACGAGATGGGACATGGATTCGACGATCAGGGTTCCAAGTCAGATTGGGCTGGCATACAGCGTAACTGGTGGACCGATGAGGACCGCGCCAACTTCGAGGCGCTCGCGAATGGCCTGGCCGCACAGTATGACCAGTTCGAACCCGTACCCGGCTATTTCGTCGATGGGCAGTTTACCCTCGGAGAGAACATCGGTGATGTAGGTGGTCTGTCGCTCGCCTATCGCGCTTATCAGATGGCGCTCGGCGGTGAAGAGGCTCCAGTGATCGACGGCCTCACCGGAGATCAGCGCTTCTTCCTCGCCTGGGCACAGGTGTGGCAACGCAAATACCGTGAAGACAATCTGATTCAACGTCTGACTACCGATCCGCATTCACCTGCCGAGTACCGTGTGAACGGTGTCGTCCGCAATTTCAACGAGTGGTACGAAGCCTTCGATGTAACTCCGGAAGATGAGTTATACCTGGCCCCGGAAGATCGTATTCGAATCTGGTAAGGAGATACCATGAGGCTTCGATCAGTCACATTCGGGATTGCACTGCTTCTGGGAATTGGCCTGCTTCCAACTGCCGCTGCCCAGGAACGCTATGATGTCATTATTCGCGATGGCCGGATTGTCGATGGCAGCGGTAACCCCTGGTATGCCGCCGATGTTGGCGTGCGCGATGAACGAATCGTGCGCATCGGCGATCTCGCTTCGGCGAGCGCTGATATCGTGATTGACGCCAGCGGTTTGATTGTCGCACCCGGTTTCATCGATCCTCACACGCATGCCATGCGCGGCATCTTCGACGTACCCACTGCCGAGAGTGCGCTGTTGCAGGGTGTTACCACTCTGACGGAAGGCAATGACGGCAGCTCGCCGTATCCGATTGCAGCGCACTATGCCGACATCGAGGCGCTGGGTATCAGCCCGAACTGGAGCGTGTTCGTCGGTCAGGGCACCGTGCGCTCGCTGGTAATTGGCGAGGACGATCGCGAGGCAACACCCGCCGAATTGCAGCGCATGAAAGACATGATCGCCCAGGCGATGCGCGAAGGCGCACTCGGCATCTCCACCGGACTGTTCTATGTGCCCGGCAGTTTTACCTCCACTGAAGAGGTAATCGAGTTGTCCAGAGTCGCAGCAGAACATGGTGGCATCTATATCTCCCACATGCGCGAAGAGGCCTATCAATTACTGGACTCGGTGCAAGAGACGATTCGCATCGGCGAGGAGGCGAATATCCCGGTACAGATGACCCACCACAAAGTCATCGGTGTGGAGAACTGGGGCGCGTCAATCGAGAGTCTGCGCATGGTTGATGAGGCACGGGCACGCGGTATCGATATTACTATCGATCAGTATCCCTATACGGCCTCGCAAACGGGCATCACTGCACTCATACCGCAATGGGCGCAGGAAGGCGGGCGGGAGCAAATGCTGTCACGCATCGATAGCACCGAAACGCGAAACACAATCAAGAACGAGGTCGTCGACAAGATCCTCTATGACCGTGGTGGCGGCGACCCGAAAAATGTCTTTATCTCACGCAATAGCTGGGCGCCGGAAATGGCGGGCAAGAATCTGGCGGAACTGACTATCGAAGCGGGCATGGAACCCACGCCCGAGAATGCGGCGGAAGTTGTCTTCGAGATTGTCCGGGGCGGCGGTGCAACCGCGGTCTATCATGCAATTGGCCCGGAAGACGTCGATCGCATCATGCAACACCCGGCAACTGCCATCGGCTCGGATGGGCCTGTCGGCATCTTTGGCGAAGGCGCACCGCATCCGCGGCAGTATGGCACCTTTGCCCGCGTGCTCGGCTACTACACGCGCGAGCGTGGCATCCTCACACTCGAGCAGGCCGTGCGCAAGATGAGCAGCCAGACGGCGGTGCGTCTCGGCATCAGGGATCGTGGCTTGCTCAGTGAAGGCTACTTCGCAGACATCGCCGTATTCGATGCGGATGAGATTCGTGACATGGCCACCTTTGAAAACCCGCATCAATACGCAGTCGGAATGAAGTATGTACTCGTGAATGGCGAAATCGTTGTACGCGAGGGCAGCCACACCGGCGCGCGACCCGGGAAAATCTTGCATGGGCCAGGCTTTGTAACGCAATAGTTGGGACTGAAGTGAGAGACAAGAAACCCTATCAGGGCAGTTGCCATTGCGGCGCGATCGTATTTCGCATCACGACCGATTTCCCCGAACTCACCACTTGCAACTGCAGCATCTGCCGCAAGAAGAACGCGCTGATGGTGAAGGTCCACGAGAGTGAGTTCGAGCTGATACAGGGTGTAGAATCGCTCACCGAGTATCAGTTCCTCACCCACACCGCGCGGCATTTCTTCTGCAAGACTTGTGGCATTTATCCGTTTCACCGCAAGCGCACAGCACCGGATCACTACGGCATCAATGTGTTCTGTCTCGAAGAGGCTGACGTGTCTGATGTGCCGGTGCGCGATACGAATGGCAAGACATTGCTTTGACTGTCACTGCACAAGCTGTTGCCAAGTGTTTGCTGGCAAGACGGCAGCAAATTCCTGGCAATTTACCAGTCATTCCAACTGCTCACTTATACCAATAGTTTGTCCAACGCTATAAGGCGCGGGAGCTATTCACTTTTGCAGCCAGTGCCTGAAGGGTCAGGTCGGGCTGGTAAAAACTGAAGCAAACTGTGACGCGGCGCAAATTCAGCCCGATTCTGCCTTGAGGTCGCCACGGCTTCGCGTATGTTGAAAACCTGATCCCGTATTGCACGGCCCCTGGCACGATCGTCGACCCGGGTACTCTGACGACCTTCTGGCGACACGTGTGTGAATGAGGGGGAGAAGTGTGGGTCTTCTCCCCCTCTTTTTTATCTGGCAGTAAGCTGGCCTTTGCCACACTCGATGGCACCTGGCTTTGGCTGCGTGCAGCGCTTATCGCTCTTTCGCTGCTCTCTCTGCTCTCTCTGATTTCAGCACACCTTCCACACTCTCCACATTCACCACTTGAACTTGCAGCATCCAGCGCGCGAGCCGTGGTTCAACGCGCTACTAACGCACTTGCACTGCTCTGGCCAGCTAGCGATTCACTCCTGTGGCGGTGTCGGTTTTTCACGCACCATGCTGAGTCCCTTGCTACCGACCTGCCAGGCCACGTAGAGCGCCAGCGCGGTGGTTGCGAAAGTACTCAACAGAAAACCTGCTCCGATTTCTGGCTGATCAACCACCAGAAAGACCAGGAAGCGGCCGATGGCGCGCATTACCATGGCAAGCGCGAAGACACAGCTGATCACTACCAGCGAATAGCCAAACAGTCGTTGCAGTCTCATGAATCTGGCAGAGCCTCTATTGGCATCTCGTCAAAGCGTGCGGCATAGCCAGACACTGGGAATCGCGACATCGAATCCCGCCTTCTCATAGGCTCGCCGGGCTGGTGCATGGCTCGGGTCGCCGCCAGTCGCGACTGTGGCAACTCCTACGCCAGCGTCGCGCATTTGCTGCAGGGCATGTTCGTACATCAAGCTGCCATAGCCGCGCCCTGCATACTCGGGCGCAATGGCATTGAGGCCTATTTCGCCAAAGCCATTGTCCGCATCGATACGCACTGATACGAAGCCAACAAGCGCCGTTGCCGTTTCCGCGACAGTAAGTCGCCAGATCGACTCGGCATCGAACATCGCGGCGAGCAAATTCACCTGATCGGCATCTTCATGCGCCTGCGCCGCTTCGTAGATGACATCGCCCAGAATCTGTCGGAACGACGCGAACACGGGCTTGAATGCAGCAGCGCGAATGGCTTCCAGAGGAGCACGGTCGCTCTCGCGCGCGGGGCGGAATGTCAGTTCCACTTCTGTCATGGGAATCTCCATTGGTGTTGAGACGATGCATGGCCGCCGGGCCATTTCGTGATCGGTACGGAAATTACGATCGATCGCGCTCAAGCACGGGAAAGGCTGACTCTATCAGGTTCAGTGTCTGGTGTTGTGATGGATACATTGGCACGGGCTGCAACGATCATTAGCTTGTTTTGAGATGGTGAATCTTACCACTTATCGACAGAATCCACCGATTACAGTGAGCGCGCGCACTCCAAGTTATTGATTAATAACACTATAAACGTTGGCATGGTTCTGGCAATGCGTAGTGGGTTAGAGCTAAATTCGCCACGCCTTGCTGTGTGGCTGAGGAGAATAAAATGCGAACACTCGGCAATCTGCTGGTCATATTCTTTGTCATTCTGGGCATACTCGTCCTGTTACCGCTGCTTACCATGGGTTTTGGACTGCTGTTGACCGTGGGAATTCTGGCGATCTGGATTCTGCCTTTCTGGATTATCCTCACCTCAGACAAGACCACCGGACTGGAGAAGTTTTGCTGGTTACTGGCCATGATCTGTCTCAGCTGGTTTGCCTGGATCGTCTATTTCTTCCTGGCCCCGCTGCAACCGCGGCCTCGATATGACCGTTATGACAGAGACTACTACCGCTATTGAGGACTTTGCTCGCGCCACTTACACGATGCGCACGATGCGGAATCAGCGCTTTTAATACTGGATGGTTCGTTTTAGGATAGCGAACCATCCGCCGCGGCTGTTATGGTGCAGCTCACGTAACACGGAATTGAGAATCTGAGACAAGGATAGCTCACCCGACTCATGCCGATCATCTCCCTCGACAATCTCACCAAGCGATATCCGCTGCCCGACAAAAAGAACGAAACCTTTCTCGCTGTCGATGGCGTCTCTCTCGCAATCGAGCAAGGCGAGGTCTTTGGTATTCTCGGGCCAAACGGCGCCGGCAAAACCACCACGCTGGAGATGCTCGAAGGCCTCAACGACATCGATGGCGGCAGCGCGACTATCGATGGCATCGACGTGCAGAGCCAACCCTTCAAGGTAAAAGAAATCATCGGCGTGCAACTGCAGGCCAATGAATATTTCGACAATCTCTCACTCGTTGAATTGCTTGTCCTGTTCGGTGCACTCTACAACCGTGACATCGACCCTCTGGACTTGCTCGGTAAAGTTAACCTGACCGAGAAAGCGAGCGCCAAACCCGCCAATCTGTCTGGCGGTCAGAAACAACGCTTCTCGATTGCCTGTGCACTGGTGAACGAGCCCAAGGTGCTGTTTCTGGACGAGCCGACAACGGGTCTCGACCCACAGGCGAAACGCAATCTCTGGGAGCTGGTGAGGGAGCTCAATAAGGCGGGCATGACCATCGTGCTGACGACGCACAATATGGAAGAAGCCGAGCAGCTCTGCCAACGCATTGCCATCATGGATCACGGCAAGATTATCGCCAGCGGCACGCCGCAGGAATTGATCCTGGAGCACGCGCCGGAACCTCCAGCGGCGCCCCTGCATGGCAACCTCGAAGACGTTTTCCTCGCACTGACCGGCCACGCACTGAGGGAATAGACAGAGTATGCTACTTAGTCAATTGCAACGCCGTCTCTCATTCGTCTTCATGAAGATTTTTCTGCGTGACCGGCAATCGATTTTTTTCAGCCTGTTTTTCCCTGTTATTTTCATGACAGTGTTCGGCTTCGTGAACAACAGCGAACAGGAAGCGATCGACATCGGCGTCGTCAATGCGTCTTCCGCACAGGTTGCTGACGATTTCATCGAACAACTTGTCGACGACCCCCTGTTCAATGTCACCGTGGGCGAGGAAGCCAGTCTTCGGGAACAGCTGATTGCAGGCGATCAGACCATGGTGTTGGTGCTGCCCGCGACATTCGATGTCAACACGGCTGGTGAGGCCAGTTCAGAAATCGACGTATTGGTGGATGCGGCACAGGTTCGGCAACTCGGCATGATCATGCCGGTGCTCGAACAGAAGCTACTCGCCATAGAAAGATCGTTTCGCAATATCGAACCGATGTTTTCCATCGAACTGGAAGACGTGCAGGCTCGGTCGCAGCGCTATCTCGATTTCCTGCTCCCAGGCATGATGGCGTTTACGCTAATGCAGCTCGCCATTGCCGGCAGCGGCTTCAACATCGTGGAGTATCGCCGTAAGGGCATCCTCAAGCGCTTGTTTGTCACGCCTATCCAGCCAAAAGATTTTATCGCCGCCATCGTCGTAGCCCGCACCGGCATTGTGCTGATTCAGCTGACCGTGCTTATTCTGTTTGCGGTGTTCATCCTCGACGTAAGTATCATCGGCAACTTTTTCGCGTTCTATCTGGTTGTACTGCTTGGCACCTTTGTCTTCCTCAATATCGGTTTTTGCCTTGGAAGCATCGCCAAAACCCAACAAGCCATAGGGGCGGTAGGCAACATTGTTATCTTTCCGCAAATCTTTCTGTCGGGCATTTTTTATCCGATTGAATCAATGCCCGAGCTGGTCCAGCCGATCGCCTACGTGTTGCCTTTGAGTTTTGTCTCTTCTGGTCTTCGTGACATTGCCAACGAAGGTGCCACGCTGTTGCAGATCTATCCCAGCCTGATTGGCATCGCGGTATGGTTCGTAATCGGATTCTTCCTCGCAACCCGACTTTTTGTGTGGAAGGAAGTCGCGAACTAGGAAACCTCCCAGACACTACAGCGCGTGATTCACCGCAAATACCTTTCCTTCAGACCCCTGGCTTGCGCTCACCCTGTGAAATCCTGACGACCCCAGTGACATTGCAAAATCATTTGTACTATAGTCGGTCAGTGACTGATCGGGGTCCGGATTACAGATCACGTTCGCTGCTTGCGGAAGCCTGATTTTTCCCGTTACCAAGCTTGAACAATTGAATATCAAAGTCGTCTCGAAAAGTACTGGAGAATGAACAATGAAGAAATTTGTAGTACTGGCAAGTGCACTAATGGTTGCACTGTCTGGGGTCACTTTCACCGCTGTTGCACAGGACATGACACCGGAACAGCAGGCTGCCGCTGCTGTCGATACACGCAAGTCCCTGTTTAAAGTGCTGCGATTTAATCTCGGCCCGATCGCCGGCATGGCACAGGGCGCGCCTTTTAATGCTGAAGTTGCCGAGCGTAATGCACGTCGCATCGCCTCATTGGCTACTATGATTCCCGAGGTATTGGCGCACGATACCAGCTCCTACGACAACATCGAGACCACTGCGCTGGACAGCATCTGGGACAACCAGGATGACTTCGCTGCCAAAGCACAGGCACTGATGGACAATGCGAATGCCTTCGCCGATATCGCCGCTGGTGGCGATATGGCTGCGACCTTGGGCGCTTTTCGTCAACTCGGTGGCTCCTGTGGTAACTGTCACGATACCTACCGCGTCGACGACTAAAGACGCTCAGGGTAGTTTACAAATCCAAGCCCATAAAAAAGGCAGCGTAAGCTGCCTTTTTTATGCCTGAGTCCTGACGCTGGATTCTGTTAATCGCCTGTACGATGGCGGGTAAAAAACGCCGCTAACGCATCGCGGTCTGCATCGGTGAGCTTGCTTGTGTTGTGCTCGATGACTTCGTTCATATCGCCGCCAACGAACTCGGCGCTCGGCTTCATTCCGATCAACAGGAACAGGTCGAAATTCTCGAAGGTCCAATCCGCGAGCGCTGCAGCATCAATCGCTTCGATCACTTCCTCTCCCATGGTCGCGCCGGCGTATTCACGCGACAGATCCGGAATACCGAAACCATCCCGTGGAGTATGGCACTCTCCACAGTGACCCAGATTGCGTGCGAGATACGCACCGCGCGCAATTTGCTCGTCATCGAAATCTTCCAGCTGAGGCTGCGACCAATCCGCCATGCGGTTCCAGCCGGCCACGGCCCAGCGCGATAGCCACACGGGAGTCTCTGCCTCTGGAACCTGATTGCTAATGGGATCCAATGACATCAGATAGGCTGCCATGGCCAACACGTCACGATCAGTCAATCCAGCGTAGGCACGGTAGGGAAAGGCCGGGAAGTAGAAGCTGCCTTCTGGTGTACGGCCGTGTTTTAACGCAAGAAGAAAATCTCGAGCAGTCCAGCGGCCAATTCCGGTCTCATCATCCGGTGTAATGTTCGGGGCGTAAAATGTTCCGAACTCTGTTGGCAAGGCGAGCCCGCCGCTTAGACTGTCATCATCTTCGCTACGTTGCCCGCGATGACAGGACAGGCAACCACCGGCGGTGACGAGATACTCACCGCGCGCCAGGGCATCTGCCGATTGCGGGAGTTGTCGATCTTCGACAGCCGGCAATCCAAACAGCCAATAGCTGGTGCTACCGAAGCCGACAGCGAACAGCAAGAGGATCACATAGCGTAGTTTCATGCGCCTAGCTTATACCAGTTCAGTAAGCATTGCCTTGTCATAGGCGCGCAAATCATCTGCTTTGTCGCTTTTCACCATCTCTGGCCAATTCGCGTTGGCGATGAGCGCACGTCCTACTGCAATCAAATCAAACTCATCGGCGTCCATGCGCGTGATCAGTTCTTCGAGACCGGCTACTTCGGCGACTCCTTCACGGTAGGTCGCGATGAATTCCTCACTAAGCGATACCGATCCGACGCTGGTTGTGGGCTTGCCGCACAGCTTTTTCACCCAGCCTGCCAGATTGAGTTCAGATCCTTCGAATTCGGGCTCCCAGAATCGGCGTGTGCTGCAATGGAAGATGTCCACGCCAGCGGCTGCCAATGGTTCGATGAACTCAGCCAGTTCATCCGGCGACTTAGCCAGCTTCGCGTCATAGTCCTGTTGCTTCCACTGCGAGAAGCGCAGGATGATTGGGTACGCATCACCGATCTCAGCTCGGATCGATTCCAGTATCTCGACGGCAAAGCGCGTACGTTTGACCAGCGAGCCACCATATTTATCGTCACGCTGATTCGTGCCTTCCCAGAAGAAATTATCAATCAGGTAACCATGAGCCCCGTGCAACTCGATTGCATCGCAAGCAAGGTCTACTGCGTTGCGCGCCGCCTGGGTATAGGCCTGCACGAGCTTCTCGATCTCGGCGACACTGAGAGGCTCCATAACCTTCTTGTCCGGACGGATCAATCCTGAGGGCGACGCGCTGGGATAGTCGGGACAGGGCCCGGTTCCCGGTTTACGAGTCGCTCCGACATGCCACAATTGCGGCGCAATCTTGCCGCCGGCGCCGTGCACCGCTTCCACGACCTGTTGCCAGCCTTCCAGTGCCTGACCGTGAAACTGGGGAATCTCAACCGCGGACGACGCCGCATCATGTGGAACCGTTGTGCCTTCGGTGAGAATCAGACCCACACCCCCTTCGGCGCGGCGACGGTAGTAAGCAGCAACCGCCTCGCCCGGAACGCCATTGGGTGAGAACTGGCGCGTCATTGGCGCCATCACAATCCGGTTGGCGAGTTCGAGTTTGGGATGGGTAAAGGGCTTGAAAAGTGCATCGGCATTCATGGGAAGGCGAAGTCTCCTTAGCTGTTTCATGGGTAGTCAGTCGCCTCTGCATTCTAGCCAGCTTCAATTCGGCTTGTCGAATCGACTTGTCGAACGGCTACGAGGATCGCTACACTAATTCAGCTGTCGACACACACGCGACGGCGTCCTCTGCCTGAACCGTCCCATTAACAACAAGCAACGGAAATATTTTGCTCGAATTCGAACACCTTGTGCAGGTCAATGACCTGAGCAATCCGTCCCTCACCGTCGTTACTCGCACACAGCTCTGGAAAGGCCTCGTACTGCGCGCCCGGAATCCCGAGAAATTCAATCACGGTCTGAGCTGTCAGTCTGAGGAACTTCGCGACAATGAATTCGTGCGGATCATCGAAGCGGGCGACAGTAAATTCTGCGAGAAAGTGGTTCTGCATCCGGAACAGAAAATTCATACTGCCACGCTGGCCGAATTGGACCAGCTACAATCCGAGAGCATAACTACTATCGAAGAACCCGAGGCCGGGTATCTCTTTGTGCGCTTTCAGTACAAGAGAGATCTGCTCGTCGACACGGAGGCAGTAGACGTCGCCGAGCACCTCAAGTCGGCCTATGTGCAGGTCGACCGCGATGCGGTGGCGATGATCCGGATGCTGGCGGAGAGTCGGCTATTCGACGAAGCGATTAATTAGAGTCGTTCGTTCGCAGCCCCAGCAACACGGCCGTAAAGATTAGTCCCATGCCCGAGATGCGATCGATCAAATTTCGATGATGGCTGCTGATCTTCTCGGCAATCCAGCTCGCTCCTTTGCCATAGGTCGCGAGAAACAATCCATCAATGACAATATAGGTGCAGCCGAGAATGAGGATTTGCAGCAACACCGGCACCTGTGGATTGATGAACTGGGGAAACAAGGCAGCAAAAAAGACGACCGCTTTCGGATTGGCTGCTGAGGTAACAAACCCGCGCAACCACAAACTCTTCAACGATGCGCGCGGCGCAGCTTCCGCTGCACCCTGATTTCTGTATGAGCGGATGATGGTTTTCACTCCGATCCAAATCAGATACGCCACACCAAGCCATTTGATAATCGCGAAGCCATAGCGCGAAGACATGATGACGGCTGCGAGGCCGAATCCCGCCAACATAATCTGGATCGCGTTAGCACTAAGGTCTCCAGCCGCAGTCGCCAAAGAGCGTTTGAAGCCGTTGCTCATGCTCACCGAAATCATCAGCAAATGACTGGGGCCGGGAGTGCTCATGAAGAGCAGTATGGTTCCGATATAGAGTAGCCAGATTTCCAGGGTCATAATTCGCTTCCCGCGATTCACTGTGAATTAATGTCGACGCAGCCGATCCGGTGATTGACTGCCGCAGCGTCTCATCTTGCCAATGCCAGCTGCAGATTGCCAATTGCATTGCTGTCACTCCACTTCCAGTAACTCCAGCAAGGCGCTTTGATCGACGGTGATCAGGCCTCGCTTGGGGCGGTCGAGATCGATAATGATAAAGACAATCAGCGTAATGAGCAGCGAGACCAGCGCAACCGGCGCAAAGAGTCGCTTCCTGCTCAAGCCTGAGGAATAACCCATCATGCCAACCGATGCGACGAATACGAAGAGCAGGAGTAGCAATATTGGCTCGGGGACATGTGCCCTGAGCAAGGCGCTACGTTTGCCCTGACTGTCTATCATTGCATTCAGCGAAGTCAGAAACGTACCTGTCGTGACCGGTCTCGAGTCGATCTCTGTCGCGGCTATAGCCAGATTCCAGAGCTCAATCTGAATTACCGAAATCCGTTCACGATAAGCCTGTCTCTCTGCGAATAGTGTCAGATCGATTTCCGACATCTCGGCACGGGCACGCACATAGTCCTGCAACAATGGCTTGACCGCATCGCGCTGCTCCGGCGGGAGCAGGTCAGCGCGCAGAATTGCAGTTCCAATCGCGTTTGCCTCATCGATCAGCGCCATGCTGCGATTGTCAAAGCGCTGCATCGACATACTGAAAGTGAAACCGAGTAACAGCGCCAGGAGACCGAGTACGCTGGCCTGTACCGAACCAGTCAGCGCTTTGACTTCATCATCCGTGCGTAACTGAATCATTACGCCGATCCGATAACACAACTCATTGCACACCAGAATGATCACGAAGAGCACGATGGCGATAGTGATACTGCTAAAGCTGAACAAGATCGTGGGCTGATCCATTGCAACCTCAATTCAAGAACCGATGGCGGCCTGCATAGAAGGCAGGTGATAACAGCGATTCTGGCAACAATAGCTCGAATGCAATTGGCAAGGCTACTGCTGATCGCTCTCGTCGGTATACTTCCCCTCAAACTCAATGCCGCCAGTTAGCCAGGCATAGACATTGTAAAGCGGCGCACCAATCAGTCCGAAAGCGAATCCGCAGGCAGCGAAAAGTAGTGGCATGCCAAGCAGCGCCAGAAACGCCAATGCCGTACCGGAATTCAACGAACCGGTAGACAGTTCATAGAACATGCCACCAAGGGAATAGGCCAGACCGGCCAACAAGCCAAATACGGACAAGGTCGCGGCTTGCAATCTGGCAAAAGAAAGTACACTGAGTTTAATCAGTTTTCTCTTTGTGCTCATTGTGTTCATTCGCAGCCCTCCTCTCAACAGTCCCATAGCGCGTGACTCGCGCGCCCATACGACCGGCTACAATGATTTGGACATTACCGTCGCGCTCTGGGGACAGATTTGCGCAAACTGCTTGCTCAAGCGAATGGCTTCCGGGACTTCGTCCCTGGATCTGGACTCGTAACCCAGCGACGCGAAGAATCGACTCGCGGTCTCTGTCAGAAGATAGAGCTCAGCGATACCCAGCGACAGCGCGAGCTGCTCAAGCTCGAGCACGAGCTGCCTGGCAAGTCCCTTGCCTCGCTGCTCTGGCGAGGTCGCCACAGAGCGCAATAGCGCCGCATCACCACAGCGTTCCAAACCCGCAGCGGCGATTACGATTCCATCAGCAGATTCGACGCGGAATAAATCCATATTCTGCTCTGGCAAGTCATCGGTCGGCAACTCGCACAGGTCAAGCAGCAAGGCGATTTCGGCAAGGTGACAACGTGTGGCTATCATGATGGCAATCTACCGCGTTAGTGATCCTTTTCAGTATCAGCTACATAGGGGTTGTTAGCAGGAACCGCTTGTCCTCCACAGACAGCCCAGTTTTCGAGTAGTGGCTGAGTCATCTGTTCTCAAGGCACTGCTCCAACTTGGCAATCTCAGATGTGAAATTGGCTTCGCCAAGCGACCTGCCAAGTGTGCGCTGTTCTCTCGCAAGCGTTAACTCCACGACGATCGCACTTTGTGACTTCATAGCAGCGAGGACGGTACTGGTCTGTTCCGCAGATGCCCTGAACAATGACACTCCATTCGCATAATCGAACTCGTCAATAAAGAGGTTTCTTCCGTCCACTCGCAGCGTCAGTTCAAGCTGATCGTCGCGCGAATAGTCGATGAAGCTGATACTCAGCCTCAGCTCGTTCAGTGGGATATCAAAATGAGCGGACGGGTTCTCGCTTGCATAGAAATATGACAATTCCACATAGGGCAGTGAATCATTCCCGAACGGCGGTTCCCGAACCGCGAAATTCATCAGGCAGCCCCACTCCGTTGTCGCGGCATACCAGAAACTGCCTTCGGAACGGTTACTTTGAGCATAGTTCAAATTACTGACTAGTAACAAAAAAAGTCCGAATACACTGCTTATCTTCATCTTTCAGGTTCCACCCGGCCCTCCGTTGAGCGATTGTTAAGGAACAGCCGATTTAGAGTTGAGACTGGCTACAGAGATAGTAGAGCAGAATGCAGTCTGCGAAAACTCATAGAATTCCACTTCAGACTCAGTCAATCTGATTAGCAGCTTTTACGAACTCGATCAGCCCGGATAAATCGTCACTTGAGCCATCTGGTATGACGCCAAGCTCTTCTGGAGGAGCACCGAGTCTGTTTACCCAGAATGTCGGATAGCCAAACCATACTGCACCAGCTACATCCCAGCCGGCGAATGCAACAAAGAGGATTTCCTCTTTCTCAAGTGCGAGTTCTTCTACAGCCAATGCATACGCTTCAGGTGCCGGTTTATACGACTGAATAGCGTCGGTGCTGAGAATGTGTGTGAAGCCGTCTTGCAGGTTGGCGTTCTGCAGACCGTTGTCGAGCATTTTTTCTGTCATGTTTGACAGGAAGACCAGCTCCAACCCCATTTCCTTTAGCTCGCTTATTGATGCTGCTGCATCCGGCCATGCGTTCAGGTTCATGAATCCCGACAGCAGCCTGCTTTTAGTTTCTGGCGTGAGAACCAGATTCAATTGCTGAGTCGCAAACACTAGCCCGCTCTCGGCAGTGTGCATAAAATCTTCGTACTCGCCTCCCAGTATCCTTAACCACTGGTACTCGAATAGTCTTGAAAGCCAAAGAGTCATCAGCGTCTGCCCCTGATTGGGGAAGATTTCTTCTGCTGTCCTCGCGATTGGTCTTGGGTCGAAAATCGGGAACGCATCAAAAGCTATCGCTTTGATCTTGGGATCCGCAATCTCTTGCGCCTGAACAGTGCTTGCGAAGAACATCGTCAGTAGTGCCGACACGACCAACTTGCGAAACATTTTTTGCATTCAATTTTCCTGTATGGAGTGAGCGTTCTTTTGGCTAGTCGCGAATAGTTTTCACATTCATGAGACTGGTGAAAAACTGCGGTTCGTATTGTTGTTGCGTTCGCTATGTGCCTGGCAGAATTCCGCAGGAGTCTCACGTGCATGCTATGCCCGCTGACTAGCAAACCGATTCAATAGATGGCGTTGGAATTATCGGGCGATTTCACTTTTGCGAGCGTTATTTTTAGCTTTTCTCCGCTGGGCTTGTCTGCAGATCGGGAGCCCATCACGCACCTTGAAGCAATGCACCATGTACTCTCACGCAAACGCAGAATAATCTCTCGATGAGCCCCAGATTTTTAGCCCCAGATTTTGGCGGGACCCAATCGCAGTGTAGTCTGCATCGCCTACAAATGGAACAGTTAGTTCAGGAACGAGGGCAAGCGTTGCGCTTTCGTTAATCCGCGTGAAGGTCGCGATTTGTTGCCATTTGCAATAGCACCCGTTCCTGTCGCTGCAATTCTTGCAGACGTTGCGGGTCGAGATTCAACGCCTCCAGTGTGCGGGTTGCGCTGCTGAGTGCAGCACTGTTTGCATCGTCGGGTTGAGCGATGAATTGAAGCAAACTGGCTTCGGCCTCGGCCAGAGTGGCACGGGTTTTTTCGTCTGCGCCCAGCGAGAAATGTCGGAGCAGATCCTGATAATTCAGTTTGGCATTGGTGGTCGCCGCATGACGACGCAGGAAGTCGGCTATCTCCAGCTCAAGCTGTTCTGCTTTGGCTTGCCATTCTTGCGCCCTGGCCAGTTTCTCTTGTCTCTCTTGTCTCTCTTGGCTGTCTTGGCTGTCTTGGCTTCCTTGTTCAGTACTGCCTGCGGGTGGGTGCGCGAGTGCCCTCGCGTGACGCAGCATCTCGATGTGTTCGAATTGCAGAAAGTCATAATGCCTTACGGCACCGGTGCTGATGCGTTGCATTTCGGCGGCGATTCGTTGTGGCGCAGCGGCAACTCGATTCTGAGCCGCGGCATAGTCCCGACTGTGCTGTGCCAGCAGCGCATCCTTGTCGGGCAGGGCGGGGTTCGATGCTGTAGCGGACACCCCCTCGCCAGCACTGCGCTGTTTTACATCACAGTCCAGGGTAATGCCATAGTTGCCACCTACAGCGCAGTCGCCGAGCATGGCCTGACTGTCGCCCATGGTGCGCAGAAAGGCGACGATGTCATCGATGTCGTTGTTTTCCAGATAGCGACCCGATTGGTGACGTGCCATCTGATCCACCGCCTGCTGCAGCGACGCGATGCGACCGTCGTGGTACCACGGGCCGGTATTTGCGACGTTGTGTAGTGTCGGCACCTTGAAGACGTGGCGATCTTGCTCCCGGCCGGTGCGGCCGTACAAGCCCTGATCAGCTGCAGTCGCTGGACGGCTCACATCATAGAAGGCGCTAGTTACGCCCAGTAGCTGGTAGGAGTTGCCCCCGAGGTTCACGCCGTTGTGACAGCTACCGCAGCCTACTTCAATAAAGCGGCGTTGACCGCGGCGTGCCCTGCGACTCATCACGCCGTCGCCCTCCTCAAAATGACGCAGATAGGGTGAGCTGACTCCTGTAAAGTTCATTGTTTCGTAGTACGCGATGGCATCCGCTAGATTGGCAGCATTGATGCCGTCGGGGTACAGCGCCGCGAAGCTGTCTACGTAAGTTGGAATGCCCTTGAGCGCGGCCACCGCGCCATCAAGATCGTGATCAAACTCCAGGGGATTCTGAATTGGCTCGAGCGCCTGATCCTGCAAAGTTAGCGAACGACCATCCCAGAACTGCCTGAAGTTCAATGCCGCATTAAAAATTGTGGGTGCATTGAGAGTCCCCTGCGCACCATCGACACCGAAAGAGACCGGCTGCCGATCGACGCCACCGAGTAGACCTACGTGACATGAGCTGCACGCGAGCGTCCCGTCGCGCGACAGTTGCCGCTCATTGAATAGCTCAAAGCCGAGTTGCAGTCTCGCTTCATCGAGCGGCTCGGCTGTCACATCGGGGACGGCCCGAAACACATCGTTGGCGGTCGGATGGTCCGGGTCACCAAGCAGCAAGGAAGGCTGGCCTTGCGCCCGCGTGAACGCGAGCCAGGCATCGCGCACCTGTTCTGCGCTGGGGGATTCCTCATTGGCTGTAACGCCCTGGACGACTGCCGTCAGCAGCAAGCCGAGGAAAATATTCCTGTTCATCGCCTGTCCTCAGTCAGTCCCAACCAATCGCTTGCTGCAACCTACGCCAGCACATGAAACTCAGAGTTTGCTGATTACAACCCGAAAGCCGATCGTGTCGTTGCGCACACCGGGGTCCACCGCGCCGCGCACGGCGCTGCGCACGTTGTTGGGCTGATCGGAGAACGCACCACCGCGCATGACGTAAAACTGTTCTGCATCGAGATTGTCGCGGGGAATGTCGTCGGAGAACGGATAGTCCTGCAATACACTGCGGGTGAGTTCCCAGACATTACCTGCCATATCGGACAGGCCATAAGCGCAGTCGGGGCACTCTCTGGACCCCACCGGCGCGAGCTGACTGCCGCCGAAATTCGCCATGTCATTGCGCGGGTTTGTGCCCCATGGAAAGACTCGGCCATCGTCGCTGCGCGCCGCCTTTTCCCACTCAGCTTCATTGGGTAAGGTCACCCGGCCGCCACTGTTAAGAAACTCCCTGATTTCAGCCGGTGTATCAGGCGAGTTGCGGAGCTGTATATCGAGCCAACGCGCATAGGCCAATGCGTCAGGAAAATTTACCTGCGTAACGGGCAAGTCCCCGGCGAGCATCGCGCTGTTCGCCATCGCCCTGTGCGTCATCCCGGTATCAGCAAGGTACGCGGCAAACTGTGCTCTGGTCGTTTCAAAACGCGCAATGTAGTAAAGCGGCAGCAGCGGTTGGCCTTGCCGTTGGGTTCGCGACCAGCGTTCGTTCTCATAGGCCATCCGGTCCAGAGCAGGATTACTGCCCATGGTGAACGAACCGGCTGGTATGGCAACAAAGCCGAGCAAATCATCATCTGGGAGATACCAGTGCTCGGCTGCAAAGCCGTCCAGATCGCCACTGTAAGCTGCCGTCAGTTGGTCTGTCGTGGCGACGCCTAGTGTCTGTGATTGCATCTGCATGAAGACAGCAACGAAGACCGTCAGCACAGACATAATCAGGAATCCGACTGTGCGACCTGGCACGTGTTTGTTGGCCGTCTCATTCGGCGCTGCACCAGTAGAAGAGACTGAACTCGTTTGCTTGTCGCTCATAGCAAACCACTCCTGCCTGAGCAGGCAAATTCCCAGTCGTGCTCGCAGGCCCGCGCATAAAGCTCGTTACTGGGAAGCTCGAGCAGATTGAGCCCGCCTTCCCGGAGCATCAAACGCAGATCCAGCTCTTTGGGGTCGCTGCGCGCAACACTGCTGTCATCCAGCAGGTTCACGCAGCCAGCCTGGAACTTCAGCTCGCAGGCTTCGCTGAAATAGCCTAACGCCAGGTCTTCGTTTGCTGCGACGTATTGTCCTTCGCGATAAAGCGCACCGAGCTCATTACAAGCCCACGCCGAGTTGTCATTGCAGTAGGTGGCATAGAGTTGCTCCATGCGGGCGCAGCTGTTGTTTCTGCCTTCCGCACAGGCCTGTTCCCAGAAAGGCACACTATCGCCCGTGTGACGACCGTCCATTTTGCCCAACGCCGACATCGCGACGAAGACAACAACCCAGATGCCCATGTGTGCCAGATTACCGCGCCCGCCGAACCAGCTCTTCTTCCAGACATTGGTGAGAGAATCGGAATTGATCGAGCGCACGGTGTTGTCGATCACAATCACGCTCAGGTTTAGCAGCGGTACACACAACAGCTTGTCGTAAAAGGTAGGCGCGCCGAGCAGACCCAGCAGGGTATAGAGTCCGAAGACACCAAGTCCGTAGAGGATACCGAACAACAGTTTACCCATTGGCGTGCGCGGCGACGTCGACGGGTCGGTGATCAACAGATGCAGGCCGAGGAACACGGCGGCAGGGATTTCCGAATCGAGAAAATACGGCACCCCCGTCGATGCAGAATAGATCGCGCTGAAGCCGAGCAACGTGATCGCTGCCATACCGGCGACCAGAGTGATTGAAAAGAAGTACATCACAATCAGGCCGACCAGAAACAAATAGGTATAGATGTTGGGTGCCAGTGTCAGGGTCGACGCGATCTCCTGCCCCCAGGTCAGGCCGGTTGTCCCGGTACTGATCAGAATTACCGAGAACAGGCCGAGTGCGAAGGCAGAGGGATTGAAGATGTGTACGTTGCGGCCTTCGCGATTCCAGCGCACATATTCCTTGCCGAGAAATCCCAGTGCGAGCATCAGGAACTGCAAATAGAACCAGTCATCCCGGAACCACAGGAAGAGGTTGATCGAGAAGATAATCGGCACCGGACCGAAACCGAGAGTGTAGTCCCGACGCCGCGACCAGGAGAGCAACATATCGAAGGCATAGGCGAAAATAATCTGCGCCAGAATCAGCCAGGCATGGTCATATACCGGACGCCAGAAAAAGCCCCAATACACATAGACACTACACTGCACCATCGCCTGCACGTAGTGCTGTGGCCGCAGCAAGACGGCAAAGCCAAACGCTTCGCCACGCTTTTGCGCTTCGACAAAGAGCCAGCCCTGCCACAGCAGCAACGCCAGTATGGCTCCCCAGAAGGAAAACTGCAGGGTGCTGTTCTCTTGTACTCTGGGGACGAGTGACAACAGCAGCAATGCGCCGCTGAGCGCGAGGCTGACTTTGAAATGGCCGAGGGTAATGCGAGTCTGGGATTCGCGCGTGGCTGTGCTAGCCATACTGCCGCTGTCCTCTTCTGTACTGATCTCTAGTGATTGCGTTTACCCTTGTTCACGACTCCCCGAAACTGGTGCAGGTCGCGATGGGCAAAGGAATGCATCGAGTGTGAACTTGGTGGAAGGCAAGCATAAACCAGCTATTGGGCCAATTCAATTTGCCTTGTTGTCCCTTAAGTCCCTGATTTGGCCGGTATTGCCCGGATTCTGAGCGAGCCCACGAAAGCAGGCTCAAGCAGCTGTTCAGGTGCCGTCGAGCGCATGCTTAGAGTTGATAAATTTTGTTTAGGGGCGTAATTTTGCAGCACTGAGCGCGCTTCAGGCTTGTGCGGCGGCTGTCAACAAATGCCAGCGTCTGCCGCGTAAACGCTGGAGCCCAGGCGAATTTAAACCAATAAAAACAGAATCCTCATTGGAGGTGCCCATGATTCGACGCGCTGTACTCCCCGGTTTTTCACCGTCCCTGATCTCGGGGTTCGTCGGGCTAGTCCTGTCCCCCTTGCTCTTTGCCCAGTCCGAGGTACCTCGCACTGAGCACGGCCACCCTGATTTTCAGGGTACCTATACCTTCCGGACCATCACTCCGCTGCAGCGTCCACCTGAGCTGGCGGATAAAGAAGTGCTGACGCCGGAAGAGGCAGAAGAATGGGAAGCCTATGAAAACCGCCGCCAGAACCGAGACCTGATCATCGATTCAGTCGGTGGCGCGGGTTACCCGCCCGGCGTGATCTCCTACAATGAATTCTGGTATGAACGTGGCTCCGAAACCATCGAGAGCCGCCGCACATCCCTGATCTACGATCCGCCCAATGGCCGCATGCCACCTTACAACGCAGCCGGGCGCGAGCGCCGGGCCGAATATTCACAGATGGTATTCGAGAGTGCCGGTCCCGAGGGACGCACGACTGTCGACCGCTGCATCACCGGCTTTGTCGGTGGCCCGCCGATGATCCCCGGCTCCTACAACAACAACATGCAGATCGTGCAGACCGAAGACCAGATCATGATTCTCAATGAAATGGTGCACTCGGCACGTATCATCCGCCTGAACAGTGAACACCACACCAAGCAATTGAAGTGGGAAGGCGACTCCATCGGACACTGGGATGGCGATACCCTCGTCATTACGACCCAGAATTTCTATCACGACTACAACCTGCGAGGCATGTCCGATCAGGCGGTAATCGAAGAGCGCATTAGCTGGATCGACGAGAACACTCTGGAGTATGACTTCACCGTCACTGATCCACTGTCCTGGGACGAGCCCTGGTCGGCACGCCTGCCTTTGCGTCGCTCCACCGACCCGGTTTACGAGTATGCCTGCCACGAGGGTAACCATGGCCTGCTGGGGATTCTGGCTGGCTGGCGTCGTTACGAGGTGATGGGATTCAACGGCGATGGTTCGCCGAAATCAGAAACTGGCGTAGTCGCCACGGAAGAATGATAGCAGGGACGCAACTCAGCACAGCCAGCGACGCTTTCTGAGTTGTCCACGCTATCAAGGGCCTAGGCCTGTCGGGGTTCCCCCGGCAGGCTTTTTTATTTCATCGCGTTTTTTTATGGGCTTTTTAGTGCCAATCTGTAGCGTGGGGTCGCGCCGGGCAGGAGGGGCTTGTTGCCAACGCTCTGCGCCCGGGACGGGCGCCGACCTGGCGGAGAGGGAGCCATGCCTCTCCGCAGCCGGGCTCGCGGACACCACGCAATAAAATCCTGAGCAATGCTCGTTCCCGGAAACGAGTTTTTCTAAGAGGCGTCGATTGCGCTAAAATTGAAACCTGATCCCCGTGACTCTCTGACCAAGACACACCAGATAAAACTATGTATCGCCGTCTATTCAAGTTTAGTACTGCAACGAGCCGAGTCTGGCTTGTTCTAGCTAGCCTGCTGGTAGCGCCAATCGCATCGGCTGTCGACTCGATATTCGTGCAGTCTACTCTCGACTATAACGCCATCCTGATCAGTGAAATCGATATTGTCTTTGTCTATGAGCAGGAAGCGGTCGCTGCGTTTCCTGCTACAAAATCAGCATGGTTCGGCAACAAGCGTGAGTACCTCGAACAGCACGGCAGCAATGCGGAAGTCGTGAGTGTCTTTATCCCGCAAGGCTTCGATTCGGAGATGGTCAGCTTGCCAGAGCGCAGCGGCGAGGCACTTGCGGTGTTCGTCTACGGGCAACATGACGCATCGGGACGAAGCCCGGTTGATGTCAACGAAATGGATGCCGTGCTGATTGAGATTGATGAATTCGGCATTGTAGTGACACCGCGATAGTTTCGGCGCATGCTGCGTACGGTTTAAGGCAAACACTTTTTACACGGCACTGTTTTTCTCTCAACCTATTCCTCTTCACATCCTACATAACTTCCTGATCAGAGACGCGGCCCCATGGATATCACACTGTTTCTCGCGTTTGTTTTTACCTCTATCCTGTTCATCGTCATGCCTGGGCCGAATGTTCTGGTGGTTGTCGCCACCAGCATCCAGGCCGGCAAGCGACGCGGTATGCAAACTGTTGCCGGTACAAGCCTGGCGATGGCCTTGCAACTTACAATAGCAGCGCTGGCTACTAGTGGCCTGCTGGTTCTGCTCAATGTCGGTTTGCTGTGGTTGAAATGGGCGGGCGTCGCCTATCTCGCGATTCTGGGTATGCGTACACTGATGCAGATGCGCAATGTGCGTGCCGCGAGCACGCCGAGTGGTCTCGGCTCGTTCCAGCGTGGCTTCTGGATATCCCTGACCAATCCAAAAACCATTTTCTTTTTTTCCGCTTTCCTGCCGCAGTTTGTCAGCCCAGCGGGCGACGCGGTTATTCAGCTCACGGTGCTCTCCATCACGTTCTGGTGTCTCGCAGTACTGCTTGACTCCTCTTATGTGTTGCTTGCCGATCGCATGCGTTGGTTGTGGGTCTCACAAACCGGAGCCAGGGTATTAAATGGGATAACTGGCTCGGTGTATCTCGCGGCCAGCGCCTTGCTCGCAACCAGTAGCAAGAGCTGACAACGCGGCAACCACAGTTGTTACCCGGTCTGCACCGCGCCTCTCACAACACGTCAGGCAAGCTGATTTACACGTGATTGTCGCGAGCGCTGAACACCTGCCACAAGCACCGACACAGCCGCAGCGACACGGTATAGAACAAGCGCTCAGCCCCGCCTGAAAGCGCGTGTATTACAGGTTAACGACGAATTATCACAATCTGTCACAAAGCGCCTTAACGCCCCAGTGCAGTAATTGAATTGGCCATATCGCTAGGCTATGCTTGATGCCCCTTTTGATGAGTAATGAGAGTTTCAGTCATGACCAAGAATAAAATCATAAAGTCAGCCTGCATCGCACTTTCGATGCTGCCTGCGCTGGCTCTGGGCCAAGCTGATATGGACCCAGTCAATGATCTGCCCAATCCCTACATTACACAGTCTGGTTATTTCCAACTGCCCGGGGATCGGCAATGGGGTTCTTCCAGTACTGTAGAAATTGATCTCGACGGCGAGAGCATCTGGATTGCAGAGCGTTGCGGTGCCAATGCCAACGCCTGTGTAAACAATCCCGACGTCGACATGATCATGTTGTTTGATAAAGACGGCAATCTGGTACGCAGCTTCGGCGCTGGCTACATCACCTGGCCACACGGCATCGAAGTTGATCCATGGGGCAATGTCTGGATTGCAGACGCCCGCGGTACAGACCAGATGAGCGATTACGATGGCGAACCCTACGGTCACCAGGTCCATAAATTCAGCCCAACCGGTATCCACTTGATGACTATTGGTGTCAAGGGCGGCGGCAGCAATGGAGAGTGTTGCTACACCCCGAATGATGTACTGGTTGCACCCGATGGCTCTGTCTTCATTGGCGAAGGACACTCCAGCGCCGAAGGCTCACCAAACGCCATGTACAAATTCGATGCCGACGGCAACCTGCTGAAAAAGTGGGGCGAGTGGGGCGAAGAGCCAGGCAACTTCCGTCAGCCACATGGCCTAGCCATGGACTCTCGCGGACGTCTGTTCGTAGCGGACCGCGGCAATGACCGCATCCAGATCTTTGATCAGGAAGGCGAGCTGCTCGACGTCTGGTACCAGTTCAGCCGTAACAGCGGCGTGTTCATCGACGACAACGACGTGCTGTATGCAGCCGACTCCGAGTCTGGCTCTGTTAATCCAGCTCACGGCGAGTGGCTGCGCGGCATCCGCGTCGGCAGCGCCATCACCGGCAACGTCGAGTACCTGATTCCTGATCCACAACCAGACTGCCGTGGTACGTGTACTGCGGAAGGCGTAGTTGCTGACAAACACGGCAACATCTACGGCGCAGAAGTTGGACCCGTGGGTGGTGTGAAGCGCTACGTGCGACCAGCGCACAAGTAAGCGCGTTTCGAAAAACAAAAAGCCCGCACATCGCGGGCTTTTTTGTGTCTGCTATTCTGGAAGCGACTGCTTTTTACAAGTGACTGCTAGACCAAACGCAATGACAGTGTCCTGCGCAGCGCAAAGCGAACAGTGAAATAAAGCAGTAGTCCAAGAGGTGGAAAAGCAAACGTGCCAAGCAAGCAGGGAACGACCCAGCGATGTGGAATCGTGTTCTTGAGCGCATCCTGCGCCACCCAAATGCCCACGAACAGGTCCCAGACAAGCAATTGCACCCAAATCTGTAATGCCGTGTATGGCGTGCTTACGTAGATCCCGAATTGTTCAAGCGAGCCGATACCGGCACCTTCTGGCGCTGCAGGTTTGAACACAAAAATCGCCAGCCACACCAGACTGAACAAAGCGGGTATCCAGACCCGATAGACGATTCGCTCTGTCCAGATCCACCGCGGCGCAACAATCATCAGCACCCAGGCGGGCAGCACCGAAAGATTCACTAGCACATAAAGTAATTCACTATCCATAACCCGCTCCTCCCTCGATAAGTCTCGATCAGTCTTCACTCAAGACTAGAGTGCGAAATTATTTCGACAAAAGCAAAGCTAACAATGTGTCGCGAGGTGCGTAATCTGAATGACGCTACATTTGGCGTGCGACAAAAGAAAACGGGAGGCCGAAAACTCAACCTCCCGCTTGTTGGTCTGGATGCCTTCCAGAGACAGTCTAGATACTGTCGATGATCGCGTTCAGCGTGGCGCTTGGACGCATGGCTGCTGACGCGAGCTTGGGATCAGGACGGTAATAGCCACCTACATCCATCGCCGGGCCCTGCGCCGCATTCAGTTCGGCAACAATCTTGTCTTCCTGTTCTGTCATCTCCTGGGCGACCGTGGCAAAACGTGCCTTGAGATCGGCATCCTTGTCTTGCGCTGCGAGCGCTTCGGCCCAGTACATGGCGAGATAAAAATGACTGCCGCGATTGTCGAGTTCGCCGACCTTGCGCGAAGGCGACTTGTTGGTATCGAGGAATTTACCGGTCGCCGCATCCAGTGCATCGGCAAGTACCTGGGCACGCGCATTGTCGGTCACGTTCGCCAGATGCTCGAGAGACGCGGCGAGCGCAAGGAATTCACCGAGCGAATCCCAACGCAGATGATTTTCCTTCTGGAACTGTTGCACGTGCTTCGGTGCGGAACCGCCGGCGCCTGTTTCAAACAAGCCGCCACCGTTCATCAGCGGAACGATAGAGAGCATCTTGGCGCTGGTACCCAATTCGAGAATCGGAAACAGATCGGTGAGGTAGTCGCGGAGCACGTTGCCAGTAACAGAGATCGTGTCCTTGCCTTCCTTGATGCGCTCCAGCGACAGTTTGGTCGCCGCCTGCGGTGCGAGGATCTGAATATCCAGCCCATCGGTGTCATGATCAGGCAGGTACTTGTTTACTTTCTTGATCAGTTCCGCGTCGTGTGCACGTTCCGCATTCAACCAGAATACGGCCGGCGTGTTGGACAAACGAGCGCGATTAACGGCCAGCTTGACCCAATCCTGAATCGGCGCGTCTTTCACCTGACACATGCGCCAGATGTCACCCGCTTCGACACTGTGCTCAAGCAGTGTATTGCCTGCCTCGTCTACGACGGACACTTTGCCGTTGGCAGGAATCTCGAAAGTCTTGTCATGCGATCCGTATTCTTCAGCCTTTTGTGCCATGAGTCCCACATTAGGAACACTGCCCATTGTCGCCGGATCGAACGCGCCATTCGCTCTGCAGAAGTCAATCACTTCCTGATAAACGCCGGCATAGCAGCGATCGGGGATGATAGCCTTCATGTCGTGCAGTTCGCCGTCAGGACCCCACATCTGGCCCGAGCTGCGCAGGGCAGCAGGCATTGAGGCGTCGATAATAATATCGCTCGGCACATGCAGATTGGTGATGCCGCGGTCGGAATCAACCATCGCCATCTCAGGGCGCGACGCGTAAACCGCCTGAATATCTGCCTCAACTTCGGCCTTCTGCTCCGCAGGTAGCCCTGCAATCTTGGCATAGACATCACCGATACCGTTGTTGGCATCGACGCCCAGCGAGTTAAACAGCTCAGCATGCTTGGCAAAGACATCCTTGTAATACACTTTGACTGCATGGCCAAAAATAATCGGGTCAGACACTTTCATCATGGTCGCTTTCATATGCAGCGACATCAGCACACCCTGTGCTTTGGAATCATCTATCTGTTCGGCAAGGAATGACTGCAATTTGGCAGCGCTCATGCAAGAGGCATCAATGACTTCGCCCGCCTGAATCGCGATACCCTTCTTCAGTACCGTTTCGTTGCCGCTGGTATCGGTCAGTTTGATTGCGACGCTGGTAGCTGCCTCAACCGTAGTCGATTGCTCGCTGCCGAAGAAATCGCCGTCGCTCATACTGGCGACATGGGATTTGGAATCAGCAGACCAGGCACCCATGGAATGGGGATGCTTTTTGGCATAGTTCTTCACTGAGCCGGGTGCGCGGCGATCCGAGTTACCCTCGCGCAGCACCGGGTTTACCGCACTGCCCTTGATTTTGTCGTAGCGATCTTTCACGTCACGCTCTTCGTCGTTCGCTGGCTCTTCGGGATAATCAGGAAGTCTATAGCCCTTCTCCTGCAGTTCCTTGATCGCTGCTTTCATCTGCGGAATAGACGCCGAGATGTTTGGCAGCTTGATGATGTTGGCCATCGGATCCTGGGTGAGTTCGCCGAGTTCGGCCAGCGCATCGGCCATCTTTTGGTCGTCTGTCAGGTAGTCAGGGAAATTGGCGATGATGCGGCCGGAAAGAGAAATGTCGCGCAGTTCCACACCCACATCGGATGCGTCTGCAAAGGCCTTGATGATAGGCAGGAACGAGTATGTCGCCAGTTGGGGTGCCTCGTCCGTTTCAGTGTAGATAATGGTCGATTTATTCTCTGACATCAGTTTTCCCTGTTTCATAGTGACTAATCTGGGCTGCGCGCTGGATTGCCTGACTGGCACTCTCCGCTCGATACGGCTTGCACAATACTATCCCGCGTGAGTTCGCCACCGCGCAGCGGTAATCCGAACAAGGTGCCATCGATAGCCTGGGATAGAGAGCCGTGGACATTCACGCCGATTGAGGCTTCAATAGCACTCTGGCATTCAGCTCGCAAAAAAGGCGCGTATTATAGCAGCCAGCCGGGCCATGTCCTAGGGAACCTCTGACTAAGTTGACCAGGTTACACAGGTACGACAGACCTCCCGGTGTGTCAGCCATCCTCAGTTACACAAGCAATACAATCCCCAATTCGACCTTCAAACGTCTTTCCAGACGACCACTTCAGTAAATGAGATGTACCATATGATGATTATTCCGACCTCGCTCCCTGACTTTCATATTCGCCACGCCACAATCGACGACTGCGCCTTGATCCTCGGTTTCATCAAGGAGTTGGCTGAGTACGAGAAGCTGAGCCACGAAGTCGTGGCAACGGTTGGTGGTCTGGAAGAGACGCTGTTCGGCGATCCGGCCTACGCCCAGGTCATCATCGCCGAGTATGCGGGCGAAGCGGTGGGCTATGCCCTGTTCTTCCATAATTTTTCCACCTTCACGGGCCGGCCGGGCATCTATCTGGAAGACCTCTATGTGCAGCCGCGCTTTCGCGGTAAGGGATTCGGGAAAAGCCTGCTAAGCTATATCGCGAAATTGGCGGTCGACCTGAATTGCACCCGCGTCGAGTGGTCCGTACTGGACTGGAATGAGCCGTCGATTCAATTCTACCGGTCGATAGGCGCCAAGCCGATGGACGAATGGACAGTACAACGACTCGATGGCGATGCACTCACCAACTTCGCCAGTCAGTTCAATTGATACACGGGGCACGGCCCTCGCAACAGGAGCAGTAAATGGACAGGATTGTTTACGTCAATGGCGACTACGTAGCCGAGCAGGATGCGCGCATTTCAATTTTCGATCGCGGCTTTATCTTTGGTGATGGCGTGTATGAGGTCGTACCGGTTATCGCAGGCAAGCTCGTCGACAAACAGTATTTCCTCGAGCGGCTGGACCGCTCACTTAAAGAACTTGCCATTGACTGGCCCTGCACCCAGCAGGCGTATCTCGATGTCATGACCGCATTGATCGAACGCAATGCGCTGGAAGAGGGAGTCATCTACTCACAGGTGACACGCGGCGCTGCAGATCGTGATTTCGTTTTCCCGGAGAACACACAACCGGGCTTCGTTGCCTTCAGCTCGGTCATGAATCTGCTGAACAATCCAGCCGCCGAGACAGGCATTGCCGTGGTCACGACCCCGGACCTGCGCTGGAAGCGGCGCGACATCAAATCGGTAAATCTGTTGGGCCAGGTGCTGGCCAAACAGGACGCGGCAACACGCGGTGCCAAAGAAGGCTGGATGGTCGAAGACGGCGTAGTGACCGAAGGCGTCTCCTCCAGTGCCTACATCGTCAAAGGCGGCAAGATCATCACTCGCCCACTAAGCAATAAGATCCTGCCTGGCATCCGTCGCCGCACGCTACTCGAGATGTGCGAGCGGGATGGCATCGATATCGAGCAGCGAGAGTTCACCGTCGAGGAAGCCCTTGCTGCGGAGGAAGCCTTTATCAGTAGCGCAACGACCATCACACTGGGCGTCGTGTCTATCGATGGCCAGACCATAGGAAGTGGGACACCTGGCCCGATTACAAAAAAACTGCGCGACGCATACAAAGCCAGGCTCCTGGAAGAAGCACAGAGCCAGGGGACTGCCTGATATTCACCGAGTCGTGTTCGCGTTCTTGAATGAGCACGAAAAAGAATGCTACCGGATTGGCAGATACACATCCGTGATCATTTGATGCTCTTCGATTCCCGGGCCCACATTCACATAGTGGAAGAAGATCGGATAATCACGCAATTCTTCGCCGCTCTGTGGTAGCCAGTCTTCATAAAGATAATTGGCTGCGGGTATAAACTCTCGCGAGCCAAGGTGACGGACCTTCGCGCAGCGTCCGCCCGGGATTATTTTGGTGAGCACACCATGGCTATTCGGCGGGACCGGTGCCGCGATCGAGACGCAGAGGTCGAGTCTGTATTCCTCAGGCAGACAGTTTCTTTCATCGCTGTAGTGCACCCCGAATGTCATTCCGGCATCCGGTGCCACACCATGCGCTTTACGCCATTCGATAAACTGCCTACTGGTATCGTAGACCGTCTCTGGGGCGCCCCTGTGTTCCAGCGCAGCGACCAGCGTCTCTCGAAAGTCTATTATTTCCACATCCATCGTATTCTCCGTTAGTTCTCGTTGAAAATCGAAGATCTCTCTCCACGGTTGCCATTCAGGATTGGCTCTGAATTCTGAAGGCGATTGGCCAAACGTTTTCCTGAACGCCCGACTAAATGATTCGCTGTTCTCATACCGGGCATCCATCGCGATGTCGGTTATTGCGTATAAACGATTGAACGCCAGTTGGTAGGAAGCGCGTTTCAGTCGCATGAGTTGTACTAGCCGGGCGACAGGGATTCCGGAGTAGGCAGTGAACTGGCGGTGAAAATGGTGTTTGGAAAATCCCGCTACCACAGCAAGCTCTTCGACAGACAGATCGTCATCGAGATGGCTATGGATAAAGTTGATAACTCTTTTAATCCTGTCGGTATAAGTCACCTTGTGTTTCCCCGACGTATGAATCCCGTGCCTCTGCTCTACACTCACATGCTCCCAAATCTCGACGCCACTTACCTGACAGATCTTGCTAATCGGGACATTGCTCCACCAGCACACCCAAAGTCGACCCGTTTGAATCGTGCAGTTGAGGGCAAAAAATCCTGAGTACCGCATCTTGAAGCAAGGGCGATTGCCTAAAACAGGAAAACAGCTGAGAAGGAACAGCGACTTGCAGTGAATAACACTGCTCAGGCGAGTGTTTGCCTGGCGAGCATCAGGCGCGCTCGTGATCGAAACTGAGCACTTTGCTGATGTCCTTCTCGCCGAGCGCTGCCATGAGCAGGCGGTCGAGGCCGAGTGCAATGCCCGAGCAGGCCGGCAGACCGTGCGTGAGTGCGGCGAGTAAGTTCTCGTCAATGGGACTGCGGGGCAAACCGCGCTGCTCGCGTAACTGTTGATCGTGCGCAAAGCGACGACGCTGTTCATCGGCGTCTGTCAGTTCCTGATAGGCATTCGCCAGCTCCATGCCAGCCGCGTAGAGTTCAAAGCGTCTCGCGACAGAATCGCCCTGCGCGTTCTTGCTGATTTCGGCGAGCGCAGCTTGCGCGATTGGATAGTCATAGACGATACAACACGCCGGTAACTGCGGTTCGATACACTGATTCATCAGCAATTGCAGGCAATCGGTGGCATCCAGTTCTGCCTCGCCGAGATCGATCTTCTGTCGCGTCAGTGCCTGCAGTTCGGCATCGTCGATGCGGTGTGGGTTGATGTGCAGGTGCTCTGCGAAGACCTCGGCATAGGCGAGGCGAGGGATGCTGCTCACCTTGAGAACGCGCCCTACCAGTTCACTCGTCTCATCCATCAGATCTTCGAGGCTGAATCCCGGTCGGTACCACTCCAGCAGGGTGAATTCCGGGTTGTGGAGCCGGCTACCCGCTTCCTGTCCTTCCTGACGGAAGGCCTTGCAGATCTGATAGATCGGACCACTGCCTGCGGCGAGCAGTCGCTTCATCGCGTATTCGGGGGAAGTCTGCAGCCAGCCCTGAGCCTGACCCGAGACAGAAGTTGACCCGGTGTTGACTGAGAATGACGCCAAGTTGACGTCACTCACGGTATGCCGGCCTAACAACGGCGTTTCGACCTCCAGCACACCGCGCTCGGCGAAGAACTGGCGCACGGTAGCCAACAGCTCAGCACGCAGTGCCAATGTTTGCCTGCTTGCTACTGGCTGCCAGTCTGCCATGTTGAGACGTGGAGGGTAGTGCTACTTGGTGACGCGGTTCTGGTATTCGCCAGTTCGCGTATCGACACGCAGCACGTCTCCGATATTGACGAACAGCGGCACTTTCACCACAGCGCCGGAGCTAAGGGTTGCCGGCTTGGTGCCACCCTGTGCGGTGTCGCCTTTCAGACCCGGGTCTGTTTCGGTAACTTCGAGTTCCACGAAATTAGGCGGTACAACGGAAATCGGATTGTCATTCCAGAGTACAACAGAATACACGTCCTGCTCCTTCAGCCAGTCCAGAGAATCAGTGATGGCGCTGGCATCCGCGGCAACCTGTTCGAAGCTGCCATCGGTCTTCATGAAATGCCAGAACTCGCCGTCGGTGTACAGGTATTCCATGTCGGCTTCCAGCACGTCGGCCGCCTCGATCGATTCGCCAGACTTGAAGGTACGTTCCCAGACACGGCCGTTCTTGAGGTTGCGGAACTTGACGCGATTGAAGGCCTGCCCCTTGCCGGGTTTCACGACCTCGTTTTCAGTAATGGAGCAGGGTTCTCCGTCCACCAGGACTTTCAAACCCGACTTGAATTCATTCGTTGAGTAACTCGCCATTGTTCCCTCTCGTGTGTTTCGATCACTGCCCGTACCGGGTTTTTGCTATGATGCGCCAGCACCCTGAACATTGAAGCTCACTTTATCGCGCCACTGCCGGCGCCGCTGGATGCTGTGCCAGAGCGATGATCAAACACTCCGTTACCAACAAAACCCGCAATAAAGCCCGGTCACCAGAGCTATCGCTAATACATTCTGACGGCCCTGAAAAATGGCAACAGATATTAGCCGATCTCATAACAGACCCCAAGGAATTACTCGAAATTCTGGGGCTCAATCCGGCGGATAACCCACTCGGCGAGCAGGCGATTCGCGATTTTCCTCTCAAGGCACCCCGACCTTTTGTGGCGCGAATAGAGCGCGGAAACTGGCAGGACCCGCTGCTCAGGCAAGTCTGGCCAGCGAGCGCAGAGGAACACCTTGCGCCCGAGCTGACGCAGGACCCCCTGCAGGAAACCCGCTTCAATGCCACACCGGGCCTGATTCAGAAATATCGCGGACGGGTATTGCTAACGGCTGCTCCACACTGCGCAATTCATTGCCGCTACTGCTTCCGGCGCCATTTCGACTATGCAGGGAATACGCTGAGTCGCGAGCAGTGGCGGTCGACTCTCGGACATCTCGCTGCCGACGAGACGATTCGTGAAGCCATACTCAGCGGTGGCGATCCACTGGCCAACTCCGATCGCCAGTTGGCCTGGCTGCTCGAGCAATTGGAAGCGATTGAGCATCTCACCACGGTTCGCTTTCACACACGCCTGCCTGTTGTGATTCCCCAGCGCATCACCACGGAATTGCTACAGCGCCTGGCTGCTTCGCGGCTGCGCGTTGTCATGGTGATGCACGTTAATCACCCTCAGGAACTGGCCCAGGACACTGCCATCGTTTTCGAGCAGTTAAAAGCAGTAGGCGTCACGTTATTGAATCAAGCCGTACTTCTACGCGATGTTAACGACAATATCGATGCGCTGACTGGCCTCAGCGAAACGCTCTTCGCCCAGCATGTACTACCCTATTATCTGCACCTTCCTGACAACGTCGCTGGCACTGCGCATTTCCTGGTCAGCCTGGCAACTGCCAAACTGCTGCATGCTGAGCTGCGCTCACGCCTGCCGGGTTATCTCGTTCCACGGCTCGTCAGGGAAGATCCCGGTGCGGATGCCAAAACTCTTTTGCTCTGATCCTGAATCCTGACAGAGCTCGCTGCGTCCGCGCCATTCTCCAGCACGGTACACTAACAGCGTGCCTGACACAGGACAAAAAGCATGAGTTTCCCTACGCCGGTTCCGCGCAGTGAGCATTCACCAAGCCTGCAAGACAGGCACTACGCAACGAGCAGTACATATAGCGATAGTGCTGCACATGGCAGCGCACTCACACAGATCAGAGAAGACGCTCCAGCACTGCAAACCGGGATCAATCCGGACGAGCTGCTCGATCAGCCCGGCCTGGAAGCCCGGCTGCAAACGCTACTTGAGCATGCGAAAACGGACTCGGTACGCGCAACACTCGCGCTGCTGCAGTTGAAAAATTTCTACGAAATCCGCACCTGGGTTGGCAAAGCAGAGGCCAGCCTGTTGCTGGCGGACATCACTCACGTACTGTGCAAGGCTTTGCCGCCAACGGTGACGCTTGCGCGCTGCGACAATTATGAGTTTGCCTTGCTACTCAGCAATGAATGCAGCAGCAATGCGCGGGAGATTACGCGTCGGGTGCAGGTTGCCCTGCTCAACGCAGTCTCCTCAACCATCCCGCCGCAACTGCAGATGCAATGCGCAGTAGGTCTGGCTCGGGTGGAGGCGGGGGTACAGTCTGCGGAAGTCCTGTTGGCGCGCGCCCGACACAAACTCTGCCATGACGAGGACCCGGACGGGTTCAGCAGTCTCGATAACAAAGCCTTTGCACGCCTGATTCCCACTGCTCTGCGCAAGCGGCAATTGCAGTTAAATCTGCAGGCCGTGCTGCGTTTCAAACAGCCGAACAAGGCCTGTTTCGAAGTACGCAGTGCGCTGGCAAGCGAAGCGATGACCATTCCGGGACAGCAACTCTTCGAGGCCGCCGTATGGAATGCACTGGGTGAGGTACTGGACCGCGCAGTGATCGTGCGCTGCAAATCCCTGCTGGCGAGCGCCGACCTGAGCGACGCGCAGGTCATCATCAACCTGTCGCTCAACTCGATCGTGAGCAACAAATTCATGCCCTGGCTGGCGGACTATCTCGCCGCACAGCCACAGCTGCGCAAGCGCTTGTTGTTGCAGATCAGCGAGTTGGATCTGCTGGTCGCCCAGCATCACCTCACCGTGTTCTCCGATGCCCTGCGCGCACTGGATATTCCACTCTGTATCACACATTTTGGCAGCACACGCGATCCACTTCGCTACCTGCACTTGTTGCAGGTCGCCATGGTGAAGCTCGACAAATCGCTATTGAACAAGCTCAAGGCAGAAAGCCTGCAACTGGATTCGCTGCGGGAGCTCATTGAACAACTGCACAGCAAGGGCATCCGGGTAGCCGCCGGGATGATAGAACGGGCAGCGCAGCTGCCCCTGTTGTGGCAAATCGGAGTGGACGCGGCGCAAGGCAACTGCATTGCCCAATGCAGCAACAGACCGCACTTCCCTGCCGTGGCTCACTTGAAGCTGAGCGCTGACGAGTTCACAAACTGATTGGGCAGCCCTTCAGAGATTGCTATGCTTGCCGCTGCAATGGCAATAGCAAAAGCATGGCATCTTCATGGCCCGTCCCACAGCATCTTCTGACACCTCTACTGACGACAAGTCTGCGATAGTAGGCAAGCCAATCAAACCGGTAGCACGCAAGTTCGCAGTGTCGGTGGCCCTGCTCATGGTGCTGGCCATGTGTGTATTCTGGTTGATCAATGCCTGGCAGATGCGTTCGCTGCTCACCCAGCAAGCGGACCACCTCGGGCAAGCGTTGAGCCAGCAGATTGCCAACCAGCTCACCGAGTTGATACTAGCCAATGACCTGATCAGCATGAACGTGGTGCTCGGAGGGCTGGTGGAAAGCACCGCAATCGCCGAGGTCTCGGTACTCAATGTTGATCGCAATATGATCGCCTCGGCCAGCGCCGTGGTCGCCGAGCCGGAGGTGTGGATTCCCCTGCCCATACCATTCAACCCCATCAACGGGGAGTACAGCGCGTCGATCCGCCTTGCCGAGTCGTTGGCCGGCTACGTGGAACTGCGCCTCGACCTGACCTATATCGAGGCGGCGCTGGTCAATAATCTCTTGCTCACTCTGGGCGCGACGCTGCTACTGGTCATCGTCGCGTACCTGCTGGTGACAACCTACATGCAGTACCTCATCAGCTATCCGGCCAAAATGCTCGCGTTCTCTCTAAGCAATATCCGCCAGGGCAATATCGAGATCTGCCCGGAGCCCAAAGGCAACAGCGAAGTCAGTACCGCTATTCGTCAGTACAATGCGACCGCCGAGTTCCTCGCCCAGAATACCTTCTTATCCAGCTTCTCCTGTGAGATCCCCGAAGCCGACGCCGCGCAACAAACTGAGCAACGCGACGTAACCCTGCTCTGTATCAAGCTCTCGAATTTTCAGTATCTGGCGTCTACCCAGAGCGAAGAGAAGATGGCACAGCTACTGAACAAGTTTTATTTTTATGCAGGCAAGGTAACGCAGCTCTACGCCGGGAACGTGAGCGTGTGTTTCGAGGACGAGGTGCTGATCCATTTCGACGACGCGATGCTGGAAGAAGAACAGGCGTTTTTCGCCGCCTGTGCAGGACAGCTATTCCTGCAATTGATTGGCGATCTCTGCGAGCTGGACGGTGGCGGCTTGCCTGCCAAATTCAGACTCGCTGTGCACAGCGGCCCTGCCGTCACCAACCTCTATTCGCCGATTACCCAGAGCTACGGAATCGTATCGGGCAGGACGCTCGATCTGACTCGCCAGTTGTGCGGTGCCTGTCCGGACAACAGCATGTTAATCAGCGCACAGGCTTTTGAGCTTACAGGATCAGGCTCGCGTATCGAAGCGAACGACTACGGTGAGATTGGTGGTGATGTGGGTGACCTGGAACCTGTTACAGCCTATATCGCTTTGGAGCCGATGCCTGACTACCGCATGTTGCTCGAACGTCAGGCGACGCAGCTCTCCAGCTTATACGCCGCCTGAGTCGACAGGCACAATCACTCTTCCTTGCGCACGACTTCTATGCGGTCCACGTTCTGGAAACCACGAGGCAGTTTGTTGCCGCGTCGGCCACGCTCCCCGCGATAGTGATCCAGATCTGCCGGTTTCAGATTGTGGTGACGACGGCCGGCATGCACAGTGAGCGTATCGTCCTTGCTCAGTACCGCCAGTGCGACTACGAACTCAATGCGATCGGCCACGCGCGCACTCGGAATGCCGATGATCTTGTTCCCCTTGCCCTTCGCCAGACGCGGCAAATCACTGAGCGGGAACATCAGCATGCGTCCCTCGTTGCTGATCGCGACGATGAGGCCATTGTCATAGTCATCGACTGTGACTGCAGGCAGGACGCCTGCACCTTTGGGCAGACGCAGTACGGCCTTGCCCGATTTGTTCTTGCTCACCAAGTCGCCGATCTTCGCGACGAAACCATAGCCTGCATCGCTCGCGAGCAACACATCCTGATCGTCTGGCCCGATAACAACACCCTCGAAGGTCGCACCCGAAGGCGGGCTGACTTTGCCGGACACCGGCTCACCCTGACCGCGAGCGGAAGGCAGGGAGTGGGCAGGCAGAGCATAGGCCCGTCCTGTTGAATCCATGAACACGGCTGGCTGATTACTCTTGCCCTTGGCTGCCAGCTTAAAGCCATCTCCCGACTTGTACTGCAATGCTGCCGGGTCCACATCGTGGCCCTTCGCTGCACGCATCCAGCCGCGAGCAGACAGTACGATAGTGACCGGTTCGGTCGAAATAAGCTCGGTCTCGCGGAAGGCCTTGGCTTCCTCGCGCTCCACCAACGGCGTACGACGCGCATCACCAAAGCGCTCCGCGTCGGCCTGAATCTCTTTCTTGATGAAGGTCTTGAGGCGCGCGTCCGAGTTGAGCAGTTGCTCAATCGTCTTGCGCTCTGCGGCGAGCTCATCCTGCTCTGCCTTGATCTTGATCTCTTCCAGTTTCGCCAACTGACGCAATCTCAGTTCGAGTATCGCTTCCGCCTGACGCTCGGTGAGCTTGAAGGCCTTCATCAACGCCTTCTTCGGATTATCCTCGGTACGAATGATGTGGATCACTTCATCGATATTGAGGAAGGCGATCAACAGCCCTTCGAGGATATGCATGCGATCGACAATCTTGTCGAGACGGAATTGCAGGCGACGCTTGACGGTATCAGTTCGGAACTGCAGCCACTCGCTGAGCAGCGACTTGATGTCCTTGACCTGTGGCCGCTTGTCGATGCCAATCATGTTGAAGTTGACGCGATAGTTCTTCTCGAGATCAGTGGTCGCAAAGAGATGTGACATGACCCCTTCTGCGTCGACGCGATTGGAGCGCGGCACCACCACGATGCGAGTCGGGTTCTCGTGATCTGACTCATCGCGCAAGTCGACTACCATTGGCAGCTTCTTCTTCTGCATCTGCGCTGCGATCTGCTCCAGCACCTTGGCACCCGAAACCTGATAGGGCAGCGCGGTAATGACGATCTCGCCGCTCTCGACCACGTAAGCCGCGCGCGCCTTGAGACTCCCCTTGCCCGTGCGGTAGAGCTCGAGTAATTCGTCCTTCGGCGTTATGAGTTCAGCCTCAGTCGGAAAATCCGGGCCTTTGATGTGCATGCACAGGTCTTCGACTGTCGCGCGTGGCTTGTCCAACAGATGGATGCAGGCGCTGGCTACTTCGTTCAGGTTGTGCGGCGGGATATCAGTCGCCATGCCGACGGCGATACCACTGCCGCCATTCAACAAGACATTGGGCAGGCGGGCTGGCAATATTTCCGGTTCTTCCAGCGTGCCATCGAAATTGGGTTTCCAATCGACAGTGCCCTGTCCCAACTCGCCAAGGAGTACATCGGCATAGTCACGCAGGCGCGACTCGGTATAACGCATCGCGGCAAATGATTTCGGGTCGTCCTGGCTGCCCCAGTTGCCCTGGCCATCCACCAGTGGATAGCGATAGGTGAAGGGCTGTGCCATCAACACCATCGCCTCATAGCAGGCGGAGTCGCCGTGTGGGTGGAACTTGCCGATCACATCGCCGATGGTGCGGGCGGACTTCTTGAATTTCGCTGTCGCCTTGAGTCCCAGCTCGGACATCGCATAGACGATGCGACGCTGTACCGGCTTCAGACCGTCGCCCAGGTTGGGCAACGCGCGATCGTTGATGACGTACATCGAGTAGTTGAGATAGGCCTGCTGCGTGTAGCTTCGCAGTGCCAGTTGCTCGACGCCGTCTTCGTTGACGCTGATTTCTTCGTTCATGTGGTAACCGTTATTGGGTCGTATGCATTGGTATAGTCGGTGTAACGCTACTCGGCGAAGTCAGCCTCGCTGCCGCTCTTCTCGAGCCAGACCTTGCGGTCTGCAGATCGATTCTTGGCCAGCAACAGGTCCATAATGCCGTAGGTCGACGTCTTCTTGTTCGCCGTCGGGTTCTCTTCGAGCGTGAGTTGCACCAATCGTCGGGTGTCAGGTGCCATGGTGGTCTCCCGCAGCTGCATGGGATTCATCTCACCCAGTCCCTTGAAGCGCTGTACGTTGACCTTGCCCTTCTTCTTGTCGGCGGCGATACGATCAAGGATGCCGTTCTTCTCAGCCTCGTCAGTGGCATAGAAAACTTCCTTGCCTACATCGATGCGGTACAGCGGCGGCATGGCCACGTACACATGGCCTGCTTCCACAACCGGCCGGAAGTGACGCACGAACAGAGCGCACAAGAGGGTTGCGATGTGCAGCCCATCGGAGTCCGCGTCGGCGAGGATACAGATCTTGCCATAGCGCAGGCCTTTGATATCGCTCACACCGGGATCGACACCCAGTGCAATCGCAATATCGTGAACCGCCTGAGAGGCGAGAATCTCGCCGGAATCTACTTCCCAGGTATTCAGAATCTTGCCGCGTAGCGGCATGATGGCCTGAAACACACGGTCGCGAGCCTGCTTGGCGGAGCCTCCTGCAGAGTCACCCTCAACCAGGAACAACTCGCCTGCCATGACGTCTTCGGTCGAACAGTCGGCCAGCTTGCCCGGCAAAGCGGGGCCTGAGGTAATTTTCTTGCGGGCGACCTTCTTGCTCGCCTTCAGTCGACTCTGAGCGTTGCTGATACACAGTTCAGCAATCGCTTCCGCCTCGCTGGTGTGCTGATTCAGCCACAGGCTGAATGCATCCTTGACCACGCCGGAGACAAACATCGCACACTCGCGAGAGGACAATCGCTCCTTGGTCTGGCCGGAAAATTGCGGATCGACCAGCTTGGACGACAGCACATAGCAGCATTTTTCCCAGACATCTTCCGGTGACAGCTTCAGTCCGCGCGGCATCAGGTTTCTGAATTCGCAAAATTCGCGCAGCGCATCCAGCAGTCCGGTGCGCAGGCCATTGACGTGCGTACCGCCCTGAGTCGTTGGAATCAGATTGACGTAGCTCTCACCGGTAACTTCACCGCCCTCCGGGAGCCACTGCACGGCCCAGTCCACTGCTTCGTCATTGCCCTGCACCGAACCGGTAAACGGCTCAGCGGGGAGTGTTTCCCATTCGCTGGTCGCCTGGGTCAGGTAATCAACAAGGCCATCTTCGAAATGCCACTCCTCGCTCTCGGCTTTTTCCTTGCTGACCGTGTTATCGATGAAGATCACACGCAGGCCGGAGCAGAGGACAGCCTTGGCACGCAGCACATGCTTCAGGCGCGGGATAGAAATTTTTACGGAATCGAAGTACTTCTCTTCAGGCAGGAAGGTCACCGTTGTGCCGGTGTTGCGCTTGCCAACCGTATCGATGACCTTCAATTCGGAGGCCTTGTTGCCTCCCTTGAATTTCATCTGGTAGACCTTGCCGTCACGCTTCACTGTGACTTCGAGCGTCTTGGACAGGGCGTTGACGACAGAGACACCAACGCCGTGCAGACCACCGGAATACTGGTAGTTCTTGTTGGAGAACTTACCGCCGGCATGCAGGCGGGTCAGAATCAGTTCAACACCGCTGACCTTCTCTCCCTTGTGTTTGTCGACTGGCATACCGCGGCCGTCGTCGCTCACCTCAACGGAGCCATCCTTGTTGAGGGTGAGTGTCAGCGTGCTGGCATGACCCGCCAGTGCCTCGTCGACGCTGTTGTCGATCACTTCCTGAACAAGGTGATTGGGACGCGTGGTATCGGTGTACATGCCGGGACGCTTGCGGACGGGATCCAGGCCCGTCAGGACTTCAATGGCGTCGGCGTTATAGGTATTGGACATTAATCAGTATCAGACAAAAAGTTGTAGAGTCAAATGGGTGAAAGTGGGCCCAGACGGTCCGCGAGTGAATAGTATTTTATCGCACTTTGGCGCCAATTCTTGATAGTAAAAACTCAAATGCGGCGGGTAATTCCCGCGCAAAATCAGCGTAGGCATGATCGCCATCTTCGCGCACGACGCAGCGTGCTGAACCGAATCTGGAGAGCGCAACAGAGGTATCGAGGACTTCATCATGCCGCTGCAGAAACAGCAGGTAATTCTCGACATTGGCGATTGCACCGGAGTGCAGAGACTGCAATTCGGCAACA
Organism: uncultured Pseudohongiella sp.; assembly: GCA_965228725.1. Classification (GTDB taxonomy): domain Bacteria; phylum Pseudomonadota; class Gammaproteobacteria; order Pseudomonadales; family Pseudohongiellaceae; genus UBA9145. The sequence goes on along the minus strand of OZ245834.1, from coordinate 2,781,232 downwards.
TGCTCCTCGCTTACGACATGGGTCTGCCCGGTATGAAAATTCTGGTGCTCTCCCACATAGTCCGACCAGTATTGCCAGGGATCTACCGCCGGGTTAATCAGTACCGCAGGTGCCTGAAAGCGCTCCGCGATTACACTGGCGTAGAAACCTCCCAGCGAGCTTCCGATCACGCCGAGTCTCTGCGTATCGCGATCAGCGAGCAGCTCCTCCAATTCCGCAATCGTCGCCGCAGGACCCTGCGCCAGAAACGGGATCAGCAGGCAGTGCTCAACGCCCAATGTCTTGGCATAGGCAAGCGTTTGCTGTGCTTTGGAGGATTGTGGCGAACTGAGGAATCCGTGCAGATAGAGTAGCGTGAAATCAGACAACAGCAGGCCCCTGGACGCTGGTGGCGTGCCTGCTAATAGCCGTCACTCCCGAAATCAGCATTGAAAGCGAAATCCTGCACGCGATGCACGCGGGTTTCGATCTCGCCATTGGCGTGCAGTACGATCGTGCGGTAACCGGGGCTGAGTTTATCGAGCGCAAAATTGGTGACAAACGGTTTGAATTGAATACAGGTCGACGGTGTGCAGAGACAGCGCACTCCGCGATGCTCGTAATCAAGGTCCTGATGAACATGGCCATAGACTACCGCACGCATCTTCGAGACTGAACTGGCGAGATCGAAAAACTCATCTCCATTTTGTAGACCAATATCCTTCATCCAGCCAGAATTTCCCTTGGTAGGGTTGTGGTGCATACAGATCAGGCAATGTTCCACACTGGCATCCTGCTCGATATCGGCCAGACTTTTTTTCAGAAAGGCATTCTCGGACGGACTGAGCTTGCCGTGCACCTGGCCTTCCACGCTGCTATCGAGAAAGATAATGCGCCAGTTGTTGATGCTCACCAGATTGTTGTTGAACCCGGCTCCGGAGCCGATTTCCTGCATCACGCCAGTTTTGTCGTGATTGCCAGGGATCCAGCTCACCGGTGCGTTGAGTTCTTCCATCGTGGTGATGAAATGCTGATAGGCCTCGGGTGAGGCATCCTGGGCGATATCCCCTGTCGCGAGGACATAGTCGATCCGCGCTTCATTCTTCTTCAGAAGCTTCATGACCTGCTTCAGACTGTCGTGCGTATTCATCTTTAGCAGCGTGCCAGCAGGCTTGCCGTAGAGATGGGTGTCAGTAATCTGAACCAGGTGGACGGGATCTTGTACTGTATGCGAACTCATCTAAGCGGACAGGCATTTCAGGAACTAAATAATAGATCTGGCACTTTTGCACTTCGGCCAATACTCAAACAATGTGTCAGCCACTCTCCAAGAAAGCGATTCACCTGCATCTTTTCATCGGGGTGATACATCTTCGGGTTGGGCTGAGTATAGCGAGGCTGCAAGTGTCGATGCCCCTGATAGGAGATGACTTCCGCTGTGTTGGCATCATGATAGACGCGCACCAGCATGGAGGGATTGGTCATCCACTGCTTGAATTCAGGTAGCTGAACAATTTCCAGCGTACAGGTGTATTTAAACGCTTCGACTATTTTGATTTCGACCGTCACTTTGCCTTCATCCTGAAGGTCGGCGAGACAGTACTGCGCAGTAATCCCTTCGAGATGCTTTTCGGGCTCATCGGTCGAACCCTGCATCGCCCCTTCCAGTTCGTGAAAAGAGCCATCGCGATAGACGCGCAGCTCAGGCACGAGCTTGAGCAGGCGGATGTAATTCGCATCACACTCCGCCATTTGCTTGATCAGATCTATGTTGTAGCCACTTCTTGCCATCGATCGCTCTTATGTCAAACGTTTACCAACGACGCGTTTAAATCCTGCTTAATGGTCTATTACGGGCGTAGAGCGATGCTTTTAAGTGTTTTGCTTGTTTGATCTCTGCTACTTCGACTACTTACGCTTCGTTCTCACTGGTCCGGCGACTGATCCCTTGTCCAGTGCTGTGCCTCTGCAATTCCTTTTTGGGTCGTGCTCTGTTTGGCCTGACTCTTTCTGACGGTGGACTGGTGGCTCGAGATCACTGTCGAAGCCTCTACTCCATGTCATCGGCTCTGGAATCAAATTTGTTTATTAATTGTAACCATTTGCCCGCTTTTTGCGAGCAGTAGTCACGCCTGTTGCTCACCAAATTTGTGGTGAATCAAGCGCTCCAGGCTGCACGGAGGCGCGTCTTGTTGAGCATTAGCCACTGCAGGGCGACAATTGTCATGGCATTGTCAAGTTGGCCCTCCTGTAACGCGGCTACCGCCTCATCGTAGCCCAGGGTCACAACTTCAATGTCTTCATTCTCTTCGTCGAGACCAAAGACACCTCCGGCCTGACTCGCATCTACCTTGCCACAGAACAGACTAATCTTCTCGTTGGTCGTTCCCGGACTACAGTAATACTCACAGATGCGCTCCAGTTCTGAAGGCTGCAAATTCGCTTCTTCGGTACTTTCGCGCCGCGCCACATCCTCTTCAGATTCGCCATCATCGATCATGCCGGCCACCAGTTCGAGTAGCCATGGTGAATCTTTCTCGCCGAGGACGCCCACCCGGAACTGCCTCACCAACACAATCTCATCTCGCTGTGGATCGTACAGCAATACTCCTACAGCCGGTCGCCTGACCATAAGCTCGCGCACAACCGGACCCAGCCAGCCGCCTTCATAACGTCGGTGTTCTAGAGTCAGTAAGTCGATGCGGAGAAAACGGCGGTGGCACTCCTTGCGCTCCAGCACCTTGACATCGGCATTGGAAAATTCTGGACGTGTTACGCTCATTCAGACCAGTTCGTTCGTCAGTTCAGTGAGTAATTTAAGTACGCTATCGCGAATCTGGCGACAGACATCATCAAATTGCTTTTCGATGTCTTCCTCAGAGCCTGTAGCCTTGGCCGGATCCGGGAAACCCATGTGGCGCTTTTTGAGGCGCGCTGGCAGTAGGGGGCAGTTTTCTTGTGCATCGCCGCAAACAGTTACGATCAATTCCGCCCAATCGATCATCTCATCAGTGAGAATATCTGAAGTATGCGCGCTGATGTCCACGCCCTGCTTCAGCATGGCAGCGACTGCACGGGGATTGAGGCCATGCGCTTCAATCCCCGCCGAACGCACGTCCAGTTCCAGTGGCGAGATCAACTTCGCTGCGAAATGCCGCGCCCAGCCTTCCGCCATTTGTGACCGGCAGGAGTTGCCTGTACAGAGAAACAACAGATTCATGGGTGCGAAAAGGGGCTAGCTGCGGCTGGTGACTTCCAATAAATGGTAACCGAATTGGGTCTTGACCGGACCCTGCAGAGAATTCACATCGGCACTGAACACGACTTCGTCAAACTCTTTGACCATCATACCCGGTCCGAACTGGCCAAGATCACCACCTTGTGCCTTGGAAGGGCAATTGGAGTGCTCTCTGGCGACATCGCCAAAATCCTCACCGCCCTCAATTCGAGCTTTCAACTCGAGACATTTTTCTTCCGTATCAACCAGAATATGACGTGCAGTCGCTACACTCATTCGATTCTCTCCCTAATTTGGCAATCCGGCCATTATGCCTCAATCGCCAACTCAGAGACACTGCTAATCCCTTTACGTTATACTGCAGCGTCTGCTGTGGCAGTAAGGAAATTGTCACGGCGCGCAGCAATCCGACCCAGTACACTGGCCGTCGTTTTGCGAGCACCATGTCGTGCCCACCCGATTCCAAGCCAGTAATCATTCAATGACTGAACAATCCAGGTACTACTATGCCCTTACCTGATGCAGCACCTCGTAAACACATCCATACCCGCGCGATCGACTATCGTGGTTACGAACGCGAAGACGGGATGTTTGATATCGAAGCCCACATGACGGATGTGAAAACCTATGCCTTCAAGAACAAGTGGCGCGGCGAAGTTCCCGCCGGCGAGGCATTGCATGAAATGCTGCTACGCGTGACGATTGATGAGCGCTTTGAAATCAGGGATGTCATCGCGGTAACGGACAACTCACCCTTTGCCATGTGCCCCAATATCACGCCCAATTACAAGTCGTTGATAGGCATCCGGATGGGTCCCGGTTGGCGGCGCGAAATACGTCAGAAAGTGGGCGGCACTGCAGGGTGTACTCACCTCACGGAGCTCCTGTTCCCCATGGCCACTGTGGCGATGCAGACGATCTGGCCCTTGCTGCGTCATCGCAATAATCAGGCCGACTCTGACATTCCGGAAACCGCGAAGAAACCTGGCGTACTGGATACCTGCCATGCGTGGGCGAGCGATTCAGAAGTGGTGAAGGACAACGCGCCGAAGTTCTATACCGGCGACTGAGGAATATGCCCGCCGCTGGCTACTGTCATTTGTAGAACAGCGGAATCACCACCGTCACCACGACGCCTTCACGATCCGTGCGATTTTCGGCACGGATATGACCGCCATGAAAATCGCTGACCAGGCGCGCAATGCGCAGACCCATTCCCAGATGCGGCTGCTTCTGCTTCTCCTGCGGGCGCACCGAGATCATCGAATCGAACAGACGGTCTTTCATCTCCTCCGGCAGGTAGGGCCCCGCATTGGACACCTTGATCACCGCATGGTCGCGTAGTGGCCGACAATAGATCACGATCGGCTGCTTCGGATAAGAAAACTCAACGGCATTGGCAATCAGTTTGTCCAATAGCTGAGCGATATACTCCGGCACGCCATTAACGAAGATCGCCTGATTGGGAATGTCTGTCTCAAAATCGGACTCGGGATACGCGAGCTTGTAGCCCTCAACGCAGCCGTGCAACACCTCACTGAGGTCGATTTTTTCACGCTCCGAGGTCTGCAACATCTGCTCGAGGCGCGTCGCCTCGCTCATGTTGGTGAGGATGAGATTGAGGCGCCTGATGCCCTCTTCCGCGCGCTCCAGATAGACCTGCGAATCCTTGTTGTCCTCGGTCATGCTGAGATTCTCCAGCGACGAGCGCACCACCGTAACCGGTGTGCGCAGCTCATGCGAGAGCCGCGAGGACATGTTCTCGAGATAGCTTGTGTATTGTGTCAGGCGCTCCACGATATTGGAGAAGCTGCGCGACAGGTCACCGATCTCGTCGGAGTTGCGCGTCGCGACGATGGTGTTCTGCACCCGCCCGGTGTCGTCGATAATACCCTCGGCCTGATTACGCAACAGACGGATGCGATTGGAAATACGCGACGCGAAGAAGAACAGCCCCAGGGTCACCAGCAGCATGACTGCGAGAATGGTGTTGAATAGCGACTCCATTGCCTGATTGCGGAAGGTCCGCAGCCCGTTCATGTTCTGGTCCACGACGACCGCACCGATCACCTCGCCGCCGGCGAGGATAGGATGCGCGGCCTCAAGCAGACGCGTCTGGGTATCATCGAGGGTCCGGAACTGGGTCAGTGGAAAACCGCGCAGCGCCGAGTCGATGTGCGCGCCCTCACGCGTCACTTCCGAATAGAGATCATCGATGAAGTCATTACTCGGTTTGCTGAGAATGCGGTAGTAGAGTGGATTCAGTATGCGATCCTGAATGAAGAACCAGTACTTGTTGGTTTGGCGATCGCTGAGGTTGCTGGCGATCTGTACTCCAGTGGCGGTCTGAATATCGCCAACCGTCAACAAGACACGACCACTGCGGTCCACGACCTGAATGCGTGAGTTGTTGTGGCCCATGCCCGCAACGATGCGATCAATCTCCGGCGTCGGCAGTCGCAGTGAGCCGAGACGCTCCGCATCTGCGACCTGGGACGTCGCGACGACGCTGTTGACGAAGCGCGTGCGCGGATCATCGACATCGAAGATCGCGAAGCCCAGCCTGCCGCCCAGCATGTCCATCGGAATCTGCAGTTCGACTTCATAGCCATTGTCGTTCTCGTACCACTGCCCGCTGATTCTGTCTTCGTGCACGGGAACGCTATAGTCCTCATTGACACGGAACGGATAGAGAAACTCGGGCTCATGTGGCGCGATGACATAGCGCTGGATGCCATTGCCTTCCGGCGACTGCATGGAAATCTGCAGGAAGTCACTACGGTGCACACTCAGGGCGTCGCGACTGCGGTAGACGATCTTGTCGTCTCTCACCTTGAAGTAGGCGTAGAGCGACCCGTTGTACTCGCCCACCATATTGCGAAAGCTGAGCGTGCCTTCCTTGTCATACATGCGCGAAGGATTGAGCGGTGTGCTCAGATAGTCGCGACCGTCGTAGTTCACTTCATACTGCTGGTACTCTCCCCAATCCTGCAAGGAGCCGTCGTCCAGTGAGAGCGGTGAGAAAATCGGATAGACGTAAAGATCTTCGGCGCGGCGGGCCGGGCTGTAACTGCCCTCGTTGAATAATTCGGGCCGTTCGTTGAGCGCAGTGGCGAGCGCTTGCGCTGTGCCGAGCACCGTCTGTTCCTGCCCACGGCGCAGATACTCTTCCATTTCCAGAATATACTGGTAGCCGAGCCAGGGGATAACCAACAAAAAGCTGGACAGGAATACCAGCTTGAAGCGTATGCCGAAGGGATTCTTGAATGACAGGTTCATGATCGGTTCGCGGGTATGACCCGACCTCGGTACCTCACTCAGTTGACTGTGACGGCTTCGACATTCCAGCGGTAGCCCATGCCATACACGGTCTCGATACAATCGAATGACTCGTCAATCTGCATGAATTTCTTGCGAATGCGCTTGATGTGCGAAGTAATCGTACTGCCATCAACGAAGATCTTCGATTCCTGCATGAGTACTTGCCGGCTCTTGACGTGACCCGGGTACTTGGCAAGTGCGTGCACCATCCAGAATTCAGTGACGGTTAGTGCAACCGCGTGGCCATCCCACTGAATAGTCAGCCTGCCAATATCGAGCGAGAGCTTGCCGCGCTGTAGCAGATTCTCGGGAGACGGTGGCTGATCGATAACGTCGAGGCGGCGGAAGAGCGCCGCAATGCGCGCCGTCAGGTGTGGCAAGCTAATGTCCTTGGTCAGGTAGTCGTCAGCCCCCATACGCAGCCCGCTCACCGTATCGAAGTCATTATCGCGCGCGGTGAGAAAGATGATCGGCAGCGTGTCGGAGAGTGATCGCAGAGCCTGACACAGAGTGAATCCGCCATCGATTTCATTCTCCAGACCGATATCGATAATCGCCAGATTGGGCAGGCGAATATCGAACGCCGTCATCGCGTCTTTGCGATTGCCATAGGTTTGCACCTCGTAGCCTTGCTTGCGCAATACGTCAGCGTAGTTTTCACGAATGGCTGCTTCGTCTTCAACGATAGCGATTCTTCGGCTCATGGTCATAAATATCCTGCGTAACTCGTCAGTCTCTGTTTAGTCGCTCATTCCGGCAATTCAGTTTGCCTGCGGTGGCTCGCGCTGGCTTGGATCACGCCTCGCATCCACCTGGCTGCGTTAGTAATTTTCCCCGTGTTTTTAAGCACTTGGCGCGACTATAACGCATTTGCGGAATTTCTCTCAGCACAGAATTCAGCTGACGATACATTGCCATTATTCTGCCATATTTAATCACTGCATGGCCCCAATGCTTACCCCCGCCGGTTATAAACACCAGTTTTAATGGCATCCATGGAGCAAGCGCCCGCATTACCTGCCCCTCAGCGCGGCGCACCGCTCCCAACGACATTTTGCAGCAGACGACATTCAAGGACTTACGGCCATGACACGACCCTCTCTCCTCCTTTCCCTCGGACTGGGCGCTGCCCTGTTGGCGACCGGCGCACAGGCCGGCAGCAGCGACGCTCAAGCAAGTAGCAAAGACAATTACGCCAGTAGCGAAGAAACAGTAGGTTTCTTTTCTGGCGCCCTGCTCGGCGGTCTCGCCGGCGGCCCACCGGGCGCGATTCTCGGCGCAGCGATCGGTGCTTTCGCGGGCGACGGCCAGGAGGCTCGCAAGAAGAATAATGCATTGCAGGCGGAACTGATTGTCGCTCGCCTCGAAACGGAACGACTGCGCGACGAGACGCGCACCCTCGAACAACAGTATCAAGTAGCCATGGCAGAACTCGACGAGCTGCGCACCAATCGCGCTCGTACCCTGCCAGCATTCCTTCCCGGTCCAAACAACGCAGCCTGCTGTGGCGACACGGCCATCAGCGTGCACTTCCAGTCCGGCTCGAGCGCGATCGAAGGACACTATGTTGAGCAACTGGAAGGCATCGCCCGACTCGCTCGACAGATGCCTACCGCGGCCATCGAAATCACTGGCTACGCTGACCGCAACGGCGATGGTGAGAAAAATCTGCAACTCTCGCGCGAGCGTAGCAACGCGGTGAAAGGATTCCTCGGTGAGCGTGGCATAGACAACGCGTCAATCACCACGCTGGGCTACGGCGAAAACAATCCACTCTACGCTGAACAGAGCATGGAGACGGATTTCTTCGATCGCCGTGTGACCGTCAGGATTCGTGACACCAGTGAGTCCATGCTGTCTCACTCACCGGAAGGCAACTAGGCAAGAATTCGCTACGCGAAAATGGAGCGAAACATGAATGACATTCGACTCGTAATCGGCAACAAGAACTACTCTTCCTGGTCTCTGTGCCCATGGTTACTCCTGAAGATGTACGATATCGACTTCGAGGAAATCCAGGTTGCTCTGTATCAGGACAATACCGCAGAGAAGCTCGGTCCCTATTCCCCGTCTCTTAAAGTGCCAGTTCTACTACATAAAGAGATCACCGTTTGGGATTCGCTCTCTATCTCTGAATATATCAATGAGGAATTGATCGGCGGCTCCGGTTGGCCATCCAGTCCCAAGCGGCGAGCGACGGCGCGTTCTGTCGCCGCTGAGATCCATTCAGAGTTTCCCGTGTTGAAACAGGACTGGCCGATGAACTGCAAAGCCTCGTACACCCTGCAACCCTCCGAGGCGCTGCAGAACGAGATTGCCCGCATCGACGCGATCTGGAGTTGCTGTCGCCGCCGCTATGGCGCGAATGGCAACTACCTGTTCGGCCGCTTCTCAATCGCGGACTGCATGTCGGCCTGGATAGCCGTTTGTTTCGAGTCCTATGGCGCGGAACTCAGCGGTGACGCCTATATCTACATGCAAACTCTGCTCGACAACCCATTTGTCCAGAAATGGATAACGCTGGGTCGTCGCGAGCAGGAACCCCTCTCAATTGCCTACGCCAGCACCGCCTGAAACCCACATTTGCTTCTGATGTGCCACTCCACCTTTGAAGGCCCTGCGGGGCCTTTTTTTATGGTTTCTCCTGGATTCCCGGAGAGGTAGATGTGTACTGGTTCAGGGCCGAATGAGCTGGTGCCCTCGAACGCGACTGCGGGGAGACAGGGTTTCCGTCCCGCCGGCTCGGCGCCCGTCCCGAGTCCCCTCACTCCAGATAAAGCCCTGAACAGCGGTCTTTATCTTCCGTTCAGCACCGGCCTTGACTGGCGTGCCGGATACCCTGTCTTCCCACATCCGCTTGAACAGTGACATCCGAAACATCGGCGTCTTCTTGCTGGCACCGTGCTTCGCAGGGAGGATACGCAAGCCTGCAGAAAACGTAACAACCAGCAGCGCTCGGAGTGCCGGGTAGGAGGGGGTTGCAGCCAACAATAAAGCGGCAGCGCTGAACGGAGAAAAAAGACTGCAGGCGGGCTTTTTTCGGAGAGAAGGTACCCGGGACGGGCGCAACGCGTTGGCAGCAACCCCCTCCTGCCCGGCGCGACCACCCCCAAAAAGATTGGCAACATGAGCAGTTCTTCATTGAACCTACTGTTACGGTTACCGGTAATTTGCAGCAAACCTTTTCTCTTGCGGAATTTCAGGCTTGGGGCAGGGAGACGATAACCTTAGCAGCGAGAATAAAAATTAACGATCTCTACCGCCCATGACTGTATCTGCCACCGATGTGATTCGATTCTGGTTTGAGGAAATTGAGCCAGCACAGCGCTTCAAGAAAGATTCTGAGTTCGACGAACTGATTCGTGAACGCTTTAAGCAAACGCACAAGCTTGCCAGTCAGGGCCTGCTCTATACCTGGCGCGATCATCCGCTCGACGCGCTAGCCGAGATCATTGTGCTCGATCAGTTCTCGCGCAATATGTTTCGCGATAGTCCCAAAGCCTTTGCACAGGATACGCTGGCACTCGTGCTCGCACAGGAAGCTATCAGGCGCAAGATGGATAATGAGCTCGAGCCATTACACAGAGCCTTTCTCTATATGCCATTCATGCATAGCGAGTCACCGGAGATTCATGAGATCGCGCTCTATCTTTTTGACCAGCCCGGTCTCGAGGACAACTACAACTACGAACTGAAACACAAGGCGATCATCGATCGCTTCGGGCGCTATCCGCACCGCAATGAGATCTTGCGTCGCAAGTCCAGCGCGGAAGAGCTCGAGTTTCTTTCACAGCCCGGCTCGGGATTCTGAATAACTGCGCACTGCACAACATTATTCGCATTACGAAAAAAAAGGGCCTGCAGTTGCAGGCCCTTTTTTAGTTTTTCTGTCTGCCGGTGCGGCAGGCGATTAGCGATTGGGAAGCACGTCCTTGAGTTTAGCGGCCATCTCGCGAATGGCAGCTTCAGTGGTTTCCCAATTCATGCAGGCATCCGTTACTGATACGCCGTACTTGAGGTCATCCAGATTCGCCGGTATTGATTGATTGCCGGCATTGAGATGACTCTCCAGCATGACGCCAATGATTGACTTGTTACCTTCGAGAATCTGGTGCGTCACATCTTTCAATACCAGTGGCTGGACTTCCGGGTCCTTGCTGGAATTGGCATGACTGCAGTCGATCATGATGTTGGTGCTTACGCCTCCATCGGCCAGCGCCTTCTCGGCCTGGGCAACGTGTACGGTGTCATAGTTTGGACCGTTGGCGCCGCCACGCAGTACGACGTGAGCATAGGGGTTACCACGTGTTGTCACTACCGAGACCTGACCAGCCGAGTTGATACCCAGAAAGCGATGCGGATTGTTGACCGACTGCATGGCGTTGATCGCCACCATCAGGCCGCCGTCTGTGCCGTTCTTGAAGCCAACAGCCGAGGACAGACCGGATGACATTTCCCGATGCGTCTGAGATTCGGTGGTTCTCGCACCGATTGCCGACCAGGCAATCAGATCCTGCAAGTACTGTGGCGAAATGGGATCCAGCGCTTCGGTTGAGGTGGGCAGGCCAAGTTCCACGATGTCGAGCAAGAGTCGACGACCGATGCGCAAGCCTTCCTCTATCTTGAATGAATCATCCAGATACGGGTCGTTAATAAGCCCTTTCCAGCCAATTGAGGTGCGTGGCTTCTCAAAATACACACGCATGACTATATAAATAGTATCGGCGACTTCATCTGCCAGCGTCTTGAGTCGGCGCGCGTACTCCATCGCGGCTTTTGTATCGTGAATCGAGCAAGGACCGACGACGATAAAGAGACGCGGGTCTTTACGATCAAGAATCGAGTAGATGGTGTCGCGAGCTTTCTGCACCGATTCGAGGGACGAACCTGCAAGTGGAAGCTCCGACTTCAGTTGCTCGGGAGTGATGAGCGCTTCATTGGAAGCGATATTGCGATTGTCTACTGTTACCGACTTGTCAGACATGGGATTGCTCGTGTGCTAAAGATTAACCGTTTGGTCTACAGATTGCTTTTTGCTTGTACGCTTTACTCTGACTTACCGAGGTTTTACTCGGGTTTTTCAGAGTGCTGTGCGCAAAAGGTCGGCAATAATAGCAAATACTCAGCGGCAAAGTCATACTGCCGATACATTTAATTGCCTATGTTTTTCGGCGGGCCAGACGCAGGAATTCCGGGGTTTGCAGCAGGGTGACGGCGCGCCTAAGGGAATACTGCCAACGCCAGCAAGACTGAGCAGGACAAAGCAGAACTAAAAAGTAACGGACTAGAGAGGGGAAGACCGTGTTTATTAGCCAGGAATTTGATGGTGGCAATATCGAAGTCGTCGCTTGTGAGCGCGCCGACGATATACGTCTTACGATCAGGCAGGATGCCAAATCAGAATTTTACCAGTGGTTCTACTTTCGCCTGAGCGGTGCCAAGAACCAGAATTGCACCCTGAAAATATTGAATGCCAGACACGCCGCCTATCCCGACGGCTTCAAGAACTACCGCGTGTGCTATAGCTATGACCGGCACACATGGCGACGTCGCGATACCAAACTCGAAGACGGGGTACTCAGTTTTCAGTTTCAGCCTGAGCGGGATGTCATCTATTTCGCCTATTTTGCGCCCTATCCCATGGAGCGCCACCACGAACTCATTACCAATGCCCTCGACTCGGAACTGTGCTCGCACACTCTCCTCGGTCAGACCCTGGATGGTCAGGATCTCGATCTGATCAAGATTTCCCGCAACGATGGGAAGCAGCGCAAGCGCTGCTGGATCATTGCGCGGCAACATCCCGGTGAGACCATGGCGGAATGGTGGATGGAGGGTTTCATTGACGCCATGGTTGGTGCCCGCCCGGACCTGAGTGCGGACGTCCTCAAACTGGCTGATATTTACCTGATTCCCAACATGAATCCCGATGGCAGTCGGCGTGGCCATCTGCGCACCAATGCGATCGGGCGCAATCTCAATCGTGAATGGGCGCATCCGACGATGGAGGCTGCACCGGAGGTGTTTCTCGCCAAGCAAGCCATGCAGGAGACGGGAGTGGATTTCTTCCTCGATGTGCATGGCGACGAATCGCTACCCTATTGTTTTATCGCGGGTACAGAAGGGCTGCTGCAATGGGGAGAGAAACAACAGGCTCAGCTCGATTTTTACAAGCAGCGACTCGCCGATCTCAACGCGGATTTTCAGACCGAGTTCGGCTATCCAGCCAAGCGCCCCGGCGAGGCCAATATGACCATGAGCACGGCACAGACCGCGCACCTGCATGGCTGTTTGGCGATGACACTGGAGATGCCGTTCAAGGACACGACGGCCATACAGGACATGGTTTATGGCTGGTCGCCACATCGCAGTATGCGCCTCGCACACTCTTGCCTCGAAGCGCTACGCGATTACCTGCAGAGCGACCTGCTCTAGCGTTCTATCAGATCTCGTGATACAGCTTGCGGCCCTGCTGGTTGTACTCACCAGCCATTTCTTCCATGCCTGAAGAGATTGCCTCGTCGACCTTGTCGAGGCCGCGCTCGGCGGCATAGTCGCGCACTTCCTGCGAGATTTTCATGGAACAGAATTTCGGTCCGCACATCGAGCAGAAGTGAGCCACCTTGCCGGACTGCTTGGGCAGGGTTTCATCGTGGAATGACCGCGCGGTGACCGGGTCGAGACTGAGATTGAACTGGTCTTCCCAGCGAAACTCGAAACGCGCCTTGGAGAGTGCGTTGTCGCGCAGCTGCGCACCTGGATGTCCTTTGGCTAGATCAGCCGCATGGGCCGCGATCTTGTAGGCCATTAGCCCGTCTTTCACGTCTTGCTTGTTCGGCAAGCCGAGGTGTTCCTTGGGCGTGACGTAACACAGCATGGCACATCCAAACCAGCCAATCATCGCCGCTCCGATGCCCGACGTGATGTGATCGTAGCCGGGCGCGATATCTGTAGTGAGTGGGCCCAGGGTATAGAAGGGTGCCTCGTCGCACACTTCTAACTGCTTGTCCATGTTCTCCTTGATCATGTGCATGGGCACGTGGCCGGGCCCTTCGATCATGGTTTGTACATCGTGGCGCCAGGCGATCTTGGTCAGCTCACCCAACGTTTCAAGCTCGCCGAATTGTGCCGCGTCATTGGCATCGGCAATTGAGCCAGGACGCAGTCCATCGCCCAGGGAGAAGGAAACATCGTAAGCCTTCATGATCTCGCAGATTTCCTCAAAGTGCGTATAGAGGAAATTTTCCTGATGATGCGCCAGACACCACTTGGCCATAATCGAGCCACCGCGAGAAACGATTCCCGTCACGCGCTTCGCTGTTAGCGGCACGTAGCGCAACAGCACACCCGCGTGAATGGTGAAATAATCGACGCCCTGTTCTGCCTGTTCAATCAAGGTATCGCGATAGATATCCCAGGTGAGTTCTTCGGCAACGCCATCGACCTTTTCCAGTGCCTGATAGATAGGCACCGTCCCGATGGGCAGCATGGAATTGCGAATAATCCACTCGCGGGTCTCGTGAATATTTTTGCCGGTGGAGAGATCCATAACGGTGTCTGCTCCCCACAGGGCTGACCAGGTCAGTTTCTCCACCTCTTCTTCAATTGATGAAGACACGGCCGAGTTGCCGATATTGGCATTGACCTTGACGAGGAAATTGCGCCCGATAATCATCGGCTCGATTTCCGGGTGATTGATATTGGCCGGGATGATGGCGCGGCCGCGGGCGACTTCGTCGCGTACGAACTCGCCAGTGATCTGTTGCGGAATCGTCGCGCCGAATGCCTGCCCAGGATGTTGTTCGGCCAGTTGCTTTTGTTCACTCGCCTTCTGGCGTGCCATGTTTTCGCGTATAGCGATAAATTCCATTTCCGGCGTGACGATGCCCTGCCGCGCATAGTGCAACTGGCTCACGTTCTTGCCAGGCAATGCACGACGCGGCTTGCGAATGTGCTCGAAGCGTAAATGCTCCGTGTTCATATCACTCTGCCGTGCCTTCCCGAAAGTGGAACTGGCTCCCGCGAGCAGCTCGGTATCGGCACGCTCTTCGATCCACGCCTCGCGGATAGCTGGCAGGCCTTTGCGCAGATCGATGCTCAGTTCAGCGTCGGCGTAGGCGCCCGAGGTGTCGTAGACACGCAGGGGAGGGTTTTCTTCGAAACCTGCTTCCGTCTGCGTAGGTGTCAGGAGGATCTCCCGCATCGGCACCCGAATATCAGGCCGGCTGCCACTCACGTAGACCTTGCGCGAGTTGGGGTGGATATCACTGGTGTTGGTTTCCAGACTGCTGATTTTGTCCAGGAAGGCCTTGTTATCTGCGTTCATTGCTGAGTCCTGTTTTCCCTGACCTGTTTAATTACTGACCTGATTTTCCTGACCTATACTGCATTGGCACGGCGATTGAATACCTACAGGTGTGAGTGTGGCCAGGAGTGGATGGCGAATTACTGATCAAGGCACTGAATAGAGTACCGAAATGAGCGTGTCATTATGCCTCAATTCAGCGTCGAAATCGCCAGCGCAATATGGCCATGTTCCGATCCGGGACAACTCACCGCACCGAACTGAAACACCTTTAAACCGCGCAGTGGAGATTGCGAATGAGCTGAGCGCGTCGTCGACCGGATTCACCCAAGCAGCAGCAATGTAACTGTCGCGGCTTTCATGCGTCTAATGGGGTGTATAACGCCATTTACCGCAAAGCCTCCGGGGAAATTGTCACTTTTGGTTACACTGTGTAGAATGCCGTCGAACCTCACTAGCGCATCCCCGCGCTGAGAAACCGCGTTTAATTGCAATTTCATCGAGCTTTTTTGAACCTTCCGGGGCAGCGGGTCCTGGACAAGGAAATAGGTCAGCTACCATGGGAAGAATCAGTAAATTTCTGGGAACGATTGTGTGCTGCGGATTGTTTAGCGCCAACGTACACGCTCAAGACTTGTTAAGCATCCTGCAGATGGCGCTTGAGAATGATCCCACACTCAACCAGGCGGAAGCCCAGTACCGGGCCAATAGCGAGAACGTGATCCAGACGCGCGCTAATCTGCTGCCTACTCTGGGTGTCGGAGGCTCCACGACGCGCGAGTCCAGCGGACCTCCAGCTGACATCATCGACCCGGACTCTGGTCAGGTCGTCTTACCGGAGCATAGCTTTCGCCCCGGACGTAACTCCCATAGCTGGGGCGTGAGCCTGCAACAGAGCGTTTTTAATCTGGCTAACTGGTACAGCCTGCAAAGCGCCCGTGCGACCAATAAGGCGGGCTCAGTCAATCTTGCTGCGCAGGAGCAGGATCTCATTATGCGTACCGCGGCGGCCTATTTTGACATTCTCCGCGCCCAGGACCTGCTCGAAACCAATGTGCAGGAAGAAGAGGCGGCACTGCGATCACTGGAACAGACCCAGCAACGCGAAGAAGTGGGTCTGGTCGCGATCACCGATGTGTACGATGCCCAGGCGGCTTATGACCTCGCGCGTAATACCACGATCCTGCAACAGAACGCCTTGCGCGCATCATTCGAAGCACTGGAAGCCATCACCGGTCAGGCACACCCCAATATCGAAGAGCTGAGCGATAATTTTCCGATCGTCGATGTCGACGGCAGTCTGCAAGACTGGGAAAACCAGGCCGAAGACAACAGCCTGGCGATCGCGGCAGCCAAGTTCAATCTCGAAGCCTCGGAGAAGAATCTGAAGGCGCGGCGTTCCGATCACCTGCCGACCGTCAGTTTCACTGGCAATTATTATCACTCGGTTACCGCTGGTACGATCAATCAGGGTATCCAGAGCGTCGGCGGTGCATTCGACGGCACGTCCCTCGGCCTCAGTCTTTCCATTCCCTTGTTCAGCGGTGGTGCCATCAGCTCCCGGCGTCGCGCGGCCGAGTACAATGTACTGGCGGCGGAAGAATCTCTGGAACTGACGCGTCGGCAACTGACACAAAACATTCGCAATGCCTACCGTCGGGTCAACACGGATGTACTGGTGATTGCCCAGCGCCAGCAGTCCATCACGTCGGCACAGAGCGCACTGGACGCCACCGAGCTGGGTGCGGAAGTGGGTACGCGCAACATCGTCGAGGTGCTGCGCGCGCGTGAGAATCTGTATCGCGCACTGCGTCAATACGCGGAATCACGCTACAACTATGTGATCGATTCTCTGATACTGAAGCAAGTGGCCGGCATTCTTACACCACAGGACGTGATCGAACTGAATCAATGGCTGCAGGAAGCGAACTAGACTTCTCAGCAATCAGTCATTGCCTGTCAGCACCTGAAGGTAAGGACGAAGAAATAGGGACGAAGAGATAGGCATAAAAAGATAGATACAGTTAGATAGCTACAAAAAGGCAGGCATAAAAAACGGGAATCGTCAGACGATTCCCGTTTTTTTTGCGTTTCACTTCCTGTGAACAGCGCCTAGTCTTTGCGCCACACCGACACCTGACTGATGATGTATTCATACTTGCGGCGGTGCTCGCGAATCATGAACGGCGCGTCTTCACTGTGCAGAAGCGTGAAGCCCGGCAAGCATTTCGCCACGGCGTTCAGCGTCGCCTCGCTGTCCTGTCCATCGAGGAATTCGTCTTCGGCGGTGAAGTCGGCCATCCATGTGTTGGGCGAAGCGATCACCAGCACACCACCACGCCGCACATAGCGATCCGACGCGGCAAACTGCTGCAGACAATCTCTTGGGCTGCCGAGACGGCAAAGCAGGTTGCTGAGTAGCAGTGCATCGAATGGCTCCTGCTGTTGCAGAAGATCCGTGCCACGTAGATGGGTCGCGTCACCCTGTACGAAGGTGACGCGATCAGGTTCCACATGCTTGTCCAGACGCGCGGTTAGCGTGCTGAAATAGCGTCCTGTCTCCCGGCGACGATAACTCATCTCGCGTTGCGTCTTCATGACGCGCGCCGCATCCACGAACGGCTTGCTGTAATCGAGGCCGATGACGTTGTTGAAGCGCTTGCTCAACTCGAAACTGGATCTGCCCACCGCACAGCCGAGGTCGAGCACCGAATCCTGCTTCTCGCTGTACTCATTGACCAATGCGACGGTGCGCTCTATCAGATTGCTCACTGTGGGATGACCCACTGCACTACTGATGTCGGCATCGCGCTGCTCGGCTTCGCTACCAAAATGAAAGAGCAGGTACTGATCAACCAGTTCATCGGTGTCGTACTTGTCGCCTTTCTTCACTTTCGTACCCACATCCTGCACCACGCGGAAACCGGCGTGCTGGAAGAAGTGGGGACGGAAATGGAAGCGTGACCAGATACTCGCTTCATCGCCCGTGCTGATGAATGATCCGCCGAGAATCATCTGATGCTCATTGTCATAGCAGGGTGTAGAGAAGTCTGTGTAGTAGGGATGAATCTCGAATCCGGGCAAAGGATGGAACGGATCCTCGCACCACTGCCAGACGTTTCCGAAACTGTCGTGAAAACCCTTGCTGTTGGCAGCACAGGCCTGCACCGGGCTTTCGGCCCCATATCGAAGGTTATGATTGATGGCATTTTTCCCCGGTGGCTGCATCACAGCATCCAGAGCGAGGCAGTTGTTGTCACCTGGCTTCCACTCGACTGCTCCTGCCAAGGTGTCGTCACGAATGGCATGGTGTTCACTTTCCAGTAGCAAGCGACAGGGATTGTCGAAACCCTCTTTTTCCGTCAGCCAGGCGCAATAGGCTTTGGCCTCGTAGAAATTGACGATCGCTGGCCAATCCCATTGCATGGGCAGTTCGCAGAACGTGCTGCGCAGCTTGTAACGGTGTGAGCCTGCCGGACCATCCTGCACCCAGAATGTCGGCCATTTCACATTACGAAACTGGCGCCAGCCCCAGCCTGACTGAGACCAGTATTTCTCATTCTCATAGCCGCCAGCCCGCACAAACTCGAAAAACTCGCCATTGCTGATCAGGTACTTGCTCGCCTTGAAAGATTCGACCTGACGGCTGTCTGCGCCATATTCGTTGTCCCAGCCGAAGCTCGGCCAGCGCGCCGGTTTGCCGAGCCGTACTTCCTGCGCATCGACGCTAAGCCACTTGTTGACTGGATAATGGCTGCCTTCCTTCGGCTCGTAGACTGCCGTACCGGGTGCAACAAGATAGTCCGGCCATACCTCGGGTTCGCGTACATGCTCAAGAGGCAGTTCACGCATCAACACACTGGATGTCTCCAGATGAATGCGCTCGTGCTCGAAGGCCATCACCAGTGCCCAGCCGGGTCGGTCCATCGTGACAGGCTGCTCAAACTCCGGATGCGAACTGATGAGCTCGTGCACCAGCTCGTAGACCTGCTGCCGGTAGGCGCGCACTGCTGCGAGTTCCGGCCAGATGTCCTGTTCGCCCTCGTGCAGGTCGTCCCAGTTCATCTCGTCTACGCCCGTTTCGAACAGCAGCTCGAACTCCTGATTGACCGGCTCGTCGATCAGGCCCGCAACCAGTAGCTTGTTGACGTAGAAACACACGGGATGGGCGTAATAGAACACCAGCGGATGCCGGGTCTTGTGATAGGGCCGGATAAAAAAAGCCTCATCGCTGGCGAGGCCGCTGAACAGCTGTTCAGTCAGTGCCCAGGTGTTCTCAAAATAGGCTAATAGCGCGGCGCGACCGGCGTTCAGATTGAGCTGAGGCATCGATCCCGGCAGACAGTTTCTGGCTTGTTTTTTCAGTGTCTCGCGCTGCGCAGGATTGGCGGACAGGTTAATCACTTCTTTCGAGGCAGGCATGGCTATTCCTTATAGCGGCCAGACTGCTTGTTGTCGCTGCAGTCTGCTTGGTCTGGGCTCATTGCTTCATGCTGCATGGCGCGGTGGCACTGCGCCTTTGCTGCAGGCTGGGTTAAACTTGACGATCAGTTCTGTTGGTACACTATGCGTTGCTACACTCGACCATACAACAACTCAGGGACTCAACGGTAAACGCTACCGGTGCCATCGGCAGTTCGTCCTGAATGATGACAAACGAAAGCGCATACAGCACAAAAAGGTGACGCAACTTGCAAAGTAAACTTCCCCGGGTCGGTACGACGATCTTTACAGTAATGTCAAAAATGGCGGCCGATCACTCTGCCATCAATCTCTCGCAGGGGTTTCCTGATTTCGATTGTCCTGACCTGTTAAAGGAACTGGTGGTCAAGCATCTGCACGATGGCAAGAACCAGTACCCGCCAATGGCTGGCATACCCGAACTACGTCAGCAGATTAGCAACAAGATCAGTTTCCACTATCAATTTGCTGCAGACCCGGAAACCGAGGTTACCGTCACCAGTGGCGCAACTGAAGCCCTGTTCGATGCAGTACAGGCCGTGGTTCATCCTGGCGATGAGGTCATCGTCTTCGATCCTGCCTACGATTCCTACGAGCCAGCCATTGATCTCGCTGGTGGCAAGACGGTGCATCTGGCACTCCAGGCGCCGGACTTTGCCATCGACTGGGAACTGGTTGCCGCAAACATTAATGACAAGACCCGCTTAATCATAATTAATTCCCCGCACAATCCCTGTGGCGGCATATTGAGCCGCGCCGATCTCGACCAGCTCGCCGCTCTGATTCGCGAACGCGACATCCTCGTACTCTCGGACGAGGTGTATGAACACATGGTCTATGATGGCGAACAGCATCACAGCGTGCTGACACATCCCGAGCTGAGTGAGCGCGCGTTTGCCGTATTCTCTTTCGGCAAGACCTATCATGCCACCGGCTGGAAGCTCGCCTACTGTGTCGCCCGCGCGCCACTGATGGCCGAGTTCCGCAAGGTCCATCAATTCGTCACCTTTACCAGCGCCAGTTTTTTACAATATGCGATCGCTGACTTCATGGCGCAGTGTCCTGAGCATGCCATCGAACTCTCCGCCTTCTACCAGGCCAAGCGCGATCTGTTCTGCAAACTGATCAGTGACTCTCGATTTACTTTCACGCCATCGAAGGGCACGTATTTCCAGCTCGTTGACTACAGCGCCATCAGCGACAGCAATGACATGGACTTTGCCACAGAGCTCACGCGCGAGAAAGGCGTCGCGGCAATCCCACTGACACCATTCTGTCAGCAGTCTTCGACTGCAAAGCTGGTGCGCTTCTGTTTCTGTAAAGATGACTCAACGCTCGAAAGAGCGGCCGAGATCCTCTGTCAGTTGTAATGCCCGCCACGGACCACAGCCTCGATTTCGACGCTCTCGCCAGTCAGATCAAACACTGGGGCAACGAGCTTGGCTTTCAGCAGCTCGCGATTACGGATATCGATTTATCTGACTACGCGCCGCTGTTGCAGCGTTGGATTGCCAGTGACTACCACGGTGACATGTCCTACATGGCCGAACGCGAGCAGCTGCGCTGTCATCCGGAGCAGCTCCATCCCGGCACGCAACGCGTCATCTGCGCACGCATGGATTACGCCAAGACCACAGAAAATTCGCTCGCGCCGCTGGCAGAATCGGATACGGCCTATGTCTCGCGCTATGCGCGGGGCCGTGACTACCACAAACTGATTCGCAAACGGCTGCAGCAGCTAGCCGATCGCATTCAGGCCGAGGTCGGCGAATTCGGCTACCGCGCCTTTGTCGATAGTGCTCCGGTTCTGGAGCGCGCGCTGGCGGAGAAGGCGGGACTGGGTTGGATCGGCAAGAACACCATGCTCATCAACAAGCAGGCCGGTTCCTGGTTCTTCCTCGGGGAATTGTTCACAGATCTGCCACTACCGCTTGATACGGCCGATGAGGCCCACTGCGGCAGTTGTCGTGCCTGTCTGGATATCTGCCCGACGGATGCCTTCGTCGACGCGAATCTGCTCGATGCCCGACGGTGTATCTCCTATCTCACCATTGAACTGCGCAGCAGCATTCCAGAAGAGTTTCGCAAGGCCATGGGGAATCGTGTCTTCGGCTGCGACGATTGCCAACTGATCTGCCCGTGGAACAAGTTCACGAAACTCAGCGGTGAGGACGATTTCTCCCCGCGCCATCAACTGGACAATACGGGTCTGGTAGCACTCTTTATGTGGAGTGAAGAGGAGTTCCTGAACAATACGGCCGGCTCTGCGATCAGGCGTATCGGTTATGAATGCTGGTTGAGGAATCTGGCGATTGGTCTTGGCAATGCCAGCAGTGATCCGGCGATTATCAGCGCGCTCGAGAGTCGTCTTGCACATTCATCCGAGCTGGTTCGTGAACATGTGCAGTGGGCACTCGCCCAACATCAGCACTAGGGAATAATGATTACCGAGGCGAGCGCCGCTTACTCAGCAATGAAATGCTTGCGATAGTGGCGCAGTTCCTCGACGGATTCCTTGATGTCGTCCATCGCCTGATGCGTCCCTTTTTTAACGAGAGTCTCCAGCACTGATGGCTTCCAGCGCCGGGCCAATTCCTTCAATGTGCTGACATCCAGATTGCGATAATGGAACCATTCCTCCAGCTCAGGCATGTAGTTGGCCATGAAACGACGGTCCTGACAGATGCTGTTGCCGCACAGCGGTGAGGATTTCTGATTGCTGTGCTCACGCAGGAATTCCAGTGTCTGCAGTTCGGCATCGCGTTCGCTGATAGCGCTCTTCTTTACCCTGTCGATCAGACCCGATGCCCCATGATGCTTCTGGTTCCAGTCGTCCATACCCGCCAGGATCTCGTCAGACTGCTTGACCGCCAGCACCGGCCCTTCGGCGACGATATTCAGATCGCCATCAGTGATTAAAGTGGCGATCTCGATAATGCGATCAGTCTCGGGTACCAGTCCTGTCATCTCCAGATCGAGCCAGATTAGGGTGGCATTCTTGTCCATAGAGGAATTCCTTTTTGGGGCATGCTTGCGTGGATGGTCACACGAATCCTCGCCGACATGTCGTTCAGCGCTTTGACGGGGATTGTAGCAGACCGGGCGCGGGAGTCGCCCTGCAGCGGCCAAAGAAAGCAATGAGCGCAAGAAGCGACCGCAGACCAGTCAGAACGAGTTGGTATAAGCCCTTTCAACAAACCAGACCTGCCAGCCGCAGTATGGGATAATCCCATCCCATTGGGCCAGAATGCACACCGCGAACCCGTATGGAACACCTGACGATCACAGAATGAGCAAGCGCCGTCTCAGCAAGCAACAGCAACGTCGTATTAATGAGCAGCGCACATTGTCGGCTTCCCTGTCGGGCGATCACGAAGAGAGTGCTGCCGCGGCGCAGTGCAATGGACGGATCATCAGCCATTTCGGCCAACAACTGGATGTTGAGACGCTCTCTTCAGACGCTGACAAGCAGAGTGCTCCCCCTATCGTGCGCTGCCACCAGCGCGCCAACCTGCCCCCTCTCGTCACCGGCGATCTCGTTGTCTGGGAATTGGGCGATGATGGCAGTGGCGTAGTTACTGCCGCAGCCGAGCGGCGCAACGTGTTTCTGCGACCCGATTCCATGGGGCGAGACAAACCCGTCGCTGCCAATCTCGATGTCGTACTCGTGGTTATTGCCTGTGTACCGGAACCCTTCGTCAATCTCATCGATCGCTACCTCGTGGCGATCGAGAATCTGGGTCTGCGTGCCGCGCTCGTACTGAACAAAGTTGATCTGCTCGAGGACGATGAGCAAGGTGTCTCCGCTATCATGGCGCTCTATGCGGGACTCGACTACCCCGTGTTCGAAGTCTCTGCCAGGAGCCAACAGGGAATGCCTGCACTTAACAGTTTCCTGAGCGGCCAAACCACCGTACTGGTCGGCCAGTCCGGTGTCGGCAAATCATCGCTGGTGAATAGCCTCGGTGGGCAGGACATTGGTGAGGCAGCCCAGGTCGGCGAACTGTCGGTAGGCAAGGAAAAGGGAACTCACACCACCACCACGGCGCGGCTCTTCCATTTACCAAACTGCGACCTCATCGATTCACCGGGTATTCGCGAGTTCAGTCTGGCGCCTTTAACAGCGGAGCAGGTTTGCAATGGCTTCCCCGAGTTGCGGCGCTTGTTAGGCGACTGTAAATTCAGGAACTGCAGCCATCAGGGCGATCCGGGATGTGCATTGCTCGCTGCGGCGGAGTCTGGCGAGATTGATGCCAGGCGCTGGGCGAGCTTCCAACAAATCATTGGTAGCGCCGGCTAGTCGCTGCGCTTAGTGCTCTCATCATTCAGGCCTTATTTTCGAACTGACAATACAGCCAACTAATTCGGACTTACATTTCAGAATCACATTACGGACTCACATGAGCGATTCAACTTTACCTTTGTTAATGGATCCAGCGGAACTCAGTACCCGGCTCGAGCAGGGGGATAACTTGCTGCTGGTTGCGGTGTGTCAGAAAGAAGTGTTTCAACAAAAGCACATTCCGGGTTCGGTGTTGATCGAACCGGCTGAGCTCGTGAGCGGTGAGAAGCCCGCCGTCGGCAAGCTGCCCTCCATCGAGCGCCTCGACGCACTGTTTAGCCGCGTCGGGCTTGGCCCCGAGACGAAGGTCATTGCCTATGACGATGAAGGCGGAGGTTGGGCAGGACGCTTGATCTGGACGCTCGATATCATCGGCCATCACCAGTATTCCTGTCTTGATGGCGGGCTTATCGCCTGGCTCAAGTCGGGCTATCCCGTATCAAACCAGAGCGAAGTTCGCGTGCCCAGCGACTATCACGCTCAGATCGATACGTCTCTCCTGAGAAACAAGGAGTTCTTGCTCACTCATCTCGATGAGATCAATCGCGGCAAGCTGCAGGTCTGGGATGCCCGCGCGGCACAGGAATACACCGGCGACAAAGTGACGGCTGTGCGCAATGGCCATATTCCGGGAGCACGCAATCTCGACTGGCTCGATCTCATGGATCGGGACAATGATCTGCGCCTGCTGCCACGCCAGGCGCTAATCGACTTGTTGCAAGCACGCGGACTCCGAACTGACGTGCCAACTGTCACTCATTGTCAGACCCATCACCGCTCAGGGCTGACCTATCTGGTCGGCAAGCTATTGGGCATGGATATCACTGCCTACGATGGGTCCTGGTCCGAGTGGGGGAATGACCCTGACACGCCGATCACGACTGGTCAGGAGGACTAAACCGGAGCTCTGGTCTCCCGTATACGTGCCATGTCTCGTCTTTTCATCCTGATACAGTATCTCCTGCCGCATCACCTGTTCAGCCGTCTGGTCGGCTGGTTCATGGGGCGCCGTCTGTGGAAGAACTGGCTGATTACTGTCTTCGCCAATCGCTATGGCGTCGATTTCTCTGAGGCCGAGCGCCAGCGTCCTGATGACTATGACTCATTCAATGATTTTTTCACACGCCGCCTGAAACCCGGCAAAAGGCCATTACCGGAAGATTACTCCATAGTTGTGCAGCCAGCAGATGGCGCTATCAGTCAGCTAGGAGCGATTCGTGAGCAACAGATTTTCCAGGCCAAGGGACACAGCTACAGTGCGCAGGCGCTGCTTGCCGGAACGCCAGAGGAAGCCGATCAGTTTCGCGACGGCACATTCGCAACAATCTATCTTTCGCCGAAGGACTATCACCGTGTGCACATGCCCGTAACCGGCACGCTGCGCAGCATGACCTATGTCCCGGGTAGTCTGTTTTCGGTCAACCCGACAACCACGGCTGCAATTCCCGGACTGTTTGCCCGGAATGAGCGTGTGGTGTGCCTGTTCGATACTGCACTTGGCCCCATGGCGGTGGTTCTGGTGGGTGCCATGATCGTGGCTAGTATCGAGACCAGCTGGGCAGGGCAGATCTGTCCGGGCCGTTCCAAACAAGGTGTCGAGCGTGTTGATTACAAAGGAGACGATGCGATTACTCTGCAGACCGGCGACGAGCTTGGCTTGTTCAAGACCGGCTCCACCGTTATTGTGCTGTTTGCTGAAGACGCACTGGAACTCGACGAACAGCTCGAAAGCGGTAGTCAGGTGAGAATGGGTGAGCCCCTCGCCAGTACACCACTTTCTCCTCTTTAACTTAATTAGACAAACATAGCGGTATTACAGATGAATCAGGACGAACTGAAACAGGCAGTGGCGAAGGCGGCATTCGACTATGTGGAATCTCGCCTCGAGAAGGACATGATACTGGGCATCGGCACCGGCTCTACTGCGAATCTGTTTATCGCGGAGCTCGCCAAGATCAAGAATGATCTCGAAGGTACGGTGGCCAGTTCAGAGGAGTCTGCGCGGCGCCTGAAGGAACTCGGTATCCCCGTCATGGACTCCAATGCCGCGGGCGAACTGGAGATCTACGTCGATGGCGCGGACGAGACCAACGAATACCTGCAGCTGATCAAGGGCGGCGGCGCCGCGTTAACACGCGAGAAGATCATCGCCGCGACAGCTCGTGAATTTGTCTGTATTGCGGATGAATCGAAATGGGTGAAGATACTGGGCACATTCCCACTTCCGGTTGAGGTCATTCCCATGGCCCGCAGCCACGTAGGGCGTCAGATCGTCAAGTTGGGCGGGGATCCTGTGTGGCGCGAAGGCTGTGTCACTGATAACGGTAATCACATCCTGGATGTGCACCATATGCAGATCATGGAACCACGCAAACTCGAGCAGGAATTGAATCAGATAGTGGGGGTAGTGACGAACGGGCTGTTCGCTGAACGGGGAGCAGATCGACTATTTCTGGGCACAAGTTCGGGCGTCGAGGAAATCCTGCCCCGAGGTAGCTGATGAGTGTCACGACCCATCTCGCCGACTAGTTAAAAGGTCTTGCGTCCCAAGCTCAATCACAACCGGGCAGGTGTCCGGTTGTTTAACTCGACAAGCTGTTGCTATTGCGAACTACCTTACTGGCCCTGCTCGCCTTGAAAACTCACCATACAGACTCACATAAGGCGAATGCGGCAAATAGGCATGATGAATTGCCTGCCAGTGAATCGACATTGCTTGCTGGCTGTCACCTCGCGCTGCAGTAAATACTAACTAACCACTCGCTGCTCTCTTGCAGCATCTGGTCAGACTTACCCCATATCACGCGGCAACGGCTCGCTTGCAAAGCTGCGACCCACCGTTACAACTCATCACTACTGTTCAGGTACAACTGTTCAGGTACAACCAATAGCTGATAACACCTTGATCGACTTCTGACTTTACAGCGGCAACAAGCTTCCCGGAGCGTCATAACTCCAGAAAGGGTGTACCAGCCTGCTACAGGATCCGAAGCTTTAGCTGATCAGACGTTTTGCTAGTGCTGTTGCTACTGCTACAGCGGTCTCTGCCAGAGAGACAATTAAAGCGGAGTGACGTTGTCCGCTTGCGGACCTTTCTGGCCCTGGGTAACTTCCATGGTCACTTTTTGGCCTTCGTGAAGCGATCGGCGACCTGAACCGTTAATGGCGCTGAAGTGTACGAACACATCTTTGCCACCTTCCTGCTCAATAAAACCGAAACCCTTCTCATCGTTGAACCACTTAACGGTACCCTCAACTAACTCTGACATATTGCTCTCGTGCTATAAAATAAAAAAGTGTGGTTGCCGGCAACAGCAACCCCTCGATCAACTTTGACCGAGCTGTCAGTGTACGCCTGTTTCTTGTGGGATGGGAAGGTTAAATTGTTCCAAATTGCAATTTTAATCGCGTAGCGCTATCAATCTTCCTACATGCTGTGCTTGGGGTGAGAAAGAGACCCTATAGCACTACGCGAGCGACCTAAACGTCGAGCAATTTACCCGGATTCAAGATGTTATGAGGATCGAAAACTTGTTTGATTGCTTTCATGAATTCGATCTCTGTCGCGCTGCGTGCATAGTGTAGATAGGGCTTCTTCAAAAGGCCCACTCCGTGCTCCGCGGAAACGCTTCCTTCGTGTCGCTGCACCACGTCGAATACGAGATCGGATACCTTGCCGCACTTGCTGAAAAATTCTTCCTTGGGCAAGTCTTCCGGTTTCAAAATATTCAGATGCACATTGCCATCACCGATGTGACCGAACCAGATGATTTCGAAATCCGGATAGGCCTCACTGACCAGTGCATCCACTTCGTCGAGAAACTGTGGCACGTGCGACACTTTGACAGAAATGTCATTTTTGTAGGGAGTAAAGCGAGAGATTGTTTCAGAAATGTCTTCTCGCAGTCGCCATAGATTTTGCGCCTGTCCCAGGCTTTGACTGATCGTGCCATCACTGATCCAGCCCTGCTCGAGGCAATGTTCGAACAATGACATTGCCGTCTCCATGTCCTGTTCGCTGCGATTTTCGAATTCTATCAGCGCATAGTAATCCGTCTCGGATTCAAACGGGCGCGGTAGCCCTTTTTCTGCGATGACATGACGCAGTGCCTTCTCCGAAAAAAATTCAAACGCCGTCAGTTCCAGTTTGCTCTGGAAGCTCTGCAACACCGGCATGGTATCGGCCATGTTGTCGATGCCCAACACGAGGACAGTCGGATCATGGGGTTGGCTGGCCAGCGTCATCGTGAGTTCAACGACGAGACCCAGCGTGCCTTCGGAACCGATAAAGAGATGCCGGAAATCATACCCGGTCGCATTCTTTGCCAGGCCTTTGTTGCAATTCAGTAACTCCCCTGTCCCGGTTACGACCTTCATGCCGGCGACCCAGTTGCGAGTCATGCCATAGCGAATCACTTTAATGCCGCCTGCGTTGGTTGCCACATTGCCGCCCAGCTGGCTGGAACCGGAAGAAGCGAAGTCGACGGGGTAGAAGAGCCCTTGCTGCTCGGCGAACTGTTGCAGTTGTTCGGTGACCACACCTGGCTGGCAAACCACCTGGCGATCTGCTGCATTGAATTCCAGAATCTCATTCATGCGGTCGAACGCGATGACGACTTCGCCGTTGCTCGCCACGGCGCCACCGCTCAGACCCGTCCGTCCCCCGGAGGGCACAACGGCAAATTGGTGTTCATTGGCCAGGCGCACTATCGCCTGCACCTGCTCTGCTGTCTTGGGCAGCACAATCGCCGTTGGCGCAACCTCATAGGCCTTGGTCCAGTCCTTGCCGTAAGTCTGTAGTGACTCTTCATCGGTCTTTACCCAATCCTCGCCGACGATCTCGGTCAGGGCTGTAAGGGACTGTTCAAATTCAATACTCATGGGGCTCCTGTTTCCTGCTGCACTGTTCTGATACCTTGTTTCTGCACCGCAATCACTATCGGGCAGCCATTGCGACGGCGGAATATGGTACCATGCGCCCGCACCAGCGGCATGACCTCTTTCCGTCAGCCGTCAGCATTTTCATTCATTTCTGGCCGTCTCACTACCATGCAACCCACATCGTTCGAAAAGTCCAAAATCAAATTCCTCCTGCTGGAAGGCGTTCATCAGAGTGCGCTCGATACGCTCACCAAGGCAGGTTACGACAATGTCGAATACCTCAAGACTTCACTGGATGGTGAGGAGCTGAAGGCAAAGATCGCCAATGCCCATTTCGTGGGCATTCGCTCGCGCACACAACTGACCGAAGAGGTGTTTGCCGCAGCGAACAAGCTGCTGGCCGTCGGCTGCTTCTGTATCGGTACCAATCAGGTCGATCTGACCTCGGCGCTAGCACGCGGCATCCCCGTATTTAATGCACCCTATTCCAATACCCGCAGTGTCGCTGAACTGGTCATCGGCCAGGCGATTCTCCTGCTGCGGGGCATTCCCGAGAAAAACGCGCTACTTCATCGCGGCGTCTGGCAAAAGGCGGCCAAAGGCTCATTCGAGACCCGCGGCAAGAAGCTGGGCATCGTTGGTTACGGCAATATCGGATCGCAGCTCAGCGTGCTGGCCGAAGCGATGGGCATGAAGGTGTACTTGTACGATGTAGTCACCAAGTTGCCACTCGGCAACGCAACGCAGGTCGACTCGCTGGAAGAGCTCATGCGTGAGTGTGATGTGGTCAGCCTGCACGTGCCCGAGACAGCACAGACCCGCAACATGATCGGCAAGAAAGAGCTTGGCTGGATGAAACCCGAAGGAATCTTCATCAATGCCTCGCGTGGTACCGTCGTGGATATCGACGCACTGGCGGCAGCGCTCGAGGCCAAACAGATCGCCGGTGCAGCGATCGATGTGTTTCCGGTCGAACCCAAATCCAATGACGAGGAATTCGTCTCTCCCCTGCGCCAGTTCGAGAACTGCATCATCACCCCGCACGTAGGCGGCAGCACGATGGAGGCTCAGGAGAATATTGGCGTGGAAGTCGCGGAGAAGCTGGTGCGCTATAGCGACAACGGCTCGTCGTTCTCCGCCGTGAACTTTCCTGAAGTCTCACTTCCGGCACACCCCGACAATCATCGCTTGTTGCACATCCACAAAAACGTGCCAGGTGTCTTATCCGAGATTAACCGCATCTTCTCCGATACCGGAATCAACATCCGGTCGCAGTACCTGCAGACCAACGAGGAAGTCGGCTATGTTGTCATGGACATCGATGAGCAATACAGCGAACTCGCTCTGAAAAAACTCAACGAGGTCAGTGGCACCATCCGTTGCCGCGTGCTGTTCTAAGCTGATTTAGCAGAGGGTCGCTGCTCGAGCCCACTCAGGGCGTGCGAAGAATGTCGCTGATCAGCCCGAAGATCCGCTCGCGATATTCCTGCGATTCATTGACCATATGGTGACGCGCATCCGTCACCATATAGATTTTGGTGTTGGGAAATTTTTGTTGAATCTTCGGCAGGTTGTACTGCCAGTCTACAGTCGTATCGTCGCTGCCCTGAATGATGTGCAGTTCAGCATCGTGCAGAGGCGCATTCAAAAACCGCTTATTGTAATCATGCATCGAATGTAGCCAGTCAACCGCGACGATCCGGCTTTGCAGCGCATCATGGCGCGCTAGAAATTCAAGAAAATCCCGATCATGACTGTTCTCCGGAAAGCCTCGCGGTATGCGACTCAAAAAGTAGCGCAGTATATAGAACAGATATTTCATCAGGGCCCAACGATGTGGCCGCAGCAGTGGCGCAAGCAGGATGGTCTGCTGCATGCGTTGCATTAGCGGTGTCGCCCGCTGTTGCAGACCATCGAGGATCACCGAGCAGCCGGTGCTTTGCCCGATGAGATACCAGGGGCCGGCGAGTCCCTGCGCTTCGGCGCGGGATAGACAAACACCCAGCGCATCGACGTAGCGCCCGAAACTCTCGATGCTGGCGACACTGCCACTCGAGAGCCCGTGACCAGGCTGATCGAAGATCACTACTGACAAATTGAGATCGAGGCAGTGGCGAATCAGGTGGATAAACAAGCCGACATGATCGAAGTAGCCGTGCAACAGAAATACCGTGCCCTGCTCTCTCTCAGTGGGTAGCTGAAAGTACTGACAGACAACGACATAGTGATCGTTGCCGAGCGCACGCGTGGAAGGGATGGAGAATGTGCCTAGCCGGTGCTGAACCTGTAAGTCGTTAAAGTTCAGTCCGTAATGCGCGCAGTACCTGCCCAACAATTCCTTGTCAGCACTCTCGACCGGGCCATGGAAGTCCATGTCCGGCAGAGAGTTGCGAAGTGCTGTGGCATCGGCCTGACTAAACATGGCTAATCCGGTCCGGCTAATTCAGGAGCACTCGGAGCGCTTGGTGAACTCCGAGCTTTTCCTGATCTAAAACTCAGTAACGCTGATACATTTCTTCCAGACTGTAGACCTTGCCGATCTTCGCTGCGTTGCCAGCGGTGCCGAAGGCTTCCAGTCGCGCGATAACAATGTCCTTCATCGCCTTGATCGTCGGAATCAGGAATTTTCTTGGATCGAACTCCGATTTGTTTTCGGCGAGAAATTTACGGACGGCGCCTGTCGAAGCGAGGCGCAGATCGGTATCGATGTTGACCTTGCGTACCCCGTGACGAATCCCTTCCTGAATTTCCTCGACAGGAACGCCGTAGGTCTCTGGAATCTCGCCACCGAATTCATTAATAACCGCCAGCCATTCCTGGGGCACGGAAGATGAACCGTGCATTACCAGATGCGTGTTGGGGATTCGGGCGTGAATTTCCTTGATGCGCTCGATCGCCAGAATATCGCCAGTGGGCGGGCGACTGAACTTGTAGGCGCCGTGACTGGTACCAACAGCAATGGCCAGTGCATCGACCCCGGTTGCCTCGACGAAATCTGACGCTTCTTCCGGATCGGTCAGCAACTGGTCCATACTCAGTTTTCCTTCGGCACCGATACCATCTTCTTCGCCCGCCATGCCAGTTTCCAGCGAGCCGAGACAACCGATCTCGCCCTCGACGGAGACACCGCAGGCATGCGCCATATCGACGACTGTTTTGGTGACGTGCACGTTGTAGTCAAAATCCATCGGCGTCTTGCCGTCTTCGCCCAGGGAGCCGTCCATCATGACCGAGGAAAAGCCCAGCTGAATTGAACGCTGGCACACAGCCGGTGACACGCCGTGGTCCTGATGCATAACAATTGGAATATGGGGGAACTCTTCGATTGCACCCTGAATCAGATGCTTCAGAAAATTGGATCCCGCGTACTTGCGTGCACCCGCTGAGGCTTGCAGGATAACCGGACTGTTCACCTCGCTGGCACCTTCCATGATGGCCCGCACCTGTTCGAGATTGTTTACATTGAAGGCCGGTACGCCGTAGTTATGCTCGGCGGCGTGATCCAGTAATTGTCGCAAGCTGATAAGCGCCATTGTGTGTCCTCTTCAAGTCGTTTGCTTAGCGGATTCAGTATTCGTGTTTACGTGGCTTTGGTTTGCCACGCATCGTCTCTACATGTCTTTTATATTTGTCTCACATCCGGTGCACACATCGCAGCTTAAGCTGCCGCACCGCGTTGTTTCAATATCTGTACGGCAGGGAGTTCTTCCCCTTCTACATACTCCAGAAATGCGCCGCCTCCCGTGGAGATATAGGAGATCTGTTCAGTGACGGCGAACTTGTCGATGGCGGCGATTGTCTCGCCACCGCCGGCCAGTGAGAACGCGTCGCTATCGGCAATCGCCCTGGCCATCGCCTGAGTGCCTGCGGCGAATGCGTCGAACTCGAACACGCCGAGCGGGCCATTCCAGAGAATAGTCTTCATTTCCGCGACCAGCGTCGCCAGCTTCGCGGCCGTCTTTGGGCCGATATCGAGAATCATGTCGTCGTCGGCAATATCCTGTACGGCCTTGATCGTCGCCGGCGCAGTGGCAGCGAATTCAGTGGCGACCACCACGTCCTCCGGCAGCGGAATGCTGGTGCGTGCCATCAATTCCCGAGCCGTATCGACGAGTTCCGGTTCGCACAGCGACTTGCCAATGTTCACGCCGCTGGCCAGCAGAAAGGTGTTGGCGATGCCGCCACCGACGATCAGCTGATCGACTTTCTCACTGAGGCTCAGCAACACTTTCAGCTTGCTCGAAACCTTCGCGCCACCGACCACTGCCAGCATCGGGCGCGCCGGGTCGCTAAGAGATTTTTCGAGCGCATCGAGTTCTCTGGCGAGCAAGGGCCCGGCACAAGCCTGGGGAGCAAACTTCGCAACGCCGTGGGTGCTTGCCTGAGCTCGGTGCGCGGTACCGAAGGCATCCATCACGAACACATCGGCCAGTGCCGCATAGCGCTGCGCGAGCGCGTCGTCGTTGCCTGACTCGCCCTGATTGATGCGTACATTCTCGAGCAGCACAACATCGGCGCCGCTCTGCTGCACCGCCGCAGTGCTATCGAGATACTCACTTACCAGTTCCACCGGTTTACCGAGTAAGGATTGCAGGTGATCTGCGACAGGCTGCAAGGAAAACTCGCGCTGCTCAGCGATGGCTACGCCTTCAGCGGGGCGGCCAAGATGTGACATCACGATAACTTTCGCGCCTGCTGTCAGGGCCAGTTCTATTGTCGGCAGCGCTGCGCGAATTCGCGTGTCGTTACCCACCTTGCCGTCTTTCACCGCGACGTTCAGGTCCTCGCGAATCAGTACACGCTTGCCTGCGAGCTCCAGCTCGTCCATGCGCAAGTAGCTCATAGTTCTCCTCGGGTAGTTCGGATCATTCTTGTATTCATTGCTGCTGTCTATTGCTTGCCGGTCAGCCCATGCAGGTACTGCGCCACATCCAGCATGCGGTTTGCATAGGCCCACTCGTTGTCGAACCAGATCAGCAGTTTAACAAGTCCAGCGGGCGCAACGCGGGTCTGCGTGAGATCGACAATCGCCGAGCGCGGATCGTGATTGAAATCGCAGGACGCCAGCGGTTCGGTAGTCGTTCCCAACACATTCGCTGGCAGATTGGCGCTCTCGCTGCACAGCAGGTCATTGATCTGTTGTGCGCTCATTTCCTGCTCGGTCACTACAGTCAGATCCATGGCCGAGACATTCACGGTCGGGATGCGTATCGCCTGCGCCCGCAGTTTGTCGGTCAGCCCCGGCAGGATGCGCTCGATGCCCTTGGCCAGCGCCGTCTCAACGGGAATCATGGACTGCATTGCGCTACGTGTGCGCCGCAGGTCATTGTGATGGAAGCTGTCGATGACCGGCTGATCATTCATGGCCGAGTGGATGGTCGTGATCACACCCGATTTGATGCCGCAGGCGCGATCGATCACATCGAGAACCGGCACGATGCAGTTGGTTGTACACGATGCATTGGAAATAATGGTTTGTTCAGCGCTCAGGGTTTCGTGATTCACGCCCCAGACGATCGTGTTGTCCACGTCGCTCTCGGCCGGTTGTGAGAACAGCACCTTCTTCGCGCCTTGCGCGAGATGGACTTCGGCACGTGCGCGGTCCGTGAACGCGCCGCTGCATTCCATCACCAGATCCACATCCAGCGCCTGCCAATCGAGAACCTCGATGCGCTCCTGTCGGCACACCTGTATCGCGTCACCATTGATCAGCAGTTGATCACCCCGTTCCTCGACGGTGCCGAGAAAGCGGCCATGAGTGCTGTCGTAGCGCGTAAGGTGGGCGAGGGTGTGGCTGTCCGCCAGATCATTGATGGCGACGATGCGCAGGTCGGCATAGTTGGTGGATTCGTAAAAGGCGCGCAGCACGCAACGACCGATACGGCCATAACCATTGATGGCGATACGATAGCTCATGCTGTGTAGCTCTTGTGCATAGCGAATCCGGACCGGGCCCGGACTGAGCCCGGAATGGGCTCAGACAGGTTTACGACGGGTAAGAAATCAGGCGCCCTCGATCAGTTTGCGCGCCTGCTCCGCAACGTTCTCTGCGGTGAAACCGAATTTCTTCATCAGGGCACCACCGGGAGCCGAGGCACCGAAGGTGCTCATGCCAACGATCGCGCCGTCCAGTCCCACCAGCTTGTACCAGTAGTCGACGGCGCTGGCCTCGACTGCGAGTCGCTTGCGCACCGTGGGTGGCAAGACGGCATCGCGATAGGCCTGGTCCTGACTCTCGAAGACATCGACGCTTGGCAGGGAAACGAGGCGTACTGCCTTGCCTTCTGCCTGCAAGGCTTCGGTCGCGGCCAGACTGATGTGGACTTCCGAACCCGTTGTAATGATCACGGCCTCAGGCTCGCCTGCGCAGTCCTTCAGTATGTAGCCACCGCGGGCGATCGCCTCGACCTGCTCGTCATTACGCGCCAGATGGGGCAGCCCTTGTCGCGAGAACACAAGCGCAGTGGGGCCAAACTGGCGCTCCAGCGCCGCCTTCCAGGCCACGGCAGATTCCACATCATCGGCAGGACGCCAGACCGACATATTCGGGGTCACACGCAGGCTGCTGAGTTGCTCAACGGGCTGGTGGGTCGGGCCGTCTTCGCCCTGACCGATTGAGTCATGGGTGTAGACCAGAATACTGCGCTGTTTCATCAACGCTGCCATGCGCGCCGCATTGCGTGCGTATTCCATGAAGATCAGGAATGTGGCGGTATAGGGAATAAGGCCGCCATGCAGCGCGATCCCTGAAGCCATTGCGGTCATGCCGAATTCGCGCACGCCATAGTAAATATAATTACCGCCGGCTTTTTCCGTGATGGGCGTACTGCCGGACCAGTTGGTCAGGTTGGAACCTGTCAGGTCGGCACTACCGCCGATCAGTTCAGGCAGCATGGCCGCGAAGGCCTCGATGCAGTTCTGCGACGCCTTGCGGCTCGCGATGTCCTGACCATTGGCCTGGGTTGCCTTGATGAATTCCCAGGCGCGCTCCTCGAAATAACCTGGCAGTTGCCCCTTGATACGGCGCACCAGCTCCATGGCCAGTTCCGGGTATTCCTCCTCATAGGCCACCAGCTTCTCTTTCCATGCCGTCTCGGCCTGAAAACCTTTCTCGGTGGCGTCCCAGGAGAGTTTGATCTCCTTGGGGATGTTGAACGGGGCGTGCAGCCAGCCCAGTTGTTCACGGGCAGCCGCGATCTCATCTTCGCCCAATGGCGCGCCGTGAGTGGCCGATGTGCCCTGCTTGTTGGGCGAGCCAAAACCGATAATCGTCTTGCAGCTGATCAGGGTGGGCTTGCTGGTTTCTGCCTTGGCCTGTGCGATAGCCTTGCTGATCGCCTCCGGGTCGTGCCCGTCTACGGACAGCACCTGCCAACCATAGGCCTTGAAACGGGCGGCAGTATCGTCGCTGAACCATTCCTGCACTTCGCCGTCGATTGAGATGCCATTGTCATCATAGAAGACGATCAATTTGCCCAGTTTAAGAGTACCAGCCAGCGAGCATACCTCGTGCGAGATGCCTTCCATGAGACAACCGTCGCCCGCGAACACATAGGTGTAGTGATCGACGATGTCGAAACCGTCGCGATTGAACTGGGCGGCTAGTGTCTTTTCTGCCACAGCCATGCCGACACCATTCGCGAGTCCCTGACCCAGCGGTCCGGTCGTCGTCTCGACGCCGACTGTATCGCCATACTCAGGATGGCCGGGGGTGTGCGAGTCGAGTTGACGGAAATTCTCCAGCTCGGTGATTGGCAGGTCGTAGCCGCTCAGGTGCAACAGGGAATAGATCAGCATGGAGCCATGACCGTTCGAGAGCACGAAGCGGTCGCGGTTAAACCATTCCGGATTACCCGGGTTATGGTTCAGATAGTCACACCACAATACCTCGGCGATATCGGCCATGCCCATTGGTGCACCGGGGTGCCCGGAATTGGCCTTTTGCACTGCATCCATGCTCAATGCACGGATGGCATTTGCGCGCTCGGATCGGGAGATAGCGTTGTCCGCCATTACGTAAAGCTCCTTGTGTGTCGGTGTGAAGCGACTGCTGAAAAACTGGTCTCTGAGTGGTGACCCCTGATCGCCACAGAATTCTGTGTTAGGGACTGCCATGAGCGGGCGCTATTTTCCCGCACCTTCGGCGAATATGCCACCGGTCGAGGCATCGATGTTGGTAGTTTGCGCAGACTATTGTATTTTACGCGGACAGTGAGTTCTTCATTTTTTCCTACAAGTGACTATGCGAGCCAAACGCCAGAAAGCACGTCCAACCCACTCTGCTGCTGCCAACCGGGATCACTCCGGGTCCGCCTCATCTGCCGAAGCCTCACTGCAAGCCAAATCCCACAAAGTTGAAGCCATTGCCAATAGCCACTCCCCTACGAGCAGTGCCGCCACCATGCAGCAGCTCAAGCAGCGCGAGCAGGGTTCCGCTGTGCAAGCCCGAATGCAACTGCAGAGTGAGTCAGTAGCGCAGCAAAAGAGTGCCTCGTCGCTTCCGACAGTCGAAGGATTTAACCGCCTTGTACAAGCGACCGGCGCAATGGCCGGGCAGACAAATGAAGGCCATGGCGCAGAGAATACGCCTATCGGTTCCGACACAACCCCTGTGCAGCTCGCCCTGATGACGGTGGATGGCTTCAAGTCCAAGTTCAAGAACGACAAGGAACGCAAATCCGATGCCTACGAGTATCACGCCCAGATTTGTGATGATCTCAAGCTCTATCACGACAATGAGTACGATCCGAGCAAGCAGGTTGCCGACGAAATTAATATGAAGTTCGACATCCGCAAGATGGCGCTGGAACGGGTCATTCTGGGGTGCAACTTGTGGCTGCATTTCCCAATTGGCAAGCCACCGACAACGGGCTCCCAGGTGCCCTGGAATACCGTCAGCCTGCTGAAACAAGATGCGGAATTCGAACTGAATAGCTATTACAAAAACGCTGAGGGCAGAGAATCGCTGTGGGCCCTGCTGGGCGGCAAGAAGCAACAATACCAATCTGAGGTCTATTCCGCAGACGAATTCAAGAGCGACGCGAATCTTGGCGTGGTCACGGGCAACGTCGGCGACATGGCGGCGGTCGTAGGCAAGTTGAAAGCCTTCCACGCGATCAAGGAAAACCCGGGCGATGACAGCACCCGGGTGGCGAAACTGACGATCCTCGAAGCGCTGCTACAAACAGCCAAGACAACAGCGGATGCCATCAGGAAGGAACAGGGTAGCAAGGCAAATCCCGGCTTCTGGAAAGACCAGAAGTCCCATCTCAACGCACTGGACAATCTGATCGCCATGCTCCAGAACAACAAGCACCGCTATACCGATCCCCTTGCCTGGCGCCTGAACCTGCAGAATCTGGCGTCGCGAAACAAGGACGCAGCTGCTGGCACGGGTGTGAGCGCCGACGTCTCGACCTCGGATTCAGACTGGGTAGATGTCGATGACGGTTATGGCGCCGCAAAGGAAATGGCGGCCCAGACTGAGGAAATTCTGGAGAAATTGTCTTCCGGCAACAGCAAGTAATCCGCTTCGCGCCGCTGTTAATACTTACTCCTGGATCGGCCCGTTCACGCCAGCCACGTCTCACCCAGCTCCTCACCCAGCTCCTCACCCAGCTCCTCACCCAGCTCCTCACCCAGCTTCCCTCACCCAACGTCTTCAAGGCCACGCTGCAATGCGCTTGCGCCGTCAGCCCTGTCACTCCTGTTGGCCTTTGACCTGGCTTGCGATGGCTTCCCTTGCCTGTACTGAACCTTTTTTGCCTCATGTGACCATTCTGAAACCTATATCAAAATATTTTGATATAGGTTTGAACTGGCCGTTCAGACCTGTTAAGGTAGCGCCCCAATGACTAGTAGATCTCCCTGAGATCGTGGTTCCTCCTTTTATCCGGTTCATCCTTACTTGAGTAATGCAGCCCTCAACAACGAGTTGACGGTGGATTCCACTGCACTCGAAAGCCTCACCAGCCTGCACAAGGCGCTGGCCGACCAACTGCGGCTGCAGATTCTGCGCCTGTTGATGCACGAGTCTTTTGGTGTGCTGGAGCTGTGCCGGATCCTGGACATTCGCCAGTCGGCGTTGAGTCACCATCTGAAGATACTGGCAACGGCGCAACTCGTTTCAACTCGCCGCGAGGGCAATTCGATTTTCTATCGCCGGGCCTTCTTGAGTGACGAGGACCCACAGCGCGAGCTGAAGCGGGCCGTGTTCGAGGAGATCGATTGCCTCCCGCTCGATCCAGCCTGCGAGCAGAAGATTCGCCAGTTGCAGATGGAGCGCTCGCAACTCTCCCTGAATTTCTTCAACCGCCATGCCGACAAGTTCCGCGAGAAGCAGGGGCTGATCGTTGCGCACGATGAGTATGCGACCGTGCTGCACGATGTAATCGACGGGCTGGGCCTGGCGAATGACGCCGAGGTACTGGAAGTTGGTCCCGGCGAGGGACACCTGTTGGTGGAACTCGCGGAGAAGTTCTCCGGTCTCACCGGACTCGACAACTCCAAAGACATGCTCGAGCGCTGTCAGGTGGCGGTTACAGAGGCGGGCTACGATCAGGTGCAGCTACTGCATGGCGATACCGGCGTCGCGCTCAACAAGTCGATCAGTAGTGATCTCATTATTTTCGAAATGGTCCTGCACCACATCTCGTCGCCTGCCCAGACTTTTCTGGATTGCGCGAAACTGCTGAACCCCGGCGGCAGCCTGCTGATTGTAGAACTGTCGCCGCACGATCAGGACTGGGTGCGCGAATCCTGCGGTGATCTCTGGCTCGGGTTTGAGAAGCAGGACCTGGATCGTTGGGCCGAGGAAGCAGGACTCCTTATCGACCAGGGTTCCTATCTGCAACTGCGCAATGGTTTTCAGATTCAGATGCGTGTCTTCAAACGTGGGACACATGACGCTTAACAGATAATTTAATTCATTCATTTCAATACATACGCAAATCGCTCATAAGAGAAAGGAAAGTTACATGGCAGAATCACACCTGTTTACTTCAGAATCCGTGTCCGAGGGTCATCCCGACAAGATGTCGGACCAGATTTCCGATGCCATTCTTGATGCCCTTCTGGCCGAAGACAAGAACTCTCGCGTCGCCTGCGAGACCATGGTCAAGACCGGCATGGTAATCGTCGCTGGCGAAATCACTACCGAAGCCTACGTCGATGTAGAAAGCATCGTGCGCGAGGTCGTGAACGACATCGGCTACAACCACTCAGAGAGCGGCTTCGACAGCCATACCTGTGCGGTGCTGAACGGCATTGGAGCGCAGTCTCCCGATATCGCCATGGGCGTCGACGAGTCTGAAGATCACGAACAGGGCGCTGGCGACCAGGGCCTGATGTTCGGTTACGCGAGCAATGAAACTGACGTGCTGATGCCGGCACCGATTCATTACTCGCACCTGCTGGTGAAGCGTCAGGCCGAAGTGCGCAAGAACGGCACACTCCCCTGGCTCGAGCCAGATGCCAAATCCCAGCTCACTTTCCGTTACGAAGACGGCAAGCCGGTGGGCATCGACGCGGTTGTTCTCTCAACCCAGCATCGCGACTCGATCGGTCTTGAAGACCTGCGTGAAGCCGTGCTGCAGGAAATCATCAAGCCGGTACTGCCGGAAGAATGGATTGACAGCAATACCAAGTATTTCATCAATCCAACCGGTCGCTTCGTGATCGGCGGGCCGCAGGGCGACTGTGGTCTGACGGGTCGCAAGATCATCGTTGATACCTACGGCGGCATGGCGCGTCACGGTGGCGGCGCGTTCTCTGGCAAGGACCCCTCGAAGGTCGACCGTTCGGCTGCGTATCTCGCGCGCTACATCGCCAAGAACATCGTTGCTGCGGGAATCGCGGACCGTTGTGAAGTGCAGCTCTCCTACGCGATCGGTGTTGCCGAACCCACTTCCATCAGCGTCGATACTTTCGGCACTGGCAAGATCCCGAACGCGAAGATTACCGAACTCGTTCGCGAGCATTTCGAGCTGCGTCCGAAAGGCCTTATCGCCATGCTCGATCTGTTGCGACCTATTTATCGCAAGACTGCCGCCTACGGCCACTTCGGACGTGAAGACGCCGAGTTCAGCTGGGAAAAAACCGACAAGGCAGACGCTCTCAAGAGCGCAGCTGGCGTATAAACGAATACACTGAATACTGGAGTTTCTAATGAACGATCTTTCTGTGCAGAACGCACAAGACTATAAAGTTGCTGACATCTCGCTGGCCGATTTTGGCCGCCGCGAAATCACTCTCGCCGAAGCGGAAATGCCTGCCCTGATGGCGCTGCGCACCAAGTACGCCGATGAGAAACCATTGGCCGGCGCGAAGATTCTCGGCTGTATCCACATGACCGTACAGACTGCTGTACTGATCGAAACCCTGTGCGCACTGGGCGCCGAGGTTCGCTGGTCATCGTGCAACATCTTCTCGACTCAGGACCACGCGGCAGCCTGCATCGCAGCCTCTGGTGTCGCAGTCTACGCCTGGAAAGGCCAGACCGAGGAAGAAGCAGAGTGGTGCATCGAGCAGACCATCCTCAAGGATGGCGAGCCCTGGGATGCCAATATGATCCTAGACGACGGTGGTGACCTGACTGCCATGGTGCATGACAAGTACCCGCAGGTGCTCGACAACGTGCACGGTATTACCGAGGAAACCACAACTGGTGTTCACCGCCTGTTGGACATGATGAAGAAAGGGACTTTGAAAGTACCAGCGATCAACGTAAACGACTCGGTCACCAAGTCCAAGAACGACAACAAGTATGGTTGCCGACACAGCCTTAACGACGGCATCAAGCGCGGTACTGACATGTTGCTGAGCGGCCGTAAGGCACTGGTCATCGGCTACGGTGACGTGGGCAAGGGTTCAGCCCAAAGCCTGCGCCAGGAAGGCATGATAGTGAAGGTCGCCGAGATCGATCCGATCTGTGCGATGCAGGCCTGCATGGATGGCTTCGAGGTTGTCTCGCCCTATGTTGATGGGGTTAACAAGGCGTCTCTGGACGGCATCAATACCGCCGTTGTGAGTCAACAGGATCTGATCGTGACTACGACAGGTAACGTCAATGTCTGCGACAAGTACATGCTGCAGGC
Source organism: uncultured Pseudohongiella sp. (assembly GCA_965228725.1). Classification (GTDB taxonomy): domain Bacteria; phylum Pseudomonadota; class Gammaproteobacteria; order Pseudomonadales; family Pseudohongiellaceae; genus UBA9145. Next base: position 2,739,611 of record OZ245834.1, on the reverse strand, counting down.
CGCCAAGAAGGGCTCAGTGATTTGTAACATCGGCCACTTCGACAATGAGATCGACACCAAGTTCATGCGCGAGAACTGGGAATGGGTTGAGGTGAAGCCGCAGGTTCACCAGATCTTCCGTAATGGCAAGGACAACAAGGACGATTACCTCATCCTGCTGTCCGAAGGACGTCTGATCAATCTGGGTAACGCGACGGGTCACCCTTCACGCGTAATGGATGGATCATTCTCTAACCAGGTGCTGGCGCAGATGTATCTGTATGAACGTAAATTCGCCGAACTGTCGGAAGACTTCAAGAAAACCAGCATTACCGTTGAAGTGCTGCCCAAGCAGCTCGACGAAGAAGTGGCTGCACTCATGGTGCAGGGTTTCGGTGGCGTGCTAACCAAACTCACACAGGATCAAGCCGACTACATCGGTGTACCGCTGCAAGGTCCATTCAAGACCGACAGCTACAAGTATTGATCCAGCGTTGTATTTAATTCGAAGACACACTGCCGCTGACGGCAGAGATTGGAACTAAGGAAATGGATTCAACACCAGAGCGACATTTCAGTTTTGAGTTTTTCCCTCCGCGTACACCGGAGGGAATCGCCAAGCTGGATGTTGCACATTCAAAACTCGCCAAACTTGGGCCTGACTTTTTTTCGCTGACCTACGGTGCCGGTGGTTCTACCAAACAAGGCACCCGTGATCTGGTGATCAAGTATTTGCAAGCAGGCTCCAACATGGCACCGCACCTTTCCTTTGGAGGAACCTCCGAAGAGGAAGTGCGCGACCTGTTGAACGAGTACAAGGAAGCGGGTGCCACCCGGCTGGTCGCCTTGCGGGGCGACATGCCCTCGGGCGGTGGTTCTCGTGTGCACCATCGCTACGCGAATGAACTCGTCGAGTTCGTACGCAAGGAAACTGGCGACCACTTTCATATCGACGTGGCTTGCTACCCGGAGATTCATCCGGAAGCCAAGAGCTATGAACAGGACGTTGCCTTCTTCAAACAAAAGGTTGATGCGGGAGCGAGTTCAGCGATCACGCAATATTTTTACAACCCGGATGCCTACTTCCGGTTTGTAGACTATTGCGCCGACAAGAACATCACGATCCCCATCGTGCCCGGCATCATGCCCATTACCAACTACGAGAGCCTCGCTCGCTTCAGTGCCAACTGTGGCGCCGAGATTCCGCAATGGCTCGCGCGGCGGCTCGAAGGGTTTGGCGACGATGCCGAAGCGCTACGCGCGTTCGGTGTGGACGTGGTTACCGAGCTGTGTGAGGATCTGCTGGAAGGCGGAGCCCCCGGCCTGCATTTTTATTCCATGAACGTCTCGAAAACTGTGACGGAAATCTGGAATAATCTCTCTTTGTCGGATCGTCGCTAGGCGTTAGTACTCAGACTGAAGAGACTGTCTCTGCCGGTGTGGCTTGCATGAGTCATACCGGTGGCGGCAGTGCTTTCTGAACACAGTTACTGCTGAGGTTTGACTCGAGCAGTGTGTTGTTGAACGCTGGCATTTGGTTTGGCGAACTAACGAACAGAAGCGGTCGCTTAGAGACATTCTCAGCAGAGATTGTGAAAATTCTCCATTGAGTTTTTGCAGCGGATTCTTTAGGAATCATCCTTTGAGTATCACTCTTTGAGATACGCTAAGATCTACCCAGAAGTTCCTCTTCAAGCTCAGAGTGAGATTCATAGAGAATCTTGTAAAGAGTTTTGAAGAGATTTCCTGGGAGAGTCTCTGGAGTGAATCCTGGAGACAAACCCACAGAGAGCTAGAGCTAGAGCTAGAGCTAGAGCTAGAGCTAGAGCTAGAGCTAGAGCTAGAGCTAGAGCTAGAGCTAGAGAGAAGCTTAGAAAAACTCATTCGGAAGTTCAATGCGAATTTCACAATGAGTTTTATGTGTGCTGAAGTTCGCTGCCTTTTGGTGATTTTTACGTACTCTTTAAAGAGTCGTGTAAGGCGTGTAAAGAACGCTTCTAAGAGACTTGCAAATTGTGGCCTGCGAAGAGAGGCCAGCTGAGAGAAATCCAATGCGAATTTCCAGGTTGTACGTCGATGCCAGTCTCCAGCCTGGCAATCCTCTCACCCTTCCCCAGGATGCCAGCCATTATCTGGCAACCGTACTCCGACTCAAGACCGATGACAGCGTACTCCTGTTCAACGGAGTCGACGGTGAATTCTCAGCTACTCTTGAAGCGGTAGAGAAAAAGAAAGTCACCCTGCGAATCGGCGAACTAACTCGGGCGCTGGAACAATCACTTCTCACTATTCATCTCGGCGTTGGCCTGTCCAGAGGCGAGCGCATGGACTTCGTCGTACAAAAAGCGACCGAACTCGGCGTTGCGGCCATCACCCCCTTGTACTGCGAATTCGGCGAAGTAAAACTGAAACAACAGAATCGGCTCGACAACAAGCTCCGCCACTGGCGCCAGGTAAGCATCAACGCCTGCGAACAATCCGGCCGACTCACGGTACCCGAAATCTCAACCCCCCTCCCTTACGCTGAATGGCTCGGCAATCAGCAAGCCGAATGCAAACTCATCCTCGACCCGACAGGCGGCAAGCGCCTGAGCGAACTCACGCCAAGCAAGCATATCGCACTCCTGAGCGGCCCCGAAGGCGGCTTCTCCGCAAACGAAATCCAGCAAGCACAACAAGCCAACTTCCAACACATCAAAATGGGCCCGCGAATCCTCCGCACAGAAACAGCCCCCCTGGCAGCAATCGCCATCCTGCAATCCCTGCAAGGAGATATCTAACACCCCACAAACAAACGAGGGAACACCAAAGTAGGGGACACTCATTACTTAGTAACTTAAGCAAGGTGGGTTGGCAGCAATACGCTTGCACCACAGCCAAGTACATCCTAACGATGCGATACATCTTGGCGTCAGACACATCTAAGCAGCACATCAGCGCCAGCGGACGGACTAGGGGCACTCGACTAGGGGACACTCATTACTTAGTAACTTAAGCGCATTAAAGCCCACGCGTTCGCGGTAGGCGATTTCACTAAGTTACTAAGTAATGAGTGTCCCCTAAATTGTGTTCCTCGAATTGAGAGGCTGTTTACAGACGAAACTGCAAGGCGCCCAGTGAGACGCGTCGGCCTATGAACCGGAAGCGGAAATCTTCGAGGTTGATGTCCAGATCGCGCGGGTTGATACTGCTGATTATTTTCCGCGCTGTCAGCGAGTCTTTATGTGCAGCCAGATCGATCTGTTTCACTTTTTCGGTCGCAGCAATCACCTCGCTACCTTTACCGATAATGGCAACCCGGGGAGCAAGTCGTTCGTCTTCAACTTGCTCCAACACCAATCCAATTTCATGCGTAGATAAGTTAACGAGTGAGCCCACTGGATAGGTGCCGAGCAGATGAATGAACTCAAATACCAGCTGCTCCGGGAATTTCAGATTGCGTTGCCGGTAGAGCTTGGTCAGGGCTTTTGCAGGTGATACACGTTTATGTCGTTGCGAGCTACAAAGTAGTCGCTCATAGCAGTAGGCCAAATTCGCGAAGCGCGCAAGCGCCGGGATCTTGTCGCCTTTCAGCCCCTTGGGAAACCCCAATCCGTCATGGCGTTCATGATGCGAGCGGACTATGCGCATCACTTTCTCATTGATCTGTTCATAGACGGGCAGCAGTTCTTCACTGAACTCAACATGTTTACGGTAGGCCAGATACTCCTTCTTGCGGAACTGGCCTCGTTTGTCGGTGAGCCTTTCCGGCAATAGATAGATACCAACGTCGCAAAGCAGCGTGCCAAGAAACAGAGTCGCCATATCATTGCGCGTCAGGCCAAACTGACGCGCGAGCATCGCCGCCCAAATTGCCGCGCGAACGCAATAGGCGGAATCACTGACGGGCTTGTTTTCGGTATTCAATAGCCACACCAAAGCCTGGGGATTGGCGATAGCCGAATTGAGCAACTCATCCATAGGTGCCGCGACGGCCTTGAGGTCGAGTGCTTCTCCAGCGCGTACAGCTCTGGTAAAGCTCTGTATCAGCGTGGTCATCGTGTGATAGGCAGTTGCTGTTTTGTCCAACAATTGCTTGATCGTGTGTGTAACCGGGTATGCGTTGCGATTTACACGAAGTGTCGCGCCAGCAGGAGTCGCTCGGCGCGCGTTACTAAGAATGGTGAGATTATTGCGACGCTGTCGTGCAGGAGCTGCGCCTTTATTAATATCGATAGCGACGCGCTTACAGAACTGGCGGAGCAACTGAATCTCGTCCGCATTCTTGACATGGAAGCCACCCATCGGAAAGGGTGTTTCCGACCACTTGCAATCCAGATCGCTGACATACATGCCAATCAGGACGTCATGGCTACTGATTCGGGTAATTTTGCCGGGAGGTAATGTAGGTTCTGAATAGGTCATGGCGCAGAGAGTAACTGCATCGTGCCTGCCAGCATGTGAGAAAGCTCACAAAATCATTTCAGTCTTTAAATAAGGTTCAAAAGTGTGAACCACACGCGGTTTTCTGGAGCAATTTACAAACACTCAGTGGGCACTCACCACAACCAGGGGACACTCATTACTTAGTAACTTAAGGCAGGGGAGACAAGATAAGCGCCGCTACAATCATCCTTAAGTTACTAAGTAATGAGTGTCCCCTGAATTGGGGCGAAAAAAAAGCGCCTCTGTTGCCAGAGGCGCTGTTACGCATATACGTTTAAGGGAGAGTTTTTGGAGCGTTACTGAGTAACAAATTCCGGATAAGCTTCCATACCACACTCGGAGATATCGACGCCTTCGGATTCTTCCTCTTCGCTGACGCGAATGCCCATAATGGCTTTCAGCGCGATCCAGACGATGAGGCTGGTTACGAATACCCAGATGAAGATAGTCAACATACCGATCAACTGGCCACCGAAAGAGGCGTCAGCGTCGGACAGCAATACTGCGAAGATACCCCAGATACCTACAACACCGTGGACGGAGATCGCACCGACAGGATCGTCGATCTTCATCTTGTCCATGAACACGATGCTGAAGACTACGATCGTGCCGCCGATGGCGCCGATGATGGTAGACAGCAGTGGTGTTGGATCAGCAGGTTCTGCAGTGATGGCAACCAGACCAGCCAGCGCACCGTTGAGTGCCATAGTCAGGTCAGCTTTACCGAACATGATGCGTGCAACGATCAATGCGGCGATCAGACCACCTGCTGCTGCAGCGTTAGTGTTCAGGAATACGTTTGCAACTTCGTTGGCAACACCGATACCACCCAGCTTCAGGGTAGAACCGCCATTGAAACCGAACCAGCCCAACCAGAGGATGAAAGTACCCAGAGTTGCCAGTGGCAGGTTTGCACCAGGAATCGCTTTTACGGAACCGTCAGCGCCGTATTTACCTTTACGTGGGCCGAGGATCAGAACACCGGCAAGTGCAGCAGCGGCGCCAGCGAGGTGAACAATACCGGAACCTGCGTAGTCGTAGTAATCCAGTGAGTAGATGCCGAATACGGAATCGCCGTTCCAGGTCCAGCTACCTTCCATCGGGTAGATAAAACCAGTCATGACTACTGCGAACGCCAGGAATGCCCAGAGCTTCATACGCTCGGCAACAGCACCCGATACGATAGACATCGCAGTGGCGACGAAGACAACTTGGAAGAAGAAGTCAGAGGCGCCTGAGTATTCACCCATGTCGCCAAAGCCTGCTTCGTTGGAAGCCGCCAGAATTTCGGCAACAGCCGCATCGTCCATTTCGGCCACAGTCGTGATACCGGACAGGAAGATACCGCCGTCATACATAATTTGATAACCGCAAACCAGATACATCGTACACGCGATAGCGAACAGCGCGACGTTCTTGGTCAGAATTTCGGTGGTATTTTTTGATCGAACCAGACCCGCCTCGAGCATGGCGAAACCAGCCGCCATCCACATGACCAGCGCACCGCAGATCAGAAAATAAAATGTGTCCATTGCATACTGCAATTCAAAAATTTGGTCTTGCACCTTTACCTCCTAAGTGGTCTGAGCCTGAGACCACAGATAGTCAAAATTTTAGTTGTTGTCCTAAGATCTCTTTTTAGATCGCTTCTTCGCCGGTCTCGCCGGTTCGGATGCGGATAATCTGTGACAACTCGGTGACGAAGATTTTGCCGTCGCCGATCTTGCCGGTATTTGCTGCCTTGGTGATCGCTTCAAGCGTTTGATCAAGCAAGCTGGCTCCAACTGCAACTTCGAGTTTTACCTTGGGCAGAAAATCAACTACGTATTCCGCTCCGCGATAGAGTTCGGTGTGACCTTTCTGTCTGCCAAAACCTTTAACTTCCGTGACGGTGATGCCCTGCACGCCGATTTCGGACAAAGCCTCGCGGACGTCATCCAGTTTGAATGGCTTGATAATAGCCGTGACTAACTTCATTACTTTCGCTCCTTAGTTGTTATAAGCGGTTTGCCCGGTTGAATACCTACAACTGAGACACCCTCTATGCATGGCGCGTGCCAGATAAAGATAAGCTCAAGGAATCAAAGACTTACGTGGACATGCTGGTGTGACGAACAATGAAGCGTCCAATTTTGGCGCGTTTCTGGGCGAGAACAGTGCGCCGAGGGATAAAATGCACCTGGAAGGTGCAAATTTTGGAATTTTCGTCCAGTTGCCGTAGGAAATTGCCGTGTGGAGGGCTGAATTTGAGGCAATATGCCCTGAATTAGCTCCCTCGGGCCATTCGCGACCCACAGCCGGGAGCGCGCTGAATGATGGTAAAATACGAAATTCATTCTTTAGACCCCCAAACACCATGATGAATCACAATGCATTTGAGGAACTCAGCAGACGCCTCTCGGCTCTGCTCCCTGTAGCCAACGGCATGGGCGAAGAGATTCGCACCAAAATAGAGCAAACGCTCAAGAAAGGCTTCGCTGAACTCAATCTGATGACCCAGGATGACTTCGAGGCTCAGGCGATAGCTCTGCAGCGCGCGATGCAGCGCATCGAAGATCTGGAAACCCAGATCAAAACTCTCGAACAGCGCCTGAACGAAGTAGAGCAAAACTAGCTCCCATTCAGGGGACACTCATTACTTAGTAACTTAAGCAGCCACGCATACCGCTTCGAAGACCGTCGCAGCACATGGGGTAGCCAGGACAAGGACTGCAACTAAAAAGACTATTGATAGGGGACACTAAGAACTTAGTAACTTAATCGGCCCGAAATTTGGCTGGTGGCCAAATCTTCAACTAGATTGAAGACATGCCAAGGAAAGGACGCTTACATGTTCCCGGTGGTTGCTATCACCTTCTCGGACGCGGGTTCGAACGCCGGAACATATTTCGGGAAATCGCGGACAAGCGGGACTTTCTGCAGCGCCTGGCCAGGAGTCTGGGTCGAAGCCAAGCGCAATGCCTGGCATGGGCAATCATGTCCAACCACTATCACCTCCTCATCAGGATAGGCTCGCAGCCGCTTTCCAAACTGATGGCGCCGCTGCTTGGCGGCTACGCGAGCAACTACAACAAACGCCATGACCGGTCTGGCTACGTCTTTCAAAATCGCTTTCAGTCAATCCTCTGCGACGAGGGAAGCTATTTGCTGGAACTGGTTCGCTACATTCACCTGAACCCGATTCGAGTAAGCGTAATTGACGACCTCGCGACACTCGATCGCTATCCGTGGACAGGCCACAGTGGGCTGGTCACCAATAATTGCTACGACTGGCATGTTGCCGACGAAGTGCTTTGCCATTTTGGCCAGACATCCAGTAAGGCACGCAGCGCCTATCGACAATTCATCAAGGACGGAGTCAACAAAACTTATACCGATGATTTCTCTGGTGGTGGCTTGATCCGAAGTGCCGGCAGCTGGGAGTCGGTAAAGAAGACCCGAAAAGAGCACCGGCAGTGCATTGGTGATGAGCGAATCCTTGGACACAGCGGCTTTGTGGAAAAAGCCCTGGCCGAGGACAAGTTGAAAATCGATTCCAGAACCGCACGAGCGCAAGAAGGCTGGAATCTGGAATTATTGATCAGACGAGTCTGCGCCGCATACGAGGTCGAGGTCAGCAACCTCGTTTTTCGAGCGCGGAAGAACAGGTTGGCTTGTGCCAAAAGTCTGATCTGCTACTGGGGAGCAGAGGAGCTTGGGCTGACATTAACCGAGATTGGCTGTCGTCTGGCGATTAGTCAGCAGTCGGTATCGAGATGGTGTCGCCAAGGTAAGCAACTTGTGGAAGCCGAAGGATTGAAGCTGGAATCGCTCTCGGCTTAAGTTGTTAAGTAATGAGTGTCCCTTGGTTATAGCCGTATCAAGGTGGCGCCGGCAGGGTAAGCAACTTGTGGAAGCCGAAGGAATGCAGCTGGAATAGCTATCCGCTTAAGTTGTTAAGTAATGAGTGTCCCCTAGTGATTGCCATCACATATTGCGTGGTAACTTTCGCCTATAGTTGCTCTTAGCCCGAGCATAAAGGGAATTGGCTCGCGCCATTTCATTTTGTGTAGAGCAGTGGCAGTTATGAAAAATTTTCCCAATTATGTCGGTCGCATCGGCGCGTCCGTTTTCTGTTTCTTTGCAATAAACGTCGCTTATTCTCAGTCGTCTGCAGACACTGTCGCCGGTCAAGGTGTGTTGCAGTTACTGTCCGAAGATTCCCACGAATACGCCTCTGTACATCTCGACTCTGATACGTACTCGAGTCACGTTACGCTCACGGTCGCTGATGGCGATATCGGCAAGAGCGCGGAGCTTTATGCCGCGGCTATTCATGAAGGGGAGTGGTTCCAAAAAACTCCCGCTGGATGGACACCGTGGGATCAACAGCTTTCCTCTCTCGTTTCCTTTGACAGCGGGACCTTAAGTTCGGCAACGGTTCTTCAGCTATTCGAGAACGAGCCGTTACTTGCCGGTGACTACACCGTGTATGCCGCGTACAAGGTAAGCGACAAACCTCTCGTCGTCTCATCATCCCAGATGGAATTCTCAATTCAGTCCACGAGCGTCGATACGCTCCACCGATTCAAATCAGCGGCGGCAATGGAGAGTTTTCTGAAGCAAGGCATGCAGAGCACATCAAGTGACCAGAATTACTACTACCGTACCGATGTCGTCTTTGCTACAGCAGGTGATCTGGATTCCAGTTCATCTGTTTCAACAACAAATGTCCAAGTCGCCGGAGTAGATGAGGCCGACACGATCAAGTCAGACGGAAGTCATTTGTTTGCCTTGCGCAGTTGCGATACGGGCAGCTGCGTTGCTTCGTTTAGTCTCGACGCTACCCAGGCTCAAGCTCAGGAGGTGGGGGTTTATCAACCCGATGCGGCAAAGGATGACCAGATCTACAATTCAGCCAAGGGCATGTACCTGACGCAGTCAGCTGCGGGTGACGATATGCTGGTGACCGTCTCCGGCCAGAATCACTACATCCCCTGGCTCAGCATCTGGGGATGGTCGGATAATCAAACCCGACTGGAATTCCTGAATGCGTCTGACCCGGCGAACCTGACTGTGCAGGAAAGTCTGACCCTTGATGGCAGTCTTGTATCGAGTCGCAGAGTGGGTGACATCCTCTATCTCGTGACGCGCTACACGCCCGGCTTCCCGGAATTCATTCCCTATGCCTACGATACCGAGGCACAAGAAACGAATGCTCAGCAGCTTGAGGAGAAAACACTTTCCGACCTGCTGCCCAGAATCCGCTACTCAGACGAGACGAGTCTCGAACTGGTAGCTGCTGAATCGTGTTATATCGCAACTAGCGCTGTCGATGAGAGCAAGAGTCCCTCGATGATTACGATTACTGCGCTGCCTCTCGATGACGTCAAGAACTTCAAAAGTAGCTGTTATCTGGGCAACACTGAAACCTTGTATATGACGCCGCAGTCGCTTTATTTGGCAACGACTCGTTATGAGTATGACCTCATTGCCTCGGATGCGCTGTTTTATGAGCCCAACCACCAAACGGCCGTGCACAAGTTTGCTCTTGTCGATGACGGTGTCGCCTATCGTGGTTCTGGCGTGGTTGAAGGGCATCTTGGCTGGAGTGAGGATAAACGATCATTCCGCATGGGCGCCAATGGCCCGAATGATGAATACCTTAATATTGTCACATCAATCGGCAATACCTGGGGCGCTGATTCCAGTACTCGACTCACTGTATTGGAGGAGAACGGCAACGAGCTTCGGACAGGGAAGATTATTGATGGAATCGGTAAACCTGGTGAGCAATTGTACGCGGCACGATTTCTTGGCAATCGTGCCTATCTAGTGACCTTTCGCGTGATTGATCCGCTGTATGTCGTAGATCTGTCGAACCCGGCTGATCCAATTATTGCCGGCGAGTTGGAGATCGAAGGTTACTCAGACTATCTGCATCCAATTAGCGACACTTTGCTCTTGGGTATAGGCAAAGACGCCGTGCCAGATGATGGTTCTACTGACTTTGGATTTCAGCGAGGTGCGTGGTATCAAGGTGTAAAGCTGTCGCTGTTTGATGTGTCTGATCCAACCCAGCCAACTGAGATCAATTCATTGATCTATGGTAAGCGCGGCAGCGATTCGGAAATTCTCTATGACCATCATGCGATTTCCTACTTGCCGGCCACTGAGACAAGGCCTGCACGGTTTGCAATCCCGATCCAGGTCCATACGACGGCACCAGCCTACCCAGACTTTGATGCCTCGCAACCGAATGCCTATTACTCGTTTACCAACCGCGGACTGTATTCGTTCGAGGCAGACAGTAACGGCATCGAGCAAGTTGGGTATATCGACTCCAATAGCAACGACGAACTCTGGCGCTTCAGCCCTTGGGGAGTCTATGGTGATCGCTCACTGCTGGTAGACGACGCGGTGTTCTACGTGCACGACAGCAACGTCATGGGCTCCGCCTGGGGATCCGACCCAAACTAGAAACCAAACAAAGTAGGGGACACTCATTACTTAGTAACTTAGCGCGAGACAAAGCAGGGGACACTAAGAACTTAGTAACTTAGCGCGCGTGCGGTACTTCCCGGCACTCGATAGCTAGTCAGATTTTTACTTCAATGATGTGCTGTTGTTCCGGTTGGATTGCTACATCTCTGAAGTTGCCGCATATCTGGCTGAGTAGTCGAGATCAGGATGATTCGCGCTTATGTTACTAAGTTCTTAGTGTCCCCTACTTTTTGTTGCTTAAGTTACTAAGTAATGAGTGTCCCCTACTTTTTTGTTTTTTGTGTTGGGTCTATGGGATCAGGCGGGAGCGGCGGAAGGCTATGGCTTCCAGAAGGTCGGCGCTGGTGATTTGTTCGTTGTTGTGCAGATCGGCGATGGTGCGGGCTACTCTGAGGCTACGGTGTACTGTTCTGGCTGAGAGATTGAGTTTGTCCATGGCGTTGGTGAGAACTTCTTGTTCTGCTTTGCCGAGTGCTGCGAATTTTTCGAGTTCGTGATTGTTTAGTTGGCGGTTGAGTTTGTTTCTCTTGGTGTATTGTTGCTTTTGGCACTCTGCGATAGCCCGTTTCTTTGCTGGCCAGTTTTCGTTTGTCGCAGTGGTTGAGAAGAGTTCGTCGCGGCTTACGCTGCTCATCTCTACGATGAGATCGAAGCGGTCCAGCAGTGGGCCTGAGACTTTATTCATGTAGCGGTCGACTTTCTCCGGGGAGCAGCGGCACGCTACTGAGGGATTGGTGGCATGGCCGCAGGGGCATGGGTTCATTGCGGCGATCAATTGAAAATCTGCCGGGAAAGTGACCTGATAGTTGGCTCGACTGATTGTAATGCAGCCCGACTCCAGCGGTTCCCGCAGACAGTCGAGTACATTGGGTTTGAACTCGGCAAGCTCGTCCAGAAACAGTACGCCGTGATGGGCAAGACTCACTTCGCCTGGCCTGGCTTTGTTACCGCCTCCAACAAGCGCAACGGCAGTAGCAGAGTGATGGGGTGCGCGAATAGGTCGCTGAGTCCAGTCCCGCGCCACAGACAGGTTCGCCACGGAGCGAATTGCCGCGATTTCCAGAGCTTGCTCTCTGTGCAATTCTGGCAACAACTTCGCCATAAGTTGTGCGAGCAGCGTCTTGCCGCAGCCCGGCGGCCCGATCATCAGCAGATTGTGGCCACCCGCCGCGGCAATCTGCATCGCACGTTTCGCCTGAGCCTGACCCTGAACCCTGCAGTTTGCCAGCGACCCTTCGTCGTTACCTGTATCGCGGGCCAACCGCTGCGCAGGATTCTTTCCTGCGATCGTTGTGCAATTCGGTAGTTCTGTTTCCTGCAACGCGCTGACGAGATATTGCCCGATACTGCTTACCGCAAAGCTGCGCTCATAGTCCGCCAGAATAATTTCTTCCGCATTACTCTCCGGCAGCACAATGGTTCTGTTCGATCGCTTCGCCGCCAGTATCGCAGGCAGAACACCGTGCACGGGTCGCACCATGCCGTCGAGTGCCAACTCACCCACCAGCTCCAGTTGCTCCAATTTCTCGACCGGGATCTGTCCTGACGCAGCGAGAATGCTCACTGCGATGGCTAGATCGAAGCGTCCGCCTGACTTTGGAATATCGGCAGGCGCGAGATTCACCGTGATTCGCCGACTCGGAAATTCCAGCCCGCTGTTTATCAAGGCGCTGCGGACGCGCTCCTTGCTCTCCTTGACGGCAGTTTCCGGCAGACCGACGATGGCAAAACCGGGCAAGCCATTGGACAGGTGTGTTTCGACTGTCACTTCCAATGCCTGCACGCCGACAATCGCGCGCGAACGAACAGTCGCAACTGACACACCTACTCCCCAACTTGTGCAGAATCCGCTATTGCTTCGAAAAAAATGGCCGTTTCACTGGATGACCTGTTGTCAGCTCTACACTCGCGCTCTTCGCGATTTACCTAACCAGTCTTTGGCACCGCGTCTTCGAAACTTAAAGCGACTCCAGTGTCTCGAATGACAGTCTCATGACCCTGGCGCTCATACCAATTCCCCGCCGTTTCGGCACTCTCTTACCAAAGGTATAGGACAGATACGCAGCGTGTGCCAACTCATGGCGAATTTTCTACGACCTCTTTTACTTTTGATTCCGCTATTCACTACAACTGGTCAGGATGAATGAACACAATTGCTACATACCGTGATCACTAACATCTCCACAGATGACATTGCCTATACGAATGCGAGGATCTGCAGGCCAATGCAATAGCAGTAAGCGGTCATCCCGATCTGTCCCATTCCAAACTTTCTATTGGCTCATTCCAAACCATCCATTGGATCATTCCAAACACATCCATTGGATCATTCCGAACACATCCATTGGATCATTCCGAACACATCCATTGGATCATTCCGAACACATCCATTGGATCATTCCGAACACATCCATTGGATCATTCCGAACACATCCACACTTTTTCACACACAAAAAAAATGAGCTGCTAGCAGCTCATTTTTCCTCAGGTGCCATGACACCTGAAATCTGTCGATGGGAGACGTGCTCCCGGCAGTAGTACTTATTTGCTGCCTTCGATCATGTAGTCAACCAGGGCTTGCAGATCTGCGTCGGTGCAGTCGAAGCACATGCCTTTGGCTGGCATTGCATTGATGCCGTTGATGACGTTGGCCATAACTGCATCCATGCCTTTCTCCATACGCGCCGCCCAGTCTGACTCGTAAACGCCAGCCTGTACTTTAGGTGCGCCAGCAGCGCCAGTGCTGTGACATGCAAAGCAGGAAGCCATGTATTTGGCTGCGGCATCGAAACCGTCGCTGGTTTGTGCCAGTTGCAGATTGGCTTCATCCGCCAGACTTACATTTGCGGAGAAAGCGAGAGCAGCAATCGCTGCCAGTTGTTTAAAAAGTTTCACGTAGGTACTCCTCAATTTAAAAAATTAACCAATTGGTTCAAGTCACTGTTACTGCAAATACTGCTTCTGGATAAATTGGAGTTCGCGTCACACACCGAAGTGTTTCGTTCCTGCTCCATCTATCTCTTTTGTTTTAACTCTTGATGTTGCGTTGCCAATCGTTGCTACTGGGCAATCATGTATTCAACAAGCGCGTACAGGTCGTCGTCACTGCAGGACATGCAGAGGCCGCGTGCCGGCATCGCGTTTACACCATTCATCACGTTTGCCATTACTGCATCCATTCCTTTTTCCAGACGCTCGGTCCACGCTGCCTCATCACCAAGCATGGGCGCACCGGCTGCACCGCTGGCGTGACAGGCCATGCAGCTCATGTTGTAGGCTGCTTCTACATCGAAATCATCTGCCGGAGCCGCAGCAACTTCTTCTGCTGCCGCCGCGGGTTCCTCTGCTACTGCAGGAGCCGCTGCGGGCGCTGCAGGAGCGGGCGTTGCTGGGGCTGCCGCAACAGTGCCGCCGGCTGGCTGACCAACACAGGCCTGACCTTGCATGCAAACCTGACCTGCGGGGCGAACGTTATCAGCCGCAGACTGAGCGGAAACTGAACCGGCAATACCAGTCAAGCCAAACAACACCGCTGCCGCGGTGAACGCTGATTTTAGAATTAGGTTCTTGCTAGTCATCGTTGTACCTCTCCAGTCGCGCCGTTCACTGCTGGGCGCGTTGTGTTTTCCTGTTTGATCGATCGCCGGCTAATGACCCGGACCTGCTCCTGAGTTCTCGCACTCACCTCATACAGACACTACTGCCTTTGTGTATGAGTGCAACCAACCCGGTCTCAATCCACATTGAAGCCCCACCAGATCAGTCTGCTGGAAGGACTACCAGGATTGCTTGGACGCCATATGATCAGAGAACTGATGGCGTTGTTACGACCAGGCTACGGAGGGTCTTGAGATCGCGGCGATCAATAACCACAATTTTTGCCGGCGAATTATAGCGCAATTGCGGCTCAGACAAAGCATGTTATCGGCAAGATGTTGTCGATGATTCGAGTGAAAACAGCCCAATTCAGGGCTTCACAGTGAGATTGATCGGGTCTGCGTGATGGAAGACCTCGTTGGGATTTGCCGCCAGACCATAGCCCACCACGAAATCCACGGAAACGGAACTGATGTCCAGCTCCGCCGGGACAAGATTGTCGGCAATCGTAATGCTTTCTTTCGCCGCCAGTGTTTTATCTGCCACGTGTGGGATACCGGCACTCAGGTCATAGGGTTCGAATGCGCCCTGCGCACCGTTTTGGAGCAGTATCTGTCCATCGAGAACCGCTGCGACAACGAGAAAGCCCTCCTGGCCCTGATGCTGCGGATCGATATCAATCTCGGCAACAATATCCAGACTCTGCTCGGGTCTAAACACGTTGCCGAATACGCTGCCATTGCTGGCAGAAACACCGCCCTGATAGCCCGCGCTGCTAAGCCCTCCGGCAAGACTGATGTTGCCGCCCAGCGCCTGCAGTGAGGAGGATGAATAGCCCACGGTCAGGGTATAGTCGCCGACATTGCCGCAATCGCTGCGCACCGGTATGTCGTAGGTATTGGCCAGCACATAATAGATGCCTGGCGCGAGAATGCGGTTGAGGGTCGAGTCGCAATTGCCTCCGGACTTGTCATCAAAATCGATGTAGTCGAATGCCGAGTCGGCCAGAATCAACACCGAATCCAGCGTCGGGGAAGTCATCTCCAACTCCAGTGTGGTGATACTGCTGATTTCAAGCTGATACACATCAATGAAGCTGGTATCCCCGCCGCCTACGGTGAGCTGATTCACCGTGCAATCGTTACCCGACAGTGCGTCACTCACCACGCCAAAATTCAGTGACTTCACACCGCAGGCCGAAAGTCCGCCATAGAGCGTGTTCACGCCTTCGATGTCGTCGGGCTGCAGACTGTCGATGTTGCCAATATTCGGCGACATGATGGCGGCGGCGACAGGCTCATGGCGCAGGCCCAATGCATGTCCCAGCTCATGCAACGCGACGCGGCGAAAGTCGAGGCCGGGAACACCAAATTGAGGGATATTGCCGTCGTAAATGTTGTACTGGACACCATTGTTTACAACGATGTCCGCCTCAATGAGTTTCGGTGGGCCGAGAATCTGGCTCTCCAGTCGGGTGAGCGTCACGGCCAGAGTGTTGTTGCCGAATGCGGAGCCGCACACATCGTTCGTGAAGTCGACGCTATTTACCGAGTTGGCGCCACAGGGATCAACGTACTGAAGAATCGGAACAAACGTGAAAGCGGTTTTCTCATTCCACTCTTCCAGTGCTTCGAGGAACGCATCGTGCCAGCGGATACCGGTTAAGGATGTGCCGGAGAGTTGCACATAGAATTCCGTACTTGCGCCTGACCACTTATTGCCACCGAAATCGAAGGCGTAAGTCGCTGTGGAAAATGGCGCGGTGCTCAGTGTGGTAAACACACCAGCAATAGTGAGCATCAGCATCTGACGCAAGCATTGCCAGACTGCTGCACAGCGATGACGCGATTGGGCTGTGCGGTACTTGTTCATTTGTTCACTTGTCTTTCGCTGTTTTCGCAAGCGGCTGCGACTTTTCCTCTGCAATTTCTACAACTATTTCTGTTGATCCTGACACAATCGCTACTGCAGTTCTGACACTCATCCGAGTGCGCTTCACACACTATAACGCTCAACTGTGCGACCCGTGTACAGAAGAACGGTATCTCGCGCACTTCTGTTCACATATCTGTTCACGATTCGTGCCCGACTGCTGATGGCAAATCCGCTCAAAACTCCTCGCGGTAACTGCCATCCTGAATCGCTCGCCACCAGGTTTCATTGGCGAGATACCAGTCAACGGTCTTGCGTAGCCCGCTATCAAAATCTTCCAGCGGCTCATAGCCAATCTCGCCGGTGATCTTGGTCGCATCGATCGCGTAGCGCACATCGTGACCGGGACGATCGGCAACAAAGGTGATCAGCGTCTCGGCGGATTCGCCTCGTGCGCAAGGTGAGTCAGGAAAGCGCGTGGCGAGATCTGCATCGGCAGCGAAGCTGTCATTGACCAGCTTGCAGAGCAGCTTCACGACATCGATGTTCGCCCACTCGTTGTTGCCACCGATGTTGTACGTCTCTCCACTGCGCCCCTTGTTCATAATCAGATCGATTCCGCGGCTATGGTCGTCGACATAGAGCCAGTCGCGAATCTGTTTGCCATCGCCATAAATTGGCAGCGGCTTACCGGCAAGAATATTCAGCAGGCACAACGGAATGAGTTTTTCCGGAAAGTGGTAGGGGCCGTAGTTGTTCGAGCAGTTACTCGTCGTGACGTTCATGCCATAGGTGTGATGGTAGGCGCGCACCAGATGGTCCGACGCTGCCTTGCTGGCGGCATAGGGCGAGTTTGGCGCGTAGGGCGTCGTCTCTGAGAAAGCCGGATCGTCAGCCGCCAGCGTGCCATAGACTTCGTCGGTCGAGACGTGATGAAAGTGATGAGGCTTCGCGGCGCCCTCGGCCAGCCAGTATTCGCGTGCTGCCTGCAGGAGACTGTAGGTGCCGGTGATATTGGTATCAATAAACGCGCCTGGCCCGGTGATTGAGCGATCGACGTGGCTCTCGGCCGCGAAGTGCACGATCGTGTCGATGGCTTTCTCTTTGAGTAGATTCGAGATCAGTTGTTGATCGGTAATCGAGCCGCGCACGAATTCGAAACCGTCCTCGTTTAACAGTGCAGTGAGATTGTTTTTGTTACCCGCGTAGGTCAATGCGTCGAGCACGACGATATGATCTTCGGGATAGCGCTCTCGCCAATAGTGGACGAAATTGGAACCGATGAATCCGGCGGCACCGGTTACCAGTAGTGTTCTCATTGCTCTCTCCTGCTCCTGCTCTTTACTTCTTCACTGTGTTGCAATCTGATCAATAACGACACGCAAGTTGCGCTGCCAGTCCTGCTCCGGCATCGCCAGTTTATGTTTCGCTTTACCTGTATCCAGCACGCTGTAGGCAGGCCGTTTTGCGGGCGTCGGATAGCCGGAAGTCGGTATCGGATTGAGTCGAATCTTGTTAGCCAGCAACCCCGCGCCTAGACCCGCTTCCTGAATCGCCACCGCGAATTCGAACCAGCTGATTCTAGCACCATCACACCAGTGAAAAATGCCAACTGCGTCCGGTGTCTGTACTGCATTCAGCAGGAGTTGCGTGAGACTGAACGTCGAGGTCGGTGAGCCAATCTGATCATCGACGATGTTCAGTTCGTCTCGCTCGGCCATAAGGCGCAGCATCGTCTTCACAAAATTATTCTGGAACGGCGAATACAGCCAGGATGTGCGCACGATAAGTGAAGTATCGGGATGTTCCGCTTGCACCGCCTGCTCACCGGCAAGCTTGCTCGCGCCATAAACGCCGAGCGGTCCTGTTGCATCCGACTCACTGTAGGGCGTACGTTGCTCACCAGAGAAGACGAAATCGGTCGAAGTATGCAGCAAGCGCGCGCCGTGACGGGCTGCCCAGTTTGCCAATAGCTTCGGGCCTGTCTCATTCACACGGTAGGCCTGTTCCCTGTTGGCACTGTCTTCCGCTGCATCGACCGCGGTATACGCGGCGGCATTGATAATCGCTGCCGCCTGCCTTCCGTGAAGCGCAGCGTCGATGCTTTGTTCATCGCTAATATCGAGCTCGGACGAAGTAAACGGCGTAAGAGTAAACGCAGCAGATAACTCACTGCCTTGCCATAGCGCCTGCAAGGTCTGACCAAGTTGTCCGCCCGCGCCCGTGAGAATGATTTCTTGCTTCTGCGTCATGGTGATTCAGATACGGTCAGTCGAACAGGGCGGCGGTAGCAAGGGTTTTCGCGTTGCGATCCTTGTCCGAGAGTTGGGGCTCAGGCGAGACCAGTGGCCAATCGATGGCGAGTTCTGCGTCATTCCACAACAGACTATGATCGTCTTCGGGGTGATAGTACTCGGTGCATTTGTAGGCAATCTCCGCAGATTCCGACGTCACATAAAACCCGTGTGCGAAGCCGGGCGGCACCCAGAGTTGTTTCTTGTTCTCCGCAGAGAGAATCTCGCCAACCCATTGACCGAAGGTGGGTGAGCTCTTGCGAATATCGACGGCGACGTCGAAGATCTCGCCAGAGAGTACCCGCACCAGTTTGCCCTGAGGAAACTTCAGCTGATAGTGCAGTCCACGCAGAATGCCCTGCCCGGACTTGCTTTGATTGTCCTGAACAAAAGCGTACTGCAGGCCCCGCTCGCTAAAATGTGACTCCCGGAACGTTTCCAGAAAATAGCCGCGATCGTCACCAAATACTGCAGGTTCGAAGAGCAGGACGTCGGGTATGGTAAGTGCGTTAATCTGCATCGCAATCAGAGTCGCGCCGGTTTAGCGCAACAGCTCCAGCAGGTACTGTCCGTAGCCGCTCTTGTTCAGCTTGCGGGCCAGCTTTCTGAGTTGTGCTGAATCAATAAATTCTTCGCGCCAGGCGATCTCTTCAGGACAGCCGATCTTCAGCCCCTGACGTTCTTCCAGAACGCGAATGAAATTTGCGGCATCGAGCAGCGATTGCACGGTGCCCGTATCGAGCCAGGCAGTACCACGGTCGAACAGCTCAACACGCAGCTTGCGATCTTTCAGGTAGGTCTTGTTGACGTCGGTGATTTCCAGCTCGCCACGTGCTGATGGCTTGATCGACTTGGCAATGCGCACAACATCGTTGTCGTACATATACAGCCCGGTCACGGCGTAATTGGATTTCGGTTTCTTCGGTTTTTCTTCCAGGTCGATAGCGTGACTGTCTTCATCGAGCGTCACCACACCATAGCGTTCCGGATCGTTGACATAATAGGCAAAGACACTCGCGCCCTGCTTGCGGTTAACCGCCTTTTTCAATGTTTCTTCGATGCGATTACCATAAAAAATATTGTCACCCAACACCAGACAGACGCGGCTCTTGCCGATGAATTCCTCGCCAATAATAAAGGCCTGTGCCAGTCCTTCCGGCTTGGGTTGCACGGCATAGCTCAGCTTCAATCCCCACTCTGAACCATCGCCCAACAGGTTGTTGTATGCGGCGCTGTCCTCTGGTGTGGTGATGATCAGGATCTCGCGAATGCCCGCTTGCATTAAGGTCGATAGCGGGTAGTAGATCATCGGTTTGTCGTAGACTGGCATGAGCTGTTTGCTCACCGAGATCGTCATGGGATGCAAGCGGGAACCGGTACCACCGGCGAGAATTATGCCTTTCGTCATTGGGGACTCTTGGGAAAAATTTACAGTTTGTTCGTTGTTTGCGGCTCACTGAGAACAGTTGCTCGCTGTCGTCTGCTGCCGATTCATGTCTCAGGGTTTATGTCGAGCCAGCGCAATCAATTCCGGCAGTGCGCTGATAAACGAGTTGCCCGGCTCGCCATGGATTAATTCAAACAGCACGCGTTCCTCGTCGACTTGCACAGGACTCTCGTTCACCAGATTCTGGTAAGAACCCAGCCCGAATCCTGTTCTCAATACACCAAGTCTGCCGAGCAATTCAGCCAACGCGGCGGCTGCAAAGAATAACACGCGAGGCGTGTGCCAACGCGGTTTTTTTCGGCCTAACGCTGCGTAGATCGCACTCTCGATAGTGCCAGGCGTATAACGCTGACCATCTGTTACAAGCAAAGTGCTCGCCCGGCCAACGTGCTGCTCACTCAGTGCTGCCAAATCGACTACTCCGCGACACAGATCCTGGACGGAAACGAGTGAGAGGGTGTTGTTCAATTTCGGTAGCGGCGGCACGCGCTGTGCGGCGATCAGTTTGATGAGCGTCATCCAGTTGCCGCGCATGCCATGGCCATAGACGCTGGCAGGGCGAATCACATACACCGCAAAGTGATCGTCCGCGCGATCGAGCACGGCCTTTTCACCGGCTCGCTTGCTCGCCGCATAGGGACTCTGCTCAGGCTTGCGCGCGAGGATGCTGCTGAAATGAATGAGCCGGGGCACATTGGCGGCGCGTGCAGCATCGGCTATCGCCGCGGCAGTGTCCACATTGCTCGCCTGGAGCTCCGCGCGATCCTTGACTCCTGTATGCGCCTTGCCAGCAAGATTGAACACCACGCTAGCCCCGCGCAAGGCATCGACCAACGCAGGATCGGTCAGCTCGATCAATACCGTTTCGTCGGCAAAGAGATCCTGAGCGTTTGCGGCACTCTGCGGACGAGCCAGGGCTTTCACGCGGTATCCCGAGTCCTGGAGCGCACGACAGAGATAGCGCCCGATAAAGCCGGTTGCACCGGTAACCACTGCAACCGGCATCAGCGACTCGACTGCCTGAACGGGATCGGTCACAGCCAGCGCCATCCCCATTGATTGAAGAAGCGGATGCCAGAACGCATAAAGAGCGCGATGTGTTTGACACCTTTGCGTGCCGCGCCACCGCCGGCATGGATAATTCGCATGCTGGGCAGGTAGATCAAGTCACCGCGTTTTCCGAGGCGCAATGACAGGTCGAAGTCCTCGAAATACAGAAAATAGCGGCTATCAAAGCCAGCTACCTCGGCCAGTGCCGAACGACGACACAACATGAAGCAACCACTGGCGATCGGGACCTGGCTGGGCTCGTCCGCTGGTAAGTCCCGCATCTCATAGCTGGCGTGGCGCCGCGGAAATAGCCGATTGAGCAGACCGGGTAGAAAACCCCGCAATAGCAGGAGCAATGCGGATGGATAGCGCTTGCACAGGAATTGTCGCGCGCCATCAGGCGATTGCGCGAAGGGGCTGATGAGCACGGCATCCGGTGCTTGGCGCAGAAAGCCAATCCCTTCCACGAGACTGTCTGGAGCCAGCAGCACGTCCGGATTCAGAACCAGGTGATAGTCGGCCTTCGAGCTCAGGATCGCCAGATTATGGCCGGCGCCATAGCCGATATTGCCGTTGCCCTGAATCAGCGTGAGCGCGCTGTTCGCTCTGGCGAGGCGCTCCTGCAATGTAGCCAGTTGCTCACTGTCGATTGCATTCGTCTCACTATTGTCGACCAGCACGACGTTGATCACGGCGCCATTGCCGGAAGTTTCCGCTGAGTCGTTTGCAGCTGCTTGTCCCGCTGTGCTGGATTCCAGTAGCTCGGCCATAGCCACTGCCAATGAAGTCACCGTTGCTTCCAGCTCTGCCGGCGGAGAGTGGTAACAAACGATCGAAACAGAGAGGGAAATTGAAGGCTTGGCAGTCACAGCGCTAGTGTACCCAGTTGGCGCGGCTTTGGCTCGCCGCGCAGCCGGGTTTGGTCGTCGAAGTTAATCTGGAATGATCTGAATGAGGGCTACGCGCAAGAACCTACTGTTCTACGAGGCGATCGCCAAAAGGCGTGGAGACAACACGGAAGCCGGGCGGGACGTCTTCCGGCGCAATTCGCCGCGGACGGAAGCGGCGTGAGGCAGTGTCAGGATCGGCTGGCTGCACATCGCCATTCAGGGCACGCTCACGCAATACTGCAAACGGATTGCGCTCCTCGTTCGAGGTCGCCGTATTGATAGCCTCGGCAAAGGTCCCCTGAGACGACGCCTCAGTTGCCTCTCCGGGAACCGGAGCCGGTTCGCGGCGAATGATGGGTGCCGCGGTAGTCAGGCTGAGCAAGGCGACATTGCCCTCGGCACTGCAGCGCACACCGTCGTCACTGTAGTCAGCGCAGCTAGTGCTCGACGGATAGCGGATTGACAGGCTCGCTGCATCGGCACCCACCACGTTGAAGCTCTCATAGCCCGGAATCGGCGTAGCGCCAAATTCACGTAACGGCACCAGGATCTCGTCACCGCTGCTGTGGCGCACTATGGCTGTGCGGCGATCACCGATGCGACTGGTGCCAACGAGGGTGAAAATGGGGCCTGAACCGGGTGGAGACAGATTGGAACGGGCAGCCACTGGCTGAGTACGGTTCTCGGCGCTCTGCTGCGACTCAATCGGCTCAAACAGTGTGAATGGGGTGTTGGAATCCTGGGCGGAGGCGACCATTGCTGCGCCGAACAGTACGCTGGCAGACAAGATCTTCATAATATAAGTGTCTGATATAAATAGTATTTTCATGATCGCGCCCTGGTGATCATAGGCGATTATTCCTATTCTAGCCTGTTCTCGGGCATTTCTCGGTCGTTTTTCGCGCCTATTCGCGCCCTGGTGAAAAATTGGACGCAGTCAGGCAGCCAATAGTTTTAACCAGCTGACCGCGCTGCCGGGTCTGGCGCAGCACACGCCATCTCGGTCGGTCACAAGCTCCGCTGACAGGGTGCTCGAGATCGTCCAGTAGCACCGTAGAGAGCGCTTTTTTGACCCGCATTCACTGCTATGTGGAGGCAGGAGCCAGCACGAATGATCATGAATCAGACAATTGCCCGAAATCTGCTTAACAAGTTCGCGAAATTCGCACGAAATAATGTTCAAAAACAAGCAGCTAAGTGCCCGGAAAACTGGAAAGCCTCGACGTTTCGGTTCATTATTCCTTAAACACAAAAATGAACCCGATCCCGGCCGATGTATCTAAGGAACCTCTGATTAACTATGGTTCAACTTTGGCTTGTAGCAGGGTCTGGTATCCAGACGTAGTTTTGCAGGCAAGCGTTGGCCTGTCGAAAAACTGCAATGCGGAGAACGGGCTCAACTGCTTGCTCCGCAGAGACGGAACATAGTTAATCAGAGCTTCCCTAATCCCGGGACACATCCACAGCACTGGTTGTTCCCTGTGGCAGCTTGTAGGGCATTTGAGGCGAGAATAATGAAGAAACAAGTCCAGACCTTTATCAACAAAACCTGTTACTACTTCTTGTTTCTCTGTCTCTCGATTCACTCCCCTGTCACTGTCGCCCAGGAAGAGGAACTTGCGGGTCGCGTGGTCGCAACGCGCGGCCAGGTCTCTGCCGTAGATAGTAGTGGTCAGTCACGCCAGTTATCGCGCCGCGACACCGTGAATGTCGGCGACACCATCCGCACCGAAGCCAACTCCTTTGCCCAGATCCGCATGGAAGACGATGCGATCATCGCGCTCAAAGAGCTGACTCAATTCCAGATCGTCGCCTATAGCTACGAAGCGGATCCAAGCAACGACATCTCAACCATGAGTTTGATCGAGGGCGGCTTCCGCACTATCACCGGCTCCATCGGCACCAGCAACCGGGAAGCGTACACAGTAGAGACTGAACTCTCTGTTATCGGTATCCGCGGTACCGACCACGAGGCTGTCATTACTGACGCGCTTTACACCGGCGTCTACGACGGCGGTACCCTGATGAGTAATGCGGGCGGCGAACTCGAGCTGGGTCTCGGCGCCGACTACGACTTCGGCCGTGCAACCGATCCCAACCTGCCCCCTGAAGGGC
This sequence comes from uncultured Pseudohongiella sp., assembly GCA_965228725.1. GTDB lineage: Bacteria > Pseudomonadota > Gammaproteobacteria > Pseudomonadales > Pseudohongiellaceae > UBA9145. The sequence continues at coordinate 2,715,459 of OZ245834.1, read as the reverse complement.
TGGTATTGCAGCCGACAGTGCTGGGTAACATCACCGTACTAACGATCCCCGATCTGGAAGATGAGGAGCAGCAGGAAGAAGAGGATGATGGCGCTGACGATGCTGCAGATGGCGAAGACGCAGACGACGGCGCAGATGATGCCGCGGACGATGGCGCAGCGGACGGTGGCCAGGATGCTGACGGCGATGACTCTGATGGTGACGACGGTGGCTCGCAGGGCGGTACTGCCGGCGGCGGTGGTAACACTGACGGCCCTGCCACACTGAGCGGCCCGGTAGCACGACCCGAAGAAACCGAACAAAACATGGGTCTCGCTCTCACCGGCGAGAGCAGTGTCGAAGAGAATACCCAAATTGATGTAAACCCCAATGAGACTCAGGGCGACGGCTCGCTGGCCTGTACCCTGAATTCAAATCCACAGGCTTGCAGACCTGTAAGTGATGAAACAGAACCTGAACCTGAGCCCGAACCTGAGCCTGAACCCGAACCCGAGCCTGAGCCTGAGCCAGAACCAGAACCTGAGCCAGAACCAGAGCCTGAACCAGAACCTGAGCCCGAGCCAGAGCCGGAACCCGAGCCAGAGCCGGAACCCGAGCCAGAGCCTGAACCCGAACCAGAGCCTGAACCCGAGCCAGAGCCCGAGCCCGAGCCAGAGCCCGAGCCCGAGCCTGAGCCTGAGCCTGAGCCCGAGCCCGAGCCCGAGCCAGAGCCCGAGCCAGAACCTGAGCCAGAACCTGAGCCAGAACCTGAGCCAGAACCTGAGCCTGAGCCAGAACCAGTAGTCACTGAAGCTGAGCTTCAGCTACTCACCAATGGTGCGGTTGCCGTTGTCGCACGTGATGCCAATTCAGCCGGTGATTTCATCACCGGTGTAAGCACATCAATCGACAGCACTGACGAAGGCATTGTTGGACAAGGCAGCGGCTTCGGTCAGTTCGATAGCAGCGCGGCGAGAGTCCTGCGTCGCGGCACCGCGCCTGTTGTGGATTTCTCGGCTGGCGTCGGCGGCTTCAGCTTGAACTGGGGCGTCTGGGATGCTTCGGCCGAGAATCCGGCGAAGCTGTTTGCCGATATCAATGACATCGAGTCCGCGACCGATGTGACATCACCGATTATTCTGGTGAATGCGACACCGACCGATATCAGCAGTTTTACCGGCAAGAAGAAATTCACCGGTATCACCAGCCACTTGCTGCGTGCCAGCGGTTTCGCTGACAACACGATTGGTACAGTGATTGGCGGCTTCACTGTCGATCTCGCCACGGCTGAGTTTACCGACGGCGGACTCGAGATCTGCATCGCCGCCTCTGCATGTGATGCTGAAAGCCTGGGCAGCAACTATTGGCCCATCCGCTTCGCTGGCAATCTATTGCAAGAAGGCTTTCTCGCGAATTCCGGTGAGGATGCCGACCTCGTTAATCTTGCTCAGATCAGCACCTTCGGACGGGGTCTCTTCGTCGGCGAAGAAGCGGAAGGCTTTGTCCTGTCCTTCGTCTCAGCAGGCGCCGGAGAGAGCACAACGGGTAAATCGGTTAGCGGCGCCGTATTGTTTGGAGATCCAATCGATGCAGGTGATGTGCTAAGCGCCGCTGATTTGGCCACGATTACAGGTCTGGGATTCGCAGCATTCGAACCACCGGGTTCTGAGAATATTGAAACCGCAAACGAAGGCTTCCTGTTCGGTGGCGCAGCTGATCCGGCTGAAGAGAATCCAATCTTCACCAGCTCTGTTGAAACACAAGTCGGCGCAACACTGCCCCTGAACTACAGCATCTTGCTGCGCAGCGATACAACGGTAGCCACCTTGACTGACAACGTGGGTGGCTACAATCTCGCCTGGGGCTTGTGGAACGCCAATGACGACGCGCCTACCGCGACGCGCTATCTCGTTCCCAGCGATGTAACCCAATCTGAGGATATTCTGAAGGAAGTCTTGTTTGCTGCAGGGACACCGACCACAGTAAATAGCAACACAGCTGCTGGACAATTTGCTGTGTCGCACTTCCTGTTCGGAGACCAACAGAACAATGCCTCAAGTATTGCACGTGGCACCTTCACACTTGATGTCGACAATGCATTGCTCAAAGACCTGCGCGTTCAGATCTGCGTAGGTAGTTCCGATTGCGACACAGCGACGCAAATCTGGACCAGCGAAAAAATCGAGTCCATCGCCATCACCGGCAATGGCCAGACCATCGATGGCACCACTTTCGATGGCAAGATTTTCCAACGACAAAACACCCTGAACACAACCTTCCAGGGTTACGCGCAGGGCTTATTTGTCGGCCACACCAACAGCAGTGAAATCGGCTTTGCTGCAGGATTCCGCTGGCTGGAGAACGGCAGTAAGCTGTCTGGCAATCGCGAAGTCATCGATTCAGCATTGTTGTTCACGCTGGACGATAGCCAGATCGGCGAAATCACCAATACCGAACTCGCGCTGGTAAACCGCACCGGTATCGTGTGGGGCGGCGACCTGAACCAGAAAGTGGGATCGAGCTCGGACTTCTCCGGCAGCACTCAGTTATTCCTGTCCCTCGACGGTGAGATTACCTTCCCGGTTACCAACGACGATGACTATTCGTACCTGCAGTTCAGCGAACATCAGCCGGAAGAACTGGTTACAAATGTGAGTGGATTAGACCTGCACTGGGGTGTCTGGCATGCAGCCGCGGGTTCAGACCCACTGGAGATACGCGAATACTTCTCCGGCATCGGTGACCACCTCAATGAAAGCATCACTGGGCTAGTTTTCGGTATCTCATTGAAAGAAACACCGTCCAATACCTTCACCGGTATTAAGAGTTTCTCAACCATCAGTAATCACCTGATCCGCGCCGAGGGCTTCGAGAACAATGAGATCGGTGAGGTGAAGGGCACGATGTCAGTCGACCTCGATACCGGTACAGTTTCCGATGGCCGCCTCGAGATATGTGTCGGCGCCGAGACGTGCACGACATCGAGCTTTGGCACCAACTACTGGACACTCTTTTTCAATGGCGATTTCCTCGGCAAAGGCGGGCAAACAACGTCTTTCACCTCTGCCGCATTCCCCGACAAGACTGTCGCCATCCGTGCGAAAACGGTTGGCTTCATCATGGGCGATCAGGCTGAGGGCTTCTTGCTCAGTTTCAGCTCATCAAGCGGTGAAGGAGCGACTACACTCGAGGCCTTCAGTAATGCAGAGAGCTCGCCAGTCAGCTTCGTAAATGGCGCGGTGCTATTCACGGGTGCTGAGGGTTCCGTCGCATCACTCGAGTCCACGCCCGCCGCAGTCGATCAATACGGCGTTGATTGGGGCGCATGGAATAACCCGATCGACGAGAACTGGGTAATTGTGGAAGGCCAGGACAATGGCACAGCAACCCTGTCCACAGACGACTATCTTGCGACGGTCAATCCAACACCAGTTGCCAATCTGCAAGGCAGCGCCAGCTACGCCACCAGCGCACAATCTGCATTTATCGGTAGCGGAACCTCAGGTGCCGTTACCGACCTTGCTGCCAGCATGGACGTCGACTTCAACAACGGCACCATAAGCAACGGTGGCCTGCAAGTACAAGTCGGCGGCAGCGAAGTCTGGTCGGTCGGATTCGAAGGCACCATCGCCCAGGGCGACGTGCACATGGATATCACTAGCGGCCAGTTGAGCCAGCTGGGCACCGTGATCAGTGAATCTGTTTACGGCAATCTGGATGGTGTGTTCACAGGGAACGAAGGCGAGGCTTTCGTCGGTGGCTTTGATTTGCTCGATGAGGTAGGTGGCCTAGATGAAGTCAACGGCCTATTCACCATCGAGCGCTGAACCAGATAATCCAATCTTCACGTCAACCACGGGTGAGTGATGCATGGAATCCCGACAATCCCTTCATTGCAACAAACCGCTGATAGGGAGAAGGGTACGGATGGATCGCCTATCACCCGATCACGCAGATTTCTTAATAAGCACGTTTTCAAACGACGGCTTTTGGAACGCTTATCGAGCAAATCAAGATCGTACAGTTGATAAGCAAACACTAGTCCAGCAGCTGCAATTCGAGTACGAGCACTTACCCGGGCAGGTCGGCAAAATTGAATGGCTAATTTCTCGAACCTGTGAATCAGACATTCAATCGGCAATGCCCATTGGTTTGGCAAGCCTGTCGGCCTTTAGTGCTTCTCAGTCAAGAGCCGAGTTCATGCTCGGCTTGTTCGATTCTGAACATATACGCACCGGGATAGGTCTGGAGACTAGCCTGCTGGTTTTTGCCTATGCCTTTAATCTGGAGCGACTGCATAAACTTGTTAGTATAGTTTACGCAAGCAATCCCAAAGCTCAAAAGAATACTCTGGCACTCGGCTTCAGCAATGAAGGGTTACTCAAAGCACATTTTCGCAGTAGTTCGCACGATTCATTAATTGATGCGTATCAGAATGGCCTACTCTCTCGCGATTTTCGCAGCAATACGCGGTTAGTATCACTTTCTTTGCGCTTGCTCGGTTACGATATTACTGAAGTGCCTGCTGATAAATCTTATCATGATCAAACGCAACAATCTCCTTCAGAATTGCGAGCAAGCTTCACGATCGAATAGACCAGGGAGTTTCGAAATTTGTTAAGCGATCTGCAGAGCTCTTAGTACCGGCAAGCCAAGCTCAGCGAATTCTTTGGCTTGCTTGTTCAGCTCAGCAAGATTTTCTTCATCAGTAGCCAACTTTCTACCATCAACACTTAGTTTCAAATTGGTTTCGGACATAATTTCCCAGGTGCGCTGTGCCCACTCTTCTGGTTTTTTAAAACCCTCACCGAGCCTGCTAAGGAAGTATTGTTGAAATTGTGCGATTCCGACACCTCCACCTGTTACCGGACTCGCCAAGCAGGCGATCTCAGTTCCACCTCGAGCCATGTCGAGCAGATGAGAATTTAGTGCGGCAGTTTTCTTTTTGGCTGCAGCTATCTGCTCGTCGGTTCGTGCGTGAGCTACATATTCACCATTTATAAGAATCAGAATCGCCTGGGCAACTTCAGCGAAGCCGACGTTCTTGTTTTTGCTAGTTGCTTTGATAATGTCACCAACCGTTTTCGGTTTGTTGTCCGCCAAAGCATCGAGGATTGGGTCATAGATAGCTTCGTTGATGCTGCCTTCTGATTGCCAGCCCTTGATTTTTATTTCCATGTTGTCTCGCGTCGCACAAAGGACAACTCGAGTATCCAGAATCGCCTTTCTTTGTTCGTAATTAGACAATCGCCGTTTCCCCTTAACCCAGTAATCTCTCCTGAATTGTGCGTTCACCATGAAGTCTTTGACGGATTGTGCGAATTTCGGATCTGGAATTGCACGCAAAAATTCAACTTGCTCCTGTGATAGATTCAAAGCTGTGATCTGATCTGCATAGTGCGCCGAACAAGCGAAGTCGAGTTTCGTTGGCTCTAACCATTTCGCAAGTGTTGAAAAGTGCATAGGCTCCCAATCGCGATTGAAATACTCATGCGCGAGATAATGTCTGTTTTGTTTCTTAAGATTGTCTATACGGTCTTTGATGTGCGGATTGGCTATAGCATAAACAGGCTTGGTCGCCATCAGATTCTCTGCAAAGTTAATAGCATCATCGACCCGGCTTACAATGCCGCGACCAGTCGAGCCAATCACTTCCGCGTGCTCGGTCATCAGGTGCCGCATCGGGGCAAACGCTGCCCAACCAGGCTGTGTATTGTAGCTAACGTACAGAACGCCGCCCACTTTAAGCTTTCGGCGTATGAAATCTACTATAGTTCGCCTATTCTCATCTGAAATCCAACTCCATATGCCGTGCAAACAGATATAGTCGAAATCGGGCAGATCTTTACGTCCACAGAATTCTTTGAACGATTGATCGAATAGCTGTGCTCCTGACCCGCACTTGTTCGCAAGTTCTCTAGCAAAACCAGCTTGTGCCGGGTTGAAATCAGTTCCATACCACTCAATATCAGTCGCCGCCGCATGCATATTAGTACTAATTCCCTGTCCAAAACCCAATTCGCAGGCGGTTTTGTACTCGGGGCAAACTGCGGCGTTATCCAGCATGATGAATCGGGTCCGCAAAGGATTCATTTCTGCATAGTATCCATAGGTGTAATCAATATCTGCGACGTATCCAGATGTCCAATTGCTCATGCTTAACCTCAATTCACCATTCTTCAAGTTTGTTTATAGAATTTTAAAATACGATTGGTATCAACGTAACTGGCTCACATCTTACTGCAATCAGCAATGGCTCAGAAGCAAAACTACCTTAAACCGGTATTGCGTGTTTTACTATTTATGCTTGGTTTTTAACGCTTCTTTTGGATTGTTCCTGTGGTCTGACTGTTGGACAGCCCATTGGGAGTTCCCTATAATTCGCAGCTAACTTATTGAATTTACTATCATCAGAGGTCCAAATGCCAGACATAGTAGCAGTTACCAAAGACGAGTTTACAGATAAGTTCTGGAAGCGTAATCCAAGCTTTCACTTTTCAGCGAATGAAATGGTCTGTCCTTTGAGCTTGTCAGAAGTTCCTCGCGCAATGAAAGGTATGCCGCTCGCATTCGTGAAGACAGACGATCAGTTTTCCCTGGTTGCTGTACTAGGCTTGAAAGAAAATACTAATTTCTATGTCAATTCCGAGGGTAACTGGAGAGGAAACTACGTACCCGCATTCTATCGCGGTTATCCGTTCCTTCTCGCGCGCAACGAGGCGGACGATGGCCAGATGATTCTTTGCTTCAACAAGGACAGCGGTTTGCTAAGCGATGATAATACTGAAGAGCCATTTTTCGATGCTGAGGGGAAACCAACGGAGACAGTCGGGAAAGTTACTGAGTTTTTGTCCATTTTACAGTCAGGCAAAAATTCTCTGGATGCCATATGTTCAGTTTTGAATGAGCTTGAGCTGATCGTACCGTGGCAACTGGAGCTGGAGTTGGAAAAAGGAAAGCAACAGGTAGCAGGGCTCTATTCAATATCCGAGACCAAGCTCAATGAATTATCTGACGAGGATTTCATCAAAGTTCGCCAAGCGGGTGCATTGCCTGTAATTTATAGTCAGCTGCTTTCCATGCAAGGTATCCGGGATCTTATTCAGTTTGCGCAAGCCGTGTCTGTTGCATCAGCCCCTGATGAGTTGAATTTTGATAATGTTGAGCCAAGTCAGAACATCAGTTTCGATAATATCTAGGAAGCGAAGTATCGCTCACTCACGGCTGTTTACTACGCGAGCTCGACCGTTCGCTTTAATGTGTTCCTTTGTTTCTGGAGCGTATTCCTGTGGAATCAAGTTCTGTGTCTTTAGAAGACTTACTGAGTGAAGCTGTCTCTTTCGCTGAAAATTCCCAGTACCAATCTGCCGTTAATACCTATCTAAAAGTTCTTAATGAGTTGCCTAGACATCCCCAGGCCAATTTTGGCCTGGGGATGCTGGCTATCAGAAATCAGGAATATCCTGACGCTCTGCGCTTTTTAAAGACCGCGCTTGAGTCAAGTCCCACTACGGCTAACTATTGGGTGGCCTATATCGATGCCCTTCATATCTCGGGAGACTCAGAATCAGCAAACAAAGTGCTACAACAAGGGATTAACAAAGGTCTCGCAGGCGAAAAGGTCGACGCTCTCATCGCAAAGCTGCGCTTCAATAACAGAGCCTCGTTGTATAGACAATCGCTGGACCCCGTACTTCAGCTCCGTGATAACGGTAGTTATGAGGCGGCGATCGATTGGTTAAATGGGTGGGCTCGCGACAATCCTGCCGATGCGCAGGCTACCGCGTTACTCGCCCATATGCATTTGTTGAAACGACAGATTCAACTTGCAAGAGAAGCGATTGATACAGCTCTTGGTATCGATCAGAGAGAAGCGGCAGTCTGTTTGAATCATGCTCGTGTTCAACTCGTCAGCGGACAGCCAGATCTGGCAAAGCAATCTCTGAAGCAAGCGCATACAACATTTCCTGATGAGCCTGAAGTTTGTCTGCTTCAGGCATCAATAGAGGCTTCTCTCGGAAATACTGACGATGCAATGAATATCGTTCAATCGGTTATAAATTCTCAACGATTTCTAGCGGAGGCTCATTCAATTCGCGGATTATTGTTCGTGCGAATGGGCCAGCCAGACGCCGCAATTGCCGATTGCAAACTCGCACTCACAATTAAACCATTCCTTTCGCAAACTTCATTTATGTTGGCCAGTTTGCTTATTAATCAGCGAAAAAGTAGTGAAGCTGTCTCTGTTCTGGACAAAGCTCTGGAATTCGATTCAGAGAACGCGGAGTTACTGGCGTCACTTGGCGAATGCAATCGTAATATGGCTAACTTGGAGACCGCACTTTCTCAGCTTCATAAAGCTACAACTTTAAGTCCTTCCTACGCCATTGCCTGGGCTAATTACGGAGCTGCGCTACAGCAATCGGGTCAAATTTCTGCGGCAAAACAAGCACTCCGCAAAGCATACAACTTAAACCCCAGACTAGCTGGAGTAATCAATAACCTCGCACTATTGGCGATGAAAGAGGGTGATTTTCATCAAGCGCTAACTCTCTTCGACGAATCGCTGAAACTAGCACCCAGTAACACAGACCTCATGGTCAACAAGTGTATAGTCTTGATACGACTCAACCTGTTTGAAGATGCAATCAAACTTTCACTCCAGGCTCTGGACCTAGAGCAGAGCTTCAACACACAACAGAATTTCTGTTCAGTACTTCAAGAGCTTCCTGCTTTCCAATTATCTGATCTGGTTTACGACAAATTAATTTTAGCACTGCAAGACGGTTGGACGAGGCCTGCGCAGCTCTCTCGCCTCATATCTACACATATGGCCAGTCACTCATTGGTGTCGTCAACGGATGCTCTGTTAACCATTCAGGATTTCAGCTCTGCTCTGAGTTCTGCGCCTACCGAAATGCTGTCTTCCTTGTTTGACAATGATTTGTTTCAGACTCTTCTTTCCACTACGCCCGTGGTTAATGCGAATCTGGAAATTTTTCTAACCAAATTGCGCAAGCTGTTGCTGCATCAACTTGCTAGCGACGAAGTTGAAAATATCAATTGTCAATTCGTACCAGAAGCATTCATGTCGGCTCTCGCTCAGCAATGCTTTATTAACGATTATGCGTTCACATATGACGAAAAAGAGAATGGTCTGCTTGCACACCTGATCGAGCATTGCGAGAAGCCACATCACCTTACAGTTCTCGCTATGTATATGCCACTACATCTAACGGGTGCAAGAGAGGCTGTTATCACCCAAAGAGTTAGTTCGGAACTTTATCAACAACAGTACGCTCTACCTCTATTCGAAAATATTTCTCGAGCCTCCATTCGCGCTATTGGATTGGTTCGGGATACAGTTTCATTACAGGTACAATCTCAGTATGAAGAGAACCCTTATCCCAAGTGGGCTGTTGCAGCACAAGTGAAAGCTGCTAAAGGAATTGATTCGTATATCGCGTCCTTGCTACCTAGCGCTCCCTACGTCGCCCTTAATTCGCAAACCCCTTCAATTCTCATTGCAGGCTGCGGTACCGGTCAGCAATCTATCCAGACAGCGAAGTTGTTTCCGCAAAGCCGTATCGTAGCGGTGGATCTCAGCTTAGCGAGTTTGGCGTATGCAATGCGAAAGACCGATGAACTCGGCATTCATAATATCGAATATTTACGGGCCGATATTCTTGAGCTGGGAGAGCTCAATCAAACTTTTGATGTTATTCAATCGACAGGTGTACTTCATCACCTCGCTGAACCTGAAAAGGGCTGGGATATCTTAACTTCAATGCTGGCGCCAAAAGGCCTGATGAAAATTGCACTTTACAGTGAGTACGGCAGATCCGATCTTAAGTTGGTACATGATTTCATCAAGGACTCAGGAATCGGAAGTAGTGCGTCTGAAATTCGTGAGTTCAGAGGCACAGTACTGTCGAGTGAGAACCCCCAGTTCGATACTCTATTGAGAAAGGGAGATTTCTATAATCTCAGTAATTGCCGTGACCTATTGTTTCACATCCAAGAGCATCAATTCACTATCCCTCGCATCAAGTCCTACCTTGAAAAAAACGATCTCCGATTCCTCGGATTTGTGTTACCAACTCAGATCGTCCACGAGTATAGTCTCAATTTTGCAAACGATTCTTCGGCAACAGATCTCGATAACTGGAATCAGTTTGAATTGGACAATCCTCAAACTTTTTCTGGAATGTATCAATTCTGGATTCAGAATTGTCGCTGATTGGCTAATCGACTCTCTAATAACCGATCCCTGAGGCCCTGATGGTTGATTCTTAGCAAACAAAAAACCCGCATTGTTGCCAATGCGGGTTTTTTTGTTCTTGCTTCCGCCAACCCGGGTTACAGATTGGCGGTCGCGTCCGTCGCCTATTAGACTAAGGTGAAATCGCCAGTTACCAATGCGTCCATACCTGCATCAGTCACACCGACCAGAGTCGCGATCTGCTTCTCGCCACCGTCGACGTTAGAGTTGGCGTCGTACCAGATCTGAGTCTCAGCATCTGCGGTGTTGTACACCACAAAGATCTGCGGAGTGGTATCAGTACTGGTACGGATAGCAGTGATAATCGCGTTATCGTCTGCCAGCGCAGTAGTGATCACGTTAATCTCAGAGTTAGCACCACCGTTAATGGCAGCAGCCTTAGTGAAGGTCGCTGTAGTGTTACCGTCACCTAACAGAGAACCAGTGAACTGGAACTTGTCAGTGCTGATGGTGAAGTTCTCAATGCTGTCTGACGCATCGAACTGGTTTGCTGCAGTCCAGTGCAGTGTATCTACACCAGAGCCCAGGATGATGGAGTCAACAGAGCTACTACCTGTGATAGTAGAACCGGATGAGCTAGCGGTAACTTCTGCACCATTGCCATTGTAGGCAGCCAGGTTCACGTGTTGGAAGCCAGACTGAACAGCGATGTTCGAAGAACCGTTAAAGGTAGTTATCTGGTCTCCAGTCGCAGACAAGTTCACAGAAATACCACCCAGTACAGAAGTGTACTTCACAGTCAGTGTGTCGGCACCGTCGCCTGCAGCGATCGCATCAGCAGCGTTAGCCATGATGAAAGTATCAGCAGCGGACGAACCAGTGATAGTAGAGGCACCAGTCACAGATGACGCAGTGATTACCACACCACCGCCAGACATACCTGAGGCGTCAATCGTTCTGACGTCAGCATTCAACGCGTTGATAGTCAAAGTCTGGCTACCAGTAACAACCAGCTTGTTGGTCGCAGAAGCAGAAGTCATTTCCATTCCCGCGAGGTCAACCGTTGAAGCACCCGTCGTATTGTTGATAGTAACTGTTTCAACGTTATCAACGTCGATGTTTACTGTACCAACAGTAGTGCCAGTAGTCAGAGTTACAGCATTGTCGCTAAGCGCTTTGTCAAGCAGGTCTACAACAACGTTGGTTAAAGTGACACCTGTTGTGATACCTACGCCAGCACCAGTTGGCAAGTCAGTCAAAGTGATAACTCGTGCTGTATCGTCGTCGTCGACGTTAACAGTGGTCAGACCCGTTACATTCGCGAAGTCGAATGTAGAGGCGCCACCGGCAACATTCAGAGTCAGAGTCTCAACACCAGTCATGGACTTGACGGCCGCATTGTTATTGGCGGTAGTAGCGATAACAGTGTCTTTACCAGCAGAACCTGTGATGGTCATGGTGTTGACCAATTGCGAAGCCGCAAAAGTCAGCTGAGTAGTCGCACCAGTAAAGGAGCCCATGTTGATGGTAGTCAAGTTAGCTGGGCTAACCAGATCAGCGGTGTAAGTCGACAGTGAGTTACCACCAGCAAGTGTGAAGGTAGTCGCATTGTCTACACCGGCACCGTTCGCACCAGTAACTGTTACAGCTTTTCCGTTCGCAACTGTGTAGTTCACAACTTCAAAGTTGGTTGTCGCTTCAGTGAAGTTTTGAGTGATTGTCGCGTTCAGGGTATCCGTACCGCCAGCACCGTTGGCATCACTGGTAGTGATGTCAGAGATATTGATTGTATCGTTACCTGTACCACCAACGATGGTATTGGCCGCTATACCGTTCTTGATGCTGATAGTAGTACCAGTAGTACTTGCAGTGACGTGCAAGATACCGCTAATGCTGCTGGCATCGACAGTAGTAGTGCTGGTAGAAAGCGTATCGAGGTTAGTTTCTGCAGTAGATGTACCGCCAGTAACATTGATAGTTGTCGCTTTCGCCTGTGTCATGTCGATCTTGGCGTTATCTGCGTCAGTTGAAGTACGCGCGATAGTGATGGTCTCAATACCAGTGGTCTTGAGCGATGCATCTACGTCGTCATCAGCTTGCTGATCGCCGACCTCAACAGTCAGAGCGTCACTTGAGCCAGTCTCGTTAGCCAGGCTAACGGTAATCAGACCATTGGACTCTGTGTTCGCATCACGACCGAGACCGATGTTCACGCCAGCGGCCAGGTTGGAGATAGTTGTACCGCTGGTATCAGCATCCGCGTTCCAGAAGTTAATGGTTACACCTGTACCAGTGATCTTGGAAGCATCGATATAGCTGGTACCAGTCTGCTTGAACACGATGTCTTCAACATTCGCAATCTGCAGAACAGTGTGCGAGGAAGAAGAACCAGTGGACAAGTCAGCGTTCAGGACGTCGCCTGTAAGCACGCTATCGGTATCGTCACCGAGATCAATCACATCAGTAGCAGTGAGTCTGGTGCCCATAGTCACTGTATCAGCGGCGCTGCCACCAGTGATTGTAGTGCTGGAGTTTACATTTGAAGCATCCAGTGTCAGTGAATCAGTCATACCAGAGGCATCAATTGTCTTCAGCGCAGTAGTTGTAGCAACAGTGACATTCAACTCGTCAGAACCACTGATGTTCAGGGTGCTGGCGCCTGCAATAGACAGAGAAGTGATAGTGTTGTCATCAGTTGCACCCAGTGCAACACCAGCATTGCCGGAAACCAGGTTAATGGTTTCTACATTGGCTGTAGTAAGAGACGCAAGCGTGTTATCAGCCGAACCGTGAGTAGAAGTACCTTTCACAGCAATAGTCAAAGAGTCTGAGCTACCGCTTGGATCGGAGTGGTTTACGGTCACAGCACCAACAGCTTGGCCATCAACATTGTTGAGAATCTCAACAGCTGTGGATGAGTCCACAGTCGCTGTCAATGCCTTGGCAGTGGTGTCGTTCTCGACCATCTGCAGAGTAGTGATCGTTGAACCGGTCATTGTCGCAGTAAGATCTTGGTTATTGGTAGCTTCAACCTTCAGAGTTTCCACGTTGGTCATCTTGGTGTGAGTTGACGCAGTGAAAGAATCCTGATTGATAGAAACAGTATCTGTACCAGCACCACCATCAATTACATCTGAAGTTGTAAACGTTGTGCCGTAATCGAAGGTATCGTTGCCGCTACCACCTGTCACGGTCACTGTCTCGGCAGTAGCCAGGTTCAGGTTCAACTTGCCAGTGAACGCTGACGCGTCGAGTTTGCCGCCAGTTGTACCTGCGAAGTCCAGTGCATTGGCAGTGATAGTCAGGTTCTGGTCACCAGTGATGTTCAGAGTAGCCATGCTGGTAGCAGTCAGCTGGGTTAGCGTCGCACTTGCCAGTGAAGTTGAGAGGTTAACCACCTCAACGCCAGCCGCAGTAAACGTGCCCGCACTGATGTTGGAAAGTGCAAGACTTTGAGTGTTGGTACCCGTAGTCGCAGCAGCGTCGTAGGTCAACGTCAAGTCAGCACTACCATTCTTCATTTCGGCGCCAACGATGTTCTTCAGTCCAGTGAAGATTACGTCACCTGTTGCAGAAGAAGAGGACAGGCCAACAGTCACTAGACCGTTCATCAGACCTGCATCGATAGTGTCGTTGAATGCTGAAGTTTCGAAGTTGCTCACAATAAAGCGCTCAACAGCGTTAGTCTGGAACGCATTGAGAGTTTGAGCTGAAGTGTGAGTACCAGAGATCTGCAGGTTTACCTGGTCATTGGTAGATGAGCCACCAGTTACACTGTCGCCTGGCTGAGCAGTTGTACCTGTGCCCTGGTTAGTCGCAATAACACCGTTGGCAACCAGGTTACCTGTGCTTGAAGTGAGAGTATCTACGCCAGTGCTCATAGACACCGTGGTAGAAGTCGCACCGTCCAGCAGTGAACCGGTATTGGTCAGTGTAGTTGCACCTACTACCGCTGTGACAACATAGCTTTCTGGAAGCTCAGTCTTGTTGTCGTTCAGCGTTGCGAGATCGAAAGTCGCTGTTGTTTGGCCAGCAAGAATAGTAACCGAGCTGGGATTGAAAGTTCCTGCAGCGAAGTCATTCAGGTTAGTAGTGGAAGTACCCTGGTCCGCAGAGTTTGCGTCACCGGGAGTCACTGTAAAAGTGACCACAGTATCAACTACAACAGGAGCGCTGGCAGTAACGGTGTAGGTAGTTGTTGAACCTTCTGTTACAGAAGCACTACTTGCTGTCAGAGTATAGGTGATTTCTGTTTCTGGCTCTGGCTCTGGCTCACCACCTTCAGTGATCTGTGTAGTTGTACCAGCGGAAGTAACCACAGTATTAGCAGCAGCTACAGCTGCAGCAGCCAGTGGATCATCAACAGTGTTCAGCGATGCAGCTGCAGCAGTCTCGTAGGACTGGGCAGCAGTCAGAGCTGCAGCAGCGGCAACGTCGTCAGCGGCAGCAGATGCATTTGCTGTAGTCTTGGCTGTCGCTGTAGCGCTGGCAGTAGAAGTAGCTTCTGCATCAGCAGCTTCAGCGGCCTCAGCGGCAGCGAGAGCAGAAGCAGCAGTTTCTGCAGTGCTGGTTACATTGTTGGCCGCAGTAGTCTGTTCAGACTGCTTGATGATCAGTGTGCCGTTTGCAGTGCTCACTGCATTGGCATCGCCACTGGCGATGGCAGCATCAAGAGCAGCTTGTGCGTCAACAACAGCTTGGTCTGCAGTTGCTTTGGCTGTAACAGCGGCGGCGGCAGCAGCAGCAGCATTGTCGCTTGTAGCGCGCAGGGCAACTGCATCAGTTTCTGCAGCGGTAGCGGCAGCGGCGTCAGAAGCTGCTTTTGCAGTCGCGTATGCAGCGGCATCAGCTTCTGCAGTGGCAACCGCAGCTTGTGCAGCTTCGAGAGCAGTAGCCGCAGCAGCCGCTTCTGCACTGGTGTCACCTGACAGTTGACCTTGTGAAGAATTTACAGAATCCGGGTCACTTGTTACACCAGAAATAGCACCTGTCAGATCAGTATCCAATCCAAGTTCTACAGTGTGGTATGTAGCAACTGTAACCTGGTTTTGGAACAGCGCAGCGGCTGAACCGAAAGCTGGGTCTTCTGTAGACAGTGCCGAAAGGAAAGCAGCAGCCTGAATCAAAACGTCGGCTTTAGTGCCACCGCCATTCAGAACAGAAGCAATTGCAGCAACGCCTTCCGCTTTAACGGCAGAATCCAGGCCAGGCAGGATATTATCCAGGAATTTGGTACCAAACTCTTCAGGAGTCGCGAATGTTGGATATTCCGCCTTGAAAGACGTTGAAGATGTTAGTGAAGCAGCAACGCTTGCGAGAGAATTTGAACTCTCGAAAACCTCTACCAGTTCACTCAGTTTTGTGACACCAGGCGCGCCGCCAGTGGCAAGCACTACCAGCTCGATGATGTCCGTACGAGTTGCAGCTGTTATAGCCATTTAATAACTCCTTGAGTTTTTATCGATCGATATCAAAATTTCTAGTTGTTCCGACGAGGCCTGGCCAGTACTAGCCTTCGTTCCCCATTATCGGTGCACCAAGCATAATCAAGGCGCCCCGTGCCCCTTGTGATGGTCATCACATGAAACAGGAATTCCCCGAAAATTCTTTTCTATCAGCACGGTAATGCCCTGAGACAGAACCGTCACGTGCTAGATATCGGCCGGATGATATAAGGTCTTAAGTTTCAAAACAACAATTGAAGTCTTGTGCAGGGCCTTAATTTGCAAGGAATTCTTCAATTGTGGTGATTCTGAAGAGCAGGCCCAAAATATGGGGTGAATTGATCAAAAATCAATCAATTTCGCGGGTTTGTGTCACTGTAGATTCAGTGACAATTTTTACAGAAAATTGACAAAATCACGCAAAATTTCATAACAAACTTTGCTTGGGTCGTGAGCGCTAGAAGCGAAAACTCAATCCCACTTCTGCCGTGGTATCAACGATTTGAAACAGCTCGATGTTACTCTGCTGTTGCTGGTGGTACAGATTGAACATTAGTGAGCTGTCCCGTCCGAATACCCGGGTCGGTTTACGGTACTGCAGAAGCACAAAACTACGATTCTGGGTTCGCACCGCGTTGTTAGCCAAGAGTGCGCTATAGGGCTGGCCATCGCGTTGGCGAGTGTGGTTGAGCTGTGCGTACACGGCCCCGTTGCCGAGCGGGTGCTGCCAATCAAGGTTGAGCTGCCAGCCCTGGCGATCGCCGCCGAGCCTTGCCCCATCGAGATTGTCATTGAGCAGCAGGCTCATGTTAAAACTGACGCGCTGCCTGCCGTCCTGACCCCAGAAGCCCGCCAGATCGCAAAGACCACCAGCCCCCAGCTTGGTCTCCAGCGCGTCCAGATGGGACTGCCCGTGAAAATGCTGGAACTGTGCCGCAATCGAGAAATCTGGTCGACACTGCTCATCGCCCGGCGGCTGATAGCGCCAGCTCAGATCACTGCCGGTGAACAGTGTGCTGCCGCCGTAGTAGAGCTGATTCACGCCAGCTTGCACTTGCCAGGCATGACTCGCGTCCGGTTTTAGCAGGGTATAGCGTGTGCTGAGCTGCAAAAGATCGGATTTTGTGTCCTCGCTAACGCGACCTCTCACTGAAACCGAAAAATTGTGCTGGTGATTCGGCGCCAGCATGCGATAGCGACCCGCGCTGCGGAAATTCACGTAAGGCCCGCTCACTGGCTGGAATTCAGGATTAAGGGTGAGCAAGATGGACTCGCCAGAGAGAGTTAGCGTGAGCTGATCGTCGGCGGGCGCGGCGTTCAGGTTGTTGTCGTAGCCCAATATCACGTCCAGTTGCACTTCCTGGTCACGGGTCAGTCTGCGCCAGTTTTCCTGTCGTTGCCGGATGCCAGGCAGCAGATTGGCTGGCAGATCCTCACGCTCCAAGAGCGCTTCATTAATCTCCAGAGCCGCGAACAATTGCCCTGCCTGAAAAAGTGCTAATGCGTAATCGATTTGTGCTGCGCCGTTGTCTGGCTCAAGCAGTAAGGCGCGTTCCAATGACTCCAGTGCATCCTCGAGACGATTCGAGTTCAACTGCGCCGCGCCGCGCAAGGCAAAGTACTCGCTGCTTAGCAAACACTCTGAAAGCAAGGGCGCCAGCGCACGATCAATGGCCGCCCACTGCGGATTCTCACCCGGAACTGGATAGTAAGACGCAAGTGCCGGACAGGCTCGACCGACCATCGGCAGGAAAAGCACAGCTATGAGGACTAGCAGTTGTCGATAATGCATTGAGACGAAAAATTCAGCCTATCTAAACCGGGTCTGACCTGTTGTTTAATTCTTCTCGGTATCGTCCCAGCAAGTTTCGTCTGGCGGGCAAGAATTGACCAGCACTATCTTGGACTATTTGTGCAGGAAATGATGCAAGTGCGTCGACTAACAAAGCCTTTCCAGGATCACAAGGACTGCAGGCGTACACGACACTAACGGGAGATTCCGTGGGCGGCGATTATCGACAATAAAGGTAAGGGTTGCAATTGTGCATCTGCACTGCAACGGCAAGCGGTGAAGAATCGTGGGAAAAGAAGGTCGCGAAAGAAATCAGGCCCGACCGCCGACAACAACTTTCAGCTTCGGCTGACCGTCCTTGCCTGAAGTGTCAGATTTTGATTTCTCAGGAGCCGCCATCGGTGCATAGAGCACGTGCAGAGTACGCAAGCCGCTCAACAAATAGCTGCCCTGGGATTCGAGCATTTCGAGCCCAAGCTGACGCGCCGCACATTCGCCCAGCAAAATGGGCTGTGCAAGATCGGCGGTCATTTCCTGAATGCGCAAGGTAATGGCCACGGTGTCGCCGAGCAGCGTATGTGTTCGACGATGAGACGGACCAATCGAGCCAACCAGCACGCGGCCCTGCTCAATGCCAATGCCGAGTGCGAGAGGTTCCAGTCCCTTGAAGGCCTGCTCCGGCAGCAAACTGTCCAGCGAGTTCTGCATCGCTTGCGCTGCCGCCAGGGCATTGGTGGCCGCCTGCTCATCATTGCCGTCCCAGACTGCGAGCAGGCCATCACCCTTGAATTCCTGCACGCGACCATGGTGTTGCTCGATGATCGTCGTCGCGCGGGTGAAGAAGAAGTGCAGCACCGCAGCAGATTCTTCCGGCGGGCGGGTTTCGCCGAATGCGGAGAAATTACGCAGGTCGGCACTGAGCAGTGTCGCATTGCTACGACGTGCATTGATACTGGAGCTGGGCAGGGAGTAGGCGATTTCGCGCGCCAGATCCTGCGGCAGATAACTGTTGAGATTGCCGTAGACACGGCTGCGTTCTACACGCACACGACTCTGTTCAAGCAAGAGCATCGAGCCCGCTGCGAGCAGGCCATAAACTGCGGAATATACCCAGCCAATCCAGAGACTGTATTCATTAAGTAATTGGCCGTGCACGGCCATCGCGACAAAGGGCAGAGCCAATGCCGCCATGGGCAGGCCATAGGCACTCACGCGACCTTCCAGTTTGGCCAGCGCAAAAACTACTGAGGCAAAGAGCACGCAGAGCACTAATTGAAGATAGATAGCGCCCATGGGTGAATAGGGAACATCCACATCGAGCAAGCTGGAGAGTAGACGCGCATGCAGTTCTACTCCAGCTGCCGCGCCATTGTAGGGGGTAGGCACGATGTCGCCGGAACCGAAAGACGTGTTGCCGACCACTGCCCAGGTATTCTGCAAGAGAGCGGTGTCGACATTGCCTTCCATCAGATCAATGGCGGAGATCGCATTAAAGACCGATGGGTCTTGCGCGTAGGAAATCAGGATATTGCCCTGCTCATCGAGCGGCACTTCCAAGCCGGGATAATCATCCAGGCGCAGTACCCACGGTGCAGAAAGCAGGGATTCGCCGCGCTCAAGAGTGACTTGCCAGTTGTCGCCACCGAAGCGCGAAAGAAATGCCGTCAGTGCGAATGCCGGATAGACCTGTCCATCGACGCAGACCAATGCCGGTGTCTTGCGCACGGCACCATCCTGATCGATAACAACTGAGATGTGCCCTTTCGGGATCGCAGCCAACGCGCCATTATTAGCGATAAATTCGGTGCTGTTGGGAATCGGCAAACCATTGCTGTCGCTCTGGCAGGCCACGCCGGAAACAGGGTGTGTCATCTCGCCAGTGCGAACCGCTGCAGGTTGACCCGACACGCCAGGATTATCAGAGAGGACAGTGATCTGGGAGAGTACGGCGCTGCGTGCCTGCTGTAGCGCGGCAACAAATACTTCATCGCCTGGTCGTCCTTCCGCATAAACAATGTCGTGCAGTTGCAATTGCGCACCGGCAGCATCGACAGCAGATACCAACCGTGCCATATCTTCCCGCGCCCAGGGCCAGGGGCCTACGGCTTCCAGACTGCGCTCATCAATAGTGACTAGCGTGATGCGCTGTTCAACATCGGTATCGGGCGCCATCGTCCAGCCCAAAGCGCCGAGACGTTGTTCAAGGTTTTGTAACGGTTGATTGAATACAGCCAGCACTGCATAAGCCAGTGCAAAGACGGCAGCCAGAACGATTGCGCGTGACAACGCAGGGCCCATTGCGTGAAACGCACTGAGCGCTCTCGCCAGCAATCCCCTGCTTGTTCTGGATGTGTCTTGTTTTGAAGTCATCGAACTACTTGCTATCCCAGAGTGTTAAACCCTGAATACCGCCAGCCTCCAACTGCTGTTCGAAAAAGTAACCTGCCTCGCGGCCATCGAAGCTGATAGCACCAGCGAGGTTTTTGTCATCGCTGCGACTCCAGAAAAAGCCACCATCATATACACCACCACTGGCTTCAAAATCGATTGCTCCAGTCGCAGAGTGTTCGAGATTTAGTTCAGTCGCAAATTGGCTAGACTGCAGATTAATATCGAGGCTACCGCCGCGCACCTGCATAGCTTCCAGGCCAGTATCCGAACTGTAAAACGCCTGTGCACTATTCAGTCTGAAACTAAGCTGCGTCTGCTCAATCTGCAATCCTTCCTCTTTTAGATCGCGCCGAAAAAGATGATAGCCTAGCCCGCCTAGCGCTTGTTCACGATTCAAACTCGCTTGACCAAAACTCACAGTAATACGCTCATCTGCTGGCGGAGTCTCTGGCGCAGAAAAAAAGGAAAATCGTCCCCAAAGTAATTCACGACTGTTCAGTGACGCGTAGGTAAGTGCGGTCTCCGGAGTAAAGTCTTTAGCGACGGCAATGCCTGTTCCTCCCTGATCAACCGGAATCTGGCTAATGGCAATCGCATCAGCGTCGGAAGTAACTTGGGGGGTTGTTACAGCCTCTTGAACAACCTCCAAACTGCTTGCTCTAGCGGTGCCTGTTTCATCGGAAGGCGACGAATTCGAAGCAAGTAGGTGAGTTTCATCCTGCTGTTCGGAATCTCTCATTAACTCAGTGTTAGCGGCGATAGCACCTTCAACCTCTTCACGCATTTCAGCCGGATAGCGTAGACTCGAAGACGGGATCAAGCGAGGGAGTGGCTCAGATTCGGTCAATGCCAACATTTGCAAGGAGTTGCCACTCAATTCGACAGCGTTAGCTACACAAGGCCCGAATGCTTCAGCACTGCAATCAGGTGAATAGGGCGCCAAAACAATAACACCTTCATTCACCATCGCTTCAGTTGTTGATCCCGTTGCACTGACTACAAAATCAGTACCCCGAACTCCGATTGCCGCAATCGGTGTATTCAAACGAAACCGTTCGCGGGCAGATTGAGCCGCCTCCCCGGAGATTGAGCGGGTTACCCCTTCATCCAATCTGAATTTCACAGACGATTCTTGAGGAGCTCGCTCATCATAGTCATAACGCTGAATTTCTAGCTGACTATCTGGTCTCACGCTCACAAGAGCATCGTCAATGAAACGCAAATGAACATGACCATTAGCGGCTGTAATTATGCGGTCATTTACAAAGACGTTGGCGCCAGCTTCTGCAGTTCGGCGTCCACGCTCCGGAGATACTAGCCAAGCTTTACCTAGAACCAGACTTACCTCTCCAACTTGTAGGTGGCTCAATTTATCTGCATATCCCCTGGAGCAAATAAGCAAAAGGATAAGAATCAGTGAAAAGATTCGACAGCTATGGCGAATAAATTTCATGGTAATAGCCATAATGTTAAGGAATTTCATAGTGTTGCCGAAAGTAATTAAAGTCAAGATTCAGTCATATTCCTACGATGCTGTAAATATCCAGCGAAGTGAGCTCAGCCTGAACAATGTTAATTTACTGCAATGTATTGGACTGCCAAGTGACTGAAATCACACTAGGTAACGAAACCTTGTGAGTAGACCTATAAGTCACCGAAATCAAGGAGTTATAATCTCCGGCCTTCCGAAGAGGGGGGTTGAGACTGCAGGTACTAATGGAAACTCTAATTAATGGTAGTTACAAGACAGCTACTGAGCAAATTCCCGATTCTGAAGCCGCTTCCTGAGGCAGATTTAGACGCACTTGCAAAACATTCACTGTTAAAAAAGGTTTCCCGGCGTGGGGTGGTGCTCAAAGCTGGAATATCAGAAACGCACTTGTGCTTCCTCTTCGAGGGGCGTTTACAGGGAGTTAACTTTACAATAGACGGTAGAGAAGTTGGGCTATATTTCGTGGAGCCTAATGACTTTTGCGGTGAGTTGGGAATATTTGATGGCGGAGTCCAACCTGAGTTTGTAATGGCCTTAACAGCATCTGTTGTTGTACTTGTACCCATGGATGCATTGCGAACAATAATGGCGAATCATCCCGGCCTTGTTACTGCATTCGGGCAGAGAATAGCGAGTAGGGTGCGACAAATGACCCAGCAACGCACATTTCTAGGTCTACCCAATATTGCTCAGAGGGTTTGTTGTCAATTGTGGGAACTTATCCCCTCGCAAGCTCGCCTGACAGGGAAGAGTGGAATGATTCAGAATCCTCCGACACACCAGGAAATAGCTATCATGCTAAACGTAAGCCGTGAAACTGTTACCAGGGTGTTTCAAAATTTACAAAGTAAGCAAGTTGTCAAGCGAGATGGTGCTTCCCAGTTACAAATCACTGACATAGCAACACTCAAGCAATTTGCGGAAGGAACACTTGAGTTGTAGCGGTCCTTACGGAGAAAGAAATTCGATTGAGGTAGTGTGACTCGAATTGTTTTTGAATTAGCACATGGGCTTGAAATCCAACGATCTAGCCACATTGTAGGTTAGGCTAATCTGAGTGAAAGTCTGACCTATAGCAGATCAATTTCAGCAGAATACCAAGTGCCTCAACTCACTGAGTTGCCAATAGGGATTAGTTGAGATCCAAATGAAGCCTGATTTTTATTGCCTATCAGGCCCTGAACAATAAGCGAAATTAAATGAATACTAAATCCAAAAACTCGCAACCCAATGAATTGCTGTTGGCATTTAAGGACGTCAAACACTATTTCATTCTCGCGGGACTCTTTAGCGCAGCAATTAATATCTTAATGCTGACCCCTATAATCTATATGCTGTCCGTATATGATCGCGTCGTCGCCAGTGGCAGTCTCTCAACACTTGCAATGTTAACACTCTTGATGGTCGGGCTTCTCCTTTCTCTGGGAGGCTTTGAGTGGGTCAGAAGCATGATACTTGTTGGAGCCAGCAATCGGTTGGAAATACAACTGCACAAACGAGTGAATGACGCGACATTCAAAAGAGCGCTGTTATCAGGAGGAATGCTTTCCAATGCTCAACCGCTACAAGACCTCTCTTCTCTGCGGCAGTTTTTGACCGGAAATGGATTATTTGCGTTCTTCGACGCGCCTTGGTACCCAATCTATGTTGGCGTGATGTTCCTGTTTCATCCTTGGTTTGGTGTGGTTGGAATTATTGGTGGCATCATCATGGTTACCCTGGCCATAGCCAATGAAAAAAGCACAAACGAAACAATGCAGACTGCAAATGGTGAGGCTAACAAGGTTTCGGCGCAAGTACAGAGCAGCCTCCGGAACGCTGAAGTTGTTGCTGCCATGGGAATGTCTAACGCTATTCGTCAAAGACAGGAAAAAGGCACAAGCAAAGTACTCAATTTACAAACACTCGCAAGTAGAAAAGCGGGTATGTTTACTGCATTGTCAAAATCCATTCGCCAAATTATGCAGTCATTGGTGTTGGGGCTTGGCGCATATTTAGCCCTCAATCAAGAAATTACCCCTGGAATGATGATAGCTGGTTCTTTGCTTTTGGGTCGCGCATTAGCGCCGATTGATTTATTGGTGAGTACTTGGAAAGGTTTTTCTGTTGCACGATCGCAATATTATCGATTAGCAGAGTTCTTGGAGAAAATTCCGACAGAGCCGGAGAGAATGGAATTGCCTTCTCCAGAAGGCCAGCTTTCCGTGGAACAAGTATCCGTAGTACCCCCTGGCTCCCAATCCGTAGTTGTTCGCGGAGTAAGCTTGCAATTGTCCCCGGGAGAAGCATTAGGAATAGTAGGGCCAAGTGCGTCTGGAAAATCTTCACTAGCTCGTGCACTACTTGGTATCTGGCCAGCATACGGAGGAAGTGTACGTCTTGATGGAGCTGATATAAGTGATTGGGACCGTAGTAATCTGGGCCCCTATATTGGTTATCTGCCGCAGGATATAGAATTGTTTGATGGCAGTATTGCTGAAAATATTTGCCGATTTGGTGATTCAGATCCTGAAAAAATAGTTGCTGCTGCAAAACTTGCTGGAGTGCATGAAATGATCCTGCGGCTCCCCAATGGATACGATACAGTGATTGGAGTCGCGGGCGGTGTACTTTCTGGTGGGCAACGCCAACGCATTGGCTTGGCACGGGCTGTATACGATTTACCAAAATTTATGGTTCTGGATGAACCTAATTCTAATCTCGACGATGCAGGAGAAAAGGAGTTGGTTGAGGCGCTTTACCGCATCAAAGCTTCTGGTTGTACGGTGATAGTAATCACACACCGAACAATGGTGCTTCAGTGTGTAGATAAGATACTGGTTATGAAAGAAGGCGCTGCTGTTAATTTCGGGCCAAAGGATCAAGTTCTTGCAAACTTAATGAATCCGCAGCAATCTCCCAAAGCGGCATCAGCTTAACTTAATTTATATTTAAAATTCATGAATCAGGTCAGCACATGACGAGCAAAGACGTATCAATTTCTTCACCAAACGAGTCATCGGAAACTCTTCTCACTACGCAGCAACTAATCAGCATTGACACTCCTAAGCGGATTGGTCTCGTTGTGCTATTTCTGGTATTCGGAGTCTTTGGAATCTGGGCTGCTTTCGCTCCATTGGATGGCGCAGCATATGCTCAAGGTACAGTAACTGTTGAATCGTACAAGAAATCTATTCAACACCTTGAAGGTGGTATTGTCGAAGAAATACTTGTGAGGGATGGCGATAGAGTTAATGCAGGAGACCCACTTCTTATTCTTGACGACACACAAGAGCTTGCGCAACTTGAAATTGCGAGATCTCAGCAAATTGCTCTTAGAGTAAGAGAATCCAGATTGATAGCACAACGTGATGGGCTAGAAGCAGTAGTGTATCCTGAATCTCTTTCTCTATCAGACTCAAGGGTTCGAGAAGAGATTGCAGCTCAAAATAGCATTTTCTTAGCCCAGAAATCCTCGCTTGAAAACAATATCGAGATTCTTGAACAGCGTATTGAGCAACTTGAGACCCAAGTAACCGGTTTAGTCGCCCTTAAGTCATCAAAAGAGGAGCTTGCTAGTTCATTTGCTGAGGAATTAACTGATACCAATTCTCTATTGGAGCGAGGATTTTCTGATAAGAATCGACTTCGAGAAATTGAACGAAGCTATGCGAGCTATCGGGGGGAAGCTGCTGATCTCACCGCAACGATTGCTGCTACTCAAGTTCAGATTGGAGAAACTCGATTGCAAATATTGCAGCAAGAAAGAGAGCTTCAAAGCGAAGTAGTGAATCAGCTTAGTGAGGTCCAGACTACTTTAAAGGACGTGAATGAGCGAATAACAGCGCTGGAGGATATTGTTCGCCGAACAGTAATTCGAGCTCCGGAGTCGGGCTATGTCAATGGTATGCAAGTTCATACAGTTGGCGGGGTTATTACTCCACGTACACCTATCGGAGAAATCGTACCTGCTAGTGATGAGTTGATCATTGAGTCTAGGATATCGCCAATAGATATTGATAGGGTTACTTTAGGGCAGGAAGCGCTAATGCGTTTTTCGACTTTTGGAAGCTCAGTGCCTACAATTTTTGGCACAGTACGAACTCTCTCGGCTGATAGTTTCACTGATCAAAATACCGGCGTTCCATATTATTTAGCTAGAGTAGAAGTCTCTCCTGAAGGCGCTTCCGATTTAGGCGACCAGATATTGGTACCTGGTATGCCTGTAGAGGTATTTATTAACACTGGTTCTCGAACCTTTTTCCAATATTTGTTTAAGCCATTTTCAAACGCACTTGCGCGCAGCTTCAACGAAGATTAGTCGTAATGAAATTTATTTTAATAGCTATTTGCAGTTGCATGTTCTTGAATAATGTCTACTCTGCTGAGCCGCAAGGCGAGTCCCTGGAAGACTTTTTTACTGCCGCACTTGGTTACAGCACGCAACTGCGACTTGCAGAAGAACAACTAAATATTGGAACCGCAAGGAAGCGAGCGGTGGGCGGGCAATTTCTCCCGCAGATTTCAGCCTCTTACAGTAACAATGAGAATAGACGCCAGACTGCTCTCGGCATTAGCGAGTTTCCAGGCGAAAGATACTCACTGGTACTATCCCAAGTACTATTAAACTGGCAGCTATCTGCGACGCATAAACGAGCAACAGCAGAGCACGACCAAGCTGAAGCATCCTATTTCTTCGAACTTGCTTTCACTCTGACAGATGTCGCTAACAAGTACTTTACTGTCTTGCTTGCACAAGACGCTCTTACGTCAATCAATCAGGAACTTGAAGCTGTTACTTCCCAACTCGATCAGGTTCAAAGTCTTTTTGAAGTGCAACAAGCTCGCATAACTGATGTTAGACAAGCTCAGGCTGGTCTCAGCCGAGTGGAAGCTGAAAAGATTCGATTGGAAAGTGATCTAGCGATCGCCCATGAAGCACTACGGTCAGTAAGCGGATTAGAAATAGGAGACTTACATACTCTTCGAGAAAATGTGCAGATTCCGCAAGTTGAGAACAGTATTCAATACTGGGTAAATTTAGCAAGACAAAACAATAAACAGATTGAGGCTCAACGATACGCCCTTCGAGCTGCTAATGAGGGCGTCTCTGAGCAAAAAGGAGCCTACTTACCGAGCGTTAGATTAGTTGCTCAGTTACAAAACTCGGTACTGGGATTCGATAACTCACTGATTCCTGAAACAGACACTACCTATTACGGTGTTGATGTTTCAATTCCCATCTACTCTGGTGGCGTGCGCAAAGCACAACTAAGCGAAGCCAGAAGTCGTGAAAGTATTGCTGAAATAGAGTTGCAGCGTGTTGAACTAATCAATAGAGAGCGTGTTCGCTCAGCCTATATGTTGGCTAGAGCTAGTGAATCAATGACCCAGGCAGCACAGGCGCTGGTCGATTCTACGACAATTTCTGCCGAAGCTATGCAAGAAGGTTTCGAGCTTGGTGCAGTTACTACGGTTGATGTACTTAATGCCATTAGGGATAGATTTCAGGCAGAACGAGATATGCAAAGTGCTCGCTATGAGCACATAATGCAACTCTTGCAATTGAAGCTCGAAGCCGGCGTACTCGAAGCTGAAGACATGATGGAAGTCGGCAGCTGGCTCGAACCTCCGCAATAGATTTGAATCATTCGCTATGAGACTCGACCGGGTCACCACGCAATACGACAACGCTCAGGATCGCTTCCGCGTTCTTGGTAGTACCCCTGAAGGCGATACGCTGGAGTTGTGGATTACACAGCGCCTGTTTATCCGCCTGATTCGCGTACTGATTGAATGGTTGGAAGCCAACTCAGATGTTGGCACTGCCAGTCGTCCGCAGGATCCTCAGGTAAAATCTTCTGTGCAGAATTTTGCCCAGCAGACCGCTGGAGCGAACATGCCGGCGACTCCACCTGTCGAGGCGAAAGTCGAAACGCGCTCATACCTATTGGGTGAGGTCGACGTCAGAAAGGGTGACCAGCATGTGGAGCTGGTGTTCAAGTTGCCTGAAGACGAGCTCGCCGAAGTACCTTTCGATTCAACCCAGTTGAGACAGTGGCTGAACATTATTCACACCCAGTGGCTTACCGCCGAATGGCCTGCGGCAGCATGGCCGGACTGGATGCGTAATGCGAGTCAGCAGTCAGCATTGGAAACTGATTCCGTCTCCTTTCACTAGGAAATCTCCGATTTCTCAAGAAGGTGGTGAATTGCTGGCTACCTGATCTTTAGTAAATCACTACCTTAGAACGGCAGATACTCTTTGAGGATGTCCTGCATCACATCTTGCAGGCTTCGTGCTAGTTGCTCGGATGAGTAACGGTAAAAGCCCTCGGCGCGCGCTACCTCTGGAGGCAATGAAAATGTTCTTCCCTTGTCCAGCGCATTGACGAGTTCAGGGTAGTTGTTTTCACTGTTCTGACTGGCATAAATCGCCATGACGTCATTCTTCTTCTTATGTTGCGCTGAAATATCGATTAGAACATTGATCGGATTCTGTACTCCGATTTCATAGGAATAGATTTCAGGGTTCACTCCGCTCTTTGCGCATTCCTGCAAGGCCTGCCAGACGACATAACCGGTAGCGCGATGATCCGGATGAATCTCCATCGCTGCCGGGAAGAAGACGCTGCCGGGCTGCTGTTTGACAATCTCGGCAGCCGCTTTGTTGACCAGTACATCGCCGATCTCAACACCGCGGTCTGGCACGTCCCAGGACGAGAGTGAGGTCAGGCCAAGCAGTTCGGCGGCCTTTCTCACTTCTGACTGCCGTAGCGCCACCAGGTCTTCGGCCTCGCCACCGAGCGCACCGTCGGTGACCACAACGACATGAGTTTGCACGTTCTGTTCGCTCGCCTTGAGGATGCTTCCCCCCATACCGAATGTTTCATCATCAGCATGTGGAGCAAATATCAGCCAGGGCGAGGGTGGCAGCTCGGAAGTCGTGAAGGGGAGCAGATCGGGTTCGGGTTTCAGCATCGGATGGCTGCGCATTTTTCTCAGAATTGTGGAAGGGCTCAAAGTATATAAGCACGGCGTGGGAATTTTTAGCTTTTTATAGGCGATTCGTGGTTAAATTCGTCACCGCGAACAGGGATAGCGCGATGCGGTCGCGTGTTGTCTCACCCGATAAAAATAGCTACGACTCTCGATCTGAAAAGCTCACGCCGGACTCTCATGGTTATTGCGCTAATCAAACAATGGGCGCTTACCCCGTTTACCCATTACCGACTCTTTCATAATTTCACGCGCCAGGATTTTTTCTCGCAGTTTTCTGCGTCGGTGGCTGGTTTCCTGTGGCTGTTTGTTACTCCCATCGTCAACATTCTCATCTATTCCTTTGTCTTCGCCTATGTCTTCCAGGTGCGACCGACAGAGGAATACAGCGAAACCCACTTCGTCATCTTCATGATGTTGGGGTATTTGCCCTGGTTTGCTTTCGCCGAGTGTCTCGGCCGGTCGACCGGCCTGTTGTTGGAAAAGGCCCCACTGATTACTAAAGTGATGTTCCCGGTGCAGATCATTCCAATCGTGGGTACGCTCGTTCCGTATCTCACCCATGTGATCGGTTTTGTCCTGTTGCTAGTGTATCTCGCGTTTCAGGGTTATCTGAATGTGCTGTGGCTGTGGCTGCCTGTTATCTTCTTACTGCAGTTCCTCTTCACCATGGGACTGGTGGCGGTGTTATCGGCACTGTGTGTCTTCTTGCGTGACCTGCAGCAGCTCGTGACCTTGCTGGTTACCTTGTGGTTCTTCCTGACGCCGATCATTTACCCGATCTCGATGATCCAGAGCGAAACGGTCAGAAACCTTTTTCTGCTGAACCCCATGCACAGTTTCGTGAATCTGTATCGCCAGATCGTGCTGGTGGGTGATTTCTCACTGGTGAATTTCCAGATCATCGTGCCGGTTTCCCTGATCAGCTTTGTGTTCGGCGGCTGGTTGTTCATGCGCATCAAGCATGCGTTTGGAGATGTGCTCTAGTTATGAATGCACACAAGTCTCCACTCATCACCGTCTCGAACCTGTGTAAGGACTTCAAGATTTACAAGCGTCCCCAGGATCGATTGTGGGAGATACTTGCCCGTCGACCTTATCACCAGATCTATCATGTTCTGGACGATATTTCTTTCGCGGTAGCCGAAGGCAAGAGCCTCGGCATTATCGGTGACAATGGCGCGGGCAAATCCACGCTGCTCAAATTGCTGGTAGGCACACTCCAGCCGACTGCGGGTGAGATCACGACGCGTGGCCAGGTTGCTGCGCTGTTGGAATTGGGCGCGGGCTTTCATCCGGAATTCACCGGCCGCAGAAACATCTATCTCAATGCCTCGCTGTTGGGCGTACCCGATGAAAACATCAAGGAGCTCGAGAAAGACATCATTGCGTTTTCCGAGCTCGATTATTTCATCGACCGGCCTGTAAAAACCTATTCCTCCGGCATGTATGTCCGCCTCGCGTTTTCAATTGCGACCATGGTGCGGCCCGATATTCTCGTCATCGACGAAGCGCTCTCCGTCGGCGATCTCGCTTTTCAGAAGAAATGCGTGCAACGCATGAACGAGTTTCGTCAGCAAGCAAAGACCATGGTGTTTTGTAGTCACTCAATGTTTCATGTGCAGGAACTCTGCGATACAGCAATCTGGCTCGACAAGGGTAAGATTCGCGAGATTGGCGACAGCGACAAGGTTGTTGGCCACTACGAGCATGCCTGCAACACCAAGAAGACTTACCACAATATCAATGAAGACCTGCCATCCGGGCTGAACAACAAGTCAGAGAAGGCTGCAGATAATGAGTCTTCAGCTGAGACTGAACAACCGGATAACACCGCGAATGCGACCAAGGAAGTGGATACTCAGGATTGCCGAATCCTGTCTCTGTCCGTGCAGTCCAGCGACGGTGAGGAACTGAGTTCACTGAACTCGCTCAGCGATATCAGACTGAGCATGGAAATCGAAGTGCTGAATGACAATGTCGAAGGCCACTTCGGTTTTGCGTTCATGAAGTCTGCCGAGGAACCTGTCGCGTCATTTCTGACAACCCAATATCCGGCTGTAGACAAGGGCATCTACAACCGCGGCGACAAAATTACCGTTTCGCTTCTGGTGAAGAAGCTAGCCATGCGGGTAGGTGATTTCTATGTCATCGGTGGTGTCGCCGACCCCAGCGGTTTGCTCTGGTATGAAACCAAATGGAGCAAGCTGCTCCATGTCGAGCCGAACAAAGGTGTTGGTCCGATCATTATGGAATCCGACTGGCACATCGAGACATGACTTTTTGAAGTCTCATTAGACAGATTTAAATTCCATGCTAGTCAATAAGCTCCATTAGTCCAAGCTTTAATAGCAAACCTATTGAGCGGAAAACGTACGGTCTTCTGGTTTCAGGCACATCGAGGATTAGCTCATCAGCACGACTTACGTCACAAAGCGAGCGTTTCATGACCTGTATCAGTTCTGATCTCGGCGGAATTACATAACTTGCGTAGTTGACCATTCCTAGTTCCAGATATTTATCCAAAACTTTTCCGGCAGTGTCAATATCTGCAACCGTTAATTTTAGCTTTGAGCTCGAGGTTAGAGTATTTGACGGGTAAGACTGAAATCCTTTATATGGATCCATTCGCGCTGGCCACGCATCCGCAAGCTTTCGAAGCTGGCGAGAATCCTCGTGTCTTTTACTGGCTAGCAATGTCCAAAGCTCTTCGTACTGAGGCATTATCTTAGACCAATCATATTCGGATCGAGCTCGTTCCTTCCCAGAACGAGACATATCCTTTCGAAGAGTTTCTGAACTAATCAGGTTTACAAGTGCTTCAGTTGCACGTCCTATATCAACTGAGATAAGACTGGAAGCATGTCCTATGTACATATCGTAAGTATCCAATCCAATAGCGTGTCTATTCGCCAGATCTATCCCTAATCCCTGTACAGGCATAGTTGTCGGTATTCTAAAACCATCAACACGATCTCGAATCGTATCTTTATACCCGTCCCAGTCTGATACGATTGCTGGCAATCCGGCAGCCATTGCTTCAATAGGTGTAATTCCAAAAGTCTCCTGTATGTTGTCAGCAAGAGAACAGAATACGTCCGACGAGGCCCATGCACGGTCTCTCAACGATTTCTCACGTCCATCCAATTTGAGCACTTTTATTGACGGGCAGAATTGGCTTGCAGCCTCAGAGAAAGACTTCTCAAGTTCTTCATTTGCAAACCATCCACATTCAATAAGTGTGATGCGTTTGCCTGTTGTATTGTGTGCGTTTTGAAGTGCTTGATACATAGCAAGCGGATGAGCTTTCGCGTGAAATGATAGCCTACCCATATAAAGCACAACGAAATCGCTGTCTGGAATCTGTAGTACCTTCCTGGATTCGATTCGATTGGCAGTTGAAAAATTAAAATCTTCGACATGAATACCCAATGGAATAACTGGCAGCTCTGGGATTACTGTTCTTGTTATTCCCAGTCGATCTTTGAGGAATTCAATTTCTGCATTAATAAGACGCACAACGTTTTCGCGAACTGCATTCGATGTACAAATTACGGCATCCCAAGTTTGAACTGGTGCAGTTACCAATCTGGTGATTGCATCCATACTGGCCGACGAGGATGTTGTATGTGTAATTCCGCAAACACTGTAATTCTCATGCCCAAAAATGCTCCTTCTGTATACATGTTCATCAATGTTTGGGCCGGGGTGATAGAGAAGCTCGGCATTGCTCAGTACATGTAGGTTTTCTCTATTGATAATATTTAGTGTTTTGTCCGTTCCATACTCATTGATGTGTGCAACGCAAGCATCTGCGTGTTGTTTGCTTTCAACATGTACCCATAGTTCTTTGGAAGTACCGTACGCAAGATATCCTCGCAAAAACGATTCTCCTGCAGCTTGTCTCCCCATTAATCGCTGGGTAGCGGTAGAGTAGGATTCTGGATGGTAGTAAATACAACTTCTTACCATAGTAAGAGTTCCCCGAGTGTCTGTATCGATTTCTTAGGAAGGTAAGATTTTAGGCTACTAATAGACTAAACAATCAGAAATATTGTTACTTAGAATAACACTATTGCTCACCAAAAAGCCGACCTTCCTCATCCACCCGTGCCGGCGCAGTATCCGGCAGGCGTCCGTAGGGATCGACTCTCAGCACGCGCGGCAGATTATCCCAGCCGCTGGATTCAATAACTTCCATGTAAGCTCGTGTCACCGGGTCCGGGTTTACGAACTCGTCCTCGTCTTGTAGTGCCTGCAACGTCAGCTCGTCCTGTGCCGCCTCGGGATAGACATAGATAGAATAGAACTCCGAGGTATCTGCGCCGATCCAGTTGCTCACTTCCTGGAGTATCTCGAAGGGTATGATACTCGCCATATCCGGGCGATTATTGATATCTCGCTTCTCGCGATAGGCGATGATGTTTTCGATAACCTCGTCAGTCATGCCGGGCAGCAGGCGCATCGCTTCCCGCGTGGCGTAATTGAGATTCACTTGCCGATGCGTCCCGTAGATGGTGAAGGCGGCGTCAACATCGACTCCTTCGAACAGCTCGGCGAAGCCGCGTATCAGCAATATCTCTTCGACCGATTCCAGATCAGGATTGTTGCGGGCGTCGTAGGGCGGATCGAGAGTCTGGTAGTAGTCTGATTCCCCACTGGCAGCATTGCTGGCGAGGCTATTCAGGTCAGTCCAGTCGGTCCACGCATCCATCAGTTCCTGCACGCGGGATGGGCTGGCGACTTCGATGCCGCCGAGCCGCTCTTCGATGAGCATGCGCAGTGCGGTGCGTGAGATGCGGTTAAGACTGATCTTGCCTGCGTGATTGTAAACACGGACCACCATGTTTTCTGCGTTAGGATAGTAGAGCGTAAGCGGCTGACCGTTGAAGCGGAACTTCGGATCACGGAGCTCGCCGTCTTCGTCCCGCGGCAACTCGATCTCAATCGACGGCGGCATTGCTTCGAGTAGTATCTCGGCCTTGGCCTTGTTGACGGCATCCATCACCTGCAACCACTGCGTCGCACTATCGTGATTGTTAACCACGGTCTGGGCAGACAGTCGGACTTTGGCGGCCATGGCCGTCACCAACACGGTGAGTAGCGCCGCTGTCCACAATACGATAATCAGCACAGCACCATGTTGCCCCTTCGCAGATGACGGCCTCATAGATGGTGTCGTAGTTGCTGAGACTGTTCGTGTGCTTCTATTCACTACAGCGCCTGTATGCCTGCCTGATTGGGTGTGATCTGCCGATGCTGGTACGCACGAATCGGCGCTATGACTTCCAGCAGTTCCTGCTCATCCGAGAAGGGCTCGAAGCGAACGTAAACCGCGAAGGGCAATTGCAGGAGTTCTTCGCCTGACCACTCATCGCTCCACTCGCGAACATTCAAACTGCTTTCATAGAGGTAGGCGAAGCTCACCGAGTAGTCGGGCAGCAGCAGACTGCCTTCGCTATTGTCGAGCCGTTGTTGCGGGTTGTCGGCGAAGGCTGGCGCCAGTGTCACGTACACACCCTCGTCGCGGACATTACTCAATCGCCACGCAGTCAGGCCCGGCTCGCGCTGCGGGGAAACAGTAGAGACAAAGGAAAGCTCGTCCTCTTCACCGACAAAGAAGAGCTGCCGCGATAGTGTTTGCAGATTCGTATAGCTGTGAGCCAACGCGCCATGCAGCGCACGATCGACCTGCAACACGGCCAGCGCCTCGTCCAGAGTAGCGTCGAGCACATCGGCATTGCGGTTCCAGTCTTCTGCAACGATATAGACGCCGGTGCTCAGCAGCCCCAACAACAGCGTTGTCAGCGATAACGCGAAAATGATCTCGATTAGCGTGAAGCCGTTGGCTCGACGTTTATTCGCGTACATCTAACTGAATCCAGCGCGAGCCGATGTAAAACTCGTTGCGCACGAAGTTTGCGATTTGATATTCCTGCAAAGCGAGATTGCTGGGCTGGGTCTTGCGCACCGGAAACTCAATTCGCTCCAGAGTCTGAATGCTGTAGTCATCGGTGGTGAGAATCTCGGCAAGCTCGGCGTAGTCGTTTTCGAGTAGCGCGAAATTGGTCGCGGCCCGTATCTGGGTCGCGCGCAGCAGATTATCTTCGGCACGCCAGGTGACTTGCTTGCTGCCGGCAACGAGTGTGAACAGACTACCGAGAATAAAGCCGGTGATTGCCAGCGCGACGATGACTTCCAGCAGGGTGAAGCCTTGCGCTTGTGAACGTTGCCCTGTCATTGGCGTTCGTCCTCGTCGATCAGTTCGACGCGGCCAGTGAATGGATCAATATGAATCGTGGCACGCTGTTGTGCCTGAGCGAATACGAGCGTGCCGCCGGTGCTGCCGCCTTCCGGGAAAAAGCTGACTTCCAGCAATGACTCGACCTCGTTTTCCTGATCGGTGCTGTCCTGAAAATGCAGCTCTGCACCTTCGAATTGCCACAGGCCCACATTGTCCCGTGCCAGGCGCAGAGGTGCGTCTGCCTCGGACTCTTCGGATTCCTGGTTTACGGCAAAGGCGATACTTGCAGGATGGCCACTCACAACCGCTGTGCGGCGCGCATAGTTGAGCAGGGTATGAGCGTTTCGCACCTGCGCGTTGAAGCTGCGCCCTTCGAGACTACCGACACTCGGGATCACGATTACCGCAGCCAATGCCATGATGGCAACGACCAGCAGTATCTCCAGCAGGGTGAAGCCTCGCTGTGCGTTAAGGGGAATGCTGACTGTTTTTTTACAGACCGATGTCGGCGTCATCATCTGTGCCGCCCTGTTCGCCGTCCGGCCCATAAGAGATCAGACTGAACTCGCGACCATCTGCTTCGTAGACATAGCTGTTACCCCAGGGGTCGAGGGGCACTTCCCTGCGAAGATAAGGGCCATTCCACGAGGCGCGATCATCGATGTTTTCTACCAGACCTTCGAGTGAATCGGGATAGGAACCGACATCGAGACGGTGGGCATCGAGCGCTGCCTCGAGTGCCGAGATCTGCGACATGGCCGCGTCACGTTGCGCACCCGCCTGCTGTCGAAACACGTTGGGGGCAACCATGACGGCCAGCATACCGATGATCGCCATGACCACCAGAATTTCGATCAATGTGAATCCCGCGTTGCGTTGCGCTTTCGCTTTCGTGCTCGAGATTCTCTTGTGATGTGTTTTCATGGTTCACCTGTTCTGTCTGTGCGCAGGAGCTGTTCTGCGCTGCAATGTGTGCTCTTGGATTCGCGCTCTGATTGCCAATTGTAGCGCGCTCTCTTCTTTCTAAGTTCTTCGTTCTCAGTTCAGTTGTTAACGAAGATTGTTCTCTTCGAATAATTCGGCCGCCAGTTCGAAGCGATCCAGGATTTCCGTGAACTCCGCGTTGTTCTGCTCGTTGAGGTTGATCACCTCGGGCCGCAGTACGATGAACAGTTCCTTGCGCTCTTCGCTGCGTTGTTGGTAAGAGAACAGATTGCCTACAACGGGGATGCGATTCAAGCCCGGTACGCCGGTATTCAGACGCTCCTCATCGGTTTGGATGAGTCCACCCAGTACGATGTTTTCGCCATTGCGCACAACAACTGTGGTCGTGATCTCCTGATTGTTGAAAACAGGATTGTCCTCTACACCCGGTTCAGACGAATCGACCGAGGACACGTTTTGCGTAATCATCAGATTGACCACACCATCGGTATTGATCTGCGGCGTAATCAGCAAGCCGATACCGGTATCCACATATTGAATATTGGTGGTTGAATTGCCGCCCACGCCGAAAGACGTGCCCGCATTGACTGGCACTCGCGAGCCTATCTGAATCTCACCTTCCTGATTGTTGCTCACTGTCAGTGAAGGCCGCGCCAGTAACTGCACTTCATTGTTGGCAGCGATGGCCTGCAAGGTGGCTTCCACTCTTGCTGCGCCATCGAGAAAGCCTTTGGTAAACATCAACCCTGCAAGGTCTGGAGTGAATGAGGTTTCGGTGCTGGTAGATATTGGACTCATATCGGCATCCGCAGCGATACGACTCCAGTCCACACCGAAGCGCGTCGTGTCATTGAGAGTGATCTGCGCAATCACCGCGTTGACCATGACTTGCAGTGGCACTACATCCAACTGATTAATCGTCGTCAGTAATTGCCGGTAGTCACGTGCGGTGCTGCGAATGAGCAGGCTGTTGGTGGCCTCGTCCGCTACGATGCGCACTTGCAGATCGGCTGAGACCGCCTGGCTTGCGTTACCCGCTGCAGTCGTGTTTTCCGCAGCAGCGGGTGTAATGATGTTGGGTCTGCCATCTTCGGCAAAGCCCTGAAACAACAGCTGGGGCCGTGTCGCAATCGTGGCTTCGTCCTGCTGCTGATTGCTGGTGCGATTTTCCTCATCATCGTCGTTGTTTACTTCGAAGATTTCGGCGAGCGTGGCTGCGAGTTCCTCGGCTACCAGATTCTTTACGCGATACATGAAGAGCTGCTCGACCTGTTCCTGATTGGCCGAATCGAGAATGCTTACCCAGCGACTGATCTCATCGAAACCGCGTGTTGCCGGTGCCGTGATCAGCAGGGTATTGATGCGCTCGATACCGCGCACCTGATAGGCCGGATTCTCGCCCTCGATCAGCAACAAAATTTCTTGTAGCTCCTCGGCAACTGCCGTGGCGTTGGCATTGTTCAGTTGATAGAGGCGGATGCCCTGATTCTCGAAAGGGTCGGCATCCAACAGAGTGAGTAATTGATTAACGCGGCTGAGCTGGTAATTGCTGCCGCTGATTACCAACAGATTGCGATTGCCGAGGCGTGTGATGCCGCCGCCCGGCTGCAGCATGGGTTCAAGCGCCTGTTGCGCGGTGTCGCTGGAGATGTAGGTGAGCGGCGTGACTTGTAGCACGCGTGGAGAGACAGACGCATCAAGCTCATCCGGCGTCACGATCTCTTCGGGCAGACTGCCATCGATGCTGCGCACGTTGTAAATATCGCCGACCTGTTCGACGAGTACTCCGGTATCGCGTGTTAGCAGCCTGATAAGGGGCCAGATGTCATCTCTTTGTAGAGGGCGGTTGGCCGCGGTGCGTATGCTGATCTGACGGGAAATCGTCGGATCGATAATCATCGTGATATCCAGCGCCCTCGCCAGTTCTTCCAGTACCTGACGCAGGTCTGCCTGTTCGTAGTTCAGCTCGACTACATCCTCGCCACTGCCGCCGTTGACCGGCTGCGGCGCAGTGTCTGCGCGGCCCTGAAACAGCATGCTCTGGCCGTCCCGATTGATCGCGTCGATCAAGGCCTGGCGCTCGGCAGTGTCGGCGCCATTCAATACTTCAATAGCGGCCTGACTCGCACTGGTGCTTGTCGCCACAGTTGGGCGCGGCGTTGCCTGACTGCCGGATCGCTCAGAGGGCGTATCCAGCGTTGTGCAGGATGACAGTACGAGCGCCGTGCCGATTGCCGCCAGCAGTCGCTGTGTGCCGGGCGGGATGTGAGATCGTAAAGACTTCATGGTCGCGTCTCCTGGACCGGTTAGAACTCGACGGCGTTCATGCTGAACACCGCGGAGAGCATAGTAATCGTGATGCCACCGACAGCGATGGCAAGAAAAATAATGAGCGCCGGTTGCAGCGCCGACACCAGTGACGACATCTGATTGCGCACGTGGGTATCGAAGGTGATTGCCGTGCGCAACAGGATGTCCGAGGTGCGGCCCGACTCTTCACCCACCGCCACCAGCTGATGCAGCAGCGTGGGAAAGTGTTGGGTCTTCTCCAGTGAAATGCCGAGGCCCGCGCCGCCGCGAACATCTTCTTCTACCTGCTTGAGCGATTCCGTCAGCACGCTATTGGCAACCACCTCGCGTGCTACTCTGAGCGCGCGCAATAGGGGTATGCCTGCGCCGAGCAGCGCGCCCAGCGTGCGGGCGAATACTGCACAGTCCTTAAACAGCAACAACGTGCCCAGCAATGGCAGTGAGAGTAGAAAGCGGTCTTTCTTCAATTTCGTTCCGGGATCGTGATCCATGCGCTGCCAGCCGATCACGGCGAGCACGATCAGCACAATAAACACCCAACCCCAGGCCTGCAGGAAATCGCTCAGCGACAACAGAAAGGCAGCCGAACCGGGAATGGTCGTGCCCGCATCTTCGAACATCGCGGCGAACTGCGGGACAACAAACACGAGCAGCAACACGACTGAGATCACCCCGGTAACCAGTAGCACCGCCGGATAGATCATCGCCGAAACAATGGCCTGTCGGGTCTTGGCGGCCGTCTCAAGAAACTCGGCCAGATCCGGTAGCAACTCGTGGAGGATGCCGCCTTCTTCACCGGCGCGAATGATGTTGATGTACATTTTCGAGAAGACTTTCGGGTGGCCTTCCATCGCGCTGGCCAGACTCTGGCCTTCCTTCACATCGCGCAGCAGATCCAGTACGAGTTCGCGCATGGCGACCGACTCGGTAATGCCATCGAGCAGACGCAGTGCCTTGTCTATTGGCACGCGGGCTTCCACCAGGGTGCACAGCCCGTTCGTAAAATCGAGCACATCGTTGGCGCTGATTTTTTTCCTGCGCCCCGTGCTCTGGCTGGCCTGCGTGGCCTGCAATTTGACTGGCGTCAGGTTACGATTCTGCAGCAGGCGAATCGCATCACGTTCCGAGTCCGCGCTAAGTTGGCCCTGCTGGACTTTGCCGGCTGAATCGAAGGCCTGATATTTGAAGTGCAGAGTGCTCATAGTGCGCGCGTCACCCTCACGACTTCTTCAGGGGTTGTTAGACCCTGACGCAGTTTTTCGAGTGCGTCTTCACGCAGGGTACGCATGCCTTCCTTGCGCGCCTGATCGCGGATCACATTGGCGTCCGCACCGGAGGCGATGTGATGACGAATGGTGTCGCTCATCAGCAATAATTCGTAGAGACCAACCCGGCCGCGATAGCCCGTCTGGCCACAGGTCTCGCAGCCGCGACCGCGTACGACGTCGGGACAATCGGCAACATTGATTTCCAGCACCCGCGCTTCGTCTTCGCTGAGTGCGACTTGTTCGACGCAGTCGGTACACACCCGGCGCACCAGGCGCTGAGCTTGAATGGCGAGCAGGCTGGAGCTGATCAGATAGCCTTCCACGCCCATGTCCTGCAGGCGTGTGACGGCACCCGCCGCATCGTTGGTGTGCAAGGTGGAGAATACGAGGTGGCCGGTCAGCGCCGATTCGATCGCGATCTCCGCTGTCTCATGGTCGCGAATCTCTCCGACCATGAGCACGTCGGGGTCCTGGCGCACAATGGAGCGCAGACCGGAAGCGAAGTTCAGCCCGATGCTGGCATTGGCCTGAATCTGGGTAATGCCCTCGAGCTGATATTCGACCGGGTCTTCTACCGTGATGATCTTCTGTCGTTCGCTGTTGATCTTTTCGAGCGTCGCGTAGAGCGTGGTGGTCTTGCCGCTACCGGTGGGCCCGGTAATCAGGATCATGCCGTGCGGCTGATTGATGACGCTCTGATAGCGCGTCAGCACGTCTGCGGGCATGCCGAGTGCTTGCAGCTCCACGGCGGTGTCGCTGCGATCGAGGATACGCAGCACGACCGATTCGCCGTGCACACCGGGCAGAGTCGATACCCGCATATCGAGTTGCTTGCTGCCAATCTGGTAGTCGATGCGGCCGTCTTGCGGCAAGCGTTTCTCGCCGATGTCTAGCTTGGCCATCAGCTTCAGGCGTGAGGCCACTGCGGTGTGAATCTTGATCGGCAGGCGCTCAATTCGCGTCATGATGCCATCGACACGGCAGCGTACATCGAGATGTGTCTCATTGGGCTCGAAGTGAATATCACTGGCGTTGAGATCCTGTGCCCGGGCAAACAGGTGATTCACCAGCCGAATAATCGGTGCTTCGGAAGCCAGGTCCAGTAGCTCGTCGTCGTCTTCGAATCCGGAGACGAAGATTTCTTCTTCGCCGCTCTCAATCGAGGGTGACAGTTCCGCTCGCCAATGCTTCATTAGCCGGCGCACTTCGTCGTCTGACTTCATGCTGAACTGCAGATCGCTGCCGGTAATGAAGCGAATCTTGGCGCGCAACTCCGGGCTGGGCAGGTGACTGCAAACCAGCATTCCTGTGTCGGCA
Organism: uncultured Pseudohongiella sp.; assembly: GCA_965228725.1. Lineage (GTDB taxonomy): Bacteria > Pseudomonadota > Gammaproteobacteria > Pseudomonadales > Pseudohongiellaceae > UBA9145. The sequence goes on along the minus strand of OZ245834.1, from coordinate 2,675,077 downwards.
AAATCATTGGCAGGCGCAATTCCCTGTGGCTCCAGGAGCTGGGTAAAAACGGTCATGGTCATTGCGGCCTGGCTCATTGCTGATTCCTGTTGCGTGTTGCCTAGCGTCTTGCCTGGGAATTATTGGCGGTCGTGTTGCCGCCGTTGCTTGCGAGACTGCTACGCGCGAATCCCACAACGGTGATATCACCGGTAAACAAATTGCGATTACGATTGAGATTGAAATCTTTCACGTAGAGACGTGGCGACGAATTCTCCAGCGCTGCCAGTAATCGCAAGGTATTGGCTGCATCGTCAGTACGAAATGACATCTCCTGACTGATCAATAACCAGCCGTCTGCTTCGAGACGCTCCGCGAGTCGCGTCGACGATCTTTCAATGTCAGCGTCGCGAGCATACCGGGCGAGATCGCTCTGAATCGCCGCCTCTATCAAGGGTACGGTGGCACCACTGAAAACTTGTTGCTCGAGGGTCGCCCGCTCTGTGTCGACATTGGCTCGTCGTTGCTGCCAGCGCTCGGCGTTCTCGACGAGGCGCATCTCCTGATCTGAACTCAACAGAACCTCTTCGATTGCTTGCTGTCGTTCACCATAGATCGACTGTATCGCCGGGTAGACTTGCGTGATGAGGAACACGGCGGCAACCAGTCCGGCCAATACAATGATGTTCTTTTCTCGTTTCGATATCTGCATTGTGCGTTACCCGTTAAGCCCTTTACTCATCCGGAAAGTAGCGCAGGAAATAGCCTTCAAAATTCACCGGGCTCAGGCGCAAGTCAATAAAGTAACGCGTGTTATTGGTCGCTCGCGCGAACACTACTTCGGTAAACAGGGAGTTCTGTTCCAGATTCTGCAGAATAGCCTGCGGGTCATCGCTGTTGCCTTCGATGCTGATCAGGCCCTCGGAGATTTCCAGGCCGGTCAGCTGATCAGGCGCGAGGGCCGACTGCAGTGCAAACATGACCTGGGAGATATCCTGGATCGGGAAATCGCTCAATGCGCCCCATTGATTTTCAAACTCAACCACAACCGCCTGATCGGCGCGGGCATCGGCAGCCAGCAAGCGGCTTTGTGCCAACTCACGCTCGGCAAATGAAAGCTGCAGGGACTGCCAGAGAAAAGGCAGTATCGCCACGAACAGCAGCGCGGCTGTTGAATAAAGCCCTGCTCGCAGTCGTTTGCCCTGGAGCACCTGATGCCGTTTTTGTAAGGCGCCGATAGGGAAGAAGCTGTAGGCCTCGCCTGAACACACGGCTGCTTTGCTACCGGATTCAGTCTTTGTCCCGAGCTTGGCCAGATAGTCTTGCGCCGATGTGAGTTCAAGTGTCTGCGCCACGGGCAAGCCACTGAGTTCCTGCTGCCACTGATTCTCAAACACTTCCTGTTCGCGATCCGTGCTGTGTAGCTGGAGCCACTGGCTCACTACGCCTTGCGTGCAGACTACGGACGCCAGCCCGTTCTCACTCTCCTCGGTGATGCGTAACTCGGCCGCAGCATCGCCAACCGCAAGGAGTCGCGGTCGTACGGCAGCCAGAAAGAGGTTTTCTTCGGCAAAGGCGGCGAACAAATTGTCCAGACGTTCCTGGCGCATCCACAACGCAATGTGCTGCTCGAACAGGTCGGCCGAGTCGGCATTGACCGCCATTACCAGCGCTTCATCACAGGCCGGCAAGAGTGCTTCGGTTTGCAGCCTGAGCGCCGATGCCAGCATGTCGCGGGAAATCCCTGGCAGCTCACGCGTTACCGCGACGAATTCATCGGGCGGGAGTAACAGGAGAACGCTCGCGTCATCTGCAACATCGCCAAGCAATGTCCGCGCCGCAGAAGCCAGCTCGGTGGCGTCATCTACCGCTGAAAGCGCAACGTGACCCCCGTCCGCCAGTCGGTACAAGCAATCCGCAAACAGCAACAGGCATTCATCGATACCCGCCAACAGCTCCTGCCGGGCGTCTGGCGCGACCAGACTGCGCACGCGCGCAGGCAACAATGCCGCGATCTGTTGAGTGAGCTGTTCCATAGGCAATGCCACGGAAAACACCCTTACGGCCGCAAATGGCCTCGGAAGGGTAGGTTCTCCGGATACAATCCTTGCTAAGCGTTTGAATGATTTATTAATTCTGTGCTGTAAGACTGTCTGGAGAGGGAAAAAGTTTTAGCAAAGTGCCCTTTTGCGTCAGTCGCTAGTTTCTCGAGCATAGCTGCCGGGAGGCAAGCAATAAAAAACCCGGACAGTTTAGTAAACTGACCGGGTTTGTTGTCTTCGCTGCATCGCCAGTGTTCTGACGAATGCTGAGCTGTCGATTAGTCGCCAGACGCCTGCAGTGTGGGGCGTTCTTTCTCGACCAGGAACTTCACGACGTCCATCATTTCCTGCTGAGTGCGTACACTCTCGCCTGTGGTCACCAGGTACTTGCCATTCACGACCATATTGGGCGTGCTGCGGATCTGGTAGTCCTCCATGCGGCCTTCGGCCTGATTGACCTTGGTGCGCACAGAAAAGGAATTGAACGCGGCGGAGAAGTCATCGCGGTCGATGCCATGCTCGGCGAACAATGCGCCGATCTGCTCTTCGTTCGCCAGGCGATTACCCTGCAGATTGATGGCGTTGAAGATGTGCTCGTGTACCAGAGGAATAGCGTCCAGCGCCTCGGCGGTATAGAACGCCTGGGCGTGTACCTTCATCAAACCGTTCCACATGGCCGGGAAGCGGACGAAATTCACGTAGTCCGGCGCATTGGCTTCGTAGTCATTGATGAGCGGCTCGAAGCGGAAGCAATGCGAGCAGCCGTACCAGAAGACTTCGATGACTTCGACTTTGGATGCATCCGAGGTATTTACCGGGGTACGCAGCTCAGTGTAGTGCGTGCCGGCAACATAGCGATCCAGCTGTGCATAGCTGTGCATGGCCAGAGGCATAAGGGCAAGTACGACAAGGACTTGCAGGCTTCGTTTGATCATTTTGCTACTCCGTCACTTTTTAACGAGGATCCAAGGGTCAGCAGAAATCGAAAATTAGCACAGCCGTTTCCGGCTTGCTATGCGGCTCTTCGCAGTCTTCGGGCTGTTAAACGCTCCAGCGCGTGACGATGACGAGAGCCGCGAATGGAATCATCGACGCAAGACGATGAATCCGGGCTGAAGAAACTGACTAGTTGCGATCAGTGGAGCCCGGAAACGTAGCTTGCCAGCGCTTCCAACTCGGCGTCTGTGAGACGCTCAACAACCGCGCGCATCATGGAGCTATCGTCGTTGGCACGCGTTCCTGCGCGGAAAGCCTGCAGTTGCTTCAGTGTGTATTCCACGTGCTGGCCGCTCAGTGAGGGGAAACCCGCCGGTGCATTACCCGCGCCTTTCGGCCCGTGGCATGCGGCACAGGCTGCAATAGACAGCTCGCTGTTACCACCGCGGTAGAGACGCTCGCCGAGTTCCAGTTGCTCCGGCGCAGTGCCGCCCAGGGTGACATCCTGCGAGGCATACCAGGCGGCGATGTCCGCTATATCTTCGTCGCTGAGGCTGAGCACCATGGCATTCATGGTCGGATCCTGACGCTCGCCAGACTTGTAGTCCTGGATCTGCTTGATCAGGTATTTCGCGCTCTGACCAGCCAGCTTCGGGTTCATGGCGATTTGGCTATTGCCATCAGCACCGTGGCAGGTCGCGCACAGAGCCGCTTTGGCCTGGCCCGCCGCAGCGTCGCCCTGAGCCATCAGGAGTTGAGGTGCTACAAGGCTGAGTCCAGCCACTACAACGAAAGAAACTAATTTGTTCATGGAAATTCCCGGATAACAACACATTCTCGTTTGCAAACGACCTCGGGGTCTTATCGTCGACTCCCGAATAAGGTAAATTGCCGCCCGCAGTCGATTCAGAAAACGAGTCAGCTAAATTGCGGTCGCGGATTATAGCCCATATAGCAGGGCGACACACGTTTCCGCGCCGGAATTCGTGCTGCACACTGTCCTTAGTGTGGTTCTGCGACGATGACAGCGCCATTTAATTTGACAACATTCTGCCCAATACGGCCATGGAACACGCGACAGCGGGCCCGAATTCGACAGAATAACGCGTCGGGCAAACCCTACTGGCCCAGCGACAGGAACGAGTCACGCCATGAGCACTAACAGCAATTCAACCCAAAGCCTCGACTTCCGCCAGGCGGTGTTTGCCACCAGCGCAGCCCGATTGGCCGACTGCCCGGAAGACAGCCTCGCCGAGGTGGCTTTCGCTGGCCGCTCCAATGCAGGCAAGTCCAGCGCCATCAACGCGATTACCAGTCAGACGCGCCTCGCCCGAACCAGTAAGACTCCCGGTCGCACCCAGCTCATCAACTTCTTTACCCTGCAGGAACACTGCTATCTGGTGGACCTGCCCGGTTATGGTTACGCGAAAGTACCGCTTGCAGTGCGCGACAAGTGGCAGAAGGAACTCGAGCGGTATTTGCGCAACCGCCAACAACTCTGTGGCCTGGTACTGCTGTCCGATATTCGCCATCCGCTGAAAGAGTTTGATCGCATGATGGTCGACTGGGCTGCACAGTCCGGGCTGCCCTTACTGCTCTTGCTCACCAAGGCCGATAAACTGAAGCGCGGCGCCGCCCAGAACACCTTGCTCAAGGTACGTCGCGAACTCAAAGAAGTGGCGATGTTGAACGTACAGTTATTTTCCTCGCATGATCAACAGGGTGTTGATACGGCGCGCAAGCAGCTCAATGAATGGCTGCTGGAATCGGGAGAGGAACAAGCAGCTTCCGAACCAGAAGACAGCGCGCCAGACGCCGAGTAATACACAGCACAATCCTGAAGCGTGCGCCCGCTGGTTTACGCGGCCCGTGCTATCAATGCGCCTCATCCCAGTTATTACCGATCCCCACATCGACCACTAGTGGCACGTCCAGTGCCGCCGCGCTGGCCATACGGAATTTGACGCCTTCAGCTAGCAGTTGCTGGTCTTGTTCAGACACCTCGAAGATCAGTTCATCGTGTACCTGCAATACCATGCGTGCGTCGAGGCTCGTCTGATCGAGCCAGTGATGGATATCGATCATCGCCTGCTTGATGATGTCGGCGGCAGAGCCCTGCATGGGCGCATTGATCGCCGTCCGCTGTGCGGCTCTGCGCAGCATTCCGTTTCCGGCATGAATATCGGGCAGGTAGAGGCGACGGCCGAAGATGGTTTCGACATAGCCTTTCTCGTCTGCCAGCGCGCGGGTCTCGTCCATGAATTTCTGAACGCCCGGGTATTTTTCGAAGTAGCTGTCTACGTAATCCTGCGCTTCGCTGCGGGACACTTTCAACTGATTGGCAAGCCCGAACGCCGACATGCCATAGATGAGACCAAAGTTGATGGCCTTGGCGCTGCGGCGCTGGTTGGCGGTGACCTCATCGAGTGCCACGTTGAAGACATCCGCCGCAGTAGCCTTGTGCACGTCGAGGTCGCTGGTGAAGGCTTTGAGCAGACCCGGGTCTTGCGAGAGATGCGCCATGATGCGCAGCTCGACCTGGGAATAGTCAGCCGCCATCAGCTTGTAGCCTTCGGCGGGCACGAATGCGGTTCGCACGCGGCGCCCTGCTTCTGTACGAATCGGAATGTTTTGCAGATTGGGATCGGTGGAGGAGAGCCTGCCAGTGGCGGCAACTGCCTGTTGAAAGGTCGAATGAATGCGCCCCGTTTGCTCGTTCACTTCTAGGGGTAACTTGTCAATATAGGTCGACTTCAGTTTACTGAGGGAACGGTTCTCCATGATCAGTCGGGGCAACTCGTATTGCTCGGCCAGTTCCTGCAAAACGGGCTCTGCCGTGGAGGGCTGCCCCGTCTTGGTTTTTTTCAGGACCGGGAGTTCCAGTTTCTCGTAGAGAATGGTGCCGAGTTGTTTCGGTGATCCCGTATTGAACTCTTCTCCTGCCTGCTCGTAGATCTCGAGTTGCAGTTTCTGCAGTTGCTTCTCGATTTCTTTGCTCTGTTTCGCGAGCACGGTTTTATCGAGGCGAATGCCGTTACGTTCGGTCTCTTGCAGGGCTTCCACCAGCGCCATCTCGTAGTGTTGATACAAACCGAGCAGATGGCCTTCTCCGGCCAGTGTCTGTTCGAGATGAAGACCAAGGCGATAGATCGCATCCGCTTTCTCTGCGGCATAATCTGCATAGTCGTCCACCGACAGTTCGGCCGGGCTAAGCTTGTTGCGGCCCTTACCCAGCTTGGCATCGATGTTCTGAGGCTGGAATTCCAGGTAGTGGCTGATGATGTCAGGCAGGCTGTGTTTGATGGCCACTGAGTTCAGTACATACGAGGCCAGTAACACATCCGACTTCAAGGGCTGCAGATCGATGCCGTGATTGGCGAGGATGTGTCTGTCCAGCTTGAGGTCGTATCCCACCTTGGTGAGCAACGGGTCTTCGAGCAGGGGCTTGAGTGCTGCCAATACGGCGTCGCGCTGCAACTGCTCGCCTTTTTCCTCGCTGTGGGCGAGCGGTATATAGCTGGCCTTGCCAGCCTCCATGCTCACCGCGATTCCGAACACCTGCGCCTTCATGTAATGAGCCGCATCGGCTTCCAGGCTGATTGCAAACTTGCCACTGCTCCTCAGCTTGTCCACGAGGTCGTGCAGTTCGGACTCTTTGCGAATGACCTGGTACTCGATATCGGCGGGGGCCACGAGATGTGCCTCTGCCTCTAACTCGCCAGCACTCGCAGGTTGTTCGCTTACTGTGCCAGTGACGCCCTTGTCCTCGAGCTCCTTGATCCAGGTCTTGAATTCCATCTGTGAGAACAGATCGAATAGCGCTTCTTCGTCGTCGTCTTTTTTCACCAGCTGCTGCAGGGTGAAGTCCAATTCGACATCGTCCTTGATCGTGGCCAACTCGTAGGACAGGCGTAACAAGTCGATGTTCTCGCGTAGTCGTTCGCCGATCTTGCCGCCGATAGCTTCCGCATTCTCGATGATGCCTTCCATCGATCCGTATTCCAGCAGCCATTTCAGTGCAGTCTTCGGTCCCACGCCTGGCACGCCAGGAATATTGTCCGCCTTGTCTCCCATTAGTGCCAGGTAGTCCACAATAAGCTCCGGGCCGATGCCGAACTTCTTCTCGACTCCTGGAATGTCCAACACTTCGTTGGTCATGGTGTTCACGAGGGTGACGTGCTCGGTGACCAGTTGCGCGAGATCCTTGTCGCCGGTTGAGATCAGGGTCTTGATCTTTTCCTTGCTCGCCTGACGCGCGAGGGTGCCGATGACATCGTCGGCCTCAACGTTGTCGATAACAAGCATGGGCAGGCCCATGGCTTGCACGATGTTGTGGATTGGTTCGATCTGACTGCGTAGTTCGTCCGGCATCGGTGGGCGGTGAGCCTTGTAGTCGGCGTACACGTCATTGCGAAAGGTCTTGCCCTTGGCATCAAACACAATGGCGATATTGGCATCGCCATGACTCTTGAGCAGCGCGCGAATCATATTGATCACGCCTTTCACTGCGCCGGTGGGTTGGCCGCGGCTGGACACCAGCGGGGGTAGTGCGTGGAAGGCGCGGAACAGATAGGACGAGCCATCGACGAGTATGAGTTCTTTTACTTTTGCCATAGTTTACGTCCTGTTCTTGGGCGTCTTGTTCTGTCTGTATCTTTGATTTTAATTTTGTGATTCGGCCTTCAACTTTCAGGCGGTCATTTATGCTTGCAGCGCATTGCCTGTTTCCCTTGCTACTCTGGCCCAACTATCCGAGCAATTCCTCAGTAGAGTGGCTTAATCGGCTGAGGCGCAACGCTGCATGCCTTCAGCGATAGATTGCAACAGGTGCACGTAACTCTCGGCTGCGGCAGCCGCCGTTGTGAGATTGTTGGCGCTGTCTTCCAGGTGGTAGCCCAGTGGGTCCAGATGAATCTCTTCCACCTCGATGCCATCGAGCAGCGTGGCGAGTAAGGCCGGACTGTAGTCGGGCTCGATCAGTACACAGCTCGGGTTCAATTCTCGGACGCGCTGTTGCACGCGCAGGGTTTGCTGTATTCCCGGCGCGACTTCCGGATTGTCCAATAGCGCAACACCATGTGCCAGCCCAAAACGTTGCTCAAAATATTGATAGGCATTGTGATACACGGCAAACGAAAACGCGGGCAGTTGGCCGAGCTGTGCCGAGATGTTTTCCTGTGCGGCCGTCAGCCGGGTAGTGAACGCGGTCAGGTTGTCTCTGTAGCGCTCAGCATTGGCAGTGTCTTTTCTTGCCAACTCCTCCGCCAGTGCGCCGGCGATGATGAGGGCGTTGTGTGGGTCCAGCCAGATATGGGAATCGACTGTCTGCGCGTCCAGCGGCCACACGGTTAGCTCAGGCAGGTCCAGCGCGGTGATCAATTCCTGTTCTCGAAGCTGCCCCATCATCGTCTCGAGAAACACTTCGAATTCCTCTCCTATCCAGAGCAGCATGTCGGCATTTTCCACCGCAAGGCGGTCGCTCGGCGAAAGGGTGAAATGATGCGCGGAATCATGACCTTCTATCAGTACGTCTACGGTGGCCTCGTCACCCGCAATTGCCCGCGCAATCATGGCGAGCGGCTGAATGCTTGTGAGTACGCGCACGGACGCGTTGGCGGAGGACTGCCAGGACAGGAAAAGCAGCACGCTGCTCACGATACACAGAACAAGTTTACGAGGCATGTTTCAGATCAACTTCAAGGGCGGTGTGTCAGTATTCTCAGCGTCGCGACTTGGTGCCAGACAGGTGTTTGCAGTAAAGACTTCGCGAGAAAAGGTAAAGGTTTGCTAACATTGGCATGATAACCCATAGTCCGCGTCACTCTGAACCGCTAGTGCTGCATCAGTCATTGTTTAATTAGTGATACTTCGATCATTTGTCGTTGTCTGATCACTGGTCTGATCACTGGTCGGATCATTGAGAGCAAAGCAGGAATCAGCTATTGCCCCCGGGCGAAGTGATCTCTCGCATGACTAGCATTACCAACAGTACTGCGCGTCCGTTTCGTCTTCTTGTCAGCGCTTCCTGAGCAGAACGAGTTTTAATCATCAATCATGTCCGACCCACAACTTCTCATCGCAGCAAAGGGCATCAACAAGCGCTTCGGCGAGCGCCCCGTATTGCAGAATGTTGATCTCACCCTGACTCCCGGCAAGGCAGTCACGCTCATCGGACCCAATGGTGCCGGAAAGACCACCCTGGTCCGCATCCTGCTCAATCTGCTGGCCGCTGACTCCGGCACGATCACACGTCGCGACGATTTGCGGATCGGCTATATGCCGCAACGTGTAGGCATTGAAGCCACCATGCCGCTAACCGTACGGCGCTTTCTGAAACTGGCCCGGCATTCGTCCAGTAGCCGAATCAACAGCGCACTGGCACTGCTCTCTATCGATCACCTCGCCGAGCAACAGCTTATTGCTCTTTCTGGGGGTGAACTACAGCGGGTCTTGTTGGCGCGCGCGCTGTTACCCGATCCCCATTTGCTGATTCTCGATGAGCCTGCCCAGGGCGTCGATCTCAGCGGACAGGCCGAACTCTATCAACTCATTGGTCGGATCCGCGCCGATCGTGGCTGTGGCGTATTGATGATCTCGCACGATCTCCAGTTGGTAATGTCTGCCACCGACGAAGTGGTTTGCCTGAATCACCATATTTGCTGCCACGGCGAGCCTGAATCGGTGAGTAATGATCCGGCATTCGTTGCCTTGTTCGGACCTAACCTGTCGCCCGGCCTGGCTCTCTATACCCACGATCACAATCATGAGCATGACATCGCTGGTGAAGTGAAGCCCTGCGACCACTAACCATGTCTCTAGTCCAGTTATTACAAGCTGATTTCTTTTATTTTGCGATACTTGCCGGTGTTGGCCTCGCGCTGGTCGCCGGTCCGCTGGGCTCGTTTATTGTTTGGCGCCGCATGTCTTATTTTGGCGATACCCTCGCGCATTCCGCGCTTCTGGGCATTGCCATAGGCCTGATGACCGATAGCAGTCCGCAGCTAAGCATTATTGTCAGCTGCCTGCTTCTGGCTCTGTTGCTGTCTGTGTTGGACAAGCGCCCGAGCCTCTCTTCCGACACACTACTTGGGATTCTTGCGCACAGCTCCTTGGCCATCGGCGTACTCATTCTCGCGCTATCCCGGTCGCAAAGGGTGAATCTCGAGGCTTATCTGTTCGGTGAATTGCTCACCGTAGCTGGCTCGGATGTACTCTGGATTTTGCTCGTTGTCAGTGTGGTCGGCGTATTGCTTGTGCGATTCTGGAACGATCTGCTTTCAATTACAGTGCATGCAGAATTGGCGGAAATTGAGGGGCTTAATGTCTCCAGATTGAACTTGCTACTCATCATGCTGATGGCGCTTACCATCGCGATCTCCATGAAGGTTGTCGGCGTGTTACTGATCACTTCCTTACTTATCATTCCACCTGCCGCAGCTCGCTATCTCGCAAAAACCCCGGAAAAAATGGCTTTATTCGCGAGCGCGATTGGCGTCTTCTCAGTAATTACCGGTGTACTTGTGGCGTTTTATCTGGACACGCCGGTGGGGCCAACCATCGTCGCGCTGGCCGCGCTGGTCTTCTTTACGCTGTCGGCTACACGCCGGGAGTAGATAGAGAACTTGCTTGGAACTGGCGCGGAAAATTAACGACTGTTAATTCCAGTTATCAAGCAATAGTTGATAGGCTGTATTGATGTACTGATCACGATGCGGCAAGCGCATCACGGCATACAATTTCCCGTCGGGACTGATCACCGAAATATGGCCACTGTGATCGAAGCCTGATGGACTTTGGCCATGGGCCTCATGACCTGCCATCGCTGCAGGCTGTTCTGCATCTGCATCACCATCACCATGCCCCGTGTGCATCGCCATTTCTGTAGCTTCCGCTTCGATCTCGTCAATCACGACATAGAGCTGTTCGGCAAATGCGCGAATCTGATCGGGCCTGCCAGTCAGACCAATAAAGTCATCGTGATAGTTGTCTACATAGTCCGCCAGTGTCATCGGGTCGTCCTGTTCCGGATCGACAGTGACCATTACCACCAGGGGCTTCTCACCGTTATCCGCTGCGCTTTCTTCCAGCGTGCGGTAGAACTGACCCAGCTCGACCATGCTCAGCGGGCAGATATTGGGACAGTTGGTAAAGCCGAAAAACACGAGTGACCAGCGGCCGCGCAAATGGTCGGCGGTGAATGTTTCGCCGTAGTGGGTGAGCAAGGAAAAATCATCAGCCACATCGATTTGCTGTGGATAGATCGTGGTGCCGAGGTCATTCAGCTCCTCGTGCAGCTGTAGTTCCTGACGGGTCGTGAACAGGAAAAACAGAGCGACGGCGAGCGCGGCATCGACTGCCAGGAAGGCAATCCATTTGAGCTTACGCGCGGTACTGGACTGAGCTTGCGTCATGGGCGTGTCGCTGCCAGCTCGAATCAGAAGAGGTAGTGATCAACCACCAGCGCAACGAACAACAGGGCAAGATACAGAATCGAGTACTTGAACGTATCCATCGCGGTTGTTGGTTTGGGGCGGTACATCAGGAGCAGCGACCACACCATGAAACCGGCGCCGAGGGCCAGTGCGGAGAGCAGGTAGAGAATACCGCTCATGCCAGAGAAATAGGGGAATACACTCGAAACAACGAGGATCGCTGTGTACACAATGATGTGAATCTTGGTCACATGCTCACCGTGGGTCACCGGCAGCATGGGTACGCCGGATTTGGCGTATTCGTCTTTGCGGTGAATCGCCAACGCCCAGAAGTGGGGTGGGGTCCAGGCAAAGATGATGAACACGAGAATCAGGGCATCGGGCTCGATCGTACCGGTTACGGCGGACCAGCCGAGCAGCGGTGGCATGGCACCTGACAGACCACCGATAACGATATTCTGTGGCGTCGCGTGCTTGAGGTAACCGGTGTAGATGAAGGCGTAACCAATAAACGAACCCAGTGTTAGCCAGGCACAAAGCGGATTCACCCAGAACAGGAGGATGGCCATGCCAGCCACGCCGATCGCGATGGCAAACAGCGTGCCCTGCAGCAACTCCACGCGACCTTGCGCCATGGGGCGGTTGTGGGTGCGCTTCATCAGGACGTCGATCTTGCGATCGATGAGGTGATTCACTACCGCACCGGAGGCGGCCACGAGCGCAATACCCAGGTTACCGAGAATCAACACGTCCAACGGCACCATGCCGGGTACAGCCAGCATCATTCCCACGATGGAGGTGAGAATCATCAACATCACCACGCGCGGTTTGCACATTTCATAAAAATCGCGCCAACTGGCTGTCTGACTGGACGTTATCTCGGTCATGAATTCACTATTGGTTTGAATGGAATCGATTGAATGAAACTGGCACAGCGTTAGGTGTGCGTAGGGAAGAGTGTAAATCAGACTGCCAGCACATGACACGGTTGTCGTTGTTCTGGATTGGCGTCTGAGCTCCCCCCACCGGAGCCTCATTTTGAGCGCGGGCATTCAAACACGTTTACCGGTGAATCTCAAGGAGAATTGGCCCGTGTGGAATCGCTATTCGGGGCTTTTGACCAATCATTGCCAGTGGCATTCCACAGCCCTTAGTGAGAGTGACAGTTTCCTGTCAAAAATGCTTGATTTAGCTCAGGTTTCCGGTCGTTTAAGTACCCGATTTACTTGCGGTTAAAGGCGTTTTTCTATAGCATTCGACAGCGCGTGAGGTGTGCGTTTGGCCCGAAAAATCAGCAGTTTTTTCGTCAATACAACTGTCCGGTTTTACAGGCCGTAAAACCCCATCCAGAACATAATAATTACAAAGGGAATTCATCAGGACATCACTCTCTGAGTTTGCTCGGATGCATGGCTTTTATCTGAAAGTTTGTGCCCGGCAGATTTAGCGCGTTCTGATGAGCAAATGAACGAGAACAGGCAAACAACGGGACTCGTGCGCCCAAAATTTGCCGGATTTACTTTTAGAAGGAATACTGGTTTATGGCTTTAGCGGTCGTTATCTTTCTACTGGTCATTGGATCCATAGTCTTCCATTTCGTCAGCCCGTGGTGGTTCACGGAATCTGCGGCGGCCTGGGACTCCATTGACAATACCATCATGGTGACATTCTGGGTGACCGGAATTGTCTTCTTTCTCTGCAATATTTTTCTTGCTTACTGTGTCTTCAAATTTCGCAAGAAAGAAGGCCACAAAGCCGTTTACGAACCAGAGAACCACAAGCTCGAAGTCGGTCTGTCTGTCTTCACCACAATCGGCGTTATCGCCATGTTGGCTCCCGGCTTGTTCACCTGGGCAGAATTCGTCAATGTCCCCGATGAAGCAACTCAGTTTGAAGTACTGGGTCAGCAGTGGCAGTGGCAGTTCCGTTATCCCGGCGCTGACGGCCAATTGGGTGTAGCCGACACAGAACTGGTTAGCCCGAGCAACCCCTTCGGTGTTAATCCGGAAGATCCCAACGGTCAGGACGACGTAATCGTCAATGACCCGGTTATGCACTTGCCAATAGGTCAGCCTGTTCAGGCGCTGTTGCGTTCGCACGACGTACTGCATAACTACACTGTTGCTCAATTCCGCGTGAAAATGGACCTGGTTCCAGGTCTCGTTTCTTCCCTTTGGTTTGAACCTACTCGCGAAGGCACCTTCGACATCCTGTGTGAAGAACTGTGTGGCATCGGCCACTTCGTCATGCGCGGCGCTGTCGTTGTTGAGCCTCAGGAAGAGTTCGACGCATGGCTCGCTTCCCAGCCTACTTTCGCAGAAACGCAAAGTCAGCCAGCGCCTAATGTTGCCGCCGGTCAGGCAGCTTACGCAGCCTGCGCCAGCTGTCACGGTCAAAACGGTGAGGGCAATCAGGCGCTTAACGCACCGAAACTCGCCGGCCAACAAGCCTGGTATGTTGAGCGTCAGCTTAACTACTTCAAGCAAGGCGTTCGTGGCGGTGAAGGCGATACCTTTGGTCAGCAAATGCGCGCATTCGCCGGCATGCTGGCTGACGACGCTGCGGTTCGCAACGTAGCGGCCTACATTGAAACTTTCCAGGACACTCCAGCTGCTCCAACCATTACTGGTGATATCGACAACGGCTACGACATTTACGATCGTAACTGTGCGGCCTGTCACCTCGATAATGGCGATGGCACCTGGTATACCGATGCGCCAAAACTGAAGGGAATGAGCGACTGGTATTTTGTCACTCAAATCCAGAATTTCCGTTCCGGCATTCGTGGTTTGCATCCAGAAGATGACTACGGTGAGCAAATGGTCTCAATGGCCACTGCCATGTCTGGCATCGAAGAAATTGAAGACGTTGCTGCCTACATCAATAGCCTGGCGCAGTAACACGAACATTGGATTTGAGTTTTAAAGTAGCCGAGACGCTACAGAATTTTGTTTAGGAGGTTTTAATGGCTTACGTCCCATTAGCTGACCAAGATAAAGAGATGGAAATGCACCATCCTCATAACTGGGTCGAAGAATACGTATTTAGCCAGGATCACAAAGTCATTGCGATTCAGTACGGCAGCATCGCTGTCTTCACTGGTATCGTCGGTCTCACACTGTCAGTGCTGTTCCGCCTGCAGTTGGGTTTCCCGGAATCAGTCGACTTTATCGATCCGAATTTCTACTACCAGGCCGTCACCATGCACGGCATGATCATGGTTGTTTATTTTCTGACAGCCCTGTTCCTCGGTGGTTTTGGTAACTACATGATTCCACTGATGTGTGGTGCGCGGGACATGGTATTCCCGTTCATGAACATGCTCTCGGTGTGGACGTTCCTGATCTCGGTCATCATTCTGATGGCGAGTTTCTTTGTGGGAGGTGGACCGACCGGTGCCGGTTGGACACTCTATCCGCCGCAGACAGCGATGGAAGGAACGCCCGGACACGACATGGGTATCGTGTTGATGCTTGTCTCTCTCGCGGTGTTTATCGTGGCAACTACCATGGGTGGTCTGAACTACGCGGTCACTGTTCTGCAGTATCGCTGCCGTGGCCTGACCATGATGCGCCTGCCACTGACCGTATGGGGCATCTTTGTTGCAACCGTTCTGGCACTGTTTGCCTTCCCGGCTCTGCTGGTTGCGGCCATCATGATGCTGTTCGATACCTTGCTGGGCACGAGCTTCTTCATGCCGGCGGTAATAGAGGCGGGCCAGCCACTTGATCACAATGGCGGTAGCCCGCTGTTGTTCCAGCACTTGTTCTGGTTCTTCGGTCACCCCGAGGTATACATCGTGGCACTGCCAGCTTTCGGTCTGGTTTCCGACGTACTGAGCACACACGCGCGCAAGAACATCTTCGGTTACCGTATGATGGTCTGGGCGATTGTTGCGATCGGTGGACTGAGCTTCATCGTTTGGGCGCACCACATGTACGTATCCGGTATGCACCCATACTTCGGTTTCTTCTTCGCGACCACGACGCTCATCATCGCCGTACCTACCGCGATGAAAGTGTACAACTGGGTACTGACGCTGTGGGAAGGTGACATCCGTCTCAACGCGCCGATGTACTTCGCGATCGGTTTTATCTTTACCTTCATCCACGGCGGACTGACCGGTCTGTTCCTAGGTAACGTGGTTATCGATTTGCCGCTGTCTGACACCTACTTCGTAATCGCTCACTTCCATATGGTAATGGGTGTATCACCGATTCTGGTTCTGTTCGCAGCGATCTATCACTGGTACCCACTGATGAGCGGCCGCATGTTCCACGAGGGCATTGCCAAGTTGCACTTCTGGCTGACATTCCTCGGTGCCTACGCGATTTACCTGCCGATGCACTATCTCGGATTCCTGGGTGTGCCACGTCGCTACTACGTACTGGGCGAAACTGACTTCATTCCAATGTCAGCACAGGATCTCAATGCGGCAATCACTATTGCAGCGATCTTCGTAGCGGTTGCCCAGTTGCTGTTCTTCTGGAACATCATCTGGTCTCTGAAATACGGCAAGAAAGCAGAGAAGAACCCCTGGGGTTCTGCTTCACTGGAATGGCAAACGCCTGACCTGCCACCGAAGCACGGTAACTGGGGTGAGGATCTGCCAACAGTTTATCGCTGGGCTTACGACTACAGCGTTCCGGGTGCGCATGAGGACTTTATCCCTCAGAACACGCCGGAGAGTGTCGAGCCGACAGTGGATACTGAACATTTCGACCCTGACCACGACGAGTCAAAGGCTGACGTATGAGCGTGTTCAAACACCTGGCGGTCAAACCGTGGGAACGTAAAGGCATAATCGGAGGCCTCAAACCTGAAGGGGCCTTCGACAGTCCGGCCGAGAGAGTGGCGCTGAGCTTCTTTCTGGTCATTGCCAGTGTCGTTTTCTCGCTGTTTACCGTGAGCTACTTCATCCGCATGGAGCTGCCTGATTGGCAGCCCCTGTCGGAGCCCGCGCAGCTCTGGTTTAACACTGGCCTGCTGGTACTCAGCAGTGTGTTTTTCCAGTGGGCGCGTAACGCTTCCAATAGCGAGCAACCCAAGAATCTGATGACCGCGTTTATCGGCGGTGGCGTATTCGCCATCCTGTTTATCGCGGGTCAGTTGATGACCTGGGAAAGTCTGCAGGCCGGCGGTTACTACCTGACGTCCAACCCTGCCAATGCTTTCTATTACCTGATGACCGGACTGCACGCGGTTCACCTGTTGGGTGGCCTGTGGGTATGGAGCAAAAGCTCTCTGCGTCTGTTGTCAGGAGCCGAGGCGAAGGAAGTACGCCTCAGCATCGAACTTTGCACCGTCTACTGGCACTTCCTGCTGGTAGTGTGGTTGGTTTTGTTTGCGGTACTCGCGAACACATAAGATTAAAAGCAATTGTTAATAGGAAATTTTTAGGATGAGTGAAGCAGCCGTAACAGAAAATGGCCCAGCTCGCGGGTTAGAAGGCATGGTCGACGACTGGAGCGCCGACAAGCAGGCTTACCATGTGCCCTGGGGTAAGGCCATGATGTGGTTATTCCTGGTGAGTGATACCTTTATCTTCACCTGTTTCCTGGTGGGTTATCTGAATGTTCGTATGACCACCACTGCGCCGTGGCCAAACCAGAGTGAGATTTTCGCGCTCTCATTTGGCGGCGACCCGATCCCACTGATCTTGATCGCGATCATGACCTTCGTGCTGATTACCAGCTCGGGCACCATGGCGATGGCCGTTAACTACGGTTATCGCAGAGACAAGGCCAAGACCTTCTGGCTGATTGTCGCTACAGCGTTCTTTGGTGCGACGTTCGTCGGCATGCAGGTTTTCGAGTGGTCAAAACTGATCTTTGACGAAGGCATCCGTCCCTGGGGCAATCCTTTTGGAGCCGCTCAGTTTGGATCGATCTTCTTTATGGTGACGGGCTTCCACGGCCTGCACGTAACCTGTGGTGTGATCTATCTTCTGTGGGTCGCCTTCCGGGTCAAACGGGGATACTACGACAACAAGGGTTATGAGATCGTCGAGATCGCCGGTCTGTACTGGCACTTTGTTGACCTCGTTTGGGTATTCATTTTCGCGTTTTTCTACTTATTGTAAGAGGGGTCGTCAGCAATGGCATCAGATGCAGGACAACAACACCCATTAGGGATTTACTACAAGATATGGGTACTGCTGTTTGTGGTCAGTACCGCCTCTTACATGGTGGACTACTTTCAGGTTCAGGGCGCGATGCGCTGGACACTGGTACTCTTCTTCATGGTCGTGAAGGCCGGCTTTATTGTCGCGATCTTCATGCACGTGGTGTGGGAGCGCATGGCGCTGGTCTTCACCATTCTTGGACCACCTATCGTACTGCTGCTCTTGATTGGCTTTATGGCGGTCGAGGGTGCGTACACTGAAGAGTCACGCTTCGTCTACAACGGTCATGACCGGGATGCAGTGGCACTAACGCCGGCAGATCTGCATGGCGATGGTCACGGCGAGGACGCAGCACACTAGGCTTTTTGTGCTAGTCGCAAGAAACAGGAAAGGGGTCACTTCGGTGACCCCTTTTTTTTGGCTTATCGCGAATAGAAGGGAATCAACATCGGTGTTGTACACCGTTATGTGATTCAGTGAGTAAGTCCCCTCGAGCGCGGCTGCGGGAATACAGTGTTTCCTACTCGCCGGCTCGCGCCGATTCTGGATGCCCTCTCTCCGGAACAGTAGAGCACCTTTTTTACCGACGCTGGTCTTTGTTTTGCTTTGGCGGGTCGTTCCTTGTGCGAACAATTCACAGGATCAGATTGCCTGGTGCCCTCGAGCGCGGCTGCGGGGAAGCAGAGTTTCCTTTCCGCCGGCTCGGCGCCCATCCTGGGTGCCTTCTCTCCAGATAAAGCCCTGAAAAGCGGTCTTTATCTTCCGTTCAGCGCCGGCCTTGACTGGCGGGCCGGAAACCCTGCCTCCCCACATCCGCTTGGTCAGTGATTACCGATAGACTGACGTTGTCATCGGTGCTGCAGGTCTTCTTTATTTCTTCACTGCTTCGCAACTGCATGCATTCTCAGCAGTTTTCATTTAGAGGCGAAGCCGGCCATGAATCGGACTCTCATATCATTTGGAGTGCCGAGTAGTAGAGTGTTGTGGCTAACAAAAAAAGAGGCAGCGCTGAGCGGAAAAAGATTGTGGTTTTAGTTTTGAGAAGAGTAGGGACTCACTCCTGTATAGTAGTGGGCGGGCGCCGAATGTTGACGACAGTAACCCCTCTTGTTCGGCACGACCTTTCTTCACAGATGAGCACTGGAAGAGCCTTGGAATTAAAACCTAGTTACTGTTTCTAGACTGCGCGTTTTTCGACTGTTAAAAGTCCGTGCTACTGCGTGTCCGAAATGTGTGGCTAGTGAAGGGAGAGCGACTATGCGCTACAGGCTGTTGCGAATCTTGCGAATAACGGACTCGGTCTCAGGTCGTACACCTCGCCAGATTGCAAACGATTCTGCTGCTTGTTCGACCAGCATGCCCAGTCCATCGATGGCTTTTTCCGCACCCTGTTCTTTTGCCCAGGTCACAAACACGGTATCGCTATCGCCGTACATCATGTCATAGCAACAGCTTGATGCGTGCACCCAGGCGGGTGATACCGGTGGCAGTTTTTTATCGAGGCTGAGTGAAGTCGCGTTGATGATCAGGTCGTAGGGTGTCTCTTGCGCGGCGTTCTCATAGTCACCGATGAGTATTTCGCCGACATCCCGAAATGCGAGCCGGATGGCTTCGGCTTTGGTAATGGTCCTGTTCAACAGGGTAATGCTGGCAGGCGCTGCCGTAATCAATTCTGCCAGTGCGCCACGCGCTGCTCCGCCTGCGCCCAGCATCAACACAGATTTACCCGCAATCTCGATGCCGTGATTGACTGTGAGATCGCGAACCAGACCGGGTCCATCGGTATTCTCGCCAACAAGGCGACCGCCCTGTACCGAGAAGGTATTCACGGCTCCTGCCAGTTGCGCGCGCGGGCTGTTCTGATCTGCCAGACTGAATGCAGCTTCCTTGTGGGGCAGGGTGATGTTCAGACCAGAGCCACCGTTGTGAAAGAAGTCTTTCACAAACCGGGCAAAATTCTCTTCGTTGATAGCGAAGGCATCGTAGGCGATATCCTCGCCGGTTTGCTTTGCAAACTCCGCGTGGATGCGCGGTGATTTACTGTGCGCTATCGGATTGCCGATGACGGCGTATTGGGCGGTCTGCGTCATGGTTAGTCAGTTCTGGTTTGCGCGCGAGACTAAACCCAGTCTCTTGGCTTGAGGAAATCAGTATACAACTTCGCTTCGGCGCTGCCTTCTTCAGGCTGCCAGTCGTACCACCAGCGCACTACCGGGGGCAGGGACATGAGAATGGATTCAATGCGGCCGACACCTGCTTGCAATCCGAACAAGGTGCCGCGGTCGTGGACCAGATTGAATTCCACGTAGCGTCCTCGGCGATATTCCTGGAACTGTTTATGCCGCTCTTCGTAAGGCAGTTCTTTGCGCCTGGCGACTATCGGGCAGTAGGCTTTCAGGTAGCTGTTGGCCATGCTCTGTACGAACTGAAAGCAGCGCGGAAAGTCGAGCTCATTGAAGTCATCGAAGAAGAGTCCGCCGATTCCTCTGGGCTCGTTGCGGTGTTTGATATGGAAGTACTCGTCACACTGTTTTTTGAAGCGTGGGTAGTACTCCGCACCAAAATCTTCGCAGGCGTCTTTGGCCGTTTGATGCCAGTGCACACAGTCTTCTTCGAAACCATAATACGGTGTGAGATCGTAGCCTCCGCCAAACCACCACACCGGTTCCTCACCCGCTTTTTCGGCGACGAAGAGGCGAAAGTTTGCATGGGAGGTTGGCACGAAGGGATTGTGCGGATGAATGACGAGTGACACACCCATGGCCTGAAAAGCGCGACCCGCTAACTCGGGTCGGGTGGCTGTGGCAGACGCCGGCATTGCGGACCCAAAAACATGGGAAAAGTTGACGCCGCCTTTTTCAAAGACTGCGCCATCACTGATTACACGCGTGACGCCGGAACCCCCGTTGTCCCGGTCCCAGGCATCGGTCTGAAAATCTGCTTTGCCATCGATGGCAGCGAGTTCGCTGCAAATGGAATCCTGTAAGGACAGCAGAAAAGCTTTGACGCTTTCGGTATCGACGCTACTCACTGTGTACTCCTGTTCAGCGCGTTCTGACTGGCGAGTGCCGGAAGCCTGTGCGTCAACGCAAAGTGTTTCCGGTAAGCAGATCCCTGATGGTTGACGGTTGGCTGGAATCGCCAAGTTCGCCATCGACAATGAAATCGACCTTGTCGCCAAACGTTTCCTGCAATGTGAGTCGACTTCGGATTTCTGGTTCATCAGCCAGGTTTGCCGATGTTGAGACAATCGCCTGACCGAACGATTCGCAGAGTGCTTTAACCCCCGGGTGAGCAGAGACACGAATCGCGATGGATGTGTGTTCTCCCTTTATCCACGCGGGGTAAAGATTCTTCGGATCCGGTATCAGCCAGGTCACCGGACCCGGCCAACTCTCATCAAGTCGGGCCCGCAATTCTGGTGACAATCCTGCGAGCAAAGGTGCGATCTGTTGCTGATCGGCAGCAACCAGTAACACTCCCTTTGCTCTGGGACGCTGTTTCAGGGTCAGGATTTTTTCGACTGCAGCCTCGTTGAAGGGATCGCAACCGAGGCCGAAGACGGCCTCGGTGGGATACGCGATGACGCCGCCACTGCGGAGCACCTCGCTGGCTTGTTCAGGGCCACCGCTAGCTGATTGATGACTCGCGGCCATGCTGCGCGTTACTTCCGGGAGTCTTGCAGCGCCTTGTCTTGCGACTGAACTTTCTCAGAATTCGCAGTTCTTTCTTCCTTTATACGGGTCTGCAGATCAGCATCGGCCAGCGACATCATCTGCGCAGCGAGATAGGCCGCATTTTTCGCGCCTGTTTTGCCGATGGCGACGGTCGCAACAGGAATGCCTGCCGGCATCTGTACGGTGGAGAGCAGCGCATCAAAGCCATTCAATGGGCCGGCATCAATCGGCACGCCAATCACCGGACGAGTAGTATGCGCCGCAGTCGCGCCAGCCAGGTGCGCAGCAAGGCCCGCACCGCAGATGAAGACCTGACAACCGCGCGCTTCCGCATCGCTGATGTATTGCTTGGTCACCTCCGGCGTACGGTGTGCCGAAGTGATTTTGATTTCATATTCAATCTGCAGTTGGGTGAGCACATCCGCGCCCGCCTGCATGATGCCAAGGTCTGATTCAGAGCCCATAAGAATGGCAACAAACGGCTTACTCATTTCACTAATTCCTGCTCGGTATGAAGAAAACGGGCAAACTACCGTACCAGCGCTGGCTTGGCAAGCGTCAGTCCAGCGAGAGAATTCTGCCTGCCTGCATCTCGATGCGCCCAAGAATTTGTAATTGCAGCAGGCATGCGGTCAGCGCGTCAGTACTCATGCGGCTGCGCTGTAGAAGTTCATCAAACAACATGTCTTCTCCTTGCAACAGAGCTAGCAGGTGTCTGCATTGCGGATCCGTCAGTTCAGGTTGTGTTTGTTGGTGAGTTCCGGCTGCCTTGATCGACTCTTCTATATCACCGAGATTCCTGTTCGCACTTCGTCTCCTGCTGCCTTTACTCGAATTCTGTTCTCGGCTTTCGCCGTTGTGCAGTGTGCTCGTCGCATTCGACTCGCGTAGCGTTGTCAGTGTCTGCTCACTCAACTCGGCGAGCACGTCGCCCGGCTTGCTGAGGAGTTTTGCGCCATTCGTGATAAGCCAATGACACCCTTCGGAATGCGCAGAGTTGATCTGGCCCGGCACTGCGAACAGTTCGCGATTTTGTTCCAGTGCCTGCCGGGCGGTAATCAGAGAACCTGATTTGATTGCGGCCTCGATCACGATCACACCCTCGGACATACCAGAGATGATTCGGTTGCGGCGCGGGAAATGCCCTGGCAAGGCAGGCGTACCGAGAGGAAACTCACTGACCAGCGCACCGCGCTCGACTAGTCGCGCCGCCAGGTTGTGATTGCGCTTTGGATACACCGTGTCCAGGCCGTTGCCGATCACTGCAAGCGTTGCGGCGTCAGTCGCTGTACTTGCGAGGGCTCCCTCATGTGCACAGGTGTCGATGCCCAATGCCAGCCCGCTAGTGATAGTGAGCCCTAGCTGCGCCAGTTCCTTTCCCAACCAACGTGCCGTTCGCTGCCCATAATGGCTGCAGTTTCGTGAGCCGACTATCGCGATCTGCGGGGTGAGCAAACACTTGCGGCCGCAAACTGCGAGCACAGGCGGCGGACAATCTATTTCTCTCAGCAGCGGCGGATACTCAGGGGACTCAAAGAATATCAGGTGGCGATTGGCCTGAGCTGCCCACTCCTGTTCCTGCTCGATGAGCCGTTTCGCGGTTTCGCTCAATTCAGTCAGGGCTCGGGCTGCAATAGGCTCGTTGGCGAGCAACTCCGCCATGCTGCCATGTTGTTTCAGGAGGCGTGCGAAGTCGCGTTCGGTTAGCTGGGCACTTTCACTTGGCTGGGCGCTATCAGTTAGCTTGGTGCTATGGCGCAGCGCCAAATAATTGGCGACAGTGGACTCGTCCATTTTTCATCCTTGAATAAATGGCCAGGGAAGAGGGACTAAGTGATCAGGTCGGTCAGGGATTGGTGACGCGGTGACTCAGTGCGATAGGTTCACGGCTACTGAGCACGAGGGCATAACTGAACTGATCAAAGGTTTTATAGACCAGAAGTGTGCCTATGTCGCTCCCGGGAAGGGTTAAACGCTCACCGTTGAAGATCGACATCATGCGCTGGCGAAACGTCATGCGGTCTCGCTCAACGCCGTCGATTAATGCACTGTCTTCCTTGCGCACTGCGAGGATATCGCCGACCGCGAGCCGGTCATCCAGGCCGAGATCGATCACCACAGTGTCCAGTTGTGACGCCATGGCCTCGGTATTGAGGATTGACAGAATACGCCCTTCTACTTCGGCATCAGGCTCGGCGGGGAAGATTGTTGCACCAATTCGCTGGACTTCGCGCGTAAGTAAGCGGTCGCCAACTCGTATTTCCTTGCTGCTGTTATTGATCAGCAATCGGCGAACATTGTTGTCTTCTTCGGTGCGGATACTGGCGAAGCCAAGGTACTCCAGTTCAATGCCTGCCAGTTCCTCATCTTCGTCATCAAGGTACTCGCGGCTCGGGCGGTAGACCTCGAATGAGGTGGTGCCTCTGGGCCATTCGCCGCGCGCATAGACTTCGTCACCGGTGGCGATGGCCAGATTGTCGCCGATGTTTTGCACAATATAGGGCGCGCTGTCGTAAAGCGCCTGACTGATGATGCGGTTGCGCGTGAAACTGTTTTCGATCGCTTCCAGTGGAATTGCCGGAATGGCACTTTGCAGGGGCTCTTCGCGAATCTGCGGGCCCAGACTCAATTCGCTCCGCCCGCCGCGCTTGATAGCGATACGCGGCGCGCCGCGAACGAAGTTAATGCTGAGAATATCCCCTGGATAGATGAGATCCGAGTTGTCCAAATAGGGATCAGGGCGCCAGACTTCCGGCCAACGTTCGGGATCGTTCAGAAACTGGCCGGCAATATTCCACAAATTGTCGTTATCTTGCACCGTGTAGCTCGCCGGGTACTCGGTTTTCAACAACGAAGTCTGGGCGAAGAGTGGCCCTGACACGCAGCTCAATGCGAGGGACAGCAGCAGGATGAGGAGGGGATTGTTCGCTGGCCTGTGCATGTTTTCAAATATCCTCGTGTAGGACATGTGAGCTTTCGCTCCTGGCTGGTTCACCCGGCAAGACCAGGGCTGACTCACGCAATGCCACAACTGCAATTTTAACTGCCGGAAGTGGCAGCGATATGGTAGCAATACGGTATAATTATCACTAGAAGCAGTTCACAAACCGCTGCTTCGCTTGAATTTTTCGTCGCTTCTCTCTTTTTTGGCTTTTACTGGCTGTTCACCAGAGTCGATCAGCAAAGAGTTTAGTAAACTGATAGCCAAGCTGTTTGCAGAGCGCTTACAAACGAGCCACAACCGCAATGACGCAACTGACAATTCTGGAATTCCCGGACCCTCGGCTCCGCACCGTAGCGCAGCCCGTTACCGAATTTGATGCCGCACTTTCTACGCTGGTCGATGACATGTTCGAGACCATGTATCAGGCGCAGGGCATCGGCCTCGCGGCCACGCAAGTCAATGTCCATCAGCGACTACTGGTAATAGATGTATCGGAAAATAAGGAAACTCCTCTAGTATTTATTAATCCGCACTTCGAAGTGATCGATGAGGAATTGAACGATTACGACGAAGGTTGCCTGAGTGTGCCCGGCTTCTACGAAACAGTTTCCCGCCCGCGCAAGATTCGCGTCACAGCACAGGATCGCAAGGGAGAGACCTTTGAGATGGATGCCGAGGGCATTCTCGCTACCTGTATCCAGCACGAGATCGATCATCTCGATGGCAAGCTGTTCGTCGACTATCTGAGCAATCTCAAACGTCAGCGCATCCGCAGCAAACTCGAGAAAGAACACCGGAAGTCTGCCTGACCTGATGACTGACCTGCGGATTTGTTTTGCTGGCACGCCAGACTTCGCGGCGGGCCACCTCCAGGCATTACTCGATGCCGAATTCAATATTGTGGCCGTTTACACCCAACCGGATCGCCCGACCGGTCGCGGCAAGAAACTGCTTCCCAGTCCTGTAAAGGCACTAGCCGCGCAACACGATCTCCCTGTGCTACAGCCGGCGACGTTACGCAATGCAGAGGCGCAACAACAGCTGGCAGATCTGGATCTCGATGTGCTGGTGGTTGTCGCTTATGGCCTGATACTCCCGGCCGAAGTGCTCACCATTCCCAGGCTTGGTTGTCTTAATGTGCACGCCTCGTTACTTCCCCGCTGGCGCGGGGCCGCTCCAATCGAGCGAGCAATCATGGCTGGCGATACCGAATCGGGCGTCACCATCATGCAGATGGACGCCGGGCTGGACACCGGGGCCATGCTTCACAAACAGGCTGTTGCGATCACCAATGATGACACCGGGCTCTCGCTGGAAGCCAAGCTTCTCAAGGTTGGTAAAGAGTCACTAACCTATACTCTCAATAACCTAGAGGCACTTCAGGCCAAGGCGGAACAACAGGATGACGCGCTTGCGACCTATGCCGCCAAGCTCGACAAGCAGGAGGCTCAGATCGACTGGCAGCGGAATGCCCTGGAACTGTCACGGCAGATTCGCGCCTGTAGCGGTCGTATGCCAACCTACACCTTGATGGGTAGTGATCGCTTGCGCATTCTCGCGGCGATTCCCGTCGCGGATAATGCCCCGGACACGATGAGTGCAAGCAACACGCCTCCCGGCACAATCGTCGCCAACGGCGCAGACTCCTTTCGGGTTGCCTGTGGGGATGGCGAGCTTGATGTGCAGCAGATCCAGTTGCCGGGCAAGAATCCTGTCTGCGTCAAAGACGTACTGAATTCACGCGCCCATTTAATTGCGCCTGGCACCGTACTTGGTCAGGTCGACTCCTGATAACACGAGTGACCTGCGAATGAGTCATGCGGACAAAACGAAACCAGACAATGTTCGTGCAATTGCCGCAGGCGTTATCAATAGCCTGATTCAGGATAAGGGATCACTTACTAACCTGCTGGCTCAACACCACAGTCACCCCGACTACAGTTACTTGCAAGAGCTGTGTTTCGGCACCTGTCGGCAGTACTTTCTGCTTGAGGCGCTACTCGACCAACTGCTCAACAAGCCCATTAAGAGCAAAGACAACGACCTCCGCTGCCTTCTTTTGGTCGGCCTGTATCAGCTCCGCGAATTGTCCACGGCCAATTACGCGGTGCTCAACGAGACGGTGAATGCGGTCAATGCGCTCGATAAGAGTTGGGCGCGCGGTTTCGTCAATGGTGTACTGCGCAATTACCAGCGGCGGCAGGCCGATCTTGACAAGAATTTGTCTGAACTGTCGCGATCCGCTTTTCCAGCCTGGCTCTACAAACGCCTGAACAAGCAATGGCCAGGTCAGAGTGAGGCGCTGCTGAGCAACAGCAATCTTCGCCCTCCCATGACTCTGCGCTGCAACCTCTCCCGGATCAGTCGCGATGAGCTGCTGGCTCGTTTTGCTGGCGAGGGCATTGCTGCGACTAAAGGGAGTGTTGTAGGGACCGCGATCTATCTTGAGCAGGCACAGTCAGTACAGACTCTGCCTGGTTTTACCGATGGCCTGGTGAGTGTTCAGGATGAAGCATCGCAATTGGTACCAGGGCTTCTGGCACTCGAGCCCGGACAGCGGGTGCTCGATGCCTGTGCGGCGCCTGGTGGAAAGACCTGCCATATTGCCGAAAGTGAGCAGTCACTTACCAAGTTGGTCGCGCTGGATATCGATGAGCGACGGCTGGTGAGGATTCAGGAAAACCTCGATCGCCTCCGCTTGCAAGCGACGCTGCTGGCGGCGGATGCCAGTGCGCCCGACACGTGGTGGGACGGCCAGCCTTTCGATCGCATCCTGCTCGATGCGCCCTGTTCAGCGACTGGTGTGATTCGCCGCCACCCCGATATCAAGTTGCTGCGCAAAGCCCGGGATATAGATCGACTCGCCGCGCTTCAGCAGCAGTTGCTGTGCAAACTCTGGCCACTGCTCGCTCCTGGTGGCCTGCTGCTCTATACCACCTGCTCGCTGCTGCGCGAGGAGAATGAACAGCAGATCGCCGACTTCCTCGACTCCGCGCAGGACGCTAAATATCAAAGCATCGTGGCCGATTGGGGAGTAGAATGCCGCTATGGAAGACAACTTCTTACCGGCACAGAGCAGGAGCCCGATGGCTTCTATTTTGCCCTGCTTCGCAAGGAATAAGCGCATCCGCACAGGGGAACCCGCAATCCCGCAATGAAGATCATCATTCTCGGCGTTAATCAGGTTGGCAGTACGTTGGCAGAAACCCTTGCCAGTGAGTCCAATGACATCATCGTCGTCGACAGCGACGCGGAAAAACTGCGCGAGCTGCGCGACCGCATTGATATCGGCATGGTCGAGGGACAGGCCTGCCATCCCGATGTGCTCGAGCGCGCCGGTGGCGAAGATGCCGATATGATTATCGCGGTAACCGAGAGCGATGAAGTGAACATGGTCGCCTGCCGCGTTGCCCACTCCCTGTTCCGCACACCAAAGAAAATCTGCCGCCTGCGTTCGTCGGCCTATCTGGTCAGTGACAAGCTGTTCGGTGAAGAAGGCCTCGCGGTCGATGTGGTCATCTCCCCCGAGTTGATCGTCTCCGACTATATTGCGCGCTTGATCGACCTGCCCGGATCGCTGCAGGTGCTGGACTTCGCCGACGGTCAGGTGCAGCTAGTGGCAGTGAAGGCCTTTTATGGCGGCCCGCTGGTGGGCCAGGAGATTCGCCTGTTGCGCCAGCACATGCCCTCGGTGGAGACCCGGGTGGCCGCAATCTTCCGAAAAGACCGTCCTATCATTCCCGAAGGCTCTACCGTCATTGAGGCGGATGATGAGGTCTTCTTCATCGCCGCACAGAAAGACATACGTCCCTGTATGGGCGAACTGCGCCGCATGGATAAACCCTATCGCCGCTTGATGATCGCCGGTGGCGGTAACATCGGTTCACGACTCGCCCAGAACCTTGAGCACCGCTATCAGATCAAGATTATTGAACGTAATCCGGAGCGCTGCGCCGCCCTGTCACGCACGCTCAGCAAATCCATCGTCCTGAATGGAGAGGCGTCCCATCAGGAGCTCTTGCTGGATGAGAATATCGAAGAGACGGATGTCTTCCTGGCGCTAACCAATGACGACGAAGCGAACATCATGTCGTCCTTGCTGGCCAAGCGCATGGGCGCCAAGAAAGTAATGGCAATCATCAACAACCCGGCCTATGTGGATCTGGTTCAGGGCGGCGAGATCGATATCGCCATCTCACCGCAGCAGGCAACTATCGGCAAACTGCTGGCGCATGTCCGGCGCGGTGATGTGGTCAATGTCCACTCGCTGCGGCGCGGCGCGGCCGAGGCGATGGAGGCAATCGCTCATGGTGATCGCACCAACTCCAAGGTAGTGGGCAAAGCCATCGAGGACATCGACCTGCCTGAAGGCACAACGATTGGCGCAATTATTCGCGACGACGAAGTACTCATTGCTCACGACGACACCGTCGTGAAAAGCGATGACCATGTGATTCTCTTCCTGGTCGACCGCAAGCGTATTCCTGAGGTAGAACGCTTGTTCCAGGTAGGCCTGGGCTTCTTCTAGCACGCCATGCACGCCTCTATTACCATCAAGATTCTTGGCCTGCTGCTCATGTTCTTCAGCGTGCTGGCCAACTTCTTGCCTATTGTGGTGTCGCTGATCTACGGTGACGGAAATACCGGCGTCTTCCTGTACTCGATGGGAATTATTTTCCTCGCCGGTTTCGCGCTGTGGATCGCGACCGCGCGAACCCACAAGGAACTCAGTACCCGGGACGGGTTTCTCGTGGTCACACTGTTCTGGCTGGTGCTCGGAACTGCCGGCTGCTTGCCGTTCTTGTTGTCCAGTGATGTGCAACTCTCTATTACTGATGCAGTGTTTGAATCGCTATCGGGTCTGACGACTACCGGTGCGACCGTGATCTCGGGTCTGGACGCGCTGCCCAAGTCGATTCTGTTCTATCGCCAACAGTTGCAGTGGTTAGGCGGTATGGGAATCATCGTATTAGCGGTCGCGTTACTGCCGATGCTGGGCATCGGTGGTATGCAGTTGTATCGCGCAGAGAGCCCCGGCCCGGTAAAGGACAACAAACTCGTCCCGCGTCTGGCCGAAACCGCGAAAGCACTCTGGTATATCTATCTTTTTCTGACGGTGGCCTGTGCGCTCGCCTACTGGATCGTCGGCATGGATCTGTTCGACGCGGTGAGCCACAGTTTTACGACTGTGGCGATCGGTGGGTTCTCAACCCACGATGCGAGCATGGCCTACTTCGACAGTACTGCTGTCGATCTCGTCGCGATAGTTTTCATGTTTGTCGCCGGCGTAAATTTTGCGCTGCACTTTACCTCCTGGCAGCAGCGTAAAATCCTTCCCTATCTCGGCGATCCCGAGTTCAAGTTCTACAGTTTTATCCTGTTCTTCGTCTCCGTGGTGACGGTGACGGTGCTGTATTTTTCCGACGTCTACGCCAGTTTCTCGGAAGCTTTTATCCGCGGCCTGTTTCAGGTCGTCTCCGTCGCGACAACGACGGGATTCACGACCGATGATTTCAGTTCCTGGCCGCTGTTCCTGCCCTACTTACTACTCTACGCCGCCATCATCGGCGCCTGCGCTGGATCGACCGGCGGCGGCATGAAGGTCATGCGTATTCTCCTGATTTTCAAACAGGGGATTCGTGAAGTGCAGCGACTGATTCACCCGCGGGCGACGATTCCTATCAAACTCGGCAATGAAGTCATCAGTGATCGGGTTGTGGAGTCAGTCTGGGGATTCTTTGCCGTCTATGTCATGGCCTTCATGGTCATGCTGCTCGCCTTGTTGGCTACCGGCCTCGATATCATTACTGCCTTCAGTGCGGTCGGTGCCTGTATCAACAATCTCGGTCCCGGGCTTGCCAATGTGGCCGAGTCCTACGGGGAACTGAGTGCGGCCGCGAAGTGGATTCTCTGTTTCGCGATGTTGCTTGGCCGGCTGGAAGTCTTCACGCTGCTGGTTCTGTTCACACCGATGTTCTGGCGCCGTTAAACCGCTCACAACTGCTGCGCTTATGGCCTTGGCAGTTCAGCGACGCTAATAAAACTCGCTATTATCCGGGCGTCGTCGAAAGCGCTTGTATTCCCACTGGTATTGGCTCGGTGCCATCGTCACCACGCGCTCTACGCTGCGGTTCAGGCTGGTGACTGACGTGAGCAGATCTGAGCTGCGAATATCATCGTCGGCCTTTTGAAAGACCGCACGAAATCCCTTGCCGCCCGGGAGTCGCTGCGCAAACGCGCAGAACACGGCCGCTCCGGTGCGACTTGCGAGCTTGCTGATGAGTGTCATCGTGAATGCCGGCTCACCGAAAAATGGCGCGAAGACTCCACTCTCATCCGCGGGCACCTGGTCAGGCAGGATGCCTACCATTTCACCGGCCTGTAGGGCTGAAAGCACCTGTGCTACACCCTTACGGCTGGTTGGCGCCATCTTCACACCGCCACGCGAGCGAACTTCCCGCAGCAGTCGATCGACGGCGGCCTGTCGGGGCGGCTGGTACATGAATGTCGACGGAGTCTCGTGGCAGGCAAAGAAACCCAGTATTTCCCAGTTACTGAGGTGGGGGGCCATGAGCAATACGCCCTGGCCGGCATCGAGCGCCGCACGATAGTCCTCGTAACCTTCTGTTTCGACAACCTGAGCCACCGTTTTGTCGAGTGGCAACATCCAGGCCTTGCCCATCTCGAGTGCTGTGCAGGCGGTATTCTGCAGGCTGCTGAGTGTCAGTTCCTGCAGCTGTTGAGCGCTCAAATCCGGAAAACAGGTCGCGAGATTTTTCTCTGTTGTCGATTTCGCACGGTTCGGCAGCAGCATAAAGAGTCGGCCCGCCAGATTCGCGACGCCGTGCAAGAGCCACAGTGGCAGATAGGCTGTAGTTAGCAACCAGATCTTGAGCAGAGTGTATTTGAAACTGTCGATGGGGATACCCGATAGGTCGATGCTGTTTGGGCGGTTATTGTAGGGTCTGCCCGTCAGATGACAATGCCTATTTCGAGTGCATGCCCGTACTGTCGCACGCCAGCCCGCAATCCGCTGCGGCCCCTGTCTGCTGTGGATTCACGGCCTAGAATCCCGCATAATTGCAGCCCTTTGATTTTAGGGACGATTCATCGTTGTGAGCACGACCTATAACACGAAAACTTTCCAGGGACTGGTGCTGGCCTTGCAACAATTCTGGGCCGACCGTGGCTGCGTGGTTATGCAGCCTTTGGACATGGAAGTCGGTGCGGGTACGTTTCATCCAGCCACTTTTCTGCGCGCCATCGGACCGGAAAGCTGGAACACCGCCTATGTGCAACCCTGCCGTCGGCCTACCGACGGTCGCTACGGTGAAAACCCCAACCGGCTGCAACACTATTATCAGTTTCAGGTGATTCTGAAGCCGTCTCCGAAAGATATTCAGGAACAGTATCTGGCGTCGCTCGAGGCGCTGGGTATCGACATGAGTATTCACGACATTCGCTTTGTCGAGGACAACTGGGAATCGCCCACTCTGGGTGCCTGGGGTCTCGGCTGGGAAGTCTGGCTCAACGGGATGGAGGTGACGCAATTCACCTATTTCCAACAAGTCGGTGGACTGGAGTGCCATCCGGTGAGTGGCGAGATTACCTATGGTATCGAGCGCATCGCCATGTATCTGCAGGGCGTCGACAGCATCTACGACATCGTCTGGGCAGAAGGCCCTGACGGCATCGTCACCTATGGCGACGTGTTCAAACAAAATGAAGTTGAAATGTCGGCGTTCAACTTTGAGCAAGCAGATACCGATTTACTGTTTTCCTATTTCGATGACTGTGAACAACAGTGTCAGAAACTGATCGAGAAAGAGCTCGCGCTGCCAGCCTACGAACAGGTTTTGAAGGCTTCTCATTATTTCAATCTTCTCGATGCGCGCAATGCCATTTCGGTTACCGAGAGACAGCGTTTCATTCTACGCGTGCGCGCACTTGCCCGTTCTGTGGCACAGGCCTACTTCGACAGTCGCAAACAGCTTGGCTTCCCTCTGGCGAGTGAGGCTCTGAGAAAAGAATACCTGGAACGCTCGTGACAAAATCAACTCGTAGTTTATTAGTAGAAATCGGTACTGAAGAACTTCCGCCGAAGGCGCTTGCTGGCCTGTCTCGTTCGTTCGAGCAATTGTTTTCCGAGCAATTGCAGCAATCGCGTCTGGAGTTCACTTCCATAAAGCGCTTTGCGTCGCCGCGCAGACTCGCGCTACTCGTCTCTGATCTGGACGAGCAACAAGCCGACAATGACGTGCTGCGCTTTGGTCCTGCGGTGAAGGCGGCATACGATGCTGAGGGTAAACCCACACGCGCCGCAACCGGTTTCGCCAGTTCCTGCGGTGTTGACGTCGCCGACCTCGCTACTGCTGAGAAAGATGGCGTCGAAAAGCTCTGCTTCCAGAAAAGCGAGCCGGGACAACCGACCGTTGAGTTGTTGGGCAATCTGGTCAACCAGGCTCTCGCCGCGCTGCCCATTCCCAAACGCATGCGTTGGGGAGCGTCACGCAATGAGTTCGTTCGTCCGGTGCACTGGATAACTCTGTTATTCGGAACGGATACTGTACCGGCCAGCGTCATGGGAATCGAAGCGGGCCGCGCGACATTCGGTCACCGCTTTCATCACAACCAGGCGATTGAACTTGCCGAGGCAACAGACTACGAGCAGGCCTTGGCGGAGCAGGGCAAGGTTATTGCCAACTTCGCCACACGCAAAGAGCAGATTCGCGAACAGGTCATCGCACAGGGCGAGGCAGCCGGCGGCTCCGTTATGCTAGACGAAGATCTGCTGGATGAAGTCACGAGCCTCGTTGAGTTCCCTGTCGCATTGACCGGAGCCTTCGATGAAGGCTTTCTGGAGCTACCTCCAGAAGCGCTCGTGCTTACACTGAAGTCGCATCAGAAATGTTTTTGCGTTGCGGATAAAGACGGTAATTTACTGCCAAGTTTCGTCACGGTTAGCAACCTCGTCAGCAAGGACCCGGCACAAGTTGTCGAAGGGAACGAGCGGGTTATTCGTCCGCGTCTGGCCGATGCGCGTTTCTTCTTCGAGACGGATCAACAAAGCAGTCTCGAATCGCGAGCGGAAAAACTTCGTTCACTGGTTTTTCAGGACAAACTCGGCACGGTATTCGACAAGACCCAGCGCGTCGCTGAACTGGCTGGCTGGATAGCCGACCAACTCGGTGCAGATGCAGTGAAGTGTCGACGCGCCGCGACCTTGTCCAAGTGTGATTTGCTGACCCAGATGGTTGGCGAATTCGCCGATCTGCAAGGCTTGATGGGCTACTATTATGCGCTACATGACGGTGAAGACGAGGAAGTGGCTCGTGCACTGAATGAGCAGTACCAGCCAAGACAGGCAGGCGCGCCTGTGCCGGAGACTCTCACCGGAGCGGTGCTCGCCATAGCGGACAAACTCGATACCATGGTAGCGATGTTCGCTATCGGGCAGCCACCGACAGGCTCCAAAGATCCTTTCGCACTGCGACGTTCTGCGATCGGCATCTTGCGCATTTTGGTTGAGAAGAATCTCGATTTGGACATGCGCCAGTGTATCGCCGCAGCCGTGGCAAACTTTGGCGAACTCAAGCTCGAGAGCGCCCCTGATTCCCAGGTATTCGATTTCCTGCTTGAACGATTCCGTGCCTGGTATGCCGATGAAGGCATTAAAGCGAGTGTGTTCCAATCTGTGCTGGCGGTGAAGCCCGTGAGCCCATTGGATTTCCATCACCGCATTCAGGCAGTCAACAGTTTTATGTCACTGGAACAGGCCGGCGCATTGGCAGCAGCCAACAAGCGGGTTTCCAATCTTTTGGATAAAGCCGAATCCAGTTCCGTTGCACAGAATGTTGATATCGCCTTGTTACAGGACGATGCCGAGAAAGCCTTGAATCAGGCACTTTCCGTCAAAATGGGAGAGGTGGCACCTGTATTTGAGTCTGGCGATTATACGAGTGGCTTACAAGCACTAGCCGATCTCAAAACGCCGGTAGATGTTTTCTTTGACGAAGTGTTGGTCATGGCAGACGATGAGTCTGTTAGGAGCAATCGTCTCGCGCTTCTTGGTCAACTGCGTAGTCTCTTTCTGCGCGTTGCCGATATCTCACATTTGCACACGTCCTGATTTTTCGTGCAATCAGCAGCTAACATTATCGTCCTGGATCGAGATGGCGTAATCAATCACGACTCCGATGACTATATCAAGTCTGCTGATGAATGGCTGCCAGTTCCCGGTAGCATCGAGGCGATTGCCAGTCTGTCCCAGGCTGGATACCGAGTAGCCGTAGCAACGAACCAGTCGGGACTGGCGCGAGGCCTCTTCGATGAGTATGCCCTGGCCCGGATGCACAGCAAGATGTTATGCCTTGTCGAGGAAGCGGGTGGTCAGATCGAAGCTGTTTGTTACTGCCCCCACGCACCGGAAGAGAATTGCGACTGCCGCAAACCTGGTACCGGGTTGTTAGAGCAGATACAGAATGAATTGTCTGCCCCTCTCAGTGGCAGTGTCATGGTTGGAGACAGTCTCAAGGATCTACAGGCGGCACTCGCCTTCGGCATGCAACCCGTTCTCGTCCGTACTGGCAAAGGCATGGCGACGGAGTTAAGACTCGGCGAGCTTGAGTCGACTGTACCGGTGTTTGATTCGCTCACGGATTTTGTGCAGGCCCATCTCTCCTCAGCACATAGTGGTGGTTAAGGGTGTTTCCCGTAATCAGGTCATTCCTGTTCTATTGTGGTTATGTACCGGTAACCATTCTCCTGTCGACACTCTTCATTACCCTGTTTCCACTCTTACCTGACAAGCAGCGCTATGCGATCTGTGCATTCTGGTGTCGGGTAATTCTCGTTTGGCTACGCATTAGCTGCGGCGTTCGCTATCAACTCAAGGGAACAGAACACCTGACTGACGAGGCTGTGGTTATTTTGGCTAACCACCAGAGTAGTTGGGAGACGATTCTTTTCTATCAGCTTATCTATCCGATTGCGCCTATTCTCAAGAAAGAGCTAATGAACATTCCTTTTTGGGGCTGGGCGCTGCGCTTGATGAAACCGATCGCTATCGACCGCAGTAAACCTCGTCAGGCTGGTAAGTCGCTACTGGATCAGGGCGTTAAACGTTTAGGGCAAGGCTATTCGATAATCCTATTCCCTGAGGGCACACGTTCTCCCGTCGGTACCATCAGGCCTTTTTCCAGAGGCGGCGCGAAACTGGCGATTGCTGCCAGCAAACCCGTGTTGCCAGTCGCTCTGGATGCCGGCAAATGCTGGCCCGCGAATCGATTTCGGAAGTATCCTGGAACCATTACAGTCGAATTCGGACCGCTGGTTTTTCCGGAAGGGCATACGGCAGATTCACTAACCAGTGAGGTTGAAGGCTGGATACGAACTACGATCGACGGATTTTCGAAGTGAGTTCAGTAGGACTGCGTAGCTGGTGAGAAAGTGCGGATGGAGCCCGTCGTTGACCGGCTGGCACGGATGCGTCGTAGTACGGAGTAAGGGCCAATTGAAAGCGAATCGACGCGCTGTTGTTGCGCGATCTTGCGCAAGAGTATTGGCTAGTGAGTCTTGCTAGTTGTCGCGCACACACTCTCTGCGCGTACACAACTAACTACCTGCTAGCCTGTTTATTACTTTGTTATTGATTGGCTACCAATTAGAGACCGATTAGCTATCTATTAGCTACCAGCTGCTTGGCTATCGATTGCCACACACTGACTCAATGGATGCCGATTGCTTACATGCAGCCATCCAGCGAACAGTAGCTAGCAAGCAGAATTGTTAATCAGTAATCGTGATTCGTTTTCATCACAGACCGAGTATCCACTCGTAAGCACGCTGAATTCAAATGCGGGGCAACTTCAATTGCTGTAATTGCTGTAGAGGCTGCCGTCGCTTCGTCGTTTCCGCCTGACCTAGATATCCAGTTCCTGGACTGCCAGTGCATTCTCTTCGATGAATTCTCTGCGAGGATCAACCTGATCTCCCATGAGTGTATTGAAGAGTTGATCAGCACCTATAGCGTCGTCTATCGTTACTTGCAGCATGCGTCGCGTTTCCGGATTCATAGTGGTTTCCCACAGCTGCTCCGGATTCATTTCGCCCAGTCCCTTATAGCGCTGGAGATAGTGGCCCTTCATCGCGTCACGAGTTAACCAATCCATCGCCTGACCGAAAGACTTGATCTCCTGAGTACGTTCGCCGCGGCGCACGAAAGCCCCGTCTTCGATTAGTCCATCCAGCATCTCGCCCAGTTCCGCGAGAGCGCGGTATTCACCGGTATGGAAGAAATCCTGGCTAATATTGAATGTACGTTCCAAGCCATGAAGATTGAGTTTGGCATAAGGCAAGTAGATGTAGCGTTCTTCATCTGCCTTAACCGCCAGAACATA
Organism: uncultured Pseudohongiella sp.; assembly: GCA_965228725.1. Taxonomy (GTDB): domain Bacteria; phylum Pseudomonadota; class Gammaproteobacteria; order Pseudomonadales; family Pseudohongiellaceae; genus UBA9145. Next base: position 2,638,545 of record OZ245834.1, on the reverse strand, counting down.
GTTGTCGGCGATACCGGGGTGATGCTCTTTCAGGCTGTCTGTCAGTGCGTCGACCCAAGCTGTAACCTTGGATTCTTCCTTGAGATCCTCTTCGTTCATGCGTGGAACGAAAATCATCGATTCCAGTAGTTCGGTTGGGTAAAGTCGCGCTAATCGGCTAATGATTGTGTAGGCGCGATTGTATTTGTTGGCCAGTGCTTCGAGTGCGTCGTCCGCAATGCCAGGTGCGTCTTTGGAGACGTGCAAGCTGGCACCGTCGAGGGCAACCTGAGTCTGATAAGATTTAAGTTCTGCCTCATCTTTCAGGTACTGCTCCTGTTTGCCCTTTCTGACTTTGTACAGTGGTGGTTGGGCAATATAGATATGTCCACGCTCAACCAATTCACGCATTTGCCGGAAAAAGAAGGTGAGCAGCAAAGTACGAATGTGAGACCCATCGACGTCCGCATCCGTCATGATAATAATGCTGTGGTAGCGCAAACTTTCAGGCGAGAACTCTTCATTACCGATGCCACATCCGAGCGCTTTGATCAGAGTGCCGATCTCCGCTGAGCTGAGCATTTTGTCGAAACGCGCTTTCTCGACATTGAGGATTTTACCTTTGAGTGGCAGGATCGCCTGGTTCTTTCGGTTGCGGCCCTGTTTCGCTGAACCGCCCGCAGAATCACCCTCCACTATATAGATTTCCGAGAGCGCGGGGTCTTTTTCCTGGCAGTCAGCGAGTTTGCCGGGCAATCCTGCAACGTCCAGTGCGCCTTTCCGACGCGTCATTTCACGAGCCTTTCTTGCCGCTTCTCTGGCTCTGGCAGCATCGATCATCTTGTTAACGATGAGTTTGGCGTCCTGTGGATTCTCCAAAAGATAGTCATTGAAGTGCGCCGCCATCTCCTGCTCGACAACGCCTTTGACTTCAGAGGAGACCAGCTTGTCTTTGGTTTGCGAGGAGAATTTCGGATCCGGAACTTTGACCGAAATGATTGCGGTGAGGCCTTCTCTGGCATCATCACCTGAAGTGACAACCTCTTTCCCTTTTTTTGCTGACAACTCTTTGTCAATATAAGACTTGAGTACTCGCGTTAGCGCTCCCCGGAAGCCCGCCAGGTGAGTTCCGCCATCGCGCTGCGGGATATTATTGGTGTAGGGAAAGATGTTCTCTTGATAGGAGTCATTCCACTGCAGAGCGATTTCCACGCTAATGCCATCTTCTTCGCGCTCGGAAGTAAAGTGGAACAGCTTGTTGACTGTAGTCTTGTTCTTGTTGAGATAGTCGACGAAGGCCTTCAAGCCACCCTCGTACTGGTACAGTTCTTCCTTGCCAGAACGCTCATCCTTTAGCTTGATCGCAACTCCAGCGTTAAGAAACGCTAACTCGCGGAGCTTCTTGGCCAGAATATCGTAGTGGAACTCAACGTTGCTGAAGGTCTCAGCAGATGGCTTGAAAGTACATTCGGTCCCAGTAGATTGAGTTTCACCGACAACTGCGAGTGGTGCCTGGGGCACTCCGTGATGATAGATCTGTTCATGGACTTTGCCACCGCGTCGAATGGTGAGTTTGAGCTCTTCCGATAGTGCGTTAACAACAGACACCCCAACGCCATGCAGGCCACCAGACACCTTGTAAGAGTTGTCGTCGAACTTACCGCCGGCGTGTAGCACGGTCATAATGACTTCGGCTGCGGATACGCCTTCCTTATGCATCTCAGTGGGGATGCCGCGTCCGTTATCCGAGACGGTAACAGTTTCACCAACATGGATAGTGACCTGTATCTGGTCACAGTGACCGGCCAGGGCCTCGTCGATTGAGTTGTCCACGAGCTCGAATACCATATGGTGTAAGCCGGTACCGTCATCGGTATCGCCGATATACATACCTGGGCGTTTGCGTACGGCATCCAGCCCTTTCAGGACCTTGATACTGTCCGAGTTGTAATCAGGTTTCTGGGTTTCGCTCATTTAACTCCTCCGGGAGGGCCGCTGGCGGCATTCTGCGCGCCGGGTCCCAATTCGGTCATAGGGGCACCAAAGCCCCTATAATTCTTGGCCTCTAGCCCTATTTGCTGGCCATTATTTTACCACGTTCCACGTGAAACGCGGTGTATTCATTGCTCTCAATCGCAAGAGAATCGCGCTGAACGCAAGTCACAAAGAGCTGTGCGCGGGTTTCGCGCAAGCGCTGCAGGACGGCATTACGATTCACCTCATCGAGCTCCGCTGGGAGATCGTCTACCAGATAGATACACTCGCTCTGACTCAACGAGGAGTGAAGAATTCCCTGTGCAATCTTCATCGCGGAAACAACCAATTTCTGCTGGCCCCTGGAAAGCACATCGGCGGCCAACTTTGAGCCCGTCTTGATTTGAATATCGGCTCGCTGCGGACCAATCTGTGTTGCCTTGTAACGGCGATCATTTGCGTGGCTTGCGGTTAATGCCTCTGCCAATGAAAAGCCATCCTGCCAGCCTTGTTGGTAAGTCATTAATAACTCGGGGACACCCTCTGGCTCGATACTTTCGTAGACTGACCTGAATACGGGTAGAAGCTTTACAAAATACTCTCGCCTGCACGCATGCATCTGCTCCCCGCTCTCAATAAAATGGGCGCTCCAAGCCTCCAATTCCGCTGCAGAGTACGCTCCAGTCTTTAATAGCTGGTTACGGTTGGCCAATGCTTTCCGAAAGCGTCGATAGTGATGAATGAAACTGTGTTCCACGTGGAACACGCCCCAGTCGAGATACTGTCTTCGGGACTTTGGCCCGCCTTCGAGTAAGAGAAAGGTTGACGCATCGATAACCAGCAGCGGTAGCAACTGAGCGACTTCATCCCAGTTCTTCTGGACATGGTCCTCTAGTTTAAGCTTGGTACGATCGCTCCGGCCCCGACTCAGACCTACCCGCTTACCGGATCCCAGTCTGGCAAAGACAACACCTTCTTTAGCCTCATTCGCTATTAGTGTATCGGTGTTTGCGGTACGGAAGGACTTACCCCGGGAAAGCAGATAGGCTGACTCCAACGCACTGGTCTTGCCACTACCATTCACACCAAACAATACATTAAGGCGATCATGACAGTGCAGCTCAGCGCTTTGAATATTGCGGATGTCCTTGATTCTAAGCTCTGCAATGACACTCATAGAATCAAAGGCTACAAAGGACAGAAGTCCAGGATACCTGGTGGCTAGAGCCGCATTGGCATAACAACATAGAGGGCATCACTGCCTTCTTCCGCCTCAAGCAAGGCACTGCTGTTAGGATCTGAGAGAGTCATACGCACCCTGGAACTTGAGAGCGTAGTCAGCACATCGATGAGATAACTGACGTTGAACCCGATTTCCAGAGCATCGCCCTCGTACTCGACGGAGACGATCTCCTCGGCCTCTTCTTGCTCGGGATTGTTGGCCACCACTTTGAGCTGCCCGGATGACAGTTCCACTCGAACACCGCGGTACTTCTCGTTAGACAGAATAGACACACGAGAAAAGGCCTGGCGTAACAGTTGGCAGTCACCAACCACGATACGATTACCCCCTTTAGGGAGTACACGGTTGTAGTCAGGGAACTTGCCATCGACCAGTTTGGAAGTAAACGTGTACTCGGTGACTTTCGCCCGTAAATGGTTCTGGCCAAAGGTGAGATCGATATCCCCCTCGCCATCCAGCAATCGGGCGATTTCCATAACCCCTTTTCGTGGAAGGATTAGCTGCTGCGGCTCTGGGATGGTGTTATCCATATTGAGCGTTTCCATGGCCAGACGATGCCCGTCTGTCGCAACAACACGTAAGTAAGCCGGATCAACCTCAAACAGCATCCCGTTCAAATAGTAGCGAACGTCTTGCTGCGCCATGGCGAAGCTGGTTGCTTCGAGTAATTCCTTGAGTCGCTGCTGAGGCAGACTAAGTGAAAAAGTATCTGGCTCTTCCTCAACACCAGGAAACTCTGTAGCCGGCAAAGTAGTCAGGGTGAAACGACTGCGGCCGCTTTTTAGCTGTACCTTATTTTCATTCAACGCGAACTCTACTAGCGAGTCGTCTGAGAGCGATTTACAGATATCCAGGAGTTTGCGCGCGGGAACCGTAATGGCGCCATCCGACTTCGACTCTTCGACAGCGACGCGACCGACCAGCTCGACCTCAAGATCGGTGCCTGTGAGTGAGAGCTCACTACCTTTAAGAACCAATAAAACATTGGACAGAACGGGTAGCGTCTGTCGTCTCTCAACCACACCACTGACCAGTTGCAGAGGCTTTAGGAGGGCTTCACGGGAGATTGTAAAATGCATTTGTAGACTTTCCTTTCATACGGCTCACGCCGATCCAGCCGCCAGAACACTGCTGGCCATTTCTTCTATCGTTTATCGTTCTACCCGACTGCTGCGGCAAGTAATGCGGCAAACAAGAGTTACTCTCCGCGGCCTCACGATACGATCAACAAACAGTAGGTACTCCTTCGTGTCTGGTGTCACACCTGTCAGTAGAGCAACCGAAGGCCAGCCAGATCAACTGGAGAGCGAGCGCAGCAAATTATTATAGTCTTCCTGAATATCAGTCGAACTGTGGCGAAGTTTAGTTATTTGTTTACAGGCATGCAGAACAGTCGTGTGATCACGACCGCCGAAGGCATCGCCTATTTCAGGAAGGCTGTGATTGGTCAACTCTTTGGACAGCGTCATCGCGACCTGGCGTGGTCGTGCAACCGATCGATTGCGACGCTTGGACAACATATCAGCCATCTTGATTTTGTAGTATTCGGCAACCGAGCGCTGAATATTATCAATAGTTACCAGCTTGTCCTGTACAGCAAACAAATCCCTTAATGCTTCCTTGATGAGATCTACACTGATCGGTTCACAACGGAAGTTGGCATGTGCAATCACTCGCTTCAACGCCCCTTCCAGTTCCCTTACATTGGATCGTAAGCGTTGCGCGATATAGAGCGCCGCCTCATTGGGAAGGTTCACGTGACACTGTTCCGCCTTGTTCATCAAAATTGCGGCTCGAGTCTCAAGCTCAGGGGGTTCTACAGCGACAGTAAGGCCCCAACCAAAGCGCGACTTTAATCGCTCTTCGAGACCATTGATTTCTTTATGGAAACGATCGCAGGTCAGGATAATCTGCTGACCACCTTCCAATAGCGCATTGAAGGTATGGAAGAACTCTTCCTGCGAGCGCTCTTTCCCTGCAAAAAACTGGATGTCATCGATCAGCAGTGCATCAACCGAACGATAAAAACGCTTGAACTCGTTGATGGCGTTGAGCTGCAGAGCAGTAACCATCGTCGCTACAAACGTCTCGGAATGCAGGTAAACCACCTTGGCATTCGGTTTCTGTGCGACCAGATAATTACCGATGGCATGCATCAGATGGGTCTTACCCAATCCAACACCACCATAAATGAAGAGTGGGTTATAGGCGTAGCCAGGATTCTCAGCCACCTGTCTGGCCGCAGCACGCGCGAGCTGATTCGACTTGCCCACCACGAAGTTGTCGAAATGGTATTCCTCGTTCAAGGCACCGCGATGACGCAGTTTGCCTTCAATGATGGTATCCATACTCGGGCGATCTGTTTCACGCGTAACAATCGCCGGAGGTGGATTCGAGATGTGCTCAGACGCTCGAACCGCAGCACTGCCATTCACGGGTGGACTTATTGCACTCGACTGGAGTACTGGATTGTGCGGCTTCTGATCAACCGTATGAGCAGGTCTCTGATCTACACTATGATCTACTCTGTGATTTACTCTGTGATCTGCTCTGTGATTGAGTAGCTCCCCCGTCACACTGAGCTCCAATGTGACAGGACGATCCCCGGATTTCTCCAGTAGATCCTGTATGCGCCCCAGGAACTTCCCTTTTACCCAGTCCTTGATAAACCGATTTGGAGCGAAGAGCTGCACGCAATCCCCATTGATTTCCAGCTGCAGCGGTCGTATCCAGGTATTGAACTGTTGTGACGGGAGTTCTTCTTTCAGGCTTTCAATGCACTTGTCCCAGTGCGATTTCCAATATGTTTCTACCACTTCCTCGGCCCGATATTCTTGTTTGCTGTTGTTTTTGTTTTTATCTTAGTGAGAGCAGGATAATAACGACCCGCCTGCAAGTTATCCACTGCCTAAAAGGGAATTTTTCACTTTTTTCATCACACATTTTCTCTATATTTTTCAATCAGTTAAAATATGTTCGACTAGTATTTACGGGCTCGAAAAAGCCCTTTTCGAGGCACTATCGAGAAAGCCTGTTGATAAACACCCTGTGGATAAACTGTGCTTAACTTAGGGATGAAACCATGTGCAACACCACATCTGACGCATGGTGCTTACAGCTTCATTTATAGCGTGATGTGTCACCGCTCAAGACGTTCCGATGCCGTAACAAACGGCAAGCGAACGAGATTAGGCCCCAGGCTATAAAGCCATGATATCGTTGCAAGTTCAGCCCAAAACCTCTAAAATCCCGCCTCCTTTTCAAACCCCGACCAATTTTCGGTGTTTGAAGCAAACTAATTCGGATTTTCAGCTATGAAACGTACATTTCAGCCCAGCGTACTCAAGCGCGCTCGAACTCACGGATTCCGGGCTCGGATGGCAACCAAAGGTGGTCGTTTGGTACTCAAGCGTCGCCGCGCCAAAGGTCGTGCTCGCCTGTCTGCCTGAGTCTGTTCCTGCTTTTAAGTAGAACCAGAAAAGTGACTAACTGTGGGTATGAGCAGCTTTCCCAAATCAGCGCGGCTGCTCAATGCCAACGACTTTCAGAACGTATTCAGTCATTCCAGGTACAAGGTCTCCTGCCGCCACTTTCTTATACTTGCAATTCCCAATGACTGCACAGTGTCTCGATTGGGACTTGTCGTAGCCAAGAAGAACGTCGCCAGAGCCGTACAACGCAACCGCATCAAGCGACAAATCAGGGAATGGTTCCGCCATCTGGAACTGCAAAATAGCCTTGATCTCATCGTGCTGGTGAGAAGAGATACTGATAGACTCTTGAACTCCCAGATCACCCAGAAACTTGTCGTACTGGGAAATGATCTCGACAGGAAAAGTAACCAGCATCGGGGACAACCAACCTAACCGGCAACGCCTTATCAGCCATGCTTAAAACTGTCCTCATCAAGCTCATCACCCTATACCAACTCACTCTCAGCATGTTGATCGGCCAGCAGTGCCGATTTTATCCCACATGCTCGCAATACACGCGGGAAGCGATCGAAGCACACGGTGCACTCAGAGGCTCATTGCTGGGCTTACGCCGCATCAGCCACTGCCACCCTTGGCACGAAGGCGGATATGACCCGGTTCCCAATCCAGACGACATCATCAAACAGGACTAGCCCGAGCTCAGGAACATGGATTTAACTCGCTTCTTTTTATACTCAGCGCTCGCATTCATCAGCTATCTGATGCTACTCGCCTGGCAGGAAGACTATCCACCGCTGGTAGACGATGGCCAACAATTTGTTGCCGCACAAAACGACTCGATCCCTTCAGACATTCCCGTCGCGCAGGCACCAGAAAGCGCACCGGACAATAGCGACCTGCCTCAGGCGCAGACAGCACCTGAAGCGACGCCACAAGTCACCACGCTTCCGGCAACGCCAGTGAACAATGGTGCCGTGGTCGAAGTGAACACAGATACACTCGCTCTCCGCATCGACCTCAATGGCGGTGACATCAACTATCTCGCCCTGCCCCAGTATCTGCGTGAACTGGAAGGCAATGGCGACCCCTTCGTTCTGTTGAGCAACAATCCTGGACGAAGCTATGTGGCGCAATCCGGGCTTATCGGCACTGATGGCATCGACAATCCTGCCCGCGCCCAATACCAATCTGCACAAACTCAGTACGAACTAGCTGACAATGCCGACACCTTGGTTGTAGACCTGCACGCGTTAACCAATAACGGCGTGCGCATCACCAAGCGCTATACCTTCCAACGCGACAGCTATCTGATCGACATCACCTACCTCGTCGACAACCAGAGCAATAGTGACTGGCAGGCCAACGTCTTTGGCCAGATCAAGCGCGATGTTTTCGACGATCCAAGCGACGCAGGCGGCTTCAGCAATACCTATCTGGGATTCGTCACTACCTCTGCGAATGACCCCTATATCAAGGTTGAATTTTCAGACGTCGACAGCGGTGTAGCGAGTCAGGATATGGAAGGGGGCTGGATCGGCTTCTCACAACATTATTTTATCAGTGCCTGGATACCAGGAACGGAAACAGTCAATCGTTTCAACATGCGCCGAAACAACGCCAATCAATACTTCGGTGGATTTACCAGTAGCGCACTGACGGTTCCTTCAGGCGAATCTGCCAGCCAGACCATTCAATACTATGCCGGTCCCAAGGATCAGTATGTATTGGCAGAGATTGCGCCGAACCTGGAGTTAACTATCGACTACGGCTTCCTGTGGTTCCTCGCCGCTCCCATGTATTGGGTGTTGCGCCAGATCGAATCTGTTGTGATCAACTGGGGACTATCGATCATCCTGCTCACGGTTCTTGTGAAAGCCGCCTTCTACAAGTTGAGCGAAACGCAATACCGCTCCATGGCCAGCATGCGTAAGGTCATGCCGAAAATGCAGCAGCTCAAAGAGAGTTATGGCGACGACAAGATGAAGCTCCAGAAAGCCACGATGGAGTTATACAAGAAGGAAAAGATCAATCCCTTTGGTGGCTGTTTACCGATGCTGGTACAGATGCCCGTCTTTATCGCGCTCTACTGGGTACTGATGGAAAGTGTCGAACTACGACACGCACCATTCGTACTCTGGCTGACGGATCTCTCCGTCCGCGACCCCTTCTTTGTATTGCCCTTGCTAATGGGTGCGACGATGTATCTTCAGACGTCATTATCGCCCGCGCCTGCAGACCCAATGCAGGCAAAGGTCATGAAGTTTATGCCCATCGCCATGACGGTTCTGTTTCTCTGGTTCCCAGCCGGTCTCGTACTTTACTGGCTGACGAATGGCCTGCTTGGCATTCTCCAGCAGTGGTACATTACGCGCAAAATAGAAAACGAAGGTGACCTGAAGAAAGCTTGATGGTTACAAAGCGCCAGATAGAACTCTTTCTATCCGGCGCTTCCGCGAGCTGACCAGAACACGTTTGCAACGCTTTATGAGTTCGCACTATGACGCATGCCAGTGATGACACGATCTGTGCAATCACAACAGCACCCGGGCGTGGCGGTGTCGGTATCATAAGACTCTCCGGTAGTCGTTCGCTGACTATTGCCAAACAGTTACTTCCTCTCGACCCCACTCCTCGGCATGCACATTTTTGTGATTTTATCGGCGCCGATGGTCTAGCCCTGGATCAAGGCATCGTCCTTTATTTTCCCTCTCCAAATTCCTATACGGGAGAGGACGTAGTCGAACTCCAGGGCCACGGCGGCATGCAGGTACTCAACCTCATTCTTTCTCGCCTGTTGGATCTTGGGGCCCGGCTTGCCTATCCCGGCGAGTTTTCAGAACGGGCATTCCTCAATAACAAAATTGATCTGGTGCAGGCGGAAGCAATTGCAGATCTGATCGACGCCAGTTCACAGCAAGCTGCGAGATCAGCACTACGCACATTGCAGGGTGAGTTTTCCAGGCGTATCCATGAACTGGTCGAACAGCTGACAGTGATCCGGGTCAACGTCGAAGCGGCTATCGATTTCTCCGATGAAGACATCGATGTCATGTCCCGCACGGGAGTCGCTGAGCAGATGACCAGCACCCAGCAAGCTTTGGCGGCAGTATTCCGTGAAGCCGAGCAGGGCAGTCTGCTGAAGGAAGGTATCTCCATCGTTATCGCCGGCAAGCCGAATGCCGGTAAATCCAGCTTGCTGAATGCGCTTTCAGGCCAGGACAGCGCGATAGTGACTGATATCCCGGGTACAACCCGAGATCTGCTGCATCAGGAAATCAGTCTCTCTGGCGTCCCTGTACACGTAACCGACACGGCCGGGCTCCGTGAGAGTGACGATATCGTGGAGCAGGAAGGCGTGCGCCGAGCCCGCCAGGCGCTCGACAAGGCGGATCAGATTCTTCTGGTAGTCGACAGTACTGACCCAGACTGTCCCACCGGCGATGATTCCCTGACGAATCTCGACGAGCTGCTCGCTCCACTGAATCTTGCCGCAATGAATCCCGAGCAACAGCAGGAGCTACTCCAGCGCACTACCCTGGTGTTCAACAAAATTGATCTGACGCACAGCAAAGATCCCCACATCCAATCCACAAGCTACCAAGCGTTTTCCCTCACAGTTATCCGACTTTCCGCTAAGGAAAATCTGGGGATAAGTCTGTTGACAAAACATCTTCTGGACACCGTTGGTTTTCGCGCCGGCTCAGAAGGCACATTCGTCGCTCGGGAACGCCATTTGCGTGCGCTGAGAGCTGCCGAAAGCGCATTGAATAAAGCGGCATCTGGAGTAAGTGAGCACTCACAATTAGAGTTAATAGCCGAAGACCTGCGGCTAAGCCAACGATATTTGGGGGAAATTACAGGTGATGTGAGCAGTGATGACCTGTTGGGGAAAATATTTTCGAGCTTCTGTGTCGGTAAGTAGCACATACCGGCAACACAGTGAGCCAATTCTCATCCGCTGGCTGTGCATCGCTTTGTGGGTAACTGAAGAAATAAGACGAGTAAGCCGTGGATTGCGCGGTACAACTACCTGGGTAGAAGAGCAGCTTACTAACGACTCACAATCTATCCTCGTACCAAACCAAGGCTGCCAAGCGCTTTTCCACCTGCTTGTTATTGCTCCAAGTACTTGTTTTAGTTTCACAAGCCGGTCTTATGCACAGAAAACGGCGAGGCTAACAATAACAACATCTATTCTTACTCCCTATTCACTCTCTATATCTCTATATAATTATCTTTAGTAATTACTGGGAGTAGAATTGAACGGCGCAGCCGACATTCACTTTTAGGAAATTATCTATATACTGCACAGCCCCCGAGAATGCGCCAGATTGGGCACTGTCCTTTTCAGGCCGATGTTGGCCAGATTCAGTCCGGTACGAGCTGAGCTAAAACACAGCACGACCGGGTATCAGGCGGACGGCTAGTGGCGAACAAGCGGTTAATTGGCTTGAACGGTTAAGCGGAAAGCGAACAAGCGGAATAACGAGACCATGGAATTTTCCAGCACCTATGACGTGATTGTAGTTGGCGGCGGCCATGCCGGCACTGAGGCTGCGCTTGCGGCTGCGCGTCAGGGCGTCAACACGCTGCTCATAACCCACAGCATCGAAACGCTCGGTCAGATGTCCTGTAATCCGGCTATCGGCGGCATTGGCAAGAGCCACCTGGTCAAGGAAATCGATGCCCTTGGTGGCGCAATGGCGCGAGCCATCGATCGGGCAGGTATTCAGTTTCGGGTGTTAAACGCCAGCAAGGGGCCTGCTGTTAGAGCGACCCGCGCCCAGGCCGATCGAGTTCTGTACAAGGCGGCAATACGGGAAATACTGGAAAACCAGGACAACCTGACGCTGTTTCAACAGAGCGTCGATGATCTGATTATCGAGAACGACTGCATCGCCGGCGTAGTCACCCAGATGGGACTGCGCATCAGGGCGCCACGCGTTGTTCTTACCACAGGCACCTTCCTCGGTGGCAAGATTCATATTGGCTTGCAAAACAGTGCTGGCGGTCGGGCAGGAGACCAGCCATCAATCGCTTTGGCGCAAACGCTTCGTGCTCTGCCATTTCGGGTCGATCGGTTAAAAACCGGTACACCGCCTCGCATTGATGCCCGCACGGTCGACTTCAGTGTGATGACGGAACAGAAAGGTGACGAGCCCTTGCCGGTCATGTCTTTTCTTGGCAAACAATCCGACCATCCGCAACAAATCAGTTGTTACATCACGGCGACCAATGAGCAATGCCATGAAGTGATTCGCGGCGGTCTGGATCGCTCACCGATGTATACCGGTATTATCGAAGGCACTGGTCCGCGGTATTGTCCTTCGATCGAAGACAAGGTAATGCGATTTGCAGACAAGTCTTCGCATCAGATCTTTGTTGAGCCTGAAGGCCTCAACACCAATGAGTTATATCCGAATGGAATCTCGACCAGTCTGCCCTTTGATGTCCAGGTTACGATGCTGCGCCATATCAAGGGATTCGAGAACGCGCACATCACGCGCCCCGGTTACGCAATCGAGTATGATTTTTTCGATCCGCGCGATCTCAAAGATTCACTCGAAACCAAGTTCATCGGCGGCTTGTATTTCGCTGGTCAGATCAATGGTACGACGGGTTACGAGGAAGCTGCCGCGCAAGGCCTGTTGGCTGGACTCAATGCAGGACTTGCTGTTCGAGGCATGGATTCATGGTGCCCGCGCAGGGACGAGGCCTATATCGGTGTACTCGTAGACGATTTGATTACCCTGGGTACCAATGAGCCCTATCGCATGTTTACCAGTCGCGCAGAGTATCGACTCACGCTGCGTGAAGATAACGCGGATCTGCGCCTTACCGAAACAGGTCGGCGTCTTGGGCTTGTTGATGATCAGCGCTGGGAATTTTTTAACCGAAAGGTCGAAAAAATCGATGCCTATCTCAACACACTGCGCAGCACCTGGATCCAGCCAGAAAGCGCTGCGGCGAAGCAGATCAATCCCTTACTGGAAAAGCCCATTAGTCGGGAATACAGCCTGGCTGACTTGCTGGCGCGCCCGCGAGTGAGCCACCAGTCCCTGCTTGCAGCAGCCAATGTCGCTATGGCCGACGATTCTGCCGAGGCGATACAGGGGCTCGATCAGGCGGAAATCCAGATCAAGTATCAGGGCTACATCAATCGCCAGAGCGACGAAATCGATCGCCTTAAACAACAGGAAGATACCGCGCTGCCAGCCGATCTTGATTACAACGCCATGCATGGGCTGTCCAATGAGCTGAAGCAGAAGCTGCTTTCTGTACGACCCAACAATATCGGCCGTGCCTCTCGCATTCCCGGAATGACACCCGCTGCCATCTCACTGTTGTTGATTTACCTGAAGAAGCATCGCGGAATGGCGCAGCGTAAAGTCAGCTAATCCCTGATTGAGTAGCGGGGCTCAGCATTTTCCATGTCAATATCTGAAGCAGGTCTGCAAGAATCGCTTGCAGCGTTGGGCTTGAGCCCAAACGCGACGCAGCTATCCCGCTTGCTTGAATACTGTGCACTGCTACGCAAGTGGAACAAGACCTACAACCTGATCAGTGCTCCAGATCTGGCGCAACTCGGTAGCAGGCATTTGTTGGACAGTCTGGCTATTGCTAACTATCTGGAAGGCCAGACCATACTGGATGTAGGAACCGGCGCAGGGCTGCCTGGCATTCCGCTAGCGATCGTTGCACCAGAGAAGGAATTTATTCTCCTCGACAGCAATGGCAAGAAAACCCGCTTCCTCTTTCAGGTCAAACTCGCACTGGGTCTGGACAATGTCGAGATCGAAAATTGTCGAGTGGAGCACTATCAAAGTCAGCGGCAAATTGATATCGTGACGTGTCGTGCATTTGCGCCCATCCCTGAGATAATCAGGCTTACAGAGCACCTGTTCACTCCCGGCACCGCCTTGCTGGCAATGAAAGGACGCTACCCGGATGATGAGGTGCAGGCACTCCCGGATCATTTCGAACTTGCCAGGAGCCACAGATTACAGGTCCCTGGTCAGGAATCAGAACGGCATCTGATGATAGTGGCCAGGCAACGCGCCAATTGAGCGCGGTGACTCGCGAGTGAACACACGCTTGCCGAGTCAGTGCAGTACTGCGCGCCGGCCCTGAACAGAGCTGATACAAGCATTCTCCGCCGCTGCGCGCGAGAAGGTTTCCGTGAATAGAGGTTTCAGGGAACAGTGAGCAAAATTCTAGCAATAGCCAACCAGAAAGGCGGTGTAGGCAAGACGACGACATCAGTCAATCTGGCAGCCTCGCTGACACTCACCCGCAAGAATGTCCTGCTAATCGACCTGGATCCCCAAGGCAATGCGACCATGGGGAGTGGTGTCGACAAGTCTTCTCTGGAACTCTCGGTGTATGACCTGCTGATGAAGCGCGCGAAGTTTGCCGATGTGGTCGTGAAGTCAGGTGACGGTGATTATGACTTGCTGCCAGCCAACGGTGACCTCGTTGCCGCGGAAGTCGAGTTGATTGCCGAGGACAATCGGGAAATCCGGCTGCGTCAAATCGTTGAGCAAGTGAAGTCGAACTATGACTTCATCGTTATCGACTGTCCTCCGTCCCTGAACATGCTGACCGTCAATGCCATGGTGGCGGCGGACGGTGTTGTGATTCCCATGCAGTGTGAGTACTACGCACTGGAGGGCCTGTCAGCCCTGATGGACACAATCAGTGCGATCCGGGACCGACTGAATCCCGGCCTGCATATCGAGGGTATACTGCGCACCATGTATGACCCGCGCAATAAACTCACCACGGAAGTGAACGGCCAACTCTTCAACTATTTCGGTGATGCCGTTTATAGAACGGTAGTGCCGCGAAATGTGCGTCTCGCGGAAGCACCCAGCTATGGCAAACCGGTGATCAGTTACGATCGCCAATCCCGTGGCGCAATCGCCTATCTGGCATTGGCTGGAGAAATGCTCCGCCGCCATGACGAGGCCGCCCAGGTCTCTGGCTAGCGCAAACCCGGACAGGAACGCATGACTGACAAAAAGAAACTCGGTAAAGGCCTGGATGCCTTACTTTCCAGCGGCAGTTCGCAGACCATGGCGAGCCTGCTGGGCAAACCCAAGCCTGCGGCGCCCGCAACCAGCGATGCGGCTGACAAGGATGGTGATCTGCGTAATATCCCCGTAGATCTGATTCAGCGCGGCAAGTATCAACCCCGCACCGACATGCATCAGGAATCGCTCGATGAACTGGCGAGTTCGATTCGGGCCCAGGGGGTCATGCAGCCTATCGTCGTGCGCCCGATCTCGTCTGACAAATACGAGATTATTGCCGGTGAGCGACGCTGGCGAGCCACCCAACTCGCAGGGCTGGACAGCATTCCGGCGATCATCAAGCCGGTGGGCGACGAAGCAGCGATCGCCATGGCGCTCATTGAGAACATTCAGCGCGAAAACCTGAATCCGATTGAAGAAGCCATGGCCTTAAAGCGCCTGCAGGATGAGTTCGAACTCACTCAGCAGGAAGTGGCCGATGCAGTTGGCAAATCCCGTGTCACTGTTACTAATCTGATTCGCCTGATGGGGCTCAACATCGATGTGCGTCGCATGTTGGAGCATGGCGATCTGGAAATGGGGCATGCCCGTGCCCTGCTCGGTCTGCCCCATGACCAGCAGTCCCAGGTTGCACGCACTGTGGCAGGCCGTGGTCTGACTGTGCGCCAAACCGAGGCTCTGGTCAGAAAGCTCAGTGCCGAAGCAGACGGTGAGAGCAAGAAGTCTCAAACGGTGAGCCCGGACATCAAAAATCTCGAAGACGGACTGGCTGAAAAACTGGGCGCCAAAGTGCAGATTCAGCACACCGCCAAAGGGCGCGGCAAGTTGGTTGTAAAATACAACAGTCTCGACGAATTAGACGGCATTTTGGCGCATATCAAGTGATATTCGCACGTAGTTGATTGCCTATAGCAAAGCCCCTATAATGCGCGTGCTTTGAGTCCGGCGGACTCGAAAAGCAATGGATTTTCGGGCTGTGAAGCGCCGAAAAAGCGCGGCAAAGCACAGCTCGAATGAGCAAAAGGCAAGCAAACCCGTAAGAGAGCTCAGTCCGGATTTCTCTCGTGACTAGTTATAGTGAACACAATTAACACTATAAGAGTTCCTTCCATTTTTAGCATCATAGCTGCCCAGTTAGGCGCAGTGCTCGTGCTTGCCATAGCAGGACTGGGTTTGTCGGGTGTAACAACCGCACTGTCATTGGCTCTTGGCGGTTTGGTTTGTTGGGTGGCGAATACTGTATTTACCGTCAAGGCATTTAAATACAGGGGTGCATCCGCCACCGAGAAAATAGTAAAAGAATTTGCAGCAGGAGAAGCGTACAAGATTCTCCTGAGTGGGGCAGGCTTTGCGCTTGTCTTTATTTATGTCTCCGCGGCGAGCCCGTTGCTGGTTTTTCTCGGATACATAGGGGTTTATCTGGTGGGGTTAGTCAGTACGTGGGCAGTGCTCTCTGCTTACAGCCAATCCTCCTGAAGCCCAATTGAATAGTTAAAAATTCACTACACCAGTACTGATCGAGTGCTGACATAGAGGAAGCAAGTCCGAAATGGCTTCAGCTGAAGGCGCGGAACAAACCGCAACCGAATACGTTTCCCACCATTTGACCAATCTGACTTTTGGTCAGCTTGACGGTAATTGGGGTTTTGCTCACTCACCTGAAGAAGCTCAGGCAATGGGGTTTTGGGCAATCAACGTCGATTCAATGTTGATGTCCGTATTGTTGGGTGTGCTTTTCGTTGGTCTGTTCAAATTTGTTATCAATCGCGCGACTGTCGATGCGCCGAAAGGCAAGAGCTGGCAAAACATCATCGAGATGATTGTTGAGATGGTGCAGGACAGCGTCAAGAACAGCTTCCATGCGCGTAATGCGATGATCGGACCACTGGCGCTAACCATCTTCTGCTGGATCTTCCTGATGAACGCGATGGACCTCGTTCCAGTCGACTGGATCCCGCTACTGGCGCAGACCGTAATGGGTGATTCGCACGCCTATTTCCGTGCGGTGCCAACAACAGATTTGAATATCACACTGGGTTTTGCGATCAGTGTTTTCTTCCTGATTATTTTCTACAGCATCAAGATTAAAGGGGTGGGTGGCTTCGCCAAAGAGTTCACCATGCATCCGTTCCCCAAATGGTATCTGGCACCGTTTAACCTGCTGCTGGAACTCCCGGGATTCTTCGCCAAGCCTGTGTCGCTGGCGCTGCGACTCTACGGAAACTTTTTCGCGGGCGAGACCATCTTTCTGGTGATCGCGCTGATTGGTTATTGGCAGCTGCCCCTGCATTTCGGCTGGGCAGTCTTCCACATTCTCGTTGTGACTCTACAAGCCTACCTGTTCATGATGTTGACCATCGTGTATCTGGATCAGGCGCACACGGATCACTAATTTTTATTCACTTTTAAATCGTACTTTGTAAAACACGGAGACTCTAATGGAAACAGTACAGGCCTTTACTCTGCTGGCAGCCGCCATCATTTTCGGTATCTGTGGTGCCGGCACCGCCGTCGCTTTCGGAAACCTCGGTGGCAAGCTGATCGAAAGCTCAGCGCGTCAGCCAGAACTTGCACCGAAACTGCAAACCCAGTTCTTCCTGGTTGCAGCGTTCGTGGACGTAATCTCCATCATCGGTGTGGGTATGGCGTTCCTGTTCATCTTTGCCAATCCTTTCGTTTAAGGGAAACGACTGACAGTCCCGGTTCGCTGGGTAGTTGTTAACCAAACAGAAGGAGACGCTTCATGATTCTCAACGCTACTATAATCGGACAAAGTATCGCGTTCGCGTTCTTTGTCTGGTTCTGTATGAAATTTGTATGGCCACCAATCGTGGCCATCCTGGAAGAGCGTACCCAGAAAATCGCTGACGGACTGCAGGCTGCGGAACGTGCCGAGAAAGACCTGGCACTGGCGCAGGAAAAATCCACAGACCAGATGCGTGAAGCCAAGCAGCAAGCCGCTGCAATTCTTGAGCAAGCTAACAAGCGCGCAGCGCAGATTGTTGATGAAGCGAAAGAACAGGCCCGCGAAGAGGGCCAGCGCATCATCGCGGGTGCTAACGCGGAAATCGAGCAAGAGATAAACCGTGCCAAAGAATCCCTGCGTGGTCAGGTTGCGGCACTGGCTATCGCGGGCGCAGAGAAGATCCTGGAAAAATCCGTGGACCAGGCTGCGAACGAGGAAATGCTCGCCAAGCTAGCCAACGAGCTTTAACCAGGAAAACCTGAAACAGTAGAGAGACAGGACGAGGACTAATCGAAAGCATGGCCGAATTAACCACAGTGGCACGACCCTACGCCAAGGCAGCCTTCCAGGTTGCTCTGCAAGAAAATGCTATGGATGCATGGTCGAAAATGCTTGCGCTTACCGCTGCCGTAGCCAAACAGGAGCCAGTAAAACTGTTGCTGCAAGCTCCTGCGCTCACCGCAGAACAGATCGCTCAGTCTTTTATCGACATCTGCGGTGATGAACTGTCTGGCAAGGGCCAGAATTTCATTCGCTTGCTCGCCGAGAACAAGCGCATCGCATTGCTAGGTGAAGTCTTCAAGATTTTCGAAAACCTGAGAGCCCAGCAGGAAAAATCACTCGACGTCGAAGTCGTGACCCCATACGAAGTTAGCGCTGATGTGTCAGGCAAGCTGGTTGCTGCCTTGACCGAACGTTTGCAGCGCGAGGTCAGACTGTCGACTCGCACCGACCAGAGTTTGATTGGCGGCGCGGTTATTCGCACAGGCGATATGGTGATTGACTCATCCGTGCGCGGCAAACTCGCCAAGTTAGCTGAATCAATTAATTCCTGAGCTGATCGGGAACAAAGGAAACAAGCATGCAACAACTGAATCCATCCGAAATCAGTGAAATTATCAAACAGCGAATAGATTCGCTGGATGTCTCCGCCCAGTCCAAGAACGAAGGAACTATCGTTAGTGTCTCCGACGGTATTATTCGTATCAATGGTCTGGCCGACGTGATGTACGGTGAGATGATTGAGTTCGACGGTGGCGTCTACGGGATGGCACTGAACCTCGAGCGCGACTCTGTCGGTGCGGTGGTTCTGGGTGACTATCTTGGACTGAAAGAAGGTCAGACCTGTCGTTGTACCGGACGTATTCTTGAAGTACCGGTTGGTCCTGAACTCGAAGGCCGCGTAGTCGACGCACTCGGTAAGCCAATCGATGGTAAAGGCCCGGTTGAAGCGAAAATGACCGATGCGATTGAGAAGGTTGCTCCCGGTGTTATCGCCCGTAAGTCTGTTGATCAACCCGTTCAGACTGGTCTGAAATCAATCGATGCCATGACGCCAATCGGTCGTGGACAGCGCGAGCTGATCATTGGTGACCGCCAGGTCGGTAAGACAGCGATCGCCATCGATACGATCATCAACCAGAAAGGTAAAGGCGTTAAGTGTATTTACGTTGCGGTTGGCCAGAAGGCCTCTTCTATCGCCAACGTGGTACACAAGCTGGAAGAGCACGGCGCGATGGATTACACCATCGTTGTTGCAGCCTCTGCTTCCGATCCGGCTTCCATGCAGTTCATCGCGCCTTACTCCGGTTGCTCCATGGGTGAGTACTACCGTGACCGCGGCGAAGACGCCCTGATTATTTACGATGACCTGACCAAGCAGGCCTGGGCCTACCGTCAGATCTCCCTGCTGCTGCGTCGTCCGCCAGGCCGTGAAGCCTATCCTGGTGACGTTTTCTACTTGCACTCCCGTCTTCTGGAGCGCGCGGCGCGAGTAAACGCTGACTACGTTGAGAAGTTCACCGAAGGTAAAGTGAAAGGCAAGACCGGTTCACTGACCGCCCTGCCAATCATTGAGACCCAGGCAGGTGACGTTTCGGCTTTCGTACCGACCAACGTGATCTCGATTACTGATGGACAGATCTTCCTCGAGACTGACCTGTTCAACTCCGGTATCCGTCCTGCGATGAACCCCGGTATCTCCGTATCCCGTGTGGGCGGTGCAGCACAAACCAAGATCATCAAGAAGCTGGGTGGTGGTATCCGTATCGCCCTGGCCCAGTACCGTGAGCTGGCAGCTTTCGCCCAGTTCGCATCAGACCTCGACGATGCTACCCGTTCCCAGTTGGAACACGGTCAGCGCGTCACCGAGCTGATGAAGCAGAAGCAGTACTCTCCGCTGTCTATCGCGGAAATGGGTGTCACCCTGTACGCGGCGAACGAAGGCTTTTTGAAAGATGTTGAGCTGAACAAGGTGCTGGACTTCGAAAACGCCTTGCTCTCCTACATGAACAGCGAACACGCTGATCTGCTGGCGCAGGTTAACGAGAAAGGCGACTGGAACGACGAGATCGAAGGCAAATACAAAGCAGCGATCGAGCAATTCAAGTCAACCCAGACCTGGTAAGACTGATCTGACTGGACTCTGAGAGATAGTAAAGCAATTAATTTACTAAATAGGTAAGCAAGAGCTAAACATGGCAGGCGGTAAGGAAATACGAACCAAGATCTCGAGTATCAAGAATACTCAGAAGATCACCAGTGCGATGGAAATGGTAGCGGCATCGAAAATGCGCAAGGCGCAGGACCGCATGCAGCTCGGCAAACCGTATGCGCGTCGTATCCGTGCGGTAATCGGCCATATCGCCAACGCAACCTCTGAATATCGACACCACTATTTTGATTCGCGTGAGATCAAGCGCGTTGGCTATATCGTGGTGTCCACAGATCGCGGTTTGTGTGGCGGTCTGAACATCAACCTGTTCAAGGCGCTCGTTGCCGCAATGCGCGACAACGACAAACAGGGCGTAGAGATCGATCTCTGTACTGTGGGTGCCAAAGCCGGAGCGTTCTTCAACACCTATGGTGGCAATATCGTCGCCGCAGAGCGCGACCTTGGCGATCAGCCGGAACTGGCGGACGTGATCGGATCGGTCAAGGTCATGCTGGACAAGTTTGAAAACGGAGAGATTGATCAGCTGAATCTGGTCAGCAATACCTTCGTGAACACCATGACCCAGGATCCCACCATCGAGCAGTTACTGCCTTTGCCTCCCTCAGAGGAAGAAGAGATGGATCGCAAGTTTCCCTGGGATTACATCTACGAGCCGTCCGCGGAAGAACTGCTCGACGGCCTGTTGCTCCGCTATATCGAGTCTCAGGTTTATCAGGCAATCGTTGAGAACAATGCCTGTGAGCAAGCCGCGCGCATGCTGGCAATGAAGAACGCGACCGATAATGCGGGCGATCTCATTGAAGAGTTACAACTGGTCTACAACAAAGCTCGTCAGGCTGCGATTACCCAGGAGCTGTCAGAAATTGTGAGTGGCGCTGCCGCCGTCTGATAGCAAACGAATACACGACATTTAGATTATTTTTAGGCGGCCTGAGAAGGCCAGTGAAAATTTAAGAGGAACCGGACATGAGTAGCGGTCAAATCGTACAAATCATTGGTGCTGTTATCGACGTGGAATTCCCACGTGACACAGTCCCTCAGGTTTATGATGCCCTGACAGTTGATAACACAGAGATCACACTGGAAGTGCAACAGCAACTGGGTGACGGTGTTGTGCGCACCATTGCACTGGGCTCAACAGAGGGTCTGAAGCGTGGTTTGAACGTTCAGGACACAGGCGCTCCGGTTTCTGTACCTGTAGGTCACGAAACATTGGGTCGTATTGTTGACGTACTCGGTCGTCCAATCGACGAGCGTGGCCCGATTGGTGAAAAGGAAAAAATGCCGATTCACCGTGAAGCGCCAAAATATGATGAGCTGTCTGCAACCAACGAGCTGCTCGAGACAGGCATCAAGGTAATCGACCTGGTCTGCCCGTTTGCCAAGGGTGGTAAGGTTGGTCTGTTCGGTGGTGCCGGTGTTGGTAAGACCGTTAACATGATGGAACTGATTAACAACATCGCGAAGGCACACTCCGGTCTGTCTGTATTCGCCGGTGTTGGTGAGCGTACTCGTGAAGGTAACGACTTCTATCACGAGATGCAGGAATCTGGCGTTGTCGATCTCGAAGGCGAGTCCAAGGTATCGATGGTATACGGCCAGATGAACGAGCCACCCGGTAACCGTCTGCGTGTTGCGCTGACAGGTCTGACGATGGCCGAGAAATTCCGTGACGAAGGTCGTGACGTACTGTTGTTCGTCGATAACATCTATCGTTACACACTGGCAGGTACCGAGGTATCGGCACTGCTGGGTCGTATGCCTTCTGCGGTGGGTTACCAGCCTACTCTGGCTGAGGAAATGGGTGCTCTGCAGGAGCGTATTACTTCTACCAAGACGGGTTCCATTACCTCTATCCAGGCCGTATACGTGCCAGCGGATGACTTGACTGACCCCTCACCTGCCACCACGTTTGCTCACCTTGATGCGACCGTCGTACTGTCTCGTGATATTGCTGCACTGGGTATTTACCCTGCGGTGGATCCACTGGATTCCACATCACGCCAGCTCGACCCACTGGTTATTGGTAACGAGCACTACGAAACAGCGCGTGGCGTACAGACCGTACTGCAGCGCTATAAAGAATTGAAAGACATCATCGCGATTCTGGGTATGGACGAGCTGTCTGAAGAAGACAAGCAAACCGTTGCTCGTGCTCGTAAGATCTCCCAGTTCCTGTCCCAGCCGTTCACCGTTGCGGAAGTTTTCACTAACGCACCGGGTAAATATGTCAGCCTGAAAGACACGATCGCAGGCTTCAAGGGCATCCTGGCTGGCGACTACGACCACCTGCCTGAACAGGCCTTCTCCATGGTAGGTACCATCGAAGAAGCGGTCGAAAAAGCAGAGAAACTGAAAAAGAAATAAGTCGAGCTGACTGAGTCGCTCAGTCTGTGAAACTTAACGAGTACCGGCTTGTCAAAACGATAGCTCATGCCGATGGCAATGGAGTAGCTAACACGGCAAGCAGGACTTGCATCAACCAGTTTTAATCGAGAGCCGGATCAGGAAGCAATCCGGTTCTTGAGAGTAAGTCAGCAAGCGTCAATACGCCTTGCCTGACAGGAGTAAACCAGAATGGCCATGACAATGCATTGTGACATCGTAAGCGCGGAAGAGAGCATCTTTTCCGGCCGCGTTGAAATGATCGTCGCAGCAGGCAGCCTGGGTGATTTAGGTATCGCCCCCGGTCACGCCCCTTTATTGACAGGCTTGATCCCAGGCCCCGTTCGCCTCATTAAGGATGGCGGTGAAGAGGAAGTCTATTACGTATCCGGTGGTTACCTCGAAGTACAGCGTGGCATAGCAACTCTGCTTGCAGACACCGCGATTCGCGCTGACGACGTTGACGAAGCTGCCGCAATTGAAGCCAAGGAAGACGCGATGCGCGCCATGGCACAACAAGATGCCAATTTCGATTACTCTGCCGCCGCCGCTCGACTGGCCGAGGCAGCAGCCCAACTGCGCGCACTGCGTCAGATCAAAAAGCTTTAAACCACTCATAACTCCTTGAGTGAATCAAAAGGTAGCACTAGCTACCTTTTTTTTTGGTACTCTTTTAGCCCTCTCTGAACAAGTCACATCAGGCAAATCGTGGAAGTAGTCATACTCGCGGCGGGTAAAGGCACCCGCATGAATTCTGACCAGCCGAAGGTACTGCACAGTGTCGGCGGCAAGGCCATGCTGGCCCATGTACTGGACACCGCTCGGCAATGTCAGGCGCAGGCCATGCATGTAGTCATTGGCTATGGCGCTGATGCCATTCGAGCGCACTTCGATAAACAATCCGACATCAATTGGGTGATTCAGGAGCAGCAGCTCGGTACAGGCCATGCCGTTCAGCAAGCCCTGCCCGCAATCAACTGTAATGATGCTGACCAGTCAGTGCTGGTACTCTTCGGCGATGTACCGATGATTTCTGCGACCACCCTCGACAAATTACTGGGTGAATCAGGTGCCGAAGCGTTGGGCCTGCTTACGGTGGTGGCGGCCAAGCCCGACGGATTTGGGCGTATCGTGCGCGACGACAAGGACGCAGTAGCGGCCATTGTCGAACATAAAGATGCGAGCGCGGAACAACGCCGCATTGCTGAGGTCAACACAGGTATCATGGCGATTCCCGCGCGGCGCCTGGCCGGCTGGCTGGATCGCCTGCAGAATCACAACAAGCAGCAGGAATTCTATCTGACTGATATCGTAGCGATGGCCGTGGCCGATGGCTGTGAAGTAAGAGCGATTCAGGCCGACTCTGAAATGGAAGTGTTGGGAGTCAATGACAAGATTCAGCTAGCGACTCTGGAGCGCTACTATCAGTCTATGCAGAGCGATACGCTTTTAGCAGCAGGTGTCACACTTAGGGATCCGGCCAGAGTGGATGTGCGTGGTAGCTTGCGTTGTGGCAAGGACGTCGAGATAGACTGCAACGTCATCTTCGAAGGCGACGTGGTCTTGGGCGACGGCGTTGTGGTCGGTGCGAATTGTGTTATCAGTAACGCGACGATCGGCAACCGCAGCCAGATACTGGCGGGCTCACAGATCGACGGTGCAGAAATCGGCACTGACGTCAGCATCGGCCCCATGGCACGTATTAGGCCAGGCAGTGTGATTCGTGATCGCGCGAAGATTGGCAATTTCGTGGAAACGAAGCAGGCCATTATTGGCGAAGGCTCCAAGGCCAACCACCTTGCCTATATTGGTGATGCTGAAATTGGCAGCGGATGTAATATCGGAGCGGGTACCATTTTTTGCAACTACGATGGTGCGAATAAACACAAGACGACTCTCGGCAATGACGTTTTTGTCGGCTCCAACAGCGTACTGGTTGCACCTGTGAATCTTGGTGATGGCGCTTTTGTTGCCGCAGGTTCAACAATCAATACGGATGTTCCCCCAGCGCAGCTCGGTGTCGCACGCAGCAAACAGCGCAATATTGCCGGCTGGAAAAGACCAGTCAAAAAACGGTAGTCGCAAGACTCGGCAAACAAATTCAGGATCGAATCAGTATGTGTGGAATTGTAGGTGCTATTTCAGAGCGTGAGGTTACCCGGATCCTGCTCGAAGGACTGAAGCGTCTGGAATATCGGGGTTATGATTCGGCCGGTATGGCGCTCATCAATGAGAACAGCCACAAGATCAAAACCCTGAAGACGGTTGGCAAGGTGCAATCACTGGTCGACTCTGCGAAGAAAACCGGGATATCAGGCAAAATGGGTATCGCTCACACACGCTGGGCGACACATGGCAAACCTTCCAACATCAATGCGCACCCGCATTGCTCCCACGACCAGATCGCGATCGTGCACAATGGCATTATCGAAAATCACGAAGAGCTGCATGCCAAGCTGGTAGCCGATGGTTATAAATTCGTCACCCAGACCGATAGCGAGGTCATTGCCCACCTGATCCATCAGGAACGCAAAGGCGGCAAGGTACCACTGATCACCGCGGTGCGTCGCTGCTTCAAACAATTGCGCGGGGCCTGCGGTTTGTGTGTGGTCGACAACTCCGAAGACAATTACTTCGTGGTGGCGCGTTCCGGCAGCCCGCTCGTGATCGGCGTAGGCATTGGCGAGAATTTCGTCGCCTCGGACCCACTTGCGCTCGGTCAGGTGACAGATCGCTTTATGTATCTGGAAGAAGGCGATGTTGCCAAGGTAGGGCTCGATGAGGTCGAGATCTGGTCTGGCAACAAGAAAGTGACGCGCGAGACGACCACCGTCCAGGGTCATATGGAGGCCGCCGACAAGGGCGAGCATCAACACTATATGCTCAAGGAGATCCATGAGCAGCCACAGGTCATCCGTGACACCCTGAGCGGCCGTATTGCCCAGGGTAAAGTGCTAGAGAACGCCTTTGGTGTCAAAGCGCCGAAGATCTTCGACAAGGTCAAACACGTTCAGATAGTGGCCTGTGGTACCAGCTTTCATGCCGGACTGGTTGCCCGCTACTGGCTGGAGTCCATCGCGCGCATTCCCTGCACCGTGGACATTGCCAGCGACTACCGCTACCGCAATATTATCGCGCAGCCGGGTACACTCTTCGTCACTATCTCCCAGTCAGGAGAGACGGCCGACACGTTGGCAGCGCTACGCTACGCCAAGGAGCTCAAGTACATCGGCTACATGGCTATCTGTAACGTGGCGACGAGTTCACTGGTCCGGGAGTCGGATTTCACTCTGCTGACCATGGCTGGGCAGGAGATCGGCGTCGCCTCGACCAAGGCATTCACTACTCAACTCACATGTCTCCTGATTCTCTCGATCGTACTTGGCCGCCGCAATGGCCTGACACAGAAAGCCGAGAAAGAAGTTGTTAGCGACCTGATGAAGGTGCCTGCGCTGATCGAGAAAACGCTGAAACTCAGCAAGCAGATCAAGAAGCTCGCTCGCTCTTTTTCCAATAAGCATCACAGCCTCTTCCTCGGTCGCGGCATTCAGTACCCGATAGCCAAAGAGGGTGCGCTGAAGCTGAAGGAAATCTCCTATATTCACGCCGAAGCCTACCCCTCTGGCGAACTGAAACACGGCCCTCTCGCGCTGGTTGACAGCGACATGCCGGTTATTGCTGTTGCGCCCTATGATGATCTGCTGGAAAAACTGCGTTCCAATCTGTCGGAGGTCAGCGCGCGCGGCGGCAAACTCTATGTTTTCGCCGACGAGAGTGTCCGCTATGAAGGCGACAAGAACTGCAAGGTCATTCACGTCCCGCACACACCCGATGTGATCGATCCGATCATTTTCACCGTGCCGCTACAGCTTCTGTCCTACCACGTGGCGATAGTCAAAGGGACAGACGTGGACCATCCTCGCAATCTGGCGAAATCCGTGACGGTTGAGTAAGCTGCTCAGTCTGTATCGCGAGCCTGACAAGGTGAGGCCGAATGGACGGATTTACTCTACAGCCTGAAATACCCCCGGTGGATGACTTCCTCCGACTACGGAAAGTCGCAGGCCTCAGCGAACGAAGCCGGGCGAGCGCCGAGGCGGGTTTGCCCAACAGCCTGTTTGCTGTAACAGTGCGTGATAGCGAACAGCGCGTAGTCGGCATGGGTCGGGTCGTTGGCGATGGTGGCTGCAATTTCGAAGTCGTCGATATTGCAGTAGAACCCGCCTGTCAGGGCAAAGGGCTGGGTCGCCTGATCATGACGGCAATCAGCAACTATCTTGATCAAAATGTTCCACCTGGCGCGTATACCTCATTGATAGCAGATACGCCCTGGCTCTATGAAAAGTTTGGATTCGAGTACTGCGCGCCTGACTTGCATGGCATGCAGCAAATCCGCAAACTGAAATCAGATTAGCCAGTAAAAAGCAGCAGCCTCCTGACTCGTATCAAGTATCTTATGCCAAGCTACTCAGTCGCCTTCGTAGACAGTATTACCGAGATCGGCCAGGAAAGCTGGAACGCGCTGGCCGGTACAGATAATCCGTTTACCTGCTACGAGTTTTTGCACGCGCTGGAAAGCAGTGGCTGCACCACGCGCGAAACCGGCTGGCAGCCCTGCCACCTGGTGATCAGGGCCGTTGAGCCCGGGCTGGATGAAATCGCCGCCATCATGCCGCTCTATTTGAAAAGCAATTCCTGGGGCGAGTATGTATTCGACTGGTCGTGGGCCAATGCCTATGAGAGTCACGGCCTGAGCTACTACCCGAAGTTTGTCAGCAGCGCACCGTTCACACCCAGTTATGGCAAGCGCCTGTTTGTGCGTGAGAGCGACGATGTGGCGGCGATCATGACTTTGATCAAGAACGCGATAGCAGAGAAAGCTGACTACCTAGGCGCGTCGAGTTGGCATGTTCTGTTTCCGAATGCGGAGCAGCACGCACAGTTCACCGCGGCGGGTTTGCTATCCCGGCAGGCCTGCCAGTTTCAGTGGTTCAACAGGGACTATGCCAGCTTTGATGAATTTCTCTCCACGCTCAGTTCCCGCAAACGCAAGAACATTCGCAAGGAACGCCAGCGCGTAGCCGCAGCGGGCGTCCAGTTCGAGATCGTCGAAGGTAGCGATATCGATGCGACGCTTTGGCAGGACTTCCACGCGTTCTATCAGAGTACCTATCTGATCCGCGGCATGCGGGGATATCTCAACGAAGCGTTTTTCCGGGAGCTCTCCAGAACCATGCCGGACAAGTTGTTTCTCTTGTGTGCCAGACAGCAGGGCGAGCTGATCGCAGGCGCTTTGTTCTTTCGTTCCAGCGATACCTTGTTCGGGCGCTATTGGGGATCGGCCAAGGACTACCAGTTCCTGCACTTCGAAACATGCTACTACCAGGGACAGGACTACGCGATTGCCAACAAGATTCGTCGCTTTGACTCCGGCGCCCAGGGCGAGCACAAGATCCAACGCGGCTTTGAGCCGGTGACAACCTACTCTAACCACTGGATCGCCAATGCCGGCTTCCGGGAGGCGATTGCGAACTTTCTGCGGGACGAAGACAGCTACATCGAGCGCTATCGTGAACAGGCGGAAACCCTGCTACCCTATCGTCAAAGTGTCCGCCAGTCTGACGGACAACGGGCAGCGTCCAGTCGCGTTGCTTCTGGCCTCAGCCCTGAGTCCAGCCCCAAGACCGATCCCAACCCAGAGCAGGACAGCACAGCATGACGCTACTGGCCAACTGTCATTGCGGCAAAGTGAGTATCGTCCTGGCGGAAAAGCCAGTACAGGTCACTGAGTGCAATTGTTCGATCTGTCGTCGCTACGGCGCGCAATGGGCCTATGGCACGCACAAGACCATGACAGTGAAAGCCGATGCCGGCAGTCTGGCCTACTATTCCTGGGGAGACCGTTGCATAGAGTTCTATCATTGCACGCAGTGCGGATGTCTTACGCACTATGAGAGTGTGGATAAATCGGCCGATAGCCGAATCGCAGTGAATATCCGCATGTTGCCTGCCGAACAGGTCGCCGACATCCCCATTCGCCACTTCGATGGTGCGGACACCTGGGAATTCCTCGATTAAGCTGGCATCTGCCACGCTGACTCGCCTGTCCTGCCCCCTTACTGCCTGCTAAAATGCGCCGCTTTGGCTGGCCACCCCTTTTCCTGCCCCATGGCAATTCCGGACAGCCCCTCGTCAACGGAGTTAGCGTAGTGTCCATTGCGAATACACAGTGTCCTGGTGCCCATCGAGCCGGTAAAATTTTTCTTAGTGTCCTAACGGCTGTTGCTGCCAACGCGGCAACTGCACAGGACACCTCAGGTGAAGAGCGTATTGTCGAAACCAATGCCATGCGCAGCTTCCAGGCGGTTCGGGTCGGTACCGCGCCCGTGATCGATGGCGTGATGGACGAGGCCGTATGGCAGCAGGCGCAGGTCGTCACCGACTTCCACCAGATTCGCCCCGGTGATGGCAGTGAACCCTCCGAACCTACTGAACTCTATGTGGTCTTCACCGAAGACGCACTCTACATCGCAGCGCGTATGTACGACAGCGAACCGGAACAGATTGCGGCACCAACGATTCGTCACGGTCAGGGTCTCGGCGCCGACGATCGATTGGTTGTGATACTTGACCCCTTTAACGAGCGACGTGCCGGCTATCGCTTCGAAACGAACCTGAATGCGGTTCGTCACGATGCGTTGTACACTACGACAACCTCATTCACATTGGACTGGAACACGATCTGGGATACGGCGACCAGCGTGAACGAAAACAGCTGGGTGGCGGAAATGGAGATTCCATTCAAATCCTTGCCATTCAATCCCGAGATCGATACCTGGGGCTTCAACTTCGGCCGTGGTATTCGCCGTCGTGGAGAAGAGATGGCGTGGGTCTCGCTGGATCGTAGCTACAATCCCAGCATTTCTGGACAGATGACTGGCATGGAAGGCATGGATCAGGGCTTGGGTCTCGACATCGTACCTTCATTCGCGGCAGTGAGTCAGCGGCAGTTCAGTCCTGCGGGCACCGAAGAAATGCTGGAGCCCTCACTCGATGCCTTCTACCGCATCACGCCCTCGCTCAATGGTGCGCTGACCATCAACACCGACTTCTCGGCGACAGAAGTCGATAACCGCCAGGTCAATCTGACACGATTCAACTTGTTCTTCCCTGAGAAACGCGACTTTTTCCTCAACGACTCTGACCTGTTCCAGTTCGGTAACATCAGCGGGCAGACCGGTGGCAATAGCGCGGCATCAGGCGCAGCGGGCCAAAACTCCCGTCCCTACTTTTCACGCAAGCTGGGTCTCAGTAATACAGGCGCCCCGGTGGACATTGATTACGGAGGCCGTATCAGTGGTCGTCTTGGCCGCTGGAATATCGGTACTCTGGCGATCCGCCAGGACGGGTATGGCAGCGTCGCACCATCGGATCTCTTCGTGACGCGCATGTCCTACAACGTGCTGAGTGATTCGCGCATTGGCTTTATCTATACCGATGGTGATCCCACCTCGAACCAGGATAACAGCGTCATGGGCGCTGACTTCCAATACGTGGATAACAATTTCCTCGACAACCGAATCCTGCGCAGCGACGTCTGGTACCAGCGTTCCGATACGCCAGGGCTGATCGACGAAGACGCCTCCTACGGTTTCGGACTGCAATTACCGTCGAGTCAGGGCTGGCGCACGCGAGTCGGCTATAAGGTAGTTGAACAAAACTTCAATCCGGCGATGGGTTATGTCAATCGTTCCAATATTCGCGACATGACAGCAGATCTTGGCTACACGCATTATTTCGAGTCGGGTCCATTCCAGACAGCGTTCGCCGGCATCGACATGCAACGCATTGAGCTACTCGATGGCGGTCTGCAGAGCGAAGTGTTTGCCTTTCGCCTGCTCGAACTCGAAACCAATTCCCGGGATGGCATGGATATTACCTACTTCACCAACAAGGAAGTTGTGAGAAATCCCTTCACTGTGTATTCCGAACAAGGCAAACAGATAACGATCCAGCCCGGCGCCTACGAATTCGATGAAATAGAGTTTGGGATCAACACCGCCTCCCAACGCGAATTCTCCGGCGGGTTCTATGTGCGCACAGGCGACTTCTATAACGGCGATCGGGTGAACATGGGAACAGAAGTCGCGTGGAATCAGTCGCGTTATTTCCGCATGAGCCTGAATCATGACTGGAACGATATCGATCTGCCGCAGGGTGATTTTATTACGCGCCTGACGAGCTTCAATACGCAGGTTGCCTTCTCGTCAACACTGTACTGGATTAACCTGATTCAGTACGACAATCTCTCCGAAGAGATTGGCATAAACACGCGCCTGCAATGGATACCCAAGGCGGGTCAGGAAGGCTTCATCGTGTTGAACTACAACATGCAGGATAAGGACAAGGACAACGAATTCCACTCTGCCTATTCTGATCTGAGCGTGAAGTTTCGCTATACCTTCCGCTTCTGATCGCCGCCGGAATCCTGATTAATCCTTCTGCCAGACCAGCAACTGATTGTTGGCTGGCATGGGATTGTCTTCGATAAAGCGCAGGCCTTGTTCTGAGGCCAGTTCATGCAGCCATTCAAAGTCGCGAATACCACTCACGGGATTACGTTCCTTCAGCCACACATCAAAGCGCGCATTACTTTCGGTTGTGAAGTCGCCGCCGTATTTGCACGGGCCATAGACCATGAGCTTGCCACCACTGGCCAGCACGGAAGCCGCACCAGGGAAGAAATTGCGCACGGAATCTGCCGCCATGATATGCAGGCTGTTCGCGCTAAACACAGCATCAAACTGCTGCTCTGGCCAGTCAGCATCGACATCCAGAGAGATAGGCGGTGTGAGCCCCGCTTGCGCAATTCTCTGACGCAGGATCGGTAAGGCCGCGGGGATGTCCGAGCTCTGCCAGTGCAATTCGGGAAAGGCCGCGGCGAAATACACAGCGTGTTGGCCCGTCCCGCCAGCAATTTCCAGCAGCGTTCCTGTGCTCGGTAAATGGCGTTGCAGAACTTCCAGTATGGGCAGCTTGTTGTTTTCGCTGGCCTGACTGAACGGCAGACCATCGTCTGGATGGGCGATGATCAGCCTCCCGTAGCGGCCTGCTTGCGCAAGAAGACAGGTTTGGCAGGAGTCGAGTCAGCCTCGCTGTAGCGATAGCCGTCGACATCAAAGTCTTTGAGTGCGGCTGCCGTGTCGATGCGGTTACGAATGATGAATGCCGCCATCTCGCCGCGCGCCTTCTTGGCGAAGAAACTGAGTACGCGGTATTTTCCGCTCGAGAAGTCCTTGAACACCGGGCTGACGATTTCAGCGTCCAGTGCCTTCGCCTGCACGGAGTTGAAGTATTCGTTAGAGGCGAGGTTTACCAGCACCTTGCTGCGCTGCTTGGCGAACTCCTCATTGAGTGCCTCGGTCAGGCGCGAGCCCCAGAATTCATAGAGGTTTTTGCCGCGCTTGTTGCTGAGTCTGGTTCCCATTTCGAGCCGGTAGGGCAGCATGAGATCAAGCGGCCGCAGCACGCCATAGAGACCGGACAGGATGCGCAGGTGCTTCTGCGCAAAGCTGACGTCAGACACGGAAAACTGTTCAGCCTTGAGACCGAGATAGACATCGCCCTTGAAGGCGAACAACGCCTGCCGCGCCTCTGGTTTGGTGAAAGGCGTCTGCCAGTTCGCATAGCGACTGTGATTAAGCTCGCCGAGATTACTCGAGATATTCATCAGCTCGCACAGATCTTCCGGTGAAAGCTTTTGCAATTGCGTCACAAGTTCTGCCGCCTCGCTGAGGAACTGCGGTTCGGTAAATTTGCGCGTACGCACTGGCGATTCGTAGTCGAGTGATTTGGCGGGCGATACAACTATTAACATGAAATGCTGTTCCTGAGGTGCTGACCAAGAGGCGAGTTGGGCAATCTGCCCTGCCTATTCCAGGTCCGAAAATTCCTGCCACCAGAGCAATGGCGTACAGCCATCCTTGGGATCATAGACATTGCCATAGTACCAGACTGTGTCGATGAATCTTTCACAACAACTGTTAAGCAGGTCTTCGATTTGTGTGAATCCGATTGAGAAATGAATGCTGTAGGTTAACGCGCTGTCCGTTTGCAGATCGGTGCTTCCGCCCAGTTTCTCCATGGCAGGATTGAGGAAATCGGCAACCGCTTTGATACCCTGTCTACGAAAGACACGAACGCTCAGATTACCGCTGCGCCGTTCGATCTCATATTCACCGATTGCAGGGTTCAGCAACTTGATGGTGTCACCGCTGGCGAGATTGCGAACGAATAGCGGAGACTTGAGCAAACGCACAATGTCTGCCTGGGCGTCGACGATCTCGACGGCCAGGCTCTCGAACACCGGCTGCTCATCTGCGCCAATGCCAGCAAGAAAGGCGATTTCGGTCGTTTGGGTGGATTCGGATTCTGTGCTCATGTGAATTCGGGGCGGGGCATGCCGATAGTTGTGTAATGTACTGTTCTGCGCGAAGTAAAGAGGACACGAAGTGACAGAGGAATTGCCGGAAAAGTCGCCTATGATAGAGCGCCTGCAGCGAATTGCCAGTGTTCTGCTGCGCGTGCAGGCTCTCGTTGTGACTCTGAGCGGCTTGTTTCTGTTGCTCTTTATCTATGGCCTGTTCCAGTTCGAAGGCGACCGCAACACGGTGATGTTGCCGGCCATCGCTGGTTTCTGCTGGTCGCTCCTGTTATTCGCCTTCGCACGACTCTTTCACGTACTGCCGGAGCGCCCGCAGCGCCGCCATGGCTTCCTGCAGCGCTGGAATCTGACGATCAGGCGGGCCCTGATGTGTGTCATGGCCGTGCTGATGCTGGTGCTGACAGTGGCGGTGCTGGTACTCAGTTATCAGTTGCTGCGCACCAACTTCATGGGCTGACACCGAAGTGGCGTGCAAGTGGCGTGCATTCCTGCTATTCCCGAGTCTGTGGTTTAATTGCCCGCTTAAGCGGTAACTGGACTCTTTCCAATACAGATCATGCAGGCACTGGTAAAACTAATCGATCGCTTTAGCGAGATCCTGGGTCGCAGCGTGGCCTGGGTCGCCCTGGCCATGGTGTTGATGATGGTGAGCATCGTGGTGCTGCGTTATCTGTTTCAGTTCGGGTCAATCGCGATGCAGGAGTCGATCATGTACATGAATGCGCTCGTGTTCGCGCTGGGAGCGGGCTATACGCTGAAAGAACAGGGCCACGTCAGAGTCGATATCCTCTACAGTAAACAGCCCGCGTCTCGCCGCGCCCTGATCGACCTGTCAGGGAGTGTGCTGTTCCTGATTCCCTCCATGCTCGCCATATTGTGGCTGAGCTGGGACTACGTCAGTCTTTCCTGGCGTCTGCGTGAAGCGTCTCCTGAGTCCAGCGGCCTGCCTTTCGTCTATCTCCTGAAATCGGCGATTCTGGTACTCGCTCTGCTGTTGCTGGTGCAGGGTATCGCCGAGTTGCTCAAGAGCTGGCAGCAATGGCGCGGCGTGGGCGCTGCTGACAGTGGGCAAGAAGGCGAGGACGAGTAAAGCCGGTGGAACTCCTGTCGCTCGTTTTCTTTGTCGCTATCTGCGCCTTCCTGATGCTGGGCTACCCGGTTGCTTTGACACTGCTCGGCGTTTCGCTGGGTTTTGCTGGGCTTGGTAATCTGCTGGGAGTTTTCGATGGTGCCTATCTCGCGCTGATTCCCAATCGCCTGTATGGCATCTTCACCAACCAGAACCTGTTTGCGGTACCGCTGTTTGTCTTCATGGGCGCGATGCTGGAGAAATCGCGCATCGCCGAAGACTTGCTGCGCAATATGGCTATTGTCTTTCGTGGCATTCCAGGCGGGCTGGGCGTGTCGGTCGTTGTGGTCGGTATGCTGCTGGCGGCTAGCACCGGCATCGTCGGCGCGACGGTGGTCACCATGGGTATTCTCTCGCTGCCGAGCATGCTCAGGAATGGCTACCACCCTTCTCTGGCCTGCGGGACTCTGTGTGCGACAGGGACACTGGGCCAGATTATCCCGCCCTCGATCTGCCTCGTACTGTTGGGCGAAGTCATTTCCAATTCCTATCAGCAGGCACAACTCGCACAGGGCAATTTCGCGCCGGATTTCGTCTCGATCGGCGATCTCTTTGCCGGCGCTTTGCTTCCCGGTCTGGTGCTTGTCTTCGCCTATGGTTTCTATGTGTTCGTCATGGCACTTTTGGACAAGTCGGATACAGGAATCCGCAGCGGTGAAGTGGCAGCGGATAGTACAGAAGAACAACACAGCATCTGGATCTCGCTGGTCAAAGGACTGTTTCCGCCAGTTATTCTGATAGTCGCTGTTCTGGGCTCCATCCTCGCCGGGCTTGCCACGCCGACAGAGGCTGCGAGCGTGGGCGCACTCGGCGCGATAGCACTGGCCCTGTTGCGCCGCATGTTGAGCGTCAAGGTTCTGCACGAAGTCTCGATAGAAACCACGCGTATTACAGCGATGGTCTATCTGATTCTGGTCGGCGCGACGGTGTTCTCGGCAGTGTTTCGTGGCTACGGTGGCGATGTGTTGATCGAGGACGTGTTGACCAGCCTACCGGGTGGAGTGGTCGGGGCAACACTGGTGGTCATGCTGCTCATCTTCCTGTTGGGCTTCATACTGGATTTTGTTGAGATAACCTTCATGGTCGTGCCACTGGTTGGCCCGATCCTGCTGGCGATGGGAGTCGACCCGGTGTGGCTTGGCGTAATGATCGCGGTCAATCTGCAGACCTCGTTTCTCACGCCGCCATTTGGATTCTCGCTGTTCTATTTGCGCAGCGTCGCGCCTGCCAGCATTGCTACTGCGGATATCTATCGCGGTGTGATACCGTTTATCCTGATGCAATTACTTCTCATGTTGGTGCTGGCCTTGCAGCCAGCGCTGGCGACCTGGTTGCCCGATGTTCTGTCCGGCTAAACACTGGTAACTCAACTAACCCACGCAACAATTGAATTGAAAGAAGCGAGATCACTGTGAGCGAAGCAAATAACCAACCGCAGGGCGAACTGGCATTGCAGACCCTGGCCATGCCAAAAGACACCAATGCCAATGGCGATATTTTCGGCGGCTGGCTGGTCTCGCAGATGGACCTCGCGGCAGGCATTATCAGCAAGCAGGTCTGCAAGGGTCGCTCGGTAACCGTAGCGATTGAGAACGTCACCTTCCTGCGTCCGGTGTCCATGGGTTCAACCGTGAGCTGCTATTGTCAGGTGGTGAAGAAAGGACGCACCTCAATCCATATCGCGGTGGAAGTCTGGACCTGGCACGAGTTGGCGACCCACGACGGCGTGAAGGTCGCAGAAGGCACATTTGTGTTTGTGGCTATCGACGACAAGGGCAAGCCACGGCCATTACCACAGTAGTTCGTAACACGACTACAAGCCAACTAAGCGTAAAAGAATCAACTGCTTGTGCCGTCGGTATTAGAAAACTCTGGCACGATTTAGCATTTCTGAGCCTGTCCGGGGAAAACCAATTCTGGAACGTACACCTTAAAGCTGTGTGTAGTTCGGAACGAATAGGGTTTCGAGATGTCTCAGTACCGATACTGAGATGGCCGCTGTGAAACAGGGCGAATGGGGACATAGGGAGAGCTGAGTGAGGAGACTAATCGCCCGTCTGCTGACCCTGATCGGAGGCCTTGCATTGTTCGGTCCGGTTCCCGCTCAAGAGATCTCGGGTCGGATAAATGAAGAAATCGAGTACTTCTTTCCTGATCAATTCATGGGATCTGTGTTGCTGGGTCAGGCAGACCAACTGCTCTACTCAGAGCAATTCGGATTTGCCAATGTTGCGCAACAAACTCCGATTAATGAAAATTCACTATTCCAAATCGCTTCATTGACCAAGCAGTTTACGGCAGCTGCAATTCTACTTCTTGAGGAGCAAGGCGTCCTCAATCTTCAAGACTCAATCACTACTCATGTGGGTGGCCTTCCAGGCTCTCTGGATGGGATTTCATTACTCAACCTTCTTGCCCATTCATCAGGCATTCCTGATATTCCAAACTCTGCATTTGTTTCGGATGAGAGAGGGTCGGTGTTTTTATCAGAAGCCGAATTCGCTCGGATAGCACCTGAGTCAGCGCCAGGATCGCAAGTGAAATATAGCAATACGGGTTATCACCTGTTGGGAGAAGTAATCGAAGCGGCGAGTGAGGTTTCCTATACTGACTTCATTACTGAAAATTTGCTTTCACCTCTCCGACTTGAGAATACCGGTTTTCTTTCGACCAACATTCAAACTGTTGACGGACATGTGCCAGATCAAGG
This sequence comes from uncultured Pseudohongiella sp., assembly GCA_965228725.1. Taxonomy (GTDB): domain Bacteria; phylum Pseudomonadota; class Gammaproteobacteria; order Pseudomonadales; family Pseudohongiellaceae; genus UBA9145. Next base: position 2,601,794 of record OZ245834.1, on the reverse strand, counting down.
CCAATTAGTTCCACAAGAGTCCTCAGATGCTGAAAATTTGGGGCCGTATTCTGCTGGTGGCATGTACTCAACTGCCGCAGATTTGCATGTGTGGACTACTGCTCTTATGTCGGGGCAGGTAATTTCCCAATCATCCCTTGATAAGATGACCTCAGTGCAAAATGGCTTTTATGCTTTAGGGTTAATGGTCAGCAGTGAAAACGAAAGGCAACGGATATATCACACAGGTTCAATCTTTGGGTTTGCAGCTTCTCTTTCTTACTTTCCAGACAGGAATTACAGCCTGGTCGTGTTATCCAACGTGAATGACCGAGACGGAGGTGGAGATGCCGAACTAATTGCCAAGAGCATTGAATTCATCATCTATGATGACGATGTTGTTCTCAGTTCCATGCTTGAAGAAATAAAGTTTCCACAGACTTTGCAGAACGCATTTGTCGGTGATTACGAAATGCAATCCGGCAGGGGTGGCCTAAGTGTTACAGCAACGGAAGAATCGTTATTCCTGCAATTTACTGGTGACACTTCCCAATATCGGCTTCGACCATTTACTGAGAATAAATTTCATATGGGAGTGCCATTCATTCACTATGAATTTATGAAAGATGAGACGGGAGTAGTATCTTCAGTTGTGCTGAATCAAAGAGGAAGTAAATTTATGTTCATGCGGCAGTAGACAAGTACCTGGAACCTCAAACTTTCCAGCTGCTCGTTTCCCCTCAATACTTATTTCAGTGATTTCAATCTTTCAGCGTGGATGCTGCTTACCCGATCTTGATCCAGGCAAAAATTGATAAGTTGACACTCGATCACATTATTCCGCAGTTACTGCTCGGTGTTGCCGAGTTGGCGCGCCTCAATAAACGCTTCTTCCGCAATGCCGTGGTAGCTCTGTACGCCTTCCTGGAAGCTGGTGTAGGACTCATAAATACGGCGCGTCATGTCGTTGGTCTGCCCCATCTCCGCCACAACTTCTGCTGAAAGTCGGCTCAGTTCGAGTAACACGTCGTCGGGTAATCTGCGCAACTGCACATTGTGTTCGTCCAGCAGGACTTGCAGTGCCTGATGGTTGCGTGCAGTAAACTCATCCAGCAGTCGCTGATTGGCGACTTCGGCCGCTGCCAGAAGGATTGATTGCAGATCCTGTGGTAGCGCCATGAAGCGGTCCTTGTTGAAGACGGTCTCCAGAGCAGAGCCGGGTTCATGCCAACCGGGATAGTAATAATAGTCAGCGACGGTGTGGTAACCCGCCGCGAGGTCGTTGTAGGGGCTGACGAACTCGGTGGCATCGAGTGCGCCGGTCTGCAGTGCGGTGAAGACATCGCTGGCCTGCATGGTAACGGTGGTGGCGCCAGCACGACTGAGGACCTCGCCGCCCAGACCCGGAATGCGCATCTTGAGTCCGCGCAGGTCAGCGACCGAATTGATTTCTTTATTGAACCAGCCGAACATTTGCGTGCCGGAGTTTCCCCCGCGCACCGGGATCAGATTGAACGGTGCATAGAGTTCCTGCCACAGCTCGTTGCCGCCGCCGAACTCCAGCCAGCCATTCATCTCTTTCGCAGTCATGCCGAAGGGCACGGTAGAGAAGAATGAGGCGCCAGGTATCTTTCCTTGCCAGTAGTAAGGGGTGGAGTTGCCGATTTCCGCCACGCCTTGCGAGACGGCATCGAACACCTCGAGTCCGCCCACCAGTTCGTTGGCGCCAAAGACCTGAATCTGCATGCGCCCGCCACTCATCTCAGCGACGAGGTCAGCGAAGTAATCCGGGTTGGTGCCGAGTGCTGGCAAGTTGCGAGGCCAGGAGGTGATCATCTTCCATTCATAGGTTTCCTGAGACGGGCCACTGGACTGCGTGCTCGCCAAATTGCCCTCAGACGAGGTCGACTCGCTACACGCGTTCAGGAGTATCAGAACAGCCAGCAACACAGGCAATCGAAACCGTATTCTATCCAACATGGACCTCTCCAGTGGGCTCAGCCCAGCACCTCAAGATTGGCGTAGGATAGCACCAGCCACTTGCTTCCTACTGCATCGAAATTAACTTGCACGCGGGCGTTCGAGCCCTGGCCTTCGTAGTTAAGCACCACGCCCTCGCCGAACTTGCCGTGGGTGACACGCTGGCCGAGCGACAAACCGGTATCCGGGACCTCGGCGTTGCCGCCGACCGTCTTGCGCCTCGGACTGGCTCCCATCATGCCGCCGCGATTGATCGTGGTCTTCAGGCGGATCTCCTGCAGCAGGGTCTTGGGAATCTCGCGGATAAAGCGCGAGGGCCGGCAGAGGTTCACCTCACCGTGCAGACGGCGTGATTCCGCGTGGCTGACATAGAGCTTGGCCTTTGCGCGGGTGATGCCGACATAGCAGAGGCGGCGCTCCTCTTCGAGGCCCGCCAGATTGTCCATGGACATCTTGTGGGGAAACAGGCCTTCTTCCATGCCGGCCATAAAGACCAGATCAAATTCGAGGCCTTTGGCAGAGTGCAGGGTCATCAGTTGTACCGCGTCGTCATTCTCGTCGGCCTGGGTATCGCCGGCATCGAGAGAGGCCTGATCGAGGAAGGCCGCCAGCATGGCCTTGTCGGCTGGCTCGACATCGTCGTCGAGATCAGGAGAGCTGAAGTTTCCGGCGGCACTCACCAGTTCTTCGAGGTTCTCGAGTCGTCCCCGTGCTTTCTCGCCGCCTTCCTTCTCATGGTGACCAATCAGGCCGCTGTGCTGCACGATGTATTCGGTCTTGTCCTGCAGGTCGAGCTTTTTGCAGGCCTCATCGAATTCGTCGATGAGCTGCAGAAACGCGAGTACGGCGTTGCCTGCGCGTGCGGTCAGAATCTTCTCATTCACCGCTTTGATGCAGGCCTGCCAGAGTGAGCTGTTTTCCTCGCGGGCGAGTCGGCGGACCAGATCGATGGTGCGCCCCCCGATGCCCCGCGTCGGCACGTTGATTACCCGCTCCATGGCAGTGTCGTCGTCGCGGTTGAGCAGCAGGCGCAAATAGGCGAGTGCGTTCTTGATTTCCAGGCGTTCATAGAAGCGATGGCCACCGTAGATGCGATACGGCATACCGACGCGCAGCAACGCGTCTTCCAGTTCCCGCGACTGCGCATTACTGCGGTAGAGAATTGCAGCATCGGCGCGATGGTTGCCGGCGTTCGCCCAATCGGTGAGGCGATCGACGATAAAGCGCGCCTCATCCTGTTCGTTGAATGCCTCATAGAGACTGATGGGCTCGCCTTCGGCACCCTCGGTCCAGAGATTCTTGCCAAGCCTGCCCTGGTTATTGGCAATCAGTTCGTTGGCGGCTTTAAGAATCGTCGAGGTGGAGCGGTAGTTCTGCTCCAGACGAATAATCTCGGTGCCAGGGAAATCGTTGCTGAACTGCTGGATATTCTCGATGCGCGCGCCACGCCAGCCATAGATGGACTGGTCATCATCGCCCACCACCATGAGCTGGCTGTTCTTGCCGGCGAGCACACGCAGCCAGGCGTACTGGATCGCGTTGGTGTCCTGAAACTCGTCCACCAGGATGTGCTGGAAGCGGCGCTGGTAGTGATCGAGGATTTGCGGATTCCTGAGCCACAGCTCGTGAGCGCGCAGCAGAATCTCGCCGAAATCAATCATGCCGCCGCGATTACAGGCATCTTCATAGGCCGCGTAGACCTGCAGCATGACCTTCGTATAGTCATCATCGTAATGTTCGATGTTGGCTGCGCGCAGGCCCTCGTCTTTCTGGCTGTTGATATACCACTGGCACTGCCTTGCGGGCCAACGCTCCTCGTCGATGTTGAGGCTGCGATTGATGCGCTTGATCAGGCGTAGCTGGTCATCGGCGTCGAGGATATGAAAATCGTCGGGCAGCCCGGCCTCTTGCGAGTGCGAGCGCAATAGTCTGTGGGCCAGTCCGTGGAAGGTGCCCACCCACATGCCACCGAAGGATTGCCCCACGAGCTCGTCGATGCGGCCACGCATTTCGCGTGCGGCCTTGTTGGTGAAGGTGACCGCCAGAATTCCGAACGGGGAGATTTGTTCAGCCTGGATCAGCCAGGCGATCCGGTGCACCAGCACCCGGGTCTTGCCTGATCCTGCGCCTGCGAGCACCAGCAGATGCGGGGTCGGACTGGCTACCGCGTTACGCTGTTGGTCGTTGAGGGAATCTAATATGTGGGAAACATCCATGGCGCGCCATTCTAGCAAACTCGGCTGCTGATACCTGTATTTATGTACATCAGTGTGCGTTAAAAGCGGTGCAAGCGGATCTTGCCTGCACGGTACAGCGGATCTTGTCCGAACGGTCACGTCTGCGCGGGATCATGCTAGAATCCCGCTTCGGTTTGCAGGGAAGTACAAGCCGCACTCGACATTACTCACCCGCGTGGCAGCACGCACGAGACTCGCCCCGGCATCAGATCTGACTCTGCTGCGGAGGCTGCTTGATCGTTTACAGGAGACCGGAACACCATGGCTATCAGGACCGATGACGTCGCATTTGATTGGAAAGACCCCTTTTTGCTGGAAGAACAGCTCACGGAAGAGGAGCGTCTGGTAAGAGATACAGCGCGCCAGTATGCACAGGAAAAACTGCTGCCACGAGTCCGCGACGCCTACCGCAACGAGACTGTTGAACCCGAAATCTTCCGGGAAATGGGCGCGATGGGCCTTCTGGGCTCTACCATTGAGGGCTATGACTGCGCCGGCGTGAACTACGTCTGCTACGGCCTCGCGGCGCGGGAAGTCGAAGCGGTGGATTCCGGTTACCGATCAATGATGAGCGTGCAGTCCTCACTGGTCATGCACCCCATCAATGTCTTCGGTAGCGAAGAGCAAAAACAGAAGTATCTGCCCAAGCTGGCCACCGGTGAGTACATCGGCTGTTTCGGCCTGACTGAACCCGACCACGGCTCTGACCCCGGGGGCATGGTCACCCGTGCCCGCACCGTTGATGGTGGCTACTCTCTCTCTGGCGCCAAGAACTGGATCAGCAACTCCCCCTTTGCCGATGTGTTTGTGGTCTGGGCCAAGGACGACGACGGCGTCATCCGCGGCTTTATTCTCGAAAAAGGCTGGCAGGGTCTGAGCGCCCCCAAGATCGAAGGCAAACTCGGTCTGCGTGCATCGCCCACGGGTGAGATCGTGATGGACGAAGTGTTTTGTCCGGAAGAGAACATGCTGCCCGGCGCGAAAGGTCTCGGCGGCCCATTCAGCTGTCTGAACTCTGCCCGTCTGGGTATCGCCTGGGGTGCGCTGGGTGCTGCGGAAACCTGCTGGCACACCGCCCTGCAATACACGCTGGACCGCAAGCAATTTGGCCGTCCACTGGCCGCGAATCAATTGATTCAAAAGAAGCTGGCTGTGATGCAGACGGAAATCTCACTCGGCCTGCAAGGCTGTCTGCAGGCCTGTCGCCTGCGCGATCAGGGCAAGTTGGCTCCTCCGCTCATCTCATTGCTCAAGCGCAACTCGTGCGTAAAAGCACTGGAAGTCGCCCGCGAGGCGCGTGACATGCTGGGCGGCAATGGCATCTCTGATGAATACCCCATTATGCGTCACATGCAAAACCTGGAAGTCGTGAATACCTACGAAGGCACGCAGGACATCCACGCATTGATTCTCGGTCGCGCACAGACTGGTATTCAGTCGTTTACGGGCAGATAGTTTGATCTTCGAGGTGGCACGCGATAAGAGGTGCCACCTCTCCCTATTATTTACTCGGTAGTAAAAAGGGATAAGTACTGCGGTTTTTCTGAATTAATGTACTGAAGAGTACGTACTGGAGAGATAGAACTAGAGATAACTGAGCAGCGTGCCGGCAAAAATTGCTGCGCCCACCCAGTTATTGTTCAGGAATGCTTTAAAACAGGGGCCGGGCAGCCGGTCCTTGATGAGAATTTGCTGGTAGATCAGCAAGCCGATTGCCAGAAGTAATCCGGCATAGAACATCATGCCAAGCTGCAATTGTCGCCCCGCCAACCAAAGTGCCATGATAAACATGGCCTGCAACACGCCGACGAAGAGCTTGTCTGCATCCCCAAACAGAATGGCGGTCGACTTGACGCCTATTTGCTTGTCGAATTCCCTGTCCACCATCGCATACAGGGTATCGTAGGCAACAGTCCACATGATGTTCGCTACAAACAACAGCCACGCGACGATCGGCAGGGAGTTTGTTTGTGCGCTGAAGGCCATCAGAATTCCCCATGAGAACGCGATGCCTAGCACGACCTGTGGCAAATTCGTATATCGCTTCATGAAGGGATAGAGAGAGGCCACGGCGAGAGCGCCGAAAGACAGCAGGATCGTGAAGCGATTGGTGAGTAGCACCAGGCCGAAGCCAACCAGCGACAAGAATGCGAAACAATAGAGTGCGTCCTGGCGCGTTAGCCTGCCGGTCGCCAGTGGTCTCCCCACAGTGCGTGCTACTTTGCCATCGATGTTCCGGTCTGCAAAATCGTTCACGCAGCACCCTGCCGAACGCATCACCGCAGTGCCAAGGATGAAGATAAGCAGCAGGTGGAAATCCGGAAACCCTTCCGCTGCGATCCACAGGGCGGTAATCGTCGGCCAGAGCAGGAGCAGAATACCAATCGGCTTGTCCGCTCGCGTGAGCTGAATGAAATCCGGCAATTTGGCTGCGAACACAGGAAAGCGTGTCGCCAGTTTGCTTTGCAATCGTTGCCAGAGTGAGGAGGTCGGTTTCATGGTTCTGCTACTGCGATCCGCGGGCAAGCGGGTCTGTGCCTGATCAGGGCTGGCTAGGATAAAAGAATTGCCGCGTCAGTGACACCTTCTGCCAGGAAAAAGCCTCAGACGTTGACGTAGTTCACGCGCTCTCCCAGCCAGCGACTGATGAGGGGGTCGATGATCTCCGGGTATTGCTGCATGACTGTGTCGGAAACATCCTTCACATCGTCGAGCAGGGTGGCGTCGCGGGTGATGTCGGCGATGCGGAAGGTCATCAGCCCCGTTTGTTGTGTGCCAAGCACCTGGCCCGGCCCGCGAATCTCGAGGTCTTTTTCAGCGATGTAGAAACCGTCCGTCGACTCCCGCATGACCTGTAGGCGTTTCTTGCCGGTCAGCGACAGTGGCGACTGATAGAGCAGCAGACAATGGCTGGCCTTGCTGCCTCGCCCTACCCGGCCGCGCAGTTGGTGCAGCTGTGCCAGACCCAGGCGTTCGGGGTTCTCGATGACCATGAGGCTGGCATTGGGCACATCGACACCCACTTCGATGACAGTGGTGGCGACCAGCAGGCTGATCTCTCCCGCCTTGAAACGGGCCATTACTGCCACTTTCTCTGCAGGTTTCATGCGGCCGTGGATAAGTCCCACCGCGACGCCCGGGAGTTGCTTCGTGAGCTGCTCGGCCGTCGCCTCGGCCGCCTGTGCCTGCAGCATCTCGGATTCTTCAATGAGCGTACACACCCAATAGGCCTGATTGCCTTCGCGGCAGGCGCTGTCGATGCGCTGTACGACTTCGTCGCGGCGCTGCGCCGAGATCAGCAAGGTATTGACCGGCGTGCGGCCGGGCGGCAGTTCGTCCAGTACTGAGCTGTCGAGATCGGCATAGGCACTCATGGCCAGCGTGCGGGGAATCGGGGTCGCCGTCATCACCAGCTGATGCGGGTTGGTGTCATCGGCAGACTTGTCGCGTAGCGCGAGACGTTGATGCACACCAAAGCGATGCTGTTCGTCGATAATGACCAGACCGAGCTTGTGATAGTGCACATCGTCCTGGAACAGCGCGTGAGTACCGATCAACAGTTTGCTTTCGCCGCTGGCGAGCGCGGCGAGAGTCTGTGTGCGTTGTTTGCCCTTGCTCTTGCCGCTCAGCCATCCGGGTTCGATGCCGAGTGGTCGTAACCACTGCTGAAAATTGTACAGGTGCTGCTCGGCGAGAATCTCGGTCGGCGCCATGATGGCCACCTGATATCCCGAGGCGATGGCCTGCAATGCTGCGAGTCCGGCGACGACCGTTTTGCCGGAACCGACGTCGCCCTGCAGCAGGCGCAACATCGGGTGGCCACTGCCGAGATCGGCAGCGATCTCCTGCACTGCACGCTGCTGAGCCGAGGTCAGAGCGAAACCGAGCTGCTTGAGGAAGGCTTGCTGCAAATCAGAGTCGCCAGCAAAGCGTGGCGCAAGCAGCTGATCGCTGTTGTTGCGATAGAGCCGCATGCAGAGTCGATGCGCAAGCAATTCTTCAAAGGCCAGACGCTTCTGACCCGGATTGGCACCGTCGCTCAGCCAGTTCAAAGGCGCGTCGCCGGGAGGTGTGTGCACGAGTTGTATCGCCTCAGTCAGCGAAGGCAAATTGAATGGTGCGAGCAAATCGGGCGGTAGCAAGTCACGTGGCGGTTGGCGCTCGACTTGTCGCAAGGCCTGTGCGACTACACTGCGAATGCGCCCCTGTTGCAGGCCATCGGTGGTTGGGTAGACCGGCGTCAACGCCTCTGCCACTGGCAGCTCTTCACCAGCCTCCAATAACTGATACTCGGGATGATAGAGCTCGAAACCACTCCGCCCGCGGCGCACTTCGCCAAAGCAACGCAAGCGCCTGCCGGTTTCCAATGCATTTTTTTGTGCGCCACTAAAATGGAAAAAGCGCAGGCTCATCACGCCGGTCTTATCCTGAATCATGCATAACAGGGAACGACGCTTGCCAAACTGAATCGACGTACCAACAATCTCGCCTTCGATCTGCACAAGATCTCCCAGCTTGGCAGACCCAATACTCTGCAGTCGAGTACGGTCTTCGTAGCGTAGCGGCAAATGAAAGAGCAGATCCTTGACGGAATACAGCCCGAGTTGATTCAGCTTTTTCTGGAGAGCGGGGCCAACGCCTTTAAGACTTTGTAGAGATTGCGCAGGGCGTTCGGCCGACATGTTGTGCAAGTTCTGCTCAGGCATGGGTGAAGAGCGCGAGCCTCAGGTCTGTTGACCAGACAGTGGCGCGCGGAAGCTGTTAGCAGTATAGGTTGATAAAGCACACCTAGCCAGTCTGCCCTGGTTCTCTCAGAGGAGTCTCAGTTTGACGTTGCGTCGGGAACGGCTGCCTGACGTGCACAGTGCCAATCGTGTCAGGCTGGGCTGGAATCTGGTGATCAGCTAGCCCGCAAGAATCGCATCGATTTCGATCTGTGCGCCTTTGGGCAGTGCACTGACTTCGATGGTGGCGCGAGCAGGATAGGGCTGTTCGAGATAGCTGGCCATGATTTCATTCACGGCGGCAAACTTGCCAAGGTCGGTGAGGTAGATCGTCAGCTTGACTGCGTTGTTGAGATCGCTGTCGGCGGCTATGGCGACGGCCTGCAGGTTCTTGAATACCTGATGGGCTTGCGCTTCGATGTCATCGCCGACCAGCTGCATGGTTTCCGGAACCAGTGGAATCTGGCCGGAGAGGAAAATCAGTTCACCGGTTTTCACCGCCTGTGAATAGGGGCCGATAGCGGCTGGCGCCTCATCGGTATTGACGGCAATTTTTACGATCATCGCGAATGGCTCACTTGCTAGTGGAGGTGACTGCCCAGCGGGCTACGGAAAGACTTGCGTATGCGGCGCGATTTGACGCGCGTTACCTTGGTCACAGCAGGAACGAGGCGCACGCGGCGCATAACACGTGCCAGGTGTACCCTGTTACGGACATTGAGTGACAGGTTTACAATACTGAAGCGGGCATCGCGTTCCACAGTGCTGATCTTCTCGATGTTGGCTTCGGCGCCAGTAATAGAGGTGGCCAGAGTCGCGATCAGGCCGCGCTGGTTCTCGATCTCCACCCTGAGCTCTACAGAAAACTCGCCTTCGACGCCGGGATCCCAGCTTACGGCAACACACTTCTCCGGGTTGTCCCGAATGTCAGCGATGTTGTTACAGTCGTCAGTGTGAATCACCATGCCACGACCCGAGCTGATGTGACCCACAATGGGATCACCTGGTATCGGGTGGCAGCACTTGGCGTAGTTCATCACCATGCCTTCCGAACCGCGAATGGCCAGTGTGCCCTTCTCTTCCGGTTTGCGATCGTCTTCTTCCGGTGTTGCGGCCTTCGACGTCAGCCGTTGCGCCACCATATAGGCCATGCGATTGCCGAGGCCAATTTCTTCGAGCAATTGATCCAGGGAACTCATGCTGGCCTGCTCCAGGAAGCCATCGATGCTCTCTTGTGGCACGGATTCGAGTTGGCTGCTGAAGCCCGCCAGCGCCTTGTTGAGCAAGCGGCGGCCGAGCGCCACAGACTCAGAGTGTTTTTGATTCTTCAGGAAGTGGCGAATATTTGCACGCGCCTTGCCGGTGACAACAAAGCTCAGCCAGGCCGGGTTCGGCTGTGTGCCGGGCGCCGTAATAATTTCGACGGTCTGACCACTCTGCAGCGGTTCACTCAATGGAGCAAGGCGACGGCTGATGCGGCAGGCCACGCAGGAATTGCCGACATCGGTGTGTACGGCATAGGCGAAATCGACGGCGGTCGATCCGGCGGGCAATTCGAATATTTGACCCTTCGGTGTGAAAACGTAGATTTCGTCGGGGAACAGGTCGATCTTCACGTGCTCGATAAACTCGAGCGAGTTGCCTGCGTTCTTCTGCATCTCCAGCAAGCCGTTCACCCATTCGCGCGCGCGCAGATGCGCATTGCTCGGCAGGTCTTCGCTGGACTTGTACAGCCAGTGACCGGCGATGCCGTTGTTGGCCATCGCTTCCATCTCCTCGGTGCGGATCTGAATCTCGATGGGTACGCCGTGCATGCCGAATAGCGTTGTATGCAGAGACTGGTAACCGTTCGCTTTCGGAATCGCGATGTAGTCCTTGAAGCGGCCCGGCACGGGTTTGTACAGATTGTGCACTGCGCCGAGCACGCGATAACAGGTGTCCACGCTGTCGACGATGATGCGGAACGCATACACGTCCATGATCTCGGAGAAGGATTTACGTTTGTTGCGCATCTTCTCGTAGATAGAGAACAGGTGTTTCTCGCGGCCAATGGTGCGACCGGGCAGCCCCTCTCTTTCCAGGCAGGCCTCGAGTGAGGTCTGAATCTGGGAGACGATCTCCTTGCGATTGCCGCGAATGCGTTTGACCGCGGCGGCGATACGACGTGCCCGCATGGGATGCAGCGCGGCGAAGCCGAGGTCTTCAAATTCGATGCGCACGTTGTTCATGCCGAGCCGGTTGGCAATGGGAGCGTAGATGTCGAGAGTCTCGCGGGCGATGCGGCGGCGCTTGTCGGGCGGCAGAACATCCAGCGTGCGCATGTTGTGCAGGCGGTCCGCGATCTTCACCAGAATCACGCGCAAGTCCTTCGCCATGGCCATCGCCATCTTCTGGAAGTTCTCGGCCTGTGCCTCGGCGCGGGATGAGAAGTGCATCTTGTTGAGTTTGCTGACGCCGTCAACGAGATCAGCGACGGTATTGCCGAACTGGGTCTTGATAGCAGTCTTGGTAATGCCCGTGTCTTCGATGACATCGTGCAGCATGGCGGCCATCAGGGACTGATGATCCATGTGCATTTCGCTGAGAATGCCGGCCACAGCCAGCGGGTGTGTCACATAGGCCTCGCCACTGCGACGGCGTTGTCCGTCGTGGGCTTGTTCGGCGTAGTAAAAGGCCCGGCGGACGCTGTTGACTTGATCGTTGCCGAGATAGGACGAGAGATCGTCAGCCAGGGAGTCAATGCTGGCGGTGGCAACAGCTTGCATAAAGCGACCCCCTGGTAACGTTGTGGATTAGGCGTAATTAAATATCGCTGTCGTCTTCCTGATCAGCGGCGGCTTCGCCGTCTTCAGAATCGGCAGACAGTGCGGCGCTGGCCTCGGCCTTGGCTTCTGCGGCGGCGTCAGGAGAATCGGAATCAGTCATCTCTGCTGCAGCCTCGAGATCGGCTTCGCTGCCGAACTCTTCTTCCAGGTCGACGCTGGGCTTCTCGGTGAGAATGCTCGCGTTGACCAGACCGTCGGCGATCTCGCGCAGGGCGATTACCGTTGGCTTGTCGTTATCGACTGGCAGCATGGGATCCTTGCCTTCGATCTGAATTTGACGAGCGCGCTTGCTCGACACCATGACCAGCTCAAAGCGGTTGTCCACTTTGTCCAAACAATCTTCTACAGTAATACGTGCCATCGCGTTTTCTTACCTCACTAAAACTCATTGTTAGGCTGATAAGCCCGAATTTCAAGGCCTGTCGGGCCGTTGCGAGACGCTTTTGGCGTCACACAGCAAGCAAACAGCTAACAGGTGATCCGGAATCCAGCGGGAATGCCTGAAGGCTTCCGGAGAAAAGGACCGGCAATTCTACTGGACTTGCCCGGAAAATGCATGTTTTTTCATGCGCTTAGCGAGTCAATCAGCGCTTCACTAGTTGCGCGTGAGACTGGCCAACAGTTCTGACAGGTTGCGCTGCTGATGCACGGTGGTCAGGCGCTGGGAGCGTACTATTGCCTTGAGGTCGGCCAGCGCCGTGTCGAAGTCATCGTTCACGACGATGAAATCGGCCTCGGCGACATGCTCGATCACGCCTTTGGCCTGTTGCATCCGGCCCTCGATCGTCTCTTCGTCATCCTGGGCACGACTGCGCAGCCGTTCGGTGAGGGTTTCCAGTGACGGCGGCAGGATAAAGATGAAACAGGCTTCCGGCATCAGATTGCGCACCTGGGCGGCCCCCTGCCAGTCGATCTCCAATATCACGTCGAGTTGCTGTTCGAGTTGTTCCCTGACCCAACTCTGCGAGGTGCCGTAATGATTGTCATAGACCTCGGCGCTCTCGAGAAAGTCACCGGCTTCCAACATCTCCATGAAGCGTGACTTGTCCACGAAATGGTAATTCACGCCGTCCGTTTCCTTGCTTCGCTTGGGGCGTGTCGTGTGGGAAACCGAGACTTTGAGCTGCTGATCCTGTTGCACGAGTGCCTCTACCAGCGTGGTCTTGCCCGCTCCGGAGGGTGCGGTGATGATGAAGAGTTTTCCTTTCGGCATGTTGTTCTGTCGGGCCTGTTCGTGCCCTGTCCCCTGACCCGGTTTAGATTGTTACGATCAAGTATCGCTTACTCGATATTCTGTATTTGTTCGCGCATCTGCTCAATGAGCACTTTCAACTCCACCGCTGACATCGTCGTGTCGGCAACCAGCGATTTGGATGAGAGCGTATTGGCTTCGCGATTGAGTTCCTGCATTAAAAAGTCCAGGCGTCTGCCCTTGGGCCCTTTGGTGGCGATCACGCGCGCACATTCCTGCAGATGGGAATCGAGTCGATCCAGTTCCTCTGCAACATCCGCCTTCTGCGCGAGCAGCGCGACTTCCTGTTCCAGTCGTGTCGGCTCGAGCTCGGCTTTCAGGTCGGCGAGCTTGTCCAACATGTTCTGGCGCTGGGCGGCGAGAATGTCGGGCATCAGCTTGCGTACCTGGGCGACGATCTCGGCAATGCCATCGATGCGCTGCGTCAGCATCTCGCGGATCGCCTCACCTTCACGCTCGCGATTCTCGATCAGCTCATCGAGTGCCTTGTTGAACAATTGCAGCGCGTCATTCTGAATCGCGTCGGTGTCGGCTTCTTCGTCGGCAACAACGCCGGGCCAGCGCAGGATGTCGATACTGTTGAGATCGATAGGTCCACCCAGTTTCGCGGAGATATGCTTGTTGGCTTCCAACAGGCGTTCGATCAGCTGCTCATTGAGCGCCAGCGACGACTGTTCCGGTGCCGTGGCCTGAAAGCGGAGTTGGCATTCCACTTTGCCCCGCGCCAGCTTCTTGCGCAGCGTGTCGCGAATGCTCGCTTCCAGACTGCGGAACGTCTCCGGCAGGCGCACGCTCGGCTCGAGGTATCGATGATTGACGGAACGGATCTCCCAGGTGAAGGAGCCCCATTCCGATTCCAGTTGCTGCCTGGCGAAGGCGGTCATGCTTAACATCATTGCGCGAGCCTGAAGAGAGAGTACGTGCCTGAAAAAGTGAAGCGCCATTTTAGCGTATTGTCCGCGCATTCATAGGATCAGCACCGGATATTGTGGCGAATGTCACTCTTGCCAGCGATCGAGGCCGCCATGCGGCTCGCGTGACCGGGCAATATTTAGGATAATCCCCAGCGCAACACCCAGTGGTTCGCCGGATCTGATTCGTCGTCCGGGTAGTCACAAGCCATTCACTTCAATTGGAATTTTTATGTCATCCACAAGCCGACCGAGCGGGCGCAGCGCCAATCAACTCCGGGAAATCTCACTCACACGCCACTACACCAAACATGCCGAAGGCTCCGTTCTGGTCGCCTTTGGTGACACAAAAGTCCTGTGCAACGCCTCCGTCGAAGAGTCCGTCCCGCGCTTTCTCAAAGGTTCTGGCCAGGGGTGGGTAACGGCCGAGTATGGCATGCTGCCGCGCTCAACCGGATCACGCATGGATCGTGAGGCGGCGCGCGGCAAGCAATCTGGGCGCACACAAGAGATTCAGCGTCTCATTGGCCGGGCACTGCGCGCGGCTGTCGATCTCAAGGCATTGGGCGAGCACACGATCAAAATCGACTGCGATGTGATTCAGGCTGATGGCGGTACACGCACGGCATCGATTACTGGCGGCTGTGTCGCACTCGTGGATGCGATCAATTTTCTGATCGAGAAAAAGAAACTAAAGAGCAACCCGCTCAAGCAAATGGTCGCGTCGGTGTCTGTGGGCGTCTACAAGGGCCTGCCGGTGCTGGATCTCGATTACGCCGAAGACTCCAGTGCAGAGACTGACATGAATGTCGTGATGACTGAACAAGGTGGGTTTATCGAGGTGCAGGGTACCGGCGAGGATGGTGATTTCTCTCATGCCCAGTTACTCGAGATGATCGGCTTGGCTGATGGCGGCATCAAGCAATTGATCACTGCTCAGAAAGAAGCCCTCGGCTAAACGAGAGACAGACTACATTCACAACAGGAAGAGTGAGCGAAGCAAGCATGCAAGCCTATCAAAAAGAATTTCTGCAATTCGTCATCGACAATGAAATTTTGCGCTTTGGTGAATTCACCCTGAAGTCCGGACGCACCAGCCCCTACTTCTTCAATGCAGGACTTTTCAATACAGGCAACAAGCTGGCTTTTCTCGCACGCTGTTATGCCGCCGCAATCGCTGACGCCAATGTGGATTTCGATGTCATTTTCGGGCCTGCCTATAAAGGCATTCCTCTGGCGGCTACCAGCGCAGTCGCACTCGCAGCGGAACACGGCATCGATAAACCCTATTGTTTCAATCGCAAGGAAGCGAAGGATCACGGCGAAGGTGGCAGCATCGTCGGCTCCCCGCTCACCGGCAAGGTACTGATTATCGACGATGTGATCACAGCGGGCACGGCGATTCGCGAGGCGGCGGACATTATCTCTGCCAACGGCGCGGAGTTGGCAGCTATCGCGGTGGCAATGGATCGTCAGGAGAAGGGTACTGGTGAGTTGTCTGCCATTCAGGAAATCGAACAGCAGTACCACATAAAGGTTGTTAGTATCATCACGCTACAGGACATCATCACCTACCTGCAACAGGCAGAAGATGATGGCCTTAATCAGTATCTTGATGCGGTAAATGCCTATCGGCAGCAGTACGGCGTGTAAGCGCCGTCGTATTCACGCGCAGCCGACTAGAATTTGTCGGCTTCGAAGGGCTCGAGTAGTTGCCCGCTCAGAAACTCCCACTGCAATTCCCAATTCTCCAGCGGCGACTTCTTGAACTCGCTGCGCACGAACTGCAGCATTCTCCCCTCACAGCTTGCGAGGAGCAGATTGGCCAGTGCGGCGGCTGAGATCGTGGGTCTCAGGTTTTCGCGAATCTGTGCTTCGCGCAGTACCTGTTTGAGTTGTGCTTCCAGCCGATCGAAAACCTGGGCGATCCGTTCACGCAGGCGTTCGGTTTCCCCGGCCAGCGCATCGCCGGTAAGCAGTCGGGTCATGCCAGGATTCTTGTCTGCAAAGGTGAGCAACAAGGTGAGAATTTTCACGCAGCGCTGCTCCGCCCGTTCCTCTTCCTTGAGCACTCTGGCGATACGAATGAACAGCGTGTCTTCGATGAACTTGATCAGCCCCTCGAACATCCGCGCCTTACTCGGGAAGTGGCGATAGAGGGCCGCTTCCGACACGCCTACTTCTCGCGCGAGCGCGGCGGTCGTAATGCGTTCGCCGGGGGAAGTCTCCAGCATGCGCGCGAGGCATTGCAGGATCTGGTCTTTACGGGAGATTTTCGGATTGTTTTCCATCGCTTCAGTTCTTCTTCAGACCATCGTGCGTGATGAGAGTGCCTACACCCTCATCGGTGAAGATTTCCAGCAGCACGGCATGCTCCACCCGGCCGTCAACGATATGCGCACTCTTTACACCGGCTTTGACGGCGGACAGCGCACACTGGATCTTGGGCAACATTCCCCCATGTATGGTTTTATCGGCAATTAATGCATCAACTTGTCCAATACTGAGTCCAGTCAACACCTTGCCATCGTTGTCCTGCACTCCGGCCACATTGGTCAGCAACATCAGCTTCTCGGCCTTGAGCACGCTGGCAATCTCGCCTGCCACCGAGTCGGCGTTGATGTTGTAACTCGCGCCTGTGTCGTCGGTGCCAATGGGCGCGATGACGGGGATAAAGTCGCTGTCTTTCATGACTTCGAGGACTTCGGTATTGATGCAGTCGACTTCGCCGACATGACCGATGTCCACAGACTCTTCGTCCTGGCGTCGGAGGGTCAGTTTCTTCGCCTTGATGAGGTTGCCGTCCTTGCCCGTCACGCCGACCGCCTTGCCCTGATTGCGATTCAGCAGCGCGACGATTTCCTTGTTCACCAAGCCGCCGAGAACCATCTCCACCACATCCATGGTCTGGCTATCCGTCACACGCAGGCCATCGACGAAGCTGGATTCGATATTCAGTTGGTCCAGCAGTTTGCCAATCTGTGGGCCGCCACCATGGACGACGATGGGGTTCATGCCGACGAGCTTCATCAACACGATGTCGCGTGCAAAGCTCTGTTTGAGCACATTGTCGACCATGGCATTGCCACCGTATTTCACCACGATAGTTCGACCGGTAAATTTCTGGATGTAGGGCAGCGCTTCGGTGAGAACCTTGGCAATATTCTTGGCGCTGTCGATTGCTAATGACATGGTCTGTGTTGTCCTTCTGTGTCGCGAATTGCGGCGATTATAGTCGATTCAGATCAATGCTTTTATCTGCGCGCAGAATTAAAGCTTTAAACTGTGCCTTGATGGCTGTCAGCGTGTCCTCATCCTCTGCCTCAAAACGCAGTAACAAGGCCGGACTGGTATTTGAAGCTCTGATCAGCCCCCACCCCTCGGGAAACTCGACGCGCAGTCCATCGAGCGTGATGAGATCGGCATCAGGAAAATCGGCGAGTGCAATGATCTCATCAATCAAAGCGAACTTGCGATCGTCCGGCACGGTCACTGCATACTCGGGTGTACTCACTCCTGCCAGGAGTCCACTGAAGACCGCGCTGGCTGGTTGCTCTTGCCGCGCGAGAATCTCGAGAATGCGCGCGGCGGCATAGACGCCATCATCGAAGCCGAACCAGCGGTCCTTGATGAACACATGGGCAGAAAACTCACCACCCAGTGGCGCATCGGTCTCCAGCATCTTTTGCTTCATGAACGAATGCCCACTGCGATACATCACAGCTTCGCCACCGAGCGCCTCGATTTCCCTGGCCAGTGAGCGACTGCATTTTACGTCGAACACCATGGGCGCGCCGGGATAACGCGGCAGTATGTCCCGCGCGAGAAGAATCAATAACTGGTCCGCGTTGATAAACTCACCTTCGTTGCAAACCGCGCCGAGTCGGTCGCCATCGCCATCGAATGCGAGTCCGATATCGGCGCCGCTCTCTCTGACCTTTTCGGCAAGGAGATCGAGATTGCTGGCGACAGTCGGATCCGGGTGATGGTTTGGAAAGCTGCCGTCGATCTCACAGTACAGTGGCAGCACATCGCAGCCCAGTTGCTCAAACATCTCAGGCGCGATGGTGGCTGGCACTGCATTGCCACAGTCGACGACGACCTTGAGCTTCCTCTCCAGCGCTATTCTGGAACAGACCGTCTGAAAATAGGCATCGCGTATATCACGCTGTTCATAGCGACCACGTGCACGCGACTCGCCGTCTGCGAAATCGTCGTCCAGAATGCGTTGTCGGATTTTCTGGATCTGGTTCTCGGCCACGCTGCGGCGTTTGAAAACCATCTTGATACCGTTGTAGTCAGCGGGATTGTGACTCGCGGTGAGCATGACACCGGAATCAACCTCGCTAGAGTGGGTAGCGAAATAAAGCAGTGGCGTAGGCACCTGTCCCAGATCGATGACATCACATCCGGCCGCGAGCAAGCCCTCGATGAGAACCGCAGAGAGCGTCGGGCTGGAGAGCCGTCCATCATAGGCAAGCAAGAGACGCGTGATGCCCTGAGCCTGCGCCTCACAGGCGAGTGCACGACTGATTAATGGCAAATTGTCTTCGTTTAGCTGCTCCGGGACGACGCCGCGGATATCGTAGGCGCGGAAAATTGCCGCAGGAACTGATACAGCAGTCTGATCGGAATCAGCAGGCACTGTCGTTACCCGCGCTGCATCAACTGCTGGTCCGACCAGCAAGTTGATGCGCAATGAGCTCCACCATTTTACGTGCGGTCGTCGTCTTGCTGCCCGGCGTTAACGCGACCTGGCCATTGGCAGAGATCGCTGTCACGGCAATGGAATCGCTGTTAAAAGTAGCGGTAGCGTCGTTGGCAAATAGCAGGTCCAATTTTTTGTCGCTCAGTTTTTTCTGCCCGTTCTCGACGATGCTTTCCGTCTCTGCAGCGAAACCAACGACAAATGGTCGCGGGTCGCGCTGTGCGACTTCGCGAATAATGTCGGGATTTTTCACGAGGCGCAGTTCCAGCGCATCGTCATGCTTTTTGATCTTCGAGATAGCTACTTTTTCCGGACGGTAATCAGCAACGGCTGCGACACCAATAAACACATCGGCGTCAACGACTCGTTCGAATACCGCTTTCAGCATGTCTTTCGCGCTGACGACATCAATTCGCTCAACCCCGGTCGGCGTCGCGAGTGCAACCGGACCGCTGACCAGCGTCACTTTGGCGCCCGCTGCGTAGGCTTGTTCGGCCAGCGCGTATGCCATCTTGCCGGAGCTGTGATTGCTGATGTAGCGCACCGGGTCGATTGCCTCGCGCGTTGGCCCGCCGGTAATGAGAACCTGCTTACCTGCCAGAGCGCCAGTTTCGAACAGGTCGGCACAGTGCTGCAGTATGTCGATGGGTTCGAGCATTCGGCCCAGACCCACATCGCCACAGGCCTGCTCTCCTTGTGCTGGGCCGAGGAGGTGGTAGCCCCGCTTCTTGAGCGCCTCGACATTTTTCTGAACCCCGAGGTCGGACCACATGCCCTGATTCATCGCCGGGGCAATTGCCACGGTGGCCGGTGTGGCGAGGATAAGTGTCGTCAGCAAGTCATCGGCATGGGACTGCGTAGCGCGGGCGATAAAGTCGGCGGTGGCTGGTGCAACCACGACCAGATCGGCCCATCGTGCCAGCTCGATGTGGCCCATGCCCGCTTCCGCCTCAGTATCGAGCAATTCCAGATGGACCTGATTGCCCGATAAGGCTTGCAGGGTCAGCGGCGTAATGAATTCGGTAGCGGCGCGGGTCATGACGACGCGAACTTCGGCGCCGGCTTTGACAAACTGCCTCGCCAGGTCGGCACTTTTATACGCGGCGATCCCACCGGTAATACCCAGCAAAACGTGTTTGTTAGTGAGGCTTAACATGGAAGACCCTGTATAACGGGCGTTGAAAGGGAGAAGTAGACTAGCAGCTAGGCTGTACTTGCGCAATTTGCGGGCGCCCACAGTCTACTGGATCAGGCCGAGATAGTTGGAACTCTCGGGCCCGTCCCTGAAGGCGTGAGCCCATCTATCTCTTTCGCAGCAAATTACCGGTGAACGACTATGCTTATGAAAGCAGCAAGCAATTAACGGCATGTCTTCAAGGATGAAAGAATGGCGATCAGGGATTGGCCCAGCAGTGAGCGACCGCGGGAAAAGCTATTGGCAAAAGGAGCGGCCAGCCTGAGCGATGCCGAGCTGCTGGCGCTGTTTCTGCAGACCGGTATTGCGGGCAAGAGCGCCCTGGATCTGGCCAGGGAACTGCTGAGCAAATTCGGCAACCTCGCGGGGATACTCACCGCTGGCAAGCAGAAACTGGTCGCTGAACCGGGTCTTGGTCCGGGCCGCGTGGCGCTGCTGGCAGCGCTTCAGGAAATCTCGGTTCGTCAACTGAATCAGAGCCTGATGGGTAAGGATGTACTTACTAACTCGGCGGCTACCCGAGCCTATTTGCGGGCTCGATATCGGCATTGTCAGCGCGAGGTATTCAGCTGCCTCCTGCTGAGTAACCAGCACTATATTATCCATCTGGAGGAGCTGTTTGCTGGCACCATCGACGGGGCGGCCGTCTATCCTCGAGAGGTCGTGAAATGCTGCCTCGACCACAACGCGGCAGCCGTGATATTCGCCCACAACCATCCATCCGGTATCGCAGAGCCCAGTCAGGCAGATATCGCAATTACGGGCAAGCTGCGAGCAGCCCTGGACACCATCGAAATCCGGGTGCTGGACCACCTCGTCATTGGCTCGGATTCCGTGGTGTCGATGGCCGAGCGCAACTTGCTGTGAATCGGCTGCAAGGGGCGCTCTCAGCGTAATTGCCACATCCGGTCCAGCAATACGTGGCTGCCCTGCCCGCCGCCGACGCCGCGGGATTTCTACGGAGTTGGCATTAAGCAGTGCAAACACCATAAAAGTCGGTATTACCTTGCTATCAACAGGTCGTTCTGGTATAAAACGCAGCTCTTTTTTGACCGCACAAATCAGACCCGGATTTTGTACCCGGCGGAGATGGTCAAAACCAACGAATTTACCTTTAGACGAGGCTTCAACATGTCCAGGGTTTGCATGGTAACCGGTAAGAAACCCGTTACTGGAAACAACGTGTCTCACGCACACAACAAAACGCGTCGCCGCTTTTCTCCAAACATTCATTTCCACCGTTTCTGGGTGGAATCTGAAAAGCGCTTCGTGAAACTGCGCGTTTCCACCAAGGGCATGCGCATCATCGACAAGAAAGGCATTGACGCGGTACTGCAAGACGTTCGTAACCGCGGCATTGCGGTCTAAGTCCTGCGGGTCACTGGAGAATAACCATGAGAGACAAAATCAAACTGGTTTCAAGTGCAGGTACTGGGCACTTCTACACCACCGACAAGAACAAGCGCACCATGCCTGACAAGATGGAGATCAAGAAATTTGATCCCGTCGTTCGCAAGCACGTGGTCTACAAGGAAGCCAAGATCAAGTAAGCCTGACGGCTCGATCAGCTTTCCAGAAAAGCAAAAAGCCGGCTCCTTTACAGGAGCCGGCTTTTTTTATGCTTTATCTTTTTTGCCAGCCAGCCAGCCAGCCAGCCAGCCAGCCAGCCAGACCTGCCCACAATCGAACTTTGGGCAAGGCGTCAACAGAGCCAGTCAGGGCTCTGTCGCTGGCAGATTAACTACTTGCCTTTGCTGAGGCGTTTGGCGAGGCGCTCTGTTGTCGCCAGCAGCGCCGCGTCTTCGGCGAATTCCTTGCGCAGCTTGCCGACAGTAGTCGAGACAGTGCCATAGCGCTTCAGCTTGAACAGCTTGGCAATGGATTGCAGGGTGTTGGCGGATAGCTCCTGACAGAGATACATCGCAACCCAACGCGGCACGTTCTTGGAACCGGGTCCACGCGCGGCGTTGTAAATGCTCGCTTCGGTCACCTTGAACTGCTTGGCCACGGTGCTGATGATTTGCTTGCACGAGGGCCGCCATTTCGCATTGGCACCTCGGGACACGCCTCTGGCGGAAGTCGCTGAGCGTTTCTTCTGTGCCGCCTTGCGGAACTTCTCATCACCCATGATGGAAGACAGATTCTTCTTGCCATAGAAGTGCGCCATTTCCTCATCGACGCCATCCTTCACATACTTGCGATAGTTAACAGCCCGCTTCGTCGCTGGGCCGTCCAGTTGCTTGAGTGTGTCATCGCGGTTAAACCACTCGGGTGGTTTGGGCTTGCGTGTGAAAAAACCAAAGCTCGAATAAGGGTAGTCACTCAGGTCAGACGCTTTCACTTTGCTATGAATGTAGCGCGAGAGGGGAAGAAGGTATTTGTCTGCCTGCACGAGTACCGCCTTGTAGCGGCCCCGGAAAAGAGAGCCATCCGTTTTCTTCAGGCGCTGGTAATTCTGGGTGTAGAGGCCATCTACCTGACGCATGAAACGACTCAGGTTGGCTTCAGGTGTTTTTACCACCAGATGGTATTCGTCGCGCAGAAGACAATAGGCCTGAACTTCGACGTTCAATCGGGAACAGGTTTCTCCCAGGCCTTCCAGAAATGCATCGAAGTATTTCGCAGAGGGGAACACACGTTGTTTGTCAGCCCCGTAGTTGGAGACATGATACACGGCGTCCGGGTATTCAATTCGCAGAGGTCTGGCCATTGTTGATTCTCAATTATTATTAATTTATGAATTTGAAAATTGCTATCAATCAGGCAGAGAGGCATCAGATAAAATTAGAGCTGACCCTATCGGTGTGCGCTAATAGTTATCGTAATTGACGGGGCGCGTCAATAAATACAGGCCCGCCGCTGCCGAAAACGCAACGAGTCGATAATTGCAGGAAATACTGCCCTGACTTGTGTCACTGCGCCTGCAATGCTTGTGTCAAAAAGTGACACCTGCTGACTTATGCGCTGCCAGATGGCCTGTTTTCTGACAGCACAGAACAGAGACAAATCGAGTTTGCAAAAGTGAAAGAACCTCTCACATGAAAGCTCAAGGCCATGCGCCAGCAATAAACCAACCTGCTTTGAATACAACAGCAAGGGAGAGGCGAAGGGGTCGAGTGGTAGCCAGCCTGTTAAGGCTCAGAAAACAGCGCTATTTCCGCGCGAGGACGATTGCACGCTTGGGTGCCGGGTAGCCTTCT
Source organism: uncultured Pseudohongiella sp. (assembly GCA_965228725.1). Taxonomy (GTDB): domain Bacteria; phylum Pseudomonadota; class Gammaproteobacteria; order Pseudomonadales; family Pseudohongiellaceae; genus UBA9145. Next base: position 2,578,783 of record OZ245834.1, on the reverse strand, counting down.
ATTGTGCGTTCCGTGTTGCCCGGATCGAGAGATTCCAGAAAAGAATCGAACGGCATCCAGTCTGTTTTACGCTGTTCATTGCTGTCGGTTACCGACTCATTGATCACGCGAATGTCCGAGAAATTGCAGCGTTGCAGCCAACGGCAAACCGTCGCTGTGCTTGGAACAAACCAGACATTGTTCATGCGCGCATAGCGTTGCTCGGGAATGAGGCTATAACCCTCCGGGCCATCGACTACGATAGTCTCCAATACCAGTTCACCACCGGGCTTCAGGCACTGATGTAATTGCAACAAATGATCGACGGGCGAGCGACGATGGTAGAGCACTCCCATCGAGAATGCTGTATCGAACGCTTCTTCGATCGCCGGCCACTGCTCCAGCCCCAGTGGTAAGACATGGACTGGTAATTCTGGAACAAAATGCTTTATGGCGGCGAACTGTCCTACATAGGGCAGGTGGGGGTCGATGCCGATCGTGAGTGCCGCTCCTGCTCCGTGCATGCGAAAACTGTAATAGCCGTTGCCCGATCCGACATCGAGCACGGTCTTGCCGTGCAGTGGCTGAATATGATGCTGAAGCCGAGCCCATTTCAACTGCGATCGCCATTCGGTATCAATGTGAATGCCGTAAAGATTGAATGGTCCTTTGCGCCAGGGGAGCAACTCACGCAGCCGACTGCCGATCTCATCGCGGGTCGCCGCATCGATGTCAGCTTCCTTGCCGATTCGAATGACCTCACCGAGCTCGACTGAGCTTGGTGTCACATCGGGCAGATTGGCCGCCAACTTGCGCCAGCGAGGGAAGTCGCCATGGCGCAGCGAGGCGAGAAACTCTTCGCTGAGGAAAGGTTGGAGTAGCTGGAGGCCGTAGCTATCCAGTAGCGCTTCGAGAGCTGAATAATTCATAAGGGGAACTTGAGCACTAGTCCGACCAGTGGTGGTGTCACTTGAACGCCACCATCGACGCGAAGTTAAAACACTGGAACCAGACATCTACTGAGCTGAAGCCGGCTGTCTTGAGTCGTGCACGATGACTGTCCAATGTTTCCGGGATGAGGACGTTCTCCAATGCGGTACGCTTCTGGCTGATCTCCAGTTTGCTGTAGCCCATCGACTCCTTGAAGCCATGATAGAGATCAATGAAGAGCTCGTTGAGCTTGGCGTCGGGAAAGAGGATCTTCTCGGAGATGACCAGAATCCCGCCGGGGCGCATGCCGGCATAGATGCGCTCGATCAGTTGTTGGCGCTGTTCGGGGGCAATGAACTGCAATGTGAAATTGAGCACGACCACGCTGGCATCGGTGATCTCGGTTGCCAGCAGATCAGCCTGCCGACACTCGATGCGCTGATGCGCAAACTGCCCCGCCGCCACACGCTCGGCCATCCGCTCGATCATCGCTGCAGAATTGTCGACAGCGACGATCTCGTAGTCGGCAAGCTGGACCTGCTCGGCAATGGAGAAGCTGGCACCACCCAAACTGCAGCCGAGATCGTAAACGCGACTGCCAGGCAGGCAATAGCGGTCCGCGAGTACACCGATCATGCCGACGATGGTGCTGTAGCCTGGCACCGAGCGATTGATCATATCCTCAAAAACCTGCGCCACTTTGTCGTCAAATACAAAGTCGCCGGGAAGGCGTTGCTCGGTGAAGACTCGGTCTTTGTTATTTGAGCTCATGGCTTGATCAACGATTGAAAAGGGTCCGGTGTTTGCTCTGGCAAAGGCGCTGCACACAAGCCGATAGCAAAATCTTTCGATCGACGCCCAAGAAATGTTTACAGGCAACGATAAATAATCCAGTAAAGATGTTGTGATGAATTTGTTCTTCACTTATTTTACGCGCAATACGTGAGGCGAAATTCATCCGGCCGATATTATCCTTTGATAGATGACACATTCCAACACCAGAGCAGCGTCGCTACTGCTTGAGAATTTGTCATTGTTCAATCAGCCTGACCGGCCCTGGACCATACTCGATCTTGCCTGTGGCAATGGTCGCAATGGCTTGGTGTTGGCCGGCGTAGGTCATCAGGTGACGTTCGCAGACCGGGATGAGGACAAGCTGGCAGCGGTCCGCGATGCGGATCAATTTGACAGTAACCTCTGCGCGACCTGGCCGATTGATCTGGAGGTCGAAGGCGAGCAGCCACTGAAAGGCCTGCGCTACGATGCGATTCTGGTCTTCAACTATTTGCACCGGCCTCTGCTGCCGGCGCTGAAGAACGCAGTGACACCCGGTGGACTGCTGATGTACGAGACATTTACGACGGCGCAGCGCGCCTTCGGCAGGCCGAGCAATCCCGATTTCTTGCTCTTGCCTGGAGAACTTGAAGCATTGTGCGCCGATTGGCAGACACTGCAATATTTTGAAGGTGAATTGAGTGCCCCGGCGCGAGCCGTGGCCAGTGTGATTGCCAGGAGACCCATAGCGGCATGAGCAAGGCCAAGTCCAGTACTGTGGCAGAGTCCGATAGCGTTGCGGCGAAAGTAATAAACGCCGCTGCTAAACCCAGGGCCACACGCAAATCGAAAATAGTTCCGCTCAATTTTGGTGCAGGCGCACGCCCGTTCACCCGCACATTCGATTGTGTGATCGAACGTCAGAAGCGCAAGACGCTGGCGCTGCACGTCAATCACAAGCAGGTCATCGTGCGCTGCCCACAGCGCGCCTCGGAACGCTCGGTCTGGGAGTTCATCGACGACAACCGGGACTGGATCGAGAAACGCCTGCACGACGAGGCGTTGCGTTACCGTGAGAGCCTGCGCATCGAAAAAGGCGCACGCATCTACTATCGCGCTCGCGAGCTGACCATCGAGTTCAAGGAAGGCCGCAAAGAGCGGGTCATGATCAGTGGCGATCGATTCATCATTCAGGGCCACAAGCTCACTGCCGCGAAAGCACGCGTGCTGGTTGAAGATTTTCTGATCGACAAGGCCAGCGACTATATTCTGCCTCGTGCCAGAGGCCTCGCTCGCCATCTGGGTGTTGAACACAAGATCACCGAGATTCGCCTGCGCAAGACCAAGTCGAAGTGGGGTCACTGCACTTCACAGGGCATTCTGCAATACAACTGGCTCATCATGCTGGCGCCTTACAGCATCATCGACTACATGATCAGTCATGAGGTGTGTCATCTGGTGCATATGGACCATTCACGCCGCTTCTGGAATCTGGTCGAGTCAGTGTGCCCTGACTATGAGCGCTATATAGACTGGTTGCAGGCCCACGAACACCGCTTCTGGTTCTGAGTAGCGGCTGCTTCGAGACTGAGCTGCGTGCTCAGGGCTTGTGGTAGAGCAGATCCCAGACGCCATGCCCGAGGCGTTGGCCACGGCGTTCGAACTTGGTTTCCGGCCGCTCCGGATCATCCCAGAATGCCCCTGCCCCATTGCTGTTAACCAACACGGGATCGGCTTCCAGGACTTCCAGCATGTGTTCAGCATAGTGTTGCCAGTCGGTTGCGAGGTGCAATCGCCCACCTGCGCACAGCAGTTCGCCCAGTCGAGCAACGAACTCCGGCTGGACGATCCGTCGCTTGTTGTGACGTTTCTTGTGCCAGGGGTCGGGAAAGAAAATCAGGAAACGCTGCACTGATTCCGCCTTGAGGCAATTGGCAATGATGTCCTTGGCGTCGTGACACATGATGCGGAGATTACTGATGCCGCGCTGCTCGATGCCATGCAGCAACTTGCCTACGCCAGGCCGGTGTACTTCGATGCCGAGAAAGTTCTGCTCGGGGCTGGCTGCGGCCATCTCCAGCAGAGAATCCCCCATGCCGAAACCAATCTCCACAGTCAGCGGTGCTGACCTGCCATAGAGCGTTTCGAGATCCAGCAGATCAGCGCGGTAGTCGATTACATACACGGACCACAACTCGTCAATCGCCTTGCGCTGCGAGTCAGTGAGGCGGCCGCCGCGAATGACATAGGAGCGGATAGGACGGCGACCGGTCTGGGTCGGGGCCGGGGATTGCTGATCTGAATCGGACACGTGTTATACCGAGTGGTTAGTTACAGCCTGGGATGAATGGAGCGTTCTGCGTTGGCTCAGAAAAACGTTCCGTCTATAGGCGACGAAGCGCTCGCATACAGTCGTCGTGGCATGCGCCCTGCCAGATAGGCCTCACGTCCTGCCTGCACCGCTTTCTTCATAGCAGACGCCATCAGTACCGGATCACCAGCTTCAGCAATCGCGGTATTCATCAGTACGCCGTCGCAACCGAGTTCCATGGCGATGCTTGCATCAGATGCTGTGCCCACGCCGGCATCAACGATGATCGGCACCGTGGCATTCTCGAGAATCATGCGAATGTTGTAGGGGTTGCGAATTCCGAGTCCTGAGCCGATGGGGGCGCCCAGTGGCATGACCGCGACACAGCCAATTTCCTCGAGACGTTTGGCAACCAGCGGATCGTCACTGGTATAGACCATCACATCGAATCCATCGGCCACCAGCGTTTCGGCGGCGGCGAGCGTCTCGGTTACGTTTGGATAGAGTGTCTTTTGATCGCCCAGGACTTCGAGCTTCACCAGTTTGTGTCCGTCCAGTAGTTCGCGCGCCATGCGACAGGTGCGGACCGCATCCTCGGCGTTATAGCAGCCAGCGGTGTTCGGCAGAATGGTGTACTTGTCGGGAGAGATCACCTCGAGCAGGCTGGGCTCGTTTGCATCCTGGCCGAGATTCACGCGGCGAATGGCCACCGTGATGATCTCTGCGGCGCTGGCCTCAAGGGCGGCCAGATTTTCCTGGAAGTCCTTGTACTTGCCGCTGCCGATAATCAGACGCGATTGATATTCCTTGCCAGCTACAACCAGCGGCTTGTTTGCTTTCTCACTCATTGTTCGTCCTTTCGAGGATCAGATTGCCCGTGCTGCTAACCACCACCGATGGCTTGCACGATCTCAATTTTGTCGCCGTCCTGAAGCGGGTGCGCTGCAAACTGGCTACGCGGAACGATCTCGCCATTGATTTCGACCGCGATGCGGCCGCCGCCCAGCGCAAGTTGTTCCAGCAACTGTTGTAGCGATGTCGCGCTATCCAGTTGGTGTTCGGTGGCATTGACGGTGACAGTTAGCATGCTTCGATTGCTCTCGAGGTGCGCGTTCGTGCTCAAGGCAGATTGAACGTATACACCATCAGGCAACTCCAGGCCGCAAGAAAGGCCAGTCCGCCCAGTGGTGTAATCGCGCCCAACCAGGTGATGCCACTCAGGGCGAGCGTGTACAGGCTGCCAGAGAACAAAACGATACCGAGCAGGAACAGATAGCCCGCAGACGTCAGCAATCTCGATTCCGGATTCTGCAAGGCCAGCCACCCAACCGCCAGCAGCGCCAGGGTGTGGAACATGTGGTAGTGCACACCAGTCTGAAAGGTATCGGCCATGCCGGTGGCCAGCAGTCTTGCCTGAAGGGCGTGGGCGCCAAAGGCACCGATCGCGACGACCAGAAAGCCGTTCAGTGCGGCAAGCATCAGGAAATTGGCTGGCATGTTGCGTTGCTCTTTGCAGTGTTAATCAATCGGTTGAAACGAAAAAGCCGCGCACAGGGCGCGGCTTTCGTTGTTACGAGTGCCAGTTAAGCAAATCAGGCCTCCATAGTGGCCTTGATTTTGTTCATGGCATTTTTTTCGAGTTGGCGAATGCGTTCGGCAGAGACACCGTACTTGTCAGCCAATTCGTGCAGTGTTGATTTGTCGTCGCTCAACCAGCGGCTGCGCAGGATGTCCTGACTACGCTCGTCGAGTTGGCCCAGCGCCATGTGCAGACTGGTGTTGGTGACTTCCTCCCACTCCGCTTCTTCGAGCGTCTCAGCCACATTGGAGCTTTGATCTTCGAGATAGTAAGCGGGTGACTTGTACGCCACATCATCATCGCTGTCTGGTTCGGCGTCGAAGGCCATGTCGTAGGCGCTCATGCGCCCTTCCATCTGACGCACGACCTTGGCATCCACGCCGAGATCCTGAGCCAGTGCGTCGGCTTCTTCGTTGTTCAACCAGCCGAGACGCTTCTTGGAACTGCGCAGATTGAAGAACAATTTGCGCTGCGCCTTGGTGGTCGCAATTTTTACGATGCGCCAGTTGCGCAGAATGTATTCATGCATCTCCGCCTTGATCCAGTGCACTGCAAAGGACACGAGGCGCACACCGACTTCAGGATTGAAGCGCTTCACGGCTTTCATCAAGCCGACATTGCCTTCCTGAATCAGGTCAGCCTGTGGCAGGCCGTAGCCGGAATAGGTTTTGGCCAGATGCACGACAAAACGCAGATGCGCCATGACCAGTTGGCGAGCGGCATCGACATCGTTGTCATAGTAATACTGTTTGGCGAGTTCCAGTTCCTGCTCCGGGGTCAGCACGGCAATGCTGTTAACGGACGTCATGTACGCCGCGAGGTCCCGACCTGGAGTGGTGGGATCAAATACCTGCAGGTTCTTGCCAGTGTTCAATTCAGTATTCATGGTGTTCACGATTGTGCTCATTGCTCAGTTCTTTCCTCTCAGTATAGCGATCGAACATTCAATACTTGCGAAAAGAATTACGAACTCTGGAAGCTCTGGTTGCTCACTCGATCAGTCAAAGGCGACCTAGCTGAGAGCTTCCTGTTGTCCTCTCTCGGAACCGCCAGATGGCGGAGTTTGCCGAGCCGACGGAGTATAGCAACTGTTACGCTAAATCTCCATCCGATGGATTTGTTCACTACTACCTGATTTGACGTCAAAAAGGCCCAAAAAGTTGGCCTTGCAATAACACTCGTTTATGGAGCCGAAAGCTGCGCATTTCAAGGGCTGGAAGCGAAAAAAGTTATGCGTGCGACAGAGGTAAAGGAAAGGCAAAGGAGAGGGAAAGAGGCTGGGGATTGAGGCCAGAGGCAATGGCGAATGCCAACGGCTGCCATCTGATTGCGCACGAAGCACCGGAAAAAGCTGGAATGTTAGTAACTACTACAGTGAAATGGCGCGAATATAGTGCCAACTCGCAATTCTTGCGGCGATCCAACCGAGTCCGGCACCCGCCAATAGCAGCAGACCGAGGCCGTCCAGCCCGGGCCCACGCAACGTGAGGCCCGGCAGCAGATCGACACTCTGTCCCTGCAAAGCGGCATTGGCGGCGAAGACCAGCAAGGACAGGACGAGCGCAGCCACCACTGCCCCGAGCAAGCCATACCACAAGCCGGTATAGAGCAGTGGCCGGGCAATGAAGCTGTCGCTACCGCCCACGAGTTTAATGACTTTGATCTCGGCGCGTCGGCCTTCCACGGTCATGCGAACCGCGTTACCGACAATGAAACTGACACCGAGTGCGAATATCAGGCCGAGGCTCTGACCCAGGAAACCGAGTGTTCCGGCAATAGCCTCGGCGCGTTGAATCCATGATTCATCGGCTTGCACGCTGTCCACGCGTGGCAACCCTGCCGCATAGCGGGCGAGTGCGCTGACCAGAGCGGAATCCGCAGCCCGAGGCTGCAATACGATGGCCGCCGGCAGCGGATTTTCGCCTAGTCCTGCAAGCACTGAGCTGAGCCCTGTTGCAGCGGAGAACTCACTCAGGGCCTGCTCGGCAGAAACATACTCCGCCCCCACAACATCGTGTCTAGCCAGTAAGTGATCGCTTACTTGCTGCGCTTGTTCGGCGCTTGTGCCAGCATCGAGGTAGACCGTGACCCGCGCACTTGAGCGAAAGCTTTCGACCGCCGCATCGAGGCTGTTGTTGAGCACGAGCAGGCATGCCGGCAGCAGCAGTGCGATGGCGATTACAAAGACCGTAGAAAGCGTCGACCAGGGCATGTCGGCCATGCGCTGCAGGCTAATAACCGCCTCTTTCCTGTGACTTAGCAGCAAGTTCGCGAATGTTGATGGCTTTTTATCGTTTTTATCCATGATGGTCTATTTCTGTCTGCCAGCGCCACTGTCCGAAATCAGCCTGCCTTCCTGTAGCGCGATAATGCGGTGCCCCAGCCCGCTGATCAATGCCTTGTCATGGGAAGCAATTAAAAGGGTCACGCCTACCTGCCGAAATTGCTGAAACACAGCCATGATCTCCTCTGACAGCTCGGGGTCGAGATTGCCAGTGGGCTCGTCAGCGAGAATGATCCGCGGCCTGTTTACCACTGCGCGGGCAATGCCAACACGTTGCTGCTCGCCGCCGGATAACCTGACTGGCAGGGATTTTTCCTTGTTGAGCAAGCCGACCTTATCGAGCGCGGCGCGCACCCGCTTGCGAATGTCCTGGGGTGAGAACCCGGCGGCCTGCAACGGGACGGCGACATTGTCGCCAACACTGCGGTCGAAGAGTAGCTGGTGATCCTGAAAAACGCTGCCAATCTGGCGCCGCAGCGCCGCGACGCGATTGCCCGAAATTTTACTCAGGTCGGTATTGTTGACGATCAGCCGCCCGCCGCTGATTGGTTCGATAGCGAGTACCAGCTTGAGCAAGGTGCTCTTGCCAGCACCCGAGTGACCAGTCAGAAATGCGAGTTCGCCCTTGCCAAGCTCAAAGCTGATATTGCTGAGAGCCTGATGCCCTCCTTCATAACGCTTGCTGACACGATCGAACGAGATCATTCCGTAAACAATGCTTCCACGAATTGGTCTGCGGCGAAGGGGCGAAGGTCATCCACTTGCTCACCAACACCGATAAAACGGATAGGAATGCCGAGTCGCTCGGCAAGGGCGAATACGACGCCGCCCTTGGCGGTGCCATCCAGCTTGGTTAGTACCAGGCCGTTGAGGGTAATGGCCTGATGGAACTTGTCGGCCTGGTTGAGGGCGTTCTGCCCTGTCGTCGCGTCCAGTACGAGCAGGATTTCGTCAGGAAGTCGTTCGTCCTGTTTGCGCAGGACCCGTACGATCTTCTCGAGTTCGTTCATCAGATTGTCTTTGGTGTGCAGACGTCCCGCGGTATCGGCGATCAGCACATCTACCGCCCGTGCTTTGGCAGACTGGTAGGCATCGAAGATTACCGACGCACTGTCCGCACCCGTTGCCTGCGCGACTACCGGCACATTGTTGCGTTCGCCCCAGACCTGCAGCTGTTCGACAGCGGCTGCTCGAAAGGTATCGCCAGCGGCGAGCATGACGTTCTTGCCCTCAGCCTGAAAGCGTTTCGCGAGTTTGCCGATCGTGGTGGTCTTGCCGACGCCGTTAACACCCACCATCAGGATCACGAAGGGCTTGTCGTTGCCCGTGATCTGCAGCGGCTTGTCACAGGGCTCCAGTATGGATTGCATCTCGGTGCGTAAAGCGCCCATGAAGGCATCGGGGTCGCTGAGCTGCTTGCGCGCCAGCCCCTGCTTCAATTTGCCGACGATGCGATCGGTTGCTTCCAGACCGACATCTGCCGCCAGCAGTTGGGTTTCGACATCATCAAGCAGTAAGGGGTCGACGGTTTTTTCGCCCAGAACCAGCGAGCCGATGCCAGTAGAGAGGCGCTCGCGTGTACGGCTTAGGCCTGACTTCAGGCGACCAAACAGGCCGCTCGCAGGAGCCTGCTCAGAGTCTGCGTGATCTTCTACTGCGCTTTTCGGCGTAGTAGCGGACGAACCGGAGGATTGAGACGCGTGTTTATCGTCTTTGCCTTTCTTACCAAAACCAAACATGGTGAGTACTGCTCTGTGGGGAATCTTGCGAGCGCTATGCTATCACTTGGCAGGCCCAGGTGACATCAAAGGCCGGGATAATTTTCAGGCGACACGCCGTGAAGCGAGGCGTTACAGGAGAATATCCGCGTGGGCTACGGTAGACTCACAGCGCCGGCAAATTGCGGGTAACTGATCAGTAGTGGAACAAGCAGCAGAATACACGGTAGTGAAGAATCACAAAGCCACCAATCGCGACAGCAAATCCGGTGCGAGACCCGGCAAGCGCAATAGTGTGCGCGTAATCGGTGGTGCACTGCGCTCAAGGCGCATCGAATTCGTTGATCATGATGGCCTGCGACCGACCAGCGACAGAATTCGGGAAACGCTCTTCAACTGGCTTCAGAATCCGGTTATCGGCGCTCATTGTCTGGACCTGTTTGCCGGCAGTGGCGTGTTGGGGATCGAGGCGCTGAGCCGGGGTGCGAGCTCGGTCGACTTTGTTGAAGCGGACCGCAAGGTTGCCACCAGACTAGCTGAGTCCCTCAAGACGCTTGAGCTAAGCAACGCACACCTCGCCACCATGCGAGCAGAGCAGTGGCTTGAGCAGAATGCGGGATCTGCACAGCGAGCCTATGACCTTGTGTTTCTCGACCCGCCCTTTTCCGAGAATTTCTTGCCGGCAATTTGTAGCCAGCTAAATCAGGATAGGCTGCTCGCCCCCAACGCACTGCTTTATCTCGAGACTGACAAGCCATTGCAAGCAGAGTGGATACCTGAGAACTGGCAGCAACTCAAGGCGCAGAAAGCCGGCCAGGTGTTCTACTATCTCTATCAATCGGGAGAACACGATTAAAAGTGACAAGTGACGCCTGTGAGAAATCGGCAATAAGTCTGCAACCGGAATCTGAGTTCAAGGCATCCTGGTGGCTTGGCAATGGTCATGCCCAGACACTGTATCGCAAATTCAGATCGGCACCGACCGTGCCGCACAAGCGGGAACGCATTGAATTGAGCGATGGCGACTTCATCGATATCGACTGGGCCTTGCACCCTGAGCAGCAAACGGTTCATACCGGGACTATCGTCCTAGTTTTGCATGGTCTCTGTGGCTGCTCACAATCGTCCTATGTGCTCGCGTTGCAGTCGGCGCTCGTGCAGCGTGGGGTCAGCACCGTTGCGATGAATTTCCGCGGCTGCAGCGGTGAAAGCAATCGACTCGCCCGCAGCTATCATTCCGGTGCATCGGAAGATGTGCGGGACGTGCTGGCTCATCTGTGCGGTCAATTTCCCGATGCCAACATACAAATCGTCGGCTACTCACTCGGCGCCAATGTGCTGCTCAAGTACCTGGGCGAAGAAGGCGAGTCCGCAAGCTGTACTTCGGCGGTGGCGGTATCGACGCCATTTCGTCTGGCCGATTGTTCGCGGGCTATGTTGGGCGGAGCCAGCGCACTCTATGGCCGCTATTTCGTCAACCGGCTACGCCGTACGCTCGATCAAAAACACACTGCGTTACAAGCGGCCGGTAATGCCGCCGAACTGGAGCGCTTCCGGGCGCTCACCATCCCTGATCGCTTCGCCAACATCTGGGAATTCGACGATTTGATTACCGGGCCGCTGCATGGTTTTGCCAGCGCTGCGGATTACTACGCACAGTGCAGCTCCGCCAATTTCCTGCCTTCCATCACGGTCCCCACCCTGTTGTTACAAAGCGAGGACGATCCCATCATCCCCCGCATGGCGTTGCCGACTGCAGACGAGTTACCAGCAAACGTGCGTTTAAAGCTTACAGAGCGAGGCGGCCACGTCGGATTCATCGCCGCGGGACAGACACAGTGGCTGGAAGAGCAAATTTGTCACGCACTGCGGGTACCTGCCGCCATCGCGTGAACCACACGGGACGCCGCAGACGGCGCAGCGGCTTAATTGTTCGCACGAGTGCTATTCGCTAGAATGCGGGCATCCCCCAGCGTATCCTCAGGACAGAGGGTTTGGGCTTCAAGGACATGCTACCAACATGAAAGTCGCGATCTATCCCGGAACATTCAATCCGATTACCAACGGCCACACCGATCTCGTGGAACGTGCCGCTCGCCTGTTCGACAAAATCATCGTGGCGGTCGGAATCAATCGCCAGAAGTCGGAAACGATGGCGGTACAGGAACGTGTGGCGCTGATCGAAACAGTACTCGGCCATATCGACAATGTTGAAGTCGCCGCGTTCGATACACTTCTGACTGAGTTTGTTCGCAGCCGCGGTGCCAACATCATTTTGCGTGGACTGCGTACGGTGGCCGATTTCGAGTACGAATTCCAGCTTGTGGGCATGAATCGCGTATTGGAACCGGATATCGAGACGGTGTTTTTGGCTCCGGCAGAACACCTCTCCTATATTTCATCGACTCTGGTCAGGGAGATTGCGTCCTATGGTGGCGACATCTCCAAGTTCGTCCACCCTGCCGTGGCCGAGGCCATGATGAAATCGCGCTGAGAACTGCTGGCTGGGCCGGGTCGCCTGCCAGGCCGTCAGAATCAGTCCACCTACTTCTGACACTGGACACAGTACACAGTACTGCGCCCTCCCATACGAATCTCTTTTAGCACTTCCTTACACGTTGTGCAGGGCAACTTTGCCCTGCCGTAGACATGCAGCGACTGCTTGAAATAGCCAGGCTGACCGTCGCTATTGGTGAAATCACGCAGGGTCGTGCCCCCGGCCGCAATCGCCTTGGCCAGCACCTCGCGAATGGTCGTGCTCAACACCCGATAGCGTTCGCGCGATATGCGCCGCGCTGAGCGGTTGGGATTGATCCCTGCCAGAAACAACGCTTCATTTGCATAGATGTTGCCCACACCGACGACGACTTTGCTGTCCATGATGAAGGCTTTGATCGGAATCTTGCGTTGCCGGCTCAGCCGCCAGAGATGGTCCTCATCAAAATCCTCACTGAGGGGTTCCGGGCCGAGTGATTTCAGTAGCTGATGTTCGGCAGGATCGCCTGCAACCCAGAGCATGCAGCCGAATCGCCTCGGATCCGTATAGCGCAATACTGTGCCATTGCTGAAAGCGATGTCGACATGATCGTGATAACTGGGGGGCTGGCGCTTGTCGACTATTCTCAGGCTGCCAGACATGCCCAGATGAATCATGAGCGTTCCCGGTTTGCTGTGCAGGAGCAGGTATTTGCCTCGCCGGCCAATTGCGGTGAACTTCTGATTTGGTAAGAGCTCCGCGATTTCCTTGCTGACCGGCCAGCGCAATTGCGGCTGACGCACCTCGACGGAGCGGATTTTCCTGTCCTTGATATGCGGTGCGATGCCGCGGCAGGTTGTTTCTACTTCAGGTAATTCAGGCACGCGTTCTTCCGCTGACAAACTCACTAAACGAACGCCATTGTAAACTCTCGTTGCCGGTACGAGTAGCCGTGATGCCGGGCTCAGGTGATAATGCTGTTACGCAGGGGATAACTGAGACACAATTCTGTGCAATCGAAAATACTACTCGGCATCGACGCAGGCGGAACCTTTACTGACTTTATCTGCGTCCAGCCTGGACCGACGCTGCAGCTTCGGACCTACAAGACACTCTCCACGCCGGCGGCACCTGAGCAGGCCATTCTTGCTGGCATTGTAGCGCTTGGGCTTGACGATCCCGCGATAGGTGACAGGTTGCACATTATTCATGGCAGCACCGTGGCCACCAACGCGGCGCTGGAAGGCAAGATGGCGCCAACGGCATTTATCACCAATAAGGGTTTCGGTGATGTGTTAACTCTGGCGCGCCAAACCAGGCCGGCGTTGTATCAGTTGGAATTCGCGCCACTCGAGCCTCCTGTCCCACAGGAACATTGTCTGGAAATCGATACGCGTCTGGCTGCTGATGGGACATTGATTAAAGCACTGGAAGACGAAGACATCGACAGACTGATCGAGCGGCTCGCAGAGCTCGATGTCAGCGCTGTAGCAATCAATTTGCTGTTTGCATTCCTCGATGATGCGCAGGAGCGCGCAATCGCCGATCGCATAAATGACGCAGGGTTGGACCTCTTCGTGACACGATCATCGCAGGTATTGCCTGTCTACAAGGAATACGAACGTGGTATAGCGACCTGGCTAAATGCAGCACTTGGGCCAGTCATTAGTGGTTATCTTGGCCGACTGCAAAAAGGGATAAATGACGCCTCATTACAGATCATGCAATCCAATGGCGAGACCATCGCTGCTGAGAAAGCCGCAGAACTGGCTGTGAATCTGTTGCTCTCTGGGCCAGCGGGTGGACTGACAGCAATGCAGTTTATTGGTGAGCACACGGGCAATCAGCGATTCATCAGTTTCGATATGGGGGGAACTTCGACCGATGTGGCACTGCTGTCCGGCGAGATCGCTATCACCAGCGAAGCGAGCATCAATCGCTATCCGGTTGCGGTGCCGATGGTGGACATGCATACCATCGGTGCCGGTGGCGGCTCGATTGCCTATGTTGATGAAGGCGGCATGCTGCAGGTCGGGCCACGCTCGGCTGGGGCCGACCCCGGACCAGCATGCTATGGCCGGGGTGGCACTGAGGCCACGGTGACCGATGCGAATCTGGTGCTCGGGCGCTTGTTGGAGAGCGCGAGCCTGGCGGGCAGTGTCGCTTTGCGCAAAGATCTCGCGAGAAGTGCGGTCGAACGGCTGGCCAGACAGATTCAGCTTGGCGTTGAGGACACGGCGCTGGGCATCGTCAGTATTGCCAACGAACACATGGCGAAGGCCATTCGAATGATCTCGGTGAATCGTGGTCATGATCCTGCGCAGTTTCAACTGGCCAGTTTCGGCGGTGCTGGCGGGTTGCATGTCTGTGCCGTCGCAGACGCCATGCAGATGCGCAGCGCATTGGTGCCGGTCTATGGTGGAGTCTTGTCTGCACTCGGCATGCTGGTGGCAGAACAGGGTCAGCACTTTACGCGTACAGTGAATGTGCTCGCTGAAGCAGAACACGAGGGCTGGCTGGTCGAACAATGTGAGGATCTGCAACAACAGGGGATGGCAGCCTTGCTTGCTCAGGGCGCTGAGCCTGAAGCCTGTCAGGCGCACTGGTTGGCCGAGCTTCGCTATCAGGGTCAGGCCTACACTCTCGGCGTAGATTTCCAGTCACTAACAGATGCTATTGGGCGCTTCACCGCGCTGCATGAGCAACGCTATGGCTATCGACTGGACAACGCGATCGAAGTCGTCAATCTGCGGGTCAATGTGTACTGGCCGCGCGAGAAATTCACCCTGCCGGAGATGCTGCATGAAGGGCCTACCGGAGAGCGCGACACAGCGCGACGAGGGGAACAAAAAGTAGAGCATGACTGCAATAAAGAAAGCCATGCAGAGGTCTACGAAGAGAGAGATCTGGTGCCTGTGCTGCAGCGTTCCGCATTGCAAGTCAACGAAGTCAGGTCGGGACCGTTAGTCATTACCGATGTGTCCGCCACCACCTGGGTTGCCAGGGGCTGGCAAGTGCGCCGGGATGCAATCGGCAACCTGCATCTCAATAAGGTGCCAGCACCCGGGTAAGTACGTCAGCCCTCGTTCTGCCGCATTCCTTCGCCGCGCAGTTTACAGCAGAAAATTGGCGGTGATATAACTGTTTGCCCGCCATTGAAAATGATCGCTGTACCGGTGCGCTGCGTACAGCCTGAGACAACATGGAAAGAAATGGTGCAGGGCCTTGCGGACGAATGCAGACATGAATTGCAGTTCACTACGACACACAGAATCCCGGTCACGCGCTGCCCTGCGCAGTGGGATGCTTTTTGTCCTGCTATGTTTCCCCTCTGGCTGGCTCGCCGCTCAGCAGTCGCAGCCAGAAGCGTCCATCAGCGCGCTTGAGAATCAGGATAGCGTCGAGTCAGTCGAGACTGTTGAAGCAGCCGCGCCCCCGGATCGCAGTCGCATCCTGTATATCGATGTCCCCCAACAAATCGCGATCGGTATCGACCCGGTCTTCCCCGAAGGTCCCCTGCTGCCTGCAGAAATGGCCTCGAGCGATGCCCAGCAACGCGTGCGGGTCATGCGCAATTACGAGGGCAACATCGCGGCAATCGAACGGGACGGCGGCGCGTGGGACCGTCTGCTGACTGAAGAACTGAGTGCGCTGGGGGCGTTGCAGCAGCAAGAAGGGGCGCACACGCAGGCTATCGATACGCTCGGCAGGGCGATGCACATCAACCGCATCAATGAAGGCTTGCACACGCTCGGTCAGGTACCCCTGGTGGAGCGCATTATCGATAGCTATGCGGCCCTCGGTGACTGGTCCAATGTCGACCTCTATCAGAATTATTTGTATTTCGTGCAACAGAAAGCCTATGGCAGCGAAGACCCGCGCTTGATTCCCGTGCTGCACCGCCTTGGTGAGTGGAATATCGAAGCGTTCAACCTTGGCTTCGGTGATCCGCTGGGGGGCAGACTCAGCACCGCTCAGCTCCTTTTTAATGCAGCGACACGAATGGTTGGCATGCATTTTGGAAGGAATGATGAGCGTTATGTGTCCTATTTGCGCAGCGTTGCCCAGTCGGCGTATCTGGTTTCTCTGCACCCGGACTACATGAGCGAGATTAATCGGCCCGACTATATGAATTCGCAGGAAATGCTGCGCCATCAATTGAATGAGTCGCGCTCTCCGGAACCGCGCGGTTATGCAGCGGGTGTCGCCGCCCTGCAGGAGGTTGCGGACATCCATCGGGAACAGGGTGATCAGCCCTATTTGTTGGCAGAAGCACTCGCTAACCAGGCCGATTGGCAGTTGCTTTTCGACAGATATCGCAATGCCGAAGAACTCTATGCTGAAGCGTGGCAAATTCTCGCTGAAACGGAGAATAGCGAGGAACTTCTTGCCGAGTTATTTGGTCAAGTAAGACCCATACCGACATTTGCGGAGTTGCCCACGAATTTGATGCTGGGTTCGGCAGACAGTCAGGAGCGCAACACCCTGCACTATGATTACGCAGACGTGCGCTTCGATGTGAACCAAAATGGTGCGCCACGCAGTGTGGAGGTGTTGACCGAGGAGACTGAAGAAAATGCACGTCAGCTCTCTCGACTGCGCCGTGAGGTGCTGCGATCGGTGTTCCGACCCCTCATTATTGATGGGCAGATTGAAAGTAGCGAAGGCCACGTGTTTCGCTACAGGTATTGGTACTAATTCATCGCGCTTGGCGTTAGCATCAAGCAAGATCAAGGCGTTAAGGCTTCATTCAGTGCCGGCATTCTAGCGTGATGAAACCGCTAGCGTTGGGCGCCCAAGGTCAGACCGGACAAGAGTGTGTCTGGACCAGGCGCGAAGGTGCAGCCGGGTAAGAATGGACTGTAAAAAGCGTAAACCAGGAGACAATATTCACTAAAATTCGCGATCTTGAAATATTTGCCTGAAATACTGCCGGGTTTGACCAGGGTGCTGCAATCGCCTTCCAGCGAAATTGGACGAATGCACCGCAAAATTCGCAAGCTGCGCATGGTTACGCCGCAGAGTCAGTAGAGATATACACCGGCGTAAAAACAGCCTTGTTACTGCTATAGCTCACAAGAAAGGGCGTAGGAAAGGACGCAAGCAAGGGCTCAAGCAAGGGCGAAGGAAAGCGCTCGAAAAGTGATTGCCAACACGGCATAAGGCAGACAACAGGCACATAGTTATATTGACAGACGAGTTACATTTGTAGAGAAGAGAGCGCATGCTCTGCCGAAGAGCAAAGGACTTGCTCAGGAGCTGCCGCCACATCGCGAAATTCATGATCCCCGGATCATCAGAGGCTAACCATGAACACAGCCAAAAACAGACAATTGAGCAACGCCATCGCCGCTGGCAATAGTGGCAGGACAGCCCATTGGGCCAGGCTCGGCAAGACGCTGGCTCTTGTGGGAATCGCAGGCGTGCTGGCGGCGTGTGAGTCGTCCAGCCAGAGTTCGTCCAGTTCGAGTATGCCGAGCATGCCGAGTGCATCGAGCTCTTCCAGCTCCAGCAGCATGCCTAGCATTCCGAGCGCATCGACGTCGTCGAGCTCCAGCAGTACGCCGAGTATGCCCAGCGCGTCGTCCTCCAGCTCGCCCAGCCTGCCTGGCTTACCTTCGAGCACACCGAGTTCCTCGAGTTCGTCCAGCAGTTCCAGTTCTTCCAGCCAGGGCCAGGCCTCTGCCGATGGCTCGCGCAGCAGTTCCTTCCCGGGTGATTCCGGCGCCAGTGATGGTGCGATGTCGACCAGTGGTGGAATGCCCGGCCAGTCAGCCGGCACCGATTCGCGGATGCCCGGTGGTCAGCAATCCGGCGCGGGTGGCAGAGACAGTGCCACTGGCGACGCAAATAGTGGTCAAAGTGGGAATTCTGGGTCATCAAATGGCGGATTACAGCCTTCAGGTGGTGATTACAGTCTCGATACGCTGCCAGACGGAGTGTTGAGTGGGAGTTCGGGCAGCTCAGCAGCTACCGGAAGCGCAGCCAGCCAGGGCACGGGAGCAATGACGACTGCTGAGCGCACGGCAGTTCTCGATGGTGCGCTGCGTCGTGGCTATGAAACATTTGACGGTTATATTCTCGACGAGAGGGCGCGTGCCCAGCGCGAGAGCAACGAGGCGGGTAGCGTCGGCGTCGCAGGCTCTACTGGCAGTGATAGTGGATCCGGTGGGGGCCCTGCCAGCAATCAGCCACAAATTCTGAATGAAGGAGGCGCAACGGTGCCTTCTGGTGTTATCGCAGCAACACAGCCAGTTTCTTCTGGTAATGCACCAGCAGAGACGTTCCCGCCTCCTGAAGATATCCCCAGCGGACGTGACGACGACGTCGTCGCTCGCCAGATTCGGGAAGCCGCGATGACCGAGCCCGACCCGGAATTGCGGGAGGCGTTGTGGGATGAATATCGCAACTACACAGGTATTGCGGAAGGTGACCAGTAATGAAGAAAACAGTGGTTAATGCATTCGCTCTGCTCGCAACGGCGCTGTTCGCCGTGGCGTGCTCGACGCATACAGTCAAGTCAACGACCTACACGCCAGTCATTCAGAGCACAGAAAACATTCCGGAAGAGATGCTGCTCGATGTCGGCATAGCGATTTTCGATCCGGGTCTCGATGAGCTGGACGACGATGATGCCGAACTCACCAATGGTCAGATCCGCGTGGCCGAGTCTCGCTACGCACCGTTCCTCTTGTCCAATACGCTACAGCGTTCCGGTAACTGGGGCATCGTGCGCCTGCTGCCGAATGATGCCAGCCCGATGGATGTGATCATCAATGGCACGGTACTACAGTCCAATGGTGAAGAGATGCGTGTGCGCGTGGACGTGAAAGATTCCACCGGCCGCCAGTGGTATGTAAAGGAATATGAGGAAGTGATTAGCCGCTTTAGCTATGACCCGGCGCAGCGGCAACAGAACGATCCTTTCCAGGTGTTGTACAACAACATCGCCAACGATTTACTGGCCTATCGTCAGAACAATATTTCTGCACAGCGTATCCAGGCCATTCGCACGGTGTCCGAGATGCAATTCGCTCAGCGATTCTCACTTGAGGCATTCAGCGACTATCTGGTACAGGATCGCAACGGCTACTATCAGATCAGCTCTCTGCCGGCAGAGAATGATCCCCTGCTGCAGCGCATCAGACAGATTCGTGAACGCGACTTCATGTTCATCGACACGGTGCAGGATTACTACGCCACTTTCACACGGCAGATGCGACTGCCCTATGACTCCTGGCGTGAACAAAGTTATGACGCCACACTTGAGCTGCGCGAACTGCGTGACTCTGCTCGTCGTCGCTTCATAGCCGGTACCGCTGCCGTAATCGGTGGCCTCGCCGCAGCCAGCAATGGCGGTAACTACGCAACTCAGGCGGGCGGTGTCGTCGGCGTGGGAGCGGGTGCCTATCTGATCAAGAGCGGCTTCGATAAACAGGCCGAAGCGCGAATGCACATGGAAGCACTGGAAGAGCTCAGCCAGTCGCTGGAGAACGAAGTCGCACCGCGCGTAATCAATCTTGAAGACCGCACAATTACTCTGTCGGGTTCGGTTGAAGAACAGTACGCCCAGTGGCGCGAAATTCTTGCTGAAATCTACGCCGCAGAAATGGGTGAGAGCGAACTGTAGCAAAATATAGAGGTTCTTTTTGCAAGGCGGGCACTGGGCCCGAGCACGTAATCTATGTCAGAAAATGAAGTCGACAAAACCGAGCGCCAGGAAGCCACAGCGCAGGAGCCTCAAGCAAGCGTAACAGCAGCGGCGAGCAACGAAGCAGGCCAGCAGACAAACGAGCCTGATGCGCCTGTGTCTGAAAGTGTGACACCTGTCATTACTAGGACTGAGAACAAACCACCCGTAGGCATGTGGATCGGGCTTGGCGTGCTGTCCATCGCCGCGCTACTCGTCATCTTTGTCCTGCCAACCCTCGTACAGGAATACGAATTGCCACTTGAGCGGCGCGTCGCCGCGAATGTTTCAGCGCCAACACCAGCCGCGCCCGCTGTCGCAGCGGTCTCTCCCTTCGAAGAGGCGCAACGCGCCATACAACGCAAGGAGGCGCAGGACATCCTCGCCGAGTTACTCGAAGATCAAGCTGAACTGGAAGCCCTGGAGGTCACCAGCTGGGCCGAAGCCGAATACAACGCTGCGCTGGAACAGGCAAGCGTAGGTGATGAGTACTATCGCACTCAGGATTTTATTTCGGCGAGCACGGCCTATGGTGAGTCACGTGACCAGCTACGCGGATTGCTGGACAGTACAGAGCAAGTGCTGGCGCGAACTCTTACCGAAGCAGAGCAGGCGTTAGCAGCACAAGATAGTGGCGTTGCGGCAGAGCGTTATTCACTGGCATTGGTGTTTGCGCCTGACAATGAGGCGGCGGCGATCGGCCTCGAGCGCGCACGCGCAATGGATGAGGTGCTGGCGCTGATCGCCCAGGCGGAGGCCCAGGTGGAAGACGGTGAGTTGGAAACGGCACTGGCCACCTACCGCGAAGCCGAGGCACTTGATGCCTACAATGAATCCATCCCGGAGCGGATTGCTGCAGTCAATGCACAGATTCGCAGCAACGAATTCAATCGTGTGATGTCCTCAGGATATGCCTTGCTGGAGCAGGGCCAGCCGCAACAGGCAATTGCCGCATTCGAGCGCGCTGCAGGCATGGGTGTGAACGAGCAACAGGCGCGAGCAGCGATTGTGCAGACCGAAACGCAGGTGGCCAACGCAGAGATTGCCATCGCACAGGAACAGATTACTGCTGCTGAAGCGGCAGAGCAGTGGCAACAGGCAGTGACCCACTACGACACGGTGCTGGGCATTGATGCGAATCTGACCTTCGCCATCCAGGGTCGTGACTATGCGGCCAAGCGCGCGCAACTGGATCGCTTGCTGGTCGAGGCCATCGACAATCCGGAACGCTTCGCTGATGACGCCGTATATCAGCAGACCGTTGATGTCTATTTTACCGGCAGGGCAATCGAAAACCCCGGACCTCGCCTGATTGGCCAGCTCGATGAGCTGCAGGCGCTGTTGGAAAACTCCCAGGTACCACGCAGCGTCACGCTGGTCTCCGACAACCTGACCGAAGTGACCGTGTTGCGTACTGCTGACCTGGGCCTGTTCGAACAGACCAGTTTGTCGCTCAAGCCCGGTAACTATGTCGCGATCGGTCGCCGTGCAGGCTACCGCGAGGTTCGCGAAGAATTCACAGTGGGATTTGGCCAGACTCCCGAACAGGTTGTTGTCCGTTGTGTTGAACGGGTGGCGACAAGCAGGTAGGCAATGAGCGATCGCACTGACAGGAACGGCGATGGAATCGAGTCGCTTCATGGGGCAACTGACCCCATTGTTCCAATAGACTTTTCCCCTCGCGAAGACAAGAAAGCCTATTTCTCCTATCGTTTTCGCTGGCTACACCTTGTGCTCGGCGTGGCAGGAATGGCCATCGCTGTTGCCAGCTGGTTCGTGCTGACGGCGAAATCCGTCTCCGTACAAGTCGACCCGATCACCGCCGCAATAGAGATCGAAGGTGGCATGAAGGTACGCCTTGGACCCCGTTATCTGATTCGCTCCGGCTCATACCGCCTGACGCTCAGCAACGAGGGTTATCACGATACTGCGACCCAGCTCGTGGTCGGTAGTGAACAGAATCAGATTCACGAATTCAGCATGCGCAAGTTGCCCGGACTCGTCACTGTCCTGACGGCTGGACTGGAAGGCGCGCGGGTGCGCGTTGATGGCGTCGACATTGGCGAGACGCCACTGATCGATGTTCCAGTTGAGCCCGGTGCCCACAATATGACTATCAGCATGGATCGCTATTTGGAGCATAGCGAGACCATCGAGATCGAAGGGCGCGAGCAGCAGCAACGTTTTTCCGCCGATTTGAAACCGGCCTGGGCGGTTGTGAATTTCGCGACGTCACCAGCCGGCGCGGAAGTCCTCGTCGATGGCGAAGTAATCGGCACGACGCCACTGGTGGCCGAAATTATTCAGGGGCAGCGCGATGTCACGCTGAAATTGACTGGACACAAAGCCTGGCAGGATGACTTCGATGTAATCGCCGGAGAAGACTTCGCAATTACCGGAGTCGAACTCGAACCGGCAGACGGTCTGGTGTTTATCCGCACTCAACCGAGTGGAGCCAGCGTCACTGCCAACGGCGAATTCCAGGGCCTCACACCGCTCGAAGTGGCGTTGCCACCAGGGCAGGGTCATCAGGTCACTTTCTTTCACAACGGCTATCAGTCAGTTACCCGTACCGTGCGCACGCAGGCCGATCAGGAACAGGAGATCAGCCTGACACTTGAACCGGTGCTGGCCGCTGTCGAAGTGATTGCAGAGCCGGCCGATGCTGAGCTCTATATCAATGGCGAGCTGCGCGGCCGGGTGAACCAGACCTACGATTTGATGGCTGCGAGCCAGCAAGTGGAGATTCGCCGCGAAGGTTATGTGCCCTATTCAGCCGAGTTCACTGCGCGCCCTGGCATGGGCCAGCAGATCAGAGTGGCATTGAAGTCACTGGAACAGGCACGGCTTGAACAGATCGAACCGGTAATCCAGAGCCCTGCCGGACAGCAGCTGACGCTCTTCTATCCCGGCGCCTTCACGATGGGAGCATCGCGCCGCGAACCCGGTCGCGGTTCGAACGAAACCTTGCGCGATATTGAACTGGTAAAACCGTTCTATCTCGCGCAGCGTGAAGTAAGCAATGCCGAATACCGCCTGTACGATCCGGAACACAATTCCGGCACCGTCTCCGGTCTCACACTGAACAATGAAGCCCAGCCGGTAGTGCGCATCAGCTGGATGGACGCCGCACTCTACTGCAACTGGCTGAGTGAGCAGGAAGGTCTGCCGCTGTTCTATCAGGTTAATGAAGGCATCGTCACCGGCTTCAATCCCGAATCCAACGGATACCGACTGCCGAGCGAAGCAGAGTGGGAGTGGGTAGCACGCACCGATGGCAGTGGTGAGTTGCTGCGCTATACCTGGGGCGATTCTCTCCCTCCGCCGCCGAACGCCGGCAACTTCGCCGATACGACCGCGCAAGCCTATCTCGGCGAAGTGATGTTCGACTACACAGACAATTATTTCGCGACGGCGCCAGTTGCTTCTTTCGTACCAAATCATCACGGCATCTATGACATGTCCGGTAACGTTGCGGAGTGGGTGCACGATTTCTATGGTTCGGTGGGGGTATTTGGCGAGCGGGAAGTCGATCCTCTGGGACCGGACAACGGTGTTTATCACACGATCCGCGGCTCGAGTTGGGCGCACGGCACGATCACCGAACTGCGTCTTTCCTTCCGCGACTGGGGCGAGGAGCCGCGCGATGATCTTGGCTTCCGCGTCGCGCGCTATCTGGATTAGGCACATGACACGGCATCTTATTCACCTGCTTCTACCGCTCCTGATGGTCAGCGCGGCGGCAGTTGCCCAGGACACGACACCGCAGGATGTTGCAGGCGACGTATCGGATCAGGCTGAGCAACAGAATGAAGTGCTGCAGCAGGAAGAGTTCATCCTCAATGAATCTGACGAGGCAGAAGAAGAGGAAGAAAGCCCCGACCGTTTTATTCCGACAGAGGAAATATCCCAGGATCTGGGTGTTTCCTTTCCGGTGGATATTTAGAGAGCTTTGCCCGGCACAGCTCCCATGCAAGGAAAGTATAAGGATTCGTTATGAAGCAGGGCTCGTTGTATGAAACGCTTTTCCAGATCGGTACGCTGATCTTCGCGGTAATCATTGTGCATGCGACTTATGTCACCTTGATTCGCCCGAACGCAGAACTGATTCAGGAACAGCAGAATCAATTACAACGGGTGGATGAGAATTTCGTTCCGGAACGCTCAGTCTTTATTATCCTGCGTGACTTCGAGCAGGAGACCTGCATTATTCTGATGCTGTGGGCGATGTCGATTATCGGTATGAAAGCCCAGCACACTCTGCGCCAGCGCCGCTTGCTGGAGAGCAATCTGATTCAGCTATCAGAGGGCATGAGTATTCTGCCGGAAGACGCGCGTAATTATGCGCGGCCGGTGCAGGCCTTACCCGAACGAGAGAAAGACTTCCTCCTGCCGCGCGCGATTCTGGCAGGGCTGCATCGTTTCCAGAGCACGCGCAATATTCAGGACGTTTCCAACACGGTGAAAGACATCTGCGACACCGAGGCAGATCGCATGGAAACTGAATTGACCATTGTGCGCTATATCGCCTGGGCGATTCCCTCGATCGGCTTCCTCGGAACAGTACGCGGCATTGGCACAGCATTGGGACAGGCCTACCAGGCGGTGAGCGGTGACATCGTCGGCGTAACAGTGAGTCTGGGTGTGGCCTTTAACTCAACTTTTGTGGCGCTGGTGGTCAGCATCTTACTGATGTTCCTGCTTCACCAACTTCAGCTCTTGCAGGACCGACTGGTGTTGGACAGCCAGAACTACTGTGATGAGCGCTTGATCAGACATTTGCAGGTGCCGGAACGCGCCAGGTAAGTAGAACAGCATGAATATGAAAGTCGTCGAACTCAATGACAGCGCAATCGGCCTGGGCGATGCCAGCGGCATACTCGTTCAGAGCCCCGGTTTTGCGCTGGCCGACGGCAAGTTGCTGCACATCGGCGAGGAGGCCGAGCGTCAGGCACGTTTGAAGCCGACCAGCAGCTTCAATAAATACTGGCACGAGCTTAGCCTCGAGCCTTTGCCGCAGCAGGGCCAGTTCCGACACGCGGCAGACATTGCTCACGCCCATCTGCTGCATCTCGCCGAGATCGCGGAACTGGATGGCGATAGCCACGAGGTTATCTTCGCCGTTCCCGGAAACTTCTCGCAGCAACAACTCGCGATCCTGCTCGGCATTGCCGGTCAGACTCCGTTCAAGCCGGTAGGTATTGCAGACTCGGCGCTGGCGGCTGCCATCGCGCTCGCGGAGGCGGAGCACATCATCTATATCGACATGCAATTGCATCAGGTCGTTCTCACACAACTGCGTATCAAGGATGAGCACATTGCAACTGCGTCGGTGGTACAGGTGCCCGGTGTGGGCAGCCAGAATTTTATGGACCTGATGATGCAACTGAGCACCGAGTTGTTCATTCAGCAATCGCGTTTCAATCCCCAGCACAATGCGGAATCAGAGCAGCAACTCTACAATGCACTTCCGGCGTGGTTACAGCAGGAAGACAACGAGCAGGGCAGTCTGCAGCTGGAGCTCAGCAGCGCAGGAAATCTCTATACGGCCAAGATGCCCCGCGAGTCACTGGTTCAGAGTCTCGCCGGCCACTATCGAAAAATCGCCACGCAATTGGAAGCACTCGGCAAGAACACGTCGAGTCAGATACTGCTAAACCCCAAGATTGCAGCGATGCCGGGTTTCAGTAAAGCCCTGCAGCAATATGGTGATCTGGTAGTTGTGCCACCTGGCACTGTCCAGCGAGCGTGTCTCGAACACAGCGCCGCAATTGTAGCCGGCGAGCGAGGTATGCACCGGGTGTCGACACTGCCGCTGAAAGCAGAGCACAAGGAGGCGATGGCAAACCGTGGAGCGGCGGCGGAATTGCCGACCCACTTGCTTTATCAACATCGCGCATTCCCGCTCGAGGGACTGCGAGTAACAAACAAGCCCGAGTTGAATGGCAGTCAGACTGCAACGCTCAATCTTTCATTGGCTGGCTTGCCCGAACAGCTGGGCAGAATCGAACGCCGAGGCAAAGCGCTGTATCTGCACGTAGTCGATGGGGAGTGGCGCAGGAACGAACAGGCAGTCAGTGGCGAGCTGGAACTCGTCCTGGGTGATCGCCTGCAGGTTGGCGATTCTGAATTGCGTGTAATCCGGGTGAATCATGGCTGATACCAAAGCGACACGGCGCCGGGTCAACCCGCTATCACTGGCATTTCTCGATGTCATGTTCTGCGGTTTCGGTGCCGTGATCCTGATTTTCCTGATTCTCGATCACACCAGTACGGTCGCGGAGTCGACCACCAGTCCTGACTTGATGGCGGAAATCAATCTGCTTAACCGGGAAGTCCAGGAAGGCGAAGAGGGACTCGTACAACTGCGCAACACGGTGGATGAGGTGAGTCTCGAAGTCGTGACTGCACAGGGTCTCGCTTTCCAGATTCAGGAACAGATCGATAACTTCCTGCAGGAACTGGCGGCTCTTGAAAACTCCTCCATGGCGACAGAGGACAGCGTTGAACAACTGCGCACTGACATCGAATCGCTGGAAGAAGAACTGCGGCGTTTGCGCGCAGTGGCGCAAGAGCAGGAAGGCAATAACGTGCGTCAGCATATTGGCGACGGGAATCGCCAGTATCTCTCCGGCCTGTTTCTGGGCGGGCAACGCATCATGCTGTTGGTCGACAGCTCGGCCAGTATGTTGGACAGCACGCTCGTCAATATCATTCGTACGCGCAACATGAACGACGTGGCCAAGCGCAATGCGCCCAAATGGCAGCGCACGGTAAAAATCGTGGACTGGGTGAGTACCCAGTTGCCGATCACGAGTCAGTACCAGCTTTGGACTTTCAATTCCGACTACGGCAGTGTGCTCGAAGGCACCGAGGATACGTGGCTGGAAGTCGCAGAGCGTGATCAGCTCGATCAAGCTATAGCGGAGATGCGCAATGTCATCCCGCATGACGGCACTAACCTGCAGCAGGTGTTTGCCGCAGTGGCAGGGGTTTACCCCCCACCGGATAATATTTTCCTGATCACAGACGGATTGCCGACGCTCAATGGACGTAATGCGAATGCGGGGCTGGTGACACCGCGCGACCGTCTCGAGTTATTTGAAGACGCGGTTGAAGTACTTCCGGAGGGCATTCCGGTCAATATTATATTGCTACCACTGGAAGGCGACCCCAGTGCGGCAGCCGCCTATTGGCAGTTGGCACAATACTCGCAAGGTTCATTTATCACGCCATCGAAAGACTGGCCATGAGCACAAGCTATTTAAGCAAAGCGACTAAAGAAAAGGTTTATTCAAGCGCACTGCAATGAGAAGACGTAACCGGGAAACAGATTCTTTTACCGTGTCCTTTCTGGACGTGGCTTCCTGTGGTTTCGGCGCCATGATCATTCTGTTGATGATTACCAAATCCCAGGCCCCGATCACTATCGAGTTTGCCGAGGTGTCACCGGAAGCCTCTGTCTCGGAACTCCAGGAAGAGCTCTTTGCCATACGCGGCGAGACCACCATCCTGAATCGTGAACTCAATGCCAAGCGGGAACAACTATCGCTTCTTACTGAGCGCGTCGCCCGCTTGCGCCGCGACCTGACCGACGTGCAGGGGCGCTACTACGCTACCACTGATTTGTCGGAAGAGACGACCGAAGAGTACGGCCGCCTGAGTATCGCGCGGCAGTTCCTCACGGAGGAAATGGAACGCTTGCTGGCTGACACCATCACACCGGAAAACAATGCGATCGGCGGTGTGCCGGTGGACAGCGAATACATTATTTTCGTGATCGATACATCGGGCAGTATGTTCAACAACCCCAGCTGGAACAAAATGCTGGGGATTATCGACAACACCCTCAACGTGTATCCTGAAGTGAAGGGTATCCAGGTGATGAACGACATGGGTGACTACATGTTTTCATCCTTGCGCGATGACTGGATTCCCGACACCCCCGCGCGCAGAGGCCAGATTCTCAGCACGCTGCGGAGCTGGAATCCCTACAGTAATAGTAGCCCTGTTGAAGGTGTGACACGCGCAATTAACACCTTTTATTCCCCCGACAAGAAAATTAGTATCTATGTGTTGGGTGACGACTTTCAGCCCGGTGGCTCCATCCAGAACGTGCTGGCCACCATCGACCGCATCAACGTTGAGGACGAGAACGGTGATCGCCTGGTGCGCATCCACGGCATCGGGTTTCCCACGATTTTCGCTGGCCCTCGTCGCTTTCAGCAGAGCGTTTACCGTTATGCCACGCTAATGCGTGAGATGACACAGCGAAATGGTGGTACATTTGTAGGACTGAACGATTTCCGCTAGATCCCTTAAGGGGCAGGAAGGTTAACCATGATGACGACAGTAATGTTCAGAAGCCATGCTCAGGCGCGCTCCGGCAAGCTTACCGGAAGGGTGCAAGGCGGCCTGCTACTTACCGTGCTGCTGCTGGCAATGTCAGGCTGTGGAGTGAATAACGTCGTAATCGAAGGTAATTTCCCGACCCCGAATGTGTCGCAACTACCCCTTACCGTCGCCGTTTACTATGACGATGCGTTACGCGATTTTTCTTATATAGAGTATTCCGAAACCGGTCAGGAGGAATACAATATTGCCAGTGGTGTGTCACACATCCAGCTCTTCAATGCGATTCTCCCAGCCATGTTTTCTGACGTTGTGGTGGTGAGTAGTCTGGAGGAAGCACAGAGCCGAGACGTCGACGCGGTGTTTGCACCGGCGATCGAAGAGTTTCAACTGGCCCTGCCGGCCAAGACCAAACTCGATGTGTTCGAGGTTTGGATCAAGTACAACATGCGTTTGCTGTCAGCCGAAGGCGACTACATAGCCGACTGGGTGCTGACCTCTTATGGCAAAACTCCGACGGAGACATTCCGTTCTGCCGAAGCCGCCATTAACGATGCTGCAATCGTCGCGCTGCGCGACCTGGCATCGAGCTTTTCCCTAAGCTTTGCACAAGTACCGGAAGTACGTGACTGGTTGAATGGCCGTGGGATACGGTCTTGATATGAGGTTGGTCATGAACAGCAAAAATAATTCTCTAGTTCAGAAAGGACTGTGCCTGGGTGTGCTGCTAGTCGCTCTGGCATCGTGCACCAGCACCACTGTCGACGAGTTTCGCCAGGGCGAAACCGGCATCGAGAGCCATGAGTCAGTGGTTATCCTCGGGCGTCGTCAGGCCAGCGACTATGAAACCCGTTCCGAGTTCGTCGAGTGTGTGGGCGAGCGTATGACGCGCGGCGAAAATGCGATTAGCGTCATTCCCGAGCAGGAATTCATCGACGCCATGTTCCCGTGGTTTGAGCCTCGCACCGCGCCACTGCGCACCCGCGACCTTGAACAGCTGATGGCGGAAGACGTTGTCGCCAACAAGATGCACGAATTCAATATTCGTTACATTGTCTGGGTCGACGGCCAGACTGAAACTACCGATCGCGCCGGTTCCATTTCCTGCACGATCGGCCCGGGTGGTGGTGGCTGTTTCGGCTTCGGCACCTGGGAAGACGATGCCAACTTCGACGCCCGCGTCTGGGATGTTGGCTCGCTGACCAATGTCGGTACGATCAATACAGACGCGTCTGGCCAGTCCTATCTGCCAGCTCTCGTCGTGCCGATTCCCCTGATCGCACGAGTGGAAGCGAACGCCTGTAGTCGTCTCGCTGCCCAACTCAAGGAGTTTGTTGTCGGCGGCAGTTAACCGGCAAGCACAGCCGGCTGGCAACTCTGCGTAGAATTTGAGGTATTGCTATGAATTTCTTCCGGCCAAAAACATCTCCCGCCAACGCCCGGCACAGCCACCGATTCGTGACTGTGCTGTTGGCCGTATTGGGTCTGGCGCTGCTGAGTGGCTGCTCGGTCAATCCGGCAACCGGAGGTGCGAACCTCGTGTTGATGTCGGAGAGCCGGGAAAAGGAAATCGGCGCCGAAGAGCATGAGAAAGTACTGGCCAGCATGCCGATGTACAACGATGAGAAGTTGTTGGCCTATGTGACCGAAGTCGGTAATCGCATCGCCGCCGTCAGTCACCGTCCCGATCTCGACTACAAATTCTTCGTAATAGACAGCCCGGACATCAACGCAATGGCCCTGCCTGCCGGCTATGTCTATGTGAATCGCGGCCTGCTTTCCTTCATGAATTCCGAAGCCGAACTGGCCGCCGTGCTCGCCCATGAGGTTGGCCACATCACGGCGCGGCATGCCGTACAGCAACACGCGCGCGGCGCCATCGCCAATGCAGCTTCCGCGGTGGGCGGTATTGTGACCGCGGTGGCGACAGGCAGTGGCTATGTCGGTTCCCAGATCAGCCAGGTGACGTCTATCTGGGCGCAGACCGGCTTGTCCGGATTCGGCCGCGAGGCCGAGCTTGAAGCCGATAGCCTCGGCGCCGAGTATTTGTTGCGCGCGGGCTATGACCCCAGTGCAATGATCGCGGTGGTCACTGCGCTCAAGAACCAGGAAGACTTCAATCGCCGCGTACAGGGTAATCGCGGCACTTATCACGGCGTGTTCGCGACCCACCCGAGAAACGATACCCGTTTACAGGAAGCGATTGCCGCAGTCGGGCAGCTCGAAGAGAGCGAGGTGACCCTGTCTGACAACTCAGGTTTTCGCAATGCAATCGACGGACTGATCCTCGGCGAGAGTAACGCTTCTCGCCAGACCGACACGCGCAATCGCTACTATCAAACCTTATTGGGCTATACCGTAGTTTTTCCCGACAACTGGGAAGTCTCCGAAACGACAACCACGGCTACTGCAAACAACGCAGAGTCCGGAGTCATGCGTATCGAGGCACAGCGACTGCAGGCCAATGTCGATCCGCGTCTCTTTATTCGCGATGTGTTGGGAGTCAGCAATCTGCAGAAGTCGGAAGCGCTGCAGCAGTTTCGGTTGCTGGGACATACCGGTCTTCATACCAACAGCAGTGGCAATCCGGAACGCATCGCGGTGATCTATTTCGGCCCGCGCGCGTTTATTATCCGCGGCGAGATCCGGGACAAGGAGGCAGTCGATGAAGTCGACAACATGCTCCTGAACGCCATCCGAACCTTCCGTCCGACCCAGCGGGGCGAAGTAGGCAGCAATCGGGAACCACGCATCCGCTATGTGCAGGCGAGTGAGTTCTTCGACTTTGCAGTCGTCGCCCAGACCAGCCCGATAGCCGAGCATCCGGAAGAAATGCTGCGGTTGTTGAATGGCTACTACCCGCGCGGCGAACCGGCTGCCGGAGAGTGGATCAAACTGGTCGAATAGCACCCCGGGCGCGCGCGAGCGAGCCGCCCAGACAATCCTTTGAACCAGGCCACAACTCGCGCCGGGCGAATTTTGTTTTTACCGTTCAGAGGGTTACACTTGCTTCACCATGACTGCTCTGGAATCCACAGGCACTATTCAACACCCTGCGAATCAGGCACTCGAGTTACGTTTCGTACTCGATGGCCTGCGCGACGCGGGCCGGCTCAGCAAAGATGACTACGATCTCGCCTGGAAGAGCCGCGGTGCCGTCGAGCATCGGGGCAAGCACGTCCTGCACTTCCTGGCTGATCTGCAACTTGGCGACGAGGCTAACGCAGACAAGCAACTGGATATCGAAGCGCTGACGCGGGTACTGGCGAACCTGTCCGGACAGGACTACTACCGTATCGACCCACTCAAGATCGATGTCGCCAGCGTTACGCAAGTGATGGACTACAAGTTCTCCCAGCGTCATCACATTCTGGTCGTGGAAGACAACAACGACGAAGTCGTTATCGCCAGCGCCGAGCCCTTTCTCAATTCCTGGGAGTCAGTCCTCGAACACACTTCACAAAAGAAGATTCGTCGCGTCGTGTCGAATCCGGTGGATATCAAGCGACTCAGTGCCGAATTCTACAGCGTGTCCAAATCCATTCGTGGCGCGACCGCTGGCACAGTGCATCGCAAAGGCATCGGCAATCTCGAACAGATGCTGGAGCTTGGCACGCTTAAGGATCCTGAGGCAAACGATCAACACATCGTCAATGTTGTTGACTGGTTATTACAGTATGCCTTCGAGCAACGTGCGAGTGATATCCATGTTGAGCCGCGCAGGGAGCAGGGCAGTATTCGCTTCCGCATCGATGGCGTACTGCATACTGTTTATTCACTGCCCATGCAGGCGATGAGCGCCGTGACAAGCCGCCTGAAAATTCTTGGGCGAATGAATGTTGCAGAGAAGCGAAAACCGCAAGACGGTCGCATCAAAACCAAGAGTCCGAATGGCAACGAGGTAGAACTGCGCCTGTCGACACTGCCCACGGCCTTTGGTGAGAAACTCGTGATGCGTATCTTTGATCCCGAGGTCTTGCTGAAACCTTTCTCGGCTCTGGGCCTGATAAACGAAGACCTTGGCAAGTGGCAGAAAATTATCGGCAGCAATCATGGCATCGTCATCATCACCGGCCCGACGGGTAGCGGAAAGACTACGACGCTATATTCCACGCTCAAGACGCTCGCGACGGAAGAGGTGAATGTTTGCACGATCGAAGATCCGATTGAGATGGTGGAAGACAGTTTCAATCAGATGCAGGTGCAGGAGAACATCGATCTCACCTTTGCCGACGGTGTCAAAGCCCTCCTGCGGCAGGACCCGGACATTATCATGATCGGCGAGGTGCGCGATCTGCCCACGGCAGAGATGGCGATTCAGGCGGCGCTCACTGGTCATCTGGTTTTCACCACGCTGCATACCAACGACGCCCCCTCGGCAGTGACGCGCTTGCTGGAATTGGGTGTGCCACCCTATCTCATCAAGGCGACAGTGGTGGGCATCATGGCACAGCGACTGGTGCGTGTGTTGTGCCCGCACTGCAAAGTACCGGCTGAGGTCAATCCCGAAGCCTGGGAGACGCTCACCAAACCCTGGAAGGTCAAGCTGCCTAACAAGGCACACGAGGCCCCGGGTTGTCTGGAGTGCCGCGAGACCGGATTTCTGGGTCGCGAGGGAATTTATGAAGTCATGCCGTTCACCGAGAATCTGCAGCAGTATTCGGACGACAAGTCTGATCTGCCCGCCTTGCGTAAGCAGGCGTATAAGGAAGGCATGTTGAGCCTGCGCCTGAGTGGTGCCCAGAAAGTGGCCAACGGCCTGACGACGGTGAATGAAGTATTGCGTGTGACTCCGGAGCACCAGTCCTGACCCGCAGTGCACAGAGATGGCTTCAAAGCGGCCGTTTTACGAAGAATTAAAAGAACATGGCCGAAACCGCTGAGCAAATCCTGATTATTGGCCCTTCCTGGGTTGGCGACATGGTCATGGCCCAGTCGCTGTTCAAACTCCTTAAAGCGGAGAATCCGGAGCACCGCATCTCGGTGATGGCGCCCGCCTGGACGCGGCCCTTGTTGAGCCGCATGCCGGAGGTAGCTGAGGGTCTCGACCTGCCACTAAGCCACGGCGAATTGGCACTGCGAAAGCGACGGCAGATCGGCAAAGCGCTGCGCGAGCGCCGCTTCGACAGGGCGATTGTACTGCCGAACTCACTCAAGTCTGCCTTGATTCCCTTCCATGCGCGCATTCCCAGACGAGTCGGCTGGCGCGGCGAATTGCGGGACCTGCTGCTGAACGATTGTCGCCGCCTGGACAAGGAACGTTTCCCGCTGATGGTGCAGCGCTTTGCTGCACTGGCGCGTCCCGCCGCTACGTTGCCACCAGAGAACATTCCTTCGCCAGCATTGCGCTTGCAGGAGGAACAACGCAGCGCAGCGCTGGCGGCCTTCCAGTTAAACCCGGACAAGCCAGTGCTCGCCCTCTGTCCCGGCGCCGAATTTGGCGAAGCCAAGCAGTGGCCAGCCGAGCACTACGCTGCGGTCGCGAACGACATGCTGGAGCAGGGCTGGCAAGTCTGGATATTCGGTTCCCAGAATGACCAGCTTGCAGGGGAAGCGATTCTGGCCGACATCAATACGGACGGTTTGGCCGATGTACACAATCTCGCCGGGACAACCGATCTCGGACAGGCCATCGACCTGTTGAGCTATGCCAGTGCCGTAGTCTCCAACGACAGTGGATTGATGCATATCGCGGCTGCGCTGGCGAAGCCGGTGGTAGCGATTTACGGATCCACGTCGCCTGACTTTACACCGCCGCTTGCAGAGCAGGTAGAATTACTGACTACTGACATCAGCTGTCGGCCCTGCTTCAAGCGGGTCTGTCCCTACGGGCATCGCCGCTGCCTGACCGAACTCATGCCGAGCCGGGCCTTGCAGGCGTTAGCGACACTCAATAAAGCAGACATCGACCGAATCAAGTAAACCAAACCCAGGACACTTAATCCTTGCGCATACTGATTGTAAAAGTCTCTTCACTCGGAGACATCATCCACACCCTGCCCGCTGTTACTGATGCCTATCGCGCGCACCAGGATGTCGAATTCGACTGGGTCGTCGAAGAAAACTTTGTCGAGGTACCAGGCTGGCACCCGGCGATCAACAACGTCATTCCGGTGGCGATTCGTCGCTGGCGCAAGAATATCCTGAAGACCTACTTCAACAAGGAAGTGAAAGCCTTCAAACGGAATTTGCAGGGCGTGCATTACGATATGGTGATCGATGCGCAGGGGCTGATAAAGAGCGGTATCATTTCGCGAATCTCCAAAGGGCTAACGGTTGGCCTCAGCAACACCACCATTCGCGAACCGCTCGCCACGCTGTTCTATAACAAACGCTACTCGGTGCCGTGGAACGAACATGCCGTTGATAGAGTCCGACAACTCTTTTCGCGCGCGCTTGGCTACCACTACGACAAGAGCAAGATCGACTACGGGATCGACATCAAGCGAATCGATCCGGACTACACTGGCGAGCCGGAAAAGCGAGTCATGTTTCTACATGGTACTACCTGGGCAACCAAGCACTGGCCGAAGAACTACTGGCGCCAGCTCGCACAGATTGCTAACAGCAAGGGCTATGAGATTGAATTGCCCTGGGGCGACAGCGAAGAGAAGGCCAGGGCAGAATTTATTGCCCAGGATCTGGACCAGGTGACGGTGCTGGACAAGCTGGATCTCAATGGTCTGGCAAGAAAACTCAATCGCTGCGCTGGGGTGATCTCAGTTGATACGGGCCTTGGTCATCTCGCAGCCGCGCTCGCCAAGCCGACGGTCTCCCTGTACGGCCCGACAGATCCTGGGCTGTCCGGAACCTGCGGTGAGAAACAACTGCATCTGAATTCTGATTTGGCGTGTGCGCCTTGCGTGAAGAAGACCTGCGCTTACACGGGGCCGAGTCTGAACGACGAGTTTGCGGGCGAAACATTTTCCGTAACCCCACCCTGCTTCGCGACACACAAACCGGAAGCGGTGTGGAACAAATTCGAGCAGCTGCTGACGACCTAGACCCATGCGACTCTGCTTTCTCATCTACACGTATTTCCCCTTCGGCGGCCAGCAGCGGGATTTCATGCGTGTGGTGCGTGAGTGTCGCAAGCGAGGGCACGACGTTCATGTCTTCGCCTTCCGCTGGGAAGGAGACATACCCGACGGTGTGCAGTGGCATCGGGTGCCGATCAAGGGGCTCAGCCGGCAGGCGCGTTATCGCTACTACACGCGCTATGTCAGCGAGGCATTGCAGAAGCTGGCGGTGGATTGTGTCATCGGCTTTTCCAAAATGCCCCTGCTGGATATCTATTTCGCAGCGGACTCCTGCTTCCTCGAAAAAGCCCTGACCCAGCGCGGCGCTTACTATCGTTTCACGCCCCGCTATCGCCATTTCAAAGCCTACGAAAACGAAGTCTTTGGTGCGCACAGCAAGACCTTGCCCTTGTTGCTGTCGGACCTGCAACGCTTGGCCTATGTCAAACACTATCCGGCGAGTGAGGAACGCATTCGCCTGTTGCCGCCGGGCATTTCCCCGGATAGGAAAGTCACGGCACCGGACCCTGCCGTGCGTGCCTCGTTTCGTGAGGAATTTGGCTTCGACGAACAGGACTTGCTCATACTACAGGTCGGTTCCGGCTTTCGGGTCAAGGGCGTCGATCGCTCATTGCGTGCAATTTCTGCTCTTCCAGACGCACTCCGCAAGCGCGTTCGCTATATACTGGTCGGGCAAGACAAGGCACGCCGATTTGCAGGTCTCGCCCGGCGACTGGGCCTGGGCGAGCAGGTACGGATTTTCCCGGGCCGGGACGATATTCCGCGCTTCTTCGCGGGGAGCGATCTGTTACTCCACCCGGCTTATGAAGAGAGCGCGGGGTATGTGTTGCTGGAAGCCGTCATAGCTGGCTTGCCCGTA
Source organism: uncultured Pseudohongiella sp. (assembly GCA_965228725.1). Lineage (GTDB taxonomy): Bacteria > Pseudomonadota > Gammaproteobacteria > Pseudomonadales > Pseudohongiellaceae > UBA9145. The sequence continues at coordinate 2,542,791 of OZ245834.1, read as the reverse complement.
TTGACCACAGCGAGTTGCGGCTATGCCGCCTATGTTGAACTGGCGGCGGCAGGTGACGTTAGCCCGATGCCCTTCAGCCAGTCTGATTTGAACGCACGTTTGGAAATGATGTTACAGGCGCTGCCCAGTGCGCCCTGGTCAGTAAACGGCCTGGCATTCGGTCAACAGCCCGAGCTCTACAGAATGCCGGAGACCGTGACCGATCTGATCGAAGAAGCCGTCCATGCGCGCGCAAGAGCGCAAAACCCACGGCAGCCAGACACGCGATCAGCCGCGGTCGCAGAAGAGCAGGCAATAGAAGGGCAAGCAACAGAAGAAAAGGCAGCACAAGGCCAGGAACTGAAAGGACCTGAAGTAAAAGGACAGGCAATAGAATGACGATGATCACCCTCGGTCTCGCCGGCGCGATAGGACATGATCCGGCGGCAGCGTTGTTTGTCGATGGCAAGCTGATTGCGGCTGTCGAAGAAGAGCGGCTCATCCGGCGCAAGCATGCCAAGCAGGAACATCCCTATCATGCGGCCCGTCAGTGCCTGCGCATCGCTGGTATCCGGGCAACGGATGTAACGCATGTCGCCATCCCCTATGCTCCCATTTCCCTGTTCAGTCGCGCGCGCTGGCATTACGCCTATCGTCACTGGTATGCACCGGACCGGGCATTGGACTCGGTATTCAATGGCAACCGACGTTATCACCGCTATCGAAAAGAATTGCGCGGCTTGTTGGACAAATTGCACATACCTGCCAACTCTATAGAGGTCGTGCCGGTCAAACATCTGCTTGCGCATGCGAGTAGCGGCTACCACCTCAGCGAGACTGAGGAAAAGACGGCGATCTTTTGTCTGGATTCCAAGGCGGAATATTCGAGCATGTTTCTCGGCTACGGCGAGGCTGGCCGAATTCACAAGATCAAGACGTTCCACAATCCGGATTCGCTGTGCGGCATGTACTCGGCCCTGACCGATTATCTCGGCTTCGAAATTCTCGACGGCGAGTTCAAGGTGATGGGCATCTCCTCACTCGGCGATGCGGAGAAGTACGACCTCTCGGAACTTGCCTCATTCGATGGCAAGCACTTCAAGGTCAATACCAAGCTGATCACAACCATCGGGCTGCGCCGCTACAAGGCGAAGTCTCGCGGCCATTATTTTTCCAAACAACTGGTGGACAAGCTGGGCCCGCGGCGAGCCGGTAACCTGTTACAGGACCCGTACGTTCACTATGCCGCGGCGATCCAGAAACTCTATGAAGACATCGCGGTGGGACTCGTCGAGCATTATCTGGGTGATGTGCTCAAGGAGAGTGGACGCCTGGTGGTGGCAGGTACGGGTGCGATGAACATCAGGCTCAACCAGCGACTCAATACACTGCCAGCGGTGAAGAAATTGATAGTCCATCCAGCCTGTGGCGACGCCGGCACGGCACTCGGTGCCGCCGCCTATACTGTGCGCAAGGCTGGCTTGAAGGTCGATCCACTGCAGCACATGTTTCTTGGTCCTCGCTATATCAGCGAAGAATGTATCGACGCGTGCATGAACCACCGCGACAAACCGGACTGGGAAATACTCGAAGATCCGTTCGAGAAGGCAGCGGAACTGTTGGCAAACGGTCAACTCGTCGCGTGGTTTCGTGGCGCCATGGAATTCGGTCCCCGGGCACTTGGCAATCGCAGCATTCTTGCCAATCCGATCCAGAATGGCATTACCGATATGCTGAATCAGCAGGTCAAGTTCAGGGAATACTGGCGACCCTTTTCACCCAGCATGCTGGACCGCGTTGCTGCTGAGTATCTGCCACCCGAATTCCATGATGAATACATGTGTATCAGTGCGCCCATGAATCAGAAGTGGCAGGAAAAATATCCGGGACTTGCGGCCAGGGATGGAGTGGCTCGGTTGCAGGTCGTGCGCAAGGAAACCAACGCTGACTTCTATACTTTACTCGAGCGCTTCGAGGCGAAAACCGGGCACGGCGTATTGATCAATGCCACACTGAGTCGCCCGGGTGAGGCGCTGATCTGTTCTCCGGAGGACGCGGTCAGCATGTTTCTCGGTACCGATCTGAATTACATGATCATGGAAAACATTCTGGTTACGAAGCGCGCTGAATCAGAGAGCTGGTAAGCTCATCCTCACCCGGAGCTATTCTAACGGCGACGGTAGATCGTCACGCTGGGCTCCGCTTCTGTCGGGAACGCCGTGACAAACTCGAGCTGGTCTGTAAGCTGCGCATCCGTCAGTACATCCGCCATCTGCGGAAAAATTTCCAAGGCCAGATAACTGCCAGCAGGTAGGCTGAGTATGTCTGTTGCGTTTGGTACGCGATCAATTTCATCGTAGTTCTCCACCAGAGAACTGGCCCAGGCGACGCTGTGATTGTTGGTCAGCAACGGTTGCTGGTTCACGTTGTGAACGGCGATGTAGTCGGCCGCGTCCTGCAGATAAGCCTTAGAGCGGCCGAAGCTGACGTGCGCGTCGAAAAAACAGAAAGTAAAAAACAAGATAAGTAGATAACTCGCCCGCTTCTCGCTTGGCATGCCATGGTGCCGCTCGCGAATACCGGCGACCACGAGTGGAATCTGGGTTGCAACAAGCACGCACAGCAGCATGACATAGCGGCTACTGAGAAAGCCCGTCAGTACGAGAAAGCCAACAACTATAACTGCGTTGATCGCGACCCAGAGCAAGAGAGTGTGCTGCACTGCCGTCAACGCAGGCCAGTGGCGCTTCACTGCGCCGTAGACCAGCAACCAGCAATACGCGCCGCTCATTCCCGTCGCGAGCGTCGAGAGCAACACAGCAAGCGAGCCGAAGACAGGTCCCAGCGCGCTGAACTGTCCGACAATTTCGCCGTGCGAGGCCGCCAGGCGTTCCTGTAATTGCACCGCACGCTCGGGGTCGTTACTGAACAGCGAGTCAATGAAAGGCGCATAGCTGGAGAAAACGTTGGCGATGAGTGAGAAAATATTGACGCCCGCGAGCTGCAACACAATAGTCCCTGCAAGCCCACCGCCATAGACCAACAGAGCGAGCAGGTAGGTGCGGGATGTAGTTAGGTGTGCCTGAGGAGAGTCTGCGGAGCTCTGGTATAGCTGCAGAGTAATCAACAACGCCGGCAGTAGCCCGAGGTAGACCAGCGCCTCGATACGCAACAAGGCCGCAATCAGCAATGCGGCGATAAATAGTAAAGCGGAAACGAAATCGGCCTGCTTCTGAAAACGCAGTAGCTGCCACACGGCAATAAGTGAGAAAGCCCAGAAGCCCGCGTCACGAATGACCATCGCACGAAACTCGTTTAACTCGGGGTAGAGCAGAATCGTCGCTGCGGCAAATATCGCGATCGGCTTCGATGGTGCTAGCTGCATGACAATCGTAATAAACACCCAGGTGATCAACGCAAAGAACACTGCGTTCAGCAGCATCGCACTCGTAAGCAGTGAAAAACCCAGTTTGCTGAGTGTGGCGATCAGAACGGCGTAGAAGGGCCAGCTATAGTGGTCGCGCGCAGCGGCGAAGCCATCAGCAAGAAAGAGCTCTGCCGTTCGGAAATAGACGTAGGCATCGTCGTTGGGAAGATCCGCAAAAACCGTAGCAAGAAGAGACAGAGCCAAACTGGCAATGACAGCGTACCAGCGGATATCTTGTGCCTGCCAATTGAATTGCGTCATTTCTGGTAGGGCTTGCGATCCTGTCCGGGCGGTGAAGTCTTGAAACGTTTGTGCAGCCACAAATATTGTTCTGGCTGTTTGCGTATTGCGCTCTCCATCAGGCGATTGATAATCGCACCATCGCGTTCGTCGTCACCGCTCGGGTAGGTCTCTTCCAGCTTGCTGAAATACAAATCATAGCCGCTGTTGTCCGGGCGACGGTAGTGCGTGAAGAACAACACGGGTGAATCGTTGAACGCCGCGAAGCGACTGCCCGCGGTGATTGTTGCTGCCGGTATACCGAAGAAGGGCGCGAACACTGAATGCTGCGCGCCGTAGTCTTGATCGGGCGCATACCAGAGCATGCGATTACGCTTAAGGCAGCGCATCGCGCCGCGAATATCCTTGCGTTCGAACACGCCTTTATAGAGTCGCGCGCGGCCATTGAACATGAAGGCATCGAACAAGGGATTCTTGTCATTGGCGCGATAGGTGACGTTTAGATCGCCCACCTGACTGAACAGGAAACCGGCGATCTCGAAACAACTGAGATGGCAGCCGAGTAACAGGATGCCTTTGCCTTCCTGCAAGGCTTCTTCGATGTTTTCCAGACCGTGATAGTCGACCCGCGATCGATAGCGCGCAGGATTACCACACCAGGCGATGGCAATCTCGATGAAGCCGATGCCATTGGCTGCAAATGTCTTTTTGACCAGTTGGCGATGTTCGTCATCTGACAGATCGGGAAAACAGAGCCGTAGATTCACCTCGCAGACGTGCCGTCTGCCTCTGGCCAGATGATAAGAGAGCCAGCCGATAAAGCGACCGATGGCGAGTTGCAGGAAGAAGGGAAGTTGCGCGACCAGCCACATGGTGGAGATGCCCAGCCAGGTCAGCCAGTAGCGTGGAGCCCAAAACTGACGCAGCGGAATGGTGTCGGGTTTTTTATCGGACATGCGCCTGTCTGTCTTCCGTCTGGCGATTGGTGTTAGCTGTCTGGTGACAGGTGTTTTTAAAAAGTGTCGTGGTCGCGCATTGTAGCAGATGTCCCCGAATTGAACCGCATGCGCGGGCCGGGCAGCCCGTGCATCGGCATGCGTCTACAGCGCAGTCCGGCTGTGGTATGATTTTGCGCCGATCAGGGCTCAAGTTCGACTATTCACGGGAGAGAACCATGAAAATGGAGATGCCTCCATTTCAGGAAGCAAATGTACTCGTCATCGGTGACGTAATGCTGGACCGATACTGGCATGGAGCCGCAAACCGGATTTCTCCCGAAGCTCCGGTCCCTGTCGTCAAGGTTGGCAATCGCGAAGACCGTCCCGGTGGTGCCGGCAACGTAGCTCTGAATATTGCGGCGCTAGGTAGTGCGGCATCACTCATCGGTGTCGTCGGCGATGACGAGACCGGACGCGACCTGAATTCCCGCCTCACCGCCGCTGGTGTGTACTGCGATTTCCTGACCTCGAAAGACAAGCCGACGATCACCAAGCTGCGCGTCATCAGCCAACACCAGCAGCTGATCCGCGTCGATTTCGAAGAAATGTTTGATCAGGACGATGTTGCCGGACTGCGAGAGCGAGCAGAGCGACTCCTCGATAACGTGCAGGCGCTTGTATTGTCGGACTACGCCAAGGGAGCACTGCAGGAAGTTCAGACACTGATCGCCGCTGGCCGCGAGCGCGGTATTCCGATTATCGTAGATCCCAAGGGCACTGACTTCGAACGCTACCGCGGCGCAACCCTCATCACGCCAAATTTGTCGGAACTGGAAGCCGTGGTTGGCGCCTGTGCACATGAAGATGAACTGGTCAGTAAAGGCTCGGAACTGGTGAACGCGCTGGAACTGGAAGCGCTGCTCGTGACGCGCGGTGAACACGGCATGACGCTTATCCGTCCCGATTCGCCGGAGCTCCATTTGCCCGCACGCGCGCAGGAAGTGTATGACGTCACCGGCGCCGGAGACACTGTGGTTTCCGTGCTCGCCGCCTCACTCGCTGCAGGTTATGGTCTCGCAGACGCGACGGCGCTTGCGAATCTGGCGGCAGGTCTCGTCGTTGGCAAGCTTGGTACCGCCGCGATCAGTGGACCGGAGTTGCGGCGCGCGATACTCGCCGAGCAGGGATCCGAACGCGGCATCATGAGTGCAGAACAATTGTCCATTGCCGTTCAGGATGCGCGCGAACATGGCGAGAAAATCGTCTTCACCAATGGCTGTTTCGATATTATCCACGCCGGTCACGTCGGCTATCTTGCTGAAGCACGCAAACTCGGCGATCGCCTTATCGTGGCAATCAATGACGACGAATCAGTGCGCAGACTAAAGGGGGCCGGTCGCCCAATTAATCCCGTGGAAAGACGAATGGCGGTATTGGCCGGTCTTGAAGCCGTCGACTGGGTAGTGAGTTTCGCAGACGATACACCGGAAGCACTCCTGCATCTGCTCAAGCCAGACATTCTGGTGAAGGGTGGAGACTACACGCTGGATCAGGTGGTCGGCGGCAAGTTTGTCTTGTCCTATGGCGGGGAAGTTAAGGCTCTGGATTTCCTCGACAACTGCTCCACCTCGGCCATCGTTGAGAAAGTGCGCGAGATCGGCGATTAATACGAGAGCGCCGATCAAGACAAGAAAGCGCCAAGCCGTCTTATTCTAAGCCTTAGTCCTCGGCAGCGATTGCTGCGGCCACATTGCTGGCCAGATGCGCAGGATTGATGGTGCCCACGATCACACTGCTCACGCCGGGCTTGTTGAGCGCAAACGCGAGATCCGCCGCGGCGCTCGATTCGCCCGATTCACCGACAGATAAATGCCCGCTGTTCAGCGCTTTCTTGATCAAGACGCCTTTTCCCTGCACCGCCGCCGCCTCGATGACATTGACCTCATCGGTCTGTGCGCGATTGTAAGTCACCATAACCGCGTCGCTTGACTGGACTGCCTTGAGCCCACCCATCACGGTCTTGGTCGACATGCCAATCGCCCGGATCAGGCCTGCCTCCTTGAGCCGCTGCAGGGTTTCGAGGCAATCGGTCTGCTCCAGAATATCCAGATCATTGCCGTCGGAGTGAATCAGCACAATGTCGAGGTAGTCGGTGGCCAGGTGTCGCAGGCTGCGTTCGATGCTGCCCTGCACATGCTCACCGGAGAAATTGAAGAATGACTTCCCTCCGACGAACTCCTCGCCTACCTTGGTCATAATCACCCAGTCCTGGCGATCGCGCAGCAGTCGGCCCAGGCGCTGTTCGCTACTCCCGTAGGCAGGAGCCGTGTCGAGCAGATTGATGCCGAGTTCCTTCGCCTGCTCCAACAAGGCTTCGATCTGCTCGTCCTCTGGCAGGGAGAAACCCTGCGGGTATTTCACTTCCTGATTGCGTCCGAACTTCACTGTCCCGAGGCCGAGGCTGGAGACTTCGATACCGCTCTTGCCCAGTGGGCGTTTACTCAGATTAGCCAATGCTGCAATCCCTGTGTTCAGTGTTTATTTCAGACGCCACAATTCATTCCCAGTGTGCGCGCGCGATCTCTGCGAGCGGCAGTGGCAGGCTATCTTCTGCTTCCGTGCCAGGTTGCACATTATCGGAAGATAGCTGTTCCAGTACCCGATCTGCCAAGGCCGGAGCAAGAGTCAGTTTGGTTGGCCAGACGATGAGCGCATTGTCACGCTCGGTCAGCACAGCATCATCAGGGCGCACGTTGTTGTCCCGACCCGCCTCGGCACGATTGATGCGTAGGCTCTGCCACGTGGCGTCTCGCAGATCGACCCAGGGGAACAGGTTCGCAAGCTCTGCCTGTGCCGCCGCTATCTGTGCAGCGGCTTCGCGTTGCACACCGGCCTCGGCCAGTTCGCCACCCAGATACCACGTCATGTTGTCATCCGTTCCCGGATGAGACGTGAGGGTGAGTTTTGGTGTGAGGCCAAAATCGCTGCCAATGCAATGCAGATAGACAGCCGGCAAGCCCGCCTTGCTGAGATGGACCATGTGTAGCGGTCGCGTCTGTGTGCTGATCGATTCGATACCAGCTTGTTTGAGTAGTTGTTCATTGCCTTCGCCTGCGGCAAAAACAAAACGCCGCGCACTGATCTGAAGGGCGTTGCCAGCGCTTTGCAGATGACAGCTACTCAGTTTGCCATCGGCAGTGCGAGAGAAATCGATCTGTGATTCTGTGTAGTGATAGATTGCTGATCGATGCGCTGCGCTGAGAACCTTGAGCAAGCTCGGCGTATCGACAACAAAATCCGGCAGTCGATAGAGCGTGCCGCGATCAGCGGGAGCAGCGGAGAAAAAAGCGGGATAATCGTTTGCTGCTACCGTGTCGACTCGGCCTCGCAGGCTCTTGCTGCCGAGAAAGTTTTTGAGTCGCGAGCGGAAACTACCATCTGACCACATATAGTAGTGCTCACTGAGCACCTTTACACCAGAGAGAGCGAGATCGCCTGGCCCGGATTGCGCAGCCGACGACGTCATGCCCAACATTGCTCGCCAGCGCGCTGGCATTCCGGCGATCGTCTGCGACGCGCCGCTCAGGGCGCCGCTGAGTGCATATTTCAAACCACCGTGGATGATGCCCTGCGAGGCGAGAGTTTGCCCGCTACCCAGTGCGCGCGACTCCAGCAGAATAGCCTTGTAGCCTTGCTGCCGCAGAGAGGCCAGTAACCAGAGGCCAGCGATGCCACCGCCAAAGATGACGATGTCAGTTGAATAGCGAGAAGTCATTGGTTACCTTAATCGAAAATGCGTCGCAGCGGCTTTCGCCGACTCGAATCCTTCATCAGCGCCCGTAGAGTATATCGACATCAACGCTATTTTCCCAAAACGCAGCGCCTGCTGACTGTTCTGATCCCGCCATGCTGCGTTTCCTTTACTCTCTCATCACACTCGTTGCGATTCCTGTCTGGGTAGTTCGGCTCCTGTTGCTGTCATTGCGCAATCCCGACCGGCGCAAACGCTTGTCTGAACGCTTTGCCTTTGGCTTACCTAAGCGCAATGGGAACGGCAAACTGGTCTGGATCCATGCGGTGTCGGTTGGCGAAGTCGCCGCTGCGGAACCCCTGATCAAGGCGTTGCTGAAAACGTGGGATGACACCACGGAAAATGGAAAAAGCGAGACAGGTCAGATCCTGCTCACAACCATGACGCCCACCGGGTCGGAACGCGCGCAACTGATCAGCCCCGGAAGGCTCCTGCATTGCTACCTGCCTTACGACCTCCCCGTCTTCATTCGGCGCCTGATCAGGCAGTTGCGGCCCACTCTGTTGATCGTGATGGAGACCGAACTCTGGCCGAATCTGCTCTGCATGTGCGAGCAGGAGTCAGTACCAACCGTATTGGCCAATGGCAGACTGTCTGCGCGCTCCGCAGCTCGCTACGGGATGGCCCCTGGCTTCACGGGGCAGATGCTGACAACAATCGACCGACTCTGCGCCCAGACGGTGGCCGATGCCGAGCGCTTCATTGCGCTGGGTGCAGCGCAGGACCGGGTTACAGTGACCGGCAGCCTGAAATTCCATATCAGCGCCAATACCGTACCGGAAATTGAAACCGGAATTTTTGCCGCGTTGCGCGAATCGACGCGCCCAATTCTGATCGCTGCGAGCACACGCGAGCGGGAAGAGGAGAAAGTGCTCACCGCATTCGCTCAGATGCTGGAGCAGCAGGAGGATCTTTTACTGCTACTGGTGCCGCGGCACACGGAGCGTTTCGATCAGGTTGCCCAACTCTGCGAGAGTCGGGGGTTCACCTGGCAGCGTCGCAGCCGCGCTGAAGCACCGCACGCCACGACCCAGGTCGTGCTGGGCGATAGCATGTATGAGTTGGCGCGCTACTACGCGTGTGCCGATATCGCCTTCGTCGGTGGCAGTCTGGTCGATACCGGCTGTCAAAATGTCCTCGAGCCGGCGGCGCTCGGTTTGCCTGTCGTCACTGGACCTTCGCAATTCAACTTCAAGGCAATCTGCGAGTTACTGGAATCGGCAGGCGCCTTGCTCACTGTGTCTGACGAAGCCGCACTGACGGCTACCGTTCTGGAGCTGTTACAGGACGAATCACGGCGCACTGCCATGGGCGTCGCTGCGAAGGAATTGGTGGCGGGTAACCAGCAGGCGTTGCCAGAACATCTGCGCCTGATTCAGGAACTACTCGACTAATCCGGTGCTCAATTGACGCGACTCAAATTGCGGTAGCCCTCGGCAGTCACCAGCACATTATCCTCGATGCGTATGCCCCCGCAGTAATAGAGCGCATCAATCAACGGCCAGTTCAAAGTTCGACCGCGTTCCGAATTGCGCTCGGCTTCGAGTAACAGGGGAATGAAATACAGCCCTGGCTCGATAGTAAACACCATATCTTCACAGAGCGTGCGCGTGTTGCGCAGTGCCGGCGAGTGGGCGGGCGGGGGCAGTCTGGTGCCGGTGAAATCAGCCTGATGGCCGCCGACATCGTGTACCTGGATGCCCAGCAAGTGACCGACGCCATGGGGCATGAATAGCTGTGGCAGTTGCATGGCCATCATCTCATCGCTAGTGGCGTTGCATATCCCGGTCTCAGTCAGCAGCGCTGCCACGCCACGCAATGCCTGTTCATGGAGTGAGACATAGGAGATGCCGGGTCGCACGGCAGCAACAATATCCAATTCGAGTTGTTGCATACCCTGCAGCAGGTGATGGAATACCGGGTGCGCCGCCTCGCTTGCAGTTGTGCGGGTGATATCGGAGCCATAGTTGTTCACCCGGCAGCCCGCATCGATCAGCAGCACGGCATTACTGGATTGCGACGCGCTACGCTTGTGCTGGTAATGGAGTATCGCCGCTTTCTCGTTGATTGCGACAATATTGGTATAGGGGGTTTCATGCTCCTGCGCCTCGCAGGCAGCCAGATAAGCCATGTGGATCCCATACTCGCTGCCGCCAGCAAGAAAGGCGTCGTGTGCCACTTCATGGGCATGCAGGGCGCGTTGCGCTGCGCTTTGCAGCTGTGTGATCTCATACAGGCTTTTACAGGCACGGTGATAATCGAGGTAATTACGCAGGGCAGTAACAGACTTGCAGTCGCTACTCTCGTTCTCGCCGTGTTCGGTGGCGAGCCCCAGCTCTCGTGCCAACCTTGCTGATTCGCCGAGGTAGGCCAGGTTTTGATTCGGTAGCTGTGCAGCCAACTCGCTCACGCTGGCCAGCTGTACGATGTCGAATTGTTCCGCCCACCACGGGGCGTTGTCGATGTGCTGGTCGTACCAGAAGTCACTGGGCACAACCTGAAAGTACACCGGGCGTTGATCAGGCCGGATCAGCAGGAACTGGTCGGGACGATTGACGGGCAGCCAATGGCAAAAATGGCCAAATGCCTGAAAGGGTACGCCACGGTCGTCACCGTAGTAGTGGTGCTCACTGCCACTGTGTAACAACACGGCTGCCAGCGATTGACAGTCGGGAAGCTCCAGCGCTTCCTTGTAGCGAGTACACAACTGCGCGACGTGTTCGGCATACTGTTGTGCATTGATCTGTTGCGGGGTCGGGGAATTCTCGCTCACGGTCTTTGTTCCAATTGCCTGAGTCTCTATCGGGGAGCTGTCGTTGATTCGACAGGCCAACTATACTCCCATGTCACACTGTTTGTATAAACAGGAATTGCTCGATTACAACGGATAGCCAAGGGGGAACGCAATGCTCTATCCAATGTTTATGATGGTCATGTTGACCTTTGTTGTTTTTCTTGTGGCATTTCGCGTGCGGACTGGCTCGGTGCAGCGCGGTGAGGTCTCGATCAAGTATTACAGCGTCTTTCAGGGCGAAAACATTCCTGAGAGGGTGCACAAAACGACCCGGCATTTTGCCAACCTGTTCGAAGTGCCCGTACTGTTTTATGTCGCTGGGCTGCTCTATCTGGTGTTGGAACAGTCGGGCAGTTTCGCTATCTACTGTGCCTGGGCCTTCGTTGCGACGCGTGTCGTGCATACCTGCATTCATCTGGGTTACAACAATGTGTTGCATCGGCTGCTCGCCTTCGCTGCGGGCAATGCCTGCGTGCTTGCCATGTGGATCAGCATTGTTGTGAACGCAGAATCGAGTGCGTTATGAAGCAGTTATACTGCAATAGCAAAACAGACGTTCGCGCTTTGCTGGAGTCGAGTTTTGGCGATGACGGATTGCTGTTGCCCTTCGCAGCACTCGGTGCAAAATTCTTCGATCTAAGCTCCGGTGTGGCAGGTGAGCTGTTCCAGACCTTTGCCAATTACCGTAAGAATCTGGCTATTGTCGTCCCCGATTCCAGTGCCTATAGTCGAAATTTTCAACAACTGGTTCTGGAACACCAGAGCCATAACAGCACTCGCTTCTTCGTTGATGACGAGCAGGCCGAACAATGGCTGCTCAGTATCAAACAGGGTTAATCAAACCAACAGACAGGTAAGAGAGGACACATGATCCGTTCAACTACACCCACTCTGCAGGGCAGGGAAATCACAGAGTACAAAGGCGTCGTGGTCGGCGAGGCTATTTTGGGCGCGAACATCTTCAAGGATATCTTCGGCGCAGTACGCGATATTGTCGGTGGTCGCGCGGGCGCCTACGAGGAGGAGCTGGGTCGTGCGCGCGACATTGCCTTTCAGGAGCTGGAACAGGAGGCCCGGCTTATGGGCGCCAATGCCATCGTCGGCATCGACATCGACTATGAAGTCATCGGCATGAAAGGTGGCATGATGATGGTGAGCGTAAGCGGAACTGCGGTTACAGTGAAATAATCACCAGAGTTTGGTCAGTCGCGAGATGCTGACCTACACTGCAAGGGAACCTCTTGTTACTTGTGTTCCCTGGGGAACACAGGACGTGTTCACCAGAACCACCGCGATCGCGTTGATGTCGTGCGCCGTCTGCGCAAGCAGAGCTGCGTCACGCCAGTCAGTCGCTCGATAAACCTGATCAATTGCCTGACTAGCCAGCTGGCAAGTACGCAACGATTACTACGTGATGCCAAGTGCTTGTGAAGTGCTTGTGAAGCGGCTGCGCAGTAATTGTGAGGTGGCCGAGAGCACCGATCAGGCCGACAACTGACGCGTTCATCGCGGTGGAACAACACCCATTCTGATGTCAGGGAAGATCATCAGTGAGGCAACTCTATTCACTCGCGTTACGAGCCGGTGTGCGTTGTTTACGGCGCTGCTGCTTACGCTTTTTCTCGCCTCTTCGCTTGTGCACCAGGGTTCGTTCCGCGGTCGAGGTGCAGCGCTACGCACAGGCGCAACAACGCATCGCTTACTGCTTACGCGTTCCGCTCGCCGAGTGCAGGCAGAATCTGCTGGCCAATCACCGCTTCCTGAAAGGCGTAGATTCTCGCCGAGTGAGCGTGCAGGCGACGTGGCGGCTAAGGCGACATCAGCGTCGCTGGGATAGCAACGACCTGCAGCCTTACCGTCACTTGTTGCGGCAGGACCCGCGTTCGCGCATTGTCGCGACATTCCATTTTGGTGATTTTGCGTTCGGGCTAAACCTGCTGTTGCGTGAAGATCCAGGCGGGCGCGAGCGCATCGTACTGACTCAGCGCATTAGCGATGCGGCATACTTCGACAATATGCAGCGAGCATTCGCTGATGCCGTGACAACGCGCGAGCAGCAGTGGCCCATTGCGCAATGCACCTCAGCACGCCTTGGCAACAAATTACGCAGGCAGGCTGTTTCCCTCGTCATGTTCTGCGACCTTCCCCCCGCATTCGGCGCGACAAGTCCGGTCCGCTTCCTGAATCGCCAGGCGCGTTTTCCGCGCGGTGCGGCGGCGCTGGCGACGCGTTATCGGCTGCCATTGCTACCTGTTGTTTTCTTTCAGCAGGCAGGACGACACCGCATCGCCATTGCACCCCAGATCGAGCCGGCACCGCTTTTCGGAGAGAGCAACAGGCAGTGTGTCGCGCGCTTGACGCAAGAACTGTGCAGCACGCTGCAGCACTATGTCGGCCGTGCGCCCGAGCAATGGCGCTTCCTCAGCGCCTTGCCGGCTTACTTCGATGCTGCAGTCGAACCAGGGCGTGAGGTAGCGAAGGAGTCGTGTAGTGAGTGAGCGTGATTCGTTATATCGCCAGCAGGTACTACCGGTGGCACAGGAAGCGGGGTCGGTACTGCAACGTTCCTTGCCTTTACTGCTTGCGAGTTTGGTCGCAGCACTTCTGTTTATCACATTGGCAATACTCCTCTTCACGACGCGCTACAAGGAAACTGAACAGGCGCGGGGTGTGCTGGAATCGCTCGGACCAACTCAGGAGGTAACGGCCCCTACGAGTGGCCGTATCGCCGAGTGGCATGTGCAGGAGGGTGATGAGGTGGTCAGAGGCCAATCGCTTGCGACGCTGACGCGCAGTGTCTTTGATGGCAACGGCGTGCCGCTGTCGAGGGTGCTGAAGGAAGAGCTGCAGGCCAGCCATTCGCTGGTATCCGCGGAAATTGCAATGACTCAGAAACATTTCGATGATCAGCAGGAACAGCTACGGCAGCATCTGCGTGACAAGGAGTCCTCATTACAACTGCTGCATTCAGAGTGGCAACTCAGCATGGAGCAGCACGAGATTGGCGAACGGCAGCTTGCTGCGCTACGCGTTCTGATGCACAACAGCGCGGCTACTTCGCGCGCTGAGATCGATCGACAGCAGCTAAGCCTACTGGGGCTACAGCGTCAGGAGCAGGCTGCACAAAGACAGTTGCAGGAACAGCAATCGGAAGTCGCTACGCTGCAAAATCAGTTGGCAACGCTTGCTTTAAAAGGTGAGCTGGCACTTCTCCCATTGCGCAAGCAAGCATTGCTGCTTGAGCAGGAGATCCGGCGTGCAGCGCGCGAAGAGACATTCGTGGTGGTGGCCGAGCAGGCTGGCACACTCGCTGCTATCGCAGTATCCGCCGGACAGTCCGCAGGAGCAGGGCAATTGCTCGCCCGGATCGAACAGCAGGGAGGAGAGGTTGAGGCAGTGGTTTATGTCCCTTCGCGCGTCGCTGGCAAGCTTGCTCCTGGTCAGGAGGTTTTGCTCAGTTTCGATGCCTTCGATTTCCACCAGTATGGCCGCTACCCGGCGCGCATCAAACACATCAGCAAAGCCAGCATCGATCCGCGTACGCAAATACTGCCTGTGCCTGGACTCAACGAACCCGTGTTTCGCCTGACGGCTACACTGGAGCAGTCCTGGGTAGAAGGGCCGGCCAGCTATACCTTGCAGGCGGGACTGTTCTTCACTGCAGACTTCGTACTGGAAGAGCTGTCTTTGCTGCACTTCATCTTCAAGCCGGTGCTCGCGCTGAGGGGCAGGATTAGCTGATGCTGGGTCAATTGTTTGGTGAGCGTCTGCCGTTGATATTGCAACGGGAAGGGAGCGAATGCGGGCTGGTGTGTCTGACGATGTTGCTGAACTTTCATGGCAAGTTGTTCGGAGTGGACACACTGCGTGAAGTGAGCGGACTGTCCTCGCGGGGCGCCTCGGTCAAGGACTTGCTCACCGCGGCAGAACGCATGCAACTCCGGGGTAGGGCATTGAAACTCGATCTGGAGGATATTGGTCACCTGACGCTGCCTGCCGTGCTGCACTGGGACATGGATCACTTTGTAGTACTGAAGCGTGTCGGTTTGCGCCGCGTGACGATCCATGACCCGGCAGTGGGTGTCAAACACTATGCCAGAGCCGAGCTGAGCAGACATTTCACCGGCATCGCCGTCGAATTTCAGCCGGGCGATGAATTCGTGCGCGAGAAGGACGAGGCGCAGCCTCGGCTGGGGTTTCTGCAACTGCTGCGGGGGATGCCAGGTCTGGCCAAATGTCTGCTGCCATTGCTGCTGCTATCGATACTGATTCAGTCACTGGCTTTGCTGGCTCCACTCTATCTGCAGCTCGTTATCGATCAGGGCATCATCAAGGGAGACCTGTCACTCGTATTGATGCTCGCGCTGGTGTTTGGTGTGCTGATGCTCGCCAGAGTCCTGCTCAATCACATGCGTGGCTTGCTACTGCTCATCACCAGCAATCAACTGGGCTTCAGGCTCGTGAGTGAGACCTTCCATCATCTTCTTCGCTTGCCACTGTCTTACTTCGAGCGGCGTGAACTGGGTGATGTGGTTTCCCGGTTCGGCGCACTGGATAAAATCAAACAGCTCGTGACATCAGAGATGATTACCGTACTGGTCGACGGCATCTTCTCCTTGCTGACAGTGATCCTCCTCTTTCTCTATCAGCCCATGCTGGCCGCAATTTCGCTCAGTGCAGTGTTCCTGCATTCACTTGTGCGCCTGTTGACCTTGCTTCCCGAACACAAGCGGCGATTGGAAGTAGTCGAGCTTGAAGCACGCCAGCAGACGCGCTTTATGGAAGACATACGCAGCATCGCGACAGTCAAACTCAATGGCATGGAACTGCAACGGGAATCGGATTGGCTGCAGCGCTACAGTCAGTTCATCAATAGCGGCTTTCGCTTGGGTCGGCTGCAACTTGGCATGATGTCGGCTGAGACAGTGATCCTGGGTGTAGAAAACCTGCTGATTATTTTTCTCGCCAGCCAGTTGGTCGCAGATGGCGAACTCACGCTGGGACAAATGATGAGCTTCATTTTTCTCAAGCAACACTTTCTCGGCTCTATTCTGGCCATGGTACCGAAGCTGGGTGAGCTGCGCTTAATGCGCCTGGAGCTGGACCGCGTCGCAGATATCAGACTGGCGAAAAAGGAACCGGCGTTGCAGCAGCCGACGCTGTTCGCGCCATTGGTATCAGGCCACATTGTTCTGCGCGATGTCGGGTTTACCTATCCAGGCGGCAGGTCACCCGTACTGGAGGCATTCACTGCTGAGATCCCGCCCACACGCGTGACAGTCATCGCCGGCCCATCTGGCTGTGGCAAGTCCACGCTACTAAAACTCATCCTCGGATTGGAGGAGATGCAGGCTGGCTCGCTCACGGTCGATGGCTGGAGTCATGCACAACGCTGCCCGCGCCGGTTTCGTGAGCAGGTTGCTGCTTTGCTGCATGATGAGGGGCTATTGGCTGGCACGTTAGGATTCAACGTGACACTGGGTGTCGATTGCGCCGATCAGAATCGTCTCGAAGATGCCTGTCGCGCTGCGGGAATCGCCGAGTTGATAGCGAGCCTCCCGATGGGATATGCAACCAGAGTAGGGGAGTTAGGAAGTCAGTTCTCAGCAGGGCAGATCAGACGCGTTTTGATTGCTCGTGCTTTATACCGCCGACCCAGACTACTGTTGCTGGACGAAACGTTGACCCATCTGGGCCAGCAGGCGGCGCTTGAGGTGCTCGAGTACTTGCGGGAACAGCGCATCACGACCATTGTCGTCAGTCACGACCCTGTGATCACTGCGAATGCAGATCACAGGATAACTCTCGCGCCAGTTTCAACTTCCCCAGCTACCCAAACCAGCCCAGTAAACCCAGCAGCAGACCGCCGCACATTGCACAGGCTTTCGCAGCTGCCCTCAGAAGGCGTAGATGAACAAAGTAATGTTCCGGGAGAGAATCATGAGTAGAGCTGCCTTATCTCGATACTATCGCGCAGGCGCAGCACAGCCAGTCTACTGCTGCTATCTCAGTGCGCCTGCGGGCAATGTCTGCTTTATCGATGCTGCCTGCTGTGAGTTCTACTTGCGACGCCTGCTGATGAGAAGCCGCGGATTCGGTATCCGGCTGCATGCCTGGTGCCTGATAGGCGGAGAGACTTATCTGTTGCTCACGCCCCACAGTGAACTCGGATTGCGAAACTGGATCGCCTCGGTCAATCGCTGCTTCGGCGAGTATTTCGGGCAGCGTTATCTTCGTGCCATAAGAATATTTCCGAAACTGCGAGCGCTGTCCCGAATACAGGGCGACATGGCGCTACTGAATTGCCAGAAATTCATCGAATGGGAGGGTGCTCGACAATCGGGGTTTGATCATCCCGGAGAGTACTACTGGAGTAGCTACTCCCGGCATGCGTTTGGATCGATCCGGGGCTCCACAGGTGCCGACTACTACAGCAGCCATACACCGCTGCCTGCTATGCGTGAGCAGTTCGCTCCCGGGGCCGCGGGGCGGTCTGAATACCGCGAGTTCGTTGCGCAGCACTTCAGCGAACCTTGCGAACGATTTCTACGGGTAAGCGTCACACATGGTAAACCACTTGGGCGGGCATCTGCAGTGGGGTAATCGATCCGGGCCGATCAACTGGAGGCAACAGACTGAGTTTATGCGGGTCCTGGAGACAATTTCAGTTTTGAAAGCAATCGGTATCTGGTGTCTCGAAGCAAAAGCACGGGACGATATAGTGAGCCATTACACCAATCCGGGTCCAAAATACCAAAGATCGATTCCAATTTGACCCACGTCAAAAAATTTCAAACTCAACTTGGCGCTTCCCGGGACTTGTGGCAGTCTTTTTCCTGTGCCGTTTGTGTGCGCGTTGCAACTGAGAATCAATGCCAGATCGAATTCGCCAGTTGGCTTACGAGCTGATGCAGAAGTGCCACTGCCAGATTCACGCTGGTGGTGAAACCAGCAAGGAGTCGGTCCCAGTTAATTCTACGTGCTGCACAAAATGAACCCGGGAGACGGTCTGAACAAGTCTGAGTATTGGAGTCGTTCAGTACGCGTAACGTTAGGCAAGTGCAAGTCGCTGTAAGCGTACTGGCGAGATAGCAAATCGGTCATTGAGCCCATTGTGCAAAAGGCTCAAGCAGTACTGGCCGTGCCAGAGACTCGAAGTGACTCAGCGAGGAGCGGCTGCAAGTATGTCAGGATGCTAGAATAGCCAGCGCGCTCCATCAGATCGCCAACAGGAATATCAACAAGAGCTGCTAACAGCAGCAACAAAGCAGGAAGCCAGTCTGTGTTGTTACACAGTCAACCGACACATGTCATTTACTGACGAAAAATCCCAGATTCCAATCTATAACCCTTTTTTCGACCCACACAGGGACGGTGAGTCACTCTCATGGCTTGCCAAAACAGGTATTGCCCTGGGCCTCGGGCTCATTTACACCCTGCTGCAATTGCTGAGTCTGGACGACCGCAGTGCCTACATGAGTCAGTATTGCTGGGTACTGAGTATTATCATCGCCACCAGCCTGATGGCTCTGTATGTCGCGACATTCGTTTTCCGGCGCTCTCTACAGGTGCTAATCGATTTTGAGGCGAACTCCAGGATCACCGAGCAGGTTATCAAGACTACGCTGACTGACCGGGCATTTATGATTTTTGCACTCAGTTTCGCGAGCGCAACCACCGCAGTCACGCACACGCTAGGTGTACCAACTGACCTGCTGGCATCTCCTTTCTCTATCGCGGTGGTTTACCTGGGCTATTTTGTGGCGGGGTTTTGCTCCGGACTCGGTCTCTGGGCTATCGTCGGCGTGATCACGATCTATGTACGCTTCGCGCCCAATCTGCAGTACACCCTCGATCCATTGAATGCCGATGGCAGTGGCGGCATACGCCTGTTAATCGAATCGCTGTGGTTCTTTGCATTGTTGATCGCCGTGGTTGGCCTGCTGATCGCCGGCTATATGTTCAGCGTCGACTGGACCAATCTGCAGAGTGAAGTGGCGCGAGCGCTCTTTCTTATCTGGCTGGCACTGCCGTTTACCTGTGCTATCTCCATTGTGCTGATTCCTGGATTGGCAGTACGGCGCCAGGTTGACCAGTTTAAGGAGCGGCGTATGGAGGAACTGAAGCGTGAACGCGCGAGCGTCTATGCTTCATTCAAGGAATTCGATGCGTCAGGCGATGACGAAATCATTCACGTCAAACGGGATCTCAATGAGCGCCTGCGCACGATCCAGCAAGAGATGGAACAGCTGGAGCAGATGCGCAACTCACCATTGGAAGGTCGCGGGCCAAGATAGGCGTGTAGTTCACTGGCAGGAATAAATCCTGCCCCTCATGATGCCATCCTGCGGCAAGGACTTACTCTTCGTAAGCTTCGATTGCCGGACAAGCGCAGAACAAATTCCTGTCTCCGTACACGTTGTCGATGCGATTGACGCTTGGCCAGTATTTGCTTTCCGTGCGTTTGCCGCCGGGATAGGCTGCGCTCTCCTTGCTATAGGGGCGATCCCAATTGGCATCCAGCATGTCTTCAATAGTGTGTGGAGCCTGCCGCAGGGGATTGTTTTCCGCATCGATCTCACCTGCTTCTACCTGTGCGATTTCCTGACGAATCTGGATCATCGCGTCGATGAAGCGATCCAGCTCGAGCTTGCTCTCACTCTCGGTCGGTTCGATCATCAGCGTGCCCGCCACAGGGAATGACATCGTAGGTGCATGAAAGCCGAAGTCCATGAGTCGTTTAGCCACATCTTCCTCGGTGATTCCCGTCGCCTGCTTGAGCGGACGCATATCGATTATGCATTCGTGTGCGACCCGACCATTCCGGCCGGTGTAGAGGACAGGAAAATGTGGCGCCAGTCGTCGGGCGATATAGTTCGCGTTGAGGATGGCGACCTGGGTAGCTTCGAGTAGTCCTTCCGCTCCCATCATGGTGATGTACATCCAGGAGATGGGCAGAATACCGCAACTTCCCCACGGAGCAGCAGAGACTGCGCTATTGCCAGGATTCGGCCCCTCGATAGTGACGACCGAGTGATTCGCCAGCCAGGGTTGCAGGTGTGACTTGACCCCTATTGGGCCCATGCCGGGACCGCCGCCTCCGTGTGGGATACAAAATGTCTTGTGTAGATTGACGTGTGAGACGTCCGCTCCGATGTCGGCCGGACGAGCAACGCCTACCTGGGCGTTGAGATTGGCGCCATCCATATAGACCTGGCCGCCGTGATCGTGAATGATCTGGCAGATTTCCTTCACAGCCTCTTCATACACGCCATGGGTCGACGGATAGGTAATCATTAACGCCGCGAGATCAGCACTGTGTTGCTCCGCCTTGCTGCGCAGGTCGTCGACATCGATATTGCCGTCGTCATCGCAGGCAACCAGCACGACCTTCATGCCGAGCATCTGGGCGCTCGCCGGGTTTGTGCCATGGGCCGACGTCGGGATCAGACATACGTTGCGGTTGGCTTGGCCCAGACTCTCGAGATAATTCTGAATCGCCAATAGTCCGGCGTATTCACCCTGCGCGCCCGAATTGGGCTGCATGCTGACCGCATCAAAACCGGTGATGACGGCGAGCATCGTCTCCAGCTCCTTGATCATCTGCTGATAGCCCGGCATCTGTGCAACAGGAGTAAACGGATGCGGCTTGCTGAACTCTGGCCAACTCACCGGAATCATCTCGGCGGCGGCGTTGAGTTTCATCGTGCAGGAACCCAACGGAATCATCGAATGAGTGAGAGAGATATCCTTGTTCTCGAGGCGCTTGAGGTAGCGCATCATGTCAGTCTCGCTATGGAAGCTGTTGAACACGGGATGAGTCAGATACTTGCTTGTGCGCTGCAAGGGCTCTGGAACAACGGCGGCTGCAGTGCCAGAGACGATGGCGGCATCCAGTTCCGCTAACAGGGAATCAGACAGCGGCTTGCCGGTCAGAACGGACCAGAGTGCGATCACATCGGCACTGCCGCTACACTCGTCGAGGCTGATTCCGATCGTGTCGTTCAGTGCGATGTCGGCGCTGCGCAAATTGATGCCCGCCTGTTCCGCGCGCTCATGAATGGCGGCAGCCTCGGCACCGTCTGTCTTGATCGTCAGTGTGTCGAAGAAATTTGTGTTGAGCAGTTCCAGTCCTTCGCGTTGCAAGCCCGCAGCCAGTATGCGCGTGAGACGATGGATTCGCTCGGCAATACGGCGAATGCCGGCTGGTCCGTGATACATGCTGTACAGGGCGGCGATATTCGCGAGTAAGACCTGAGACGTGCAGATGTTGCTGTTCGCTTTCTCTCGACGGATATGCTGTTCACGAGTCTGCAAGGCCATCCGATAGGCCGCCTTGCCACGGGCATCGACGGACACGCCGATGATGCGACCCGGTACAGATCGCTTGAACTCATCCTTGGTAGCGAAGAATGCCGCGTGCGGACCGCCATAGCCCATGGGGACACCGAAGCGCTGGCTATTACCGAGGACCACATCTGCGCCCATCTCACCGGGTGGCTTGAGTAGCGCCAGACTCATCAGGTCGGCAGCAACAACAGCGATTGCGTTGGCAGCATGCAGCTGCTCAATCAGTGGCGTTAAATCGCGGGCTTCACCGGTGAGGTCCGGATACTGGAAAATTGCGCCAAAGACTTCTTCGGGTACCAGTTCGTCGAGTGGTCCAATGACCAGCTCAAAGCCGAAGCGCTTGGCCCGGGTCTTCAATACATCGATGGTTTGCGGGAAGCAGTGCTCATGTACGAAAAATTTGTTGGCCGCCCGGTTCTTGCTGACGCGTTTTGCCAGCGCCATGGCCTCAGCGGCTGCGGTGGCCTCGTCGAGCAGGGATGCGTTGGCAAGATCCATCGCGGTGAGATCGAGAATCATCTGCTGGAAATTCAACAGGCACTCGAGTCGGCCCTGTGAGATCTCGGGCTGATAGGGCGTGTATGCCGTATACCAGCCAGGATTTTCCAACACATTGCGCAGAATCACATTGGGCAGGATGGTGTCGTAGTAGCCCAGTCCGATGAAGGAGCGGCGCAGTTCGTTGCGCGCGCCGAATGACTTCAGTTTGGCCAATGCATTGGCTTCGCTCATGGGCTTGCCGAGTTGCAGCGGCTCATCGAGCGCAATCGAAGCAGGTACAGTTTCCCTTATCAACGCCTCCAGCGAATCGGCGCCCAGCTCTTTGAGCATAGCCGCGATCTGCGCGGCATCGGGGCCGATGTGGCGACCGATGAACTCAGCTTGATTTTCCAGCACGCTCAGTGGAGAAGCGGCATCGTTGTCAGCAGCGAGAGAGGTGCCGACCGGAGAGGAAGACTGTGTCTGCATGTAAATTGAAAACTCTTAACAAATTGCTGGAACCCTGGGCAGCGGGATTCCCGCTGCCAAAGGCATACAAAGGCAACATGCCCAAGGAAGCATGTGCCTGTCAATCAGAAGGTCCTGCGGTAAATCAGGCTTGATATTATTCGCTTTCGATATGGTCGCTGTAGGCTTCAGCGTCCATCAGCTCGGCAAGTTCCGATGAGTCGCTCACGGCCACTTTGAAGAACCAGCCATCGTCGTAGGGAGCGGAATTGACAGTTTCCGGTGCGTCGACCAGAGCCTCGTTGACGGCGATTACTTCGCCCGAAACAGGGCTGTAGATATCGGAGGCTGCCTTGACGGATTCCACGACGGCCACTTCTTCCCTGGCATTAACCGTAGTGCCGACTTCGGGCAATTCGACGAAGACGATATCGCCCAGTGCGTCCTGGGCGTGATCGGAAATACCGACAGTGGCATTGCCATCGTCATCGATCCGCACCCACTCGTGGGAAGAGGCATATTTTAGATCGTCGGGGATATTACTCACGGCCTGAACTCCATCAGAGAAACTAGAGCCCGCCACGGGACTTGCCAAAGCCCGGCAGGGGACTGATTCAACAAACTACTCAAAAACTTTTTTGCCAAAGCGGACGAAATTCGGTTTGACGATTCGCACGGGGATCAGAGAGCCACGCATGTCGACCTGGCAGGATTCGCTGTTCACGGGGATTCTAGCTAAAGCGATTGAATGCTTCAATGTAGGCGAAAAGCTCCCGCTGGTAATAACACCCTCGCCTTTGTCGGTAATGACTTTCTGACCATGGCGCAGCACACCACGTTCTTCCAGCACCAGGCCGGTCAGTTCGGGCAGCATGCCCTCGGCCTGCAATTTGCGATGCATCTTAACCATCTCGTGGCCGATGAATTTGCGGTCTTCCGGTTCCCACGCGATGGTCTGGCTCATGTTGGCAGCGATCGGTGATGTGCTGTCGTCCATGTCCTGCCCGTAGAGATTCATGCCGGCTTCGAGGCGGAGCGTGTCGCGAGCACCCAGACCGACTGGCTTCACGCCTTCGGCCAACAATTTATCCCAGAGTGCCGGCGCCTCTTCTTCCGGGAAAATGACCTCGATCCCTTTCTCACCGGTATAGCCTGTGCGCGCAACAAACCACTCGCCCAGCTCCACACCGCGGAAATTACCGAGTGCCTGCACGGCCTCTACCTTATCGGCGGCGAGTGTGGCACAGAACTTCTCAATCGACTCGGGACCGTGTACAGCGAGAATGGCGAGCTTCGGGCGCTCTTCGATGGCCACGGCGAAGCCGCGACTCTGCTGCGCCATCCAGGTGAGATCCTTCATGCGGGTCGCGCAATTTACTACCAGCCGATAGCCCTCTTGCAGGCGATAAACAATCAGGTCGTCAACTACGCCACCGTCAAGATTGAGCATGGCGCTGTACAACGCGCGCCCGGGCGCATCCAGCTTCGCAACATCGTTGGCCAGCAGATAGCGCAGGAAATTCGTGGCATCGTTGCCACTGATATCGATGACAGTCATGTGCGACACATCGAAGACGCCAGCCGCCGTTCTGACCTGCTGATGCTCTTCAATCTGCGAGCCGTAATTGATGGGCATCTCCCAGCCCGCGAAATCCACCATCTTGGCGCCGGCGTCGAGATGTTGCTGATAGAGTGCGGTGCGTTCTCCCACGAGTTGTCCTGTCTGTTGTTGATGCCCGAACGGGCAGAAACGAATGCTGGGCATTCTACCGGGATAGCACGGAATTGCACAGCGTATCCCCCGCCGCGTGGCACAGCACGGAGTACGCTGTGAACTTGGTCGGGGAGGCTACGGCTCGGTAAAGGTAGAGAAAAATGCAGGGGTCAGAAAAGTTGGTGACGCAAACTGTCGATAGCTTCCTCACGCGTTTCTGCGCTGGGGTGCTGACGCGCAATTGCGAGCAGCAGTGTGTTCGCTGAGCTGCTCTGCAGCTTTGCCAGACTCTCCACTGCTTCATTGCGAATGCGCCGATTCTCGTCGAACCAGGCGATCTGATTGAGTCGCTCACTCACCTGTTGTGCCGGGAACCAGGCTAGCGACTCGATCGCCTCTCGGCGCAGCCGATGTAGCTGGGTCTCTTCAGTGAGCGAGAGCAGAAGCTGCAAGCTGCTCGCTGATGAGAAACTGCGCAGGGCAGTGATCGCAACGAGACGTTCTTCGAGTGCACTCTGCTCGTCAGCCGCGATCTCCAATAACAGGTTTTCCGTCGCGGTAGACTGCTGCTGGGCGAGGGCATGCAAGAGGGCCGGCCGGTACGCAGCCCACTGCGGCGTTGTGAACAAGGCATTGAGCAGGCCGTTGCGTTCGTTAACTGTGTGCAGGCCAATCAAGGCGATGAGATCGCGATTAATGGCATGCTCCCCCGCCGGGTCCAGCATTCCGGCCAGGAGTTGATAGCTGGCGCTGCTATCCGCTGCACCGAGCCAATACAGCGGATGCTGCCAATGAATCGGGTCGGCGCTGTCCAGCACATCTATATCAATCAGCTTGCCATTGCTGAAGTGCGCGAGAACGACCAGCTCGCGGGCACGCAGGTAAGGTTCCTGCGGTCGACGATTGCCAGCGAGCAAGGCGGCAACAGAGACTCCACGTTGCCAGCCTATGCCGTGTTCGAAAGCAGAGAAGGCATTGATGTGCAGCTTCTCGTCCAGTGTCGTGCTGAATTGCCAGGCGACCAGACTGTCCGATGCGGGCCCGAGCTGCTCTTCTGCCCACATCCATCGCTGCTCCAGCTCCAACGCCGTGTCTGCCACGCGCATATCGGTCTGGGCGACCACCGGGACGATCCATGCTGCCCAACTGATTCCGGCCAGCAACACGCTGAGTACGAGCGAGGAAGAGAGTCGCATTACTGTGCCTCGGCGCTGGCCAGACGGTCTTCGAGAATCTGCAACATTGCGTCGGTTGCGCTGGGATAGCGCTCCAGGCGACGCAGTCCTCTGATCACCGAACGGTGTACGTTGGCGTCTGAACTCGATGAGTAGATAGCCATCAGCGTATTAACCGCGTCTTCCTGTCCGGTGCGGCCGAGAGAGCTGGCAGCAACCGCGAGCAAGTCCGGATCGCTCTCATTGGCAATTAATTCGGATATCACATCGAAGGCATAGGCGTTTTCAGCCTCACCGATGCCGATGAGCGCAGCGAGTCGGCGCTGCTGATTGCTTGATTGCAGATAGATGTGTTCCAGCGCGGCGACCCCGATGTTGTCCTCACGATCGGCAATGCCGTCGATCGCGATCGCTGCCAGACCGTCGTCCTCATTATTCAGCGCAATTTCAGAGAGGAAGTTCATGACCCGCGGTGTTTCGAGATCGGTAATCTCTTCGAGCATCACATGGCGCAACATAATGTCCTCTTGCTGAGCAAAGCCCTGCAGAAGCATGGCGACTGACTCTTCACTGCCTATGTCGGCGAGTGCATCGGCTGCCTCTTCGATAAGAGCAGGCTCGCTGGAGTTATTGAGCACGCGACCGAGGGTCTCCAGTGCCTCGTTTTCTTCCCAGTTGTCCAGGTCGCCGATGATCTCGGCGCGGATGGATACGGGGTAGGCTTCATCGTCGACGATCTCCAGCAGTCTGGAGCGGGCAAGCGGTTCATTGCGGTCGAGCAAAACGATAATGGCATTGTTGCGCACCATCTCCGACTCATCGCTATCGACGAGATCGAGCAAGGTATTGCTGATGCGCTCGCCGGGGACGTCCTCCAGAAGCAACACGATGCGGCTGCGTAGCTGCGGGTCGTCACTGGCTTCCAGTCGATCAAGCAAAATGTCTGATGCGCGCTCATTGTCGCGCAGTGCCGCGAGGATGCTGAGTAACTCATCATCAACCGAGCTGCGGTTTCGACTGATACTGCGGAAGCGATAAGTCTCTCTGGCGCGCTCGGCCATTTCTCTGGCATTGCGCTGCGCCTCTCGAATCGTGTTCTCGAGTTCCATGCTGAACTCGTCGCCGTCACGGGAAAGAAACAACGTGTCAGGCAGATCGGGAATCGTCGGCACAGGAGGAACTGGCGGAATCATGTTTTCCCGAACGATGCGCACACGTTCCAGTTCGCGCTCGGCGCGGTCCAACGCGGCTGCCACCGTATCGTCGATATCATCAAAGTCGAAATCGAAATCTACGTCCACATCCGGATCGTCGTCGCCGAAGAAACGGACCATTTGTTGCAGATACTGCGGGCTGCCGCGCTGGGCAAGGTGTGAGCTCAACACGATGAGCTTGCCGCGCGCATCGGCAACCCAGGAGCTTTCCGGCCAGTTGCTGAGAAAGCTTTCGTAGCAGGTGTAGTGCTCATTCAGTTCCGTGCTCATCTGTTCCATGGCATAACATTGCCAGAACGCGGCATCATCAGCCCAGGCGCTATCCGCCCATTGCGTCTGGAATTCCTGAAAGTGATTGCGTGCCTGATCCCATTGCTGTTCGAGGATCAGTTGATAGCCTTCCCGATAGGAATTGCTATCCTCCTGCGAGAACACTTGCACAGTGGTCAGGGAAAGTACTCCGATAGATAGTGCCAGGAGCTTCTTTTTCATGGTATTTACCTCTACGTGTCAATGCGCCGCAGCTCAGATGATTTCCGGCTGATTGCGCATCTCCATTAATCTGATCTTTAACAATACGCTGTTGTCTTCCATGTACTGCTGCAACAGGCTCACGCCTTCTTCCATGTTGCTCTCATCCAGGTTGGCAATCTGCAGTAGCATGAATTCGATGTCTTTCAGTAATCGCGACTGACCACTATTGAACGAATCGTCCAAATTATTGGTCATGAAGTTCGCCTGCATCGCCATGTCCCGTGCAAAAGTCTGTTGTACAGGCACGACACTGGCGCTGTTCTCATTGGCATTGGCGACCGACATGAGCATGGTCTCAACGCGCGTAAGATAATTGAGCAGCTCCGGGCTGATCTGCGAAGTCTGGGCAATGGTCGGTGCGGTAGATACAGGGCTGGACTCGTCCACACCAGTGGGTAGCACGGAGAAGAAAACAATAACGCTCGCGGCGATAGCCATGCCTGCTGCCAGCCAGGGTGCTGCACTGACACGCGGACGCAGGCGGTAACGCTCGGCGTCGATACTGTCCAGCGCCGGCTCGATATTGCGCCACAGATCATCCAGTGCAGCGCGTTCGGGAATATCATCGAAATTGCCGCTGGCAATGCCATGACTTTCCAGCACGCTCTTGTCTTCCTGCAGCGAGGAGAACAGGCTCTGACAGGCAGCACAGTCCTGCAGATGCTGTTGCAAGGCGTTTTCCTGTGCCTCGGGCAGAGAGCCGTAAAGTGCATCGGCAATCAATAGCTGTGAGGATTCACAATTCAACATGTCTCTATACCTTCGTTAATTCCGGTATTCAGCTCATTATTCAGATAGCTGTCCTGCAAGCGTTCGCGCATTTTGCGTATGGCTCTGAACAGGATGTTTTTCACGGTGCCTTCCGAGCGATCCACTACCAGCGCGATCTCGCGCAGTTTGAAATTCTGCATGTGGCGCAGGGTAAACACGGTTTGTTCAAAGGGGCTCAGACACTCCAGTGCCTCATCGATTTCCTGCCTGAGCTGCGTGGACTGCACCGTGCTATCGCTGCGCGATGCGGGAGTGTCATCCTCGATTTCCGCGTCGATGCCTTCCTCGCCCGCCAGTTGCAGGTACCGTTTTCTGGCCCGGTGCGCGTCGATGGCGGTGAGATAGGTGATACGGTGCAGCCAGGTGGAGAGCAGGCAGTCGCCACGGAAATCGGGTAGTGCCCGGTAGGCCTTGATCAGCGCATCCTGCACGATGTCTTCCGCGGCAGCGGGCTCGCCAATGACACTTCGTGCCACGGTAAACATGCGCTGCTTGTGCTCATCGACAATGCGCTGGAAAGCCTGACGGTCTCCCCGCGCAGCCCGTTTGGCGAGCTCGCGGTCGGCCTTGACCGAGGCGGCTTCTGCGCTGGCTGCTGTCAATGAATGTACTGTGGCTTTTTCCATGGTGCTCGATTCCGCCCTTTAGAGTTGAGACGAGACTGGAGCAGAAAGGTTTGCACGTCTTTTAACAGACTGCAAAAACTCTGTGTGTGTGTGGGATTAGATCCTTGCCAGAGCCAGGCCAATCGTTAGCTTGGGGCTGGTGCATTTGCGGGCACTGTGACATGGCCTGGATGTGAAGCTGTTCTTTTGTGCCTTTCTGTGAGGCGTGGTCGCGCCGGGCAGGAGGGGGTTGCCGCCAACGCTCTGCGCCCGTCCCGGGTGCCTTCGGTACGAAAAAAGCCCGCCAAGTCGGTCTTTTTTCTCCGCTCAGCGCTGCCGCTTTATTGTTGGCCGCAACCCCCTCCTACCCGACACTCCGAGCGCTGCTGGGTGTTGCGTTATTGGTTGGGTAAGTTTCCCTTCGATAGAGGGTGCGGCGAAAGTGCAGTGAAGGTAATGCTGAGCAAGATTGAAGAGGACGCCTATCTCTCGCATTCACTGATCAAGCGGCTCGCCAGTCAGGCTGGCGCTGAACGGAAGAGTGAAGCCGCTGTGGGCTTTATCAGGAGATAGGGGGCGCTCCTGTAAATGAGGACGGGCGCCGAGCCGGCGGAGAAGGAATTTTGTTTCTTCGCGGCTGCGCTCAAGGGCACTGAATGACGTGACCCTGAGCAGATGAGACCGGCGCCCGGCTTGCGATCAGGGCTGCCAGGCGTAGGAGAACTTGGCGAAGAATGCGCGGCTGGTTCGCTCGATAGACTCGAAACTATCGTCCTGGAAGCCGGCATCGGAATAGCCGACGAAGAAGCGGGTCGCGGCGTTTACTTTATAGCTGTACAGCAATTGCGTGGTCAGCTCGCGGCTGCGGCTCTCCACTGGGCGAATATAAAGGGAGGGGTCGCGGTCGTTGTCGATGTACTGCGCGGTGAAGCGCAGGAAGCTGCGGGCATCGAATTGATAGGTGAATTCGGCATCGGTCAATTTGGCGGTGAACAGCCTGCCGCCGGCAACATCGAATTCCTGATGCTGGAACTCGAGATCGACTTCGATGTGCCGCCCCAGTTGCCAGCCGATCTCCGGGCCGATGCGACGGGAACGTCCGAGTCGGGTATTGGCGAAATCGACCACGTCTTCAACGCGCATCAGCATGCCGAGTTCCAGACCCGCCAGGGGTGAGAAGCCAATATCCAGTTGGTTGAACTGCTCGTCGAAGTACTGGCCATTCCAGAATGTCTTGCTGCCGCCGAACAGGCCGTTGACGTAGGACTGCAGGGGACCATTCATGTTGAGGAAGACTTCAAACTCTTCCTCCAGCTCGAATCCGCTCTGGTCGTGTGTGATGTCGTAGTCGAGTGCGATGCGGATGCGTGAGAAGAAGTTTTCACCGTTGTTGCGCCAGCTATGCCCGACTCGGGTTACGAAGTAGTTATAGTCGACGCGGGATATAAAACCGAGATCTGCGCGGAAGTCAGCGCCAACATCGGTGTAGGCAACCCACACGTCCCAGCGGCGGTCGTTGTGGCGATAGTCGAGATAGTGGTAGCTGTCGCTCAGATGCGCGGCCTGGCCGAAGCGATTGCGGATCTCGGTGGGATAGTCGCTGCTGGAGCGCATCGTTTGCAGTGTGAACACGTCGGAGGAGGTCGGGCGCAATACTGCGTCGAGGCTGGTGACTGTATTGCTGTATCCATCGCCGCGACGGTCAGTCACGAGGGCGCCGATGCTGGAGTTTTCGAACACGTCGTAGCGGTAGCGCGCAATGCTGACATCGCTTTCCAGATCAGGCAGTGCGGCGAGTCGGGAGCTGAGATTACCCGGCATCAGAAAGCTCGTTGTCTCATCGCGGGCTGAGAGAATGCCGAAGGAGTGATCGCCACTCTTGCCGGTGAGTTTGGCGCCATAGCTCGGGTCGGCGATGTTGCGTGTGTGAACGATGTTCTGCGCGCTATTGAAATAGTCGGCGCCGTCGAGGAAAAACGTGCGTCGCTCTGGGAAATACAGACTAAAGGTGTTGTTGATGTCCAGCTGGGCGCTATCGGCCTCAACCTGCGAGAAATCGGGATTAATCGTCGCATTGAGATAGAGGTCCTGATTGATACCCCAGCGCACGTCGATGCCGCCATCCGGATCGATGTCGTCACTTTGCCAGCCGGTTCCCGCATAGGGGTCACGCGTCTGAATCGATGTCGCAGTGATTGTTGGTATCACTTCGAGATTGCGGCTCTCTTCCAGATTGGCGAAACCTTCTGCTTTGCTGATCTGGCAGAGGTAACAGGCGATGTCGCGGTCGCGTCCGGCGATGGAAATGCGATATTCACGGTTGCGTGGATAGTTACGAATAATGTCCAGCCCCCAGAGCTGGTTTACGTCCGAGGAAGTGAAGCGCAGCTGTTTGAAGGGAATGGCCATCTCGACCATATAGCCCGTCTCGGTGATCTGTCCGGCACTGTCCCAGATCGCATTCCATGAGGAGTCTTCGCGGTCGTTCAGATCATCCTGAACACTGTCTGCCTGAATGCCGAGGGGATTGACGTAGAACTGATAGGCGCGGCGTTCATCATTGAACGTGTCGAGCACCACCTCGATCCAGTCGTCATCCCACAACGCATCGCGGTCACTGTAATAGGCGCGAATCTGCTCTGGCTCCGGATCCTCGGCGATGAAGGCGACATACAGCGTTTCCCCGTCTTCCATCAGCAAGCCGGTACCGTTCACCTGTGCCGCGATGGAATCACCGGGCGCGTATTCGATATTCACCGAGACGCGCGTAGCCTGAGCCCATTCGGCGTCACCCACTTCGCCGTCAATCTCCGGCGCGGTAGCGACGCGCGGCACATCATAGGTGGACAGTTGCGCGAAACTCGTGAAAGGCAGAAATAGCAGGGTGAACAGGCAATAGCGGGCACAGCGGGCAAGAGTATTCATTACAGACTTCAATTCTCAGGGCAGGGCAGCTTGATGCAGAGCAACTCAGTGCGTTTCGACTCAGTGCAGTACAAATAGTGCGATGGATTTCCCGCTTCTCCGGCGGTCGTTTTGATTTAGACGTAAGTAGATACCAAAACGTTATGCGCTGGCAATTCGGAGAGAGTGCTGACAAGACGAGCGGACCGCTCAAACAGTCTGGATTCAGGGTACAAGCCGCAGAGTGCAGATAGCGACGATCAGAAGTGAAACAGAGTAGAAAGGGGGAAGGGAAACGATCAGCGAACACCGACGCCGCTGGCAGGCAGCGCGTCGGTGCAGGCTGATAGCCGGGTTTGAGTCCATCTGGGCCTAGCTGTCGACCATTTCGGATGCCGCCTCGAGGACATAGGTGAAGTCGGGACGATCTCGATAACTCTCTTCCGCAAATTTGTAGCGAATCACTCCGGCACTATCGAGCAGAAAAATGCCCGGATAGGGCACGCCATACGCGCGCGAGTCAGGCTCATAATCCGTATTGAGAATGCCCAGCGCATTCACGTGTGTGATGTTGTCGTCGTGAAGCAGTGTAAATTCCACTTCATGGTCCAGCTCGGCTTCTTTGAGAAGCTCAACTGAGTCGTATGTCATTGCAACAACGCTGATGCCGAGCGTCTCGAACTGCTCGGAAATCTCGATCAGCTGTGTGAGTTGGGAAGTGCAGAAGGGACACCAGTCAAAAGATCGACTCAGCATGAACAACATGCCGTTCTCACCGACGAGGTCGGCAAAGTTGCGGATGTTGCCATTTTGATCCTGTGCGGAGATCTCGGGAATCTCAGTGCCGACCGGGAATTCGGGCGCCCACACAAATTCCTGGGCAGAAAGAAAGGTACTGGCAAGCAAGCTGCCGCTCATCAGGACGCTGGTAAGTGCCAGCCGAATAAAATGCATTGTCATAACTTCTTCTCTTTGGTTGCGGTATTGAATCTGGCTCGTGGTGTTCGCAACCTGGGTGTTGATCCAGGTAAAGCTAACGTTGCGACGCGGACCAGTGCGCGCTGAATCAATTAACCGGATAGGCAGGAAATTTCTTTCACGAAAAATGCATACCGCACTGTATGGCAAAGTGCGGTATGCAGTTCATGAAAGCGGGGGTGCTGGCAAGAAAAAGTGGAATGACGAGAGCGAACTCTCGTCAGAGTCTACTGAGTCGCCATCTCTGTAGCGGCTTCGAGAATACCTTCGAAATCGGGTCTATCGCGGTAGCTCTCTTCGGCGAACTTGAAGCGAATAACGCCTTCGGTGTCGAGCAGAAAGATGCCGGGATAGGGCACACCATAGGCACGCGAACCGGGTTCGTAGTCAGTGTTGAGAATGCCTAGCCGATTGACGTGCGTGATCGCTTCATCGTGCAGCAAAGTAAATTCCACACCGCGGTCCAGCTCAACATCCTTGAGAAAGTCTACGGAGTCGTAAGTCATGGCCACAACGCTGACGCCAATTGCGTCAAACTGTTCTGTAAGGTCTATCAGCTGCACGAGCTGAGCTGTACAGAAGGGTCACCAATCGAAGGAGCGACTCAGCATGAACAACATGCCGTTCTCACCGACCAGATCGGCGAAGTCGCGTAGTTCACCATCCTGATCCTGCGCGGAGATTTCGACCATTGGTGTCCCAACGGGGAAATCCGGTGCCCAGACAAAATCCTGGGCGGACAGCAGCGGACTGAAGAGCAGACTTGCCACGAGCAAAAAGCCGGGGAGTCTGAACAAGGAATTACGAATGCGCATTGCAGATACTCTCTTATTTACCTTATTCACCTTACTCACTCAATTACTCACTGAGTGTCAGGTATTGCAGGGTTCTGATTCAGATAACCGGATTGTCATCGGTTTTCTTTCGTTGGCAAACAAAAAAGCTGGTCGGGTCTATTCGATCGGGGCCAGAGGGCCTATTCGATCTCGGCCAGAAAGCGTTCTCCCCTGGGCAGGTAGCTGTTGTCGCTATCCAGTGAAAACACGACCGAGCTTGAGCGGCCGATGATTTCTTCCCGCGGGATGAAGCTGTACACCCGGCTGTCCGCAGAATTGTCGCGATTATCGCCGAGCACGAAATACTGATCCTCGGGCACGATCGTCGGGCCGTAGGAACGATTGGAGCGGTTGATAAAGCCGCGCGAGACCTGCGCCTGATGGGGGTGGTCGGGCAGTTCTTCGAGAATGATCAACGCATCGTCGTCGCGATCCAGTACTTCGTAGTTGGCTGCGCGACCATTGATGACCAGCGCATTGTTCTGCATGTAAATCGTATCACCGGGCAGGCCGACGATGCGCTTCACCAGTCGCTTGCCAGCACGGCTGGAATCGATAATGACGACATCCCCGCGCGCGGGGTCGGACAGTGCTGCCAATGAAATCTCGGTAAAGGGAATTTTCACATCGTAGGCCAGTTTGTTGACCCAGACCTTGTCGCCATCCAGCAGGGTGGGCTGCATGGACGCGCCGGAAATAGAGCTCAGGTCGGCAATGGCACTCTTGAAGAAGACGATGCAGCACAGCAGAAAGAAGAACTGGCTGTTGTCCTTCCAGAATCGGGAAAGGGCGGATTTGATGCGTTTGCCGAGGTCGGGCTTGAGAGAAATCATTGCTGCGTGAAAACACCCTGCAGTGCTACGTCGGTCACTGCTAAAGTAGCCTCGACACCGGGCTGTGTCAATTTCACCGCCGTGGACTCACAGCAGGATGCGGCAAGCTCGCCGCAGCGCCCTGTGCGCCGGGTCTCCCGGAACTGACGGCATTGGCATTGCGCCTTGCAGGCCACACGAGAAGCGCTGTCAGGAGCCGTGTCAGCAGGCAGCGCGGCGCGGCTTGCAATGCACCGGATGCTCACCTAACCTGTATACCCGTACAGTGCCGATGAGCCTTCATCGCCCGGAATACCGGTATGTCTCTGAATCAATTCCATCCCGCCTGCCAGAACTGGTTTCGTGCCGCTTTCGGTGAGCCTACTGGCGCCCAGGCGCAGGCCTGGCCCGCCATACAGCAAGGGCGCCATACCCTGATCTCTGCGCCCACCGGGAGCGGCAAGACGCTGGCTGCCTTCTATGCGGCAATCGATGAGTTGGTCGTGAAGGGGCTGGAGAACAAGCTCGAAGATGGTGTGCAGGTACTGTATGTCTCGCCTCTGAAAGCCCTCAGCAACGATATCCGCAAGAATCTTGAGCTGCCTTTGGACGGGATTGCAGAGCATCTGCATCTCGCGGGCCTGCCGCCGGTGGACATTCGGGTTGCGGTGCGTACCGGTGACACGCCCGCGAACGAGCGGCAGAAGATGGCGAAGAACCCGCCGCATATTCTGGTGACGACGCCGGAATCTCTCTACCTGTTACTCACCAGTGCCAGCGGCCGCGCCATGCTGGCATCGGTCTCGACACTGATCGTGGATGAGATCCACGCCATGTTGGGCGACAAGCGCGGGTCTCATCTGGCGCTGTCAGTGGAACGGCTCGGCCGCCTCACCGCACAGCACAGTGGCCAGCATTTGCAACGCATCGGTTTGTCGGCAACCCAGAAACCTATCGAGCTGGTCGCCCACTATCTGGTGGGTTCCTCGGCGACTGTGGAGGGCAAACCGGACTGTGTCATCGTCGACACCGGTTTTCGGCGCGCCATGGAAATCGCGCTCGAAGTGCCAAAGTCGCCGCTGTCGGCCTTGATGAGCAATGAGGTCTGGGAAGAACTCTATGAGCGCCTCGTCGAACTGATCCAGGCACATGAAACGACACTGGTCTTCGTGAACACTCGCCGTTTGTCAGAACGGCTGGCGCTGGCATTGACTGATCGGCTTGGCGAGGGTGCAGTGTCCGCCCATCACGGCAGCATGAGCAAGGACCACCGTCATGCTGCTGAACAGAATCTGAAGCAGGGCAAGCTTAAAGTGCTGGTTGCCACAGCGTCCATGGAACTGGGTATCGATGTGGGATCCATCGATCTGGTTGTGCAGTTCTCTTCGCCGAAGAGCATCGCGACTTTTCTGCAGCGCGTCGGTCGCAGCGGTCACTCCGTACGAGGCACGCCCAAGGGCATCTTGTTTCCTCTCACCCGGGATGATCTGGTAGAAGCGACCGCATTGATCCACAGCATTCACTGTGCACAGCTGGATCGCATCGTCATGCCAGAGCAACCGGCCGATATTCTCGCGCAACAAATTATCGCGGAGGTGTCTTCGCCAGGCAGTGTCGATCCGGAAGCCGGCTGGTCGCTCGATGAATTGTTTGCTCTGGTAACGGCTGCCTATCCCTACCGCGAGCTGAGCAGGAAAGAATTTGATGAGCTGATCACCATGCTTGCCGAGGGCTATACCTCGCGCCGTGGCAGACGCGGCACGCATCTGCATCTTGATGCCATCAACGGTCGGGTCAGAGCGCGGCGCGGCTCAAACCTCGTTGCCCTCACCAATGGGGGCGCCATACCGGATATGTTCGACTATCAGGTAGTGCTCGATCCGGAAGACGTGGTGGTCGGCACGCTCAATGAAGATTTCGCACTGGAAGCACTACCCGGTGATGTGTTCACACTTGGGACGCACAGCTGGCAATTGTTGCGCGTCGATGGATTGAAGGTGCGAGTGCGGGACGCGCAGGGCATGTCGCCCACAATTCCATTCTGGTTTGGAGAGGGGCCGGGTCGCACACAAGAATTATCACAGGCCGTTTCGTCGCTCCGCGAAACCATAGCCGAACTGATACTGAGCGATTCGGCGGATGCCGCGATGCAGTGGTGTGCTGACGTTGTTGGATTACCAAGAGCGGCTGCCAGCCAGCTTGTCGATTATTTGCAGACCGGTATGCAGGCGCTCGGTGTCATGCCAACGCGTTCGACTCTGGTGATGGAACGCTTCTTCGACGAAGTGGGTGACATGCATGTAGTCATCCATTCGCCTTATGGCAGTCGCCTGAACCGTGCCTGGGGACTGGCGCTGCGCAAACGTTTTTGTAAGTCCTTCAACTTCGAGCTGCAAGCGGCAGCAAACGAAGACAGCATCGTGATTTCGCTCGGCTCAGTGCACAGTTTCGAACTGGACGAAGTCTACCGCTATCTGCAAAGTGCGACGGTGCGTGGCGTGTTGATCCAGGCAATGCTGGATGCCCCGATGTTCGAAGTGCGCTGGCGCTGGAACGCCACGCGCTCGCTTGCGATTCAGCGCAATCGCAATGGCAAACGCGTACCGCCACAATTTCAACGCATGGATGCCGAAGATCTGGTAGCGCATGTGTTTCCGGATCAGATCGCCTGTGCAGAAAACATCACCGGCAAGCGCGACGTGCCTGAACATCCTCTCGTTAGTCAGACAGTCAATGATTGCCTGACCGAAGCGATGGACATTGAGGAACTCGAAGCACTACTCGCGCAGATGGAACGCAACGAACTGACTCTGATCGCCAAAGATTTGCGTGAACCCTCTCCTTTTGCCCAGGAGATCATCAACGCCCGACCCTATGCCTTCCTTGATGATGCCCCGTTCGAGGAACGACGCACCAATGCCATTCGCCATCGCAGCTGGGCCGATCCAGCACAAGCCAGTGACTACAGTCTGCTCGATGAGGAAGCCATCGTCAGAGTCAGAGAGGAAGCCTGGCCGACGGTGACCACGAGTGAAGAATTGCACGATGCGTTACTCAGCGCGGCGTTCGTGACAGCGTCTGAATTTGCGAAGCACGACTACGCTCGCTTCGCCCAGAGCCTGTTAGTCAGTGCGCGCATCTACGAAATTGCCAGCGCCAATGAGACCGTTTGGGTTGCAGCGGAGAATCTGCCTCTGTTCAAAGCAGTGCTACCCGACACGGTATTGCCGGATACATTGCCCGAGGAATTGCGAGCGCGTCAGTGGCAAAGCGACGAGGCAACTCGCGAAATTGTCCGTTGCAGACTGGAGTGTCTGGGCCCGGTAACTGCCGCGCAGTTGGCCGCACCGCTGGGGCTCGCCATGAGTCAGGTGCAGGCGGCGTTGATCGCACTAGAAGTGGAGGGCTTTGCTTTCCAGGGACAGTTCAGTCCTGCGCTGCGTAGCGTTGCTCAGGACTCCATTGCCGAAGAGCACAGCAAAGAATGGTGCGAGCGCAGACTGTTACAACGGATTCACCGCTATACCATCGACAGTCATCGTGCAGCGATCAAACCAGTATCTCTCGAGACCTACACCGAATACCTCTTTACGCGTCAGCAGATAGTGCCCGTGCAAAAACCTGATGCGGGACCACTGGAGCCAGGACTTGATGGTCAAACACGCTTGCAGGCCGCGCTGGTCGCCCTGGATGGATTTTCGGTGCCGGCATCGAGTTGGGAGGCCGATCTCATGCCGGCCAGGGTCAGAGACTACGATCCGAATTGGCTCGATGTGCTCTGCATCAGCGGTCGGGCGTTCTGGGGTAGATACAGTCTGCCCACGGTGAACAGGAAAAATTTACAGCGTGCCCGAACTGCGGGCCCGGTGCGGAGTACACCGACCCTGTTGGCGATGCGTCAGAACATGGATCTCTGGCAGGCACTGGCCGCAGAGCAGACTCAGCAGGGCGAACGTGCCGAATTCAGCGCGAACGCCCAGCGCATTGAGCAGGACCTGCTTGCGCACGGGGCGAGTTTCTTCGATCAGTTGCAAACGCGGACAGGGTTGTTGCGTACCCAGCTTGAGGAAGGACTTGCTGAGTTGGTGAGTCAGGGGAGAGTGAGCAGTGACAGTTTCACTGGTCTCCGTGCGCTGCTCACACCGGCCAGCAAGAAACCTGCGTCGCATCGACGTCGTCAGCGACAGGCGATGTTCGGCGTAGCCGATGCCGGCCGCTGGAGTCTGCTGGATACGTTCTCCGGCGGTACAAACGAGCAAGTTCCTGAGGCACAGCGCAAACAAAGAAACCCGCGTCAGTTTGACTGGGAGGTGCTCGACGAAGAACAACTGCAACGCGTAATCAATGTTTATCTGCAACGCTGGGGAGTACTGTGCCGGGCCTTCATCGAACGTGAAGCATTGGCACCACCCTGGCGTGTGCTACTGCGGCAACTTCGCAAATTGGAATTGCAGGGTGCGCTGCGCGGTGGCCGGTTTATCGCTGGCGTTGGCGGCGAGCAGTTTGCCAATGCCGAAACAGTGGATGCACTGCGTCAGTTCAAGAAACAGCAAGCGCAGAGAACGGTGGCACCATTCTATTCTCTCGCCGCCTGCGACCCTGCCAACTTGCTGCATCTCATTCAGCCTTCCCGCAAGCTTGCGCGCGTGAGTGGTAACCGGGTGCTCTATCAGGGAGGCATACCGGTTGCGGTACTCGAGTCGGGCGAAGTGCATTTTCTGCGTGACATTGAATCTGGCACAGGTGCCAGTTCTCACTCTGAGATTGCTGGCGAACAGTGGACGCTGCAGCAGCTCCTGCTCAAACGAAGTTATCCCCCGCGCCTGCGCAGCTACCTTGGAACACCGTAGTCCGAGCATTGTTGTTCGACCAATAGGCTTGCCATTTTTCCTCGGGTTTTTCGCAGGCTAAGCATTGCGCCGACTTTCCTTTCGCGTGACGGAACTGCGTCACACTTTTGTCAAACCCATGCGTTATATCTCCCAATCCGGGAAATTGCGTGCGGATTTGCGAACTGGTTCAAACTCGATCGATCACTTTCTGCGTGCCTTGTCACACCACGCATTTCGCGCGCCTCGTATTCTTTATCCATGTCATGCGGTAGATGCATTCATGGTCTGAGTCGTGATGCGCAATGGCAGTACAAAGGAGCACCCGAGAATGATAGACAGGAGAAATCACAGGCGAGTTGAGGTCGACTATTGTGTCAATCTGCGCCACCCCTTGTTGGGCGTGCTGACGGCAACAGTCAACAACCTGTCGGTTGGCGGCCTCGCGCTTACATTGCATGACGACGTGACCTGCTTCGTTATGATGGAGTTCGACATTGAGGTGCAGGGCGACGGATGGGAACTGGAGACGCCAACGCTCCCTGTTCAGGTCACACGCGTTAAAGGCCGTGATATCGCACTGCGTTTCCTGGTAGAAAACTCAGTTTCGTTCGCCGAAGGATTTGATGAAAGTGCTTGTGAACATTCAGATCAACAGGAAATGGATGATCAGTTACAAGCACAGCGCGGCATGAGTCAGCGCTTGTCGGTTGGCTGAGAATTCAACGTAGATTATGAGGGAGTCGCCAGTTGTTGATCGCGTAATTTTTTGCCGACATCCCCGACACCACAGCGCGCTAGAGGAAGCCAAGGAAAAAGCGCAGCGAAAAATACAGCACCAAGCCCGCCATAAACAGATACCCGCCCACCCGCATTGGATTGTCCAGAAACGCTTGCCACAGCGTAGGTGCCTGTCCTGATTCTTTAGCGCGTTGATACTCTTCCCGTACGCGTTGGCCCCGACGTTCCTGATAATCATCGAGCAACAGCCTCGCCTGTTCAAACTGGCCCTCGTCCTTGAGCCACAATGCTGGCATCGAAATGCCCCAGTTGCCTGGTGTGGTCTCAAACCAGTCGATGTTATGGTCATCGAGAAGCTGGCGAACTTCTTCGGCTTCGTCGTCTGGTACATTGCGTAGTCTGAAAAGCAGTTTTGACATGGGACGGATCGTGAATCTGATTGCTTGCAGCCAGGAATAATCGTTCAGCTTGGTGGCCGGCATGATGAACGCCTGCCCGACATCTTTTGTCAGGCGCAAGGCTCATGCTACGGTTGAGGTGTACTATACCTCAATCACTCGCGATATGACTTTTTTGGAGAAGTTGAAGTGACAAGCCATTCTACACGTCCGTTGACATGTGCCAGTGCCAATCGCCTGCCACTCGCTGAGGTAGCACTCGCTTGTTTCCTCCTTGTTCTGATTGCTGTCGTTGCTCCGAGCTCTGTCAGCGCCGAGACCTCCGTCTGGCGAGTCAGCAATGGCGATAACACGGTGTATCTGGGCGGCACAGTGCATCTGTTGCGAGCATCCGATTACCCCCTGCCGACAGAGTACGACGTGGCCTATGCGGCAGCCGACAATCTGGTTTTTGAGACAGATATCGCGGCGATGTCGGATCTGGCTACGCAGGCGCGCTTGCTCGCGATGATGAGCTATACGGACGAGCGCACCCTGCAAAGCGTATTGAGTGAAGAGGCCTATGCCGCACTCGAGAGCTATACAGCCGAAGTGGGCTTGCCAATTGCGATGATGCAGAAGTTCAAGCCAGGCATGGTGATTACAACGCTGCAGGTATTTGAGTTTCAAAAATTGGGTTTCACGCCAGAAGGAGTCGACGCGCATTTCAATACTCGTGCGAACAGCGACGGCAAGGCTGTTTCCGGTCTGGAATCGCTCGACGAGCAGATAGAGTTTCTCGCCTCCATGGGCGAGGGCAATGAGAGCGAATACATTCTTATGTCCATCGCCGACCTGGAGAGTACCGAGGAAGCCATGCTGGGAATGATCTCTGCCTGGCGTTCCGGCAATGCCGAACAGCTCACCGAATTGTTTGTCGACGATATGCAGGAGCGGGCACCGGAAATATACGAGTTGCTGCTGCGCGGGCGTAATCTGAATTGGTTACCCCAGATTCAAGCGATGCTGCAGGACGAGGATACTGAATTCGTTCTGGTTGGGGCGGCGCACCTGGTGGGAGAAGACGGGCTGCTTACGCTGCTCGGCGATGCAGGTTACGAGATCGAACAGTTATAGCCGTGCGGCGCAAGGGATGTAGGCGATGAAGCGAATGGCGTCGTGAGCAGGTTCACGACTTCGCGGTCCAACAACGCAAAACGGGGAAACCGGTAGTCCGGTTTCCCCGTTTTTTAATGCGTATTCCTGGAAGTCTTTTGCGATCAGGAGCTGGTCTTGTGACTCAACACGATCTGTCTTGGACCGCTGGTTGAAGTCTGGCCACTGACACCCGATGGGATTTGTTGAACTTTGCCTCCGGACTTCAGGAAGGCTTCAATATGTTCTTCCAAATCAGCGCGATTACTGACAGCTGCTTCCTTCTTTGCTTTGTTCGCCATGTTTACCTTTTCTCTATACGGTCAAAATTCCGCATTATACACGAACCGGCACTGCCGGGCCATGTCGAGGTCAGGTAACAGAATTCAGCAGCTGGCGTAGTGTCACTGTCCGCGCGGCGTAGAGCCCAGACGTTTGCGAGGTCGGACGAAATAGTCCGAGTAGTAATCTTCGGGAAGATCACCAATCAGCTCATCAAGGGAGGTTTTATAGATGACTCTCATCTTGGCCAGAAGCTCGAGATCGAGATGGCAACCGTAGTTGCGAACAGTTTCGATGTCTTCGAGCTGCTTGCGGGAAATACCCAGTAAGCGAGCGCCTTCATTCATTGAGTAGCCAGCATTCAAACGAAGCTGACGCATGTTCTTTTTTACAGTCACCGTTATCGGTGAAAATTTCGTAAATTGTGGATGATTCATTGTTTTTCTCCCTTGGCCGGACTAAATATCCACACCAAGTATCCCGGTTAGCACGTGGTTTAGGTTTAAGGAACAAAGTTAAATTGCAGTCCCTTACGGTCGTTACAGCACATGAAATTACCGTATCACAGGGCCCGCTCTTTTCTTATTATTTCTTCAAATTGCCGGGTATGTCCGCCAAATTTGTAAGATTCAGTGTGTCTAAACTGCAAATTTCAAAAGGGAAAGCTACTTTCCTGCTTTGAGTTTTGCAACAAAAGCTCGAAAAGTGGATTTTAACCAGCGCTCTGTTCTCGTTTCTTGTTTGAAATCAAAGTGCGATTGCGCATTGGCCAGAAAAGGTGCCATGTTGGTGCTGAGAAATCGCCAGGCACCGACTTCGGAAATACCGTCCAAAGTCTTCTTGTAATCGGCAATCAGCATCTCATCTATAAAATAATAGCCTGTCTTGCCTACCGCGCCGACCGTTCCGATTCCGGTTTGCGTTGCCGTTGCGGCATGCACTGAAAGGATGCCGAGGATTTCGGCGACCGACATTTTTTCCTTGCGAGCGATGAGCGTAATCTGATTCCAGAGCGCTTCGAATCGGGGCACAAGTTGCGCAGAAT
This sequence comes from uncultured Pseudohongiella sp., assembly GCA_965228725.1. Lineage (GTDB taxonomy): Bacteria > Pseudomonadota > Gammaproteobacteria > Pseudomonadales > Pseudohongiellaceae > UBA9145. The sequence continues at coordinate 2,500,332 of OZ245834.1, read as the reverse complement.
TGCTGGCCAGATGCGCAGTGCTTGCGCGTAACTCATCGGCCATTTTCCTGACTTCCTCGCCCGAAAGCGGCGGTGTATCGATGGCCGTGGCACCTTGCCGGCCCATGTCGTGGATTGCCTGTAGAATTTGCTCCAGAGACTCGGGGTTGGCATCGGCCGGAATCACACTGTTCTGTTTGAGCTCGGCAACCAGGCGATGCAGAAAGACCTGACCCCCTTTCGCCGCGTCGGATGCGATAGCAAAAATCCAGACCGGAGAAAGATGCATCGTAAGCAGGCCGGCAGTTTCCAGGCTCGTGCCGAGTAACTTGCGTTGTACAAACCGCTCTTGCAGCTCGACGGTGGGTTGTTCCCGCTCCATGCCGGCCACGTTACGAATCAGAAATGCCTGAAACATACCGAGTGTGAAGCGATAGCTCGATGTGGATTTCAGTGCCGTCGGCAGCAGCGTTTCGCTGAGCAAATAGGTGCTGCCACCAACCAGTGCACTCAACGCACGGGCACTGCGTTCGGGAAGCGACAGGGTGAGAGTCAGGTAGCGTGCAAGACGCGAAAAATAGGAGTGCTCGCTCTCTTCAGCGGCAGGAAGCTGGGGAACAGGCAGGTTGACCGAGTGCTGGTCCGGGTCGCCGGGATCGTGATTCGTCATTGGACAAGACTACTATGCTTTGGCGTTTTTTACGGCATCCAGTATAAGCGAGAGCACCTTGCGGTTCACGACTACTTCGTAATAGCTTTCATCAGAATCCGGGTTGTCGACAATTGCATTGTCTTTCCACAGTCCGACCTTGCCTTCGCGAATCACGAGATCTTTCTTACGCCCCTTTGCATCGGGGTACTGCCCGACATGGAAAAGGTAAGCTGTATTGTTTAGCTTGATCCGCAGTGTCTTGAGATTGATCTCTTGCTTGAGTTTGGCAAACGAGTGGTCATCAATATTGATGCCGTTTACGTTGTAGCGCAGATAGTGCTGGCCTTTCTCGCCCTTACCCGACTCGCCTTCTGCAATCTGCAGCACGTCGACATTGAAGAGACCTTTCTCCAGTGCCTCGCGCAGATTCCAGGAGCAGCCCGACATGCGGTCCGCGAGCCCGATAGCGCCTGAGATCATAATGGGATGGTCGCCATCGTACAGATAACGAGGCGCTTCATCCGAATAGCAAATGCCGACACCGAGCTCAAGATTCGGCAGGCCCATCTGCGTAGAGTAGCGATTGTTGGAGCTCGTAATCTTCAACATGTCTCTCGCGTAACCGCAGGCACGTGCAACGGAATACCATTCCTGCGGTGTATTCTCATATTCCAGAAAGCTGAGAATAATCGCATCACCTTCGATGAAGACTTTGTTGGCACCGTAGGTCTCGAGGATATTGTTGATGGGATTGAAGAAGCGCGTGCTGAAGTAGGAGGCGGGATTCAAACCCTTGTTCTGCAGCTCATCGGTCACTGTAGTTGATCCGCGGACATCCGCCTTCAGGATGGCGTGATGTTTGATCCGCGCATCGTCCTGTTCAATCTCGGAATGGGTTGGCATGTCGTAAAGCGTGCCAGCAGACTTGGACAGCTTGATATCGTCTTCATCAGTCAACAGATTAAGGCGATTGAAGGCGCGATGCGCAAAGCGGAAATTTTTCAGGCAACGACGATAGCGCGCGATATCGGTTAGCAGTCGTAGTACTTCCGCCTCATCCGAGCGCTCCACTTTTTCGGCGATTTTCTCGCGCAGCACACCGAGCGATTTGATCTGCTCGGGATTCAGTCGTGCGCCGCTGCTCACGCTCTCGGTCACCTTGGCTATGGGAATCAGGCCAGCCAGATACTGGCACAGGACCTTCATGTCGATGTGTTCAAGCAACGCGCCACTCAGAGAGCGTCGCATGTAGTGCGAGGCAAGCATCGGGGCCAACAGTTTCTCGCTGCGTAGCAGCTTGCTGAATCGCTTCAGCAATTTACCCTGCTTCTTGATGTCGGCCTTGATCGCCCAACTCGTACGCATGCCCAACTCTTTGCGCAGGCTGGCCAGCATCTGTAAATTGGAATCCTCATCGAATAATTGTTTGATGATTGCGGGTGAATCCAGCCAACTAAACGTCTCACTGATTTCGGAGCGCGTGTCAGTGGCGGGACCAAGAAACGCCTGTGAGGCAAACAGGCCATTCAACTCATCGTGAATCTCACTGCTGATGGCGTCTTTCGCAACGGCCTTGCGCAGTGGTTCGAGTTCGAGTTTCTTGAGGTGTTTGCCGAACAGCTTTTCCACTTTCTCGTTGAGCGCGATAAAGCCTGCATTGTCGGAGCTCGAGCTCCACATGGAAAATTCATTGAGCAGCAAAGGCAGAGCGCTTAACTCAGACGTGAACAGCAGAGGGTTCGATAGCATCGGAACGATGTCCGCGTTCTTCTCATCGAGATACTGCTCTCGCATACTAGCGAGCTGACGCTCCTCTACCTTCTGGAATTGCGTCAGGATCTGGCGATTCACCTGATAGAGGATCGCATCGTAGTTCTTCTTGACCCAGAAGACCCGCGCCTGGGTCATGAGCGCATCGGATGATCCCTGATTGCGGTGTTCGGATAAACGCGCCGTGGCACCGCGTAACTCCATATCGAGCTGCGACTTGCTGGTACTGATGACGTACTTGAGAATGGAAAACTGGAGCAGGTAGATTGCTTCGGCGCTGAGGTCGGTCTGTACGCGATGGATTAGCACCGACATTACATCGAGGTACTTCTCCCTCAGCTTGTCGAACAATTCGCTATTGTCGTATGACTTGGGATTGGGGACAGCGAGCTGGGAAAGCAGCAGACTGATCAGTTTCTTGGTCGCGTTCCTGAAGCGCCGACTGAGTCGTACATCCACGCGATAGTTGTCGATACCGCGCGCCAACGACTCGGTAGATAACTGAACGGATTTGAGTTGTTCGACATTGTCGAACAGACTCTGTGAATTGGCTGATAACAGAGTGTTCATCGCATGCTTGTTATTGTGTTGTGAACTGCCTGCTCTGTGCTGACGATACTGGGAAGTCCGGTTTCGAAGTCGGTTTCAACAAGGAGGAGTCGGCATCCGTATGTAAGAAAGGTGCCACGTGCGCTTCCTTGAGACCGGGAAGAAGATACCAGAAAACCCTGCGCAAATTGTGATGATCGGCACATTACGCTGAATTTACTTAAAAATCAGCGGCTTGGATAGTGGGGAAAGACGATTGCACTGCAGTCAGATCACGACAGGAAAGCAGAGCGTGTAAGAGGCAGTATCGAACCTAGTCGATGGGAGGATTTTGTCCGGCAAAGAAATCGCTGAAGCCGCGCAGCCAATGCAGCCCGCTCTGTTTCAGGCGACGTTCCGCGAGCCAGCCAAGGAGCTTGCCCTGCTCCCCCTGTTCGCTCTCGCTGTCGAGACGAACAATGGCGTGATCCGGATCCATTCCCTGGGAAAGGCGGACACTGAAGCCAACCCGGCAGTGCGCAGTAACAATCTCGAAATCGACCCGCTGATGGCAGTGCCAGTGAATTATTTCCCAGATTTCGGAGTGGAATAAGCGGTCGACCTGAATGCGCGATCCTCTGCCTATCGGACCTGTGTCCAGGCGATTGACCGAGCGCGCCCCGGGCATCCATCGTGTCCAGCGGTCAAAATCGACAAGCTGTTCCCAAACCAGAGCCTGACAGTGCGGCCAGGGGCCGAAGCTCTCCCGCAGGAGGGGTGCCGTGGAATCGCCTTCCAACCAGCGAGAACGAAATCGCCGGGTCTGGGCATGGGACTGATGCAGAGTTAACACAAGATCGCTCCTGTCGATGGCTCTTATTCAGTATTACGGTCACTTACCCGGGAAAGTTAAGAATCATGGACCGCTTTCGCAGCGGCTCATCTCTACTTTCAAAGAATCTTTTTATCGAAGGGAAACCAAGCCAAACCATTACGTAACGCCAAGCAGCGCTCGGAGTGCCGGGTAGGAGGGGGTTGTAGCCAACAAGTAAGCGGCAGCGCTGAACGGAGGAAAAAGACCGCTTTTCAGGGCTTTTTCCGGAGAGAAGGAACCCGGGACGGGCGCAGCGCGTTGGCAGCAACCCCCTCCTGCCCGGCGCGTCCACGCATCACAGGAAAACTAAAACCCCCACAATTAACGCCCTGTCGTACAGCTCACAAACACGCGATGAACCAAAGCGAAACCTACCGAGATAGCAACTGATAGCAGCGCTTGTGACGAATCAAAACAAAGCATTGCTGGCGGGCTGGATGTGGTATGGTAACGACACACCGGACTGGCCTGCGGGCTCCCTCCGTGATCGCTACTAAGCAGAGCTTCCTTAAACAAAAAGCCCAAAACAAAAAGGCTAAAACAAAAAGCCCAAAAAGAGAGTAAATCACCATGAATCCCGAAGACAACGGTCGTCGAAAACTTCTCAAAGGCGCGCTCGGTACTGGGGTATTGGCAGCCGTCTCATCTCCCGGTTTTATCCTGCCAGCTTTGGCACAAGGCGAACGCCTCGTTCCCTTTACCGATGTGCCTGACACATTCCAGGTGCGCGACGTCAGGCCTAACTCGACGCACTATCAGGACACACGCCTGATCGACAATTTCATCTCCGACAACGACGATTTTTATCTGGTGCAACACTACGGCCAACCGGAGATCGACAACAGCAGTTGGCGCCTGCGCATAACTGGCATGGTGGATAATGAGATTGAGCTGTCGCTGGCGGACCTGCAAGCACGTCAGGGCATGGAGCAGATCGTCGGCTTTGAGTGCGGAGGTAATGGTCAGCGCTTGTTCCACGGGCTGATCGGTAATGCCAGCTGGGGCGGTACGTCCTTGCAGTCGCTACTCAATGAGGCAGGCATTCAGGATGGCGCCAAAGAAATCGTTTTCTTCGGCGCCGACCAGTCGACAGAAGAGATTCGCGGTCGCGAGGTAGAAAAGTCTTTCGCACGCAGTTTGTCCATTCCTGATGCGATGCGTCCAGAGAACATGCTTGCGTGGAGCATGAATGGCGAAGCGCTGCCACACTATCACGGCAAGCCGGTACGCCTGCTGGTGCCTGGTTGGTATGGCGTTGCCAATGTGAAGTGGCTGACCCAGATTCACGTGCAGGATACACGTTACATGGGACGCTTCATGGGACGCGACTATGTCACACTCAAGAAGACCAACGTGGGCGGAGTTGAACGCTGGGTTGAAAACTCGGTTACGACCATGAACCTGAAGTCAGCGGTAATCCGGGTCACAGAAATGGGCGGCAATTATCGCATTACCGGCTTCGCATTGAATGATGGCTCGCCGCTCGATCGCGTTGAGATAAAGATCGATGATGGCCCATGGCAAACCGCGCAGATGGATCCGAACAATACCCAGTATTCATGGAAGCTATTCCATCTTGACTGGGCGAACCCGTCCGCTGGCGAACACACGATCGTCTCTCGTGCAATTGATGCAGCGGGTAATGTTCAGCCTGCGGCTGATGAGTTGCCGGAACAGGTGAGTTACTGGGAAGAGTTTGGCCAATTCACGCGGACACTCACTATCTGACAGCGCGCTACTTCAGCAGTAGCCAACAACATCCGCTCCTAGCGGCGGACCTCAAGAGTTTGTGGAAACATCTGATCCAGATGCCATTGACGGGTTTATTCTTACCCGTCAGTGGCAGGAATCGCCCCAGGGCATCGTCCTCGTATTCTGGTTGAGTAGTCGCCTTGGGCCGCTGCGCCTCACATTTACCGAACAGGAAGCGGTCTGCTTCTTTCCGGCTGTGCAACAGCAACTCGTGGCTACGACCCTGCGTGCGCAGAGCGGTTGGCGAGTGAGCCCAACGAAGCTACAGGACTTTCAGCGCCAGCCAGTTGCCGCGTTGTATGCCAGAAGCCGCAGACAACTACTCGACAACAGTCAGCGGCTCGCTGACCGGGGAGTTGTGCTGCTAGAGAACGATATCAAGCCTACCGATCGCTTCCTGATGGAACGCTTCATCACCGGAGGTCTCCAGCTCAAGTCGCACGACGTCAAACGGGATGCGCGCGTTCCGTTCCACAGTTTCCATCAGCCTGTCGTAAAACCGTGCGACTATCGCCCGGCCTTGCGCGCGCTCTCGATCGACATCGAGACGGACTATCGCGCGGAAGAACTGTATTCCATTGCAGCCTTTGCGAGTGACTGCGCGGTGGTATTGATGCGTGCTGACCAGGCGAACCACCAGCAGCTTGTTGCAGAGGCAGAAACGGAATCATTCGAGCTGCGCTGTTATGAGAGCGAGGGAGAGTTGCTCGCCGGTTTTGTCGCCCTGCTCGAAGAGATCGATCCGGATGTGTTGATCGGCTGGAACGTCGTCAACTTCGATCTGCGCTGTCTGCAACGGTTCGCTGATCGCGCAGGAGTTGATTTGCGGCTCGGCCGGGATGGCCAAGCGGCGATCTGGCGACAGGCACGCGACAACCGGGAACGCTTCTATGTATTGGTGCCCGGGCGTGCTGTTCTCGATGGCATCGAATTAATGCGCTCTGCGACCTACAGTTTCGAGAACTTCTCGCTTGAGTACGTTGCCCAACAGCTATTGCAACGCGGCAAACTGATCGATGACGTTGATCAACGTGGCGCGGAAATCACAACGCTCTTCGAGACTGACAAGCTCGCCTTGTCGCGCTACAACCTCGAGGATTGTCGACTAGTCTGGGATATCTTCGAGCAGGAGAAACTCCTCGACTTCGCTATCGAGCGCAGTCTGTTAACGGGTCTGGAACTGGATCGTTATGGCGGTTCTGTCGCGGCGATGGATTTTCTCTATCTGCCCCGCTTGCATCGCAAGGGCTATGTGGCACCGGCTATTGGGCAGCAACAGAGTGACAACATCAGCCCTGGCGGTTATGTCATGCAGTCCGTGCCCGGCATTCACGACTTCGTCGCGGTTCTGGATTTCAAGAGTCTGTACCCGAGCATCATCCGCACTTTTCACGTCGACCCGCTGGCGCTCATCGAGGGACTGGCGAGCGACGATCCGATTCCCGGCTTCGATGGCGGGGCATTCAGCCGCAATGACGCCATCCTGCCGGAACTGATCGAGACGCTGTGGCGCGCACGCGACCGCGCCAAGCAACAGGCCAATAAGGAACTGTCACAGGCGATCAAGATCATCATGAATTCGTTCTATGGCGTGTTGGGTACCAGCGCCTGTCGCTTTCTCGATACCCGGCTCGTCAGCTCTATCACCAAGCGGGGTCATCAAATCATCATCGAGAGCAAGGAACAGATCGAAGAGCAGGGCTATCAGGTTATCTATGGTGATACCGATTCCGTGTTTGTTCTGCTCAGCAAGGACGACCAGGTACTTGATGTCGATGAGGCCGAGCGACAGGCGAGCACACTGGCAGCGAACCTGAATCGCTGGTGGCAGGACAAACTGCGTAGCGAGTACGGCATCGTCAGTCATCTGGAGATGGAATACGAGACGCTGTTCACGCGCTTTCTCATGCCGACCGTTCGCGGGTCCGACGCCGGGAGCAAGAAACGCTATGCTGGCATGATTGCCAGCGGCAGGATGATCTTCAAGGGACTGGAATCCGTCCGCAGTGACTGGTCACCGCTGGCGCGTGAGTTCCAGCAGGAATTATACCGGCGCATCTTCGTGGGCGAACCCTATGAGGAGTATGTCCAAACCGTAGTCCACAGCTTGCGTCAGGGGGACTATGGTAATGAACTGGTATTACGGAAACGCCTGCGTCGTCGCCTCGAACAGTATGTGAAGAACGTGCCTCCCCATGTGCAGGCGGCACGCAAGGCAGAGCGCATCCGCGAAGAACGGGGCCTGCCAGCTTTGTATGATTCCGGAGGTTGGATAGAATACCTGATGACGGTCAACGGACCGGAGCCGAGGCAGTATCGGCGTTCCGCCATTGATTACGAGTTCTACATCGAGAAGCAACTCGCGCCGATTGCTGATGCGATCCTGGTATTCGAAGGTGCATCACTCGACGAACTCATGACACAACAGATTGGCCTGTTCTGAATCGGCGAAGCACGTATCTGCCTTTGCCTTCAGCGACTTGCTCGAGCAGAAACAAACGAGGACGACTATGACAACCTATCTTGTACTGACAGCTATCGGCGATGACCGGCCCGGACTCGTGGAATCCCTGTCGGCCAAGGTCGCCGAGAACGGGGGCAATTGGCTGGAGAGCAGCATGTCGCAACTGGCCGGCAAGTTCGCCGGTATATTGCGTGTCTCGGTGGCGGATCAGCAGGCGGATGCGTTGATCGCGGAATTGGAAACATTGAAGGATCGGCTCAAGCTGGTCATCGAAAAAGTCGATATCGAGCAATCTGCCGACAAACCGAAAACCGTGTCACTCTCGCTCGTGGGCAATGACCGGGCTGGAATCGTCAGGGAAATATCCCATGCCCTGGCGAGCCTCGCGGTGAATGTTGAAGAACTGAATACCGAATGCGAGCCCGCCCCGATGAGTAGCGAAGTATTGTTCAAGTGCAATGCAGTGCTCCGCGTGCCGCCCGAAGTAACACTGGACCGCCTGCAAGAGGCGCTTGAACAACTGGCTGATGACTTGATGGTTGAGCTGGATGCAGGAGCGCAGGAGTCGTAATCAGATTCCCTGTAGTTGCTGGTCAATCTGACCGAAGTGATCGATCATGCTGGTGAGCAGATTGATGCATTCCACTATCTCGAATTCGGCTGCCAGTATCTCCTCAGGAGTCTCCGGCTCCTCCAGTGTACTGTAGAGCAAGACCAGACATTCCTTGCTGGCGTCGAAGTTCTGATAAAAGAGTTCGTTGAAATCTTCCGAGAGTTTCCCAAACAAGGTGTCAAGTCTCACACCCTGACTGCTGCTGGTATCCAGCAACAACTGCTCTACACTACTGAGATAGGCGACAACGGCGCGCTGGTTTTCGTTGCTGAACCGCGATTGCAGGCTATCGACATAGTCCCCATTGAGCAGCGGATAGAGAGAGCGTACCAACAACTCCTCACTCAACATTCCATTGACCGCGGTAAGTAATTGGCTGACCAGCATCGCGGCGCTCAGTTCTGTACTGCGCTGCTGGAAACCCAGCATGCCGGATGACCAGATTTCGTAGGTCGTTTCGAAATCGGTGAGCAGGCTCTCAATGGTGAGAGTCAGCAGCTGGCGGCGACGATTGCGCGGCAATTGTTCCAGACTGAGACCGGCTGCAATGTGGTCTGCAGTGAGTACAGTCACGGCGCGATAATCATCAACCAGGCGCAGGCGTGGCGTTTCCCCCCAGAGTAAAAACTCGAGAACGTGAAACCCCAATGCCGCTTCGGCGAGATCGAATTGGCCATGGAGATCAAGCAGCGTTGCCCGGTTCAGCGTGACGCTGGGATCGTGGACCAAACCGCTGTCCGGGTAGTTCTCAACGGCATCGAGGTAGCCCGGAAAGATTGGCCACGAATTCATGCGGAAGTTGAGATCCACCAGATCAAGATAGGCTTGTTGCGACAGGACCAGTTCGGCGAAATAGCGATGCAGCAGCGTGGTTTCATAGGCGCTGTGCGCCGTTAACCAGGCTTCTTGTGCACTGGCCAGCGTTGCCTCTGAAGGCGAATCAAGCAGTGCCGCGACGGCGCTACGCAAATCCTGCAGCAAGCCGCGCAATGTGACGAAATCAATTTCTGCCTGCTCGAGATAGAGCGCGATGATTTCACGGACCGCCGCCTGCTGCTCGACTTCAAGCACGTCGAGTGCATTGAGATTATTGGGCAGTGCTGCAGTGACTGCCTGCTGACCGACACGCATGGCGTCGCCACGCGTGACGGAATTCCCGGAGTCGGTGTCGCCTGTATCGCCACAGCCCGCAAGCGCAATCAGGAGCGCAGCGAGTAGTGCGACTCTGAGAGGGGTGTGTAATCTGGAAATGCGCCATTCGAACATCGGAACATCCACATCGTATGCATTAGCCGCGCAGGCTGATCGATCGCCAATCTCTTTGCTCTGCAATTTGCAGCAACTTCTCGTCGCCATCAACGACGACTGCTTCACCGGCTGCCTCGAGCAGCGGCAGGTCATTGCTGGAATCACTATAGAAAATGCTGTGCTGTAAATCGAGCCGGTCGGCAATAGCGCGCTCGTCTTCGCTCAACCACTGCTGCAGTCGAGTGACTTTGCCGCGTTGAAAACAGGGAATGCCGGCGATCTCTCCGGTGATTTGATCACCGTTGGCGATGAGATCAGTCGCAATGAGCTGGTCGACACCATAGGCTTCGGCAATCGGGGTAGTAAGAAACGCATTGGTTGCCGTGATGATCACACAGAAGTCGCCTGCCTGCCGGTGGCTAGCCAATAACTCGTGAGAGGCTGCAGTCATCATGGGTGCGATCTTGCTCGCGAAATAGCGCTCGCGCAGCTCCCTTTGCTGCGCACTCGACAGCTCGAGTACCGCGCCGAGTGTGAACCGGACATAGGCGTCGATATCCAGCGAGCCATTCTTGTAATCCGCATAGAAGGCATCGTTCTGGCGGGCATGTTGTTCACTGTCCACCAGGCCACAATCAATCAGGAATTCCCCCCAGGCGTGATCGCTGTCCCCTGCAAGCAAGGTGTTATCGAGGTCAAACAGGGCAAGACGGCGGCTCATGAATTTCTCACTTCTACAGATTGGCGGAATAGCATTCCCTGACCAGTGTCGGGAGCGGCGATTATAGCCTTCCCGCGTCTCTCCGTGCAGATGGCGGGACGGGAAAAGCCAGCACTCAGCCCCAAAATCTCCGGCCTAACATACTGAATTTATTAAATAAAGAGATAAATGAACCCGGGTTTTCCACTGCTATTTCATGGCGCTGAGAAACATTTATGGGGTATATTTGTCCAATTGAGGATGAAGAGCGCTCTGCCGAATTGCGTTCCCCCGCTGCAGAATGGCTGCCGGTGAGGGGTGTAGCCAGACTGGCCAGAGGATGCATTAGGAGCCCGCATTCAGAGGTTCCCGAAACGAACAAGATGATAGATTCAGAAGGATATCGGCCGAATGTCGGCATTGTGATCTGCAATGGTGAAGGTAAGCTGTTGTGGGCCAAGCGCATTGGGCAGAAGGCATGGCAGTTCCCCCAGGGTGGCATCAAGGCCAATGAGTCGCTGGAAGAGGCGCTCTATCGGGAGTTGAACGAAGAGGTGGGCCTGGGTGCGCATGATGTGCGCATTCTGCACAGCACCAGTGAGTGGCTGCGCTATCGCTTGCCGAAAAATTTCATTCGCTATCACCGTGATCCACTGTGCATTGGGCAAAAGCAGAAGTGGTTTCTGCTCAGTCTGGAGAGCGATGACAGCAAGGTCGAATTAAGCAAGTCGGGAGAGCCTGAGTTTGATGACTGGCGCTGGGTAAGTTATTGGTACCCGATCAATCAGGTCATCGAATTCAAGCGCGATGTCTATCGGCAGGCGCTGAAGGAACTGATAAACCCTCTCAACGATTACGTTAGAAAACAATAGATCTGGCCAAAGAGCGCAGGTCATTCTGAGTTCAAGCCTTTACGACCAGGGTAACTCGTTACAGTGACGAGTCTCTTTGTTGCGGCCCAGTGCCTGAGCGCAACAAGGTCAGGAGCATGGCTTGCGCGAAGAGAAATGACGCGACAAGAACAGACACGATAACAACAGGCACAACAAGAACAGAAGGGAACAAGGGCGAGAATGCTTGAACAACTTCGTAGCATAGTTCAAGAAGTCAATGCGGCTGCTGATCTGCAGTCGGCGCTGGACATTATTGTCAGGCGTGTTCGCCACACGCTGAAAACACAAGTCTGCTCAATCTACTTGCTGGACAAGGACATCAACAGCCATGTGCTGATGGCCTCGGAAGGTCTCCGTCAGGAAGCGGTTGGTCACGTCAAGCTGGAGGTCGGTGAGGGACTCGTTGGCCTCGTCGCGAAACACGCCGAGCCAATCAACCTGCAAGACGCCTTCCTGCATCCCAGCTTCCACTATCTGCAAGAGACAGGCGAAGAAGAGTTTCACGCGTTTCTCGGTGTGCCCATTATCCACCACCGTTCGGTGCTGGGCGTGCTGGTGGTACAGTACAAGGAGAAGCGCCGCTTCGATGAAGGCGAGGAGGCCTTCCTCGTTACGCTTTCTGCGCAGCTCGCTGCCGTCATCGCGCACGCTGAGGCGACCGGCGCAATCGAAGGTCTCTCACCCTCCGGACATAAGACGTCCGATACCGTGTTTGCCGGTGTGTCGGGCTCTTCCGGTGTGGCCATAGGCAAGGTCGTTGTGGTCTTTCCCCATGCCGACCTCAGTCAGATTCCGCGCCGTCCTGCGCAGAATGTTGAGCAGGAGATCGAATACTTCAACAAGGCGCTGGATGAAGTGCGTGATGATATTCGCGAGCTGCACAGCAAGCTGGCTGGCCGTGTCGCCGAAGAAGAGCGCCAACTCTTCGATGCCTATCTGCATATGCTGGACGATTCCGCACTCGGTAACGAGGTCGTTGAGAAAATTCGCCAGGGTAACTGGGCACAGGGCGCTCTCGCTTACGTCGCCAATGAACACGTGCGCCGTTTCGAGTCGATGAACGATGACTACCTCAGCGAACGCGCGGTAGACATCAAGGAACTCTGCAGCCGGGTGCTGTTCTATCTCCAGGATCGCGGTAAAGTCGAAACCGAATATTACGACGACACGATTCTGGTGAGCGAAGAGCTCACTGCCGCGATGCTGGCTGAAGTCCCCAAAGAAAAACTCAAGGGTTTAATCTCAGTAAAGGGGTCAGGTAACTCACATGTGGCGATTCTGGCCAGAACCATGGGCATTCCCACGGTCATGGGTGCCGTCGACCTGCCCTTTAACGAACTGTACGGCAAGAACGTCATCATCGATGGCTACAAGGGCGAGGTGATCAGCAACCCGTCTGATGAAGTCAAATCCCGCTACCTCGCCACGATCAAGGAACAGGACGAACTGATTGCTGGCCTGGAAGGCCTGAAGGACGAGCCCTGTATCACCGCCGATAATCATCGGGTCCATCTCTGGGTGAACACCGGTCTGATGTCTGACGTAATGCACTCGCTCGATCAGGGCGCGGAAGGGATCGGCCTGTTCCGAACAGAAGTGCCGTTCCTGTTGGCCGAGCGCTTTCCATCCGAGGCAGAACAAACTGCAATCTATCGCGAACAACTCGAAGTCTTCGCACCCAAGGTTGTCACCATGCGCACGCTGGACATCGGCGGCGACAAGGCACTGCCCTATTTCCCCATCGACGAGGCCAATCCGTTCCTCGGTTGGCGTGGCATAAGAGTGACGCTCGACCATCCGGAAATATTCATGTCACAGGTGCGCGCGATGCTACGCGCAAGCGTCGGTCTCGAGAATCTGCAGATCATGCTGCCGATGGTGACCAACGTGTACGAGGTGAGCTCTGCGATTCAGCTCATCAAGAAGGCCCATCGCGAACTCTTGCAGGAGGGCGTCGAGGTACGCTTCCCGCCGATCGGCGTCATGATCGAACTCCCCGCCGCCGTCTATCAGACGCGGGCACTGGCCAAGATGGTGGACTTTATCTCGGTGGGCAGTAACGACCTGACGCAATACCTGCTGGCAGTAGACCGCAACAACCCGCGCGTCGCTCACCTGTACAGCGCCTTTCATCCCGCTGTCCTGAATGCACTGTTCCAGGTTGTCACCCAGGCGCAGGAAGAAGGCAAACCCGTCAGCATCTGCGGCGAAATGGCCGGCGACCCCGGCGCGGCCGTATTGCTGGTCGCAATGGGATTCGATGTGCTGTCCATGAACGCGATGACCCTCTCCAAAGTGAAATCTGTCATCCGCAGCATCTCCCTCGATGCCGCACAGGACCTGCTCGATCAGGTCATGCAAATGGACGACGCGCAGACGATCCGTTCGGCGGTAGATATGACGCTCTACAACGCCGGCGTAGACAGACTACTGCGTTCCTCACGCACGAATTAATCAGGCCGACTGACTTCGGTCGGCTAGTCGCGATCTGTTATTCACAATCAAAAACCGTGCACATTCGATCCGGACAAATCAAAGACGCTGAGCAGATCACTGCTATTGATTCCGCAGTAGCTGCAGACCCTCGACGCACAGCGTTAATCGATTCGTCGCTCCGTCAGGGTACTGTTCGGGTGGCAGTTGATGCGCATGAGATAGTGGGGTATTCGATCGTCAATCGGTCATTCTATCAACGGCCCATGTTGGAAATGCTGATGGTCGCTGAACACCGCAGAGGCGAAGGAATCGGTCGCGCTCTGCTGCGCGATGCTGAGCAATGCGCTGGAAGAATAGGAGGAAACAGAGAGGGACAAACCGAAGCACAAAACGATGAACTGTGGACTTCGACAAACGAATCCAACGGGCCGATGCAATCTTTGCTGCTAGCGGAAGGCTACCAACAAACCGGCAGGATCGATAACCTGGATCCTGGCGATCCTGAACTCGTCTTTTTTAAAAAACTGTAGCTTTGAGTACACGACATTGACCACGGTCAACGCCTTCCTCTCAGATCAACTTTGCCACTGCGCGCTGGTGATCTGGTAGAGCACATGCTCTCGCAGTGGGCTGTCTTCCGGAACACGCGGATGCAGGAACGTATGCTCGCAGCGTTGCATGCCGAGCCGCTCCATAACCGCTATCGATCGCACATTGCCTGTTGCGGTAAACGAGTCAATGCGTTGTGACTGCAGCTCGGTAAAAGCGAAATCGAGCGCCCGTCGAGCGGCCTCGGTGGCATAGCCTTTACCCCAGGCGGAGCGCGCCAGCCGCCAGCCAATCTCGATGCCAGCATCGATAGGCAGATCGGAGAAAGGATTCAGTCCAGTGAAGCCGATGAACTCACCATTGTCGCGCTCTGTCAGCGCCCAAATTCCCCAGCCGCGTTGTTGGAGGTCATCTGCAAAGCGGTGCGCCAGCGCATCGCTCTGAGAACGGTCCAACGCAGCCGGGAAATGCGCCATGACTTCCGGGTCGGCATTCATGGCTGCAAAAGGGGGCAGGTCGCATTCTCGCCAGGGGCGCAATGAAAGTCGTTCAGTGTGCAGCGCAATCTCGTTGCTCATGACGTGTTTCACCGCGACCCATTCTCTGCCAGGAAGCATTCAGCAATTTGTTAGCGGTTCCCTGGCGGGAAAAGACGACGCTATTCGTCGAAGAAATCGATACTGCCTGTGTCGAGATCGTACTCCGCACCGACAATACGCAGGCCGTCGTTCGCGATCAGGTTCTCGAGAATCTCCGAGCCATGGCGCAGTTGTTCAACAGAGGCATGGATGTTGGCCCGAACGGCCGCGTGCATGCGCTCTTCCTCGGACTGGCCTTCGGTCTCTGCCACCGCTCGTTTGATACCCGGCTTGATACGGGTGACGATGAAATCGAGATTGGGTGAGGGATGTTCCGCACCCGTCAGGAGATGATCGATCGACGCCTGAATGGCGCCACAGCGTGTGTGCCCCAGTACGACGACGAGGCGCGTACCGAACTGATCGGCGGCAAACTCAATGCTGCCGATCTGTGACGGCGCAACGATGTTGCCCGCAACGCGAATGACGAACAATTCGCCCAGGCCCTGATTGAAGATTAACTCAGCAGGAACGCGAGAATCGGAACAGCCGAGCACGATTGCGAAAGGCTCCTGTGCTTTGGCGAGTTCGAGCCGTTTGGCGGTGTCGATCTCGATGACCGAATGATTTTCAGTGAGGTATTTTTGATTGCCTTCTTTCAGGCGTTGTAAGGCTTCGTCAGCAGTAAATTTGGGCATAAGCAGGGTCGTGTTCGCCTCACGGCGACCGAAATTCTCCAATCAAGTAGTGGGTTTCAGGACTAGTCGTGGTCGTGATGGCCGATGGGGCCGTCCTTGAACAGGGACTCGCGCAGTTCCTTGTCCAGAAACGCATCGCGCCGCCGAATCCATTCGAGCACCATGGCGGCATGCTCTTTCTCTTCATCGCGATTGTGGATGAGTATTTGTTTCAGTTCTTCATCCTTACAGGCATCAACACGTTGGTTGTACCAATCGACCGCTTCCAGTTCTTCCATCAATGAGGTGATTGCGCGATGCATATCGCGAGTTTCATCAGACAGTTCTTCAATCGGCTCGTGGTAACCTTCGTTGGCCATACTTCTCTCCAGCTATTGGGCGAATGGGAGTCACTCATTTTAGGGTAATCGGCGCGGCTTGCACATACTGACCGGCGCCGGCCGTGTGATCAGGCGACAGCGGACGCCGCTGTTGCGGGGGCAGACTCGAAATAATGCAGTGCTTGCGCACGTCCCTGCTCGTCGAAATTGCGTTCGCTGAACCGATACTCGCCGCTTCCGGACATTATCAGCGCGGTTGAGCAGCGCGTGCCGTAATTGAGATCCGAAGCGAGAATGAATGTCGCCGAGAGTGTCCGTTCCATCGCCAATGGCACGCCGGTAGCGGGCAGGGCGGAGTCTGATGCTGTCGCGCGATCGGCCATCATGGCAAGTAAGGAATCAGTCGTGACGGTGCCGGCAGCCAACAATTCCTGTAGTTGCGCTTTGCCGCGGCGTATCTTGGGCCAGTCGCTGTCGAGCTCGGCGTTCGACAGGCCGTAGATGCCCGGCGTAAGGCGGCGCAGCTCCCGGTCACGGTTGTTGATATAGCAGAGGTCTTCGCCGTCGCTCACCAGCAAGTTGAATCCGACATAGTCGTCGCTCCGGTCGAGCACGTCCTGGCTATAAGCGGCGGCGGTCTGCTTTCCCTTGAGGAAAGCGCTGGTCAGCTCGCCTCGGGAGCGGGGCTTGTCAGTGCTCTGCGCGGGATTGCGGATATTGGTGACGGCAGCAAAACGGCCGCCATCGGCAATCCCGAGCCAGGTACCGCCGGCCTGTTCGTCGCGCCCGGCGAGAATACGTGGCTGCCCTGGTGCTTCCCAGTAATGTGCTTCGAGCGTCGGACGGCCATAGAATTCGTCGCGATTGGCGGCCAGGATCAGCAGATAGTCGGGGTCGACCCGATAGGCAAACAGAATGAGACACATGGGGCAGAATGTTAGCGTTTCCGGGCGAGTGAAAGAAGTAAACTTGCTATACTTCGGCCACACACTCCCGCGACACGCATTGCCGAATTGCAGCGCGACGGGACGCACGCTTACACAAAGCAGGGACTATGCTGACCTATCCCGAAATTGATCCAGTCGCCATCTCGCTCGGCCCGCTCTCAATCCACTGGTACGGCATCATGTATATCATTGCCTTCGGTGGTGCCTGGTTGCTGGCGAACTACCGTGCACAGCGGGTCGCCGAACCATGGACGAGTGAACAGATCTCCGATCTGGTTTTCTATGGCGCGCTCGGTGCCGTTGTAGGCGGCCGCATGGGTTCGGTACTGTTTTACAACTTCGATCGCTTTTTACAGGATCCAATCTGGCTGCTGCGCATCTGGGAAGGCGGCATGTCCTTTCATGGCGGGTTTCTCGGTGTCCTCGCGGCACTGTACTGGTACAGCACTCGCATCAAGCGAGACTTCTGGACCACCATCGATTTCATCGCGCCATTCGTCCCCTTTGGGCTCGGTGCCGGACGCATCGGTAACTTTATCGGCGGAGAGCTCTGGGGCCGGCCGACAGACGTCCCCTGGGGCATGGTGTTTCCGCATGTGGATGCCCTCGCGCGGCATCCTTCGCAGCTCTATCAGGCCCTGCTTGAAGGCGTATTGTTGATGGCGATTCTGTGGTGGTTTTCCTCACAGCCGCGGCCACGACTGGCGGTGTCAGGCCTGTTCGCCCTGTGCTACGGTGTATTCAGATTCTTTGTGGAATTTTTCCGCCAGCCGGATGAACAGCTGGGCTATATCGCCTTCGACTGGCTGACCATGGGGCAGATACTCTCACTGCCGATGATTCTGGCGGGGCTAGTCTTTCTCTGGTTGGCGTACACTAACAAGGGCCGCTTCACGCTGAATCGGGCCTGAGTAAGCGACTACCAAAAACGACGCAACGCGCTACAGGACGGATACGCACTATGCAGCAATACCTGGCACTCTGCCAACGCATCATCGATCAGGGCGTGTGGGTTGAGAACGAGCGCACGGGCAAGAAATGCCTGACTGTGATCAACGCCGACCTGCAGTATGACGTTGCAGCGAACGAATTCCCCATCATCACCACCCGCAAGAGTTTCTGGAAGGCGGCGATCGCCGAATTACTCGGCTACTTGCGTGGCTACGACAACGCAGCCGATTTTCGTGCGCTCGGCACGAAATCCTGGGATGCCAATGCCAACCTCAACGAGGCGTGGCTTAACAATCCGGTGCGCAAGGGCGAGGACGACATGGGTCGTGTCTACGGTGTGCAGGGCAGGAGCTGGAACAAGCCGGATGGCAGTACCCTCGATCAACTCGCGAAGATCGTCGCCAATCTCAGCAAGGGTATCGATGATCGCGGCGAGATTCTCACATTCTACAATCCCGGCGAGTTTGAGCTGGGCTGCCTGCGCCCCTGTATGCACACGCACACTTTTTCTCTGCTGGGCGACACGCTATATCTCACGAGCTACCAGCGTTCCTGCGATGTACCGCTCGGGCTCAATTTCAATCAGATTCAGGTGTTTACCCTGTTGGCACTGATGGCACAGATTACCGGCACAACCCCGGGGCTCGCCTATCACAAAATCGTAAACGCCCACATTTACGAAGATCAGGTCGATCTCATGCGTGACGTGCAGTTGAAGCGCGAACCCTTTGCGCCGCCGACTCTGCACATCAACCCCGACATCAAGTCACTCAAGGATATCGAGACCTGGGTGACAATGGATGATTTCGAGGTGAAGGGCTATCAGCACCACGAAGCAATCGCCTATCCATTCTCTGTTTGACGGCAAGCCCAGCAAACACCACTGAACAAGCAACGGATTCTCAGACTAAAGCAATGAAACTCTCACTCATCTGTGCCATGGCAGAAAACCGGGTCATCGGCATCAATAACAGTTTGCCCTGGCACCTTTCAGAGGACCTGAAATATTTCAAACGCGTCACCATGGGCAACAGCATTATCATGGGCCGCAAGACCTGGGAGTCGATTGGCCGGCCCTTGCCAGGCAGAACCAATATCGTGATTACCACCAATCCTGATTATGTGGCAGAGGGAGCACGCGTCGTGCACTCCCTCGAAGACGCACTCAAGCTGGCGGAAAGCATTGCCTTTATCGATGGCTCGGAAGAGGCATTCATCATCGGCGGTGCCGATCTCTATCGCCGCGCCCTGCCTTCGGCACAGCGTTTCCATCTCACCCGTGTTCATGCCGAGGTGCACGGTGATACGGAGTTGGTCGATTTCGATGAGTCAGAATGGCAGGAAGTCTCGCGCGAAGACTTCGCCCACAACGAGACCAATCCCTACGACTACAGCATCTGTGTGCTGGAGCGCCTATCCCACTAGCCAGGGGCATCGATCCCCTGCGATCCGAGAGGGTGAGGACGAGGGTGAGGACGGGGCGAAGAGAAGGGTGAGGAGAAGTGTGAGGAGGAGTGTAAGAAGAGAGGTGAGTAAACTATTCCGTACGCTGCTCGCTATCCTGGCACTCGTGCTTTGGCCCGCATCCCACGCTGCAATCTTCGCAGAAGGCTATTCCTCTGCCGTCCAGAGTACTGCTGCAGACATTCGCTTCCGTGCGTTTACCCTCTATTCACGGGAAGCAGCGTGTAATGTCGCGCCGGCAATCGCCGAGATCAAAGTTCTGCCAGATCCCATCCGACTTCAAGTGGGCGAAAGAATTCATCGTAGCAACGTAACCAACATCGTCACGGAGCTGATCGTCGAAGCGTACAATTCCGATGGGGAATTCGTGCCCGGCGTGCCGATCATTGTTGAGCTGCTGGATAACAATGGCGTCACGGCCACGCGTTCGGATTGGAATTACCTTGAAGCGCAACAAGCAGGCGTCGCCGAATTACTTGTCAGGCCGGCTTGTTTATCGAGTGCAGAGACTGGACACGCGAGGGTACAGATACTGGTTACCGCTACGCGTTGACGCGTTGGGAATCGTTCCGAACAAGCCAACCGAAACTAGCTCAGTGTCTTGCAGAACACCTTCGAATTGCGCTGGTAGTTGTACAGTTGCTGTCGCTGTTCGGGTAGCTTGTCCGGGCTCGAGGTTTCGAAGCCGTGCTCCTGGAACCAGTGTGCTGCGACGGTTGTCAGTGCGAATAGCTGCTTGATGCCGAGTTGCTTGGCCTGTGTCTCCAGACTCACCAGAAGGCGGCTGCCGAGATGGGCGCGTTGAAAGGCAGGGTCGATCGCGATGCAGGCAAGCTCGCCTGCTCCGTCGGACATCGGGTAAAGCGCTGCACAGGCGATGATGCTGCCTTCCAGTTCCACCACGTGGAAGTTGCCGATCTCATTCTCCAGACGCTCGCGCGATCGTTCGACCAGAATGCCAGATGCTTCCAATGGTCGTATCAGGCCGATAATGCCGGGCACGTCGCCGATCCGCGCGGGACGCAGAGAGTCGAAATTGTCATTACTAAGCAGGCTGCCGTTACCGACGCGCGTAAAGAGTTCTTGCAGCAGCGCGCCATTTTCCTTGAAGCTGATGAGGTGAGCGCGATGCACGCCACTGGTGTAGGCATGTAATGCCGCCTGCAGCGCATGGCGAATGCAATAGGACTCGTCGTCGCTCTTGTCGGCAAGCGAAGCGACTACTTCCCGGGCATCGGCTTCGCTCAGGGAGGCAACCAGATTGCGCTCCTTGTCCAGCACGCCCTCTGTCGGCACCATCAGAATCAGTTTGTCCGCCTGCAGCGCAATCGCCGCGGCGGTCGCTACTTCCTCGGCGGAGAGGTTAAATACCTCGCCAGTTACTGAATAGCCCAGATTGGAAAGCAGCACCAGATTATTGTCGTCCAGTTGTTGCTTGATCGCATCACTGTGGATGCGGCGTACCTTGCCGGTGAACTGATAGTCGACACCATCGTGAACACCGACCGGCTTCGCAGTGACGAAATTTCCGCGCACGATGCGCACGTCGGCGCCGTGCATTGGCGAATTACTCAGGCCCATCGTGAACAGTGCCTCGAGGGTGACGCTCAGCCCACCGACTGTCTGGCGTACCAGATCGAGACTGGCCGCCTCGGTAATGCGCAGGTCCTTGTGATAGCTCGACTTGATACCGGCTCCTGCCAGCGCGGCACTGATCTGTGGACGTGAACCATGCACCAGGACGAGTTTCACGCCCAGTGTGCGCAACAGGCTCAGGTCATAGACGATGTTGGGAAGATTGGCTTCCTGCAGTGCCTCGCCAGTGAGCAGTACGACAAAGGTCTTGCCGCGGTGCGCATTGATGTAGGTCGTAGAGGCGCGAAACCAGTCTATCAGTTGGAGATCGGTGCTCATGTATCAGTCTCTTGCGTCTGTGCTGTGCATTATTGTTGTTATCGGGCAGAAGTGCCCAAGCTTTGCATTCTAGCCCTGCAGGCAGTGCTCGGTGATCAGTTCGCGCAGTACCCGCACGCAGGGTTCCAGCATGTCGTGATCGACATACTCGTCCGGTTGGTGTGCCTGATCGATGTTGCCAGGACCCATGATGATGGTATCCATGCCCAACTCCTGCAGAAACGGACCCTCGGTACCGAAGGCGACGCTGATGCCGCTATGTCCGGTCAGACGTTCAGCAGTCTGCAACAGGGGGCTGTTGGCCGCAGTGAAGAATGGCGGGATTCCGCTGAACAGGGGCTCCATCTCGAAGCCGATCCCGAGTGGGTCAGTCACCGCGTGTATGCGCTGTTTGATCTCGGCACGGACGTCCTCGATATGCATGCCTGGCATCAGCCGCAGGTCGAACTCCAGATCGCAGTGGCCGCAGATCCGATTGGGATTATCCCCACCATGAATGCTGCCGAGATTCAGTGTGGGATAGGGAATCGCAAACAGATCGTCACGATAGCGTTGCTTGAGTTCGGTGCGATAGTGCATCAGCTCGCTGATCACCTGATGCATCGCATCGAGCGCATTATTGCCCAGCGCGGGATCGGAAGAATGGCCACTCTGGCCGTGCAGGCGCACGGCATCCATGATCATTCCTTTGTGACTGCGCACCGGCTGCATGCCTGTTGGTTCGCCAATAACAGCAGAGCGCGCTTTCGGTCTACCCATTTCAGCGAGCGTGCGAGCGCCCTGCATGGAGGTCTCTTCATCGGCCGTGGCGAGTACGATAAGCGGTTCATGGAAGGTAGCATCCAACAGCGGGGTCACCGCTTCCATGATCAGGGGAAAGAATCCCTTCATATCGGTTACGCCGAGCCCGTAGAAGCGATTGTCGCGATCGCTTAGCTTGAAGGGGTCGACCGACCACAGATTACCGTCGTAGGGGACTGTGTCGGTATGGCCGGCGAGCACGAGCCCACCGGGCCCACTGCCGAGAGTCGCTATCAAGTTATACTTGGCGCTTCCCTGTTCGTCGGTGCCACATAATACCAGTTCGCAGGTAAAACCCAGTGCCTCGAACTCGTTCGCCAGGTAGTCGACGATCGGCTTGTTGCTCATGTCCAGTTTGATGTTGGTTGAGCTGACACTGGGTATGGAGACGACCTGGCCGAGGCGCGTAAGAAGGTCTGGCTTGAATCGGGAGTTGGTCATAGTCGGTTGTTGATTCAGGATTTAGCAGCGAGCTTGGCGATGAGATCGGTCTTTGACGCCATAATGAAATCATTGACATGCAAGCCATTGATCTTGTGTGTCCACCAGTACACGGTTACCTTGCCCCACTCCGTGGTGATAGCGGGATGATGCTGCTCTCTTTCCGCCAGTGTTGCGATCTTCAGGGTGAAATCGAAAGCGTCCTTGAATTCGACGAAGTGGAACACGCGGATCAGCTTCTGTACGCCATCGTGAAACTCGCGTTTCCAGGAAGGGATGCTGAGCAGCAACTCGTTCGCCTGTTCTTCTGTGACAACAGGCGCGCCCATTCTGCAGGCCTCGCAGCGTTGCTTGTATAGCGGCTCGTCTTTTTCCACTGCCTGTTCCTCCACTATCTGTTCCTCGACTTGGGAGCCTCTGACTAACCTTGTTCCGTCTCCTGATTGACCTCTCTTGCGCACTACAATCGCACATGAGTCTGTGAACAGTCAGTTCAGAGGAAAGCTTCGAGAACTGAGTTAAGGAGTTGATAACCGCGCGTACTCGCCCGGATACATTCGCCATCGAACTCGAGTAATTGTCTGGACTGCAAATATTCTACTCGCTTTCCTATGACGCTAAAAGCAAGGCCCGTGCGCGCCTCGAACTGCGCTACCGTAAAACCCGAACGCAAGCGCAGCGCATTGAGCAGGAACTCCACAGCCAGCTCCGCAGTTTCGATAGGGACCGAAGCAGAGCGGCGTTCCAGATTGCTCTGCAAATAGTGGCCCGGCTGTTTCTTCTTGCGGGTGCGGAAAATGCTGTTGTTCTCCGGGTCCGTCAGCTTGCCGTGGGCGCCGGCCCCGATGCCGAGATAGTCACCGAACTGCCAGTAATTGAGATTGTGTCGGGACGCACGATTTTCCTGCGCGTAGGCGGAGACCTCGTACTGTATCAGGCCATGCTCCGCGAGCAGCCGTTGTCCTTGCAGTTGCATGTCGATAATGAGCTCATCTGCGGGCAGAGGCGGTGGGCGACGATAGAAAACAGTGTTGGGTTCGATCGTGAGCTGGTACCAGGACAGATGCAATGGGGAATACTCCAATGCACGCTGCAGATCCTCCAGCCCCTGTTCGATCGACTGCCCAGGAAGGCCATGCATGAGATCGAGGTTGAAGTTTTCGAAGCCAGCCTCGCGCGCGATCGCGATAGCTTTCTCAGCCTGATCACTGTCGTGAATCCTGCCGAGCGTCTGAAGCTGGTCGTCTGCAAAACTCTGAATGCCGAGCGACAAGCGATTGATGCCCGCATTGCGAAAGTCCCTGAAACGATTCGCTTCGACCGTGCCTGGGTTAGCCTCCAGAGTAATCTCGATGTCGTCAGCGAAGTCGATGCGCCCCGCAACATGCTCCAGTAAGCGCGCATAAGCATCACCGCTCAACAGACTGGGAGTACCACCACCGATGAAGATCGATTGCAGCGGGCGCGACCGCACCTGATGCAATTCCGAATCGAGATCTTCACAGAGCGCTGCGACATAGTCATCCTCAGGAAGCGATCCCTGAAACTCGTGTGAATTGAAATCGCAATACGGGCACTTCCTGACACACCAGGGAACGTGCACGTAGAGGCTTAGCGGTGGGAGTTCCAACATTGCATGAGACTGGCGAGAGCCTGACCACGGTGACTAAGCGAGTTCTTGGTCGCGGGATCGAGTTCGGCGGATGAACAATCATGATCGGGTACATAGAACAGCGGGTCGTAACCGAAGCCATTCTCTCCCTGTTCTGCGAACAGGATGCGTCCTTCCCAGGTGCCATGACAGATGAGCGGCATGGGGTCGCGAGCGTGACGGAGGTAGACGATGACGCATTGGAAACGTGCAGTGCGTTCAGCTTCGGGCACATACTCAAGTTCGTCGAGCAGCTTGGCATTGTTGGCAGCGTCCGCACCAGCACCGTCGAGCCCTGCATAGCGGGCTGAATAAATACCCGGCTCGCCATCGAGCGCATCGACTTCGATACCTGAATCGTCGGCAATCGCGGGCAGGCCGGTTTCGTCACAGGCATGTCTGGCCTTGATCAATGCGTTTTCCACGAAGCTCAGTCCGGTTTCCGCCACGGAGCTCACATTGAACTGCGACTGCGGTAACAGTTCAACCGCGTCATTGCCGAGTACTGCCTGCAATTCGCGGAGCTTGCCCTGATTGCCGCTGGCAAGCACGATCTGTTTCTTACTGCTCATGACGATTGGTCCCGTGTCAGATGATAGATTGCTATCTCACCCAACAGATTGGGCCAAATGCGTCCGGCGATACTGCCCTGATGTTCGGAATCGACAACCGTGCGCTGCAAGACGCGAATGTTTTTCTCGCGGCAGAGCGTGTCGAAGTCTTTCACCGTGCAGAAGTGAATATTGGGCGTGTCATACCACTCATAGGGCATGAAGCGCGACACCGGCATGCGGCCCCGCGACGCCAGATACAGGCGCGATTTCCAGTTGCCGAAATTCGGGAAGGTGATGATGCCATAGCGGCCTATGCGCAGCATGTCATCGATCAACTGTTCCGGTTTGCTCAGCGCCTGCAGTGTCTGTGCCAGCAGCACCGTATCGAAACTGCCGGACTGAAAATTCGCCAGTCCACTATCGAGGTTCTGCTCGATGACATCGACGCCTTTGCCAATACACTGTTCGATATTGTCTTCATCGATCTCAAGGCCAATGCCAGTAACCTGCTTGTTAGTCTGCAGATGATCCAGCAGTGTCCCGTCGCCACAACCGAGGTCGAGCACGCGGCTGCCGGGGGCGATTAATTTCTCTATGAGTTGCAGATCAGGACGCATTGGCAGTCAGCTCCCGATGAATTCGGTTCATGTAACCTGAGAACGCGCGAATATAGCGCGGGATGGGAAGCAGGAATGCGTCATGACCCGCATCCGCCTCGATCTCAAGATAAGTGACCTGGCGCTTTGCCTGAAGTAGCTGCTCAACGATTTCGCGGGAGCGCTCGGGAGGGAACCGCCAGTCCGTGCTGAACGACATCAGCATAAACTTGCACTCGCTGTTCGCGAACGCCTTACTGAGATCACCGCCGTAATCAACCGACGGATCGAAGTAGTCCAGTGCTTTGGTCATCAGCAAATAGGTGTTGGCATCAAAGTTCTCAGAGAAGCGCTCGCCCTGATAGCGCAGATAGCTCTCTACTTCGAAGTCCACGTTATAACCGAAGCTCAAGGTGCCTGAGCGCAGGTCACGACCGAAGCTCGCACCGAAGCGATTCACATCCTTGCCGAACTTGGCACGCATCGCGCTATCAGAGAGATAGGTGATATGTCCGACCATGCGCGCCAGCATGAGTCCCTGCTTGGGCGTCGTCCCATGTTCAAGGTAGTGGCCATCGTGAAAGTTCGGGTCACTCGTGATCGAGTGCCGTGCGACTTCGTTAAACGCAATGTTCTGTGCCGAGAGCTTGGGCGCCGCCGCGATGACGACGGCATGAGCCAGTCGTTCCGGATAGCTGATCGCCCAGCGCAATACCTGCATACCGCCGAGCGAACCGCCGACCACGGCAGCCCACTTCTCTATGCCGAGTCGGTCGGTGAGCATCAGCTGACTCTTGACCCAGTCGCGCACGGTCACGATCGGAAAATCGGGACCAAAGTGTTTGTTGGTTTCGGGGTTGATTGACGTCGGCCCCGTGCTGCCTGCGCAACCACCGAGGTTGTTCAGACACACAACGAAGAATTTATTGGTATCGATTGCCTTGCCGGGTCCGATGGCGCTGTCCCACCAGCCGGGCTTGCTATCGTTCTCCGAGTGATAGCCAGCCGCGTGGTGATCGCCACTCAGGGCGTGGCAGATCAGCACAGCATTGCTACGCTCGGCATTGAGTTCGCCATAGGTTTCGACCATCAGGTCGAACGCGGGTAATACCTTGCCGCTACGCAGCGTGAGCGGATCATCAAAGTGATAACGCTCTGGCTTGACGATGCCTACCGAATTGTCCTGTTGCGATGGTTTCATGCTGATAATGGTACTGTGTGTTGCCGTCTTGGCGTTAATTCAATTCTCGCCGAGATGTGCGAGAAGGTACTCGGGTAATGTTGCTGAGACTGCTACCGCAAGCGTTTTATGCCGGCTGGTTTCGCCCCTGACGATACTGAGCATCGATTGACGAATACCGAATTCGTCCGCTAGAAATGCTATTAACTGTTTGTTGGCTTTCCCGTCGCTGGGTGCTGCGGTGAGCTTTACCTTGAGTGTGCCGGCCACAATACCGACGATTCTCTCTTCCTTGCTCTTTGGGATGACAGAACACTCTATCAGGTAATGATCAGCCGTCTTGCGAATCAACACGTCACATGCCGAGCACGACTTGTTGCAGTCCTGGCGTCACGCCCGCTGCAGAAAGCAAAATATCCTGAATCAGTCTGATGAGTATAAAGATGAAGATCGGCGAGAAATCCAGTCCACCCATGGGTGGGATGACCTTGCGTACCGGAGCCATGACAGGCTCCGTCAATTGCCAGATCAGATTCAGCGCCGGGTGTGGATTCATGTTGCCGGAGAACAGCATGACAAACGACATGATGATCGAGGCAATAAGCGCGAAGAAATAAATGTTGGTAATGAAATAGAGCGTGCCAATGACGGCCCAGGTAACGACGAAGCCGACACCGGGTATCGAACCACCGAAGAGAAGGATTAGCACACAGATCGAGATGCCTTGCACCACGCAAGCCAGAGCCAGCGTAGAGAAATCGATTCCCTTATAACCCGGAATAAAGCCACGAAACAGGCGCACCATCGGGTCGGTGATCTTCACTACAGCCTGTGAAACGGGGTTGTAGAAGTCGGCCCGGGCGACCTGTAACAGAAAACGCAGCAGCACGGCCAGCAGATAGAGACCCGCAATGGCATTGAAAAGCAGGCCTGCCGAATTTGCTAATACTCCCATAGTCGATCTCTTCTCTGTTTACTTCGTCTGCTTGTGAATAGTTTCAGTTATACGTTGCAGGGTCTTTAGTCAGGCCGCAGCTTGCTAAAAACTATCAGGCGTTCTGCGACAATTCCACTGACTTGTCGCGCGCTGCCTGAAGCGCCTTGTTGACCAGTGCGCGCAGCTCGCCGGATTCGAAGCGCAGTATAGCCTGTTCAGTTGTGCCGCCGGGAGAGGTTACCTTGCGGCGCAGCTCGGCGACAGAATCCTCGCTCTGGGCGGCAAGCTCAGCAGCACCAGCGGCAGTCTGTAATACCAGCAGCCTCGCGAGTTCTTCGCTCATGCCCATTTCCTTTGCGGCGTCCTGCATGGCTTCCATGAACAGGAAAAAGTACGCAGGCCCGCTGCCTGACACGGCAGTTACAGTATCGAGATCAGATTCGGTCTCGACCCAAACACTGATGCCAACCGCGTCGAGCACCTGACTGGCTGCGTCACGCTGTGCCGCATTAACTGCAGGATTGGCGAACAGTGCGGTCGCGCCCTTGCCGATCAAGGCAGGCGTATTCGGCATACAACGGACAACAGCAGGTTCGCCACCGAGCCACTCTTGCAGGCTCGCCAGCGACACGCCCGCAGCGATGCTGATAAAGAGTGGCTGCGCTGTGCGCTGCGTCAGTCCGGAGCACACCGTTTGCATGACCTGTGGCTTCACAGCGAGTACGACGATATCGGCCTGCTCGACCACTTCCTCCGCAGAACGGGTGATAGTACCGCATTCAGCGGCGAGGGCAGACAGCTTCTCCTGATCAATGTCGGCGACCAGAATTTTTTCGCCAGCGATTCCCTCATTCAACAAGCCGTGAATGAGACTGCTGGCCATGTTGCCGGCACCAATAAAACCGATACTGAGATTGTGCAAACTGGCTCCTTTCTGCCGGGCAGGGGCTTGATCCTTGATAAGGGCGCTATTCTAGCGCAATCCGAATGGCCTGAATATGCGAGCCCGAACGCTCGCTCCTCGCTGCTCAGGCGCGGCGGGCACCGAAGATTGCGGTACCCAGGCGCACCTGTGTTGACCCTTCCGCGATCGCCGCTTGGAAGTCGTTGCTCATGCCAATCGAGAGCGTATCCATCGAGGGATAAATACGCTGTAGTCGCTGGAAGCGTTCCGCCAGCGGGGCGAACGCTGCGCGCTGCGCAGCGAAATCATCCAGTGCTGCAGGAATTGCCATCAGGCCGCGCAGTTTCAGACCCGGTAGTAGCGCGAGTTCAGCGCAGAGCGCATCAACTTCATGCAGGGCGCAGCCTGACTTGCTCGCCTCACCCGAGAGATTGACCTGTATGCAGAAATTCAGGGGTGGTAATGCAGCGGGACGCTGCTCTGACAGTCGCCGTGCGATTTTCTCGCGTTCGACACTGTGCACCCAGTCGAACAGCTCGGCGATGAGTCGCGTCTTGTTACTTTGAATAGGCCCGATAAAGTGCCAGCACAAACCCAGATTCGCGAGCGCCGCAATCTTGCTCTCGGCCTCCTGCAAATAATTTTCGCCGAAATCCTTCACGCCAGCCAGCGCGGCTTCCTGAATCTTTTCGCTGCTTTGCTGCTTGCTCACCGCAAGCAAGCGGACGCTGTTCGCCTTGCGCTCATAGCGCTGCTCGAATGCGCGTATCTGTGCGCGAATTTGCTGGAGGTTTTCTGCTACGGTGGTCACGGTTTCAGGGGCCCGGGGTCTGTGATATTACGGACAGGGGGGGTACTATAGGCAAGCACTTCTGAGAAAGCCAGTGTTGCCGGCCTTCTGCAGCCCGTGCTTGCGCACATGACCACAAGAAAAAGGTAGATCGGATGGATATTACAGAACTGCTGAATTTTAGTGTCAAACAGGGAGCGTCGGATCTACACATTACCGCCGGCATGCCACCCCTGATTCGTGTTGATGGTGATATTCGTCGCATTAATGTGCCGGAGATGGATCACAAGGAAGTCCATTCCCTCATCTACGAAATCATGAATGACAAACAGCGCAAGGACTATGAGGAATTTCTGGAAACAGACTTCTCATTTGAAGTACCGGGTCTGGCGCGCTTTCGTGTGAATGCCTTTATTCAGAATCGTGGCGCCGCGGCTGTATTTCGTACCATTCCTTCCAAAGTGCTGTCCATGGAACAACTGGGCATGGGCGACATCTTCAGAAAAATTGCCGAGAACCCCCGCGGTCTTGTCGCCGTGACCGGACCAACGGGTTCCGGTAAATCAACTACGCTCGCGGCGATGATCGACTACATCAACGACACCAAGTACGAGCACATTCTCACCATCGAGGACCCGATCGAATTTGTGCATCAATCGAAGAAGTGTCTGGTGAATCAGCGCGAAGTCCACCGCGATACACATGGATTCAACGAAGCCCTGCGCTCGGCACTGCGTGAAGATCCCGATATCATTCTCGTTGGTGAGCTGCGTGACCTGGAAACGATCCGCCTCGCACTGACCGCTGCGGAAACCGGTCACCTTGTTTTCGGCACACTACACACGACCTCGGCGGCCAAGACCATCGACCGTGTCATCGACGTGTTTCCCGCCGCCGAGAAAGACATGGTGCGTTCCATGTTGTCTGAATCCCTGCAGGCGGTAATCTCGCAGACCCTGCTCAAGAAGCCGGGTGGCGGACGAGTCGCGGCACACGAGATCATGATTGGTACACCTGCGATACGTAACCTGATTCGCGAAGACAAGGTCGCCCAAATGTATTCGGCGATTCAGACAGGCGCCGGTGCCGGCATGCAGACACTAGACCAGTGTCTGAAAGAGTTGTTGGCAAAGGGTCTGGTCTCACGCGAAGACGCGAAACTCAAAGCGAAGATGCCGGAAAATTTCTAGGGAATTGGCAGAAGTCAGTCTGCCGACTCTTCAGTTCTCGTCCGCCATTCACTGAACCAGTTCTCGAGGATAATTTGCGCCGCGATATGATCGATCGCGGTGTCCTTGTTGCCATCGCCCATCTCGAAAATCTGATCGATCGCAGCTTTCGATGAGAGACGCTCATCCATGCCATAGACCGGCTTGTTAAAACGGCCATTGAGTCGATTGCCAAACTTGATCGCACGTTGCAGCAACTCACTATCGCTGCCATCCATGTTGTAAGGCAAGCCAACTACAAAAACCTGCGGTTCCCACTCCGCAATCAGCTTCGCGATCTGATCCCAGTCGGGTATCCCGTCCCTCGCCTTGAGCACGGTAACCGCTTGCGCGCTGCCGGAGATGCTCTGCCCATAGGCTACGCCGATGCGCTGCGTGCCGAAGTCGAAGGCCAGCGCACTGAGCGATCCTCTGGCGGTGTCCTTGTTGGTTGGAAATTGGGGGAGCGTCATGAAGGCAGGCAGCAGAGACTGTCCAGAGAGGCCGACGCTCAGGAGTGACCGGCTTCGGGAGAGATCTGCTGCAGGTCTATACCGAGCCGGGCCGCTGCGGCTTCCGCCTTGTTGGCGAAGTCTCTGGAGAAGAGCAAATCATTGTCGGCTGGTGCGGTTAGCCAGGCATTGGCACTGATCTCCCGCTCCAGTTGGCCGGCTTCCCAGCCCGCACAACCCAGTGCGACCAGATAGTTGCGCGGACCTTCGCCATTGGCGATATCCTGCAATATGGT
This sequence comes from uncultured Pseudohongiella sp., assembly GCA_965228725.1. Taxonomy (GTDB): domain Bacteria; phylum Pseudomonadota; class Gammaproteobacteria; order Pseudomonadales; family Pseudohongiellaceae; genus UBA9145. Next base: position 2,469,192 of record OZ245834.1, on the reverse strand, counting down.
GCGCGAAGTACAGATCGTTACCGATGGAGTAACCGCAATCGATGACTCCCAGGCTTCGCCTGCGTCGTGAATGATGAAGCCCTTGTCGCGCTCGACCGGCCCACCGGCGAGAACATGCTGAGTGCGAAACGCCCCCGATGTCGGGCACACGATATCCAGCTCATCGAAGATATCGGCAACGCTAGCTTGCAGTGGTTTGTTAATGACGATACCGAGTGCCCCTTCCTCATTGTGTCGCCAGAGATAGGTCACGGTATTGGAGAAATAGGGATCTTCCAATTGCGGCATGGCAATCAGGAACTGATTCTCGAGATAGCCGCTTTCGAAGTTGTCTTCTGCCACTGAACTTGTCCGTTGTGTGTTCGCTTGCCAGGAGCTTGGCTGCGCAAAAAAGGTGCACGCTGGGTATTGCGAAGGGGCGCTAATAGCTCGTGAACGCGTTGCCTTCGTGGAAACGCCAGGTGCGAATGATTTCGAGTATATCAGCTTCGGCCAATAATTCCTCGGGGAAGGGTTCGAAGGGTGAGGCGAGACTCACGATCTCGACAGCGGCCTGATCCAGAAGATTATGACCAGACGATTCCAGAATCTGGATATCGTTTACGGTGCCATCGGGCAGGATCGACACCAGCAGACGCAGGCTGCCATAGATTCGATTGCGTCGTGCCTGTTCCGGATAATTGATGTTGCCCACCGCTTCGATACGGCGCCGCCAGTTATCGAGATACGCGGCGTCATAGCTCCTGCGCGTCGATGCTGAGGAAATGGTATAGCGACGCGGCCGATTGGCGTAAGCCTGCCGGCGCCGATCCAACTGTGCCTGCAGACTGGCGATGGCCAGACTCAATTCCTGCGGTGACGCTGACTGATCGAGGGGCTGTTCCTGTTCCGGCTCGACCTCTTCCAGTTGCTGACGAATGTCTCGACTGTCGGAGAAAGTTGAGACGACGGCATTGTCCTGCAGCGGAATGTCATTCTGCACGCGTGGCGATTGCGCGACCGGCACGACTTCGTTGATCTGGTCGGCATTGAAGTCAGACTGGAACGGGGTGCTTGGCGCGGCCGGCTCATCCAGATTACCGCTGCCGAGTTGGTTCTCCTGGGCGAGAAAATCAGCGTCATCGGGAGCGATCTCGCTGCGATACTGCGCCATAGTGACTTCCAGCACGGCCTCACTCGCCGAATCACTCAGGTAACTGAAGCCGATCCCCAGAATCAGGATGGCATGAGCACAGGCCGACAGGAACACGGTGAAACCAAAGCGTTCACTGCTGAGTTCTGTATCTTCCTCGTTCATGGCGCTCCTGACAGGTTGATGTCGGGTTTAGTTGCCCAGCTTGGCGGCGATACAGTCCATGAGGTCGCCCGCGATATCCAGGTCATAAGCACGATCGATCTCACGCACGCAGGTCGGGCTGGTGACATTGATCTCGGTCAGGTAGTCACCAATCACGTCCAGCCCTACAAAGAGTAATCCTTTCTCTCTTAATGTCGGTCCGACTTGTTCACAAATCCAGCGATCCCTGTCACTGAGTTCCTGGGCAACGCCGCTGCCACCCGCCGCGAGATTGCCACGACTCTCGCCCTGGGCCGGGATGCGCGCCAACGAATAGGGAACAGGTTGGCCATCAATCATCAGGATGCGCTTGTCGCCGGCGCTGATGTCGGGCAGGTACTTCTGGGCCATGATCTGTTGCCGCCCACCGTGGGTGAGTGTTTCGATGATCACGCTCAGATTGGCATCACCCTCTTTGACGCGGAAGATCGAAGAGCCACCCATGCCATCCAGCGGCTTGAGGATGACGTCTTTGTGTTCGGCGTGAAAGGCGCGCAGCTGTCGCGCGTCGCTGGCGACCAGGAGATCGGGGCAGCACTGCGGGAACTGGGTGGCGAACAACTTTTCATTGCAATCCCGCAAACTGCGGGGATCGTTCACGATCAAGGTGCCTTCACGCTGTGCCTGTTCCAGCAGATACGTGGAATAGATGTAATCCATATTGAATGGCGGGTCTTTGCGCATCAGCACGACATCGAGTTCGGCGAGTGCCAGATCGCTCTCCTCACCGAAGCTGAACCAGTCATTTGGGTCGTCTTTCACTTGCAAGAGCCTGGTGCTGGCGCGGCTCTGTCCCTTGTCGAGATACAGCGACGACTGCAGCATATAGTGAATCTGCCAGCCGCGCTTCTGCGCCGCCAGCAACATGGCCAGAGTCGTGTCTTTCTTGACGGTAATGGACTCAATCGGGTCCATGACCACGCCCAATTTGATGCTCATAGAAAATTCCTGAAGAGAATGCGTAGCAGGGTGGTTTGTCCCGCTACTCTGCTTTTTGACGGAGGACAGACAGGCGCATCATAGCCGAATTCCGGATACCGCCCAAATCCATTCCCCATCGCGAAACCGCTGCGGATACAATCGGGGACGCGGGCAAGGCATACTGAATGTCTCGTTGTTCCTTCAATCAGTCTATAATAGGCGATTTGTTCGCAAACGGTATTGGCATTGAAAACACTGGGTTTCATCTGGGGTGTCGGCGGAGTGGTTCTCTTACTGAGCACGGCCGTCGTGCGCCTGTCGGCTTATGTTCTGGAGATGGGTCTCAGTTCTCTGAATGCTCTGCACTGGTTCGCTCTGACGGCCAGCATCGTGTTCATGGCTTATACCGAGGGTTATCGCGGCTTCTACCTGCAATTCTCACCCCGCGTCGTGCGCCGCGCCGCCAGCGTCGGTGCCAGTACGAGCCCCTTTCATTTGCTGCTCGCGCCGCTCTTCTGCATGGGCTTTATTCATGCCACGCGTAACCGCAAAATTGCCGCCTACGCACTGACCTGCATGATCATCTGCTTTGTCATAATCCTGCGTTATATTCCGCAGCCATGGCGTGGCATTATCGATGTGGGTGTTATCGTCGGCTTGCTCATTGGCATCCTGTCGATCATTTATTTCGTGTTCGTTGCACTCAAGGGAATCGATCGCATCCGTGTCTCGCCTGAATTTCCCGCTGACTCCTCTTTACTGAATTCATGACCGACCCGAAAGGCAAGCCAAGTTGCGCGGTGGTAGTAACCTACCAGCCGGACTTTACTGCCTTGCTCAAGCTGCTCGGACAACTCAACAAGGAAACGGATTTCGTCGTCATCGACAATGGCTCGACTGAGATCGAACGGCTCGCCGAATCGATAACGGCTTATCAGCGCTGCAAGGAACTCATCGAACTCGATGAAAACGTTGGTCTGGCGAAAGCATTGAATATGGGCATCGAGTGGGCCCGTCAGCACGGGTGCAACTACGTCTTTCTATTCGATCAGGACAGTAGCCTGTGTGACCTGTTTGTCAGCCGCATGATAGCCGCGGCCAACCAAGCCGATCAGTACAGCAGCAAGGGCATTGCGGCACTCGGCCCGCGCATCATCAATCCGCAGACCATGCGGCAAACCCCCTTCAAATTATTCAACCGATTGTTTCTGCGCAGCGATCAGATTTTTGGCAGCAACCCAAAATTTTTCCGTGCCGATTTTCTGATTACATCTGGCACCTTGTTGCTGCTCGATCATCTCGAAGAGATTGGGCCAATGAAGGAGTCCTATTTTATCGACAATGTGGATCTCGAGTGGTGTTTCCGTGCAAGCAGCAAAGGCTTCGATCTGGTTGGCACCGACGAAGCGGTGCTCTATCACGCCATCGGTGAACGCAGCAGCAATCCGCTGGTACGTGCGGGCATCATGGCGCAGCACAATCCGTCTCGCACCTATTATTCCAGTCGCAATCGTATTCATCTTTATGGCGTCGATTACTCACCTCTGGGTTGGAAGTTGCGCGATGTTGTGCGCTTTACGCTGAAGGCGTGCTGGTTGCTGCTCTCTTCGCCGCAGCGTCAGCTTTACTGGCAAAATATTCGCAATGGCATTCGCGACGCCCGGACATTGGTCTGACTCATGAACTCGCAGCCCCGGCTTGTCATTCTGCTATCGACTTACAACGGTGAGAAATATCTCAACGCGCAGCTCGATTCGCTGTTCGCCCAGACCTATTCTGAATTCCTCATTCTCGCGCGCGATGATGGCTCGCAAGATGCCAGCAAGAAGATCCTCGGCGACTACGCGGATCGCGCGCCGGAACGGATTAAGATTGTTTCTGACGAATCAGCGAACCTGGGCGCCAGCGGCAGTTTCGCCTGGCTCATGCGCTATGCGCTCGAACACAAGGCAGCGCTCGGCGTGGATTCACTGTATCTCATGTTTTGCGATCAGGACGATGTCTGGCACGAGGACAAGATCACCAGACAAATGAACGTCATGTTGGCAACCGAAGCGGAGCACGGCGCTGAGCTGCGGGGGATTACACCGGTTCTCGTGCATAGCGACCTCGCGGTTGTGGATGAGAATCTCTATACGATTGCCGAATCCATGGCGCGTTATCAGGGGCTGGATGCCGAACGCAACAGTTTTGCCAATCTGTTAATCAGCAATCTGGTGACAGGATGCACCGCGCTGTGCAATGAGGCGTTGGCTCGCAGGGCTATGCCGATAGCGGACGAAGCGATTATGCATGACTGGTGGCTTGCGCTGGTCGCGGCGGCGTTCGGGAAAATAGTCTATCTCGATTCCCCGTTGGTGCAGTACCGCCAGCATGGTCGCAACGCGATCGGCGCGAAGGAACAACCCGCCTATCGCATGAAGACACTCGCTTACTGGCAGAAAATACTCGAGCAGAAGACGAATCCGCACTTGCTGGAAGTCGCACAGCAGGCGCGTGCTTTTCAGCAACACTTCGCAGAGGACCTCCCGGTTAAGCAGCGCCGAGTGCTGCGCTACACCGCAGCCCTGGCCGTCAGGAATGGTTTCCTGCAGCGGGTGATCTTTCGTTTTATTCGCAAGTTGTAAGCTGGCAGGCTACCGCCTGCTAACAGCGGAGGGGATCAGGCAGATTCCTGTTTGATGTCAGCGAGTTCGCGGTCGAGTACCGCGCCCACAACGTGTCCGATGAAATCCAGAAACAGCGTATCCAGATTCACATTGAAGTAATTGTCTTCGCGATTGCCAAAGGCCAATAGCGCGAGCACTTCGGAATTGTTCATCACCGGGCAGATTGCTGTAGAGCGAATCGTCTGCTCACTGCCGGGGAAGAGATAGGCAATCTGATCCTTGCTGATGGCACCGCAGTGGGTACGCTTGAGGCGAAAGACATCGCCGAAGTCCTTGCGCAGGTTCGCTGCCGAATCCTTGCGAGTAGCAGGCGAGCTGTTGAGCTGTGGGTGATCGACCAGAATAATCTCACAGGCATCGATGTTGGCGTGATTGGCCAACTGATCCTGCGTCACGCTTGCGATCTCGGTGACATTCTCTGCACGCAACAGCGCAAGCACGAGATTACGTGTCGTGTCGAATAGCTGATCATTGTTGCGCGCATTTTCGAGCAGATTGTTGAGCTTCTGTCGTGCTTCAATTCCTTGCTCGCGCAGAATCGTGACCTGGCGCTCCATTAATGAGATCGCTTTACCACTCTCGTGTTGCAGTGACAGAGTAGCCAGTAATTCATCCTGAGTGGCGAAGAAGTCGGGATGCGCGCGCAGATACTCTGCAACCTGTTCTGCAGTCAATGCATCTTTTGCGCTTGTCTCAGCGGCAGGCTCCTCTGCAACAGATTGTGTCGCCTGCTTCGCTTTCGCCAGATCTTCCGTCATAGCTCGATAATCCCCTCAAATACCGTTGTGGTTGGCCCGGTCATCACGATGGCCTGTCCTGCGCCAGGCCACTCGATACGCAGCTCGCCGCCGCGTAACTGCACTTTGACACTAGCACCCAAATGTTCGAGCAGGCAACCGGCAACAACCGCTGCACAGGCTCCTGTACCGCATGCCAGAGTCTCACCCGCACCACGCTCAAAAACGCGCAGGCGAATTTCATCGGCAGATAAAATTTGCATGAAGCCGACGTTCACACCCTCCGGAAAATCCGGATGCGCGCCCAACGCTTCCCCTATCTCTGTGACGGCCGTTTGCTCCAGGTCTTCAACAATGAGTACTGCGTGCGGGTTTCCCACAGAGAGTGCGGTAAATTGCACTTCCTGCTTTTCTCCCGCGACAACAATCTCGCGGGTATAGGTATCGGCCTGCTGGTCGGCAACAAAAGGCAGCGCAGCGGGAGCGAGATCCGGAGTACCCATGTCGACACTGACGAGACCATCCTCGCTGCAGCGCAGTTCGAGAATTCGATTAACGGTCTCCACCCTGATCACATGCTTTGTGGTCAGGCCCTTCTCGCGGACGTAGGTCGCAAAACAACGCGCACCGTTGCCACAGTGTTCCACTTCGCGCCCGTCCTGATTGAAGATGCGATATTTGAAATCCACCGACGGATCACTTGGCGGTTCGATCACGAGGATCTGATCACAGCCCACACCAAAGCGCCGGTCGCCGAGCAGGCGGATGTGTTCCGTGCTCAGTTCCAGCGGATTCGTAATGAGGTCCAGCATGACGAAGTCATTGCCGAGGCCGTGCATCTTGGTAAAGGGGACTCGCATTGTTGTCTTGTCTCTAAAGCGCTTGTCGATAGTCAGATTCAGATTAAGTTCTAGTCTGGCAGGCAGGATTCGCCCGCCAACAATTCAGCGACGGTCTCCCGGCGCCGCACCAGATGAACTTGTGTACCGTCGACCATAATCTCGGGCACTCTGGGACGCGTGTTGTAATTCGAGCTCATGGTGAAGCTGTAGGCGCCGGCAGAACGCACTGCCAGCAGGTCACCTGCCTCAATCGTCAGCGCACGATCCTTGCCGAGAAAATCGCCGGACTCACACACTGGGCCAACGACGTCATAGCGGCGACTAATGCCCTCGTTCCGATTCACGGGGATAATTTCCTGCCAGGCGCCATACAGTGCCGGTCGCAGCAGGTCGTTCATGGCGCCGTCAATAATCGCGAAATTCTTGTGCTCATTCAGTTTCAGGTATTCCACCTTCGTCACGAGAATGCCGGCGTTCGCGGCGATGGAACGGCCCGGCTCGACCATAAGAGTCATGTCGCGCTCTTTAAAGCGGGTGCGAACCTCGGCCAGCAATTCACTCGGATGTGGAGGCTTCTCTGCATCGTAGGTGACGCCGAGCCCGCCGCCCATGTCGAAATGCTGGAGCACGATGCCTTCGGCGGCCAGAATGTCGACCATGGCAAGCAGCCGGTCAATGGCATCCATGAACGGGCCAAGTGAAGTGAGCTGAGAGCCGATATGGCAATCGATGCCAACGACTTCAATTCCCGGCAAGGTTGCGGCATGACGGTAAACTGCCATCGCGGTATCGGCGGCGATTCCGAACTTGTTCTCTTTCAGACCCGTGGAAATATAAGGATGCGTACCCGCATCCACATCCGGATTCACGCGCAGGGAGATGGGGGCGCGTTCGCCGCGCGCGGAGGCGATGGCATTGATGCGCTCCAGCTCAGCTTCCGACTCCACATTGAAACAGTGAATGCCCTTGTCCAGCGCCAGCTCGATTTCGGCTTCGGTCTTGCCGAGGCCAGAGAAGATAACCTTGGCTGGATCGCCACCAGCTTGCAGCACGCGTTCCAGCTCACCGCCGGAAACGATGTCGAAGCCCGAGCCGAGTCGGGCCAGCAGGTTTAACACGGCGAGATTGGAATTGGCCTTGACGGCATAGCAGACCAGATGGGGAGTCCCCGCCAGCGCTTCCTCGTACACCTTGAAGTGCCGCTCGAAGGTCGCCCGCGAGTACACATAGCATGGCGTACCAAATTCCCTGGCGATATCGCTAATGGGCACGTCTTCCGCATACAGCGCGTCGCCCTGATAGTTAAAATGATCCATCGATCAATGCTTCCTTGAATTCTGCTGGTAGTGGCAAGAGCCGCAGGCAGGTCACTGCGCGGTGCTTGCTGAGAAGGCCTGCTCGGGCCGGGTCAGGCCGCCTTTCTGGCCGCAGGATGCAAGTCCCAGTACCAGTAAGGTACTGAGTACGAGCAGGGTCAGCCTGGGCAGAGCGGTATGTCGCTTCATCCTGAGTCCGTGAGTCGATCCGGACAATGAATCCGGGTGGGTGGCAGCGGGCGATTATACCGCCCACTCTGTTATAAACCCACCCTTGGCCCGTCCGTTGCGCTGCGGGGTGCCAGTTGCGGGCTACTGTGAAGGCGATATCACAAGCGCTGCCGTAATGCGGTAGATCACCCCCGGCTACAGGGCCGATGTCCTTGAAAACAGGGGCCAAGACCCCTATATTTCCGAACTCATTTTTATGCGGTCGGCAGCGCCAGAGAGGGCCCTGCTACCCGAATTAACGACGCTGATCGAAAGAAGACGACGACAAAGAGGCCGGTTAAAAAATGATTGCAGTTGAGAATCTGACCAAAAAATTCGAGCAGTTCACCGCCGTCGATGACCTGAGCTTTACCGTGAGGGAAGGCGAGGTACTGGGCTTTCTCGGGCCCAATGGCGCGGGCAAATCCACTACCATGAAAGTGATCACCGGATTCCTCGCAGCCAGCGAAGGAACGGTCACTATCGATGGGCACGATATATCCTCCGACCCGATTGCGGCCAAGTCCCTCATCGGCTATCTGCCCGAGGGTGCGCCATCCTATGGCGACATGACGACGCTGGAATTCCTCAATTTCATCGCCAGTGTGCGCGGATTCAGTGGCGCAGAATTAAAACAGCGCGTTGAGCGTGTTATCAACGAGGTCGATCTGGGTTCAGTCTGTCATCAAACCATCGACACGTTGTCCAAGGGCTTCAAGCGCCGAGTCGGATTGGCGCAGGCCATCATGCATGATCCCAAGGTGCTCATTCTCGATGAGCCAACCGATGGGCTCGATCCCAACCAGAAGCACCACGTGCGCGAGCTGATCAAGAATCTGGCGCGCGACAAGATCGTAATCATCTCGACTCATATTCTCGAAGAAGTCACCGCGGTGTGTACGCGTGCCATCATCATCTCCAGTGGCCGCATAGTCGCCGATGGCACGCCAGCCGAACTGGAATCCCGCTCACGCTATCACCACGCAGTGACTGTTCGCCTCAGCGACCATTATGACCTCGCGGCCGACCTTTCCGGTGTCGCCGGAATCGGTACGATTGAGAAGAGCGATGCTGATCCTCAGGTGTTCACTATTCTTGCGCAGTCCGGCGAAGCCATTTACAGACGCATCTCGGAAATCGCCCAGGCGAAGCAATGGCCGGTGAGCGAGTTTCATGTGCAGCGCGGCCAACTGGAGGATGTCTTCAGAGACATCACGCAACGTACAGAGGAGGCGGCGTAATGGGTAATCTCGGCATTATTTTCAAGCGCGAGCTGTTCGCCTATTTTTCAACTCCGCTGGCTTATATCTTTATTGTTATCTTCCTGATCACCAACGGCATTTTTACTTTCGACATGGGCGGTTTTTACATGCGCGCCCAGGCCGATCTGTTGCCGTTCTTCAGTTTCCATCCCTGGCTGTATCTGTTCATGGTGCCAGCCATTGCCATGACCCTGTGGGCTGATGAGCGCAAGACCGGCACAATAGAGTTACTCCTGACCCTGCCTGTTCGACTCGCGGATGCCGTGCTCGGCAAATTTCTCGCCGCGTGGGCGCTTACCGGTATCGCACTGGCCCTGACCTTCCCGATCTGGATCACGGTCAACTATCTTGGTGAACCGGACAACGGCGTCATACTGGCGGCGTATATCGGCAGCTGGCTCATGGCGGGTGGGTTCCTCGCGATTGGTTCCTGCATGTCAGCCTGCACGCGTAACTCGGTCATAGCCTTTATTCTGACTGTGGCGATCTGCTTCCTGTTCGTGATCGTCGGTTCGCCAATCCTGCTCAATGCGTTCCCGGACTGGGTACCGCAGGGAGTGGTGGATGCATTCTCGGCACTCGGATTCATGACGCATTTCGATTCGATCTCGAAGGGAGTGCTCGACATCCGGGATCTTCTTTTCTTTACAGTTTTCATCGCGGCCTGGCTGCTTGCCAGTGCAATCGTGATCGAAATGAAGAAAGCGAACTAGGAGGCGCTGCAGATGAACAAGAAATCATTATTCTCAACTGTAGGCCTGCTGGCGATCGCAGTAGGTCTCATTGTTATAGTCGCGCTAATTTCGGTGCTGCCGGGCTGGCGTGTCGATTTGACTGAAGATGGACTCTTCAGCCTGTCAGAAGGGACACGCAATATTGTTTCCGATCTGAGTGAACCCATGGAGATCATGTTCTTTTACTCAGACAGCGCGACAGAAGATTCGCCACAGATCCGTACCTATGCCACCCGCGTTCAGGAATTGCTGGAAGAAATCGTTATCGCCAGCAACGGCAATCTGCGGCTAACCATGATTGACCCGGAACCGTTTTCCGAAGATGAAGATCTGGCTAACCAGTACGGCATTCAGGCCGTGCCTGTGACCCAGGGCGGACAGGGAATCTATTTCGGCCTGGTCGTGCGCAGGGAAGAGGGCGACCTCGCCAACCCGGTGTTTGAAACCATGCCCCTGGTGCGCCCGGATCTGGAGCAGTTTCTGGAATATGAATTCATGAAACTGATCAGCAAGGTCGAAGATCCCGATCTGACTGTCATCGGACTGATTACGGGTCTGGACATCGATGGCGGCTACGATCCCATGGCAGGGCAGGCAACACCGCCCTGGATGATCATGGACTATGTGCGCCAGCTCTACGAAGTACGTCGACTCACTGGTGATCTCGAACAGATTGATGAGGATGTCGATATCCTGATGTTGGTCCATCCACGCGGCCTGTCTGAACAGACCTTGTACGCCATCGATCAGCACGTGATGCGTGGCGGACAAACCATTGTCTTCCTCGATCCGAGTGCGGACTCCATGGTCTCTCGGATGGCAGAAGGCAACCTGATACCCGCGGGCATCAGCTCTGAGCTGCCTCGCCTGCTTGAGTCCTGGGGTGTGGAGTTCGACAACAGCGTCGTCTTGGCCGACAGCGACCTGGCATTGCGGGTACGCATGGGACAGGATGCTCGCCCGATGCCGCATCTCGGCATGGTGGGCATCAAGCGCGACAACGTGGATGCCGAAGACATCATCACCAACCGGCTCGAAACCATTAACCTGTCGACAGCCGGTGCGATCGCTCAGCTACCTGACGCGAACACACGCTTCGAGCCCCTGATGCAGTCCTCTGCGAATTCCATGCTAATGGCGCGCACCTTGTTGGAAGATGCCGACGATCCTTCAGTATTGTTTGATGAGTTCGTTGCGACGCCAGAGAGCTATGTCATTGCCGCGCGTGTCAGCGGCAGCTTCAATTCCGCGTTCCCCGATGGCCGTCCAGTCGCGCCAGTCGAAGAAACTGCAGATGAAGCCGATGCAGCAGCGGATGAGGACAATCCTGTACAGCCGGATGAAGAAACAGTTGCCGATGCCGAAGCAGACGCGGCGGAGAGTGAAGAGGAAGCAGCGCTTCCACCTCACATCGCCCAGTCGCAGGGCGCTGCAAACATCCTGCTTTTTGCAGACACCGACTTTCTTACTGATCGTATGTGGGTCCAGGTGGCACAGTTTCTCGGCCAGCGCATACCACAGCCTTTCGCCAACAACGGCGACCTGTTGATCAATGCTCTGGATAACATGAGTGGCGGCGCCGATCTGGTGAGTATTCGCGGCCGTGGCCGTTACTCGCGTCCATTCACCCGAGTCCTGGATTTGCAGCGTGAGGCAGACGATCGCCTGCGGGTTGAGGAAGCAGAGCTACTGGATCGTCTCGCAGAAACCGAAGCGCAACTGGCTGAACTCAACACCGATGAGAGTGGTCAGCCAATTGGTCAGGTCACGCCCGAGATTCAGGCAGAGATCAATCGTTTCAACGAAGAGATGATCGAGACACGCCGTCGCCTGCGCGATGTGCAGTATCAGCTTACTGAAGACATCGAGAGACTGGGATCAAATCTGAAGGCGATCAATACCGCGTTGATCCCGGCGCTGTTGACTGTGTTAATGCTGATCGCGCACTACGCGCGCACAGGGCGTCGCCGCAAGTCCGCCGCCTGAGGCATTGGGACTACTCGCCGTCGCTGGATTCCATGCGCGGCGGATGGGGAGGGAGCTGCACCGTGATGTGAGTTCCCTTGCCCAGCTCACTCTTGATTGACAATTCCCCACCGTGTGCCTGGGCAATCAGGCGACACAGGTACAGGCCGAGGCCGAAGCCTCCTGTGTTGCGTTGCCGTGAGCTGTCGGCGCGATAGAAGGGTTCGGTAATCTGCGACAAGTGTTCGGCGGGGATGCCCTCACCCTGATCAATAACATCCAGTGTGACGCCCTTGCTATTGAAGCGCACGATAACCTTGATCGGATTATTCTCACCATGGCGGATCGCATTGTTGAGGAGGTTGGTGATCAACAGGCGAATACGCAGTCGGTCGATCTCGAGCTCCCTGTCTTCCTCGGGCACATCGACTTCCAGGCCACCAGCATAGTCCTCATAGGACTCACTGACGCCGGCAACAAACTCGGCGAACAGGACAGGTTCATCCGTTAGCACGGCGTGCGCGTTGTTCAGGCGTTCGGCTTCCAGCAGATCGGAGATAAGCAGATCGATCTCGTCGATGTCTTCGCGTAACTGCTCTTTTTCTTCGGTGTCATCCATAAACTCGAGGCGCAGTTTCGCTTTCGTGATCGGCGTGCGCAGTTCATGACTGATGGCGAGTAGTAGTTGCCGTTTCGCTTCCAGCATCGATTGCAGTGAGTCGGCCATGTGGTTGATGCTCTCAGTGAGCTCACCCAACTCATCCTGGCGATTGGTTTGCACACGAAAACTCAGGTCACCACGGCGAATCCTCTCGGCTCCTTTTCTCAACAAGCGTACCGGATCTAACAATTTATTGACCATGAAGTAATTCAGGAACAGCACAATGCCTGCCAGCGCCAAGCCGATGTACAGCACAACGTAATTGATTGAGCTCTCGATGCGGGACCGCTGATAGAGATAGAAGTCGTATCCACCACGTCGCACCATGATGATGTCTTCATCATTTACTGTGCGCACTTCGGCATCGTTGTTCAGGGTGCGGTTATACGTGGAGTTATCGACGTCGAGCCGATTGTCGGGGTCGGAGCTCCAGCGCATGATCGGGTTGCGAATATTGATAGTCCAGTCCAGCTCGTCGGCGAGGCGCATGGCATTGCTCAGATTAGGCGGCGTGCCAATGTCTTCGATGATGGACTCGACATTACGTGTGAAGAAATCGGGAATCGCCTCAATCGCACCCGTGTCTTCATTGATGGTGCGCAGCGACACCGACACAATGAGGAAGAAACACAGCACCGTGAATCCGAAAATCAGAATCAGGCGGAGGAATAAGGAAGCTTTGACTGCGTGGAGTAGGGGTGTCATGCCTGCTCACCGACAAAAGTATAGCCACGTCCCCACACGGTTTTGATAAACCGGGGTGTTTTGGACGTGTCTTTCAACTTGTGTCGTAAGCGGCTGACCAGAGTGTCGACTGCGCGAGAGAAAAGCTCGGCGTCGATGCCCCGAAGACGATTCATGAGTTCGTCGCGGGTAAAGGTTTTATTGGGGTACTGCATGAAGAGTATCAGCAGCTCGTATTCCATGGTCGTCAGATCGAGGACCTCACCATCGAGCTTGACTTCGCGGCGCGAGACATCGACTTCCAGACCACTGATGGGTTTGATGTCACGAATGCCACTGTCATCGCTCGAACGACGCAGAATATTATGGATGCGCGCAACCAGTTCGCGAGGTTCAAAGGGTTTGGGAAGATAATCGTCAGCGCCGAGTTCGAGACCAACGATGCGATCGGTTACTTCCGCGTGAGCCGTCAGCATCAGAATAGGAAGCTGGCCGTAAATGGAAGACTTGGCACGGATTTCCCGGCAGATCTCGAAACCGTCCTTCTCCGGTAACATCACATCGAGAATGAGCAGATCCGGCTTGATCTTCTTCAGCAACTCAAAGCCTTTGCTGGGCGCCATAGCGACATGTACTTTCATATCGTAACGCTCGAGATACTGGGTCAGGAGCTGACCGAGTTTCTCGTCATCATCGATAATCAGGATTTGCTTCATGCGGCTGTGCTCGTTAGCGCCTTCGTAGTCAGGCAATAGTATAAATTCGGCCCTGTGAAATCAATTCTATAGTATGATGGCGCGCTCGTAGCAGACCTGCGCCGGTCATCGTCCCGTGCGTTGCAGCACACCCGGAGCAAACTTTGAGCAATCTCGGAGTGAGGGCTCAGAGTCAGGACCGGCAGCAACAGGCGGGGCGAGCTCGCAACCAGTCAATTACAGACATTCCATATGATTTCCTTCGCCAGCATAAGCCTGATGAGAGGCCCCCAGCTACTCATCGACAAAGCCAGTCTCGCCTTCGGCGAAGGCCAGCGCATCGGCGTGATCGGGCGCAATGGCTGTGGCAAATCCAGCCTGTTCAAGGCATTGACTGGTGAACTGAGTCTCGACAAGGGCGAAATCAAGATGCCAGCGGGCCTGCGCCTGTCCAGCATGGCACAGGAGACTCCTGGGAGCGAACGCTCGGCGCTGGAGTTCGTCATCGATGCGCACCGACAATACCGTGATCTGGAGCAGCGACTGGCGAAAGCCGAATTAGCTGGCGACGACCATGCGCTCGCCAAGCTGCATGGCGAGATGGAAGCCATCGACGGCTATGACATCAGTCATCGCGCCGAACGCCTGTTATCTGGTCTGGGCTTCCAAACTCAGCAATTTGCAAACAAAGTCAGTACCTTCTCCGGTGGTTGGCGCGTGCGACTGAATCTGGCCGCCGCGCTGATGTGCCCATCGGATCTGTTGCTGCTGGACGAGCCAACCAACCACCTCGACCTCGAAGCAACGGTCTGGTTGGAACAATGGCTACAGCGCTACCAGGGCACGTTGCTCATGATCTCTCACGACCGTTCGTTTCTGGACGCTACGATCAATCAGGTGATCAGTTTCGAGGGAGGTACGCTGCAACTCTATAAAGGCAACTACTCGGCCTATGAAAAGCTGCGGGCCGAGAAGCTCGCCCTCCAGCAAGCCATGTTTGAGAAACAGCAACGACGTCAGTCCGAGATTGAAAACTTCGTCCGCCGCTTTCGTGCCAAGGCCAGTAAAGCAAAGCAGGCCCAGAGTCGCCTGAAGGAACTCAGCCGCATGCAGGAGATCGCTCCAGCGCATGTCGACTCGCCGTTTCAGTTTCGCTTTCCGGAGCTCGACCAGCTTCCCGATTTCCTGATGCACATCGAAGACCTCGCCATCGGCTTCGACAAGCCGCTCTCGCAGAAAATCAATCTTGCCGTGCGCAGCGAATCGCGTATTGGATTGCTCGGTTACAATGGCAGTGGCAAGTCCACTCTGTTGAAGACAATCGCAGGGAAATTGCCCGCACTGGGTGGCAAGACGAACCCGGCAAGAAAGTTGCGCATCGGTTACTACGCGCAACACCAGGTTGATGAACTTCCAGTCAAGGCGACACCGATCGAAGCGATGCTGGCGATCTGTGAGAATCCCAAGGCAGTCAGCGAACAGCAATTGCGAGACTATCTGGGTGGCTTCGATTTCCGTGGGGCCCGCGTCGACGAGCCGATCGAAAACTTCTCTGGTGGAGAGAAAGCGCGGCTGGCGCTGGCACGCGTGACGTGGCAGAAACCAAACCTGCTATTACTTGATGAGCCTACCAACCATCTCGATCTGGACATGGTGCATGCACTCACGGTCGCGCTGCAGGAATTCTCGGGCGCAATCATCATCGTCTCACATGATCGGCATCTGTTGATGAACACCGTGGACGATTTCTATTCCATACACCGTGGCAAGTTCGAGGAATTTCGTGGCACGCTGAACGACTATGAGAACTGGTTACGCAGCAATACGCCTGACGAAGACACTGGCGGTACACTCGCGCTGGAAAGTGATGTCGGCAAGGTCAACAAGAAGCAGCAACGCCAGCAGGCCGCCGCCAAACGTGAAGAGCTGGCACCACTCAGAAACGCGGTCAGAAAACTCGAGAAAGAAATCGAGACCGTGCAGAACGAACTGGCGAAAGTGGAGAATAGCCTCGCCGATGAGTCGCTTTATGATGAGTCACGAAAAGCCGACCTGACGGCTCTGCTGCAGAAACAGGGACAGCTCAAGTCCCGCCTCGAGACGGCGGAAGAAGAGTGGTTACTTGCTCAGGACCAACTGGAATCCGCGTCAGCCTGAGAAAGCCCAACTCGCCGTATTCCGCATGGTGAGCTGATCCGGCGCGCAGATGCTTGAATCTCGCTGAATTGTTCCCATAATCTATTCTTGAGCAACGCGTCGCATCGGCTGCGAGAGCACGAGGATTAAGATGGAGAGAGTGACAAAACTGGCAATGGGCCTGGCCCTGATCGTCTCGGGAATCCTGTCGGGCCACGGCGCGAGCGCGCAGGCTACCGACTACAGCACGTTCTCCACCAACGACGAGCAGAACAATATACAGGTCTTCCAACAGGCCAGCCCGTCGGTCGTCAACATTACCAACTCCAGGTTGGTCCGCTCCTTCTATTCCCTCAATCCACAGGAAGTCCCGCAGGGCAGCGGCACCGGTTTTGTCTGGAACGAGGAAGGCTATATCGTCACCAACTTTCACGTTGTGCAGCAGGCCGATCGGGTCATGGTGACCCTGCAGAACGGGACGACCTATGATGCCCGCGCGGTCGGCGTTGATCCCGACAAGGATCTGGCCGTGCTGAAAATCGATGCGCCGGAAGAACAATTGGTCCCCATCACGCCCGGCGATTCATCGCTGTTGGAAGTCGGCAGAAAGGTTATCGCCATCGGCAATCCCTTCGGCCTGGATACGACCATGACAGTAGGCATCGTCAGTGCGCTCGGAAGAGAGATCGACTCGGTCAGTCAGCGCAAAATACGCGATGTCATTC
This sequence comes from uncultured Pseudohongiella sp., assembly GCA_965228725.1. Taxonomy (GTDB): domain Bacteria; phylum Pseudomonadota; class Gammaproteobacteria; order Pseudomonadales; family Pseudohongiellaceae; genus UBA9145. The sequence goes on along the minus strand of OZ245834.1, from coordinate 2,452,299 downwards.
AGACCGACGCGGCCATCAATCCGGGCAACTCCGGCGGCCCACTGCTCAATTCGCTTGGCGAGTTGGTGGGCGTCAACACGGCGATCTACAGCCCCAGCGGTGCCAGTTCCGGCATTGGCTTCGCCATTCCGGTTAACACCGTCAAACAAATCGTGCCAGATCTCATTAATTACGGTCGTGTGCAGACTCCCATTCTCGGCATTACCCGGCTCCCGCAGCCAGAATACTATCGCCGCCTGTGGGGCATCGACGGAGTGATCGTCCTCGACACGGTAGAAGGCACAGACCCAGCCCGCAAGGGCATGCGCGGCCTCACCCGAGCCGAACGGGGTCGCATTCGACTCGGAGATGTGATCGTGGAAATCGCCGGCGAACCAGTGCGTAATGAAGAAGAATACGCAGAGATAATCGAACAGTACGAGCCGGGAGATGTCGTGACGGTAAAGACGATGCGCGACAATCAACTGCGTGAGTACGAGATTGAGTTACAGTCGCCTCGCTAAGTAGTTCGCCTGGCAAATTTCTACGATCGCATTTCCACTTTACGCAGATTCCAGGTGTAGATTGGGTAATAGCCAATTTTCATTGGCGACATGTTGCCGAGCGGTCTTACGCTTTTATATTCCATTACGCCAGTACGATTAGCTGAACCATAGCATTCCAACAAGGAAACTAAATTTCCTTGACAAGTTCACAAAAGAAGCTGAGCCTATAGGGCTCGCTGCAGGCTTCAAATTTCGCCTGTCCAGCGATTCACAACTGAGTCAACGAAAATGATTATCCAAAGTGTCATGCGGTTTTACTCGAGCAGGAGTGACTTGCAAAAAATGCGAGTGCTTCCTGTCTTCCTGCTGCTTACGCTTCTTGGCTCACAACTGCTTACCCTACAGCACGATCACGACGGTGACCTGTCTCATCACGCAGACTGCTCAGTCTGTATTCAACTCAAGACTGGCACCGATACGCTGATCGCTTCTGGCTTGATGCCACAAGCTGTGAGTCATTCCGATGCAATTGCCAGCGCCATTCCAGCGTTGCAGTTCGCGTCGCTCCTCCCTGCGAAATCCCGCTCTCCGCCACGCTAACCGCAAGTCCAAATCCGTTTTGACTTAATGGCGACCGCCAGCGTTTTGCTGTGCGTCGGATTTTTTAAGAGCAGCACCTTATCCGCCCGAATTGCAATTTGGTTGCGATGGTGTGCGTGCTGCCTTGTGGGAGAAAACACGATGAAGAACACGTATTGCCTGCCTGCATTGGCGGCAGCAATAGCGCTGAGTTCGAGTGGCCTCAGTGCGCAAATCGAAAGTGATGATGTCTTGCCTCAGGAAATTGTCATTACCGCAACACGAACCGAAAAATCCTTGCTGGAAATTCCAGCATCAGTTTCTGTTCAGAACATGGAAGATTTGGAACAGCGCGGCTTTGTTCATGGAACGGATGAGTTCCGTGGTGTGCCGGGAATGTTTGTGCGCAATGGTGAGGGCGATGCCGAGGAATTTCCGTTTATCTCTATTCGGGGAATCACGGGAAACCATGGCAATGACACCTTTCTAGCGATGATTGATGGCATCCCATTCGTCGGTCCAGACGAAGAAGTCATCCTGTATCAGCTTCCCTATTCGATCGTAGACAGTGTTGAGATAGTGCGCGGACCCGTGTCAGCACTTTACGGTCGTGGTGGCATTGCCGGCGCAGTCAACTACCTGACGAAAACGCCAGCGACCAATAGCTCGAGCGTGACACTAAGTCTCGGCGATGACGACTATCGCAAAGCGGATTGGGTGCTGGAGCGCGCCGGTGAGAGTGGCTCGTTTCTCTTTACCGCATCCCATCAGGATTACGAAGGCTGGCGGGAGAACAGCGCTCGAGAAGTCAGTAGTTTATTTCTCAAGGGTACAACCGAGCTTGGGACGTCTGGCGAGCTGTCTGCCTATCTGAATTACTTTGATCGCGATGCGGAAGTGCCGAGCACCATTCCGACCTTGGCTGATGGCACGATTGTCGATGTGATTGGCGGCGACGAAAGTTTTATTGGCTATTCCCCGACCTGGAACAAGCAGCAGGGTTGGATCGCTGCGCTGAGCTATGACTGGGCGATTCACGATGATTTGCAGTTGAAACTTACTGGTCAGTATCGCGATTTCGACAGCGACGTACGGCTGAACTTCTACGACTACTTTGAATTCGATCCGGCGAACAACACCAAAGGAATAAATGGCTTTGCATCGCCAGCCAAATCAGACGTGCTGTTCGGCGAAGCGGTGCTTACCTGGCAGGTCAACCGCCACAACCTTGTGGTCGGCATCAATGCTGAAAAAACCAATGTAGACGAACATGATCTCTGGACAGGCCAGAACGGCTTTACTCTGGATTGTGGTTTCAAGTTCTATGCGGTGCTCATAGATTACAGCACCGGTCAGGTGCTTAATGAGAATGCACCGTGCTTCGTCTCTGATGAACTGCGTGCCGCAGACACCGCAACGAATAGCTTCTTCGGCTTCTTTGTTCAGGATGAGATCACACTGACTGAACAATTGACACTCACTGTCGGAGGTCGCTACGACACCTTCGACAGGGATGCACACTTCACCGTAGTAGGCGCTTCGCCAGTGGACCTGACAGCCACTGGAGATGAAGGCAATTTCTCTCCGAAAGTCTCGCTCGCATACAACTATGGTAACGGAACGGTGTATGCCAGCTATGGAGAAGGATTTAACTCCAACTTCGGACCCCTCTGGCAGTGGGACCCAGCCAGTTACGAGCGCGTGGAAAAACCAACCACGATTGACAGCTTCGAGTTGGGCTGGAAAGCGCGCCAAGGGGATCTCTTGCAATGGGAAACTGCAATCTTCCAGATGTCTCAGGAGAACCGACGTACTTTCGTCAGTAATCCTGATCCTGCTGGGCCCGCAACTCTCGCCACCACGGGTCAGGAGTATTCGAGTCGCGGCATGGAAGCAGCGCTGCGCATTACACCGTCTGATCGCACCAACCTGATATTCAATTACACCTGGCTCGACCCTGAGTGGGACGAGTTCGTCGTCGACTCTTTCGGAGGTCCGCTGGACTATTCAGGCACTACTCCGCAAGGCGTGCCGGAAAACATTTTTAGTGCGGATGTCGAACACTGGTTTACTGAGCGCTTAAAGCTCGGCATGACCTATGAGTGGTATGACGACTATTTCATCACAGTGGACAACGCCTATCAGGGTGGCTCCTATGAGCTGATGACTCTCTTTGGCTCCTTTCGCCTGACACGCGACAGAGACTGGTATGTCGACGTCGCCATGACAAACGCCCTGGACAATCACTACTACCATTTCTTTGGCGGTTCACGGACAGCCGTTACCAACGTCACACCCGGCGCTCCTCGACAGATTCGTGCTTCCCTGCGGATGGATTTCTGATCCACCGCAAGGAAGTTTCTTCAACCATAAAGTCTTGAGACGGAAAGAATCATGAGTGAAGTATTACGAGCAGAAGAACTTAGTAAAGTATTCAATGGCAACACTGCATTAAACGCATTGAACTTGTCAGTTCAGGAAGGGGAGATTGTCTGCCTCCTGGGCGCCAACGGGGCGGGCAAAACGACAACGATAAACCTGTTTCTGGGGTTTCTTGAGCCGAGCTCCGGTGCTGCCTATGTCTCTGGCAAGAAAGTGTCGGAACACATCGATAGCGCACGCTCTCTAATCAGCTATGTGCCAGAGCAGGTATCGCTCTATCCCTCCTTGAGTGGCTTGGAAAATCTGGACTACTTTGTACGACTTGGCGGCAAGAACAAGCCGGCAGAGGCACAGCTACGTGAGCTTCTGGACGCTGTGAGTTTGTCGCAGGCCGCAGCAGACAAGAAGGTGGCAACCTATTCGAAAGGTATGCGCCAAAAAATTGGCCTCGCGATCGCGCTGGCGAAAGGTGCCAAGGGACTCTTGTTGGACGAGCCGCTTTCCGGTCTCGATCCGAAGGCGGCCAACGAGTTCTGCAGTTTACTGCGAAGTCTGGCGAATCAGGGTACGGCGATTCTGATGGCAACCCATGACCTTTTCCGGGCGCGGGAGATTGCAGACCGTATTGGTATTATGAAGTCCGGTACGCTGGTCGAGATGTTGCACCCTGCATCGCTGGATCATGCTGACCTCGAACAACTCTACCTCGATCACATGCACGACGCGGTCGCCGGGGAGGAGCAGTGATGATTGCCAGCATCGTTCGCAAGGAATTCATCGAGCTGTCACGCGATGGTCGGTTTCACGCAATCCTCCTTATTCTCGGCTTGCTTCTGCTATTGGGATTAAGCACAGGACTGGCAACGGAGACATCGCGGCAAGCGCAGATTGTGCAAGCGGAAGTGGATGATGCAGAAGTGTTTCTGGATCAGGGTGAGAAAAACCCACACACCGCAGCACACTTCAGTCGCATGGCCTATAAGCCGGTTGCGCCTTTGGCCAGTTTCGATCCGGGTATCTCCTCCTATCTCGGGCAGGTCATCTGGCTGGAGGCTCACTATCGCAATCCGGCCATGTTTCGGGCCGCGGAAGACGCGCCGGAGCTAACCAGACTGGAACACTTCAGTGTTGCCGGTGTGCTAACACTCGCTCTGCCTTTGATGATTATTCTCATGGGGTACAGCAGCATAGCCGGTGAACGGGAACGCGGGACTCTGCGCCAGTTGATTGGCTCGGGGACGCGCTTTGAGGCCTTGCTGCTCGGCAAGTTTCTGGTAATCGCCGGGGTCGTTCTCAGCGTGCTTGCTATCGCGATACTCCTGCCAGTCGTCTTCTCGCTTTTTTCTTTGGCTGATTCTGCGGTCAGTAGCACTGATGTGCTCTGGCGTGGTGTCGGACTCTTTTTTGTGTATGGACTCTACGCCGTGGCACTCATAGCGATCACCTTGCTCGTTTCTTCTCTTGTCAGGGAAGCACGAACAGCATTGTTGCTCATGTTGGGCATCTGGGTTCTGACCACAGTCGGTGTGCCCCGTGTCGTTGCCAATCTGGCAGAGCAGGTCTATCCGAGCCCGGACGCCGAAAGTTTTTGGGAAGACACGCGGGCCAGTCTGGTTGCCAACCGCCCGGATAGCCAATCGGAAGAATATGTTGCGGTGCAAAGACGCGTTGTCGAGCGAGCTCTGGGCAGAGAACTTCGCGATGGCGAACTGGAATCGCTCGCTATCGATCGTGACGCATTGCGCCTGGAAGTGTCAGAAGTCATCGATGCCACTGCCTATAACGCCGAGTTTGACGCACTGTTCGAGAACTACGAGAAGCAGGCGCAGTTGCGACGCGCCTTGTCGATATTCTCACCGACTATCGCTCTGCAACATTTGTCCAGAAGCTATTCGGGTACAGACATAGTTACGCATGAGCATTTCTCTACCATTGCAGAACAGCAACGCAACAACATCATCAGATCGATGAATGAAGACATGATGTTCAATGCGGGCGAGGCGAGCTTTGGCTATCTGTCGCCTCCCGAATTCTGGGCGACAGTTCCGGAGTTCAGCTATCAACCGCCAAGCGTGGAATTCGCCTGGAGAAGCAGTGCGCAGGATCTGTTTATTCTGTTTGCCTGGAGTGCGCTGGCATTCGCGGGCTTGTACTGGGTTTCACGACACAAGATCCGAGTCTGAGGAGATATTATGAATTTCACGAATCTTCTTCACTTCGAGTGGAAGCTGCAGTTCTTCCGTCTCCCCGCGTTGTTGTTACTGACACTGTTTGTTCTGGTCGTGGGCTACGGTGCAATCTCGGGTTTGACCGAACGCGACGAGAGGCTCGCCGCCATCGACGCACACCATGCTGATATCGGTTCGGCGATGCAAGACTGGTTGAGCAATCTCGAGCAGCTGGAGACTTTGGGCAACGCGGCGGATGTCCCTCCGTGGGCCGGTTCTGCCATGGACGTGGTGTTTGCCTCGTCCTTGCCGCAATCACCGATTTCAGACTTCGCTGTAGGTCAATCCGATCTCTTGCCGTATCTTGGCGCGGTCTCGCTCTGGGATCCGGATATTCGGCTGTTCTCGAAATACGAGTTCGCTGATCCGGTTTCCCTGGCGCTTGGCAATTTCGACATCAGCAAGGCCATTGTCCTGTTCCTGCCGCTCGTGATTCTGGTTTTTTGTTTCGACGTGATTGCAGCTGATCGCGATGCGAAACGATTGAGCCTGACCATGCTGCAGGTCGCCAGTATCAAGCGACTGTTCTGGCAGCGCTTGCTATTGCGCGCAGGTATTGTGATCGCGCTAACTCTATGTGTTGCCTGTTTCGCGCTGTTATTGGGTAGCACTCAATTCAGTCTGGGCGAGCGTCTTCCGGGCTTTCTCATCTGGAGCTTGTGCACTGTCTTCTACGGTCTGTTCTGGGCGCTAATTGTTGGCTTGATAGCGAGCTTTAATCGCAGTGGAGAATTCAATGTTCTGGTTCTCTTGGGTGTGTGGGCCACACTGACACTTGTTATTCCCGCGGCGGGTAGTGCGGTCTCGGAAGTGTTCTATCCAACCCCATCGAGACTCGCCTATCTGGCCGAAGCGCGGGAGATCGAAAACGAGACCCGTCAGGCTGAATCAGATGTGGCCAACGAGTTCATGCTCGATCATCCGGAATTGCTGGTGGATCAGACGTCGGAGATCCCCGGGTATGTTCTGTCTTCTTTCCTGGTGACCACGACTGTAGATGAGGCGACGCGACCAATCGTCGATTCCTACGAGTTGGCCATTAGCAATCGGGAGGGTGTACTGGGGCTATTTCGCTATCTCTCGCCGGCGATTGCGGCGCATGGTTTGTTCAATGAGCTTGCTGGTACGTCCGGTGACCGACATCAGCGCTATTTGCAACAGGCTCGTCAGTTCAAAGCGGAATATGCCGCGCTGGTGGGGCCAAATGTTGTGGCGAAAAGGCCGATCAGCTCTGACTATTTTCGTACGCTATCGGGTTTTGCGTTCGAAGATGAATCGCTGGCACAGCGTCTTGGTAGAGAGCTGCTGCCGTTCCTGTTCTTTTTACTGGTGGCGATTGCCATGACTCTTGTCATCAATCGACAACTGGATAAGACCAGTCCGATAGATTCCTGAATCAGGACCGCACAATGAAAGACAACCGTTACTTTTTTCCTGGCCCATGAGTGTTACACGCATAACTCAACGCATTCCAACCAATGTCATTACCGGCTTCCTCGGAGCCGGGAAGACGACCGTGATCAGGCAGTTGCTGGCGCAGCGGCCTGCACATGAGCGCTGGGCTGTTCTGGTCAATGAGTTTGGAGAAGTTGGTATCGATGCCAGCTTGCTCGAAGATGGATTTTCCAGTGACGAAGAGCGTCAACTTTTCATTACACAAGTGCCAGGCGGTTGTATGTGTTGTGCCAATGGCGTGCCGATGCGCATCGCATTGAATCTGCTGCTGGCGCGAGCCAGGCCCGACAGGCTGCTCATTGAACCGACGGGGCTTGGCCATCCCAAAGAGTTCCTGGCGGTGCTTACCGGGGAATACTACGAGTCAGTTCTGGATGTGCAGGCAACGCTCACATTGATCGACGCGCGCAAGGTACGCGACAGTCGCTACACCGAGCATCCCACTTTCAATCAACAGATCGAGATGGCTGACGTGCTCATCGCCAACAAAGCGGACACCTATGAGCCAAGCGATTTCCCCGCACTGCTCGACTATGTCGATGAGCGCTTCGGCCTCGGCAGTAAACCGATCTATCAGGTTCCCCATGGTGCTGTGCGACTGCAGTGGCTGGCGGAACCAGCGCAGCATCTACCCAGGGGCAATCGAGTAGAACTGGGTTCCGCTAGTGACGAACCTCCTCAGCAACTCTCGGCGCCGCGAGGTGGCTATGTGGGAGCGGAGAACAAGGGTGAGGGATTCCACAGCTATGGCTGGGTGTTCGACAGTGAATGGCAGTTCGACAAGACGAAGCTGGACTCGCTGCTTAGTGGCTTCGAAGTCGAGCGCGTCAAAGCCGTTTTTCTTACCGATAAAGGTGCCATTGCCTACAACAAGGTTGATGGTGTGATGAGCCGGTGGGGAATGCAGGACTGTGCAGACAGTCGTATCGAGCTGATCGCTCATTCGCCTGAGCTGTTTGCGCAAATTGAACAGCAGCTACTCGCCTGTCGACTGCCGTTGTCTCAAGCGAGTGAATCTGGCCTCAGCCACCCTTCGAAAACCTTCAGCAAGCAATAGAATGCAAAGAGCTTTCCCTATGACAAACAGTCAGCATCACTCCCTGTCTCGGTTGCCGGGTAATCTGCCACGATCAGCATCAGGCTGGTGGCTGTATTTACTGTGCAGTCTCTGTGCAGCGTCGAATGCCATCGCGCAGAATGAGAACAGCCCCGCCAGCACAGAGCAGAGCGAGCGAGAAGAGATCACGCAATCCTATACGCGCGCATATTTCGATCGCTTTAATCCGCAAACAGCGCGCGACATCATTGATCGCCTGCCGGGATTTACTCTCGATGCGGGCGATGAATTACGTGGCTTCGGTGCCAACGCCGGAAATGTCTTGATCGATGGCGAGCGGCCATCTTCCAAACGCGGTGGCCTGGATGATGCCCTCCGTCGGTTGCCAGCCAATGCGGTTGAACGAATCGAAGTAATACGCGGTGTCGCAGGATCCAGCGACTCTGCGGGGCAGGCCATTATTGCCAATATTATTCGCGCCCCACAGGTACGAACCGGCAGTTGGCAATCGAAGATAGAACGCTCCGCTGACGATGAAGTCTATGGCAGTGGTGAGATTACCCTTGCCCAGCAACTCGGTGCCTGGCAGACCACAAGCAAGTTCAATGCATTCTGGGAACATTTTCCGCTCAACGGCTCGCGCGTCCATACAGGTCCCGCCGGGCAGGTTCAATTCGCGCAGCGCGAGTCTGAGCCAAGTGAGTTGCGCGAGGCCTATGTATCGAGTGAGTTCCGGCGCAGCTTTGGCGCTGACAATCTGGGAGTGACCGGCCGCTTTGGACGCAGTGAGTTCCTGCGTCTTACTGACCGCACCGGTTTTGACGACGGACAACTGGATGGTGGAGCTGCCGACGAACGCCTGGGCATCGAGTACGACAGCCGCTACAACGATGGCGAACTGGGTATCGACTGGTCGAGTGCGCTGGCGCCAAACTGGCAATGGAAACTGCTGTCCTTGACCTCCTTTCAGAACTGGAAATCCGTCCAGCTTGCCGATACGGAACGACCCCTCGGCAATTTGCTGACGCACTCACTCTTTGCACGCAAGCGAGAAACGCTGGAATCAGTGTTGCGCAACACAGTCAGTTACTCGGGCTCACCGAGATTCACTCCGGAGTTCGGTGTTGAACTCACTTATAACAAGCTGGACAACCAGCTCTCGCTGCGGCGTCAGGAGCAGGGCGGTAGTAGCACTCAAATCGATCTGCCCGGTGCAGACACGCTGGTGGAAGAGGAGCGTGGGGAAGCGTTCTTCAATCTGACCTGGTCACTCAGGCAAGATGTGTTGCTTGAGACGGGAGCCGCTCTCGAGTATTCGACGATTGCCGTTACGGGAGACGCACAGAATACCCAATCATTCTTTTTCGCGAAGCCCTATATCAATCTCGTGCATGACTATCGCCCGGGGCTGCAATTCAGGCTGGGCTTGAGTCGACTGGTAGGCCAGTTGGACTTCAACGATTTCGCCGCCTCAGCGCAAGCCGATCAGGACCGCTTGCTCGCCGGGAATCCGGCGCTGCGACCGGACAAAATCACGCGCACAGCATTCACCACAGACTATCGGACAGACTCTGGTATCGCACTGAACTTCGAACTGTTCCATGAGTGGCGTTCTGATGTGCTCGAGCAGCTTCTGTTGCCTTCCGGTGTTGCGGGTAAAGGCAACGCAGGTGAAGGACGAGTATGGGGAGCGAAAGGCAGTTTGAGCCTCGGACTGGATGACTACCTGACAGGTGCAATACTTGAGCTTGAAACTGAGGTCGTGGAGTCGACCTTCAATGATCCACTGATCGGTAGAGAGCGAGGGCTGTCCAACCTGAGTTCACCGAGCGCACTGCTCGAATTTCGACAGGATATCAGTAGCCAGCAAATGAGTTGGGGCGTGTCCTACCGCCTGGCGAGTGACAGTGAAATCTATTTCGTGGATGAGGAATATTTTTCACGCGAAGGGTCGCAGTGGACCGCCTTCATCGAATCAACGCGTATTAGCAGCATGCGAATCAATCTGTCTTTACGCAATATCGGCACGCGTGACTTCAGTCAACAACGGCGCTACTTCACCGCAAACAGAAGCAACCCATCGACGGGAACCGAATTCGTTGAGCGCAGCCGCGGCATGTTTGCCGCACTTACGCTGTCCGGTCAGTTCTAGCGAGTCAGCCTATGCGCTTTAACCTTTCCTGCACGCAAATACCGGGTGGCCACAGCACATGCTTGCCGCTACTGATCGTGTGCCTGCTCGCCGCGCAGATACTGGCACTGCAGCATAACCATGCAGATGATCTTGATCACAGGGCGGAATGTCATCTCTGTCTCAAACAGGAAAGCAGTCACGAAGACCTGATTGCCGCACTCGCGCTGCCTGTTCATGTGCGAGCAGAGGTCAGTGTCACTGTGAGTCTCGATGGTTCACTCTACAGAACACCTCCAGCACTCAAATCCCGCTCGCCGCCACGCGACTCTCTGCCTGTCACAAGCTGAACAAAACCCTGGGTCCGAAGATTCTTTGCATCGACTTTGGTCTGCCCGACCGAGTTCGGACCGTTTGCCTTGCACTCACTTGCAAACATCGCGGAGGAGCAAGGCGTGTTATTACCAAGGAGAGAACACGTGCGAAAGCATTTTTATTTATTCACATCAACCGTCTCACTGCTATTGGGAGCAGCTGGCGCCACTGCGCAATCCGGAAATTCGGAGAACGGAATCGAAGAAATCGTCATCATCGGTGACACCGTTGGGGATCTGGGACTGGATAGCGAGTCCAGCAGTGGTAGCCGACTTGGCCTGACCTTGCGTGAGACTCCAGCGACGATCGAGGTCATCAACAAGGAAGTGCTGCGGTCCCGGGGCTATCAGAAACTGACCGATGCGGCGGAGAGTCTCCCCGGTGTGGTGTCCGGTGATCATCCGGCTTCCCCCTCAACGTTCTCCATGCGTGGCTTTACCCGCGGACAGGTGTCAATTCTGCGCGACGGGCTATGGATCGGTCCAAGCAGCATGGTGATGCGGCCGCAGAACACATTCAATCTTGAGCGTGTTGAGGTCTTGCGCGGGCCGGCGTCAGTGCTCAATGGCAATGGCGCCGTTGGCAGCACGGTGAACACCGTTGCCAGAACGGCGGTCCTTGACGCAGAGACGAACTACGACCTGTTACTCGATATGTCCCGCTTCAACTCCTTTCAGGCGGGCTTCGGTGCCGGAGGTTCATTTTCTGCAGACACCGGTTGGCGGCTCGATGCCAGCACCTATGGTTCTGAGGGCTATGTAGAAAACACAGACCCGGAATCAACCAACATCACTGGCAGCTTTGTTTGGCGACTTGCCGAGGACAAGGAACTGAAACTTAGTGCGGACTTTCTCAACGACGACGTCGGTCAGTATTTCGGGACACCTCTGGTGCCAGTATCCGCTGCGAACCGTCCGATGACCGACATTATCTCGACGGCGAGTAATGAAACAATCGATGAGGATATGCGATTCAAGAACTACAACGTCGAGGATGGCAAAGCGGAAGCCGAGCAACTTTTCCTCCGCGCCGATTTTAGCTGGGAGATTGCTGACAATATCAGGCTCGATAATACGCTCTACACCTATGACGCTGATCGGGAGTGGATTAATGCAGAGGGCTATGTGTACTGCACTTCTGTTATCGATGTGTGCAACGCGGTCGGGGATATCCAGCGCTATTACGGATACTTCTTCGTGTTTCACGAACAGGAGCAATGGGGAAATCGTCTCACGTTAAACATCGATGGTGAGGTCGGCGGCATGCGCAATCGCTTTCTTGCCGGAACTGAATTTCTCGATATCGATTTCGTGAGAAGCCGTGGTTTCAGACGCTCAATCCCGCCGGTTCCTGGCGATTCCGTCAATCCCTACAATCCGGTCAGAGGTCAATATGGCCAGTTGGAACTGCGGGGAGTCAGTCCGACCGAGATCAGTAGCTGGGCACTCTTTGCCGAGAATGCACTGCAGTTGACCGATCGCTTTAGCCTGGTGGGCGCGCTGCGCTATGAAGAGCTGGACCTCGATCGCAAGAACTTCAATGCGAGTGGCGTTTCCGAGAACAATGGCTTTGCCCGTGTCTACGACTGGTGGAGTTGGCGAGCAGGCGCCGTGTTTGATCTGAGTGAGGACATCACTCTGTATGGTCAGTACAGTGATGCGGTAGATCCAATCGGTTCGAACATCTTTCTGGTAAATAGCAACAACAACTTTGACCTTACCAGTGCCTCGCAGTGGGAAGTAGGACTCAAATCCAGTTTCGGTCGCACCGAGATGACGCTGGCCTGGTTCGACATAAGCCGCGACGACATTCTGGAACGCTTCGCTCTCGACAGCGCGTCGAATATTGGGGGGCAGGATTCGCAGGGACTGGAGTTCGCCTTGACGAGTGCAGTGAGTGATCGCTGGAAGGTGGGTGTAAACGCCGGTTTGACTGATGCTGAATTCAAACGCTCCGCAAACAATCTGGTGAACGCAGGCAACAATCCTCCCAATGTGCCGGATCTGACGGCGAATGCCTGGACCAGCGTGTCAGAGATTGCCGGACTTCCTCTGGAGTTGGGTGGTGGATGGCGCTTTGTTGATGATCGCTTCGGCGATAACCGCAATCAGGTAACGCTGAAATCCTATCACTTGTTTGATGCCTACGCTGCCTGGGTTCAGGGTGATTATCGCCTCACATTCCGTGTCGACAACGCGACGGATGAGGCCTATGTAGCCTGGTCTGACGTGTTCTATCTCGGCCAGACAGATCCCTCGTTTATCTATGCAAACCAGGTCATGTTGGGTGCCCCACGCAGCTACAGCCTGAGCTTGCAGTGGCAGTTCTAGCGGCATGAAAAAGCACTTGCACGCCATCTCTGTTGACGAACGAATACCCGTGCTTGATGCGCTTCGCGGCTTCGCGTTGATTGGCATCTTCCTGGCGAATCTGGTGAGTTTCTTCGGATACTACTATTTGAGCTTCGATCAGGTGCATGAGCTGTCTCTGTCGGATAGAAGCGTGCTGTTCGCAATCGACTGGCTGGTCGAGGGCAAATTCTATGCGCTGTTCTCCATGCTGTTTGGATTCGGGTTCGCGCTGCAACAGCAGCGCGCACTCGATAGCGGCGTATCCTTCTTGCCGTACTGGTATCGCCGCATGGCCGTACTTTTAGGCATCGGTTTGCTGCACATGTATTGTATCTGGTATGGCGACATCCTGACCTTGTATGCGTTGCTGGGATTGGTTCTGCCGCTGTTCATGTTGAACTCGAATCGGCAGATTCTGGTGGCAGTCGTTGTATTGCTGGTAGCGCCACTGATTATTCATGCGCTGGTCGTAATGACAGCAGATGCGGCGTTCTGGAACAGTAGCGCGCGCTATGTCGCGACACTCAAGAGCGGCTGGGGACTGGCTGACAAAACCACTCTTGAGCTCGTGCTATCAGATGAACCGCGCGATGTGTGGCTCGCCAACATTATGGGTGCATTACAACGACCGATGAGTTATCTGCGCAGCGGTCGAATACCCCAGGTGCTGGGCTTCTTTCTTCTGGGCGTATTACTGGCTCGCAAGCTCGTCCCACTCTGGCGCGAGAAGAAGACTATCCCGACAGCGTGGTGGCTTGCATGCCTGCAAGTCGGGCTGTTCGGCAGTGCAATTTATGCCTGGATCAAGGCAGTGACAACGAGTCCTTATACGGCTGATGCGATCGGCTTGCTCCAAGGTTTGGTCTATCACGTCGGCTGCGTGACGCTGATGCTGGGCTATGCCGGCTTAATGGCCTGGTGTTGGCAAAGGGGCAAGTTCAGCCCAGTGCTGAACCGACTGACAATTCTCGGCCGCATGCCGCTCACTAGCTACATTACACAAACCAGTCTCGGCGTTGTGCTCTTTTACGGCTACGGCTTCGGATTATTGGGTGATCTGCAATTCGCACTGATTCCAGTGCTGGTGTTGCTGATCATCCTGCTGCAATGCGCATTCGCCACATTCTGGCTGAATGTCTTCGCACAAGGACCTCTCGAAATGTTGTGGCGTAAATTCAGTTATCGCTGAAGGCGTTCCGAGCAGTTCGATTTAACCTCTGGCTGGGTGTTCGACCCTGCTGGTCTTGTGCAGAGAGAAAGGGGTGACTCCTTTCTCTCTGCTTTTTTAGTCAAGCAATGTGCTTTGCTGTCACACTATCGGCAGAGCCAGCTATGCGTGGTCGAACCATTCACCATTCAGAAAGAAGCGCGGCAAATTTCCGCCTATTGACTGGAATCAAGGTGAGCCTGCATGCAATCGGGAGGGCACGTCCCATCCCTCAGATGAGCGGGCCTTAGAAATATGGCGTATAACCGGTCGCGTATTTCTCCGCGCGGAACAAGCCGGTCACGACGCCCATCGGAGTCGAGCCGCCATAGGTATTGAAATACTCGCGCACTTTATTGCCCTCGGCATTCACCTCGACAATGCGACCTTCATTGCCAGAACAGATCAATGTGTTGCCATTACTGAGCCGCTGCGTGCCGGACACGCGTTCGCTGAAGAAATAATTGTCTCCATTGTTGCCATAGCGAAACACGATCTTGCCCATGTTGGGGTTTAGCTCGAGCGAACGGGAAAACACGCTGCCGTTGTCATACACGGTAATGGTGCTTGAAGCATTGTTGTCGTCGATCCATTTGGCATCGTGCTGGCCGGTCATCTCGACCGAGGAAGTCTTCGCGATGCTGCCGTCGTCCTTGTTGATAATCCACAGTTGATTATGGGAGCGGCTGCTCACCAGAATCTGATTACTTGCCTGGTTGTAGTCCACAGAGTTGAGATGAATCCAGTCCGCCATGGTGGCAGCGTCGGGATCGAGACCAAGCTCGTCCAGATGGTCGAACACATCCCAGCTCCAGACAATGTTGCCACCGCTGCTGCCGGTCTTTTCGATTTCGATAATGACTTCAGACCAGACGTCACCACGATCTTCCCACGTCAGCGCGAGGATATTTCCATTGGGCAGCAGCTCGATGTCGTGATGCAGCGCCTTCTCTTCATCGCTGTAGGTAAACTCCCAGACCGGATTACCATGCCAATCCTGTTCTGTGATGTAGCCACCTTTGCCGCCGGCGTCGAAATGGCCATTGTTGTCATTGCCAGTGCGCAGCAAGTTACCACTGGGCAACAGATAGGCCGACAGGCCAGGACTGTTATCGCTCTCCCACTGATGTTTAATCTCGCCGAAGTCATCGATGAGGTAGGTGGTGTTGCTGGTAATCGGTGCGATCAGCGTAAGGCCACGAAAGCTGCCGGCGGCGCTGGTGAAAGGGATATAGTCACTCTCTAGAATAAAATACTCGACATTGGAAAGCGCACTTGAGGATGTCGCGTTATAGGCTTCCACTGCGACCAGGTAGGAAGTGCCTGCGGGAAGCTGGCCGCTGATCGAGAGTTCTTCTCCCATATTCAGAACCAACACAGTGTGCTCACCCGCGTAAGGATATGGAGCATAGTACAGGCGATACCCGCTGGCGCCTTCTACGCTGTCCCAGCTCAGACTCAGATCCTGCTGGTCAGTACCGACTGAAAGCCGCGGTGTGGAGAGTTGAGAGTAGGCCAGTGTACTGGTGAGCAGCGTGAATACCAGCAGTAATAGTCGCATCATTGTTGTGTTCACAGGGTTATCAGTTTTTTATTGGTCTTGCTATCAAGCCGCGTCCCATAGTGCATGTTTGCACGTTCGATGACGAGTATACGGCCGAGGCGCGAGATCCCTTCTATAGCAGTGCAGGCAAGCCGGGCCTGCACCTGTCGGGAATTCGGGCCGATTTCTCACGGCATGCGAAATTCAATATACTCAATAGCATTCCAAAAAAAATCTGGAGGCTCGCGATGACTTTCCCACTGGACAAGACCGCCGACCAAACAGTGACCTTTATCACCACAACAGACCGGGAGAGAGCGAAGCAGTTTTATATGGATACCCTTGGCATGGGGTTCTATTACGAAGACAACTTCGCATTGGTCTTGCACTGCGGGCCGACCTTGCTGCGTATCACGGAAATGAAGGAATTGCGGCCGCAGCCCTTTACTGTGCTTGGTTGGGAAGTGCGGGATATTGAGAAGAGTGCGCAAGCTCTGCTGGATGCCGGCGTCACGTTGAATCGCTATCCCGGACTGGAGGCTGACGAGTTAGGGCTCTGGCAACCGCCCGGTTCGACCGCGCGCATCTGCTGGTTCAATGATCCGGATGGCAACTTGTTGAGCTTCTCGCAGTCCTGAAGTAACTCACGAATAGAAATAGCTAACTGGCATAAAGAGCACGCTTGTTGTCTTGCAACATCATTGCTTTCAGTCCTGCGAATGGAAGCGGCTTGCTGAAAAAAAATCCTTGACCATATTGGCAACCAAGGGAGAAGAGTTTGGTTTCGACTTCTTCAGTTTCTACACCTTCCGCAACCAAATTCAATTCAAGCTTGCGAGCCAGATCGGTTGTTGTTTCAACGATATGACACTTGCGGTAATCCGTAAGCATATTTTTTATAAACAGCTGATCGAGTTTTATGGATTTAATTGGCATTCTGTCCAGATACTGAAGTGATGAAAAACCGGTGCCAAAATCATCGATTGAAATGGCGATACCTTTTGCAGCGATTTCATTTAGCGTTGCAACCGCGTGATCGATGTCATTCATTACAGCATTTTCCGTCAACTCTAATTCGAGTGATGAAGGGCTTAGTTGATGCTTCTCGAGTAGCGAAAGCACTTCAGTAAGGAACTGGTTCGCAGTCAAATTGGCAACAGAGATATTGACTGCCACAGATTCCAGATGAATACCCTCTTGGCGAAGCTCGGCCAAATCTTGCAGCGCCTTGTCGATCACCCATAGTGTAAGCGGATGAATAAGCTCGCTATCTTCGATTAGAGGAATAAACTCGCCGGGAGGAACAAATCCCCGGAGGGGGTCAGACCAGCGGATCAATGCTTCTACACTATAGATATTTCTTTTCTGAAATTCGTATTTTGGTTGATAGTGTAATGAGAGCATGTTTGAGTCGAGTGCATGCTTGAATAGTCCCAAAAGCTCAATATTTTTTCTGGCATGTTGTTCCAGGCCAGGCGTGTATTGAAAAAAGGACAAATTGCGATTGCGCGCCTCGGTCAGACATACTTCGACTCGGCGTAGATGTTCGTGCTCGTCATCGAGAGCATCATTCAGATTCGTGCAGGACCAGACAAACTTGAGCAGCAATGGAATACCTTCATAATTAATCGATTCCGAGAGCGCGTTAGATATGGCGGGCTTGATATCATCTGTGTCCTCCGCGATTATCGCGATTTGACTGTCTCTGACATAGAAGCAATCGCCAGCGGCATTAATAGTATTTTTCAGTCTCTGAACAAGTTTACAAAGTATGAGATTTCCAACTCCCGAACCTAGTTTGAGCGCGTTGTCTTGTAGATTAAGAATGTCCACCAAATAGAGTTGCATAGGCTTTGACTCTTGGTTTGATGAAGCTTGGTGCTCCCTAATGGACTTGAGCAACGAATGCTTGTTTGGAAGTCGCGTTGACTCATCATGCAACAATTGCCAACGTATCTCTCCCGTATAAAGCCGAACCAAATCGGAGAAAGTTCCGGTGATGAATCCAAACAACAGAAAGAATCCAATTCTGAATATCCAGGAAGTTGAACTTTGAAGCTGTCCGGTACTGGTCTCGATTGGGACCAGAGGTCCGAGCAGTAGTCCACCCAGCAGAGCTGCCGCGATGCCGCCTCGAATTCCGAAAACAAGACTTGCCATCACAATCGGTACATACATGGTATGTACGAATACGGTGCGAGTACCGCCTGTGGCCAGGACCAGAGATGTGGACGCGACGGCAAGTAAGATAATCAACCCGAACATGATCCATCGAGTAACGAAGGATCTTGGTTCTAGCCACTCAATCAGATTTGTCAGATACATTACCTGTCCCCCTGCAATGCACCGCAAAACAATGACCAACTCTTGAGACTCAGCTAGCGAGAGTGAATGGCTCTGTCGTTATCAGAATGTATGAATCCAGAATATAGTCGCCGAAGTCGATCTCGAGTTGTCCCAGTATTTTGCCGTAATATCAATTGCTTATGCTTGGCAATAAAAGGCTTTTCGTAGTCACCCACCAGTGTAGCGGGGGCGAATGGAGATCACAAGCAATTATGAAGCCTCATCCTTAAGGTGAAGCAGCGAGGAATTCAGGTCGCACGTCGGGATAGGAATAAGGGTGCGTGTAACAGCAGCAGTGAGACTGGCGGAGTAATCAGCCTGTCAACGGAGTGCGAGTTTGGCCTTTGCACGAGCAGCAGCTGCTTTAACCTGAGCGGGTGCGGTTCCGCCAATGTGATCTCTGGCATTCAGTGAGCCTTCGAGACTCAATACCTCGAATACAGCCTCATCGATAGACGCAGAAAACTCCTGTAGCTCGGTCAGCGATAACTCGGACAGGTCCTTACCCTGTTTGATGCCGAATGCGACCGCCTTGCCCACAACTTCGTGCGCGTCTCGGAACGGCAGCCCCTTGTTGACGAGATAGTCAGCCAGGTCGGTCGCCGTGGCATAGCCTTTCAAAGTTGCTGCACGCATCTTGTCGGCCTTGCACTGCACTGCCGGCATCATTTCCTTATAGGCGAACAGGCAATCCTTTAATGTGTCGAGCAGATCGAACAGCGGCTCCTTGTCTTCCTGATTGTCCTTGTTATAGGCGAGCGGCTGCGACTTCATAAGAGTCAGCAGAGACATCAGGTGGCCATGGACTCTTCCAGTCTTGCCGCGCACCAGCTCGGGCACATCAGGATTCTTCTTCTGCGGCATAATGGATGATCCGGTACAGAATCTATCGGGTAAATCGATAAACTCGAACTGGGCCGAGGTCCAGAGCACCAGTTCTTCCGAGAAGCGTGACAGGTGCGTCATGACCAGACTGCCAAAGGCCGCGAGTTCGATTGCGAAGTCGCGATCGCTCACCGAGTCCAGAGAGTTGTCGGTTGGCGCATCGAAGCCGAGGAGCTCTGCCGTATAGGCACGGTCTATCGGAAAGCTAGTGCCGGCAAGCGCGGCGGCGCCGAGAGGTGACAGGTTAACTCTTTTGCGGCAATCCATGAGGCGACCATAGTCGCGCTCCAGCATTTCATTCCACGCCAGCATGTGATGGCCGAAGGTGGTCGGTTGCGCAGTCTGCAGATGCGTGAAGCCAGGCATAATGGTCTCTGCCTCGCGCTGGGCGAGTGCGATCAATGCATTCTGTAGCTCTGTGAGCAGCGTGGCGAGTTGATCGATCTCATCGCGCACGTACAGGCGGATATCCGTCGCGACTTGATCGTTGCGTGATCTGCCGGTGTGCAACTTCTTGCCCACTGCGCCGATCTTCGCCGTGAGTGCGGCTTCGATATTCATGTGCACGTCTTCGAGAGGGATAGACCACTCGAAGGTACCGGCCTCAATGGCCGCACGAATCTCTTCCAGCCCAGTGATAATCTGTTTGGCTTCGTCGTCACTCAACACGCCTACCCTGGCGAGCATGGTGGCGTGTGCTATAGAGCCGGCGATGTCCTGGCGATACATGCGCTGATCGAACTGTACCGACGCAGTAAAGCGCTGCACAAAGGCATCAGTGGCCTCGCTAAAACGGCCTCCCCACAGCGTGCTGGTTTCCTTGGCTTGCTTGTCCTTGTCGTTCATCACAGATACCGTCTACTAGAATCGAGGCGCGGGACTGTTGTCCCCGGCGGTTTGAAACAGGGGGGCGATTATAGCAGGATTAGCCGATATTGCTTGCCGCACGGCGCTTCCGCGCACATTCCCGACCTTAAACAGGTGCCTTCATCGGCAAGCCCAACCGGACAAATCAGTGGCGATGCCGTAAAATGCGAGCCTTTCATTTATTACCAGCACAAGCCCCTGTTCATGAGTATTTCGACCCTTCGTATCGCCACCCGCAAGAGCCCGCTAGCGCTTTGGCAAGCCTATTATGTCCGCGATGCCCTGTTGGCAGTTCATCCTGAATTGCAGATCGAGCTCGTCGCGATGACTACGCGTGGCGACCAGATTCTCGACTCGCCCCTGGCCAAAGTAGGGGGGAAAGGGCTGTTCGTGAAAGAGCTGGAGCGAGCCATGCTTGACGGTGAGGCCGACATCGCCGTGCACTCCATGAAAGATGTGCCTATGGAATTTCCGGAAGGGCTGGATCTGGCGGTGATCTGTGAGCGGGAAGATCCCGCGGACGCTTTCGTCTCCAATCACTTCACGGACATCAATGCGTTACCGCAGGGCGCGACCGTCGGTACATCCAGCTTTCGCCGCCAGTGCCAACTGCGCCAGTTTCGTCCCGATCTGGTCATCAAGGACCTGCGCGGGAATGTTGGCACGCGACTCGGCAAACTCGACGCAGGCGAATACGATGCGATTATTCTGGCGGCAGCCGGACTGATTCGGCTCGAGATGGAAGAACGCATCCGCTCGCGCCTCGATTACGGGATCAGCTTGCCGGCGGGCGGCCAGGGCGCGGTGGGCATCGAATGTCGCAGTGATGATGAACAAACTCTCGAACTTCTCGCCTGCCTGCATCATGACATCACCGCTGCTCGGGTAACTGCCGAGCGCGCGGTCGTCGCACGCTTGCAGGGCGGCTGTCAGGTACCCATCGCGAGTTTTGCCGAGATGGAGCAGGAAGACGAGCTCTATCTGCGGGCGCTGGTCGGTACCCTCGACGGGAGCCGCCTCATCAAGGCGGAGCTGCGCGGCGACAGCGATGCGGCAGAAGCACTTGGTCTGGCAGTCGCCGATGAACTACTGCAACAGGGTGCGGGCGACATTCTCGCCGAGCTAATGGACTCCTGAGCAGCTACGCTCACGAGGCGCCAGAGATCAGGCCACGTTTCAGGAACCTATGACCACAGCGCATCATTCTCAGCACGCTCTGCAAGGCCTTACTGTTCTGGTCACGCGACCTGATACCCGTCAGCAGGAATTGCAGCAGGCGATCGAAGCAGCAGGAGGTCGCTGTGTTGCGTTTCCGTTATTGGCAATCGAACCAGTCAGCGAGCAATCCGCACGCGACAAACTACGCCGTCAGGTAGAAAACCTCGACCAGTTCGATCTGCTCATTTTTATCAGCACTAACGCCGCTGCTTTTGGCGGCGAACTGATCGATTCCTATTGGCCACAATTTCCGGTCGGAGTCGCAGTGTTGGCGGTTGGCCCGACCACCGCGGAAGCCGTCAGAGACCGGCTGGCTTGTGAGGTGAGCAGTTCAGAAAACGGCATGGCGTCGGAAGACCTGCTGGAATTGCCTGCGCTGAAAAATGTAGAAGGCAAGAAGATCGCGCTCTTTCGGGGTGTAGGTGGGCGTGAACTACTGGCGACGACACTGCGCGAGCGCGGTGCGCAGGTTGATTACTTCGAAGTCTACCGACGCATTACGGTAGACTATCCGAACGAAGCACTTGTCAACGAAATCGAGGCGGCAGGCGTCAACGTCATAACTGCCTTCAGTGGCGAGTCGCTGAACAGATTGCTTGAACTCGCGCGCGAGCCAGCACAGCGCAGCACCCTGCTGGCATTGTCCCTTATTGTGCCATCACAGCGAGTAGCCGATATGGCAACAGCGGAAGGCTTTACTTCCGTTTACAATGCCAGAGGTGCAAACACGGCAGCGACCGTGACGATGTTGCAGGAAATTGCCGCCGGAGCCGACAAAGCATTATGAGCAATGAATCTTCAAAACACACACCGGAAAGCGACAACGAGAATAGCTCGTCAGCGACTGGTTCTGAAGCGAAGCAGGACGCTGCAACAGCGAGTCAGGGCGAAACCGGAAAGATTCTCGACGAAATCTCTCGCAGTACTGGCAACAAATCCGGCGTAAAACCCGCGCGCCGCAAGCGTTCGGGCTCCGGGTTTTTCTCGTTGCTGATCATTCTCCTGCCGCTGCTCGCGGGACTCGGCTGGCTGGCATGGCAGCAGATGAACCTGCAACAGGCACTGGTGAGTGCGAGTCAGCAGAACCAGCAACTGCAACAATCGCTTTCGGCGCAGGCAGCAGAGATCGAGGCGTTGCGCCAACGACCCGAACCACTGCCGGCGCCTGATAACAGTGCCGAGATTGCCCAACTGCAGGAATCACTCGGCAGTGAAATTCGCAGGCTGCAACAACAACTCGCGGCTGTACAGAATCGACCGGCAGCCAATGCGGCAACGCCCGATTTCAACTGGAAGATTTTTGAAGCCGAATACCTTGTTGAAACTGCCGCGCGCAAACTACGACTCGAATATGATCTCGCCTCCGCAATCAACTTGCTCGAGCAGGCGGACGCAGCACTCGTTGCCGCCAATCATGCAGGAGCCTTTCCTGTTCGCCAGGCACTGGCAGACGATCTTGCCAGCCTGCGGGCCAGTAGCTCATTCGATGTGGAAGGTGTTTACCTGCGTATCGATGCGCTGCTTTCCAATGTGGGACAACTGGATCTTCTTGCATCGATGCGAGAAGACTTCGAAGGCCGCCTGAACAGTAACTCAACCGCAGTCGCTTTGGATACCAGCCTTGGTGAAGACGCACCCGGGTGGCTCGAATCAACGCTTGCCTTCCTCGGAGATGTTTTCGTCTGGCGTGAGTGGGATGAACGACCAGAAGCCATGCTGGCGCCCGGGCAGGAATCCCTCATTAAACTCAATCTGCGACTGTTACTGGAACAAGCCCAACTCGCTCTGTTGCAGCGCGATGAGCAGCAGTTTGCAAGTGCGCTCAATCAGACAGCCGACTGGCTCCGCCGCTATGCCGTGCTGGACTCGGCGAACGGCCGCGGGATTGAAGCAGAGTTGAACGCGCTGTTGGCTCTCGATATCGATCCACCCCTGCCACCATTGGATGCGTCGTTGAACAGCATTCGCACGCTGGCCGCGAGTGAGCGCTGAGAGCCGCATGATTCGACTATTTGTCTTCAGTCTTCTCGCCATCGTCGTGGCTCTGTGGGTCACGCTCTATCTTGGCTTCCCGGGTGATCCTGGCTATCTGCTGATTGCCTTTGGTAACTACACGTTTGAGACCAGTCTGTTCGCCTTGCTGGTTGCGGCTGTTGTTTTCTATCTCATCTACTGGTTGCTGGCGGCGCTGCTGCGTATTGTTAATCCCGCGCGCTGGGTGCGTGCTGGCAAGGAACTCGCTAACAGACGGCGCTCGGGGAAAGCCAGTCGCACTGTGGAGGGACTCTTGCATCTGGCGCGGCGTAACTGGAAGTCGGCCTACAATACACTCACACGCGCCACCCGTGATCAGGACGCCAGTGTAGTGAATTACCTCGCGGCCGCTCTCGCGGCGTTCGAGATGGGTGAGCGAGATACCTGGCTGCGGTGTCTGAATCAGGCTGAGAAGGAATTCCCTTCAGCACATTCCACGATCCACAGTCTCAAGGCACAACTGCTGTTCCGCTCCGGACAATTGGAGCAGTGTCTGGCCATGCTGGAAATGCTGCGTAAAACGGCACTCAACGATGAGCCGTTGCTGCGCCTGTTAAAGGAAGTGTATCTGCAGCTCGGTGAGTGGCAGAAACTCGACAGCATTGTCCCGACGCTGCACAGCACTGGCATCATCGACGATGCAGAGCGCGCCGCGATCGAAGAACAGATTCTGGGTGCCGAGTTGCGAGCCATCAGGGACAAGACCGGGTCGGAGAACAAGGGCGAACTGGTAAAGGCACTGGACAAGCGCTGGAAGAAAGCTGGTGCCAGCTTCAAGTTTGCACCGGGCGTCATACTCGATTACTCGCAGCTACTCTTCGTCAGTGGTGCGAAGGAAGAAGCCGCGAAGATAGTGGAACAGGCACTGAACAAGAGCTGGCAGAATGCGCTAATTCAACGTTATGGCGAGCGCGACTATGGTGTCGCGCCAGCGCAATTGCTGCAGGCCGAAGCCTGGCTTAAATCGCGGCCAGCTGATGCAGCCTTGCTGCTGTGTCTCGCCCGTCTCGCCATGCGCAGCCAGTTATGGGGCAAGGCCAAGGACTACTATCGCGCAAGTATCAAGATTTCTCCGAGCATTGCCGCCTACGGTGAGTTGGGTCGGTTACTGGAAAATCTGGGGGAGGTGGAAGCGGCGCGGCAGTGTCAGGAAAATTATCACGCCCTGAATGAAAGCGATTTGCTCGACTTGCCTCAGCCAGGCAGCTGAGGCCAAAGGAATCGTCTAGTCTGCGTCGATGCCGAGCGACTGCCACAATTCATCGACGCGTGTTTTGACTTCCTCACTCATCGTGATCGGCGTGCCCCATTCGCGGTCGGTTTCTCCCGGCCACTTGTTCGTCGCATCCATCCCCATCTTGGAACCGAGGCCCGACACGGGCGACGCGAAATCGAGATAGTCGATTGGCGTATTATCGATAAGCAATGTATCGCGGGTTGGGTCCATGCGGGTCGTGATCGCCCAGATCACGTCTTCCCAACTCCGTATATCCACGTCGTCATCGACGACTATGACGAACTTGGTATACATGAACTGCTTGAGGAAAGACCACACACCCATCATCACGCGCTTGGCATGACCGGGAAACTGTTTCTTCATGCTCACCACAGCGAGGCGATAGGAACAGCCCTCGGGCGGTAGATAAAAATCCACGATTTCCGGAAATTGTTTCTGCAGTAGAGGCACAAACACTTCGTTCAATGCCACGCCCAGCACCGCCGGTTCATCGGGCGGGCGGCCCGTGTAAGTGCTGTGATAAATCGGATCGCGACGGTGCGTAATGCGCTCGACAGTAAATACCGGGAAGCGCTCGACCTCGTTGTAGTAGCCGGTATGATCGCCAAACGGCCCTTCGTCGGCGAGTTCTTCGGGCATCAGATAGCCTTCGAGAACAAACTCTGCACTGGCCGGCACCTGCAGATCGCTGCCGATACACTTGACCACATCGGTCTTGCCGCCGCGCAACAAGCCGGCGAAAGCATATTCGGAGAGCGTGTCGGGCACCGGCGTCACCGTGGCGAGAATCGTCGCCGGGTCGGCACCGATTGCAACGGCCACAGGAAAGGGTTCGCCCGGGTGTTTTTTCTGCCAGTCACGAAAGTCCAGCGCGCCGCCGCGGTGGGCGAGCCAGCGCATGATCAGCTTGTTCTTGCCGATCAGTTGCATCCGATAGATACCGAGATTCTGCCGCTCTTTCTCTGGCCCGCGTGTGATTACCAGCGGCCAGGTCACGAGAGGCGCTGCATCGCCGGGCCAGCAGGTCTGGATCGGCAGCATGTTGAGATCGACATCATCTCCCTCGATCACGGTGTCCTGGCAAGGCGCGCTGCGCTTTACATTAGGCGCCAGGTTTAACACGTTCTTGAAGGTCGGGAGATTTTCCCAGAGATCTTTCCAGCCTTTCGGCGGAGTCGGCTCCTTGAGGAATGCGAGCAGCTTGCCCACGTCGCGCAGGCCTTCGACATCTTCCTGACCCATGGCCAGAGCGATGCGCCGCGTATTACCAAACAGGTTGGCAAGCAGAGGAATGCTGGATCCTTTGGGATTCTCAAACAGCAGAGCCGGACCGCCCATACGCAAGGTACGATCGGCGATCTCGGTGACTTCCAGATAGGGGTCTACCGGTGTGCTGATGCGTTTGAGTTCACCTTCTTTCTCGAGTAAATCGATGAAGTCGCGCAGATCCGTAAACGACATAGTGGCAAACTCTTAAGCGTTACGCCGGACTACTTGCGCTTCATCGAGTTGAAGAACTCGTCGTTGGTCTTGGTGTCTTTTAACTTATCGAGAATAAACTCGGTCGCTTGCACGTCTTCCATCGAGGCCAGCAGCTTGCGCAGAATCCACATGCGCTGCAATTCTTCCTCGGTAGTGAGCAAGTCTTCGCGGCGGGTACCGGAACGGCGTACATTGATAGCAGGGTAGACACGCTTCTCCGCCACCTTGCGGTCGAGATGCAGTTCCATATTACCCGTGCCCTTGAATTCTTCGTAAATCACTTCGTCCATCTTCGAACCGGTTTCGATCAGCGCAGTGGCAATGATCGTCAGGCTGCCGCCTTCTTCCAGATTACGCGCAGCACCGAAGAAACGCTTCGGACGCTCCAGTGCGTGTGCATCCACACCACCGGTCAATACCTTGCCCGAGGAAGGAATGATCGTGTTGTAGGCACGCGCCAGACGCGTGATGGAATCGAGCAGGATGACGACGTCTTCCTTGTGCTCAACCAGACGCTTGGCTTTCTCGATCACCATCTCGGCAACTTGTACGTGGCGTGAAGGCGGTTCGTCGAAGGTACTCGCAACCACTTCGCCGCGCACCGAGCGCTGCATTTCTGTTACTTCTTCCGGACGTTCGTCGATGAGTAGAACGATAAGTCGACATTCGGGATTGTTACGGGTAATGGATTGGGCGATGTTCTGGAGGATGAGGGTTTTACCGGCTTTAGGTGGCGAGACGATCAGTCCGCGCTGGCCTTTACCGATTGGTGCCGTGAGGTCGATCACTCGGGCACTCAGGTCTTCGGTTGAGCCGTTACCCACTTCCAACGCGAGTCGTTCTTGTGGGAACAGCGGCGTCAGGTTTTCAAACAGGATTTTGTTCTTGGAATTGTCGGGCTTGCTGAAGTTGATCTCACTGATCTTCAAGAGTGCGAAATAGCGTTCGCCATCCTTCGGTGGGCGAATCTTGCCAGCCACCGTATCACCAGTACGCAGATTAAAGCGTCGAATCTGACTCGGAGAAACATAGATATCATCCGGACCGGCCAGGTAAGAAGAGTCGGCCGAGCGCAGAAAGCCGAAGCCGTCCTGCAGAATTTCCAGTACGCCATCGCCGTAGATGTCTTCGCCGTTCTTGGCGTGTTTCTTAAGGATGACAAAGATGATGTCTTGCTTGCGAGAACGAGAGACATTCTCGAGGCCCATCTCGTGCGCCGTTTCAAGAAGTTCGGCGATAGGCTTTTGTTTCAGTTCGGTGAGATTCATGATGGTTCTTCCAGTGAGAGAGTTTGTGACTGTCCTTTGATCTAACGGACAGCCTCGAACAAACTCGGCATCCACTTCAAAGTGTCATTGCTGTTTTTATGAATGTGATTTGGGTTAGAGGTTGGTTAGGTAAAAGAGTAGTTAGAAAAATCGTTAGATAAGTACGTAAATCAATCAGAATTCTTATTGTCTGTTTTCCGTGTGAATGTCACGAATTCAATTCCCCTGTGACGAGCCCTCTGCCCGTTGAACAAATAAGGGAGAATGAAGTTGAGCGAGATTCTGCTTTGATTATTTATGTGCTTAAGGATTCGGTTGCTGTCTGACTCGACAGGCTTTCAATGTGTTGTGTTACAAGCAGGATTGGTGCGCGTAGTGATTGGCTGCTGTTATTGTATTACGACCTGAACTTACGCTTTTTTAAACTATAGTCCTGCCTCTCATTCCTGTCCAGCAAATCAATAGCGCTGAACAATCGTCAATCTGGCTTTTAGTGGTCGGCGCGCGTGCGATCCGACATTGAGTCTGTTTAACGACTTGTTCTTTCCTATCTTTAAGAAAGAATACGTCGCATCTTGCGGATTGACCGAACCTGTACCTGGAGTAATCTGAAATAACAAAAGGCAGGGAGTTCGGAAATCTTCAGATGGAATTCTTGCAGCTTGACAGGATTTTGGTAAAAAACTGGAAGCTTGCGAAATGGCGAAACGCTGGGCTTTCTTGCTTGCGATTAACGACTACACTTGCTTCGTTACGCTCGCCGAGCCACGTCCTGTGGCATCTCGCAGGATGCGAGACACCACATTAAACGCAAATTAGATTACGCTGTCAATAAATGCTGACAGTTGGGATTTGGAAAGTGCGCCAACTTTGGTGCCTGCGACATCGCCATTATTGAAGACGATCAGTGTCGGAATACCGCGAATGCCATATTTGGGTGCGGTTTCGGTGTTGGCGTCTACATCCATTTTGCACACTTTCAATTTGCCTTCGTATTCAGTGGCGAGTTCTTCCAGTACCGGGGCAATCATCTTGCAGGGGCCACACCATTCGGCCCAGAAATCTACCAATACAGGGCCGTCGGCCTGCAGAACGTCTTGCTCAAAACTGCTATCAGAGGTGTGCACGATGTTATCGCTCATGCGTCTTCTTCCTTCCAAAATGGATTCAATAAAGTGGGAATAGTGCGCCAGGAATGGGTCATTGCGGCGTATTAAACTTGCTTGGGTGTAATAATAAGGGCAATTTTCTGGTATTCAAGCGCTTTGCCTGTCCTGGCCAATCGCTGCAACTCACTCACTGTGCGCGCAACTGCTGAGCGGCTAATTTGGCGAAATAAGTCAGGATGGCATCTGCGCCGGCGCGCTTGATCGCGACCAGGGATTCCATGGCGACGTCGGTTTCGGAGAGCCAGCCGTTGGCTGCCGCGGCCATGTGCATGGCGTATTCGCCACTGACCTGGTACACAAAAGTCGGGACTCCGAACTCCTGCTTCACGCGGTAGACAATATCCAGATAGGGCATCCCCGGCTTCACCATCACCATATCGGCGCCCTCGGCCAGATCGAGAGCCACTTCCTGCAGTGCCTCATCGCTGTTCGCGACATCCATCTGGTAGTTGTACTTGTTACCAGCGCCGAGATTTCCGCTGGAACCGACGGCGTCCCTGAAAGGACCGTAGTAGGCGGAGGCATATTTCGCGGAGTAGGCCAGAATTTTGGTGTAGATCTGGCCATTTTCCTCAAGCAGTGCACGAATGGCGGCGACTCGGCCGTCCATCATGTCTGAAGGCGCGACGATATCGGCGCCCGCCTGGGCATGGGACAGGGCCTGCTTGCTCAGCACGGCGACGGTTTCTTCGTTCAGCACATAGCCAGTCTCATCAATAATGCCGTCCTGTCCGTGGGTGGTATACGGGTCCAGCGCGACATCGGTGATTACCCCCAGTTCCGGGAAGCGCGCTTTCAGTTCCCGCACGGCTCGCTGCACGAGGCCATCCGGATTAAAGGCCTCGGCCCCGTCGAGGCTCTTGGCGCTGGCATCTGGCGCGGGGAATAGTGCGATAGCTGGTATGGTCAGCTCCAGCAACTGTTCGGCTTCCTTTAGCAGATTGTCGATACTGAGCCGGTTCATGCCCGGCATGGAAGGGATCGGCTGCAGCTGATTTGAGCCTTCGACAATAAAAACCGGAAAGATCAGGTCATCTGTCGTCAATCGCGTCTCCCGCATCAGGCGGCGGCTGAAATCGTCGCGGCGCATGCGGCGCATTCGGGTGGCGGGGAAGGGTCGATTGATGAGGGATTTGCTCACTGGAATTCTCTATTGCTGTGTGTCGGTTGCCGCATTTGTGCGTAATTGCTGCGTCGTAGTGCGAATCGCTGCGCGACGTCATTGCGCACTGAGCGGACCACGGGTGTATTTTCAATGACGTAGGGTTATAGTCGCCGTGCCAGGCCGCTGCCGGACCCGGCAGCAAAAGGTTTATAGCACATCGTGCCAGAACTGCCTATTCCAACAGGGCGCGCGACAATGCGATCCGATCCCGCATCGAGTGACGTAGAGACTTTGTAAGTCAGCAATAATAGTTAGCAAAAGAGTACTGGTCAGCGATCACGCTGCACCGGCGCAAAAGCAGGAAGCACACGGAGACAGTCTTGAGCAGTAAACGTATTCTGATTCTAGTCATCATCGCCGCCGTCATCGGTAGCTATTTTATCTTCGATCTCGGCCGCTTTCTCACGCTCGAATCAGTGCAGGCGCGACTCGGTGAACTGGAATCGTTCCGCGATGAAAACTTCGCGCTGAGTGCATTGGGCTATTTTCTCGCCTATGTTGCCGTGGCCGCATTATCGATACCGGTTGCCCTGATCATCACCCTGCTCGGCGGCGCCATCTTTGGCGTCTTCTGGGGAACGCTGCTGGTTTCCTTCGCCAGCAGCATCGGCGCCACTCTGGCCTTTCTTGTGTCGCGTCTGTTGTTGCGGGACTGGGTACAACAGCGCTTTGGAAAATACCTGGCACCTATTAATCGCGGCATTGAGAAGGATGGGGCTTTCTATCTGTTCAGCCTGCGCATGGTTCCGCTATTCCCCTTCTACATCATCAATCTGCTGATGGGGCTAACGCCGATTCGCGCCTGGTCTTTTTACTGGGTGTCACAACTCGGCATGCTGCTCGGCACAGCGGTGTATGTAAACGCAGGCTCGGAGTTAGCCCAGATTGATTCGCTGTCCGGTCTGGTCAGCGCGCCGGTGCTGATTTCGTTCTCGCTGCTGGGTTTGTTTCCACTACTCGCCAAATTTATTGTGAACACCTTGCAGGCGAACAAAGTCCTGCGGCAGTTCAAGAAGCCTGCGACATTCGACACCAACGCGGTGGTGATCGGCGCCGGTTCGGCCGGTCTGGTAACGGCGTTAATCATCGCCGGCGCAAAAGCCAGGGTGACGCTGGTAGAAAAGCACAAGATGGGTGGCGATTGTCTCAATACCGGCTGCGTGCCAAGCAAGACGCTAATCCGCAGCGGGCGCATCATGTCCTATCTGCGGCGAGCGGAAGATTACGGCCTACAGAACGTGCAGGGTGAAGTGAATTTCGCTGCCGTCATGGCCCGTGTGCGTTCGGTTATCAAGACCATCGAGCCTCACGATTCGGTTGAGCGTTTTACTTCGCTGGGAGTCGACTGCGAGCAGGGCGAAGCGACCATCGTTTCGCCCTATGAGGTGAAGATTGGCGAACGCAGCATCACTACCCGTTCAATCGTGCTGGCCACTGGTGCGCGTCCATTGGTGCCACCCATTCCTGGTTTGGACGAGGTTGGCTATCTCACTTCCGATACCGTATGGGATATGGAAGAGCTGCCACGGCGACTGCTGGTCGTAGGCGGCGGTCCGATTGGTTGTGAACTGGCCCAGGCATTCCATAACCTCGGCGCCGAAGTAACTCAGGTCGACATGGCGGAGCGCATCATGCCGCGCGAAGACCCGGAAGTCTCTGAGTTGGTCATGAACAAATTTCGCCAGCAGGGTATTCGCTTGCTGGTGGGTCACAAGCTCGAGCGGTTCGCGATAGTAGACGGCGAGAAAACGATGACGGCTTCGCTGGCCGCGGAGGGGCAACAGTCAGAGGAAGTGACTGTAGCGTTCGATCAGGTGCTGTTGGCGATCGGGCGCAAAGCGAACGTGGAGGGCATTGGTCTGGAAAACCTGCCTATACAATTGAATGACAACGGGACCTTAGCGACCAATGCGGCGCTGCAGACATCGATCCCGAATATCTACGCTTGCGGCGATGTCGCGGGACCGTATCAATTCACACACATGGCGTCGTTTCAGGCTTTCTTCGCCGCGGCCAATGCCTTGCTGGGCGGACTATGGCGATTGCGTGCCAATTACCGCGTTGTGCCCTGGGCTACATTCACCGACCCGGAAGTGGCACGCGTAGGCCTCAGCGAAACCGAAGCCAAAGAGCAGGGCATCGACTATGAGTTAACTCGCTATGAGCTCGACCATCACGATCGTTCTCTGGCCGATGGCGAGGCGCATGGATTCGTGAAAGTGCTGACAGTGCCGGGCAAGGACAAGATTCTAGGGGTGACGATTGTTGGCTATCACGCCGGGGAATTGATAGGCGAGTTCGTGTTTGCGATGACCCATAATATGGGGCTGAAAAAAATCAGTGCCGTTACACACATCTACCCGACGCTTTCGGAGGCCAACAAGTTCAGCGCCAATGCCTGGCGGAGTGCGCGGCTTCCGGAAAAGTATTTTCCGCTGATGGAACGGTTTTTTCGCTGGCGTCGCGGCGGCTAGACTACGCGGCGGCGGGATGTGTGCCTCAGGCCTTGTTCCAGTTACGCAGGAACTCATCGAAGCTGACTTTATCCGCGGCCTCGATTTCTTTTTGTTTGCGCAGCGACTCTGAGCTCGCCTGCACGAAACGTTCCTCAGTTGCCGCATCGAGGTTGCCCTGGCCGCGGTCGGTCAGCGCAACGCGGTGTTGCTTCGACAATTCCATTGCCAATGCGAAGAACGATTTCTTGTTGGCGTCCATGTCTGCGAGCAATCGGCCGGAAGGAGTGAGTGACGGATCGAGTAATTTTGCGACCTGACTGCTCAACGCGTCCTGATGCGCATCACTGCTTTCTATCGAATCGAGTATGGCGGCGCTGTGTTGCAGGTCAGCAAGCAGATTGCCAGCCCAGTCGCGCATGGCAACTTTTTCACCACCGCGTTTGAGTTGCACATCCGCCGACCGGCCATGTTCTACGACCTGGGCGATATTGCTGCTCACTTCAAAAAATTCCTGACGGTCGCAGACCGGACTCTCGGCCAGCAAGCAATGCAGCAGGAAAGTATCGAGAAAACGGATCTGCTCGGCATCGATACCCAACGGTAAATAGGGATTCAAATCGAGTGTGCGCACCTCGATGTATTCGATGCCCGTCGAGCGCAGTGCATCGAGTGGGCGTTGCCCCTTGCTGAGATTCGGTTTCGGGCGGATGGTGCTGTAGAACTCATTCTCCAGTTGCAGCAGATTGGTGTTGATCTGCTGGTAGCCGTCTTCGCCTTGCAATCCTAACTTCTCATACGGCGCATAGGGCTTGTGCATGGCGTCATGCAGGCACTGTATGTAGGTGTCGAGTTCGTTGTAACACACGAAGAGTGAATTCTGGGCGTCGCTGCGATAGCCCAGATTGCCCATGCGCAGACAGGTTGCATCCGGCAGGTAGAGGCTGCACTCATCGTATTCCACGAGATTGTGCTGACGACCCTCAGCGAAACACTTACAGGCGGCGGGCGAGGCGCCAAACAAATACAGCAGCAGCCAGGAGTTGCGATGAAAATTGCGAATCAGATGCAGATAGCTGTTGGTGCGAAACTCCTGCAGGGAACCCGTATCGCCCTTGATCTTCTGAAAAGCTGGCCAGAATGCATCTGGCATCGAGAAGTTGTAGTGGAGTCCGGCAATGACCTGCATCCGGCTGCCATAGCGCAGTGTGAGGCCCTTGCGATAGAGGGTCTTCATGCGTCCAATGTTTGAGGAACCGTAGCGGGCAATCGGAATCGCCGCGCCGCTATCGATCGGGCAAGGCATACTCGCGACCCAGAGCAGCTCATCATTCTCGAGGTGCTGCATGGTAAAACGGTGAATCGCCTCCAACTCGCCGAGGCAGCTCTCGATGTCGGTATAAACAGGAGTGATGAACTCCAGCAATGCCTCAGAGAAATCGGTAGTGATAATCGGGTTGGTCAGGGCCGAACCCAGCGCCTCGGGATGAGACAGAGTCGAGATGTGACCTTCTGGCGAAACGCGCAGGCTTTCTTTCTCTATGCCGCGGTGGATCGCGCCCCAGCCCTGCTGAAATTCCGGAATGCCGTAACGTTGCAGGGAATCACTGAATTGCTTGGTCAAAGTCACTCCTGATGAGTCCCTGAAGGGCGAAGTGCGCCGATTACGCGGGACAGGACATTAGCAAGGGCTGGCATTATTGCAAATTCACATGTGCCTTGCGAACAGAAAAACGCGTCCGTTGGCGGCGTATTTCCTGCGTTTCGCCCCTGCGGGAGCATCACTCTCCGGACTTGAACTTGTGAATCTGACGGCGCTGTTTCTTGGTCGGTCGGCCCGGGCTTGGCCAGTGTTTGGGTTGGGACTTGCGAGCCAGCGCTTCTTCTTCGCGCTGACTGATACTCGCTTCGGTTTCCTGGTACAGCTTTTGTGCTTCGGGCGCGCCACGGCGCTGTTCGGAAAGCGCCGCAACGATGACGGTTTTCTCATCGAAGCCCTGCCGCAGTGTGATCTCCATACCGACTTCGATCTCCTTGCTCGGCTTGATGCGACTGCCCTGACATTGCACCTTGCCCCCCTCAATCGCCTGCTTGGCAATGGCACGGGTCTTATAGAAGCGCGCAGCCCACAGCCACTTGTCTATCCGCACCCGGTTGAGAGAATTGTCTTTGTCGTCGTTGCTCATGGCAGCTTGCTACTTGCTGATCAGGATCGAGGGCAGTATCTGCACGAAGTCTTCGATCTGGGGAAATTCTTCCGCCGCCAGGGCAGGCCGCTGGCTGTCCGGCTGGCTGATGGCGTACAGGTGACGAATGCCTTCCCGCTGAGCCTGACGTAAAACGGGTAGCGAATCATCGAACAAAATCGTGCGCTCCGGATCATAGGGCTCCAGCGTCCTGAGTGTTTCCCAGAATCCGTGATGTTCCTTGGCGAGCTTCAGATTGTGAGAACTGATACGTTCGTGAAAATAATTGCTGATGCCGGTTTGTTCCATCTTGATCGCGAGGCTGGCCGGGTGAGCATTGGTAATCAGCAACACGCGTTTTTCGTGCAGCTGCAATTCCTGCAATAGTGTTTCGACATTGGGGCGAATACAGATCTTGTGTCTGATCTCCGCTTTGAGTCCCTTGATGTCGAGCTTCAGCTCTTCTTCCCAGTAATCGAGGCAGTACCACTCCAGCTGGCCGCGCACGGCCTGATTTTTTGTCATCACCAGATCATAGGCCGCCTGCTCGTCGATGCCATGAGTCTGGCTGTACATTTGCGGCACAAAAGTCAGCCAGAAGTAGTTGTCGAAATGCAGATCGAGCAGCGTGCCATCCATGTCGAACATGATGGTATCGATGTCATTCCAGGGGATCATGGTGAGTACTTACTCTCAATAGCTTGCGATACAACTTGCAGGCTTGGATTCTTGAACTTGCTCGTGCACACTGCGCGATTCAGTTGGCAAAACTGACACTGCAGTACAGAGAAGATGGTACGAAGAAGATAGCTTACTCAAGCTGAGCTGGAATTGAAATCACTCAGGACATGGCATGAGCACAGAAAAAGAATTACTGACCTTGAATGAGATCGCAGTGGCAGCGGGTGCCGAGATTCTCGATGTCTATAACAGCACAACCCAGCCCGACGTCACGCTCAAGGATGACAGCTCGCCGCTGACCGACGCAGATCGCAGAGCACACCAACTCATCGTAGCGCGGCTTACAGAACAGTATCCTGAGTTGCCGATTTTGTCAGAAGAGTCGGACAACATAAGCACTGAGGAGCGAATGTCCTGGCGTCGCTACTGGCTCGTTGATCCGTTGGACGGCACGAAGGAATTCGTTGGTCGCAATGGCGAATTCACCGTGAATATCGCGCTGATAGAAAATGGTGTCGCGCAAACCGGTGTAGTCCATGTCCCGGTCAGTGGCATCAGCTATGTCGGCAAGCGCGGCGCTGGCGCCTGGAAGCTGCAGCCGGACAACAGCGCCGAAGCGATCGCAATTGCGCCAATCAAGGATTCCGCAGAGAAATTACGCATAGTGGCCAGCCGGCGACATCGCGGTGAGCTGCTGGAGGCACTCATCTCGCAGCTCGAGGCACGCTTCGGCGAGATCGAAGTAGTCAATATGGGCAGCTCTCTGAAAATCTGCTTGCTGGCCGAAGGCAAGGCCGACATCTATCCGCGCCTGGCACCGACCAGCGAGTGGGATACCGCGGCGGCGCATGCAGTGCTCGCTGCGGCTGGTGGCGAGATCATCGACACGCTCTTTCACCCACTCTCTTACAACCAAAAAGCAGACCTGCTCAATCCCCATTTCGTAGCGCTGGGTGATGTGTCCTATCTCTGGGGTGACGCACTGGCCGGTGTGCTGCCCAGCTAACCCCTGAAGGCTGCGCCGTATCTGGACTCGGCCCGGGAAACGCGATAGCGTCAGGACATTTCGATCAGCTCTAGTGTGGGGAACATCCAATGCGTGCTTTGTTAATTCTTGCCGTCTTCAGCGCCGTTGCTCTGGCGGCGTGCGACTCGGGCTCTGACCCGGAGACACCAGCCGAGGCAAACAGTCCGGCACCAAGTGTTGCTGAAGCAGTTGCCGAACAGGCTGCTGCGCCTGCAAACGAATCACCCGAGGCGGAGACAGCACGTCTCACCGCCTGGCTCGATGAGCAATATGAAATCCAGCTCGGCTTCAGCCCGATGACTCGCACGCAACTCGGCGAGAAGATCGACTATGACAAACTCGATCAGTTCTCGATCGCAGCCGCAGATGAAGAACTCGCCTGGCTGGCGTCCAGTGTCGCGACCATGGAAGCCGAATTCGACTACGCCAACCTGACCGACGACGGCAAGATTTCCTATGATATGTGGGCCTTCACACTCGGTCAGGCTCAGGCCAATGTGCGGTGGCGCCTGCATGGCTATCTCTTTGGTCGCGGCGGACCCCATGCGCAGATGCCAACGTTTCTGATTACCTACCACGCGGTTAGCACAGAACAGGATCTGGCGGATTACATCTCGCGTCTGCGTGAACTGGATCGCGTGTTCGACCAACTGCTGGACATAGCGGAGCAATCTGCAGAGCAGGGCGTGCGTCAGCCGGCTTTTGGCTATGACTTCGCGCTGGCCGAGATTGAGAGGGTTACGTCAGGTGTCCCATTCAACACCGATGATGAGACACCGAACTCCCCACTCTGGACTGATTTCCAGACCAAAGCAGAGTCACTCGTTGAAGCCGGAACACTCTCTGAAGACCAGGCACAGATCTACCTCAACGAAGCACGCGAAGTACTCGCTGGTGAGGTACTCGCCGCCTATGAGGAGATTCGCAGTTGGCTGGAGGCGGACCGACAGTTTGCCACTGAGGAATCGCAGGGTGTCTGGGCGCTTCCTAACGGAGAAGACTATTACAACTACCGACTGGCGCAGATGACGACACTCGAACTGAGCGCCGAGGAAATTCACAACACGGGGCTCGAGGAAGTCGCACGCCTGCTGGCTGAGATGGAAGCCGTGAAACAGCAGACCGGTTTTGCTGGCACGTTACAGGAGTTTTTCGTCTTCGTACGCGAGGATGAGCAGTTCTACTACGCCAACACCGATGAGGACCGCCAGGCGTATCTCGATATCAACAATCAGTATCTCGATGCGATCAATGAGCGTCTGCCTGAATTCTTTGGTCGGCTGCCCAAGGCGCCGCTGGTAGTGCGCCGGGTAGAGCCCTTCCGCGAACAGGACGGTGCCGCACAGCACTATTTCCCCGGGTCGCCCGACGGCTCACGTCCGGGCGTGTTTTACTCGCACATGTCCGACATGTCGTCGCTGGCGAAATGGCAGATCGAGGACATTGCCTACCACGAGGGCAATCCCGGTCATCACATGCAGATCTCCATTCAACAGGAACTCACTGATATCCCGCGCTTCCGTACCCAGTACTGGACCACTGCTTATGTGGAAGGCTGGGGACTCTATTCAGAATGGCTGGCCAAAGAGATGGGTGGATTCCAGGATCCCTATTCCGACTTCGGTCGTCTGGCCGGAGAAATGTGGCGCGCGATTCGCCTCGTAGTCGATACCGGCATCCACGCCATGCAGTGGAGCGAAGACCAGGCTGTGGATTATTTCCTGCAGAACTCACCGATCCCTGAGTCAGCCGTGCGCTCCGAAGTGCAGCGCTATTTCGCCACCCCCGGACAGGCTACTGCCTACAAGATCGGCATGATGAATATTCAGGAGGCACGCGCCCGTGCCGAGCAGCGCATGGGTGATGCGTTCGACATTCGCGGATTCCACGACACCGTGCTCGGTGCCGGTGGCCTGCCCATGCCGATGCTGCATGCACATGTCGATCGCTGGATAAACGACACACTCGCTGCCAACCAATAAAAGAAGCACGCAAGGTGTGACAACAAACAGAAGCAAAGAGGAAACACCATGTCGCCAACAGAGGGTAGGACTATGCAGGTATTGAAACCATTCTCACGAACTGTGTTGGCAGGGCTTGTCCTCGGCCTGTTGTCAGTGCCGGCAATGGGTCAGACCATGGGCGTCGCGACACCTTCCAGTGTCGGGATGTCCGGCGCTGCGTTGGAGCGCGTCACCGAACGTCTACAGCAGCATATCGATGACGGTGACATTCCCGGCGTGGTTGCTGCTGTGGCGCGCGACGGCAAGATCGTCTACTTCGAAGCCCTCGGCCTTATCGATATCGAACAGGCTCGGCCGATGCCAGAGAATGCGTTGTTCCGTATCTATTCCATGACCCGCGAGGTCACCAGCGCGGCGGTATTGCAACTCTACGAACAAGGCAAGTTCCAACTGGACGATCCCATCAAGCTGTATTTGCCGGAGTTCGAGAATCAACAAGTACTGGTCGATGCCAACGATGACGGCAGCGACGGGTGGGCGACGCGGGAGCGCAATGGCGATATTACCGTTGCCCAGTTACTGGTCCACACTTCGGGGTTGGGCAGTCGCTCGTCACGGCTGTATCGCGAGCACAATGTGCGTGATCGCAACATCAGTCTGGATCAGATGGTTAGCAACGCGGCGACCGTCCCGTTATTTCAGGATCCTGGCACACAGTTTCGATATGGCATCCACGCAACGATTCTCGGCAAACTCGTCGAGGTCTGGTCTGGCATGCCGTTCGAGGAGTATCTGGAACAGGAACTGTTCGCGCCGCTGGCGATGGACAGCACCATGTTCTGGGCAGATGGCGCTAACGCCTCTCGTCTGGCACAGCTCTATCGCCCAAACAACGGCCAACTACAGCCCTATCAGATCGAAAGTACGCCGTGGACAGAGCGGCCGCGTCTGATCGAGGGTGGTGTGGGTCTGCTGTCATCGACAATGGACTTCATGCATTTCTCACAGATGGTGTTGAATAAAGGTGAGTTGTTCGGCAACCGCGTCATGAGTGAGGAGACGGCGGACTTGATGTATCACAATGCCGTCCCCGAAAGCGCCATGCCGATTGGTAACAGTGGTTATTGGCTCGGTTCGGGATGGACCCTGGGTGGATTTAATGTCGTGCTCGATCCGGCGACTTACAGCTATCCGGTTTCC
Source organism: uncultured Pseudohongiella sp. (assembly GCA_965228725.1). Taxonomy (GTDB): domain Bacteria; phylum Pseudomonadota; class Gammaproteobacteria; order Pseudomonadales; family Pseudohongiellaceae; genus UBA9145. The sequence continues at coordinate 2,413,324 of OZ245834.1, read as the reverse complement.
GCTGGCACGATCTGGTGGGATGGTTCTGCAGCCACTCGCTTCTTCATCGATCCGCAGGAGAACATGGTGATGGTCATCATGTCGCAGGTATCGCCTTCCAGCGGCGGCGGCTTCCGCGAGAACTTCAAGACGCTAGTCGATGCGGCGATTCTGGAACGCCGCTGATGCGAATGCAGCTTCTTTTCGATTCTTTTGCATAAAACCTTCCAATTCGCCACGAAATTAGTGAAACTTTTTCCGGGCTCAGGCGTCTTTACCTGTGAATGCAAGGTAAAGGCCTGAGTTCGAGTCCGGGGAAGGCGCGCTGAACGCCCGTTCGATTTTCGTTGCCTGTACCCATTTGCTGACACTGGCCGTCTAAGTTGTGGACTTCGCTACGAACCAGACAGTAGTCAGTCATCTCAACAATATGCCAGGAAGAGCATACCAGTCGGCATCGTGCCAGGCCGCGAGCTTTCTGCGTTATGACAATTCTGTCCAGCGCAGAAAATAAAAAGGAACCCCATCCGAGGAGAGCGGATGTTCAAGAATTATCTCAAGATTACTCTGCGCAATCTGTACCGCCACAAGCTGTACGCACTCATCAATGTCTTCGGCCTGACTCTGGGCCTCGGTTGCTGCCTCGTTCTCAGCCTCTATATTCTCAGCGAACTGAGTTATGACAGGCACTACGACGATCACGAGCGCATCTATCGCATCGTCAACGACTACACATTCAACGGCGTTTCCAACGAAGCCGCCATGAGCTCCGCATCGCTGGGCGAGTTGCTGCGCATGGACAACCCGGACGTCATCGAGGACTACGTTCGCTTTCAGCGCCCCGGGGGCAATCAATCGGGAACTGTGTTTCGCCACGACCTCGATACCTACTACTGGGACGATGTGTATCTGGCCAGCGTCAACACCTTCAGCTTCTTCAGTCACGATATTCTCTACGGCGATCCCGATGGCGCGCTGGATGATGGGCTCTCGGTGGCAGTGAGTGAGACCTTCGCGCAGACCTATTTTGGCGATGCCAATCCGGTTGGCGAAGTCGTTTCAACCGACACTGCCGACTATCAGGTGACGCTCGTGTTCGCCGACCTGCCGGAGACCACGCACATGAAATACGACGTGCTGATTTCCATGAACCGCGTCGGCGACCTGCCCGACAACGAAGCGCAGCTAATGCGTATGCTGGGCAATATCGGCAACTACACCTATGTGAAGGTGCGCGAGGGCTTCGATGCGTCGGACTTCGAGCCACTATTTGACCGCTTCACCAGTGAGCGTGTCGAGACCATGGCGCGGGGCTTCGGGATGACCGACTTTTCGGCACGTTTTTGGGCGCAGAATCTCGCCGACGTGCATCTCACTTCCAACTTCGAATTCGATGAACCGACGGGCAACATTTTTTACATCTACAGTTTCGCTGGCGTCGCGCTGTTTATCCTCGCTATTGCCTGTATCAATTATGTAAATCTTGCTACCGCGAGATCCATGCAACGTGCTCGTGAAGTTGGCATGCGCAAGGTTTTGGGTGCCGAGCGCGGCCAGCTAATTGTTCAGTTTCTGGGTGAGTCGCTGTTCTTCGTGCTGCTCGCGATGCTTATCGCCCTGGGCGTGTCCTACTTCCTGCTCAGCAACGAATTGTTGGGCGATCTCTTCGGCAATGAAATCTACAGCGTCGAACTACTGTCCTTTTCAATTCTCGGGCCATTGTTCGGGCTAAGCCTGTTGGTCGGCGTGCTTTCAGGTTTGTATCCGGCGTTCTACCTGTCCTCAGTCGCCCCGGTGGTTGCCCTGTCCGGTGAGTCACAGGCGACCGGCAGCGGTCGCTTGCGCCAGGTTCTGGTGTTTGCGCAATTCACTATCTCGATAGGCATTATCGCCAGCACTCTGTTGATGGCGAATCAGATGCGTTATGTCTCCAGTCTAGGGCTGGGCTTCGACAAGGAAAACAAACTGATTGTGCCGCTGCGCGGAGCCGATCTCATCGAGACCTTGCCCGCACTGCGCAATGAGTTGGCCAGCAATCCCAACATCATGGCTACAACGACCGCGATGAATATTCCTGGCGGGCAGGTTGGTCTCGGTGCGGTGAACGTGGAGTCTGAAATCGGCACGATGGAACTGCAGTCGATGAATATTATGAATGTTGGCGAAGACTTCATGTCGACAATGGGTATACCGATGGTCGAGGGCAGAGACTTCTCACAGAAGTTTCTGACCGATGTCGGGGTCTCCATGGTCGTCAATCAGACGCTCGTACAACAGATGGGCTGGCAGCAACCCATTGGCAAACGAATCGAATCACCAGGCGGACCCGGTCTCGATGGTCGCGTGATTGGTGTTGTTGAGGATTTCCACTACGCGTCGCTCTATCAGGACGTCGGCCCGCTGGCTGTAGTCGCGATGCCGCAGGATTTCACTGACGCCACGGCGGAGAATCGCGCACTGGCGACCAACAACCTGATCATCAATGTGAGCGGCCAGAGCCTCGGCCAGACGCTGGGTTTTATTCGCGACATCATGCAGCGCTTCGACCCCAATCATCCTTTCGAATACACCTTTCTCGATGAAGATCTGGATCAACTCTATACGGCCGAACAAATCGTCTTGCGCCTGGTAGGTATCTTCGCGGCCATCTGCGTGTTTGTGAGTTGCCTGGGTCTGTTCGGACTGGCGTCATTTACAACGCAGCGTCGTACCAAGGAGATCGGTGTACGCAAGGTACTGGGAGCTTCAACATCCCAGATCATTCTGCTGCTTGCCCGCAGCATCGTGATCCTCGTACTGATCGGCGCGGTCGTCGCCTCTATCGCTTCGTTTGTTGTTGTCAACGAATGGCTCAATACCTTCGCCTACCGCGATGCGATCAATCCAGGCGTATTTCTGATCGCGACCTTGTTGGCGGTCGTCGTTGCGGTCGTCACCGTTGCCCTGCAGTCCTATCGCACTGTCAGACAGAACCCGGTCGTGGCACTGCGTTATGAATAGTAAAAATTAACTTTTCATAACGCAGGCATTCACGAACAAAGACTCACCGAAGGAATGAGGAGACACAATGAATACACTCAAGCGTATTGCTGCAGGATGCCTGGTGTTGCTGACTACCACAGTGCTGCATGCACAGCAGGACATCAGCGGAGTCTGGGAAGGTGTGCTGGTCGTCGGCACCACGGAGATCGACGTGGAGTTTACACTCAGCGCAGACGGAGCAGGAGGCTACACTGCAATCATGGATGCACCTGATCAACCGAGCATCACCAATATGGCAGTCGACAGTGTGAGCTTTGCAGATGGCAATCTGGCGATGACCATAGCGGCTGTCAGTGGGCAGTACTCGGGCAGCTACAGCGGCGATGGATTTGCTGGAACCTGGTCGCAGCAAGGGCAGGACTTTACCTTGAACCTGGCACCTTATGAGGAGCCGGTAATGACTGCCGACGGCTTTAGTCTCATCGCGGGGCAATGGATTGGCAGTATCAAACCGATGCCGAATGCCGAGATGGAACTGACTATCGTGCTCGACTTCAGCGAAGGCGAACCCGGCGTGTACAGCGCGTCACTCTCTTCGCCGGATCAGGGGGCACAGAATATTCCGGTCGACGCATTCAGTGTCGAGGGCGACGAGTTGACACTGGAGATCAACCGCATGCGCCTGGAAATTGTCACCACGGTGGACGGCGAGACGATGACAGGCAATTTCAGTCAGGCGGGCAGAGACATTCCGCTGACGCTGAACCGGGGCGAGTTCCAGCAACAGGGACTAAACATGCCTGCGCTGACTTACAACCGGCTGCAAGGCCCCTGGCATACAGAAGTTCAGGGCCTTAGCGTCCAGATTCGCATAGAACAGGAAGGCGACAATTTCTTCGCCTATATGGACAGCCCCGATCAGGGCGCCAGTGATATTCCAATCAGCACACTGACATTGGAAGAAGATACGCTGTCATTCGCAGTTACCGCAGCGGGCCTGAATTTCACAGGAGAGCTAAACGGTGAGCAGATCGTCGGCACCTGGAGTCAGATGGGCAGTAATACCGAAGTCACCTTCGTGCGCGGACCCTATGTTGCAGCCGTCAATCTGAGTGCTGCGATTCAGCAACAACTTTTGGGCAGTTGGCGCGGTACGGTCAACAATACCGAACTCGTTTTCGAGTTCTCCGAATCAGAGGGTGTATTTCACGGCTCGCTCTCGATCCCGGCCATGGGAGCTCAGGGACTGGGGCTGTCAAATTTCGAAAGCGACGGCAGTACACTCGATTTTGCGGTGCGTGGCATCCAGGCCTCTTTCTCCGGTTCACTGGATAGCGGCACACTTGCTGGCGAATGGACGCGAGCAGGCAGCACGAATCCATTGAGTCTGGCGAAAGACTAAGAAGGGTTTACTCCTCAACACCCCAGTCTCGTGATCGCGAGGCTGGGGTGTTTGCGTTTGCGAGGCAGAAACTCAGGGCGTACTGATTTGGAACAAATTGTTGTTTCACATTGGCACGCTGGCCTTCCAGGGTGCCTGTAACGCCACGCTAAGTGCTTGTAAAGTAATGGCAAGTTGGCTGGCACAGGCATTGCAAATTCACCTGGACAGACTGCCTCTTTTGCTCGAACCCAGAGCGCTATGGGAACAGGGCGAAAGGCAGGGCTGAGTAGACGAGTTGGGAAACATCACACCATGCAGCTTTACACAGTTAACTACACACTCAAGTTCGCACTGCGCAGCCTCGGCAAATACAAGATGTATACGCTGGTCAATCTGTTGGGCCTGACATTGGGGCTTACTGCCACAATGCTTATTGCGATGTACGTAGTCGATGAACTGAGTTTTGATCGCTATCACCAGAAATCCGATCAAATCTATCAACTCGTAGCCGAACGAACGCTACCTGGCCGGGGTACGGTGCAGTCAGCGGCGCTACCCGCACCTCTGGCAACCCAGATCAGCAGTCAGTTTCCGGAAGTGGAAAATTTCTTTCGGGGTGTACAGCTTGGTCGCGCCGATCTGAGTTACAACAACAATGGCTATTACGAAGGAGTGCTGGCAGTCGATCCGGAAATCTTCGAGCTGCTGGACTTTGAATTCCTTCAAGGTGACGCAGTAACTGCACTGAGTAATCCAAATGCAGTAGTAATGACCGAAAGCACAGCGCGGAAATATTTTGGTGACGAACCGGCACTCGGCAAAGTGCTTACTGGTAGTCGCGGTCAGAATATCGTGACGGCTGTCATCGCTGATCTACCCAGCAACTCGCACCTGCAGTTCAATGTGCTGTTCCCGTTTCCTCCCTATCTGGGCATGTTCATGCCCGACTGGGCTAACAACTGGGAGATCAGCGCGTTCTTCGCCTACTATCAGGTTGCGGCAGATACCAACATCAGCGAACTCGAGTCGCAGCTCAGTGACTTCCTGCGCGAGAGCACACCGCTTCCTGATAGTGACAGTTATCGCTTGTCACTATTGCCTCTCGAAGACATTCATCTGAACTCCGGTGCAATTGGTGGGCAGTGGAATCCCAATCCGGGAAATATCGAAACGGTTTTTACGTTGGAAGCGATCGCTGCCTTTTTGTTGTTCATCGCGTGCATAAATTACACGTCGCTCGCTACGGCACGATCTGCCAACCGCGCTCACGAAATCAGCCTGCGCAAAATGCTGGGTGCACAACCTCGCAATCTGATGCTGCAGTTTCTTGCCGAGGCTATTCTGTTGACGCTGGCCGCCACCGTGATTGCCCTGTCTCTCTCGCAGATGCTGGTCCCGCTGGTGAACAGCATCAGTGGCAAAACACTGGCAATGGATTTCTTCCTGCGCCCCAGTGTTGGTTTCTTCACGCTTGTCGGCGTCGTGTTACTTGGCACCATCGCAGGTGCCTATCCTGCGTTTATGCTATCGCGTCAGGGAATTACTCAGGGACTAGCTGATCAGCGCGAAGCCAGTCGCTCCGCGAGCCTGCTGCGTAAATGCCTTGTGTTGGCACAGTTCGTGTTCTCTGTAGTGCTCGTGTTCTGCACATTGGTTGTAATGCAACAAATGCGATTCATCCAGGGCAAGTCGTTGGGATTCGATGAGAGCAATATCATTGCTATTGATATCAACAGCCAATCTATTCGTTCGAATGCGCAGTCGATACGAAATGAATTCCTGCTACATCCCAACGTGCGAGCAGTTAGTATCAGCTCGCGTCTCCCGGGAGACTGGAAACCTATAACAACGCTGGTTTCAAATTTACCTGGAAGTGATGTGGAACAGTCCTTCAGCGTGAACTACATCGCCACGGATGACTCATTTCTGGAAACATTTAATATCTCACTACTTGAAGGAATCAACATAGGAGATTTGCTTCCAGCCAACAGCGTTCTGATAAATGAGATTATGGCGTCACAATTGAATGTTGACTCGGTAATTGGGCAGCAAATTGAATTGGAAGGAATTATTCAAGGGGCGCCGATTAATGAATCTCTCGTAGTTGCAGGTGTTGTCTCTGACTTTCATTATGAGTCACTTCATCAAGCAATATCCCCACTAGTAATAGGTATGCAGGCGCGAGACATAGTTCAAATGGACTACTTTAGTGTGAGACTGGCTAATGGAAGTTTGGCAGAATCTGTCGAGTATCTTCGTTCCGTCATGCAGCGCCATGACTCAGCGACTCCGTTCGAATACAATTTTCTCGAAGCACAAATTGAAACGTTTTACGACAACGATCGGACGACAGCGCTGCTGTTTTCTGTCGCCGCCTCTCTAGCTATCTTTATCGCCTGTATGGGGTTGTTTGGCCTGTCGTCCTACGCCACGGAACAGCGCAACAAGGAAGTAGGCATTCGCAAGGTATTGGGCGCAAGTGTCGCAGCGATCGTGCAATTACTCTCGGCTGATTTTATGAAACCAGTGCTATTAGCCGTGGTGATCGCGCTTCCCTTCGGTTACTACTTGATGACACTGTGGCTGCAGGGTTTCGCCTACACCATTTCCATTGGCTTTGATGCTTTCCTGCTCTCCGCCTTACTCGCCATCGTTGTGTCGCTCGCGACTGTCAGTGTCCAGTCCATCCGAGCCGCCTTGCGTAATCCTGTTGAGAGCATCGCCCATGAATAGGAATTTTCTTCGCAGTCCTGTCGTTGGTGTTCTGATGCTCTGCGCTTTTACCAGCTATTTGTCACATACACAGCCGAACACCAAGGCATACGATGTTTTGCATGACAATTGCTCAGTGATTGCGGGCACGGAATCGCATGATTCGAGTTCACGTTTGTAGGGAAGGACTTCCAACAGAATCAGACAGGACTACCAGGTAATGATTGCAAACTATCTCAAACTGACATTCAGAAACCTCATCAAGAACAAACTGTTCTCAATGATCAATATCGCCGGCTTCGCTATCAGCATGGCCTGTGTTGTCCTCATTCTGCTGTTCGTAAGCCACGAACTGAATTATGACCGGCATTGGGAGAAGTCAGATCGCACCTACAAAGTGATGACCAGCTTCCTGCCGAACGCGAGCTATGCTGGGCTCGAAATTGCCATGAGTGGCTCAATCATTTCGGTACTACTGAAGCAGGACTATCCGCAAGTTGAAGAAACGGTACGCATTGTTGCGGGCGATAACATTGTTCTTGCGCTTCCGGATACAGACATCGCCTATGCTGAGCCCGCTGTGGTTTTTGCAGACGCTTCGTTTCCCGATGTGTTCGATGTGCCCCTGCTAGCAGGTTCCTGGCAGTTGGATCAGCCCGCGCAGATTATTCTCAATGAGACGTTGGCGCAGAAATATTTTGGTGATAGCGATCCAGTTGGACGGCAGCTCTATGTTGCGAATGCCACTCCGATGACTGTTACCGCCGTCATGCAGGATCTGGATGACAATACACATATTGCTGCAAATGCCATCATTTCAATGGCCACTGCAGAAGCTTTCTTCGGCCGCGACTATACGTATAGCTGGACTAACCAGAGCTTTCATACCTATATGGTGTTGAGTGAAGGTAGCGATGTGACGGCGATGATCAATTCCATGCCAGAATTTTTGCAGCGCTATGCAAGTGATGACCCGAATGACAACACGGCGCTGGAGATCATGCCGGTGACCGATATTCATCTCCGTTCAAATCGCGAATATGAGATTCGCGCGAACGGTAGCTTGACGACCGTGTATAGCTTCAGCGCGCTGGCGTCGTTTGTATTGCTTCTCGCCTGCTTTAACTTCATGAACCTGTCCACTGCGCGATCGGTACGTCGTGCGAAAGAAGTAGGAATGCGTAAAGCGTTGGGAGCGCATCGTCGGCAATTGGTGCAACAGTTTCTGGGCGAATCGATAGCCGTCGCCTGTATGGCAATTGTTGTTGCTATCGGCCTGGTCGAACTCGTGCTGCCATTATTCAATGCCACAATCGATTTACAGGTTGGTCTGGATTACTTCGGCAATCCACTCATCGTGCTCGGTCTGTTGCTGATGGCCATAGGGGTTGGTTTGCTGGCCGGAAGCTATCCTGCTGTGGTGATGTCTTCGTTTAGCGCAATTAGCATGCTCAAAGGCACGGTCACCAAAGGCAAGAAGGGCGCATTCTTCCGCCAAGTGCTGGTGGTGCTGCAGTTCTCAATCTCTATTGCTCTTATAATTGCTGCCATCGTCGTTATCTCTCAACTTCGCTTCACACGCTCTCTTGACCTTGGCTTTACCACAGATCAGATCGCAGTGTTTCGCGCGCGTGGTGCGGAAGGGCTGGGAACGGAATTTGAAGCAATGAAGCAAGAGCTGCTGCGTCATCCGGATATTCTGGAAGTGACGCGCTCCGATCTAATGCCTGGTGATTTGACTGCCAGCGCGAGCGGCTTGCGTGCAGAAGGTGCGGCCAGCGCGTACTTTCTGCCAGCGATCGATGTAAGTTACGATTTCTTCGAAACGTTCGACATTAGATTCCTCAGCGGCCGCGCCTTCTCGCGTGATCGCAACGACCTGTATCGCGAACCAACATCTCAAGAACCCATAACACAAGGTAATTTCATCTTGAATGAAGCTGCTGTCGCGGCGCTGGGTTTGGACTTGAATACTGCAGTAGGCACTCAACTGGAAGAACAGCTACTTGCCAGAGACTTCGAGGCCAGAGTTAATGGAGCAATTGTTGGCGTGATCGAGAACATCTATTTCGAGTCTCTTCATGAAGAAGTCCAGCCGCTCTTTTTTCGACTCAAGGAGTATCAGACACAGAGCGCTGCGTTGCCTCTTTATCAACGAGTGGTGGCGCAACTCAATCAGATGGCCGTGCGCTTCAGTGGCAACAATATGAGTGACGCGCTTGATCACGCCGACCAGGTCTGGCGACAGTTTCTCCCCGGTAGTCCCGTGCAGCGCCGCTTTCTCGACGACAAGTTCGCCGAGATCTATGCCGCTGAACAACGTCAGGGCACCATTTTCAGTTGGTTTTCTGTTGCAGCCCTGTTCATCACTGGTATTGGACTCTATGGGCTCGCCGCCTTCGTCACTGAACAACGAACTCGCGAAATCGGGATTCGCAAAGTATTGGGTAGCACCGCACTGGGTATCGTCGCATTACTCTCCAGGGACTTCGGCAAACTGGTTGTTATTGCCAATCTCATTGCCTGGCCAATAGCCTGGTTTGCCATGAATGACTGGCTACAGCAATTCGCCTACCGCATCGAGCTCGCACCATGGATATTCGCAACGGCAGGTACGGGAGCAATGCTGCTGGCAGTGGCTGCAGTGGGCACGCTGGCACTGAAGGCGGCAAACCAGAATCCGATCAGATCGCTACGATATGAGTGATCTGAATTGACTGATGGAACCAAAGCGCATGATGTCCGTCATTCAATTAGGGCTATTCGATTGCTCGACATGTGAAGGATAAAGTTATGCAAGCAACTGGAATAAAAACAGCGCTCAGAAATATGTTGAAACACAAGTCATTTGTGTTGGTGAACACATTGGGCCTCGCGGTCGCAATTGCTTCCAGTATTGTTATTCTTCTCTATGCCCGCAACGAGCTGAGCTATGACCAGTTTCATGCCAATGCAGAGCGTATTCATCTCGTTGTGAAAGAGCGCACTACTGCACAAGGGGTAGTAGAGTTGCGCGATACCTGGATTCCGCTGCTAGGGGCAATGCAGTCGCGCTATTCAGAAATTTCTGCCGGAGCACGTTACTTCGAAACTATCAACTGGGTCGAAGCAAACGGGCAAAAGTTTCAGGCGCAGCCTGCCTTTACCGACCCGGCATTCCTTGACATGTTCAGTTTTCAACTCGCTCACGGCGATCCCAGAACAGCTCTCGATGGCGTGAATTCTATTATTCTGTCTGCTGAAATGGCGAGTCGCCTCTTCGGTGCGGATGACCCGATGGGGCAGCGGGTGACGCTGGATTTCGATCAGGACTTCCTGGTGAGTGGTGTATTGGAAGAGATTCCGGGAAACTCGACTTTGCGGCCCGACATGATCGTACCTTTCGAAGCCGCGGTGCCGCCGGACGCAGAGGCGAATTCGAGCTGGGGCAGCTCCTTTCTCTTCACCTACCTGCAGTTGGAAAATGCTGAGCAGGCCAGCTACCTGGAAGCGCAATTTCCGGAGATGGTCAGGTCGCTGTTTGGTGAAGAGGGTCCGAATGGTGTGGACAACATGAGTCTGAGGCTGTGGTCTCTGCCGTCATTGCGCGACCGTCAGGAGGGTACCGCTGCGACATCCTATGCTTTGCTGTTAATCGCACTTGCAATCATCCTCATAGCCTGTGTGAACTTCATGAATCTGACGACAGCCCGTTCCCTGGAGCGAGCGAGAGAGGTCGGAGTCCGCAAAGCGCTGGGTGCACAACGAACACAATTGGTTGTGCAATTTCTCAGTGAATCGATGTCAGTCTCCTTTTTGGCGCTGCTTCTGGGTGTCTACCTCGCTGAATTTTTACTGCCCGCATTCAACGCACTCTACGGTCTGGAGTTACAGCTCGATCTGCTAAGCGATGGACTGCTGCTAGCACTACTGTTGTTGGTGGGCTTGAGCGCCGGCTTTGTTTCAGGCGCCTATCCAGCGGTCGTGCTCTCCAGTTTTCGGACAGTGGAGTCTCTGCGTGGCAAGATCAAGTCGAGCAGACATGGTGTGTGGGTGCGCAACTCACTCTCCGTTTTTCAGTTCAGCATGGCGATAATTTTGATCATCGGCGTCACGGTTATCTGGCAACAGGTGCGCTATATGAAGAACGCCGACCTGAACTTCGATCCAGAAAACGTGCTCGTCATACCGAGCGCGTTAGGCGATTTTTCGGACAGGGAAATTGCCATTGGTCGCCTCGACAGTTTCAAGAATTCGGTAATGCAGATTCCCGGTGTAGAGACGGTCTCAGCATCGATGTCTGTGCCAGGCGCATATCAGAATAGCAATGTCTTCGCGACACCAGAGGATTGGCAGGAACCCGAACCTCTCCGCATGTTAATTGCCGGTGCCGATGACAACTACTTCGAAACCTACGGCATGCAGTTCATCGAAGGCCGCGACTTTAACCGCGAGCTCGCGAGTGAACGCGAATCGATCATACTCAACGAGACCGCCATGCGTGACATGGGGTGGCAGACTGCAATCGGTAAACGGGTAAGCGATCGCTGGACGGTAGTTGGAGTAGTTGAAGACTTTCACTATCAGTCGCTACAGAACGATGTGCGGGCCATCATTCACGCCTTCGCACCACAAGACAGCGGTAACAATCAGTACATCTCAGTACGCATTCAGGACAATGCGGATATCGAAGACATACTGGCGCGATTGGATTTGCTCTGGCAGGAGCTGGATCCCAGTAGGCCATTCGATTACTTTTTCGCGGCGGACTCATTTGCCGAGCTGTACCGAGACGTCGATAACTTCAGCACCATCGTCGGATACTTTTCTCTGTTAGCGATCTTCATCGCCAATCTCGGGCTGCTTGGCCTGGCCGCATTTAGTGTGGTGCAAAGAACGCGGGAGATCGGGATTCGCAGGATTCTTGGAGCGAGCGTAAGCAGCATTCTGGCTTTGCTATCGCGCCAGTTTACCTTGCCGGTCATCATCGCCAATTTAATCGCCTGGCCGATTGCCTGGTTCGGAGTAAGCCGCTGGTTGCAAGGCTTCGCCTATCGAATCGAGCTGAACCCATTGGTTTTTTTGTTTGCCGGAGCCCTGGCATTAGCGCTGGCCATCGCGACGATTTCGATTCAGGCTGCACGCGCCGCAAGTGCGAATCCTGTCGAAGCACTGCGCTACGAATAAAAGATTCGAGTTAAGGGGGTATGGAGTCATCATGTTCAGTCACCACTTACGCACGGCAATAAGAAACATCCTGCACCACAAACTGTACTCCTTCGTGGCGGCCTTCAGTCTCGCCATCGGTCTCACGGTGAGTATGCTGATTCTCTCGTTTGTGCGCTTTGAGAACGCGTTCGACTCCATGCATCACGATGCCGAGCGCATTCATCGCTTGAACTGGATCACTGGTGGGGGTTCGCATTTCGCGACATTCATGAATCCACTGTCGCCGGTGTTGGCGACGGCACTGCCTGAGATCGAATCATTCACCCGGCTGGGAATTCTCCAGCACCTGATCACAGTGAACGGAAACGACCAGTATCTCAACGTTAGTCAGGTGGACGAGGACTTCTTCAGTTTCTTCTATTACGAATCGCTGCTTGGGGATCCGGCGGTGGCAATCGCCGACGTGAGTAGTGCGGTCATTACCGAGTCAGCGGCGATACAATTGTTTGGGACTGCTGCTGCACAGGGGCGGACGTTCGAGGTCGACGGCGAGTATACCTTTCAGGTCGCTGCCGTCATCGCAGACAATCCGGGCAACAGCCATCTGGTCTCCAATATCTATGTGAACAACGAGAACCTGCCGGCCATGTGGAACTACGCCGCGGTGTGGGAAAACATGGGTTCCGACGTCATGTACCACTATGTGAAGCTGGCGCCGGGAGCGGATCCGGAACAGGTGGCGGCGAATGCATTGGCGTTCTATCGCGACAACATCCAACCTGACACGACGCTGCGCATCACGCTGCAAGCCCTGCGGGACATTCACTTCACGACGGACCTGCAAAATGAGATGACGGTGCGTGACGACATCAGCCAGGTCACCAAGCCACTTCGCCAACGCTCCGATATTCTGGTGTTCAGCGGTGTCGCCTTGCTGACCCTGCTGATCGCCGCCATCAATTTCATGAACCTGCAGGCAGTACAACTTACCCGACGCACGCGCGAAATCGGTGTGCGCCGCATTTCGGGCTCGTCCAATGGAGAGCTCATCACCCAGTTTCTGGTGGAAACCGGCGTGATCGCGACGGTTGCGTTTCTGCTCGCACTGCTGCTTTGTGAATTGCTATTGCCGATGTTCAGCACAATGGTTGCCGCAAGCATGGGCACCGACACGTTTCTTACCGCTGGCAATGTAGGCCTGTTGGTCGTGCTCGCTCTGGTTGTCGGACTGTTGGCTGGCGCCTATCCCGCAATGAGCGCCTCGCGATTGAATTCCTCGGCCGCGCTGCGTGGAGAGATTATTCGCGGAGTAAGCAAGCACCGCTTTCGTTCACTCCTGATAGTCGCACAATTCAGCATCTCGATCGGGCTCATCATCGCCAGTGGCATCGTCAATACCCAGATCAACTTCGCGATGCAGAAATCGCTGGGCTTCGACCCGGGCAATGTCGTTACGGTAGAGCTGCCCAATAGCGAGTCACGCCGCGCTTATCAGGTGATGCGCGACCAGCTCCTGCAGGAACCGGGCGTGTTGTCAGTGAGTGCGGGAAGTGTTATCCCGACGCGCGACCTGTCTGATGGTACGTCCATGGTGCGTGAGAACCATGAGCCGCGAACAGAGCTTGTGGCGCGAATGGTGATGGTTGGCGAAGACTATTTTTCTACTCTCGGCATGGAGTTTGTCGGCGGTCGCGCGCTCACAGAAACCGTCCCTACGGACAGTACCAATTCCTTTTCCGCCACGGTCACAACACGCTCGGGCGGCATAGTGATCAATGAGACCGCGGCGCGTGTCGCCGGCTTTGACAATCCGGCCGATGCCGTCGGCGCCACTTTTTTCTCGGAAGGCATGTTCCAGGGCCAGATGTATCGCTCCGATGCCCATGTGGTTGGCGTCGTGCGTGACGCACACTTCCAGTCAGTGCGCAGCGAGATCGTGCCTTTGATCTACATGATGCTCAATTCGCGCAACGTCATGATCGTCAAACTGAGCGAGGCCAACCAGAGCGAGAGCCTGGCAGCGATCGACCGCATATGGCGGGAGCAGATACCGGAGTTCCCGATTCAGCGAGGTTTCCTGGCAGACAACTACACGGCCTTCTATGCCGGTGAGAACCGCACTTTCACTTTGTTCATCGGCTTGTCGCTGACTGCCATGACGATCGCCTGTCTCGGCTTGTACGCTCTGGCATCTTTCAATGCCGAACGCCGTACCAAGGAGATCAGTATTCGCAAAGTGCTCGGCGCAACCGTTGCGAGTATTGCTGGCCTGCTGGCGTGGGACTTCTCCCGACTGTTGATCATCGCCAATCTGGTGGCCTGGCCATTGGCCTGGTGGTCAATGCAGCAGTGGTTGCAGAATTTCGCCTACCGAACAGACATCAACATCATGATATTTCTGTTCGCCGGTGTGGCCACTTTTCTCATCGCGCTGGCAACAACTTTTCAACGGGCTTACAGCGTGGCCACACGCAACCCGGTGCAGTCGCTCAGAACGGAGTGAGAGGATTGCGTGGAGTGAGAACAGTGAGAGCAGTGAGAGGAGTGAGAACTGGTGCGAGCTAGAAGCTCAGCGTGAACTGGCTACCCTCGTTCTCGATACTGCTTACCGACAGCGAGCCCTGATTGAGACGGGCAAGCTGGCGGGACAGCGTGAGCCCGATGCCGCTGCCGTTCTCCTTGGTTGTGTAGAAGGGCGTGAAAATATTGTCGATAACATCCTTGCTGATTCCACAGCCGCTATCGCTAATGCGGATGAGAGTCTTGCCCTCATCGCTCAGGCGCGCGGTGAGGGTAACTTTCTTGGTGATCCTGCCCTGTACCGCATCGAATGCATTGCTGACCAGATTGATGAGTACCTGTTCGAGTAAGCTCTCATCGGCAGTCAATACCAGTTCTCGCGGATGCAGATCAATGCTGAACTCTATTTGTTGATTCTTCGCGCGTTCGGCAAAGAGCAACTCGATGCGCTCGAGGAGTGACTTGAGGATCACATGCGCAAACCTGGGCTTGGGCAGATTGCTGATCGACCGGTATTTGTCGACGAAATCCATCAGGCCCTGCGTACGCGATTTAATCGCCTCGAGAGAAAGATGCAGGTCACGAGACTGTTCCGAGTTCGGGTCCTGTAGCGCGGCCAGTGCCTCCTTGTCCGAGATCATGGCGTCGACGTAGCGACTGAGCGAGACGATGGGTGTCATGGAATTCATGATCTCATGCGTCAAGACCTTGATCAGTTTCTGCCAGCTCTCGATCTCGCGTTCATCCAGCGCGCCCTTGATGTTTTTCAGGGACACCAGCTTGTATTTCTTTTCCAGTAGCACGAATTCGGTCGCACTCAGGATAAGCTGATTAAGTTCGCCATCCAGCACGAGTTTAAGCACCTGGCTTTCACCGGTATCCAGTCCGCGTATCGTCTCTGCCAGTGTGGTATCGATGTTGGCCACCGATTGCAGTGTTGGCAGATAGCGGCGCTTCAATAATTTCTCCGCCGCGCGATTGGTAAACTCAATCTGTTCGTTTTCGTCGAAGCACAGCAGTGCCGCATCGACATGATCTACAACCATCTGCAGATAGTCAGTTTGCGCAGAGCGATCCGCCTTCAGCTTGCGGTACTTGGACAGAAGTGTCTTCTGCGCCTCGATAAAGGCATGGGCTGCGAAGATCTGGTTTGACGACCCACTGGAAGTTGTAAAGTCGTTGTGTGAAATGTTGTTGATGAATTGGGCGAAGTCCCGGTTGCTACGCTCCACGATGCGAATGATGTTGCCGGTTATAATGATCACGAGCAATAAACTGATGACGGGCATGCCGATCCAGTCTGTCTCCAACAGGCTGTAGCAGAACACGAACACCATGGCCAACAGAAACAACACCTGAATAATCAGGCGCACATGCTGCGTCTGCAGGGTCTTAGTCAGAGAGGCCATACTTTTCCATTTTGCGGTACAGTGTAGTGCGACCCAGACCGAGCGCCTTGGCAACTTTGGTCAGGTTGCCCTCGTAGTGCTTGATCGCGCGTCTGATCGCCTGCTCTTCCAGGCGCGAAATATTCAGTTCCATTTTCTCGTCACTGTGAGTCGCCCGATTGACGACAACGTCTTCAGCGCGGAGCGTACCGCCGTCGGAGATAATCACGGCGCGCTCGAGGCTGTGTTGCAGTTCGCGCACATTGCCCGGCCAGGAGTAGCGTTGCAATTTCTTCAGCTCGGCCTGCTCGAGTGTGGGTGTTCTCTTGTTGTATTTGCGCGCATAGATTTCCGTGTAATGGCGGGCGAGCAGGGGAATGTCTGACGGGCGTTCACGCAAGGCCGGCAACAGGATCTCGACGGTGTTGATTCGATAGAGCAGATCGCGGCGAAAATGGGCTTCGTCGTTGAGTCGCTGTCGATCGAGATTGGTGGCGCAGATCAGGCGGATGTCGAAACGGGTGCTACGATCGGCGCCAACGCGAGTTACCTGGCGCGTTTCCAACGCCTTGAGCAGTTTTGCCTGCAGGGGCAGGGCGAGGTTGCCAATCTCGTCGAGAAACAATGTCCCGCCATCGGCCACTTCGAAGCGCCCCGCGCGCTCTTCCCGCGCATCGGTGAAAGCGCCCTTGCGGTGTCCGAACATCTCGGACTCAAACAGACTCTCGGTAAGTGATCCCATGTCCACGCTGATGAGCGGAGAGGCACTGCGCTGGGACTGTCGGTGCAGGGCGCGGGCGACGAGTTCCTTGCCTGTGCCGTTTTCGCCGAGGATGAGTACGCTGGCATCAGTTGCGGCGACTTTATCGATTAGCGAGAACACTTCCTGAATCGCCGGCGAGTCGCCAATAATCTGCCCGAAGTCCGACTCCAGCTTCTCGTTGAGCGTGCGCTGTGTCTCTTGCAGGTGATCGATGCGTTGCTTGGACTGGCTCAGCTCGAGGCAGGTGTTCACCGTGCTGATGAGTTTCTCGTTGTCCCAGGGTTTGACCAGAAAGTCCGACGCCCCCTGCTTGATCGCTTCCACCGCAAGATTGATCTCCCCATAGGCGGTCGCCATGATGATCTGAGTGTGGGGCGACATTTCCTTGATCTTCTGCAGCCAGAAGAAGCCTTCTTCGCCGGTGGTGATGCCGCGGGTGAAGTTCATGTCCAGCAACACGACATCAAAGGGCTGCTCGGTGAACGCTTCGGAGATGTCGCAGGGGTTGAGCAGGGTGGTCACCTGCCGCGCTTTGTTCTTGAGCAGGAGTTCTGCGGTCAACAATACATCCTTGTCGTCGTCCACTATGAGGATCTTGCTCTGACTGTTGGTGTTCATTGCTATTCGTCTACCTTGTCTGTTGAAGCCGCTTATCGAGAGTAAGGTGCTCGGGCAGAGACTGCCTGGAAGCACTCGCCGTCACACGGCCGCCCCACACTGCATCATAGGATTTACTGTTCCAGAATGAAACAGAAATGCAGAGAACGGGTGCGGAACAAATCTCACTCTCTCGGATCTAAGCTCTTGAAAAATAATTGGAATTATTTTGTAACTCATCGCCATCTCGCACGTCTAACTAGTGGCGAGTCGAATAAGTAACTACCTGAGCAAGTTTGACGCCAGAGCTGGCAAAAAGTTAGGAAACCCGCATTTTAAGGGGGTATGATGCGAGAGCAGTATTCCCGGGTTGCCGCCGCGGCCGCCATTGTTCCGAATTGATACAGGGAGCTGTTCCAGCCTGACACAAAGCAGCGATCGAAGCGATTTGACGCACGCTATCTTTTTGATAATCAACAACAATTAATCTGGTACGAGTATTGCGATTCCTAAGCACCAGTCCCAACCCGGAGAACGACAGGGAGACAGAATGATTTTAAAAGTTGAAGGACTCATGAAGCTGTTCCGAACGGAAGAAGTCGAAACCACTGCACTGGACGAAGTGAACCTGACAGTGAACGAAGGCGAATTTACCTCCATCATGGGGCCCAGTGGTTGTGGCAAGTCGACGTTGCTTCACATTCTCGGCCTGATCGACAACCCCGATGGTGGCAAGTACTACTTCCTCGATGAGGAAGTCTCCAGATACTCCGAACGCCAGCGTGCGCAACTGCGCAAGGAGAACATTGGCTTCGTCTTCCAGAGCTTCAATCTGATCGACGAGTTGACCGTGTATGAGAACGTGGAATTGCCATTGATCTACACCAAGACGCCAGCCGACGAGCGTGCGAAAAAAGTGAAGGCGGTGTTGGAGAAGATGGATATGGCTCATCGTACCAGCCATTTCCCGCAGCAGCTCTCCGGTGGTCAACAGCAGCGTGTCGCCGTGGCGCGCGCCATTGTTAATCAGCCAAACCTGATTCTCGCGGACGAGCCGACGGGTAACCTCGACAGTGAGCACGGCGAGGAAGTCATGAAGATTCTCTCGTCACTGAACGAGGAAGGCACAACCATCGTGATGGTGACTCACTCCGCCGAAGATGCCGCCGTTGGCAAACGCATAGTGCGTATGCTGGATGGCAAGATCATCAGCGAGACGGAAAAAACCGAGGAAGTTGCCTTCGCCTGATAGCGAAGCGCGCTCCGGCATTCTGAACAGGACCTCAGAGTAAAACCTTATGGCAATGGATCGAAAGATCGAGAAGAAGCAACGACCCGCATGGCAATGGCTTGCACTTGCCGTGCTGGTTGGTGGCGGCGGCTGGTTTGTTTATAGCCTGCTTGCTGATGCGTCGATTCGCACCTATCGGGTGGCGCAGGAACAACTCATTATTTCTACTACCTCATACGGCGCGTTCGAGGATCTGATTCCAATACGCGGCACGATTCAGCCTTTCAATAGCGTGTTTCTCGATGCGGTAAATGGCGGGCAAGTGGAAGAGGTGTTTGTGGAAGAGGGCAGCTTCGTTGAGGCGGGTCAGCCTTTGCTGCAACTGAGCAACACCAATCTGCGCCTGAGTGCCGCACAGAACGACACGCAGATCACCGAGCAGATCAATCTCATTGGTAATATTTCCAATGACCTCGATACGCGCAAGCTACGCACTGAGCGTGAGCTGATCGATATCAGCTATCGCATCACCGTGCTGGAGCGACAGAAAGCGCGCTACGAATCTCTGGTGGGCGGTTCGCTCATCTCCAAGGAAGAATATGATGCCATCGTCGACGAGCTGGCCTACCAGCGCAAGGTGCAGGACAACACCGAAGCGCGCCAGGCTCTGGAGGACAGGATTCGCGACGAGCGCATGCTGCAGATGCAGACCCAGATAGCCAAGTTGCAGGAGAATCTCGAAGTCTCCCAGAGCTCCTACGAGAGCCTGCTGGTGCGCGCGCCGATATCCGGCCAACTCACTTCGCTGCCGGTCGAGATTGGTGAGAGCAAGACTACCGGCGAGCGCCTGGGTCAGATCGATGTAGTGGACCAGTACAAGGTGGTCGCCCAGATCGACGAATATTACGTGACTCGTGTCTCGCCCAACCAGATGGCACGATTCCAACTCACCGGTCAGGAATTTGAGGCGCGGGTAATCAAGGTCTATCCCGAGATCACCAACGGTACCTTCGAGGTCGATCTGGTCTTCGATGGACTACCCCCTGACAACGTCCGCCGCGGCCAGACGCTGCAAATGGAACTCACGCTGGGCAACCCGGTCGAGTCACTTCTCCTGCCCATCGGCGGCTTTATTCAGGACACCGGCGGCAACTGGGTCTTCGTCCTCAATGAAACTGGCGACGCAGCCTTCCGCAGAGACATCCGCGTCGGCCGTCGCAATAACCGCTTCGTCGAAGTGATCGAAGGCCTCGAGCAGGGCGACCGTGTTATCACTTCAGGCTACGGCCAGATGGAGGACATGGAGCGAATTCAGCTTACGCAGTGAATCCGTCACAAACACAAGCCGAAGGTAGTGCACTCACTACCTTCGGCTTTTTCTTGGCAGCTATTTGATCCTTCCAGGCGCTTGCATCTCCGCAATCAGGAAGTTCGCTTCCGACAAGCATACGGCTGGCACTCCTCACGCTATCGCAGTACTCTCAACGCATTGACTCAGTATCTGACAGGCTCTGCGTATGCAGTTGGAGTTTTCCTATTTGGCCGATCATCCTACACTTGTTCCCCATATCGTGAGTTGGTGGGACACAGTGTGGGCGGATCAGATTGGCTCGATCGAGCAGGCTGAAAAAGTTCTGCGCGAATCACTTTCTGTGGAAAACTTTCCACTGCACATTCTCGCCTTTCTTGATGGTGAGCTTGTTGGCTCGGCCGCGCTCAAGGACCAGGAGCTGGCCAAGCTCTACCCGGACAACCATTATTGGCTGGGCAGTGTGTTCGTCGACCCTGCACACCGTGGTCAGAAGATCGCGACGGCACTCGCTGAACGAGTCGTGGAGCTTGCGCGCGAACGCCAACTCCCACATTTGTATCTGCAGACCAGAGATCTCGCTGGTGGCCTGTATGCGAAACTCGGCTGGCAACCAGTCGAAACGTTTGAATACCGGGACAAGCCAGGCCTGCTCATGTTGCGTCAACTGGCGTAGTGACGCGCTGGCGATTCACCAGTGACAGATGCTATGCGCGCCGCGGGATTGACAGTGGACGCAGTAGGCGACCGAGCCAACAAAGATAAAGTAATAGCTGACGCCAGAGACGAAATAGACACAGTAAAGCAACAGAATACAAGCTGATGAAAATTGTACGCTGCGAACCGGGACACGAGACGATTCTCGCAAATTATTTTGCGGTGAACGATGAGCACCTGCGACCCTGGGCGCCAGCAGTGTCGGCGGACTACAACACAGTGGAGTCGTGGCGAAAGCGCTTGCAAGAGCGGGAGGCGGAATACGCGCGCGGTGAATCGGTGTTTTTCATTGGCACAGATCGCAATCAATCGCATGTGATTGGTATCTGTTCCCTGAGCAATATTATCCGCGGTGTTTTTCAGGCTTGCTATTTGGGCTATTCAGTTGCGTCGCGCTACGAAGGCAAGGGCTATATGAAGCGCATCGTCGTGCATGCGATCGAGTACGCCTTCAATGAATTGCGCCTGCATCGTGTCATGGCCAATCACATGCCGGACAACGATCGCAGTGCCGCGTTGCTGAACACACTGGGCTTCGAACGCGAAGGCCTGGCAAAAGACTACTTGCTCATCGCGGGCAAGTGGGAAGACCATGTATTAAACTCATTACGCAATCCAACGATGCGCACTGACTAAATCTGTTCACGAGAGTTCACTATGGCCGGTACAACAGCTGATAAAGAGACTGCAAAGAAAATCGCTGCCTGGTTCAAGAAGCATGAGCAATGGCAGGACTTGCTCGAACCGCTCAGGGAGTTGCTCCTGGCCAGCGAGTTACAAGAGACCGTCAAGTGGGGAGCGCCAACCTATGTGCTGGCTGACAAGAACGTAGTGGGCCTCGGCGCGTTCAAGAATCATTGCGCACTCTGGTTTCATCAGGGTGTATTTCTCAAGGATGAGAAAAAGAAACTGGTCAACGCGCAGGAGGGATCGACAAAGGGGCTGAGGCAATGGCGTTTCGAACAGGGCGACAAAATCAATCGCCGGCTCGTGCAGTCCTACATCAAGGAAGCGATAGCCAATCAGAAAGAGGGCAAGAGCATCAAGCCCGCTCCGGCCAGCAATGACCGACCGGCGCTACCGGTCGACCTGGAAAAGGCCCTCGCCAAAAATAAAAAATTGCAGGCGGCATTTGCCGCGCTCACTCCTGGCAGACAACGCGAGTATGTTGCCCATATCAACGATGCCAAGCGCGAGGCAACGCGTACTTCACGCATCGAAAAATGCTTGCCTCTTATCGAAGCCGGACTGGGATTGCACGACAAGTATCGTTAGTGCGGAGTTACTCGACAGCAGCGTCAGGATCAGCAGGCAACTCTCCCAGACGAAAGCTCTTCAGAATCGAATAGCGCGCGCCTTCCTGCAGTGTCTCAGAAAGATAGAGCGATGCCTTGCTGACAGTGAAGTCGAGCCAGCGGGTTCCGCTGAACTGATCGAGCACTGGCAAGAGTCGGGTTCTGGCCTGCGGTGCGAAGCGAGCCACGGTGATGTGTGGCTGGAAGGCTTTCGTATCGGGAGGAATGCCAAGCAGCACAGCAGCTTGACGAAAATCTTCGGCCAGTGCCAGAAGCCCCTTGTCTTCCTGTATCCCGATCCAGGCGGAGTTTTTAAATGAGCCCGCGCCGTGACAACTGAGTTGCAACTCGGCGTGCTTGCTGCAGATGGATGAACCGATCACCTTGGCTTCCTCCACACGCGAGCTCGGAAGCGAGCCCAGAAAACTCAGCGTCAGATGCAGATTGTTTGCGGGTGAAAGCCGCAGTTTGTCGTCGTCATC
Source organism: uncultured Pseudohongiella sp. (assembly GCA_965228725.1). Lineage (GTDB taxonomy): Bacteria > Pseudomonadota > Gammaproteobacteria > Pseudomonadales > Pseudohongiellaceae > UBA9145. The sequence goes on along the minus strand of OZ245834.1, from coordinate 2,390,817 downwards.
TGCCACGGCTAGCAGTTGCTGTTGAAGCGGTTCCAACACATTTGTCTGGCGGAAGGCGATGCCAAAGAAGCAGCGTAGATTCTTCTCTTTCTGTTTACGCTGTTTGGGTTTTTTGCGACGTGGCCGCGTGCTGGTATGGTCTTCTGCATTGATGTCCATGGCTTGTTGCTCCCATTATGGCGAAGGTAGAGCGCATCGCAATCACTGCTGAATTACACTACTATTACGGCTCGGCAATACTAGCACCGATTCGCCGGCAACGATTACCACTATCGGTCGACTACAGCAGCCATGTCCTCCTCGAAATTTTCCCCTACACCCTCTTCAGCCTTTGCCTCAGCGGCGATCACACAGCAGTGTGCTGACTCCGTTGTGCGGGACCTGCTCGAACTGGCTGGAGCGGCATTGCAGCGAATTGAAAGCTTGCTGCAACAACAGGCTCGCAAGTTGCACGAGGCTTGTTGTGATGGCGATGCAGAAGGTGGCTTTCAGGTAGCCCAGCTTGATGCCCATCAACAGCACGCCTATGACCTCTCACTGAATCATGCGGCGCTGGAAGCGAGCCGTGTGCTGCGTTCCTTTGCATTAGCGCCGTCGGCCAATGCAATCGACCGGGCCAGTGCGCTGTGCTTTATCGCCGAATCAATCGACGGCTTGCTGCACTACCTCTCACGACTCGACAAGTCGTTCCGTGACCCGGTGTATGCGCTGCGTGAGGATGACAGTCTGGCCGAGCTGTTGCGTGTCGGACTGGCGCCCGAGTATCAGGCGGCGTTGGGTGAAGAATTCATTGCATTGGGCACTGCAGCGCTCAGCGACGCGTTGGATGATGAGAAGCGCATGGTACGGGAGACATTTGCGCGCTTCGCTCGCGAGGAAGTTGCTCCTGTCGCCGAAGCGATACACCGCGAGGACAGCGATATCCCGGAAGCCTTGCTGGCAAAAGCCGCAGAGCTCGGCTGTTTCGGTACCAGCATCCCCGAGCGCTTCGGCGGACTGCAGCCGGACACAGGCGGCGATAGTCTCGGCATGATCGTTGTTACGGAAGCACTGTCTCATGCGTCTCTGGGCGCGGCGGGGAGCCTGATTACCCGACCGGAGATCGCGGCACGCGCGTTGCTGGCCGGTGGTACGCAGGCGCAACAAGACTATTGGCTGCCGCGTCTGGCGAGTGGTGAGACGCTGTGTGCCATCGCGATTACGGAACCCGATACGGGCTCCGACGTGGCATCCGTAGCCCTGCGAGCAACGCCCGTGGCTGGCGGATGGCGGCTCAATGGCGCCAAGACCTGGTGCACCTTTGCAGGCAGGTCTGAGCTATTACTGGTGCTGGCACGCACCGAGTCGGGAGCTGCGAGTGGACACAAGGGTCTGAGCCTGTTTCTGGTGGAGAAGCCCAGACAGGCGGGCCATGCATTCACGGTGAAGAATGAGCAGGGAGAACTCACTGGCAAGGCGATAGCGACGTTAGGCTATCGCGGCATGCACTCCTATGATCTTTTCTTCTCCGATTTTTTCGTTTCAGCCGATAATCTGGTCGGCGGCGAAGAAGGCCTTGGCAAGGGTTTCTATTACACCATGTCGGGTTTCGCCGGCGGCAGAATACAGACGGCTGCGCGCGCCACAGGCGTTATGCAGGCAGCTTTCGATCAGGCGCTCGCCTATGCACAGCAGCGTAAGGCCTTCGGCAGTACACTCGCTCAGTTTCAGCTCACACGAGTGAAACTGGCGCGAATGCTTACCCGCATAACCGCCTGTCGCCTGTTCAGCTATCAGGTAGCGAAACAACTCGATGCCGGAGAGGGACAAATGGCGGCAAGCCTCGTCAAACTCTTCGCCTGCAAGGCGGCTGAGTGGGTGACGCGCGAAGCAATGCAATTGCATGGTGGCATGGGCTATGCCGAAGAGAGCGCGGTGAGTCGCTACTTCGTCGATGCGCGCGTGCTCTCGATCTTCGAAGGCGCAGAAGAAGTACTAGCCATCAAAGTGGTTGCTCGCGAACTGATCGCCAATGCAACCAGTGAATGACAGGATAAGAAGCGAACCCAGAATGACTTTCGACCCGAATTATTTGGTCAAGCGACCTTTCCCGACTGTACGCCAAACCTACACAGCGAAAGACTGCATTCTCTATGCACTCGGTGTCGGTATGGGTGCCGATCCCCTCAATGAACAATACCTGCGCTTCGTCTACGAAAAAAACCTGAAGGTCGTGCCGAGTCAGTCGGTGATGCTGGCCCATCCCGGTTTCTGGGCCGATGAAGAAGATCTCGGCATCGATTGGGTCAAGGTGGTGCACACCGGTCAGGAAGTGATCTTTCACAATCCGTTGCCCAGCGCGGCGACGGTCGAAGCGACCAACCACATCACCGAATGTATCGATCGTGGCGAAAAACTGGGCGCGCTTATTGTATCTGAGCGAACCGTGCGAGATGTCGATTCGGGCAAAGACATCTGCACGCTGATCACCACGATTCTTGCACGAGGTAATGGCGGGTTTGGTGGCAGCCGGGTTAGCAAACCGCGACAGGACAATATCCCGTCGCGCACCCCTGACTATGTGTGCGACCTGGAGACTCTGCCCCAGCAGGCGCTGATCTATCGCCTCTCTGGCGATTTCAATCCATTGCATGCCTTGCCCGAAGTCGCCCGCGATGCCGGTTTTGACAAGCCACCGCTGCACGGTCTGTGCACGATGGGAGTGGTGACGCACGCGCTGCTAAAGACCTGCTGTGACTATGATCCTGATCGCTTCAAGCGCATACGACTGCGCTTCTCGGCGCCAGTCTATCCGGGCGAGACGATTCGCACCGAGGTGTGGCGCGAGGATGACAGTATCGCCTTTCGCGCGCGATCGGTGGAACAGGATAAAGTAGTCATCAATAATGGCTATCTCGCGTTAAACAGGTAATGCCACCGGAGCGACTATGCAGGCACTGCTGAAAGGGATGCAACTCATTGAAGGCAGTGCCTTCATCGCGGCTCCTTCTGGCGGCATGACGCTGGCGCAGCTCGGTGCCGATGTGATTCGCTTCGACATGATTGGCGGCGGCATCGATTACGGTCGTTGGCCGGTCACTGCTGATGGCGCGAGTCTCTACTGGCATAGCCTCAACAAGGGCAAGCGCTCTATCGCTGTCGATTTCCGCAGGCCCGAAGGCCGTGAACTACTGACCCAGCTCATCACGCGACCGGGCACTGACAACGGACTCTTTCTGAGTAACTTTCCTTCTCGCGGTTGGCTCGCCGACGAGGAACTGCGTGCGCAGCGCCAAGACCTGATTTACCTGAATCTACGCGGCGATTACAAAGGTGGCACTGCACTGGACTACACCGTGAACTGCAAGGTAGGCCTGCCATACATTACCGGTGACGGGTCACTGTCCAAGCCAGTCAACAATCCTTTCCCTGCCTGGGACGTGATTGCCGGTCAGCAGATTGCGCTTGGCTTGCTTGCCGCTGAACGGCACCGACGCATCACGGGCAAGGGGCAATTCATCAAACTCGCGCTTGCCGACGTGGCCATGGCAACAATGGGCCATCTGGGTTATATCGCCGAGGCCGAAATCAACGACACTGATCGGGAAGCGATTGGCAACCATGTATTCGGCAGTTTTGGTCACGACTTCGTTTGTCAGGATGGCAGGCGCGTCATGGTAGTCGGTGTCAGTGCGAATCAGTGGCAGGCTCTGGTTAACATCACGGGCATCAACGCAGCGCTCGCCGAACTGGAAGAATCGCTCACATTGAACTTCGACCGCGAAGGCGACCGCTATAGGGGACGAGAGGCACTTGTCGAGTTGCTCGCACCCTGGTTCGCTGAAAGGCCGTTCAACGATGTTGCGAGTGCCCTCGATGCGGGCGGAGCCTGCTGGGGTCCGTACCAGACAGTGCGCGAGATGCTGGCGAACGATCCGGATTGCTCGGAAGACAACCCCTTGTTTCAGCGCATTACCCAGCCGGGCATAGGGTCCACCCTCACTCCTGCACAGCCGCTGGATTTCTCAGCCTTGCAGCGAGAGGAACTAAAACCCGCGCCGCGACTCGGTGAGCACACCGACGAAATTCTCACTGAACTACTCGGCCTCAGCAGCAGCGAGATCGGGGCACTGCACGACGAAGGTGTCGTTGCCAGTGCTTCTTGAGTCAGATTCTCTTTAGCTTACTTCTCTGACCAGACTCATCAGGTGGCCCAGCCGCCCGCCAGCGGTATGACCTGCGCCACGATGTGTTGGCATTGCGGGTTGGCAAGATAGGCGGCGAGTTCTGCTGTCTCATGCGCCTCACCGATTTTTCGAGTCGGAACATTGCGGCGCACATGATCGAGAAACTTGTCGTTGGTGAGCAACTCATCGGGATAGTAGGTGTCGTTGTTGATGTAGTTTTGCCCGATCGCATTGACCTGGATGTTGTTGCGCGCAAGTTCCAGACCGACCGCCTTGATAAATGCATTCTGCGCACCTCGCGCGGCGCAGTAGGCTGAGTTGTTGGGAATACCGCGCAGCGGCGCGGCACTCGTGACCGCGATGATCTTGCCCGAACCCCGCTCGATCATCTGCGGCGCAACGGCACGCACGAGATACATGAGGGGATCGACGAGATGCTGAAATAGCGATTCCCAGTCGCTATTCGCAATGTCCTGGACTGGCGTGGAACGTGGCGGCTCGGCCAGATTGGCGATGAGCAAATCGATCTCACCTGCAGCGGAGACGACGGCGTGCACTTCCTGCTCGGTCGTCATTGGTGAGGCGCCACGGCTGACGGTCATGCCCAACGCAGCGAACTTATCGGCAATGACTGGCCCCATGTAGGTATCGGCGCAGGTGATGAGTGCTTTCTGTGTGCTCATAGTAATTTCCGTTCAGAGAGGTTAGCTGGAGTCGGATTGAGTTCAGTCCGGGGAGTCGAGTGACTGCAGGTGCCGCACAAAACGTTCGAGTACCTCATAGGGCTGACAGCCTACGACGATAAGATCGCGGGCGAAGAAACTGGGCACGCCGGTAATGCCATGCTCCATCGCCTGTTGCCAGTCGGCATCGACGTCCTCTTTGCAGCGGCCTTGATCGAGCGCGGTTCGCAGCGCGTGTTGATCAAGCCCCGCTGCCGCGCCGAGTTCGCTGAGTACCTCGATGTCGCCAATGTTTGCACCCGCCACGAAATACGCCTCGTAAAGTGCACGATGTAGTGCATCCAGCGCCGCGTCGTCGAGCTGGGATTCGGCCCACTTGGCAAGCTCCTGGGCGAGCCGGGAATTGTAAGTATGTGTGCGCTCACCATAGGGGAGGCCGGCCTCTTGCATCAGTGCCTGCATGCGAGTGCGAAATGGCGTCAGATCGCGCCCCGGGAAAAGCGCCTCGAGTGACATTCCCTCGGCAGGCGTATCCGGGTGCAGCGGGAAGAAAACCCACTGCACTCGCACGTCGTGTTCGCGCTTCAATCGGTCAATACTCACGGTACTGAGATAACACCAGGGTCAGATGAAGTCGGTGTAAATATCGAGCGTCAATTGGCTCATGCAGTCTCCCAAGGCCGGTTGTGCTGTTCGCTTGTTGTTCGAAAGCTACTGCGAGTGCGACGGCAAGCCGCCTGTGGAGCTTTCGCTTACGACACTAAATTTAGCAAACTCCGTGGGGAAACCCTACTCGTTCGCGGCCAACACAGAGTTAAGAAAAGACCCCGCTGTACCACCAGATTAAAGCCATAGGATAGTGTCGAACGCTTGCGCTATACTCGGCAAACGCCCCGATTCGCGCCGCTTTTGTCGCGCTATCGCGAGTCAGCAAAGAAGCTGGCTATAACAGACCAAGGGAACAGGTAAAAAGGTTAAAAAAGGTAAGAGGTAAGAGGAGAGTTTCATGTCCCGACTAACCGCCACAGCCGCCGCCGCGCTTGCCCTCACGAGCACATTGGCAATCACCGCCCTCACACCTGTCGCATTTGCCCAGGACGAACCGCTTGCGGTGATGGTCCCTGGTGGCGGCACGTATTCCATGCCGATTTCGACAGACAACGATCAGGCTCAGGCCTTCTTCGATCAGGGATTGCGCATGGCCTGGAGTTTCTATTTTCCGGAGTCCATCGCCTCCTATCAGGAAGCGTCACGACTGGACCCTGACCACCCGATGCCCTATTGGGGCCTGGCACACGCTGCCGGACCCAATCCGAACAGCCGCTACGCCAATATGCCGGATGACCCACAGGGCGCCGGACTCGCTGCCATTCGTCGCGCCCTGGAGTTGGCGAACAACGGCACAGCGAAAGAGCGTGACATGATCAATGCGCTGTTCGTGCTCTATAACAAGGACGCCATCCCTGACGATCGTGAACGCGATTTCGCGTTTGTCGATGCCATGCGAAATCTGCATGCGCAGTATGCCGATGATGCGGATATCGCCACTGTGTTTGCCGAGTCTTTCATGAATACCACGCGCTGGGATTACTGGAATGCCGACGGCAGCGCGAAGCCCGGCACCGCGGAAGCGAAAGCAGCGCTGGAAGCGGCAATGGCCATCGAGCACGACCACCCGGGTGCCAACCACCTCTACATCCATCTGATGGAGATGTCGGGACAACCGGAACTGGCCATGCCCGCAGCCCAGAAACTGGAAGCGACAGTGCCGATCTCTGGCCACATGGTGCACATGCCCGGTCACATCTATCTCCGGGTCGGTGAATACGAGAAAGCGATCGATATCAACGAGCGCTCGCAAATTGTCGATCTGCAGTTCGCTGAGATCTGGGGCGATACCAATTTCCCGATGATTGGAACCTATCCACTCTCGCACAAAGGCCATTCGGCGCACGCGCTGGACTTTGTGCGCTACGCAAACATGCTGCAGGGTAATTACGAAGCAACGCATGAAGCCGCAGCGAGAAACGCCGCCAACATCGATCCCAACGGCCGCCGTGGCCAGAAGACCATTGCCCATGAATACATCATGGACAAGGTGTTCGGTAAGTGGGAGAAGATTCACGCCGATAACGCCGCGCGAAAAGAGCAGGCCAACACGCCCTATCTGAGTGGCATGTGGAGCTATGTGATGGGCAGCGCCCACGTTGCCATGGGCCACATGGGACCAGCCGAAGCGGAGCTACAGAATATCCGCGATCAGATAGCTGCTGAGGATGTGAACGATCACGGCGTTAGTCCGACGCCAGCCGATCATGTGCTCACGCTGGCCATGCATGCGCTGATGGCCGAAATTGAGGAAGCCAAGGGCAATCTCGATCAGGCCATCATGCACTACGGCCACGCTGTCGGGTTCCAGGACAACCTCAACTACACTGAGCCGCCTGACTGGTCCCAGTCCATGCGTCTCTATCTCGGCGCCGCATTGCTGGATGCTGGCCGTGCTGAAGAAGCCGAGGCGGTCTACCGCGAAGATCTGGAATGGAACCAGCAAAACGGCTGGACCACATTCGGCCTGTATCAAGCGCTTGAAGCCCAGGGCAAGACTCAGGAAGCGATCATCGTGAAGCGCCAATTCGAGAGTTTCTGGCGCAATGCCGACGTGGAACTGACGCGCTCAAGGATTTAAACTACGTCCCCGCCGCAGGCAAGCCGCCTGCGGCACATGCAGCCAGTGACACAACGGAGTGTAGCTCAGCCTGGTAGAGCACTGCCTTCGGGAGGCAGGGGCCGGAGGTTCAAATCCTCTCACTCCGACCAATTCGTCAAACAGCAAGGCCAGCCCTGTCACACAACGGGGCTGGCCTTTTTGTTTTGCAGTTCTGGACTACCCTATCATTAATACGGAGCGATCACCTGTTATGAAAAAAGATGTCAGAGAATTTCTGAATAGCATAGAGAAGGAGACCCGGCGTGATGACTGCAAGGCGCTTCTGAAACTGATGGAGGAAGAATCTGGTTACAAGGCGCAGCTGTGCGGCAAGATCATTGGCTTCGGCATGTATCACTACAAGTACGCGAGTGGCCGTGAAGGAGATGCCATCGTCACGGGTTTCTCGCCCCGGGTACAGAACCTCACGCTCTACATCATGCCGGGTTTCTCCGCCTTCACGAAGGAACTGGAAAAGCTGGGCAAACACAAAACGGCGAAGAGTTGCTTGTATATCAATAAACTCGCGGATATCGATGAAAAGTTGCTCAGGAAAATCATTCGCGAATCAGTTAAAGTGATGCAGGAACGCTATACGTGCACTGCAACTTAGTTGCCGGGCAATTTGCTGATTGTTCGCATCCTGACGACCGATTGGCGCAGAGCAGTTCCTGACAAGTAATTCCTAACAAGCAGATCATGAAGATACGAGCAGTACTAGAGACTGATACCCGGGAATGGTCGCGTATGCGCACATTACTCTGGCCGGACACGGCTGACGCGCATCTTGCAGAGATCGAGAGCTACTTCGCGGGTAAGTCACACAATCCTGATCATGTTATGGTGGTAGAGAATCCGGCCGGCGGCTTGAGTGGTTTTATCGAATTAAGCGTACGCAATTATGCTGAGGGAAGCGAAGCTCCAGCTGTGCCCTTTGTGGAAGGCTGGTATGTTGATCCCGACTTTCAGGGTCAGGGTCTCGGCAGACTACTCATTGACGCTGCAGAGAATTGGTCATTGCAGAACGGGTACACAGAGCTCGGCAGTGATGCGGAGATCGACAACACAGACAGTATCGCCGCCCACAAGAAACTGGGCTTCGAGGAAACGGGTCGCTGTGTCTGCTTCCTGAAACAACTGGACAGAAAATGAAGTTTATCGAGTCCTATCTGCATCTGAATCGAATTGGTGTGCTCGTCGAGTTCGACACACCCTATGAAATCACACTTGCCAGTGCGGAGTTCCAGGAACTGGCGAGAGACATTGCCATGCACATTGCGGCGGCTGACCCGACCGGCATCGACGCGAATTCCATGCTCAATGTCATCCCGGTGAAATTCCGCGAAGGGCAAACCGGTATCTCTGCCGAAGCGCTACTCGAACAGGCCTGGATCAAGGAACCCGGCATGCGCATCGCCGATCTGATTGATCAGGTTAGCCGCGAGCTGCAAACCCCGATACAGGTGACGCGATTTGTGCGCTACGCAATAGACGACGTCTAGCCAGCTTCCGCCAGTGACTGCCCCTAACGGCCATTCCTTCCACCAGCGTTTTCTCACGCATGCCCACTGCCGCTGCTTATTTCTTCTGCTATTCTTTAGACGCTAATCAATGGGGCACCGCCAACGGATGGCTGCGACCCCGGCAAGAGGATTGCTCATGAAATACGTTTACTGGTTTTTTGGCCTGTTGTTCCTGTTCTTGCTGCTGATCTTTGTCTTGCAGTTAGCCGCGTCGGAACGAGTGGAGGTTGTTGAGCTGCACACTGTGGATTCGGAAGGAGAGCAGCAGACCACCAGGCTGTGGATTGTTGACGACGAAGGCTATGCTTATCTGCGGACCGGCGCAGACGGTTCCGGCTGGTTCACCCGGCTGCAGGAGAACGGTACTTTCGAGTTAACCCGAGCCGGCGAGACGCGCCGCTACGAAGCGCAGCTCAGGCAGGACAAGAGCGCCAGAATCAACGAGCTGATGCAGGCGAAGTACACTTGGGGAGATACCCTGATTGGCGTACTGGCGGGTTCGCGTGAAGGAGCGATTCCGGTAGAGCTACATCCGCTCGACTAGCTCGGCTCCAGACAACTATCCTCGGCGAGGATTCTATGCAACGAGTAAAAACATGAACGAGATTTTCAAGCAATTCGTTGTACTCAAGCCTGACCTGTTGATGAATACACTACAGGTCACTCCGGATGTCTATGAAAGGTTGGACGCTGAGTTCGACAAATTCGCCGGTCACACACTCATCTCGGCGTACAACTTCACCGAGACCTGGCCCACCTGGGAAATGCATCCTAAAGGCGACGAGTTGGTGATACTCCTGTCGGGCAGCGTGGAGTTCAAACTTAAAATGGAAGACGGCATTCGCTCAACCGCGATGCATAATGCAGGTGAGTTTGTTGTCGTGCCCAAGGGAACCTGGCATACGGCGATCATCGACGAAGCGGCAAGCATGCTGTTTATCACGCCCGGCGAGGGCACTCTGAACGAGCCAGCACCGCCTCGCTAGTACGAAAGAGAGTGGCATCACTGTCACCATGGCGTCGTACATTCGCCAATGGGGAAGCAGTCCAGGCGAAAGCATTGAAGGGCAAGCATTCAAGGGGGAAGCAATGTATCTGATCAATCGGCTATCAAGGCGCACAGTTGCGATACTGTTTTTATGGGCAATGCTGCATCCGGCAACCGCGCAGGAGCGATTCCATGTCGACCAGAGCGAGGACGCGCAAATACTCGCCAACGCACAGTCAGGGCAGGTCGCTGCGAAGACCGCGCAAATAGTGCGCTTTCGCAATTGGCAGGCGCTCAGTCCCACCCGCAATATCGCGGCGGGCGATCAGGTTCAGGAATTACCTTATCGATTGCACGATTTCAGTGAGCTTCGCTACGAAGTAGCCGGGCAGCGTTACTCTCTCGATGACTACAAGAATCTCAATCCCACCGCCGGGCTACTGGTCATTAAAAACGGCGAGATCCGTCACGAGTACTATGGTCTTGGCAATGACGAGGACTCACTCTGGGTATCGTTCTCCATGTCAAAGTCCGTCACGTCCATGTTGCTGGGTGCCGCGATCAAAGATGGCTATATCACCAGCATCAATGACAGAGTCTCCGACTATCTCCCCCTGTTGAAAGACAGCGCCTATGACAATGCGACGCTGCGCAATGTGTTGCAGATGGCCTCTGGTGTGCAATGGGACGAGGACTACGAAGACCCGCAATCTGATGTTTACACCTATCCGGCGATGGACGTACCCGCCATGCTCACCTTCCTTGGGAACAAACCGCAGGCGGCCGAGCCCGGCACCGAATTCAATTACAACACCGGCGAAACGGATCTGGTCGGCGCGGTAGTTCGCGCCGCCATTGGCAACAATCTCTCCGACTATCTGCAGTACAAAATCTGGCAGCCCTTCGGCATGGAATCTGACGCCAACTGGGCGACCCACGGGCCGGCAGGCGAACGCGGAGGATGCTGCCTGAATGTCACGCTGCGTGATTACGGCCGCATCGGTCTGTTCGCCCTGAACAACGGCGTTTTGCCCGATGGCAGCGCCGTGCTGCCGGAGCACTGGATGACAGAATCCACAACGCCCTCGGAGCCCTTCGCTGGCTACGGCTATCTCTGGTGGCTTCCCGAAACCGGAAAGTACGAAGCGAGAGGAATCTATGGGCAGGGGATCTACATCAACCCGGAATCAGAGCTTGTCATCGTCGTGCTTAGTGCCTGGGATCAGGCCGGCGCAGCGGGCAATCCTGCGCAGCCTCATCGAGCAGCGATGTATCGCGCGATCGATGCAGCTCTCGACTGATCGCCGCATTCCCACTACGCAGTGAGAGGCGCTTAAGCAATGGAGTACGCACTCTGGTGAAACATCGGCTTCAACATGTCGATCTGGTGCAGACCGCACGCTTCGTGCTGGGATTCGCCTGGATCTACCATGGCCTCTTCCCCAAGCTGCTACACATTGCGCCTCTGGAAATGCAGATGAGCGGCAGCATCGGTTTCTCAGAGACTCATACTCTCTTGTTTATCCGGGCAGCCGGTGTCGCCGAAATATTGGCGGGTTTGTTGCTGATCTACTTCTACCGCAGCGCCACGCTCATATTGCTCAATATCGCCGCGCTGCTCGCCTTGCTTGGATTCGTAGTGCTGATGACACCGCAGCTGCTCATCGAGGCATTCAATCCGGTAACAACCAATATCGCACTGGTCTTCGTCAGTCTGGTACTGCTGCAGAACTGCTACCGCAGTGATGAATCAGGTTAAACAATGCCTGGGGTGACTGTCGTCGTGTTTGCAGACCAGCCGCTTGCCAGCCTGGGGATATGACCGAGCCCAACACACTAGCGTTACACTAGGCAAAGGCGTCGCAAATCGGTACTGTGTGCCCCAATCGCAATAGACGACAATTCACGAACCCGCTTTTCACTATCTCACACAACACGAGCAGAGAAATATGCAAGCAAGCATCAAACACTTCACGAGCAGGCTGAATACCCTTGCCATGCTGCTGGATACAGCGAACGCGCATTTCGGCAGCAATGATTTCCTGACCTTCAAGCTGGTTGATGACATGCTGCCCATGACCAATCAGATCGCCTTCACCTGCAACCAACCTCATAATTTCTGCCAGTGGATCAGGGGCGAAGAAATCAGCCATCTGAGTGCGGACTTCACGACAGTCGAGGAAGCGAAATCGTTGATTCAGTCCACACTGGATGAGCTTGCAGCGACTGCCGCGAGTAACGCGCCGTTGCCCGCTGACAAGCGGTTGGAACTGGGTCCGGAATTCTATGCGATACTGTCCGCCGAGGATTATGTCACCGACTTTTTGATTCCGAATTTCTACTTTCATCTCGTGACTGCCTACGACATTCTGCGCGCCAACGGTGTGTCCATAGGCAAGGCGGAATACATGGCGCACCTGCGCGATAGAGTGCTCAGCAAGGCGCAAGCCTGAGACCCGAACAGCGAGTCGTTACACAATGAACTGGATCATACTGATTTTGGCAGGGCTTCTGGAGATTGGTTGGGCGATCGGCCTGAAGTATACCGATGGCTTTACTCGACTCTGGCCGACAGTCGGCACGGTGCTGGCGATGGCAATCAGTCTGGGCCTGTTGGGTGTTGCGATGAAATCGTTGCCGGTAGGTACGGCCTATGCGATCTGGGTTGGTGTCGGTGCCGTGGGCACTGCGATTCTGGGTATCTACCTGTTCAACGAGCCCACGAATCCGGGGCGCCTGTTAAGTATCGCGCTGATTTTGGCAGGCATCATCGGGCTCAAGCTCGCGACGCCAGCGTAAGCGGCGAGCTATCGGAAACGAGAAATACGAAGTGAAAATTTGGGTAGACGCCGACGCCTGTCCCGGCCCCATCAAGGACATCCTGTTTCGTGCCGCGCAGCGCACCGAGACCCAGGTCATTCTGGTAGCGAATCAATCTCTGCCTACACCACAGTCGAAGTTCGTTTCCATGCTGCAGGTCCACAAGGGTTTCGATGTGGCGGACAACGAGATCGTCAGTCGCATCAAGGCCGGTGATCTCACGATTACCAATGACATTCCTCTGGCGGCCGAAGTGATTGAGAAAGGTGCGCTGGCACTTAGCCCCAGAGGCGAGCTGTTCGACAAAGGTAATATCAAGGCACGACTGAATATGCGGGACTTCATGGACACCATGCGCAGTAGTGGTATCCAGACCGGCGGGCCACCTGCTCTCAGTGGGCAGGACAAGCAAAAGTTTGCCAACCATCTGGACAAACTCCTGCTCGATGCCCGGCGCTAAGAGTGATTGGACGAACTGTGCACTGGCAAATTTGTCAGGCAGCGTGCCGCAGTTAAGCCACCAATGCCGCAACAAGGGCAGGCGAACAATCTGGCAAAGCAGAATTAACAGGCGAAGCGTACTGAGAGTGTAAAGCGCGATCTACGCTCGCCTTGAGCATCAAGGAGTACCCACCCCACAATGCCAACAATGATTACAGTAATCGAAGACTTTTTCAGCAAAGGCTGCGGGCGCTGCGATCGCTTCGCAACAGCTGACTGTTCGACGCGGCAATGGGAAGAGGGACTCCTGGCGCTACGCAAAATATGCAGGGAAATCGGACTGACTGAAACGGTCAAATGGGGCCACCCTTGCTATATGCACGAGGAGCGCAACATTGCATTGATCGGAGCGTTGCGTGGTGATTTTCGGCTCAACTTTTTCAATGCTGCATTGCTCAAAGACCCCGAGGGCGTACTACAAAAGCAGGGGCCAAACACGCAGAATGCCGACATGATCTGTTTCACAAGCAACGCACAGGTCGGCGAAATGGAAGACACGATCAGGTCTTATCTCAAAGAAGCGATCTCCTATGCTGTTGCGGGCATCAAGCCACCCAGAGTCCAGGCCGAGTTCGATCTGCCGGAGGAGCTGATCGATGCGCTGGACGCCGACCCGGAGCTGGCCGATGCGTTTCACAGCCTGACGCCGGGCCGTCAGCGCAGCTATGCGATCAATCTGAACGCGGCCAAGAAACCAGAAACCCGCATCGCCCGTATCGTTAAATTCCGCAGCAAGATCATCGCCGGTAAAGGTGCGCAGGAACGCTAACGCCTGGCTTGGAGCTCGTGGCGGCTGGACATAGCAGGGTAGGTCGCTAGAATGGCGGCGCTCTACTATTGCGCTTTTACCCTTGCGCTTTAGACCGGCGCTTCGAACCTTCGGTCATTTACATGGTTTATAAGCCATGAACCCAGTACCTGGCCAACTTCTGGCAAAACAAAGACACCACAATGGATTTCATGAAAGACTCCAAGACCTATGCTGAACTGATGCCCACGCTGCTACTACCCTTTCTCGCCGCGCTATTCGTCGGACTAAGCGCCTGGCTATCCTTTCCAATTCCGGGTACGGATATTCCCCAGACAGGACAGACAGTCGCTGTACTCGCCGTGGGTGCATTGCTTGGCGCACGACAGGGCCCTCTGGCGATCGGCCTGTACCTGCTGCTGGGAGCGGTCGGATTGCCTCTGTACAGCGATGGAGGTTCGGGCTGGTCGGTTCTCTTTGGTAGCAGTGTTGGTTATTTCACGGGCTTCGTACTCGCTGCCGCACTGATGGGCGTTCTGGCGAAACACACCACGCCAGCATTGCCTCTGAAAGCCCTGCAACTCCTCATCGCGATGCTATTGGGTCATGTAGTGATTCTGCTGTGCGGCTTTGCGGGACTGGCGTTACAAGTGGATACTGCTACCGCCTGGCAGCAGGGTGTTGTGCCTTTCGTTTATGGCGGCCTTGTGAAATCGGTTATAGCCGCCGCATTGGTGCTACTGATACAGCCACTTGCCCCAGTGCTGCGCTTACAGGCCAGTTAGCAAGCTCCTCCTGCCCGGCGCGACCACACACTAAAGATGAGCACAACTAACATCCCCCGCAAGAATAGCCTCGATCTTGTTTCCGCAAACACTTTTTGAGCCCCAAAAAAAGGGGACCAACAGCCCACAGAAAAACTGTTGATCCCACTCTCCCTTGATCCGGTCGGGTGACCGGAGCGCAAGTCTTGCTCCTGATTCAGTGTCTGAATCGAGACTATTCGTATCGCAGTACCATCGCCGGTCGCACGCGCGCGCTCTTCCACGACTGCGAGAATACGGCGGCAAAAGCAATAAGTGCCGACAAGCCGAGGCTGACCACGAAGGGAAGCAAAGTGATCTCCATCTTGGCGGCGAACAGTGTTGTGTAGCCGGCGCCGAGGATATAGCCCAGCGGCCAGGCCAGGGCATTGGCAATCAGAATCGGTTTCGCGAAGTCGAGTAGCAACATGGACAGCAGGCGCTTGCTGCTGGCACCCATCACCTTGCGAATGCCCACTTCCTTGCGACGAATATTGGTAATGAATGTCGCATTGCCTAACAGGCCTATGCTGGCGACGAAGAAGCCGAACATCGATAGGGCGCCGATGGACATGCTCACCGCCCGGAACATGCCGTAACTCTGGTAGAACAGGTCATCGACGAATTCGCGTTGCAGGGGCAGGTCAGGCATCAGTCGATTCCAGGTGGCATCGATGTGTTGGAGCGCGTCGTTTAATCGTCTGCGATCAACACGGATCATGACGTGCTCGGCATCCTGGGGGCGGAGGATGTAGATGTCACCCTGACTTCCGAACGCAGCGAAGTCGATGAACTGATACTTGTGCGGGCTCATGCCGCCGATAATTGTCATGTTCACGGTGAACTCGTTCTGCGTCGCAGGCGGACCGATGTCGATGTACAGTGATTGCCCGATAGCGTCCTCGAGGCTGGCGAAGCCCATACTTTCCGCAGCCACTTCGTTAATCAGCACACTGAAAGGACCGGAGGCCGTGCTCAGTTCGGACAGCGGTGGCATGCGATCCAGAGCGCGCTCGCGAGAAAAATTGCGACCGGTGAGCAGCGGCTGGCCCATGGTTTCCGAGAAGTCGTAACCAACAATGTGTCTTGAGAGAGAGTAGCTTGTCGCGTTCTCTTCCGGCGTAAGCTTGTAGCCGCTACTTGAATTGCCGATCTCCCAGGGGCGTCGGTCTATCTGCGATACGGACAGAACCGCGGGATGATTGCGCAGCTCGTTGATCACTAGTTCGGGATCAGCAGTGTAGCTCTCAGTGCTCACCGACACCGAGATCTTGACGTCGTTGGTATTGGCGTCCAGTTGTTGCGTCATCGTGCGGTTCTGGGCGCTCATGATCAGCGCGAGAATCATAAGTGTGCCGGAGATGAAGAATTGAATGCCAACCATGATTGAGCGCATGCGACCTGAATAGCCGGTGGAACCCTTGGGGCGCATCATCGTGACGAGGGGAACAAGCGCCGTGCGCAAGGCCGGGTAGCCACCGGCAATCGCAACAATCACGATGAGTACCATTGCCAGCATCAGCCAAAGTGCCGGGTCTAACAATTGCGCCGGACCGATACCGACCATGCTGTTACCGAGCACTGACAGGAAGTAATAGAGAATTCCCAAAGTGAGCGTGAGTGCGATGAGCATGAACAGCAGGCTCTCGTAACAGTACTGCACGAGAATGAGGCTGCGTTTGGAACCGAGTATTTTCTGCACGCCAATCTCCTGGCTGCGCAGGGACAGTTGCGCGACAACGAGATTGGAATAATTCAGGCAGCCAATCAGCAACACGAGTGCGCCGGCGACGATCAGGATATCGGGCAGATTGAAGC
Organism: uncultured Pseudohongiella sp.; assembly: GCA_965228725.1. Lineage (GTDB taxonomy): Bacteria > Pseudomonadota > Gammaproteobacteria > Pseudomonadales > Pseudohongiellaceae > UBA9145. The sequence goes on along the minus strand of OZ245834.1, from coordinate 2,374,057 downwards.
CACCGGTGATGAACGCCATCTGCGTCGCGATGAGTTCATTGACGGGCAGCAGTTCGAAGGTCTGTTCGTCTCTGCGCTCTTCCGGCAGGGTGTTCTGCACGAAGGCATCGAGTCGTTGATTGAAGTCAGCTTCGTTGAACGGCATGTCTTCCGGGATTTCGATGTACACGAAGTCGGACTGGTTACCCCACTGGTCTGCATCGGGATCGGCACCAGCGGCGAGGCGTGCTTCGCGCCGATACTGCTCCAGCATCTCCATCGGGATGTAGAGTTCGGTGCGGAAGAAAGCAATGCTGGATTCCAGATGCGAAGGGAATTCCAGAGTCTTGGCGACGCCAGCGACAACGACGTCGTGCCGGTTCTCTACAACGAGGCGTTCGCCAACGACATCGGTGCGGCCGAATAACTTGCGAGCGCCGGTCTCGGTGAGCATCACTGAATTCGGCGGCAGCTCTTCGCCCTGGGCAATGCCGTACACAGTCTCCAGCGGGAAGATGTCGAAGAAGCGCTGCTCGACGTATTTGGAATCCAGTGCCATAGACTGCTGATTGACTTCCACCGTCATGGGAAAGCCCGTGCTGGCACGCACGATGTTGGGGATTTCAGGGAAAGCCGTGCGCATGTAGCGCGCGGTGGGTTCATTCACGATGGGAAAGCGATCGGGCATCTGGCTATCGCCGATCGAGCGAATCATGATGTTGTAGATACGATCTGCATTGGGAAAACCGCGATCAAAGCTCTCTGAATAATTGGCAAGAATGACTGCCGAAATAAAACAGAGGAAACCAATCACCAGGCTCAGCATGCTTATCGCGGTATGCAGCTTGAATCGGAAAAAGGCCTTCATGGCCATCTTGGTGAAATGCGCAATCATGGCCGGCCCCTAGTCGTCAGTCCCAGTGTGTTCTTCTTCGGCAACGACATTGCTGACAACCGACATCTGGGCAGAGCCTGAACCATTCACCACTTCGCCATCGAGCATCTCGATAATGCGATCGGCGCGCTGACCGTGCTCGGGTGAGTGCGTCACCATCAGGATTGTCACGCCGCTCTGCTTGAGATCACGCAACAGGTTCATCACATCGTCGCCGTTCTTGGTATCGAGGTTTCCCGTCGGCTCGTCCGCAAGAATCAGCTTCGGTTTGCCGACAATAGAGCGTGCCACCGCCACGCGCTGCTGCTGGCCGCCAGACAGCTCCTGCGGCTTGTGATTGGCGCGGCTGGACAGGCCGACCAGTTCCAGGGCGTCTGCCACACGCTGACGGCGTTCCGCCTTGCTCAAGCCCATGTAGAGCAGCGGCAGGTCCACGTTCTCACTGACATTCAGGTCATCGATCAGATTGAAGTTCTGAAAGATAAACCCGATGTTTTTCTTGCGCAGATCCACCAGATCGTTCTCCGAACGATGGCCAACCTCCTGCCCGTCAAAAAAATAGTCGCCGCTGGTGGGGTTGTCGATCATGCCGACAACATTGAGCAAGGTAGACTTGCCACAACCGGATGGCCCCATCACGGCGACAAACTCGCCTTTCGCAATATGAATATTGACGTTGTTCAAGGCCGTCGTTTCCATGTACTCGGTTCGATAGGCCTTGCAGAGATTGCTAAGCTTGATCACTGTGTCGTTTCCTGTGTGCTGGTCGCTTTGACTGCGTTTAATTGTTTAGACGCAATGATTCCGAAAGTGTTACGTTGAATTTGCTGCAATCGGAAAATACGGGGTTATTGGTTCCTTTTTCCATGGTGCCTGGCGTGATCCAACGCGCTGGGCGAGCGGGAAACCTGCTCAGGAACAGGCGCTTACGTGAATGAATGGTGCAGCGCACCGGTCGGCGCTCCGCGCCTCTGGCAGCGCTGAAACCGGTGCCGGGCTCATGATCCAGTGCGACTTGCCCGGCACGACTTCGCCAGCACGATTTAAAAACCGCGCAGGACGTGTGGCGACACGGTGCTGACATCTTCTGCCGATATACTGTTGAACTAGTGCGACTGCGCCGGCGTAACTGTCTTGCGCAAACTTGCGCAAAACACGCCGAGAGAATGCTGCATGCGACCGCTTACAACGTCATTGAATCAACCCCTGATTCCAGAACGCCTGGGCACCGCCGCCGAGCTGTGCGACTTCATAGCAGCCCATTCTGACTTGTTTGTGATCACTGGAGCAGGCATCAGCCATGCGTCCGGCATTCCTACTTACCGCGACGAGATAGGAACCTGGAAGGGCAACACCCCCATTCAGCACGCAGAGTTTCTGGCGGATTCATCGACCCGCAAGCGCTACTGGGCCCGCAGCTTTCGTGGCTGGCCGACCGTACACACTGCCGCACCGAACGAGGCCCACCGTGCACTGGCGACGCTGGAAGCAAAGGGCTACATCAAAACGCTAGTCACCCAGAACATTGACCGTTTGCACCAGAAGGCAGGGCATCGCAAGGTCATCGACCTGCATGGACGGCTCGATGAAGTAAGCTGCATGGACTGCGGCACCAGCACTGCCCGCTCAATTATTCAGGGACAGCTCGAACAGTTGAATCCGCACTTCGAAGCCTTGCAGAAACAGCTGCTGGTGCTTGCACCAGATGGCGACGCTGATGTCAGCCAGGAACTGGTGGATCAGGTGCGCGTCCCCGATTGCCCGCACTGTGGCGGCATCATCAAGCCCAATGTCGTGTTTTACGGGGGTTCGGTACACAAGGAAAAGGTGAACTACCTCTATGAGCGTTTGCAGCAAGCCAGCGCCGTGCTCGTCGTAGGCTCCTCGCTTATGGTCTACTCGAGTTTTCGCTTCTGCAAATTTGCGCAGGAACGCAGCATTCCCATGGCCTGCGTCAACAAGGGATTAACGCGCGCCGATGCGATGTATCAGCTCAAGGTGAATGCCGACTGCGGCAGCACGCTTAAGGCGGTCGCCGAGGCACTCCCCCATCTGAACTAACCGCCGTTCAGTACGCGATTGAAATCCACTCGGGTCTCCCAGATATCCGGGCAACCGAAAGCATTGAAACACTCCACATCGACGAGAAAGCGGAACTGATTGTTGCTGCCTTCGCGGATGACAACGATCCCCACACCGGACGAGGTCGTAAACGTGCTCGTGGCCCGAATCCGCGTGTCGCTCTCGGTGTAGATTGGAAAATCAGAATTCTGTAATACCCATGCCCGCGCATGGGCCCACTTGGTTTCACAGTCGAGTTGATTGTTGCAGCTGGGAATGGTGCGCTCGTATTCGTCGATCAATGCCTGGGTTTCCGGCGACACGGCACAGGCGCTTAGCAGGGAGCCGATAAAGAGCGCGGCGATCGCGTTCTGGGCATGACGGAGTGTGGGATGCATGGGCGTTCTCCAAACGAGTCTGTTCTTACGCTCGTTGCTTGTTCTCACTTTTTTGTTGTTTCCGCAGACGGGCTGCTTCCAGTACCGCTCGTTCTGTTCTCGCCTGAGGGTAGTGTAGTACAGAATAACGAGCCGGATTGAATCGATTACCCGACAGGTAATTGTATTCATATCGCCAACAGCGAAAATAGACACAATCGATTAACGGAGGCGTTCGGCAGGCCAGGCTCGCGGCCAATGTAGCTGCACAGTTATCTCCCGTCTATCAACCTATCAACCCAGACCAACCCCGACCAACCCTGAAGAGTGACAAGCCCATGACTCTGAAAACCTGCTATTTACTGGCCGCCCTTCTCGGCGCCATCGTTCCCTACCTGTTCTTTATCGATTTCGCCATGCAGGAAGGGCTGGACCTGATGGCGTTCCTGCAAGGCTTGTTTGTTAACGGCGCAGCGGGAGGTTTCACTGCTGACCTGCTGATCAGTTCGGCTGTCTTCTGGATCTACATGGGTTCGCGAGCGGGCTCTGGGCCGAAGCCTGGTCTGTTCGTCATCCTGAACCTGACGATAGGGCTCTCCTGTGCCCTGCCAGCCTATCTCTGGGCCGCGCAGCCGAAATCCTGAGCAATGTAGGAATTTTTCCGATAGGCCGCAGAGGTCCATCCCCCGAAATCTATTGACCTTGACTAATAAGCAGCGTATCGTGCGAAGCGCTCGAAACACCGATGCACTATTTATTTCCATTTCGAAGTTCCAACTCTCGTCCTGTAGCAAATAAGTATCAGCACGATTTTCTGGCAAGACACGCCCTCACTTGCAACGGCTTATTGCGACCTCGCATTCCGTTCCTGTGGAGGGAAACTTATTTGATCTTAGAAAGTACAGGAGGACTCCCATGTCCGACAAAATCACTGGAACCGTAAAATGGTTTAACGAAAGCAAAGGCTTTGGCTTTATTGAAAGAGAAGGCGGCCCAGACGTTTTCGCACATTACAGTGCGATCACTGGTGGCGGCTTCAAAACGTTGAGCGAAGGCCAGCGTGTGGAATTTACTGTCGCCCAGGGCGCCAAAGGTCCACAAGCCGAAAACATCGTTGCTCTGTAAGTTCACTTACAATTAGGCAACAACAAAAAAGCAGGCCAATGGCCTGCTTTTTTTATGCCGCTTTTATGCCGCGAATTTGCTTCAATCCCGGATTGCCAACACGCCGATCAGGCAAACTCTTCGGGAAAAATCTTGCGCCACTTGATCGAGAATTTAGCCATGCCGATGATGGTATTGGTAAATGCGCGCAATGGGCCCGGCATGTTCGCGCGGTACACATCCAATAACAGCGCCACTCGCCACTCTTCGGTGTTGTTCTCGACGCTATGCGGATAGGTATCATCCCATAGCAAGGCATCGCCGTTCCCCAGCTTATGACCCTGGCCATCGATGGTTAAAGTGACACCCGGTTCGCCATGCTCGTTCAGAGGTACCTGGAGTCCCATATAGAAGCGGGTAATGCCGCGAAACGGGCCGGTGTGAGTCGGTACCTTTTTGCCCGGCGCCAGAAAGGAAACTGAGGCGGACTTGATGTTGTCGTTCGCCTTGACCAGTCGCGCCAGCGTAGGACAGCGCTGCATGTTTTCACTAATGTCCAGGCCGTAAGCGCGTAGCACAAACATGCGCCACTCCTTTTCTCCATGGGCTGAGAGTTTGTATTGTTCGGGCATCAGCTCGTGAAAACGCGGTACAGACTGAATGTCATCAATCAGTTGCAATACCTCTTCGCGGACGGCCTCCCAGTTGGAAGTGAATTCCTGGGCGCGAGGAAAGTACTGCTGCATATTCAGTACAGGTGGTGTTTTGACGAACGCGTTGTAGACGCCGGTTATACCGCTGCGAACGACGCTATAGGCTATGGACATGGGCTTGGCTTGCTAGGGAACCTCGGGAATCTATCGGCACTAGTTCCCTTATTGTGGGTGAAGCGTGATTGGGCAAAATGTGCACTAAATGGAACAATTTTTCCAGCATCCTGTGCGATCAAACGCGAAACTTTTGCGTTGATTCAAAGAATGTCTTCAACAAGTCTGGATCGTGTAGGGAGAAAGCAAAAGCTTAGTCGTGAAACTGCGAGTTATTATCATTTGCATCGAGAAATTCTCCTTCAAGGGCAGGGTCTTCGAGCTCTTCATCCTCTTCGGCTTCACTGCGTGGATCCATCTGGATCGCACCCTGTGCAGACGCTGACGTCGCAGGCTTGAATTCGTTGAAACGGGCAACTTCCCGCTCGCGGGAATGAATGAAGAAGGCTGTCAGCAAGGCACCGAGTGTGAGTGCCAGACACAGCGCCGCGAAATAGGATTGAGGGCCGAAGCGCTCCATCGCGAAGGCAGTTAGCAGTGGCCCCACGATGGAACCTACCGCGTTAATCATCAACAAGCCGGTGCCCACTTCGAGAAAGGTATCGGCTTCAACAAAGTCGCTGGCATGCGCAAGACTCAGCGCGTAAATCGGCATCGCACAGGCGCCAAAGGCAAACATGAGCCAGGGCGTCAGCTCGATTGGCAGGATGAAGATTGTCGCCGCCATGACGGCGCCGAGCGCCATGGTGCCCAACATCACACGCCGGCGATCAATTCGGTCCGATAGTTTGCCAAGCGGGAGTTGCATGACAGCGCCACCGGCGATACCTAGCGCCATCATCATGCTGATCTGCACAACCGAGAGGCCAGCTTGTAAACCAAAGACGGGGCCGAGTCCGTAGAAAGATCCACTCACACAGCCCGAGATGAAAGAGCCGGCGGTACCCGCGCGCGAAGTACGGATGACCAGCATCGGCGAGAAACGCGCTGCCGGAATGGCCTTCGGCTGGCTGGAACGGGTGAGGCAGACTGGCAAGGCAGCAACGACAACCAACATTGCCGCAATAACAAACAGCTGCTCGCCTTCCGGTGCCGCCACGTTAAGCAGTAGCTGGCCGCCGGCAAGGCCGATGAGCACGATCGCAGTGTAGGCAGAGAGCACACTGCCGCGCACATCGTTTGACACCTGGGAATTCAGCCAGCTCTCGATCACCAGATACAGACCAACGATTGCAATCCCGGATCCTACTCGCAACAGGAGCCACCAGAGGAAGGAGTCGCCGAGACTGAGACCCAGGAGTGAGGCCGTCATGATGGCGGTCAGTGCTGCAAAGGTGCGAATGTGGCCAATGCGGGACACCAGACGCGGCACGATGAAACAACCCAACAGAAAGCCAATGAAATACAGTGAACTCAAATAGCCGACTTCGATGCTCGTCCAGCCATTGATCTGCGCGCGCATCGGCACCAGTGCGAGTTGCAGACCATGGCCGGTCAGCAACAATGCGACGCTGAGTAACAGGGATGAGAGTCGAACAATGGATTTGATCATAATGCGTTGTGGACTAGCGTGGCGCGAAGCGCAGTCAGTAAAACAGTGAACAGTCAGGCTTCGAGATGCGGTACCAAATTCTGCGACTGGCTACTCAAGGGTAGGGCGCTTGGGTACACTCTTCACACCAATACTGACTGTGTAGGGAAAACAAAGCAAATCGTGTTCCAGCACAGCTCGACAGTTTGGCCGGATCGTCGCCATACGAGAGAAAGACCATGCCAGCATCAAGCGGAAGCAATATGACAGGAACAAACAACTGCAATTTCAGGAACAAGCGCCGGCGGCTACTGCCGTTCGCAATGTGCGCGGCCGCGCTCTCCCTGTCGCCAGTAGTTACTGCCAATCCTTCGGAAGCCTATGCGGTTTGCCCGAGCCTTGAAGATAATGAGGAACGGCTGGCGTGCTTCGATCGCTATGTGTCAGTCAGCGAAGAGAACACCGGGCAGGAATCCGCTCGGGTGGCTTTCAGTTCACTCGCGGAGGAAGATGCGCCACTATTCGGATTCGGCATCGACGGTTTGACCAACCATGAGCCGAACAAGTTAATCGCCCGCACCGACAGCAATGACATCAGCCGCTTCTACATGGATGCCGAGTTGTCCGTTAAGCATCCGGTGCTCTCGCCCGTGGTGGATATGGTTTCTTCCACGCTCAACATCGACCGCAGTCGCAATCTGCCGCGTCTCTATCTCGCCTTCACCACGCGCTTTTCACAATATGTAGGCACGCGCGATTCAGCGCCCGTCGTTGCACGGCGTTACAACCCCGAACTCTTCCTGCGTGTCTGGCGCGACGGACACTTCGGCCGAACCAACCCCAGCTACTGGGATTTCGGCTACGGTCATGAATCCAATGGTCAGCAGATCGACAACGCCACACTCTTCAATGATGTGCAGCAGTACTACCTCAGCAACAATCAGTCGCCTGAATTCGCGCGCGACAGCATTAGTCGTGGCTGGGACTACGTCTCAGTGGATTGGCACAAGCAATGGAATACCGGTTTCCTGCCGAGTCTCACGGGCCAGACTGAAACCAAGGTCGAGTACCGTCACTATCTCTCGCACGGGCTCTTCCAGGGTGCGCCGGAGGAATACAATGTCTGGGAAGGTGCAGGCAACGATGCCAAACCGCGCGACTACTACGACGGGCTGAAAATGTCCCTGCACTACGATTTCTTCGCGGGTTCCTGCGGAGAATTGTTCTGCTTCGAAGAAGTGAAACTGACGCACCGAACCGGCTACGCGAAACCGTTCACACACAACACTACTTCTCTGGAGCTGACCACCAACCTCGCCGGTCTGCCTATCAACATCTGGGCACAGTCGGGATACAACAGCGACCTGATCGACTACTACGACTACAGCAACAGCTGGGGCCTCGGCATTGAGTTCAACCGCTAGCCAGTCTGAGCACATGAGCCTGGACAATGGTCGAAAGAAATCGGATTCGACTTCTCAGCCGCGCATCTTCAGGTTCTGGCACCTGGTGTTCGAGGGGAAGCCAAGCCACTAGATTACGCAACAACTGGCAGCGCTCGGAGTGTCGGGTAGGAGGGGGTTGCAGCCAACAGTAAAGCGGCAGCGCTGAACGGAGAAAAAAGACCGCCTTGGCGGGCTTTTTTGGGAGTGAAGGAACCCGGGACGGGCGCCGAGCGTTGGCAGCAACCCCCTCCTGCCCGGCGCGACCAAACGCCAAAAGTGGGTGAACCGTTAAGCGCTGAGTGAACTTTCGCAACCACGGGACTAACAATAAAAAAAGGCCGGTAAAAACCGGCCTTTTTGTTTTTCGCTTGTGCGAATTATCGGATTACTTCCAGTCGCTAGCGGGTTCGTCCTTGTCAGAGCGCAGGAAGCGAATCAGGTCAGCATGAAACTGATCAGGAATTTCGATCTGCGGTGCGTGTCCGATACCCGGATACAGCAGGATCGCGCTGTTCTGCAATTCGCTGGCCACGTGACGGGCGTAGCGTGGGAAGTCGGCGATAAGACCGTCCTCTTCACCGGCCAGTACCAGTGCCTTGGAAGAAATGTGCTGCCAGTCATAGACGACAGGATCGTCGTACAGCATCTGACCCTGAAGGCGACGCACCATTGCCAGGCGCGGCCATTCGCCACTCATGGTTTGACCATACTGACGACGAACGAATTCCAAATGCTCCGGTGGCCAGGCCTCCGGGAAGTAGCGGCGATGACCCGCGAGAATCGACTGGTAGGAAGACACGCCGGTCGGTGAGGCAAAAGGGTCGGTCCACGGACGTGACTGGCGCTGATCGGTCAGGCCGATCTGATTCACCATCACGACGTGTGTTGTTACCTCGGGATAGAGCATGGCAAAGCGACTTACGACCATGCCACCCATGGAGTGTCCGACCATCGCGGCTTCTTCAATGCCAAGCTCGTCGAGCAGCGCCTTCATGTTGGCGGCGACGAAATTGAAGTTATAGGGAATAACCGGCTTGGAGGACTTGCCGTAACCAATGCGATCAACGGCGATAACCCGGAAGCCTTCCTCGGCCAGCTTCTTCAGCGTTGGCGTGTAGGCTTCGGAGTAGAAATTCATCCCATGCTGCCAGAAGACAACCTGACCGTTGGCCGGGCCCGTTGGCTGCACATCCATATAGGCCATGCGCATTTGCTCGTTGAAACGAGTGAGCTCGAGGTACTGCACAGGGTAGGGATAGGGAATTTCTTCGAAATTCGCAGAAACCGGGCCCCAGTCTGCGGGTGCCTCGGCAGGGGGTTCGGCCGGCCAGTCGGCGGCGAGGGTTGCTCCGGCAAAGAAGAGTGCGAACGCGCAGCTTGCAGCGCCCTTGAAGGCGGCGGCGCGTGAAGTCAGCTTAGGCATACAATGATTACCTGTTTAGTTTGATTATTTGTGTTGTTGTTCGAGTTATCGAAAGTGCGAGCGGCCAAGTATTCCAGATTCAGGCAGGCGATTCAAAAGCGTTTGTCTCGACTGGTGGGCAAATCGTAGCGATTTCACTCGCTTGTGGGGAAGTGGGTGGGAATCGCGCGTAATTCGAACAAACGTCCGCTAAATCTCCCCGTTTCAGGGCACTCCCAAGGGCCTATCGCGACCCGCAAAAAAGCTAACGCCGCCGGCCCGACTGGTGACATAATCCGCCACCTTTTGCCTACCGGGCCCGCGCCCGCAACCAGTGAGTGTTGCCATGCCTGAATCACCCATCCGCAGTCACGCTGTGTCCAACGCTATTACGTCAGCGCATGACGCTGCGGTGCCGGCTTTTAGCGAGGCGTGTCAGCACAGTCTGCAGGCACTGGAAGAGGAATTGTTCGGGCGCATCGCCGACGGCATCGAGCAGCAAGGCTATGTCATTCTTCCTTCCGCCCTGCCGGAATCCCTGACTGACAGCCTGTTGGACTATCTCGCCATTATCGAGGAGCAGCGCTTCCATGCAGCCTCGATCGGTCGAGGTCAGGATCAGATGCGCAACCGCTTCGTGCGCCGTGATCGCATCTTTTGGATCGACGAGCAGCACGCCGGCAGCAGGCTGTGGCTGGAGTGGGCAACACGCCTGAAACAGTATCTTAATCGACGGCTCTTTCTTGGCCTGTTCTCGTTCGAGAGCCATTTTTCCTATTATCAGGAGAACGATTTCTACAAGCAGCACGTGGATGCTTTTCGTGGCGAGTCCAATCGCGTGCTGTCCCTGGTGACCTATCTCAACAAGGGCTGGCAACCGGATCAGGGCGGGGAATTGGTGATTTATTCAGCGGACGGCAGAGACGAACTGGTCACCGTACAACCGGGATTCGGTACTCTGGTGTTGTTCCTGAGTGAGGAGTTCCCGCACGAAGTGAAGCCGACCCTGCGTGAACGCTATGCGGTGGCAGGATGGTTCCGCGTGAATGGCAGCATCAACGAGGCGATTGATCCGCCTCGCTGAGATTGCCTGCCGTGATCGCGTGCGGCGTCACTGCGAGCAGGAGAGTGCAGAGCTGCCTAGTGGTCGTGGCCGTGTTGATGCACGTGACCGTGTTCGATTTCCTGGGCAGTGCCTTCGCGAACGTCGACAACTTCCACTTCGAAATGCAGTGTCATGCCGGCGAGCGGGTGATTGGCATCGATAGTGACGTTGTCACCGTCGACTTCAGTGACGCGTACCTGACGCTGTGCACCGCCCTCGCCCTGGGCAACAAATGTCATGCCTGGGACAACATCTTCAACACTCTCGAACATGCTCTTGTTAATGACTTGCACAAAGTCATCACGACGTTCGCCGTAAGCATCTTCCGGAGCAACGCTGGCTTCGAATTTTGAGCCGGTAGTCTTACCGACCAATTCCTTCTCCAGACCCTGGATCAGGTTGTTGTTGCCGTGCAGATATTGCAGAGGCTCTTTGCCTTCTGACGTGTCCAATACCTGACCATCGTCATCTTTCAATGTGTAGCGAATGGATACGACACTGTTGTCGCCAATCATCAAAGCCATAATTCTTCCGTAGTGATTCTAAAAAACAGCAATGCTGACACACTTTGCCCGGTGAGACCACGACAAAGCGTGAAGATACGCAAAAAAGCCCGAAAAACAGGGATTTTCCCAGCATTGTTTGGAAAGACAAGCAGGCTGCCCGAGTGGCAGCCTGCGTTTGATGCGCTGTCAGAAAGTGTGAAGCACAACCGCTATCGGCTGCATTTCGACCTTTCCACTCCAGCCTGCGCTAGTCGCTATCAGCGGTTTCCCTGGCACGACGCTCTTCGGCACGGTGTCCGCGCAGAATGTTGAGCATGCCGTAGTTGCCCTCGTGACACGCGTATTCATAGATGTCATCTTTAGTGTAGTCGAAAATAATCTCGCGTGTGTAAGGCGCGGTATAAGCACCAGGGTCGTAGGAAGTGAGTTGATACTGCAGTGCGGTGTCGCTAATACGGGTCAGGCGTTCCACATTACGCTTTTCATCGGTGCGTGGAGACGTAGCGCTCGCATCCGAATAATTCGTGGTTTCAATTACCAGCGTATCGCCTTCCCACCAACCGCGTGAATCACCGTGCCAGAGTTTGATCTTCTCATCGGCGTGCGGCTGCTCGGTTAATGGAATGACTCGCGCGTCATGCGCCATCTCCTGATAAATCACCACGGTGTCTTTTGATTGAACGATCTGCCAGTAGCTGTTGTACCCGGATCCCAGTCGTGGTGCACCGAAGGACAGGCAACGTTCACCGAGAGGACGATCGGTCCAGGAGTCGGCGGGGTGAGCCTCGCGGTGCTCGCGCAATTCCCGTGCTGCAGCGATCGCTTCCTCAGTGGCCGGCGGAAACTGGCCGTTGGGCGGATCGATGATCTGGGAAGTGCGGCGATGGATCGTACGCTGGGCCATCCACTGTGAATCATAGTTGCCAGTGCTCGGGTCGTAGGACACGATTTCGCCACTGAAGACGGCTTCGAGAACACCGCCACCGAAGAGCGCATCTTCGCCAGCCGCGTAGATTTCTTCGAGTCGTTGCTCGAGAAAGGCGACGTCTTCGTCAGTCAGAAATTCCTTGTCTTCGAATACGGCAGGCCGTTCGACAGGCGTAATGGTGTTGTTCTCCCAAACACCCTGCAAATCGGGGTGGCCGTCGATCGTACGTGGCAATTGCCAGTCATCGCTCTGTGCCTGCAGAGTGAGGGAGTACGTCAGAGAGACGAGCGAAACAAGAGAAACGAGGAATACAAGAGCAGAGTGCAGCGGTTTCACAGCTGCGCGGGGTGCTGTACTACGGACGCGTTGCGACATGAGTAACTCCTTCTTGTTGAGGATTGCAGCTATGGTCGGGGAATCAGCAGCGGAAGACAAGTGCTTTAGCGCTCATTCGCCGCTGCAAGCAGACAGGATTCAGAGATCGGACGCCGGCAGGCTGAGTCGACTGCGCACCGGGCGGCCCTCACTGATACGCGGGCGATAGACCGATTGATCCAGTTTAATCGCGATGGCGGCGATATTTTCCTGTGTCAGTGCATCTTCACCTTCAAGGTTGATGTTCTCCAGTTCACCGGTCTCTGTGACATCGAACGCCACAAGGCCCTTTGCCTCTTCGCCTGGCAGTGCCTGATCGAAAGGCAGCGAGTCCAGCAAGCCCTGGAGTGCGAGCACAGGCCTATCCAGAAGGCGCTGGCGCAGACTCAGGCTCTCCGCGTCCTGACTGAGTAACTCCCAGGCTCGCGCATACTGGCTGCGGGCGCGGGCATAGTCTTCTGCGAGCAGATTGGCATCACCCAGATTAAGGACGGCGCGCACGCGTTGTTCCAGCGTCGCGCGTGGATCCGCATCGACGGCCTCGATTGCTGCCATGAAACTCTGCCGCATATTGCCGAGATGTCTGCGTACGGTATTGTTCTTTTCCCGCTGCTGAGACGCATAGTATTCGGGGTCCAGATTCTGATTGGCGTGACAAGCGTTTGCTGAAGGCTGAGCTCCGTCGACCGACATGACCAGCGGCACGCATTGCTGGAAGGAAGCCGTCTGCGGCGCGCTGTGCTGAAACTCGTCCACGGGCAGACTCGCCACATGCCGCGCGGCATAGAAATAGGCGAGGCCGCGCGCCGAGAGCCAGTTTGTGCGCATGGCATGACTGCCCGATTCGGAATCGAGATTTGCCAATAACCGGCGGTAAATCTCACTCGCCTCCTGCACAGACCGGTCGCCGCGCGGACGGTAGACGCCAGTCTGCCAGGCGCGAATCTTCCAGCTCGCCAGCGTGGTAGCAGCAGCGACAGTTTCTGAATGTCCCGGGCCATACAATCGCTCAGCGATGGCGTGGGCAAGATGATAATTGGTATCGAGCTGTTCCCAGCGCTCCAGCTCAAACAGCACCGCATTATAGTCAGTGAGCAAGGCTTGCTGAGATGTAGAGGCAAGTCCCTCATTGATGCGCAGCACCTGCAAGGCTTCCTTATAGGCAGCGGCAGCACCGGCGTAGTCCCCGCGACTCGTCAATGCACGCGCCAGTGACTGAAACAATTCCGCACTCTGTCCGGTATAGGCACCATCGAGCCGTGCAATGGCTTGCTGATAAGTGGCAATCTGCGCCGCCAACGCTTCATCGCTTGACTGGGCAACAGTGCTGGCGGCCGACAGCTGTAGCAGCGAGCCGACACAGAGAAGGTAAAATCTGGAACCAACAGTACTGTAACGCAGGCGTAACAAATACGGCGTTAGCGTGTGGCGGCATTCTGCAACGGGAGTGGCCATAGTCACTTTCCGTTTTGGGGTTAACTTATTATTGCCGAATACAGCGTGAGCCGTCAGTAAAATTGCAGCGAAAGTTATCTACCACAGATTTTCGGGCAAGCACTCGTGCGCTTTTCAGAATCACGCCGCTCGATGCCCTCTCTACGCCCATTTGGCAGATTGCAATAGCGGACTTCAGAGTCTGCTTCGCCGCCTCGCATTCTCCAAACTTATCGTCGAAGGAAAACCAGGCCAACAAACAGCGTAACACCTGGCAGCGCTCGGAGTGTCGGGTGGCAGGGGGTTGTGGCCAACAATAAAGCGGCAGCGCTGAGCGAAGAAAAAAGACCGCCTTGGCGGGCTTTTTTCGTAGAGAAGGTACCCGGGACGGGCGCAGAGCGTTGGCGGCAACCCCCTGCTGCCCGGCGCGACCACACCCTCTCAGATGAGCACAAAAAAACAGTCCGCAATCATCACTTTCTCGCACTTCCCGTAAAGTGAGGAGAGCAAAAAAAAGCGGAATCGATTGCTCGACTCCGCTTCTTGAAACACGGCGGGATTTTAGAACGTCCCGTTAATTCGCAGGCTGGTCTCTACGCCTGTGTGCGTGCAGCGATACTCGAGTTCTTCAAGCACGTTGTCGCGAATATGGCCGTCGAAGCGCCAGCGCTCGCGACACTGATTGCCGTCGGTGACCGCGCCAATATCCAGACGGTAGGTCAACCCGCGACGATCAATATACTCAGCGAAGAAATTGACGCGCGGCTCACCCACTGTGAACTCGAAGTCTTCGACGTCGTAGGCAAACATGTTGCCGTCCGTGCGATCAAAATACTGCATGCCCCAGTTGGCTCGCCATTCAGGAATATCGTGTCGGAACGTGAAAGTGAAGCGACCGCGTTGATAGAAGCGGAAGCGACGATCGATACCCAGAAAAGGATCTGTTACCGAAGAATCCTGCAGATTCAGACCAGGCGAAAGCAGCAGGTTTGGCATGCCGAACCAGGTGCCGCGGATGCTGGCATTGATGTTCAGTACGCGCTCGGAGCCATCACCTATGTTACCGCGCGCTGAGGCGAGATTATTCGGGCCGGTCGACAGATCGATGAAATCGATCACGTCCTGATGATCAGCATAGTAAAGCTCGGCATTGATCACGCCGATGTCATCGGCGAAGCGGTACTCAGTATTGAACGAGTATTTCCACTGCGTCTGCTGACGCAGGTCTGCATTACCGGCGATGGTGTTGGAGTCATCGTCTTCATCGTCATTGGAGGCAACGAAGTCAGCGAATGCAAGCTGGTTAACGATGCGCTCAATGGTGCCGCGAACCTGCAGTGCAGGTGTCACGTCGAAACGCAGGTCGACTTTGGGTTTGATGAAATCGAAATCCCGTGAGCGCGTCACGTCACCACTCTGGTTGATCTCTGATGTCTCGTATACGAGAGTGCTCTCCAGAGTCATGCGCGAATTCAGGCGCCAGTTGTGAATCACGAAAGGCTCGTAGCGAATTTCTTCGACTTCGGAATTGGCATTGCTTACTGCCACGGGCACGAGGCCCTCTACCGAGCTGGACGGTGTGCCAGCGCGCAAAGTGCCGAGACGCAGTTTGGAGTCGAGAATCGTCTGGGCGCGTTCGATACCGAATTCCACGCTCTGGTCTTCAAACAGGTTCGTGGTATAGGAGCTGCGAATAATGCGCTCCTGGGTAATGGCATCGGTATTGAGGAACAGATTGTATTCCCGTGACTGATCCGGCATGACCTGATAGCGGCGACGAGTATTCACATCGTCGTCGCGGTTGGCGATGGCCAGTAGCTTGAAGCGATCGCCATTGTCTAGTGACAACTCATAGTCGCCACCCAATTCCCAGTTGTTGCGGTCACGCGGAATGGATTCGTATTCGACCAGATAGCCAGGCGGCGATGTCGTCAGATCGGTAGTCACGCGATCAACTGTGGTCTCACCGTCGTTGATGCCATACAGCGCATTGAAGCGAACACTGCTGTTGGGATTGATCTCATAGCCCAGGTTCAGGCTCAACTCGTTGTTGGGGGAATCCTGAATGCGATCTTCCAGCACGATGTCGTTGGGAGAGAAATCACCGAGCACACTGGACTCGTTACCCAGCGACTGGCGATAGCCCGCACGACGCTCCAGGCTCAGCAGGTAGTTGAAGGCACCGTTCATGCCGCTGATCGATACCGAGCCATTCGGCTGAATGGTGTCGTCCTGCACGTATTCCATCTGTGCCTGATAGGAGATGCTGGTTGAGGAAAGTTCTTCAAACAACACGACATTGACTACCTGGCCGCTGCCGCGTACATCCAGTTCACCGGAGGTGCCACGAATAATCTGAATCTCGCGCACCTGATTGGCGGCGATGCTGCTCAGCAATCCACTGGTGGCGTTGTTCTTGCCCGCTGTGCGCTTGCCATTGACGAGGATTTGCGTGCCTCCGTCACCGCTGCCGAGGCCGCGTCCGCCAGAAGCCGGGTTGCCACCGAAACCACCGGGAGGGCCACCGCCGCCACGTGGGCCAGCGTTTTCCTGACCGGGGATGCGGTCGAGCATATCCTGAGCCGTATTCGGCGCCCACTCGGTGAAATAGTCCGCCGGGTAGACAACAGTCGAATCGTCGCCTCCTGCTTGTTGGGCCGAGACGAGAGAACTGAATACGCTCGTTAAAACGCACAGCAATAAAACGCGTGATGACATGAGTTGCAGCCTTCTTGTGATTCTGATCAGCAGAGTGATTGTCGAAGCAGTGATCCGTGTGCAGGCACACGATCAGGTGAGAGTGCCGGATCCCCCAGCGACCCTGTTCATACCAGCCCGCAATTGTACGGTAAAGCCACGGCTGGCGCTGCCCGTGTTACAAAGTGACAAGATTAGAAGAACGCCCGGAGGCCGCAATTCTTTCACTTTGCGGCGCCGGTGGGGACTCTGCACTACCATGGAATAACAGGGCTTTTGCCGAACTTGAATTCACTTGTTGCAAGCCAGCGGGCATGCGGCATAATCGGCGGCTTTGCGGCGCGACTCCTCGATGCGATGCGTGTGGCAAAAGACTCTTTCTGAAACGGTTTATGTGGTTGTGGTATGTGGTTTAAAAATCTTCGTCTCTATTGTCTCACTCAGGAATTCTCACTGACGCCGGAAGAACTGGCGGCCAAACTGGCTGCGTTTCAGTTCCAGCCGTGCAGCAGCTACGACCGCTCGCGGATTGGCTGGATCAGTCCGGTGCCGGATTCGGGCGCTGCGGAGATCGTTGACGACGAGGGTGAAGTGATCGAACAGGATCATGAACCCGCACTGACATTGGCCGTCGGTGGCTATATTCTGCTCTGCGCGCAGTATCAGGATCGTCTCTTACCCGCCTCAGTCGTACGCGATGCCACTGAAGAGAAGGTTGCCGAACTTGAACACCGGCAGGCCCGCAAGATCTACCGCAAGGAAAAGCGCCAGATTCAGGAGGACATGGAGGCCCAGTTGCTGCCGCAGGCCTTTACCCGCAACCAGCAGATCTACGCCTATCTCGCGCCAGCCGACAACCTGCTGGTCGTTAACGCCGCCTCGGCTCCACGCGCCGAGGAACTGGTGAATCTGCTGCGCGACACGCTCGGCTCCTTACCTGTTGCCTTGCCCGACACCAAGCGTTCGCCCAGTGCAGTCATGACGAGTTGGTTGCAGGCACAGAAAGCGAGTGATCACTTCCAGCTCGACGAAGACTGCGAACTCTATAACCCCCTGGACGGCAGCAATGTGATTCGCTGCAAGGGTCAGGACCTGACCGGCGATGAGATCGTTGCGCATCTGGAGGCTGGCAAGCAGGTGAAGAGTCTCGGAGTGAGTTGGAACAATCTGCTGGCCTGTGTGATTTCAGACGATATGGTGATCAAGCGCCTGCGCTTCGAAGAAATGCAGGAGGAGACAGCCAGCTTTGCCGGAGAATCGGCCGCCCAGAAGATGGATCAGGAATTTGCCCTGATGACGCTCGAGTTGAGCAACTTCTTCAAGTCTCTGTTCAAGGCCTTCGGCGGCCTCGCGCCACCCAAATCGTCGGGTGATGCAGCTCAGGACGACTAGCGAAGTCTGGAGACTCCCGATTTTCGTGGTGCTCGGGGCAGGATATTTTGCCAGCTCTGGCGATTTAGGCTACCGTTGGCACGCGTCTGATGTTTTCTCCGGTAGTACATGAAAGCGCTGCCGGTTCGTGTAATGTTGCACAGCATGAATTCGGAGCCAATCATGACAATAAGAAGGTCTCTCTCGTCTGTTCTTTGTTCCTCGCTGCTAGTCGCAGTATCCAGCACTACCGCCATCGCACAGGACTATGAAGTCCCGCGTACCGAATGGGGACAACCCGATCTGCAGGGTGTCTGGAATTTTTCATCCGATGTCCCCATGCAGCGCCCCGCGCGCTATGGCGACCGCCAGTTTCTCTCACAAGAGGAAATCGCCGAAATTCAGGCCGCACGTGCGGCGCGCGATGCCGGCACTGATGCCGCACTGGCTATTGGCGGCGTCGATGAATCCTACAATGATTTCTGGGTAGAGAATGCCGGTATAGGTGACACTGTGCGCACTTCACACATCATCTATCCCGAAAACGGCAGACTCCCACCGCTCGTGGAAGGTGCGATTGCGGATCAGGGTGTTTACGGTGGTGGTACGACAGGTGAGTCGCGACCCGTGCGCATTGGCGCCGGCGGAATTGGCACGGATGGCCCGGAAGATCGCGGACTGTCGGAGCGCTGCCTCGTCGGTTTTAATGCCGGCCCGCCCTTCACACCAAGTTTGTACAACAATAACGTGCAAATCTTTCAGAGCCGCGATACCGCAGTGATCATGACGGAAATGATTCACGATGCACGCGTGGTTCCTCTATATGACTCAGCGGCTGCCATGCCGCAACTCGATGACGAGCTGGGTTTCTATACCGGTGATTCCAAAGGTTATTGGGATGGTGACACGCTGGTAGTTGTGACACGAAATTTCAATGGACTCTCCGCGAGCTTCGGCTCTGCTGGTACGTCAGCTGAGAAGGTGTTAACCGAAAAGTTTACCCGCGTCAGTTTCGATACCGTCGACTACGAGTTCACTGTTGACGATCCCGCTACGTATACCGACAAGTTCACTGCAATCGTGCCAATGACCAAGGTTGCCGGTTTGCTCTACGAATACGCCTGTCACGAAGGTAACTATGGCATGGTGAATATTTTGCGCGGTGCGCGAGTAGAAGAGCGCGACGCCCTCGAAGCCGGGCAATAAGCTTGCGGTTGTCAGGGCGAGTCATTCGCCCTGACACGCTGTCCATCTTGAAGTGTCCTCTACAAGATTCCGTTACCAATCCTTCATCAGAATCCTGGCGATTTTAAGATGGGCTGTGCTCAGAGCGTCGCGCTGCTGAGAGCCGCTTTGGCTTCTTCATACTCGCGCGTAAGCCGGGCGACGAGTTCGCCTGCCGGTCGCACATCGCGTATCGCGTTGATTCCCTGACCACTGCCCCAGATATCTCGCCACGCTTTGGATTTGCTGCTGCCGCCGGAACCGAAACTCATCTTGGAGGGATCGCTCTCGGGAAGATTGTCGGGGTCGAGTCCTGCGGCTTCGATAGACGCTCGCAGATAGTTGCCATGTACTCCGGTGAAGAGATTGCTGTAGACGATGTCGCTCGCAGTTCCGTCGACGATTGCCTGTTTGTAGGCCGCATCGGCATTGGCTTCATCGGTGGCGATAAATGCCGAGCCGAGGTAGGCAAGATCTGCCCCCATCGCTTGCGCTGCCAGGACGCCGCGGCCAGTACCAATACCACCGGACAGGAGAATGGGTCCATCGAACCATTCCCTCACTTCCTGAATAAAGGCCATTGGGGAAAGTGTTCCGGCATGTCCGCCTGCTCCCGCTGCTACGCAGATCAGGCCATCGGCGCCTTTCTCGATGGCCTTGTGTGCGAAGCGGTTATTGATGACGTCATGTAAACAGATGCCACCGTAGCTGTGAATCGCTTCGAACACTTCCGGTCGTGCTCCCAGCGAAGTAATGACAATAGGCACCTCGTGCTTCACGCAGGCCTCGACATCATGCATAAGTCGGTCATTGGAATTGTGTACGATCTGATTGACCGCAAAGGGCGCAGAGGGACGATCCGGGTTGGCGGCATCATGGGCCGCAAGCTCCGACTTGATCTTGCTCAACCATTCATCGAGTTTCTCGGCCGGACGCGCATTGAGAGCAGGAAAGGAACCGACGACTCCAGCCTTGCACTGTGCGATGACGAGATCAGGATTGGAGATAATAAATAAAGGAGCGCCAACAACTGGCAGCGCCAGACGGCCTTGCATACAAGTGGGTATGGGCATCGTGTCTCCCCCGGGACAGATCAGGTTGTCGCGCAGTATAACAGTTCAGACCAGTCGCGCAGCTTTGTTGGATGTGTGCACATTTGGGCAGAGCGAGCTATCAATTTTGGATCCAGCCATTCTTGACAAGAATAGTCTGCGTTCAGGAGAGGTTTTCGTTGGGTCGGGTCGCACACACAGATAGTTGTGTTTCAGTCGCCGCGTATTTGCTGACCGAAAAACTGCGTATGCGTACCATCTTCTACGAGGCGCTTGTAGGCTTCCTGCAGGCGAAACACCAGCGCAGGATCGGTTTGTTTGCTCACGACATAATAGGTGCCGGTGGAGAGTTCATGCAGCCTGATCGCGGGAATCAACGCATCTTCTTCGAGATCGTTATCAGCGATGACGCCGAGAGCTTCCTGGCGTGTCATTGGCGAAAGATCGATGCGCCCCCTGTCCAGTAGAACGGGGGCTCGCGTGGCGTTGCCCGAGTAGACTAAATTGGTGAATCCCTGACTCTGTAAAAACTCATCAGCTGCACTGCGCCGTGCCAGGCCGATGCGCAGGCCACGCGCTTCATCGAGATTTTGTGGCACCCGGTCCAGCTTGCCTTTCAATGCATAAAGATGCGTCTCTGTGGGATTGATGAGGCCAATCCATTCATAGAGATCTTCCCTCTGTGCATTACGAATCATGGAATACACCATGACATTGGCTTCGTTCTGTACCGATTGCACGGCGCGCGACCAGGGAATGACAGAGAGGGAGTATTCCAATCCCGCCTCCCGGAACAGGGCGGCAGCGAAGAGTGCAGTTGGATCTTCGGGGACATTGCTCACAGGTGAAGTCTGCAGGCCGTCGAGAGAACGCGGTCCGGTATAGACGCTAAAAGCGAGTTCTTCCTGACTGTGTGCGAATGGAGAGAGGCAGTACAGGGCGAGGGACACGACTACACCAGCGAAATGCAGGGGGCTTCTGTAAGTAGTACTGTGCAAGTGCCACATGGGTGTTGTTGCTGTTCCGCCTAGTCAGAAACCCGGGTGGCGTAATCCCATGACGCGCTCAAAGGTTCCGTTTTGGACTACTCTCCTGTAGGCCTGAATGACCGTCTCAACCAGTTCGGGGTCTGAGTTGAGGTTCATTACAAAATACAACGGATGGGAGAGGGCGTCCAATCTAACCGCAGGCACGAGCGTATCGGCTGGTCTGTTGGCGAGCGCCAACAGGGTCTCAATTCCGGAGAGTGTCAGTGGCATCAAGTCGATGCGATCGCGCTCCAGCATCGACACCCACGACGTATTGTTGCCAAGGATAACAATATTGCCAAAGTCATTGGCGAGGAAAAAGTCATGGAAAGCATCGCCGCGCATCGTACCGATACGCAGTTCCCGTGCGGCCTCCAGTGTATGGGGTATGGTGTCTAGCCGACTTCGTAATCCGAACAAGTAGGCATCGATCGGGCGTATCTCGCCGATCCAGTGAAAATTATTTTCCCGTTCCGGAAGTCGGATAATGGGATAGACAAGCGAATTCGCTTCGTTTGCCACGTTGTTCATCATGCGCGACCAGGGAACTACCGCGACCTGGTAGTTCAGGCCAGACTCTTCCAATACCGCTTCCAGCAATCTCGACATGTCATTGTCGACCCAAACGGTACGTTCACGCGTATTAAGTACCTGTGAACCATCACGCACTTCAGTGTAGACATGCAATACTGGTAACTCACGCTCTTCCGCAACAATCAGGCTGGAGACAAACAGGAAAGCAAGTACACAAATTTTCGGTCGTAAAGACCGCGAAAAGAGTGAATGTTTTCGCATTTGTTGTCGTGATAATGACCACATAACGGCATAATTACCTTGAGTAAGCAGGAATAATTCTTACATTTTGGATTCGGCTGAACCTGCGCCGAGCTATAACAAGAACAGCATTTTGAACCAGAATCTCGCAACAAGGCTGGCGATCTACACCATACTGTTGGCGTTCCTCATCGGAACGCTGGTATCCGCTGTTACCATCTACATCAACTACGCCCGAACCATCACAGAGCTTGAGGATACTGCCGCACAACTTATGGAGTTGACGCTGGATTCGGCAACGGCTGCCGTTTTTCAGCTCGATCCGGAACTAGCTGACAATGTATTGTCAGGCTTGATGCAGTATCCCCTCTTCGTCCGCGTCAGTCTCTACGATGAGCTGGATGAAGAATTGGCGTCGATTTCCCGCCCGGGACAAATAGAGTCGCCTCTGGTTGAATTCCTCAATGTCCCTAACAGCGAGATGAGCTATGACTTGCCTCTGGGCGGTGAAGGAAACCAGTCAGGTACGCTGACAGCGATCCTCGATCTGAATCCGGGGCTGAGCAGTTTTTATGACCAGGCGCTGATCACAGCCGGTGCGCAGATCCTGTTGGCGATTACCCTCGCCGCAGTCATCTTTCTTGTCGTGGTTTACCTCGTCACGCGCCCCTTGTCTGAATTAGCGCGCAAACTTGCTGCGACAGACCCGGGTTCAGAAACCCAGATCAGTATCGAAGGTCTGCACACCAACGACGAGTTAGGCAATTTAACCGATTCGGTCAATAAATACCTCGCTGCAGCATTTAAATATCAGGGACAGCTCGAGAATTCCAGCCAACGCCTGCAAAGCATTCTCGATAACCTGCGCGAGGGTGTGCTCGTGGTAGATCCTGGCGGCAGAATAACGGAATGCAATCGCGCCGCCGAGCATATGTTCGCTTACTCTCACGACGGTGCAATCGGTGTGCCAATCGTCGGCCTGGTGAAAGAGTCCGGGTTTCGCGATTTCGACAAACTGTTATTCGAAGCGTCGCGTTATTCACAGACGGGCTTGCGCTGTCAGGCGACGCGAATTGATGGCAAGAATTTTCTCGTGGAAATGGCAGTTGCCCGATTCAATACACCAGGGCTTGATCACACGCTCTGGACTATTCGTGACTTGTCCGAACAGGAAGAGATGGAACGGCAGCGCCGAGAACTGGAAGAACAATTGCGGCAGTCTCAGAAAATGGAGGCGATTGGCACGCTGGCCGGCGGCATAGCCCACGACTTCAACAATATTCTTGCCGGAATCAGTGGCTACTCCGAACTCGTGCTTGTTAACGCCGAGCAGGGCAAATCGGTCAAAGAAAATGTTAATCAGATCATGCGTGCAGCCAACAAGGCATCGCAGCTTGTCCAGCGTATACTGACTTTCAGTCGCAAACAAAAAGAAAACAGGCACCTGTTTAATCTCGCAGATGTCGCCCAGGAATGCGTCGATCTGATCAAGCAGGCAATACCCGCGAGCATCCGCGTGACTGCAGATCTGGGCGAACAGGATTTCCCTGTGTTTGGCGACGAATCCATGATGCATCAGGTCTTGATGAATCTGTTTGCGAATTCATCAGGGGCCATGCGTAATAACCCCGGCGAGTTAACGCTGAGCCTCAAAGTCAGAGACAGAGGAACAAAAACGGGCGGGCGACGCAATGCAGGTGGCATCGTGCGTATCATAGTTGACGACACCGGTCCCGGCATTCCAGAGAGTATTTTGTCGCGTATTTTCGAACCTTACTTTACGACCAAAAGCCCGGGAGAAGGTACAGGCATCGGGTTGGCAATGGTACACTCTATTATTGACAACCACGGCGGTTCGATCACTGCTGAAAACAGAGTTGTCGACAACCAGATTGTTGGTGCAAGATTCACCATAGACCTGCCGCTATACGATGGAGAACGCACTCCAATGACTGAAGAAAAACAAAACACCACAAACGCCACTCCAGGGTCAGGTAGAATTCTTCTGGTCGAAGACAACGAAATGCTGGCCGAGATGTTTCCGGAACTGCTCGGCTCATTGGGCTTCGAAGTCGAGCTTGCACGCGATGGCGAGGAAGGCCTGGCGATGTACAAGGATCAAATCGGTAAATACGATTTGATCATCACCGATCAGACAATGCCCAAGATGAATGGCGATCGCCTGGTGCGTGCGATTTTCGACATCAACCCCGAGCAACCCATCATCCTTTGCACCGGTTACAGCGATGTGGTGGACAAGGAAAAAGTGCTGGCCATGGGCGTCAAGTGTTTCCTCAACAAACCACTGACCCTGGAAGAAATAAGCCGCGGCATTCAGGAAGCCCTCAGCTAGTCAGCGAACGGATAGTGGCCAGCTTGGTCGAGCGTTCAACAACTGGCGTCTATAAAGCAGGCGATCTCGTCAACGATCTCATCGAACAAGGGATTAAATGTCGCACGGCGTAACAACTTGCCGTCGACCCTGCCAGTCTCGTCCAGCAAAGACATCTCCCCGTACACAGTCTGTTCATTATCCGTGCGACACTGCTGATAGAGTGCATCGTCACCAGCATAGGCAAGACAGGCAGGATAGGCGCCGTCGAGGCCATAATGTGCATTGTTGGCAGGAATTGCGAGTGCGACATGGGAGAAACTCAGATAGCGCGTCTGTGACCTTGGCGGATCGGCCAGACTCACATTGTCGCAATCTGCCGAACTGTCAGTAGCCTTGCCGCCAAACAATAACAAGCGACTCGCACCGTTATCCAGCCAGCGGCAATAGTAGTCGACAGAGGACTGGGAGTTGACCGTCGTGTCCAGAGCACTCACCAACGAAAGAGAGGGCAGGTCGATCGGGAATTCTGTGCCATTCGTGACGGCACTGGCCAGGCGATAGAATTCTCCCGCGGCATGGGTTGGGAACGATTCGTATTTTACCGCGTCTTCGTCCGCATACTCGTTTATCCACGGCATGAGCCATTTGAGCCACGGCGCAATCCAGGCGCTGTCGTTATTGCTTTTCAGTCCGGGCGACACCAGCACCAATTTGTCGATAGCCTCCTGATCTGGATTGCGGTTGAGATAGTCCAGCGCAAGCGCCGCGCCGTTCGAGTAGCCTAGCACTGACAGCTCGTCCACCTGTCCGGCGAAACTCGCAACGCCGAAGTCGACAGCTCTGCGCCATTGGCTGAGGTTGGTAGTAAGCAGATCGCCTGGCACTGTGCCATGGCCTGGCGTCAGCACGCTGCGTATCAACGCACAGGGAAAACGAAAGGCGAGAAAGCTCGCAATGGGTCGTAGCAGATAGGGAGAATCACTGAGGCCATGGAGCATCAGAACGCCACGGCGCGGTCCTCGCGCCCCCTCGTCACAGTTGCTGGCGGGCGCCAATTCAAATGGTGCCCGCATGCGTGCAACCTGATCGAGGGAATACAGGCCGAGAAAAGGCGTTTCGCCTTCACGGAAATAGTACTCGCGAAGCGACTGTCGGATGCGCGTCCTGCTCTCGGCAATGTAATCAGCAAAATCGCTGCCCGGTTCCGGAATGAGCGCCGCATATTCTGAAGGTTGATAGCGCACTGGCGGTCGGGGTGAAAGCAGGAAATAGCCCACCGCGACCACAAACAGGAGTGACCCGAATACGAGTAGCCAATGTTTTTGTCGTGACCTGATAGTCGCTCTCCTTCAATGCGCAGCCTATAAACTGCGCGCCATTCCTTAATGCTCACTCTCTCGCGAGATCGCGACATGACCAGTAACGATGGTCAGTGAGTTGCCGCCCAAGAATAGGGCATTGCGCAGTAAGATTGAATCCCCGCAATCGCAAGTCTCTGGCTACAGAAAGCCCACAGCATTCAACAAGAGAGTACGCCAATCGTGGAGAATCGAAGCGCCAGCATGGCCGATGTCCGGCAACTTCAGGATAGTCGAAGATCTCGCCGCCTTACCCGGCGCAGTATCAGGCAGTTGATCGCATTAGCAGGAATGGATGCTGGCCCTGTGTAGGAAATGGGACTACGCTCTCTGCGTTTGCTGTGGTGAGTGCTTTTCGTGAGTACTTCCAGGCAGTACAGCGTGCTATAGCAAG
Source organism: uncultured Pseudohongiella sp. (assembly GCA_965228725.1). GTDB lineage: Bacteria > Pseudomonadota > Gammaproteobacteria > Pseudomonadales > Pseudohongiellaceae > UBA9145. The sequence goes on along the minus strand of OZ245834.1, from coordinate 2,347,915 downwards.
AAGAATAAGAAAAGGACCAAGAACCATGACACTAAGATCGATAGCCCGTTTGGGTGTGTGTGCCGCGTTTTTGTCATTGGCAGCCTGCCAGGTTGATGATGGCATACCGCGCTTTGAACGTATGAGTATTGATGAGCTGGCGGCATACAACGAAGGCAAGCCGCTCTCACAAATGATCGTATGCGGCGAAGACGATCGCGCATTCAGCCGGGTGCGCAGACGTACTTGCGCTACCGTTGAGGCGATGTATGGCTCTGCCGCCCAGGCTGGCCAACTCGGTGTACTGAACTCGATACCGGGCTACGTCGGCGAGTGATTCCCGATGGGGTCAGGGAGCTGCTGTCCTGCAGTTCCCTGATTCAAAATCGCTACCTCCCTATTCCCGGAATCCCGCGCCTCTTCTACCAACTCCTAACTCCTAACTCCAAACTCCTAACTCCAACCCCAGAGCCAAACCCCTATTCCAAAACCCCCTGGATTTCGTAGTAACCAGAACAAATCTCGCTTGAAATACGGTCTGAAAAGTTTCAACCTAGAAGCTCTGAGGTTTCCCGGATAGAGCCGGTCAGGTACGGGCTCACACTGTCACCCGCAACGGGAGGAAATCATGCGATTACTGCGAAATACGCTGTTTTTAGCGGTGTTTGCCGGCGGACTGGCTGCCTGCGGCACGGCACCATTGAATTTTGAAAGTCTGAGTGAAGAAGAGCTCTTCGCCTACAATGCCGAGCAGCCTTTGCTGCGCCAGGTAATCTGCGTGAACGAACGCAGGACTTCTTCCCATATCCGCAAGCGGCGCTGCCAATCCATTCATGACATCATAACTGAACGTTCAACAGCAGGTATGCAGTTACAGGTGCTTGATTGGGGAGCCCACTACAATGCAGGCATGCGCCGGGCGCCCAACTAACTACTGATGCGACCTGTTGCGATGGGTGTCGCCACGCTGGCGACACCGTCTCGATACACTCTTAAAGCCATCTCGCTCAAAACCATCTCGAAACAGACTCGGAGCGGTCGCAGGTCTGTCTGGGATCTGAATCCTGTCTAAAGGGGATCAGGTTTGTGATGGCTACTCGGGTTTTCTGAACTTGAGAGTCATGCGATCACTCTCGCCAATCGCGGCGTAGCGAGCGCGGTCTTCATCTCCCAATTGGAAAGTAGGTGGCAGGGTCCACACACCCTCGGCATAGTCCTTGGTATCGCGGGGATTGGCATTAATCTCTGCAGAACCAACGAACTCAAAGCCGGCGGCTGCCGCCAACTCTTTGACGTAGGCTTCGGTGACATAGCCCGTGGTGCGCATGACTTCCATGCCACTGCCTTCAGGTGCACGATGTTCCACCACGCCCAGGATGCCACCGGGCTTCAGGCTCGCGAAAAAGGCTGCAAAGTAGTCATGCTCCTGACCCGCCATGATCCAGTTATGGACATTACGAAAGGTGAGTGCCATGTCTGCGCCTTCCGCTGGGCCAATAGCGGCCTCCTGGGGCGGGAAGAGATGACGCATGGTGATCTTGCCATACAGCTCGGGATTGCCGCGCAGTTTGGCCTCGAAGCGCTCCAGCGCCGGCCGGTGATAGCCAATGGGCGAGTTCGGCGAAAAGTGTGCGGCATAGTACTGACCTTGATCGCGCAGATACGGCGCGAGGATCTCCGCGTACCACCCACCGCCGGGATTAATCTCGATCAGCGACATGGTGGGTTGCAGCCCGAAGAACTCCAGTGTCTCTACCGGGTTGCGCGCCTCGTTGCGCGCGATGTTTGCCGCGCTGCGGTGCTCACCAGTCAGCCAATGCGCCAGCGAATTTCCCTCGCCGTGGTGATCGGCAAAACTCGCCTGCCATGGCAAGAGCGCCGAGAGTGCCAGAAGTAGCAGGCAGCGTCTGGGCGCTTTGAGTGACAGGAAGCGGACATCAAAGGTTGAAAGAGCGCTGGTAATCATAGTGAACTCGCTGATTTGAGATGGAAAAAGCAGGCGTTATCGAAGCCCTGTTGGCTCCTGCGCATGGCCGTCATTCGCGCAATCGCTGAGAGGTGATACCATGCAGGACCACTGGCAAGCGACTGGTGCCGGGGCGACGCTCGATAACTAATTTAGAACTGAGAACAACTAACAATAGCTAGCGCTCACGATCAGTAATCATCGATAGTACTCGATAGGCATAGACCTGCCAACGGGTCTGGTCAGACTAAAAATAACATAGCAGCAAAAGGACAATAAGATGAAAGCAGCAGTCAAATCACTTCTCGGAATTACCACCTTTCTTTTTGCAAGTCATGCATTCGCGCAAGCGGAATATGTCTCGATCGAGATGGAGATCGACGTCAATGCCTCTGCCGAGGATGCCTGGGCCGCAGTCGGTGGCTACTGCACTATCAGCGACTGGTTGGGCATCGATTGCGAGGTCACTTCCGGTGACGGGGGCATCGGCACCGTGCGTTCACTGGTAGGTGGCCGCATTATCGAGGTGATGGTTGCTCAGACAGAATTGTCCTATGGCTACACGCAGCCAAACGTGCCTGGTGAGTTCTACAATCTCTATCATGGCTTCATGGAAGCGCGCCCGGTAACAGCCAACACATCGAAACTGCTCTACACCTTGATGCTTGATGTCTCCAACATGGAGAATCAGGAAGCCAAGGACGCCGATGTCGCGCGTCGTCGCGCCACGTTCGAGCGCGCACTGGCCACCATGAAAGACATGGCTGAGCAGTAGGGTCTGCACAAGTCAGTACACAGAATAGGTCAGTACACAGAGCGCAGGGAGGGACTCGCACAATGAGCACGATGTATTTCGAGGATTTCGAAGTCGGCACCAGTCAGGAGTACGGCAGCTACGAGGTAACGAAGGAAGAGATCGTCGAGTTCGCCTCGCGCTACGACCCGCAGCCCTTCCATCTCTCTGAAGAAGCCGGCCAGGCGATGCACTTCGGCGGGCTCTGTGCCTCGGGTTGGCATACCTGCGCTATGGTGATGAGCATGACTGTTGCCAATATGCCAGCCGAGTCAGCCGCGCTGGGTTCTCCCGGACTCGATGAACTACGCTGGACCAAACCCGTCTTCCCGGGTGACGTGTTGCGCGTGAAGAGCACCATCGTCAACAAACGCGAGTCGCGCTCACGTCCCGACATGGGCACCTTGTTTCTGGAAAATGTCGTACTGAATCAGAAAGACGAAACAGTAATGACCTTCAAGCCTATCGTGATGTACAAACGCCGCGGACATTGATCTGCGGCGTTTGCTCACAACAAACTTGTACGCAGACTAGCCTTTGATTCGGTAAACCGCGCAGAGTTTGTTGCCGGCCGGGTCGCGCAAATAGGCGAGGTACAATTTGCGTGTGACACCGGTACGGATACCGGGTGGATCTTCAATCTCCACGCCACCATTCGCTTTGCCTGCTGCATGCCAGGCATCTACCGCTTCTTCTGATTCCGCACGAAAACCGATCGTGCCGCCATTGGCGAAAGTCGCCGGTTCGCCGTTGATGGGCTTGGTGATGCCGAAGGTGCCGAACTTGCTTAAATAAAACACCCGACCCTTATCATCGACTACCCCGGGATCGAACCCGAGCGCAGTGAGTGTGGCATCGTAGAACGCTTTGCCTTGCTCCAGGTCATCACAACCGACCATGACGTGATTGAACATAGTTTCTCCTTGTAGTGATTTTAGTTATTGATGCAGGCGATAGAGCAATAGCGCAGCGCGCTTGCTTTGATTGGGCAGGGCGGACATCAGTGCACTCTCATCAATGGTATGTCCGCCTGAACCACTCATGCCCAGGCCGTCGATTGCCTTCTCGACCAGTCCGGCGGTAAACGACACGTCAGCCGCGCCAGCGAGCCGTGGATTCACCGGCGTGACTTCACCGAGACCGAGATCGAGGCTCGCCCCGGAGTAGAGAGTTAGCAATTCGCGGTTACCATCGGTTGGTGCCAGAGGAGGGTAGCCATCCGAGAAGCTGATCTCTGCACTGGTGTGCGGGAAGCTGTCGGCCACGATGTCGCGCATCATCGCCCGAGCGCGCTCGAGTTGATCGAGAGAAACGGCTCGCAAGTCACCGGTGACGAGTGTGCTTTCGGCGATGACATTGTTCTTGCCGAAGGCGGTGCCACTGCTGGTCGCAGCATCGTGACTGATCTCGGTGCCGCCGACAATACGCCCCGGATTAAAAGTGAGGTTCTCTTCCTGTTGCAGGTTTTGCATGAACAGCAACAGAATGCGTGAAGCCTCATAGATCGCACCGGGGCCAATGTCTTCACGAAACACCTGCGAAGAATGGGCGGGTGTCCCTTTTACATTCAACACCCAGCCGGAGGAGCCACGGCGAGAGATATTGGCCGTCGCCGGATTGCCGTCACCGTTCTCAAAACCGATGGCGATGTCGGCATAGTCCGCTGCATCGGTAAGCGCCTTCTTGCTAAGGCTCAATGGGTCGCCACTCAGTTCTTCGTCACCAGTGATAACGACACTGATGTCCATCTGTTCCAGCTCACCTACCTCATGCAACGCACGCAATGCCTGGAGCATGATGATATTTCCGCCTTTCATATCGGCAATGCCGGGGCCGATGGCAAGCTCGTCGCTAATGCGTTCGAACTCCTGAAACGGACTGCTCGGCTCGAAGACTGTGTCGAGATGACCAATGAGCAGCAGCTTCGGCCCATCGCCGGTGCCGCGATGCTCCGCGACCAGATGGCCAGCGCGCCCCCAGGCTGCCCCGTCTTCGAAACGGGCATCGAAACCGATAGCGGCGAAATGGGGAATGAGATGTTCGGCGACGGCGCGTACACCAGGAAAGTTCATCGTGCCGCTATTGATGTTGACACTCTCGATCAGCAGTTCTTCAGCGGCAGCATTGGTCTGGTCGATGAATTCGACCATGGCCCGTTCGGTCGTATCGAGTTGTGCCAGCGCGCCGCTATGCCAAACCAATACCAGCGACGCAAAACCTGCAGACAGTTTTCGTAACATGATTCATTCCCCCTCGAATCAGTAGTCGTTATAGGGCGTACTAGTCAGAAAAAGTAGTCAGTTAGCGCTGCACTTCATCAAAGCTACGCCAATCAAAGCTACGCCAATCAAAGCTACGCCAATCAAAGGGGCAGACTCAAGTGGAAAAAGTACCGCATTGCTTGCGTCTTGCGTAAGCGGCGCTGAACGCTGCGCTAGTCTTTTAAGTAGCGCTTGTTACTCGACTGCGCGTTGAGCTGACGATAGTGTTCGAGCTTCTCGCGGATACGGCTTTCGAGTCCTGCGTCCTTCGGGTAATAAAACTGTGTTGTGTGAATGGCTTCCGGCAAGTAGTTCTCGCCAGCGGCGAAGGCATTCTCTTCATCATGGGCATAGCGGTACTCGGCGCCATGACCCAACTCCTTCGCCAGTTTCGTTGGCGCATTACGCAAATGAACTGGCACGTCGAGTGAGCCCTGCTCGGCGATGCTCGCGCGTGCCGCGCCGTAGGCTGTGTAAACTGCATTGCTCTTTGCTGCGCTGGCCATGTAGACCGCCGCCTGGGCGAGGGCGAGTTCGCCTTCGGGGCTGCCCAGTCGTTCAAAGGAATCCCAGGCATCGAGGCAGATATTCAGTGCGCGAGGATCGGCCAGCCCGATATCCTCGGTCGCCATGCGCGTCAAACGGCGGGCGAGATAGACAGGGTCACAGCCGCCATCCAGCATGCGCGTCAACCAGTACAGTGCACCGTCAGGAGAGGAGCCGCGTACCGCCTTGTGCAGTGCCGAGATCTGATCGTAGAACTGATCGCCGCCCTTGTCGAAGCGGCGATAACTTTCCGACAGCACCTGGTCGATCTGGGCATCAGTCACGCGCGCCTGTCCGTCAGTGGTATTTGCCAGATCGCCAAGCACTTCGAGGTAATTCAATGTCCGCCGCGCATCGCCGTCCGCGGCGCGTGCGAGGGTGGCAATCTGTGCCGTGCTCATTTGCATATTGAGACTGCCCAGCCCGCGTTCGTTGTCATGCAAGGCCTGCTCAATCACGCCAGTGAGCTCGGCCTCACTCAGTGACTGCAATAAATACACGCGGGCGCGGGAGAGCAGGGCATTGTTCAGCTCAAATGACGGGTTCTCGGTAGTAGCACCTATAAAGAGAATAGTGCCGTCTTCGATATGGGGCAGGAACGCATCCTGCTGTGCCTTGTTAAAGCGATGTACCTCATCCACGAACAGCAGCGTCTTGCGCGCACTATTGCTCTGGTGGAAACGCGCCTGCTCAATCGCAGCACGAATCTCCTTCACCCCGGCGAGGACCGCTGACAGTGATTCGAAATGGCAGTCGCAGGCACTCGCAATGAGCCGCGCGAGGGTGGTCTTGCCGACGCCGGGTGGCCCCCACAGAATCATCGAATGCGGCTGATTTCGCGTGATGGCCTCGTAGAGTGGTTTGCCCGCCGCCAGCAGATGTCCCTGACCGGCAAATTCCTCAATAGAGCGCGGCCGCAGGCGTGCCGCCAGCGGTTGGTAGCGCTGCTTGTCGGATGAATCCGGCGTGGGGTCGTCGAAGAGTGAAGCGGTCATGGCGCATGAGTGTAGCACGCCTGCTGATACCGTCTGGCCTGTAAATCGAGCGGCTGTTCTCTTGCCGGTTTGAATGCGGTACAGTCAATGCCAGCCCGCAAGGGCGGCGATTGGAATAGAAGAATAATGATGTGTAAACCAGTCCCGATTCTCATGTGCAGTTTGCTGTTCTTCGCAGCTGTGGCGAACGCGCAACTGTCGCCACGCTACAGCGATGCGGATGGCGATCTTGTCGCAGACCTGCCCACTGATCCCGAACGCTGGCGCGATCCGCGCATTCTCATCTTCGCCTATACGCCGGTAGAAGACCCCGCTTTGTATTCCCGTGTGTGGGATGAATTCATCGCTCACTTGTCGGGTCTGACTGGCAAGGAAGTCCGTTTTTTTCCTGTGCAATCCAACGCGGCGCAACTCGAAGCGATGCGCGCGGGTCGCCTGCATGTCGCCGGGTTCAATACTGGCTCGACGCCGGTCGCCGTGAACTGTACCGGCTTCGTACCCTTCACCCTCATGGCGGCCAAAGATGGCAGCTTCGGTTATCAGATGGAGCTGATCACCTTCCCAGACAGCGGCATTGCCTCGCCAGCGGATCTAGCCGGTAGGCAGCTCGCCTTTACCTCGCCCACGTCAAACTCCGGATTCAAGGCACCCTCCACCTTGCTGGAGACCGAGTTTGGTCTGCGCGCCGAGCGGGATTTCGACACCACCTACTCAGGCAGCCACGACAACTCCATTCTCGGCGTGGTGAACGGCGACTATGAAGTTGCCGCGGTCGCGAACGAAGTGCTGCATCGCATGGTGGCGCGCGGTGTGGTGTCAGCGGATCAGTATCGAACCATCTACACCTCGCTCACGTTTCCAACCACCGCCTACGGTCTCGCCCATAATCTGCATCCAGACTTGCAGGCGCGCATCAGGGAGGCGTTTCTCACTTTCGATTGGGAAGGCTCGGCCCTGCAGGCGGAGTTTGCCGAGGCAGGCATGGAACAGTTCCTGCCCATCAACTACCAGGAACACTGGCAGGTGATTCGCACCATCGATGAAGCCAACGACACGATCTACAACTGCGACTAACGCGTCGCGAACAACCGGGAAATTTCTGCATGCTGCAACTGCAAGGCCTGAGTAAACAATATCCCACGGGTGACCTGGCGCTGAACAAAGTCGACCTGAAGGTGCCGGCAGGGCAGGTGCTGGCGTTGATCGGCCCGAGTGGCGCGGGCAAGAGCACCTTGATTCGCTGCATCAATCGATTGGTCGAACCGAGCAGTGGCAAGGTGACGCTGGACGGTGAAGACCTGTCGGGTTTGCGCGGCCGCAAACTGAAACTGGCCAGACGCGAGATCGGCATGATCTTTCAGAGCTATGCGCTGGTAGATCGCCTGTCGGTAATGGAGAACGTGCTCTCTGGCCGCCTCGGCTACATGGGTTTCTGGGCGAGCTACTTGCGCCGTTTCAGCAGTCAGGACGTACAGCGTGCTTGCGAATTGCTGGAGCGTGTCGGGTTGTTGGAGATGCTGGATAAACGCGGCGATGCGCTATCGGGAGGCCAGAAGCAGCGCGTCGGCATTGCCCGCGCGTTGATGCAAGAGCCGAAACTGTTGTTGGTCGATGAGCCTACCGCCAGTCTCGATCCCAAGACCTCGCGGCAGATCATGCGTCTGTTGGTCGAGTTGTGCCGTGAGCAGAATCTCGCCGTGATCATCAATATTCACGATGTGGCACTGGCGCAGCAATTCGTCGATCGCGTTGTCGGACTCGCCGCTGGAGAAATCGTCTTTGATGGACAGCCCGAGCAACTCGACGAGAAGACATTAACCCTGATCTATGGGGAAGAGGACTGGTCAACGCAGCGCGATGACGATGACGAAGCTGACGGCGATGAACTAGGTGGAGACCAGGGTGGGGACCAGGGTGGAGGCAGCGCGAAAGCCGATGGAACAGAGTCCACTGACCCACTGGCGTCCATCGTCAAGGGAGCACATCCCTGAATGGGGTGGTGCACGTTGCTATGAGTATCGCGCTGAACCGAGTCGACGCCGCTAAAGAGGGACACTGGAAACCTCTGCCTTTTGTCTCCGACGCCCGTCTGCGCTGGGCGTTGAATATTGCTGTCATAGTTTATTTGCTTTTGGCCTGGCTCAGCGTCGATGTGAACTGGGCACGTGTCTCCGAGGGCATGGAGCGCGGACTCAACTTCGTGGCGTCATTTTTACAGCCCGACTTCATCAGCCGGAGCGGCGAAATCGTCACGGGCATCCGCGAAAGTCTGACCATGACCTTCACCTCGACTGTCATCGGGGTCGCGCTATCGATTCCTATCGGTCTCGGTGCAGCGCGCAACATCGCACCGCTGCCGGTCTATCTTTTGTGCCGGGCAGTCATTGCTCTGTCGAGAACGTTTCAGGAAATTATTATCGCGATCTTCTTCGTCGCCATGGTGGGCTTCGGGCCGTTGGCAGGGGTGATCACATTAGCCTTCGCGACGATAGGCTTCATGGCGAAGCTGCTTGCCGAAGACATTGAGGACTCCCGCGCCGACCAACTCGAAGCGATACGCGCCACAGGCGCGGGCTGGTGGCAGTGGATCAACTATGCAGTGCAGCCGCAGGTCATGCCGCGCTTGATCGGTCTCTCCCTCTACCGCCTCGACATCAATTTTCGTGAGTCGGCCGTGATCGGCATCGTCGGCGCGGGTGGCATCGGTGCAACGCTCAACACGTCGATCAATCGCTACGACTACGACACCTCGGCAGCGATTCTGCTCATCATCATTCTCATCGTGCTGGCCAGCGAATATTTCTCGGGCTATGTCCGCAAGTGGGTGCAGTAATGCCGTTGTTGCGAACCGATACGCAAACAGTGTGGCAACGCCGTGAGCGCCAGCAGCAACTCGCGATCTGGGCGGGCTGGTTCCTCGGCTTATTGTTGTTTCTTGTCTGCTGGAAAGTCATCTCGGATAACACGATCTGGGAGTTTCTCGAAGACGCCGGAGTGCAGGGCCTGAGCCTGATCGATCGCATGGTGCCGCCAGATTTCTCGATTACTGGCTCGCTAATGCTGCCGCTGTGGGACACGCTCAACATTGCCACCATCGGCACTGCCCTGGGCGTCGCAATGGCTTTTCCGCTCGCCTTCCTCGCCGCGCGCAACACGACACCGCATCCCGTCATGCGTGGCCTCGCGCTCACTGCGATTGTCAGCTCACGTTCCATCAATGCCCTGATCTGGGCGATGCTGCTGGTGACGATAGTTGGGCCGGGCGTATTCGCCGGCATCATGGCCATCGCTCTGCGCAGCATCGGCTTCGTCGGCAAGCTGCTCTATGAGGCGATCGAAGAGATACATCCCGAACCCGTGGAGGCGATTACCGCCAGCGGGGCAGGCCGTACCCAGGTTCTGGCCTGGTCGGTGTGGCCGCAGATTCTGCCGGCTTTTGTCGGCACCGCAATCTACCGCTGGGACATCAACATCCGCGAGTCTACCGTGTTGGGCCTGGTCGGCGCGGGAGGCATCGGCCTGCAAATGAATGCGGCGATTAACAATCTCGCCTGGGGTCAGGTGGCGACGGTGTTCGTACTGATCTTTGCCACCGTGGTGATCTCGGAATGGGTCTCTGCCAAAGTGCGCGGAGCGATTTCCTAGCGGGTCGCGTCCAGACCCTTCGCTCAGGTGCAGTGTTCGAGCAAGGCCTCCCAGACGACCTTGATGCGCGTGACATTACGCAGGTCAGGATGGGTCAGCAACCACAGCGCGCCTTGCGAATCGGGGATCTTCAACAAGCGCTCGAGGCCAGCCTCTTCCTGATCCGAGGGCAGCAACGCATAGCCGACGCCAGCCTTGGCCATGGCCGCCATCGTCGACAGGTCATTGGCGCGCGCGACGATGTTCGCGCTGTAGTTCTCTTCCAGCCAACGAAAGACCTGCAAGCGCATCATCGCCGCATCGGCGCCGATCAAATCGATGTTGTGTAGATCCTCCACCGACCTTGGCGTCTGTGCTTTCTGTGACTTACCTGCTTTGCGGCGACAGAGCCACCAATCCAGATCCAAAAGTTTGCGACCGATCAGGTGCTCCGGGGGCGTCCGCGTTGCGCGCACGGCGATGTCGGCCTCGCGCCGGTTCAGGTCATAATCTGAATCACCGGCGGCCAGCTCGATCACGATCTGCGGATAACGCTTGCGCAGCTTGGCAACGACTGCGGGCAGGATGCACTGCGTGATGTTCGGGGCGGCGGTCAGCCTGACCTTGCCTGAAGGCGCCAGGTCTCTTCCGACCAGCTCGCGTTCGATCTTCTGAATCGCGTTATCTGCCTCCTGCGCCAATTCAATCAAGCGCTCCCCGGCGAGCGTCGGCACATAGCCCTCCGGCAAGCGCTCGAACAGGCGGACGCCCATATCGGCTTCCAGCGCGTTGAGGCGGCGAAACACGGTGGAATGATTCTGGGCCACCGTCCGCGCAGCCCCCGCCAGGCTCCCATTCTCCGCGATTGCGAGAAAAGTGCGTAGATCGTTCCAGTTCATAGGACGGGCCCCGGTTGTCGGTGGGATTGCAATAATGCAAACACAAAATGCAAATATTGCTGATTTCATTGTGAAAATGCAATTACTAAACTGCACCTGTCTCTTAAACACTCGGTGTGCAAACACACTCTGTTCAAACATTTCCTGAAGGAGGAGCAAAATGAAACAGTTGGAACAATTTGGCCCGACGCTACTACGCGTCAGTCTCGGTGTGATCTTCCTGGCCCACAGTGCCTATCTGAAGGTCGTTGTATTTACGGTGCCTGGTACGGTGGGATTCTTCGAGTCTCTCGGCCTGCCCGCCATCGTTGCCTACGGCACGATTGCCGCAGAAATTGTCGGTGGCGTGTTGCTGATTCTCGGCGTCGGTGTGCGACCGGTTGCGGCGCTGTTAACCGCAGTCGCTCTGGGTGCCACGTGGGCCCATCTCGGTGCCGGGTGGGTGTTCAGTAATGAAGGGGGTGGCTACGAATACCCCTTGTTCCTGGCAGTAGCCAGCGCGGTACAGTTCCTGCTCGGACCCGGCGCCTTGCGTCTGCAGGTTCCTCAGTTGCAAGCTGCACCGGCCTGGGCCCAGTGATGCAATCGCTGTCGGATCACTATCACGCGCATGTGTATTTCGCGCCGCAGCAGATTGCTCTCGCCAGCCAGCTCCATCGCGAGCTGGCTGAGCGATTTGATGTAGCGCTCGGCCGCATCTATAGCTTCCCCATCGGACCACACCCGCTGCCGATGTTTCAGGTGCTGTTCACCGCGGCCCAGTTTGCGCAGCTGATCACCTGGCTGCTGCACAATCGCAAGGGACTGGACGTGCTGGTCCATGGAGTAAGCGGGGACGATCTTCGCGATCATACCGAGCTGACCCTCTGGCTGGGCAAGTCCCATCCTCTCGATCTCTCCGTGCTCACACCCGAGCCTGTCGGCCACCAGCAGTAAACCCGTGTCGCAGAGGCAAGGGTTTACTCGGCGGGAGATTTTCCATTTAATGACGTCGCACACAGCGTCAGCTGATTTTGACCATTACAGGTTCGCGATTCATTGCCATGCAGATCAGAGAAGCAACAGCAGACGACTTCGATGCCATCTGGCCAATCTTTCATGAGGTTGCCGCCGCGGGTGAAACCTACGGCTATGATCCGGAGACCAGCAAGGAACAGGCTTACTCTCTCTGGATGGAGTATCCGCGCAAAACCTATCTCGTCGAAGAAGACGGCGTCGTGCTCGGTACTTACTATATCAAGACCAACAACGGTGGCCCGGGATCGCACGTCTGCAATTGCGGCTACATGGTATCCTCTGCAGCACGCGGCCGCGGATTGGCGACGATGATGTGTGAGCATTCACAGCAGCAAGCCTTGACGCTTGGCTACAAGGCGATGCAATTCAATTTTGTGGCGGCGAGTAATGAGGGCGCTGTGGCGCTTTGGACCAAGCTTGGTTTCGAGACGGTCGGCCGCCTGCCACGAGCCTTCCAACATCTGAGCAAAGGCTTCGTCGATGCACTGGTAATGTTCAAGTGGCTTGCCGACTGATGAGCTCTCCACTGACCAGCTAGCATTCATTCACTGACACTTATTCACAGCATTCAACTACATGATTCCTTTTTCCATTCTCGATCTCGCACCGGTGACGCAGGGTAGCCGTCCGGGAACCGCGCTGCGCAATTCCATCGATCTGGTACAGCATGCCGAAACCTGGGGTTATAAGCGCTTCTGGGTTGCCGAACATCACAACATGGCGGGCATCGCCAGTTCCGCCACCGCGGTGTTAATTGGCCAACTGGCCGCAGCAACGAAAACAATTCGCGTTGGCTCAGGCGGTATCATGCTGCCCAATCACGCCCCGCTTGTTATCGCCGAGCAGTTCGGCACGCTCGCGGAATTGTTCCCCGATCGTATTGATCTGGGACTCGGCCGTGCACCGGGCACCGACCAGTTAACCGCCCATGCGCTGCGCCGCAATCTCACCGGCGACGTTGATGACTTCCCCAATGACGTGGTCGAGTTACAGCACTATCTCGCGGCACCGGGTGATGGGCAGGCCGTGGTCGCGACCCCGGGAGCAGGCACCAATGTGCCGATCTGGATACTGGGCTCGAGTCTGTTTGGTGCGCAACTCGCCGCAGCGCTGGGACTCCCCTATGCCTTCGCTTCGCACTTCGCGCCGCAACAAATGCTGGACGCGATCAAGCTCTATCGCGAGCGCTTCAAACCGTCAGAACAACTCGATAAACCCTATGTAATGCTGGGCTACAACGTTTGCGTTGCGGATAGCGATGAGGAAGCACAGTATCTGCGCTCGTCAGGCCTGCAGGCGGTAATGGCCCTGCGCAGCGGACGACCCATTCAACTCCCGCCCCCCGTGGAGAACTACGAAGCCAATCTGAGTGCTCATGAGCAGGCGATGATTGCCAACTGGATTCAGTGTTCAGCGGTGGGCTCACCGGCTACCGTGCGCGCCAGAATCGAAGCGTTCATCGAGCAGACTCAGGTAGACGAGCTGATGTGCGTCAGTGCCATCTATGATCACGACAAGCGGCTCGAGTCATATCGGCTGACTGCAGAATTGCGCAATTAGGATTGCCGCAACCCCGGACACAAAAAAGGGCTGCGATGCAGCCCTTAGTCGTTATGTCTTGATCACCTGCTGTAGCGTAGTGATCTTCTCCCCGCCTAGAACGAACTACTGATCTTCAGCGACAGCACAGTACCGCGCGTCGAGCAGCGATCTTCGATCTCTTCGAGAATACCAGCGGAGATGCGACCGACGAATCGGCGACGCTCACGACACTGTTCATTGCTGGTGGCATCGCGCGCATCGAAGCGGAAGCTGATGCCGCCATCAGTAATGTACTCGGCGAAGAGGTTGGTGGTTGGCTCACCCAGCGTCGCGATGTAATCGTCGATGTCGTAGGTGTATTGGTTGGAATCGAAGCGATTGTTCCAGCTACCACCCCAGTTCAGGTTCCACTCGGGGATGTCGTGACGGAAACTGACTGTAAAGCGGCCACGACCGAACTGAGAGAAGCGGCGATCGATGCCCAGGAAGGGATCGGTGATCTCTGAATCAGCAACCTGAAGACTCGACGAGACGAGCAAATTCGGCAGATTGATCATGCCCATGCGGATGCTGGCATTGAGGCGCAGGCCGTACATGTGGCCGTCGCCGATATTACCGTTGGCGGATTGCAGGTCATCTTCCGAAGGCGACACATCGATGCGCTCAATCACATCGTGATGGTCGTGATAGTAGATGTTTGCATCGACCACGCCCGCATCATTCGGCAGACGGTATTCGGCAAAAAAGTTGTAGGCCCACAACCACTCCTGGCGCAGGTCGGCGTTACCGGCCAGCGTATTGGAATCATCGTCCTCGCTATCGGTCTCGGCGACGAAGTCAGAGAAGCGGAGTTGCTGCACGATCTTTTCGATGGAGCCGCGCAGTTGAATCTCTGGCGTCAGGTCGTAGCGTAGATCCAGCTTGGGCTTGATGAAGTCGAAATCGCGTGTGCGATTCACATCGCCAGATTGCGCAATCTCGGAGTATTCATAAAGCAGCGTGCTCTCCAGCGACATGCGCTGATTGAGTTGCCAGTTGTGAATCACGAAAGGTTCGTAACGCGTTTCTTCAACAACGGAGTTGGCATTGCTGATCTGTTGAGGCACGAGTCCGCCGACGCTGTCGGACGGTGTGCCGCTGGGATCCAGCAGGCCGAGCGCCAGACTGGAATCCAGCGTGGTAACGGCGCGCTCAGCACCCATCTCGATGTCCTGGCTCTCAGCCAGATCGAAGGTGAAGGAGCTGCGGATGATTTCTTCCTCGGTCGTCGAGGTGCTGCGCAGATACAGGTTCTTCTCTTCGGTATCCGGGGTAATCAGCTCGAAGCGCTCGCGCACTTCGTCTTCGTTGTCCTGATTCTTGACGAACAAGACCTTGAAGCGGGAGCCATTGCTGGTGAGGTATTCATAGTCACCGCCAATTTCCCAGTTGTCCTGCTCGCCGGGAATGTCTTCGCGCTCGATGGTCAGATGACTCGGATTGACTGTCAGGTCAGTGATCGTGCGGAACACATCGGTAGGGGTGTCGTTCTCGGAATACAGCGCATTGAAGCGGGCGCTGCTGTTGGCGTTGATCTCATAGGCGAGATTGGCCGACAGCTCATAGGTGGTCTGATCGCGAATGCGGTCTTCTGTCACATAGTCGTTGGGAGAGAAGTCACCGCGTACGCTTTCCTCGACGGATTCCTGGTGATCGTAACGCGGTTCTGCAACGGCGCTGAGTACAAAATCGAGATCGCCGATGCGGTTGGTATAGGACACGTTGGCACCCGGATGCACATGGCCATCGCGATGCACATCGGAGTTAACTTCCCAGGACATGCTGGAGTTGTCGAGCTCTTCGAACAACACGACGTTGACCACCTGGCCCGAGCCACGCACATCCAGTTCGCCGGATGTGCCGCGAATCAATTGGATGAAGTCCACCTGATCGGCAGTAATGCGATCCAGTACCGCGCTGGTCTGATTGTTCTTGCCCGCGGTGCGCTTGCCGTTGATGAGAATCTCGGTACCACCGGAACCACTACCGAAACCGCGGCCACCGCCGCCGCCACCACCACCGCTAAAACCACCACCGCCGCCAGGAGGGCCGCCGCCGGTCGTGTTGCCGACGCCAGGAATACGGTCGAGCATATCGCGGGCGCTAACTGGGCCGTATTGCGTGAAGTAGCTCGCTGGGTACGTGACCGTGGTTTCGTCTTCGGACAGGTTTTGGGCACTTGCGGACAGTGGCAGCGCCATCGCGGCGGCCATTGCTGCGCTAAGCGACAACGCTCGCGCGAGTGGGCGCAGGGTAAAGGGCATGGTGTTTTTCATACTGGAAACTTCTCTGAGTGGTACCAAGCTCGGGGCTTTCGGCTATTCGCCGGTCGGTACGCTATTGCTTTAATTATCGTGTGGCCCAGGGCCGGAAAGCGGCGATTCTACACCGATTTGGCGGGTATAGAGCGCAATCGCGAGATTATGCCTGTATTCATCGGTGAACGACCACGCACTGGCACACAACGTTGCAAATTGGGGCTACCGGATTATCGAGGAACGAGAGATTCTTAATAGGGCTCTCAGGCCATTGGCACGAGCTGCGCAATTCTTCGATCCGGTGATTAACCACACTATTTTCCGAGCTGAGCAGCGTGGGAAACAGTGAGCGGGAAACCGTGGGCAGTACAAAAAGCTCTCGATACGACTGATCTTGAGCGGGGGAGCGAGAGAGTACTCGGGCGGAAAAAATTGCTGATCGGCCAATTCGTCACAAGCTGAGTGGGAGATTCAGCGTGTTGTCGCTTGCTGCAGTGAAAATACCCAACGACATTCGTGGTTTTGAGTGAGTTTTTGCGAACTGCATCACATTTTCTGTCAAACTACGTAAAGTTCCTGCCCCCGGAACTCGTAGTGTATTGCAGCTCGGAAATCCCACGAGAAGTCGCAGTGGCTTGGTCGATTACTTCGTGATGTCGGACATACCGTCAACAAAACTCTGCTCCGCTTCTGGAGACTGGACTAGATTAGCAATAAGGCGACAGAAAGTTGCACTTGCCACGTTTAAGTCAGAGCTGCGACCTTTAAAACAACAATGACAAGGATGGTAGATCAATAGTATGCATGACAAGACTCGCCATCATCCCGAAACCGCTATTTTCTACAATTTCATTGCGGGTGATTTGCCTGCGGGCATGAATCTCGCCGTTTCTTCACACATAGCCGCATGCTCTTCCTGCCAACGCCGTGCTGCCGCAAGCCAGGAAGCGCAGTACAGTGAGCGCTTTGCGGAATTGAGCAAAGACTGGATTGTGCAAAGCGCGAGTAAGCAGTCTGTCGCTGATAAGCCAGAGGTAAGTGTTATCGAAAAAAAGCCTGTACGGCGTACTGCTGAGATCTTCGGCTATAAAGTACAACTGCCGGCTAGCCTTGCAGCAATAATTGAACAAGGATTGACGTGGAAGAAAGTTCGCAAGGGTATTCACCAGGCGACGCTGCATGTCGATCGCGCGACCCGCTGTGTTTTGATATATATGGAGTCGGGTGCCAAGGTGCCACGTCACACGCATCTTGGGCACGAGGCGATGTTAATGCTTGCTGGCTCGATTTGCGATGATTGGGATTGCTATCGAGACAACGATTTCGTCCTGCGCGGGCAGTTGGATTCCCACATGCAAGAGACCGAAGAAGGTTGTGTCTGTTTGTTCGTCACTGATGGGCCGTTGCGCTTTACCGAGGGCTACATGCGACTCATGAACCCGTACTTTGCGCTCAAGTTCAAACTCCGCAACTACCTCTCCTGAATCAAGTTCAGATAAATTCGCTATCCCTCGAGTGCTTCCCAGCGTTCGTAGGCCTGTTCCAGTTTCTGCTGGACTTCCGACGTCTCTTTTAGCGTGGCATCGATGCTTGCCTTGTCGCCATCGTAAAACCCCGCATCGGACATTACTGCCTGTAGCTCTTCCTGTCGCGTTTCCAGCTTCTCGATCAGTTTGAGTTGCTTCTCCAGCTCGCGCTTGTCGTTATAGGACAGTTGCTTCTTTTCCGGGGCTGCGGGTTTGGGTGTCGCGGCCGGAACTGTTTCCTTTGGCTTTTTCTCTTTGCGCGCGAGCGTGTCCTCGAGTTGTTGCAGGCTGCCACCTTCGCGCACCCAGTCACTGTAACTGCCGACGAATTCGCTGATCTTGCCTTTGCCTTCGAAGATCATCAGATTGGTAACCACGTTGTCCATGAACTGACGGTCGTGGCTCACGAGCAAGACTGTGCCTTCGAAATTCAGCAAGATTTCCTCGAGCAGTTCGAGTGTCTCGATATCGAGGTCGTTGGTCGGTTCGTCCAGCACCAGGATGTTGGCCGGCTTGCTGAATACCTTGGCGAGGATGGCACGGTTCTGTTCACCACCTGACAAGGCCTTGGCCGGCGTGCGCACGCGGTCGGGTGGAAACAGGAAGTCGCCCAGATAGGTAATCGCGTGTTTGCGCTTGCCATTGATTTCGATGAAGTCCTGACCGCCGCAAACGTTGTCGATCAGGTTCTTGTTCGGGTCGAGATGGGCGCGTAGCTGATCGAAGTAGGCGACCTTGAGATTGGTGCCGAGTTTGACCTTGCCGTCGCTGGGTGTCAGGTCGCCCAACAGGATGCGTAGCAGTGTTGTCTTGCCGGCACCATTGACGCCAACCAGCCCGATGCGATCGCCGCGCATGACCGTAGTTGAGAAATCGGTGATAACTGTTTTGTCGTCGAAGCGCTGACTGATGCCGGTGAGTTCGGCTACCAGCTTGCCCGAGCGCTCGCCCTGGCTGGCTGCGAAGTCGGCCTTGCCCTGTCGCACCCGTCGCTCGCCGCGTTCTTTACGCATCGCTTCGAGCGCACGGACGCGACCTTCGTTGCGTGTGCGTCTGGCCTTGATGCCCTGACGAATCCACACCTCTTCTTCGGCGAGCTTCTTGTCGAACAGTTTGTTGGCCGTTTCTTCGGCCGCAAGTTGTTCTTCGCGGAAGCGCAGAAAGCGTTGATAGGTACCTTCGAATTCGATCAGGTGTCCACGGTCGACTTCGGCAATCTTGTTGGCCACTTTCTCAAGAAAGCTGCGGTCGTGGGTCACCAGAATCAGCGCGCCGGAGTAGGATTGGAGCTGCTTCTCCAGCCACTCGATGGCAACGATATCGAGATGGTTGGTGGGCTCATCAAGTAGCAGTAACTCCGGCTCGCGCACCAGCGCACGGGCGAGAGCCACACGTTTGCGCCGGCCACCAGAGAGCTCCTTCATTTTCGTGTCTGCCGGGAGCTGCAACTGGCTGATCACCGTGTCCACCTTCTGGCTCAGCTTCCAGCCTTCTTTGGCGTCGATAGCACTCTGCACGCGCTCCAACTCCGCCATGTCGGTGTTCTCATAGTCTGCCGTCAGGTGATGGTAGCGAGCAAGCAACTCACCCACCTCCGCCAGACCGGCGGCAACCATGTCATAGACTGTCTGCTCATCACCCTCAGGAAGCGACTGCTCTAACCAGGCAACTCGCGTATTCGGCCGCAACCACCGCTCACCAGACTCCGGCTGAATACTGCCGGCGATCATCTTCATCAAAGTCGTCTTGCCCGCGCCATTCCGGCCAAGCAAGCCAACGCGTTCGCCCTTGGTGATCTGAAAATCCACCTCGTCCATCAGGACATGCGTACCAAAATTGAGCGAAACCTTATTGAGCTTGAGCAATGGCATCCGAATCTACCGCCAGAAAAGGGCGGCTAGTGTACAACAAACCACTCCACTCAATAAGGGGACACTCATTACTTAGTAACATAAGCACCCAAAAAGTAGGGGACACTCAGAACTTAGTAACATAAGCGCCGCCATGCGTGGTAAGAGACGCATGACAACTCGCGGGGAATCAATCTCACTGTGCCCTCCTAACGCTTAAGTTACTAAGTAATGAGTGTCCCCAAGTTGGGGGCCAGATCCGCGGCTCCGGGACTTGAAAAATTCCGCACAATCCCTATTTTTTAAGACACTGTCATTGACCACGGCCGAGAGCTTTCGAGCGCGCTGTCCTGATCGATCTCAGCGACTTGCGATCAGCCTCGGCTGTGGTCTGTACAGCGGAAACAGACACAGAATCTCTACTGAGGTAAGCATCATGCGCACTGAAAGCAAGTACAAATGGACCATCGTAATCGCGGTCGTGCTGGCATTTGGTTTGGTCGCGCAGGGCGTTTTGCTCTGGCAGACCCGTCAGCAGGTGGCTGCGCTCAATCCCGCCATAGAACAGACCAACGCAGACGAAGAGCTCAGCGATATCGAGAAGCGTTTGCTCGCCCGCCTGGAAGAGCAGGACAGTCGACGTCCGCAGAGCCCGCTCGATCCCTGGGGCAACAACGCAATCAGCAGCGGCGCTTTCGCCACTGATCCTTTCGCCGAGTTCGAACGCATGCGCCAGCGCATGAACCAATCCATGAATGCCTTCATGGGTGGCTTTTCCAACGCCGGGCCGAGCATGACCTTCAGCATGAGCTCGCCCGACATCGAACTGGAAGAAACGAAAGAAGACTACCGGTTGTTGATTCGCGTTCCGGAGGAACACGAAATCGCGCTGCAAACGGAAGTGGATGACAGAGAAATCACAGTCAGCGGCAAGATCAGCGCCCAGGCCGATCGCAGCGGCTCAGGCTTCGCCGGCCAGTTCATCAGCTCGAGTCAGTTCACTAGACGCTTCGACCTGCCAGGTGAAGTGGACGACATCAAAATGTACACCGAGCAAACCGAAGACGGCATGGTGATAGTGCTGCCCAAGAAAGAGCAAACGAGCAACGTCTCGTAAATCAATTCAACAAACGGTGTCAGCAACCAGGATTTGCACTCTGAGCAAGAAGACAACTCAAGAAGTACACTCGAAAGTAGGGGACACTCATTACTTAGTAACTTAAGCGCAACCTGAAAACGAGAGCAAATTGGGGACACTAAGAACTTAACAACTTAAGCCCAGCCTCGTACCACGCGGGCCGCTTGAATTCCTTAAGTTACTAAGTTCTTAGTGTCCCCTTGTTTGTAGTGTCCCCTGTTTGGGATTAAATCGTGTCCCCTGAATCGTTAAGTTACTAAGTAATGAGTGTCCCCTGTTTGGGGTCGGGGTTAGCGGCGTTGCGCTTCTGTCGCTTTCTTTAACAGATCGCCGAGTGTGCCTGGGGCGGGCTCGTTTCTGTTGCCCGCTTGCTTGCCCGAGAATTGATTGTTCGAGCGTGGCTTGCCGCCGCGATTGTCGCGTCGTGAATCCTGTCTCGCCGGCTTGTTGCTTTCACCCGGGACATCATCGAGGCGCATCGACAGGCCGATGCGTTTGCGTTTGACGTCCACTTCCATAACTTTGACCTTCACCACATCGCCGGTCTTCACCACCGTGTGCGGGTCCTTCACGAAGTGATCCGCCAGAGCCGAGATGTGCACGAGGCCATCCTGATGCACGCCGATATCCACGAAGGCGCCGAAATTGGTGACGTTGGTGATCACGCCTTCGAGCGTCATGCCCGGCTTCAGATCTGACACCGACTCAACGCCGTCCTTGAACTCGGCTGTTTTGAACTCCGGACGCGGATCGCGGCCGGGCTTCTCGAGTTCGCTAAGAATGTCGGTGATCGTTGGAATACCGAACTGCTCGCTGACAAAGTCCTTCGGGTTCACCTGCTTGAGAAACTGCACGTCGCCGATAATGTCGCCAACGCGTTTCTTGTTGGTCTCCAAAATCTTCTCAACCACCGAGTAAGACTCGGGATGCACCGCCGACGCATCCAGCGGATTATCACCACCCGTGATGCGCAAGAATCCAGCCGCCTGCTCGAAACTCTTGTCACCGAAACGCGGCACGGCTTTCAAGTCATTGCGCGTCTTGAATTCGCCATGTTCGTTGCGATACTTGACTATGTTACTCGCGATCGAAGGAGTGAGACCTGACACCCTCTTCAGCAGCGCAGCCGACGCCATATTGACATCCACACCCACCGCATTCACACAGTCTTCTACGACCGCATCCAGCGATTGGCCCAGCTTGAACTGACTCACATCGTGCTGATACTGCCCCACCCCAATCGACTTCGGATCAATCTTGACGAGTTCCGCCAGCGGATCCTGTAGACGACGGGCAATCGAGATCGCGCCACGCACCGTCACATCCAGATCCGGAAATTCCTCGCGTGCCATATCAGAAGCGGAATACACCGACGCGCCCGACTCATTCACCATTGCCTTGCTCAGCTTCAACTCCGGATGCCGCTTCAACAAATCCGAAGCCAGCTTGTCAGTCTCCCGCGAAGCCGTGCCATTACCAATCGCCACGAGCTCAACCTTGTACTTGGCACAAAGCTTGGCCAGCACAGCGATGGACTCGTCCCATTGATTGCGCGGCGCATGCGGATAGATCGCCGTGTCTTCCAGAAACTTGCCCGTGTGATCGACCACGCACACCTTGCAGCCGGTGCGCAGCCCCGGGTCGATGCCGAGAGTCACACGATTGCCCGCAGGGGAAGCCAGCAGGATCGCCTTCATGTTCTCGGTGAACACGCGAATCGCCTCGTCGTCAGACTGCTCGCGAAGCTGACCAAGCAGGTCAGTCTCCATGCGATGCAACAGCTTCACCTTCCAGGTCCAGCGCACCACGTCCCGCAGCCAGGCATCGGCGGCACGTCCCTTGTCCTCGATCCCAAAGTGCTGCGCCAGCATGATTTCACAGGGATCAGTCGCGCCTTGTTCAACGCCAATGCTGCCAATCTCCACCGACAAGAAGCCTTCCTTGCGACCACGAAACACCGCCAGCGCGCGATGCGACGGAATCTTGTTGAAGGGCTCACTGTATTCAAAATAGTCGCTGAACTTGCTGCCTTCATCGGGCTTCTCTTTCAGCTTGTCCTCAACCACCGACGAGCGCAGCTCGCCATCGTCCCACAAATGCTTGCGCAGCTTGCCGGTGATAGCCGCATCCTCACTGAACCGATCCATGAGAATAAACCGTGCGCCATCCAGTGCCGCCTTCACATCGGCCACCGCCGTGTCGCCATTGTTGTCGTTGAGATACTCCGCAGCAACGGTCTCCGGATCGAGTGTCGGATCGGCAAACAACTGATCCGCCAATGGCTCTAGCCCGGCCTCAATGGCGATCATCGCCTTGGTGCGGCGCTTGGGTTTATAAGGCAGATACAAATCTTCTAGCTCGGTCTTGGTCTCCGCCCCGCGAATCAGTTTCTCCAGCTCCGGCGTGAGTTTGTCCTGCTCGGCAATGCTGGCCAGGATCACCTCCACGCGCTCGTCCATCTCGCGCAGATAGCGCAGACGCAATTCCAGATCACGCAGCTGCAGGTCATCCAGCCCGCCAGTCACCTCTTTGCGATAACGGGAGATAAACGGCACAGTCGCGCCCTCGTCGAGCAAGGCCACGGCAGCGCTGACCTGCTGCGGTTTGATCGCCAGCTCGGCGGCAATTTTCTGGGTGATTTTCTGCTGTGTGTCGGTCGTAGACGTGTTGCTGTTTTGGGTCATAACAATCCTGCATTCCCGGATCGAGCGCGGGAATATTTGCTGCGTGATGAAGTGTGTAGTGGAGGGCGATTTTACGGCTTAATGCGCCCCGGCGCCACGCCCGTGTCCCATGACCGGAGAGCACTATTGATAGGAATGAACAGGAATACGAAGCGGCAGTAAGTGACTACTGCAGCGCAGTACACCGGCAACAAGCCCACCTACAAAGCCACTACTATAAAGCCGCTCCTATAGAGAGAAGCTGCCAAGATGAGTGTTAACAAAGAAAGATCGAATCGAAGAGAAGCATCAGCAATCAGATGCAGATACACGCTTGTCAAAAAACCAACTCTACAAACAAACGCTGCAAAAGCCTGAAGTCAGACAAAGACAAAAGCAAAAAGGAGAAAGCAAAGAAGAAAGTAAAGAAAGAGAGCAGCACAGAGAAAGCAAAGTCAGCAGCTAGCCACACCAGCCCAAAGCACGCCATCAAATTGCAACACCGCAGCCACAAAGCTGCCGTTCATATCTGGCACCTGCTAGCCAGACAATAACCAGCAATATCAAAACGTAGTCTGCACCGACAAGATCAAGCGGCGGTAACGGCTGCTGCAACTATCCTGAATCAACGCCAGGTCGCCGGAAATCGTATCCGGGCTATAACGCTCGCGATAACGGCATTCAGATTCACCCAGCGTGTTGTCCGACTCCAGACGGAACGTCCAATCGTCGAACCACACCTTCTGCACGAACAGATCAAGTGAACGCTGCCCGTCGTTGCGCGTGATGGTCGTGATGTCGATGTCGCGGCGACCGCCGTGGATCGGGTAGCGCACATCCAGGCCATAGCTCAGGCCGAGACTGGTGACGTCATGGCGGAAGCCGAAGTTGCCAAAGCCCCTGCCGCCTATGCGCACCTTCTTGTTCAGAAAGGGATCGATGATCTCGGAGTCGAACAGCCCCAGCGTCATCGACACAATGGCATTGGGAAGATTCAGTGCATTGAGACGAATGCTCGCGCGGTTAAACCAGCCATAGCGCTTCGCCGGGCCGACATTACCGGTTGCCGACAAGGGCTGACTCGGATCGGTGGTCGCATTGATGCGGCCAATGTAATTGTCGATCTCGGAATAGTTAAGCCCGGTGGACAACACGCCGGCATCATTGGGCAGGCGATACTCCAGATTGGCGTCGTAGTTCCAGCCAGTCTGCGGCTCCAGTTCAGGGTTGCCCGCATTCGCATTGCGATCCCGGTCTTCATCATTAGAGGTGGCAGCGAAAGAGGAGAAACTCAGCTGCGAAACCTCGCGTCCGATTGTGCCCCGAAACTGAAAGTTGTCAGTGAAGTTGTAACGATAATCCAGCGATGGGCGCCAAAACTGAAAATCTCGCGTCTTGGACACCACACCCGACTGGGCGATCTCGGAAGTCTCGAACACCACGCTGGTCTCCAGCGAGCTGCGATCGTTGATGTTCCAATTGTGAAACGCGAAGGCCTCGTAACGGGTTTCCTCAACATGCGTACCGAGATTGGAAATAGACGGCAGCGGCGACAGACCACCGTACTGCGGCGAAGGCGGCTCACTGCCGGAGTTGCTGCCAATCAGCAACACCGAATCCAGCTCGGTAATCGCGCGCTCCAGGCCAACGCGCAGCGACTGACTATCAGTCAGCGAAAAATTGTAGTTGCCCTGCACGATAAACTCGCTGCCTTCGCGCTGGGAGTCGATGAACAGGTTCTTGCTCAGCGGCTGGTCGGCAGGCTCTGCCTCGAAGCGCTCGCGTACGAAATCATTGATCTCGTTATTGGTCACAAACAGCAGCGACAGACGCGAACCGTTATCGAAGGTGTATTCATAGTCGCCACCCACTTCCCAGTTGCGCTGTGTGTTCTCGATCAGTTCCTGCTCGAGAATATCGACTGGCTCCGCACCAGTGAAATCCACAAAGTTGCGGTGGATCGGGCGTGGGTAATCGCCCTCACTCATCAGCAAGTTGAGTTGCATGCGATGCGGCCCGGTGTTGTAACTCATATTGGCCGACGCGGTGTGCTCGTCCTGGTCGCGGATGTTGGTCTCGAACAGCGTGCCAATCAGCTCGCCATTCGGGCCGAGTTCCACTTCGCGATCATCGCGGTTTTCATAATTGGGCCGTGCCTCAAAATTGAGCAGCGCCTGAAAATTACCAATCTGCTGCGACCAGGCGACCGAGCCGCCCAGCTCGTAGGTGTCGTCATGATTGAGACGGTTGACGAGTTCAATCGTGGTGCTCGAGCGCGCGGCGGTCGAGTAGAGAATAATATTGATGACCTCACTGGCCCCACGCACATTCAGCTCACCCGAGGTGTCGCGAATAATCTCAATGCGTTCGACCTCGCCGGCTGTGATGCGATTGAGCTGGTCGCGCGGCGAATTGTCCTTGCCGGCGATGCGCTGGCCATTGATCAACAAATTGCCCCCGGTACCCAGGCCACGGTCGTTGCCGCCGCCGCCACGGTTACCGCCCACGTTCACACCCGGAATACGATCGAGCATGTCGCTCGCCGTGACCGGGTTGTACTGCGCGAAATAATCCGCCTGATACACCACGGTGGAATTGGCATTCCCCGTTGATTCCTCAGAAGAGGAAGAGGTCGAAGCGGAGTCCTGAGCGAACAGGACTGGCGCAGTAGCCAGCAGGACGGCAGACAGCACTGAGGCTTTCCATGGGTGCAGCATTTTATTGGGGTCCTCGTGAGGGGATTCGGCTTCTCATGGCACTTTTATTCACTGTGTATTCAAGGCCTTCCATACGCGAGGGTCAGGCCTTTTGAACATTAGCTGGATAAGGTAACAGAAAAAAATCGAATTTCCCGAGCTTCACCGCCTATACGCTGGCATTCGGCTTTTTGGATCGCTCATGGCGAGCAATCTGATGCTAGTCTGCTTCCTTGATTGCGTCCCCGGCATCGCCCGGGTAGGCTTACAGCGGCCCGGGAGGTAAGAGAAGGCCCGCAGCTACAGGCCAACAAGAAAAGGCCAGCAAAAAAACCAGCACGAAAAGACCAACAACAAAAAGATCAAAAACCAATAACAAAAGGTCACAACAAGAAGCGAAACAAACCACTGGTAAGGACGCTGAATTCAGACCGAGGATTCAGGCCAGACAACACAAGAACACCGTCCCACCAGAGACGAGGACCCGCCATGAAATCGACTGCTAACAAGCGCGTCGGACGCGCCGCATTGACTGTAACTTTTGTCTTCACCGCCACCTTGCTGGGCACGCTCGCGAGCACGCTGCCCAGACAAGCCAACGCCCAATCCAATCCCCCGGAGGGCTGGGTCACCCCGTTCCCGGCGTTCCGCATCATCGGCCCACTCTACGCCGTGGGCATGCTCGACCTCAGCGTCTTCCTGATCGTGAGCGACGAAGGCCACATCCTCATCAACACCGGCCTGGCCGATTCCACCGAACACATCAGAGCCAACATGGAATCCCTCGGCTTCGACATGGACGACATCGTCATCATGCTCACCATGCAAGCCCACTGGGATCACACTGCAGCAATGGCAGAAATCAAACGCATCGCCCAGGCCGAAGTATGGGCCACACCTGAAGATGCAAGAGTGCTGGAAGACGGCGGCTTCTCCGACGCCCACTTCGGCGGCAGAGAAACCTTCGCACCAGTTGAAGTAGACCGCATCATCGAACAAGGCGACATCATCCAACTCGGTGATCTAGCGATCACCGTCCACGAACACCCCGGCCACACCGAAGGCAGCTCCAGCTACACCTTCACCGTCAATGAAAACGGAAGAGACTACAACGTCGGCATCATCAACATGGGCACAGTCAACAGCGGCAAACGCCTCGTAGTCGATCCAACCTACGACAATGTCGCAGTGGATTTCGCAACCACCTACAACACGCAGAAGAAGATGGATATCGACGTGTGGGTGTCAGCGCACAACGGCCAGTACAACATGCATGACAAGTATCGACCGGGGCAGGCTTATGATCCGGAGACGTTTGTGGATCCGGCTGGGTTTGTTAGGGCTGTTGAGAGATTGGAGACGGCTTATTTGGGGTTGATTGCTGAGGAACTGGATCGTTGAAAAGCGGTAGCTCAAATGAAAGAGTTTCTACTTCGGCAGCAATGAACAATTAGTCTCGCTTGAAAACGGAGCTGCGATTAATGCGTTGGTTACACTGTCTTTTCGATAATCAGCGGAATAAAAAGACGGTAGATTTCCAAACAAGTCCTGAACACATGGCTTATACACTAGATACTGGGGTTGAACATGGCTGGATCCAATAGCTTGATTTCATTTTTACGTCATTATGGTCCTATTTCTGCAGGGGACAATATGTATGATGAATTAATTCATACAGAGATCGAGCGTCACGGAATCGAGACTGTGATTCACATCAATCCTGCAAAGCTAGAGGAAGTAAAGGCAAACTTCGAGTCAGCAGAACCTAGCAGCATTATACTTACTGGGACTGCTGGAGATGGAAAAACATTCCATTGCAGGCAAGCCTGGGTGGCTCTGGGTGGCGACCCTGAAGCATGGAGTCAAGGGAAAAAGATCGTTTCTCTAAAGTTACCAGTATCGAAAAAAACACTGACCATTGTTAAGGACTTAAGCGAACTCACACAAAAAGAAAAATATGACGCACTGGAAATGTTAGCGAAGTCCGTTGATAACAAACATTCAGACAACGTATTTCTTGTTGCCGCCAATGATGGTCAGCTTTTAGCAAGCTGGCGTGATTGGTCGGACACCCAGGGAGAGGATGCTTATAAAGTATTTAAGAAAATTGAAAATATGTTGATTGAGGGGCTATGTAGAAACGATGATCTTCAGCTAGTTCTTTACAATCTTAGCCATTTGGATGCTTCGAATCATTTCCAGGAATTGGTTGAGCAAGTTGTTGAACACCCGCAATGGTCTCAATGTGATGGATGTGAGCTACTACATGGCGATGCATCTACGACTTGTCCAATACGTATAAATCGGGAAAGGCTCCGTAATGGGGACGGCAGATCAATGTTCCGAGAACGTCTCGGAGCGTTAATGCGGCTTGCGAGGGCAAATCGCATGCACATTCCCATACGTGATTTACTTCTTCTCGCTGTAAATATATTACTGGGAGATCGTCAGAGCGGAAGAGTACTGTTAACTTGCCGCACTGCGAAAAATCGCGCTGAGAAAGAAGATTATCGATTGACCAATCCTTATGCGAACGTATTTGGCATGAATCTCTCTGATCGCCAGAGACAGCAATATCAAGTGTTTAATGTCCTCGAGGCATTCGGGATTGGGCGTGAAACTGACAACAAGTTTGATAATCTTTTAATTTATGGCCCTTATGAAGCTTCTAAACCCTACTCCAACTTAGTATCAATAGATGAATACTATGGAGCGCGCGCATACGAGCGATATTTGCAAGATTATCTTGAGGGTGAACGAGAGGACATCGAGGAGTTTATGCAAGCACTTTCAAGACAAAGACAACGGCTCTTCTTCTATTTACCTGCAGATTCACATAGTAGTGCTCTCGATCCTTGGTGTTTGACTGTGTACCGCGCATCTGGTCAATACCTTGAATTTGTAAAAAGTTTGAAAAACGGCCAGGATATTTCGAGGATTACAGAGCTGCTTGTACAAGGGCTGAACAGAACGTTTTGCGGGATGATGATAGATGAAGGTACTGAGCTATATTTGGCATCTTCAGGAGGTGACGGTCGAGGCCGTATAGCCTCTATTTTGAACTACGAATTGCCGACATCTAGGCGAAGGAGAGACCCATATCTTGATTTTGCTTTAGACGAAAATGGTACGATTCCTTGCTTGCGTATCGTTGATCCTGCTAATAAAGATGAGATTATTGATAGCCTCTCACTTCAACTTACCCATTTTGAATATCTCATTCGTGTCTCGAGAGGCAGTTTACCGGCGAGTTTTTCCCGCCAATGCAATGAGGACTTTCTCGACTTCAAACTAAGGCTAATAAAAAGGCTTGATGACCTCATTGGCGAAGAATCATCTAGTGATGAAGTATGCCTACAAGCATTAACCGTCGATGAGCGCGGTCGAGCCCATCCTGACAACGTTCGTATCAGGGTGGCATTATGAACGCTAGACTTGATTCTCCTGCAAAATTCAGAAGCGATGTTAATGTTTGGGTTGACGAGGCAATATGGGGTCACCGCCTCTACAATGATCAGACGCCATGGCTTGTATTACTAGAATTTCTCGCGATTTTCGAAGCAAGAGATAAAGAAGGAAAGGCCCTGAAAGAGAAGTACAGTATTGATGAGCATGAATCATTTACATATCACATCCCGCGCCTAATTCCTCTTCGGCAAATAGTCTTTAACAATCCCCACATTAAATATGTTGAGGAAACATGCCAAACCGATTCTGAAAGATGGCAGACTTGGTTGAAAGAATTCTCTGAGGATGAGGATTTCTCATATCTACAAGATAGATTTGGTTCATTCTCCCGACTGTCTAGAGTGGTGGAGCTGTTTCAAACGACATCGATTGAATCACATCGTCAGCGAAGGTGGACATCTAGATTCCTATTCCCCTATGGGCCAAACTGCTTATACGCAGACTTACCAGCCAATATAAATGGTAGCCCGGATAGACGGTTCTTTGCGAGAAGTGGTGAATTGCTCTACTTGATGCTTAATCGTAGTGATGTGGGCAGTAAGCTTTCTGAGTTGATTTCTAAGCGGCTGCTCCGCGAAGATGAAAGTTGGAATCGAGTAGTTAAAGCTTTGCTACCCGAAGGATATAGGGTCGACTCGAACGTAGTGGCTGGCACTATTGGTTACTTACCTTTTGCTGAGCGCCCTGAATATGAATACCTTGCCGATACGTGGACTCGCCTGCTCAATCTAGATTTGTCCGGTGAAGCATTGCTCGATCCATTGATGCGTCTGTCTTCACTCCACATGCTGATATATATGCTCAATCGAGCAAATGAAGAGGTGGATGATGTCAGCAAGCCTAAGTTCGTATTGGAAATAGCATCTCCACGCCGTAGCACTCTGTTTGAGCTTTCTAAAGAGAGCTTCGGGGCGAATAGAATGTTGTCGACACGTGCGGTTCGCGCATACGTTGAGGCTGCGAAGAAGGACGACCGTTGGCAGAAAGCATTACAGGCACGAGCACCCGCTGAAGCCGTGCGTGAGTATCTTTCTGAGCGCTATGAGTGGCAGCCAGATGATGGCCCTCCATCAGGCGATCCAGATACGATATTCGGGGCTCTAAGATCTTATGCAGAAAAGCGTCATCAACAGCATCTCGCCAAAGTACATATGGAATGGACAAGGCAAATTGGATTGGCGGTATCGCGGAGAGGAGCGGGAACGTGGTATTCACCAGATGATTCTCTGCTCAAGGCTCTTGTTATGTGCGTTGTGGATGAAGGTAGGGAGGAATATCACCGCTTTCTATCGAAGCTTTACGATCGGTTCCATTTAGTCATAGGTGCCAACGAGGCAGAGAGAGCATTTGGGTCACTTCCAACTGATCAAAATGCATTTTTGCAGAACACTCAGCGGTTAGAACAGCGACTAAGGGCATTGGGCTTGTTGCGCCGTTTATCCGATGATTGTGCATACGTTGAGAATCCGTTTGGGAGTATTCGATGACACGAAATGAACTCATCGCAGCAGTTGCTCTCGATTTGATTAAAAGGCAGCTAGAACAAGAGCCAGATGGTTCAATGCGCTTTTGTATGCTAGGACTAGAAGCGTCACTAGTTCGTTCTATTGCCGAAGCGGTTTTCTCAGATTCTGCAACATCAGTGAGCACTTTGGTGCGAATACCAGAGATATTCGACCCAGAGAGTATTCTCCCTGCTGCAGTGAAAAGCGACCAATCAATCACGCATTGGCGGCACTGCCGACTACCAGAGGATGTGCGCGCTGTACTTTTCGCAACATCGCAAGAAGAGCTTCAAAGGAATGACAAGAGCGTTGAAAAAATCTCAAAAATAGAAACCGATACCCTGAGATCTAGCTATGAAGCTTGGATAGAAATGTCTGGGTTGACCGCAGATTATCTTGACGATGCTAAACGCAAGCATTTAGTGGCAGCTCTGAAGTCCGCAAATAGCACTCATGCTGCTAGAACTATTGAGACTTACGCTGACTTTGTTCTCTCTATCTCAGTAGGGATTAAAACTGAAGGCCTACCGCTTCAAAAAGCGATTGATAATGCACTCCCTAGTCTTAAGCTTCCACGGTATGCAGGCTACTTTGATCGCATCCCAGATCAAAAGCGCAGCACTACTGGTGAGTGGGACAAGATTTATAAAAGGCTTCATAGTAAAGTCCGCCCCTTACTCGTTCGTGAAACAGAAAAAGGTGACCCAATACCCTTGGAACAGCTTCGCGATAACTTTGATGAAATTAAAGATCAACTGGATGAGCGCCAACGTAAGGCGGTATTGGCATTCCTAGATGCTGACTTGAGGGTTGATGGATGGTCTGATGAGCAAAGAGACTTTGTGAATCTAGACTGGCGATCGATATCTGATTTGTTTGACGGAATTCGAAAAATAGAAGTCCCTCTTGGGGAGCAAACGATACAATTCTTTGATGATGAATTCGATGACCTTCTCGATGGTGAGGAGCGGGAATTGCTTTCAAATAGCTTTCCCAAAGAGCCATCCGAGGATCTACAAGAATTCTTTGAATCACACCGAGAACAGTTGGCGCGTAATAAGAAGCTATCAAGCAAATGGGAGCGCTATATTTATCGCAATCCAAAATATTACAATGATTTTTTGGTGGGAATACTGGAAACGCTGGATAGTTTGCGGCGCAGAGTAAGTGACGATGAGGTAAATGAAAAGAAGCTGGTTATTAGTATTCCTAATGCTCGGGAGAAAAGTTTTTGGCGCGGGAAGAACCCAAAGATAGCGCGGTACTTCGCTTTTAGATACCGAGGGCTCGAAAATCTTCTAGGGGATGAAGTTAGATTAGATTACGGAAAACTAATGGATTTTTACTTTCCAGAGGTTGACGAAGATCTTGCCAAAACAACATCTGGATCTAAAGAAGCCCGCTCAATTAAGTTCGAAGCCATATTTGATCCAAAAGGCTTGAGAGCGAAACTGATTTTTTATTGGGAAATGCCTGTTGATGCGATTGCTTCCGCAATGCCAGATGACTTGCTAAATATAGCGAATCAAGAAGGAGACCATGCACTCTTATCCACAGCAGACATAGCTAGACACTCAGTAAGTTCGAAAGGAAGCATTCAGCGCATATCGCTCCTAGATGTGAACACGATTCGAGATGTTATAAACACGAATGATGGAAAACTAGTAGCTCCAAACAGAGAGAGCGGTGACAGGAGCGTTGCCTTCTTAGCTCGGCTTGCTGAGCTCGTTGCATTATTGGGCGGGGATGCGGAGAAGATTATCAGGAAACGTTTTGACGAGTTCCAGAGCTCTTATTCACAAGCTATCCGTGATTGGGTTGCGCCCGATGGGACTGGGATCAATTCGACCGCACTTATACAACAGTCAGATTCATACAATGACTTACTCGTAGCTCTTTTCGAAAATGCAAATAATGACTTGGCTCGAGAAAAGCTCTGGCATGAGATATTGCGACTTGGTGTAGCAAATGTTGGCGCAGGTAGTTCTGCCGCGATAATAACTCCTTGGCATCCTCTTCGTCTTGCTGAAATCTACATTAAAGCAATGCAGGCGGCAAAGCTAGTTCATGATGTGCTCAATGCTAAAGAAGACGATATATATCGGGCTGATCTTTTATTTTCTCAGGTCAAGTTTGAATTACTCGCAAATTACTATCCTGAAGTTTGTGTCGGATTCGATCAAGATCAACCAGTGTTGCTCTTCGCGGCTAATACTGCCTATGACTATACACTCGCAGAACCACCGCTAAGGAGAAATAGATATGGAGCGGATGATGCGCTTGATATTGATCCTGGTATTGCTGCCAGAGCTTTTGGAAATGTTGGAGAGCAGTATCTAAAACTGCTACCTCATGAGCGTAGTAATTTCTCAATTGTTCTATATAACGCAGAATCCAAAGCGCTGCCGAGTGCATTGGCAACAGAGCTTTCCAGCAAAGTAGAGCAAGAAAATGAGCTTCAATGCGACCTCCTTCTCACACACGCAGATCCTCGACGTATAAGACGAATATATGAGCAACAGAATGTTACAGTGAGTGAAGAATCTGGTTCGGTTATGGCGAGTGAAGGGGCAAGAAACTTCTTATCCAGGCTGCGTGTTGGATTCTTCGATTCAGCTAAAATCACTGACGACGATAATGATCGCGCAGCCGATTTGGTCGCCCTACAGGACGTAGTGGCAAGAAATGCTCAACTAGTTTGGAAGAGAGCGCCTGGTGAAAGTCACCCAAATATGCTGACTCATGTCCCTGCTCGTTGGTCGCGTCGACGCCCGATTGGCTTAGCCGATACCGCAACATCTGTGTACTTAGCGTGCCCTGCGCAACCGAATACCGGCCAGAATTACCTAAACCTCATCTATCGATTTCTCAATGGAGATAATGCATTACCAGGTGATGTTATTCCTGCCCGAGAAGTTAATTTTCGTGATGGTGAAATTGATAGTATATTTTCTCAAACACACAAAATTGGTGAGTGGGTTGTAAATTTTGATGAACTCGTTGATCGCAGGCTGTTAAGTAACAACGGCATTCAAGTTATTCGACATATTCGAGACAAGCAGGTAGATCGAAATGTTGTTGTATCAACGACTTCAAAGCCTCGGTTATTGCGGGTTTTACTCAGAAATCGCTTGGAAAGTATAGACCCTTCTCTCATATCAAAAGACGAATCAATTGTTGATCAGTTAATAGACCAGGCTAATCAGTTATCTGGTCAAGTGGTAATGCGCGCAGCCAGATATGGGCACTATGCAAACGAACTACTAGGCATAGTTCTATCTATGGAAGAGATTCGTAATGGTATTGGAAATACCAGCCTCCCTATAGGGTGGTATTTTCTAGATGATTTTGCTTCTTGGTTCGGGCAGCGCGAAGAGCAGATAGCGGACATATTGGCTATAGCTCCGCGGATGGTTAATGGTGAGCCAGTATTGAAGGTCGCAATATCAGAAGCCAAGTTTGTAACTTCTCGCGGTTATAGATTACATGCTAAGAAGTCAGCGAAGCAGCTTGAGGAAACCGTTGCAAGACTAGGGAGAGCGATTGACCCAGATCATAATCGAATCGATCGTGAAATGTGGCTGGACCGATTGGGTGATTTCATGATTGAAGGGATGGAGCCCTTTGAATCAGAGCAGCTTAATGGTTGGAGCTTACACAAATGGTCAGCTGAAGTTAGACAAGACAATATTCAGATACAGCTAGCGGGCTTTTCGCATGTCTTCGTCCACGACAACGATGAAAATGTAGATGGGGGTAGTGCTACGCCGATTAAGGGGATGACACATTGCACTCAGCAGGTTTTTGACAAGGCGAGTGTCTCCGCCGCATTTCGTGCATTTTTCGAGAAGAGTGAACTATCTGAAAAGCAACCCGACTCGTGTGATGATTCTTGGAGTGAAGCGCTTGGTTCTATAAAAAATGTTGATAACGCCGGCGATGTAGTGCTTGAGAATTTCGAAACAGAAGAGCAAAAACGGCCTAATTCTGATCTTGAGCAGGATAGGCAAGAGAGCGTTGCCACAATCAGTCATAGTGGCTCAGGTAATAGCACATATATCCCGTCAGGAGAAGATCTTCCAATAGAGCCTACTTCTACAGATTCGGAAGACAAACCAGAGCTCCCAGATAAGTTACTAGAAATGTGGCCATCAAGGGAGCTTGCTGAATGGGTCAATCGGGGTTCAGCTTCTGAAGAGGACGACGAACAAGCAATGGTTTGGCTGGATCGAACAGTCAAAGCTCTCCAGAAAGCTTTGCGTGGGTACGAGATGACGGCTGAACTTATAGGTTCTAGGCTTACCCCTAACGCTGCACTCGTTCGATTTCGAGGGTCAGATGATCTCACAGTGCCAAAGGTTGAGAAGAAAAGACAAGAGCTACTAACGTCCCATGCTGTCGAGGTTATCAACGTACTAGCTGCTCCGATGGAAGTCGTGATTATGGTCAAGCGACCAAATCGGGCAATCTTAGAACTAAGAGATCTTTGGAGAAGACGTCAGCTTCCATCGTCTGCGCCAGAATCAAATACTAGTTTGTTGCTTGGGGCAAAAGAGAGCGATGGTGAAATTCTGTATCTGAATGTTGGTGAAGAATTCGGAGGACATCAACCACATGGGCCTCATACTTTGATTGCAGGAGAAACAGGTAGTGGTAAAGGAGTGCTAGTGCAATCGCTTCTTCTTGATATCTGCGCTACAAATTCACCAGATAAAGCGCGCATTCGTATGATTGACCCCAAAGCAGGGATTGACTTTCCTTGGTTGCGCAATATGCCCCATCTTGACGGCGACCTCATTACTGAACAAGACGAAGCTATTCATGCTCTTGAAGAACTAGTGGGGGAGATGGAGAGAAGAAATCGGTTACTCGCGGAGGCTGGGGTTACAAAACTCGATAATTACAATAAGAAAGTAACTTCAGCAGAACAGCTGCCGAGAATATGGCTATTTCATGATGAGCTAGCAGATTGGATGATGATTCCCGAATACAGAGATGCTGTGGATTTGAATGCTAGTCGTTTAGGCGTAAAGGCGAGAGCAGCGGGAATCAATCTTATATTGATTACGCAACGGCCAGACAAAGACGCATTACCAATGCAGCTTCGAGCCAATTTAACTAATCGACTAGTATTGAAGGTCGCAGATAGGAAGAACTCAATACTGGTTCTTGATGAGCCAGGAGCTGAAAGATTATTGGGTCGTGGCCATCTGGCTGCAAAACTCTCAGGCGAAGGAAAAGTTATCTTGGCTCAGGTGCCTTTTGCTTCAGAAGAAGAGATGGCCGATCTTGCTAGCTTGATTATGAATGCACAAGGTTAACTCGTTACTCAAGACTCGCATGCTAACAGTTCTTTAGGCAATGGGTATATGAAGAAGAGGACTACAAAAAGAAAAACTATAGTACTAAATCAGATCGTCAATAGCTCGAAAGCTGGCATTGAACTTTACCGAAAAGTAAGATGCTTCGCACAGCTAAGAGAGAGCGGAAAGGAGCGACCCTTTACACCGGAATACTATATTCGCTCTTTTAATAGGACCATCAAAGACAATTTTTTCATCCAGCAGCAAGATGCTCACAGTTTACCTTCCTACTTCGTATTTCTCGATTTGTACTTTGGATTGGTAGAGTCTAGGACTATTAGTTCTAACTTTCCAAAGCAGAAATTACACTTCGTAATGATGGCAAATACTTGCGCAGTAACGGCTGAAATAGCAGAAAGCTCATATTGTCAAATTGCTCAGATAAAAATTCCGCGTCAAGTGTACTTTATCTGTAAGTGCGAGATGGTGTTAACCAAGAGGGATTTCAGAGTTTGGAGCGGTAAAGAATCTTTAGGCATAAAGACGTCATACGTGTTATCTGATGGCAGTAGAGAACCGGTTTCACATGAGCAGCCGATAAGGAGGGGCAGCGTAAGACGGCTTTTTCTGGAGCCGGAAGATCTATATATAGATCTTGGAGATAGAAATTTTGTGGGGTTCAGTTAATCCTTATTAAACGGCGCCAGTGTTGTTCATTAAATGGGGTTTTTAAAAATTCTGCAATTTTGAGCGTAGATGATATTAGTGCTACCGCTCTACTAATGCATTCAATTATCAGCGAGAACCAATCCATAAATAATCCCTTTTAGCCACATTAACGAAATTAGTGGTGATATAAATAACGGTGATTCGAGAATCATTTACGATATGACCGTTATTTTGGCTTAGTGTTTATAACCGTCTTCTCCACACGGGCCGATGATAACATGGATATACTCTTTCCAAGAAACTGACGATTGCCATACTCTATTTACAGCACATTAATTTCAACCCTCATTGAAAGTTATGTTCATATAAGTTGCTTCATGTAGTAATTTGAGTAACCGGTTGCAAATGAGTGACTATTATGAGGCCCGCTTTCGAGTTTTGATTTTCAAGTAATTGACCGGCGTTTTCTTCGTCAACTATCGTCGCAACGTTGTCAGTTTTTGGCTTTGCAGAATCACTTTCTGGCTGCTTTTCTTCAGGTTTAAGTAATCCTGCGTTCCGAGCTGGGCCCAGTGGTAAAGCTATTCCATGAAATCCTGACCTGAATATTTGTCTTAGACGGGCTTGTTCTTTCAGAATCTTGAATTGCTCTTTACTCCTAGAGGCTACGACATCTAGATCCAGGTTAAGTAATGCAGCAGTTAGATCTTCTTCACAGTTCGAATCAATGATTGCAGTAGCATATCTTCCTGGGCGGTGAACAAGTATATTCCCAGTAATTTGTTTTCCGTCAGGTAGTACTAATGGTTGGGTGCTACCCTCTTTTAGTGGGACATGGAGTTTTGCCTCGAATCGGAATGATCTCGGCAACGGAGCTAGCTCTCCAACACGTCCAATGCTGCTAAGAAACTGCTGGCGTAAATTTACGGCTGGGCCCTCACGAAGTCGTGCTGCAATGGTTGCGTAACCTTTTTCGGTGTGGAGTAATCGCTTTAGCT
The DNA here is from genome assembly GCA_965228725.1 of uncultured Pseudohongiella sp. Lineage (GTDB taxonomy): Bacteria > Pseudomonadota > Gammaproteobacteria > Pseudomonadales > Pseudohongiellaceae > UBA9145. The sequence goes on along the minus strand of OZ245834.1, from coordinate 2,310,180 downwards.
GACCCAGTTTAACAGTGCGTAACTCATTAAAATTCCAATTAATCTGAAATCGAGAGCCATCGTTCATGGTAATTATGGGAGTCGTGTCACTCGTCACGCCAAGATCGGGTTTAGTCATATCAATTTCTTGCAATGAACCTGCTATCAGTAAAGCTGTTGTCAATCCTCCTTTTCGGACCAAGTCGCATGCTGGGGACGCGATGAAGAATACAAGATCACTTCGGCCTACGAAAAAATCACGTGGTCTCACTTGGTACCCTTGTCTCGGGGCCAATATATCACCGAATGTGACTGGCCACTCAGCACCTGTGGCATGGGCTCTGCGATTTGGGTTAACGAATAGGGTTTGCTCTATTACTGCATAGGTGTCTCTGTCTTCAGAAATCATCAATGGGGCAGTGTCACCTACCATTTTATCGAGAGGCAAAGCCGCTTCAATGACATCTCCATGAGATTCAATTTCATACTGGAGTACACGATCGAAAACATCAATGATGTAGCTTGATGTATTTAATCCTTCGAAGCGGAGTAGCATGCTACGAATATGCTGCAAATCGTCGATATCAATTTTACGAAGGCTGTTCGCGGCAGCTTGAACCGAGGCCAAAGTATTCGTTTCCCACGTATCAACAAATTTCGCTAGCGCATGGCTATCCACTCGATGAGCTGCAAGAGAAATGATTTGCCCTTTCAGTCGCCCTTGGATAGCTAGATCTTTTTTTCCTATGTGTCTGAAAGCCGAAGCGTGCAGTTTTACATCTTTCCTAAATTCTTTAGCTAGATCACTAATTCCGTTAACTTGTGACATAAGAACTATAGAGGGAAGCGGGTTTTCCCCGCGGCGTCTGATAACTTCTTTCAGTTGATCTACAGTAAACTCACGATCTAATTTTCCTTGTTGAATTCCTAGGAAAAGGTCTATGATAATTAAGTCAGCTGTAATCCCCGACTCGACGAAATCTCTACCTTGCCTCGTAAAGGATACCTCAAGTGATTCAAGAGTGGACTCGACAGCGTCAAGGAAACGATTATTCTGTTGTATTGTTTGCTCATAAGTTAAAAACAGGTCTCCGAGCAAGTCGCCAACGGTAGCTTTATTCGCCCAAAGTGCATCGATAAAGTCTTGACTAGATTTTAAGTTTTCACGATCGGTAGGGCTATATTCAGGGAAAAATTCTCTTATTCTGTCTACCTCTGCACCTTGTGAATCATCGAAGAAGCTATCCCAGCTCTCTTCTTCTACTAATTCCGTCGCTTGAGGAATGGCGTCGTATCCGTCGTCGACTATTATCGCGGAATGTATACCAGCATTCCGCACAAGCTCTATATCACTCAACCTTCTTCCCCCACAACTCTGTAGTCAAATGTGGAAAAACGACCCTCGCTATTGAGCACATCTGGGTCCAGTATTAGTTCGCCTCCATTGTGTTCTGCTGCTTCACGGGCAATGAAAAGTCCTAATCCTCTACGCCTACTTTTATCCTTGAGTGAAAAGAAAAGATCGAAAACTCTATCTCTGTATTGCTCTGAAATCCCTGGGCCATTGTCAGAGAACCGTATTCGTGGTGGATTGTCCTCTAGCGCAATGGTCAGTGAAGGTCGGAATGACAACTTCCTCTGTTTCTCAATATCAAGCCAATAAATAGAGTTGGATATCAAATTTTCGATTACTTGGACTACCATGCCTTTGACAGCGGTGATCTGAACAGGGCGACCAGGAGGTAATACCTCTACTAATACTTGATGTCGTGTGAATTGAGTCTCATGAGCTTCTAGTATTTCATTCAATAGTTCGTCTAGGTTAAAACGTTCTTTGCGCTGTCTACCTGTTACGCTAAGTGGATCAAGGATACGCAGCCGCTTGCTTATGCTTGTCATAGAAGCTCTAAGGCTTTCAAGTCGTTGTCGTACTTCCTCAGGAACTGTTTTGCGTCTCAGGCTATTTAGAACGTCGAGAGCGTCTTCCGCAGACCGAGTGAGTTCATGAGCGACGACTTCCACCATTAAGCCCATGCCGGCCATAGAGAGCATCTGGTCGGCATCCTTTTCCATATCAACAATTCGCTCTCGGGCTTGAGAAGCAACTCGCGCGAATTCCTCGCGCATCAGTTCTAGTTCTTGCACGACATCCTGATGTTCAGCCGGGACGACTTTTCGAATTGACTTGATCGCGGTCTTCATTCTTTTTTCGAGGTCGGCTGTAGCAGTTTCATCAGTAATGAAGCGTTGCTTAGTATCCTTTTGCTCTTTTGTAATGCGGTTCATTTCATCTCGAAGGCGTTCTAAAGCAAACTGAACCGTTTCCCTCATAATAGCTTCTTCGGGAGTCTGGCGAAGGCCTTCTCGATTTGTTTGATCAAGGAGTTCTGGGTTGGAAAACCGACCAATTTCAACTTGTCCAACTAACTGTATTCGGTTCAGTGCATAGCCTTTGGACCTGAGATGGGCTTTGTCCAATTCGAGCCAATCATCGTCTTCGGAACCATAGGGATAAACTCTGAAGCCATCTCGATATAATCGAACGCCCATCCATTGATCCAGTAGATTACGTAAAGCTTGATATTCCCCTGTTGATTTCCCTTTTCTTTGAATAGAGCGATTGAACCAATAGAGTTCAAAGTCGAATGGGCCCACACTTTTCAGCGCGGAATAGTCAAGATCGCGCTTATTCATTCTTTTGCGTTTAGCTTTGGGCCCAACTAGTGCACCATATAGGTCGTCCGCCGTGGCAGTTTCAATGCATACTTCATGCGGGTGTTCAAAACCAAGATTAGTCATTTCGATTCTTATTTTTAGCTCTGGACCTTTTTCTCCAATGCAGTAGTTGCCTCGCACTGAAGCATTGGAATGAGAAAGAAAGCTTCTTTCAAGTCTTCGAATATTTATTCGTTTAGTATTCCAAAAGACCGCGATACGTTGATCGGAAGCTTTACCAAGTGGATTTGCTAACAGGGAAAAATCGTCAATCGCCAATCGATCAACACGCCGCTCACTCCAGTCAGAGTTGAGTTTGCTTATCCTGATAGTCGTACCGCTGTAGTCTGGGTTACCCTTTATTTTCCCAATCTGGGGCTTCACGGGGATGTCTTCGATCATCTTGGATGTATCGTCAAAATCTGACCAATCAATATTTATTAAATTATAATTGCTATCGTCAGATCGAGTTGTTTCGACTGAAAGATGATCCCCGAGTCGCATTGCGGACAAACGCCCAATCCCTTTTTCGCCCAGGAAGGGCGAGTGCGATTTGCCACTTGCAATGGCCGCATCTATTTCATTCTTTCTAGATGATGTCCCTATTACGAGAAACACCTTATTGAGTTCCTCCAAAGACATTCCTGATCCAGTATCTGATATCGTTATCGAATTCTGATTATCGATTATCTCGATAGCTTGGAGTAAATTTTCAAAAGTGTCAGAAGATTGGATAAGTTCATGGGCCTGTTCCCAAAGATCCGTGGCTTCCGTGTTGAGCTTGGTACCAAGTTCCGTCTTAAGCTCGTTCAAGAGTTGAGGATCTCCGTCCTCGAATTCCATGGCATCTAGAATCTTATTTTTTGATTCTTGACAATCCCTTCGTCCCAAAATAATACTGAATTTTATCTCGACTCCATTCTTTGAGCCTGCATCAATCCCGTTTTTAATTAATTCATAGAATGCGATCGCGTCTGAGCTAATAAGTTCAGATCCGAGTTCCAATATTGTCCGCGCGCTGATTTTGAACATAAACGGTTCCTAAGTCGTAATCCTTCACGTTTCATTATTATTCATTTATGGCAGGCAACGCATACTTTTGATTTACCGTAAAGATCGTCAATATCTAGTGGTTCGTTGTCCGAACGCAAAGGGTTAAGTTGGGACTTGCTTTTCTGCCTAGCCAGCCTCTCCTCATGATCATTTTTAATTTGCTGAACACGTTCCGGTCTGGATAGCTCGTCCAGTGACTCGCCTTGGCTCCATGTAAATGGAGATCCGTGATCTACCGCATTCTTTTCATACGCTTTAGCTTCTTCGAATGCATCAGGATGTCGCTCCATGAGCCGAACCCACTCTATCTTCTGTTGATAGAAACAAAAGGTGCAACCGCTACGCGTTCTCCAGGAGTAGTATTCAGGCAAGCCTAGTCCGGCTCCTTCAAGAATTTCCATCACGCCGGCCTTGTCTACTCCGGCATCCTTAAATGGAAGTTTTATAACTAGATTCTCATCTTTTGAGGAGTATCCTTCGCGATACTCTTCGTCTCCTCGGATAGCGACGTAACTGAACACCTTTGTTCCATCAGCAAGCATCGGCCGAACCCAGCTTTCGAATGGCTTCAGTTTCATATCCCTCGTACACCAGCGAGTTCTTGGCGAAGGAAGAAAATTATTATACTGCTTAAGCCAGTAATTGAACGTGCGTTCAGGGTTTAAGCGCTTGATTGGTTTGCCCAAGAAGCCTTCTAGTCGCCCCAAATACTCGTATACTTCAGGTAATTCCTTCCCGGTATCTGTAAAAAAATACTCTATCTCGAGATCGGGGTGGTGTTGGCGCATATATACAGACAGAGCAGCGCTATCTCTACCGCCAGACAATCCTAATACATGAATTTCGTTGTCAGACATTCTATGCGACCTTTCCTTTTCGGGATTTTCGATTTCCGGATTCTGGGGCTTGAATGTATCGTGCGCCCAATTCTGCTAGTACAGCAAGTACCACATTTCTTTTTGTTGTTTCGACGCTGTCGAGTGTCTTAGATACTTGGACAACTAGATCATCAATTTCTCCCTTGTCTGAATCGACCACATCGAACTCTTCAAGGAGCGGTGCTGTCTTACCTTCCATGCCAATTAGTACTGCGATGGCACGGCGTTTCTCTTTGCGCCCTTTTATTCGTGAGAAGGTTTCGGCCCTAAGGAACTTCTGAGCCATTTCGGCAAGCTCAATAGAAGCTCTATCCATATCTGGATCTACCCAGTCCGCGGGAGGCTTGTTTCCTGCCAGGCTCGCAATGCCTTCGAAGCTTTCGTCATCTCCCGTAAGTATCCCTAAGCGCCCGACAAATGCATCTAAGCGAAAATCACCCGCTAGCTCTTTTACGTTTGCTGCTCTTTCATGTAGCTCCATGAGCGATTGCTTTGAAAGATTAGGAACTTGAATTTCTTCGAGAAGCATATCTCTTAATCGATGCATCATCTGAGGATAAGCCTCTACTAGCTCTTGCAATCCTTCTTTGACAATTGACACGATATTCTGGATATCATCTAAATCAGATATTTCTGCATTCCTTGAACCAATTAGAGCTGGAATGTCATCGAACAAAAATTTATTTGGATCGTTGGCTCGTTTAAATATTTCCCTTACTTGGATTGCTTTCGCCGATAAGCGCATTGTCCTTTTGGTCCATTTTGGCAGTTTCTCATATATTGAAACTAGTCCGCGGGCAACATCAATAGGTTCTAAATGGATGAGTTCATTTCTTTCATCTAGATCACGTACAACTTCGGCCATTTCAGAAAGCAAGCTTCGTGAAATCTTATTTAGATCCATCCAGCGGATCTGAATTGTATTGGCATCTTTTGCCAAATACTCAACATCAATATCATCGAAGCGAGCGCGAAATATGCCTTCACGATAGATCGCTAAGTTTTCGCGTTCACTTAAGATGAAGGCGACAGATAGCACAGGCATCAATCCATCTTTGATACCGTATGGCTGTTCCGCCCAAAGATCATAAAGTTCCGATACGGAGATTGAACGTTTCTTGTTCCTTTGGATATGCTCGGTTGCTGCTTTCCATGCTGGGGATAGCCTAAATGTGTCGGATTCGCTTGATGGAGGAGCTACGAAGCTCCAGCCTTTTCCCGTTTCCGAATAAAGTCCTGTAGCTTCCAAGAGAGATGCATATAGGCCTCCCTCTGTCGGGTATCCTTTGATTCCCAAGTTTGGCTGGCCTTCCTTCGTGATCATATGCCGTAATAGTGCATTCTGGCCTGCAATGGCGCTACTTGACGGCTTTTGGCGGTTTAGAAGCTCATTGTGTAATTTAGGGCATTGGCTAAATCGCTTTCCAGCAAGTTCGGAGGCGAGACTATTTAGTTCGGAGTAACGGTACTGCTTTGTAGTGTGATGCTTGCGACACCATTCAGCCTGATCAAACGACTTAAGTAGCTCGGTTTCCAGTTGTGCCTGTAAATCTGCCAGCCTCGCGCTAACCTCGCGACGTGCGACTGGATCGCCTGCGAGCTCCGGGTGGTCATCATTTACCTTGCCAAGTGCCAAAAGTTCGCGTGCTAGCATTACGACTGTCCAAGCTCGAGGTGAAAATCCAGTGATAATGTCCCATTGGTCGCTTAGCTTGGCTGCATCTCTGCACTGAGATTCAACATACTTCTCTTCTTCACCTTCCGTTGGCACAACAAGTAAAAATTCACCGATAAGCCCATTCTTCGGCTTGAATTGAGATGCAACTTCCATCACATCTTTTGCTGGAGAGATATTCATATCAAACCAGCGCATAGCACCAGTTTCATGGTAGTGCCGTTTGGCTAAGATGGGCTGTAAACCCGCTAACGACTTAAGCGCTGCGAAGTCCAGCTGATCTATCTCGTCCAAAGCGTTACTAACGGCTCGATCTATGTTGAAGTCACTACCCGCAAAAATGGCATGTGCGCCTTGGAACTTCTTAAAAATGGTTAGTGACCAACTATCTAGTGTCGCTAGCGCTTTTTTAAGCTCACTCGCATTAGCTTTTGGAAAACAGGTCTTGATGAGTTCAAAACTAGGAACTAGGCCAGATCGCTCTTTAAAAAGATCTATGATTGCAATGGTTTTTAAGAGATCAATTAAAAAGCCATCACCTCCTAGGGCTTCGCACCGATCTAAAGCTTCTGCTGCTAATGCCCAACGGTGTCCATCTGGGGAAGCAAGAATTGACGGTTCCAAATTGGCTCTTAGATAGTTCCAAAGCTCTGAAGGAGGATAAAGATCAGTTTCGTCTGCAGAATGAAGGTAATCCTGAAATCCATGTGGCTCTGCTGAATTCAGAAAGCCGAAGATACTGCGTTGGTTTTGTCCAAATCGACGACGTGAAATTGGGCCTAGCAGGCAGGCAGTAACAGGGTGCAAAGGCCAACACTTTTCCAGCATCGCTGCTAGTTGATCTATGTCCTGTGCCCGTTCTTTCCGCGCGATCTTTGCGACAGCTTTGGATAGAGCTAAAGATTTTGGTTGTACTTTACGGTATTCAATCGCACGAGAGATTAGGTCAATTTGCTCTTCGCCTATCGTGTTGACTGGAAGGTCGACAAACCGGCCTTGAATTTTGGCCCATTCATCGCGCAGCTCGTGTGAAAGTCGATGTGCGTATTCGTCAAAGGCTTGATGTAAAACACCGATAAAGAGAAGCCGGCCGTTGCTACGGGAAGCAGCTTCTGCGAGCTGCTGGAAAATATAGACATCGGATCCGTCTTGAGCAGCCGCCTCAAGAAATTTTCCCATTTCATCTACAAATAAAATCAGGCCGCCATATGTTTTTGGGTTGGTTGTAGCTAAATCTATTAGGGTGTTAACAATCTGATCTTCGGTCCACCCATTTTTTGGTCGTAGGGCTACATGTCCTGAATCTATTAGAGATTCACCCAAAACCTTGATGGGGTTATCACGTCTTCCAACAACGGGCAGTATTCGCCAACCTTTTGAACCGGGAGGCATCGCCTTTTGCATTGTATTAGTGAGCTTTTTCCCAAATACCTTTCCTGCTCTTTTCTGGAGCTCAGGTTCTCCACTCAACAGAGCACTTAGGGCTATTGCTAAGCTAGATTTACCACTGCCATAAGGGCCGGTCCATGTAAATGCCCCTTGTTTGGATTCCGACACATGCCGCGCCATTGAGTCAAGAATATCAGCGGAGGATCTAGGACAAATAAAACCGTCGAGTGCATTCTTATCACCTGAATCGGTATCTATGCGAATAGATTTTTGAAAGCGTCTGGCTATTCTAACTTGTTGAGTCAATCGCATTATGCGGCCACCTTGTCCTTGTCGGCTTCAAAGTCCTTTTGGACAAAACTCAATGCGTCGTCAAAATTTAAAGCGGGGTTACGGACTACTTGTTTTAGTCCTGCTGTTTCTGACCATCGCAGTACATTGTCAGTGAAGCTATCTAAATGAGATAGCCTCTCGGCTACATCGTTTTCATCGAGTAGGAAAACGCGCCCCGGTGAGCCAGGTTCGTGTGCAATCGCTTCAAAAGAAAGTGTTGAGGAGGTTGATGAATAAGTTTTCCAAAACTCGAGTAACGCATACACAAAAGTGCCGTCACCAAGTGTTGATTTTTGTCCGCGGACAAATCGGAATTCATCACGCTTAGATACTGGTTTGATCAGGCCGAGTTCGGTAAGCGGGCATTCGAGAGAGTCGTCTCGTCCGGCCTTTCCTGATGATGGTTGTGCTGCGTACGTACGCACAAAGCATGCGACGTCATTTTTAATTGTAGCTTGAGCGGAATTAGGCCAATCGCGCAATAGTCTCTTTATGAATTTGTCTCGTTCGAAGGTTACAGCTGAATAGTGGCTAAATGCCCAATACCAAGTTGTCTTCTTTTTCCATTCGGTTGCCAACTTCCAGTGAATTAACCAAAGTGAATTTGAATTCTCCAGGTAAGGATCAGCGCCATCGTTACCAAACAAAAGTTGACCAAATGGCGTGGTATTGACCTGATTGCTACCGGGATATTCTTCGATAATTCCTGCAACTGTGGCCCAATGACGCATGGATGACACCATATTTTTACCCACGCCAAAGCGGGCAATGGCATCCTCGCCCCAACACAAGAGCTTGTTTTCAGAATATTGCTCAGTTTCAGACACACGGTCGTAACACTTTTTTAGCCATCCGTACCGTAATGGAAAGGTCTCATGGCCTGAAAACTGTGGTTTGTAATCTTGTTGGTAAAGTGGCCCGCGCGCCATAATTGATGACTTCCTCCTGGATGAACCGTCCAGGTGACTCTAATATAGTGCGTATGCTATGGTCAATTTGGATCTGGAGGGCTCTCCCAGACTGAGCAGGTAACTCTCAATAGAAATAATACTAATAGAATTCTCTCAACTAACTGAAAATAAAGAAATAATATGAATACGCTGTACTTTGACTACCAAGCTTCGACTCCAGTTGCGAATGAAGTTTTGCTCAAAATGCAGCATTTTTTCACTGAATCTTTTGCTAATCCACATTCTTCGGATCATGCGCTAGGCTGGGAATCTGCGGCGGCCATCGATAACGCGGCGCAATCCGTCGGCGATCTCATTGGTGCAGACATCGATGAGATTATCTTCACTTCAGGGGCAACTGAGTCCAATAACTTAGCCATCCTAGGCCTTGCTAAAAAGGCAGTAATATCTAACTCATCACGAAAGCGAGTCCTATTGAGCTCCACTGAGCACAAATGTGTTCTGTCAGTGGGTAGAGTCCTTGAGGATCAATTTGGTTTCACAGTAGAAACTATTCCTGTAGATCGAAACGGCCACATTAGTTCTGCCGAACTGGAACGGAAGCTCGGTGATGATGTGTTGTTGGTCTCCATCATGGCAGTGAACAATGAAATAGGCACCATACAAGATATAGAAGCGTTTTCTGAGATCATCAAGAAATACGGCTCAATCTTTCATTGCGATGCTGCTCAAGCTCCAATTGCAATTAAAATGGATAAATTCGCGGAACATGTACATATGCTCAGTCTTTCTGGGCACAAAATGTACGGCCCAAAGGGAATAGGAGCGCTTTATATTCGACGTGATATTCAGGAAGATATAGAACCGCTGATCTATGGGGGTGGTCAGCAAAATGGCATTCGATCTGGCACTCTGCCCACGCCATTGTGTGTAGGTATGGGGGCGGCAGCTGAATACATTGGATCATTTGGTATTTTAGAAAAGCGCAAGGCTCTCCAAGAGCGTAGAGATATGTTTATCAAGGAGCTTATATCGCTTTCGTGGAGTACTCGACTGTATGGTGATACAGGTGACAAGAGACATCCTGGAAACATCTCAATTGGCTTCGAAGGATTTAACGGAGCAACCGTGCTAGGGGCGTTACAGCCCTACTTAGCTGGTTCAACAGGATCGGCGTGCACATCAGGAATTCCAGAGCCTTCTCATGTATTGAAGGCGATCGGGCTTGCCAATGTAGAGGCCGAGGCCGTAATCAGATTCAGCATTGGTTTCGAAACGACAGCTCAAGAAATTCATGAAGCAGTTGAGCTTATAGATTCTGCCCTAAAAAGGCTTGTCGTGGTTTCAGAAAGAGCTATAAGCTGATTTGTGATCTTCCTTCATAAAGTCTCAAAATTAAACTTGATCCAGTCATCGAACAAAAACATAGTGGTTTGTTCGGGCATTTTCCTTTTGACACCATATATTTTGAACTTATAGCACAATATACCCTCCGGACTTCTCATCATATTGAAGCTTCAGTAACCCAGCCTTCTCCGCTTCATCAAGCAACTCACTAAAACTTTTGAAGCCATAGTAGGATTCATTGAATCCGGGCTTGCGGCGTTTAAGCGCCTGCTTGATCATCGAGCCCCAAATCCCATTGCCTCCACTGCGCTCGGCCTGCAGCGCCTCGAAAGTTTCCAGCACCAGATCAAACGCTTCCTGACGCTTGTCCTCCACTGACTCCTTCACTGAAGCTTTCTTCTCACCTCCACCACGCTTGCGTCTGGTTTTTGGTTTTGGCTCGCTGCGCACCAGATCATCATAGAAGATGAACTCATCGCAATTGGACATCAGTAGGTCAGAGGTGGACGTTTTGACACCGACACCAATCACTACCTTATTGTTCTCTCGAAGCTTGCTCACCAACGGCGAAAAGTCAGAATCACCAGAAAGAATCACAAAAGTATCCACATGCGGTTTGGTGTAACAAAGGTCGAGCGCATCCACCACCATCCGAATATCCGCCGAATTCTTCCCAGACTGCCGCACATGCGGAATCTCGATCAGCTCAAACGCTGCCTCGTGCATGGCTGGCTTGAAGCCTTTGTAGCGGTCCCAATCGCAGTAGGCTTTCTTGATGACGATGCTGCCTTTTAGCAGGAGCTTTTTCAGCACCAGGCCGATGTCGAACTTGGCGTATTTGGCGTCTTCCACGCCGAGGGCGATGTTTTCGAAATCGCAGAAAACTGCGAGATTGAGGCTGTCATGTTCTGCCATGTGGGTTCCTGGTTGGTTCCTAATTTGGGTGCCGCCGGGGTTGTGTGGCCTGATGCTGCGGCATTATCCCTGCTTGTCTAGGATTCCCGGCATTGCGTGGCGCTATCATAACAGACACGGCAATCCGGCCCATTGATTTGCTTGTATTCCATCTTTTCCCTGCAAACCGTGCTACACTCCGCGCCCGCTCAGTATCCCGGATCGTCCGCTTGAGCGGGCAGCGCACTTTTTGTTCCTTTTCGCCCCTGGCTCGCAGAGCCACATATACCCCAAGAGCCCACTATGACTACCGACGCGGCCATTTCCTTTGACCAGCTCGAGCTTGCTGCCCCCCTGAATCAGGCCCTGCAGGGCATTGGCTATGAAACGCCTTCGCCGATTCAGGCGCGGACTATTCCGTTGTTGCTGGCAGGCAAGGACGTGCTGGGCCAGGCCCAGACGGGTACGGGCAAGACGGCCGCGTTTGCCTTGCCTGTGCTGTCTCGGCTGGATCTCTCGCAAAAAGACCCGCAGGTGCTGGTGTTGGCGCCGACCCGGGAGTTGGCGATTCAGGTGGCGGAGGCGTTTCAGACCTATGCCGCGCATCTCAAGGATTTTCACGTGCTGCCCGTGTACGGCGGTTCGGACTATAGCGGTCAGATCCGCGCGCTGCGCCGTGGTGTGCATGTGGTGGTGGGTACGCCCGGGCGGGTGATGGATCATATGCGTCGCGGCACGCTGAAGTTGGAGAGCCTCAAGACGCTGGTGCTCGATGAGGCCGACGAGATGCTGCGCATGGGTTTTATCGATGACGTGGAATGGATTCTGGAACAGTCGCCGCCGACGCGGCAGATTGCCCTGTTCTCCGCGACCATGCCTGCCGAGGTGCGGCGCATCGCCAATAGTCATTTGAATGAACCCGAGCAGGTGACGATCAAGGCGAAGAAGGCGACTACCGATCTGATTCGCCAGCGCGTCTGGCCGGTGAGTGGCACGCACAAGCTCGATGCCCTGACGCGCATTCTGGAGGCGGAAACCTTCGATGCGATGATCGTGTTCGTGCGCACGCGCATAGTGACAACTGATCTGGCGGAGAAACTGTCGGCCAGAGGCTTTGCGGCGACGGCGCTGAACGGCGATATTGCCCAGGCGCAGCGCGAGCGGACAATCGACAAGCTCAAGAAAGGGCAGCTGGATATTCTGGTGGCCACTGATGTCGCCGCGCGTGGTTTGGATGTGGATCGTATCAGTCACGTCATTAACTACGACATTCCCCACGACACCGAAGCCTATATTCACCGCATCGGCCGCACGGGCCGTGCCGGTCGCAAGGGCGACGCGATTCTGTTTGTGGCGCCGCGCGAAAGACGCATGCTGGCCGCCATCGAAAAGGCCACGGGTGCACCGATCGAGATGATGGAATTGCCTTCCACTGAAATGATCAATGACAAGCGCATCGCCCAGTTCAAGCAGACGATCACCGATACCCTGGCCGCGGGTGAACTGGGTGAGTACAGTCAACTGGTCGAACAGTATCAGACTGAGCACAATGTGCCGGCCATTGAGATTGCCGCTGCGCTGGCGCGCATCGCCCAGGGCGAGAATCCCTTGTTGTTAAAGCGCCTGCCCACTCCCAAGGCTGACAAATCCTGGAGTAAAGACGACAGAGGCCAACGCAGCGAACGCGGCCGTCGTGATAATGCAGACGGCAGTCGCCGAGGCAAAGGCGAAGGTAGGGGCAGAGACTCACGTGGAGACAAAGGCGAAAGCCGATGGGAGAGCCGGAATGCCCAGCTCAAGTCCATGCCACCGGCGAAAGGCTTCGAGCGCTACAAGATCGAGGTTGGCCACAACGACAATGTGATGCCGGGCAACATCGTTGGCGCCATCGCCAACGAGGCCGGGCTGGACAGCAAGGACATCGGCCGCATCAATATCTTCGACAGCTACAGCACGGTGGATCTGCCGCAGGGAATGCCGAACGAAATCTTCAAGGATCTGAAGAACACCTGGATCGCGAGGAAAAAGCTGAATATCACGCGCTTCACAGGTAAGGCGGAACCAGAATCAAAGCCATCGCGACGGGATGAGTTTGACGATCGTCCGATGCGCCGCAAGCCGAAAGCGAAGCCGCACTCGAGATCGAACGCAAAACCGGGCGCGAAAGGTAAAAAGCGCAGTAAGCCGAAAAGCAAAGCCAAAAGTCAGAAAGGGCGTTAAGGCTGGAGAATATTAACTAGAAGGAAAATGACGAGCGTATCGATCGAGGTATCAATTCGGAGCCACAACGCGCTTATATAAACCGAAAGAGTCAACCAGGGTCTGGTTAATCATAGTTGAAGAGCCGTCTGTTCACATGACTGCATCCAGTTTACATAGAACGCGTGTTGTTTTGTAAACTGGAACAACTGGATAACAGCACTGAATAGTTGACAGTCAGTTCTCATGAATAAGGGGCTGACGCTGCATTGCTACCTGAGTGCAGCGCCTCAAGCCCAAGAGACATAGATTGCTCAATAGTGGCTGACGAGAGAACCTTGAGTCAGCCATCATTGCGCGACTATCACTTGATTACTGACGACACCTGTATGCGCCATTTACACCGCAGAAGTCACTATTGCGATTTCAACAACCTGACTATCGCATCACGGTTATTCGCCGCCTGAGCAGTAAATAGGACGAACGGATACAGCCCATCTGGCCTCTGAATAAACCCCGCGTAATTATAAATCCCCGTGAGCGTGCCGCTCTTGCTATAGACACCATCATCCTCAGGCAGCAATGTATAGTGCGGTGCGAACTGTTCAAGGACCGCCATCATGGTGGCAGCAGTGCTGCGCTGCGAGCGATCCAGTCCGGAACCTTCGATCATGCGCAGCGTCTGTGCGCTGTTGCCGACACCTTCTCCGAATAGCATGGCGAGTTCTTCCTGTAATACTTCACGCGCTGACTCGGCAGTCACCGGATAGCCTTGTCGCACCGCGCCGATCGTCAGGAACAACTGATTGGCAATGAAATTATTGGAATAGAGCAACATGCCTTCGAGATTGTCGCGGAGGGAGCGGGTGCTGCGGTGTTGATAGAAAGGCGCCCATGCGTTGGTCTCGCTTGCTGGTTCGCGATAGAAACTGTGGTCGCTAATCTGCACGCCGGCTTCTTCGAGAAACAACAGAAACAACTGTTGAGTCTGGCGCAAATTGGTCACGGGATCGGCGCCGAGATTGATGCGTTCGGCCTGGCCCTGACGCAGTCGCGATCGCAGCTCGCGCGCGACTTCAGTCAGTGGTGTTTGTGCTTCGCCGGAGATCAATTCGCCGCGAGAATTCCAGGCGAGATTGACGGTGTTGAAGTTGGCAGCCAAGGCACTGTTGCGCGCGGCATAAGGATCGTTCGCGCCTTCCTCAATCGGCAGGCTCAGGTCGGGCGCGAAGGCGGAATCATCCAGCACAATTCTGCGGATCTGCTGCAAGCCGTTCTCGCGAAGCGTGTGTGCGATCTGCTGGATTTCTTCTGAAACAAGAAAAGGATCCCCATAGCCGCGGATGAGCAAGTCGCCCGCGCTGTTGGTGTAGAAGTGCGTCTCGAAACGGAAGTCATCACCAAGCACATTGAGCGCCACGAGCGCGAGAGGAACTTTCAGTGTCGACGCCGGGATCATCGGTTTGTCGGGATTGATGCTGATCAGTTCTTCTCCGCCAGGATTGCGGAGAATTAGTGCGCCATCGCCCAGCAGGGACTTGATGCGATCGAGATTGTCGGCGGCGTGAAGGCTCGACGGCATCAGTAATGCGGCGACAATCAACAGCAGTATACCCAGCGGACAAGAGTTTCTGTTTTGCCTTGAATATTTGCTGCGTGATGAGAGTGCCATGTGTGCGACTAGCTGATTGTAAACGCGATGCCGAGTTGCTCTTCGGACAGCGCCCAGAGTTTTTCACACAAGGCCTTATCTGCTGCCTTGGGCGGCAGGGGAACGAGGCCGGGTTTGCCCGTGCGTTCGCCTTCTCCTGTCGGGCCGATGAAGTCACCCGCCTTTACGTTATCGCGCAACGCACCATAAAGAAGTGACTCGGCACCTTGTGCCTGCGAGGAGAAATTCATGAATCGAGCCAGGATTGGTGCAAGCAACCTGAGGTAGAAAGGCATATTGCGCGAGAGACTGGTGTTGGACGCGCCGGGGTGCACAACTACCGCCTTAATGCGTTTGCCCGCAGCCGCAAGCCTGTCTTTGAGTTCCATGGTAAAGAGCACGTTGGCCATCTTGCTCTGGCTGTAGGCGACCATGCCGGAGAGGCCAAAGAGTTTGGGGCCGTCGTCGTAGGTGCCTTCAAAGTTGATGTTGTTGAAATGGATGTCGGCATAGTCGCGTCGCGCCGCCAGGCTGGAGACATTGACGATGCGCGTCTCAACCGCTTGATCGAGCCGTTCGAACAGCAGCGCAGTGAGATAGAAATGGCCCATGTGGTTGGCATCGAACTGCAATTCGAGATTGTTGCGGGTGATGGTATAGGGTGGGCCCATCACGCCGGCGTTGTTCACGAGCAGGTCGAGCTGCTGATAGCGGGCTTTGAACGTCTCTGCGAACTGCCTGATAGAGTCCCTATCGATAAGATCCAGGGGAATGAAGTCCAGGCTCGGATTGTTCACTACCGCATTGATCTGTCGCAGGGCGTCATCGGCCTTGGACTGACTGCGGCAGGCCAGCACAACGCGGTAACCCTCACGCGCCAGCCCAATATTGGTTTCCAGCCCGAGGCCGCTATTGGCCCCCGTGACGACGGCGATCTTCTGCTGCGCTGAATCCATGGTTTGAACCCTGATCTGATCCGGATTTACCCAAGTCTGGCGTATTTTCGGGCAGATGGACAGCTTTGTGCCGGTCTCTGCTAGTGCCGTCAGAAAGGGTAATGCGTTATTCGGTCATGTTGATGTCATGGTGTGGCCTTAACTATCCACGTTTGGTCATGGTCAGGTCATGGTGAGGTCATGGTCAGGTCCAGTTTAGCTCTGCTTCTGGGCTAATTCAGGGCCAGCGCATCCTTCAGCTCTGTCTCCGGTCTCAGGTCTATCTCTGGTCTTGAGCCGGTAGATGCCAGGTCATTCGCCGGTCACCGATAGGTCATGGTATGGCATGGGCTGGTGAATGATGGGTCACTGTCCGGTCAATCTGTCGTCACTATCTGATAAACGCTGCGTCAACCACAGGTCAACCGAACAGCACTGTACGAATGGTGTTGCGTCACGCCCAAGTCAACCGAGCAGCATTTACGATTAATGTTGTGTCACGCTCAGGTCAACTGAGCAGCGCTGTACGAATAGTGTTGTGTCACGCTCAGGTCAATCATGCAGTATTGGCCGATTAACGTTCCGACACTCTCAGGTCAATGCTGAGTCACTGTCCGTATTGAGTTGCATCATGCCCCGGTCACTACCTGATCGTTGTTAATTTGCGTAGAGTCAATCGTAGGTCACTCTGAGTCATGCTTGCGTCATACTCAGGTCATGGGACTGTCACTATCGGAAAAGTAGGGCTGAATCGATCTGTATCTGATTGGGATAGATTCGATTGAATCGAATGGATTGGAATGGGGCGGATCCCGAGCGGTCGAACCCGGCCAGAATCGATAGGGTGGGCTGGTTGAGTTTAGAGTTGACCGGATGACTTCGGTGCAAAGCGGAGCGGAGTGGTCAATATTGGATTAATCGGCTGTGGTCTGGAGTGGGCTGGACCAATAAATTACGGGAGAAGTAGCGGCTGAATTCATATCCTTCGAGATTGCACGATCTGTCCCGACTTTGGTAGAGCCGAGGCCAACAAAAACCAAATGCTAATCTGTCGAACTTGTCGTCGGCAGGAGCAGTTCAAGCTCGGGATTCTGAATACGATGCGAATAGTGTCTGAGCAAATATTTCGCCTGAAATTTGTCTTGTGCCGAATCCTGGACTACACAGTAATTAAGCAGCCACAAACACAATCACACAAGGAGCGTGAAAATGATCAGAGAACTTACTCAGGACGAAACAGAAGTAGTAGCGGGTGGTAACGGTGCGTTGTACCCCACCAGTCCATGGATTCAGCCATCACCCGTTGTGATGGGTGCTATCGCACGCTCGAGCATCCATGGCCAACTCGGAGACTCCGCAGGCGAAGCGATGTACGAAGGGTCATAGTGGGTCAACCATTCGTCACCTTGAACAACGTTGATATGGCCATAGTGTCACGGTTGAAGTCAGATTAGTCAGTGGCTGTGTGTCGGCTTGGCAGCGTATGAGGTCGGCGTATGAGGTCGGCGTTTGAGGATATAGTTGCGTCACGTGATTCTGTTTTGAAAGGTGGCGTAACTTAACGAGATCACCGAAGAGCGGCCTACGTGTAAGTCGGGCGTGAAAAGCACTTGTCGGCTGCAGTCAGGGCGGAGTGGTCTGGGTCATGAAAAATCTTAAAGGCTTCCCTGTCCAGGAAGTCGATCGCCGGCTACTTGTGGTGATTGGACACCTTGTCGAGGCAGTTAGCATGAAGTGTTCCGCACTCTCGTCCTGGCTCGTGACTGTTCTGTTGCGGGATGACAGCGAAGCCTGGGCCGACCTGACTGACAGGCCGAAGACAATGCAGTCACCGGTGCAGCTTGCTGTCCAATACATTACTCAGCAATTACTCACTGAGAAAGGTTACTCGAATGATGGATGCTCCGAGTCGCTATAATTTGGATGGATAGTGCACGGCAGTTTATATGACAGAGGGCATCTGAATAGTCTGCAGTTGCCGGATATCAAGATATCTGAAGCTAGTGCAGTTGACGCTAACACGTCCTGGCAATTACCTAGACAGAATTCAATAGAGATCAGTGGCCTAAATGAACATTGAATCAGGCGCGCAATAAGCAAAGTAGAGGGTAGTGGCCAGGAGCCCAATCTTTAATCCGTGATGATTGCGTTGAGAATCCGCCTTCCAATAGGGCCTGATACAGGATGGTCTGCACGAGAGTTTGTTAGCACGACCACTCCTTTGTTATGGATTTTGGAGAATCCAATGAAAGCTTGAAATCCAGGCTGATTTCCTCCGTGCACAATGATTGCTTCTTCATCCTCTCCTTCTATCCACCACCAAATCCCAACTTTCGCTATTCCCGGGCTTTCGGAAGTGTACCAATTCCCTAATGGCTCATGAGAAAAATCCATAGCGGAACGTAGTGAGGTGTCTTGTAAACCCAAGTTTGCAGCGACGAACAGGAGTAAGTCCTCTGCGGTTGAGTGCAATCCACCACCGGGCTCTAGAGGTCCTAGTCCTTCCATTAGAGAAGTGATATCAACGTTGCGTTGCGCCATTTTGGCTAGCACATCGTCTGTTTCATAAACGCCAGTGTTCGAGAGTCCAAGCGGGTTGAGCACATATTCTTCCAGCATGGCGTCAAAACTTGAGTTTTCCCGATCTGCGATTGCCAGTGCAACAAGGCTAACTCCAATGGATGAGTAGCGAAGAGCTGAGCCCACTTCTCGCTCAAGTCTGTATCGAGCCAAAAATGACAGAAGCTGCTCTTCAGAGTAAATTGGAGGATTGTTGTACAGTCCGTCCACCCAATCATCAGGTCGATTCGGTAGTCCTGAAGTATGATTTGCCAAGCTCAGTAATGTAATCGGTTTGCCATTTCTAATAGGCAATTGAACCGAATTGCGGAATAAATTTACTACAGGAGTTTCTAATTCGATTCCTTCCCGAAGAAAGTATTCGGCAGCTAGAACAGCAGTCAAAGTCTTAGAGACAGATCCGATTCTGTATATCGTATTTCTTGCAGGTAAGAGTCCACTTCCACGTATAGTTTCTCCAAACCCGTAAAATCTGCTTCCTGCTTCGTCCACTACTCCGATAGAAAAGCCGATGCTTTCCCCGGAGTCGATTTCCTTCTGAATCTCGTCCTCAATCTCAATTAAAATATCGGATTGTTGAGCAAAAATTACGACTGGAAGCGCGCAAGTAAGGATCGCTAATATTTGGTTCATAACCTGGCCTCATGAACAAGGATAGATTGGCTCGATATCGCTAACAGGATTTTCTTGTCAATAGCTGTTCGAAGTGAAGCCGGATTGGGCCGACCTGGCAAGCGGAAATACCGCTTTCGGCCCGTAGTATTTGTCGGGAGATCAGGAGAAGGGAAGGATTCAGCGTCCGTTTAGAGGAGCTTCGGACAAATCTGATACTGCCTGGCAGCTCGATTCTGAACTATTCACTTCATGTCGCTAGTTGAAGCAGGATTGAAATAACGCTTCAATCCTGCCGATTGGAGAATCTCCTTCTCCATTCCCTATTGCTTTCACTTTCTCAGTTATTCGTTCTTCTTTCCGACTCCTGTTCGAAGCTTTAGTTCTCTTCCTCAAAAATATTGATCAGTGCATAGGTGATCGATGTGCCTTCTTCTGTCACCAGTTGGTGCCACACGCGAGCAGGCACATGGAGAATGTCGCCCTTGGTGACCTGGAATTCGGTGTATCCCTGCAGCTCGGGGCGTTGTTGCTCGGGTGGCAAACCATCGACCCAGCCAATGCGTTCGCCACCGAGGCGGGCAGTGCCTGAGCCGTCGAGGATGACATACATATCCCACTTCAGTTCATGAATCTCCGGTTGGGTATAGCCCGAGCGATGCACGATGGACATGTTGTGCGGACGGTGGTCGGCGGCCTGCAGGACGCGCTCGTAAATAAAGCCGGTTCCCCAGATGCCGTTGCCATCTTCCAGTCCCTGCTCGAGTTCGGCCTTGATGCCAGCGACGGTCTCGGCATCCCATAGCAGGTATTCAGACGGACGCGGCTCATTGGTCACGTCGCCAAATGGGTTTTGAGCTAATACGCTGCCTGAGCTGAGGATGCTAGTGAGTAAAACGATGATGTGAGTTCTGCGCATGGTGTGCCTCATCTATTGTTGTTATTGATTACGGGTGGGGCAAACAAGAGCATAGACTGACTGAGCGTACAAATACAGTTCTCAGGGGCGAATCGATGCTCGGTATTGCGAGCGGACCGGTAGAACTGGCGTGACAACTACTGCTCAGCGATCAGGGCCACGCAAGAGAAGGTGCGAGAGAAGGTACGAGAGAAGGTGTAAGAGAAGGTGCAAGAAAAGGTGTAAGAGAAGAAGAAAGTCCCGATGCAAGAGCCGCTGCATGGGGCGGTTCACGGAGTGATAGTTTTTTACCCCAAGCCAGGTTGCATAGTCCGGATGGGATATGGAGAATGGGAACTAAGATAAAAAAATTCAAGCTGGCAGCGGCGCAGTAGTGCTGCTGCCAGCTTGAGAGTGCAAACGCGTAGTGTGACTTTTCCGCGTGGCTTGAAAGAATGAGTGCTAGAAGCGCAGGTTGACGCCTACACCGGCCCAGTCGAAATCGTCTGACTTGTTAACTTCCAGGCGAAGTTCGAAGGTGTTGAAAATCTCAAAACCAATGCCGGCACCGAAGTAGAGCTCGTTCTCTTCGATGTTGGAACGCACTGGCCCGGCGATGGTGCCGTATACGCCGTCGGTGTCAGACCACAGATATCCCGCCTTGCCAAACAGGTTCAGGTTGCCGATCGGCAGGGTGGCGACAGCAGAGAGTGTGTAGCCGTCGGTGTCAGCAGCCCCACCGCCGTCAACAAAGTCGGGTAGGGTGACAGTGCCCAACTCCAGATAAGAGGCTTCGATGGCCAGCAGGCTATTGAATGAATATCCCAGCCTCGCCTCGAGGCCACCGTCATATTCCTTCTCGCCCTGCCACTGGGTTTCAGCACCAAGATAGGAGGCGCCCAGATAGAATCCTTGAGCCTGAGCAGTGCTTGAAAAGGCCAGAGTCAGCAGGCCGAGTAGTAAAAACTTACGCATTGATTTCTCCCCCATAAAATAACGAATCAGGACAGCGATCGCCGTGTCACTTGCCTTGCAATTCACACTACGACCAATGCTGTCGCAACGCAGCTTGCGATTGTTTGCATGAATGCAGGCTGAATCATCAAGTGGGGAGCATTGTAGTCGCCTGACTGTGGTTAAGATGTGCGTCGTGTCACTTCTTAATGCAAGTCGCAAAGAGAAGGCGGAAAAACACCTTATTGATTTGTTGGTCTAGCAGTGCAGTGCGCGACGCATGGAACTTATGGAAAATGTTTAGAACTGAAACTGTGGCGAGTGAGTCAATAAATTTCTGTCCTCGATCATGTAATCAATAGGCAAAGCCTGTTTGGCAACTACGCACTATTTAGAATACGTATTGCTCAAGAGTGGCTTTAAATCTCCAAGTGAATAGTTACGAGGCTGTACAGGCTTCTACTTCGAAACAGTGCGTACCTAAAACGAATGCACGCTATATCCGATGGGCAGCACGGAGAGTGAGGCTGTGTTTTCTTCTGACTGGCATCAAGAACAGTTAACTGCTGAACAATCAGAAAATGCCAACGCGCTTAAGGAATGTAATAGAAGTAGGACTTCGACGCCTACAAGGCAGCGACACATAAAACGCGTCGACACACGCAAGACGTCAACACTTGAGGTATCGAGCACAAAAAATCGACGCGCACAAAAAGGGGCGCCGAAGCGCCCCTTGCTGTTCTCTTGATGAGAGAGTCTTACTCAACTGGCTCGAGACGAACCAGGTTGGTTGGTGCACCGGCACGATCTTCGATCGCGATGTAGATGTAACCATCCGGGCCAACACGTACGTCGCGGACACGACCCATGCCGTAGGCGAGAGTCTCTTCGCGTACTACAGTGCGGTAGTCATCAGACAGCTCGATGCGAGCAACTTGCTCACCGGCGAGGCCGCCAGCCAGGATGCTGCCGTGCCATGCGGGGAACTTGTCACCAGTCACCACAGCGAGACCTGACGTCGCAATTGAAGGAACCCATACCTGAGCAGGACGCTCGAAACCGGTACGAGAAATGGATTCGTGAATTGGTGTACCTGACACGTAGTTCACGCCGTAACCGATAACAGGCCAGCCGTAGTTGGCGCCCGGTACGATGCGGTTCAGTTCGTCACCACCCTGAGGGCCGTGCTCTGTCATCCAGATATCACCAGTCTCCGGGTGAATCACCAGACCTTGCGGGCTGCGGTGACCATAGCTGTAGATCTCTGGCAGCGCACCGGCTTGTCCGGCCAGCGGGTTATCGCTGGGCACGGTACCGTCGTCATTCAGGCGTACGATCACACCGTGGTGGTTGGAGTTGTCTTGCGCAGGGTGGGCGCTCAGATCACCTGTGGAAGGTACTTGACGGTCACCGGCTGTCAGATACAGATAGCCTTCGTCATCGAATGCCATCTTGCCGCCGTAGTGGCTGCGGCCAGACGCTTGCGCGGCGAAGATCTCGACCACGTTGGTCAGGCGATCATTCTCGAAACGGCCACGGACGATAGCTGTAGTCGAGCTGTCTGCAGTCGCCTTGGAGTAGCTGAGGTAGATCCAGCGGTTATCTTCGAAATCAGGGTGCGGCAGCACTTCGAACAGACCGCCCTGACCTTCGTAATACACGTCCGGAATGCCAGGCACGGCTTCAGGCAGCAGCTGGCCATCGCGCACGACACGCAGACGACCGGGTTTTTCTGTAACCAGCAGATCGCCGTTTGGCAGCCAGGCCATCGACCACGGCTGGCTCAGGCCTTCCGCGACTGTAGTGACCCGATAGTTGTGGTGTGCGGCGTAATACATATCTGGCTGCGCACTGGCCACAGTCGTCGCAGCCAGAAGCATGGCGCTCGCTACGATTCGGGAAAATTGTTGATACATGGTGTACTCCTTTTAATTGGCGGAAAAAGGTGATGCTGTAATTCTTGTTTTGGCGTGATTTGACTGTTTAGGAACGTAATTATGTGTCGATTGGACCCAGCCCTACAACTTACTCTTTAATAAGGCTTTCATAAATAAGCTCGCGGGCGACTTGTCCCATATTTGCAGCGCCCGGTCTACGTTGGCCCTGCGCCTGGATCATGGAGAGCCAGAAGATATCATTCGCCGGGTCAATCCAGAAGGATGTGCCCGCCGCGCCGGACCAGTAATATGTCCCTGGCCCTTGTGGCGTGCCGCCTGCAGCGGGGTCGGTAATCACTGCAAAATCGACTCCGAATCCATAGCCAGCCTGACCGACTCCGCCGAGTCCGGCACGCATATTCTCCTCACCAGTCAGACTATCGGTGCGCATGATGCGGACGGATTCCGGCGTCAGCAGGCGCACACCATCCAGTTCGCCTTCATTGACGAGCATCTGGACAAAGCGAGCGTAGTCGTGAGTGGATGATACCAGTCCGCCGCCGCCAGACTCGAGGCGATCCGCATCGTGGTAGCTCGGTCGATCGGTGCGCGGCTGCTGCTGGGCAAGTCGATTACGCTCGGTGTCCCAGTAGTGCACCTCGGCAAAGCGATCGCGATCTGCCGCTTGTACGTAAAAGCGGGTGTCGTTCATGCCGAGCGGCGTGAAAATATTTTCTTGCAGAAACTCACCGAACGACTGATCGGCAATCTGTTCGACGATATAGCCCTGTATATCGACGCCGATCGAGTAGTACCACTGCTCACCCGGTTGCGCGAGCAGAGGGATGTCCTTCACCTTGGCGATCAGCTCATCGAGATTGTTCGAGGCCAATACCGCCTGATCACGAAACGCCGCGTTGGCAGGATCGTCGCCGAACAGGCCATAGGCAAACCCGGCGGTGTGGTTCAGCAGCTCGCGCATTGTGGGCTGACGAGTGAGGGCTTCAGTCTCGAACGTGCCGTCCTCTTCATAGCTCGTCAGAACGCGCAGGTTCGCAAACTCAGGAATGAACTTGCTAAGCGGGTCGTCGAATTTCCAGTGGCCCTGCTCATAAAGCATCATGAGCGCCACGCCGGTGACAGGCTTGGTCATGGAGTAGATTCGGAACAACGCATCCTTCTCCATTGCGGCCTGATCATCTACTCGCGCCAGGCCTTCACTTTCGAAGGTCGCGATCTTGCCGTCCTTGCCCAACATCCACACCATGCCGGCCACATCCTGATTCTGTACAATCTCGCGCATCGCCGCGTCGAGCCGCTCGATGCCTTCCTGCGTAAAACCTGCTGCCTCGGCACCGTCTTCCTGCTGTGGCCAGCTGGTGTCGGCAAGTGCGAGCTGACTGACACCGAGTAGAGCCGCGAGTAGCAGGCTGACAATGGAATGGCGGGCAGAGTCCACATTCGAATGGCGATAGAATTGAGTAGGGCGTTTCATGAAAATGTGTTCCTTCTTGTTTTAGTTTGCTGTGGCGGGTGCGAAGCAATTGCCACTTGGCAACATTGCTAATCATTTTTCTCTGTCAGGTGTTGTCGACAGTCGCCTGTGTTGCCCAGATCTGCGAGTCCGAATGCAACAAGGTTGAAGAAAGTCCTGCTTGCACTACAATGCGCGCGGTATTCAATCTATCCGCAGCGTTTGTTCGCACATCATCGTAATTTCATGATCGATTGGCAAGACGGCTAGTGCGGCTGCAACTGCAGTCGATCGCAGGATCAGAGCTGTGTTCTCTTCATATTGTAGTTGCACCAGTGTGATCTCTCTATGACAGGCTATCTACATCTACTCCGTGAGCGTTGGCCCGCTCTGAGCTTCGGCTTCCTGGCCGTGTTCTGGG
Source organism: uncultured Pseudohongiella sp. (assembly GCA_965228725.1). Taxonomy (GTDB): domain Bacteria; phylum Pseudomonadota; class Gammaproteobacteria; order Pseudomonadales; family Pseudohongiellaceae; genus UBA9145. The sequence continues at coordinate 2,285,405 of OZ245834.1, read as the reverse complement.
GTAACTTCGGGCAGACGTTTTTTGTCGGCGTATTCAGCGCGTCGATACAGGAGAGTCTGGCCTTGAGCTCCGGTCTCTACGGTGCGGTGTATTCGGCGGCGACGCTCGCGAGTGCGCTGACGGTGGTGTGGGCAGGGAGCCTGATCGACAGGGTGCCACTGCGCGCCTACACCTCCTGCCTGTGTCTCGGGCTGGCGATGGCTTGCTTGCTGATGTGGCAAGCCGGCGGCATCGTGTTGCTGGCTTTTGGTTTTTTCTGTTTGCGGCTGTTCGGTCAGGCCTTGCTGCCACACACCGGGATGACCACCATGGCGCGTTGTTTCGATGCGCACCGCGGCAAGAGTCTGAGCGTGGCCAGTTCGGGTGTGCCGGTAGGTGAGATCGTCATGCCGCTACTGGGCGTCTTTCTGATTGCGCTGTTGGGCTGGCAACAGACTTTTCTGGCCATCGGTCTGTTCATGTTAGTTTTTGTGTTGCCATTGATGCGCTGGTTGATTCGGGTCGCAGGCCTGCACCTCAGCGCGCAGGAACACACGGCGCCAGCCAAACCCTCTGCCGCGCGGCGACTGTTGTTGACGGACCGGCGCTATTGGTTGGCACTGCCAGGCTTGATGGCACCGCCGTTCATCGTGACGGGTATCTTTATCCATCAGGATTTCGTGATTGCGAGCAAGGACTGGACTGCGGCGTGGTTTGCGGTGTGCTTCGTCGTCTATGGCGCAGTACATTGGCTTGCTTCACTGGTCACTGGCTTGCTTGTGGATCGGTATAGCGGCGTGCGCCTCTTGCCATTCTATCTCTTGCCAATGGCACTGGGATTACTGGTGCTGAGTTTGCTCTCCGGACTCTGGGTGGCGTTGCTGCTCATGATTCTTCTCGCGCTGACTATCGGCAGCATCCCGCCGATTACTGGCTCGCTATGGCCGGAAATCTACGGCGTCGAGAGTCTCGGCACGATCCGTTCTATGAACGTGGCATTGATGGTCTTCGCCACCTCGCTCTCACCTGTGGTTTATGGGCTATGCATCGATCAGGGTATTGGTCCGGCGCCTTTGTTTCTTGCCAGTGCGGTCTATGTATTGCTTGCCGCGGTGCTGATTAGCCAATCCTATCCACGCGGCTATCGTGCGGATAACGATGCTGTGCATCAGTAACGAAGCAGTTAGAGAATCGAAAAGACTTTTAAAGAATGCGAAGCACGCCAGCCAATGAGGCGATGGCGAGTGGTCGTTAGCGTCAGGTCACACTATTACTTCCTGAATGACGGTGGTACACGGAAAAAGAACTACCACGAACAGTCAGAGTTCGCCGATATTGATGGGCCGGAAGCGAAACTTCTCCCGCCAGAGCAAGAACGTGAGGATCAGAAAAGGAATTGCGATCAGCACGCCGGCCGTTAGCCCGCCACCTCGTGGGTCCACGAGATTCCAGACCAACATACCGATAGCGATTTGCGCTGTGTAAACAGCAGCCCAGGGATGCATCCAGGTCTTTTGTCGCCAGAAGCCGCGCATCCCACAAAAATAGATGAGCCAATGCAGCGGTTCAGTCGCTTTCGCGGCCATGCCGGTGAGCATTATACCGAACCAGACTTCTTCCGCCTCCGCGACCGGCTTGGACAGAAAATCCCAGGGCACATAAACAAATGTCATGTAGGCACAGAACAGCATGAGCCCGTTCATCCACCAGGGGCGCTTCTGCAGCTGTTCTTTGATGTAAGTCATGGCTTTCAATTTGTTGTCACTGCTGTTGTAACTATTTTGGATTTCTTGTCCGGGTTAAGCGCCCGCTGATGCGGCGCCTGTATAGATTTTTTTGAGCACGTTTGAAAGGCTTTTTCAGCTAAAAAGTGGTTGAGGCAAGATAAATTGCCTCATAAACACTACAAGGATCATTTCCTGCGGCCAGATCGGATTCCCAGACGGCGACCAGTTCGCGGCGAGCCGCGCGTCGCTCCGGTCGGCTGCTGCTATCGTTGTCGGCTTCTCGGGCGATGGCGATAAGACTTTCCGCCATGGACCGACACCTTGCCGCTTCGGCGGCTTGTCCAGTCGTGATTCCTTCCGAGGTGTTATCCGCAATTGCATATTCAGCTGCGGGCTGAGAAATCATGTCTTGTTGGATCGAGAGCGGTGGAGTGCCTGGCTCAGGGCTGCAGGCAGTACATGCGAGAAGTGCAGCAGCAGCCAGAATTCTGCTTGGTCTGGGGACCAGTGTGCAGACGGGTGCAACAACTGGTAGAGAGACTGGTAGAGAGACTGATCGAGTGACCGGTATAAAAGGCAGTATAAAAGATAGTATAGAAAGCAACACGGCTCTCATTGGATCGTACATAGGGATGTGCGTCAGCGTTCTTCTGCTTTTGTTCTTAACGCAAAACTAGCAGTCGCGCGAAGAGACATCCAGTACTGCGTCACATTCTTTGCGAATTCATCTGATTCTGATCAGGAAAATAGATCGAAACTTCCAAAATCGCGACCGAATAGCTTGGCGGGCTCGTTATTGCCGAGCCAGCCCTGAATCATCGTCTGGTATACCTTCCGGAAATCGGTGGTGTAGGCAAGATTGTCTTCAGGGTTGAGTTCGGTGAGGCTTGGTATGTCGCCGTAGTGACCGCCTTTCACCTGGCTGCCTACCACGAACATCGTGTTCGCTGCGCCGTGATCGGTGCCGAGTGACACATTTTCAGGTACGCGACGACCAAATTCCGAGAAGATCATCATTACCACATCGTCGGCGCGGCCGATGCGTTCAAGGTCCTGCTGGAAGGCGGACACGGCATCGGCTGTGTAAGTCAGCAAGCGTTGATGTAGTGCATTCTGGAAGACATGGGTATCAAACGCGTTGTTGCGATAAGAGACATAGTAAAGCGGTGTCGACATGCCGGCATCGATCATTGATACCACCATGGGCAGGTCGAGAGAGTTGATGCCGTAGTCGATTGGGGAACTGTAATTCGCCCAGGCCTGTCGCACCAGCGCAGAGGATTCGTTTGCGCTGCGGGCAATGCCCATCAGGAAACGGCGCGAGGGATTGTCGACCTCACCTACATCCGGAGTGCGGTCGAGAATGTCCTTTTCTTCGGCGAAGGCTTCGCGCTGGAAACGGTTGGGTTGATCGAACACGATCGGCACATGGCGTTCGCTGCGTACAGCGAGCGACTGACTGCCCGCGATATTAACAATGTAGTTGGCCGGGGCGTCCGGTGCCATCTGGTCGGCGAGTCGTCCAACCCAGCCATAATCTTCACCGCTGTTAGGCGCGGCCGTGTGCCAGTAGGCCATGGAGGTGAAGTGGGAGTAAGACGGGTTTTCGTAACCGCAGCCGTGCACGATGGCCAGCTTGCCATCCTTGTAGAGTCGCTCGAAGCCGGCCATGCCAGGATTAAAACCGAAGTGATCATCAATCTTGCGCACCCGATTCTCGGGAATGGCGATGTTGGGGCGATGACGATAATAGGCATCGTCGCCATAGGGCACGACTGTGTTGAGTCCGTCGTTGCCGCCAGACAGTTCGAGTATGACGAGTATCTTGCCCTGCGCAGCCGCTTCGGCGGCTACAGCCTGAGCCGCCTGACCGAAGGCGCTGGGTACCAGCATGCCGCCGCCGATGGCGGTAAGGCCTGCCTGGATAAAGTCGCGGCGTTTGATTCCGGTTTTTGCAGTTGGGCGGTTCTTCATGGCTCGATTCTCTGTAATTTTGGCGGCCTGTTTTTTTCGGCGTTAGCGGATCAACCGAGCTGATACTCGGGCTGGCTCATTAGCAAATGCAGGGTCATGCGCAGCGCGTCTTCCATGTAGGTTTCGGCGCGAGCGATGTCATTGGTGCCGAGTTGTTCTTCGAGGAAGTTGACCAGCATCGCATGGGTCTCGGGTGCAACGGGCACACGCATGAATCGCTGTACCAGATAGTCGATGACGGCATCAGCGGTTTGCAGATCCCGCTCGATGACCATCTCGCTCAGATCAAGGCGAGCCGTGTGCCGTGAAATTGGCTTCACGCGCTGGATTGCCATTTGCCAGCCGCGGAAGCTGCCATAGCGCGTGTTGAAGTCTTCGTCACGGTCAGCAAGCATATTGGATTCGGCCATGACCTCGCCCTCACCGATTCCGGAGGGCTGGGTAGCGGAAGTGATATCGAGTCCCTGACGGATGCGGCTGGCGACACTGCGTATTTCGCCACTGCCGTTGTAACGATCGAAGGGAATGAAGTTGATGTCCGGGAATAGGACATCGCGTGCGAAGTTGCCGCGCTCAAGCAGCAGGCCAGGAGTGATCCAGCTCTGGCCTTCGGCCCAGCCGGCGACCGTGGGTGGTCGCAACAGGCTTTGACCCAACGCGCCAGTCGCCGCATTGAAATCGGGGACACCTGGCGCGTCACTCAAGCCGAGCTTGCGGTAGGTGGATACGACGAGCTCGGCAGGACTCTTGATGTGCGTGCCAACTGAGGCGACGCTGTAGAAATCGCGGGAACTGAACAAGGTTTCAAGCAGCACGGCGACATCGTAGTCAGCTTCACGCAAGATCGCGCCGAGTTCGGACTGTAATTCCGGGCTGAGTTGCTGACGGACAAAGAAGCGATACAGCTTGCCGGCAATGTAGTCGGCAGTGACTTCCTGCTCCATGATGATGTCGATGACTTCGACCCCGTCGAAATTGCCGGTGCGGCCGAGGAAATGTTTGGTGTCGGCGTCGTGTTGCTCTTCGTTGACGACAAAATTGAGTCCATCGAAATTCCAGCCGGTGAAGGCTCGGGCTGCTTCGCGGATATCGGTCTCGGTATAGTTGCCCACGCCCATGGTGAACAGCTCCATGATCTCCCGTGCGAAATTTTCGTTGGGCGCGCCTTTGACGTTCACGCCGGCATCGAGGAAGGCGAGCATTGCGGGATCCTGCGCGACGGCAACCATCAGGTCACGGAAGCTGCCAGTGCCCATGGCATGAAAGAGTTCGAGCTGTTGCAGCGTCTTGCGATAGTCGCGCACCTTGCCTTCGTTAACGGCGAAGTGACCGTGCCAGAACAGCGCCATCTTCTCTTGCAGTGGTGCGTCGCTGGCGACCATGCGATCGGCCCACCAGTAGGCGACGCGATTAGTTTCCAGAGATGAGGCGCGCAGCCAATAGAAGAATTGGTTAACGATGGGCTGCAGGGGCCTGTTGCCACCGGCTTTTACCTTGATGCCGAGCGCTTCGCCATTCGCGCGTGCGAGTTCGGTGGTGGCGGGACGGCTGGGCGGAAAGGGGTCGAGACCGGGCTCGAAAATATCGGACTCATCAAAAGGCGATAGAGACGCATCGGGAGTGAAGTGTACGAGGTGGCGCACGGCTTCACTCGGGTTCATGGCAGCGAGAGTGGCAATGTCTTCGGGTGTGCCACCGAAACCGGCGCGCTCAAGGAGGTGCGCTGCCGCATCGTAGCTCCAGGCAGATTCCGGGATGGCGCTGAGATCGTCTTGCCAGTCACTTGGCCCGGCCCATTGTCCGAGTGCCGAGTTGCCCAGCGCTGCGAGTATCAGGGCAGAGATCAAATTGCGTGGGACGTGTCGGGCCGTGCTTCTTCTCATCGTGCGCGCCTTCTTATAGTTGTATCAGGTGTCGAGTGTCGGTTGTCGAGAGGCTGAACGGAGTGCTGTCGACGCTACCTCGCCTGGAGAGTGTTCCACTCTATCAAGTCGGGACAGGGTCAGCCATCGGCATTTGCAGCAAATTGCAACGTTCCAGAACCGCTTTTCAGGGCAGCTGCATGGATAACCGATTGAAGATTAATGTTAGCTGAACGGAAACTGAACGAATGTCGCTAGAGCCTGAAAACTGCTGCTTACAGGCTTGGCCTCAGGAACAGCTTCCGCCACCGAGTACGCAGAACTTGGCGCAGTGCGGGTGATTGAGTTTGATGGGCTGCCAGGCTTCGCGCAGGGTCTTGCCCATGTTGAAGCGCTGATCGTAGGGCAGCAGGGTGCAGGCCATGATGGACAGATGATCGTCGCCCTTGTGCTTGACCACCATGCGCGAGGTGGCGCACATAACGGAATCGGGGCTCTTGTTGAGAATGCCCCAGCAGGCGGTGGTGATCTCCGGGACTTCGGCGTAGTTGTCCATTTCTGGAAACAGAATCAGGTCGTCGGGGTCGTCGGCATCGAGGCGGATGCCTTGTTCGCGAAACAAGCCGGTATAGCCGCTGCGCATCGCAGACTCGTCTTCGCCCCAGAAGGTCCGGCCGGCGATGCAGAAATTCATGTCATTGTCTGACAACCACTTGAGTCCCTTGATCGCCGGCTTCCAGGAACGCTTGCCACGCTCTTCGGCGTGGCGCGATTCGAGATAGTGATCCAGTGAAACACGCAGCGTGAGCTTGTGCGGATAAGCCGCATTGAGTCTGGCCAGCGTATCGGCTTCGCGCAGCATGGTGTTCATGGCATTGGTGAGAACGAGCACCTCGAAACCACGCTCGAGACTGAGCTCGATGATGTCTGCCATATCCGGATTGAGAAAAGGCTCGCCACCGGTAAAACCGATTTCACGCGTATTGAATTGCTCATCGCGAATCTCATCAAGCAACGCCCTGACCTCAGCGGTCGTAACATAGCTCAAGCGATCGTTCGTCGGCGTCGACTCGATATAACAATGCTCACAGGAGAGGTTGCACAAGGTCCCGGTGTTAATCCACAAGGTCTCCAACTCAGTCGGCCCGACCGAAGCACGCTCCTCGCCCTTGGCGGTGATATCGGGGTGACTAAACTTGCGAGTCGGCAAATTCTTCAAAGGTATAGCTTCATTCATACGCATAATCTTAAGGGGACACTCATTACTTAACAACTTAAGCCTTCATCAATCTAGGCTAAAAATAGGGGACACTCAGAGCTTAGTAACTTAAGCCTCCTGAAGTTCTGATGTATAGTCGTACGCAGTGAGTCCTCTATCAGATTCGAATATCAGGAACACTCAGACTGACAAGCTGCTTAAGTTACTAAGCTCTGAGTGTCCCCAAGTCGGGAGACCAGAGTCCTTAAGTTACTAAGTTCTGAGTGTCCCCTAAAAGGAGACCGGCAATGAGTAGAAAAATAACAGTACTGGTTCAGGTTCTTTTGCTTGCTATTGCGACGTTGGCGGCGGGCAAGCTGGCGTTGGCGCAGGATTTCGACAGTATCGAGATTACTGCGACCCCGGTGCGCGACAATATTTATATGCTGCAGGGTAGCGGGGGCAATATTGGTGTCGCGATTGGTGACGATGGCACGATGATCGTGGACGATCAGTTCGCGCCGCTCACTGACAAGATAGCCGCGGCTATTGATGATCTGGGCGGCGGGCCCGTCAGCTTTGTCGTCAATACACACTTTCACTATGACCACACCGACGGCAACGAGAACTTCGGACGTGCCGGTGCCTATATAGTCGCCACCGACAACGCACGCAAACGCATGGAAGCGACCCAGGTGCTTACCAGTGGTCGTGTGCAGGAGGCCTACGATCCGGTCGGGCTGCCTACGATGACCTTCTTCGATGAGATGCGTTTCTATTTCAATGGTCAGACCGTTGACCTCGTTAACACCGGGGACGGCCACACAGACGGGGATGCACAGGTCTATTTCCGAGAGGCGAACGTCGTCCACACCGGCGACATGTTCGTGCGCTATGGTCTGCCTTTTATCGATGTCGACAATGGCGGCACGCTGGATGGCATGATTGGTGCCGTCAGCAACCTCGCGTCGCTGATCAACGAGGACACCATCATCATTCCTGGGCACGGCCAGCTCTCCAGTCGAGGCGACCTGCTCGACTTCCGCAACATGCTGGTGGAGATTCGCGGTGGCCTGGTCCGTGCGAAACTGGAAGGCATGACGGTCGATGAGATGATAGCTGCCGAGCCAGCGGCTGGATTCGCACCGAGCAATGACAACACCAACACCTGGTTAACGCGCGCCTACCGCGAGTATCAGGAGCGCTAGTCGCACTCCGCACCAATGCTAGTGTGAGACATGGAGACCTTGTTTCGCTTATCCGGCGCGACTCGTTTCGATCCGGACGTGGAAGAGTGGCTATCGGGTGAGCCCGATGCCCTCTATGCCGTCGCCCGCGACTTGTTCTCCATTCTGCGTGCCTGTGGCGACGATGTGCTGGAGCTTCTTCACGACGGCTGTCCCACTGCCTGTGTCGAAGACGCCGCATTCGCCTATGTCAACGTGTTTACGTCCCATGTGAGTATCGGCTTCTACGCCGGCGCATTGCTAGACGATCCCGAAGGGCTCTTGCAAGGCTCGGGCAAGCGGATGCGGCATGTGAAAATCCGACCCGATCAGGGCTACGACGCGGTTGGCCTGTCCACACTTATCGAGCAGTCCTATACCGATATCAAACTGCGGCTGGCCCAGACTCGCTAGCAAGCAATTATTGCGATACCTGGGACAGCTCCAGCTGTTTGTTCACGTACTGTTGATTGAACTGCAGACAGCAGAGAGATCGAAGCGTCAAGGGCTTCGTGACTGAGATAAAGCGCGGGAGATGTTCAGGGCGAGGAAAGCCGATCAACAATCGCGAAGTCGCAACGCCGGGACCCGGAGGAAGACAAAGGCTCTGGAAGTTCGGGCCCCGGCGCGCTCACAAGGGTGAGATACGATGCTGCGCCGTAGGAGTAGATAGCGCACATTGCATACTGCTCCGGCAGGCCCTTTCCCGTTAGCTTGCCAAAGGCGCTTATGCCTACACCCTTGGCAAGGTGCGATGCGGTCGAGAAACCTGCCGGAGCAATCTCACAACACCATCAAGAATAGAATGTGCTTCTGATGCAGGGAAACGAATATTTTCGATGCTCACCATCGGTAATTCCGATACTGCGACGAGGCCTCGACAGTAAAAAACTGCTAAACCCTTTTCAAAAATATGTCGAAGGAATAGATAAGGACCGAGTAATAGGCCTCCTCGAGCATGGACCGGAGGTCTTCCAGGCGACGGAACGCGGCGTCAGGAGGTTTTATGCAGTTCGATACGCAGCAAGTACCGATTACCGAAACATCACTGTCCAATTATTTCTGCGGGCGCCTGCGCCGCTATGCGGAACGATTCAAGCCGCCACCGCATGACGACACCTGCTGGTATCTCGGCAATCTGCTCGACCGTTTTGGCCGAGCTGAACAAGTCTTCACCTATCAGGATGGTCACATGACTATCCGCCCACTGGCCTTGCTCTATGGCGATGCAGTCGAGGCGCGGAACGAACGCGAGCGTTGCCTGCTGCTGCAGCATCTGGGCGACATGGCGCTTTTCTTCGGAGCATTGTTTCCCCAGCGTTGGGCACGCCACGGCATCAAGCAGGATTATTTTATCGGCATGGGCGGCAGCGCCTATGACTATCTTGCCGACAATGCCAGCAGCAACCGACATATCTTCGGTGAGCTCGCCAATACCTTCACGCGCATGCTGGACATGGTCGCTGATGCTTGCTCGCGCACACAGGAGTTGGGTGCAGAGGAAATCCTGGGATTGTATCAACGCTGGATGAGTAACAAGGATCCTATGGTAGCGGCGCAATTGCGTACACTGGGAATTGAGGTTGCCGGCAGCGATCGCCTGCAGTAAGCGCTTAAGCGTCGCGCCGTCGTTCGAAATCCGCGATGGCTCCGAGAAAGCCGGCGCCGTAACGATCCAGTTTGTTCGCACCTACCCCATTGATCTCGGCAAACTCATCCAGCGTCGCGGGCTTGCTGAGCGCCATCTCCTGCAGCGTGCTGTCGTGAAAAATCATATACGGCGGTACACCCAACTCGTCTGCATACTGCTTGCGGCAGGCCCGCAACGCTTCAAACAGATCGATCTCCGCATCGCTCGCCAGTTCCACCTTGACCTTGCGCGCCTTGCTGACCTTGAGCTTGCTGTCTTTGCGTAACTCGATCCCTTCATCGCCTCGCAACAAGGGTCGGCACTTTTCTTCCAGGCGGAGTGCGCCGTAGCGTTCGAGGTCGACGCTCATGTAGCCGCGGGCTACGAGTTGCCGGAATACCGATCGCCACTGGTTGTTGTCGAGCTCTTCGCCGATCCCGTAAACCGGGAGGCGCTGGTGATCGAACTGAAAGATCTTGTCGTTGCTGCTACCGCGCAACACATCGATTACATGGTTCACGCCGAAGCGCTGGTCCGTTCGCCATACCGCACTGAGTGCCTTGCGCGCTGCTTCGGTGCCGTCCCAGGTCTGCGGTGGCTGCAGGCAGGTGTCACAATTGCCGCAGGCGTGCTCGAGCTGATCGCCAAAGTAGGCAAGTAAAGCCTGGCGGCGACAGCTGGTGATCTCGCACAGCCCGAGCATGGCATTCAGGCGCTGTTGCTCCGCGCGCATATGCTCCTCGCTGCCCTGTGAGCCTTCCATCATTTGCCGCAGCTTGATGACATCTTGCAGGCCATAAACCATCCACGCGTCGGCGGGCAAGCCGTCGCGACCGGCACGGCCAGTCTCCTGATAATAGGATTCAACGGTTTTGGGCAGATCGAGATGCGCAACAAAGCGAACGTCGGGCTTGTCGATGCCCATGCCGAAAGCGATTGTCGCAACAATGATGATGCCTTCCTCGCGCAGGAAGCGGCGTTGATGATACGCGCGTATCTCGGCATCCATGCCGGCGTGATAGCAGAGTGCGTTGAAGCCCTGATCGCATAGCCACGTGGCGATCTCCTCGGTTTTCTTTCGGGAGAGGCAGTAGACGATGCCGGCATCGCGTGGATGCTCGTCTTTCAGGAAGCGCAGTAGCTGTTGTTTGCCGTTCTGTTTTAATCCGATGCGATAGCGGATGTTGGGGCGGTCGAAGCCGGCGATGAACTGCTCCGCCTGTTCCAACTGCAGGCGGGTGATGATTTCCTGCCGAGTACGCGCATCAGCAGTCGCCGTGAGGGCGATGCGCGGTACGTCGGGAAAGAGTTCGTGCAGCAAGCTGAGTTGCAGGTAATCGGCGCGGAAATCGTGGCCCCACTGCGATACACAGTGTGCCTCGTCGATCGCAAACAGGGCGATCTCGATGCTCTGCAGCAGGCTTAGTGTTCGTGCCTGGGTGAGGCGTTCGGGTGCGACATACAGCAGGTCGATTTCGCCTCGCCGCAATGCGTTCTCAATGCGCTGCACCTCATCCAATGCGAGCGTCGAGTTGAGGAACTCTGCGCGTACGCCGAGCAGTCTTAGTGCGCTCACCTGATCCTGCATCAGGGCGATCAGTGGCGAGACGACGATGCCGCAGCCGGCGCGGGCAATGGCCGGAATCTGGTAGCAAAGCGACTTACCGCCGCCTGTGGGCATTAGCACGAGCGCGTCGCGGCCACCCATGAGTGCCGCGATGATCTGGTCTTGGGGCGGACGGAATTCACTGAATCCGAAAATGGATTCCAGGATCTCTTGCGGGGTGTCGGTAACTGGTTGGATAACGGCGCTCATGCGCCAGTAAGTATAGCTGCCAGCGGGAGTGCTGGCAGCTATTTCCTGTGTCGAGCTGAGTGTTAGTCGATAACCACGTTGCGCACGATGGCATAATAGTCAGTCACAGCGCGCCGGAAGCGATCGACCGGCACTTGCTCGTCATTGCCGTGCACGCCTGTGTGTTCGCCGGGCACGGTGATGAGTGGGTTGAAGCCATAGCTGACAATGCCGAGATCACGGGTGAAGTGACTGTCCGTGAAGCCGGTGCTGACCGAGGCTTGCACGCGGGAACCGGGGTGCAGCTCGGCCGTGACGCTTTCGATAGCCTCGAACAGTCGGGTGTTGGTCTCGGAAATTGCAGGCGTGAATGCCATGATGGTTTGGATCTCTACGCCAGTGCCGTCGATGATCTCTTCGAGTTCAGCGATGAATTGCGCCGAGGGCTTGTCGGGCAGGATGCGGCAATCGATCTCGGCCCAGGCTTCGGGAGGAATGACATTGATCTTGCTGGAGCCGCTCATGCGGGTCAGGGAGCAGGTGTCACGTATTAGGGAATGGTGGCCGGGACGCTCCGCATGCAGGCGCGTGATGAAATCCGGATCGCTAATCGCCTGCTCGATGTTGGCATAGAAAGGCGCCCAGTCTGCACTCATATCCACTGACAGACCGGCAAAATAATCAGCGACAGGACCGATGACTCGCGGTGGCAATGGGTTGTGTTGAATCGCGTGCAGCGCCTCGACGATGCGCGTAACAGCAGTGTTCGGACGCGGCGAAGAACCATGGCCGGGTGTGTCGATAGCATTGAGTCGCAACCACACCGGGACCTTCTGTGTGACCTCGACCCCGAACACAATCTCGCCAGCTTCTTCGTCGTGACTGGCGCCGCCGCCTTCGTTGAGCACGAAGCCGGCACCGTCGAAGATCTCCGGTCGATTCTCGATCAGCCAACCCACACCGAAGAAGCCGCCGGCTTCCTCATCGGCGGTCGCGAGGAAAATCACGTCGCGGTTTAACTCGACACCGGAGCGATGCAGGCTCAGAAAGGTCGCCAGCTGGATGATGCCCAGACCTTTCATGTCGCGCGCGCCACGACCGAGAATATAGCCATCGCGAATCGCACCTGAAAGCACCGGAATCGTCCAGAACTCCTCGTTGGCAGGCACCACGTCAGTATGCTGCAGCAGGATCAATGCCGGCTCGTCACCGCCTTCGATGCGTGCCCAGATATTGCCCCGCCCTGGTGCGCTCTCCGCTGTCTCATACTCGATCCCCTCGGCATCGAAAATGTCAGCAAAGAATTCCACCGCGCGGGTTTCGTTACCCGGAGGATTAATGGTGTCTACCTGAATCAACTGTTGCAGCCAGGCAACAGCCTCATCTTCAAGCTCCTGACCAATCTGGGCAGACAGCGAAAAAGGCAGCGCCAACAGCAGCACGCCAAGCGCAAATTTCGAAAACACAAATCTGATATGCACAAGAAACTCCGTATCAAAAACAGGGGACACTCAGAACTTAACAACTTAAGCCACACCAACACCAGTGATTTTCTGTAATGTATTCGAGTTACTCATTTCGAGAGAGTGACATGGCGCCTGCGGCATCGCTGTGGCGCTGAATGCAGAGTGTCCCCAGAGGAGGGACAAGAATCGATCGCTATGTTACTAAGTAATGAGTGTCCCCTATTGGGGTGGCTGGTGGGTGGGCACAAAAAAGCCGTCGGGGATTGCTCCGCGACGGCTTGTTTTGTTTGGCCTGGATTATTGCGTCAGGCTGGCCTGGGTGATGACGTAGGCGCGAATTGCTTCGGCATCGCCGTCGCCCAGTACGGCTGAGAAGGACACCATGCCGCGATCTTGCAGTGCGCCTTCGAGAACGACTTCGTTCCAGGTATCGACTGTTGCCAGACGGCGGCTCATGCGCAGGTCAGGGTACGTATCCGGACGCGTGGAGAATGCCGACGGGCCGTGGCAAACCGCGCAGTTGTCGTTATACGCAGATTCGCCCTGTGAGATCAGCTCGTGGGTTGCCTCAATCTGGGGCAGAACGAATTCGTCTTCATCGACGCTCGTTACTGCTGGGCCGCCAGGTAGCTGCGCTTCACCGCCGATGCGATACATCAGCAGGCGCGAGTTGTTGGTTGAAGCGGTTGTGGTGGCTACCGATGCGCCAACGCCCTCTGCTGGAAGCGCGGGGCTGCCGACCAGTACGGCGATGTGTTGCTGGCCATCGACATTGAAGGTAGCCGGGGCGGCCATTACGCCTGCCTGTACCAGCGTCGACCAGACACGTTCACCAGTCTCATCGTTATAGGCGACAAATTCACCTGAGCGATTACCCTGGAACACCAGGCCGCCGGCCGTCGCGAGCACGCCTGCGTTACCAGTGCCGATTTCGTGCTGAACCTGCCACGCGGTTTGCTGAGCAACCGGGTCCCAGGCCTTCAACAGTGCAGCATTCTGTGGTGGATTTGGCGAGGCCATTACCAGTGCGAAGCCGCGACCGAAATCCACGCCCGTGTTCCAGCCATCGGGATCGGGCACGAATTCATTGTCGGCCACATAGCCCATGAAGTTCTCAGTCACGGGGATGTAAACCAGATTGGTGCGTTGGCTGAACGCCATCGGATACCAGTTGTGGCCACCGAGGGGGCCAGGTAGCACAATTGCTGGCTGACCGGTTTTGTCGAAGCGTGCTTCTGGCACTTCAACCGGACGGCCAGTCTGCAGGTCCACATGCGTCGCCCAGGACACGGGTGTGTACGCCTCGGCGGAGATCAGCTCACCAGTGGCGGCATCCAGTACATAGAAGAAGCCATTCTTCGGCGCCTGCATCACGACGCGACGCGGCTCGCCGTCGATTTCCAGATCGGCCAGCATGATGTGTTGTGTCGCCGTGTAGTCCCAGGTCTCGCCGGGCACAGTCTGATAGTGCCATTGATAGCTGCCATCATCCGGGTCCAGCGCCACGATTGAGGACAGGAACAGGTTGTCGCCGCCTTCGGGGCTGCGCAGCGCCTGGTTCCAGGGCGAGCCGTTACCGACGCCGATGTAGAACAAATCCAGATCCGGATCATAGGCCATGGCATCCCATACGGTGCCACCACCGCCGAGATTCCACCATTGACCTGTCCAGGTGTTGGCCGCTGCGGCCATCAAGTCATTCTCGAAGCCATCGGCAGGATTGCCCGGCACGGTATAAAAGCGCCAGACCTCTTCACCAGTCGCTGCATCATAGGCAGTGACATAGCCGCGCACGCCATACTCGGCGCCGCCATTACCGATGATTACCATGCCTTTCACGACACGCGGTGCACCGGTGATGGTGTAGGGCAGTTCGGTATCGACCGTCATGACTTCCCACTGCACCTCGCCAGTGGCGGAATCCAGTGCCACCAGACGCCCGTCGAGTGTGCCCACGAAAATGCTGCCGTCCCAGGCGGCGACGCCACGGTTCACAACATCACAGCAGGCATCGCGACCCTTGGCTGTGTCGACCTCGGGATCGTAGCTCCACAGATGAGCGCCAGTTCGCACGTCATAGGCGTGCACCAGGCTCCAGGCAGTCGAGATATAAAGCGCGCCATCCACAACCAGAGGCGTGGCTTCCTGTCCACGGCTGGTGGTCATGTCGGCAGACCAGGCCAGAGACAGTTCAGAAACTGTCTCGCGGTTGATCTGGTCCAGCGGGCTGTAGCGCTGTTCGTCGTAGGTGCGACCGTAGGTCAGCCAGGAATCATTCTGTGCATCAGCGGTATTCAGACGCTCGGCATCAATAGCGGCCCCATACTCACTCTGTGCCAGCAAAGCCACAGGCGTAAGTGTCAGGAGTGTTCCCCAAAATAGATTTCTTATGGACATGAAAACTACCTTTTCTAACGTATTTATCTGATTTATAGGTGATTCTGTAAAAAGAGGCCGAAGTGTGACACATAGGCGCTGCTATCGCCATCGCTTGTCGGCCAAATGCAGGATACGCGGGAGAATGACCACGTTCCCACTGACATGGAAGTGCGGCCGGATGACTACATATAGGAGCGATTGGAGAGAATTGGACAGAACTGGAGAGAACAACAGAGACAGGTCAATAAAGGTGAGCTGACGCCGTGAATGCGCTAGCCAGTAATCCTGGTCATTCAGGGCTGCCCTGAGACATCGTGCGCAGCGCATCGACGTAATACCAGACGCCCTTCACCCGGACAAAGGTAGAAATCTCGTGGTGTACGCCGGGTTTGCCATTGGCGTCCAGAAAAGTCGCCTTAAACTCCACAGCCCCCTTATCGCCTTGCTGGCTGCTATCGATAACCTCGAGTCGTTGCCAGTTGACGAGTCGTTGGGACAGTGATTGGGCATTCTGACCCTTGCGGTTGGCAGGGTGCCAGGTGGCCATCAGGTAATTACCTGCGCCACCAATAAAATAGGCAGTGAAGCGGGAACGCATAAGCTGCACCACGGTCTTTGGTTTTTTCTGGTCAAGCAGATAGGGCTCGCAGCAGCGGTCAATCGTTTTGCCGGAACAGCAGGGGCACTGGGGTTTGCTCATGGTCGGTTTCTTGTTGTTGTCGTGTTCTATTCGCGATAGCGCAGCATCTGGCGGTTTAGCTGATCGATGCGAGTGACGCCCATCAGTTTCATATCGCGCTCAATCTCTGTCTTCATATTCTGCAGTGCCTTCTCTACACCGACCTGACCAGCGGCAGCCAGTGCATAAAGATACATGCGCCCACCCGAGCAGGCCTTGGCACCAGCGGCCAGCGCTTTCAGCACATGTGTGCCGCGCCGGATTCCGCCATCGCAGATGATGTCGATACGGTCTCCAACCGCATCCGCAATCTCAGCGATCTGATCAAAGGGGGCACGTGACCCATCTAATTGGCGACCGCCGTGATTGGATACCATAATTGCATCGGCACCAATGGCCACTGCCTTGTGCGCATCGGCGACGCTCATCACGCCCTTGAGACAGAACGGCCCGTTCCACTTCGCACGCAGCGCTTCAGCATCGGCCCAACTCATGGACTGATCGAGCATGTCTGCGAAATAGTCACCGATTGAGACGGCGACATTGGAACCCTTCTGTACAAAGTCTTTCAATTCTGCCAGCTCAAAGGGCTCGCCGAAAAAATAATCCTTCGCCCAGCCAGGGTGAGCGGCAAAACTCAGCAGGCTTCTCAGCGTCAGGCGTGGCGGTGACGTGAAACCCGTATACAGATCACGCTCGCGGTTGCCACCAGTGATCGTGTCCACGGTCAGCGCGAGGGCATTGAAATTTGCTGCCTGAGCACGCTCGACCATCGCGTCATTGAGGCCGCGATCCTTGTGAAAATAAAACTGGAACAGCTTCGGAGTGGATATCAGCTCGCCGATTTCGGCCAGACTCACCGTGCCGAGCGCAGAGACACCAAACATCGTGCCGAACTTCTCGGCCGCGCGTGCCACGCCGCGCTCGCCATCGCGATGAAAGAGACGCTGCAGCGCAGTCGGCGAGCAGAACAGCGGCATGGCGAGCCGTTGCCCCATCACCTCAACTGACATGTCGACGTCGGCGACCCCGGCCAACACGTTGGGCACGAGATCGCAGTCGTCAAAAGCGCTGGTGTTGCGCCGATAGGTGATCTCGTCATCGGCGGCGCCATCGATGTAGTGAAAGATGGGGCCGGGCAGGCGCTGCTTCGCCAGCAGGCGAAGGTCTTCTACGTTGTGGCAGTTGTTAAGGCGTCGGAACATGACAGATCTGCTGCTGGGTTTTGACTTATCGATTGTTATTCTTACTCAGGCAGCGGCAAGTCTATCCTTATTCTGCCTGTGAACAAAATGCACCTCGACAGAGGTCTCACTCAGGGCAGCGCTCAGACAATTTTCACGCCGGTTGATAGTGTGTTTGGCCAAAGCGAGTGCCCGGCTGATGCAGTTCACGGCCATTGCAGTGGTCAGCAGATGCTAGTGGAGCCAGTCCAAAAGTACTTGGCGCTGTCATTGGTTTCCAGCCACAAAGCCAATACACTAACGGAGCCTTTCCATTCGCAAGCGACCCTGGGGTCAGGAGCTTTCCATGTCCACCATCAATAGCAAGAAGACCTGTACCGTGTTTACCGCTCTGGCTCTGGCCACGAGCTTTTTCCTCACAACATCAGCCAATGCCGCTTCGTCGGCAGATCTGGTTGCGGCCGCGCTGACGCACAGCGACCGACCCGCTGAAGACGCCGCTGACGATGCTCGCCGTATGCCACTGGAAGTACTGGCGTTTGCCGGTCTCGAAGAAGGCATGGCGGTATTCGAGATGGAAGCGGGCGGTGGCTATTACACCGAGATCTTGAGCCGTGCGGTAGGAGCCAATGGCAGCGTGGTCATGCAGAATCCGCCATCCTTCGACAGCTTTGTCGGCGATGCTCCCGAGCAGCGCGTGGCGCGACTGAGCAATGTCCGCCTCAGCAAAACCAATTTCGACAATCTGGACGCTGCCGATGGCTCCATCGATATGGTGACCTGGATTCTCGGCCCCCATGAGCTCTGGTTCCGCCCAGGCGGCCAGTCGCTGGGTGACGTGCGCGGCAGCTTCGCCGAGATCGTCCGCGTGTTGAAGCCGGGCGGCACTTTCCTGGCGATCGATCACCATGCGGCCGCCGACAGCACAACTGAGGTCGGCCAGACGCTGCACCGCATCCGCGAGGACATCATCACCGACCTGGCCACTGAAGCCGGCCTGACGGTGGCGCGCTCTTCCAATTTGCATATCAATGAGGACGATCCGCTGACCAACGGTGTGTTTGACCCCTCGATTCAGGGCCGCACCAGCAAATTCGTTGTGCTCTATCGCAAATAGCGAGGCGTCCCGGCTGGGCATCGTCGCTGGCCGGGCAAAGCTGTGAAGTCGCGTTCTGACAGCTCTGGCAGAGCTGACTCCCGAACCCGCCGCCAGTTTCTCCAGCAAATAGGAGAGGCAGGTGGCGCGGCGGCCGTTTATCAGGCCATGCTCAGCATGGGTCTGCTGGTGCCGGGCAATGCCGAGGCCAACAGCCAACAACAGCGTTGGCGCGATCAGCCGTTTAACGCCGGTGTCGCCAAGCCGAGCATTGCGGTGCTGGGGGCAGGCATTTCCGGGCTCGTGGCGGCTTATGAGCTGAAGCGCGCCGGTTATCCGGTTATCGTAATCGAGGCGCGGGACCGGCCGGGCGGGCGCAGCCATACCTTGCGTAGCGGCAGTGTGCTCACCGAGACCGACAGCACGCAGACCTGCCAGTTCGACAGTGACGACGAGCTCTACTTCAACGCAGGGCCCGCACGCATCTCGCAACAACACAGCAATCTTTTGGGCTACTGCCGCGAACTTGGCGTCAAGCTGCAGGTCTTCGTCAACGACAATCGCGGCGCCTACATACACAGTCAGTCAGCCTTCGGCGGCCAGCCGGTCAGGGCCCGCGAAGTCATTACCGCCATGCGCGGCACCATTGCTGAGCTCCTCGCCAAATCGATAAATGCCGGCGCGCTGGACAGCGATATCAGCTTTAATGATCGCGCTGAAGTGCTCGCTGTGCTGCGTGACTTCGGGGCGCTGTCTGCCTTTCATCAATTCAATGGCTCAACACGCAGTGGGCAGATCGCGGACAGCGGCGGACTGACGCCCGCGCAGGCGGTCTCGCCGCTAGACTATTCCGATGTATTCCTACATGGCACAGTGCCCTTCGTGCCCAGTTTCGTAGAGACCTGGAATCAGGCCGCCACCATGATGCAGCCGGTGGGCGGCATGGATCGCATTGCCACGGCGCTGGCGGAACAGCTGCAGGCCGAGATCTACTATGGCGCCGAGATCACCGCTATTCGCCGATTCGGTAGTGGCAGTTCGGGCGTAAGACTGGAGGGACGCACGGCGACGGAGGAAGGCGCGCTGGAGGTGGACTACGCCATCGTGACGATTCCGCCGAGTGTGCTGCGCTCCATCCCCAACGATTTCAGTGCGGCAGCACAAAACGCGATCGCCCAAGTGCAGTACGCCAACCCGACCAAGATCGCCTTCCAGTCTCCGCGCTTCTGGGAAAGCGAAGAACAGATCTACGGCGGCATCAGCTGGACGGACCCGGAGATACAACAGATCTGGTATCCGTCCGGCGGGCTTGGCGACACGCAAGGTATAGTGCTGGGCTCTTATCTGTTCGGTGGCAGCCATGCGACGACCTTCGCCAACCTGAGCCCGGAGGCGCGCATTGAACTGGCGCTTTCGCGCGGTGAGCGAGTTCATGCAGCCTATCGCCAGCACCTCACTCGCGGCATATCCGTTGCCTGGAGCAAGGTGCCCTACACACTCGGTGGCTGGTCGAACAGCACGCCATCTACTCTGCTACAGGCGCCAGATGGCCCATTTATGTTTGCCGGTGATCATTTGACCTATCTACCGGGCTGGCAAGAGGGCGCAGTGATATCGGCGCTCAATGCACTTAATAATCTGTTGGATGTGCAGGGCTTGTAGCGCACAGTTGCTGTACGCAATAAAAAAGCCGATGCGTTCAGGCACCGGCTTTCTCACTACTCCATTCTTGAACCTGACCGGGTTGTTCGAACCTGATCGGATTGTACGAACCTAGTCAGGCAACGCGTAAGCGATGATGTAGCCGCCAGGCACATTGCTGTCATCGGTCGTGGCGTTCACCGCAGTCTCGAGTTGCAGCGCACCCCCGCCATCCGGCACGGTCACCAGCACATACTGCTTGCCGGTTTCCGGGCTGACATAGGTCATCGGTGTTGCTGCCGATGTGCCGGGCAGGTCGTCGGTCCATACCTCCTCACCATTCAACACATTGATAGCGCGCATCGTGGCATCCTGCACACCGCCGATGAAAATCAGATTGCCCTGCGTCACGATCGAACCAGCGTTATAGAACATGCCCATCGGCAATGGCAGGCCACTCGGGATGCCGAGTGGCCCCTGATTCTTCGCAGTGCCCACCGGGCGACGCCACAGTATCTCTTGCGAGGCGAGATCGATCACCGCCATGTCGCCATAAGGCGGTGCGAGGCAGGGCGCGAAGATCGGTGAGAGAAAGAAGAAAGAGAACACGCCATAAGGCGTGCCGCGTTGCGCGCCGCCGATGCCAAACGGTTCGTTCTCGCGAATTTCATCGCGTGGGATAAGCCGCACGACCGAGGGCATGTGCAGGGTATTCACCACCATCAGATGATTGATCTCGTCGACGGCAACGCTGCCCCAGTTCTGGCCACCGGCTACGCCAGGATAGTAGAGCGAACCGTAGGTGGTAGGAGGGGTCAGAGGTCCCTCATAGCGCATGCTTTTGAACTGAATCCGACACGCCGCATGGTCGAAGGGTGTGATACCCCAGGTGTCCGCCTCAGTCAGATCGTCGAAGGCGAGCTGCGGCATGCCCACGGAGAAGGGCTGCGTAGGGGATGTTGTCTCGTCCGGTAGTGTTGTCTGCGGTGTAGGCAGCTCAGCCACTTCGGTGAGCGGCTCGCCTGTCTCCCGGTCCAGCACAAAGATCTGCGCGCGCTTGGTTGGCACAATCACCGCCTTGCGAGTCTGGCCATTGATCGGCACATCGACCAGTGTTGGTTGCGAAGGAACATCGTAGTCCCAGATGTCGTGATGGGTGGTCTGGAAGTTCCAGCGCACGCGCCCGGTATCGGCCTCGAGTGCCACCACCGAACTGGCGTATTTTTCCATGGCCTCGCTGCGGTGGCCGCCCCAGTAATCGGGTGTGGCATTGCCGGTCGGCACATAGACCAGTCCCAGTTCCTCATCGACGCTGGTCAGACTCCATACGTTCGGTGTGCCGCGCGTATAGGTCTCGCCCGGCTCGGGCAGGCCGGGACGATCTTCGCGGCCCATATCCCAGGCCCACACCAGCTCGCCACTCACGGGGTTGAAGCCGCGCACGACTCCGGACGGTTCCTCAGTCTCCTGATTGTCCGCAACCCAGCCGCCGAGGATCAGCACGTCCCGGGCGATGGAGGGCGGCGAAGTCACGAAGTAGAAACCCGGTGACACCTGACCCATGCCGTCGAGCAAGCTGATCTCACCGTTGCTGCCGAAATCGCTGCAGGGAATGCCGGTGTTCTTGTTGACCGCAATCAAGCGAGCATCGGTGGTCGCCGTGAAGATGCGTTCCGGGCAGTCGCTGTTCGACCCCTCAGGCAGGGCATAGTAGGTGACGCCCCGACAGGTATCCCAGAAGCCAAACATGGGAGTCTGGATCTCCGGATCATAGCGCCAGCGTTCTTCGCCGGTGTCCGGGTCGAGTGCGAGCAGAATATTGCGGCCGGTGCAGAGGTAGATGCCATCGCCGACCTGAATCGGCGTGCCCTTGAACTCGCCCGAAACGCCGGTGCGAATTTCCCAGGCGCGTTCCAGTTCGTTCACGTTTGCCAGATTGATCTGCTCCAGTGCCGCAAAGCGCGTGCCGCTCTTGGATGACCCATAATGCCGCCACTCACCAGCGGCGTTGTTGACCTGGCCGGTTCCCGCCGCCGATGGCGTGCCGACGTCATAGCCGGTATTGGCGATGAACAGCGCCACGATGAACAAGGCATAGGCACCCGCAACGATCTGCGCAGGGCGCTGCGAGAGCAAGGGCTCCGGCTGTGCCTGCAATAGTCCCCGGCGTACCCGAGGTACGAGGAACCAGAGCCCGAGCACGGTAAAGAACGCGACACGTGGGACCAGCGGCCAGGCCGCCAGGCCCACTTCATAGAAGGACCAGAGATAGGTCAATAGCAAGAAGATGCCGTACAGCTGTGCGCCACGGCGATCGCCGCGAAACAGCAAAACGCAGCATGAAAGTAGCGTGAGTCCCGCCAGCAGGTAGTACCAGGAACCTCCTGCGGCGATGAGATTGAAACCGAGCAGGCCGAGTCCCAGGCCAAAAAGTCCCAACAGGACCGCGAGCACTCGCGGCTTCGGATATCCGGAATGACGTTCAGACACTTTGTTCTCCCCCCTAAAGTGTTCTTATGTAGCGCCCGCATCATCGCATAAATAGTGACGGGTTCGTAAATCATTCGGCCAGTGCCGCGCATTGCTCGGTTGCCAGCGCCCGACGGTGAGACAAGCCCCAATCCCGAATCGACGAAATGGATCGAACGGTAGGCGGTTTGGATACAAGCAGCGGCAATCAGCGAGGCAGCAACAAAAGGGAACCTTTTGCTTTGCCATGCGTATAGAGTACAAACTGGACAGGATGCAGGACGAAGCTCCCTGCATGCTGACACTACGGACCGGGACACTGCGTTTGCACGACCTCAATTTAACAATCCGGCGCTGCCAGGAAGGCGAGGCAGAAGCCTGGCGCGAACTGGTGGAGCATTTCCAGGGCCGGGTGTATGCGGTTTGTCTGTACTACCTGCGTCACCGGGACGATGCCGTCGATGCCAGTCAGGAAGTCTTCGTGAAAGTATTCAACAAGCTGGGAGACTTCAATGGTGAGAGTGAAACGTTTCTCGCCTGGATGCTCAGTATTGCCCGCAATAGTTGCATCGACAGATTGCGGGCCAACGAAACACGAACCCGCTACCAATCCGCCTATGGACTGACAGTGGATGAGGTCGATCGCGGGACGAATCCGGAACAAGAGATGGACAAGAATCAGCAACAGCAACTGCTCTACCGGGCGCTTGCCACGTTTACCGAAGTGAATCGGGATGTTGTACTGCTCAAGGATATTCAGGGTCTCAGCCTCGAGGAGGTAGCACGAATTCTCCACTTGCCTATTGGTACAATCAAGTCACGCTCCAACCGGGCCAGGATTAAACTGGGCAAACTGCTCGCCGAGTTGAAGCCGTGATCTGCTCGATACATTGCAACAGGAAGCAGGGAATCTCTTACTAGAATGACGTGCGACGAATTTCGACAGCAATGCCGTGAGCGTGCCGCAACAGCGGCCGACGCGACACTGAATGCAGACTGGGAACTGCATCTGTTGAGCTGCGCGCGCTGTGCGGACTTCTTTAATGCAAGCTGCGAGGCAGCGCTGTCTGACGCGGAGTTGGGGCATGCAAGAGACAATGTGCTGGCTGCGACCCTGGGAGCAAGAAACGCGGTAGATGATTTGCTGTTCGGTATCAGGGAGGTTAGCCCTCCGCCGGAATTGCTCGCGGGTGTGCTGAGCAGAACGACAGAGCGAAAAACACTGCTGCGCCCGACCAGGCGCGCGCACTCCCGCTGGGAGAGTCTCTTACTCAGCTTTATGCAGAGACCCCGCATCGCATTGGAGGCGTCGTTCCTTATCACCTGTGCTCTGGTGATGACTTTCGGTGTACCCGCCGACGTTGTCTCCAATGCCGCAAGTGCTGAAGCGCGCTTGCAAAAACCTATTGCCAATTCGCGGCAGACACTGGCCGCGCTACATCAGGAAGTCGCCGTGTTGCTCAAGGGAGATTCTGCGAGTACGCGACAAGGAGAACGACCATGACCACATTGACCCGAAACGAGGTAGACCCGATGCAGCCTGTTAGCCATGCCCACCAGGAAGAGAGCCGCAGTTCTCATTCCGCCAGTTATCGGCTGCGCGACCCGCGGCGCAAATCGGCTTTTCTCGCTAGTGTGCTGTCCCTGTTCCCGGGTCTGGGGCAGGTCTATGTGGGCTACTATCGGCAGGGGTTTATCAATGCGATCGTCTGTGGCTCATTGTTCTCGCTGCTGATTGCCCCGGAAGGCTATGTGGCACTGTTGCCGCTCGGCATTATCTTTCTGATTTTCTATGAGTTCTATAACGTGATCGATGCGGGTCGCCGCGCCACGCTCTATAACCTCACCCTCGATGGCATCGAAAACATCGATCTTCCGGACGAGTTGACCAATGGCCCGCTGCCGGTAAAAGGCAGTTATTTGCTGGGCGGATCCTTGCTGCTCTTTGGAGCGGTTGCGCTGTCGAACACCGTGTTCGGCCTGCCTTTGAGTTGGCTGGAGCAGTACTGGCCGGTGCTGCCCATGCTAATGGGAGGCTTTCTCGTGTATCAGGCGATTCTGGACGGAAGGTCGGATGCGCAGGCCGGGAACAGTACAGACAGCAACTCTGAAACTCGCATCGAGATTCAAGCAGAGATCGATAAAGACTAAGGCGCTATCTGACTGGTTTCTGTTTAGCCCGGCGGTTCAGCAACGGAATTGCGCTAGCTAGAGTTGTTCTTGTGCTGCAGTCCCTCAATCGCTGCGTCGTCTGCCGTACACGGAGCGATTGCCTTGCTGCGTATAGAGTGTTCCAGCAAAGCGGCTGCCATTGACTGAGCCGGCGAAGCTTACAGAATTCTCACTCTCCTCATCGATTGCCCACGAGATGCGACTGCCTGCCAGTTCCACCGGCAGGGTAAGTACCGTCTCGCCATCGTCGAGCGTAATCTCATCGTCGCTCGAGATGATCCAGATGTCTTCTGCCATATTGTCTCGATCGTCGAAACTGACCGCCCACTCACCCACCGCTACGCCCTGAAAATCACAGGCGCTGAGTAGCAGGAACGAAAGCAGGAACAGAGAGCGAAGGGTTTGGGCCATGGGAAGGTCAAGCTGAATTTTGAGCATAGAATGACGTTGTCTTTGTTGGGGTAAAACCTGAAGTTGGTGAACAAGTTTGGCGAAGTACGCAAATCCAACTCAGTTTGCATGACGCTCGCGAGTGCTGCGAGTAATTTTCTTACAATTACTGCGTAATGTCAGTACTTGTGCCGCCGATTTGTGGCTGTTGTAGGTCTCTTCTGTAGTAATTTTTCAGTGTCCGCGTCATTGCAGTGGTGATTCGTGACAGTTTCCGTCGCGCCGCACAGAAAGTACTGGCGACAAACGAAGCGCAGAAAATTCTGTCAGAAATCCGGCTGGAATTATTCTGGCACGTACGTTTCATAATATCTCTGCGAAATCCTGATTTGTGTTAGACCTATCCTTAAAGGGGTGCTATAGCTTTGCGTCGCCTTGATGGCTCGTCGTGAGGCATCGGGAACTAACCCATTGAACAACAGGAGGTGCAAGTGCTTTACGAAAACGAGGTCAGGACGTTCTGCTCGCAACCTAGCGATTCCTCAAAGCCCACCAGCAAGTATTTCGTATGCAAGAACGGTACGGTACGCGCGAAAGTCGCTGCAGGGGAAATCTACGCCACTCCATTCAATATCTGCTACGTCGATCAGGCTGCGAGAAATCATTTCGGCAAGGGCTACAAGGGAGCCAGCGTAACGTACTCGGCGCAAGACAGCGAAGTCACCATGGTCTGGGAGCACAAGGACGATAGCAGCAAGACGGTAACGGTCGTTGGCAAGGTCAGCCCAGATACCACTCACAACCGGGTTTACGAATTCGAGTGCGATGACGATGGCGACATTACACATCGTCATATGGGCAGCCTGATGACCAGCGATTTCGACGGCAAGTCCAGTGGTTACAGCGAGGACGATGTTGATGATGCCTGTGCAGGCTTGATGAACAGCGAACAGAACAAGATCACACGGTTTGGCAAGAAGTCGCTATAGCGCGAAGGAGAGAGGGAATGCGGAGGTCTGGATTCCGATTCCCGACCAGGCAGCTGCGACTCACAGTCAGCGCTAAAAGCACTAGTAACCAAAACAGACAGTAACCAAAACAGACAATACCCAAAACAATAGCAACAATGATGCGAGAGGACACACGCATGTCATACGAAGACAGTTTCTACGTAAAGGCGAATATCACAGGCTACACCGGCGACATCGACAATAATCCGACAGTGTATTTCCAGAAGGGTAATCGCTTCGGCAGAATCACGCAGGATCACGACAACGCGGACAATATCGGTCGCAACAAGGTTCGCGAGTATGATGACTACAGGCACGAGAACAATTCGAGCGGCAAGGCGGAGGAGTACTACAACGGGAAAGTGCAGCACACGAGTCGCAATCCCTTTGTATCGATCGGAGGCTTGACTGATACCGACGTTGCGAAATTGGCTACGGCGATCAGCAATTTCACTGACATCAAGCCCAAATACTAGGGAAGCACTTTAATTATGCTGCATCGCTGTAGACTGCAAGCCTCGTAGGGCGGGCCGGTCGCACCCTGCTGCGGTCGGTTCAACGGGCCGCCACGGTAGCTGCCGGAAAACCTGCTACTCGGGAGAAACTGCGAATCGAATGCGTCAGCGGAATAGCGTGTAGGCTTCACCATAGGCGTGTTCCACCGTGGCGCAGACCTCAGGCGTAAAATGTGCGGCGTGGAAAGTGCGTAGCACAGCCCATCGATAGGCGACTTCACTCAGTACCGAGTTGACCTCGGCAGTATCTGCTGCGGCGAAGGCGACCTCGTAGTCTGGAATCAAGTCGAGCAGCGAGCGGCGGAGCGAAGCAACTTCCAGTTGCTCGTCATCGTCCAGTTCAGCGTAGTAGCGAGCAATCAACTCCGACGGCTGTGTTGCCGCGTCTGTGTCGGGCAAGACGCCGATCAGATCGCCGCCAAGTGTTAACAACTGTATGTCTTCTGCTGCGTCCAGTGTGGCTGGCAAGAGCGTCGTGCAGAGCAGGAGCACAAGCAGTTGCGACCTCTTTCGAAGTAGAGAAGATGTTTGGCCAGACTTGATCACAACAGGCCTCTGAAGATCCGTGGTTTTGTCGGTTCTACCGATGACAGGCTAGGTGCAGGCCGATGGCTCACACTGGTAAAACACGCAGTCTAGCAGAAGGGCAGGGATGGCTGTACCCGGGGCCCGAGCGAGCGCTGGCTTAATAGGTGTCGTCTACAGCCACATCCGGCAGATCGATGCCCGGAATCTGGTCCTCAGGAGGCGTCGTAAACTGGCCATGACCGAAGCTCACACCGACCGGCACACACCAGATTGAGATCGAGTCGAAGTCATCCAGCGACACGCCGTCCGGTAGGGTGATTGTGAAGGTGGCATTGTTGTAGGCCGTGCCAAGCAGTCCGCTCTTCAGAGAGAAGCCACCCTGCGATGTATGAAATTGCTGGTTGGTGCCGGCGTAAACATGCACATTGATGCCGCCGCCATCGAAGGAGAAATTGCGAATCTCGATGGTGCAATCATCGACGATCACCGCTGTGCCTGCTACCGCGTGGAAGAGCGTTGATAACTCGGCGGTCTGACCGATCTTCGCATGGTCACTCGTACAGCTCGAGTCGCTGCTACTTCCGCTACTTCCTCCATTGCTGCCACCGGAACTCACCGGGTCGGATTCTCCGGATTCGAGGTAGGCAATAATATTGACCATCTCCACGTTGTTCAGGCGAGTCTCCGTCCAGAAGGGCATGATGCCGCCTGCCAACCCCGGATATACCAGGCTATTGCTGCGTCCGCTATGGCGAATGCGCTGGGCGATGTAGGCCGCTTGCAGCCCGGTATTGCTCACCTTCGGTGCGAGTTCGGTACCGAGACCATTTTCCCCATGACACACGGCGCAGCTCTTGTTGAATAGCGCGTGCCCGTCTTCTACTGACCCGCCAGTGAGTACCTCCACCGGCGCGACTATCGCCAGGTCGACCGGCTCGGCAACCTCAACAGTCGCCTGATCGTCGAGCCAGTTCATCAGATTGATCCATTCCTGATTGCTCGCTTCCCAGGCCGTGGTATTCATCCACTCGGTGCGGCAGATGTTGATCGCCTCGCGCAGGCTGCTCAACTCGCCGCCTTTGTAGTGCGGTCGTTTGGTGACATTCAACAGCGGGTTTCCGGGTCTGCGCAGGCCATCGGCCGCGAAGCCGTCGGTCTCCGACAGGGCGTGGCAGGTCGAACAGGTAAAGGTGCTGTTGCTGCTGGCTACCGTAGTGAAGATCTGAGCGCCCGACCGCCCCATGTCGGCAAGCGACTCCAGCTGCGGTTCGAGACACACCCCCTCGGCGCAATCACTGAGCACAGTGAAAGCGAGGCTATAGAGTTGACCATCGATAGTGATTTCCGGGACCCAGAGGCTGGCAGTTTCCGGCCGGTATTCGGCGGCTACCCGGCTGCTCGCCGTCACCGCAGCAGACTCCGCTAATTGCCAGCGGTAGGGACTGTTGCTGAGCAGCGTAAAGCGGGCAAAGAAGCGCTGCTCTGCGCCCACTTCGAGTACGGGCAGGACCAGCTCCCCCGAGCTGGTATCGAACATGTTTTCTGCCAACGCCGGCGTCGTGCTGCCTAGCAGAGTCAATGCTATCCCTGCGATAAATGTCTGAATCCGGGACATGGTGCGGCCATCCTGTTGCCTGAGTGGATGTTATTAAGACCGATCGGCCTAATAAAACTTTCATGCAACAGGGAGGCGATTGCTGTCTGCGACTTGAGCCGGACTGGCAGAGCTCAAGTGCGCACTAGGCCGCGATCAGTTGCCCGTCCTGCAAGCTGATCGTGCGCTTGCTGCGTTCGGCGAAGCGGGTGTCGTGAGTCACCATGCAAATGGTCGTGCCTTCGCTGTTCAGTTCATCGAGCAGCTGCATGATCGCTTCGCCATTCTTCGAGTCGAGGTTGCCAGTGGGTTCGTCCGCCAATAGCACAGAGGGCTCGATTACCAGACCGCGGGCAACGGCAACTCGCTGCTGTTGCCCACCCGATAGCTGGGCAGGGAAGTGTTGGGCGCGATGGGCCATATCGACCTTGCGGAGCATTTCCATGGCGCGCTCGTTGCGCTCGGTCTGTTTCATCTTGCGGTAGCTCAGTGGCAAGGCCACGTTTTCCAGTACTGTCAGGTCGCCGATCAGATTGAAGGCCTGAAAGATAAAACCGATTTCCCGGTTGCGCAGTTCCGCGCGTTGATAGGCATCGAGCTGTTGCACCTCGTGCCCGCTCAACAAATAGCGCCCGCTGGAGGGGACTTCCAACAGTCCCAGCATGGACAGCAGCGTGGATTTCCCGCAGCCGGACGGGCCAGAGATGCACACATAGTCGCCTGCATGGATGTCAAAGCTGACGTCGGCAACAGCGCGGGTTTCGGTAGCATCGCTGGAGAAGGTCTTGCTCAGGTTCTCCAATTTGATCAGTGTGTCTTTGGACATGATTACGTTCCTGTTCGGTCGGGATTCCCGGAGTAAATTATTGTTCGCGCAGCGCCTGCCACGGATTGATCTGCACAGCGCGATTGACCGGTATGGAGATCGCGGCCAATGCTACCAGTGTGATGACCAGGGCGATGGCCACATAGATGCTCACATCGAGTGGACTGGTCTCATAGAGCAGCGCAGCGAGTGACGGCGCGGCAATCATCATGATAAGGGCGCCGAGCACGATACCCATACTGCTCAGCATCAGCCCCTGACGCGATAGCCAGAAGCGCACGTTAAAAGGGTTGGCACCCAGTGCCATGCGCAGGCCAATCTCACGGAAGCGCTGTGAGATGTTGTAGCTGACCACACCGATCACCCCGCTCAGCGTAATGGCAAAGGCAAGCAAGGCGAACAGCGACACGAGTTGCGTGACGAGCGTTGGTGTGGATAACCAGGTCGCCCTGATCTCAGCAAGTTCGGAAATGCGGGTAACGGCCTGCGCGGGTTCGAACTCATGAATCTTGTCGAGAATGAATGTGCGTAGTTCATTGCTGTCATTTTCAGTTCGCGAGAACAGATTCAGGCGGTTCTGGCTGAACTGGGTGGCACTGAACTGCAGATAGGATCCGTAGAGAGTTTCAACGGGTGGCTCGTCAAGGCCAACGACGCGGGAGTTTCCTACTACCCCGACGATCTCGTTCCAGTTTTGTCCATCGTCGAAAGAGAGGCGCTGTCCGATCGGCGATTCGTTGGGAAAGTAGCGCTCGGCCATGGCTTCATTGATGATAAAGACATTAGGCGACGCTTCATCGTCTCGGTCGCTAAAGAAGCGCCCTTCGAGCAGTGGAATATCGAGCACGTCGAAGTAATTGCGCGACACGATACTCGACCAGATGGAGAGTTGTTGCGTGTTGTCGATGACCGAGTGGTTTTCGATGCGCATGGTGCCGGTGCGGTTCGGCACATCCTGCAAGGGAATCGTTGATGCCGCTGCGACTGAGTGGATGGCGGGATGGGCTGGCAACTCGGTTTCGAGATAGCGCAAAAACTGATTGCGGCGCTGCGCCGACGCGAAGGCGGTGAAGTTATAGGTCATTTCCGTCGCGAGGACACTCTCGGTGCGGAAGCCGGCGTCTTCGGTGTTAAGACGATAGAGTGAGAGAGTAATCAGCGCCGCGCTGGTGAGGATGATAAAGGCCAGCATGAACTGCGTGACCAGCAACAACTTGCGCACACTTTGCTTGCGGCTGGAACTGGTTACACTGCCCCCGCCTTCCTTCAGTGCGATGTTCAGATTGCGCCGCTGGAAGGCGGCCAGCGAGCCACTGACCAGACCTGTCGTCAGCGCAATGAACAGACTGAACACCAGTATGGAACCATTGATTCCAACCTCGCTGGCGAGCGGAGTGTAGCGCGCGGAGAAATCCGCCAGCAGGTCCATTCCCAGCCACGCGATAAGCAGGCCGACGAGGCCGCCGGCGATGGCGAGTATGACGCTCTCGGTAAGCACCTGCCGCGCGATGCGTCCCGGGTTTGCGCCGAGCGCTTCCCTCACTGCCAACTCCTGCTCGCGCACCGACATGCGAGCCAGATTCAGGTTGGCGACATTGGCGCAGGCAATTAGCAGCACGAGTGCCGTCATACCTAGCAGAAGATAAAAAACCTGACCGGAGTCTCTCGCCATGACACTGCGCAACGAGGTGACGTTGGCCGAGAGTCCCTGCTCGTCTGGGTAGGCGTCAGGAAACTGCGCGGTCAGGTTTTGAACTATGCTATCGAGGTCTGAATTCGTGCGTGCCAGCGTGGCGTGCTCATGCATCTTGCCGTAGAGCTGTACAAAGGGAACGGCGCGATTGTCGATAATCGCATCGCTGCCCCGGGCAGGGCAGGTGGCGGCACCGACCCAGATATCGTTGTCCATTGGATAGGGCGGCATGGGGGGCAGAACGCCAATTACTTCATGGGCGCGGTTGTTCATTTCCAGTGTCATGCCAATCACGTCTTCGCTGCCAGCGAATTTCTCCTGCCAATAACGGTAGGAGAGCACGATGAGCGGTGCAGCTCCGGGTTCGTCTTCACCCGGGCGAAAGGTGCGACCGAGAATGGGTTCGATGCCAAGAATATTGAAGTAGTCCCAGCTCACCACGCCGGTTTGCACGAAGGAAGGGTCACCCATGCCCAGTAAGGTGAAGCTCATCTGGTGATACTCGAACACTTCTTCGAGCGTTTCCGACTGCGCCTCATAGTCGAACATGGTTTGTACCGAAGCGGGCACGTCGTATTGATTGATGTTGGGAAAGTTCGTTTCGATCTTGACCAACTGGTTGCCGTCGGCGAAGGGGAGCGGACCGAGCAGGACGTTGTAGACCATGCTGAAGATCGCGGTGTTGGCGCCAATGCCCATGCCGAGTGTGGCGACAATGAGTAGTGTCACGGCGATATTTTTGCGGAAGCTCCGCAAGGCAAACTGCACATCTTCCCAAAAACTTTGCATAGTATTCTCCTGGTGCGCGGGCATGGCCTAGCGCAGTGTAAATTGCTCCAATTCGTTGTATTCGGAGGTGTCCGAGACAATGATCTGCTCGCCAACGTCGAGCCCTTCCAGTATCTGCAACATGTCAGTCGACGCCTTGCCCACGCGGACTTCGCGTCGCGAGGCGATGCCGGTCGCGGGATCGACGACAAACAGCGGCAGGGTGATGTTTTCCTGGCTGAATACCGGGCGGCGAATGCTGAGTACATCCTCGAGTCGCTCAAGCAGAACAAGTCCGTCGACGCGCAGATCGAAGCGGGCACCCGCCAGCATCTCGTCCTCGAAATACACATCTACAATCACCACGCCGTCCTGCACTTCCGGCTCGACACGACCCACGACACCGATCGCTGTGTTGCCGCCTGCGCTGATGGTGACGCGCTGCCCGGGTTGTACATCCTTGACCTGACTCTCCTGCACGCGCAGCTCGGTTTTCAGGTCCTGGCTGTTGGCCACGCGGGCGACAATAGTGCCCTTGCTGAGTTGTTGACCCTGTTCCACCGGAATGTCCTGCAGGTTGCCCGCGAACTCTGCCCGCACCTGCAACTCAGCAAAGAGTTGTTCCTGAAGGCGCAGACTGCGGCGAACCTGATTGATGCGAGCGCGTTTGGCGGCCAGCTCGGCTGCATGCAGTTCGGTCAGGCTGTCGAGTCGGCGCTGTTCGATTTCATAGCGTGTCTTTAACGCCTTCTCATTGAGTATGGCTTCATTGAGAGTGATCTCGGAGACTGCGCTGTCGGCCGAGAGTTTGAGATTGGCGGCTTTGCGAAAGTCGGCCAGTTCGTATTGCGACTGCACGTCGGCGACGACCGACTCTTGCGTGAGTTCGTCATTGTGCAAGCGCTTTTCCAGTGCCTGGTATTCGGCGTCGAGTACTTCCAATTCGAGCTTCAGCGAGTCCATTGCCTCTTCGACGTCGGGATTGCTGAGAGTCATCACAATCGAATCAGGGGCAACGGGGTCGCCGGGATGCAGGATGATTTCCTCGACGCGCGCGTTCGAGGTGGCGGCAACCCAGCGCAGCTCGTCGGGAACGAGACGCCCGGGAGCGCGGATCTGTCGTTCAAACGTGCCACGTGTCACCGTGCTGATGACCAGATTGTCACGCTCGACGAATTCGGTATTCGAGAAACTGTTATAGCGCGCGTAAGCGAAGCTGAAACTTGCCAGTACAACTAACACAGCGGCGATGCGAAAGAGTGGGATTTTCTTGCGCGATGATGCTTTGGGAATTTCCATGGCCTGACCTCTGGAGTTTGGCCGCAGAATGGCGCGCAAGCAGGCAGGAGAGAAGTGGCTTTCGGCGAGCGCCGACGTGTTGCGGACTAACAGCGGATGGCTGCGACGAGGCTTTTTATAAGACCAGGCGGGCGACTTGGCGGCGTGATCGGTGCGCTATTCCGGTGATTGCAGGCTGGCGTAGAGGGCGTCCTTGAAGCTGCGTCCGAGGTTGAGTTCCGTGCCGTCGCGTAACACGACCTGATAGTCATTGTTCTTGCCGGTCTTGAGTTCGCTGACGAAGTCCAGATTGATGATCGATGAACGGTGAATGCGCTTGAATCCGTAAGGCTCGAGTCGCTTCTCCATGTTGTGCATGGTGTCGCGCAACAGGTGTGCCTTCTCCGCGGTGTGGATCGTCACGTAGTCGCCTGAGGCTTCCACCCAGAAGATCTCCGACGCATTGAGGAAATGAATATGGCCGTGCGATTTGACGATGATGCGGTCATTGCTGACGCCGTTCTGGTCACCAACCGGGAGTTGCTTGAACAGTTCCAGCAGGGAGCCGAGCTTGCTGCTGTTTTCAATCGCCGTGGAGTGTTCAAGTTGCTGACGCAGGCGGCGCAGACTGGTTTGCAGGCGGTCCTTGCGTACAGGCTTTTGCAGATAGTCCATGGCGTGGAACTCGAATGCTTCCACGGCATATTGGTTGTAAGCAGTCACGAAGATCACCAGCGGCATGTGCTGTAGCCCGATCTCGCGGATGACATCAAACCCATTCATGCCGGGCATCTCGATATCGAGGAAGAGGACATCCGGTTTTGAACGAGTGACTGCGGCAATGGCCTCTTCGCCGTTGGCGCACAAGGCCTCTATCACAATATCCGCTTCGGCTTCCAACAACAGGCGCAAGCCGTCTCTCGCCAGCGGCTCATCATCAACCAGTATGGCACGGATCGGTGTTGTCACTCTGCAGTTCCTTCTGCCATCAGATTTTTCCGGGATTGAGCAGCGACGGATTGCTGGTTATGACTTCGCTGTCCGCGTTGTCGAGTGCTTGCTGCTGACTTTCTTGCAAGGGCAGCTCAAGCGTCACGCAGGTGCCTTTGCCAGCTTGCGATTCCAGATTGAATAGCGCCTTGCCATCATAGAGTTGTTCCAGGCGTTCCTTGACGTTCGAAAGACCAATGCCATAACCCGTCTCGCGCTGCACCTTGCGTTGCGCGCCGCTGCCGTTGTCGATGACCTGGATGAGGATGCGGTCGCCCATGAAGCTGCTGCGAATCTCGATGAGTCCGGGCGCACTGCTGCCGTTGATGCCGTGCTTGATGCTGTTCTCGACCAGCGGCTGCAGCAGAAAGGCGGGGACATCCGCACTGAGCGTACGCACATCGATGTTCTTGCGAATCTCCAGGCGATCCTTGAATCGCTCCTGTTCAATAGCGAGATAGTTCTCGACCAGTTCGAGTTCCAGTTCGAATGGCACGGTCTGACCAATATTGCGTTCCAGAGTCATGCGAAAGAAATCGCTCAGGCGATGAATCATTTCCTCGGCCGTCTCCACTTCTTTCTTGCGAATCAAAGCCGTGATGCTGTTGAGCGTGTTGAACAGGAAATGCGGATTGATCTGCATCTGCAGCGCACGCAGTTTGGATTCAGCCAGGTGGGTTTCGAGGCGGCTGGCGACCTGTTCCTTCTGCCGCACCAGATCGATATGCCCGGAGATATTGAAACTCGTCACGAAGAGGACGTAGATAATTACGTCCGTGAGAATAAAGGGATCGGCGACCAGAAAGTGGCCCATGTGTTGCCAGCCCGCGTAAACCTGCATGGCCGGTGTCTGGTCATCGACGAAGTATTCGAAGTGATAGGCGACGGCCGCGAGATGCACGATAGCAAACACGGCAACCAGCAACAGATGCACGAGCACCATGGATTTCAACTGTCCCGGTAAGAACAGGAAGCGCTTTACCGCAATGACCACGAAGGGTGATAGCACGACCCAGGGAAGCCAGATGTAATAGGTCAGATGCTCAAGATTATCGGTAACGGAATATTCCCAGTCGTTAATCGTCAGCGATCCGGCGACATCGCGCAGCAGAATTACGAACGCCAGTCCAATCCAGACAATTCCAAGCAATCTGGCGATGACGATCAGATCATTGCGGGTCAGTGCTTTGGTGAGACTGGCGGACATAGTGAATACCGAACGGGATCGCGGCGCAGAGGGTCAAGGTGAGTATAGCAGCATAATCAGCGAGCGCTGAATGCGGCAGCGCGGATCGACCAACAGCGAGCCAAGCGCTGTCAACAGTCAGGAATTGCGGGTGAATATTCGGTGAGATTGGGTCTGGCGGTTCTGCAATCCGGGCCTTGCCCAGTTACTGAATAGCGTAGACCCATTCGTTAAAGAAGTCCTTGAGATTTCTTCCGCTGGCCTCTTCCATTGCCCGTTGCAGGTCTGAGCTTTGCACTGACTGTTGCCAGTGGCGTGCAGTGAACAGTTGAATCGCGTTCCAGAAGGCTTCTTCTCCCAGCTCTTGCCTGAGCAAATACAGCACATAGGTACCCTTGTCATAGACCAGCGTACGGTCTTGCCGGGACGGTGACTTCCAGTCGGGGAATACGAGCGCCTTGTCATGACCATCCTGCCGGAGTTGTTCATAGCTGCGCTGCGAGTTTGCGATCAACTCATCATAGGCTGCTTGCCCGAAGCGCCGTTCGAAGTAGGTCGCAGTCAGGAAGTTGGCTATTCCCTCATTGAGCCAGAAGTGAGTCCATGCTGAATTTGTGACCCGGTTGCCCCACCATTGATGGGCCAATTCGTGAATCGCGAGCCAGATTGCTTGCGGATCTTCGAGCACGGCTTTGCCATAGGACTCTCGCATAACGGCAATGCCATTGAGTTCCTGCCCATAGCCTCTACGCAACAACACCTGCGTGTAGTCGGCAGCGGGGTAGCTGAATCCTGAGCGTTCCTCGAAGTAGCTGATCGCGTTTCTCGTCTCGGTGAAAATGGTAAGCAGATCCTGCTCAGAGAATGGCGGCGGCGCGAGATAGCGCAACAGCGGCGCCTTGCTCTGATCGACCACTTCCCGAAAACGCCCTGCACTGAATCCGAATAAATAGGCTGGCATGGCATCGACTTCACGCCACCGATGCACGCTGAGATTCTCGTCGATCACAGCACTCTCGACGAAGGAGCCAGTCACAACAACTGAGAACTCACTTGGCACGACGAGATCGAGAGCGAAGCTGGCGCGCAATGCTGGGCTTGTCTGCACTGGCATCCATTGCTCGGTAGAAAATGCCGTGCTTACTTCTTCGCCCAGCTCGCTGAATTGCAAGCCGAAAGTAGGAGCGCCGCGATAGCGAATTTCCAATCTCGGTGTGGCAGTAGTATCCAGCGCGGGTAGGTTGATAAGCAGTTGTCCATCCTGCACTGAGTAGTTCAGTGGCCGTGCGTCGGGTTCCAGCAGGGAAACTGCCTCTATCGTCAGGCCGCCCTTGCCAAGTGCCAACACAGCGTCTGCAGACTGCGTTGAGGGGGCAAGCGAGACGGTGAGAGAACCGGCAATTGATTTGTCGTTTACCGCAACGTGCAGCGACAGCTGATAGTGGGTGACTCGCATGAAGGAGTCGATTGAGTCTGTGCCCAGGTAATCAGGCTGTGATACCACTTGCGGGCTGCCAAGCAGCCCGCAAGTGGCAAGAATCAAGGCTATAAAGCGCCTAGAGATCCGCATCCAGACCCTCGGTCAATTCGATATAGGTTCCCCAGGGGTCGGTCAGGAACGCAATGGCTATACCCAATGAAGCGACTTCGGTATAGCCGCGATCCATGGTGATGCCTTTGCTTTCCAGTTGTGCTACGAATTCCTGCAAGTTATCGACTTCGAATCCGATGTGATCGAGTGCGCGGCCTTGCGTAGGCGCGACATCAGCGGCGCCGGGTCCATAGGTGAGGTTGACGCCGGGTAAATCAATTGCGGGCTGACCGATGCGTGTGCCGACAATGCCGCCAAAGTGTTCAGCATACCACTGTTGCATGGCTTCGCCTTCCGGGTGGGCCCAGTGAATGTGGTGCATCTGGATGGGGTGGGAGATTGCTGTGTTTTCGATCAGTTCGACTTTCAGCTCATCGGGGCCTAGCACATACGCTATGGTATTGCCGCCCGGTCGTCGTGCTATGCCGTTCTCAACTTCGTAAACGGCTGGCAGTTCCTCTCTCGAGATCATGGTGTAGCCGAGGCTGATCAGGCGTTCAACATCGCTAACGATGTCCTGGGTTTCGAAGCCAACGTGATTGACGATGGATTCCCGAGTGCCGCCGTTGTGTTCGCGCTCGCTGAAGAGCACCAATACATTTGGAAACGCAATCACTTCCCGGCCTGAAGGCCCCAGTGCAGCGATACGCCCTCCGAGACCCTCGATCCAGAAGCGTCGCTGCGCCTCCACATCGGTAGTATTGATGTGATGATGGCCATAGGCGATAGCGGCGCTGCGTGCCGCCTCCAGTTGAGCAAAAGTGGCAGTGCTTAGCAGGCTGCCCAGGAGCAGCAGGAATAGTCTTGTCATGATGGCAGGGCTCTTTGCGACTAGTCGTTCAAATGAATGGTTCAGGCAGCGCTACTATGCGCAATTCCCCCGGAATTATCCAGCGTGGCATGCGCCAGTGACATGCTACTGACACAAGGCTGTCAGCAGGGGTGCAGTAGCATGGGTTTGCTCCCATGCAGTTCAGGCTGCCACGGGTCAACTGTACTTTCAGGAGAGGGATATCACGATGAGAAAATTACACCGCCAATCGACTTCGTTGCGAGTACTGCTCGCGGGAATACTCATAACAATTGCTGGTATCGCATGGGCGCAGACTTCAGGGATGCAGTTAGGCGTCTATGTGGTGGTAGATGATCTTGCCGCTTCGAAACAGTTCTACGAGACACTGGTCGGTCAGGAGCCCATCATCGAGAATGCGGATTTTGTGGCCTATTCGCTGGCAGGGGGGGTGCTCGGCATCTATCGCTCGCAAGCCTTTACGCATGAGCTGCGTAGAGGAAACAACGCGGTGATTTATATTCGCGTGCAGGATATTGAGCAGGAATTTAACAGGGTTCAAGACATGCCAGGAGCGACGCTGATCCACGAGGAAATCGTGCGCGAGCCCTATATCAGCCTGTTCATGTTCACTGACCCCGACGGCAATGCCGTCGAGTTTTATGCGCTATAGGCAGCGCTTGTCAGTCCAGGTTCACGCGAGTGCCAATTCGTCTGCTGCGCTTGGCATAGGCTGAGAATTGCCCGGTTCCTGTTCCTTGTCAGGGGTCCAGTTTGTGTAGCGTTCCTGTGCTTTCCCAATCGCTTGCTTCAGCGTTTCCAGATCGACGGGTTTGGTCACGAAGTCATCCATGCCGGCGTTGCGGGCGGCCTGTTTGTCTTCATCCATAACTCCGGCCGTGAGCGCGAGAATTGGCGTAGGCTTTTGCTGGTTCTTGCGCTGAAAGTCGCGGATCTTGCGAGTGGCGGTAAAGCCATCCATCTTCGGCATCTGCACGTCCATGAGAATGACATCGAAGTCTTCATTGATTGCGCGATTGAGTGCCTTCTGTCCATCATTGACGGAAACGATATCGTGGCCATCTTTCTCGAGCACGATTGTGAGCAGTTCGACATTCAATGGCACATCGTCTGCCACCAGAATGCGCAGCTTCTGCAGGTCGTTGGCCTTCTGGCGCGGAATGGTCAGGTCTTTGATGGTCATGTTGGTGCATTTCTTCAACGGCAGTCGGAAGGTGAATGTGCTGCCGACGCCCACTTCACTGCTTACCGCGATGGAGCCGCCCATCAGCTCGAC
This sequence comes from uncultured Pseudohongiella sp., assembly GCA_965228725.1. Classification (GTDB taxonomy): domain Bacteria; phylum Pseudomonadota; class Gammaproteobacteria; order Pseudomonadales; family Pseudohongiellaceae; genus UBA9145. The sequence goes on along the minus strand of OZ245834.1, from coordinate 2,246,472 downwards.
CAACTGTTTACAGATTGCAGTACCCAAACCCGTGCCGCCGAACTTTCGACTGGTCGCCGCGTCCGCCTGACGGAAGGGGTCGAAGATAATTTGCAGCCGGTCTTCGGGGATGCCGATGCCGGTATCGGAAACGCTGAATACCATGTCGCCATTCTCTGATTTCACATTGACATGAACGAATCCCGTGTCAGTGAATTTGATGGCATTGCCGATGAGATTGGTCAGTACCTGACGGATACGCATCGGTGAGCCGATATAGCGCTCTACCGTGTCGGGCGCGATAGTGCATTCCAGATCCAGTCCACGTTGTTGCGCCTGCACCCACAGTGTCGAAACTGTCTCTTCCACTTCATCGCGCAATGAGAAATCAGTGAGCTCCAGTTCCATCTTGCCTTTTTCGAGCTTGGCGTGATCGAGAATGTCATTGAGCAAACTGAGCAATGAGCGCCCGGAGCTCGAAATAATGCCGAGATATTTTTCCTCAATCTCGGGCGTGACTTCCTCGTCGAGTAGCAAGTCCGAGTAGCCTATAATCGCATTCATTGGGGTGCGTATCTCGTGACTCATGTTGGCAAGAAATGCCTGGCGTGACTGCGCGGCCTGTTCTGCCGTGTCTTTCGCCTGCCGCAGATCCTGTTCGAGTTGGATGCGCTCGCTAATGTCAGATACGAAGGCGACAAACAAGGACTCATCCGGGATGTTGACCTGGCCGGCTGTGAGTCGCACGTTGAAGACCTTGCCATTCTTTCTGCGCGCGGTGAGTTCCAGCTCCTCGCCGGAGATGCCAGTAAGCCAGGGCTTATTCATGAAGTTGGCCGTCAAACCACCTGCGCCAACGGACAGGTCAGGAATAATAGTCTGGATACTCTGACCTTTGAGCTCATTGCTCTCCCAGCCCAGAGCGAAGCGTGTCGCGTTGTTGGAATCGACGATGGTACCGTCTCCGTCAAAGGTGACGATGGCATCCGGTGTGGTGTTCATGATAGCGCCAAGTCGCTCCGCACTGACATTAGCCAGCGTGAGTGCATCGCGGTACTTGAACAACAGATTGAGTGTGAGCACGAGGCTACTGAAACCAATCGTGATAATGGCAACGCCCATGGCAAGAGCGACCGAGATATGCCCGGCCTCTGGCATGAAGGTGGCCGGGTCATGCATCTGAAAACGAGCGGACGCCATGCCGGTATAGTGCATACCGGAGATAGCCACGCCCATGATGGTGCCGCTGATAACGTTCAGCTGCATGTTGGTGTAGACGCGGTTGGAAAGATGATTGAGACCGAAGCGGAACCAGAGAGAGATGACTGAGAGTGTCACGGCAACCAGCACGGAGATCGCGAACACGGTCAGATCATAGCGCAGCATGGCTTCCATCTGCATGGCGGCCATACCCACATAGTGCATCGCACCAATGCCTGCGCCGACAAGTGTGCCGCCGATCAGTAGCTGGGCTGTGGTCACCTGATGTTTGGCCATGAGTCCCAGTGCAACCCGCGAGGCAATAACTATAGGAGTCATCGAGATCAGGGTCAGCACCAGATCGTAGCTGACCTGCATCGAGAGATCGAAGGCCATCATGCCGATGAAGTGCATGGCCCAGACGCCACCGCCCAGTGCAAGACTGCCGGCCAACAGCGTCAGTTGCTTTCTATTCTGGTTCGGAGTGAGTCGGGACTGTACTGCGGCATGAAACGCGATACAGGATGCGTAAATTGCAGTGAGTACTGATAGGGCAACGAGACCGAGATTGAAAACCCCGTCAATCAAGAATGCTTCGTTGTCAGAATACTGGAATAGCTCAAGAAGCCAGCTCATATGCATTATTCTTCAAGTGGCAAATTCATTTTGCAGCAAGGGCAGCGTCCTCACTGCGGCATACCATCAGGTGACTTTTCACTACGACGCTTTCCTACGGAAAGTTGAGCGAATGTTCGAAGTAATTACACGAAATGCGGCGAAAAGAGTGGATTCCCGTCAGTTAATCGGGCTTTCCCAAGGTATACCTGAGGGGTTTCAGGAAGCGTTCGTAAGGTTTCCAGCTCTCGGAGCTCCCCTGATAGAGTGGCAGAGCCACCTGGTAGCGACTGGCGGTGTGAACTTTGCGTGGGTTGAGATGAAAATTCAGACAGCTTTCTTGCCAGGAGAGTTGGCAGTGCGCGAGCAGTTTGCGCGTCTCGCCTTCCTGGTCCCGGGTGAGTGCTTCGTAGTTCAGATCATAGATACGCCCTGGGAACAGCTGCTTCCAAAAGGCCATTAATTCCATATAAAGAGTGTAGAACTCACCGATGTGTGCCAGGTCACAGGCGAAGCCATTGGAACGCCCCGCAAACGGCGTTTTGAAATTGGACCAGCAAGTAGCCATGGGATCGCGACACGTGTGAATGATGACGGCATCGGGTAGTGCCTGCAGCAGGAAGCCGATCCAGAAGAAATTCACTGGCATCTTGTCGGTAACGACAGTTTTACCAGAGAGCCCGCCAAGCCCACTCAGTCCGTTGAGATAGTGACTGCGCAATTGGCCAAGATAGTTATCCAGTCGCACCGCCGCGCCATGTTCCTTCACTAGCTTGAGATAGCCAAAGCACCATTGGCCGAGCAAGGCCAACTCGCCACCGCCATGCACTTCGCTGTGCGAGGCCAGAATCTGCTCGACAAGAGACGTACCAGAACGCGGCATGCCGAGGATAAAGATCGGTCGCGGTTTTGAGTCACCCGGCAGAGCCGTCGGGATATCCGAGCTAAAAATATCGCGCACCAGTGCGGCGGTCTGTCGCGCATCGTCTATGGTGTCGATCTTGCCCCGGGCATGATGGCGGTTGCCTTCGGAGTACAGATGAAAGGCGCGATCGACATTGCCTCGATCATCATGGATTTTTGCGAGGGCGAAACAGAGTACTATGGCATCCTGACTAGTCGGATCCAGCTTTGCATACAACGCCTCCATCGCGGCCAGCGACTTGTCGTCGTCCGGCCACGAGGCGGCATTCGAGGAGTGTGCGCGCTGAACGAAATCCTGCAGATATTGCTGTGCGGGGGAGAGTGTCAAAACAGAGCCAGTGTCAGTCAGCCGGTACCGTCACCGGCGCTCCCGCTTCCTTCAGCAGAATCGCAAGAAAACTGGCCGGTTCGCTATTGCTCGCATTGCGACTGACACTATGTACATCCGAAGGTAACTCGAAGAATGTCTGTCCCGGGCCGAGGCGAACAATCTCATCTTCGTTGACGCGCATCTCGATCTCACCTGACAACACATACACCATGACATGGGCGTGATGACGATGCGGCTGGGAAGCCTGCCCGGGTTCAAGATCAACTTTCACCATCAGAATCTCGCGATTCTCCAAAACCGGCGGCAGCGGCACGGTAACGGGCAGGGTTGCACCCTGTGGCGGGACAGACTGCGCTATTAGTGATGAACTGAAAAGCAGTGAACTCATCAGTACGGATAGAAGCAAAGCACATTTTGACATGACTGACTCCTGTGAGTGGGGCTGGCGACGAGCCATCATAATCGAATTCTCGGAGAAAGTGAGGGATCAGTGAGGCAAAGAACACTCCGTATCGCGATTTTTCTGGTAGCCTTGAATTGCAGATAACAAGACTCAGACAAGGAGAATGAGCATGTCTCGAACGAAAGCCCGAAACGGATATTGGGGAAGCTTGTGCAGCGGCTTGATGGTCCTCGCCCTCACGCAAGCACAGACTCACGCGCAAGCGCCGAGCGCAGCCGAACTGGCTACCTCGGTGGCCGATGGCTTCACCATCGCAGTTGTTGGTGATCTGATTATTTCCTACCCGCTGGATCACATGATGAGCGACCCGGGTTTTCGCGAGGTAGTCGAGATGACGCGCTCTGCCGATGTCACGACAGGGAATCTCGAAGGCAATATTATCGATGGGAGAAGCTTTTCCGGTTCACGCGGTGGCGGCTTCGGCGGTGAGCCGGGTGTTGCCGAGTGGTTGGTGGAGATGGGCTTCGACATAGTGGCCCGAGCAAACAATCACGCCAACGATTTTGGACCAGAAGGTCTGGCAGAGACGACCCGTTATCTGGATGCGGCTGGCTTGCAACATGCGGGCTATGGCGACACCTATTGGGCGGCGCGCGCAGCGCGCTTCTATTCCAGTCCGCGCGGTCGGGTTGGCATGGTGTCGACTTCGGATCATCAGCCCCAGGCCGCTCCGGCACGAGGCGAATGGCCCGGCGTTGGTGGCTTGAGTCCACTGCGCGTCACGCGCTATTTCATGGTGCCGGAAGATGCCTGGGAAGGACTGCAGACGATCCGCGATTATTTTCCCAACGGTACTTTTCACTATGCCCGCGGTATCAATACGCCAACCCAGATTGAATTTCTCCGTGAACAGTTTCGCAAAGCACCGGCCGGAGTCACAGAGCCTTACTACCATTTCGAGATGAACCAGCGCGACCTGACCGATGTGCTCGCCTCGGTACGCGAAGGCAAACTCAAATCAGACCTCATCACGGTCGCGATTCACGCGCACCATTTCTATGACACGACTGGCGGCTTTCGCGGCGAGGGGATTCCCGAAGCGGAACATCTGGACACCAATCCGAGCATTGCCGACTACCTGCCCGTATTCGCCAAGGCTGCGATCGACAACGGGGCTGATGTGTTTCAGGGTACTGGCGTACACGCGTTGCGCGGCATTGAGATCTATAACAATCGACCTATCTTCTACGGTCTCGGCGAATTCATTCGCCAGATGGATGTGATCGGGCTCGCGGGTCGCGGTGACCCGCAGCGCAGTGTTGGCCCCCCGGATGCGGAGTTTCCGGTGAAGTTCGAGAGCATTATCGCCTTCAACGAATTCCATAACGGCGAACTGACCGAAGTCCGTATCATCCCGATCGAGGCCGGATACGAAGAAGAGAAGCTGGCCCGGCGTGGCATTCCGCGAGTTGCACCAGCGGCTATCGCGCAACGCATCCTCACCCGCCTGCAAGAACTTTCCGAACCGCTCGGCACCGAGATTGTCATAGAAAACAATATTGGCTACATCCGGCCCTGAAGTGCTTTTGAAGCGTTTTATTGACGCGCGATTGAACAGGCAGAGGGAGAAAACCATGAACGACTCCCACTGCCACTGACCCGAAGTAACTTTTTCTGACTGTTTGCGTCTTTACGACATTCACACAGGGAAACAGTCATGGCTAAAGGACAACTCATCTTCAATCTTTTCGCCGAGCGCTATGCGCGTTCGCCCATAGCCGACATCGAGTCTTACGAAAAGAAACTGGGCATTACCCGGAAGTATTTAAAGCCGGAACACCGCGTCTTCGAATTCGGTTGCGGAACCGGATCGACTGCATTGCTGCATGCGCCTTATGTAGAGCATATTGTTGCCACTGACTTTGCGAAGAACATGATTGCGATCGGCAAGCGCAACAAAAATGAACAGGGCATAGAAAATGTCGACTTTCAGGTGGCCGACATACTCACCGACGATTTCGGCACGCAATCCTTCGATGTGATACTGGGTCTCAATATTCTGCATTTGATGGAGAACGTAGACCAACCTCTCCGGAAATGCCGGGAATTGCTGAAACCGGGTGGCTATCTTATTACCAGTAGTCTCTGCTTCGAGCAGCATATGGGCATCTGGAGAGTGCTCTTACCGATTATGAGTTTTATCGGTTTGGCGCCGAAATTTCAGGGATTCAGCAAGCAAGGATTGCTGACGAGCCATCACAAGGCGGGGTTTACGATTCTTGAAGAGTTCGAGCCGCCTGGGAAAATGAAGAGTGTTTTCCTGGTCGCTCAGAAAAGCGCTTCCTGATACAGATCAATTGAAGCTACTCGCCAGGGTCAGTCAGAGTCCCGGGCTGGCTTCCTGATGCAGGCAGTGTCGCACAATATCGGTCAGGGCTCTGGTATTGAACGGTTTGTGAATAAAATTGATGCCGGGATTGAGCAGCCCCTTCGCCGCGATGACGTCGGCCGGATAGCCGGACATATAGATACATTTGAGTTCGGCGTTCGACTCCCTGAAGCGATCGATCAACTCTTCGCCATTCATCTCCGGCATGATCACGTCAGTAAGTACCAGATCGATCTTGTCTTTGCCAGTTTGCCAGATGCTCAAGGCTTCCGTTGGAGATGCTGCTGTGAGCACCTGATAACCTTTGTGTTCCAGCGTGTCGCGAATGATACCGAGGATGGATTGCTCATCTTCAATCACTAACACGCGCGCGTCGCCGATCGCCGCATCGTCATCTTCTTCTGAAGTGACCCTGCCGCTCTCGGTTGGCAGCGCTGTATGCAATGGCAGGCTGATAGTCACGCAAGTGCCTTCACCTGCTACGCTGGCGATGGATACCTCGCCGTCGTTCTGACGAACCGCCCCATAGACCATTGCCAGACCAAGGCCAGTACCTTCGCCCATTTTCTTTGTCGTAAAGAAGGGTTCGAACACTCTGTCCAGAATACTCTCGTCAATCCCCTGACCATTGTCTTCGATAGTCAGCCGGGCATAGCTACCCTGATGCAGATCGGGATGCGTCATATCAATATTCTGGTCGACATCAAATGTACTGGTGCGAATTGTGATCGACCCGGCAGTACCTATTGCGTCGCGTGCATTAAGGATGACATTGGTCAGGATCTGATCCATTTGCGCAGTGTCCACATGAACGGGTAGTGGTTCATCGTGGGCTTCCCAATTCACCTGGATGTTCTCGCCGATCAGTCTTTGCAACATGGTGAGTGTGCGCTGAATCAGAATATTCAAATCGGCATGGACCGGCGCAACCGTTTGCTTGCGCGCGAATGCGAGGAGTTGTCGGGTCAGCTCCGCTGAACGCTCGCCTGTACTGAGTATCTGTTCAACATGACCCCTCAGTTCGCTTTCTTTGGGAAGCTTAAGCTGTAGTAACTCGGCGTTGCCGAGAATGGCTTGCAGCAGATTGTTGAAGTCGTGGGCGACTCCTCCAGCCAATCTGCCAATCGATTCCATTTTTTGGGATTGCGCCAGCTGTTCGTGCAGCAGCTCTTTCTCGCGTTCGGATTTTTTATGCTCGGTGATGTCCATGGCCGTGCCCATCATGCGCACGGGCGTCCCATTCTCATCCCTGATGACATTACCGATCGCTTCGATCCAGCGTAGCGTTCCATCAGGGAGCAGAATGCGCATTTCAATACGGTGCTCGATACCTTGTTCCAGAGCATTCTGTACGGATTGCTGCCAACGCTGCAGGTCTTCGGCGAGGATGGGTTCAGCCACTTCGTTCAAGGTGCCTTTGAAGCTTCCGGGTGCGAGCCCCCAGAGCTGTTCCATAATCGGCGTCCAGGCGACGTGTTCGGTTCCGATCTGCCATTCCCAACAACCAACACCGGCCTGTTCCAGAGCAGCTTCCGCGTTGGCGAGTCGCTGGCCGAGAGTGTCGTTACCGGATTCTTTACCCGGTCTACCAGAAACTTGCTCCGATTCGGAGAGCAGCACGGAAGTTCTGGGATGTTTGTTTTTGTTATCGTTCATCAGCTTGCTCTGATCGCAAGGAGTGCGCTGCGAGAGATCACTCCATGACCTCTCATGATACACCTAGCCACACAAATTCCTACAAATGCAGACGCTATAAGTTCTTGAATTTCGTGTGTTTTCCCACGAATGCATGGGGAAATCGCGACGGTTTGGGAAGTTCGACAGGAGTTGGGTGCCAGGATGGGGGCGGGGAGTCAGACGCCGCGTCAAATTAGTGCTTTCTATCCGGCGGGAGGGCACCTAAAATTGCCGGCTTTCTGTGTTCTCACAGCCCCGATTGGCCGTGATGGCAAAAATGTAAATTCAACGATATTCAAGCAACAGAGAACCACTATGAGTAGTTTTGACAATGTCAGCATAGAGCGTGCCGCCAACATCTATTTCGACGGCAAGGTAACAAGCCGCACTGTAATTTTTGCCGATGGCGAGAAGAAGACACTGGGCATCATGATGCCAGGTGATTACCGTTTCGATACGGCACTGAAGGAGCTGATGGAAATTCAAGCCGGTTCGGTGTCTGTGCGTTTGCCGGGTGAGGACGATTGGCGTGAAATTGCTGGCGGGGAGAGTTTCGAAGTACCAGCGAACTCGGCGTTCGATATCAAGGTCAACGAAGTGACCGACTACTGCTGTTCCTACATTGCAGAATAAGTTGCGGCTGTGAAGCGCGGCTCACGCCCGTGAGCCGCATCAGCAGGCAATTCAGGCATAGCGCTGAAATACCAGCGAACCATTCGCACCACCAAATCCGAAACTGTTGCTCATGGCGGCGTTCAGTGTCACGTTGTCCACTGTCTCTCTGACAATCGGTAGCGTCGCGCCAGCTTCATCCAGTGCATCGATGTGGGCCGAGGCACAGATAAAATTTCCTTCCATCATGAGTAGTGTGGTGATTGCCTCGATCGCACCCGCACCGCCGAGCGCGTGGCCGGTCAGTGCTTTGGTGGAATTGATCTTCGGTATTGCGGAACCGAACACTTGCCGGATCGCATCCAGCTCCACCACATCACCAGCGGGGGTGCTGGTGGCGTGGGCATTGAGATAATCGATCGGTACCTCGAGCCCTTGCATCGCCATTTGCATTGCGCGCACCGCGCCCTCGCCATTCGGCTTTACCATGTCACCACCGTCACAGCTCGCACCGTAGCCGACCAGTTCGGCGTAGATAGGCGCGCCGCGTTGCAACGCATGCTCGAGTTCTTCCAGCACAACAATCGCGCCCCCTTCAGAAATCACAAAGCCATCGCGCGAGGTATCGAAGGGGCGCGAGGCGATAGCGGGCTTGTCATTGTATTGTGACGACAGCGCACCCATGGCATCGAACATCAGCGAAGAAGCCCAATGAGTTTCTTCGCCGCCACCAGCGAACATGATTTCCTGCTTGCCCATCTGAATGAGTTCAAACGCGTTGCCAATGCAATGCAGGCTGGTGGTACAGGCCGAACTGATGGAGTAGCTGTAACCCTGAATGGCGAACGCCACAGAGAGGTTCGCACTGCTGCCACTGGTCATGGCGGCCGGGACATAGGTCGGCCCAACTTTGCGCGCGCCGCGTTCACGAAGCGTGTCGACGGCGTCGATGAGTTTCTCCGTCGAGACGCCACCCGTGCCGGCGATCAGGCCAGTGCGTGGATTGGAAATCTGCTTCTCGGTTAGTCCCGCATCAGCTACCGCGTCCTGCATTGCGAGATAGGTGAAGGCCGCGGCTTTGCTCATGAAACGTCTGGTGCGGCGATCGATAAGCGCGTCGACGTCGAGTTGCACAGGCGCATAAACATGGGAGCGGAAGCCTAACTCTGCGTATTCCTCATTGCTGACAACCCCAGAGCGCGAGTCGCGTAAGGCGCTCGTGACCTCTTCCTTTGAATTGCCAATGCTGGATTTAATACCCAGGCCTGTAACGACAACGCGCCGCAACCCGTTTGCTTGCTGGATCATGTCAGTGCTCTCCCCTGGTATTGGGCGCAACTAAAACGACCAGCTCACGCCCAGGTTTATTCTGTCGACTGCATCGAACTGACCGAACAGCCCTGATCTGGTGCCGTCAAATATATCTATCCCGAGTAGCCACTGTAAACTCGTTGAATAGTCGTAGCGCGCTTCCAGCTGTAAGGAAGTATCACCGAGATTGACACCGTGAATGAGCAGAGCGCGCAGATTGAGCGACTCGTTGAGCAGTCCTTTCTGAATCAGACCACTGAGTTGCGTTTCCGTGCGTTTGCGAAACATCGTATCGTCATAGTCCAGGGCTGTGCTCTGAAAAAGCTGCGCGCTTAGTAGCCACTGCGATCCTGGTTGCCAGTCGAGGCCGAGTACATAACTCAGTTCGGCGCTGTTGTGAACGCCCCGCGTGGACTCGGTGCTACCGCGCTGTGCGAGATAGTATTGTTCGGACGAGTAGCCGATCTCCATGCGCAGGATGGTATTGCCGAACACATTGGAGAGGCTGCTCCCGAGCAGGTGCGAACGTTTGTACTCCGGCTGCAGTGTGAACGCTTCTGCAACAGTAGTCTGATAGAGCACAGCCTGATCGAGAGTGTGATAGAAATAATTGAAGGAAATATCCCAGCCATCGACAAAGGCGCTCAAACGAAGACCGACATCGGAATCACGGAGCCAGTGATCAGGTGGATCACTGGCGCGAATCGCTGGTGGCTGACTCAACCCACTCGGTAGCTGTGGCGCCACGAGCGGGGAAGTCGGGAAAAACTCGGAGCCGGTGGTCGGCAGCTCGTTATATTGCTGGTCCGGAATCCAGAGTAGCTGCGCCATCCAGCTATCGTTCACGGGCAGTTCTGCATTGACCATCCACAGGGGCAAGCGGCGATCTTCGAATGAACCGAGAATAAACTCGCGGTAGTCCAGTGGATTGATCACATCAAGCACACGCAGTCCATCGGCCTGTCCCCACACGACCTGCTGCTTGCCAATGCGCCAGAAGCTGTCTTGCCAGCGTGTATCCAGATACAGCTCTCGAATCTCTGCATGGGCCTCGGCGTCATTGGGATAGTCACCGAGTGCAGAGGCGTCATCGAAACGCAGGCGAGCGATACCGGTGAGGCTGCTGCCATTACTCCAGGCCATGTCAAAGCGCGGCATGAAAGTCGTCTCCATTTTCTGCGTAGCCTGACGCGTGCTGTTGAAACTCCACTCCTGAGCCAAGGTGCCGCCAAATTCGACGAAGTCGACGTCGGCGTGGGTTAGCAATGGATTAAAAGCCAGACTATAAAAAAGCAGCGCACGTCCCTGTGTCACTGCCAGTCGCTTGGCGCAGCGCATAACTATCGCCCCCTCGGTAAATACTGTTGTTCGAAGACGCCGTCGTCGACCTGGGTTTTGTAGTCCACATCGGAAAATTCGAACACGGTTTGATGCCCTGTCTGATGATTGCTGACCTCGAGTCGATGACGCGTCCAGATGCCGTCGACCTGTCTGATATCGAGAGAGAGTGTTGTCTTGAGTGGTTGTAGTTTCGGGTCTTTGTACTCCGCTCGCACAATGAGCCAGTGAGCGGTGCTAACCCAGATCATCACCTCGCCGTAGCCCAACTCGTCAGCAATCTGCGGAGATTTTGGAACGGCGCGTAACTGATACGCCGCTATGCCGTCGAGTTCGGTCTCGGTGACAAAGCTGTAAATGTAGTCAGCGGGTTGCAGCTTGCCTTCGAGCTTGATGTCTTCGTAGGTCAGGTCGGTGCCAAGGAAGTAGTCACCACGGTCGGAGGCGGAGATGCGTCGCACTCGGCGCAGTGCCGGCAAATACAACCATTGGTCATCCTCCACTTGTGGGTCAGGGTAGTCCCAGGTCAGAAAGCCGGTGCCGCGTACGTTGGTTGGGCTACGATAGAAAAGCACAGAGCGTTTCTCTTCGCCGAAGTACTTGCGATAGCCATAGGTTTCGCGCTCGCGCTCGCGGCCGTTTCGGTCGATCAACTGCATTGTGAGTGTGCGACTCATCTGCTCACCATCATCGACTGCATTGATGCGTGCCACGATCTCATCGATCGCGGGAACGTCGGCTGCCTTTGCGGGTGAGCTTGTAAACATGCCACCCACGAGGAGCAGCACGACGAGCGTGCCAGTTACGCCGGCTGGCGCACCCATGCTGGACCCCGAGTCGCGGGTCTCACCCACGATGAAGCCAGGACGCGCGATGTTGATCAGTGCAGGGAGCAGGGTCAGGCTGGCGAGAAACGCGGTGCTCACCGCGACGACAACCACCGTGCCGAAGTAATTCAGCGGCACGACTTTGCTGCTGATCAGCACACCGAAACCACAGGCGATGGCAAGAAAATTGAGCAGCAGCGCGCGGCCGGCGCTGGGGAAAAACTGTTGCAGCGCCCTGTCCATAAGGTCCTCGGACTGCTCGCTCGCGGCCCGGGACAGCTTGCGATAATTGGCGCGAATCTGATCGATGGTGTGGATGGCAAAGTCGACGCCGAGACCGATGGCGACCGATGCGAACATGGACGTCCCGATACCGAGTGGAATATCAAGCACGACCATTGCCGTGTAGACGAGAAGAATGGACGTGGCAACCGGCAGCAGACAATAGATGCCAGCGAGGGCGGAACGGAACAACACCGCGGAACACACCCAGACCAGCAACAGGGCTATACCGACGCCGAAGAAATGACTACTGCCCAGATCCCGAATCCAGTTGTAGCTCAGATTGACGCGACCGCTCAGGTCAGCGCGAATGCGTGCGCTGTTGAATTCGCGAGCGATATAGTCTTCCAGGGCTTCGATGATAATGCGTGCATCTTGATAGGAGCCGGAATCAATATTCACGCGAACCAGGGCGGTCTGATAATCGTAGTCAACTTCCTCTTCGAAGTCGGTCGGATCAGAGGACGCGGAATAGAGCAGGAAATACTGGGCGATAAGATCGCTGTCATCGGGTAGCACGTAGGCCGCACGCTCGCCGTAGTTCAGTGCGCGATTCATCTGCTTGAGGTAGTCCACAACAGAAGTCGAGCCATTGACGTGCGGTAGTGACTCGGTGAAAGCCTGAAGTGCCTCGATCTTGCGCAGATTGTCTGGCTGGAACAATTGCTCCGGCGCATTGGTCTCAATAACGATATCGAGTGTGTTGCTGCCGTCGAAGCGCTGATTGATTGCCCGGTCGGCAAGATAGATTGGCTCGTCGGTGGCGAAGGTCGTGATGCGGTCTTCGTTTACAGTTAATCCACTCATCGAATACATGCCCACCAGTGCGATAGCGGCGAACACCGCCACCACCAGAACGGACTGGCGTCGGCTAATCTTGCCGAGCGCGATCATGATTGTGCTGAACAACTCCGAGCGCTTGTTGGCATCACTCTGGAACTGCTTGCTCGCTTTGGGATTCGTGAGTGCGATCACGGCCGGAATGAACAGGAGTGAATAGACGCCCGCAATACAGACTCCGAGACTGGTAAACAGGCCGAAAAATTTGAAGGGAGGCATATAGGCCGCGACAAACAAGCCCATGAATCCGGCCATGGTTGTCAGGGTAGTCAATGTGACCGGGCGCCACATGTCTTCCATTGTGCTGATGACGATGTCGCGATGATCGGCATCGCTCTGCTCGGCCTTCAATTCGAAGTAGCGGTTATAGATATGGATCGAATCAGCCACCGAGATACCGATCAGAATAACCGGCATCGCATTGGTGATGACGAAGAATGCCACGCCACTCGCGGCCATGATGCCGAGCGTCATGAGCACCGAGGCGGCAACTATGACGTTGGAGAACAACGCTGGCGTGATACGACGGAAGGCGAAGAAGACGATAAGCGTGATGATTAGCGCCGCCAGTGGGTTGAGCCGAGAGGCGTCAGCATCGATATAGCTACCGAGGTAACCCACAACGGCACCTTCTCCCGCAACGTGTATTGCCTCGTCGTTCTGCATCGGCGCCCGCGCCACAATAGCCATGACATTGTTGTAGGTCTGTTCCGCCAGATCCTCATCAATCAATTCCACGACGATGAGCGTGCCGCTGTGGTCTCTGGCCACGAGACTGCCCTGATACAAGGGGAAATCGTCGATGGCAGTGCGAATCGCATCGGCCTCAGCCTGGGTACGGGGCAGTGGGTCGAGGAACTCGTTCACTTCCATGCCTTCCTCGGTGCCGACAATGTCTTTTTCGGTCGCAAGACTGATCAATCTGTCATTGTTGACGTTGGGTAGCAGTGCAATCTCGTTGCTCAGCCAACTCACGAGTTCGAGTGTAGGTGGATTGAAAACGCCCCCTGCCTCATCGCGAATTACTGCCACGACGAGCGGGTCGCTCAGGCCAAACTCCGCTTTCACGCGATCGCGGTAAACGAGCGCAGGATTGTCCGGCGCGAGAAATGCATCTGCGCGAGTATCGCGCAGCAGCGAGGGCAGGGAACTGGCCGCTGCGATCATGAGTAGCAGGCTGGTGATAATAATCAGCCAGGGACGATTGACGACTACCGAGTAGATGTCCCGCAGTAGGCTGCGGTCAGATTGAGTCTGCATAGTCTCTCCTAAATATGCATATGCATGTATTGTGCATGCAGATGATGGTTGAAATTGCCAGAGCGGGAACGATAGCTGTGCTCGCTGACGGATTGCAGGGCAGGGTCTTCGCCGGAACCTTTGCCATCAGCCCGGTGCATGCACTTTGCACTATGTGCTGCCGCCTTCTATATGAATGTATACGCATGTATTGTGACCGTGTTGCTCCGAGTGATTGTGGGCTGTGTTGGTGCGACAGATTTAGCTTGGTTTAGAGTGGCTTAGTGATCGAGACTGGCAATAGCGTCTGAAACTGAGATCAGTTCCTTCAGTTCCGTGCTGGACAGGCGTTTCCGGATATCGTCCTGCGCCTCTTGCCAGGCTTTCTTGGCTCTGCGAAAAATTCGGTAGCCATCGCCGGAAAGGCTGAGCAGTTTGTAGCGTCGGTCCTCGCCCGGCGTGACATCGATGAGGCCATCTCTGATAAGCGGCTTCAATGATCGGCTGAGCGTGGTTTGGTCCATGTGCATTATCTCAACCAGTTCCAGACTGGTGGTCTGCGCCTTCAGATCGATGATTCGCAGGATCGTGAATTGCGTGCACTTGATCCCGATGGGCTGCAGGTGCCGGTCGTAAATCTTGTTCAGCACACGGCTGGCCTTACGAATGGAAAAGTTCAGACAAACTTCAAACACGATCAGTTCTCTACAGGATTTGCTGGATTTATATATGCATATACATGTTTTGTCAAGCTGATGTGATTCGATGATCGAGTCTGAATGCGGCCAGTAACTGCACTTCCAATCCGCTACCTTTGTCGCATCTGGACTATACATTCAATGGAGGGATCCAATATGGGTAAAGCGTTGACAGGACTCGTTGCCATTGTCACGGGTGGAAGTTCCGGTATCGGTCGTGCGACGGCACTGATGCTGGCGAACAATGGAGCCAAGGTCGTTGTGGCCGGCAGAGATCAACAGCGACTGGAAGCTGTAGTGCATGAGATAGAGCAGGGCTGCGGTGCAAGCGGCGACTCTCGCGCTTTCGCCGGCGACATCGGAGACGAAGAGAGCGTTGCCAGATTGGTGGAGCTCGCGGTGACCGAGTTTGGCGGGCTCGATACGCTCGTTGCCAATGCAGGCACCCTGGGCGAAATGAAGGATATTACTGAATTGTCTGCTGCGAACTGGGAGCACACACTCAGAACAAATCTAACCAGCGCGTTTTATTGCAGCAAGCATGCGCTTCCCCATCTGCTCAATTCGCGAGGCAGTCTGATTTTCGTTTCCAGTTTTGTTGGCACGACCTCGGGTTTTCCGGGAATGTCAGCCTATGCGGCGAGTAAAGCAGGCCTCGTGGGCCTGGCCAAAAACCTTGCAGCCGAGTACGGCAGCACCGGGGTGCGCGTCAATGCCGTTCTTCCAGGAGGTACTGACACACCGATGGGGCAGGTGGTTGCTGACACAGAGGAGAGCAAGCGACATGTTGCTGGCATGCACGCTATGCAACGAACAGCCGCACCTGAGGAGATCGCAGAAGCAGTGTGTTTTCTCGCATCGCCGGGAGCATCGTTTGTGACGGGCGCCGCAATGCTAGTGGACGGGGGAGTGTCGATACACAAGCGTTGAGGCTTGCGGTGGGACAGAACTTCGTCTGACAAGCGATTCGCTTTGTCTAAGACTTGCAAAATGAAAGTTACTATTTGTAGTAGATGCCACTACACTGCATCTACCTGACAATGGATGTCAGTAAAGCTTTGGGGGTCCAAATGAATCTGCGTTTTAGAACCGTCAGTCATGGCGCGGTCATCTTCGGTATGGCACTACTTCTGCTGCTCACTTTCACACTCTGGTATCGCCCCGGTGAACGGCTGTCGAGTATAGAGCAGCAGTCCTTTCTCCAGGCGATCGCCGCATTGAGTCCCGAGCTACAGGAGTTCATCAATCCGGCGGTGGTCGCCGAGTTCATGGCGAACGACGATGGCCACCAGTTCTATGTGATCAATCTGTTTCGTTTCAAGCAGTTTGCCGATGCGGTTGATGGCTTGCCGACAGGAAGTACAGGGCAGGAAGCCTTCACGCAGTTCTCTCGTGCAGCAATCCCTCTCTGGTTACGCTTCGGAACCCACCCAGTCTTCGCAACACGTGCGAGTGATGCGTTTAGCGAAGAATGGGATGCGGTCAGCATCGTCCGCTACCGCAGTCGGCGAGACTTCATGGCGATCCAGACCAGTGCCGAGTATCACGAGATCCTCCCTTACCGCCTGGCTGCGACAGAGCAAAATATCCGCCTGAAGCTGCCGGCAATTCTGATTCCGCCGCCGCTCCTGTTGCTTCTGCTGCTGTGCCTGCTGGGGTGTTTGCTCACTCTGCGCCGGTTCAAAAGCCGCCAGCAGCCCAGAAAATACGGCTCAGAATCCCTCGATGGTAATAGGCATTCCCTATGACATTGTGGGTCTAACGCTGAGCGACAAAATTGGCCTGGTCCTTCCGGCCTCGTCTATCTCATTGTTTTATAGCGACTTAATCTGAAATTACCTGCCCGGTAAGTGACAGCGCTTTAAATACGTGGGATGTTTACTTAGTAAACTTTACTGTGTTAAGTTAACCGCGTTAAGTTAACTAAGTTAAGTTTAATTCGGTCAGACAGGTGAGCCGTTACTCGGTCAGCAACACTCAACACCAGCTTCTACGTTAAAAGGATTTCCCATGAAGGTACTGATTCACTATTGGTCGGAGTTTGTTATCCGATTCAGGCTTCCTATTATTCTGCTTGCAGCAGTTGCCATCGCAGTCGGGCTCTACAACGGCCGCGACATTCCTTTCGACAATACCAATGAGCGTTACTTTATTGAGGGCGACCCGAACCTGATCGCATTCGATGAGTTGTTGGAGCTCTATGGCGATATCGACTATCTCGTTGTGGGTATCGAAGCACGTGAACAGGATCGCGATGTTCTGGTTCCCGAGACGCTCTACATGATCGACGAACTGACCAGCTTTCTCGAGAGACAGCCGGCAGTCACCCAGATTCGCTCCCTCACTCGCTACCAGTACACCCATTCAGACTCGGTGAGCATGGCGACTGACGACCTGATCGAAGACGTCGCCGAACTTGAAGAAGACCCCCAGCTGCTCGCCGAGGTCAGAGAGATTCTCGCCGGTGAAGAGTTGGCGCTCGGTACGCTTATTACAGACGACTTTCGTCACACGCGTATCGCCGCCCGTACCGAACATCGCAAAGGGGAGACGGCGCACAACGTCACTCTGGTAAATGCGCTGAACGAATTCATAGCGGAGCAGGACTACGCCGCACAGGGCTACGCACTGCACATCTCCGGCCAACCGCTGATCAACCAGAAATTCGAGTATCACAGCCTGCGTGACTCGCAATTGCTGAATCCACTGATGGCGTTGTTCATGATCATCGTACTGTTCATCAGCTTTCGCTCATTCAGCGGCACGATTCTTCCCTGGCTGGTGATCGGCGGGGGCATCATTACCCTCAACGGCATCCAGGGGTGGTTGGGCTATCCGCATTCGCCTGTGGATCAGGCCTTGATTCCGACCATGATTATTATTGGCATCGGTGTCTCGGTGCACGTGATGGTTGAGTTCTATCACGGTCGTCAACGCGGATTGGATGCCAGTGCCGCAGCGAAGGCGACGATCATTCATTTGTGGCGGCCAGCCTTCTTCACGGCTGTTACCACGGCAGCGGGATTTTTCGCTTTGTCGGTGACGCGTATTGTGCCGGTGCGGGAATTTGCGGTGCTTGGCGCCATAGGGCCACTTCTGCTTTTTCTGTTGGCACTGACAGTGCTGCCAGCCTTGCTCAGCTATGTGCCAAGAATGTCAGCGAAGACAGACCGTGCCGTCTCAGAGAGCTTTGTAACGCGTCTGACTCAGCGCGTTCCCGACTTCACCTTGCGTTACCGAAACCCGATTCTCGCTGTCGGTTTCATGAGCATGCTGTTTGCGGCGATCAGCGTACCCGCGATCAAGGTGGACACGAACTACCTGAACTATTTCAAACAGGACAATCCCGCGCGCACTGACATGGTGTATTTCGACGAAACCTTCCGCGGCGTTATGCCGATCGAAGTGGTGATTGATTCCGGCGTCGAAGGCGGCGTGAAAGAGCCGGCCTTCCTGCAGCGCATGGAAGCCTTTCAGAATTATATCGAGAGTCTGGACAGCGTCGGCGAGTTCAACACACTGGTCGACTTTCTGAAGCAGATCAATCAGGCGCTCAATGGCGATGATCCTGCCTTTTACCGTCTCCCCGATACGCCAGAGATGACAGCGCAGTTCCTCTTTCTCTATGAGAATTCCGGGCCGGAAGAAGACCTGACCGACATGAAAGACTTCGATGACCGCTATGCACGCATGACAGTTCCGATGGTCAATATGGTCGCCTCGGAGATGGACCAGGAGTTGCAAATGATCAGGCGCACTCTGGATACCGAGTTCAGAGATCTGGATGTGTCGCTGACGGGTGGCATGGTGATGTTCAATGCACAGGACAAATACACAGGCGAAGGCATGTTCCGTTCATTCGGGATCGCGTTGCTGGTCGTCTCCCTGTTTTTCATTATGTTGTTCCGCTCGTTCAAATACGGCTTGCTGTCAATTATCCCGAGCGTGCTCCCAATCCTGATTGCGGGCGGCGTAGTGGGCCTGTTAGGCATCTCGCTGGATCTGGGCAGCATGATAGTCGGAGCGATGACCATCGGTATCGCCGTGGACGATGCGATTCACGTTATGAACCGTTATCTCGCTGCCAAGGAAGCTGGCAAGAGCACGCACGATGCGATCTATAGCGCGATGACCGAGTCGGGCAGGGCAGTGGTCTTTAGCTCGCTGATTCTCGTGCTGGGCTTCAGTGTGCTGGCCTTTGGCTCGTTCATCCCGATCATCTATGTCGGCATCTTCGGTGCCCTGATCATGTTTCTGGCCTTGCTGGGCGACCTGCTGTTCCTGCCGGCGATTCTCTATCTGATCGACGGTGAGAATGAGCGGGTGCAGGAAAACGACGACTTGAATAGTGCTGACGTGCTGGGCACGGAAGCGGGCTGACAATCTGATTACTGAGGAGTAAATGATGACAATTCGATTGGCAATGAATCTGATCTCGCTTGGCCTTGCGCTGACTCTCTTTTCCGTGAGTACCGCGGCACAGGACTTGAGTGCTGAAGAAATAATGCAACGGGTGGATGAGCGATACGACGGTGACACCTCGGTCGCGAACTCGACCATGGTGTTGATCGATCGTAGAGATCGGCAGCGTGTGCGGCAACTGCGCAATTACTCCAAGGACTATGGGGAGGACACCCGCACCCTGTCGTTCTTCGAGTCGCCCGCGGACATCAGTGGCACTTCCTATCTGAACTATGACTGGGATGATGAGGCGCAGGACGACGACTCCTGGCTCTACCTGCCGGCCCTGCAGCAAGTGAAGCGCATCGCCTCCAGCGACAAGTCGGATTCCTTCATGGGCAGTGATTTCACCTACTCGGATATCAACGGGCTGGAGTTCACCTGGTACGACTATCGCTTCATCAATGAGAGCGAACTGGTCGATGGACATGAGACCTGGGTTATCGAAGTTGTTCCCAAGCCGGAGTTTAAGGAAAAAGCCGAGGACTCAACGGGTAACCTGAAAAGCCATGTATGGATTCGCAAGGACGCGTTTCTCATGGTCAAGAGCCAGATCTGGGTCAAGCGTGGCAATCGCATCAAGTACTTCACGGCGAGTGATATCGAGCAGATCGATGGCATCTGGACAGCCAAGCGGCTGCAGATGGTGACCACCCGTAATGAGCAGCGCGAGCACGCCAGCATCTTGCAACTCAGCGACATCGTCTACAACGAACCGATCGCTGACGACGTCTTCAGCACTGACACCATGCAACGAGGATCGCTGCCCTGATGCACGCCCGAACAAGTAAGTTTTTCGCTCGCGCAGGAGCGTTGTTCGTCCTGGCTGCTCTGGAGGGAACTCCAGTGATAGCCCAGGACGATTTTTTTGGCAACCTCGACATCGATATCGCCACCGAGTCCGCGGCGAATGATTCACGCTTCGCCGTGCTGGGCTGGTTTAGCGAAAAAGTAGCCTATGGCTATCAGCGTCCGGACGCGTTATTCACGCGCTCCGAACAGGCGTTTACCCGCATCGAGAGTAGTCTGTTCACACAGTTGGACTGGCAAGTGAGTGACGCTGTGGACTTTCGCATCAGCGGGAGTGCCTACCGTGACAAGGCCTATGACTACGAAGACGGTTATGCTTACAGCGCGGATGAGATAAACGAAATGCGCACTCGCTTCGAGTTGCGCGACTTCTATCTTGAATCGCGACTGGAAGATCTCTATATCAAACTCGGGAATCAGATTGTCGCCTGGGGAGTGTCAGAAAACCTGCGCATTGGTGACCTTGTGAATACCCAGAACCAGTACACGTTTGGTCAGGAAGACATCGAAGACTTGCGCCTGCAAGTGCCGGCTCTGCAACTCAGTTATCCGCTTGGTGAATGGACGCTGGACGGCGTAGTGGCCTTCGACGCCGGGACCCACGATGTGGCCAGAGCGGGCGATGAGTTCGATCAATTGATTCGCTTTCGCCAACCCGGGATTGTTCTGAGTGAAATCGCAGCCGAAGAGGACGCTGAGTATTTCTTCCGCGCCAGTAGCCACTACAGCAATGGCGATTTCAGCGTGGTGCTGGCCGATGTGAATCAGAACGAGTTCTCGCTGCGCGATATCGCACTGCTTCCTGATTCTTCAGCGCTAGTTTCCCTGCAGCAGGATCGCATGCAGGCAATTGCCGCCTACACAAGTTGGGCAACCGGATCCTGGTTGCTGTTCGGGGAGACCGGCTGGCATCTGGACAAGGCATTGTTCGTCGCCGATCCATTCACCCATCACGCGCAGAACGGCTCAACGCCAATCGAAAAGACTCAGTGGCTCAGCGCGGCGGGAATCGAATACAACGGCTTTCGCAATCTCACACTGACCTTCGAAGCCGATTTCGTTCGCACTCTCGATCATGACGCCCGATTGTCGGTGGACGAAGAGGAGTTCGGGTTCAGCGGCCGAATACTGTGGAATACCCTGAATAATCGACTGCAGTTGCTCTCGGTGTTTAGCCGTTTGCCGGGCAATGAAGGAGATGCCTTCAGGCTGTCGCTGGACTATGACTGGTCGGACAATCTGGAACTGGGTCTACTGTGGGTAGCCTATGATGCGAAACCCGACACGAGGCTTTTCGATTATCGTCACAACGACATTTTTCAATTACAATTCACTTACAGTTTCCAACGATGATTATTCAGTAATGAATGCTGATGCGCTAAGAGCGGGCCAGAGCTACCACCACGGCAACGTGAAGGAAGCCCTGCTGACAGCCGCCAAAAAGATACTCGAAACAGAACGAGTACAAAGCCTGACCATGCGCCGACTCGCCAAGGAAGTCGGGGTCACTCCTACGGCCGTCTATAATTATTTCGCCGATAAAGACGAACTGATCATGGCCATCAAGATGGAGCTCTTCGAGGGCTTCTACGAAATCATCTTTCCCCCGGAGCACCGGGGCGACGATCCGGAAATTCGTCTCGCTGATGCGGGCTACAACTACTATCTCTATTCCATACACTATCGTTCCTACTTCGATATTCTCTTTAACTACTATCTGCCACCGGAGATCCTCACCGAGGAGTACATCGAGTGTGCTTGCAGAAGCGAAGAGGTGTTGCGCGATGTGGTGCGCGATATGTATGAGAAATATGAGGTGGCCTACGACGAAGATCTGTTGATCAAATCCTTCCTGTCCTCGTGGACCCAGCTGCACGGACTGGTCATGCTGATCAATACCGGCGCTATCGAAGCCACCGCACAGTGCAAAGACTGGCCCAAGCGCTTCGCGATGACCGACAATGACGAAGTAAAGTCGATCATCAATGACTTTGTACAGAAGACAGTCACATCCATTACGCACTGCAAAAATTTTCGCCTCGACTAGTTTTTTGCGATGGTCATTGCATCTGCCGATGCAGCCCTTCCTATCCATGCACTCTGAAAAGTGCTTGCTGGCGAAATGTTGGTTGACATTAGAGCAGCTTTAAACGGTCTAATAGCAGGATGAGCCACTCATTTCGTTACAAATCCGGCGTTGACGCCATGCGCAGCCGATGCAAGATGCTGGTGTTGCTCCTGGTTGCATTGCTGGTGGCACCCTCGGATACGGCGCTTGCTTCCTGGATGGCACTGGGTATGGCCTCCCATTCGAGCATTGGAGAACAGGCCGCTGCAGATGAGCATCGCTCTGTAACGCAGCATTCCCATGTATCCCATACGGTCGACAATCCGCAGCCTGCACAGGAAATGGTTCAGACAACTCAGTCCGATAGGAACTCGCATCACGATGAAGCGGATTGCGACGAGCACTGTATGAACTGCAGCAGCCATTGCTTCAGTCCAGGCCTGCTCACCTCGGCAAGTGCCGCGTTTCTGAAAAGCATTCAGGAACGACACGCCCTCCCTGCACAAACCCTGCAACGCGCAGACGGTTTTTTCCGACCCCCCATTAGTGCCTGACAGGCGCTGCTCCGCCTCATGCGTTAGTAACTACTTACTACCGCTATGCTCTCCATAAATCGGGCCTCGGCCTGCTTGAGCGGAGCCCAGATCAGCCCCTGACCCCCGGCAATAGCCGCTTCAGATGCAGTTTCCCTGAGTGCGGACCACAATCATGTAACACCTGGGAGTGTTGGAATTGGAAATGAAAAAATCATTGTCAGCTTGCAAGGCTATATCTGTCGCTGACGAGGAAGTGAACAAGTCGCGATCGTCGCGCCGACATTTTATGCGCGGTATTGCCGGAGGTGGCCTTGTGGCGAGCCACGGCGCGCTATGGCTCGGCATGGGGTCAGCGGTACGCGCTCAGTCTGGCGAGTTGGCCAGCAAGCAACCGGAAGTACTGAGCGGCACAGCGATTCATCTGGTGATTGAGGAGAAGTGGGTTAATTTCACCGGCAGCCCTCAGCTCGCCACGGTACTCAATGGCTCGCTTCCTGCGCCGACCCTGCGCCTGCGCGAAGGTGATGAAGTCACCATTACAGTCACCAATCGCCTGCCGGTGCGCAGCTCAATCCATTGGCACGGAATAATTCTTCCCTACCAGATGGATGGCGTCCCCGGAATCAGTTACGCGGGGATCGAGCCAGGAGCGAGCTTTACCTATCGCTTCACGCTACAACAGCATGGCACCTATTGGTATCACGCGCATTCCGGGTTTCAGGAAATGACGGGATTGTATGGCGCGTTAATTATCGAACCACGCGAGCCTGATGCAATTGCGTCTGACCGGGAGCATGTGTTGTTGCTCTCGGAGTGGACCGATGAAAATCCTGAATACCTGTTCCAGAAATTAAAGACCAAAGGCCATCTGTATAACTACAATCAGCCGACGTTTCCCGAGTTGTTGAGTGAAATACGGGATTCCGACCTCGACACCGCAATCAGCCGTCGCCAGATGTTTAACCAGATGCGGATGAAGCCAACCGATCTGGCAGACCTCTCGTCGGCAACCCTTACCTATCTGTGTAATGGCCATGCTCCCGCTGATGAGTTGAACTTGCAGTTCAATGCGGGTGAGCGAGTCCGCTTGCGCATTATCAATGCAGCAGGCAACACGTTCTTTGATGTGCGAATTCCCGGGCTTGAACTGATTGTAGTCGCTGTTGACGGGCTCGGAGTCGAACCTGTGGCGACTGACGAATTCCGCTGTGGCCCGGGTGAAACCTACGATGTCATAGTCGAGCCGCGCGCCACAGCCTATACGGTATTTGCGGAGACCATGGAGCGCACAGGTTATGCGCTCGCCACGCTGGCGAGCAACACAGGAGCAAGAGCCGAGATTCCCGCGCCGCGCCCGCCGCAGTGGTTATCGATGACAGACATGATGGGAGCAGGACATGAGATGGATGGCGCGATGGCAACAGCACATAGCATGTCCGACATGCCAGGCATGCATCATGGCGGCGCTGCGCCGGTGAAGGCTCGCCATGCGAGCACCGAATACGGCCCGGGCACGGACATGCGCATCGACTACCCGCGCACCAATCTTGATGACCCCGGTGTGGGACTGCGCGAGGCAACACACCGGGTACTCACTCTGGCTGATTTGCGGAGCAAGAATCGCAGTCCCGAGCAGTGGGTCTCAGGGCGTGAAATCGAACTGCATATGACAGGGAATATGGAGCGCTATGCCTGGTCGATTGATGGACTGGAATACGGTAAATCGTCGCCAATTCATTTTCGCCATGGTGAACGACTGCGTGTGCATCTGCACAACGACACGATGATGACGCATCCGATGCATCTGCATGGCATGTGGAGTGACGTGGAAGATGGGCAGGGCAATTTTCTCGTTCGACGCCATACCATTCCAGTGCAACCCGCGCAGCGAGTGAGCTTCTCCGTGACGGCTGATGCGCTTGGTCGCTGGGCATGGCATTGCCATCTGCTGCTGCACATGGATGCGGGCATGTTCAGGGAGGTGATTGTCATATGAGATATGTACTGATGATTACCGTACTGCTGTGCATGAGCGTGAGCGTGTTGGTGGCCGCACAAGACCATGGTGCGCATGGCGAGGCTACTGCTGTTGGCGAGACACCACAGTCAGCTTCTGGCCATGAACATGAACAGCACAACCCGCATCAACACGAAGCACAGCACGAGGCTTTGCACACGCCTTCTGCAGAGAATGCGACAACAGACCACAATCATGCAGCGATGCCTACCACGAACACGCACGAGGAGCATGAAACTCCCCACACTAGTGACACGCACGCGCATGCAGGGCACGGCGCTCAACAGGATGCCGCAGCGGAGCTGTCAGGGGGCATCAGAGATCCGCACGAGTATTCGGGAGGCTACGAGCGCAACACCGGCCCCTATTCCATGCCCGTGGGCGAACACATGGGCATGGCCGGCGAAGCGACATTCTTTGGCCTCTGGGTCGACCGCTTCGAAACCCGGCAGGGGGACGCAGAAGATTTTCAGGAGTTCGCTGGCTATGCCTGGATGGGCAACAGCTACCAGAAGTGGGTGCTGAAGTCGGAGCTGGAATGGCGTAACTCCAGTATCGAGGAGTCGGCCACTGAGCTGCTCTACACTCGCGCTGTCAGTCCGTTCTGGGATCTACAAATAGGAGGTCGCGTCGATCACGGCGACTTCGCCCACCGCAAGTGGTTCGCAGTAGGCATGAAAGGGCTTGCGCCATACTGGTTCGAAGTAGACGCGACGGCGTACATCGGTCCGTCAGGACATTCCGCCGCCCATCTTGAAGTGGAATACGATCTGCTGCTGGGGCAGCGTTTGTTCCTGCAACCGAAAGTGGGGCTGGATTTCTACGGCGACTCTGACCTCGAGGCCGGCCACGGCAAGGGACTCTCCAAGAGCAAGATGGGAGTGCGATTACGCTATGAGATCAATCGCCAGCTCGCGCCTTATATTGGCTATGAAAGAATCCACCACCACGGCGAGGCCGCCGACATCTTTCGAGTCTTTAATCAACACCGAGAAAACCAGTGGCTGGCAGGGGTCCACTTCTGGTTCTGAGCAGGGGCTGCGCGAGTTACTGGCTGGTCGCACAGATTCGCTCTTCAGCGCCAAGGCGTCGTGATTGGGCGAATACCTGGTGTTCGGTAAGCAGAGGCAGCATAGAGTGCACTCACAGTTGATTGCTATGGGGGATTCACTATGAAAGCTGTGCTGTGTGTGAGAGCTTGCGTGATTATTGCGAGCATGTTCTGTGTGCAACAGGTAGCAGCCCAGGAACTACCGCTTGCTTTGAATGGAATGGATCCGGTGCTGCTTGCTCAGGGAGTAGAACAGGCTGGTAGAGGCGAGCTAACGGGAGTAGACGCGCTCTACACCTATCGCTTCGCGAGCGAGGAAAATCGGGCGCGCTTCATCGAAGCGAAGGAACAGTTCAGAATTCAGAACGAGATGTGTCCGGTGGTCCCTGGCGCGCCGGGAACGTCGAGTCTCTATGCTGTGCACGAGGGCAAGATCTATATCTTCGCCACGTCAGGCTGTATCGACGCCTTCAAGTCAAGCCCGGAAAGTTACCTGCCGTGAGCGACACATGAAAAATGCCGGGAAGAGATGGCAAGCGATCTCTTCCCGGCAATGACAGCGCGTCGATCGATCAGGATCCTTATTGCTCGTTGTCTGACTCGATAACTCCGCTTAAGGCACCATGCAGAAGGCATTCAGTTTGTTGCCATCCAGGTCGCGAAAGTAACCTGCGTAGAATCCTGACGTTTTCTCGGCAGGGCGGAAACCAGGATCGCCCTCGTTGCTGCCACCCAGCTCGAGCGCTTTGGCGTGAAAGGCATCAACTTTTTCCTTCGAATCGAGAAAGATGGCGACCATCGTGCCATTGCCGACGGTGGCGGCGTTCTTGTCGAAGGGAATACTTACCGCGACCGAAGGGGCATCCGGTGCTGGTGCCCAGGCGATGAAATAGTTCTCTTCTTCCATGAACCGGGGAGCGTTGATAGTGGCGAACAGCGCATC
Source organism: uncultured Pseudohongiella sp. (assembly GCA_965228725.1). Taxonomy (GTDB): domain Bacteria; phylum Pseudomonadota; class Gammaproteobacteria; order Pseudomonadales; family Pseudohongiellaceae; genus UBA9145. Next base: position 2,219,921 of record OZ245834.1, on the reverse strand, counting down.
GTAGTAGGTGCCTGCCTTGTCCAGATCGTTGGTGCCAAGCGTTACGTATCCAATCATTTTAAAATCCTCTTTATTCTCCCTGACGGGCATTGGCTGAGTTGAGATTGCACTATACCGACAGTCTGCTGACAGCATGGTGTCAGCAGACTTGCAGTAGCCTATACTCCTCAACTAATGCTACGAGACAGGGACAATCCATGCGCAGAGCAGACAGACTAATCAAGATCGTGCACTACCTCAGGCGGATGCGCCATGCGGTAACCGCACAGAAAATCGCCGAGGACTTCGAAATCTGCCAGCGCACGGTCTATCGCGATATCCAGGATTTGATGAATTCCGGCGTGCCTATTTATGGCGAAGCGGGTGTGGGCTATGTCATCGACAAGAAATACCACCTGCCGCCGGTAATGTTCGATTTCGATGAGTTGGAAGCGATCGCGCTCGGCATCAACATGGTCTGCAATTGGACAGACGAGAAATTCTCCGAGAAGGCGACCAGCGCTCTGGAGAAAATTCAGGCGGTGCTGTCAGATACGCTGCTGCGCGACATGAATCAGCTCACCACCTACTCTGTTGAGAGCCGAGGCAAGATTCCCTGGGAAGTGAGCTTCTCGGAGATACGCGAGTGTGTGCGACACAAGCGGAAGATCAAGTTCGCCTATGTCGACCTCAACGACCGGGCCAGCAAACGCACGATCAGGCCGCTATCCATGACTTTCTTCGGACCGGTGTGGATTGTCACTGGCTGGTGCGAGTCACGCAAGGCGTTCCGTAATTTCCGGCTCGATCGCATGCGCGATATGTTGGCCAGCGATCAATATTTCCGGGATGAGAAAGGCAAAACCCTGAAAGACTATCTCGCTCAGGAAGTGGAAAACTGCTCAAACTAGCGCTCTGAGGAAGCCTTGCTAGCAGCCAGCCCGCTTGCACTTGGAGAGGCGGATGTCGATAATCGAGAACCAATCGGTCATCGAGCCGAGTGCCGCACGCAATAAAAACAATACTTAGCAAGGCAGGCTTATCATGAATCCCGAGTACCTTCTCCATAAAATATCCAGACATTCCAGAATCCTGTTAGCAGGAGCGCTTGTTGCCAGCATGCTGGCGCTGACAACTGCCACAGCGGAAGATTACCCGCACGCCTATCCCCGCGAAGGCGTTAACAAGATTCTGGAAAACGAGCGTGGCATTGTCTGGGACGTGCATTGGCTACCGGGCATTCCGCAACCCTATCATCGGCATCAATACGATATGGCGGGCGTGTACCTGCGCTATGGCCCGATTACCGTTACTCAACTTGATGGTTCTGTGAATCCGCAGCGTCCGCCATTTGCGATACCGCGCCCCTATTTCCAGCCTGCAGGTGTGACGCACAAGGAAGAGATGATCGGCTTTCCCGACGACGCACCGCAGCGTTGGGCGATCATGTTCGATCTCAAGGAGATCGACAGGGCAGCGCTAGCTCTCCCGGCTGGCATGCCGGCGTTCTTTCCGAGGGCCGGTGCCGAAGTCGCAATCGACAATGAGCGCATCACCCACTGGGACTACACGTGGGTACTGGACGAGAACGTCGCCACTCACATGCACAACAAGGATTCGTTGCAGGTGTTCTATCAGGCTGGCAGCATTCGGTACACCGATGCCGACGGCAATACCCGAACTGAAGAGTATGCCTATGGCGACGTGCGCTACATCGAGGCGGGCACTATCGAATCGGAAATCGCGTTAAGCGGACCACCGAAGGCGATTACGATTGAGGTGAAATAGGCAGGAGAAATTTACTCCTGACACCAATCCCGGAAACCGAAGTCTCGGAGGATCCTGTTGTCTGGATCAACGCGCACAGTTGCTGAGTCGGTGAGGGGGATGAGTGACCCATCGGCCGTGGCGAGAATCTCGCGTTCTGCATCGCCCTCTTTGATAATCAGCGGAATCTGAATTGGGAACGCGGGGTAGTTAGACCAGCGTAAAGAGATTCCGTTTTCAGATATCGTGGTCTCCAGAATCGGCAGCTCGGTCGAGCGATGATAAACATCGAAGAACCAGTTCAGATCGGCGCCGTGCTCCTCGCTGGCGATGCTGATGAACTCTTCCGTGCTGCGCCTGACCGGCACAATCGGATAGCTCAGGCTCCAGGGGTCGGTTGTGTCATAAAGCGTGCGCCGGATCGTGTTCCAGAATGCCTGTTCGCCCATCACCCAGCGCAGGGTGTGGAGTGACCACGCGCCTTTGTAGTACACGTCATTGGAATCGAAATAATCCATGGCTGTCGCGGGATCATCGGGGACGATGGGTTTGCAGTTTTCTATCTCATTGTAGATGCGCCACATCTGGCTCCAGAATGCGGCCGCCCCGACTTGTTTGTCATAGTACAGCGAGTCCATGAACGAGGCGGTGCCCTCATGGAGCCAGAAGTCGCGGCTGTTCTCCTGAGTCATTAGATTGCCGAACCATTCGTGGGCGATTTCATGGAGAATGAGCCAATCGAAGCCTGAGTCGTTGACCTCAAACGCATTGCCATAGGCGTTAATCGTTTGGTGCTCCATGCCGAGATGGGGCGTCTCCACGATGCCGACTTTTTCGGTGCCCCAGGGATAGGGGCCAAGAGTCTCTTCCATAAAGGCCAGTTGCTTTAGAAAGTCATCGCGGATCAGGCGTGCAACTTTCTCCGTATCGTCACTGATATGGTAGAAGACCACCGGGATGGATGGCGCGCCGGCTATCTTGCCGTTGTATTGCACTTCGTACTTCTTGTAAGGCGCGATATTCAGTGCCAGATGGTAGGTGGATATGGGATTGATTGTGCGCCAATGATAAGTCCTGTTGCCTGCCGCAGAGGATTCCGCAACAAGCGTGCCATTCATCACCGCGACAAGATCATCCGGAACCGTGATGTGCATGTCGGCGCCACGGTCCGGCTTGTCAGAGATGTGATCCTTGCAGGGCCAGAACAGATCGCAGCCGCGGCCCTGAACTGCGGTGGCAATCCAGTGTTCACCCGTCTCAGTGCGCGACCAGACAAAGCCGCCTTCCCATGGCGCGTTCTCGGCGACATGGGGTCGTCCTGCATAAACAACGCGAGTACTGAAAGTGGAATTGGCGGCTATGGTCGTGGCACTCAATCGTAGCTTGCCTTCGCTGGAGACATAGTCGACAGCGTCGCCATCGAGCTCTACCCGGCTGATCGCGAAACGAGGATCGAAATCCAGCTCAATCGTCGTGAGTGGCCGGGTCGCGATGGCCTCCATCGCAACGTCGCCTGTCAGGGATTGCCGATCAGGATCGATGGTCAGATTGAGCGTGTAGCGTTGGACATCATAGGCCGCTTGCAAGGGTGAGAGTTCACCACTGGAGAGTGCAGTCTGTGGATGCAGCGGCGGATAGGTGGAACAGGCAGAAATCGCCAGCAGCAAGCCGCACAGCGAACTGCCAAACCGCGCGCGTGTCCAACGCCTTACATCCATTGCCTGCCGCTCGATCATTGCCTGCTATCGAAGTTCTGAAGAATCGCCGGGTAGCGTAACACGACCACCAGCCATACACAGAACAGCATGCAGGACTGAAACCAGAAGCTGGTGAGAATCGGGCCGAAGAAGTTCTCGCCGCGGATGATATGAAAGAGAATCGCGCCGCCAAGATGAGCGGAGAGGAAAAGGGCGCCGATTATCGAAGTCCGGGGTAGCAGGAACAAGATTGCGGCGGTGAGTTCACCCAGCCCAACCCAGAAAACATAAGGTTCCATCGCAGGCAGGCTCGCCAGCGGATTCATGCCGGCAACCTTGGTGCCACCCGCCATGAGCAGGAAGGCAAACATCGGCGCAGCGATAACCCACGCGGCAGTGCGGGTGAATTTGCTCGATTGGAGAAGTGTTGTTCTTGATTCAGACATAGGCGACCTGCTGAGTTGTGGATTGCAGAGAAGTGAATACGCAAACAAAGCCACATCCGATGCATGGCCAAGAGTAACTGAGAAACCCACGGCGGCCAATTCCAGGGGGCACTTACACAAATCCAGGGGACACTCATTACTTAGTAACTTAAGCGAGTCGACCAGCGTCGTTCGGCTTGCCGCTGAGCGAGCGCACTAAGTTACTAAGTAATGAGTGTCCCCTGTTTTAGTGCCTCTTGTTTAGGCGTTGCCGGTGGGGGAGTGCACGATTCTGAAGAGTGCTGGCAGGACCAGTAGTGTCAGCAGGGTCGAGGAGATGATGCCGCCTACCACCACTGTCGCCAGTGGTCGCTGCACCTCGGCACCGATTCCGGTGTTCAGTGCCATCGGGATGAATCCCAGGCTTGCTACGAGTGCGGTCATCAGTACGGGGCGCAGCCGTGTCATTGCGCCTTCGATAATTGCCTCGCTTAGTTCTCTGCCCTCCTCCACCAGTCGGCTGATGAATGACACCATGATCAGACCGTTGAGAACCGCCACGCCTGATAGCGCAATGAAGCCGACGCCTGCGGAGATCGAGAGTGGCATATCACGGAACCATAAGGCGAGTACGCCGCCAGTGAGTGCGAGTGGCACGCCAGTGAAGATTATCGCCGCATCGCGAATCGAACCAAACGCGAGGAGCAGGATGCCGAAGATCGCAAGCAATGTTGCCGGCACGACGATACTTAGTCGCGCTTGAGCTGATTGCAATTGTTCGAAGGTGCCGCCGTATTCGATGTAGTAACCCACCGGCAGCTCGATTTCGGCTGCTATGGCGCGTTGCACATCGGCTACAAATGAACCCAGGTCGCGACCCTCAACATTGCTGCTCACAACCACGCGACGCTTGCCGTTCTCCCGATTGATCTGATTGGGTGATTCCACCAGCTCGATCTTCGCGATTTCGGAAAGCGGCACATAACCTGGCCCCGGGCTGAGAGCCGGAGTTGGCACAGGTAACTCGCCGAGCCGGTATACATCATTCCGCAGTGCTTCCGGCAAACGCACTTGCAGGGAATAGCGCCGGTCACCCTGATAGATTGTGCCTGCATCAACTCCGGCCAACGCTGTGGCAAGCAGAGCTTGCACATCACTGACATTAAGCCCGTACCGGGCCAACACGGCGCGTTTGGGTGTGATAGTTAACACTGGCAGGCCACTTGTTTGTTCGACGCGCGGACTGCTGGCTCCCGGTATAGTCGCAATCACATCGAGAATGTCTGCGGCTTGCTGTTCGAGTAGATTCAGGTCGTCACCGAAGATCATGACACCAAGGTCTGAACGCACTCCCGAAATAAGTTCATTGAAGCGCATCTCGATGGGTTGCGTGAATTCATAGTTATTGCCAGGTAAAGCCATGACGGCAATCTCCATCTGTTCTTGCAGCTCTGCCTTGGTCATTTGTGGATAGGGCCATTCCGCGCGTGGCTTCAGGATCATGAAAGTGTCTGCCATACCCGGCGGCATAGGATCAGTCGCAATTTCCGGTGTGCCGATCTTGGAGAACACGGTGGCGACTTGAGGGAATTCCATCAGCGCCTCTTCCAGCACGATCTGCATCTCGACTGACTGTTGCAAACCGGTTCCTGGGATACGCAGTGCATGCATCGTGATATCACCCTCGTCCAGTTGCGGCACAAACTCCGAGCCCATGCGCGTCGTGATATTGATACAGAGCCCAACCAGAAGCACGGCAGCGATGACGGTTGGCCAGCGGAACCGCAAGATCAGATTGAGGATTGGCTGGTAGACGTTCTTGATACCGTTCACCAACAGATTGTCGCGCTCCGCAATTCTGCCCCGCATGAATAAGGCCAGTGCCGCAGGCACCAGCGTAAAACTGAGTACCATGGCAGTAGTCAAGGCCAGCATCACGGTGATCGCCATCGGGTGAAACATCTTGCCCTCGATGCCGGTGAGCGAAAAGATTGGCACATAGACCAAAGTGATGATGCCTATGCCAAACAGACTCGGTCTGATGACTTCGTTGGTGGCCGAAAACACGACGTCGAAGCGCTGCTTGCGACTGAGCAAGCCGCCCTGATCTTTCTGTGCAAGGGCAAGTCGACGGATGCTGTTTTCAACGATGATTACCGCACCATCCACAATCAGTCCGAAATCAAGCGCGCCCAGACTCATCAGATTGGCTGAGACGCCGAAGGTCATCATGCCGGTGAATGTGCCCAACATGGAGATTGGTATGACTATCATGGTGATAAGCGCGGCCCGAATATTACCGAGCATGATGAAGAGCACCAGAATTACCAGAAGCGCGCCTGCCAGCAGGTTCTCCTGAATAGTCACCATAGTGCGTTCGACCAGCGCTGTTCGATCATAGACTGCTTCGACGTGCACGCCCTCTGGTAATCCCGTCTCAATCTCTGCCAGCCGTTTGGCGACATCCCTGGCCACGGTTCTCGAGTTTTCGCCCATCAACATGAAGGCGGTACCGAGCACGACTTCTTCACCGCCGCGCGTTGCCGCCCCCGTTCTTAACTCTCGACCAATGGCGACGTCGGCCACATCTGTGATTCGGACCGGGACGCCATGATGTAGCGCGACGACGACTTGCCCGATGTCGTCAATGCTTTGCAATTGGCCGGGTGAGCGTATCAGTAGCTGCTGGCCGTTGGGCTCGATGAAGCCCGCGCCACGGCTCACATTGTTGTTCTGAAGCGCCTGCACGATATCTTGCATGGACAGCTCGTGTTGCAGAAGCCGCTGCGGGTCAGGTGTCACGTGATATTGGCGTGTGTAACCTCCGCTAGAGTTGATCTCGGTCACGCCTTTTACCAGCATGAGTTGTGGCTTGATGATCCACTCCTGTATGTCGCGCAGCGCCATGCTGTCGTAAGCACTTCCATCTGCCTGAATCGCATCCGCCTCGGCAGTGACGGTGTACATGAAAATCTCCCCGAGCCCACTGGCGATGGGTCCCATTTCCGGCTCGAGTCCTTCAGGGAGGCGATTACGGAGCACGGCGAGTCTTTCATTGATCAGGTTACGTGCGAAGTAAATGTCCGTGCCATCTTCAAACACGACAGTCACTTGCGACAAACCATAACGCGAGAGCGAACGGGTATAGGCAAGATTCGGTAAGCCCGCGAGGCCGGTCTCGATTGGAAAGGTTAGTCGTTGCTCAGTTTCCAGTGGCGAATAGCCAGGCGCTTCGGTATTGACCTGCACCTGAACATTGGTGATGTCTGGCACTGCATCGATGGGTAACTGAAAATAGTTGTAGACACCGAGCCCGCTGAGAGCCAGCACGACAAATACGACTACCCAACGCTGCGCAATTGCGAAGCGAATTATTGCCTGAATCATGGTGGCTCCTAGTGGTTGTGTGCAGCGGTACTCTTTTCGAGATCCGCTTTCAGCAGGTAACTGTTGGCAACCACGTAGTGCTCGCCTTGTTGCAATCCGGCCAATACTTCGGTGAAGCGACCATCAGTGCGGCCCAGTTGTACCGGTCGCGCTTCGAAGCCGTCATCAGTCTCCACAAATACCACATCGCTGCCTTCCACCGACTGCAGAGCACGATTGTCGACCGCCAGTGCCACGTCATAGTCCGACAGGGCGACACTGCCTTCGACGAGTAAGCCGGGCGTCCACAGCTGTTGTGAGTTTACGAGCGGCGCGCGCGCCACCACATAGGGCGATTGCCCTTCACCGGGATTGAGATAGCGTATGGTGCTCGTGGCCTCCAGTGAGCCCGCGGCAATGAACACCTGCTGTCCTGGTCTGACCTGCTGAGCCTGAGCGGGGAACAGATTCAACTCGATCCACACTGTCTCGTAATTAGCCAGAGTAAGCAGGCTCTCGCTGTCTGCCAGCTCACCCGGGTTGGCGTGGATATCAACAACGAGACCACTGATGGGGGCGCGAATTTCATAGTCTTGCAGACTATCGTTCGCTTGAATAACAGCGAGCAGATCGCCGCGCTGAACGCGGTCTCCCAGATTGAGATCTATCTCCTGGATGACTCCCGGAAAGCGCGCGCGTATATGACTAATCTGATTCGGGTCTGGCAGGACCTTGCCGAACAGCCCGACAGTTTCATGCAGCGTCTGCGCCGAAGCGGTCTCGCTTCGGACTCCCATCCGCTCGGCGATTTCGGGTGACATATCGATATGGTCGGAATGTTCTTCGTGCTCGCTATGCTCATCATGATCTTCCTGAGCGAAAGCGACCGGGCTGGCAGGAACGAATGCGAGCCCCATCAGGACCAGCAAGAATTTATTAATGTGAGAATTCATCGGATACCTCCATTGGGAGCATCGTCTCGGTAAAAGGGTTGACCACTCAGGCGCTCGATCTCGATGCGCAGGATGTGGCTTTGTTCGGCGGCATCGATGCTGGCGAGCTCTGCATCCAGCATGGCACTTTGCGCGCTGCTGACTTCGTGAAAGTCGTAAAGCCCGCTCTCGTACGCCGCCGAAGTGGATTCGTAGGCTTGTTGCAATAAGGGGAGAATAGTCGACTGCAGTTCGTCGAAGCGGGCCAGCGCAGCGCGTCGTTGTTGATCCAGCGCAAGCAAGCGACCCTGCATTTGCCAGAGCGCAGCTTCCTGTTCTGCGTCAACTCGCAGTAAATTGGCCTGTGCAGTTGTCATCGCTCCACGAGCGCGACTCTTCGTCTGCAACGGTATGCTCAACTCTGCTGCGAATGCGGTATCGTTCAGTTCGACATAGTGTTTGATACCTGCTCCGACAGAGTAGTCGATTCGTTGTTGTGAGCGTGCGAGTTGTAACTCGGCTTCCTGCAAGCGTGCTTGTGAAGTGAACAGGCTCACGGCCGGGCTTTGCTTGAGCCGCTCGAGTAGCAGATTCACATCGGGCAACACGTCAAACTGAAACAGTTCGGCCGAGGGTTGCAGGTCCGATTCACCAAACTCACCCCAGTGCGACGTGAGCTGCACCCTGTCTGCCTGTACCTCATGGAGAGCAAGGCTGATTGCGAGAGTGGCTCTGGCGGCTTCTGCTCGCGCACGTAGCAACTCGGCTTCTGGCAAGCGGCCTGTGGCGACTTGTCTTTCGATCTCGAGCAGTGAATTGGCAGCAAGTTCAGACGCGCGTTGTTGCACTTCGAGACGACGGAGTGCTGCAGTGAGTTCGATGTAGCTCGTTGCTGTATCGGAGAGCAGATCCAATTCCCTGATTTGTTGCTCGGCATCCAGCAGGCTCTGTCTGCGGCGAACAACCTGCACGCGAGCCGCACTCTTGTCGCTGTGTTCAATTATCCGCGACAGGCTTAACGACCACTCGGCCCCTTGCAGCCAGTTGAGATCTCCAGTGCCGGCAAAGTTTTCAACTCCCGCATTGATCTCAATCGGTGGTTGCAACGCAGCATCTTCTTGTTCTCCTTGCAATGCATCGCTGCGTAACTGATAGATGCGAAACTGCGGGTGCCTGGCGAGAACGCGTTCAACTGCCTCACGCAAACTGAGATCGGAATCTTCTGCACAGATAGCATTCGCTGCGAATGTGATACCCGCAAACAGGCAGGCGCAAGTCGCCACCTTTCGAATAAACATATTTTTCTCCCAACATGAAACGGACTGCATCACTCAGCATGCAGTGCCATTAATGCTGAACGCCGCGGCGCTCAACACATCCTGAGTGTCAGGAAATAGTGGGAGGGGCGCGAAGAGGGGAGCGTAAAAACCAGATGCTCGATCTGGCGGAGCTGTTGGAACTGACTCCAGCTGTGTACTGGACAAAGCCTGGAGAGGGGGTGAATTCGAAGAATGAATAGAGGAGAGTGAAGTCCAGATTCTGGAAGTGCTTGCTTACCAGATTGTCATCCAGAACAGGTTTTTCCAGATCGACGTGCTGCGCTTCCTCATCGTCGTGATCATCGTGACCACTGAAGTTATCGAAATGGATAGAAACAGGAGGCTCGAGCCCGTCGAAGCAATAGTGGCTTGCTGCGCCACTGGCTGGCAGGCAGACGAGCGACAGCAACAACAGCAAGGCTGTTTTTGCTCTGCCGGTACGCAAGCGAGTTTGACGAATGCGTTGATTTAATGGGCGCGTCATGAATGAAAACCTGATTCCAGGCTGCTGTGCAACGGAAACAATGCTGTGCACGAGCAGATTACGTCCCGAGTTTAACATGTCTGACTGGTCCTGCTACGAGTTTACGCAAGAAAAGGTGTTTGCGGGTTAGGTGATCCTGTGGTGAACAAAATCTCCGAGTCTGGCGTAATCCACAGGCTGTTTCGGTGATTAACACTGTAGGAGAGTGCTGCAAGTGCTGCGAGCATGGTGGGTGTAGAAGATCCCAGTAGTAAGAAGAAAGACGAAAGACGAAAGGAGAAAGACGAAAGGAGAAAGCTGGCAAAGGAATGAAGCCAGCAGAATAAAAAAAGAAGCCAGGAAATTCTCATTCTCGTAGTGCAGCAGCAATGGCATACCAGAGCGCCTGGACAAGTGCAGGTAACGGAGTACCAGAGGCAAGTTAGCCGAAGCGATCAGATCACAGCTTCGGAACGATGAGTGGTGCGTTGTCGCCTGGCGCAACAAGCACATCAGTCTCGATATTGTAGAGTACCTTGATCAGCTCACTGCTGACGATGTCGTGCGGATGGCCCTGGGCGACGACCTTGCCCTCTTTCATTGCGACGAGATGATCGGCGTAGCGTGCGGCACTGAACAGATCGTGCAGGACGATCACAAAGGATTTTCCCTGCTTGCTTAGCTTCTTGACGAGATTGAGTACTTCCACCTGATGGCCCAAATCGAGGGCGCTGGTTGGCTCGTCGAGCAGCACGTGTGGGGTGTCCTGCGCCAGACACATTGCCAGCCAGGCGCGTTGCCGCTGTCCGCCGGATAAATGTTCCAGGCGTTCAGCGCGTATGTCGAGCAGTTGCGTTTCCTGCAATGCTTTTTCGAGATAGGCATAGTCTTCGGCGGACCATTGTTTTAACAAGCCCTGATGGGGATGGCGGCCGTAACGAATTAACTCCTCTACGGTAATTCCCTCTGGTGCGCTCGGTTGCTGAGGGAGAAGTGCCAGAATTTTTGCGACTTCGGAAGGACGCGAGTTCCAGATGTCGAGTCCACCCAGGAGTATTTCACCCGCAGTTGGCTTGATCAGTCGCGCGATACATTTGAGTAGCGTGGTTTTGCCACAGCCGTTTGGCCCGACTATCACGGTTACCTTGCCGGACTGCAGCGTGAGGTCGATATCGTGCAGCACGGTCTTGTCTTTGTAACCGGCGCTCAGGCTGTTGATTGCGATTTCCATCGATCTTGCGTTCCTGGTTCTAGTTCTTTTCCGAAAATAACACCCAGAGCAGAAAGGGTCCCCCGAGCAGGCTGCTGAGCACGCCTGCTGGAATCTCCGCCGGACTGGCGATTGTTCTGCCCATGGTATCAGCAAGCAACACCAGGCATGCACCAACGAGTGCTGAGCACAGTACTGGCACTGTGTTTGGACCCGAGAGCCGCTTGGCAATGATGGGTGCAGCGAGGGCTATGAAAGGTATCGGCCCGCCGATGCCGACACCAAGGCTGGCGAGAAAGATGCCGAGAAAGAACACCAGAGTACGGGCGCGACTGTTATCCATGCCAAGTCCGGCTGTCACTTCTGGAGAAAACTGCATGAGTGCGAGCTGGCGCCCTGCAAGCAGAATGAACGGCAGTAGAATCAAAAGCGCAATCGATGCTGGCAAGGTAATCGTCAGGTCCTGTCCATTGAAGCTGCCCAACGTCCAGTTGTAGATCACGCTGGCATGTTCAATATTGGTAGTCGACATCAGAAGCTCGGTGAGTGAACGCATCAGCGCACTGACACCGATACCAACGATGAGTACGCGATAGCCATTCATACCGATACCGCCCGCGAGCAAGATCAGGAGTGCTCCGGTCAGCACGGCGCCAACACTGGCGAGCCACCAGGGGCCCAGAACCTGGGACGCAGCGACGATAATGAAAACTGTCATTATGAAAGTCGCGCCCGAGTCCTGACCCAGCGATTCCGGCGTGGCGAGGCGATTGCGCGCGAGCGTTTGCACGAGGCAGCCCGCACCACCGAGCGCGGCACCGCAGAAGATGGTCGCGATCACACGCGGCAATCGGAGCCGCTGAACTATCAAGAGCTCCTGACGCGAACCCTCACCAAAGAGCGCCATGAAAGTCGACTGCAACGTCAGGATACTGGAGCCGGCGGTAATGGAGAAAACAATCAAGGCGGCGAGCAATAAGCTGAGCAGGAGAAACACCAGCACACTACGCTGGCGCAACAAGAGTGAAACGCTCCCCAACCTCAGCAACCAATGATTGCGCGGCGCGAGAACAATGTCGGTTGAACGGTTCATGAGGCAGTCCGCGTGGCGACTCGGTCCTGCCGCACGATCCACACGAGCAGAGGTGCGCCGAGTACCGCGATGATGACACTGACCGGGGTTTCGAATGGCCGAGCGATCAATCGCGCAAGAATATCGGCTGACAAGAGAATCAGCGCACCGATGAGTGCAGAGTAAATCAATAGCCACATTAACCGCGCACCCGAAAGCGCGCGCGCGAAGTGGGGTGCCATCAGACCAAGAAAGGAAATCGGTCCGCACAGCGCGACAGCGGAACCGGCACAGAGCGTCACACAAAACGCGACGACTACACGAACCAGACCCGGCCGATGACCGAGGCTGCGAGCAATCTCATCGCCAAGCAACAATGCGGAGAGCGGTCTGGCGATGAGTACGATAAGCGTGCAAGCGAGTAGCAATGCGGGAACAACCGAGATGGCGAGATCGAGTGACACGCCGGACAGCGAACCCAGGACCCAGTAGCGATACTGGTCCAGACTGAGTTGGTTCTGCATCAGAACCAGTCCGATCAAACCCTGGAACGTCGCCTGAATGGCAATGCCCGCGAGTATCAGCTTGAGCGGAGTGACAAGACTCGCGCGAATCTGCGCTGCCCCGATGATGAGCAAGTTGGTGACCAGCGCGCCGCCGAATGCCCAAAAAAGATAACTGGCACCAGTCTCTGCATTGGCGAAGGTAATACCCAGCACGACGGCAAGTGCGGCACCGGCATTCACGCCGAGTAGTCCGGGCTCGGCCAGGCCATTGCGTGTGATGGTTTGCAGTAGCGCCCCGGCGAGGCCGAGCACTGCGCCAACAAGAATGGCGACGAACATTCGCGGCAAACGCAGATCGAGCATGACCATCGAAATCTGCGGGTCACTGCGCAGGGCGTCATCTCCAAGAATATAGCGCCAGCTTGTTGCGGCATCCTGATAACCGGCGCCAGCGAGCAAGCTCAGAAAACCCAGAGCGGCGATGCACAGCACCAGAACAAGCGCAGGCATCTTGCCTTGTAGCCAATGTGCATTACTCATCATCAGGAGCTTTCTACGGGGCTGGTTGGCGCTATCACGATTGTTTCTGTCATGTCAGTCGAGCAGACTGGATTCGATCACATCCAGAATGGTCATTGCGCCAAGAGGGCCGCCCATACTGGTGAACAGCGCGCCATCAACTTGCAGGACATTGCCTTCGCGGACGGCATTCAGTTGTTGATAGGGCGCAGAACTGAGTCCGGCAATCATGGTGTCAAAGGCATCGCCTTCTGCTGCCAGCGTGCCGAAATAGATAAAGTCGCCATCGATCAGGTGCAATGCCTCAAGACTCAGCACATCAGAATGCCCACCCCCTGATCCGGTCTGTCCCTCTGGTTGCTTGAGGCCCAGGTCGTTCATGATGTCGACACCGAATGAGCCCTGCAACATATACACGGGACCATTGGGGTTCCAGCGCACGATGCTGACCGTTTCGACTTCCTGATCGCGCAGTTTCTGTGCGAGAACCTCGACCCGGCTGTGATAGTCAGCCATGAAGGCTTCGTATTCAGGGAGCTTGTCCAGTTGCTCCGCAATCTTGCGGAAACTCTCCTTCCAGGGATCGGCGATGTCATAAGTGATCAGGGTGGGCGCCACTTCCGGTAGCAGTTCCAACATGGTTGGAATCGGGAAACCGCCGGCGAGGATGAGATCGGGCTCCACGCTGAGCAAGAGCTCAAGATTCGGCTGGTAGAACTCGCCGACTATCTCAACGTCTGACAGCTGATCGAGCAGATAGGAAGTTGGAGCATTCTGTCCACGGCCATTGAGTGTGGCAACTGGCTCCATGCCGAGAGCGAGAAGAGCGTCGAGGTCGACTTCGCTCACTGCCACGATGCGCTGGGGATTCGCAGGAACGGTTACGGTATTGCCGTCATCGTCAGTCACCTGTCGAGTGACCTGGGCGTTTGCTGTGCAGGTCAGCGCCAGCAACAGAACTAGCGATGACCATGAAGTGAGAAGTGAATTGATGCGTTGCATTGCCTTGACCTGTAGTGAGTTCATTGCGAAATAAATCAGTATTCTTCATCCATTACCACATGCCGGTCGGCGTGGTATTGCTCTTCGGTATCCCCGCGTCGCCAGTAGGGAACGGCATAGAGTTCGGACTTGCGCAGTCCATAGCGTTCCCTTAACAGGTCGCGCACAGCGATTACACTGTGATTCTCACCTGCCACCCATCCGGAGAGCGATGCCCCTTCCGGTACTGCGCAATCATCGACCTCGGCGAGCAACGGAGTGGGCTTGCTGAAGTCGTTGTTCACGAGCCAATTGATCTTCAGATTGGCCGGATTGTTCAGCTCGTGAATCTGTGCCTCGTTGACGACTTCGATGAAGACTTCGCCGCGCGTGTCGGAGGTGAAATTTTCGAGTAGAGCCGAAATCGCAGGTACAGCGCTGAGGTCGCCAGCAATGATGTGAAAGTCCGCAGCAGCAATCAAAGGTAGTGGGCCACCTGGTCCGGCGATGCCGAGTTTGTCGCCAAGCTGGACCTTGTTAGCCCATTCAAACGCGTGGCTGGCGTGGCCATGCATGACGAAATCCACAGCAAGCTGATTCTTCTCGGCGTCATAACTGCGCACGCTGTATGTGCGCACAATAGGCTTGAGTTCGGCGGGCGGCCAGACCGGACCGTCAGGCCCGAGGGTCGGCATGTGAATGACCTCGTCGCCGGGCCGTGGGAGAAACACCTTGATATGAGCACCAAACCGATCCTCCGGGAAGCCCAGCAATTGATCACCGCCCAGAACAATGCGGCGGAGTAATGGAGTAACTTGTTCGATGGCAACTACATCCAGCAGACGCGGCGGAGTGCCACGCCGTTGGGTAGCTTGTTGAGGTGCAGCGGGTTGTTCACTCATGATTTTTTGACCTTTTTTAAACGGGTTCAGGCCGCCTCTCGGCAGCCTGAATCGGGTTCCTGAATGTCGCGCAGAATTTGGGTCGTTCTAGAATTCTGCAGAGACCGTCAACTTGATGTTTCTGCCTGGCTCGTAGTCTTGCAGGTAGAGCTGGCCGAAGCGAGGATGAAAGCTGACGCCTGTGCGTGAAGATTGCGAGGCGTAGTATTCATCAAACAGGTTATCGACACCGAGAGTCAGGGCGAAGCCAGTAAGCTGTTCAGGAGTCCAGCGCGCCGAGACATTATGAACTGTATAGTCATCTTTGGCGTTATCAAGTGTCGCGCCATCGAGATCGAGTCCCGCGGCAACATCGTCAACAGCAAGTACGTCCCAATGCAGAGCGAGATTCAGTGCCGGGATGTAGTGATCGAGATTGAGGCTGAAGGTGTCACCTTGCTGGCGGTCGAGACGGGCACCATTCAATGCCGCGTAGTCGGCGAACGCATCAAGCTCGCTCTCGGCGTTGGAGTAAGTCAGCAGTGCGCTGAATTCGCCGATGTCGTAGCCGAGATAGGCCTCGTATCCATCGATGTCCATGTCACCGATGTTGTCTTTCCAGTAGCGACCACCGACAGCAGGTGGGGGTGGGGCATAGTCGTAAATGTAATTCTCGATGTTGGTATTAAAGAACGTAATACCGGCTGCAAAATTGTCTGCGCCGAATGCCTGATCCTCAAAGGCGAAGGCCAGCTCGGTGTTGTAGCCTGTTTCTTCCTCAATACCGGCATTGAGTGTATCGAACAAACCCGCGCCGACGAAGACTTCACCAATCTCCGGGCCTTTGAATAATTGCGTGGTGCTGAGTTTGACCAACACATGGTCAGTGACTTGCAGTTCACCGGCGAGTGCAGCAGTCACTTCATTGAAATCGTTATCTACCACAGCGGAATTGATGTCATAGCTGTTGTAGCGGATTCCGGGAATCAGCGCGAAGCGATCGCCAATCTCGATTCTGTCCTGCAGGAACAGCGCCGTGCTGCTGGCTTCTTCGCTGGCCGAGTCAATCGATGCGCTATAGGTCGCTCGATAGTCTGTGTCGTAGTTGATGAGTTCGACACCATAGGTCAGCGTGTGTTGTGCGAGAAGCGTTTCAGCCAACACATTCAGCCCGACATTGCTTGCCTCACCTTCGATTTGTCCTGCGGAGCTGGCGAAAGCCGGGCTGGCTGCCCAGCCTGACTCGTCGCGCTGCAAGGTACTTTCATTGCGGAACAGTGCGGCGCGCACGTTCGTGTTATCGCTCAGCTGCGCCGAGTAGTTGGCAGTGAAGGTGTCGCGACTGAACTCGGTTGGCCACAACAGGGGGACACCCAGTGAGTTGGTAATGGCGAGGTCTGTCGCCAATCCCATGTCCGGGCGATAGCTGTAGTCACCTTCGTCGTTGTAGGTCTCGAAGCCGAATTCAAGGCGCTGATCGTCGGCGAGGTCCCAGCCAAACTTGACGAGCAGATCGGACAGATCACCTTCCAGGCCGCGGACATCGCCGTCGGTGCCGGGAATAACCACGCCGGCAGCGTCCTTGATTTCACCGCCACCGACTTCGTAGTTCGTGCGATCCAGCGTGTTGTAGTAGAGCAATGCATCAACGTTGTCGCTCAGTTGGCCATAGCCTGTTAGTGCGATGCTTTCACCGGAGTTGGTGCCAGCCGAGCCCTGCAGCCGGAAACCGAATTGCTGGCCATCCTGCAGCAATTGGCTCGCTCTTTTGGTCTCGAAGCGCACCTGACCACCGAGACCGCCATTGACGACAGAGTTGGTGCCGATCTCGACGTCTACAGATTGCAGGATGTCGGCGTGGATCTGCAGATTGCCCATGTGGTGGTACATGTAGGTGTTCTGGTTGGCGCCGTCGATGCTGATGCGCAGGTCCTTGTCATCCATGCTGCGGATGGTGATGCGCTGGTTCAGCGAGTGAGCGCCGCCGACGTCCACGCCGGGAATAGTGTGCAGAAGATCGGAAACATGGTCTGCCTGGCGAATCGCCATGCTCTCTGCTTCGAGGTTGACAGAGGAGGCGCGCACCTCGGTGCCCCAGATGGTCAATTGTTCGATGCGTTCTTCCTGGGCCATTGCCCCCTGGGACGCCGCCAGCGATGCGGTGGCCAGCGCAACGGCTCTGGCCAGATCAGAATATCGTGATGTCATGTTTACCTCTGAGATTACTGGCACTCGCTGGAAATTGGTATGCGAATGCAAATTATTCTCATTTATGATATGTTTTTGCCGTCCCGAATGTGAGGGGCAACTAATGGTAAATCGTCAATTTTCTTTGTCAGATCGCCAAAAGTGGTCCATCGGGCCAGCAGTTGCTGATCAATTCCAGAGAATCGAGCTTTGAAACAAGAGCATCAGATCGACAAGAACCGCCTGTTTGCGCTAACCAATGAGCCTGGCGGCATGCACATCATCAAGCAGGATATTCCTGGACGAAGTTTGATGCGGGGAGAGTTCAGTCGGTCGAAACAGGTGGCCGGCGTGTGGCTACATGCCACACGAATCTGGGAACTGCAGAATGGCAGCAGTACCTTTGAGCGCCCGGCGAGTCTCTCCTTTATGTTCATGTTCGAAGGCGCGATGGAGTTTGCCGTGAATGGCCAAACCCAGTGCTTCAGAGCACAACAAGACGGCGCATTGCGTTGTCAGACCATTGCCACCAACAGGCCCACGCTTTTCACGCGCAAGATTCGCAAGGGCGCCTTTGTACACAAGATCAATCTGTCAATTGAGAAGCGGTGGCTCGAAGAGCGAATTGGCAGCACCGCAGATCAGGCGCTGATCAGCACGTTGTTCAAAGACGCATTCAAGATTACGGAGTGGGAAGTCACCGCTGAAGTCGCGACACTTCTGAAAAAACTGGAATCTTCAGCCGATGCGAACAAACTTGTGCAAGAGTTGGAGCTTGAGAGTACGGTGCTGCGCATAGTGTCTTTGCTGCTGGCTGATCTTGATCGGTTCAGCCGGAAAGCATCGGACGCGACACGCAATCTCGCGCTGACCCAGTCGCTCAAACCCAAGGCAAAATCTGCCGCGCACGGCGCACCCAAAGCTGCGAATTCGATCAAGAGCAGAGTTGATGAGCTGCTCCACGAACACACGGAACTCAGTGAGATCGCTGCGCGCCTCAACATGAGCGTAAGTACCCTGCAACGACGCTTCAAAGCGAGCTATGGCATCACGGTAGTGAACTACTTGCGTCAGAAGCGACTCGAACAAGCCAGATTGCGCCTGCTAAATGAAGAAACAAGCATAGAAGAAGCTGCGCTGCAGGCTGGCTACAACCACACCGCAAACTTCGTCACCGCATTCAAACGCGCCTTCGGCCAAACCCCCGGCGCGATGCTCCACCAACTCAACAACTAAAACAGGGGACACTCATTACTTAGTAACTTAGCGCGCAGCTAAAAGTAGGGGACACTAAGAACTTAGTAACTTAAGTGCGCAGCTACAGCTTTGTCGCTAGTGTCGATCGGTTAAGTTACTAAGTTCTTAGTGTCCCCTGACTGCATCTCTCGAATGCTTGCAGCAAATTGAGCCGCTTAAGTTACTAAGTAATGAGTGTCCCCTAGTTGTGAGCTCCCTCTAAATGAAAGTGTCCCTTGGACGGGGTGGATATTAGCGGCGCAAGCCTGGTATTTTCTCTCGCGCAGCTGACGACGAGATCAGTATGCCAAGTCTTTTTTGCTGTGTAGCTATCTTCTTCGCGCTCATAACCCACCAGATCGAATCGCGCTTGTAGGAGGGTGCGAGAGTGGTAAAGAATTGCCAGGCCGTCCTGTTTGACCTTAGTTGGTTCAGAAACTGAGGAGCAAGTGGGACGAGCCTGTCTCTGCTGGAATAGCCTTGCCCTGCTTTCCTCTCGTTGTATAACTTCAGCCCGGCGGCTTGCATCTTGCCCTGCTGAATCAGTGACGCTGCTTTCCGAACATTGATGACGCTCCATCTGCTGTCGGGCTTGCGTGGCGTAAAGCGGATTCTGTAACTGTGCTCATTGATCGATTTACGCAGGCCGTCGATCCATCCATGGCAGAGCGCAACATCGACAGAGTTGGACCAGGTGAGGCTCTTGCGACCGGTAGCTTTCTTGAAATAGCCCACCCAAACCTCATTCGCGTCCCGGTTCTGCGCCAGCCAAGTGCCGAACTCATCCTGGCTTGCGAAGAAAATTGCATCGGCCATGTAACTCTCCAGTTTAGTGTGAAGTGCTGAATACTGTTTCAGGCACAGGCGAGAATTGGATCGACTACCCGGGCGACTACACTGTTTGCCTCTCCAGCCAATTCAGAATTAGCTGGTTGGTCTCATCAGGGAGTTCTTGCTGGATACAGTGGCCACAGTCCAGGCTTGCTACCTCTACATCAGGAACAAAATCTGAGAGGTTTGGAGACTGAGGAATCAAATCGCGATCGCCATAGATCATAAGAGCTGGTTTCTTGATGATAGGATTGGCTTCCGCGAGTAGATGCCAGTTCCGATCCAGATTGCGATACCAATTGATACTGCTCGTGAAGCCGCTGGTTTGAAATGTGGACACATAGACCGCAAGTTCGCTGTCGCTCATTAGCGGTTCGCCTTGAACCGTGTCTGATGTGGCAAGATTGATCATCATCATGCCGGGCTCGGGCGGGGCAGGTGGTACATTCTTGCGGAAGATATTACGGAGAAACGGCATTGTATTCTCTTCAAGTATTGCGTCAGCGACGCCTGCTTGTTGATTGAAGTGCACGAAGTAGTAATCACTCCCCAGTATCTGTTCCATGAACTGGAGCCACGGAATTTCGCCACGTTCCTGATAAGGCAGGGCCAGATTGATCAGCTTGCTGACCCGGGCAGGATGCAAGAGTGCCAACCCCCAAACGACCGCTGCGCCCCAGTCATGGCCTACGAAGATGGCATCCTCATAGCCGTAGTGATCGAGGAGAGCGACAAGATCACCGGTGAGATTTTCGATATCGTATGCAGTGACTTCTTCAGGGCGTGATGAATTTCCATATCCGCGCTGATTGGGAGCGATCACGTGGTAGCCAGCTGCTGCCAGTGCGGGAACCTGATGGCGCCAGGAAAATGCGCACTCCGGCCAACCATGACAAAGCACAATAGGGTTGCCCCGATGTTGCGTCCCCGCTTCAAACACCTCGAGCGAAACGCCATTGATGGCAATAAGAGTGGGCTTGGGGAATTGCTCAGCATCAAACATAGTGGTTCCTTTTGACTATTTAGTGGTGGTCAAGCAGCACAGGATCAGCGGGACGACGCGGGCGCCATTACATGTTTTCTGGTAAGCGCAGCGCATTGCAGAATTCCCCTTGCCAAGTGCCAGGCGATAGACTAAAAACAAATAGTGCCAAAATATGGCACTAATGATTGCTAGGCTTGAGATATGAATATTCGCCTCCGACAAGACGCAATTGTGCGCAGCCTTCGCCGCAAGGGAACCTCGACGATTGAAGAACTCGCGGAAGAAGTTGGCGCGTCCCGACGCACCGTGTTGCGAGACATCAGCGCGCTGCGCGATGAAGGATTTGTGATTAGTTCCGAGCCAGGGCGCGGGGGCGGACTGCAGCTCGACCCGCATTCACTGCAAACAACTACCCGACTGTCAGTCACTGAAGTTTTTGCGTTGCTTATCAGTGTGGCGTCAATGCGTGCCGCCGGCTACCTGCCCTTTGCAGGACTGGCAGATGCGGGACTCGCCAAAATCGAGAAAGCTCTTCCGGCGGACAGAGTGAAAGATTTGCGCCGTTTTCTGGATTGCCTCTACATTGGAGAATTGGCGCCGCAGGTAGATCTCTCGAATAGAGGGGAGATCGATCCTGATCTATTGCCTACGTTTGAAACCGCTTTTCTTGAGCGATTGCTCTTACGCTTCCGGTACACAGATGTGCAGGGAAGATCGAGCGAGCGATGTGTGGAACCACAGGCCATGCTGATTCTGCCCCCGCTATGGTATCTGGTTGCCTGGGACCCGGAGCGCGAAGATTTTCGGCATTTCCGCATGGACCGCATCAGCAAACCAGAGTTCATCGAAGGCTCAGCATTCAAAAGACGGCGCGTACCGTTCGAAAAAAACGTCCGACCACTGCAACAAAAGAACCAGAACAAAAAGTAGGGGACACTCATTACTTAACAACTTAGTGGCGGCATGCTCTGAGTGAGCAGACTAGGATGTCGAGTGCTGCAGGTTGTACGCACAATGCTGCGGGAGTTTTCAAACGAAATAGGAGCACTCAGAACTTGGGTAGAAAGTAGGGGACACTCATTACTTAACAACTTAGTGGCAGCATGTTCAAGGTGGACGAGAAAGGATGCAGACTGCTGCAAATTTTGCGCACAATGCTACGGAGGGTTTCAAACGAAATGGGGACACTTAGAACCAGGTCACTTGGTCGATAGGAGCGTCGAGGATTAGCCAGGTATCCAGGACCGCATGAAGCGCTAAGTTGTTAAGTAATGAGTGTCCCCTAAATTGTTGTGAGTGTCCCCCTAAATTGTTGCTAAGTTGTTAAGTAATGAGTGTCCCCTGTTTTAGGGTTGCCACTCTATGCCTATTGCCGCGACTTTTTGGTCGTAGCTGTACAGTTTGTAGTTGTCGTCGGCGTCAGTGTGTCTGACGTCTGCGCTCAGTCGCCAGTGGGAATTAATCTGATAGTTGAAGGTGACTCCAGCTTGCTGTTTCTCGTTCTCGCGAATCTGCGAGCGGACGGTGCCGTCGCTGTCGCGTAGTGTGTTGGTTTGCTGGTAGTCGCTGTCCGTGATTTCGTAATACAGCTTGCTTGAGACGCGGTTGCTGATCTGCCAGCGGAATTCTCCGCGCAGGCTATCTCTGTCGGGCGAGTAGCTCGCAAAGGCAGCGCCTCGGCTCAGGTCTTCGCGGTCATTGGTTTCGTGGCGATAGCGCAATCTGAAATTGACGTCGTTCCAGCGTTTGGACCAGTCGACTTCGATCCGTTGCTGCGTGCCGTCGATCTGTTGAAACGATTTGCCGGCGTCAAAGTCTGAGGCGAAGTAGTCGAGTGAAAACGTCCCTACAGACAAGCGCTTGCTAATGCCGAGATTGAGCTGCAACTGATTCGCTACTGTCTCGCTGACCAGGCGCGTTTGGGTGTAGCGCACACCCATCTCGGTATCGAAACCTGCAAACGGTTTTTCGTAGACCATGCCAACACCGGCTATGCGACTGTCGAGATAGCGGAATTCTTCATAGGCACGATCGAATGCGAGACCGTAGAGTCGCAAGCCGTCGCGCTGATTGCCGATGAGGTATTTGTGCCCGTACAGCAAGATTTCGGCAAAGGTGTCTTCCGTGTTCGATGTCTCATCGATGAGATCATCGGCGAGACTGGTGGCATTCGAATTCACGCCGCCACTGAGTTTGACGAGTGCTGCCCAGTCTTTGGCAACATCGTTTTGAATTTGCACACCGGCGACGGGGGTCTGTTGTCGCGTGTCGTCTTGATTCAGGCTGTCGATCTTGAGACGTGCTAGCGAGCGGATTTTCTCATGCTGCGACTGATCGGCCGCTGAGCGGTAATAGCTTAGCGCGCGGTCTTCTTCGCCCATCGCCTCCATAACCAGCCCGAGATTGTAGTTCACCAGTTCCCGCCACTGTGGCTCGTCCTGTAGCTCGACGAAGCGGCGACGAGAATCTTCATAGCGGCCAAGTCGATAGAGGCTGACGGCGATATTGTATTGAGTTGATTCCGTGGCGTTGCCATTCGCTTCAATCTCTTCAAATATCTCCAGCGCCGTTTCATAGTCACCATTATTGAACGCGAAGATTCCTCGTTGGTTCAGGTTGTCCTGTGCTTTCAAGGGGCTGATCGCAAGCAGCACCGAGAGAGCTAACAGTTTTTGCATTCCTACTCGCTTCATTTTCACGTCCTTGTCATCTAGTTAATCGGGAGTGCGCCATCGATGATTTCCTGGACCGTATCACTGGTCTCATCGGTGACATCCTGAGTGGACTGAATGACTTCTTCGTCGACTGTCTCAAGAATCGTATTCACAGAATCATTCACGTCACTCCCCAGTGACTGAATATCATCACTTAGCAAGTCGCTGTTCGTGTCGTTGAATACGTCCACAATATCGGTTGTGGTGCCGTTGAGATTCGTTTCCACGTCTTGCATAAGAGAGGTGTCGATGTCCTGCACAAGAGTGTTGTCGATATCTGCGGATACAGGCGCCGTGCTGAGAATTCCGTCAACCAGATCCGGTGTCTGATCGTTGAGTTCTGTCAGGGTCTCTTCCAGGGTGTTTTGAAGTGGCAAGTCATCGTCGAGAATGTCGACAATATCGTTCGGTAGCTCGTTGACGATTTGCTCCGGCAGTGAAATATCGGGATCTGTCGTCACGGTGCCATCGATGCTGATCGTATCGCGAACCTGGTCGGCCACGATCTCACTGACAGTTTCCTGCAGATCGTTGGATTCAACGAGTACTGTGTCTTGAAGTACCTCGGCAGTGGAAATTGCTACTTCTTCCTGCAGAAAAAAATCAGGGGGCGGCAATTCAATTCGTTGAATCAGGCCGGCGGGGTGCTGACCTGCTTCCATTACCTGCATGGTAATCTCAAGCTCAGGAGACGATTGAGCAACGACGTGCTGGCTCAGACCAGTCATGAAAAATGTCAGTGCCAGTTTTGTTGTCGAGAGATGTTTCATGTCTACCCCCTGCAAAAGGGCATGGCCCAGGGGAGGCCATGCCGGGTTACGCAATTTATAGTCCAATATCAAACGCTGAGTTGACGCTGCTTTCGATGCTGCTCTCAACGCTGCTCATTGCATTGCCACTGATCTGCGCAGATTCAGACTCGATTTCCTGAGTCGTTTCTGCGACCGCGGATGCGGAGTAGTCGACAGCGGCCTGTGCTTCGGCAGACACCGACTCACTGGTTTCGATCGCCTCTTCTGCGCTCGTGTCTACGGACGCAGAAAGGTCCTCAGACACTGAGCTGCCAAACTCGGCATCGGCAGCAGCAGAAAAGTCGACTTCGGCTGCGCTCTGGCTCTCAGCAATCAATTGCACGGTTGCCTCACTGGCAGTAGCGACTGTTGCTTCGGTATTTGCGGCGGCTTCTGCGCTAATGTCGGTGGCACTTTCAATGGCAAGTGCCAGGGCAGCACTGATAGTCGCTTCAGGAAGGGTCGCTTCCACAGCGCTTGAGGTATCGGTCATTGATTCAAGATCAATGGCAATGCCATCGCCTGTTTCTACGATGCCTTCGAATTCAGTGTATTGCTCAACCTGTCCTTCGAGGTCGGCGCTCGCGGCAGCAGTCAGCAACAGATCGGCCATTGCTTCGGCAGATCCTTCTGCGCTCACATAGGCATCAGCTGCTGTTTCAATCGCCGCATCAGTAGTCGACGTGGCAGCGGCTTGTGTCGCATCAACCACGGTATTCCAGTTGACTTGCGCGTTGGCCTTTACATCGGTTTTGGCATCAGCTTGAACATTGGTAACGGTTTGGGAACCGCCGCATGTGCTCTGTGCCTGAACCGTGCCGGTCAGCAGTGCGCCGATGGCGAAAGCCAGCGCGGTAAGTTTGCGGGGAGTGTGCCTCGGGGGTGCCGAGGGCATACATAAGAGTGATTTCGTCATGTGGATTACCTCCTGTAATGTATCCAACTAGATGAACATCAACGCGGCGCGTTGTGGTTCTGTCGCTTCTACGCTCAACACCATTTCCTTGCTCGCACCCTCGGAGTCGATCCGGACTACGATGCTGGCGTTGTTGCTTCCCTGGAGCTCAATCGGCAGAGTCAATTGGTTATTTCCGGCAATCAGAGGCGCTGCCCAGGAGAATTCCCGACGATCGAGGTAGCCGGCCAGGCCAATTTCTCCATCCATACGCAGGGTAATCCTGGCATTGGGCAATGCCTCGTTACTCACCATCAACAGGTCGACAGAGCGCAATATTCGGGGTGCCGCACTGACGATGTTGGGTGATTGATTGCCAGTCAGGGAATCCCTTCCCGACGGTGGGGCTTGCCAAACAAGTCCTACCGCCAACATCAGGCACGCGGCTATTGCCAATGCGCCCGCTGTTCTTCCGTGACTCTTGGGATTTCCGACTTCCTTGTCGGCCCATGCGCGTTCCAGCATGCTGTCTGCAAAGCCCTCGCTAATAGCAGGGATGGGCAGGCTGGCGAGTAAGCTCGCCATGATCTGCCGCTCTGCGTATTCACTACACTCTTCACAGACAGACAGATGATTGCGTAAGGCTGGCGTGTAATTACCTTGCTTGCCTTCGGCGAGATCAATCTGTTGTTTGCTGGTTTCGCATTGCATGGTTTTTGCTCCTTGCCCTCTAACACGACAACGATTTCTAAAAGGTTCCATCCCCGAGAATTTTTTTGAGTTCGGCTCTCGCTCGATGCAGGCGGCTCTTCACGGTACCTTCGGGAAGCGCCAGAATGTCGGCGACTTCTGTCGCGGTATATCCTTCCAGGTCGTGCAGCAATACAACCTGTTGTTGAATCTCAGGAAGGCTATCGAGTGCGTGCTGGACGGCATCTTGCAGAAAGATCTGTCGATCCATGGCGGGAGTAGCGGCGGCGGTGTTGCCGACGAGACGGAGTTCCGGGTGTCCCTCATTGGCCTGTCGGTCAAGTTCGCTCTGCAGAACTACAGGTTTACGGGCGCGGCTGCGGTAGTCATCCACAAAACCCCGATACAGTACTTTGATGAGCCAGGGGCGTAGATTGTTGATGGCTTGCAACTCATCAACACGACCAGCCAATTTTATCAGGCACTCCTGCAGCAGGTCTTCGGCGGTATGCTCGTCGCGCGTCCAGCGATAAGCCATGCGGTACATGACCTCAATGTGAGGGCGCAGTAGTACCACAAATGTTTCCTTGTCCTGAGCTTTGGATGAGAACAACCGAAATACGTTGTTCACGAGGCCTCCCCTGAGATGCGTTTGCTCTGCGTGTAATCACGACAGAGAGTGCAATTTGGTTCCATGTCGGAGAGGTTAACGAGCAGAAAGTCGCCGGGTCGTGATGAGGCTCACGTTTCTCACTGCATGAAGTGCTTTTCTCCCCTGATATTCGTGAAAGTGTTAAGTGGCACACGCTCCGGCGACCGCAGCAGAAGCATCGAAGATAGGGGGCTATCAAAAGCAGGGGCACCCCAAACTAGGGGACACTCATTACTTAACAACTTAAGCTCGCCACTCGTCGCGATCTGGCGGGCTAAGCGACCGCAATTTGTGTTAGTACGCGAGGTGGCTCACAGAGCAGCGGCCTCTCAAAACGAGGGGCGTGAAAAAGTGGGATAGAAAGAAAGGGATAGAAAGAAAGGGAGAGGAAAAGAGAGATAGAAAAAGAGGGACACTCATTACTTAGTAACTTAGTTGAGCGGAATGCCAAGGTTCAGGTAGGTATGCAAGGTCAGTTGAGGCACTAAGTTACTAAGTAATGAGTGTCCCCTGGTTTGTATGAAGTGCTAAGTTGTTAAGTAATGAGTGTCCCCTAGTTTGTGGAGGCCAACTCATCTGTTTTCACGATCTTGTTGGCTGGGCGGCTGTGTTTTGTTCGCGCGTGCCTGGTGACTGCATATCGATGGCGACTCTTCGATATTCCTTTGGCGTCATGCCGAACTGTGTTTGGAACTGTCTGTAGAAATGGCCGAGGTTTCTGTAGCCGCTGCGGTTGGCGACATCATCTATCGCCAGTGCGTCTCTCAGCAGTAGTTGTGCTGCATGTCTGAGTCGAGCGCGAGTCAGGTAGTTGTTGAAACTCAGGCTGGTATAGCTCTTGAAAGCCCGGGTGAACACAGAGCGGGACATGCAGCAGCGCTGCGCCGCGGCGTCGATAGAGAGCTCTTCGGACACGTTGTGATCGATCTGCTGAACGAGCCGTTTCAGGTTCTCCAGCCTTGCCGGATGCGGCAGCTTGTTGCTGGAACCCGCTGCGAGCAGATGGTTGGCCAACAATGTACTGAGCAGATTCTCCGCCTTTTCTTGAGAGAAAGAATTGTTGTCAGCCAATGCGCTTTTAAGAATGCCGACCAGTGTTGCATTCTCCTCGCCGGTCTCACGACTCAGGCTGCTCGCTGATACTCCTGAATCCAGTGCGCGGCGCAGGCCGGCGATCAGAGTCGGCGTGGTCATGGCTTTGAGTGCTTCATTGTCGAAGCAGGTGAATGCGATAGCCGCCTGTGTCTCATCTCCCGCTTCATAGTGATGCGTGATGCCCGCCGGTATCAGAATGGAGCTGCGGCTGTTGATTGGATAGCGCCGATCTCCCACCCGAACCAGCGCCTCGCCAGACATCCCGACGATAAACTCATGTACATTGTGTGTGTGCGGGCGCGTGGCGCTGTCCAGTGTGGCTGTGAAATTCGCAATCATAGGGAGCTCAGGGGAATAGGGCGTTTGCAGGATGAATGACCCGATAGTGCAAGATAATGACCCGAAACCAGAAAATGGCCATAGTATATGCTGATAAACTCGCCGATGAGTTTATACCCAATAGCGTAGTTGTTCCACAGGGAGCCCGGCCATGATCAAGGAGTTCGACACGACACTGAAGCAGTTGGCGAAATCGCTACGCTTCTTTCCACCCTTCCGCCTGCACTTTCTCCTACGCTTCCTCCTGCCCGGTCTGCTAACGCTAATCTTGCAACCAGCCTTCGCGCAGGAAAGGCCTGCGCCGTATCCCTTGCCGACACAGCCACTGTCTCTCGACACCTTTAATGCCAGTATCGAAG
This sequence comes from uncultured Pseudohongiella sp., assembly GCA_965228725.1. Lineage (GTDB taxonomy): Bacteria > Pseudomonadota > Gammaproteobacteria > Pseudomonadales > Pseudohongiellaceae > UBA9145. The sequence continues at coordinate 2,192,030 of OZ245834.1, read as the reverse complement.
TGTCCGTACTCGCCAGTGGCATCCCTCGACCGTTCAGCCTACACGTGCTGCCCGGCGGCGACATGCTGGTGACTGAGCGCTACACGCCAGCCCTGCGCATCATTCGTGATGGGCAACTCGACCCCGCCCCGTTGACCGGATTGCCGGCGATTCGCACCGGCTTTCATTCGGGCTTGCTGGATGTCGAAGCCCATCCGGACTTTGTGGACAACCGGCTACTGTTCTTCACCTATCACAAGGCCTTGGGCGAGCGCGAATACGCTATCGCGCTAGGCCGAGCCACATTCGATGGGGGTGCCGGTCTGCAGGATGTCCAGGAACTGTTTGTCGGCACCCCCATGACGATATCCGGCGGTTCGCGCCTGATCTTTGCCCCTGACGGCACACTGTTTATTACTGTCGGTGGCGCGATGGATCGCTTGCCTCTGGCTCAGGACCTGACCCGCCTCGAAGGCAAAGTGTTGCGTCTCAATCCGGACGGCAGTGTGCCGGCTGACAATCCCTTCGTGGGCAGGAGCGACGTGCGTCCCGAAATCTACTCCTACGGTCATCGCGACCAATACGGCCTCGCGATTCATCCCGAAACCGGGCAGTTGTTTCATGCCGAGTTGGGGCCCCTGGGTGGTGACAGCCTGAACATTATCAAACCCGGTGCGAACTACGGCTGGCCGCTGTATGGCTATGGCAGCTATAACGATGGCGAGCCTATGGCCCATCCTAATCGCGAAGGCATCGAACCATCACTCCTCATCTGGCAACCGGGCATCGTGCCTTCCGGGTTGTTGTTCTATACCGGCGAGGCGTTCCCGCAGTGGCAGGGTAATCTGTTTGCCGGCAGCATCCAGCGTGGACGACTGCCTGGTACCGGCGGACTCGAACGCGTGGTTTTTAACGAGCAGATGTGGGAACTGCAGCGGGAGACTCTGGTCACCGAACTCCATCAGCGAGTCAGGGATGTGGCCCAGGGGCCGGACGGTGAAATCTATCTTCTCACCGAAGAAGAGAATGGCGCGGTCATTCAGATTCGTCCTGCCCAGTAGGCACAATCCAATAGTCGATTGCAAAGTGAGGTGTGCAGCAGCAATGGGAGGGAAATGACTGCCTGTCTGCAAGACAGTGATTGGTGGTAAGCTCCCGGCTTAAATTGCATTTACAGGAACTCATTGCTGCCATGACTCTCGACAGTCGCATCGTCTTTGTCAGTTTTAGCCTTGTCGCGTCGCTCTCATTTGCCCAGGAACCCAATGGCGAAGACTACAATCTCTCCATGTCAGGAGCGCTCATCAATGACTGGTGTACGCGCAACTGGCAGGAGACCGACTACATCACTATCCATGCCTGCAATTACGCGCTCGCCCAACGCTACAACCTCGCTGTATCCGAAGCAGAGTTCACGAACTGTGCCGTGGCCAACGGGGGTGACATCGTAAAGATTGCCGACTGCCTGTTCGAGCGCTTCGCACTCTGGATACAGGAAACCGATCAGGCAGACTCTGAGTGAGTCACTAGCGGCCGCACTTAACCATTGCCTGGAACACCTCTGCCCAGCAGAGAGCCTGCTTGTCTAGCGTGTTGGTGATCTCGGCATGAGCCGAGTCCTTGATTGCAATAGTTGTCGTGCGCCGCTTGCACGCATTCCACTGTTTTTAGTTTTCGAGATGATCCCGATACGTGTAGTTGCAGGCTTCGATATTCATTGTTGATTGTTCATGAACCAGCGTTAGCGCTTTATATGGGCCGAAAAAATCAGCCCCTTCGTGCTGCGTGATCGAATACAAAAGCTGACCTTCTCCAAAAAGGGATATTTCGACTGTTGATGCGTCTGCAACCCATTCTCCATCATGGATCATGCTTTCCTCAGTATTTGTTGTTTCGTTCCAAACGAATTCTTCGAGTATCGCTACACCGGAGGGAAAGAGGTTTAGTTCTGACTGGGCCTCGGAGCCTTCTGGACATTCGCTGAAATAGTTATAGCTAAGAGGATTGGATTCCTCATCACCTAATGCATAAGGGGCTGCAATAAGGTCAGCCGCAGTGCCCTCAAAATCAGGATTAATCAAATAAACCCCGATATTGTCAGTGGAGTAGTAGTGATTAGATTCTGATTCTACTATGAGCCGGGGATCTGGATACCCGGCAGACTCCAGAGTGGACTCTATCAATTCAATAGTGGCGAAATCCTGAACGATAGCTGGAAGCACTATGGTGTGCTCAATCAGGCTTGTCGGCACGGGCAGTGAATTCGGCCTGGCATCGAAACCAGCTTCCTTGAGTTGCGAGCTCAGGGCCTCTACATCTTCTGCTTTAACTCCCAATGAAAAAATATGTACTGCAGGCTGTGCTGAGCAGCCAATCAGCAATAATGGCCCGAGAGACGATAGAAATCTGAACAACAACAGTCCTCTCCAAGGCTAACTCAGGCGCACAACATCGGACTTTACTGCTCGTCTTAGTTCGCTTCGTGACTGGAATTTTCCAGATAGAATTGGAAGTAAAGCAAGCGCACTCGCTTCACGCGCAAACCTGCTCACCGTCCAGCAACTGAAAAACACCTTCTTCCTGTAACACACGCACGCCAAGGCGCTGGGCAGATACTCCCGGGCGGAGCAGAAAATCGAAGGCTAGCGTGCCCTGGTTTTCCTGTGCTTCGAAATGGAAATTGCTTATCTGGTGGCGCGCGTCGAAGTGCTCTTCGAGTTCAATCAGATGCGATGAGAACATAAACAGGCAGTCGCTCTTCACGGCAATGCGCTTCAATACCTCGAGCGAGACGTCGAATGCATCCCGAACATTGGTGCCCTTGAAGGGCTCATCCATGACTGCCACGACCCGATGTCCTTCAGCAATCGCTGCGGCGATCGCCTTCATGCGCAGTGCTTCCGCGCGAAAGTAGCTAATGCCCGCATGCAGGTCGTCGCTGAGTTCGATCGAGCTGAACAGCCTCTGTATTGGCACGAAGGAGAAACTGCTGGCCGGAACACCCATGCCGAGGTGCGCGAGATAGAGTGCAGTCGCAAAGGCTCGCAAATAGGTAGTCTTGCCGGCCATGTTGGGCCCGGTGAGAAACAGCACACGACTGTCCTGATCCAGCGCAACTGGATTCCCAACCGCATTGTCGATTTGCGGATGCGTCAGGCCTTCGGCATGCACACGAACCGGACCGTCCAGCAGAGAGGGATAGGTCAGTCGCAGGTGCCTTGTTGCATCTGCCATGGAAACCAGCGCATCGATTTCATAGACGAGTTGGAGCAGACGAAGAACTGTATTCTTTTCATGCAGACGGAGGATTTGATCGATGCGCAGCGTTGTCCAGAACCACACATTGTCGAGTTGGCGTTCAGGGATCCTGCTGATCCATTCGCGATTGAGCAGCTCGCGCATCTCAGCAAGCAGGGGCGCTAGTTCGCCCGCCACTGAGGCGAGTTCTGTTTGTGCGACGAACACACGCAGCTCACGAATCACCGTACAGGCGACTTGTACATCACGCAGTATGGCGCGGTAGTGGCGTTCGTGTTGTGAGCGCAAAGCAAACGCGCCCAATGCAAATTCGAGACTGTTGGCCTGAGTCACCAGCATAATGGTTTCACGTTGATACTTTTCGACCGAAGTGGTGATGTAAGAGGGGAGTTTGTCGAATGCCGCTCGGTGTTGGGTGATAAATTTCAATGCCGCCTGAGATTCCGCAATACGGCTCGGATCCGACCAGGGTTTGCACAGGCGCTGTTTGAGCAACTGACTACCGCCGCGCGTGCGAGTGAAGTTGCACAGGTCGAAGAGGCTCTTCGCGGCGCCTTCTGTTGTCAGCACTTCGAGGTCTTTAAGCGTGTCATCGTCCAGTAGCAGGCTCAATGCATCGTCCTGCTCCCGATGCAGCGGTTGAATTTCAGCTTCTACGAGTTTCCCTGTCCAGCGTTCCGAGCTCGCCGGCTTCAGTGAGCCTGAGTCGCTTTTCGGTAGACCAGCAATACGCATACGCTCACTCCTTGCTCCGGTACGAGTCTGTTCCAGAATTCAAACCAAACGATTGCAATCCTGACAACACGGGTGTAACTTACCGCTAATAAATTAGCGATTCGCTAAATATTTAACGATCGAATTCTGTCTGTCAAGCCAGATGCAGCAGAATTCAATCTTTGCATCGTCTGTAATGGCGAGGCAGATTGATGGGAACAGGAGGCAGCAAGTGGCCAGCAATAGCGATGTCAGCCGACGCGAACGGCAGATACTGGACATCATCTATCAACGGGAGGGGGCGACGGTAAAAGACGTGCTCGCCGACCTGGCGGACGGGTCGAGCGAGTCGACCATCCGCACCTTGCTGGGCATCCTGGTCAATAAAGGTGTGCTGATTAAAAAGCCTGCTGGAATGAAGTACATTTATTTTCCGGCGGTCGAAAAGAAAAAGGCGTCACGGCAGGCGTTGGAACGCGTTGTTTCAACATTCTTCGATCAATCGCCTACGCTGGCCGTGCGTTCATTGTTGGAAATGAAGAAGGGCAAAATACCAGCGGACGAGATCGCCGAGATCGAAGCCCTGTTAAAGTCAAAAAAAGAACAATAGATTGGGCCAGTGATGCAATCATTACCCGACAGCATGATCAACGTATTGACCCTGTTGCAGGTGGAGCCGCAGTGGCTCGTAGTGATTGGAGATTTTTATCTTAAGGCGGCGCTGCTTCTGTGTATAGCGCGCTATCTCGACTGGGACGCGTCACCCTTTCTGGCCAGCGCACAGAAGCGATTGCTCTGGATAGCAACGCTGGTCGTGTTAGCGATTCTGCCACTCTCGTCGATCGTGATAGCTGCGCAAGGTTCCGGCTTGGTAGCTCAGGCGAACAAAACCTTGTGGCTCGTCATTCTTCCTGAAAAAACCACGATTGAATCCGGCATCGCAGAAGCGCAGAGTATTTCCTGGTGGTCGGTGATGTTGGCGTTGTACCTGTGTGTACTGGGGCTGCATATGGCGCGCCTCGCTGTGTCGTTTTGGCAGGTCAGGCGTTTACGTAGCACAACAGACTATCGGGTGCCTGCCAAGGTACAAGCGATATTGGCCGAACTCTGCAAAGTACAGGGTTTGGGATTGCACGTGCAACTCGGCGTCAACGGAGCGATCAATTCTCCGCTCACCTTTGGCGTTTGGAAACCGGTCGTCGTCGTACCTGACCGGGGATACTTTGCTACTGAAGACTTGCTGCGCAATGTCCTGCTGCATGAACTCAGTCATATCAAGCGGCGCGATACGCTTCTCTTCATCGTGGCGCATACTCTGGCAGCGCTGAACTGGTTTAACCCTTTCGTCTGGTACGCATTGCGGCGACTCGATCTCGAATCCGAGTATGCCTGTGACGATGATGTCTTGCGTAGCAAGAGTGACAAGCTCGGCTTCGCGACGCAGCTTTTGGAGATTGCACGCGGCAGGTCGAAGAGACGAGTCGCTCCAGTTTTTCAAAAAGCCATGGCCGGCCAGGGCCAGCTCTCCAAGCGTATCGATCACGTACTGAACTCGATGCCAAGTCTGACCATGAAGCGGAACTCACAGAATGGCGTCAAGCCGGTTCTGATCCTGCTGCTCAGCGCAGCAGTTCTTGGGAATTGCCATATTGTTGCGGCAGGCGACGAACAGACCTTGCGATCAGAAGATGTGCGCTTGCTGAGGTTCTATCCGCCGGAGTACCCGGCCGGGGCATTCGATCGCAGGATCAGCGGCTTTGCGCAGTACGAGTTCGCGGTCAATGCGGCAGGCAAGGTGGATATGCAAAGTCTCAAGCTGCTGCGGACATCCCATTCGGACTGGTTTCTCGAAACCTCTGAGGCGGCACTGGCGAAATTCGAATTTGTACCGCGTACTATCAATGGCCGAAGAGTGGCGACGGAGAGAGTGCGTTACACCTTCAACTATCAGATGCGTTTCTGAGTTGCTCCACCTGTCCCAGCAAGGACGCCCTCTGCGGTTCTTGACCCATCGATCACTGCTTTTCCTACAGTCAATCAGTGCTGCCCTCGAGGAGTGCACTTCCACCTTGTAGAGGTCTTTACACGACTGGCTGAACGCTTCGTGAGAGCGCCTGACCGTGGTTTTCAACTTGGCGCAATTTACATTCGTCTCATCCAGATTTTTCGCAGTTTGTATCCCGCCGAAATGGCGGTGAAAAGACCGTGCCTCGCCGTGCCACGAAATCTGCCAGCTCCAGACCACCCGCTAATAAATGTTAGGCGTAATCAAAAAATTGGAATTTTGTACCCCACTATTGCGCGCCAGGGCGCGGCCGTATAATGCGCCGCACGAGCACTATTGACCTTGCTCGTTCGTGCCTAGGAGGCGCATATGCGTATTACATCTCTTACAAGAAATACTTTATTGGTTCTTACTCTTTCCTTGATCAGCCCGTTTGTTTCTGCTGATGATCCTGCATCGGCTCGTACCATCGCAGGGATTCTGGCTGATCTGAATCAATCACCAACAGAGGATGCAAAACAGCAACTGATGGCGATTGAGAATGATGCGGCTACCAGCCCGGATTACAAAGTGATCGCCAGAGCAGTTCATGACCTGCAACACAGCGTCAACAGCACCTCACGCGACGTACTGAACAATATCGCCAGCAATAATGCGGCCGATGCGACTGCTCGTGAACTGGCAGAGATTCTGGTGAACTTCCAGTCCTCGGCTGATGAAGTGACCAGAGCCCGTCTGCAAGAACTTCGTTAATACTTCTCTGGTATTTGCCCCGGCTCGAGAGAGCCGGGGACTTTTCGCCGCTGCATCAGCACGGCATCGCCACTACTTTACCGCCACTACTTCACTGTCACATCACCACCAATTCAGCACCCCCACAATCAAATTGGACGCACTTCAATGAACCAGGCTCATCTGGACTTTCCGGCCTCGCAACATGACGAGTCACGTATCGACTTCATGGGGAAGCGCCTGATCGCGATTACACTATCCGGCGCGCTGGTCTTGCTCTGTCTGGCATCCTTTGCATTGCAGTCTCTACAACTGGGACTTGATTTCAGCTCCGGCCAGGCGATCCGTGTGCGCTTCGAGCAAGCTATTGCGCCTGAACGCGTGACAGAACTGTTGCAGCAATCAGGTTATGGCGATGTGCGTGCCGCTGCGTTTGGTTCGGACCGGGAGATTCGTATTCTTTTGCCGGACAGCTCGGCGAACAGCGAGAGTATTGAAGCTGAGCTGGAGAGCGGACTGCAGAGCGCAGTCGACGTACTCGGATTTGATCTGGTGAGTGCCCGCGCGGGCGCCGACATGCTGGAGAAAAGCGGCATGGGAGTTCTGGTGGCGCTAGCCGCTGTTACCGCTTACATAAGTATACGCTTCCAGTTCAAGTTTGCCTTGGCCGCGCTCGTCGCCCTGGCGCACGATGTCGTATTGACCGTCGGCTTCTTCTCGCTGTTTCGTTTGCAATTCGACTTCAGTGTGTTGGCTGCAATCATGGCCGTGATCGGCTACTCACTCAACGATACTATCATCGTTGCGGATCGCATCCGGGAAAACTTTCGCCGACTGCGCAAGGTGACACCCGATGCGTTGATCAATCTCTCGATCAATCAGACCCTGAGCCGGACCTTGATTACATCAAGTACCACGTTGATGGTCGTGCTGGTGCTTTTGCTCCTCGGCGGACCTGCTATACGGGGGTTCGCAACGGCGATGACAGTGGGCATAGTGGTCGGTACTTACTCATCGATCTACGTCGCCAGCTCGCTCCTGCTACTGCTTGGCGTATCCCAGTCTGACTTGATACCTGCGGTGACAGAGCAAGACTCGCAGCCTTGATCCTGCGCGGCGATAGAAAGAAGCGTTCAATACGGGAATGATAGGACAGGTAACAGAACGGCGCTAAGAGGAGTGCTGTATAGGGAAGTCTCGATCTACCGACAGCCAGAGATAGTTGCTTGATTCGCCGTTGTTCGAGCTCTGAAAATCCATTCGCGATTCCTGTCGCAATCGTCTTCCGTGCCAACAATTAGGCGACTCTAGCAATGCTCTTCTGCCGGATCGTGCAAGTTGCTCCATCGAGTGGAAATAGCCGCAACGCAACAAGTTTAGTGCGCTTTCCACAAGTTGATGGGTTGTGCGTTTCCCAACAATGGATCATGGCACTCTATGCAGGCGCGCAAAGCATTATTCTGGAATGCTATCGGGCTTTTTCATCAATGCCGAATAAAAACCCTGCTTTCAGGTAAGAATAGTGCTCTGGCCCATGCTGAAAAATTTGCTAAGGTTGGAGTCAGATCAGAACAAGAACAGAAAATGGAGCTGGGCCATGCTTAGAAATCTCCTCACAGTGCTCTTCGTCGCGAGCCACATAGCCTATGCAGTGTCCGCAGTTCCGGAGGCTCCAGAACTGCAGGTTATGGTCGAAGGGCCCAAAATAAAAATATCCTGGAATGAATCTCCAAATAGCACCGGCTATAACCTTTACTATGCGCCTTACCCCGCAGGGGAACCTGTCGAGTTGCTTCACATGGGTAAAGCCACGGAAATCTCAGGTTTGATCTATCAAGATCAGGCGGCTTTCTATGTTGGCGTCGAGCCATACAATTCAGAAGGCTCGGGTATGTTTTCAAATATTGAAAACTTCGAGACATCTTACGGCAACCTTTTCTATCCGCCTGCTGGACAAATCACTGTTTGTACCTTTACGGAGCCGAATTTTTCGGCAGACTTCACATGTGAGCTGGTTGACTTTGAGTCCTATGGGTATGGAGAACTAGCAGACTATACCGTCAATGGCGATGTGATCTACGTAGACCCAGAAGTCCGAAAACTTGAGCTGCAATTATTGGATCAAAACGCTTTAGAGACTCTGTGTGCCAAGGATGTTCACTTGGCTTTGGGATCCTATGCTAATTACACATCTGTCCCGATTTCGGGAATCAATTACTCGGAGAACAAGCAGCCAGTTTTCGATATGCAAGCTACTTCGCTGTATGGGAGGTTGTACCATCACTACCTTGACTATGAGCATGCTGGTGGAATGATTCTAAGAAGCCTTTTAGCTTGGGCTGAAGGTAACGGAATGATGTCGGCTGATTTCCCCTATGACCCGGGCGCTGCTTTGGACACAAAGAACTTGCTTCATGACATGGTATTGGCTTGGCGAGATATCAGGAATGAAGAGTTTGTGTCGGATAGTGATAGGCAGGTAATTAACTCATATATCGAATCTCTCGCGATAAAGACCAGTGTTGAAGAAGGATATTGGCACGGACTTGAGATACCTAGCGGCCTGGACGTATTCAATCAGGGGTGGCAGCGAGATGTAGCCACTATGGCTTACGGTGTGGCCTTTAATGACAGTTACTATTTTCAGAAAGGAATCGCTAGATTTTTCGCCATATTGGATGGGCAAATACGACCCGATGGATCAATATTCTTTGAATCACAGCGAGGAGGATCAGCTCTTGGCTACAGCATAAACGCAACGATTATGCTAATTCGGATGGCTGAAATGGCTGCGGTGCAAGGCTATGACCTCTATAGTGTAGAAGTGGATGGTTTGTCATTAGATGATGTCATTGAATTCACCATGTCTGCACTCGAGGATAACTCGGTTCTTTATCAGTACACTGAAAATAACACAGCTGCATGTAGCCCCGAGCAATGTGACAAATGGCATGATCAAACATATGGATATACCTATGACCTGGAGATAGGCAATTTTCAGTTTGCGGATTTCGAAATCTACAAACGCCGGTTCCCAGATTCCCCATTTGTTGCAAGATTTGATTCTTTGTTTCCTCCAGAACAATACAACCCACTTATTTTCAAAGGGATAAACGGGTCTTGCGAGTTCCGAAAATTGAATTAGTCTATCGGCGACCGATTGTTGCCCTAAGGGTGTGGCGACCCAGCTCCAGCGCAGCCACTCACTTGCCAGAGCCTGGGTGATTATCTGTCACTTTTCGGTCGCAGCCGTTAGCGTGAAAATGACCTGCGTTGAGTCGGTAAGCTGCATCTCGATGGTATAAGCGACGTCTGCACCAAGCTGCACCTCCGCAATCGATAATTGACCTGTTGACTCATCGAATGTCGCGCTGGCGACACTGGGCTCTGTAACCGCTGACGCATCCAGCAGGGCGAAGCGATAAGGCTGATCAGCGCTCTGCAGTGCTAGCGTCACGCTGAATGCCTGACCCTGCACGATCACAGACGGGATAGTGAGCACATTGTCAGCGAAGCTTGCGGGAGCGGGGGTGTCTGATGGCTCTTCAGAGGGTTCTTCTGTTGGTTCCTCGGTTGGCTCTTCAGTAGGTTCTTCAGTGGGTTCCTCTGTGGGTTCTTCTGTGGGTTCCTCGGTTGGCTCTTCAGTCGGTTCTTCCGTGCTCATTCCTGACAGCTCGGTACTTACAGCTACCACAAGGCTGTCGCTGCCGGTGTCTGCAACAGAATTGATTCGGCCCATCGCGTCAATCGCCGTCGTGTCCTGTTTGATGTAGGCGTCGACAAATAACTTCATCCAGGTGTAGGCATCGACTGTTGCGCCGAGACTCATGCTGTGACCTTCACCCTCGTAGGCAACCAGGTATTTATCGCCGCCGAGATTGTTGAACACAGACTCAACTTTGCTGTAGTCGGCAACCGTATCCGCCGTACCCGCGTTGGCTAGGAAGGGGCGCTCGACACCGGCCGCGCCGGAACTGCCGCTGCCAAACAGTGAGTACTGACCCGCACCCATGTAGGGAACAATGGTTGCGGCGGCCTTGATGCGGGAGTCAGTTTGTACATCCAGCAGCACATTGCCTGCCACGCTAGCGAAATCCGGATTCACGGGTTTGCCACCCAGAAGCGCGAGCATGGTCGCACCGCCGAAACTCTCGCCGAGCCCACCAATTTTAGTCGTATCGATGTGGTCACCAAAATCAGGGTCTGCAAGCAATTCATCGATCGCGGTTTTCACTGCGAGTGGACGCAGATTAAAGCGTCGACCTTCGAGCGTGCCCCAGCGATTGTCGCCATGGTACAGCGCGAGGACGATGTATCCGTGACTGGCAAGATCGGTCAGCACTGTGAGCTGATTGCCAGTTGGATGCGCGCCGGCACCGTGAGAGTAGATGAGTAATGGATACTTTGCCGAGTCGTCAGCGAAGATTGGCGACTCACCGGCAAGTTGCATGCGTGGCAGTGCGGGGCTGGTGAGCACTTCGTAATCGGCGCGGCTATTCGTGGTCGTTGTGGGGTAGAGCACATAGCCGGAGTAAGGTACGTTCGTACCGGCAGAGGCTCCATAAAGAGTCGTATTGTTTGGTACGGTCAGAGTGAAGTTGAAGGCATCCTCGGGGTGAGCCAGCAAGGAGCTGATATAGAGTAGCTCACCATTCGCATTAGCACCTTGTTGATACTGACCCGCATCACCGCCTTCGGCGAGCAGCGCGTTCAGGGCGGTCGCATCTATGGTGAAATTCATGCTGCCGACAGCGAGCGTGCCTGATTGTAATGGGTCGAGTACGAGGTCTCTTTCCGCACTCTGTGCAACACTGCTAACGAGCAGGCACAGTAAACTGAACAGGCAAGTAAGAGTCGAATTTTTGCGGGTTCTCATGGTCGGCATAGGTGCTACTCCAGAACAGGGTGAACCGGGTAAGATCCGATGATCCACTCAGGGCGGTGTCGGAAAACTATTGCAGTGCAGCGCATTTTATAGAACCTTACCCGGTCACAAATCCCCCATAAGGGTGATTTTCAGCGACATGGGCCTCGAGTACTGTGCAGTCATGGGAGTAGACCAAGATCAAGATCCGGCAATAGCTCGACTGACCGGAACCTTTGCGAATCGCAGCGAAGAGTCCAGTTTTCTCGCGCATAGCTGGCCCGTCTATGCGCGTTCTTTGCGCATTCCGCTGATTCTTGTCGCACTGCTTATTCTGGTCGGGCTCTATCTGGACAACATGTGGTATGGGCTCAGCAGCCACTTCTTCGCGTTCTCCGCCTTTCGCGTCGCGGTGGCTGGCGCGATACTGCTCGTCTGCTGGCTGACCTTCTCTCCGCATAAACCGCAACGATTCGATCTGATTATTGGCGTTGTACAACTTTTTATACTCTCGTTCTGGTTCGGTATTTTCTATGACCGGGTGTTCCTGAATCCGGCGAATATTACGTCAGAGAGTTTCTTCACCATACTCTTTGTTACCTATCCTCTGCTGGTGTTCTATGTCATTCGGGGGAACATCCTGTTCTCCCTCTGCAACAGCATTCTCTCGGTGTTGACCTATGTGGTGGTCATTGTCCTCATACCCGATATTGCGCTGCAGAACCGCATCACCGAGTTACTGGTGTTCATTTTCTTTGTCTATTACTCCTATACGTTGCAGCAGACGCTCAACACTGAGGAGCGAATGCGGTTCAGCTATGAGAAGAGACAGGAAGACGCGCTTGCTCTTGCGAAGAAGGAGAGTGAGGAGAAATCGCGTTTCATTGCCGCCACGAGTCACGACCTGCGCCAGCCGCTGCATGCGCTGTCGCTGTACATCGACATGTTGGACAACAAGTGGGAAACCGGGAAAAGCCTGTCTGAGAGCGAGACAGCAGAGATTGTGCACTATGCCAAAGCGTCACTGACGTCTCTGAACGAACTGTTAACGGCATTGCTCGATATTTCGAAACTGGATGCAAAAGCGATTGAGTTTGTGCAGCGCAATATCAGCGCAAGCACCTTGCTCGATCGGGTGGAGGCAAACTTCAAGCAGTTGGCGATTGCCAGGAATGTGGCATTGCGGATCAGGAGCAGTGATCTGATGCTCAGCACAGACCCGGTGATGCTGGAACGGGCACTCAGCAATCTGCTGAGCAATGCAATCAAGTACTCCGATGGCACGCCAGTGCTAGTCGCCTGCAGAAAGAGAGGCAGAAATGCGAGCATCGAAGTGCGCGACCTCGGGCCGGGAATTCCGGAGACAGAGATCGACAATGTCTTCAGCGAGTACTACCAACTGTCCGGTCACCCTGGTGCGCGACCGACTGGCCTGGGCCTTGGCCTGGCCATCGTCAAACGAATTTGTGATGCGCTGAATTATCGCTTGCGTGTGCGATCGAAGCCGGGATCTGGAACGCTGTTCGCGATTGAGGTGCCGCTGGGTGAAGCGCTGCCTGAGACGGAATCCGAGCGCCCGGACGAACTCAGCGCCCTGTCCCTGAATGGCAAAACGATTCTCGTCATCGATGATGAGCAGGAAGTGCAATTTGCACTAAGCACCTTGTTGACTAATTGGGGGTGTAAGGTGGTCGTTGCCGGCAGTCGAGAAAAGCTATTCAACGAGCTGGTGCCTGGCGCGAGGCCTGATGCGATAATTTCAGACTACCACCTGCCGAATGGAACGTATGGAATAGAAGTCATAAAAGAGATCAGGCGCTACTTTGATGCAGCTATTCCGGCGTTGTTGGTGACTGGCGACACGGCGATACAGCGATCGGCTTATCCCGATATAGAGAACCTTTCGATACTCTACAAGCCACTCAAAGCCACCCAGTTACGACTCGCGCTGGCGCACACAATTGACTAGTGTCCAGACAACTGGTGTCCCATTTCCAGCAAGGCCAGACTATGTGCTTTGGCTACAGCTTCAGTTCGGCTGCTCGCATTAAGCGCCTGAAAGATGGAGCGGATATGAGACTTTACAGTCTCATCCGAGACATACAGGATGAGCGAGATCTTTTTATTGGTGTAGCCCTTGGCGAGTAGATTCAACACCTGAATCTGTCTTTTGGAGAGTCCATGGCTGTGCAGATTCGAGCTGCGCTTGTGCTCAGTCTGGGCCAGTCGCGATGCGATTGGCTCGCCGACGAAGATCTCTCCCGCCATGACTTTTTCAATCGCAAATTGCAGTTGCTCACTCGTTGCGGACTTCGGCAAAAATCCAAACGCGCCGGCACTCAGAGCCAACTGGATTCTGTCGAGTTCCTCACTCGCTGAAACCACAACAACCGGCACAAGCAATTCACGCGCAGCCACTGCCTGTATAAAGCTCAAGCCATCCATGTCAGGCATGGCGAGGTCGATGAGCACGAGATCGGGCTGAGACTGAGGAAGAGACTCGAGAGCGCGTTCTGCGTTCTCTGAGATATCGACAATGGCACCGAGTTGCAGCAACAGTTGTCGCAAGCCCTGCAGGAATAACTGGTGATCATCGATGATCAGAATTTTGAGATTCTTGAGATCCATGGATCCCGGACCTGTCGGAGAAAACAAAAAAGGACGGGTAGATTACTTCACATAAACGATTCAGTAATCTTCCGTCCCTTTTGTCAGGTTTCCCTTAATGCGAGCTTAGGGCAATGCGTACGCCACCAACTCGGCGATGCTGCCACCGCCAACGAACATGGCGAGGTACTGCGTGCCATCGTGTTCATAGGTGAAAGGCAGGCCGACCTGGTTCGCAGGCAAGTCGATCTTGGCGACGACTTCGCCGGTTTCCTTGTTGATCGCACGCATGACCGGTCGTGGGCCTGCGGCGCCATTGCCCTCGGCAACAAACAGCAGCGATTTGGTCAACAGCACACCGGATCGTGTGGGCACGCCTGTTGGTGGAATGTCCACGCCTTCCAAAAGCGGATGATTGGCAATGCGCTCAGGCGTATCGGCGTTGGGAATCCACCACAGGTGATCGCCACTATTCATATCGATTGCAGTAACGCGGCCATAGGGTGGCTTGACGATTTCCAGTCCTTCCACGCGCGGTACGCGGACACCAAAGCCCTGGCTCAGATCAATATCAGACTCCGGATTCTTCGCCAGCGACAGTACCTGCAGCTGTGTTCTCGAAGGAACGTAGAGAATGCCGGTTTCGGGATCGATCGCCGAGCCTTCCCAGTTTGCGCCACCAGTAGACGAAGGCAGACTCAGCAGACCAACAGTGCCATCGGGCGCATCAGAGAGTGAGGGTGGCTCGTACAGGCTGGGCCCATAGCGGAAATCCTGGATCGCTTCCAGGGCCATGGCGCGCAACTCGGGCGTGAAATCGATCAGGTCATCTTCAGTGAATCCCTGGCGATCAAATGGAGCGGGTCGTGTTGGAAACGGCTGGGTTGGAGAATACCACTCGCCCGGCACATCTCCTGCTGGTACAGGCTGTTCTACGATAGGCCAGATGGGCTCACCGGTATTGCGATCGAAAGCATACACGAACGACTGCTTGGTAACTGACATGACCACTTCACGGCCATTGGGCAGGTCGACGAGAACCGGTGCGGCTGGCACGTCCCAGTCCCAGATATCATGGTGAATAAACTGGAAGTGCCACTGGCGCTCACCGGTTTTGATATCGAGTGCAACGAGACTGCTGGAGAACAGGTTGTCGCCCGGGCGATCACCGCCGTAATAGTCACCAGTCGGGTCTTCGACAGGAAGATAGACATGGCCGAGGTCCGGGTCGCCGGACATCGGAGCCCAGACGCCGGAGTTACCGGTGAATTCCACCCCGCCATCGAGCCAGGTTTCGTAGCCGATCTCACCGCGTTCCGGAATCGTGTGGAAAGTCCACAGCAACTCTCCGGTACGCACATCGAAGCCGCGAATATCGCCTTTAACATTCGACTTGGAGCGAGGGCGGCCGCCGGTTCTGTGTGCCGCACCTACCACAATCACGTCATTCATGACGAAGGGGGCGGCGGAGAGGCCAATATCCGGATAGGCATAGCGGTCATCTACGGCGTTACGCAGGCCGACCATGAGATCGACGATGCCGTTGTCGCCAAAATTGGGATCAGGAAGACCGGTCTCGGCGTCCAGTGACACCATGTGATAGCCCGGTGTTACATCGATGACCCGCGCTGTGTCGCCATCGCGCCAGAACGCGACACCACGACCGGCACCCTTGCGCGGGGCTTCGTCGTAGCGATCACCTTCCTGAGGGCGCCATAGCCACAACACCTGGCCGGAGGAGGCATCGAGCGCCACGACATTGCGTGTCGCGCCGACATTGGCATAGAGAATGCCATCGATCTCCAGTGGTGTAGAGGGGTTATTGAAGTCGGTGTTGGGGCCGAAGTTCTCGGTTGAGAAGCGCCAGGCAATTTCCAATTGATCGACGTTGTCGGCGTTAATTTGATCGAGCGGGGAATAGCGTTGTGAGAAGTCGTTGCCGTGATAAACGGGCCAGTCGCCTTCATAGACGCTTGTCCCCGTCTGGGCTAGTGCCATTGGACCGAAACTGAGTGCGGCAATTGCTACCAGGTACGACGAGTTCATTCTTCTTATTTTCATTGAATCTCTCCCGATTCGTTAGTTATGGCCGCTCAAGGCCGCGGTCTTCGTCAGGGGGAGCTAGTTTAATAGTTGATTTCCACTATGAATTCAACCGGCTGGTAGCTGTCGAGCGGTCGAATGACACAAATCCGGAGACCACGGGGAGAGCGTTGACGGCGAGAGGGGGTATGGCGAGTAAGCAGGGGGCGCTCTGCGGGCCTGAACCACGCCGGGGAGAGTCGATTGTAGCCCGACTATTCGCGCCGATTGGAGTGGAAAATCACGGCTTCTGGATTTATTGTGGTTGCAGTGGGGGAACGACGAACAATTGTTCGAATGTTTCGCTTCCAAATCTTATCGATTTTGATAAGTTGCTGTTATTTAAGCGATTTGTCGAAAACAATAACTGCAAAATTCAATAATCGCTCAGTAATTTTCAGATATTAGGGAGAACTCGGGCCGCCGAATCCACTACAGTTGGCACAGTTTCATATTCTGGCTGGCCATTTCCGAGTTTTAAGCCAAGAGTAATAAAGCCAAAGTCTGATAGACAACGAAGTACTGACTTGTTTGAGGAGATTCAGGATGCGTCAAATCAATTTATTAGGGATCGCGTTATTGGGGCTGGGCATGATCCCTGCTGCCGGTGCGCAGGAAAGTGAAATCACTTTCCATAAAGACATCGAGCCGATCTTGCAGCGCAGCTGCCAGACCTGTCACCGTCAAGGTGGCGTAGCGCCCATGTCTCTCGTGACATACGAAGAAGTGGCACCGTTTGCCGGGTTGATCGAATACAAAACCAGCCTGCGTGACCGCGCAGGGGCAATGCCACCCTGGTATGTCGAGAAGAATATCGGCATTCAGCAGTTCAAGGGTGACCCGTCGCTGAGCGATGAAGAAATCGCGGCGATTTCCACTTGGGCCCGTTCCGGCACACCGAAAGGTAGTGAAGCTGACGCGCCTGAGCCTCTGGTATTCGACGATTCCGTCAAATGGAAGCTGGGTGAGCCAGACCTGATTGTCTCCACTGAAGACTTCTTCATGGAAGGCGGTCGTCCAGACTGGTGGGGCGATTTGCAGGCAGTACCAACTGGCCTGACGGAAGATCGCTATGTGAAATCGGTTGAGATCGTTGAAGTCAACGACGTACCGCAAGCCGGTGCTGGCCGTGAAACGGTCGGTGGTCGCTATATTTTCCATCATATGATCTGGCGTACCGAAGTACTGGACGAGAACGGTCGTCCTATTCCTGGACAGGCTCAGAACTGGCCGGTACACGAAGTTGCCCGTAATGGCGACATCTTTGACCCGGAGGCTGGCCCCTTGCTGGCGGCAAACTCTGCGGTCTTCACCGATTCCGTGCACATGCACTCCAATGGCCGTGACACCACTGGCCGTCTGGAAATCGGATTCCGCTTCCACGACGAAGACTACGAGCCCAAGTATCGTTCAGGTATCAGTATTCTCGGTAACGGTTCCGACCTGAGTGTCGAGGGTGATGCGGCCAACCAGACTGTCCACGCCTATCAGGTATTGGATGAGCACACCAAGGTCATCACTTTCGAACCGCACCTGCACGCTCCCGGTGAGCGTATGTGCCTGGAAGCCATCTGGGGATACTCCAAAGAGACGCTGTCCTGCGTGGGCTACGACCACAACTGGGTGCGCGGCTATCCTTTCGAGGCTGACTACACACCATTGCTGCCAAAAGGCACGATCCTGCACATTACCGGTTTCTTCGATAACACCGATGCCAACCCGAATGTACCCGATCCACGCAACTGGCAGGGTTCTGGTAACCGTTCGGTCACCAACATGTTTATTGACCTCGGAATTCGTGTAGAGATGACAGACGAGCAGTTCTTCGAAGAAATGGAGACTCGTCGCAAAAATCTGAATCTGGGACCAAACGATCACGTGATCGGATGTCCTCTCTGTCTGACCCCGCTGGTATGGCCACTGGAATCTGATGCAGATGTTGATCTGCAGGATGACGTCGCGGCGAACTAGCCTGGAATCAGACAATCCTGAATCAAATGAAGTGGTGGGACGAATCCTTGTCCCGCCATTTTATTTGCCAAAATTTCGCGCCGAATGCCATTTCGGCCAGATTTAGCAACAGGCAGCAACAGATTAGAGATTAGTGAGAAACGAAATCATGAAATTCGAATGTAAAAAATTACTGCAAGCGACTGCGCTGACACTGACCGCAGCCGTGACTCTCTTTGCGCAATCGGTATTCGCGCAACTGCCCTATGAGTATGCCCAAAACTCGTATCGCAGCGGACAACACACTGAAGTAGCCTATGAGGGCTGGCGTATCAATGACGCGGGTGAAACCGTGTTGACCTTCGGTTATTTCAACCACAACTGGGAAGAAGAGCTGGACATTCCTGTCGGTGAGAACAACTTCTTTTCACCAGGGGATCCCGACCGCGGCCAGCCGACGCACTTTCTGCCCCGTCGTAATCGCTTCACCTTCGACGTCGTAGTTCCAGCAGACTTTGGTGAAGACGACGAACTGGTTTGGGAAGTCACCTCTCCGAATGGCATCAAGCGCGCTGCCTATGGCACGCTGCGTGAAGACTACAAGCTCGACAACGTGGTAATCATGTCAGAGACCGGTGCACTCGGTGCCGGTTCATCCGATGCGGAGACACGCGCCAATATCCCACCGACTCTGGAATTGATTGGCGATAGCACACGCGTAGCGCGCGTTGGCGAGGCCATTACGTTGCAAGCACGCTTGCTCGACGATGGTGTGCCCGAGCCACACAATCCAATGGGTTTTCTGCGCGCAGTTGGTGGTGCCGCTGCAGCTTTCGCGCAGCCGGAAATGATTCGTCAGCGTATGATGATGACGCCTCCGCCCCGACCGACTGTAAACAAGCACAACGGTCTGTTCCTTTCCTGGAATGTTTACCGTGCGCCAGAGGATACCGATGGTCTGGTGCAGGAAATCGTGCATTTCGATCCACCGCAAACCAAGCCCTGGGAAGACACCCGTCCGTCGGCCAACTCTCCCTGGAGCTTTCTGTGGGTTCCGCCTGAACTCCCAGAGGACGGTATCGTAGAAACATCAGTCACTTTCGATGAGCCCGGCACTTACCTGCTGTGGGGTCGCGCTGACGATGGCGGTCTGTATACCGATCGCTATGTCACAGTAAACGTCTCTCCCTGAGTCGACAGTTGACTGCTTGAGAATCTCTTCAGGCTGCAAGGATTGCTTGCAGCCTGAAGACTCTCCGCAAAAGTTCTGCTACTCTCCAGCAAGTTCCTTAGCTGACTTACCAGACAAGACCAACAACAATGTCTCGAATTCTTGCGTCATTCGCAGCATTTCTTCTGCTAGCCGGTTGTGACAACAACACGGTGTCAGAGCCCGAAATCATCGACTACACCGCGGTACTCACCGATAGCACGTGGGAGATGAATCGCATCGTGGTGCTCGGTGGCTTTGAATTCACTCCGGAAGTTCCGAGTGATTATTCCATTCGCTTTCGCACGGACGATCGCCTCACCGGTAAATCAGACTGCAATACTTTCACGGCCACGTGGAACGCCGGCGACAACCTCACAATCAGCAATTTCAGCAGCACACGATCCATGTGCATTGCTGGTAGCCTGCACAATTATTTTTCTCTGTATTTGCGGGATGTCGTCAGCATGGAGCTGACGGATGACAGTTTGCGTCTCGGCACAACAACCGAAGGCGTTAGCCTCCACTTTCAGCCGGTACTCTGAGGCGCCGCTCACTCAGTGTGAGTTGCGATATTCTTTGGGGGTAGTCCCCGTCTTTTCCTTGAACGCTCTGTTAAAAACCGAGAGCGTCGAGAATCCCACTTCGTAAGCAATTGACGATATCGGCGTGTCGCTGTTGGCGAGATTCTCTGCTGCTTCCGAGATTCTGAAGCCATTAAGGAACTGGTTAAAGTTGCGGTAGTCCATGTGTTTATTGATCACCTGGCGCAGACGGTGTTCCGGAATGCCAATATCGTGAGCAAACTGGTTAATCGTGTATTTCTCTTCGCGATAGAGTTTCTGCGATTGCATGACTTCTACAATGCGCGCGGCCATTTCCTTCTCGGCGGTTTGTTCGGTGTCATGCTGTTCCTCGGCCGCGGGGCGCTCGTCGTTGAGATTGGGCAGACTAACCAACAAGTCGACATCGCCGCGCAGCGTGAAAGTGAACAGATGAAACGAGCACATCAGCAGCAGAATATAAGTCGCGATTAGCAGATCGGGGAAAATGCCGTCCGTGAGTGTACCCTGTCCAAAAAGCAGATTACTGACAGAAATCAGAATGCCATTGCCGAGCACGAGCAGGACCAGTATGGCCATACACACCACAAAGACCACACGCGCATAGCGCCGGGTCTGAATCAGGTCGGAATAGTAGCCATGCAGCGCGAGATAGATCGAGTGGATGGCGAAGCCGATCATGACGATCTGAGGCGTCATGATCACGCTGATGTTTAACACATTGCTGCCTTCAGGATTGAGGTCAGTCCAGAGTTCCATTCCTGAACCGATACTCTCGAGCACGAAGTAAACAAGGACAATAGACCAGAATGGAACGCTAGGTTCACCCTCATCCGAGAACAGGTTGAAGGTGAGCAGCCAGAGAACAGCTGGTATAAGAATCGACATCCGCAAAAGCAGGAAGACGATCAGCGGTGGATAGTTGAATACCGGGCTCAGATTGAGAAGCAGGAAGCCGAGAAACAGAATGAAGAGCGCGCTAATCAGGCGCGCGATTCTGCCGTTGTGAAAAACAGCGAAGTAAATGCCATGCAGCGCAGTGAGCACGATAGCTGGAACGATTAACAACTCACTTGCGGTAAAAACCATGGGACTTCTCACAACTGCGGAGACGGGATTATACTGGCTTTCTCCAATGACTGCTGAAATTCCTGATTAGCGTATCCGTGCCAATAACGTGCCGGCGGCTGGTCATCGAAACTGTGAGTTCGAAATATTCATGCTGATGCCTTTACAAAGAACGCTGCTAATCCTGGCTGGCATAGTGTCTCTGGTACTTGGCGTAATCGGCGCGTTTCTTCCTCTCCTGCCCACCGTGCCTCTGGTCTTGCTGTCCGGTTTCTGTTTCGCCCGCTCTTCGCAGCGAATGCACAACTGGCTGCTCAACCATCGCCTGTTTGGACAGATCATCCGCGACTTCGAGGCAGGCAACGGCGTTGCCCGACGTATTAAAGTGCGGGCAATTGTTCTGATCTGGCTGAGTATGGGCTTCTCCTGCTGGATAATGGACAGGATGATGGTTTGCGTCATTCTGGCTGTCATCGGACTCGCGGTGTCCTTCAATATCTGGCGCTTGCCCGAGCCGCCGCAAGAGGCGCACTAGACCACCAAATTGCTGAGTAATGCAGAAACGGTGAAAAAGGGGTAGAGTTACCGTACTGGGGCTTCTACTAGTCCCCCTTGATTGACTAGTATCTCACCAATTCAGGCCCCCTCCCATGTCCCCGATTCTGAGAAAGCAGCAGCTGGCGCGCTCGCAAGCGGAAACGTTGAAGTTCTCCGCCGGCCTGGTGCTCGCCGCCATGTTTCTCTATTACGGACGCAATATTGTGCGATTTGGTATGGATGTACCAAATTGGCATATGGCTGTTGCAGTCGTGACAGTTGGGGGTTGCGTGGCGATTGCGCTACTGGCGTATGCGAATCGCGTGCATGAGCAATACGCTCAGCTCGCCGGGGCGACTCTGGCCCTGCTGCACGGTCTGGCGACTCTCAGCAATATCATGGCCGGGCTGAATCCCGGCGTTTATTCCTCATCGCTTGCAGTGATGGTATTTGGCATAGCGGTGTTGTCAGAGCGGGTTTTTATTGCTTCGTTGCTGGTCTTTCTCTGCGCCTGGTTTCCAGTTATCAGTACGCAGCAGAATGTCGGTGATTGGGTGCCAATCGCGGTGTTTGTGGCGGTATCGACAGCTATCAGCACGCTCGTGCTGAGATATCGAATCGAGGCAAAGCTGGCCAAGTTGAAGATGCTCGACCGCATTGACGAGCTCGAATCCTTCCTCTCCCTGTGTGCGAACTGCCGCAAACTTCGTGACGGGAAAAACTGGATTACGCTTGAGCACTACATGAAGCACAAAGAAGGCAAGGAAGTCAGTCACGGGATCTGCCCCCAATGCACCGAAGAACTCTACGGCGACGTGCTACGCAAGAACAAACAAAGAATTAAGCAACTGGAGTCGGAGTCAGCCGACTAGATTTCCGCTGCGAACTCCTCACTGTCCGCTATTCACTCCTCGGTCCAACCCCTGCTGTAAAAGAAAAGTCCTGCTGAAAGTCTGCTGACAATAACTGGCAGTAGGGCATTGCTATGCTCCTCCTTATCAAAGAATGGCAAGGGGGATGCAGCATGCGCGATAGCAAAGCGTTGATATTATTGATCGTACTGGCCTGCCTGCAGGTGTATGCCGCAGATGAGCCAGTCACCGTAATCACTGAACTCACCGTCGAGACAGCACAACTCAATGAATTCCTCGACTGGGTGCACGCGGATTTACCACTCAGTAGAGGATTTTCAGGAAATCTCCAGTTCGATATTTATGTCAGCTCACAGGAGCGCGGCAAAGTGCTGTTCATCGAGCGCTGGGAATCGCTGGCGACGCAGCGCGCTTATCTTGCATGGCGCGATAAAAGAGGCGATGTTGAGAAGATGCGCGCCTTTCTGGTCGCTACGCCGGAAATCGTGCTTTGTCGACAAGAAAACTCGCCACACGGCTGACGCTGCAATAGAGCTGCGCCTGGCTGCAAACTGGAAAACCTCGCAGACCTGATTATTTTCCACGTGAGCACCTGCAACATTTATTTTTCGCCGCCAGAGAGATCGCGCGGCGATTGCTTCTGCTAATTGTGTTTGTCGCTCCTCGATTCAAATCAACGCCATCGCAAAGCCCGTGTATTTCAAAACAGAAAAGTGTCTGGATAAGGACTGGAGCGAGTCTGGAGAAATGTATTTATCCTCCACAGGAAAATTCTCTGACTGATTTCAAAAATACCAGTAGAAAGCTTGTTTTCAGGAATCGATCAGTAGTGCTTAAGCGCTTGATATGCAGTAGTTAATTGATCGGAAAATTTGGCGCTACCGCATATTTTCTGACGGATTAATTAATTGCAGATTATTTCATAATGAATTAGTTGCAATTGCACTTAGTATGATTTTCTTGCACTTGTGGATTCGTGGTAGATGCATTCTTTTGCCTGATGAAAACCACAGCATAAAACAATAATCAGACATGCATCTGAATCCCGATAATGATAATTACAAAGAGGTTCCCACAGTCATGCAGAACTACACAGACGCTTCATCTTCACGAAGCAATCGCAACAACCCCGCTTCTTTCCGATCTCATCCGCTTTACGCTGCAATCTGCGCCGGTCTTCTTTCAGCATCGATGTCTGGTTATGCCCAGGACGCCGGTGAAAACCTGGAAGAGGTAATTGTTACAGGTTCGTTCATCCGTCGCTCTGAAGGCCTCGCTGCTGCCTCACCGCTGGTGCAGTTTTCCGCCGAAGACCTCGAGGCGGAAGGCACCATCAACATGGCGCAGGTCGTTCAGAATCTAACGTTCAATAACGGAACTGGTGTCGTCAACTCGATTCAGGGTACAACGAACCAGATCGCCAGCTTTAACCTGCGAGGATTGGGCACTCGAGCAACACTGCCGTTGATTGATGGCAAGCGAGTACCCACTGACAACGTGCAATTGCTCTTGCCGACCATGGCAATGGAGCGGATTGACATCGTGACCGACGGTGCGGCTGCATTGTACGGTACCGATGCCGTGGCTGGTGTTGTCAACATGGTTCCCTATACCTCATACGATGGTGTGAAGGTAGAGGTCTATGAGGAAAACGATTCCCGCGGCGATTACTGGAAGCGTGAAACATCCTTCCTCGCCGGTTGGAATTTTGGTGACGTGGATATCGTAACCGCCGGTTCCTATGCGGTGAACGATTCACTGGCCTGGCACGACCGTCCTGAATGGGTACGCGCAGGTCTTACTCACAACAGTGGCTCCAATCCAGGCAACTTCGAAGTGCCATTGCGGGATGCCAATGGTGACTTGACTGGTGCAGCCGCCAATCGACCTGACCCGAGTTGTGGTCTGGATGAATCGACTGACCAGAATGCACAGTTCAACTCCCCCTGGGGTACCAATGCGCTGGGTCGTTGCTGGTTGAGTTTCGGCGATACGCGCGACTTCATGGAGGAGATTGACTCAAGCAATTTCTACGGCAACCTGAACTGGGATTTCAGTGAGGATCTCACCCTGAGTGCGCAAGTACTCTACAATCGCCAGGTCGTCCGTGGACGCGAGAATCCAGGTAACCCGGGTGCTCGTATTGATGACTTGCCGACTGTACGAGGCGAGCTGCCGGGTAACACCTTCAGGGCGGCCAACTCGAACGGTGATCTGCTCTTCGCCGAACCGCTACGCGATGGTGCTGGGGAGATCATCACTGATGCCTATGGTAATGCGCAGTGGGTGAGAGACTCGTCCGGTGCCACAGTGCTGGCCCAGAATCGCTATGCCGACATCACCAACGATCCCAGTGGCGGTGTGCCTTTCTATGAAGACGTACGCATTGGCTCCTGGCTGCCATTCGGCAAGCCGCCGGCCAATACGCAACCGACCTTCATGCAACAGAACGACGGCCTGAACCGAGAGCTGGATGACAAGCGCACAGCGCGTTTTGCTTTCGGTGCAGATTTCGCTGTGCCCTGGATAGATGGATGGCAGGGATCGGCTGACTACGTGTTTGGTTACACAGAGCAGCTCGATGTCGCGAACCAGGATTTTAGCTTCAGCGCGGTAGCTGACGGACTGAACTGTGATCAGATCAATAGTCCTGAAACCTGTTTTAACCCTTTTGGTGCCCAGGACCCACGCTATCGCAACACGCAGGAAATCGCTGATGCCATCTATACCCGATTCCGGGAAGGCAACCGCGACGAACTGCAGACCTTTAATGTGCACGTCAGCGGCGACCTCCCTCTGGGCTTCGAACTCCCTGGCGGTCCTATCGCTGCCGCGGTAGGTTATCAGCGCCGCGACGAGACGGACGAGGACAATCCTCCAGCAGGCGACGTGGCCAACGATCAGCTGATCGGTAACCAGGAGCTGCCGCAAAAGGTTAACCGCACCAGTAATTCCTGGTTCGCGGAATTCTCTATTCCGGCGCACGAGACACTGGAACTGACAGCCGCTGTGCGCGACGAGAGTTTCAGTACCGGCCAGGGTGCCGTGGTCGACAAGTACGGTGCGATCTGGACGCCAACAGACTGGCTGAACCTGCGGGCGACAATGGGCGAGGCGTTCATTGTTCCAACCTTGCCGCAGCTCAACCGTCCCGAGCAGTGTGGTCTGAGTAACGTGGATGACCTGTTCAGCTCGTTCTCCGGCTTTATCACCTCGTGTATCACCGGTAACCCGAACCTGAAGTCAGAAACATCAGACAGTATCTCTGTCGGTTTCGACCTGACCCTGTTCGATGATCTGGTGTGGTCGGTGACCTGGAGTGAGACTGACTTCGAGGATCGCATCGTGAGCACGACATCGCAGGATATCGTTCGCACAGATTTTGCGAATTTCCGCGAAGCGACGGGTTTTACGCCAACAGATGCCAACCCATTCCCCAGCGAAGAACAGATTGCTGCCTGGGTTGCCAATCCGCTGTCCGACCCGCGCATCATTCGTAGCGCCAGTGATATCACCACTCCGGTGCGTATCAACCAGAGCGATTCCAACGCGTCGACCATGCTGGTACGCGCGATCGATACTCAACTCAACTATGGCTTCTCCCTGAGCGATCTGGGATTCGGCGATATGGGTAATATCGATATGCGCCTACAGGCAACATTTGTCGATTCCTACACCTTCCAGTTACAGCAGGACGATCCCGTACTGGAAGCGAAGGGCAATCAGAACAATGACTTTGGTGCCGTACCTCCTATTCCAGAGCTGCAGGCTAACCTGCGTGTAGGCTGGACCATGGGGCAGCATAGCGTGGTGGCCACTGGTCGCTATGTCGATGAGTTAGTGTTCGATGCCAACGAGTTCAGCTTCCAGCGTTTCTTCCCTGGTAGTGAATGGGTGCATACCGACATGATCAAAGCCTGGTCACAAATGGATATGTTCTATTCCTATCGCGGACTGGAAGCCTGGGGTGGCGACTTCAACTTCACCGTTGGTGCGCGTAATGTGTTCGATCGTATGCCGCAGAAGACCGGGATGATTGCCGGTGTGATCGCGACGATGCAAGACCCGCTCGGAAGAGTGCTCTACGCTCGCGTGAACTATAACTTCTAAGCAGTACGCCTTATCCCAAGGCTCACAAAGGGGGCGGAGGTGCCAGCAATGGCTGCCTCCGCCCCCTTTCTTGTATTCGCGGATTATTTGTTTCTGAAGAGCGCATTGCTGAGCAGGGTATAGACCAGCCCCGCAGCACCGAGGGCAAGTAGTAGCAAGCCCGCGAACAGGAGATAACCGTTCTCCGGCTGCGCAATGGCATGCTGCTCGCTCAATGCGAATAGACGGCTCCCGCCAGAATTGAATCCAGCCGCATTTAGTATGACTTCCTCGTTGGCATCAGCCGCCCGATGAAAGTAGGTGCCTATAAATTCGTTCTCGAGCAAATACACCGGAAAGCGTAAGTCGCCGTACTTGTATTGTTCCCGATAGGCCTGCACCTCGAAGGACGGCGAACCTGCCGCCGTTTCTTCCGCATTGGCAATGCGCTCGCCGATTACATAGCGTGCAAACTCCTCCAGTGAATCGTAGCGCTGACCACTCTCGCCGTGCGGGACCAGTTCGGTAGATGCATATTCGTACTGATAGTCGACGTCGGGAAAAAGCAGGGCGCTTGTCCCGGCAACGAGAACGGCGAAACCCAGACCCAGGGTTACCAGTGAGACGATGAGCAACTGGCGACGGTGCTTGAGTTGTGCGGCAGCCGTTGTCTGCAGGTGAGTGCCTATCTGCGGGATACTGCTGAGTCGCGACCGGGCCTCTTCACCGTCAATGCCATCGAGCAGTTCTTCCATTGTCAGGTTCAGCGCAGTCATCAGTCGCGCCAACACCTCTGCAGAGGGCAAGGACCGGCCGTTCTCGAGCTTGGACAAATAGGATTGTTCGATCTGGGCAGCATCGGCCAACTCTGGCTGACTGAGTTCGCGGTGCTGGCGCAATTGCTTCAGTTTCACTCCAAAATTCATCGTTGGTCTCCTCGTTGCTGTCCTTGTTGCTGTCCTCGTCGCTATCCTGGTAGCTATACCGACTGCCCCGACTGCACTCTTGTTTGCTGGCTCGGTTGCTTGTCTTTGTGCTCGCTATGGCATCGCTATTGCGAGTGTGTTGGACAGTATTCTTTGGAATTCCCTGAGGAATAGGAAGTTGAATATTCGGAAATAGACGGGAATTTTCACGACTAGGATGGCACCGGCGGACACTATCGTACAAGCCGGGTCAGACTGAGCGATTTCTGGCGCACGATGAGTAAATTCGGGTGCGTTCGTACCCCGGAAGCCGTTGAGAGTGCATCGCCTGTCCGTTAATGAACGCAGATTGAGGTCGCAAAAAGCATTCGGCAGACCACGATACGCTCGCTTTGTCGTATTTGCTTGGATCATTTAGTGACGTTAAAACAATAGCTTACGATTCTGCGGCGCGTTATTTGCGGCCCTATAACTGTTAACAAACACTTTGTAACTGGCTGCTGGCAACTCTGCACCGGAGAATCGCGCCCACAATAAAATTACCGGAGAGAACCATGCACCCAACCCACACCCAGGGGCGCCGATTCGCGCTGTCCTTGATCCTGTCGGCCACGACCCCGATAGTGGCGCAGGCTGCTGAAGTCGAGGAGATACTCGTCTCGTCCCAGCGTCTGGAAGAGACCATCCCACTGGATCTGAGCCGCTATGGCAATCGTGTCGAGATTGTCACTGCAGAGGAGATCAAGGAAGCAGGTTTCGTCGATATCATCCAAACGATTCAGATGCTGGTGCCCGGACTTCATGTCTCGCCGAAGAATGGCCCTTTCGATTACTTCGATGCCTCCCTGCAAGGGTCACGAGGTTCGGAAATCCTCTGGTTGATCGACGGAGTGCGCATCACTAACCGGCTGTACAACGGCACAAGCCCGCTCGATACAGTGCCCGCCCACATGGTTGAGCGCATCGAGATCCTGAAAGGTGGCCAGGGGATATTCTACGGCACGCAGTCCGTGGGTGGTGTAGTAAACATCGTCACCAAGAGTTTCCAGAATGACACCGACGGTGCAGTGAGCACCGGTGTGAGTAGCAATGATGGCTTCAACGCCAGTGCCTACCTGCGTGGCGGCAGCGGCCAACATCAGTTTGTGCTGTTTGCATCCAGAGATGAATCTGATGGGTATACGCCCTGGCAGGCGAGTGATATCCAGCCCAGTGCCACGGATCTGGATCGCGGCTACGAAGTGACTGCTGTCGGTTTGAAATATGCCCTGCATGTCACCGACGATGCACGACTGTCCTTGCAGTATCAGCGTAGCGATGCTGACCTGGACTTCGCACGTCCGTTTCTCAACAACAACACGACCAATGCGCGGGAAGAAGACATCCTCACGGCCAAGTTCGACTGGCGGGTGAGCGACAATCTTGAGTTGTTCGTCAAAGCCTATGAGCACAACTGGGACACGATCTATACCCGCGTCTACAACACACTTGATGCGAACGGCAATCTCGACGGCGGAGTTCGCGTCGTCAACAACGGAGATTACTGGGGCTACAAGGATTCCGGCGTCAACGCCATGGCCAAGCTCAGCGATGTGGGCAGTCTGGAATACGTATTCGGTGTCGACTATCAGCAATTCTCAGGTTCGGATGACGTCTGGCGCATTGGCGATCTCGAGGAAGAGGTCACTGCACCTTTCGTACAGATCCGTACCACTGACGAGTTGTTCGACAGCACGCTGATCGCACTCGGTCTGCGCAACAATCAGGTATCCAACGGCGATGACGCCACTGTGTGGAATCTCACTGCGAAACACAACTTCAGTGCAGACTTCTATTTTCAGGGCAATGTAGGAACGTCTTTCCGTTTGCCGGATGCCGAAGCGTTGTTTCTGAATGAATACTACGATGACGACATGGACGGCGTTCCCGACGGTGGCTGGTTTGCTATCGGCAACCCCAACCTCGGCCCGGAAGAGAGTGAGAACATTAACCTCGCGCTCGGTGGCAATATTGGCGAAGTCGCAGTCGAACTGACCTGGTTCAGCCGTGATATCACCAACTACATCGACTCCTATGTGCCCCTGACCATTGGCGGCGTGGTCGGTGAGAGCTTTGTGAACTCCAATGACGAAGTGAACATGGACGGCATCGAATTCATCGCCGGTGTCGCACTCAATGAAAACTGGAGTGCCAACTTCAGCCACACAACGACTGATGCGACGTTTAACAACGCTGGTCCGCAACTAACCAGCATTCCCGAAAGCGAAACCAAGTTCCGCCTGAACTACCAGAGTAGCAATCTGCCTCTCGGTGTTTCCCTGTCGGGCAACCATGTTGGTGATGTTAATGGCCGCCGCGGCGTGGCGCGCGGTGACTATACGGTGATGGATGTCGCCGCACACTACAGCCTCGGTAGCGAGCAACAACATCAACTGGTACTGCGGATTGAGAACCTGTTCGATGAGGACTATGTGACCCGTATCGACCGGGGTACACTCGATGCCACAGGTGGCGCGTACAACTACGCCAACTACGGCATGCAACGCACTACGCATTTGTCGTACACGTACAACTTCTAAACCGATTCATTACACGAGATGAAGAAGTAAACGATGGTAAGGCTGCTGTTTCTCGCGCACCGTTATTTGGGCATCGCGGTGGGTCTGGTCATGCTGATCTGGACTGTTTCCGGCATCATCATGATGTATCAGGAATATCCAGAACTGGATGACCAGGAACAGCGGTCCTTACTGTCGCCTCTACGTTTTGCTGAATGCTGCGAACTACCGGCCCGGCCTGTGTTCAGTGAAGAGGGTTTTCGCGCGGCGCAGATAGAAATGAGCGGCGGCGTCCCAACCTTGCGATTGCAGCAAGTGGATGGGCGCAGGCTAAACTACGATCTCGCGACCGGAAGAGAAATACCGGAAATTACACAGCAGGATGCTGACTTGTTGGCGGTTGAATTTGCCTATCGTCAATTTCCTGCAGCACGCTTCCAGTTTGATTCGGTTATTCGTACTGATCAGTGGACTGTCTATGGTTCCTACAATCGCCACCGACCACTCTATCGCTATACCGTGCAGGATGATGCCGGGTCAGAGTTTTATATTTCCAGTCGCACTGGTGAAATAGTTCAGCTCACGACACGCCAGGAACGAGTCTGGGGATATCTGGGAGCTGTGTTGCACTGGTTATATCCGACGATACTCAGGCAACACACAACCGTGTGGGCGCAGACAGTTATCTGGCTTACGATCCTCGGAATTTTTCTGACCTCCATCGGGCTATACATCGGTATTCGCCAGTACCGGCAGCGCAGTAATGGCCGCCACTCACCATATCGAGGAATGGCGCTGTGGCATCACTATACCGGGCTCGCGTTCGGTGTGCTCACACTTACCTGGGTCTTTAGTGGATTGTTTTCCATGAATCCCTGGGGAGCGCTGGAAGGAGAAGGAATCGGACCCGAGATGCAGCGGCTTACGGAACGCCCGCTTGCATGGCAAGACATCACTGCCGCAGTGAATCGGCTGCAAGCCACGACAGCGACGACAGATACGCAGGATGTTGTGCGTTATGAACTGTCGGTGTTAGCTGGCGCTCCGCAGATCGTGGCGTATCGCGCCGACGGCTTCGGTAGCAGACTCGATTATTCATCGTTGGCACCTTTGAGTTTGTCTACTGCGCAGATGCGTGCATTGGCAGATCGCCTGCAGCCTGATGAAACCATTGTGAGCGCACAGCTTATCGGCAAGAGTGATGCGTATTATTACGATCATCATGTGCTGCAGGAATTTCCCGTCTATCGGGTTGAATTCGCTGACGATGAATCCCGCCGCTATTATCTCAGTGCGGTTAATGGCACTATTCTGCGCAAGGTAGATCGCGACATTCGTTGGTACCGATGGTTATTCTATGGATTACATCGCGGTGATTTTACAACGCTGCTCCGCAGCCGACCCTTGTGGGATTTATTTATGGTGACTTTCTTGCTGGGTGTAACAGCGGTGTGTGCGACAGGAACGGTGATGGCGTGGCGGCGTGTTAAAAGGGACCTGAGTTTATTGCGTTTCCGATCACTCGAGAGCAAGCAAGGCAAGCGTGCGGACTCGGCTGGCTTGTTGCGCAAGAGCAGTATTCTATTATTGGCGGCACTCACGCTCTCAGCCTGCAGCGAACAAGAGGCCGTCGACTGGATCGAAGTGCCCCTGGAAGAAGCCACGTTCTTTCCTACGACAGCGGAATACCGGGAAGGCGAATACGATATCCTCGTGCTGGCCAATGCCGACCTTGAGTACAAACTGGGTATCCTCGGCGGCGACGCAATCAATTACCGCTGGACGGTCGACATGTCTGAACCGGAGCGCCTGAATGTTGAGTTTCATGGTCACACCCATCGCGAAGGCGATGAGCCAGGCACGGTCATGTTTTACAAGATCCATCAGGACGGCGAAGAGCAGGGTGCACTGGTCGCGCCCTTCGACGGCATTCATGGCTGGTGGTTCGACAACCAGACCAACGAAGACATTACCATCAAGCTGCAGGTGGCAGGATTCTACGAAGAGATAGACGAGTAGGGACTGTTTAGGCAAGCCACTCTGCGCGGCTTCAGTTCCCGGTTGAGCTCAACATCTTTCTGGCAGCGAAGTGAATTCGATCCTGTGCTCCTTGAAGGCCTCGCAGTATGGTGACTTATTCGCTAGCTTCTTGCAGCGCTGACGAAGCTTTCGCATTGTCAAAGTTCTGTTTTGCTAATCCGCATTCATTCAATAGGTATATAAATATCTGTTTGACTCGTACCGTTCATGTTTTTGGGCGGTTCTGTGACATAAAGCTCAAACGGAAAAGTGTCGCGGGGTTTTTCTGAGCTTTTAAACAACCATTCGTGGTACATGTAGTGCCACGCGTCTCCATACTCTCGTGGCGAGATTTCGAAATGCCCGACAGCAAACCTGCCTTTTACTTCCATGGTCGTAATGTTTCCTGACTCTTTGAATCGAGAATTTCCGGGAACCGTCAAAGCCATACTGGTGCGCAAGTTTTCACTGCCAGTTATAAATGGGTTGTCATGATAGAGCGTCATGACTCGCGTGGTTTTCGGATCGAGTAGTGAATGCTGCTGTGCAAATTGCATTAGCTCGTTAAGTAGCTTGCGAGCATTCTTGCGGAACTCGATATGAGAACCCCTGAATCGGTTATAGATGATTTTCTCGTCGAACTCTGCTTTGGTGATAGTCGGTGTATTCATGTTGCTCCTCCTGCAAACAGTATGAAACCTGGTCAGGAGGATTGCTTGGCAATTCTTGCTCTCTTGAATGCACTCGGACTCATCCCATAGTACCGACGAAACGCTCTGGAATAAGTGCTGGCATCACTGAAGCCATAGTAGAGAGCAATATCTGTAATACTTCGCGTAGTCACCAGTAATTGCATTGCCGACCTTTCCAGTTTGATTCTGGAGACAAACTGGAACCAGGTTTCTTTTGAGCATTGGCTGAAACGGCGGTGGAAGTGATACCTGGAGAGATGCAGATGGCTTGCAATGGCGTCAAGGGTCAATTCGCCATGCAAGTGCTTTTCCACATAGTCCTCGGTTCGATTGAGCAGTTGAATACAGTTCATTCTATCAATTCGATGCAAGTTGCTAGCGGCCATCAGAGGCGGGAATAATTTTCGCTGGACTGAATAGCCGATTCTTGCAGCTATTGGCTTGAAAGAGTAGCCTCGAACAACGACTTCATCTGCTACGGATAATTCCATGAACAAGAAAAGCAACAAGCCATGGTACCTGCACTTAACCGCGTTCGCGTTCAGTGTCCTGGTCATTAGCAACACTGCCTCTGCCCAATCCCTGTACCCGGCAAATATTCTGGAAATGAAAGGCACGTTTTCCAGCGCGGCCGCGCGCGCGATCGGTGAGCCGTTTGTAGGACTGACAACGTCCGACGGGCGCAGGGAAGGCTTGTTTCCTGTTCGGGCTACCGGTGTCTCCACGGCACCGATCCGGGAAGCTGCCGATGCCTTTCTGGCGACTCTGGACACGATCGATCTCAGCCGCAGTCATTTCGCCATCGATGACCCGGAATGGCGTGACTGGTCCAATGTGGATGTGGGGATCTATCCACGCCGCGGAATCAGTCTGGAAGAACTGAGCGAAGTTCAGAAGCAGGCAGCGTGGAATCTTATGGAGGAGTCGCTCTCTGCCCGTGGTCTGGAACAGACCCGGCGCATCATGCGCACCGAACAAACCCTGTTCGAACTAAATGGCGAACCCATTCGCTATGGCGAGGAGAAATACTATCTCACCTTTATGGGCATTCCGGACGCCAATGAGCCCTGGGGCTGGCAACTGGATGGCCATCATCTGGTGATCAATTTTTTCGTACTCGGCGATCAGGTTGTCATGACACCGGCGTTCTGGGGCGCTGAGCCGGTGATAACCGAAAGCGGACGCTACGCCGGCAATATCATTCTGCAGCAGGAACAGGATCAGGGTTTGGCCCTGATGCAGGCACTGGATAATGAGCAACGCCGCCAAGCCACAATTGAGCCGAACAAGACCCGCAACAATCAAATTGCCGCCGCCAACGAGGACAATCTGGTTTTGGACTATGCTGGTCTCGCGGGAGCAGACATGACGGGTGCACAGAAGATGCAGCTGCTGGAACTAATGGAAACCTATGTGGGCAAGCTGCGCGATCCGCATGCCCAGGTCACGATGGAAGAAGTGGGGCAGCACATCAACGAGACACACTTCGCCTGGATCGGCAGTGCAGAGGACGATGCCGTGTTCTACTATCGCATCCACAGTCCGGTTATCTTGATCGAGTTTGATCACCAGAATCCGGTCGGTACGCTGGAGAAAAACACACCGGGCACTCCGACACGGGATCACATCCACACGATTGTCCGAACGCCCAATGGCAACGACTATGGCAAGGATTTACTGGCCCAGCATCTGGCGAGGCATCCGCACTAGGACCTGATTAACGGGTGCCGCGTAAAGCTGGCTAGAGCAAACCCAGGTTGATGGCCTTGAGAACTGCCTGGGTCCTGTCTCGCACACCCAGTTTGTCCAGAATAGACGAAACCTGATTTTTGACTGTGCCTTCCGACTTGTGGATTGCAGTAGAGATTTCCCGGTTACTGTAACCGCCCGCCATCAGGCGCAGCACCTCCAGTTCCTTTGTCGAGAGTTCTTCCACCGGCGTCTCATCGGCTGAATTGGTCGCGAGAGAGGAGAGGCCTTTCAGCACGCGTTCAGTGATCGCGGGCTGCACGAGTGTCTCGCCTCGATGCACTGTTTCGATGGCTTGCACCAGACTGTCGAGAGAAACATCCTTGAGCAGATAGCCTCTCGCGCCGGCTTGCATGCCCTCCAGTACGAGTTGATGATCATCAAACGTCGTGAGGATTATTGCGGGTGTTGTGATGCTGTGCTTCTGCATCTCGCGTAGCGCATCGATGCCGGTCATCTTCGGCATGCGGATGTCTATCAGCAAGACATCCGGTGCAAACTCTTGCAGCCCATCGAGTACTTCCGAGCCGTCTGTGACTTCGCCGACCACGTCGATGTTGTCACTCAGTGCGAGCAGGTTGCGCAGGCCTTCGCGCACCAGATTCTGATCTTCGGCGAGCATTACCTTGATGGTCATGGCGTCGTGCCGATGTTGAGTGCCACTTCCAGTTTGAATCCCTGCGCGTCGTGCTGCCAGTTGAGTGTGCCGCCCTGCGCGACGACGCGCTCGCGCATGCCATTCAGTCCGTTTCCGGGATTGATGTCACTTTCGCTTTTGCCATTGTCTGCCACGGTCAGTACACACTGAGCACCGCTCTGTCGCAGAGAGATTCTGCCGTGGTCTCCCGAGCTATGGCGAAGTACGTTGGTTATCGCTTCTTGCGTACAACGCAGCAGCGTCTCAGCGACATCGAGATTGTCGATTACGGGCGCCGCATCGAAGTCTGTTGTGAACGTGAAATTCGGGATTCCGGAAACGAGTTGGGTGATCGATGACTCAAGGTCGATGGCGGAGTCGTCGCGCAATTCACTGACTGTGCTGCGCAGATCGCCGAGCAACAACTTCGCCAGTGCCAGGGATTGCTCGACTTTTTCCTTGCCGGTGCCTTCTACGCTGTGGGAGGCGACTTCCAGGTTAAGAATGAGGGCCGTCATGTGATGACCGAGAATATCGTGCAGGTCGCGTGCTATGCGCAGCCTTTCACTCTGCGCGGCAGTTTGTGAAAGCAATTGCCGCGTGGCAATCAGTTCCCTATTGAGCGCAGCGACCTGTTCCTTCTGTTCTCGCTCACCAATGAAGCGTTGTACCACGCTCAGGGCAAACAACTGCAACATGCTGTACATGGCGGTGCTGGTCAGAACGCTAAACGTATTGTCGACGCCGTAGTGTCTGAACTGCGCGGCGGTAAACAGCACCAGACTGGTGATCAGCAGGATCAGCGTTCGGCGCGGTCCATACAACTCGACGGACTGAACGATCCACACCACTGTGAGAATGATGATGAAGGAGGCCGCGACCAGATAGATCAGGCCGAGGATAACGATCGCCTCGGCCCAGAAAATGATTTTCTGCGTCCGAGTGGCCGAACTCCGCACAAAGGTAAAAAACAGCGCGACCTGAAGCAGAGAGAGGGCGCATACCCAGAGGAACACCGGGGAATCGGACACGGTGTAAGAGGCAACAGTAACCACCAGCACCGTGACCAACAGGCCAGACATAATCAGAGTCTGTTCGCTGTTGAAGGCATCGTCAGATCCGTTACCGGAATGTGCTGTCTCTCGATCCACCATGTACCGATTATTGCATGGCCGCCCGGGCCGACCTATAGGCCAGAAGTCATGTGTCATGTCATGACTTCCGGCACTGCCTCTTGCAGGGTGGTCTCCTTACACTGCAGTCATCTGTTCGCTATCAGGCCCAGGGGAGTCTGCCATGTTACTCATTCATCAGTTTGCCTTGTATGCACACATTCTTGTTGGCGCGTGTGCGCTTATTCTGTTCTGGATACCCGTATTCACCCGCAAGGGGAATCTCGATCACCGGCGCTTTGGTCGCTACTTTGCCTATGCGATGTACACAGTCTCTTTTTCGGGTCTGCTGATGTCCTCTCTGGACTTGCTCTTTCCATTGGCAATGCATGCGAACGGCGCTGTGCTGACGGCAGACGAGATAGCTCGTTACAGTCGCGAGATTCGCGAATTCGGTCTGTTCCTGTTCTCGCTGAGTGTTCTGGTGCTCACCAGTACGCGCCATGGCTGGCTCACCATTCTGCACCGCGAGGAGCGCGGTCCATTGCGGCATCCAGTGCATCTCGCGCTGAATGCGCTGCTCAGTGCGATTGGGCTGGTCCTCTTCGTCTACGGCCTGAGCGTTGCCAGCGTGTTGTTCATGGTGTTTGGTGTGCTGCAAGTCGTGACCGGATTCAACAACCTGCGCTACATCTTCCGCAAGGAACTGCGACCAAAAGAGTGGTGGATACAACATCTCAATGGATTGATCGGCTCCGGCATTGGCGCCTATACGGCCTTCACTGTATTCGGTGGACGGCGCTTCTTTGAAGAGATTTTCAGCAGCAACTTCGAGAGTCTGTCCATCTACCTCTGGATTGCACCCGGTGTAATCGGTGGCATCGCCATCGCCTTGTTGTCGCGCCACTACCGCAATCGTTTTGGTGGAGCATGGGTCACTCTGCGCGCCACATTGCGCAGCCAGCTCTTCAGTTGATTCTCCGTGCGGGTGGCTGCGGCAGTGCCCGGTCACCCGTATAGTGCGATCAGAGTTCCATAAGAGTGTCATCATAGTCCCATCACCAAGCACCTCCTGAATTCCGGAGCGGATATTCCACTTCGTTCCGTGCTATCTTCCTTCGACGAATTCAGCCAGCGCCATAAAGCGCGTTGTTCTGGCTGTCCAGTGCGAAATTCGATTGACCCAGCAACATTAATTTGAGGTGATCAATATGAGACTACTCTTTTCGCTTGGCCTGTCTGTTTTTGCCTTGCTGTGCAGCACACTGTTGTCTGCGCAAAATTTCAGTGAATGGAAGATCATTCACGCAGGGACCCTGTTATTCGATGCGCGTGAATCGGTACTCACCGAGCAAAGCATAGTGGTGCGCAACAATCTCATCGTCGAGATTCGTGCAGGCTACGTGCAACCCAATGAGGTGAGCGGTGCGGCAGGCGCACAGGTGATCGATCTGCGTGACGAGTTCGTCATGGCCGGGCTGATCGACTCCCATACCCATATCCTGGGACAGCAGGAACCAAATCGTCGCGAGATAGCGGTTACCCGAACCACTGAATTCAGCACGCTGATGGGAGTGGAGTTCGGCATGCGTACCCTGCGTGCCGGGTTTACTTCAATTCGCAATGTTGGTGCGGCGCGCAATGCAGTGTTCGCACTGCGTGATGCGATCAATCAGGGCATTGTGTTAGGACCGAGAATTCGCGCGTCCGGGCAAGGCATTACCCCGACCGGTGGGCACGGCGACGGGGGTGGCTTTCGCGATGACGTATTCCCAGAGCCGCATTCAGGTGTCTGCGACGGGCCAAGCGAGTGTCGCAAAGCGGTGCGTACCCAGATCAAGTACGGCGCCGACCACATCAAGTATGTTGCAACCGGCGGCGTACTGAGCATGACGGCGACAGGAACTGAGCAACAATTTACCGATGAAGAACAGATCGCACTGATTCAGGCGGCACATGCCATGGGACGGAAAGTGGCAGCGCACGCTCATGGTAAGTCGGGCATGATGGCCGCGCTGCGAGCTGGCGTGGATTCGATTGAACACGGATCGTATCTCGATGAGGAGGTTGCCGACCTGTTTGTGGCAACTGGCGCCTATCTCGTACCGACACTGATCGCCGGACACACCGTTGAGCGCATCGCCAGTGAGCGGCCGAGTTTCTACACACCTGAGGTGCGTCAGAAGGCGCTGGACGTTGGACCAATCATGCGCAACGCATTGCGTATTGCACATGAGAAAGGCGTGAAGATCGCG
Organism: uncultured Pseudohongiella sp.; assembly: GCA_965228725.1. Lineage (GTDB taxonomy): Bacteria > Pseudomonadota > Gammaproteobacteria > Pseudomonadales > Pseudohongiellaceae > UBA9145. The sequence goes on along the minus strand of OZ245834.1, from coordinate 2,153,552 downwards.
TATGGCACCGATGCGGGAGTTAACGACCATGGCACGAATGCCTATGAAGCGGTGCTGATGAATCAGGCTGGCATGCCACCACGCGCTATCTTGATCTCGGCGACAGTCAACGCGGCCGACCTGATGGGCATTCTGGATATCGCTGGAACGATCGAAGAAGGCAAGGACGCGGATATCGTCGCGTACAGTGGCAATCCACTCGAGGATGTGTCGGCACTGCTGCAACCGGCATTTGTCATGGCGCGAGGAAACCTGATCAATCTGGACGTGCCGCCGGTGGACTTGTTCCCCTGGCCCGAGTTCTGATAGTTGAAGTAAGCGAGTGGGGGCTAAACAATGAAGAAAGTAGCGTTGGTTACCGGCACGTCTACGGGAGTGGGCATGCACCTGGCGGTACAACTCGCCGCACAGGGTTTCCGCACCTATGCAACGATGCGCAATCTGGACAAGAGCGAGAAGTTGCTCGCGCTGGCGCAGGAAGCCGGTGTTGAACTCGAGCTCAAGTCGCTGGATGTTCAGGACAGCCACAGCGTGCAAAGCTGTGTGGACGAAATTATCGCCGCAGCAGGTGGCATTGATCTGCTGGTGAACAATGCTGGCGCCGGGTTCGTACGGACTACCGAACAGGCAAGTGAAGAGGAGATCGACTGGGTAACCGATGTGAACTACCGGGGCGTTATCCGTTGCACGAAGGCCGTCATCGCCCATATGCGCGAGAAACGCAGTGGCCATATTATTAACGTGACTTCGGTAGGCGGATTAGTCGGCCAGCCTTTTAACGAGTTCTATTGCGGTGCGAAGTTCGCTGTTGAGGGCTACACCGAAGCATTGGCCAGCTACGTGCAGCCGAAGTTCAATATCAAGTTCACCTGCGTCGAGCCAGGGGGCATCGCAACGGAATTTGCCAATAGCGCGCTTGCGCAGTTCCAACAGGGCGGCGGCATGACCGACGATGAATACAAGCCCATTCTGGAACAATATATCGCCGGTGCGCGTGCCCGTGCTGAGCAAGGGGACACAGGAGTCTTTCAGACGGCGGAGCAGGTGGCGCAGGTTATCGTGGACTGTGTGAACGACCCTGACCCGCCGCTTAGAGTGCGCACATCAGCCTGGGCAGAGAAGTTCTGCGAATTGAAGACAGGCCTGGATCCTGATGGCAAGAAGCTGCAGGCGCTTGTTATCAAGAATGTATTGGGTGAGCAGTGATTGTTGGTGCGCCTGTAATACAGTGAGTGACCGCCGCCAAATCGAGCATGTGAGGCAATGGCGCGTTGAGTCGATTCGGGCAGCATGTAGTTGCCTGAACTGTGGCGCTACACTGGCTTTTTCTGTCTGTTGAATCGGAGACCCAAAACATGAAATCCCTTGCTTCCCTGCTAGGCCTCGCTTTCATCCTGAGCGTTCTGAGTACTGGCGCCGCGGCCCAGGATGCGTCATGCGCAGACTGGCTGGACGCCGATGTGAAGAAACTCAACAGCGCCGACATTATTGATCTCTGTGCTGAAACGGCTGGCAAGCCTGTGCTGCTGGTGAACACCGCGAGCTACTGCGGATTTACCTATCAGTTCGAGGCACTCGAGTCGCTCTATCAGCGCTACAAGGATCAGGGGCTGGTCATCGTGGGCTTCCCCTCTGATGACTTCAATCAGGAGGACGACGATGCGTCGAAGACCGCCGAGATCTGCTACATCAACTACGGAGTCTCGTTCCTGATGACGGATGTCGTGAAAGTGAAAGGCGATGCTGCCCATCCCGTGTTCGCGCACGTGGGAGCTGAAACCGAAGCGCCGAGCTGGAACTTCAACAAGTACGTAATCAGCAAGGACGGTGAGGTGATGCAGCACTTCAGCTCACGGGTCGAACCGGATTCGGCAGAACTGGTTGCAGCAATCGAAGGCGTTCTCTGACCTTTGCAAAATTCCGCGTTACGACATTAGCTGGCGGCAGGGGATGATCTTCATCCCCTGTCTCTTTGCTCAGTCTACATCTTAATCTTCTCATTCACTCCCTCTCTCGCCTTTCTCTTCTCTCTCCCTCTCTCCCTACTCTCCTCATCCCCTATGCCTTCGTTCGTGTGTCCTGCGCATGAGTGGAAACGGCACCCGGCTTGACATTGCGCCGCTTGTTAATGAGAATTATTTCTATTTGAATAATCTGTCCTGCGGTTGGTCCGCCAGCAGCACAAGGCAAGCTGGCGATGCATTCTGACACTTCAAGCAATCCGAATTCTCCTGAACGAGTCGAGTCGCAGCCGGCAACGCCTGCTCGCAAATCGTCCGGTCTTCCCTGGTTCACCTGGCATGCCTGGCTTGGCTACAAGCTGAGCATTCTCATGTTTGCCATCTGTCTCACTGGTACCATTGCTACGGTGTCCAACGAGCTCGACTGGTTGCTCAACCCAATGCTGCGCATCGCTGTGCAGGATGGGCCCGACCAGTATGCGGCGATGGTCGAGAATTTCAGGAGCGAGTTCCCGGACGCGACCCTGTCTTATATCGATGCACCGCTGTACAACAACTACGCGGCAATCGGTTCCATGACCGCGAGCGATGGCAGTTTGCATCGTGTCTTTTTCGATCAGTACACGGGGGAGATCACCGGTGTGTTGCCCTGGGCGGCCAGCGCGCAACGTTTTCTTCGCGACCTGCATCGCTTCCTGCTGTTCCCTGTTTCTTTCGGCGCCTATCTGGTTAGCTTCTTCGGTTTTGTGTTGCTTGCTTCCGTCGTTTCCGCATTCTTCGTCTACAAGAAATGGTGGCAAGGCTTCTTCAAATTGCGATTGCACAAAGGCAAGCGGATTTTCTATGGCGATCTGCACCGCTTGCTGGGCGTATGGTCACTGTGGTTTCTACTGATTATTGCAGTAACCGGAGTGTGGTATTTCGTGGAGCGCGCGGCCCGCGATCTTGATGTGGATATTGTCGAGCCGCTCAACAGCGTACGCCTGTCAGCGGGCAGCAGCACCAGCAGTGACTTCATCTCCGCAGACGCGGCGATAGCGATCGCCAAAGACGCCGTTCCCGGACTCGAAATACGCTACGTGTTTCTGCCCGGCATACGCGGTGAAACCTTGCAGCCTTATTCAATCGCGGGGAGAACTGATGAAGTGCTGGCGCGAGCAGATGCGAATCAGGTTCACGTGCATCCGGTGACAGGCGAAGTGACGATGGTGCATCTGGCCAGAGGTGCGCCTGTGGGCCGCCAGATCAACAGTCTTATGGACCCATTGCACTTCGGGTCGTTCGGTGGTCTTGCTACCAAGCTACTGTACTTTGTCTTCGGACTGGCATCGCTGGCCATGACCTTGACCGGTGCCTGGATGTGGCTGCGGCGCAATCGACTGCGTGAGACGAAGGGCTTGCAGTATTCCTTCATGGGCGTCTGGAAAGAGGCATCGGCACTTCTGCTCGTAGTCGGTCTGAGCTGGGGGTTTTACAAGATCCTTTTCTTTGGAAGCTTGTTTGCCTGAGTGCTGCGTTACTCTTTATTCAATCTCGATCACATCAAACGTCGCGTCTGTACCCTCTTTTAACTGCAGCGTGGCTGATACGCTATAGGTGTAATGCGTTGCCATGACATCTACGCCTGGCAGCTCCAGTACGCCATTCTCAGGATTGTAGCTCGGACGCACATTACTACAGCGCGTGAATGGCCCTTCGCATGCTTGCAGCACCCAGGCGACACCGTCAGAGTGGATCTGCAACGCACGCTCAAATTCCTCCAGTGTCATCTGTTCGCTATTGACCACCGTGTATTGCTCCGGCGTCATGTTTGAGCAATTTCGGCTGCCAGATTCATCGGATGGACATTTGATTGTTGAGAGAAATCCTGTGACCAGGTTGTTGTCGATAGCAACTTTATGGGTAAAAGGAGATAGTCGGAATACGCCGTCTGACTCGTTCAGGGGGAGAAGCCATTCCTCACCTATTGCGAATTCAGACACATAAGGAATGCACGCTAGCCCGTCTCCGCCATAGATCCGCAGCGACGTCTCCTCAATGCTGCCGCGCCACTGTTTAGTAATTTCGCCATCCATGTAGTTGGGAACGCCTTGGGCATCCGCTTCGTAGTCTGTGACTCTGAAACTGATAATGTGATTTGTACTTCCCAATTCAACCAGTTGCAGCATTGGTATAGGAAAAGAGGAACAGGCCTGTGCGGATGCGAGGGAAAACAGCATAAGTACGAATGAACCCAGGACAATAAATCGTTTCATTGCTTCGCTCCTTGTCGACTAATCATGGAATGGGATTTGTGCGAGTAAACACGAGCCGCGAGCAAAACGCTATGAGACAAATTCCTGCGTGGCTGACGTCTCAGCAGCGATTTCCTGCTGCGCTTGTTGCAACACTGCCTGCATCTCGCGCTGGAAGAAGTTCAGCAGCACGCGCACTTGATCGGCTTCAGAGGATTGTTCTTCGATGTGTTCAGGATAGCTTGAGAAGTCCTCATCGAAGAGAGCGTGAGAGTCGAGCCATTGCCGCGCCGTCCTGTTGTTCTGCTCCTTGAAACGCGCATAGAACTGTTCCGCTTCAGCGCGTGTGAAGACATTTAGCTGACCGGGCAATTCATCTTCAAGATGGGCAATGAAGCGCGCCCTGAGCTGTTGGTTGCGTACGCAGTCTGTATCGCCGGAGTCGATGGGAAAATGGCGTGTGAATGCGGACAGCGAGTCAACCGCGGAATTCGATAGGGAAACATTGTCCCGTTTCAATTGCGCCGCAGGGAGACTGTCCATCGGGAGTTCAATGGCATGGGCGAAGTCGGATAGCAGGTCGTTGTGAAAGAGTTGCGCGCGGCTATACAGGCGCGGCGCTATCGACTCATTGCCAAACACTTTGGCCCAAGTGCTGAGCAGGTGCCAGTAATCGAAATAGGGGCCGTCTACTACCAGGCCTTCGAGATGTTTGCGGAAGCCTTCAAGGCCACCACCCTGACCCGATTTGAAATAGGTAGATGCGTAGCTCGCTGCCATTCGATCCTGGCGGCGCAGATAGACAATCACTTTGAACTCGTTACACACCTCGGAGAGCAGATCGAACAGGGAAGACACGTCTTCCTGGGCAACGAGTCTGGAGTGGAAGTGTTCAGAAGAGAGTAGCAGGGCATCATGGTCGTTCTTCAGTGCCTGACACTCTTCGAGGAACTGCGACCTGAATTCATCGCGCCACTGCTCCCGTGCCGAGTGCTCAACAATGCCCAGCTCTTGCACATGATCGTCGATCAGGTGAGGCTTCATGGCGTAAGTGGCGAGTTCGCGATCGTTGAGCGGCCCGGTCGAGCTCGGTGTCGCGATGCCGGAGTCGCGCAACATGTCGGCATTGTTGCGCACAAATTTCTGCAGAAAAGTGGAGCCCGTCTTCTCCGTGCCAATATGTATGATTCCCAGCATGGGCGCTGCGCTGCTCTGTCACGATGTGGTAAAAGATTTGTCACAATACCATTAATGGCGTGGGATGCACAAAGGAATATTCACTGCACAGACCAACCCTGTCGCGCCTGGGCGTATTTTTAGCAAGGAGCAGCAGCAAGAAACAGCAGATATCTGTAAACTACTGCCACCTCGGACGCTTGCCTGAGGGCATGTCAGTCATTAGATGGTAGTCAGGAATATGAAGCTGGATACTTTTAGCGGGATTCTTTCTTCGTCGCTGCGCTTGCGGGTTGTCGTGCTGCCTCTGGCCTTGCTGCTACAGCCGATGTTGGCTGCTCATGGACAATCAGTCGTAGTGACGCATTGTTTCGGCGAATGTCCGCGACATGAATCCAGAGTGACGGCAAACCAGAGCAGGACCGTCATCCACCATCTTTATGCGGCGGGCATTAACGGCGAAACGGCGCTGGCGGACTGGGTTGCCTACCGGCTCACCAGGGAAGCGATTGGCGTGGCCTCGCTCCTGCCCCGTGAATGGCAAGCAGACAGGCTGGTCAGGTTTTCGCCACTGGAAGACATTGTGTCCGAAGGGGACGAAGAGCTGCGCCTGTCGCAGAGTATTGCCAGCAGCAATAATCCCTATGGTGGAGGAGCCGCTGAAGCGGTTAAGCCTGAGGATCGCGCGCGGCTGGCGCCGATGACGAGTTTTGCGAATACGCCGTTCTGGTCCGATCTGAACAATTTCAGCAACATGGTCCCCATGCCAGCGACGCTGAGACTGGGTCCCTGGCTGCGCTTGGAACAACGGCTGAATCAAATGGCTTCTTCCGGCGACGACCTACATGTCATTGCCGGCCCGCTTTACCTCATCAATATTCTGAGTCTGACTCCCGCGAGTACTGATCTGGAACCGGCTGGATATTTCAAGCTGGTTGCCAACGAGTCAGGTGCTGTCGCGTTTCTGTTTCCCAAAGAGACAGCACAGTCAGCAAACTACTGTGCCCAACGGGCGAGGATTCCCGAGGTGGAAGAGATGACAGGCTTGCATTTCTTTCCTGACAGGAACACTCCATCTGAGTCCGAAGTACTGCTCAAGCAACTAGGTTGCGAATAGCTTCTCGCCAATCGCTGGAGAACTTACGTCTCTTGCGCAACATCATATTTGTTCGAACCGTGAGACTCCGCCGCCGCTGCTGATGAGTGCGCGTGCCGGTTCTCCTTGCTTTTGAATCTCGGAAATCCGTTGCGCTTTGTGAACGATGGTCTTGTCAGTTTTCTCATTGCATCAGTAGTCTGACCACGGCCGAAATCTCTGCACCAATGCGGAGGGAAGTGATATATTGGCTGAGGAATCTGTCAATAGCTGACAAACAAGCGTGAGCGCTATGATTAGAACTACGCTGTATTTTCCTCAATCCAATAGTACCGAGTTTGGCGCCGCCGAGCTGATCGATAAGTGGCAGGCGAATCCCGGCTCAGTGATCTGGTTCGATCTGGAGTCATCCGACGAAGACGAGATTACAGGTTATCTGGAACGCTTTAATCTTCACCCCCTGGCGATCCAGGATGCCGCACGCAATCGCCACCCACCCAAGATTGAACGTTTCGATGATTTTCTTTTCATGTTGTTCCGAGGGCTCGATGCCACAACAACTGAAATCGATTTCGGTGTGATTCAATTGCCGATATTTGTCGGCAAAAACTTTCTGGTTACTCGCCACAACAAACCCTCGGTGAGTTCCAACTGGCTTTATGAGCAGGTTGAAGCCAAGCCCGAGATGATGGCCCAGGGGCCGGATGCATTGGCTGTCAAACTGGCCAATAAGTTGCTGCGTCGCTATCTGGAGATTCTGCTGGCCTTCGAGCCACGGCTGGACGAGATCGAAGACGAAATGTTCGATCGGCCTAAAGACTCTCTGCTGTTGGAATTAACGAGCCACAAGTCACATCTTCGTCATCTGGCCAGAATCGCCAGTTATCACAGTGTCATCACGAAGGAGCTGAAAGAGCATCACGCGGACTTTTTCTCACGCAGTTTTCATCACGAGACTATCGATCTCTACGAGCAGGTCGAACGAACCCAGAGCCTTGCCAGCTTGTACTACGAAGTCGCCAAGGATCTGACCGACGGCTATATTGCCCTGTCGTCGCACCGGCTCAACAAGGTGATGCAGATTCTGACTGTGATCACTGTCATCTTCGTTCCGATGACGTTTCTTGCCGGTGTCTACGGCATGAACTTCGAGTTTATGCCTGAGCTCAGTTACCAGCCGGCCTATTTTATCGTGCTGGGGCTCATGTTCTTTGCGGCGATCATTCAGTTTGTTTTCTTCAAGCGGAAGAAGTGGATCTAGCCTAACAACCCTGTCGAGGATGCTGCCATAGAAAACGAGCGCGGTTCACAGCTTTGGAATGACTGGTACCTCCAGCTACGTGCCTGGGTGGAAACCAGTCTCTTCTCCCAGGACACTCTTGTGGAGTTGACCGCAGTCACGATCGCAGCCGCGATCGCGTGGCCTCTGTCACGTGAGCTGCAGGGCTATCTCGCGGGACCGCTCGAGAAGCACTCCAAGTACCATTTGCTGGACAACTTCTGGAGCACCTTTAACAGACTCGCCTTCCCGATGATCTGGTTGCTTATGCAGTGGATTTCGGTCGCCATCTTCGGCGAACTCGAAATGCGTAACCAGACCCAGGTCATCACCACCAGCCTGCTCGCCGCGTGGATTCTCATCAGCTTCGCCACCATCATTGTTGATGACGAGTTCTGGTCGAATGTCATTGCGTTCTCGGCCTGGACGGTTGCCGCGCTCAACATCGTAGGCGTTCTGGACTCCGTTATCGAGGTGCTCGACAACGCAGCATTCTCGCTGGGCCAGGTCACGATCTCGTTACTTATGGTGATTCAGGGCGTGATCGCGTTGGGAGTCCTGCTCTGGGTGGCCACCTTTACTGCCCATCTCGCGGAGAACCGACTCAAGAGCTCAAAGAGCCTGTCGCCGTCGATTCAGGTTCTGTCGATCAAGGTCGTGCATATCGCGCTCAGCTTCCTCGCCTTCATTATTGCCTTGTCTATTGTGGGTGTGGACCTGACGGCGCTGGCGGTGTTCGGTGGCGCGATCGGTGTGGGCCTAGGATTCGGCTTGCAGAAGATTTTCGCCAATCTGGTGAGCGGCTTCATTCTACTGTTGGACAAGTCGATCAAGCCTGGCGATGTCATCGCGCTGCCCAATTACTACGGCCGTGTGGATTCGCTCGGTGCGCGGTATGTCTCAGTGACGACCCGGGACGGGACCGAACACCTCATTCCCAATGAAGAACTCATCATCACCCGCGTTGAGAACTGGTCCCACAGCAATCAGTTGCTGCGCCTGCGCCAGGCCGTCGGCGTGCATTACAAGTCGGACATCCACCAGGTAATGAAACTCTGCATGGAAGCGGCGCTGGAAACGCCACGCATCCTGCACGACCCCAAGCCCACCTGTCTGCTGCGCGGTTTCGGCGACAGTTCTGTGGATTTCGAGATGCGATTCTGGATTCAGGACCCGATGAATGGGCGGGCGAATGTCACCAGTGACATGCTGGTCCGCATCTGGGACAAGTTCAAGGAACACGGTGTCGAGATTCCCTACCCGCAACGCGATATACATCTTCGCTCTTCGGATATTGGTAAACTGGACGACTAAGTGCGTGTCGGGCAGGAGACTTTGTCTCAATTAGCCTGATGCGTGGGACAGTGTGCAGTAGCAAATCCGGGAAATGTGATGTTAGTGATATTTGATTGGGATGGAACCTTGCTGAATTCTTTGGCGAAGATTGCCAGCTGCATGCAGCTCGCTTCGCAGGATGCAGGGCTGGAATTACTCGAACAGGAACAGATCAAGGGGATCATCGGGCTGGGTCTGCGCGAGGCTGTTACGACGCTCTATCCCGATGCAGATGAAGAATCCCTGCAACTTCTGAGCGAGCGTTACTCCCACCATTTCGTCATCAAGGATCAACAGCCCTGTGATTTCTATCCCGGCGCCCAGGATACGCTCGAGGCGCTAAAGAGTGCTGGTCACTACATCGCAGTCGCGACAGGCAAGAGCCGTAGAGGCTTGAATCGTGTGTTGGGCAACCTCGGCCTCGAGGAGTATTTCCACGCCACGCGCTGCGCCGACGAGACGTCTTCGAAACCGGACCCCCTCATGCTGTCAGAACTCCTCGAAGAACTGGATGTTCCAGTAACTGAGGCAGTGATGATTGGCGATACCGAATTCGATCTGGCGATGGCGGCGACACTGGGTATGCGCAGAATTGGCGTGAGCTACGGTGCCCATTCCCCCCAGCGACTGGCAAATCAGCATCCCGAGGCGATAGTCGACAATCTCGAGGAGCTGTTGGAGTTGCTGCCGCAGCGACCCGGGGCGATCTCCTCCATAGGATAGTCGTTAGTTCGACTACTCCCACACTCACCGCTTGCGCTTCCCGCTGTGCCGGATTCCAGTGCTGAGTCCGCGTCACACAGTGTTTTTTGCACCAAAATATTCCATTACGCTGCTGTCATAGGGTAGTCACAAAACGGTCATAAAAAGTTACTTAAGCCGGCATGCGACATCGCCGTAGTTCGGGTACTTGTTTTTGAAGTGAGAATGGAGTGTCCCACGATGTTGTTCAAAGCGAGTTTGAAAAAGACTCTCGTCGTCGCGTTTTCCCTTATCGCACTAATTCCGATGGTCACCGTTGCCATCGTGTTCTATCGCACGGCGCAGAATGACATCGAGCGCCAAGCCTTCGATCAATTGACAGCCGTCAATTCGATCAAGCAGCAAGCCGTCCAGGATTATTTCCAGCAGATCGCTGATCAGGTAGTCACTCAATCCGACAGCCTGATGATCAAATCCGCTTTCAACGACTTCAGCATGGGCTTCTATATGGCGTCCATCCAACTCGCAATGTCCGGTGCGGATAGCAGGGAGTTGCGGGCGGGAGTCGAAAGTTACTACGAGACGCAGTTTGCCAGCGAGTACCTCGCTCAGAATCAGCTCGCCTATGACAACCCGCTGCAGCTCGCCAACGGACTCGATAACGATGGCATTGCGATGCAGCATGAGTACATCGTTGCGAACGAGAACGAACTGGCGAACAAGCATCTGCTGCTGAGTCGGGAGAATGGCACCGACTATGACGAGGCACACGCCAAGTACCATCCCTGGCTGGCGGAGTTTCAGGGCAAGTTTGCCTATAACGACATCTATCTGATCGATGCCGATGGCAATGTCGTCTACTCGGTATTCAAGGGACTGGATTTCGGAACGTCATTGGTCAATGGGCCTTATAGCGACAGCAATCTTGCGTCTGTTTTTGCGGCGGCCATTGCCCTGCCAGACAGCGAAGCGTTTGTGTTTGAAGATTTCCGACAGTATCTCCCTTCCTTTGATGCGCCAGCGAGCTTCATAGCCTCCCCGATCTTCGAGAACGGTCGCGCGGTGGGCGTCCTCGCATTCCAGATGCCGATAGGCCGAATCAATGAGTTGATGGGCCAGCGCAACGGCATGGGCGAAACCGGCGAGAGTTATCTCGTTGGCCCGGACATGCTCATGCGCTCGGACTCGTTTCGTGATCCCAATGCGCGATCGGTTGTGAACTCGATCCGTCATCCGGAAGCCGGCCTGGTGGACACCGTGGCCTCGTCAGCGGCACTGTCTGGTCAGACAGGAACGCAATTACTAATGAACTATCTCGGCGACGCGGTGTTGTCTTCCTACGCCCCGGTGGATCTGTTCGGCTCACACTGGGCAATCATCTCAGAGTTGGACGAAGACGAGGCTTTGGCTGCCGTTACGCATCTGCAGAACATTGCGGTCATGTTGATTGCTGCGGTGGGCATTATTGTCGCCGGGTTGGCGTTTCTCATTGCCACCTCGCTGGCCAATCCGGTAATCCGGATTACCAGGGCGGTTAAGCAGATTGCGGAGGGGAGTCTCGATGTCGATCTCGCCCTGAACCGCAAAGACGAAATTGGCGAATTGGGTATGGCCATGCTGGAAATGCAGGGCAAATTGAAACTGCTGATCGACGACGGTATTCGTCCGATCGTGGCACGCGCGAGCAGGGGAGAGTTGCAGGACCGACTACACCTCGATGATGCAAGTGGCTTCTACTCTGACTTGGTGAACTCGATCAACGCGCTACTGACAGTGAACGAGAACTTCCTCAATGACACTGCAGACGTTGTCGCCGCGATGGCAGAGGGCGACCTCACCAGAAAATCAGAGCAGCAATTCTCGGGCAGGTTTGCCCAGGTACAACAGGACATGGAATCAATGCGCGAAACGCTGCACCGCATTGTCAATGTTGATGTGCACGAAATCGTTTCCTCCGCTCGGCGAGGGGATCTTGGCCAGCGCATCGATCGCGCAGGCAAGCAGGGTTGTTTTCTTGAGCTGGCTGAGAATATCAACGCACTGGTAGAGATTAACGACAATATCATCGCGGATGTGATCAGCGTGACGAGTGCACTTTCTGAGGGCCGCCTCGATAGCCGCATAGGCCGCCGGTACGAGGGTCGATTCGCGCTACTGGTCAACAACGTGGCAACCATGCAGCAGCAATTGGTCGATGTGATCGACCGCGATGTGCACCGTCTGGTGGTTGCCGCCGCGCAGGGCGATCTGTCACAACGCATTTCTTTGGATGGCAAGCAGGGCTTTTACTCGGACCTGTCGCGTTCCATCAATGAGCTGGTGACTACCTGTGATCAGATTATCGGCGAATCCAGTGAGGTCATGTCTGCCGTCGCGCAGGGCGATCTGACTCGCAAGATTGAGAACGACTATCAGGGCACCTTCGATACGCTGAAGCGTGACATCAACAATACAGTGTTCAAGCTGACTGAAATTGTCAGGGATATTCAGGGGAATGCCAGCGCGGTGAAAGTCGGCGCATCCGAGATATCCAGAGGCAGCGTCGAACTGAGTTCGCGCACAGAGGAACAGGCGGCAAGCCTAGAAGAAACCTCAACATCGATGCAGGAACTGACCTCGTCGGTGCGTGGCACCGCAGCGAATTCAGAGATGGCACGCAAGCTCTCGACCGAATCGAGCCACGTCGCCGGAAGAGGCGGGCAAGTCCTGCAGGATGCAGTCGGGGCGATGGATGCGATTCTGTATTCCAGCGAATCGATAGCCAACTTCGTAAACGTGATCGATGAGATCGCCTTCCAGACCAATCTATTGGCTCTCAACGCCTCGGTAGAGGCAGCGCGTGCTGGCGAACAGGGCAGAGGCTTTGCGGTGGTCGCCGAAGAAGTCCGCGTACTCGCCAGCCGCAGCGCTGAATCGGCACGGGAAATCAAACTGCAGATTGAGGATAGCCGCCAGAAAGTTAGCGAGGGCAGCGAACTCGTGAACGAATCTGGCAGAGTGTTGAGCGAGATCATCACCTCGGTCGACAAGGTAAACCAGATCATCAATGAGATCAGCGTAACCTGCGACCAGCAGTCCCGAGGCCTCGACGAGATCAGCAACGCAGTGCTACAGATGGACAGCACAACACAGCAGAACGCCGCTCTCGTAGAAGAGAATGCGGCAGCAAGCGAGTCTTTGAGTGAGCAAGCGCGTCAACTCGATGAGCTCGTAACGTACTTCCGCATCGAGCAACATTTGGACATACACCACCAGAGTGGCAAGCCACAACTACGCCTGGCGAAGTAAACGAATTGGGTGGCAGGGAAGAGGACGTAGTACCAGGAGAGTTCCGTGGGGTGTCGCGTTAGTGGCTTGGGGCTTTTCTGGTGCTACGTGTGGTGATTCGGACTTCAGCTGACAGGCGATGTCGGAATTGGTAGACGCTTTACCTAATAGAATATGTTGTCGCCCATTGTTAGCAGGCAGATGGCACAGTCACTTGTCCTTGAGGCCAAAAGGGTCGGTTGAAATGATTGTTATCTGTCAATTTGATCTGGAAATTCGATCCGCTCTGAACTGTAGGCCATCACTCTTACCGTTTGGATACAGAATCATTTGAGCCTCATTATTTGGACCTAAAACGAACTCAACATCATCGTTACCAGCAATATAGAAAAAGCTATTTGCAGCAACTGGCGCAAATTCTAATATTGCCCCACTGGGATATCTAATAAGAAGCATGCTGTTAGTTGCGCCAACCTCATATTCATTTCCACTTTCAAACTGATAAGTACCTACAATTTCTTCTAGCTGTTCTGTGGATAGTGAAACAATCGGATCGCTTTCTGGTGCGATTGGAGCGTCTGCCAGAGGTGCGCCTGTAGCCAGATAGAGAGCAATATTTATAGGTAAATCATCTGTTCTCGCGTTAGCTAAAACGACAGCTCCATAGCCAAGCTGAGTATTTATTGCAATGCCAGACCGGTAACCCGATTTTCCACCAGAGTGCTGGATAATTTCGCCAGGTAGAATGACCCAGCCTAGTGCTTGTTCGCCTGAGTTATTAGGCACTCTATTGCTGAGTTGGATTTCAACAGCTTGGGAAAGAGGAGAGTCTCTGGGCTCAAGATATAATTCAACGAATTCTAGCAAGTCATTTACGCTTGAACGAAGTGATCCCGAAGCAGGCATTGTTCTCATTTCCCAAGTCTCAACCGGATTTAAATACCGGTCGTGACCTGGCATCACGCGACTTAGCTGGTTGTCACTCAATGTGATTGTGGTGTCATACATTTGGAGGGGACTCAATATCCGCTCGGTAAGAACTTCCTCGTAAGTCATTTCTGTTCTATTGGCAATAATCCTGCCTAGTAGAGAGACACCCAAATTGGAATAACTCCAAGTAGAGCCAACAGAAGAGTCAGGTTCAAATGAATCTAGAAACTCATATAGGTCAGATACCAGATAGCCTTCAACCGGGTTAGGTTTGGCAGAGATGTCAAGATTCCTTGGCATGGATGGCAAGCCTGAAGTATGCGTAGCCAAATGTTTAAGAGTTATATTTGGAAGACTAACGTCGCCAGGAATGTAGGTATCTGCGCTGTCTTCAAGGCCAAGTTCTCCACTGGCAACTAGATCACTGAACAATAATGCTGTTAATGTTTTTGTTAGCGAGCCAATCTGAAATATCGAGTCACCATCTAGAGGACGATGGTCTACAGCACCAGTATGGCCATGAGAAACAACTCTTCTCCCATTTCGATCAATTACACCAACAACAATGCCGACCCCATTTTGTTCCATCCTTTGCGCCAATAACTCCGAGATCTCAGAATTTGATGGTAGCTCCCAAGTTGGCTGAGCTTGGACTGCAAATTGGAAATGGATCACTAAACAAATAACGAGCACATTGAATTTTGGATGCTTAGACATAACTAACTCAATTGAATTGATTGTATTTTGTCGCTGGCACTGGTTCGTATTGCCCAGATGATTGTCAAACCAGTCAGCCATTAAAGCTGATTCATTAGCGGTGTCTCGCCACACGTGGCCTCCGCCCTTTTTAATGTTTAGCTCGACTTCTATGCCTGACGTAGTCAGTTTTTCAGCGAAGAGCTGTTGCTGCTGAAAAGTGTCCCAATTAAACTGAGTGTTATCCGTGCTCGTCTCCGACCGTTGTGAAAAAGTTTCTCAAGTCTTTTTGGGCTAACCCTATATCTTCCAACATATAAGTGATGCCTAAGCATTTTTTAGCATAGTACATAGTAACTGGTGACACTCTTGCTCTCTCAAGGTCGGAGTAATATACGAGGAAGTCTCTCATTTGATTTAGCAAGTAATTAATTTCTCTTACCGATGCTTCGATAACCGACCCTTCAAGTCTGGCAGTTTCAACAAACATTCTATAAGAATCTGATTTCACATTCTTCGTGAACTTAATTCTCTGTGCCTCGCTTACCATATGGGCCATATATAGAGTTGTACGGGCGTTTGGAGGACTAACTACAACTTTAAGCTCAATTGATATCCTTTCATCAATGTCCCTCAATACACTCAGGAAATCATTTTTGGTTTGAGATTCTCTCGTAAGGATGAGTTGGAGCTCTGCTGATTTTGCTTGTGTTGTAAGAGCTGATGATGCTTCTTTTAGCTCTCTAATTTGTAAGGATATTGAATAGAGCAGCGCAATAAAGGCGAACATTGCAAAAATTGGGTTCAATACGCCGCCAAAATAATCACCGAATTGCCCCCATTTCTCATGAGAAACCACAATTTTGGTTCCATACACATTTAAGTAAGGAACTATTGCCACGGCCACCGATATTAAAGCGATAATTACTGCGAATAATAGGAATTTGTTGCTCATCTTAATTAGCTATGGATAACGCCCTTGTTAATGGACAAACTGCGCAGCAATTTGTCCATTATTGAACTAATTGTTAGGTTCCTCACCCTTGACGATTTCAATGCTGTCTATTTTGTGTTCTACCAATGGTACAACTAATTCGTTTTCTGAGTACTCACCTTGTCTTACGTTATCAAGGAAAAGGGAGTGGAATTCTTCCAGTGCATCGTGTAACTGCCCAACATCCTGATCTATTCCCAGTGTTAGGTCAGTTTCTTTTTCCAGCGTATCGTTGAGTTCATCTTGAACTTGGATGAAAGGGTTGCCGTCAGAGTCCTCTTTTATGCGTGCTTCATGAATAATATAAGCGCTTTGATTGTGCACTAAGCCATTTCTAATTTTTATGAGATTCACTAATTTCTGGTAGATTTTGTTTTCAGTGTTGATCGTGAATTTATTGTTTGTCAGCAATGGAATGATATTCAGCAACTTTCCTCTTAAATTCATCGAGAGGAATCCCCGCATCATTAAGTCAGCTTGTTCTTTTTTATAGTTATTCGAAAAGTGCATGATGATATGGTCATTTAGGCTGCACTCTAAGGCTGCCGAAATAGTCAATACGAAAGGCACGACGTGTAGTTCGTTACCTTCCCTGTCAAAGTACCAACCAATTTCATCTCTATAGTTCGAAAGGATTGATCTATATGTGAAATGATGGTTATCGAAATGTTTGATATAGATTACTTTTTCTTCCATATCCGTTTGTTACTCTCAAAATTAGCTACGTCTGGTGAACCTAACGCTCTTGTTAATGGGCGCAGCCTTGGCTGCGTCCTCGATTGAAGTGCTTGTTATGTGCTGGACGGCCCAGCTTCCGTGGCATCAACAACATATTTTGCTCTTTCGTATAGTTCGTCAAAAGTTATTATCTCTGGGTTTGTTATGTTTCTTCGGAACATCTCAAATGACGAATACTTCTGTTCATTGATTCCATGCTCACCTGCGAATTCCGACAGTGATCCGATAATTAGGAACGATCTTGGTGTATATAGAAAAATCTCTTCATCCTTTAAGGTACCATCTCTCTCTTGCAGCTGAGTCCTGGTGCGAATATTTTCCACTGAAGCTTGGACTGTACGGTGTATCTGGGCAATTCCTCCACTCATTTCATCTGACACACCCCAAGATTCACCGCGATACGCAGTAGCGACTTGCCTGAGTAATGCTGTCTTATGAGTTTTAATTTCACCGAATGCCAATGAGCTAAGGAATCCTTTGGTTTTTAATAAGCCGTCTACACGCTTTCCTGACGATTGAAAGTCATGACCTCTAATTGTCTGTTCTAGCTTTTCTCCTTCAAGGGGAGCATTGAACTGGTAACTTAGGCCGAAACCAAAAATCCAAGTGTTGTTTTCAAAAAAATTTTGCCAAACATCCTCAGGGCGTTTATTAGGTCCGAGGCTTTGTTGGTATTCAGAAAAGTAGTTTTCATCAGTTAGCAAGTTTTGAAATATTGCCAAGTTTTCCTTTCTTCTACCCAAAAGAGCTATTTCTTCTGTGGTAGTTTTGTTCCTGACAATTTCATCAATTAATTCAGGTTGCTCCGAAATTAATTCTAAGAGCTGGTCCCTGGTTAAGACTAATTCTCTAATAAATGAGTCATCTAACTTGGAGCTGCCTTTATTCTTTAGTGGGACTACGGCGATGTTTCGTATGAAATTGTAGAGAGTAGCAATTTCGTCACCAGAAAATGTGAAATAAGTATTATGAGGTGAGCCAGTTTCAGTAGTGTAGCGCTGAATATTCAATGTAAATATCCCGCGAGTGTCCTCATAGAATTTTGCGGTGATTTCTTGCCGACCACCTTCCGTTATTCGTAAAGACACTTGTTTTCCGTCTTTAATGAATTTGTGTGTTTCCGAGGTATCTAACACTTTGGAGATTATTCGGAAAGGCCTAACTAGCTCTTCTATTTCGCCTTCTTCATTTTTTCGAAACGACTTGGAGTCAAGAGATCGACTCAAATAGACTCGATCTGCTCGCTTATTTTTGAAGTATGTATAGTCGTCAGTCATTCTCTAAATTGGGTAGAAGCGAAGCACATAACGCCCTTGTTAATGGGCGCTGCTTTAGCAGCGTCCATGATTGAACTGATTGTTATGTGCCGTATTGCACTTGGACCGATCACTTTCGGACATTCCACTCCGCTTTGAGGCTGCGTATCAAAGCTGATTCTTCTTTCTCTAGGTCTATCTGAGGAATTGCGTGCCTTCGTAAGCCATAAATGCCAACTTTCTTACCGGACTCGAGTTCTTCTTTAATAAGAGCGCCGACTCTGTCATTTATGGAATAGGAGTAGTTGTCTAATCTACTTCTGAGCACGTTTGTAGTAATTCCGACATACTTCACTGAGTCATCCGTAGCATAGGCATAGATCCACCCAGAAGTTTCGTCCCAATTCAAATGTGCCGGCTTAATTTTTTCGTGGCGGATCTCCCATTCAGATAGCTCTTCAAAGCCGGAATCTTGTAATTTCAAATTCATATATTGCCTTGCGCTGTCCGGCCACTCAGATACTGCATCGGCACATAACATTTATATAGTGGGAAAACTCACAATCTAGATGAATACGCGTACGCTCACTTGTTCTTGAGCCAAACCATTATCTTGCTGATTTGGCGGGCAAAATATTCTGGCAGAATTTAATAGTGATCCAGATTAGAGGGTCCGCATTGGGTCGATCTCAGACTCATAGATTAGTGCTATGAGAGCGCAAATTGTCTCACCGTGAATGCTCCATTGAGACGAACGGAGAATTTCTGAGCTTAATGGGAGGTCTGTCCGCTATCTTGATATCTGACGCAGTTGGTCAGGTCAGGTTCCGACCATCACAAACATATTCCAGTGGCTTGGTCAGGACCGATATGCTTCCAGTAGTGTGGTAGCAATCGCCCTGGCTTTCTCGGCCGCGTGCATGTCTCCGCGCACTTGCGCCGTAACAATCGCTCCATCCATGAGTAACAGAATCGACTCGGCGAGGGTGTTGCGTTGCTTTGCGGGAATGGGCTTCAGTGCGGCGTTTAGCAGCTTTTTGACTGACTCTTTGTGCCAGGCGGCATAGGCGTGTATCTCGTCGTTCCGTGACGGATACTCGCTACTTGCCTTGATGAAGTTGCAGCCGAAAAATTCTCCGCTATTGAACCATTCTGTCAGTACATCAAATACCACCAGCACACCCAGCGGATGATCCTGCGAGCTCTGTAGTGCTTCCTGTAGTCGGTTCTGGAGCTGTTCGTGGCGGCGGCGCAGTACCTCGAGAATCAGGCTCTCTTTACTCTCGAAATACTTGTACAGGGTCGCCTTGGAGATGCCGGATTCTGCGAGTATCCAGTCGATTCCCGTCGCGTGATAGCCGTGCTCGTTGACCAGCCTGAATGCGGTATCGAGCAGAAGTTCCTTCCGGGGTTGTTTGTTCATAGCGCCGTGTGCCTGAGCTGTTTTGCGCAATGATACCGTTTGGCGCTTGACATGAACAGATCTGTTCACTACTCTGGCGGCCACTAGACAGATCTGTCTACTAGTTGTTGAGAGCCGTCTCTGAGTACATGCAGCACCGAGTGCGGAGGATATATATGTGCGGAATGCATGCGTGATGAATTGAGTACAGGCGCCTCGACGTTCACCTGATGACCGGGATACAGAGATATAGAGAGATAAAGAGTGATCTATAGGGTGATCTATAGAGAGTATCCCTAAGAGGAATTCCCATGACTAATGCTATCGATCCACAAACCCGAGGTGTCCATCATCTCGGTCTGACAGTGCCGGTTCTTTCCGAGGCACAGGCCTTTTTTACCGATGCGCTCGGCTTTAATGTCGTCGGCGAGAATCCCGACTATCCCGCCGCGTTCATCTCTGACGGGGAGGTGATGCTGACCCTGTGGCAAGCGAAGAGTGAAGCGCCCCAATCTTTCGACCGGCATGCGAACATCGGCCTGCATCATTTCGCCCTGGGAGTGCCGGATGTCTCCGCGCTGGCGGCTATTCATGCTCGCCTGTCGGCGCGCAGCGATGTCGAGATTGAATTCGCTCCGGAAGACCTGAACGGGCTGCCCGCGCAGCATATGATGTGTGCCATACCCGGTGGCATCCGTCTGGAACTCATCGCGGCCAAGTGATGAGTAACGTCTTTCATCCCGGTGAGCAGGCCATGCAACGACTTCTCGGCGTGCAAGAGAAGATGCGTGTGCTCGGAAGTCGCGTGATCAGGGATTACATGCCTGAGCAACACCGCGACTTCTTCGCCGGGTTGCAAAGCCTCTACGTGGGCGGTGAGGACGCGCAGGGCGACGTCTGGGCGTCTGTGCTGCATGGCGAGACGGGCTTCATCGCGTCGCCGGATGAGCGCACACTGGTGACCAGCTTGTCAGAGGAATCGCGACACGCGGTGTTGCCCGACGATCCTATACACGAAGCATTGCGCGCAGGGGCGCAGCTCGGTTTGCTGGGTATCGAATTTCACTCCCGGCGACGCAATCGTGTGAACGTCAGGGTCAGTGCTGTCAACGGAGAGACGCTAACCCTGCATGTAGAACAGAGCTTTGGTAACTGTGCGAAGTACATCCAGCAACGCGACATAGTAGACCTTGGAACTGGACAGCCCAGATCGGAAGCAATTACTGGCATGACCGCGCAGTCCAGAGCCATGGTGGCAGGCGCTGATACCATCTTTCTGGCTACACGCTATCGGCAAAAAGACAGCGCTGCAGATCTGGATGAAGCACGGCGCAATGGCTTTGATATGTCACACCGCGGTGGGCGGCCTGGGTTTGTCGTATGGGCAGACGATCGCCTGTGGATCCCTGATTACCCGGGCAACCGCTTTTTTAATACGTACGGAAATCTATTGCTGGACCCGGCGATGGGACTCTTGGTCATGGATTTTGCCAACGGCAGCTATTTGCAACTTAGCGGGCAAGCGGACGTAGTACTCGAGCCACGGCGCATA
Organism: uncultured Pseudohongiella sp.; assembly: GCA_965228725.1. Taxonomy (GTDB): domain Bacteria; phylum Pseudomonadota; class Gammaproteobacteria; order Pseudomonadales; family Pseudohongiellaceae; genus UBA9145. The sequence goes on along the minus strand of OZ245834.1, from coordinate 2,132,934 downwards.
CCCATTGCCGATGTGGAGCGGGCCATTGCTTTTCAGGTCCGCAAGGGAGTGATTCACCATGGCGCGCTACCCTGGCGATTCTCGGCAGCCGAGTATTCACCGAATTGCCCGGTGCTTTAGACTGAGCTGACCATGGCGAGACAAGAAGTGCATATCGGCCAGATTCGTGATGCGGACTGGCCAGAGATCATGGCCGTGCAGGCCAGCGCATTTCCCACGACGCCTCTCGAGTCGTCTGCGGTACTGCGCAGCAAGTGGCTTGTCTCACCCCAAACCTGTTTTGCCAGCCGCGCAGGCGATGGCGCAATTCTGGGCTACCTCCTCGCGCACCCCTGGCCTGTTCAGAGCGCACCGCCTCTGTTTGAAGTATTGGAGCACAGCTCGCCAGGCAACAATCTGTTTCTGCATGATCTTGCGGTGCGGGCGTCAGCGCAGGGAAGGGGTATCGGTCAGGCGTTGGTCGCCAGGTTGTACGAGGCAGCACGTGAGCACGGTTTTGCGAGCGTCTCGCTTGTGGCAGTGCAAGGGGCATCTCCTTTCTGGTCGCGACAGGGCTTTGTCGAGGTGCCCACGCAGGCCATTGATGGCAGTTATGGTGACGGGGCTGTCAGCATGCAGCGCACACTCTAGCATCAGGAACTCCAGCATCAGTAACTGACGTGAAGGCATTGCAGTTCCCGGGCGTATTCGGTTTACTCTGCTGTAAAAGCCTGTGATTTTCTGCGGGGGAAACCATGAGAATAACAAGCCAAGCCCTTCTAGCCCTGACTGTATGCCTAGCCGCTACAGCCCTTACTGCCCAACAATCTACCTATCTTGATGTCACCGATTCCCGGCTTGCTGATCCGGAGCCCGAGAATTGGCTGAGCTACCGTGGCAATCTCGATGGCTGGGGGTATAGCACGTTGCGGGAGATCACTGCCGAGAACGTGGCTTCCCTGCAACCTGTCTGGACCTATTCGACGGGTGTTGTTGGCGGTCATGAGTCGCCACCGATCGTCAACAACGGGGTCATGTTTGTCACGACACCAGCGAACGAACTGCTCGCAATCGATGCCGCCAGTGGCGACGCGCTGTGGAGTTATCGGCACAGCTTGCCGGAAAACCTGATCGCGTTTCATCGCACGAATCGCGGTGTAGCCCTATACGAGGACAAAGTGTTCATGGCGACACTCGACGCACGTGTCGTCGCGCTCGATGCCGCAACGGGTGAGAAGATCTGGGACGTCTCCGTGCAGGACAATTTCTGGGGCTACTACATCACCATGGCTCCGCTCGCTGTCGAAGGCAAAGTCATGGTGGGTACCTCGGGTGGCGAGTTGGGCATTCGCGGTTTTGTTGTTGCCTTAAACACCGACACCGGCGAAGAGGAGTGGCGAACCTATACCGTGCCGGCGCCCGGCGAGCCCGGTAACGATACCTGGCCGGGAGAGGCATGGCGCACTGGTGGCGCAGCGGTGTGGGTGCCAGGGCACTATGACACCGAGCGTAGACTGACCTATTGGGGCACGGGTAATCCGGGTCCCTGGATCGGCGACCAGCGCCCGGGTGACAATCTCTATACCAATTCGGTTATCGCGCTGGATATCGATACCGGGGCCATCGCGAGTCATCACCAGTATCACTGGAACGGTTCCTGGGACTGGGACGAGGTGTCGACGCCGATATTGATGCCGGTGGAACGCGACGGCCGCCAGTTCGATGCGCTCGTGCATGCAGGCCGCAACGGCTATCTGTGGTTGTTGGAGCGAGACGACAGGGCTATTCGCTTTGTCGACGCGCAACCCTATGTTTATCAGGATGCCTTTGCGTCGATCGATCCGGTGACCGGGCGGCCAAGCTATAACCTCGAGCACAAACCGACCACGGGCAACACCACGGCTTTTTGCCCCTCACTATGGGGCGGTAAAGACTGGCCGCCCGCCGCCTACAATCCGCAGACGGGACTGGTCTATATTCCAGCAAACGAAAATACCTGTGGCACGATGGAAGGCAGGGAAGTGACCTATATGCCTGGCAGCTCCTATATAGGTGCCAGGTCTACCATGACAATCCGTCCCGGCGCCGATCACATTGGAGAGATTCAAGCCTGGGATATCAATACAGGTGAACGTGTCTGGACGCGCGAGTTTGAGTCGCACAACTGGGGTGGGATTCTCACGACTGCCGGGAATCTGGTTTTCAGTGGAGGCACGAGCGATCGTTATTTCCGTGCCCACGATGCGCGCAGTGGCGAAGAGTTGTGGCGCTTCCGAACCAATTCGGGAATTATCGGAGTGCCTTCCACTTTCTCTGTCGACGGCAAGCAATACGTTGCCGTGCAATCTGGCTGGGGTGTCGATGCCGCGTCGATGACCGCGCGAATCGACATGGAACGCGGTACACGCACGCCGGTTCCGCAGGGCGGTGTGATCTGGGTGTTTGCCTTGCCCTGAACAATGCCGCGGGATGACGCCGTGTCAGTTGAATTTCTTTAACTCTGCTTCAATAATGGGCGCGCAATAATAATAAAGCCTGGAGCAGAGTATGAAGCACTTGCTACTCGGAAACACAGTTCAACGGGCGCTCAGCGTTATCTCGCTGTTGACGCTTTCCTCGCTGGCGATGGCACAGGAACTCGGTGATCATCGCTACACCACAGAGGCCATTCAGGCCGGATTGAGAATCTACACACAGCAGTGTGCATTGTGCCATGGCCCGCAGGGTGACCTGGTTGACGGTATCGATCTGCGTCGTGGCCAGTTCCGCACAGTGCAGTCTGACGCCGACCTCGCCGCGGTGATCACATCGGGTGCTGCCGAAGGACGGATGCCAGCGTTTGCTTTCAATGCGGGAGACATGTCAGCAATCACTGCCTATATCCGCGCTGGCTTCAATCCCGAAGGGGTTGCCATTCGTGTGGGTGATCCGGTTCGTGGCAAGCGCCTGTTTGAAGGCGAGGGCGACTGCAGTAGTTGCCATCGCGTGAATGGTGTTGGTGATCGCACGGCGCCCGATCTTTCCGACGTGGGCCTCCGGCGCACACCTGCCAATCTGCAACTCAATCTGGTCGACCCGGCCACCGCCTTGCTGCCAATCAACCGCCCTGTGCGACTGGTGACTCGCAACGAAGAGGTCATCACCGGGCGGCGCCTGAACGAAGACACCTACAGTGTGCAGTTGATTGATTCCGATGGCGAGTTGCGTTCGCTGCTGAAAGAAAATCTCACCAGCTATACCGTCAGTGAGCAGCCTTCCAAGGGGCCGACCAGCCTCAACAGTGACGAAGTCGCCGATGTGGTGGCCTATCTTCTGAGTCTACGTGGCGTACCAACAGGAGTGCAGCAATGAAAGCAATGCCTAGAGCAAGAACAAGAATAAGTCCAACACTGACTGCCAGAATGCTGCTCCTGTCTCTCTGCACAGTGTTTTGTGCCACCACGGCACTGGCGCAAGTTTCCTATGAACGCATACTCAATGCCGCTGATGAGCCGCACAACTGGTTAACCTACAACGGCGGCTACCAGAGTCAGCGCTACAGTCTGCTGGATCAGATCAATCGCGATAACGTACAGAATCTCGAACTGAAGTGGATGCTTCAGAATCAGGTGTTTGGCGCATGGCAGTCCAATCCCATCGTGGTGGATGGCATCATGTATGTGACCGAGCGCCCCAATAGCGTCATGGCGGTAGATGCCGTGACCGGCCGCGTGTTCTGGAAATACCGTCACACGCCGGCCGAAAACTCTCGCGTCTGTTGTGGTGCGAACAATCGCGGCGTGGCCATCCTCGGCGACATGGTCTACATGGGCACGCTGGACGCCAGACTGATTGCGCTCGATCGCATCAATGGTCAGCCCATCTGGGATATCGCTGTGGGCGATGTCAATCTCGCCTACTCCGTCACCATGGCGCCGCTGGCAGTCAAGGACAAGATTCTGGTCGGCGTCGGTGGCGGTGAATTCGGTATTCGCGGCTATGTCGCTGCCTACGATGCGTTGACCGGAGAAGAAGTGTGGAAGACTTACACGATTCCAGCGCCAGGCGAGCCGGGCCATGAGACCTGGGAAGGCGACGACTGGCAATATGGTGGCGCGCCAGTGTGGATCACGGGTTCCTTCGATGAAGAGCAGAACCAGACTTACTGGGGTGTAGGTAATCCCGGTCCGGACTGGAATGCCGCGCAACGACCCGGGGACAATCTCTATTCGGATTCGGTCATCGCGCTGGATGCCGATACCGGCGAGCTGCAATGGTATTTCCAATTCACGCCCAACGACGGCTATGACTACGACGCCGTGCAGGTGCCGGTGCTGGCCGATATCGAATGGAATGGGCGCGCCGTAAAATCCATGATGTGGGCGAACCGCAACGGGTTCTTCTATGTGCTGGATCGCACCACAGGTGAATGCCTCATCGGCAAGAACTATGTGCGCGTGAACTGGGCGAGCGGGCTGGATGAGAATTGCCGGCCGATTCAAACACCACAACCGGAAGGTATGCCAACCTATCCCGGTAACCAGGGTGGAACCAACTGGTACCCGCCGTCCTATAGTCCGCGTACGGGACTATTTTATTTCGCGTCCTGGGAAGACTACGGATCGATCTACCGACCGGAAGAGTCTGAATACGTGCCCGGGCAGGCCTTTCTCGGTGGCGGCTTCGATGTGGTCGCGCCAGCTCCCGATGCGCCGACCATCGGCATCGGCAGGACCAACCCCATTAACAACTGGACTGACGCAGTAGGCCACGCCTCGTTGAAAGCGATGGACCCCGAAACGGGCGAAGCGGTGTGGGAGTACGATCAGTTCGATGTGAGTGATAGCGGCATGCTCACCACCGCAACAGACCTGCTCTTTACCGGCGGCAGAGAAGGCCACTTCCATGCGCTTGATGCCACCAACGGTGAACTGCTGTGGCGTACCAGCCTTGGCGGGCAAATCGTCATGGCCCCGGTAACGTTTGCGGTGGACGGGGTGCAATACATCTCGGTCATTTCAGGACATGTGCTGACGACTTTCGCGTTAGAGCAGTGATGCACAATGCTCGCAGTCTGGTGACTGCGGGCACAGAAAACGGAGCGATGAAATGGGTATTTCACGCTCCTTTTTTTTGGCTGAGAGTCTGATGGATTTCGAATTCCATTAGTTTGCTGGCCTCGCATCTGGCACAGTATTCTGCACAAGTCTTTGGCGGATTCTTCAATCTTCGGGGGAGGGAACTATGAGTTCAGGCCAGGGGTTCTCCCGGCGTTCGTTTTTGCGCAACGCCTCTATTATCGGTGGCGGTGCAACACTCGGCGGCTGCGCGACCAGCGCAGCATCGTTTGCCTCCTATCCGCGTCACAACGATCGTACCCGGGGCTGGTTGCGCTTCATCTGGGACAAATCGACCACTCCGGATGACTGGGGATACCGGGAAGACATCGAACGACCCTGGGGCATCCAGCTTCCTCGCGGCGAGATTGACTGGACGGTTGATGGCCGAGGTCCGCATCCCTGGTGGGACCAATACACCGGCGCACCGATGCTCAGTTATCCGCGCTTCGATCTGGCTGATACCAGCTACGGAGTGCTCCTCATGGCGGACCAGACGCCAGCCTGGCGTGAAGTCTATACGCGCATCATGGACGAGCTGGCGACCCGTCATACCTCCTATTGGGCAGCGATCGACTGGAACAGTTTCATCGGGCCGAGCCCGGATCGAGCCAACTATGGCGCGATAAATGCGCCGGGCTTCCAGGCGTGGCCCGAGCGGGTACGTGGCAACTATGACTCACCAGGCTGGACGGCGAACGGAGTCGAGCCCTGGGGGCTGCAGCCTGATCCCATTGGCGCTGACGGCAACCTTTTCTTTCGCGGCTGGCTCAACCTTATTCTTTCCATCTACAAATACGTTTCCGGCGATGACAAGTGGGAGCGCCCGTGGCAGATCGCTGGCTATGAGAATGAACACTTCGAGTGGACCCAGCCCGCAATTGTTGAGCATCTGCATCAACAGTACAGCGATCATCCCGAAGGGCCGCACTGTGAGAACACGAAGATCTGGCCTTTCTGCAATGCGGCTGCAGGATTGGGTATGTACCTGTCCGATCAGCTCGGCACCACGAACTCGCACGGCGTATTCGAAAACTGGATAGAGTTCATGAAAGACAATTACATGGGCATCAATGCGCAGAACCAGATCGAATGGATGACGCTGTACTATGACCCATTGGAAGAGTTCAAGGTCAATGTGCCTGGTGTTGCCGGCGCGGGCGGCGGCGTAGCCTTTTACTTGCTGCCACAATCCCCCGAGATCGCCACCCAAATCTATGACGCCATGGCTAATGCGAGTGGCTGGCGCGATCCTTCCAGAGAAGTACGACCCAGCGCACTTGGGATGGCGATCGCCAAATCAGTTGGTGATGAATCCGTCGTGGAGCGCCTGCGTCTCGCGGCTGAACAGTACTCCGACCCGAAATGGTTTGGCGACGATATGGATCGCTTCGGCTGGTGGTTTAACAATGGCGAACCCTGGCCACGTGGGCAAGGATCGGCACAGCAGATGATTAACGAAATTGCCGAGGGCAATTGGAAAGATGCCTTCGCGGTCAGGCATCTGGACAAGTACACGGCACCGACACTGGAGGGCGTCGACTATCCCTCTCTCGGCGTGGATACGGCATGGAATGACAAGACTTCAGGTGCCCTGCACATAGGAACCTATGACGCTGACCAGAATCGCACTGGCGAGGCGACCAGTTGGCGCGTGAGCAATTTGCCGAATGCTGCAGAAGCAATTGTTGTTTGCGATGGCACCCGCATGGGCAATATCCGGATTGTCGACAGCAACACGATAGAAGTGCCAACCGACATTGATCGGCATCAATTCGAGATCTATACCGGGTATTTTGGTCAGGCCTTGTCGAGGACGCAGCCAGATCCTCTGCAACAAGCTCCTTCTTCCGTGCTTGCGACGACACGACGCACCGCGGAAGAGAATGTCCAGGCGGCAGAAAACATGATCGCGAGTGGCGCGATGGGCTGCCCTTGCTGTGCAGGGGCAGCCTGATTAACTGTCAAAATCGTACTGAACCAATGGGGGTGCATTGATGAAGCGCAATCGAATACCGAGCGGCAACTCGCTCGCGTCTTGCCTGCTGATGTTGCTAGCTCTGTTAGTTGTGACAGCTCCGGCAAAGGCGGCTGAGACACAGCCGACACTTGCCGAGGTGATTCTGCAAGTGGAGAACATGACCTGAGCTGGATGCATTGTTGCCGTGCGCAACTCACTGCGAAAGCTCGAAGGGGTCAAAACCGTAGACGTGGACTACGAACTCGAAGAGGCGTATGTGGCATACGAAGCGGAGCGCGTTCAGGTTAGTGAAATAATCAAGGCGACGACAGATATCGGTTTTCCGTCGTCACTCAAACCAGAGGCTGTAAACCCGGAATGAATGCAGAAGCTCATGCGCACACCACAGTGACTCGTCGCGGCAAGACCTTGCCATTGACCGTGTTCGCACTCATGACCTCATTTACTGCGAGCGTTTGCTGTCTTGGGCCGCTGCTATTGCTTGCTGGCGGACTTAGCGGTGCCTGGATGAGTCGGGTCATGGCAGTCGAATCTTTCCAACCCTTATTGATCGCGGCTTCGCTCGGCAGCATGGCGTTGGCGGCCTGGCAGATTTTTCGTACTCAGGTGACGCAGGAAGCTGGCTGTAATTTGCAGGGAAAGCAGAGCTGCGAACCGAGCGGTATCTCTCATTGGCTACCGTTTCTCATGACAGCGGCAATTGTGTTGCTGCTGGTAAGTAGTGAGTTCTGGGTAGTCTATTTCTTTGCATAAATCGCTTCAGGACAAGTCCTGAGGATCGGATTGCAACAGTCGTTAGTAATCTCACCTGCAAGCCTGCCTTGACCACCTGACGGAATCTTTTGCGTCAGGTTCAGTTCTAATTCATCTGTTCTGACCTAGACTCATACGCTCCATCCAGCGATTCCGGAGCGAGCTATGCAAGCGACGACTATTTTTAAAGCATCGGTCTTTTTTCTGCTGCCGATACTGCTGTTTTCCTGCACAACGCCCTACAAGCCCAAATCGGACTCTGTATTCAGTTCGACAGGTTACTCCCATACGCAACTCAGCGCCGATACTTTTGACGTGTATTTCGTGGCACGAGACAGTGAAGAGGAGCGCGCGCGTGACTTCGTATTACTGCGAACGGCAGAGCTCTGTCTTACGCATCGCTACAGCCATTTCACTATTCTGGAACAGAGCAGCGGACACCGCGTACAGCAGGGCGGGATAACGCCAGTCGTGGCAGTCGGTGGGCGGCACGGTGGTGTGTCATCTATTCTTGCCACAGGCGCGAACAACGACAAGAACAATATCCGCAATCGGGTGCGTTGCTACAACGGGTCGCAAGCGGGTTCGGGCGTAGAGTATGAGGCGAGCTATGTGCGCGCATCGGTGTCGGAAAAATACGGTATTTCCTGACGCCGAGTGACAGACACGAGAACCGAAGCCCTCGCGGGCTTCGGCGACTGCAGTCTTATTTCTTGCCTTTGCCAGCAGGTTGAGCTGGTTTAGCGGGCTGTGCTGGCTTGGCTGCAGGTTTGGAAGGAGTTTTGTTCATTGAAGTATCTCCAAAAGAACATCACGAATTGTGATGCGAGATAAATCTTAGGCCTTTTTTGGTGATACGCAATAGTCGCAAAAAATATATTTTCATTCGCCGGAAGACGATCTCCGGAGCATCAAGGCGCTGTTGTCTGGAAGAGCAAACGCCCGCCGGGTGCCAATTTTTATGACTGCCGGCGGGCATTGTCTACTCAGTTACAAATTACTCCAGAGCTAGTCCGGCAAGCCATGCGCAGAAATGCTTGCCAGCAGGAAGTCGTAAAGCCACTCATTGATATTGTGAATCGGATCGGTCTCGCCATTGCAGGGATAGCCATTGTCGATGGCCATTTCCCTTCTCGCTTCTTCGCTGGTTTCCAACCCCAGTAGCGTTAACAGGTTGATAATGGAGTTCCGCCACTCAGATGAAAAGCCACTGTCAGTTGCCAATTCATCAAGCACTGTTTCCGCGTCCGTTTCGATGAGACTCGTCGTAAAATTCGGCAGCTCGCTGTCTTCCTGCAGTTTAACCAAAGAGGTAGGCAGTTTGATTTCCCACTCGTCAACGATATAGGGCGGCACAGAGTCCTCGTCCTGATAGTAGATTGGCGAGTTGAAGCTATTCAGTTGTCCATCCATAAGATCATCAATGATGGACAAGTACTCGGGATCATCGAGCACCGGTGGTTCACCACCCTGCCATACTTCATTGGTTTCGAAGAAATGCAGCACAGCTTCCTGATAGTCGATGGGAACGGGGAGCACGACACGCGCCGCTCCCGCTCTTCTGAATTCGCGGAATACTGGATCGGTGTCTTCATCGAGCAGTTTATCGTGTTGCTCAGACTGGCGGGCCCAGATGTAGGGATAAAATTTCCACATCATGTTCTCCCACTCGAAAGCCTGCTCGAAGAACTGGATTATGGAGCCCTCAATCTTGGCTTCGTCCAGATCGAAGTCTCCTGTGGAGTCGGCAGCATCGAACACTTCATTGTTGCGCACCGTGCCATTGACGATTATCTCCGCCATGTCGTTGCTGAGATATTTTATCGCACAGCGTTTTAACTCGGTGCGAATGATCTCTTCGTTCTGATCCGGGTTTCGGCCATGGATTTCGACGCCGGCGCCGATCTCCGCAGCAGCGACTTTGCTCTCATAGTCAGAGACTGCCGCTGCGTAGGCAGATTGCAACGAGGACCAGCACTCTGCTTGCCAATTCTCGAACGCCTGATCCGTTAGCTCGCAGCGAATTCGAATGCCAGTGTGATAGGCGCTGCAGTGAGCCAGAACGGAAACAGCGATATTTCCGGTTTGTCCGGTTAGAGTTGAAGTGCTGCCGTAACGCACGCCACCGACGATAATATCGATCGAGTCATCGTCCTTGTCGCTGGGCGCCAGATATTGCCACCTGCCGTAGAAGTTGGTGGTTTTATACCCCTCTGGTACGCTAACGGAGCTGTCCTTGTCTGCGAAAATAGTATATTCATTACTGCGGTTTACCAGTGAAACAGACTTGTAGACGATGTCTTCCGGCGGTGCTGTGACGTCTGTCGCGTTGTACTCAGCCATGTAATCCAGATAGTTCGAGCGCGTCAGATACTCAGGATCGAAGCTGATTGGATCGGGTGGAGGTGCGATCTCGTCATGCTCGGGATGCATTTGCTCGGCATACAAATAGCCTGCCGCGGGCTCAGGAATGATCATCTCCAACATCAAGCGGCGGCCATAGTTCACGTTTCGTACGGTGTAGTATTTATCGACCCAGCGATAGATGCCGATGATGTGCGAACTGGTATCGTTATTGAAACCATGCGAATTCACTTCTTCAATCCGTGTCAGTACGCGAGTAACGCTTTCCTCGCGGACGCGTGAGGTGATTTCAGATACAGACTTGTCAACGATTTCTCTGGAGAAATTGGTAGAGGTCGATTGTGTGCTCGATGTGCTGAGTGAACTGGCGATATTCCCGCTCGCGCTTGCTGTGACCGCGCCATAGGAGGCAGAGATGCTGAACCCTGCAGATGCTTCCAGAGTTGCTTTTGACTGTTTCTCGCTTTCCTTGGAGAGTTCATAGCGATCAGTCGTCTGAAGACTACGTTCATCAGTGATCGTTTCTTCTGTTTCTGTCGTGTAGGTATTTTCTGTTTCTTCAAGGCGCGTGTGGGTGCGATTCCTGGATTCCTTGCCCATCACATTTTCAATGTGCGCTACTTCCCCCATCTCATAGCGATTGATCTGCTGCTCCAACACATGCAAGTCACCCACGCCAAGTTGATGAACGCGAGGAAGTGTCGCACTGCTTGATGAGTCAAAGCCGCCCTTGATGAGTTTGATCTTTGGCAGGTTGAGCAATTTGATCAATTGCATCGTTGCTGAGTTTTTCGCCACTTCTGCGCTGGTTGCCATACCCGGGTGATAAACGAGTGCCTTGGCATTTTTATAGAGTTCGTTCTCCAGAGAACGAATTCCGCCTAGCTCGGTGTTTCCCAATAAATTGGCTTCTCCCAGATTGAGAAGCTTCAATTCACTTTCGCTGAACAGATTACGTTTGGCGGCGGCTGTGCCCAGCGCCTTGGTCTCTTTTGCGATCCTCTCAAGCAACCAGTTCTTCGGCTCCTCTGAAGAGGCTGAGTTGACGCTGTTGCCAGCCGGCAGGTTATCTGCGCCTTCTCTTCTTCTCTCCGGAGCGCTTCTGGTGATGGTCGGCTCTATAAATGCCCCCTCACCGCGATAGTGAAAGTTTTTATCCTCTTGACTGACTTTGTTCTTGATGCTGAGCAAGTTCTGCGCATCGTCCAGTAGCTTTTCAATCTGACGAAGCAGTTTGCCGTCAGCCTCGGATGGGTTGGGTTTTGGTCTGCTTGCGGCAGGAAACAGGGCTTTGGCAACCAGTACGCGAAGTGCCATTGCTTCAGGAAGGGAGAGTACTTCTTCAGCAGATTCGGCATCAGCGAGCCGCTGTATCGCATAGTGCGCTTTGATGAAAATGATCGCATTGTCGCGATTCCTGTTTGTGTTTTCTGGCACGACTGACAAACAATACAGTCGCTCCCAGGCGTTTTGCAGTGCGGTCGCCTGGCTCGCCTGCTTGAGATACTGCACGGGCGTTTTGCTGAATTCCTCTTTAAATGCTGCGGCCTTTTCTTCAAGACTTTCGGGTTCGAATACCTTTTGCAGGCTGCGTAACAACGTGTCTGGTATCTGGGTTTCGCTCCCGGTTTTTTTGAGAATGGCTTCCGCTTCCTTCCGAATTTTGTCCCGCGTATCCAGTCGCCTGGACTTTATCGCGTCCATTAATTTCGATTCAGAGTGTTCGGGTCGCTCGATAAAGCGATCCTTGATGGCTTCGTCGCGGTCTGTGATCAGCTGGCGAGTTCGTAGGTTGACGTGCTTTAGAAATCGATCTGGTGTGACTGAACTCATGACTTGCTCCTGGGCTCTCAGTTTTATGAAGGATTACGCTTCCATTTGGCTGTGCCGGGTTTGGCGGTGATGTATTGCTCGTGATAGGCTAATTCAGGAGGGAGCAGAAACCACTTCGCCTTCCAGTCGGGATTGTAAGTGTGGGGGAAAAAAATACCGTGTGGGAAGATAGTTCCCTGCCACAGTTGGTCGGGATCTTCCCTGTGCACAACAATCGACATGATGAGGACGCAATCCTCGCCATCTTTGATGACGTCCGGGGTAGCTTTTATGGATTCAAAAAGGCTGGAGAACTCGTCGTGACTCGACGCATCCAGCGCTGCAAACGCGTCCGCGGTTTCTTTTTTGACGAACGCCATACGCAGGTCGAGACTGGGACAGCGAGGATCGATCAGTGGACCACCGAAAACAGGGTTGTTGTTGCTATCGCGGCCTGCCAGTTCAGGGCTGCCGTGCCAATTCTGGAACCAGCGCCCGAACACCATGGATGATTTGTCAGTTACCGACGCGGCCCAGCGCCAATGCAAATGGAATCCATAGGGCATTCCAGGCGTACTCACTAGTCCCGCCCAGTTAGAGCCCCAGCTATGTATATTGTCCCAGAGTGGTTGGTCTGCATCTTCAGGAGGAGTCCCATCGAGAATTCCGTCTGCAGCGACTTCCCAGATGAGCGGTTTCTCCGCATGCGAAAATGTGTGCATTCCCGGGCCGAGCTCGCGCAGTAAGCGAGAGCCAGCCCAGACATCCAAATCCTTGAAAAACCCGGCTTGCTGTGTCTTGGGAGCAGGACCTGTGAAGGTCTCAACGATTTCGATCAGCGGGTCCACAAACGTCTCGATTGTCGCCTGAACAAAGTTATAGTACATGTGCCGCCTGCCACCCGGATTGACATCGATGTCTATCATATAGTCGAAGCGTAGTTTGCTAATGTGTTCGAGATCAGGGTCGGCGGGGCGTGGGTTTACTGCGAAATCGAGAGATGGATAGAATCGTCCGGCAGGCGTAAAGCCAGTAGTCTCGTGGCGAGGAGTCGAAGATGGCGCAGTGAACGCATAGTACTGACTGCCGCTAAGGGTTTGACCTTCGGCGCCGTGAAAATCCGGAATGTTAAAAGGCGCAACAATCTGCGATGACACATTGTAGTAGTAGTCAGGAGACCTGGGCGAATGACCCGGGCTATAGGTATGACTACTCATTTGTGCGCCGCCCGCCATGCCTTCGAATCCCAGATCAAAAGGGATGAAAGTGTTACCGCCATTGGGATCATCCAGTTGCGCATAGGACTTGATGATGCCGGCGCTTTTGCAGAGTGGATGGTTGTCGTGCGCGAGATCGAGAATGAACAGACTCTCGTCTCGGAGATCGAGGTCATAGGACCAGCCGTCGTAATTTGAGTTATGCGTAGTCATGCTTTAAACCAATAGTTCGCTCTGTTCCGGTGTGTTCTGACTACTACCAACACTGCTGCACACAAATTCATGAGCATGGGCTATCGCCCCGATTTCCGTTCTGACGGTCAGTGCGACTTCATACATGCCGCGAAGCCGCAGTGCCGTGGCTGACTTGTAATACTGGATATTGTTCAGGTCAGGGTCTCCGAAGCGGCGTACAGTCCAATGCACATGATAGTTACTCCCTGCCTCGGCGAGATTGATTTCGCCCTCGGCAGCAACGACCCAGGGTTGCAGCTTGACTTCCCCCTCGCCCGTGGTGCTCGAGATTGATTTGAGCAGGTTCACGCAAATGCCGTACTGAGTTGCGGGAATTTCCAGTTGCGGGCCATGACTGTGACCACCCGATTCTGCTTCCATCAGGAAGAACTGCGGATCGATATAGTTTCTGTATTCACCGGGCGAGGCATTGCGGTACACCATGACCAGGACAGGCTCAGTTCTGGTGGTGCTGACAGTCTCCGTAGATTGCGTGTTAGTGTGATCAGTGCCGTGGTCGTGTGAATGGGAATTTGTGTGGCCTGCTGCAGAAGTGGTCGTATCGGCTCTGGCAGCACTGATTTCTTCGACAATCTGAGTCGAGCTGAGTAGCTGTTTGGCGCTTAAAGTGGAGGTAATTGGGCGCCAGCTGGCGTCGCCACCAAGAATGCGCCCAGACAATTCTATAACCAGGCTGATGTGTGAATTACTGACGTGGGGCCACGGCCCGCTGCCCTCTGGTATGTTCGCACTGGTCCCCGGATTGGCGAATATAGCCCATGTTAACTTCCAGGCTTTCGGTGTCTCGCCTGATTTGTAAATCAGCTGCTCTGCAACTTTCAGTTTGAAGAGTGATTTGTTCAGTGGAAACAGATCGCCAACTCCGCCATTGGCAGCGAACTTCTGATTCGCAGACTGCATGAATGCGAGCGCGACTTCTTCCGCCTTGGCAAGATCTGATACTCGTACGGGCGAAATGACGGCTTGTTCGATGCTTTCCCGGTCGTAGTACGACCAGCCACCTTCTCTGAGAACAGTATGCGCACCAAACAGACTTTTTCGCGCTGCCTTCTGCTGTTGTTTGGAACTCAGCAAACTGGAACAGGCGAATACATTGATAGATCTGCTGGTTGTTGCTTCAGACACCGATAGATAGCCTCGTATTATTTTTAGTGTGTGCGGAGACTTCGGCAGCTAGTCCAGTGGCTTCGCTATGCTGAGCTCGACTCTAACGAATTAATTATTACAGTCGCGACCCGATGTAGTGACGATAGCGAAATTCAATCGTAACAATCGTAAGCGTAAACTTCGCAGGAGGAACCAAGGCTACCAAAAAACAACCGAGTGATTACAAAAGATTGGCAAGAAATCTGAAAAAAGCGAAGGATTCTAATGGGTATTCGTTTTTCAGGTAGGAATTTGCAGTAGGGCTGTAGGAAAAATGATGCAATTGTGGAGTGGAGTAGAGAGGAGTAGAGAAGATTAGAGAAGAGTAGAGAGGAGTGGGAAGCCCAACTGCAATGGGATCATGTGAAGCGAGAAAGCTGATGCCTTCCGATTGCAGATGGGCTTGGTAGAAATAAACGAAACCCTAGTTGTGCATTAACACGCCGATGATCCCGGTCGTGCCATTGCAGCTTTGTGAGCCATCACTCCATGTCCATGTCGATTCGCCTTCGAGCGTGTTGAGCGTCTCAGAAAAAGTCACTTGAACATTTGTGTTAACGGTACCGCCGTCTTCGGCATAACTGCCTGACCAGTTCAGCACGCGTTCGGCAATGCTGGCGGCAAATTCGCCAGCCGGGGCGATAACGAACAAGTCGTTAATACCTTCTGGGCTCGCATGTACGACGCGCAAGTCATATTGTGAAATCGAGGTTTCGTGTCCGCAGTTTTCTGAATTAACAATTTCCATGATGCGCCATTTGCCCTGCACACCCGAGCTGCCGGGAGCATTGCGCTCTGCGCGTTCGAGCTTGAAAAGGACCGGTTGCGAAAAGGTGAGAGAGAACTCACCCCAGTAGAAGTCGTCGTTGTAGGCCATGCTTGGGATGTTAAACAGTTCTCCATCCCAGGAAGGGGCATTGACGATGTCGGCTTCAGTCAGAACTGAATGCCGATGCAATAGCAACTCCGTTTCCCCTGTACTGGTGATGATCTGAAATTCAACAGAATAGGGAACATCGAGAACCAGCACGACAGGGACAATGAGATAGTCACCCTCGATGTATGGCAGGGGAGCTACCGCAGAAGCGGACTGAAGAGGGTAAAAGCAAAGCAGCAGGGTACACAAACCCTTGCGAAGGTGGTTAAACCCACACAGAGACAGGCGAAACATTGTGAACTCCAAAAAGGGAAATGCAGCGCGGATAAAGGCTGCGGCGCGACATTATGTGTTGCGGTGGGCAGGTATTTTCAAGTACCCGGATGAAAAATAATTTGCTTGCTTTTTGTCAGGAAACTTCGCTTGTTGTTTGCCCTGTCAGGTCGCGAGGCTTGCTGACAACTAGCGAGAACCAATGGATCGACCAATGAATCGATAGAAGGGCACACGAGAACCAGGCAGGTAAGGGAGGCGCGTTGCGCTTTGAACAAGTGAGTGCACAGTGAATTGTTGCAGTAATGCAGGGACGTGGTCTTCGTTGAGATACACCCCATCCCAGGCGAACCACTTGGGCCAGAAAAAGCGAGCGAAGCGTGTGTTGCTGACCAGACCGGGCTTGGGAGGATTGGCTGCGATGGTGAAGTCGACCACGGCGATCTGCCCGCCCGGTTTGAGAAGCGTGCTGGCGTTTCTTAGCGCGGCTTGCCAATCCGGAATCATGGTGAGTGAATAGGAAAACAAGACCACATCAACCGGTTCTGCTGCTTGCCAGGTACAGGCGTCGGCTTCGGCCAGACTGACATGAGACCACTGCTTTTGCTTGATTCGACGGCGTGCGATTGCGAGCAGTGACGGTGACAGGTCGACGACGGTCCACTGTTTGATCTTCTTTCGTGCGTCGGGCGGTAGCCACTCAAGGTTTGCTCCCGTGCCACCCCCAAGATCGACTACGGTTGCCTGCTCGGGCCACGTAATGTCGGCGAGTAGTTCCGCTCTGCCCGGTAGCAGTTTCTCGCGGAACGCATCGTAGTCGTCGGCCTGGCTTGCATAGAATCGCTCCATGCGTTCCGCGTGATTCGAACTGCGCGATCCTGAGCCCAGCAACATTCTGCTGATTATGCGGAAATCGCGTACAACGCTCATGCCGCTTTCCAATCGGCGATGTAGAAGCTGCCATACGTGTGCACCCGGTCTACCGCGTGCAGCTCGCTTGCGAGTTCAGTCTGGTATTCGAGCAACTCGCCGAGTGTTGCTCTGGTGCCATTCACTTCTACCTGGATGGGATCCACAAAATCCACTTCGGTGCCAGCGCTTCGCCACAGGATGCGTGTGTTGGAATTGGCATGTTCGGCGATGGCTTGCCACTCTTCCTCCAGAATCGGTTTGCCATAGGTTGCCAGCCAGTCCATGTGGTCCAGCAACACGAAGCGGTCGATTTTTCTGTCGTGACTGCGCAGGAAATCGAGAATGCTCATGGAATGGGTCGAGATGCGATCCACCAGACCCTTGAGCCGTTCGAAGTTTTCTTCGCGCAAATATTCCGGACAGCGCTCTGGTGTGTAGCGCCCGCACAGGTAGAGCCACCAGAAATAGTTGTCATGCGTCGGCAGGCGAGTCAGCACGGCGGAGACACAGTCTTGCGTGAACTTGGCGACGCCGCCCTGGTAGGTGCTCTCGATCTGCTGGCGTTGCGGCTTGGGGACGCCCAATAGAGAAAGGGTTGCATCATAGCCCAGCATGCGCCGCATGAGATCGGTCCATACCAGATGGGCGATGTATTTCTTGTAGTGCTGTTCGCGCTCCTCTGGAGAATGCAGTTCGAAGAGCTGTTCAATCGCGGCGCGGGCGTTGCGGAAGTTGAGATAGAGATTGGCAAAGCGCGCGAAGAATCCAGTGGTGCCCCTGAAATAAAACGATTTGCCCTTGCTGAAGTAGTGGATCTTGCGATCCCAGAATGCCTGTGCCGACGCAGAAATTTCCGAACGCAGTTCGCGCTGGTAAAGCGTTTCAGCGTCTGCCAGTTTTCCTTCGCCGAACAGTTTGAACACGGTGGCGTGATCGAGTTTCCTGATTGCCGCAATCTTCAGTTCCAGCAAGGCATTCTGGCGCGGATTCATGTCGACGCAGTAGATGTGCGAGGGTTCGTCCAGGACGTAATCGAGTGCATTACATCCGGCGGACGTAATCATCATGATGTCGTGTTCGGGTTGGATTGTTAGCGCCCGACGGTCGCAGCGCGGGTCCTCCCAACAAGTGTTGTACACAAGATTTCTGGAGTGGACCTGATTGAAGAGTTTACGCGAGAGCGAATCGAGTATGCTGTCACTCATAAGCTTGCTTGCTCACCGGGAAGTTCAACTTCCGTGTGAGTGTAAGCAGTCATCACTACGGTTTTATGACGATGAGGTCATAAGATCCAGGTTCGCAGTCCGTGGTGACTCTCAGCCTCGGTGTTAACAGCGTCTGTGCACACTGTGTGGCAGCGTAAAGAGGGCGAGCGAGAGAGGTGATCGCTGAGTGTGGTGGGATGTATGGAGCTATGGATTCGCGCGACCAGCCAATTAGCCAAATGTCGCGCGGAACACGAAGAAAATCAGAATGCTGAGGCACGCCCCAACCGGCAGCGTTACTACCCAGGAGATGACGATCTTGCTGACCACGCCGAGATTCAGGGCGCCAATGCCGCGGGCCATGCCTACGCCCAGAACCGCGCCTACCAGTGTGTGGGTGGTGGACACAGGAATGCCGGTTGCGGAGGCGACCACTACGGTCGATGCGGCAGCGAGTTCGGCGGCAAAGCCTCTGCTGGGAGTGAGTTCCGTGATGTTGCGGCCAATGGTAATGATGACCTTGTAACCGAGTGTCGCGAGTCCAACCACGATACCGAGGCCACCGAGCAACAGAATCCAGGTAGGCAGTGCGGAGCGACTATTGAACACGCCACCACTCTCGATAATGCCGTTTACAGCCGCCAGCGGGCCGATGGCATTGGCCACATCGTTCGAGCCGTGTGCAAACGCCATTGAGCAGGCGGTGAAGATCATCAACACGCCAAACACTTTTTCTACGCTGGCGAACTGGAAGTCCCGATTCTCTTCGGGAATCTCCTTAATGCGGCGCAGCATGAGCATGCCCAATCCCATCACCACGAGACCGAAAACAATGGCCAGCTGGACGCTCTGCAGGAAGGTGAAATCCAGCCCCACATGGCTGAGACCCTTGACCAGCGTCACCATCGCGATCACGAAGCCAACGAGGAAAATATAGATCGGCACATAGCGCTTAGCATTGTTAAACGGATCGTCGGTGTCGAGCACCAATCGCTGCACGCTACGAAACAACATGAACGCAATGACGCCAGAGACCAGCGGCGAGACCACCCAGCTCGCAACAATCGACCAGACCTGTGACCAAACTACTGCGTCGACGGAGATGCCCACCATGGCGAAACCGACGATGGCGCCGATGATCGAATGCGTAGTAGAAACCGGCCAGCCGAAGTTGGATGCCACGAAGAGCCAGATGCCTGCGGCAAGAAGGGACGAGAGCATGCCATACACGAGTAGCTCGGGCGATTCCGCGAATCCGGCACTCTCGATATCGATAATGCCCCGCCGTATTGTCGACGTCACCTCGCCACCGGCAAGATAGGCGCCGGCGAACTCGAATATCATGGCGATGACAATCGCCTGCTTGATCGTAATCGCGCGCGCCCCAACCGATGTCCCCATTGCGTTGGCGACATCATTGGCGCCAACGCCCCAGGCCATAAAAAATCCGAATACGATGGCCATCCCCAGGAACAGGGTGCCGTGTTGGGCGATTATCTCTGACATGAAATACTTTCTGCGTTACGTCTTATTGTTATTAAAAATCAACTGGCGATCAAAATAGAGAGCCGGTTGCCTATCGATTGCGATGTATCAGCGATATCTCCGATCAGGTCGATGACCCGATAGAGGAACATCACATTTACCGGTGGCAGATCGCCCTCGAGTTTGAGCAATTCCGCGCGAATACCGATCTGTGTGATGTCGTTCTGATGTTCCAATTCGTCGAGCTCCAGCAAGAGTTTCTCAACGAATTCAACTTCCTTGCCCCGAAAACCTGTTTCCAGCAATTCATCCAGCTCATTGATTGTTTTCAACGCCTGCTCGGATGCGGCGAGGCTCTGCTGGTAAAAGGTACGCATCGAATCATGCAGCTCCGAGGGAACCCGCATGCGCCGACCGAGCATAAGGCCGGCAATGTCCTTGGTCCGGTTTGCCAGTTTGTCTTGTGAGTTGAGCAGATTGAGCAGGTCGGTGCGTGCGACGGGCAGCATGATGTTTTTCGGCATGCTGATGCGAATCTGGTATTTCAGGCGATCCGCTTCTTTCTCGGCGTTGCTTATCTCGCCTTGCAGTCTCTCCGCCTCGAGCCAGTCGTCGCGATAGCTGGCTTCGAGATAGTCACCCAGCAAGACAACGCAGTGCTGCGCTTTCTCCATATGTTCCTGCACCGGACGAATGGGAGAGCGGCCGAACAGGGCTGAGATCGGGTTGGACATGCGCTGGATGCTCGTAAAATTTAGACGCGATTAGAACATTCTGACGAAGCGCTAGCAATGCAGAAACAGGTTTTTCCTGCGTCGCGACTTTGCGTCCCTGTTTAGCCGAGTACGCGACGGAAAACTTCGACTGCCGCTTGCATTTCTTCCCGGCTACCGAGGGAGATTCGGCTGTGTGTTTCGGCCAGTGGCGGGAAATCTCGTCCGACCAGAATATTGTGCTCGAGACAGGCTTCGCGAAACTGCCGCGCCGGTCGTCTGAAGTTGGGGAAGATGTGGTTGGTGTGCGAGTCCCAGACCTCGAAACCCAGATCGCGAATAGCTGCCACAGTGAAGTCGCGTATCGCGGCGTTTTCCTGGCGCTCCCAGTCGATGTGTTCCTTGTCCTCGAACGCAGTTAGCGCGGCGATAGCACCGATCATGTTGACATCGCCCATGCCCCACGCATTGTCGATCATGTCGAGAGTCTGCTCACTGCCCATCGCATAACCAACCCGTAATCCCGCCATGCCGTGAGCCTTGGAGAAGGAACGTGTAATAAAGACGCGCTCAAATTCCAGCGCCAATGGCAAGGCAGTTTCCATAACCGAAGGATCGGCATAGTTGATGTAGGCTTCGTCCAATTGAACTACCGTGTAAGGGTTCTCGGTCACGATACGACGCACGACGGCATCTATTGCCTGTGGAGAATGTACTGTTCCCGTCGGGTTGTTCGGGTTGCAGAGATAGACGAGGCCGGCGCCGACTTCGCGCGCGGTGTCAGCCATTTTGTCGAGCTGCAACTTGCCGTCATCACCAACCTGGATGCGCTCGATCGGGGCATCGATAGAGCGCGCCGTGCCTTCGCTGGTGGAATAGGTGGGTCCTGCGGTGACGAGCGGTTTATCGGGCGCACAGAAAGCACGGACGGCTCCCTGAAGCAGCGGCGTAGAGCCCGTTGCGAGCAACACCTGATTGCGTTCGAGATTATAGCCGTCGGCGATGACATCAATCAGTTCATTGACATGATCCGGAGAGTAGCCACGTCCGATACGATTGGTCGTGTGGGTATGGATGGCTTCCATGGTTTTCGGTCCCGGCCCGCGCGCACTCTCATTCTGATTGAGCTGGATGATGCCATTGTCATAGAGTTTGTCGCGGTGCGCTGCGCGAGTCTGGGCATAGGTATTGCCGGGCAGCAGAGTCGTGCCGGTGAGGACTCCGGCGGCAGTTGTAAAGCCAAGGGTTTTAACGAAACCGCGACGGGTAGTTTTCATGCTGTGCTCCACAATCATGGCTCTCGCCTGCGTCAGGCGAGAGCTCAATTATTCTTAGTTTGTTTGTTCCTTTTCAGACCTTGTTCACGGCACCCGCGATAGCATCCAACACTTCTTTCAATACGATGCGAGACGAGGCGGTATTCATGCGCATGTGTCCTTCCCCGCCAGCGCCATAGTCGGAGCCTGGATTCAGATACACGCCTGACTGATAAACCAGCCAGTCCTGAAAGTAGTGTTCAGGGCTTTCCTTGCCATGAATGATGGCCTGTTCTTTGGCGTTGATAGCCTTCATGACGCGGCTAAAATCGAGAAACGTCATATACGTGCCTTCATTGCGCGTGTATCCCACCGTGGGCATGTGTTCCCTGATATGGTTTTCAATCAGACTGTGGCACTCATCGACATAGGCAACGCACTGGTCCGCCCAATCGCCGCCGTGATTGTAGGCGGCTTCGGTTGCTACTACACCGAGCGTGCTCAGCTCCGCAGCATGGAATTGATTGACGCGTTGCAGCAGGGTTGGATTGCGCGAGTAGTAGTGCGCATTTTTCATGCCGGCCAGATTGAACGTTTTACTGATGGCGGTGAAGGTGAGGCTATTATTCACTACCGATCGGTCGGGAAGGCTGGCAAAAGGTGTATAGGTGTGGCCGCTGCGAATGACATCGCAGTGAATCTCATCTGCCAGCACGACGATATTGTGCGCAAGACACAGCTCGCCGATACGCAACAAGTCATCTTCGCTCCACACATTGCCGGTCGGGTTTTGCGGGTTGCAAACAATCATGGCGCGCACATCTGGAGTCATCTTCGCCTCGAGATCGTCCCAGTCGATTTCGAAACGGCCGTTGCTGTAGCGCATCTGGCTATCGACGGTTTGCACATGCGCCCGGCGGGCGATGGTGTAAAAGCCGTTGTAGACAGGAGTGGTCAACAGGACCTTGCTGTGTTGCGGGACGAAAGCGCGGAGTGCGGCGACGAGGCCAGGATAAACACCATCAGAGAGCGTTAACTCGCGCGTGTCGAGATCGACGCCGTGCCGCTCGCCGGCCCATTTGACGATGCTTTCGCGCAGCGGGTCGGTCGTACTCAGATAGCCCCAGCTATGGTGCTGAATGCGCTCCTGCAGGGCTTCGGTGACACAAGGCGCGCACTCGAAATCCATCGAGGCCACACCCATGCCATATTTGAAAACCCCTTCCGGGTAGCGTCGAGCTGGTGAGTCCCAGCGTGAGCAGTTGCTGCCGATACGGTTGTAGATTTTGTCGAAATCGAATTTGCCGTCGGCGAGAAGCGCATGTCGGGAAGAGTCGGCGAATTCGGCGGATTGACCATGCAGTGATCCAGCAGCGCCCGCTAGCGTGGCGACTCCGGCGCTCTTGAGAAAATGGCGGCGGCTAAGATGGTTATTGACTGCCATCCCGGTCCTCCTTTGTTCTTATCTGCCCTGGCCTCGTGTGGCCGCAGGGCGATTTCTGGTCGGACTCGATGCTGACTGAGTGCGTAGCTTCTTGCCTGTGCTGCTCCTGATACTGCGATTACGACATCCCGGACAGCATAGTACTTCTTGAACGCAAGAGCAAAAGCTATGCGCGTCTGGAAAAGGGCCTGATTTATTGCCTATTGGGCGGCCAGTAAACTCGAGTTTCCGCCGGCGGCAGTGGTGTCAACGCACAGGTGACGCTCGTGCAGGACATGGGCGCGATCCGGGTGATCGCTGACCAGCGGAACAATGGGCCCGTCCCGCCTCGACAGTGCCACCGCATAGGCGCGCGCCCGTGTGTCGTCTCCCCACCAGAGCGCTGCGGCAAAGGGTGGCAAGGTAACAAGCGCTTCCGGAATCAAATCACCGGCAACAACGAGCGCGTCGCCGCCAAGGCTTTCGATAAGTTGCTTTTGTTGCTGCGCTGCGGCCATGCCAGGACCAAGACACAAAGCGGGTGGCCGCGTGACCAGGCTGAGTCGGTTGAGCTCTCCCGTTGGGCCACGTAAATGTTCC
This sequence comes from uncultured Pseudohongiella sp., assembly GCA_965228725.1. Taxonomy (GTDB): domain Bacteria; phylum Pseudomonadota; class Gammaproteobacteria; order Pseudomonadales; family Pseudohongiellaceae; genus UBA9145. The sequence goes on along the minus strand of OZ245834.1, from coordinate 2,109,587 downwards.
GTGTGCAGCGGCAATTCTGGCTCACTATGTTTTGCCAATGCGTCGGCTACAAGATGGGGATCTGCCGACTCTTCCCAGTCTGCCTGCGCGACTTCTGTGCGTTGGCGAACGAATCGTTGGAGATAGTGCGGGCCTCCGGCCTTCGGTCCTGTGCCCGAGAGTCCCTCGCCGCCAAAGGGTTGCGAACCAACGACTGCGCCAACCTGATTGCGATTGGCATAGATGTTTCCTGCATGGATCCTGTTGGCAATCGTTTGCACGCGGGAATCAATGCGCGTGTGAATACCGAATGTCAGTCCGTATCCACTGGCATTAATCGCCGCGATAACCTTGCCAATTTTTCCTGCCTTGAATGTCGCCAGATGCAGCACCGGTCCGAATACTTCGTGATCGAGTTCCTCAATACCGCGGACGGCTAGCAGGGCAGGTGCAACGAAATGCCCTTTCGCCGGAGCACGCAATTGATGAATCAGTTTGTCCTTGCTTGCGGCTTCTGCAATATAGGCAATGATGTCTTGTTGTGCCTGCCTGGAGATAACGGGGCCGACATCCGTGCCAAGCAACCAGGGGTCGCCCATCTCGAGTTCGTTCATCGCGCCAATCAACATCTCGCGTATCAGGTCTGCGATGTCTTCCTGAACATACAGGCAACGCAATGCTGAGCAGCGCTGTCCGGCCGATTGGAAAGCGGACGCGACGATATCCCGCACAGCCTGCTCTGGCAGGGCCGTGCTGTCGACGATCATTGCATTGAGGCCCCCGGTTTCGGCAATCAGAGGAGCACCGGGCTTCAGATGTTCAGCCATGTTGTGTTGAATGCGCCGTGCCGTGGCGGTCGAGCCGGTGAAAGCAACTCCCTGAACTCGCTCGTCTGAAGTCAGGGCCTGACCGACTACCGCGCCATCGCCCGGTAGCAGTTGCAGCGCCGTGCGCGGGACGCCTGCCTGATGCAGCAGTCCGACTGCCCATGCTGCAATGGCTGGTGTGGTTTCGGCCGGTTTCGCCAGGACTGCATTGCCTGTCGCCAAGGCCGCAGCGATCTGGCCGGTGAAAATAGCCAACGGAAAATTCCACGGACTGATGCAGGTAAAAACACCCCGTGCTTCACCCTTCAATTCGCCAGCCTGCAGCGCGTAGTAGCGCAAGAAGTCGACAGCTTCCCTGAGTTCCGCCACAGCGTCCGGCAAAGTTTTGCCCGCTTCGGTCGCGAGTAGCGAGAGGACTTCACCGCTATGTTCTTCAAACAGTCGCGCCGTATCGAGCAAGACAGCACAGCGCGTAGCGGTACTGGCCTGCCAGGGGGCTGCGGACGCCAGCGCCAATTCAATGTCATCTGCAGTTGACTGCACTACATCGCCGAGTCGCGCTCCCGTTGCCGGATTGTGTTGCGGCAGTGCTTCGCCACTGCCTGACGGCTGCGCCAATAGTGGTCCAACGCGCCAGGTTGGCGGCGGCTTTCGCAAGCTCTCGATCAGTTGTAGCTCGGTGGTATCGCCGAGATCAAAGCCCCGCGAATTTTCACGCTCCGGCAAGAACAGTTCCGGGCCAGTGCGCAATTGTTGATGCTTGTTCTGTTGCTCGGACTGCAAACTCGTGAACGGGCAGGCGGCAACTACTTCCGCTGGAATGCTGTCGTTAACGATCTGATTGACGAAAGAAGAGTTGGCGCCGTTTTCCAGCAGGCGCCTGACCAAATAGGCGAGCAAGTCTCGGTGCGTGCCGACAGGCGCGTAGATGCGGCAGCGGGTTGCTTCGTTTTTCTGTACCAGATTGTGCAAACTCTCGCCCATGCCGTGCAGGCGCTGGAACTCGTACTGTGTCGAGTCGAGCGACTTCGCCATGTGCAGGATGGCTGCAACTGAATGGGCATTATGGGTGGCAAACTGCGGATAGATCCGGTCTGTCATTGCCAGTAGTTTGCGCGCGTTGGCGATAAAGCTGATATCGGTTGCCGACTTGGCGGTGAACACGGGGAAGTCAGTAAGCCCGGCCACCTGTGCACGCTTGATTTCGGTATCCCAGTACGCGCCTTTGACCAGGCGGACCATGATGCGGCGATTGTAGCGGGCAGCCATTTCATACAGACCATCGATCACGCTCGCAGCGCGTCGCCCATAGGCCTGAACGACTATGCCCAGACCTTCCCAGCCGGCGAGTTCCGGGTCTGTCATGAGTGCTTCGATCAGCCGCAAGGAGAGCGCGAGCCGATCCGCTTCTTCGGCATCGATGTTGAGTCCCATAGTGGCTTTGGCTGCCTGTCTGGCGAGCACGGTAATAGCCGGGAGCAGCTCCTGCTGCAAACGGTCCGCCTTGGCTATCTCATAGCGCGGGTGCAGTGCCGAGAGCTTGACCGAAATACCCGGGTTCTCGGCAATATTTTTAGAGTGGCACCGCGTAGCAATGGAATCGATCGCCCGGCTGTACGCTTGCAGGTAGCGGCGCGCATCGCGTTGACTGATTGCCGCTTCGCCCAGCATGTCATAGGAGTAGGTGAAGCCCTCAGCTTCCTTCTTCTCCGCTCGCTGCATTGCAGACTTGATCGACTCACCCAGAACAAATTGCCGGCCCATCTCGCGCATCGCCTGGCTCACGGCCGTGCGCACGACCGGCTCGCCCAGGCGTTTGATCATGCCGCGCAATACTTTGCTAAGTCCTGGTGACTTGTGGTCGAGCACTTTGCCGGTGAGCATGAGTCCCCAGGTCGACGCGTTGACGAGCGGGGAAGCCGAGTGGCCAATGTGCTTGCTCCAGTCGGATGGCGCGATCTTGTCCTCAATCAGTGCATCTATAGTCGTGCTATCGGGAACCCTGAGCAGCGCCTCGGCGAGACACATCAGCGCGACCCCTTCATTGGTGGACAGGCCGTATTCGGCAAGAAAGACATCCATCAATCCGGGATTGGCATCACTGCGAATACTGCGTACCAGTCTCGTTGCGCTTGCAACGATCGCGAGTCGGTCGTCGTCAGTCAGGGCGGCGTCACGAATGAGTTCCTCGATAAGGGCTTGTTCATTCTTGCGCTTGTTGAGATCCCATCGTGTATCAACTTCACTCATTGCCTGCTCGCTCTGTTACGGGTTCCTGACAGTGTAATCCTAATCGCAACGCATTGAAGCAGTACAGGTCAGCGCAGAACAGAACAGGAGAGGCTGTATTTGCCCGCGGCAGGCGAGCGCAGCCTTCGTGACTTGCGTGCAATTGGTGCTAAAGTAGTGCGCGAGAGACCGAGAGCAATTTGATCGCAATACTCACATTGCAGAGGATATAAAAATGTATAAGAAACAAGTGATTACTCTCGCAGTACTGCTAACAGTCGCGCTTGGGTGGGGCGCATCCGTCGTATGGGCACAGGTCGTCGAGCCCGATGAACATGACTTCATGATTGCTGGACCGGACGATTTACATCCCCCGGAGGGAGGGCGCACGGTGAATGTCTATGGTGATCCCCGGGAGGAAGGGCTTTATGTCATCCAGATCACCTGGCCACCGGGCAGTGGTAGCCGTCCGCATTACCACGATCAGGCGCGCTATATAAATGTGCTGAAGGGTCACTGGTATGTCCACACCGGACCGGAAGCCGCGGTCTATAATCCCGATGCGACGACGCGCGTGGGGCCGGGTACTTTTATCTACGAGCCCCCGAACGGCATTCACTACGACATGGCCAAAGACGAGGAAGTGGTAGTTCAAATCTTCGGCTATGGTCCGGTGAATACCACGTCTATTCCGCAGGACTGATTCAGCGGGTTCGCTTTAGTGAGGGAGATTCACTAGAGCTCGGGCATGCTGCCGAGGCGGGCGAAGGTTTCGGTAATGATCTGCAAGTCGATCAGAAATTGCTCGACTGTTTTGAACTCGTTCGCGTTATGCCCTGTGTACTTGAGATGTGGCATGGCTAATCCGAATTGCACGCCATTCGGTAAGTCGTGAATCGACGTGGCGCCGGCTGACGAGCCGAATTCCCGGGGCAGATCCAGATTCTCCGTGGCGATGTCGAGCAGCGCGTTTACCCAGGCGCCTTCCGGGTTGCGATACATCGGAGCGCCGGCGCTATAGTTGAACGAAACATCAATATTGGATTCGCGTTGCCACTGCTCAAGCTTCGCTGAAATCTCTGTGATCAGAGCCTCCGGCTCTCGGCCGATTGGCATACGAAGATTCACGGCGAGGCGTAGCTGCTCATCATCGAGACCGATGAAGGTAAGCGCGGTGGTCAATGGACCCATGAAGTCGTCCGCATAGGCAATCTCCAGTATCTCACCGAGATAGGATAAGCCCCAATTGCTTTCCGCGTACTGTGCCGCATCGGTGATGTGATTGCTCTGGAACAAGCCTTCGTCACTGAGGAAACTCAGAAAGCCTAACATGCGCGAAACCGGGTTGATGCCTGTTTCGGGCTCGGACGAGTGAGCCGAGAGGCCAAGCACAGACAGTACTACCGTATTGCCCTCTACCACACCATCAATAAAAAAATTGTCGCCATTGGCGGCGCGGTACAGCGATCCATATTCGTTAATCAGCGTGACCAGTTGTTCGGGTCGGTTGGTCTGAATGCGGGCGATCGACGCTGCGGGGATCTGATTGCTTGCCAGACCTCCCGTAATGCTCAACACCTCCGCGCCCTCGCCGGATCCCTGCCGCACGGGGAAGTTGGCCATCACAGTGCCATACCCTTTCTCGGCAATAATGACCGGGTAGCTGCCATCGAGCGCGATGTTGTAATCGGGGATTGGGTTGCTCTCGAAGTAGTAGGGGATTGCTGTACCTGAGGTTTCCTCTGTCGTATCCACCAGCAGGCGCAAATTACGCAGCAGTGGCAATCCTTCTTCTTTTATCACCCGCATCGCGTAGAGTGAAACCACGATGCCATTCTTGTCATCCTCTGTGCCTCGCCCGTAAAGACGATCGCCTATTTGCGTGACCGTAAAGGGATCGAGCTGAGTCCCGTCCTCCAGCACCCAGAGTTCCGGATTCACAGGCACGACATCAGCATGCGCATGAAAAGCGACTAGCTCGTCACTGCTGCCCCCGAGAGTGATCTCATAGACACGCTCATCCACGTTACGAAACTCGAGATCGAAGTCTGCCGCAATGCTGGCAAGCACAGCCGCGAAGCGATGGAAGTCGGGATTCTCGTGTTGCGCTATGCCTTCGACTTCGAATGTGGGAATCGCGACGAGCCGGACAAGCATGTCTATCGCCTCGGCGCCGTATTTCAAGCGGGTATAGATGCCGAGCAGGCGGTAGAGTGTGAATTCCTGTTGCGCATCCAGCGAGTCACCTGCGAGATAGTGTGTGGCTACTTCCTGTGCTGCGTCGGCGATCGTAGCTGTCGCGGCTACCGTGGCAAGAAAGTCAGAAAATCCGGCATGCTCGGATCCTTCAAGTGCGACGTAGACCGCTTCAATCTCGGCGCGGTCGAGGTTTGCGTGAGCGGCTGGCAAGATCAGCAACAGAACGACTGTGAGGATCTGGCGAGGCAATAGCTTGACGATATGCAACATGATGCTTTCCTGAGCGTGACAGCAATCTGGCTGGGATACGCGCGATGATAAGCGAATCCGGGCAGATCGTGCAGCCAGCGACCTAATCTTCTGCTGGCGTAGTGCTGCTTTTACTTGGTCACCTGCCTCAGAGGGTATACTGTCTGGTGACAGCAAAGCGCGAAGCGTGTGGAGGTGCCAGTATGGATTGTCCAAAATGTATCGGCGAATTGCAGGAGGATTCCTTCAAGGGAGTCCAGTTCTCACGCTGCGATGCCTGTGAAGGGCTCTGGTTTGACATGCTCGTGAAAGAGGACTTGCTAGCGCTCGAGGGTTCCGAGTCGATTGATATCGGAACGGAGGATCAGGGCGCGCTTTATAAGGACATTCGACAAATCGATTGCCCCAAATGCCATCAACGCATGGTATCCATGGTTGATAAGGACCAGTTTCATATCAAATATGAATGTTGCCAGAATTGTTTTGGTACCTTTTTCGATGCGAGCGAATTCCGGGATCTGAAAGAAGTGACGGTACTCGAGCGCTTCAGGCAATTGCTGACAACAATTGGTCATAATCTCTGAAGAGAATTGACACGGTATCTGCCTGCTGGTCGGCGCTCAGCTCAGCTGATCAGCTGCCATTCGGGCTTCGCGTGCGTCCGGCTCTCTTCACTCTGTAACACCCGATAGCGTGGCTCTGAGCAAATAGCCGGCGACAGACTTGCAAATCGCCAGCTATCCCCATTTAACCGTGGGGATCAGCAGCGGTCGCGGCGGCAAAAACTTGTAACGAATTGTGTCGCTGAATCTGAAAATTCTCAATGAAAAAGGCAGGTTGCAGCGATTGCAGGTCAGGATAACCGGACTTCCGGCGGCCAAAGGGTTGGATTACGTTACACTATTGTGGAGAATGCGCGTAGTTCTTCGCACTTCACTATGACACTGTTGTTTGTGCAATTTGTTGTCACTCGCTTAGGACTCTAAATGAGGATAAAAAGATGAAAATAGCTATTAAGCCCATGCAGTCTCGTTGGGCGACAGCATACGGTGTGGGGGTGTTGTTCGCTGCATTCTGCATGCTGTCTGGGTCAGTGACGGCACAAAACCTTGTCACTGATGACACTGTCGAGTGGTATACCCTGGGTGGCGACTATGCCCATACCCGCTATACCCCTGCCGATGAGATCACAGCCGAGAATTTCGAAGAATTGGAAGTCGCCTGGGAATGGGATGGCTCCAGCTTCGGAGGCTACTCTGGTCGTTCGACTCCAACTTATGTCGATGGCAAAGTGTTTACCGTTTCTGGTCCGCGCCGCAATGTAGTGGCTCTGGATCCCAAAACAGGTGAAACCCTCTGGTCCTATCGACTGCCTAATACCGGCCGCTGGGAGTACTCCATGCGCGCGTCCTACGGTAAAGGCATTGCCTATTCCCGAATTAACGGCAAAGGCGTGGTGTACGTATCAACACCCGGTTTCTTCCTGATCGCACTCGATGCCGAGACTGGCGCACCGCTTGAAGGTTTCGGTGGTCAGGTTCCGATCGACGGTTTCCCGGCAACAGGTGTTGTCGATATGCTCGCGGATCTGGGCCATCCCTATGACCCCTATGAGGGCATTCCGCTGGAAACTGGTTACATCACGACTTCTTCACCACCCATCGTAGTGAACGACACCATTGTTGTCGGTAACTCAGCAGAACAAGGTTACCTGCAAGCTCGCATCGAGAACGTGCCAGGCGACATGCTCGGCTACGATCGCATCACCGGTGAATTCAAATGGAAATTCAACGTGATTCCGCGTCCGGGCGAGTACGGTCACGAAACTTGGGAAAACGATGCCTGGTCCTATACTGGTGACGTATCTTCCTGGGCTCCGCTGACAGCTGACCCTGAGAACAATCTGGTCTACATCCCGACCAACCCGCCAACGATTGACTACTACGGCGGTTTCCGTCCGGGTGACAACCTGTTCGGCACCAGTGTCATCGCACTCAATACCGAAACCGGTGAGCGTGTATGGCATTACCAAACTGTCAAACACGACGTGTGGAACTATGACAATCCGTCACCACCCATCATGCTCGATCTGAATATCCCAGGCCGCGGTGTGGTGCAGGCGGTTGCCGAAGTTACCAAGCAAGGCTTTGTTTATACTTTCGACCGCTTCACGGGTGAGCCCGTATGGCCAATGGAAATGCGCGAAGTGCCTGCGTCAGAAGTTCCTGGTGAAAAACTGGCGACGACACAACCTTTCCCGACCAAGCCACCACCCTTCGAGCAGCAAGGTATTACGGAAGACGATCTGATCGACTTCACGCCTGAACTGCGCCGCGAAGCGCTGGAAGTTATGGCGAGCTATAAGATGGGCCCGCTGTTCAATCCACCGATTCACGACGAAAACAGAGAAGGCCTGATCAGCGCGGCAATGTGTCCGGGTGATGGCGGCGGTGCCAACATCTACGCACCACCAACAGCCGATCCAACAACTGGTTTCCTGTATGTCGCGTCTGCAAATGCATGTAGCTGGCAGCGTGTGATTCCAGGTGAGGAAGCTGATGCGCAGATCGATATGCCAACAGGTACTACCTTCGCAGCGTATGCCAATGGCCCTCGTGGTCGCGCACCACGTCTGTCATCCAACCTGCCTTACGTCAAGCCGCTGTACAGCAGCATCACCGGTTACAACATGAATACTGGTGAGATCGCTTTCCGTATTCCGGCTGGTGAAACGCCAGACCGCTATCGCAACCACCCTGCAGTAGAAGGTGTAGACATCGGTGATACCGGTAGCGGACGTGCTCCGTCTATGGTTACTACCGCTAACATGCTTGTGTATGCGAGTGTGGATGGCGACGGTACGACCGGTCTGCTCTACGCAGTTGACAAGCAAACTGGTGAGGAACTCGGACGTATCGAGATCCCAGGCCAGGTTCGCTACGGCATGAGCTCCTGGAAGCACGATGGTCATCAATACATCATCCTGCAAGCAGGTCCCAAGCTGGTCGCAATGGCATTGCCTGCCGCACAAGCCAGTGCAGGCGGTCACTAGACTACTGCCGATTTAAAAAACGAAACGGAGGGACCCTGGTGGTCCCTCCGTTTTTTTTCGTCTCGAATTCATACAGATGAGTTGTTGTTATGAGTCACACTTTGCCAAAGCCTTGTTTGCTGCTGCTGTCATTGGGCGTCGCGATCGCAATCGATTTCGGACTTCTTGCAGTGCCAGCAATAGCCCAGCACGAAGAGTTGGAGGAGATTGTTGTCACTTCCACCCGCAGCCGGCGCAGTTTCGAAGACTTGCCCACGCGGGTCGAAGTGCTCGGTGGTGAAGAAATCAGCGAAAAAGTGAACATGAAACCCGGCGATATACGCATGTTGCTGAACGAAAGCACCGGGATTCATGTGCAGCAAACTTCCGCCACGAGTTTCAACTCATCGATAAGAATTCAGGGTCTGGATGGGAAATACACCCAACTGCTACGTGATGGGCTGCCACTTTATAGCGGCTTTTCTGGTGGTCTCAGCCTGTTGCAGATTCCACCGTTGGACCTGCGGCAGGTAGAAGTGATCAAAGGCGCTAACTCAACTCTCTACGGAGGCGGTGCTATTGCAGGATTGGTCAATCTCGTTAGCAGAACGCCAGACGAAGAACCGGAACTGTCGTTGCTGCTCAATGGCACATCAGCCGATGGTTTGGATGCGAGCGCCTTTTACAGTGCACGCAACGACAAGGTTGGCACAACGGTTTTTACATCCTACAACCGCAGCGACGGTTACGATCCGGCAGACATAGGTTTCAGCGCCATTCCGGAGTTTGAACGCTGGACTTTGAATCCGAAAGTGTTCGTTTATGGGGAACGCAGTGAGCTGAGCGTGGGCATCAATATGGTCACAGAAAATCGCCTCGGCGGGGATATGCGCTATCTGGCCGGAGATCGTTCACAACCACTCTATTTCGAACATAGTGAGACACAAAGACTGTCGAGCCAGCTGAATTACTCCTACCTCTTCGACTCAGGCTCGGAGCTTGTATTACGGAACAGCATCAGTCATTTCGATCGAGAATTGCTGGTGCCCGGATACGCTTTTGGGGGCACACAGTTGTCGAGCTTCACCGAGCTGCATTTGCTTGGAGCGAGTGGATCGTTTGACTGGGTCGCTGGCATCAATGCCTGGACGGAAGATTTCGAACAGGACACAGGCGCGATGCAGCAGCGACTGGACTACACCCAGCAAACCTACGGTGTGTTTGGCCAGGGCACGCACGCACTGGATGATGACTGGACTGTCGAAGCTGGCTTACGAATTGATCATGACAATGATTTCGGCGACTTTGTCTTGCCCAGGCTGTCTCTCCTCTACACCGGTTGGGAGGCCACTGTATTTCGCATTGGTGGGGGCCTGGGATACAAGCTGCCTACGCCATTTTCTGAAGATGCAGAACGGTTGCAGTTTCAGGGGCTGCAGCCTATGCGAATGGCCGGACTGGAGGCCGAGCGCTCGGCTGGTATCAACGCCGACTTGAATCACACATTGTCATTGGGCAACCAAGTGACTCTCGATTTAAACCTGCTGCTGTTTTACACGAGAGTGAATGACCCATTATTGCTGACGGAAACGGGTTCCAATCAGTTCGAATATGCGCAGCCAATACCCTACGTCGTTAGCCAGGGTACTGAATTGAATGCTGCTTGGCGCTGGGCTGACTTCAAGTTTTTCCTTGGTTATACGCACGCCGATGTGCAGGAGCATCGCAGTGAGGGAGACCGAGATGCGGTTTTGATTCCTGATGATCGCGTGAATATGGTGTTCGTTTACGAGAGGGAGGATGACTTGCGGGTAGGCCTGGAAGCCTATTATTACAGTCAGCAAGCACTTCCATCAGGAGCCAGGAGTTCTGACTACTGGATATTTGGCTTGATGACCGAAAAATTCGTTAGTGACAGCTTGTCGCTGTTCCTGAATTTCGAAAACTTCGGGGATACGCGGCAGACTCGCGAAGGGGCTTTATATGGAGGCTCCAGGACTAATCCACAGTTTGTGGATATCTATGCGCCGCTGGATGGTTTCGTCATAAATGGCGGAGTGCATCTCAGGTTCTGATTGCGAACCTGAGAGTCCTCATCATGTGAACTGCGGTAATAGTGGATCAGGCCTGCGCAGGATACCCGCTCTGTCAGGCGCTCAATAACACTTCATTCGTGTCAGAACCGATCACGCCGCGTGGCAGAAAATTCATCGCCAGAGATTTTCTGACATGATCATTCTGATGGCGATTCACTTTGTGCTTCAGGTAGGACGGGAAAATCAGCAGCGAGTCATTGGCCATCTCAAACACATAGGAAGGGCCGTTGATCGCGTTGTAGGCCGTGGGCTTCACATCGAACTGACTCGTTACCGGCTTCTCAAACGTGATCTTGGACTTCGTGCCTTCTGGCTGGCCGAAGTAATAGACAGCACAGAACATGGCATTGCCGTGATTGTGCAGCACAGAAATCTTGTTCTTCTCGGTTTTGGTAAACCAGGACGTCGTGAGATAGAAATCATTCGTGTAGAGCATAAATTTCTGAACGTATTCATTTATGACACTAACGAATAGGTCTCTAAGCTTTTCGTCGGCGTCCAGTACTTTCAGGTTTTTGGAAATCTCCAGAAAATACTCGGCATTGTCTTCGGGATTCGTGCTTTTCCACTCCTGTGAGTCATACAGGCGCTGCAGGACGGCCTGGTCGGCTCCTATGTTTTTATATTCGACAATGGGTTCGGGGAAAATTGGGAGTAACTGCGCGTTCATCAGGAATCTATCTCCACAGGTGCTACTAATCTCTTGCTGCTAAAATTTTTCAGGCTGTACATCGTTGCTGATAATTTCGGACGCGATTATCGCACTGAATCATTAATTCTGTCCTCGAATCATTCCAGCATTTGTCTCCAAATTACCTCCAGAAATTCTATAAAGCGCCATGTAACCTATATTTACTGCAACTTGTCGTTGGATTGGGTTGGGACACAATTAGTTACAGTTTAGAATTGGGTTCAACTTTCGATTCTTGATATTTTGGATGGGTTACCGCGCACCATTACTGCCCACCTGTTCTGAAGCCCATCCTTAGGGTGTAGATGAACGAGATGTACCTACGCACTTTGTGTTCCGGATGGAAGCCTAAATGGTTACATTGTTAGATTGGGTTGTATTCCCTCACACCAACACGCTAAAGCATGTTGTCAGTGGGGCAGAGGTCAATCTCTCTCCTCGCTCCATGGATGTCCTCGTCCACTTAATCGAAGCAGAAGGCAAACTGATTACCAGTGCGGAACTGCTGGCCAAATTCTGGAGCAAGTCGAGTGCTTCAGATCATGCTGTTCACAACACAATAGCCGATTTGCGCTCCGCCCTGGGTGACCAGGCGAGTAACCCGCGCTATATAAAGACCTACGCGAAGCGCGGTTATTTGCTACTGCCACAGCCGGTTTTTGGAGAGCAGCAAGCAGAACAACAGAGCGAAGAAAAAACTGTCAATCGATTTGCGCAGATCAGTACTAATTGGAAGTTTGCTGCCATAGGTGCTGTCCTGCTCGTGCTGCTCGCCATTGGGCTCAATGAATCCATGCGCGGCCGACAGGTTGATGTCATTTTCGTAGCTGCGTTCGACAATATTAATGTCGAAGCAGCGAATCAATTCTGGGCAGAACAGCTGCCCGCCAGTTTAATTTCCCATCTGTCCAAGATTGCCAATATCAATGTAGTGAGTGGCACGGAAGACTATTTTCAGAACGCTGGCGCGCGTAACAGTTTTCCGGAGGGGGTGGACTACATTCTCGGCGGCAACATCCAACAGGAAAACACCCGACTGCGATTGCAGGTAAACCTGACGAATGCAGAGGACTTCTCAACTGTCTTTTCGGACCAGTTTGATATTACGTCTAACGAGGTGTTCGAGGTGCATGACGAAGTCGGTACCAATGTCGCCGCTGCGCTCAGCATCTATCTTGACGAACAGCAGCGGCAGGACATGCAGAACTGGGGTACCAGTAGTCCAGTCGCCTACAGTATGTTTCTCAAGGCCAATTTCCACGCGAATCAGTCCAATCACAAGGACATGGGCATCGCACTGGAAAATTATCTGGGTGCCACTGTCGAGGACCGGAATTTCGCGAATGCTTATATCGGTCTGGCGAGAACGGCCACGTCGCTGGGCATGTACAGCAACGAGGCCAGAAACATTGAATTGCGTGAAATCGTCAAGAATGCCCTGCGCGAAGTGACCCGCCTCTCTCCCAATGGAGATTCAGTATCCCTGTTGAGAGATTATGCGCTGCGCATGGAAGGTACCAACAACACGCTCATTGAAGAATCCCTCCGCAGCCTTATTCTGGCCGGTGACGCGCCGGATTTCGCGTATTCCCGTTTTGGATCCCTGCTTGCCGAGGCGCGTCTGTATCATGAGGCCGAACAGTACTTCCAGTTGACTGGCGAGCGAGAAGCCTTTGAGTTCACATCGGGAGCGAGCGGTGTTTCGCAAACGCTAATTGTTCCCCCTGGCCAGCTAATTCAGGTTCAGAAAGAAAACCTGCTGGACAGACCCTCGCATATCGCGATCCTCAACGGCCTCATCAGAGGACTGGTGTTTGATGGTGACAAGCGGCAGGCACTGTTCTATCTCGATCGGCTCATGGAGATTGATGAGCATGGCCTGTTTGTGATGCTGAATCAGGTGATTATCAGCGGCCTCTGGGGAAATTCCAACGAGGCGGGCGATGCGTTTGAAATACAACACGCCAACAACCCCGAGTTTAATCTCAGCCACGGTGCCAAGCATTTTATCGCGGGCGACGTAGAGTCGGGTATTCGCTACTGGGAGTCGTTGTCCAATTCCGATTTGCGCCGGCTCTCGACTTTGCTCTACAAAATCGAACTGTTTTTCCCCGACGAAGTACTCGCAAGTCCGGACTACCTGGCATTGCTGGAAGATCTCGATCTCGGTCTGAGCTGGCAGCGCCACTTGATGCGCAGTGTCGAAGAGATGTCTGTTGCCACCGGCATCAATCTCCATGAAGTCTCCCGCAGTGCGTTTGAGAGCAATGCCTTTCTCATGAATAACAATCTGTGGAACCACGAAGAGATCAACTATCCCAACCGCGACAGTGTTTCCAGCCTGGAATCACTGAGCGAATAGGTCTCCGCAACGGTCTCCAGTCGAATCAGCGCAATTGGTGCTCGCAGCAACTCTCCGTCTGCATTCCATCATCTTCCATACCGTTCATTTGTCACGGGGTTCACGCGCCAACCTGCTGCCTGGGCTCGCGCGAGGCAGCGCATCGTGTGTGCAGCAACTGGCTGTGGCGAGCCCGCTCCGCTACTATCATGATCAACACAGTGCCGTGATTTATCCCAGGCATGGCTTAAGCACATGGCACGTAAGTCACCGATGAGCTGACACAATGGAACTGAAGAACCGAGTTACACGCTTACTGGTGTGGGGTGGACTGATTGCCGCTGCTGCACTGCTACTGCAGTGGCTCGAATATCAGTATGTGCTGCGCCGCTACAGCACGGAAACCTATATTGTCGTGCTCTGTCTGCTCTTCACTGTCCTGGGTACCTGGTTCGGCAAAAACCTCATCGTGCCGCCGCGACGCACTGACCCCTTCCTGCCCAACGAGAAGGCGCTTCAGGCGCTCGGACTGAGCAGCAGGGAAATTGAGGTCCTGACGCTTTTGTCCGAAGGCAATTCAAATAGCGAACTGGCGGCCAAGCTGCATGTTTCGGTCAACACAGTAAAAACCCATCTGCAACGGGTGTATGAGAAGCTCGGTGTTTCGCATCGCGGGCAGGCGATTAGCAAAGCGCGCCAGTTGCAGCTCGTACCCTGAATTTGTCGCCAGAAATTCACTAAATCACCCGAAAGTATGATTGCTTCAGAGCAGTCCGATGCTAGTTTGTGGCCCATAGAGCGGAGGCACACAGGATGGGTATAAGAAAACCAGTATTAATTTTCGGGCTGCTCAGCGGCTCAATAGCCATAGCGGGCATCGTGGCAACAATCGTTTTCGACGTGGCGTTTCAGTGGCTGGGCTACCTGATCATGTTGATAGCGTTTACTGCAATCTATGTCGCAGTGCTGCGATACAGAGAGCAGGTGCAGGGAGGCGTTCTCGGTTTTTCGACCGGTCTCAAAATCGGCGTTCTGATCTCTGTTACTGCAAGCATAGTCTACATGGCAGGGTGGGAGCTCTATCTCTTTGTCACCGACTATCGTTTCGCAGATGACTATGTCCAGTCGGTCGTGGAGGCACAGCGCAGCGCTGGGCTGGACGAGTCCGCGCTACAGGAACTCCGCTCAGACATGGAGGTATTCGCAGTGGCTTACGACAGCTTTTTCTACCGCGCAGCAATGACGCTTCTGGAGATTTTTCCGGTGGGCTTGCTGGTGAGTGTTGCGAGCGCGGCATTGCTGAAGAAATGAAAACGAAAGCGAATGTGGCAACGAAAACGGAAACGCGAATGCATGTACAAGCGTCTGGCAACGCAGAGCGGCAATTGCAAGCGCCATCAATCTAAATCGATCAATGGAGAGAGTGGAGACTATGAAACTCGGTAATTTTTCAGTAAGCCTCGCGGTGCGCGATCTCGGCGCGTCCAAAGATTTCTATGCGAAGCTGGGCTTTGCGCCCATACACGGCGATGAACAGCAGGGTTGGCTTATTCTGCGCAACGAGCAATGCACCATCGGATTGTTCCAGGGCATGTTCGACAAAAACATCCTGACGTTCAATCCGGGTTGGGGGAGCGATGGCGAGGAGTTGCAGGACTTCGACGATGTCCGCTCCTTGCAGAAGCAACTCACTGCGCAAGGTGTCACTTTGCTGCGCGAGGCTGATCCCGATACGAGCGGTCCAGCGTCTCTGGTTATCGAAGATCCCGATGGCAACCCCATCCTGCTGGATCAGCACGTCTGAGCGTTTCCAGACTGGCCGATTGACCCCCTTACGCTGCCTTCTGCGGCTGCCCGTATCGCGGTCGGTATCATCAATACGTATCTAAATGAGAATTGTTAGCATTTACAAGGATCGTGTAATGCGCTAAGCTGCTGCGCCTGATTTTTGATCCTGTAATTTTCGTTTGGAGTAGCAAAGATGAAACCGACCACAGTGGCAATTTCCGCATTCAGTTGCGGAGCAGTATTGGCACTTTCCACACCGGCAATGGCCCAGGGGCAGCAAGCTTCGGGTGTAGAGGAAATCATAATCACCGCCCTGAGAGACAATCGGGAAAGTGGTGGTGCGACCGGCCTCGACATGAGCGTGTTTGAAACTCCACAGTCACTGACAATTCTTGATGCAGAGTTCATCGCCGATTTTGGTCTGGAAGACATCAACAGCATGTTGGAAATGACCACCGGTGTGAATGTGGAGCCTGTCGAAACTGATCGGACCTACTACAACGCACGCGGATTCGACATTACCAGTATGCACGTTGATGGCATTGGCGTGCCCTTCGGTGAACTCGTGGTTGGCGACCTCGATACCGCGCTGTATGAAAAAGTAGAAGTTATCCGTGGCTCCAATGGCTTGATCACAGGGCTCGGTAATCCCTCCGGCACGGTTAACTATGTGCGCAAACGTCCGGGTAATGAATTTGCTTTCAGTACTACCTTGCAGACCGGACGCTGGGACGACAATCGCGTAGTTGCCGATCTCTCCACGCCGCTTACTGACTCGGGCCGTTGGGCATTGCGTGCGGTTGGCGTTGTGCAGGACAACGAGAGTTGGTTGAACAACTATGCCACGAATCGAGTCGCTGGCTCGCTGATCATTGATGGTCAGATTGGCAGTGCATTGACGCTCGCCCTCGGCTACACGCGACAGGACAACGACAGCGATGGTGTCTTCTGGGGCGCCTTGCCGATCATCTACAGCGATGGCACGCAAGCCGACTATGATGTTTCCACCAGCACCGCCATGGACTGGACTTACTGGAACACACTGCAAGAGACTGCTTTCGTCGAGCTCGGCTGGCAGCTCGCGGACAACATCAGCGTTACAAGCACACTGACGCAAGAAGACTATGAAGAGAGTTCAGAACTCTTCTATGCCTACTGGAACACGGGCCTCGATCCAGCAACCGGCCTCGGTATGAACGGCTATCCTGGCAAGTATGACGATGAAGGCGAAACCCTGATCTGGGACACCGTCGTCAAGAGTTCCTTCACTGCCTGGAATCGCGAGCACCAATTGAACATCGGATTGAGTCTGGCGGATCGCGAAGCACTGACAATGGACTCTGGCGCATTGACAGGGTTTGATGTGATGCCTGCCTTCCCGGGCTGGCGCGGCGATGAAGTGGCGCGACCGAGCTGGGGAACTCCCTATCAGGCAGCAGCCGATGATATGTCGCTGAATCGTTTCTATGGATCGCTGCTGCTCTCCGCTACCGAACGGCTCAATCTGATTCTTGGTATCAGTAAAGTCGATTATGAGAACAAGGGTGTGAGCTGGGGTGTTTCGACAGATTCGGATGAAGACGGCGGCAGCCCCTACCTGGGATTCACCTGGGAAGTTGCTGATGCATTAAACCTCTATGGCAGCTTCAGCGATATCTACAAGCCCCAGTACTATCTCGATGCCAACCAGCAACCACTGGGCTCGGCGGAAGGGAAGAGCTATGAACTCGGGCTGAAGAAGCAAATCAATTCGAGCCTGATAGCCAGTGTCGCGCTGTTCAGAACAGAGCAACAGAATCTGCAGGAATTTCAGGGCTACACCGACGGCGACGGAATAGATGACACGGACTACTCGGATGATTTCAATTTTTCTGTCTATCGTGGAATCAATGTAGAAGCTGAAGGCATCGAGCTGGAAGTTGCCGGCAATCTAACCGATGAACTGCGCCTACAAGCAGGCTACACCCACTTGCAACTCGAAGACCCGAACGGCAATGACGAGCGCACTTTTATCCCGCGCAATACATTCAAGCTGCTCACATCGTATGCTCCAGCCTGGCAGGCGAATCTCGACATGGGCTTGTCGTTGCGTTGGCAGGACGATACGTACTTTGATTCCGCTTACGGCAGAATCAGTCAGGACAGCTACGCGCTGTTCGGCGGCTATGTCAGCTACGCTTTCAGTGAGTCGCTGAGTCTGTCCCTCAACATGGACAATATAGGCGATGAGAAGTACCTGACGTCGCTGCAAAACGAACAGTCCTACTACGCCGAGCCGCAGAGCTACAGCCTCTCGATCAAGTGGGACTATTAAAAGTCAGTCTGAGAATGATGGATGCAAGGCAATCATAATGCTTGAACTGCTCGCTGCACTGTTCGTCACTTGTGCTTCTGTCGTTGCCATCTTCCTGAGTTGGCAGCGGCGGAACATGCCCTTCGTGGCATTGTCGGGCTGGATGCTGGCCGGCCTGTCACTGGTGCTCTGGTCATGGGCACTCGGCCCGGAATTCGGAGTGACCTACGCCACAATTGTCTTTGTGATGCTGGTGTGGGTGAGAGTCGGCATGGGAATGGATAGCCCGAAAAGGAGTGGCGATGTTGCCGAGCGCCCCTATCGCGCACTGACCCTTGCTCCTGCGCCTGTGCTCTTGAAGCATTCCGGAATTTTTTTGTTGTCGGTCCCGGTAACGGGTGTCCTGACTCTGATGCTGAGTGTAGCGCTGGTGCTTCACCTGCCCTGGACGCTCCTGACTCGCGGCGCTGTGGCGATATTTCTCTACCCTGTCCTGTGGGGTGCATTGAGCGCCTGGATTTGTACGCAGGAAAAACTCCTTAAACCTGTGCTCGTTTCTCTGGCGCTATTTCTTGCCAGCAGTTTGCTATTGTTTGTGTAAGCAGCGTACCACTATGAAAATTAGTCTCTCGCCAAAACTCGTCAAAAACTCACTCTCCAGTCATTCATGGCTGGGCCTCATGGTGGGCGGATTGATGTACATCATCTGTCTCAGTGGCACCATCGTTGTGTTCTACGAAGAGATCGAGCGTTGGGAACAACCTGATGCAGATGAATACATGGACTTCGATCCGCAGCAGTTCGAGGATGCGTTTAACGCCTATATTCAGGGCGACAATGAAGTCACCGAGCACATGTATCTGGTCTTTCCCAACGAGGCGTTGCCACGCGGTAAGGTCTCTGGCGACTTCGAGGGCCAGTACATCAATAGTGACGGCAGTCTCGGGCCGGATGCCCATGACGAACTTGCTGGCCTGCTAACCGGTCTGCATATCAATCTGCATATGCCGGTGACTATCGGCATCATACTGGTCAGTGCGCTGGGTGCATTGCTGTGTGGATTAATCATCACCGGATTTCTTGCTCACCCATCGATCGTCAAAGACGCGTTCAAACTCCGCTCGGGTGCGAGCGGCAGGCTGGGGCAGGTGGATCTCCACAACCGCTTGAGTGTTTGGGGCGCTCCGTTCCACCTGATGATTGCATTAACCGGAGCCTACTATGGTCTGGTGGGTGTGATGGTGATGTTGTTTGTAGGCTCTATGGATGGAGCGACGCTGGATTCTGTTAATGAAGAGCTTTTTCCCGCGGAGCCGGCGTTGGAGAATCAAGTGGATGACTATGCTGTCGTGCGTGCGCTCGAGCAGGTCCGGGAGTTCTCTCCGGACGGTAAACTGCTTTATCTGATTGTGCACGACGCCAACACCGAAAACCGCTTCATGGAGTTCTATGTGCAACAACCCGGCTTGCTGGCCTGGTCGGAAAACTACCGTTTTGATACGAGCGGCAACTATATCGACACAGCGGGCTACACCCAGGGACCAGTGGCGCGTCAGGTGTTGTATTCTGTCTACCGCGTTCACTTCGGTAACTTCGATGGCTTGCTCGCCAAGCTTTTCTATGTCGCACTGGGCTTGTCGCTGGCTGTAGTCTCTGCGACCGGTATCAATATCTGGCTGGAGAAACGCCCGTATCGCGACGCACTGAATCTCATCTGGCCGGGCGTCGTGTGGGGAATGCCATTAGCGATTGTTGTGGCGAGCACAACGCAAGTCATCTTTCACCTGCCCTCAGCTGCTGTCTTCTGGTTTAGCATGATAGTCACCATGACCGGAGGGCTGTTCGTGCGAAATGAACAGGCTTATAAGAAAACCCTGCAGAGTGCTACGGCGTTTGCGCTGCTACTGCTGGTGTGCGCCTATACCATCAAATTTGGCAGCGCTGCGCTTTCGCCGGCAGGATTGCCGATCAGCCTTGTCTTGATTCTTGTTGCCGCAGTGTTTTTCTACTTGCAGAGGGATCACCAGGACACACTCGCAACTCATAAGGTTGCGGTAGAGAGTTGATAATTGAAGCGGCCTGACTGAATCTGTCAGGCGTTCAGGCAAAATTCCCCGCGTGCTTTTTCTGTGTGCGGAATTGCGATGGTGTTGTGCCGAATCGTTCCCTGAATGCGCGATTGAATACAGATAGGGAAGAGTAACCAACGTCCAGTGCAATACTGGATATCGGTAGGGTGCTTTTCGAAATTCTCTCACTCGCTTCCTGGATCCGGTAGTTGTTTAGAAACTGGCTGAAGTTCTTATAGCCCAGCTCTCTATTGATTACACGTCTCACTTTGTATTCCTGTACTGAAACTGCTGCAGCGAGATCTCTTATCGTGAGTCCAGGCTGCGAGTACATTCGGTCTTTAGCGATTTGTTGTTTGATTTTGTCGATCAGCAGGAGTGTGTCTTCTGATCTGCGACCGTTGGGCCCGATAGCGGAGTGTTGGTCCGGACTATCGAGGTCGAGATCCGTTGTTGTTTGACCTCTTGCACGAAGTAGTGCGAGATTCAGCGCGAACGCAGTGCCGAATAAATAGGTCAGAACGGCAATTTTGGGTAGTCCTATAGAAATAGTATACGCAGTAAATCGTCCGAGAAGATTAATGAAGTCAATGCCGAGCACAAAAGTACAGAGGACTCCCATGAAAAAAACAAAGAACAAGCGTACGCGTCGCCTTTGCTCCAGCAAGTCTGAGTTGTAACCCATAATCGCCAGATAAACGGAATGGATTGTAAAGCTCAACATCAGACCCTGTGGAATAACGTGAATGATTGTGTAGAAGATATTATTGGCCAGAATCTGCGGTTCGAGTATCGCTATTCCAATTCCCAAAGCGCGTGTAGTGATTCCGGCAACAATGATGATGATTAGCGATACAGGTATCGCCCGGTCATCTACAAAGAGTTGAAACGCAATTATCCAAAGCAGGTAAGGAGAGAGTGTTGCCAACCTGAATAGAAAATAGCTCAACCATGTGTTGGAGCTAACAGGAGGTAGGCCTATAAGAATATAGGCGACCAAGCAGATGCAGAACAGGGTAATCCATACCGCCAGCTCTCCGCGGTAGTGAAGAAGAAACGTTCCACTCAACAGAATAAGCTGAGTGGCAGCCAAAATGGTTATGGTTTCGTTAAGAAATCCCATAGGGTGGATCAGTTACGCCGCTTACTAATCAGGCTGCTTCAACTGCAGCTTCTGTTAATTGTAAAAAGTTGGCTAGCAGCCAAACCCGACTACTAGCCAACAAGCTTCTTACACTAAAACTCCAGATCGAGAGATATGGAGAACATTCGACCAAAGTTGTCGTAGAGCCGGCTCTCAAATCCGCCTGTTACCGGCAGCAAGATTGGCATCCAGTCGAATACATTATTGACGTTCAGGGATACACTGCCTGAGGTGTCAAAAAGGTCATTAAAGAAGTACGTGTAACCTGCGTTCGCGATGAACGAATCCGGAATTACCGCAGGGGCAATTGCGCCGGTCGCGGTATTGCCATCGAAGGTTACGCTGTCAGTGTACTTGGTAAGAAAAGTCGCTGCATGATTGCCGCTATTCCATCCAAGCCTCAGATTAGCGATCAGTTCCGGCAACGGTGGCGAGAGCGCAGTATCGGCATTTCTTCGACCTCTGGCATCGACCAGCACACCATCCAGACCTGCGTATTCGTAGGTCACGTAGTATGCAGCATTCAAGGCGAGATTGAAGTTACCCCAGTCGGAAGTAGCGAAATCGTAGGTTGCAGTGAAGTCGACTACGTCAACGATATTGGTGTTGATGTTGTCCGCGATACTGACGATCTCAGTGATGTTGCCATTCGGTTCACGCGCAATCGTGCTGGAAGGATTGGCAAGTACGTAAGCGAGCGCGGCTTCGCGATCCGCGGACCCCGGAGTCGCGTCATAGGAATCGCGCGAGATGCCAAGTGCCGCTAACGTGCTGTAGAACTGCTGGTTGGTGACATCCTGTGCGCTAAGAGTCACTATCCGATCGGTGTACTCAATCTCTTGATAGTCGAGACTGATACTCAGGTCTTCGATACCCTCCCAGGTAAATCCTATATTCCAGATCTCGGAGTTCTCAGGCTGGAGATTGGGATTTTTGGAAGCGCAGGACAGCGTGCCGAGCAGGTCATTACCGGTCAGGAAGTCGGTTCCAGAACGCACATTGGCACAGGCAGATCGGTCGAATGGACCAACCTCTGATGCACTCGGTGCCAGGAAGCTTTCACCCCAGGACCCCCGCACCGACAAGTTGTCGCTCGGTTGCCAACGCAGTGCTACCTTGGGAGTAGTCGTATCCAGATTCAGATCAACAAAGTCCTCGTAGCGTCCGGCCAACTGCATGCTCAGGTTCTCGAGAATTGGAATCTCGAATTCGGCGAATACAGCTCTTACCAGTGAATCGTCGGTGGTGCGTACTCCCAATGGTGCGCCAATACCCGCGGAGCTAGAGAAATCCATGCCCGCTTTGGCGAGAGGAGATGCGTCACTGATATCACGCCGATCGCGAACCGCGATTCCAAAAGCGGAACCGACCGTACCAGTCGGGATATCGAACAGGTCACCCGTTACAATCGCATCGAAAATAATCAGCCGATCCTCTTGCAGGTTATGGTCGCCTGGCTCAAACAGCCAATCGACGACTTCCTGCGAATTATTCGTCCAGCGACCATCACCGCGATCTGAGTCATAGTTCGGCGAACGGATGTCTCTCGACGCAAATGGGTTGAACCATTCGTTGCCGCCGGGGCCCCCGCGTCCATTCAGAGCGGCTTCGAGGCGCACGGCATTACCATCCCATGTCTCAACGCGCTGCTCATAGGTCTGATAACCTAACCAGGCCTCGCCGGACCAGTTGTCATTAATGTCGAAATTGGCGCCAAATTTGTAGACCTCAGTGGTGTACTGGTAGCGGTCTTCCTGGAACGAGGATTCGCCCAAATAGCTGGGCTTCGTGCCGACGCCTTGCTCAAGACCATTCCAGACTGTGTAGGTACCGATTCCGAATACACCAGGTCTAACGGCCAAACCAGTCGGATTGGCGGGATGCTCTGGTGGAATGATGAAGTTGTCATACCACGCTGATGCCAGAGGCGTCACTGGCTCTGTGTGAAAGATGGATTCGCGATAGCTCAAGGCTGCCTGAAACTCGAAAGTCAGGGCATCGCTGGCCTCATACTGCGTATTCACGTAAGACACATAGTCGTTGGCTTTGCGGTTGTAGTCGGTCCACTGTGCGTAGTGAAAGCCGCACAGGAGTCCATTCGCTATGGGAAAGCCACTGGGGAAACTGCCGTCCAGACCTTTGTCAGTATTGCCCTCGTTATAGGCACCACAATCGGGGTCGAGGTAGGGAGCGCCATTGGACAGTTGGTAATGTCCCGGGGCGCCAATGAACGTTGCGTTGTCCACGCGGAGAAACTCAGGACGCTCGCCGCGATTCAACGGTGTTTTTTTGCCGACTTCCAATGCCGCGACAATGTTCAAACCATTGTTAAAGTTGTGGCCCCAGAGCGCACTGACCTTGGGTTCTTCGAAGTCGGCACCCTGATCGCGACTGTAAAAGGTACGAACTCGCAAGCCATCGTACTCTTTGACAGGTATGAGGTTAACTACGCCTGCGACCGCATCAGATCCGTAGAGTGCGGAACCGCCGTCCAGTACAACCTCGATACGGTCAGTCGCAATGTCCGGAAGAATGGAGGAAATGGCAGCGTCATTGATGTTTCTGCGCCCGTCCAAGAGTGTCAGCGTGCTGCTAACGCCGAGACCTCGCAGGTTAAACTGAGCGGAGTTGGAATCCTGGCCGCCCCCGGCGCCACCGAGGACGTTGGCCACGGTATCGACGTTCTGGGTATAAGTCAGGTCGCGGATATATTGACCAATGTTGGCAGACCCGTAGGTCAGCAATGTCTCCTGATCGACGGTATCCACTGGGCTGGCGCCGTTGAAATCGCTATTGCGAATAAAGGAACCTGTGACGACTATCTCTTCCAGGTCGTCATCATCCTGAGCGGTGACTGCGCCTGAGGCCAGGGCAATCGCGATTCCGGCAGCGATAGCGGAACGCTTTATTGGTACAGCAGAAAATGCGGGGCCGTTCTTCATATTTTAATTCTCCCATTCTCTAACATTTTGTTTTTTAATAATTATTTGTGCTACAAAGCCTCCTGGACATCACTTTTGACGCGGTATGCTGGACTGTTGAATCGACAAAATTGTGAATTGCAAAATCCAGTTTCAGTTTATGTGTCTTAGCGCATAGTTTGACAAGGATTTTGGAGCCTGAGCATCATGCACAGAGAATAATGGGAAAACTGCGTTAATTTGAACAATTGCTGGCTGATTTCAAAATCAGTCAGTGTTTCTTGAATCGCCGCAGACAGTGAAATCTCGGGATTACGACAGGTTCAAGAGCGCTCGATTAAGTCTTGCGAACTCAATGCATCACCCGAGTTGAAATGAGGAAAGCAGGGTAAAAACTGGAGCTAAAAATGAGTTCGAACACAGGGGAAATGGGCGGTTGTAGCACGTGCCACCTGCTATTCAGTAGATTAACTCACGAATGAGACGGTTAGGGAAGATTGCAGTTAGCTGCGAGAATGCACATAACTGGCGGGTGTAATAAGCAGCTCGATTACGTCGATTGAATTCAAAATACTCTGCCTGGATTGAGTATGCCCCGAGGGTCCATCGATTGTTTTAGCAACTTCATCAACGCAAGCTCGGCTTCGCTTCTGCTATAAGGCAGATAAGCCTTTTTCATGATCCCGATTCCGTGTTCTGCAGAGACGGCGCCATGCAACTCGCGGATAAGTCCGTAGATGATATCGTCTATCGCCGCATGCAAGGCGCGGGTTTCGGGCCCGACCCGTATGATGATGTGCACATTGCCGTCGCCGATATGGCCAAACAGTCCGAGTATGGCGTCGGGCCACCTGGCCCTGAGGCGGCGTTCTACTTCCTCTCCGAAGTAACCCATGTCACTGACGTTCAGGCTGACATCATAGGTATGCATATATCCCACACCGGGATAGATTTCTGCTGCGGCGTCACGCACCGTCCACAGGTTCTTGATCTTGCTTTCCGAGTCGGCGACAACGACTTCTCCGATCAGCGATTTCTCCGTCGCCTCGTTGAGCATCGTCAGGAACTGTTCAAAATCCCTCTCACCGTGCGAGCCCATGCTCTCAATCAGGACATAGAATGCCGCTTCTGGCGGGAGGGGAACTGTGGCATGCGGGACGAACTCGTCAATGAGCTGGTAGGTATTCTGCCAGATCACCTCGAACGCACTCAGGTTGGCCCCCAGCGCCGACTGCGCATGCACGAGGAGATTGGAAACCTTGTCAAAATCCGCGCAGGCGCACATGGCCACTGCCTGGCTGTCAGGGAGAGGAGAGAGTTTTAATACCGCCTTGGTGATAATGCCCAGCGTGCCCTCGCTGCCAATAAAGAGCTGCTTGAGATCGTAACCTGTATTGTTCTTGCGCAGCTTGTGCAGGCCATCGATAACCGTCCCGTCCGCCAGCACAGCTTCAATACCGAGGACGAGGTCGCGAGTCATCCCATAACGGATCACTCTGTTGCCGCCCGCGTTGGTTGAGAGGTTGCCACCTATCGTGCAACTGCCTCTTGCGCCTAAATCAAGTGGAAACAAGAGATCGTGTTCACTGGCGTGCTCCTGGATTGTTTGTAGGGGGACGCCGGCCTCGACGGTCATTGTCGCGCTGAACGGATCAACTTCCAGAATACGTTTCATGCGCTCGAAACTGAGCGCCACCTCGCCTGCCAGAGGCGCGGCTGCTGAAACCAGACCGGTCATACCACCCTGCACAGCGACCGGCTGGGAGCTTTCATGGCAGAGCGCAAGAATAGCCGAAACCTGTTCAGTGGTTTCCGGACGCAGCAATAGTGATGGCGGGATTGCGCGGTCGCCCATGGCGTCCTGGTAGTTCCGGCTATCGATGTCGTCACCTTCTCGATAGCCACTCGAACCTACGATTTCCTTCAGGGACTCAAGCAGGGTCGTGGAAGCTGTTGTCGGCATCCTGTTTTTCCGCGCGTAATGATTCAGTGCCGAGATGCTAGCATATTCATAGCGGCCGGATAGGTACGTCTGGAAGAAGAATTTTCGTGTGCAGCCGATAACCCGGCGGCCTCGTTGCTCTGCTCTTCATGGTGCCCCGGGATTGCGGCTGACGGCTTGCTCCGGAACAGAGCAGCAATTACTCTGGTTGGAGTATCAATAGCAGGAATTGCAGAGGGTCAGACAAGCGGGCCTCCGCAGGAAATGCAGTAACGAGGCTGGACTATGGAGTACCCCGTTTCTCAGGAAGGAAGTGATCCACGCCGCAAGCGCGATCGACTCCGCCGAACATTGCGTTGCTCGCAGCAGGAAGCTGCCGCGTCGGCGACGATGACGGGTACAAGTGACAACTTCCTCAATGCGTTCGCCATTTATCTTCAAGCCAGCCCCGTCCAGTTGGGTTGGCTAACCGCATTGCCGCAGCTATTCGGCGCCATTCTGCAAATCGTATCGGTCTGGCTAGGTAATCACATTCCGCGCAAGCCGCTCGTAGTCTACACCGCGCTTGTGCAAAGCATGCTGGTCGCCGGGATGGGAGTCCTGGCGCT
Organism: uncultured Pseudohongiella sp.; assembly: GCA_965228725.1. Taxonomy (GTDB): domain Bacteria; phylum Pseudomonadota; class Gammaproteobacteria; order Pseudomonadales; family Pseudohongiellaceae; genus UBA9145. The sequence goes on along the minus strand of OZ245834.1, from coordinate 2,083,180 downwards.
TCTGTTTGCTGCTGACATCATGGCTGACGCCGCCGTGTTAATCCTGATTCTGTTGGCGATCGGGTACTTCGCCTGTACCAATTTGATTCAGCCACACTGGCGTGCGTGGATGGGGGGTCTGGTGCCGGGCTCACGACGCGGCATGTTCTTTGCGACGCGCACACGCGTGACCATGGCAACCTCGTTGCTGGTGTTTCTATTGGGAGGCTCTGTACTCTCGCTCACGGATGCGGGTGGGCTCGCGTGGATTGGTTTCGCTACACTATTTATCGGGGCTGCAATTGGGCGATTCTGCTCGAGCCTGTTGTTCCGCAAAATGCACGACCCGCATCCCGATGCCGGCCGCAATGCGATGCGTCTCAGGGACAGTTGGCAGCACATCGGGGAATCCTTGCGCGATCCTGCGTTCAGGAACTACAGCCTGTTCGTGGCTTGCATGCAGGGTGCGTCAGCACTTTCGGCGCCGTTCTTCGCCGTGTATCAACTCAGTGACCTGCAATTCACGTATCTGCAATTCAGTCTGAGTAGCATGGCATCGATTGCTACCCAGTTTGTCATGTTGCGTTACTGGGGAAAGTTCTCGGATCGATTCGGCAATCGGTTCGTGATGATCATCGCCAGTTCCCTGCTGCCAATCGTGCCTTTGCTATGGTTGATCTCGCCTGATTTTGGCGTCGTTCTCATCGTACAGGTGGTGTCTGGTTTTGCATGGAGTGGCTTTACACTGAGCACTTCGAATTATCTTTATGATATTCGCCCGCACCACACCAATTTTGCACTCTATGCGGCAGTGCAGTCTGGCAGTCATGCCTTTATGGTGTTTTGCGGAGGACTGTTGGGCGGCTATCTCGCGCTACACTCGGCAGACATCGCGGCGGCGATTGCAACTGTGTGGGAGCCGCGTTCGGCGCTTTATTTCGTATTCATCGCGTCGGCCGCAATCCGAACTGTAGTTGCGCTGGGATTTCTGCCGCGACTTCATGAAACCAATCTGCGCAGGCGACCACAGGTTCTGGAAGTTATATTCCGTGTTGCCCGATTCAATGCAGTATCTGGTGTGGTGATTGATTGGTTGAGTGTCACACGCAAGAACGGCGCTAACGGTGGTGGTGGAAAGTATGATTCAGATTCGCACTCCGATAACAAGGATGGTTAGAGCTGGTTGACTGAATTTATGTTACTGGTTCAGTCAAGGTCTTTGCTGAACGTCTGATCATTTTCCCCTCGAAAGAAGTCCCTGCCGTACACGAGCAATGTGAGCCCGATACCTATTCCGAATGCCCAGGTGGCGCCTTTCACGGTCAGGATTGCACCGATGATGCCAGCGATGCTGAGGTCGCGGCGGCTGCGTGATTCGAGAATGCCAATACGCACACTCACATAGCCCTGGATGAGCAGGGTGAGTGCCAGCGCGACACCAAGAATCGGTTCTACGAGGGAGACAATTGGCAAGAACAAAAGCCCGGTATTGGTTCCCCAGCGAAACGAGCCAGAACCTCCAAACAGGGAATGCATTGCCTGCTTTCCTTCCTTGTAGCGTTCGATGACGACAACCTGCATTGCGGCCCATAGCGGCCCTGCCATGGTGACGTCGGGTCCTAGAACGCTCATCACAGTGTTGCGGCCGCCGAAAATCATGTGAGCGCGATTGGGGTTATAGTCGATGTGTTCGTCCGGTCGCACACTGTCAGCTTCACTGATCAATGCGCGGCTCTGCAAAACATCACCGAACAGCACGATGTACGCTGCCAGCACGGTCGGTATGGCTGTCACAAACATCATCAGCGGAGGCAGGCCCAGTCCGAGGATGGTGTATTCCTGCCACAGCGTCTGAAAGTCCGGGCTGATCAGGTCCCACTCTATCGTTGGCCACGGTGCTTCGCTGAAGAGAGGCGCGATTACAACGCTCAGCAGAATAGTTGGGAGTATGCCGAGTTTGCCAATCAGGGCCAGCAACGCGTAGCGTTTCTTGACCTCGACGAAGTGCTGCGAGAAGAGCAGGTAGAAGGCAATGCCGACGGCGATCGATATGGTCCAGGGATAGGAATCGAATCGGCCGCCCACCTGAAACACCGAAATCACCGCGGCGAATCCAGCGCCCAGGATGATGCCTGACTTGATCGCATTGGGGACAAACGAGACGACCTTGCTCGCCAATCCCGTCACCCCGAGAATGATCGACAGCACACCCAGGGTAAACTGGAATGCCACCAGTGCGTGAACTCGATCCGGTCCTTCCGGAAATCCGGCGCAGTACACCATGATCAGAGGAATCGCCGGTGTAATCCAGCCCGGGACAACGGGATCTCCCAGTAAATGATGGCTGAGATAGAGCACGCCATTGAGCAACACAACAGCCAGTGCTACATCGAAGGGCATGCCCAGTAGTTCGATCATCAGGGGAATCGCAGCCAGATCGACGGCACACATCATCAGTCCCTGAACATAGTCGGGCCACTCAAAGCGATAGTGCTTGAACGGGAGCCGCAGTTTAAAGGGGCCCAGTTTGATGAAGGGTGATTCTTCCCCGTCCTTGCGGCTGTCCCAACTTGTGCTCATGTGGCGTCCTGCTTCTATCAGCTTCTTTGCGAATGTGCGTGTGGATACTTACTCATGTCCTGACTCTTTAATCTCTGGATAGAGCTGTGTTATGCATGCAGGACATATGCCATGTGAAAACTGTGCGTCCGAATGGGCGGATATGTATTGTTCCAGTTGTTGATAGTAGCCGCGGTCGTCGCGAATTTTATTGCAGTTTGAACAAATCGGAATCATCCCTGAAAGAGTCTTCACGTCGGACAGCGCACGAAAGGCCTGATAGCGAGTGCGCTGTAAATGAGCCGAGGCAAAGATGCTGATGAGTTCTGCAAAAGCGAATACCACCGTCAGTATCGGTCGCTGTTGGGCGAAATCCGCTCGGGATGAATCAAGCATGACGACGGTGTCGCCGAGTAGCAGCATCAGTATCGCGGGAAGCAGATAGAGGCTGTACACCGGATAGGCGATATTGGCGACGAAGATGATCAGTGTCACAACAGTGCCGATGCGTGCGGCAGAAATGTCGGCGGTGAAATGAAATAGCACGACACAGATCGCAACCAGTACGGTGAAACTGGCAACGCCGATATCCATCACCTGATCGCTCCGCCAGCGGGTGATCGCGAAAAACAGTACCGCACCTGCACAGAACAGAATCATGCGCAGGAGCGTTCCGAAACCCAGACCTGACACCTCCGACAAATGTGGAATATCGGTAATTGTCATCGCCGCCATCAGCGCCAGTACCGTGAGGGTAATGGTGAGAACCTGTTTTCTGTCGCCTTCAAGATAGTGCTGCCGGAATTTGCTCTCTTCGACGGAATCCCGGTACGCGAACATGAATTGCCAGATAGGCAGGCTGCTCACTGTCGGACTTGTATCACTTGCTTGCATTGGACTTGGGTCTGGATTGAGTGGAACTGCCGGCCTGGTTCTTGAAGGGTGTCGCCATCATAGCGAAGTAAGGGAACGAGAAGTAGTTTAACGCGACAGTGGGGCAGGATAATCAGTGGACTGAGGGTCTGAATAGCACTGTGGCACTGAACCTGCTGTGGGTGCCTGAGGTGTGCGCAAGACTGGCTTGTCGCAAACAATTAAAGCGCAACTTAAGGGTTGCGTTTCGCTTGGGCTCCACTTATTATGCAACTCTAAAGTTGCATAATAAGAGTGTGATAAAAGCGATGAAAATTGTACAAACGATCGAAATAGAAGCACCGCTCGCGACAGTCTGGAAGGCGATCATCGATCACAGGAAATTTGGCGAGTGGTTCAGATGCAAGCTCGATCAGCCATTCGCTGCTGGCGAGTGGTCGACCGGCATGATGACTTATCCCGGCTCCGAGCATGTGAAATGGGAAGCAAAGGTGTTGCGCATAGAGCAGGAAAAGTGCCTGGAGTTTACCTGGCCGCCCTATGTTCCGGATGAGTCCGTAGACCTGGCCAATGAGCCCTGGTTGCATTGCACGTTCGAACTACAAGCCACTGATGACGGAACGCGAGTAACAATTACTGAGTCCGGTTTCGAGAAGTTGTCGCCAGCGATTCGCGACGAGGCGAGACGTGGCAATGAACAGGGATGGGAGATTCAGGCGGGGCACATTCGTGACTATGTTGCACAGTTACCGTGAGGCTGACCTGGCGAAGCGCGCCAGACTCTTTTCAGCCCTGGGCGATAGTACGCGACTCAAGCTGATCGCGAGCCTGGAGCGGGGTGAGAAGCGCTCGATCACGCAGTTGACCGAGGGCTTCAAGCTGAGTCGGCAGGCCATTACCAAACACCTGCGTCAACTCGAAGACGCAGGGATCGTGTCCGGAGAGAAACTGGGACGAGAGAGCCTGTATCAACTGGAAGTCGAATCGCTGTCAGAAGTAAGGCAGATGATCGAAAGCATCGAAAAGCAGTGGCAGCAGGCACTCAGGCGATTGAAATCGGCCGTTGAAGCGTAGCATTACGGCTTACTGAATCTCCTAGAGGACTTCGAATAGCTGAATATTATTGCCGCAGGTATCGTTAAGTACCGCGATTTTTACCGTGCCCATTTCTTTGGGGGCCATGCTGAATTCAACACCGGCCTCTGTTAGCCGTTGGTGCTCTGCATCGACATCTTCTACGAGAAAGGCTGTCAGTGGTATGCCTGCTTCAAAGAGCGCTTTCTGAAAATCGCGAGCTGGCGCAAATCCCATGGGCTCGAGAACCAGCTCGGGCCCATCCTGCTGTTCTGGAGAAACCACCGTCAGCCAGCGGTGCTCTCCCATCGGAATATCGACCTTCTTTTTGAAACCCAAAACCTCGGTATAAAACTGCAAAGCCTTGGCCTGATCGTCCACCATTACACTCATCAAAGTAAGTTTCATAAAATTGGGAATCCTGAATTGATGCCGGGTCAAAGAGGTAAAGGAGGTAAAGAATACCTTCTCCCCCAGATTATCGCTTATCGAAAGTTGCGCATCTGAGTTTTGCAGGAGAACTTCCCGTCATGCGCTTAAACAAATGACTAAACGTCGTTAAGCTATCGTAGCCCACGGCGACACAGGCGTCCTGCACCGAGCAGCCACGAAGCAGTAACTCTTTTGCTCTATGGCTTCTTACTTCAGTAAGGTATTGCCAGGGACTGCGCCCATAGAGCCTTTTGAATTGTCGGATAAAGTGAAACTTGGATGTCGACGCGATTCTGGCTACAGTGTCGACAGTGATGGGCTCGTGATAGTGTGAATCGATAAAGCGCTTCGCCATAACTATCCGCGACAAGACATCCTTGCGTGGCAGGATTGACGCATGAATGCGCTCGACTTCATCACTGTAATAGCTCATGGATACCTTCTTGGGCACGAAAAGCAAGAACACCGGAAAGGTGTCAACACAGGCATAGCGTCTATGTGTAACTTAGAGTGTAGTTCGATAGAGAGTTCGATAGAGAGTTCGATAGAGAGTTCGGTAAATAGCTCGGTAATAAGCACGATAATTAGCTCGGTACATAGTTCAGCAACTAGCAAAGACAAAAGTTCACTCCGCCGTGCACGCTTACTATCTTACGTGCTCATCTCCGGATTGGCGATAGCGTTGCAGTCCTGCGGTCTGATGACGGCAACTGACAATCAGCCCGGGTTCATGCTCTGGTCTGCGAACGAGCTGGCCGAGAGGAACGCAATCCTTGGTAGGTCGATTCGCGACGACGGCTCTGCTCGCGAGACATTGGCTGACTATGTCACCGAGTCGGGATCGCACCGCTTCCGCTTTATTCGTCGTGATCGCGACGGGTTGCCTGAGCAGCACGATCATATTGAAGACTACGTTTTCATCCAGAGTGGACGAGGTTCTATTCTCGTCGGTGGTGACATGCAGGGCCGCAGGGGAGACATCGGCACTGCGATAGAGGGAGGGACGGAATACGAAGTGGCGGCAGGTGATGTGCTACGCATCCCGGCCGGAATACCCCATGCCTACCTTGTCGAAGGTGAGGGCCATATCACCTACGTGCTGGTTCGAGTTCCTGCATATACCGGGCAAGTTGTTGCGGCGCCGGACGGGCAGGCCCCGGCGCTAGATCCGCCGGGCTTTGGGCTGTGGCGAGCAGGCGAACTTGCGCAGCGCAATGCGGTGCTGGGAACGCAAATCAGGCCTGATGGCTCGGCGAGAGAGACATTGGCGGACTATGGTGTGGGCGGCAACTCCCATCGTATTCGTTTCCTGCGGCGCAACTCCGATGGTTGGCCAGAACAGCACGAAGACATCATCGATGTGGTATTCGTTCAGAGCGGAGCGGGTGCAGTTCACTATGAAGGTGAATTGGTCGGGCAATCCAATGTGCCAGGCTCCACAATTGCAGGCGGATCCAGAGCGGTTGTGGCTGCCGGCGACGTGCTGCATATTCCTGCACAAATGCCTCATGCGTATTTGGTGAATGGGGATACCCATATCACCTATGTGCTGGTCCGTGTTCCCGCAATTGCGACAGACTAGTGCTGATTACACCATTATCAGACTCTGACTTCTGCAGGCGGTATCTATTCCAACCGTCGTCTTCTACAGGCAATCTGGAAAAACGTCAATTTACGCTTTTAAAGCCCGGGCCCGCTTGATGCGAAAACCGATTCACAGCAAAGGGAATAATCAGGCCGCTGCTTCCTCGAGCGTGAAACAGGCGTCGCGGCGATCGCACACAGCCAATGAGATAGCTGACAACCGACCCGGACAACTGAAAAGCCAGGCGCTTGCCCAGGCGCAACCGGTAAGCGGCTTTGGTCGCACGAATCCGCTTGCAGACAAGCTGGCCAGCGCACCGGATGCGCTTCAGGCCAAGATGGATCAGGTTGTGCAGCGCGGAAATTCATCCAGTAAACCAGACTCCGGCGCCGGTGCGTCTTCAAGCAGCACAACGGCGTCGGCCTCTTCGAGCTCATCGTCGTCCAGCCAGAAAAAAAACCATCTATTGGGCACGAATGAGTTTGTGAGCATTGGAAAAGGCTCGGGAGACAGAATTAGCGTCGTAGGATTGTCGACTTGCGGAGTGGGTATTGTCATCGGCTCAGAAGGTGTATTCGTGCATCACATTCCTAGCAGCGTCGCCAAACTCTTTCTCGACAAGATGTCAGAGGCCGACGTTGGTTCGATAGAGCAGGTTATCTATCTCTACAACGGCAGCGGAGCTGAGGAAAGCGTCACCCGCAGCCAGTTTGCGGAAGAGCAAAAATTGGTAGTAGCAGAGCACTCTAGCGCAGACTGCAAGTTGATTCCAGAAATGGGTCTGGTATTAGTCGATGACAAAGGTGGCTACACAACTCACTGAGTTTCCTGCTTACTACAATTTAGGTTAGCCCACTTGCGAACGACTGATGATAGGCACTGGCAAGTGCTGATGGGTTAAATTCGCTGATCGCCGAGACCTCGGCGAGTACCTTGATGTTTCCAAAGCGCTCTATGGCTTCTCGATTGCCAGGATTTACAGGGCCATTCATCACCACGCCGACGATGTCGATGTTACGACTGCGCAGTGCTTCTATCGTGAGTAAAGTGTGATTGATGGTCCCGAGTGTGCTTCTTGCCACGATCAGTGCGGGCAACTCGAGATGTTGGATGAGATCGAGCATGGTTTGCTTGCGATTGATGGGAACGAATACGCCACCTGCACCCTCAACGATTAGCGACGACACAGGATCAGTTACCGGAAGCGTGATGCTCTCCAGTTCTATCTCGATGTCTTCCAGTTCAGCAGCCGCGTGAGGCGATAGCGGTTCGCGCAGGGAATAGGCCTCTGGATAAATCCGCGTGCTGGGCAGCGCGGCGTGGCGGCGGATCCAGTCGCTATCGGTGCCATCGACCCAACCGGACTGTATTGGTTTCCAATAGTCGGCCTCAAGTCCTGCAAGCAGAATGCCTGACACGACAGTTTTACCGATTTCGGTATCGGTACCCGTTACAAAAAATTTCGTTGGCCATTTCATGACTGGTCTAGTGCCTCAATAAATTCATCGATCTGCTGCTCAGTGTGCTCTGAGCACAGCGCTACCCGTATCCGCGATGAATGCCGGGGAACCGTGGGCGGTCTGATAGCCGACGCCAGAAATCCGTGTTGTTCCAACTGCTGAGACTTGGCAAGAGTCAATGCTTCTTTGCCCAGTATGATCGGAATAATCTGGGAGCTGGACTGTCCTACATCGTAGCCTATGGATCTGAGGCTGCGTCGCAGGGAGTCACCATTCGCGGCCAACCTCGCGCGTTGCTCATTCATCGTGGGTACCAGATCGAGCGCCGCATCGATCGCGCCCAGAACCGCGGGTGGCAGGGCAGTGGTATAGATTAAGCCGCCGCAACAGTTCACCAGATAATCCTTCATTTTCGCAGAGCAGGCCACGTAGGCGCCAAAGCTTCCTAACGCTTTGCCAAACGTGCCAATTGTCACATCCACACCCTTGCCCACTGTTAGCCCCATACCGTCCTCACCAGTTACGCCCGTCGCATGGGCTTCATCGATAACGAGTATGGCATCGTAGTTTCTGGCCAGTGTAACGAGAGCCGGAATGTCGGCAGCATCCCCGTCCATGCTGTAGATTGATTCGGCGACGATAAGTCTGCGGCTGTAGTGCTTTGTCTGACTTGCCTGTAACTGTGCTTCGAGTTCGTCGAGTGCGTTGTGGGAGAAAATCTGCTTCTCACATCTGGCCTGGCGAATCCCCTGAATAATACTGTGATGATTGGACTCATCCGAGAAGATGATGGAGTCCTTGTCTGCCAGTGCAGGGATAATGGTGGCATTCGCCTGATAGCCCGAATTCATAAGCAGCACGGATTCTGTGCGTTTCAGTCGGGCCAGTTTCTGCTCAACGCTGAGATGGCATGCAAACGTCCCGCAGACGTGTCTGGATGCGGTTGCACCGGCGCCATAGCGACGCACGAACTCTGTGGAGCGTTCAATTAATAGAGGATGTTTAGACAGACCCAGGTAGTCGTTAGAACAGAAGTTCACCAGGCCGCGATTGTCGCGGGTGATTTCCGTAGCCGATCCTGGTGTGATGGCACGTAGTTCGCGGAACTGCTTTTTCTGGTGGCGAGTCAGGATCGCCTGATCAATGAAATCAAACTTGGGCATGTGTTTCGTTACTGTAAGGCGGTGCGAATCGCGCTGGTGAGTTGGGAGAGTTCTTCAGGCTGAATTATATAGGGAGGCATGATGTAGATCAGATTGCTGAATGGCCGGATCCAGACTCCAAGACGTACAAATGTTTTTTGTAGCGCAGCGACATCAACGGCCGTGTGGCACTCGACGACACCGATAGCGCCGAGGACGCGCACATCTGCTACAGAGGGCAGGTTCCTGCAGCTTGCCAACTCCGTTTTGAGCTGTTGCTCAATCGAGCCGATGCGCTGCTGCCAGTTGCTCTGCTGCAGAAGGTGCAGGCTGGCCCGAGCGATCGTGCAGGCGAGAGGGTTAGCCATGAACGTAGGTCCATGCATCAATACCCCTGGCTCACCTGCTGATATCGTCTCAGCCACCTGATCTGTACACAGCGTGACGGCCAGACTCATATAGCCCCCGGTGAGTGCTTTGCCGAGACACATGATATCGGGTTCTATACCTGCGTGTTCGCAGGCAAACATCTTGCCGGTGCGCCCAAATCCGGTAGCAATTTCGTCCAGAATCAAAAGCACCTGGTATTGATCACAGAGAGCGCGAACCCGCTTCAAATAGTCCGGGGAGTAGATGCGCATGCCGCCTGCGCCCTGCACGATCGGTTCCAGAATGACTGCAGCAATTTCGCTGTGATGTGCTTGCAGCAGCTCAGCCATTACCGCGATATCTTCGTCGCTACAGGGTTCATCAAAGCGCTTGACCGGGCTCGGTGCGAAAAAATGCTGTGGCAAGGTTTGGCTGAAGAGACTGTGCATGCCGGTGACAGGGTCGCAGACTGCCATCGCGCCAAAGGTGTCGCCGTGGTATCCGCCGCGAATAGTGAGGAACTTCGAACGCTTGCTTTGGCCGAGCGCGTGCTGGTACTGCATCGCCATTTTCATGGCGACTTCCACCGCCACAGAGCCGGAATCACAGTAGAACAGCTTGCCAAGTGAGGGCGGCGTGATTTGCAGCAGCGCTTCGCCCAGCGCAATCGCCGGCTGATGCGTGATACCGCCAAACATCACATGCGACATCGTCTCGAGTTGGCCGATTGCCGCCTCATTGAGCACCGGGTGATTGTAGCCATGAATGGCGCACCACCACGAAGACATCCCGTCGATTAATTCGCTGCCATCATCAAGTCGCAGTCGAACACCTGATGCGGATGCGACCGGGTAGACAGGGAGGGGATTCTTGATTGATGTGTAGGGGTGCCAGAGATGTTGCAGGTCAAAGTTGAGTTGGTTTTGCGAAATAGAGTCCATCGGATTTACGTAACAAAAGGTATTTCGAGCGACATTGCTCGCTGTGTACAGGGCAAGAAAATTCGAGCCGGCAATTATATCCAGCAAGAACTTCTATCAGGAGCTTTTAGCAGGAATTCTTAGGAGAAACTCTTAATAGAAACTCCTAATTAAAGCTCCTAATAAAAGCTTCTAATAAAAACTACTAGCAAGAATGATGCGAGGGCTGATTCAGAGTCGATTCATTGGCAGACGAACTACGATCTCAATCGAATTCATGAAGGAATCGATTGGAATCTCCTGGCAGAGTGAGGGTATGTCGGTAATCCAGACCATAAATTTAGAGCGTATTCAGCGTTGTCGGCAGTGCGCCATCGTGGGCAGTCCCTGAAAAGGACGGGTACAAAGTGGTGCAATGACGGTAATAAAACTTTGACGCCATACCACTCGGTATGTAGACTCGCAAGAACAGCATAATAGGAGAATCCAATGAACCCCGTCGCGACCAAGCAATTGCTAATGGAAACAGCTCTCGAGCTGATCTGGGATAGCCATTACGAAAAGGTCGGCATTGCGGAGATCTGCAAGAAGGCAGGGGTTACCAAGGGCGCGTTCTATCATCATTTCACGTCGAAAGCTGACTTGTTCGTCAGTGCCTGTAATATGGACTGGGAACAGAAGAGCGTTGAGCTCGATGAGCTGTTTTCCCCGCGCTATACGGCGCTCGAACAGCTGCGGAGTGTGATTTCCATGATTTTGGAGAAGCAGATCCGCTATTGCCCTGAAGGCGGAGCATTCATCACAGGAAGCCCTATTTTCACTGCGGGTGCGCAAGCCGGCTGTGGTTGTCAGGATATTCAGCAAGTAGCGATGCAAATGTCCGACAAAAGCGTGCGTTACTTAGCCATTCTGGTGCGCAATCTTTTGACCGAAGGCTACTTGAATGAAGAAGTAGATGAGATGGACATCGCCCGTCTGATCGAACAGTTCATCCAGGGTGTAGTGATGTCCGGCCGCATCCGTCAGGACGTTGAACGCATGGGCAAGGATCTCACCGATGGGCTGTATAGCCTTGTGAATCTGAAAGTCGAATACCGTACTCCGATTGAGTTCTCAATTAGAGAGCCGCAAGTGCCCAAGGCGGCGCGCTCCGCCTAGGCCAAATTCTCTGCCCTAGTTCCTCTCCTGCGGCTCGCCATCTCGTAATCCGCGCGCGAAACCCGAGTTTTATCGCTTCCACGTGCCCCTCGGACAGGAAGACGTACCAAGTGTAATACTGGCAAACTGCTGACATTCCGTGGCCTGTTGCAGTTTTCTTACAAAATCTCAATAAAAAAACCATTGACTACATACCGTTCGGTATGTATATTTCCAGCCCATACCGACCGGTCTGTACTTTCATTCGAATTTCACAGCGTCTCGGCAATCGACTAATCCACTGAAAAATCACTATTTCCACTACGGGCAGGAGCTCTCATGAATGTTGTTTTGACTCAAAAAATGCCGGCCAAACTCTGGGTAGGTTTGGTTACTGTGCTACTGGCCATTGTCACCTTCGGCTTCGCCAATTTCAGCGGTCTCGCATCCCATGCAGCGGAAGACGAGATGGTTTTCCCAACGCCGGAAGTGGAAACCGTGCTGCTTGAAACGTCGGCGATTCGCAACTGGGATCGGTTCTCAGGCCGCCTCAGTGCTGTTGAACAGGCTGAGATTCGCCCCCTCGTTGGCGGCACTCTCCAACAAGTCTTGTTTGAGGAAGGCGCCAGAGTAGAGCAGGGACAGTTGCTCTTTGTTATCGATCCGCGCCCCTTCCAGGCAGCAGTTGATAGTGCGCGTGCCAACCTCGCCTCTGCTGAATCGGATGTGGAACTCGCGAAGATCGAATACGAAAGAGCGGTTGGTCTCGCGCAACGCAATGTCATTTCGCAAAGCCTGAGAGACAACCGACAGAACGATCTCAAGGTTGCCCAGGCTCGCGTAGATGCGGCGCAAGCCGATCTGGATGAAGCGGAACTCGATCTGGAATACGCCTATGTGCGGGCGCCAATCTCTGGACACATTGGCCGGGCTGAAATCACGGTGGGCAATGTCATTGAGGCAGGAGGCAATACCCCCGTTCTCACCACGATAGTCAATCTCGACCGGCTCTATGCTGAGTTTGATGTCGATGAGCAAACCTATTTCAGGGTTTCGTCTGATGCATCCGTGGCGCGTGCATCAGAAGCGCAAGCGAGCGACAGCAATTCGGCTCGCCAGATCCCGGTCAACGTCAGCATAGGCAACGACCGTTCTCTGTCATTCCATGCCAACTTACAGGCCTTTGATAACCATTTCGACACAGGAACAGGCACGATCAGGGCGCGCGCGATAATTGAAAACCGTGCTGGTCTACTGGTGCCAGGTATCTTTGTAAACGTCGATCTTGGTGCGGTCAGCGAAGAGCCGGTACTGCTCCTGCCTGAACGCGCGATCAATGTGAGTCAGGACAAGCGCTACGTCTACATCGTTGACGAAAACAATCTCGTGGAATATCGCAATGTCACTCTCGGCCGGGCTATCGAAGGAAGCCGTGTCGTACTGAGCGGCGTCAGTGCAGGAGAGCGAGTCATCGTAAACGGATTGCAGCGTGTCATGCCTGGCGCACCGGTTATGGTGGCCAGCAACTAGACAAGTCACTCCAGCTACAGCTTTGAGACCACAATGAACATATCAAGATTCTTCATCGATCGACCCATTTTTGCCAGCGTGCTTTCGATCCTCATACTGATTGCAGGATTGATCTCGATGTTTCGGCTGCCTATCTCTGAATATCCGGAGGTGGTGCCGCCGACTATCGTGGTGAATGCGCAGTTTCCTGGTGCCAACCCGGCAGTGATTGCTGAAACCGTTGCAACGCCGTTGGAAGAGGCTATCAGTGGCATTGAAAACCTGCTGTACATGTACTCCACCGCAAACTCTGATGGCTTGATGACGCTAACCCTTACCTTCGCCATCGGCACGGATCCCGATCTGGCGCAGCAGCAGGTACAAAACCGCGTCGCGCAGGCGCAACCGCGGCTGCCCGAAATCACGCGGCAACTCGGTGTCGTGACCCTAAAAGCCTCGCCTGATCTGACGCTGGTGGTGAACCTCACGTCACCGGATGGCCGCTATGACATGCTGTATCTGCGTAACTATGCGGTGCTGAACATTCGTGATCGCCTGACCCGTCTTCCCGGTGTAGGGCAGGTGCAGCTGTTCGGCGCAGGCGACTACGCCATGCGGCTGTGGCTGAATCCTGACGCTATTGCCGAGCGTAATCTTAGCGCGTCGCAGGTCATCGATGCGGTGCGTAGCCAGAATGTGCAGGTCGCTGCCGGACTCATTGGCAGCGCACCCAATCCCTCGCCGCTGGAACTGCAAATGCCAGTCAACACCAAGGGGCGTCTCGAATCGGTTGAAGAATTCGAGAACATTATTGTTGCCACGAGCCCTACTGGAGCGATCACGCGCCTGAAAGATCTCGCGCGTATCGAAATAGGGGCCTCGCAGTATGCCCTGCGTTCACTATTAAACAACGATCAATCCGTCGCTATTCCGGTGATGCAAGCGCCGGGCGCGAATGCGATCGAAATTTCTGACAATGTCCGTGCGACCATGGCCGAACTCGCGGAGAGTTTCCCTGATGGCATGGAGTTTGAAATCGCCTATGACCCAACTGTATTCGTGCGTGATTCGATCAAAGCAGTAGTCAAAACCCTGCTCGAGGCGGTAGCGCTTGTAGTGCTGGTGGTAATTCTGTTCTTGCAGAACTGGCGCTCGTCGCTTATTCCCCTGCTGGCGGTACCGGTCTCGATCATCGGGACGTTCAGCCTGCTCTTGCTGTTCGGCTTTTCAATCAATGTGCTGTCGCTATTCGGGCTGGTTCTTGCGATAGGTATCGTGGTTGACGATGCGATCGTCGTGGTGGAGAACGTTGAACGGAATATCGAACAAGGCCTCTCACCGAAGGAAGCCACGTATCAGGCGATGCGCGAGGTCAGTGGGCCGATTATTGCCATCTCGCTGACCTTGATTGCGGTCTTCGTTCCGATCGCTTTTATCAGCGGTTTGAACGGGCAGTTCTATCGCCAGTTCGCGATGACAATTGCGATCTCTACAGTCATCTCCGCTTTCAATTCGCTGACGCTGAGTCCGGCTCTGTCGGCAGTATTACTCAAAGCCAAAGACGAGCGTGAGGATCTGACTGCGAGCAGGAACGTCTTCAAGCGTGGAATGAATAGATTCTTCCAGGGTTTCAATCGCTTTTTCCAGCGCAGTTCTGAGAAGTACAGTCTCACAATAGGTCGCTTGTTAGGGCGTCGCACGATGACCATGGCGGTTTACGGCATGCTGTTGTTCGTGACCTGGGGAGCGTTTGAAAGTCTTCCCAAGGGATTTATTCCGACACAGGACAAACAGTATCTGATTGGTTTTGCCCAGTTACCGACAGGTGCCACGCTGGATCGTACCGAAGCCGTAATGCGTGAAATGTCCGCGATCGGTCTTGCCGAACCCGGCACAGCGGATGCCGTTGCGTTTCCCGGTCTTTCTATCAATGGATTTACCAACAGTGCCAGCGAGGGCATAGTCTTCATCGGTCTGGACTCATTCGATGCGCGGCATGATCCCGAGATGCACGGCTCGATGATCGCTGCACGCTTGCAGGCGAAGTTCGACCAGATTCCTGAGGCCTTCATTCAGATCTTCATGCCGCCGCCAGTCATGGGGCTGGGCACGGTGGGTGGCTTTAAGTTGCAGATTCAGGATCGTCGCGATCAGGGCTACGATGCGTTGAACGGCGTGGTACAGGAAGTCATGCAGAAAGCGTGGCAACGACCCGAACTGGCGGGCGTGTTCTCCAGCTACCAGATCAATTCCCCGCAACTGTATGCCGATCTGGATCGTGACAAGGCAGTTCAGCTCGGGCTGTCTATCCCGGAAGTTTTCAACACCATGCAGGTGTATCTCGGTTCGGCGTACATAAACGACTTCAACATGTTCGGTCGGACCTATCAGGTCATCGCCCAGGCAGATTCAAGTTTTCGCGACACGCCGGAAGATATAGCGCAACTGCAGATCAGCAACAATCGCGGCGAAATGGTTCCGCTCGGTAGCGTGATGTCGGTATCGGAAAGCTATGGTCCGACGGCGGCGCAGCGCTATAACGCGTTTCGCTCGGCCGACCTGCTTGGCGGCCCGGCACAGGGCTACTCGAGTGGTGATGCGCAGGACGCAATCGAAGCAGTGCTCGCAGAGACGCTACCGCCCGGCATGACCTATGAGTGGACTGAATTGACGTATCAGGAAATTCTCGCCGGAGATACCGCGTTGCTGATCTTCCCGTTATGTATTTTGCTGGTATTTCTTGTGCTCGCGGCGCAGTACGAGAGTCTGACGCTGCCATTGGCAATCATCATGATCGTGCCAATGAGCGTGCTGGCAGCACTGGTTGGCGTGTGGCTCGCTGGTGACAGTATCGATATTTTCACTCAGATCAGTCTGTTTGTGCTCATGGGGCTGGCCACCAAGAATGCGATCCTCATCGTCGAGTTCGCTCGTGAGCTGGAACACAAGGGCATGCCTCTGGTTAAAGCGGCGATCGAAGCTTCCCGTATGCGTCTGCGGCCGATTCTGATGACGTCTCTCGCTTTCATTATGGGCGTGCTACCAATGGTGTTGTCCACCGGCGCTGGCGCCGAGATGCGCAACATCATCGGCATGGCAGTGTTTTCCGGAATGATTGGTGTGACGTTCTTTGGTTTGTTCCTCACGCCCGTTTTCTATGTGCTGTTACGCACGGCTGAATCGAAGCTGCGACAACGGCGCACTGAAAACCCGCTTGTCATCAATTCTCTTGAAGGACGAACAGAAGTATGAAATTTCGATTCTCACGCGCTGTAGTGCTCGCAGTTATCGCGATCATCTCGCTCACCGCCTGTTCTACAGCAGACTACCAACACCTTGCGACCCAGCAGAATGTCGCAGCGGAGTTTCAGCTTGTGTCGGAAAGCTCGGACGGAGCGATCGCCATAAGCGATGGCGAAGTGATTGCTAGGTGGTGGCGGAGTCTGAATGATCCGCAACTCGACGCGCTGGTAGACACGGCGTTGTTGCATAACAACGATATCGGTGTGGCCATGGCCAATGTGGCCCTCGCGCGAAGTCTGCTCGAGTCCGAGTCGCTGAATCGTCTCCCGCGGACCGGAGCAGGTATTGAAGTGCTTGATCAGCGCGTAGCTGATGCGCAGAGCTTCCCTGGTCAGGAGCAGCGCTTTACAACCCACTCTGCCGGGTTCGATATGAGCTGGGAGGCAAATCTGTTTGGCCGGGTGAGCCAACGCATTAACGCCGCGAGCGCTGAGCTCGATGCAACCGAAGCGGCATTGGACAATGCCTATGTAACCGTTTCTGCAGAGGTGGCCCGTACTTATATACAACTACGTGGCGCCCAGTACCGGCTCGATGTGAATCGCCGCAACGCGGATGGATTGGAGCAGTCGTATGAACTCACTCAGGAAATGATGGAGGGCGGGCTCGGAGATCAGCTCGATGTGCAGCGCTCGCTTACCCAGTGGGAGTTGACCCGTTCGCGAATTCCAGCTCTCCAGGCACAGATTTCGATTCTCATTAATCGACTGAGTGTGCTGACAGGGGAGATGCCATCGACACTGCGCGCTGAACTCATCGCTCCGGTGCCCTTACCCAATATGCCAGTAAGCGTGGCGGTCGGTGACCCGCTCGACCTGCTCACCAGGAGGCCCGATATTCGCCAGTCCGAACATCTGCTTGCTGCGTCGTTGGCACGCTATGAACTGAGTGTCGCAGAACTCTATCCCCGCGTCTCACTGAGTGGAAGTATCGGATTCCTCGCGACAACCTTTGCAGATCTGGGAAGCGCAGGAACGCTTACGCACTTGATCGCACCGCAACTCAGTTGGCAGGCATTCAACTTCGGTCGTGTACATGCGCAGATAGATGCGGCAGATGCTGAGCTGCAAGGCCAGTTACAACAGTTCGAGAAGACGGTGCTTACAGCATTCGAAGAAGTGGACAATTCACTGACTTCAATCAGCCATGAGTCGGAGCGGCGAGCGCGCTTGTTTGCAGCGGCTAACGCCAGCGCCCAGGCCGCCGGGTTTGCCATGGAGAGATTCGAATCCGGAACGGATAGCTATCTGGATGTGCTAGACGCACAGCGAACCCAGTTGGAGGCGGAGGATCAGCTGGTGATCAGCGAAGTAGAACTCGCCGTTCAACTGGTCGGTCTTTATAAAGCGCTCGGCGGTGGTTGGCGGCTGGACTAGCTGGACAAAAGTGGGGACAGGCCAATAGCGAGCCGTGGTTTAGATCCATCGGCGGAATATCTGGCCTGTCCTCTTCTTGTGTTTGCGTATTAGTCAGTTGGCCCCATGTCGATCTGGATAGTTGGAGCAAAGCCGGATACCAATACGAGTTCACCGATCTGGACCGGCTCACTGAAAGCCGAAACGTCGATCGTGAGTCGTGTCATGCCAATCGGGAATTCACGGCGCTCCTTGTAGAATGCAGTCATGCTGGTCAGGCCCGGATTGTCTGCCTCCACCCAGCCATAGCTAAAGCCGGTAACCACGCCATCGCTGATTGAGATTACGCCGTAGTCCGCGATTTGGGATTCGTCAGGCAGAAGCACCGCACCGCGAATCTCTTCACCTGCTGCGTTGCTCACACGAGCAAAAGACCGAATGCCTTCAAGTTGGCCGAGGGTCGGGCTCTCCATCGTCATGGCTAGGCCGGGAATGGCGATAGTGGGAGTTTCATCTGCGTCAGGTCCCCAATTAAGACCGTTGCCGACATTCAGGGACACTTCATGGTCACCAGTTGCGTATTGTTCAAAACCGGGCACAAAAATCCGGATAGACATCTCGCCCTGTCCGGGGGCAGCGTCTAGTCTTTCTCTCAATTCCGAGTACTGATCGGGTACATTGCGCTGGAATGGGGTGTTCCCGGTTTCTATTTCCAGTACAAGCGTGTCAGCGTGGCTGCTTACGGGCAGCAAACCGATTGCCGCCACGGCTGCAGTAATAAAGCGGTAATGTGTTTTCATCTGGGCGTCCTTGAAGACATTGAATAGTAATGAATGGAAACCAGCCTGAATCTTAGAGCGAATTGTTTATAAATACAAATCATTATCATTAGCATTAATAGTTGAGGCGATAGAATGCACTGATCGGATACTGCCTCCGCTGGACGCAACGGAATCGGCTGCTTGAGCGACGAGTAGAAGTTTGCCTCGAAAAAGTGCCAAAACAGTGGGGTTGGCATAGCGTTGTCGTATTGCTGACGTAGCGCGAACTGTCCACTTGGCGCAGAATAGTGACCACAGTGAAGGGCAATCAGTAAGCAGTATGCAGTATGCAGTATGCAGTAAGCAGTAAGCAGTAAGCAGGAATCAGAAATCAGAAATCAGAAATCAGAAATCAGAAATCAGAAATCAGAAATCAGAAATCAGAAATCAGAAAGCGGTCGTGTATGGAAAATTCAGTTAATGGGGAATTGATTCGGAACCTGAGGCAGCGCAGAGCGTGGTCGCAGGAATTGCTGGCTGACAAAGCGGGTGTCAGCATGCGTACCATTCAGCGCATGGAAACTGATGGCGTGGCGTCATTGCATTCAAGGAATGCTGTCGCTGAAGTGTTTGAAGTGCCAGCGGCAGACTTGTTGGCTCAGACCGCTTCTACCCGAAAAACTGGCGATCCGATTGACTTGCTCAGGTCACGGATATTCTTGCTCAAGCCTGTGCTTCGCTTCGGCGCGAAGTCCGCGTTGTGGATCGGAATGATTTTTTCGTTATTTCTGATTCTCGCCACCCTGGTCAGCGGCATTTTCTTCTGGGAATCCCTGAATATGACCCAGTGGGAGAGTGCAGGACAGGGCATTATCGGCGCTGCGGTATTTGTTCCCTTTTTCATTTTGTTCTATTACTTGTACCGCCGCGTGAGCGGATGAAACCTGGCGCGGTCCGGTAGGTCAATGCAGCGCGCTTGTTGGCCTACTGCGGCGCGGCGCTTAACTGGTCTCCCAAGGCACCCAGCTGCAGCGCCTGTACTGAATCGACTATAGGGGCCAGGTCAGTAAACCCTTCCGCATTGAATCCTTGAACCCTGTAGGTCAATGTAATCTCGGTTCCGCTCGTATTGGCAGTAAACAGCCAATCGAGGGCGCCATACATGCCCATGCCCTGCAGCGGACCCAGTCCTCCAGTCATCCGCAGCAGGCTACCCGGATCAACGAAACTGACATGCATGTGCTCTGCTGATCGGCCAGCACTTTCCTCGCAGAAACAACCACCGGCACTGGCAGTAATAGTCAATCTGCCTTCTTCGCCCCACCACGTATGGTCCTTCGGCCACCATTGGTCGACCTGTTCTACAAAGACCTGCCAGGCTACTAGAGGTGTTTGGCTTACCTGAATGCGGTTCTCAACGATAAATCCATTGTCACTGACGAATTGGACTTCAGCGAAACCAGGTTGCCATGCGATGAAAGTCAGACAGGCTGTTAACCAACGAAGTCTTGTCATGTTCCGCAGCTCCTTTTTAATCATAGCGGGCTCAAGTCCTTGTTCGACTTCTTTGCATAGTAGAACCAGCGACCAATCGCCGCAAACTCTCTCGCACACTTCCACAGACTTGCCTGCAGCGACATGCAGACTGCCAGAGTGCTAGGTTGGCTCTTTGTGATCATCCCACGCGCCACCATAGATCTTCTTTGACTCGATCTTGGCGGCTTCTACGATTTCCTGCTCGAACTGCTCGTCAGATTTCGTCAGCTCACGAATGACTTTGTAAAAGTCGTGGCCGGTGTATTCGTTCGCTGCGATTTTTCCTTTGTTGAGCCCAAGTCTGCCAGCGATTTTCATAACGTGTTCGTGATGCGCAGCATTGGGGAAGCTCGCCTTGATCTTGGTCTTTGCTTCATGCAGCGCACGGAGATGGAGTTGTAGTTCGATTTTCACCGGGTTACCGGTGATCTGTTCTGTTTCGACAATGAAAATCACATCGCGATAGTTCAGGTTTTCGTCGAGCTGCGCGGCATCCACATCGAAGCGGTTCTTTTCTTCAACCACAGTATGCGTGCCCATGCCCTTGATGACGTCCTGTGCAACGCCTATCTGAGCGACGCTTTCAAAAATAAAGCTGGCGCGAATGACATCTTTGATACGCCCGATATCACCGCCGTATTTGTCTTCTTCCTTGGCTTGCATGCGTTGATAATTTTTCAGCGGTGCGGCATGCACTTCGCTATTGGTCTGTGCGCCAATATTGTCAAGAAAGGCATTAAATTTTTCCGACTGGATATGCTGGACTTCAATCCCTTCGGCGAGTTTTTGAGTCTTCGACCCTCGCAAGAGAATGCTGATGCGATGGTCAATCAGGGGGAGTTCAAGCGTCTGCTGAATCTCATCATCTGACACGCCCTTGGCCCGCAGAGTCTCGGTGGCACTCGCGATGAGTAATGCGCGCTTGGCCTCATAGCCTTCGGCGCCGCCAAGATCAACGCCACCCAAGGTCGCGTAAATTTCTTTCTGATGCGGCGCGACTCCGCCATTGTCAGTATCGCCCTGAAGCTGTTGCACCTTGTTCTGCAGCGGCGCATAGCTGTGCAGCATTGTGACTTTACGACTGGTGTCAGCATCTGCCTGCCCGGAGAATATTCTGCTTGCAGTAGCCGACTTGCCGGCACTGCCGCTGGCATGGGTATTGGCGATGGCCTTTTGATCAGCCTCCTGATTGGCGTTAGAACGATCTTTCATGATTCGGGATTGAATGGGCACCTGCTGGATGGATTGAATGACCCATATTGTACTGATTGAAGGAGTTCACTCCGTTTGTACAACACAGAGCATTGGCTGGAATGACGCGGTGTTCCCCAAAAAGTTGATGCCAATCATAAATCAAACTCAGCTCTCTAGTGTCGTACGTAGCACAGGCACAATCCCTGCCAAATCAATGGCAATAGTTTACTTCCGGTTTCCGGTAAGCATTGCAGTGTCCTTGATCGATCTACTCACAGCTTCGTGGTGAGTAAGGGCAGTGCGGCCAGGCAGTGCTGTTTGCAAGTGAGTCAGCGCACTACGGTAGCGGATGACGTTCTATAAAGCGTAGGATCTGCTCGGAGACTGCTTCGGGTTGATCTTCCTGCAGGAAATGGCCGGCATTCTCAATAACGATTAAAGGCTCCTCCATTGCCGAGGGAATGAGCCGACGCAAATAGTTCTGATGGGGCCCGAGAACCTGATCGCCATCTGAAAACATGACCAGAGCAGGTTTGCTCCATTGATGGAGTTTGTTGGCGGTGTCGATCATCAGCTGTGCAGCCGGATCGGAAGGTAGTATCGGCACTATCTGAGGGAACGTATTTGGACCGGCGTAATAGCTCGGATCAGGGAAGGGTGCCGAATAGCCACGCACGATCTCTCCGTTCTCCCGTCCGGAATTGCCCGCCGAAAAAGTACGGGGGGCGTTGTTTGCTGACTGCATTCGGGTTCGATCACGGTAGCCGTACCAGCCAGGAGTCATCATTCCGTATCCTGTAGGCAACGCCGTGTTCATGAGCACTAGTCTGGCGAAGCGATCAGGTAGCTGCATAGCGAGGGGCATACCCAGGAACCCGCCCCAATCCTGCATCACCAGTGTTACATCGCGTAGGTCCAAAGACTCAACTACCGCGATAGCGGTGTCGAGATGCATGCGCAGTGAATAGTCCTGCTCGCGAATAAACTTGTCAGATTTACCGAAGCCGATCCAGTCGGGTGCGATTACACGATGATTCTCCGCCAGCAGCGGAATCATGTTGCGATACAAATAGCTCCAGGTTGGTTGGCCATGCAGCAACAGCAAAGTTTCACCACTGCCCTCATCGACATAGTGGATACGCATCGGTGAGTCCTCTTGACCACCGACACCACGACGAACGCGTATTTCCAGATAGTTGGGTGAGAAGGGATAGTCTTCGAGATTCTCAAAGCGTGCATCCGGAGTACGCAGGACTCCAGGTCGGATCTCATTTGAATTGGCTAATGGGGATGGAGACTGCTGTGCTGATACGCTCGTTAAAGCGGAGCAGCAAAGGAGAGCGATGGCCAATATTTTAGTCATTGAAGTTCCTCTATGGCGAAACTGAGTGCGAGCTACGAGAGCGGGTGGCGTCCGATCGGATAACTTCAGTATTCTCCCCGGTGGCAGCACCGCTGCGATTTGCTGCATCGCTTTATGCAGAACGATCAATCAGTTCCGCGCACATACCGTTCGACATTCGCAAACTTTTGCACGCGTCTGAGAATAACATCCGATACGTATACGTTTTCCTCAGCATCCACCGTCAGGTGATGAGCCTCGCCAAACTGGCCATTGCCACTGCCCGGGCTGCCTATTGATCCGATGACCTTGCCGACATTGTCGACCTTGGCCATCTCGCCATCGAAGCCTGTGGTGATATACAGATAGCCGTCTTCGTGCCAGTAGATGGCGCACACCATAGCGTCGAAATCCCAGGTCCGGAGTCTGTTGCCCTCAGTATCGTAGCGCTGAATACGCATGTTCTCGCGGTCAGCCACATAGATTACATCATTCTGGTCAACATCAATCGAATGGGCGGCAACGAACTGTCCGGGACCATAGCCGCGACTCCCCCACTGGGTAATGTACTCACCGTCAGGGTTGAATTTGATGACGCGAGGCAGATCGCCGCCGTGGCCCTGGGCGACGTAGACATTGCCTGACGAATCGAGTGCGACATCGTTGGGTTCGCTGAACAGGTGCGTGCCAGCGGCTTCGTCCCATTCACCCGCCTGACCCTTACTGCCCAAGGTCATCAGCACGTTCCCATCGGAGTCGAGTTTCATCACGACGTGATCACGCACGTCAGTCACCCAGATATTGTCATCCTGATCGATATGCATGCCGTGGCTGCGGGCCAACAGATCATCGTCGCCAAACGACCTTACAAAGGTGCCGTCTGTTTGAAACTCGAGGAAAGTTGGATTGCCACGACTGAGAATGACCAAATTGCCCCTGGCGTTCATCGCAACGCCGGCATACGACGCTGTTTCGATTTCAGCAGGCAAGGAAAAAGCGTCTTCGAAGGGCACCGGGACATAGCCCTGCAGATTGTAAGCATTCAGCGGAAGCAGCTGGCGGACAGGGCGCTGCGCCATTGCATGAGGCGCGATCAACATGAGAATCAAGCAGGCCAGGATTGTTCTTTTCATTGTGTTCCTCCTGAGTGTCTGAGCAGTATAACAGGGAGTCATACAACGCCTAGTGATTCGCACCTATTGGGAGAGTGCGCCATTCACACACCAACGCCTCGATAGCGTCGACGCAAATTGATTACGTGCATTGGCTCACTCGGCTGTCGCGAGAAGCGCATTGAGCTATCGAAAGTCGGATGCAGTGAAGGTGCTGGTTGCAGCTCGGGGACTCGAGGTGCCGTCAGAGAATGGTCAGCATGCGTTGAGCACTGTGGCAGGGCGATTTTCGAAACTGCGGGTATTGCTACTCATACCCTTGGCAGAGCAAGCGTGTAGAGCTAGAGAGTGAGGGATGGGTACAGCAGGGGGAGGGGGTAATCAACAATGTGCAAGCACTAGCGTGCTTGCACATTGTCCAAATATTACGGGTTAACGGTTACAGGGTAGTAAGCGTTAGACCAGCAACAAACGTTGTCAAACTGGCTATCAGGTGCTTCGAAGTTATCCACGCGCAGACGAATAATGTAGTCGCCTGGCTCCTGGAAAGTCACCTGAGTTGAAACCTCTGACCATTCATTTTTGTTAGGGTCGCCAGCATCTTTCGCTGCGCGTTCACTGCCACGAATCTCGGCAGTTTCTATCTCCGGCTTGGCAGGGCCCTGATGCATGACCCAATAGGTACCAAGTGGGACGTACATGCGGTCATTGCCCGCATACTGATCGCGGACTCCGCGGTCCTGGATAAAAGCTGACAGCGTCAGCGGTTCGCCCACTGAGACAGTCTCGCGCTCGGCGTAGATGCCCGCTGGGTCAACAGACTCAGGTCCATCCATGTTGAAGCGGATGGCAGGCTTCAAAGAGCCGGACGCCATTTCGGCAGCACTCATTTCATAGGCAGGTGACGTTGCACGTCCCGGGATCGACCAGGTCTTGCCATTCGATGTGAGCGTCCAGATAACTTCAGTACCAGCCATATCGGCAGGTACAGTCACAGCAAAGGCACCGCGTTCCTGAATACCGACGAAACCGCGCCTGCTATACACCGGGAAGTGAGTAGGTTGAGCGCCCTGGAATTGTTCAGGCTCCAACTTGTTATTCGCTCCCAGCGGAATGTCTACTGCTGCTGTTCTGTTCTGATTGGCGAAGCCAAAGATCAGGGTTGTCGTTCCATCTTCGTTGGCAATCCAGCCATTAAACATGGGGGCTACCGCCTCACCAGTCGTACTCCGTGTCGCCAGAGGATAGTCTTGCCGACGCTCAGGCAGCTGAGCGTAAGATGGGGCTGCGAGCAGCCCCATCAGTAGTGTTGGCAACGCTAGTCTGGATATTTTCAACAAGCTCATTAATCCGCTCCATTCAGGCTAGCAACGCTGCTGTTGTCACGCTCTTCGCGCTCAGCGAGAAGCTTTTCGTAAGCTTCCTGATCCAAATGGGAAATAGCGATCCAGGCGTGAGACATCTCATCGGTAGTACGCTGACCTGCACCAACCCACTGATCAGGATCAGGGTTCATGGGGTTGTCAGCAGTGTTGTCGTACCACGCTGTCAGGACAATCGTTGCTCCTGCAGGCACCAGAGGCTGATAGCCTTCTTCATATGTATGGCTGTGGTTCCACGCTGATGTCCAGTTGGAAGCTTGGCTCAATACTTCTTTGCGACCTGTTTTCGGATCGAAGATTTCGAGAGACATTGCAACACCACGCAAATGCATGTGCGGCTGCCAGCTGTCGATACGAACCGGGTGGTCGAAGGAATGGAATCCCTGAGTCATGAGTGTGCCATGAGGGGGAACCATGTAGTCGCCGCCGCCATCAAGGAAGTAAGCGCGCAGGTCCTGAGGATAGCTTTCCTCTTCCACAAACTCGTCTTCTTCGTCGTAGTACCAGATACCTACAGTTACCTGGTCGTTAGGTACGGCATTGCCATCAGGGAAATAGTGAACTTCCCACTCAACTTTGGAGTTGGCTGGAACACGTCGACATGCGCCTTCAGGCACCTTCTCACCGAGTTTACCAATGGCAAACTCAGACAGACGGTCTGCATTGACCCACTCGCCTTCTTCATTCAGCACTTTAAAGTGTGAGTTGGCGTGGTGAGTTGAACCGATAGCTGCTGCAGAAGGCAGAGTCTCTACTGCTTTGATGCAACGGCTCTCAGTGATGCCGGAATCAACAACTGGCTTCCACCAGAGATCCTGACCTTCAGCGGGAACGTCCCACGCAGTCGATTTGATTGTGTGATCGGGTGGTCCGAGTTCAGCGGCCAGACGCCATTCACCCATGTTGGGGAATTGCTTGGGTGGCGGCAAGTCTTCGGCATTACCGAACGGGGAGCCTGCATTGACCCAATCTACAATAGTCTGGATTTCTTCTTCGGACATGCGCCAGTCATTTTTCAGATCCTGCACGCCGACATGCGTATCGTAGTGATACGGAGGCATCTCACGGGCTGCAACTCTCATCTGAATGAGTGGTGCCCAGGGACGAACCTCTTCATAGCTGGTGAATGACATGGGGCCGATCTGCCCAGGCTGGTGGCAAATCTGACAATTCTCCTGAATTATCCGAGATACCTCTTTGGCATAGGTAGGGTGTGGAGCGGCTTCCTGAGCATTGCTCAGCGCCGGAACCACGGCTGAAACTAGAAATGCACCTAGAACATTCTTATACGACATTTTTCATAATCCTCTTCTGGGCCGTGTTGTTTTGAGACGCTGGGCTTACCGTCTCAAACTGGACTCTACGAGTATAAATTGCAGGCGCTAATACTGCTGATTTGGGCCGCGGTCTGCAAGTAGGTAAATGTAACGAGTTGTCGACCAGATGTGACAATTTTTAGGAGTCTTAGCATCTAATACGACGCCGCGAGACCCTTAGTTTACTGCCTCTCGTGCGAATTAGCACCCTACCCAATTGCTATAAAACCTAGGAAAATAGGGGGAAAGGCGACGCAAAAGCAGTGGAATCGCTCGGGAGAGCGCAGAAACCGGATAAAAAGTGGTGCTTGTAAAGGAATTAACTGCCACCAAGACATGCATCCAGCGGCCATCTGGGGCCGTACTTTTGTAAGCTGCTTAGCACTCTAACTGTCGTGGGCTGCTGCGGTGCTGTGTCTGGGCACCGAGACAGGCCGCGATTCAACTGAATGGAAATCTCCCTGCGACGGCTGTAACTGACAATCAACCTGATCCGTCTACAATGAACACACATGCAAGCCTTGCTACCGAGGGTTCCCGGCGCCATGAAATTCCGCATTAACCAGACTGCTTTATTCGCTTTATTTTGCTCGCTGCCTGTCTCGATGGTCAGCGCCCAACTTCCAGAGGAGGATAAAGTCGAGATCTACGAGGTGGTGGTCACCGGTCGCCAGCCCGGTCCTCCTCTGTGGAAAGTGAACAATGGCGATAACGTCATGTATATCTTTCCTTATATATCCCCGGTAATTAAGAATCTGGATTGGGAAACTGAAAAGGTCCAGAGTGCCATTGCGGAAACCCAGGAGGTGCTGGAACGGCCGGAAATCAGCACCAGCACCTCACCCCTTACTCTATTAAACCCGATAAATCTGGTGCGCGGCTATCGACTGGTGCAACAGCTCACGCGCAATCCAGATCGCGCCACGCTGGAAGAAGTGTTGCCGGCCGACACCTACGCGCGTTACGACGCCCTGAAACAAGTCTATTTTCCCCGTGAAAACGATTTTGAAGATCTACGCCCGTTTATCGTCAGCTGGCGCATGGAAAACCGGATACACGACGAGGAAGGGCTGGAATCCGCAGAAGACATCGAGAGAACGCTGCGGCGTCTGCTGCGCCGAAATCGCAACCTGACCTTCACGCCTATTGAAGTGAATATGGAAGTACGTGGCAATTACCGTGAACTGGCCGACCGGGCAAGAAGCTTGTTCGAAAGTCTGGACCCGGCCGACGAACTCGCCTGTTTTGAATACACGTTGCGGCAGATGGAAAGGGATATAGAAGAACGCAAGTATCGAGCGGACTCCTGGGCGCGCGGCTACATTGACGAATTCCGCATGATTCCACTTGATGGCACCGATGAAGATCCCTGTTTTGTATTGATTACCGGCAGTTCGGAAAAAGAAAGCATCACTGAGATGCAACAGCAGTTGGAAGCATTGTGGTTAGCGGAAGCGGAGAGAGCGCTGAATGAGAATCGGGGCACTTTTGCAATTCTGGAAATCAGCGACTTGCTGCGCCCGGACGGGCCCATGGCGAAACTCAGGGAAAAAGGGTATACGGTCGTTGAGCCTTGAGGCGAGCGGCCAGCTTATTTGCCGAGCAGCTCAACCAACAGTTCCTGCGAGGAGCTATCGGGAACCAACTCAAACAATTGCTCTATCTTCTGCGGCTTACGGCGGGCAGACATCTTGAATAGCTGCTCGTCGGGAGCGTCGCCAAACAGATCATTCGTAAACGTTAGCTGCTCACTCGTATCCCGATATTTGAATTTGCCCAGTACCACTACCTGTGAAACGTGTTCTGGTTGCGAATCGTGATCAACTTCCGGTGACAGCATCAGACCTTCAAGTTCCAGAGCACCGATTTGATCACTTAGCTGGACGCGCTCGTTGACCATCTCGATAACTCGCTTTCGCTGCTTGCTGAATTCGACCATCGACAGCGCCGAGTTGCCATCAGAATCTTCCAGGTTGAAAGCAGAAGTGGGCAAGGAAAGCACCATAAACACATCGTTGTTTTCGACGAAGTTCAGAGTGCCCCCCTGGGCTACCATCATATGGGCCAATGCGACCGGAGCACTGACCAGGGCGAGCATTACCCCAAGGGATAGTTTCAGTATGGCTTGCGAACTGTCTCTCTTGAAATTCATGAACTAGTTTCCCGATCCAGCGCCACCTGTCCCGCCACCGGACATTCCGCTACCGCCGCCCGACATACCGCTACCGCCACCAGACATGCCACTTCCACCGCCGGTCCCACTACCAGTTCCACTGCCACCACCAGTCCCACCGCTGCCACCAGACCCACTGCCACTGCCGGATCCCCCTCCAGTAGTAGTCTCGGTGACCTCGCCAGTGACACAGCGTTGCAGAAACGGATAGGTGTCGGTAGCAAAATAATGATAGATGCCATTGGGAAACTCAGGTGTGACACCGAAGCGACCGTTACAGGCATCCAGATCCCCCAGTCCCGCGACATATTCCCAGTCTTCCCTGAAAACGCCCAGTGGATAGACGCTTACAGAAGGGCGGTTTTCTGGAACGTTGGTAATATATCGATAGCTTCCAGTCATGGCTCGGAGGCCAGAGTTGGCGTCAGTAGCTACGTTGTATCCGTAGCGGGCATAGATCGGAAAACCATCGGAGGCCCAGCCGATCAGAGTCATTTTTGAACTGTTGCCGCCGAGCTTTTCGATGAGGCCTTCCGGCATGCCGTGATAGTGATAGATGCCACCGGGCTGGACGTGAGCGTTGTTGTCATCGGTGCCGAAATCGAAACTGGAATGGCCGAGTGCTTCGATGTTCCAATCACCCGTACCGCCCATGGCGCTGCAACTCTCACCACTGTCGTCACAGGTGCCTGCTGTATTGGCGGCGATCAATACGCCATTCAGCGTGTAACCGGTCTCACCAGCGCCACCGGCGACCCCAGTTTCGGATACTGTGCCCGTCTCAACAGGAGACAGCGGGAAAGTCACAGATACATCCTGCGCCGTAATCTCAAGCGGATTGCCATAATTGGGGAACAACCCGACCGAGTGATCCGGTATGCCATTGGCAACCAGGAAACGCTGTTCGCCGCTGCAAGTCCATTCGGACTCGCTCGTGATGGTGAGGGATGTCTGATTGTTTTCCGTGGTATCGCTGTAGAAGCAAAGGACGTCATTGGTCGAATTGGTCAAAACTTCAACATTGTCCAACAGGCGCAACAAGCCTTCAGAAGGGTAATAGCGCAATTGCACGTTGTAGTTGATCATCCCGACTCTGACGATGGGAATGGAGAGTACATTGTTCACGAGGGTGGGCGCATTGTCAGGAGCAGCGATACCAGATTCGCGCTCTGAGTAGCTCTTTACGCTAAAGTCGAAGGTGGATTCAGTGGACACCAGCTCCAACTCGAGCTGGTATAACTTATCCTGGTACACCAGGTAGGGCAGGGTGAGTGTGGTGCCCTCAAAGCTTGCCGCAGCACGCGCCAGTGTGGAGGCAACAAGCGTGGAGATCACAAGGAGAGAAACTGCTGCCCAGCGCAGCAAGCCATGGCCGGATTGGTTAGGTTGCATATGAAGCCTCATGTACAGGGATTCCCGAGTTTTGCAGTGTATACGATTTAAGCCAGAAAACCCTTTTGGTGGTATAAATAGGGGACAGACCACGATTTTTTAAATCGTGGTCTGTCCCCGGACTCCCGCCCGGACTCCCGTACTTCAGACGAAATCAATGAAAGTTAAAAATTGCGAAAAATGCAGCGTCGAGTTTACCTGCGGCTTTGATGGCCAATGCTGGTGCGCGAACTTGCCAGCAGTAGGCGACCCCAACGCAGGTGAATGCCTGTGCCCGGCTTGTCTGAAAGTGATGATTGCAGAGAAGATTGACACCGCAATAGTGCGGTACAGAACGGGCGAGATCAGCAACCCTGCTCTTCCATATTCGGGTCACACTGACCCGCAGTCATTGGTTGAAGGCATCGATTACCACATCGAGGAGGGCGGTCTACTTGTGTTCAGCGCCTGGTACCATTTGAAACGGGGTAGCTGTTGTGGCAGTGGATGTCGAAATTGTCCCTATGAACATGTAAATGTTCCCTGAGCACGTAGGCACGTGAAAAGGGCGGATTATTCTTCAATAAAGGGGACAGATTGAATTCTTTCAGCTATGGAGCCAAACTCGAACGCGCCTGAGTTCCCCAGTGGCCATCTTGCAAAGTGACAATGTACATTGATTCATAGGTGCCAATGATTTCATTGTCGCTATTGAAGCGCTGAAACACGGTTTGAATATGTACCTTACCTGGAGAAGCCATCACCACATCGCGGCTCAACCAATGGCTGTGATCCCATCCTGTTCTGGGTAGTCTGACAAATGTTTCACTCTGGGCGAATTCCTCGGCGGAGTCCCAAACTGTTACCGTGCCACTGGCAAAGCGCACATGGGGATAATTCAGCGATGCTGCCCAGTTCTCCATATCCCGGCGATTAAAATGCAGCATGAATTCATCCAGCGCCTGCATGGCTCCGGAGATGGCGCCGTCGACACTTTCATCCTGAGCAGAGACCGGTGTCACCAGTGTAATTGACAGCGCGAGTGCGAAAGTTCGAAGGACAATCGATTTCATGGTAGAGGCCTGTTCTGAAATTGTCTTAGGCCAGCATGTTATCAAAGTTCAGGCTACGAACTATTAGTTTTGAGTATAGTCAGCTCAAGGCATAGCAACAAAATCTGCTAACTCAGCTTGAAGAAACTCCTGAAATGCTATGACTGCTGCGGTATACCCGCTTCTTCTCGTCATCACCAAACTTAGTTTTGCTCGTCCAGCATGCCACTCTGGTAATACTCTCACCAACTGACCCGATGCCAATTCGGCCCTGCAGACATAGGCTGGTAATGCCACAATACCGAGGCCTTCACTGGCAGCTTGCTTAAGCGTTGCCATGTCTTCGCTCTTCAGACGTGGCTTGATCTTCACTTTCTCTTTGCTCCCTGAATTATGTTCCATTGTCCAGATGTCCGTGGACGCTTGCCAGCCAAGCGCGAGAGCCTGTTGATCCTTGAGGTTTGCTGGTGTCTTAATCAAACTAACATCAGTCAAATAATCAGGAGAGGCGAAAAGGTTCCACTCAACCACTGCAAGAAGTCTTTGAATCAATGTTGAATCAGGCAGTGGGCCGATATGTCCTCGAATGGACATATCGACGCCGGCGGCAATCAAGTCAATGTTCTCATTCGTCACCTGTTGCAAAACTGTTACCAGGGGATTGTTCAGGAGAAAACGAGCAATGAGTTCCTTCATCGCGAACTGAGCTACAGCCACTGAACAACTTAGCGTGACACTACCGGATAAAGTGTTCTTCTTGCGCTTCAATTCGGCTTCGGCAATTTCTATTTGATCAATTGCAGCTCGAGCATGCTGGTAGAAGATCTCGCCAAGTTCGGTAATTTTCAGCTGGCGAGTTGTGCGCTGGATCAGAACTGTGTCGAGTCGAACCTCGAGTTGATTGATGTGTCTGCTAAGTCGTGACTTCGGTATTCCGAGCGCATCAGCAGCTCGGGTGAAGCCCCCTTTCTCAACTACATGTACAAAGTAGTGATAGTCGTTCAGGTCGATAGATGCCATGGGAACCTTCTATATTGTTCCATTTATAGAACTATAAGTTCCGATTTTGTCACTTCTGATGCCTATTGTCTCGCTAGTATTATTCCCTGAATTCAATTGAACACAGTGAGGCAGTGGTAAATGAATGCACTCAACTACACAACACAACTTGCGCATGGCTCGATAGCGCCAGTAGAGACACGAGTTTCAGCCCCATTGAATGGCCAGGAACTCTATATTGGGAGCGGATTCGACGCACTAAGTTTTCGTGCTCGAGATGTTGGGGCACTGATGGACCCGATGGTCATGATCGATCACTACGTGATGACGCAGCCCACATTCGGCGCGCATCCTCACGCAGGGATGTCAGCAGTTTCCTTGTTGTTCGAGGATAGCGAGGGTCTCTTTCACAATCGGGACTCGTTGGGTAATGACTTCGATTTACATCCAGGTGATTTGTATTGGCTCAGCGCTGGCAGCGGTGCAGTGCATGATGAGTCTCCTCGATCGAATTCCCGAATTCATGGGCTGCAGGTATTCGTCAATGTGCCCCAGTCACGACGACTGGAAAAGCCGGCTTCACTGCTCGTTAGATCAGCAGAAATGCCAGTGATCAATACTGGAGAGTATAGGGTAAAAATTGCCCTGGGAGAGTCGAACGGTATTCGAGGTGCCAAATCCCCTTCAACTCCAATGACTATTCTGGATGGGACGTTGCAACCAGCTGCTTGCTTCTCGCATGGTGCGGGCACGAACCGAGGTATATGGGTTCAAGCAATTAGTGGAAATCTGAACATATTAGTAGATCAAACCAACAGGCTTATAACAGCCGGACAAGCCATTGCTATCAAAATTGAGCGTGGCACCACAATCAAGCTTAGTAATCCATTATCCGAGCCTGTCCATTTTACCCTCTGGGACGGTGAAGGGATTAATGAGACCTATATACAGGAAGGCCCTTTTGTTATGGGAACTGATCAACAGATCGCTGCCATCAAAACGGCATATGAAGCAGGGCAGTTGGGCAGCATCTAAATCATTAAATAGACCGAACTAACTTCATCTTAAGGAAACAACTATGGATAAACTAATTCGCAATCCGAAACCACTTACAGTCGATAACGCTGCGCTGGTACTCGTTGATCATCAGGTTGGGCTTATGACAGGAGTGAGAGACTATTCAATCGCCGAACTCAAGCACAATGTTGTGGGATTGGCGAAGGCAGCACGAGCCCTCGACATTCCAATCGTAACTACTACAACGTCAGCGGAAGCACTGTGGGGCCCCGCTTTTCCTGAGTTAGTCGAGGCACTTCCTGAACAAAGTTTCATCGACAGAACAACGGTAAATGCCTGGGACGATCCGCGTGTGGAAGCCGCAATCCGGGCAACAGGTCGCAGTAAGCTGATCTTCGCAGGTGTTTCCCTTGAAGTCTGTGCGGCATTTCCAGCGATGCGTGCAGTACGAGAAGGTTTTGACGCTTACGTTGCAGTCGATGCAAGCGGGACGTTCAACATGACCAAAAGAGAGACTGGCATTATTCGTTTGATGCAAAGTGGCGTGGTTACTGCGGATGCATCCAGCCTTATTGTCGAAATTCTCGGGGACAACGCCTCACCGAAAGCTCAAGCGGTATATACGGCACTCGGCATGGACTGGGCGACACTGGTCGGCCAGGTTCGAGCAAGCGCAGCCGCTTAGGTTGCCAAGGCTTGAGCGCGCACATATTGGTAGCAGCAATGAATCGGACTTGGTGAGGATACAATGAGCATGAGTAATGAAGAATCAGTTCGTCGTTGTCCTCAGCCGAGTCATTACAAGATGGCGCTACTAAGGTTTGTTGGTATGCTGGCGCCTGCTTACTTTATACCTCCTTCGTTATCTGCGGTGATTAGTGGTCCACGACTGTTTACTTCCAGTGTAACGGTGGCAGTCATAGTCTTGCTAATGTCGTACATAATAATGCCTGTATTGATGAGTCTTTCACACAATTGGCTCTATGAGCAGTCCGGAAGTAATTCGCAGATTTCGGGTGACTAAGTTGACCAGGCAGCATGCGGCTTGCAGGCAAAGAGGTGTGCATTTTTCAGGTTCATCCTCTATAGAGCTGTCGAACGGATGTGCCTGAAAAAAGAAATTTTCTCCGCTGTTTAGCCTCCCAATGCCAATGCTAACGACAACTACTCTAGGGTGATCGGGCTGACGACTCGATGCCCCGGTAGCCGCAAGTATAAGGGGAGTAGGTGCATAAAGTAGACGGAGTTAGTGGTGTGCATTGTCCGGAAGGGTTGGCAGGACCAAAGTGCTTCGCATTGCTACATTCACGCGAAGTAATCCTCTTTTTTTCTGGAAACTATCAATGTACCAATCATTAACAATGCCAATAACAGCGAACCGGAAAGAGCAGGCCATATCATGCTGGCCAGTACGGTATCGATATCGAGAAAATCCGGGACGCCTGTTTGCCAGAGTACCCATTGGGAGCCAATTGTTGTTGCCAATGAAGGGTGTCCGGTTTCCAGAATAATCAGTGCATCACCCGTGTCAGGATTTATTCTTGCCGTGCTATTGATGGCAGGATCATTGCCTCCATCGTGCCCAAAGACAAAATCCCCGTTTGATGTTGGGGCGTATAGCATAGTACCCAGCCCCCAGATATCCGCGCCAAAACTCCTCGCGTGAGGTTCGCGCATAGATGCAATAACTTCGAGTGGCAGTGCTCCTGTTGCACCGCTATTGGGTATCTGAGCCAGGACGAACTTGCTTAAATCTGCTGCTGATGTGGCAAAAGCCGTGGCAGCACTTGATGCATATTGATATATGTCTGCGTGATTCCCATGTCGAGTTAAGGACCCAGCGCTGTTTGCAATGCTATTGAGACTGGCGTAGGTGCTCCTTTGCATGTCCAGGGGTTTGAAAATGGCTTCCTGCATATAGTCTTCAAATTGGAGGCCCGTTACTTCTTCAACTAACAGTTCGAGCAGCAGATATCCGCCCCCGGAATACCGCCAATTTTTACCAGGCAGCTCGCTAACCTCGATTCGTACTGTTTTGCCTGATGACGAGCGAGGGTTGGATAACTCTTCCTCGAGTGTGGGAACGGTCTCATTCAGCTCGTATTCTCCGAACCCAAGGTCATCAGCGAAGCCTGCTGTATGACTCAGTAATCTACGCACAGTGACGTCAGCAGGATCGAATTCATTCGTTGCTAATTTCCACCGAGTCAAGTAATCGGAAACTGGTGCATCCAGATCCAATTTACCTTCCATTGCAATCTGCATAACTCCATTTGCTGCGATCCATTTGCTCATCGAAGCTGTGCTAAAAACTGTATCTGAATTTATTGAGTCAGAGGGCCCATGGTAGAACTCACTGAGAATTTGCCCCTCCTCGATAAGTACCATCGCCGAGTTTCCTGTGGCGTTGTGTTGCTCAATTGTGGTGACAGCCCAGTCGTGAAACGACGCAGAGTCACGTGGGCTAACGATGGGAGACATCCACCATCCTGAGAAGGCCGTAAAGAAAACGAAAGCTAGCCAGGAAGATAGCACCGCTATCGAGAACAAAAATCTGGTGAGAGTGATTTTGATCTTCATCGCCGTTCTCGTTGTTTTGACTAGACCAGTCCAGAGTTAATCAACGTGATTGCTGCCACCAAGTACAAACCTGCCGTAAAGATCGAGCCTAAAGTTCGAACATGGTTGAGTCGGGTCCACTGCTTGACATAGGTTTGCCAGTAAATTGCGGCCTCGTCTGAGCGATGATCGAGCTTAGCCAGTTGATTATTCATGGGAACATTGCCGTACATAGTCATTAGGAACACACAAGGCACATAGATTAGTGCCGCAGCGATTATGATTACTCGACCTGGGCCTGTGAAAACGAGCAACGCGTAGATACTGAACGCCACCGAGAACACGGCAATCGATAGCAAGGCGGCAACAAATTCAGTTCGTAGTACTGTCCGATTTATCCATTGCATCGATTCGATGCCAGCAGCAGCTTCGGCTCGCTGCAGACCCTCCATAATGAATTCAGAGAAAGCCTTGAAAACACCCGCAACCAGAGCACTCCAGAGCGCCAGAAACAGACAGAAATATAAGGACCAATGAAATGCCATGAGTATCCCCTCTAACTTCCAAGAGCCAGTTGATTGCGACGTTTTATTTTAGCCAGAGTGACTACAGCAGAAGCGCACAAGACCAATTCGATGGCGGCCGCTAACTGAATTTCCACTGCTGGTAAACCATCAAGCAGTATAGCCAGCAGGCGTACACTGCCATAGCCACCGTAGACAATTACGGAAAGCATAAGTCCGTACTTTGCCTTAGAAGGTTGCAGTGCACAGGATAGAATTAAGAGGCCGCAGACGAGTAGAAGTCCACCTGGGGCTCTAAGTTCAGAAAGTAATCCCGCTGACAACTCCGGTTGAAGACCGTAGGATGAGAGTACGCTCACTGGGTCTAGCGCAATTAAGCTCCCTATTAGCACAGCGACCCAGCCATTCAGATGTAATTGGAATCCAATTAGTTTGCTCACGAGGGAACCCTCCAGTCGCCAGTCAGTGCAATAGCCATTGCGAAGTCTTTGAAGTCTGTTGGTTCGCGGCCGAGGGCGCGCTGAACTCCATCATTCAGAGAAGCGTTCCGGCCGTCCAGTACAGTGGCAAACAGATAGTCCAGCATCCATACTACATCCTGTGGAGCGCCTGACCGTTTCGCTCCATTGACAAAATCGTCATGGGGCACATCAAGGTAAGTGATATTCCTGCCGGTAACTATAGAAAGGTCTTTGGCGATGTCAGCGAAGCTCATCAGTCGTGGGCCAGTTACTTCATAAATTTGACCGTTGTGCCCATCTTGTGAGAGCGCAACCGTGGCCACATCGGCGATGTCATCCACATCTACGAATGGTTCTAGTGTGTCACCCGCGGGAACGGTAATCTGACCAGCAATCACCATGTCAGTAAAAGCTCCCTCCGAAAAGTTCTGAAAGAACCAACTGGCTCTCACTACAGTCCATTCCAAGCCACTTTTAATTACGATTTGTTCACACGCCTGGGCTTCCTCTTCGCCTCTGCCTGACAGCAATACCAATCGCTTCACACCCTTGGTGATTGCAAGGTCCACAAAGGCCTGTATTGTGTCTGTCGCGCCGGGCATAGCGAGGTCCGGCGCATAGCTGATGTATACCGACTCAACATTTTCCAGACACTCCTCCCAGCTTGAATCGTTGTTCCAGTCGAAAGCGGGCGCAGATGAGCGCGAACCTATACGCGTTGGCCTGCCGCTAGATCGTAGTTTCTCTACAATGCGGCGGCCAGTTTTGCCGGTACCGCCAGTGACAAGTGTGTACTTATTTTCAGAGTCGACCATTATTTTCTCCTGACTTGATCTGGTTGACTAAAGAAGTCAGGAGGAATAGTAGTAATTTCGGACGGGTCACTATTGACCGCAAACGCCAATTTTTTGGCCGAATCTGCCAATTATATTGATCGTGCTTACTGACCTGAGGCGTTTCGGGACTGGCTCGCGAGACGGTAGGAGCGCGGGGTCTGGCCAGCCCAGCGCTTAAATGCCCTGTTGAAAGAACTTTGTTCCGAAAACCCAGTAAGGAAGGCAATGTTGCTAAGAGAATGCTGGTCTTGCTTCAGTAGCTTCTCCGCTAATTCACGACGAGCATCGTCTACCAGCGATTGAAAGGTAGTTTCTTGCTCTGAAAGTTTTCTCTGCAGGGTGCGACCGCTCATGGCAAGTTCAGCAGCTATATCGCTGATATTGGGAATGCCCTCGCTCAACGTATTCGCTACATGCTTTTTCACTCGCTTCTCAAGTGAGGATTCCTCGATTAATTGGCTGTTCTCACTTTCGAGTCGAGTTTCGAAATATTGGGCTATTCCTGCGTCGCCTAGCTTGTTAGGGACTTGCATTGATTCGTTTGCGATAAGCAGGGCATCGCGATCAGTATCAAAATGAACGGGACACCCAAAGTACTCCTCGTGATCTTTCACGATTTCAGGTTTCGCGTGTTTGAAGTACACGGCTTTTAGTTTTATCGGTTCGGTTGCTACTTCGCGACTTATTGTGAACATGCTGGCGATCGTGGCTTCGTTTGATAGCCGCATCCCCAGTTTGCGAGGACCTTCGCGGTGAAGATGAACAAACGAACCCTCATCTGTTGATTCGACGGCATAGACAGAAACGCTGGTCATTACACGCCAATATCGCTCTGCCCTTGTAAAGGATGCCCGTAGATTGGATGCGGTTTTCCAGGCCAGGCCGAAGACACCATAATCGTCGCTACGCATCGAATTACCCGCGCGCAACGGCAACGTGTACCCGGATCGCTCAGTTGTCGCGATTTTCTCCAAGAAGCTGAAATAGTCACTATCACTAACCATAACCGAGGGATCAATCGGTGCATCGGGATCGATGCCAATAGATGCGAGCAGAGAGGATGTATCGACATTGGGTTCAGCAATGCCTGCTACCTTGTGTACAAAGAGTGAAGTGATTTGGCCCATAGGTACATAGAATTGCAAACGGAGGTGCACAATCAAAGAACTAAGAGTACTTTGATTTTTCATCGACCACACCTGGAAAAAGATGCAATTGAGCTGGGAACCTATCTACGCATTATTGTCTGTGCTAATAAGATTTAGAGAAAGGGTTCCAGGGGCCAGCATCGAGCCACCGACTTGAGGATTTCCAGTTGGTGCAGCGGCATTACTGGTGGGTGAAGTCTTCCCTTACTAGGCCTATATACTCGATCTGGAGCGTGCGAACTTCCAGAGTGATCATCCACCTGAGCGTGTTCCTGATTGGCGTGCTACCAGAGTGGCTGGGCAATTCCCAATGACGATTGTCGGGTATATATCACCTCTACTCTTCTTACAGTTCTTCGCCCTCGCCATACCCTTCCTCATCTTCGTCGTCTTCCGCGCTGCTACAGGTCTCTGGCAAGTAGCGTCTGCCCAAGGCGTCTACTGTGACTACGTCTGCTACGCAGTCCCATTTGATGGTGTCATCATCCTGGGCTCGCGCAATGAGCAGGAAGCCAGATTCAATGTCTTCAAATCTTCCACCGAATTCTTTCATATCGACGAGGGCCACGAGTGTTCCGGTGCGCAACTTGTCGGCGGCAGGTACTCCCAACTCGCCTGCCCGGTAATCCATGCCGGTGAGAATGCCTTCCGGATTGAAAGAGAGCAGGTTGATGTCCTCTTTTGACTGCGGCATTTCGCCATAAGTATCAAAGTATTCTTCTACAATTGCCTTCTGCTCCAGCCCGAGATCAACGGCAGCGGACACTGCGTCGTCAATTCTGGAGTTGTGGTAAAAACCAAAGGCAACTCCTATAAGCACTACTACTATCATGGGATAGACAACCATCTCGGAGGTTGTGAGCCCACTTTGTCGGTTTCCTGTTTGGGGTTTTTTCATCGAGCTGGATTCCAATTTTGCTGATTGTGATTTCCTGCACCATTGCAGGCGCACATCACCATGCAACTTTCGCACCCATGCGCCGTTTTTGCTCGAGCTCTCGACTTCAGTGCCTATGCCTTCGAGCTCTACTGTGGACTTCCCCAGTCTGTCTGAATTGCACATGGCGTGCGCAGAAATTTCACCGACTATCGCCTTGTATGACTAGCGCGTTTAGAGGCGCAAATCAGGCAAAGACTATTGAAGTGATGCGGTTTTTCAGACGAGCGCGTTGCCTGTCTTCGATGTGACTTCAGGCTTCATTGTTACGCATGAGCAGTACCAGAAAGTACAAAGAGTGCTGGCAGCAAACAGCACTGGTTGAGCTAGGCACAGTAATTGCTCCATAAATCTACATCTGACTGTTTCTGGATGTTTTCGGCGTTGTGTGGCGCCAAAGCGCACAGATTCGGTTCATTCTGATTCTGTTTGTCTCAAAAAGAGGCGGGGACTGGTATGGAAACTTGGAACAATCTGGTTGAAAAATTTGATCTGCTGTTAAAGAAGATCAAGTTTGAAAGTACTGTGAAAATTGCCGGGAAAGAAATTCCACCGGTGGTTATGGGTTTTGCATTGATCGTGATCTGCATTCCCATTTGGGGCTACCTGGAATTTGAGGGTGACAACAAACTCATCGGAGCGCTGGTCGTTATCCTGATGGCATGGGGCGTTGCCCAGTTGGGCGCTTTGGGTCTCGGCGACGGAGTCGGCGAGAAAGTGGGCAGTTCCTCAACAGACAAGTCCTAGGCTATTCATGTAACGATTGTAGCGGGTTGCCCAATTCTTCACTTAAGGCAGGATTTTTATCAGCTAGTCTTATTTCATCTAACACTATGACCGAATTTTCCAAATGACCGAATCAACTGAAAACTTCAACTCAATCGAGCACCCAATGGACGTAACTGAAACACAGCCTGACCAGCAGCAGCGACTGGCCCGACTCGCATTCGCGGGGGTAATCGTTGCACTAGTAGTCATCTATCTGATGAGGAATGTTGACCGTTACGAAGATCTGAACTTTGAGTTTCGCTATGGCGAACTGGTCGAAATGGTTGAGCCTATCCAGGACACGATAGAGGCTGCTCTGTTATCCGGGAGCGCCGCAGACATGGAATTTCTCGATAGCGGAGCAGCAGGGTTGCCCGATGAAGTGCTTGTTTCTGAAGAGGCCCACGGCATTTCCGTCATCGACGGCCAGATCATTGCGACGTGGAAGACGGATGAGTCGGACCTGGATGGCGTGACCTATATTCTTACC
Organism: uncultured Pseudohongiella sp.; assembly: GCA_965228725.1. Lineage (GTDB taxonomy): Bacteria > Pseudomonadota > Gammaproteobacteria > Pseudomonadales > Pseudohongiellaceae > UBA9145. Next base: position 2,042,505 of record OZ245834.1, on the reverse strand, counting down.
CCAGAGATCGAGGACGGAGAAGTTGAGTGGGCAACCACTGGCACCTGTGGCAGTAAGAACGCCTGTTAGATCACTCGCAATGCAATTCACGACTAATCAATTCACCTAAACCATCAGCCAAATAGCTCAGGAGCAGCAGTAATGACTGATCAATCCATAAACCCTCTAGATATGGTTAACCCGCTTGACTCGGTGGACCGCTCATCTCCCAAGACGGGCCCCTCAGGCAAGCCAATAGTGCGCACAGAAGAAGGGGTCATCACCGAAGGCAGCAAAGTCAAATGGGACAGGAAAGCAATTCTTTGGGCGTTGCCCCAGCCGCTTCTGGTGCTCGGCTCAATGCTTCTGGCTGCCGCCATTTTGGTAAACGAATGGGGTGGGGAGTACTACCGCGTGTGGACACTGCTTGTTGCAGTCTCCTCTACGCCTTTGCTTCTGATCGCCGAACGATTTTGGGCCAAGAAAAAATCCTGGCTACTCAAGCCCGACGAAATGGCAGAGGATGTATTCTGGATGGCCTCTGGTGGTCTGCTTTGGGGGCCGATCATTTCCGATCTGTATCGAACGCCGGTATCTGAAGGCTTTCTGGCTCTGCGTGATATGTCTCCGCTGCAGATCGAATTTCAACCCACTACAGTGCTCGGTCTAATAGCCGCCGCGCTGTGTATCCGCTTCGTTTCCAGCTTCTTCTACTACTGGCTGCATCGGATTCAGCACGAGTCACTGTTCTGGTGGCGTATGCACGCGACGCATCATCACCTGACCAAGATGAGTGCCATGCGCGGCAACCGTACCCATCCGTTCGAATACCTGGCGCTTGGCCTTGGCACTCCAATGGCTCTTGCCCTGATGGGGGCTAGCGATGAAGTCTTCATCGTTTCAGCAGCCTTCGGGATGTGGAACGGCAAGTTCAACCATGCCAACCTGCCGATGGTTTCGATGCCTGTGTGGGACTGGTTCTTTGCTACCGCGCAGCAGCACCATTGCCACCATGCACTGGAGCGCCGTCAGGCTGACTCCAACTACGGTTGTGACATTATTTTCTGGGACCGCGTCTTCGGCACTTACTGCGGCGACGCCGAAGTGGGACCCGCAGGTGCAGGCAAGGGCGTTCGCCTTTCCATCAAGGACCAACTCATGCTGGCCTTCTATTCCGACAAACGCCTCAAAAGTTTGTAGCGAATAGGTTAAAGCTGATCCCAGGCGGTCCATTCGATGGATCGACCTGGGTAGGCTACTTCTACAAACGACCAGTTTTCTTTCACCCACTGCGTCGTCCACTCATAAAGCTCCGTATCAAACACAGCTCCAGTTACGCCAGGACAAGTTGCTCCAGCTTTTGTATTTGTAGCGCGGCCTTTCTACAGAGTTCTTTCGTCAACCCGAAACACATAAAAGTTCTCAATGCCTGCGCTTGTCCAGCCTTCATACTTCTCTAACCACGCGACGAGAATGCCGTTTCTAATCTCATCATCGCTCACGTACGAGAGTTGCTGGTCGTAGAGAAAATCACCGATCTTGAGCCTTACTCTGGGATCTCGCATCACATTTCTATTCCAGGCTCTATCGTCCGGAAAGGTGCCGCCGCCATAGTAGGAAGAGAACAAATAAAAACTGCCTTCGTAAGTGATGCAGTAAGTCGTTACCGAGTGCGGTATTCCTATTCGGGTGTTGGTTTGTACAAAAATTTCGCCTACATCGTCTGTGAAAGACCAATCTGTGACCGGCTCCGTGACGAGTTCTCCGGTCAGCCAAAGTCCAGGCCGAAAGTCCTGCGGATGCAGACCGAATACTCGAAACGAAAGCAGTGAGGCCAGCAACAAAACAAGCAGGCCAATGACACCGAATTTCATGGTCTTCTTCATCTGGCTGTCCTCGTACTTGTGATTCGTTTGCTAATTCAATGCGCAGCAAGTTTGCACAGCTGGCGTATCAGATCGTCATGCATGCTAATCAGGTGTTCGGAGTTGTCGAGACAGGAAAATCCTGGCCAGTCGATTCTGTACGCCATCTCCTCAGGGGCGCACTCGTATATATTTCCTGAGTGTTCGCTCATTAATATGCGGGTTGGGTACGGGCTCTCCGCCGTAAATATTTCCTTCACTATCGACGGTGACGAACTCCGCTCCATTGCCTGGCAGTATGTTGGGATTCGCCCATGGGAAGCGAATAAACTCCTTTACCCACCCGGTCTCGGCCTCGCCGATGCGAATACCCATTTCATACCCAGGGTTCTGTACGTTGTCTGACTCGGAGTCCGCGACATAGATACGCCCCTGGTCGTCAAAGGCGATACCACTCGGGCGCCCGAACTGGGTCCAGGTGGCCGAATGGTTGCCTTCCTGATCGAAGATCTGAATCCGGCTGTTGCTGCGGTCCCCCACAAACACTCGGCCATCCGGATCGATTGCGATGGCATGCAGGGCACGGAACTGTCCCGGGGCGTAGCCGGTCTCTCCCCAGGACATGAGAAACTCGCCACGGCTGTTGTATTTGACCACCCGATTGTTGCCACTCGCATTGTGGCCGTCCGCGATGAACACGTCGCCATTGGACGCGATCGCCACATCACTCGGGGACGTGAAATGGTTCGGGCCGTTACCCTGTTCACCAGGCGTGCCGAGAGTCATTAGCACGTCGCCTGTAGCGCTGAATTTGATGACGTGATGACCGCGATTGTCACCCGCAGGAATATTGTTATCACTTACGGCGTCAGTCACCCAGACGTTGCCGTCCGCGTCGACATCAATACCATGGGGCCAGATGAACATGCCGCTACCGAAGGATTCCACCACGTTACCCTCGGGGTCGAACTTCAGGACGGGATCCAGATCTGAATCAACGCACTCTGAGCCGAACAGGTCAGGCCCCGCATCGCAACGGATAATGGCCCAGATATGGCGTCCGTCCGGGTCGACCTTCGCCTTGCCGACTGCGCCCATTACCCTTCCGCCCGGCAGCTTCGCCCAGCCTTCGACGATGGCATACGGATTCGTGGAGTTCTGTGCAGCGGATTGCTGGGGAACAATAAAGGAAGAAAGTGCGAGTACCGCGAATGTAGAAAGGATTGGATTGCGAAATGACATGGAACACCTCGAGGCAGTTGAAGTGGCTTTTTGAGTATAGGTAGAACGCACTCTGTGTCAATTGGCGGGAATATCCCAGCCAATCTTGAAGGTCTTGAGATAGAAGGCAGATAAATGGGGCGAGATAACAAGCAGCTCTGACTGGAGTCCGCAGGCGTGCTTGGTCGCGAAAGATCAATCAGGATCTGTAGGACAGCGGTGAACGGTCTGGTAATCCAGCGGTGATTCAGCTTAAAATCCGCCGCTTTATTTGGTAGCAACTGGCGGCGACATGGTTTCGATCAGGCGCTAATCCCCCAATAAGTGCATAAAGCGCCAATCAGTCAATTGGAATGGCTTTAGCACTGGTACCGAATCGTCAACCACGAGTGTCTATCACGCATTCAGCTGAAGGATGCTTTGTAGTTAAGCCCGCCACCCTTTTTCCAGCGAATTGCAACTGCAAATTAAGCAAGTAAAGTTCATAGTAATGCCAATCATCTATTCAATAGATCACCATAACTGTGTGATAGACGAAACCTGGACAGGGAAAGTTGATATAAACGACTTGGCTGAATATTGGAGCCGATATCTTGACGACCCAGAAGTCCTGGCTATCCGCAGGACGGTTGTAGACCTCCGAGAATCAGATATTGTATTTACAGGTAGCCAACTGCAACACTTAGTAAACTCAATCGTATTGCCCGTACTAAAGGGGCGGTCCTGGAAAACAGCACTTGTTATTAATTGCCCTCGGCAGTTCGGGATCAGTAGACAGTATCAAGTGTTTGCTGAGGTCTACAGCAAAGACACAATTTTCAATTGCGTTGATGAAGCGAGAGATTGGATAGTGTCACTACCCGAGTAGCGGAGATAGTTCGAATCTTTGCTGGAGCTCAATCCTGTAGGATTTCCATTCTTGGCTGGGTAGTTGAATAACGGGCATCCCTCCCTGTTAATCGGGTAGAGCTACTCTAATCAGGTGTTGGGGGCAATGTTGGCCGAGGGGCGAAATCGAACCACCGACACGGGGATTTTCAGTAGACGCGTTCATCGATTCTTCTATTCGATCAACCTGCTGCAACTACGGTATCGAGGTGTGCTAAGAAGTGCGTTTTGAATGGACCCAAAAAGAAACCCTAAGCTGCTTAGTAATTTCTTGAGTCGCAGTTGATTCTGACCAAGTTGAATTCAATTGTAATTCCAAAGAGAGTAAATCTACGGCGTAAATTGATACAACAACAGGAATTTCCTGGATTCTGATCTCCACCTGTTTGCAGTGGGGTTAGGTCTAAAAGTAAATTTCTCAACAGCATCTCTGGCATAGGCTTGCCATTTCCCACTATCCGGGACAGAAAGTATGCCTTCTATAGTTCTGGCATTTCCTTGTTTATCGAGGTTTACTTCCAAGAGTACGGAATATAGTTCAGTGTCAAGCGCGGTGAATAAACTTGTTCTCTCTGGTCTCCTGGTAAACTGCAATGACTCATTCCAGGCTGTGAATTCCAATGCCTCATCGGAGTTCAGCATCTCGTTTTTTCCAAATATATTTGCAACTTCAATTGGCAATTGATCCTCCATTGCGGCATCAATTGAAGTATGAAATTTTTTATAGGGGAGTATGGCTGGCTGACTAAAAAACTGTGCAATCTTGTCCTCTGATATGCCAGCTTCTTGGAATGATTCAATTGCATCTCTATATATTCTTTCACTGGAACCAAAGTACTTATTACGTTCGAGGGAATTCGCTATTCTTATGAAATCTGCCTCATACACCAACGCGAGTCCGGTCGCTTCGGGACTGTCGAACTGATCAACAATCTCTCGAATTTTCTCTATGGCAACCAGTGCATTTTCAAACGATCCAGCGGCAGGTCCTACTCGTAATTCATCTCCGGTCCTCTGGATTGTCTCTCCTCTATACTCCATTAATGCTTCACGATACAACCAGGAAACATAACGAGTATTGTTTATACCGTATTCTCGCTCGGCGAATTCTACTGCGTTCTCAATTACTGCCCTGTAAGCCATAAAATGATCATCGCGTAACTCCGGGTGATCTATATATATCGCCGCAAGATTCCATGCCGCAAACTCGTCCAACACACTAAGTAAATCCTCAGTATCGAAATTGGAATGCTGAGAGAATATCCAGGTCATAAACTGGAATCTGTTATTTATAGATTCCCAATTTTCAAGTTCGATGTCGTTTGATATTTGATCGGCCAATGCTGAAAGTTGGCCGAATGAAGACAGGTTTTGGTTGATACGTGTAAGCTGTAGGTATCTCTCAATTAGCAGGTCAACTTCTTCGTAATTCTCCAAGCCTGTTTGCAGAGTGATCATTCGCTGCAATGGCTCTAGTACCTCCAGATGAAGGGGGCCGTGCACTGATTCAGCAGATTCAATTTCTTGTTGGATGGTAGTAATTTCAGCAGCAATTCGATTGCTGGCTTCGACCGCAGTTTCAGGTTTTTGAGACGGAGATAATGCAGAGTCTGCGGCAATAGCGAGATTCGCGTGTGAAAACGTGAGCGTCGAAAACGCGACTAATCCAGTGGGGAGGACAAGCCTATTTAAGTATCCAGATAGATTCATCATGCCCCCTATCTGCCCCTATTAGATCAAAAAGATCGGAGTGGAAAAGCAATTCCTGGGCGGCGGCTATCACTTGATCGAGTGCGGCCCGGAGTGCCGCACTAAAAGTGAGTAACTCAGATATTCGCAATCCCGATGCCGAGGATGAAGTGGTTGAGTTGTGAGTATACCAGTTTTCCTTTTATTTAGTTTGCGAGAACAATGCCAGCAATTCAGTCTGCAAGGATGAAAAGTCCGTAAACTCTGGCAAGGTCGTGTTCATCGCCATGGCTATGACCAGTGACTGTTCAGGATAAACTGCCAACCACGCCATCGAACCCTTGGACACGCCGCCGTGATGGGCGTAGCTACCGTCCTTTTGCCAGCGCCAGGTCAGGGCATAAGATTGTTCATTAACCTCTCCGTTGTGCAGCTTTTGTGGTGTCCAGAACGTCTCTCGTGTGGCTTCATTGATAAAATCCTTGATCAACCACGCACTACCGAGCATGGCTAGATCTGCCGGCCTCGACATGAAACCTCCACCGGCCAGTTTGTTGCTTAGATCAACGCTGCGCCATGGCTGCACAAGATTGCCGTTCTGTTGATAGAACGTGGCACGCTGCGGATTTTCCGCATCTGGTACGGGAGAGGATAATCCCAATGGCGAGGTTACTTGCTGTCTTATTAATTCAGCGAAGGGTTCCCCAGCAACACGTTGCAAGACAGCAGCGATGATCAAGGTATCGAATGAGGAATACTCGAACTTGCTGCCCGGTTGATAGCGCAATGGACTACCGTCAAACAGCTCGAGACTTTCCGTAACGTTAGTGTGGTGCCTGCGTAGTGCGCCCGTTTGATAGAGTCCTGCCCAGTCTTCGTTAGTACTGTACTCGGGTATCCCGGCCATGTGGGAAGCCAGTTGTCGCAATGTCAGTTGTGACCAGTCGGGATTGGGCAGGTCGTGTGCATAGTTGCCGACTGGCGTATCCAAAGCGACATCGTTGTTTGCTACCATGCGCGCCAGTAATGTGCCGGTCACTGGTTTGGATGTGGAGCCGATGCGATATAGCGTTTGCGGTGTGGCGAGTTTATTCGACGCCAGATCGGACCAGCCCGTTGCGGCACTCCAGACTAATTCACCATCTATCGCCACAGCAGCGGAAAGCGATGGAGTATGAATAGCAGCCTGACGTGTCTTCAACAGAGAACAAGCCTGTTCGAACAATGGCAGCTTCGCCGATTCGGCAACCGCGGTCTGGCAACTGGTCGCCGCAGGCACTACTTGCCACGCCCAAGGCTTGCGCATCCAGGGAGTGTCCTCGCTGATAAAGCCGTATACTGGCCACAACAAGTAAGCGAGAAGCATCATCATCAGCAAGCCAAGCCCACCAGCAACTCTTCGTACAGACATAAATATTCCTCCAGTATCAATCGCCATACGGAGTCTGCTTGAGAGCGTGTCGGGAGGTCTTGCCGATTATGAAAAATTAACGCCGATTCTGAATATTGCGTCGGAATTCGCCTGGAGTCTGATCTGTGGCGGCTTTGAAAGCCCGGTTAAACGGGCCGATGGAGTCGTAGCCTAATTCCAGCGCAATGCTCAATATAGGTTTGTCAGCATAGGCTGTATCCAAAAGGCGATTACGGGCATCATTCACGCGCAGGTCATTCAGCATGCTGTTGAAATTACGGTAGCCGCGGGTTTGATTGATTACCCGGCGCAGGCGATGTTCCGGGCAATTCAGATGCCGTGCTACTTTTGAAATTGTTAAACCGTTTTCGTGATAACCGGATTTAGCAATAAAGGCATCGAGTGCTTCCGACAGGCGCGTGTCTGCTGGTTGTAGCTCGAACTGCGAATTGCTCGGCTTGAACGGACTTTCGCCAAAAGCTGGTCTCATTTTGTCTTCCAGCCTCATCACGCCGCCTTCTTGAGTGAGTTTGCCGGGTTCGTAGCGCAAGCGGTACAGGCGAGACACCGCTATGGTTGTGACCAGGAGCAAGAACGCCGCGTTTGCCATGCCGAACGCGGCAGTATTGCGATATCGTTCGTCAGCAAACTCAAATATCATCAATACCGTGCTGTAGAGTGTAATGCCGAGCACCACCATGATGCGGGCTCTGCGTCGTGTATCCAACAGGTCATCAGCAAAGCCGCGAAAGGCGATAAAACCAGCATGGAGGATCAATCCCAGACCCACCGCATGTATTAGATCGTGCAGGATGCTATCGCCAGCCTGAATACCCAGTGCATAGAAGTAAACCAATGCCAGTATGCCGAGCAGCCCCTTAAGCGGACCTGGCCACTTACCGGGATTAAAGTCGTCTTCAAATAGCTGGTGGATCAGTAGCCAGAAAATGAAGGCAAAGGCGTCAGTCAGTAGCAATAGCACATTGCGGATCAGGCCATACTGCTCATCAGGAATTGGCGCCGTTAACAGCACAAGGCCGGCGATGCTCAGTCCACAGGCCAGTACAAGGTGTCGAAGTCTGGATGCCCGTTCACGTAGTAGTAATCCGCCGATCAGCAATAGCTGCCCAATCACCATCATGCGGATTAGTAAATCGAGTTGGCTTAGTAGGGTTGAAGGGATCATGGCCGGGGCGCGTGGTTGAATGCGAGAGCGGTGGAGTATTCGGGTCCAGGGCCATTATACAGTGCTGCATTGATGAATCGGGGAATGGGACTACCAATAAATAGGTTAGTAATGAAAGACGGGAATTGCTGCGGATATCGGCAATACGTTGAGCTGCGCTAGTGAGCAATCACCGGCACCTCTGCGGAATGGCGTACGCTTCGTTTCGAACCGCCAGCGCGGGGATTTTACGGAGTTTGTCAGTCTTCGAGCATTGACCCAGTTTACTGACCACCTCGGCCAATGGCGCCTGATGCCGCTCCGGTGCCAGCAATGGCCCGTTCGTAACCACCTCTGGCACTTCCCGACTGGCGGGTTTGTCGGCAAACTCCATTGAATGCCCGTGGGCGCTCCCGGACACGAACACACCGGCGAACATTTCTCCAGCACCGTTGCTATGGCTTGCTTTGGCAGCGATCACACCGCTTACAGACCCAGGCAAGGGCGCCATCGGGCCTGCATGTCACCACGAAGCGCTTCGCTTTTCTCTTCATCGCTTCGCACGCGGTCTCAAAATCATCGGTACCAGCTCAGAGCTTCGCTTCTCTCTCGTTACAGAATAGAAGTAAATCGTGGTGTGTCCCCTATGTTCGAGAGAACTCTCTATGCAGGATTTGCTTTGCGAATCCGCTCGGAAGTAGCAGACGGCCTGAGGTTAGCCCTTCCGGATAAATTCTGGATCACTTATCAAACATTCCGCTGTTAGGATCGTTTCACTCAATAAGTTCTAGCGAAATTCGATCGAGGCGAGGGCGGGGACCGATGATCTATTTTCTTAAGCTGGCGTTGCGCAGCGCCAGCCACAATCTGCATTACGCCAGCCTTAGCGTGTCAGGGCTCTGTCTCGGCTTCTGCGCAGTGATCCTGATCGGGCTTTATGTCAACGACGAGCTGAGCTACGAGAGCTGGTTGCCGGGCTACGAGGACGTGTATCGCGTCTCGCCACATTCCCTGCAGTCACTGAATCGTGCGGCTACCGCGCCATCCGAACTTGGTCTCTGGCTGCGCACCGACTTTCCCCAGATCGAGAGTATGGCGCGTCTGTTCAATTCCAACTCGGTGGTGATCAATCCGGACGCGCCCGACCAGCGCTTCAATGAGATTATTACCTGGTCAGACAGCTCTGTGTTCGACATCTTTCAGTTTCCGGTGCTGGAGGGCAGCCTCGAAGGCGCGATCGATGAGACGAACTCCATCGTCATAACAGCCGAGATCGCCGAGAAGTACTTCGGCGAAGAAAGCGCGCTGGGGCAGGTCTTGGTGTTCGATGACGAGATTTCCATGCGCGTCTCCGCCGTGATCGCCGACCACCCGAGTAACACAGTGCTCACCTCGCAGATATTCTCCCCGGGCCATGCCGTCGATTCCCCGCTAGCTGAACAGGATCGCAATCCCATCGGTCAGTACTTTGGCTCCAAACTCTGGGCGAGCCAGACCTTTGTGCGAGTGCCGGCGCATGAATCGGTCGATGCAATGGTCGCGCAGCTGCCTGCCATGCTGGATCGTCACCTGCCCATGGACGAGGGGTTGAAGAACAGCGAGATCTATGGACTCGAGTTCATTCCCCTCAAGGACATCCACCTCACCACGCCCGATGCTACGGTGGAGCGCGGCGAGCTACGCACGGTATACACGGTCATTGTCATCGCCCTTTTGATTCTGGGCACTGCAGTAATCAACTATGTGAATCTGATGACCGCGCGCGCCAACCGGCGCGCTCCCGAGATCGCCATCCGCAAGACGCTCGGCGCAAGCCCTGTCTCCCTGATCCAGCAGTTCATGACCGAGTCTGCCTTATATGTGAGTCTGAGTGCCGCCATCGCGGGCATCAGTGCTTATTTGCTGCTGGCGCCATTGAACGCCTATCTGGAGAGGGAGATAGCCTTCGCGAGCCTGTTGACCACCAACAATCTACTCATTGCGCTCGCAATACTGCTGCTGACGATTCTAGCGGCGGGACTCTATCCCGCCTTCGTGCTGTCGCGCTTTTCGCCGCTGTCTCTGTTCCAGGCGCGCAAGCCTTCCACCAACAGCGTGCGCCTGCGTGCGGTGCTAAGCATGTGCCAGTTCGCGTTGCTCACCGGCCTGTTGATCAGTGCCTGGACGATCCACAGTCAGGCGCAGTTTGGCATCAACAGCTCGCTCGCGCTGATCGACGATCCGATCGTGTTGATCAATTCGCAGGGCTGTGACGATGCCATCATGCAACGCGTCGATTCCCTGCCTGGTGTGACAGGAAGTGGCTGCGCGACGCAGATCCCACAGTTCGGCATGGGCTGGGGGACTTCGATGGAACGTAGCATCACGTCCGACGACGAGACCCAGATACGGCAGACCAATGTCAGCTACGTGCCCGTCGATTTTGATTTCTTGCAGCTGTTCGATTATGAGTTGCTGGCTGGGCGCTTCTTTGTGCGTGAGCGAGCGGGTGACCTGACGCCCGCGAACAACGAGTGGGTGATTCCACAATCCATCATCGTCAATGAGACTTTGGTAAGAGCGCTCGGTTTCGAGAATCCAGAGGACGCCGTCGGTTCATTGGTGGAGTGGGGACATGTGTTTCAGTTGCCCAACGTCTTCACGCCACCTCATGACGCCGAAATCATCGGCGTGCTTGAAGATTTTCAGGTGGGCAATATCCGCAACGAAATTCCAGCCGCCGCATTCTATGTGCAGCCTGGTATAACAAACTTCATCGGCCTGAAGATTGAGGCGGCCTCGCTACTGAATACAGTCGATCAACTCGACACATTGTGGGAGGAGATGGATAACACCGGCCCGCTTAACAGGCAGTTTCTCGATCAGTCTATCAACCAGATGTATGACGACCTGTCTCGGCAGTCGCAGCTGCTGGCAGTTTACTCCGGTATAGCCATCGTCATTGCCATTCTGGGCCTGGTCGGGCTGGCCGGCTATATCGCCGAGAAGCGCACCAAGGAGATAGGCATCAGGAAGGTGCTCGGTGGCACTCGCGCGCAAATCATCGCCATGCTGCTGCTGCAGTTCTCCAAACCGGTCGTCATCTCCAACCTGCTCGCCTGGCCGGCGGCCTACTACATCCTCAATCGCTGGCTCAATGGCTTCGCCAGCCACATTGAGCTCGGCGTCTCTGTGTTCGTCCTGGCGGCGCTGATCACGCTGCTGCTCGCCATAGGAACGGTGTTCACCCACGCCTGGCTGGTGGCGAGACGCAATCCGGTGGCGGCCCTGCGCTACGAGTGAAAGTTACCCAGGCCAGAACTCAGTCTGCTCCAATTGCAACCTCGCTTCCAGCCTTGGTGGGCTCGGTTCAATAATGAGATCAGGAGATGCTGGAACAGATCGTTAAGAATCCGAGAAAATCCGAGTGACACTAATTCCGAGGGACACTAAATCCGAGGGACACTCATAATTTAACAACTTAAGAAAATCAAAGGGGCAGGTTGTTTCGGTACGCCTTCGGTTGAACCCCACAACAGATGCTGTTGTGAACAGAGGCTGTATACGCGTCGCTGATGGTGGCAGTGCGTGTAAGGGAGGTAGTGCCCAGGGGCGGAATTTAATTACCGACACGGGGATTTCAGCAGTCGTGTCGGCTATAAATTCAGATAGATAAACGCTTTGCAAGCACGAACTTGGAGTGCGCCAAGAAGTGTGCTATGGATTTCGACTGGAGAAAAGTAGAGGGCAGGCCACGATTGCTTGTTGCTACTTGCTCGCGGAATATTTAAATCGTGGTCTGTCCCCTAGTTCTTGCTTACTCCCGGAATTCATAGCCTCTGCGAGCAAGTAAGTCTTCAATGCTTTTGGCCGACTGCAAATCATTGACTTGATACAACATGTCCCGAAGTGCCAAATACTGACGTAGATCAACAACTTCTCCTTCTCCTTCTCCTTCTCCTTCTCCTTCTCCTTCTACCGCAGCTATGTACCAGAGCAGGTGCCGTATCGCGATGTTGATTTCGCCGATCATTTGATAAGCATGCGCCAGACCGAGATAGACTCTGGGGTCTTCTACAGTAGAGAGTTGTCTCCAACAATTGTAAGTCTCGATCGAATTCTGCCACTGTTGCTGGTCTTCATACATCTGGCCCAACGTGTGTAGGGCTCTTAGCTGGTAATCTGGCCGCAGGACATTGATCCCCAATAGCTCTTCGTTGGCACGTATTGCGGCCGGGACGTCGTTCACTGTGAGGTGATAATCGGACTTAAAATCCAGCGCCGCAGCCTTGTCGATATCGGTTAAGGTTTCGAAGTGGCTAAAGAGCTGGTCGAGAAGTTGCTTCGCTTGATTGAGGGATTCATCTTTCTCATTAGCCTCATTAGCGACGGATCGGAGAAGGTGCTGAACCTGACTTAGAATGGCTCCAGTGTTCGTCGAGACCTGATCCACACCCGCAGCCGCTGTCTCCAGCGCCCTTCCCAAATCGTCATATCCTGTAAAAAAGCTATCGCCTCCTTGCGCAACGAATTCCATGTCCCGCATTACTTGTTCTCGCAACTGATCGTCTTCAATCTGATCAATTCTTTTAGTCAACTCTATGATTCTTGTGCCTAAGTCTCGCGTCTTGATCAGGTGTGGAGATTCTGCTTTCTGAGTTGTAAACACAATTTCGGCTCCAGGCGGGACGGTCACTGTGGCGGGGATTTCCCGAATCCCTGCTGCGCTTAAACGTATATTCAAAAGGTTGTTCAGGCCGCTAATAAGTTCTGGAATATCTCTCTCTTCGGTATACGCTTTCTCCATCAGGAAGAGGGCTCGATCTCCTAATCTATCTGTGAAGTCGATATCTACAACCATATAGGAATTCATCAATTCCAGAATGATTGGAATCTGGCCCAGAGCATAAATTCCCGTATTGACGCGTATGTTGAGCAGTGCGTCTTCATATAAGCGTCTCGCGCCTTCGTTGTCGCCCAAAGCGAGTCGAGTGCGAGCCAAATCCAACAATATTTCGGCTTGCTCAGGTGACCAGTTCTCGTTAGTGAACTCTGTTTGTATCAGTTGGCGTTCGAGGCTTTCAGATTTCTGAATCAAGCCGAGAAATTCCGAAGTGCTCGGAGAAAGCTCTGAATCGGCTTGACTACGATAGTACGCGGTCGCATGAAACTGGCAGACGTATGTGCTGAATGCGCCAGCGGATTGCGATGTAGATTGGGCATTAACCGAAAGAAGAGGTAGGGCAGAAGCAATAACTAGTCCGAGAATTAGAAAACGGATTTTCATTGCGTCTCCTTAAAGGATGCAGGCAAGGAATTGGAGCTTGCGTCGCAGACTATGTCTAAGTGACGAGATGGTCAATGGTGGAAATCAGATTGCCTCTTTTTTGCCACAATTTTGGAATGATTGAGACGATTTGTGGCTAAGCATTTCTGGCAAATCGTGCTCTGTCGCCGGATTCCTATTCAGATTGAGATACTTCTGAAGTGTCTGCATTTTGCGCTGGCCGACGATAGCCGGGCATCTGCCATTCAAAAGCAATCGCCAGGCCGCGAACAATGAAAGTAATCAGGAAGCCAGCAATAGTTGGGCTAAGCCAGGCAGAGTTCAGAGAATTGGTGAATACAAAAACGCAGGCGCCGGATGCTGCCGCAGTAACGTAGATTTCGCGTTTCAGAATGATGGAGGGCTCATGGCCTACCAGATCACGGATTATCCCACCGACAGAGGCGGTAACAACACCCATGACTACAGCAACGAGTGCGCTCGTGCCATATTCAAGCGCTTTTGCTGTGCCTGCTACCGTGACAAAAGCAAGACCCAAGGCATCGAACCAGAGTAACAGGGTATATCGAGATTCAATGCGAGGGGCTGCCAGATAGACAACTATCGCAGTAATCAAACAAGTGGCCAGGTAATTGGGGCTGACAACCCAGAATACCGGTGCTCCCAGTACGAGATCGCGCACTGTGCCACCACCGACACCTGTGAGCACAGCGAGCCACATAAAACCGAGAATATCCAGGCCCTTGCGGGACGCAACCAGCGCCCCAGTCGCGGCAAATGAGACTGACGCGAAGATATCAATGAAAGCAATAAGATTCTGAATTTCCACGGGAGCCGGTGCAAAAGAAATAAGAACGATAAATGGATTCAGAGTAACGCAATTCAGATTTGCTGAAAACGATGGTGTGCAGGGACGGACAAATTTGGACAGCCGCAAATTGGGCACAACTCGAGCGCATGCACGTTCGAATGTTTCAAACCACGAGGTTTGATTTTTTCTGATGAAGAAAGTTTTCTGACGGTGATGCCAGGCTGGGAGACATTGAGTTAGATGGTGCCCTATAGAGGACGGAGTTCGAACCACCGACAATGTCGAAATATGGAAATGGTGCCCAGGGGCGGAATGATCCAAACAGCCTTAGGGCTGTTTGGCCCCTACGGGCGGCGTTCCGCCGTCTGCGCTGCTGACGCAGCTTTCGAACCGCGATGGTTCTCATCCACCCCCGATCTCCGCGCATAAAAAAACCCCGCTATGCGAGGTTTTGTATACGTGGTGCCCAGGGGCGGAATCGAACCACCGACACGGGGATTTTCAGTCCCCTGCTCTACCGACTGAGCTACCTGGGCATTTTTGAGCTACTGCGCTCGCTGATACTTCGTTGTTGGCCGATATCTCATTCGGTCACTTACTACAGTAAGTTCCCTCAATCGATTCATCCAACGCCTCGTCTCAACTTCGCTCGTGACGCTCAAACCCTCTGATTGGATTTGGGAAACGCCACTTTTCGCGAGCCGCGTATTAAACCCGTACAGCCCGTATTAGTCAAGAGATCGCGCGGGAATTACTCGGACGGTGGGACGTAGCCTTCTGCCTGGTCGTGGTCTTCGTTGGCGAGGAACTTTTCCATCTCTGCCATCAGGTACTTACGGGCTTCCGGATCCATCATGTTGAGCTGCTTCTCGTTGATCAGCATGGTTTGCTGGGACTGCCATTCCTGCCAGGCCTGCTGCGAGACGGTCTCGTAGATTTCCTTGCCTTTCTCGCCGGGATAGGGCGGAACCAGTAGTCCGGGGAGTTCCTTGTTGTATTTGCGGCAGTGTACCTTGCGGCTCATGTTCGTCTGTTGTCCTTTCTTGTCTCGTCAGCTCGGATCGTCGGCCAGTGTGTTGAGCAGCTTCTTGACGGGAGCTGCGAGGCCGACCTCTAGTGAATGATCGAGAGGGTACCAGAGCCAGCGGCCGGATTCAGCTACTGAATCGGTCTGCTTGAGTGTGCTGTAGCGAACCGGGCTGATGTCCAGGTGGTAGTGTGAAAAGGTATGGCGTAGGGTGGGCAGCTGCGTGTGTCTGGGGCACAGGGAGACTTCCGCCGGGAGCGCTGCTTGTACTGCCGGTGTCGAATGGCCGTCTGCCTCGGGTAGAGAATAGAGAGAGCCCCAGATGCCTTCTGGTGGGCGCTTCTCCAGAAGCACGCGATTGCTGGCGTCTGTTATAAGCAGCATGGTGGTTGTTCTTACTGGCAGCTTCTTTGCCGGTTTCTTGCCCGGGTAGCTGCTGATCCTGTTTTGTCTGTGAGCCAGACAGTCATTCGCCAGCGGACAGGCGGCACAGAGCGGTTTGCTGCGGATGCAGACTGTGGCGCCCAGATCCATCATGGCCTGGGTATAGTCGGCTACGCGCCCCCTCGGCGTAAGCTGCTCTGCGACTTCCCAGAGTTGGCGCTTTACCTGCGCCTGCTCTGGCCAGCCCGCTATTGCGTGGTAGCGTGTGAGCACGCGCTTCACATTGCCGTCCAGAATCGGGGCGCGCACATTCAGGGCAAGCGCCGCGATAGCTCCCGCTGTTGAGCGGCCAATTCCCGGCAAGGCTTCGAGCTGGCCTACTGACGCCGGGAACTCACCACCGAACTCTGATTGCACTCGCTGTGCAGTCTTGTGCAGGTTTCTGGCGCGGGCATAGTAGCCAAGCCCCGTCCACAAATGCAGCACGTGATCTTCCGGCGCAGCGGCCAATGCGCCGACATCGGGAAAGCGCTCCATAAAGCGCTGGAAATAAGGGATTACTGTCGCGACCTGGGTCTGCTGCAACATGATTTCTGACACCCAGACACGATAGGGAGTGACGGCTTGCTGCCAGGGCAGATTTTTGCGCCCATGCTGATCGAACCAGTCCAGGACGCGGCCGGCGAATTGACTAGCTGAGGAGCTGGGCGCTGCAGTCATTCAGGGGGTGCTTACTGACCATTAAACAGATTGTTCAGGAGCCCGCGAGCAGCATCCTGAATATCTTCAGGCACTTGATCCGAAATGACTTCCTGCAAGCGGCTACGCACCGCGTTGCTGCCTATCTGGCCAAAGATCTGACGTACTTGCGTAAAGTCGGGTCCGCAATACTGACTCACTTCGTCGCTGAAGTTAGCGCTGCAGTCCACCGGCCAGGACACATCATGGTAGAGCGAATTGATGGGAATGGTTTGCGTGAAAGGTGCACCGAGCACAGTAAACAGCAGATCGTAGTCAAAGGAGCCCGCTGCGAGGTCGAGCCCACCGGAGCCGGAGATATCGAAATTGTCCATGCGCAGTTTCAGCTGCTGATTTTCTGCGATGCCCTGATCGAAGACCAGATAGCCGCCCATCTCCGAGAAGCGAATCACATCTGGCCATTGCTGGATTGCCTCGCCGTTGGGACTCAGCGCAGCGATTGCCGTGAAGACCTGTTTGATCAGGCCGATGTCCACGGAGTTGTCGGTAATGGTAAATGTGGTGGAGCCGGACAGGCTGTCGAGAAGACCGTTCACTGTATTGCCACTGGCTGTGTGATTGGTTTCTACATTGAGATTGCCAGTTACCGAGTTGAATCGTGAAACTGATGGGGCCAGTTGCACCAGATTGAGCGAGTTTACTGAAAACTGTGATGCGAGTGCGGCGGTTGGGCCGCTGCCGTCGAGCCTGACCAGCCCCTGCAGCGAGCCATCAAATGCACTGACGGGTGTGAGCTCCAGGTCGAGCACACCGTTTTCGATGTTGGTGTAGAGGTTGATGTCGTCGAATCGCATTTCGTTGAGCGTAATCGAGGAGAGTGATATCGAGCCAAGTAAATTGGTTGCTCGCAAGGCCTCGATCGGCAGTGCGGTGTCGGGTGCCTGGCCTGGCGCTTCACTTGGCTCTGTACCGGTATCTGTCTCTGCCTCACTAGCATCGATTTCCTCAGTGCCAGCGAGAAATGGGGTAAGGTCGATGTCACCACCTGTTATTGAATAGCTTACGTTGGTCTGACCCAGCTGATTGGCGAAGCGCACACTGCCGTTGGCCTCAATGCTGGTCTCTCCCAGAGTGAATGTCAGTGAGGGAAGGGTGGCTTCGTTTGCATTGCCACTGAATTGGGCCTGAAATGAGGCGAGTTGTTCGCTGGCGAGATTGGGTGTCGCCAGCGACTCCGCTTCGGGCAGAATGGCAAAGGTCTGCAACAGTCCGCGTAGATCAAACGGATCGGCGTGTAGATTGCCATTGAACTGAGGATTGCTGTTCAGATTGGCAACGCTCAGCTCTCCCTGCAGCAGCATGGGAGTGACGCTCAAAGCGAGATTGTTGAAGTTCAGATTGCCGCGCCCCAGATCAACGATAATGTTGCTGCGCAGGCTCATCGGAATGGCGGCGCTCATGCCATTGTTCTCGAAATCGAAATTGATCTCCAGGTCGAATGGGCGGCCTGCCAGGTTGGTGTCTCTGCTGATCAGATTGAAATTGTCGATCTGGTAGCGAGTGCCACTACCAATGTCCTGATAATCGATCGATGTATTTTCAATGGTGATCTGATCAACTGTGATCAAATCGAAGTCCGTCGCACCGTCGGAGTTGCTTTCCGAGTCGCTGCTGCTGGAATTATTGGCTGTTGAATCCCAGTTACTCACTCCTGAACTGTTTACGAAGTAGTTAACATGAAAGTTGCTCGCCAGGAGTTCGCGCACCTGCACGCGACCGTTGATGAGTTCCCTGAAATCGACCTGCAGGACCATTCTCGAGGTCGACAGCAATTCCTGGTTCAGAGCCGGATTGCGCAGACGCACATCGCCCAGCGTAAAACCCAGATTGGGCAGGAAGCTGAGATCGAGTTCGCCACCGATGATCAGTTCGAAGCCCGTTGCTTCCGCAACGGCTTCTTCGATTTGCGTGCGATAGTCCGCATTGCGGACGTAATAGACGAGTCCCGCACCAGCGAGCAGCACGATCAACAGGAAGACAGCAATGATTTTCAGCAGGATTTTCATGGTCTGAAGTGTAGCCGATCCCCCCAATCCATGCATCCCGCAGCTTTCCCTGAGGCGGGTCGGGCATTATAATGCGGGCTTTTCTCAAACCGGACACCTCCATGAGCAATCAGAGCGACTCCGCTCCCGCCAATTCGCCCCGATCTGCCTCGGTAGAACGCAATACCAAAGAAACCCAGATAACCGTAGCGGTCGATCTCGACGGCAGCGGCAAGCTGGATGTTGAGACGGGACTTCCGTTCCTCGATCACATGCTCGATCAAATCGCCCGCCATGGGCTGATTGACCTGATGATTCGCGCCAAGGGCGATCTCGAAATCGATGCGCACCACACCGTGGAAGACATTGGTATTACGCTGGGTCAGGCGGTAAACAAGGCGCTCGATAAAACGGGCATCCGTCGCTACGGCCATGCGTATGTGCCGCTGGATGAGGCCTTGTCGCGCGTTGTCATCGATTTCTCAGGCCGTCCGGGGCTCGAATACCACGTGAATTTTGTCAAAGGCACGGTAGGCAATTTTGATGTCGATCTGTTCCATGAGTTTTTCCAGGGCTTCGTGAATCACGCGCTGGTGACTCTGCACATCGACAATCTGCGTGGCGCCAATGCGCACCACCAGATCGAAACCATTTTCAAGGCCTTCGGCCGCGCTGTGCGCATGGCGGTGGAACACGATCCTCGTCAGGCAGGGGTGATTCCTTCAACCAAGGGCAGCTTGTAGTTCGGAAATGCGTCTGATCCTTGCGGGCTCAAAGCCGCTGTACTCGATTTCCTGCGCAATGGTAGCCATGCTCCAGTGCGTCATCGCGACGACGCATGGAATTCGAGATACCTTCCTCATTGCCACCGCCTGAGCCCAACTGGCCGGGCGAATTGTTGTTTGTATGAATTGTTATGACTAAAGTTGCCATCATTGATTACGGAATGGGTAATCTGCATTCTGTCGCGAAGGCGGTTGAGCATGTTGGCCAGCGCGCAGGTATTGCAGTTGAGGTGTCGGTGACGCCTGATGCGGCGATTATCGCTGCAGCCGATCGGGTTATATTCCCCGGCGTCGGCGCCATCCGCGATTGCATGGCCGAGATCCGGCGCCTGAATGTGGGCGATATCGTTGAAACTGCTATGAAGACCAAGCCGGTGCTGGCAATCTGCGTCGGCATGCAGGCATTGATGAGTCGCAGCGAAGAGAATGGCGGTGTCGATTGTCTCGGCTTAATGGCGGGTCAGGTGAAGTATTTCGGTGCTGACCTGCGCGATGCGGCTGGCGAGCGGCTCAAGGTTCCGCATATGGGCTGGAACAAGGTTCAGCAGTCCCGGCGCCATCCGCTCTGGGAAGGTATTCCCGACGGCAGTCGCTTTTATTTTGTGCACAGTTACTATGTTTCCGAGGTGAGCGAGCAACTGGTCACAGGCACGAGTGAATACGGGACTGAGTTCGTGGCGACATTGGCTGCGGATAACATCTTCGCAACCCAGTTCCATCCGGAGAAGTCCCAGACAGTCGGTCTGACTTTGCTGGAGAATTTCCTGTCCTGGGATGGCTCATCCTGACGATTTGGATAACAATCGACATTCTTTTTAATCAAGTGAAGAACAAATCATGTTGGTAATTCCAGCTATCGATATTAAAGACGGTCAATGTGTGCGCTTGCGCCAGGGCCGCATGGAAGACTCGACGGTGTTTTCCGATGATCCCCTGCAGCAGGCTGAACAATGGCGTGCACAAGGTGCGCGTCGCTTGCACATCGTCGATCTGAACGGTGCATTCGCAGGTTCACCGGTAAACGCCGAAATCGTCACTGCCATCACGCAGAAGTTTCCGGACTTCCCAGTACAGATCGGTGGAGGCATCCGCAATATGGAGAGCATTCGCTTCTATATAGAAGCGGGTGTCAGCTACGTCATTATCGGCACACAGGCAGTGAAAGACCCCGATTTCGTCAAGCAGGCCTGTAAGGAATTTCCAGGCAAGATAATCGTTGGTCTTGATGCCGTAGATGGCATGGTGGCCACAGAAGGCTGGGCCGATGTGTCCGAGGTTTCTGCGATCGATCTGGCGAAGAAGTTTGAAGATGCGGGTGTCGTTGCGATCGTTTATACGGATATTTCCAGAGACGGGATGATGCAGGGTTGCAACATCGAAGCCACGGTAGAACTCGCTGAGCAATCACCGGTACCTATTATCGCGTCCGGTGGAATCGCCAAACTCTGTGACATCGTCGATTTGAAAGAAGCTGCCAAGAATGCGTCTGGTGGCGGCATAAGCGGCGTGATTACTGGTCGTGCGATTTACGAAGGGCGATTGAATCTGGCAGAGGCACAGGCCTACTGCGACGCCGAAGACGCTCGTAGGCCCAGCGATTGTTAGTTGGGCGCTTGCCCTGAAAAGTGGATAGCCGAGCGGGCTCTTTTCGAGTTGCTCACAAACCAGTTGGATGCTCCCAACTCAAAAATCACCCGCGGCATGCTCTTCACATGCAGAGCAGCCGCAACAACGTGCATCCTTCGATTGGCTCTATTCTAAAAATCCAGATGGACTTCAGATGCTGGCCACAACGAAACACACAGTGACCGGAGCAGGCGCGGGAGAAAGAAAAAATGGGATTGGCGAAGCGTATTATTCCTTGCTTGGATTGCGACAAGGGCCGTGTTGTTAAAGGCGTGCAATTTGTCGACATCCGCGATGCAGGGGACCCGGTTGAGGTATCCAAGCGGTACTGCGACGCCGGTGCCGATGAGATTACCTTTCTCGATATCACTGCCAGTCACGAAGCGCGCGATACGACAGTTGAAACTGTCAGCGCCATAGCCGGCCAGGTATTTATTCCTCTCACCGTTGGTGGCGGTATTCGTACACTCGATGATATTCGTACCATGCTCAATGCGGGAGCAGACAAGGTCGCGATCAATACTGCGGCCGTGTTCGAACCGGAGTTTGTTCGCGAGGCAGCGGCGCGCTTTGGTTCCCAGTGCATCGTCGTCGCGGTGGACGCGAAGCGGGTGAGTGCTGAGGGAGAAGAGCCGCGCTGGGAGATCTTCACGCATGGTGGACGCAAACCTACCGGCCTCGACGCCATCGAGTGGGTGAAGCGCATGGTGGAATATGGTGCCGGTGAAATCCTGCTAACCAGCATGGACCGGGATGGCACCAAGCAAGGCTTCGATATCGAACTCAATCGTGCCGTGAGCCGCGCAGTCAACGTGCCGATCATTGCATCAGGTGGGGTCGGCAATCTTGAGCATCTTGCGCAGGGTGTGCTTGAGGGTGAGGCGGATGCGGTGTTGGCCGCCAGTATCTTTCACTTTCAGGAATACACTATCCAGGAAGCGAAAGATTACATGGCAGATCAAGGAATCGAAGTGCGTCGCTAGTCGTTGGACTGTGCGAACGCCCCGGTGGTCGATCGTTGCGCCGGGCGAAATGCGTTAATACCCTTCAATACATTCAGCGCCTCGTTCAGAGGATAGTCTGTTACCAACACCTCTTCGGCAGAGATCAGGGCCTGTGACATCGCCTCGTTACTGTCGACGTCTTCTGTGCCGGTTTCGGCCTCCAGGTGGCCTTGCAGGTCAGCTTCACTGTACTGAGTCACGTTTCTGGAACGACGCGTAACAAATGCATCGCCGACCTCGATGTCAGGCACAATGCCCTGCGCCTGAATAGAACGGCCGCTGGGTGTGTAGTAGCGCGATGTGGTGAGCTTGAGTGCGCGTTGTTGATCGAGTGGCAGTACGGTCTGCACTGAGCCCTTGCCGAAACTCTGGGTCCCCATGATGATCGCGCGGCCATGATCCTGCAGTGCGCCAGCGACAATTTCCGATGCCGATGCAGATCCGTTGTTAATCAGTACCACCATGGGCACATCGGGGGCCAGCGTGTTTATGGTTGCCGAGAAGGCGAGATCATTGCCTTCGAGACGGCCGCGTGTTGAGACGATTGCGCCTTCATCGATAAACAGATCAACAGCTTTCACCGACGCTTGTAATACTCCGCCCGGGTTGTTGCGCAGGTCCAATACCATGCCGCGCAATGTGCCGTGTTCGGCATAGAGTTCTTCGAGTTCGTCTTCCAGTTCTTCACCGGTATTGGCGCGGAACTGTGAAATGCGGATGTACGCGTAGCCAGGCTCGAGCATCATGCTGCGCACGCTGGCGATGGAGATTACTTCGCGCACAATTGTCAGGTCGAAGGGTTCGACACCTTCGCGCGAAATAGTCACGGTCACGGAGGTGCCCGGCTCGCCGCGCATCATGTTGGCGGCTTCTTCGGGCAGCAATTCACGCAGTGGCTTACTGTCGATCGCGATAATGAAATCACCGGCCTCGATGCCTGCGCGATCTGCCGGCGTATCATCGATTGGGCTGATCACTTTGATATAGCCATTCTCCCGTCCGACTTCGATTCCCAGCCCGCCGAATTCACCGGTAGTCGTTTCCTGCAGTAGTTCATAGTCGTTGCCGGCGAGATAGGCGGAGTGTGGATCCAGTCCGGAGAGCATGCCCTTGATGGCGTATTCGAGCAGCGTGCGATCATCGATCTCTTCAACATAGGCTCGACGAATTCGCTCGAGGGCTTCAGTGAACATGCGCACTTCTTCAATAGGCAAAGGCAACACTGCCTGCTCAGGCTGTTGCACCTGGGCCTGAGCTGCTGTCGAGAACGCCAGGCTACCCAGCAGGGTGATCGTCCCGAGGGCCGTCAACGGGCGAAGAAGTGTTGCTTTCAAAGTCATGTGAAATTCCTGATTGCGGGAGCCGGGAAATGCGTTCCAGTCCCTGATACGGATGGCCTATATTTTCAGTTTACACGGGTCTTGGCAAACAGCTGTTGCAAATCACTACAGTTGCTATGAAATGTTGGGGATTCGTCCACGAAATCAAGTCGCTGGACGCATTTTGGGTCTATCAGATCAGGAACCGCCGGCTAGCCAGTCTTCCGGATTGAGCGCGGTCCCGTTGCGGCGAATCTCGAAGTAGAGGCCCGCAGTGCCGTTTTCGCCACCTAAACCAGATGTCGCCAGAACATCGCCCGCATCAACCCAGTCACCTGCACTGCGTGAGAGTGCTTCGTTGCCGCCATACAGGCTCATATAGCCATTGCCGTGATCGAGAATAACCAACAGCCCCGCACCGCGTAACCAGTCGGCAAACACTACCTGTCCGGGATGAACGGCCTGTACCGGTGTGCCCTCACTGGCGCGGATAATGATGCCCTGGCGACGGAGGCTGCCCCCACCGTAGGAGCTACCGAAGCGGGCCGCTATGGCACCATCTACCGGGCGAGACAGTCGCCCTTGTTGACCGCTAATGGCAGGGACATCCGCGAAGGAGCGAATGCCTTCCATCGCTCTCGCGATCTCATCGAGCAGCGCCTGCAGTTCAGCCTGATCGAACTGTAGCTGCTCGAGTTCCTGATTGCGTGAGTCAATGTCGGCGTCGAGTGCCGCCAGTGCGGCGGCGCGTTCGTCTCGCGCAGTGGCCAGTTCCGCAGAGCGCTGTGTCAATGCAGCTTCCTGTTCCTGTAACTCGCGCAAATTGCTATCGAGCTGTTCCTGCACGTCGGCGAGTTCCGCCAATGTGTTCTGAAACTCGGTAATGCGTGCTAACTGATAACGAGAGAGATCGCTGGCATAGCGCAACATGCGCGCTGCTTTACTCGGGTCATCGCCATTCAACAGCAGGCGGAGCCGGTTGTGTTCGCCGGTCTTGTAGGCGGCCCGCAGAATGCTGGCGAGGACCTGGGCTTGTGCCGCTCTGTCGGCGTCGATCGTGGCACGCCGTTCCTGCAATCGCGCCTGTTCTGCGCGGCTTGACTCGATACTTTGCTGGTTCTCGGAAATGTCCGCCTGCAACGCGCTCACCGCAAGCTCAGCCTCACGCAGTGTTTCCTGGGCGTCAGTGTGACGGGTATTGGCGCGGTCGAGCCAGCTCTCGATTGATGAGATGGCTTCGTTGACTGCATCGAGCTCAGCCTGAGTCTGCGCGCCATCCTGCGCATGCAAAGTCAGCGGCAGGAGTAATCCAGCGATGAGAAGCGATAGGCGTGCCCAAACTGTTCTCATTCGGGGCGCTCGCCGGCTATTTACTGTTGGCCTGCATGGCAGGTGAAGATTCGCTGAGCAGGACCTTGCCGGTCATTTCTTCCGGAATAGGCACATTCAGCAGGCTCAAAAGTGTAGGCGCCAGGTCACACAGACTGCCTTGATTGGAGAATGCCAGCTCGCTACTGCCAACATAGACGAGTGGAACAGGACCATTGGTATGCGAGGTCAGTGGCTGGCCTGTCTTGGGATCAAGCATCTGCTCCACATTGCCGTGATCGGCCGTCACTAACAAATGTCCTGCGCTCGACTGGATTGCTTCCACGATACGACCTAGGCATTCATCGACTGCTTCGACTGCCTTGACGGAAGCGGCGAAGTCGCCCGTATGACCTACCATATCGCCGTTGGCGTAGTTGCAGATAATCGCATCGTACTTGCCCGACTTGATGGCGGCGACGAGTTTGTCAGTTACCTCGAAGGCGGACATCTCGGGTTTGAGGTCATAGGTTTTAACCGCCGGAGAAGGAATCAACTCGCGATCTTCATTGGCGAAAGGCTCTTCGCGACCGCCATTGAAAAAGAACGTCACATGCGCGTATTTCTCTGTCTCGGCGATGCGCAATTGCGTTTTGCCCTGATCAGCCAGCCAGGCGCCGAGCACATTGTTGAGTGTCTCGGGAGGGTAGGCACAGGCCGTATCGATGTCGGCGGCATACTCGGTCAGCATGACGAACTCGCCCAGCATGGGCCGGTCACTGCGCTCAAATCCATCGAAATCATCGTCGACGAAAGCGCGGGTAATTTCGCGGGCTCGGTCGGCACGGAAATTCATGAATACCACGACATCGCCATCGGCTACCGGCGCGGTTTCGTCTGCATCGGATTGAATCACCGTGGCCTGCACGAATTCATCATCTTCATCTCGCGCGTAAGCTGCCGCAATGGCGGTGCTCACATCAGCGTATGAAAACTCGGCTTTTGCCTGGGTGAGCAGGTCGTAGGCGGGCTGTACCCGGTCCCAGCGATTGTCGCGGTCCATGGCGAAAAAACGGCCGACCAGCGAGGCCACTCGTCCGGCTTTGGCTTCGCGCAGAAAACTCTCTGCACGCTGCAGTGACGGAAGGGCACTACGCGGCGGGGTATCACGGCCATCGAGAAAGGCGTGCAGGTAGACCTGTTTGACACCGCGAGCGACGGCGACTTCGAGCATGGTCATGATCTGTTCTTCGTGACTGTGTATGCCTCCAGGCGACATCAGGCCGAAGACGTGCAGCGCCGTATCGGACTTGAGGGCCTTGTCGATTGCCTCAGTGAGCACGGGATTCTGCTGAAACTGACCTTCCGCGATCTCTTTGTCGATGCGGGTGAGCGACTGGTAAACCACGCGTCCGGCGCCAAGATTCATGTGGCCGACTTCCGAGTTCCCCATCTGCCCCGCAGGCAGGCCTACCGACAAGCCGGAGGTATCTACCAGTGTATGGGGATACTCGGCCCAGAGCTTGTCCCAGACCGGGCTGTTGGCAGCGGCGATCGCATTGTGTTCGGTTTCTTCACGATAGCCCCAACCATCGAGTATCAACAAAAGAGCGGTTTTTCTGGCAGTCATTGGCAGTCTGGCTTCCTGTAGCTGGCGAGATCGTTACGTGTGGTGGTGGCTCTACGCCGGGTTTGGCCACCAAAGTCGGGCGGCTCGCGCCCTTCTGCTGAGGACCGGTAAACCGGACAGTGCTCAGCGCGGCATATTATCGCTGAAAGCAGGCATGTCTGCGACCCAATGCAGCGCAAGCGCGGGAAGAAGAGGCCTCGCCACGACGATTCGCTTATCCCTTCTTTAGCGTAGCCCGGCCGTGTATACTGCACCCCTTTTTTCGCCAGTGCAGCTCGCCAGAGCCGCAGTGGCACGTGTTTTCAAGCAGTTATCTACAGGGCTCAACCGCCGCATCGTGTTTCGCAGCGTCCGGGTTCTGAATAGCACAGCCAGGGACTGGTCGGACCTCATACATCATGGCGCAATTCATCGAATTTATTGGGAATCACTGGGTGCTCAGCACGCTGTGGGTGATCACTCTGGGCGCCATTATCGTGTATCAGCAGCGCAGCTCTGGCGCGACCGTCGGTCCGCAGCAGGCAGTTTTGCTGATCAATCGTAGCGATGCCGTAGTTGTCGATGTGCGTGAGAAAAAGGAATTCGAAACAGGGCACATTGTGGATGCCGTCAATATTCCCCTGTCGAAGCTGAAACAGCGGCAGACGGAATTGAAGAAACACAAGGACAAGCCGCTCATCGTCGTGTGCAAACTGGGCCAGCACTCCTCGGAAGCTGCCCGCACACTCAAGGACGAAGGCTATGAGAATGTTTATCGCCTGACTGGCGGTATTACCGAGTGGAAGGCACAGTCACTGCCCTTGGTAAACAAGTAGAAAACACGAGAGATCACGCAGTAACTGCAGTAACCAAAGAAATCGTAATTCCAGGAATTAACAGGAAACATCATGGCAGACAATCAAGAAAGCAATACCACTGAAGCCGCCGCTGGTGCAGCGCAAGAGCCAACAGGCCCACAATTCGCTCTACAGCGCATCTACCTGAAGGACAGTTCCTTCGAGTCACCTCGCAGCCCGGCTGTTTTCCAAAGCCAGTGGCAGCCGCGCATCAATTTCGATATCAAGACCAAGTCAGACAAGATCCAGGACGGCCTGTACGAAGTGGTGCTGATGCTGACTGTCGAAGCCAAGCTCGAAGACCAGGCGGCCTTCATCGTTGAAGTGCATCAGGCGGGTATATTCGTGGCGCGTGACTTCGAAGATGCACAACTGGAGCAATTGATGGCCACTGTGTGCCCGAACATTCTGTTCCCCTATGCTCGCGAAGCGATCGACTCACTCGTGACCAAAGGCAGTTTCCCTGCGCTGATGCTGTCGCCGATTAATTTCGACGCGCTCTACGCCCAACAGAAACAGGCCCAGGTTCAGCAAGCTGCAGCAGCCGAGAACGGCAGCGGCGAAGAAGCCTAAAACTGGTTAACTCTCTGGCGTCAGCTTCCGGCCGGATAGCCGAGTTGACGCCAGGCCTCGTAGACCAGTATCGCCGCAGCATTGGACAGATTCAGGCTGCGGCTGTCGGGGCGCATCGGAATGCGCAGTAAATGCTCGTCTCCGAGCTCCGCGCGTACGGTATCGGGCAGACCACGAGTCTCCGGACCGAGAATCAGAAAATCGTCTGCGGCAAAGCTGACATCGCTGAAGCGATTCCTTCCCTTGGTAGAAATTCCCCAGAATCTGCCGGTTTTGTGCGCACGGGTAAAACTTTCCCAGCTTTCATAAGTGAAAATCTCGGCAAACTCGTGATAGTCGAGTCCTGCGCGACGCAGTTTCTTTTCGTCCAGTGAAAATCCCAGCGGTTCGATCAAATGCAGCCTGGAACCGGTATTTGCTGCCAATCTGATGATATTTCCCGTGTTTTGCGGTATTTCCGGCTGAAAAAGCACAATATTGATCATTTTTTAATCATTTCCAGACGTTTACCCGGTTTCTACCGTGACACTGTGTCAGGTCCCGATTCTGACTGATTTCTGGAATTCTACCCAGCTTTAACCCAAGGAAAATTCGCCCAAAAACCGTCACTTTAGGGGGCAATTATACTTTCCCTAGATTATCCCCACGCATGCTAATTTTTATTTTAGAATTTAATGGCTTAAACGATATTTCTTAAGGACTTTTCCCGAGTTTTGTTTGCTCGTGCGCGCATGTCGGTAGCGCAGGTGGTGCACAGTTCGCTAAACAGCAGCAAAGCTGCGGCATAATACAGTGATTCAGTCTGGCCGGGCACCATGAATCTTAACGATTTAAAACAGCGCTTCGCGAATTTCAATCTCCAGGATTTGAAACAGCGCGTAGACAATCTGAACATCAAGAATCTGGACGATTTGAAGCAGCTCTTTCAGGGCAAGCCCAAATCGAATGCCCGGATTGGCTTGAGTATTCAGGACGATCGCTTGTTGCTCGTGCACATGGATATTCGTAATGGCTGGCCCTATCTGCTCCATGCCCGCCAGGAAGACCTCAGCGGAGATCAGGACGCTGAAGAAGCGCTGAGCAAAGTGGTCAAGGAATTGGAACTCGAAGGCGAGGAAGTGAGCTTCGTGCTCAATCCCCGTGATTACTACCTGCATCTGGTGGAGGCGCCAGCGGTAGAAGAGGACGAGTTGCGCTCGGCGATTCGCTGGAAGATCAAGGATCTGCTGGACATGAAAATCGAGGACGCGGCGATCGACGTGTTCCGCGTGCCGAGTGATGCCTATCGTGGTCGCGAAATGGTCTATGTCGTGGCGGCGATGAAATCCAGAATTCTTTCCATCATCGAGATGGTGAAGCAGGCCGGACTGGAGATGGCGGTCATCGATATTCCGGAAATGGCGATGCACAACGTGGTGCGTAGCTGTGTAGATGACAGCAATGGTGTCGCGTTCATGGACTTACGCCGCAGCGGGAGTACTATGAATATTTCCGTCAAGGGTGAACTCTACCTGACCCGCCGCATCAACACCCAGGTTGAACCTGAAGCCATGCAAATGAACGATTGGCCGCAACTGAAAGACCGGTTGGTACTGGAGATCCAGCGTTCGATGGACTACTTCGAGAGTCAGATGCGACGCGCACCGATCAACAAGATTG
This sequence comes from uncultured Pseudohongiella sp., assembly GCA_965228725.1. Taxonomy (GTDB): domain Bacteria; phylum Pseudomonadota; class Gammaproteobacteria; order Pseudomonadales; family Pseudohongiellaceae; genus UBA9145. The sequence continues at coordinate 2,013,315 of OZ245834.1, read as the reverse complement.
TGATTGCCCAGCGCCAGATGGACTCGCGGCAACTCACCAATGAACTCGACGAGCTGCTGGCAGCCAATGTGAGTTCGCTGAATTTGACAGATTATATCGATGGCGATGAAAACATGACTGCGGAATTCCAGCAGCTTGCTTTCTCGGCATTGGGGGCAACGCTACGCGGCATTGGCAAACGACCGGACGATCAGTCGCTAGACGCTGAGACGCCAGTCGAACCGGAGGCTGCCTGATGGTTCAGCAAGTCAATCTTTACCTGCCTGAGTTTCAGGTCAAGGAAGAGAAGCTCACCCCCGTTTTGATGGGGCGCGTGCTGATGGGCTTCACGGCCTTTCTACTGTTGCTGAGTGCTTATGATTTCTTCGTCAGCGTGCAGTTGAATGGCGAGTTGGAAGACTTGCAGGCAACCCTGATCGAAGAGACGCGCAGGAACACCGATCTGAATCAGGAGTTGGCACTGCGCTCGGAAAACACAGACCTTGCGGACCGTCTCTCCAGAGCGGAGGCACGACTCGACTCGAGCCGCCAGATCGCGGCATTCCTGACCAGCACGAAGCTGGGCAATGTGTCGGGATTCTCGGAGTTCTTTAAAGATATTTCGCGCGCGGCGATGGAGGGGCTCAGCATTTCCTCGTTCACCTTTGCAGAGGGCGGGGAGTCGGTACAGATACTGGGCCAGGTTTCGAGTTCTGCGCTGGTGCCGCGCTATGTGAACAATATTCGCGGTGGGCAGAGCCCACTCGCGCAGTTAAGTTTTAGTCCTGTGATCTCGCGCAGTAATGCGGCACAGCAATTGTTTTCATTCGAGTTGAGCAGCAACTATGAATGAGCGCATCAAACAGTTACTCGCCAGATTCAAGGCGAACATCACGGCACGCTCGGAGTCTGAGCGCGGCATTCTGCTGGCGATGGCGGCTGCCGGAATTTTCATGTTGTGGCTGACCATGGTGTCAGACCCGTTGGCTGAAAAGATTGTGACGACGGAGAACCGAATCACGAATATCAATCGCCAGATTTCGGATCAAATTGCGTCCTATGCAGAGAAACTTGCAGCGAGTGAGGAAGATCCAAACCGCTATGCCAATGAGCGATTGCAAGTGGTTACGCAGGAGCAGACGAGACTGGATGAGCAAATGGCATCACTGGCGGGCGACCTGGTAACGCCGGCACAAATGACCGAGATTCTCGGCAACGTGCTCGCGAGTCAGGCTGGCCTTGAGCTGATGGCCTTCCAGAACAAGGAGGCGGTGCCGCTGCAGGCTGGCGTGAGCAGCAGCGCACAGAACGCCGCCGGAGAAACGAATGAAGGCGCACAGCAGTTTAATGAGTTTGGTCAGCAGCCCTTGCAGGGGCAGGTGTACGAACACGGTCTGGTGATTGAATTCCAGGGCAGTTTCTTCGACACGCTGCGCTACTTGCGCTTTCTGGAAAACATCTCCGGAAATTTTTTCTGGGATGTACTTTCCTACGAGATGCTGGACTGGCCGAGTGCCCATGTGCGACTCGAGATTCACACCTTGAGTACGGAACGAGGATTTATCGGTGTTTGAGTCTGTGCGCAACTTGGTCGTCAGATTTGCTCCGGTGGTAATACTGGGCTGGGTCCCGGCTGCAAGTGGCGACATCATCGATGGCGAAGAATTCATCGATCCGACACGACCGCTGGAAGTGGTTTCGGCGGTGCCCGAGTCGAGTGAGGGCGAGAGTCGGATTGCGACCTTCCTCGATCGGTTTCGCGGCGATACGCCGCCGACCTTTGACGTGACATTCGTGCGTGCAAGCAGTAACTCGCCCATGGCGATTGTGAACGAGCAGCGCGTCACGCTGGGTGATGTGGTGAATGGCGCCACAGTAGTTGGCATTGACCGTAATGGCGTCACGCTGGCCGTGGATGGGCTGGAACGGCATTTTGGTATGTTTTCGAATAGTGTGAAGTCGCCGGTACGGCAATAGTCGGTAACGTGACAAACTCGAGCGTTGCAAGACTTCAAACATAAACACAAGAGATAGGCAGAAAATGGAACAACAGCAGGCACAACTTAAAAATTTCGGCAGAGGTATGACAGCAGCGCTCGTCATGCTCACTGCTGCGTGTGCAACTGATCCTGCCTCAGTACCCGATACGACAGTCATTGAGGATATTCAGGCTGTATTGACGGAAGCCGCCGCTGAGCCAGTGGACGCAATCGGCTCAGGAGTTGAGGGCGGTGAAGACTTGCTCGCGGAACTGATTCCTTCCCTGTCCCTCGATGAAGAACTGCTGACGCCAGTTGAAGAGCGTGTAGCGGTGACTTCGCCCAACTTGCCAGCCGATGTGTTTTTCAACAGCCTCGTTGCGGATACCGACTACGGTGTGGTCATCAGTGAAGACGTGGACGTGAACATCAATCTTAGCCTGCCCAACGTGACCATCGAAGAAGCGATGGAGACCGTTGCGGAAATCTATAATCTCGACATATCACGTCGCGGTAACATCTTTACTGTACGTGAGGGCGGCCTGCGTACTCGACAATTTACAATCGACTACCTCAATGTCCAGCGTCAGGGCAGTTCCAGCATTCAGGTGACTGCTGGCAATAATAGCCAGGGCGGAGGCGGTGGTGGCCTTGGTGGCGGCGCAGCGGGTGGTGTCGGTGGAGTGGGCGGCGCTGCTGGCGGATTTGGTGGTGGCGGACTAGGTGGTGCTGCCGGTGGCCTTGGTGGCGCAGCAGGAGGACTTGGAGGTGCCGCTGGTGGTCTTGGCGGCGGTGCGCTTGCAGGTGGTGGTGCAGGAGGTCAGATTCAAACTTCCACAAGCACTGACTTCTGGTCCGATCTTGAATCAGCAATTTCCAATCTGATTGGCATACAGAGCTCCGGTGGCGGCGGCGGGGGCGGTGGTCTCGCTGGTGCTGTTGGCGGAATCGCAGGCGGCCTGTTCGGTGGCTTAGGCGGTGCAACGGGCGGCGGGAGTCAGTCCACTATTTCAGAAGACGGCAAGAGCGTTCTGGTACAACCACTTACTGGTCTCGTTATCGTTACTGCTTACCCGCATGAATTGACCAGGGTGGAAGATTTTATTAACGCAGCGCAAGAGTCTCTGCGCCGCGAAGTAATTATTCAGATTCAGTTCCTTGAGGTTATTCTGAACAAGGGATTCCAATATGCCCTCGACTTCAATACGTTTGGGCAACAGGCCAATGATCCGGTCACCGGCAGCGGTGCCTTTGCAGGCGATGCTGAAGGTCTGTTGGGAAGTAATAACCAGACAGCATTGGATTTCTCCAGTAGCGACACGGGGATTGGCGGTATCGCTAATGCGTTTCAGTTCAGTACCAATTTCGTCGATTTCGATTCAGTGTTTCGCATTCTGCAGACTCGGGGTACAACGCAAGTGCTCTCCAGTCCGCAACTCCGTGTGTTGAATAATCAGAAGGCCGTGTTCCAGGACGGCGATCAGGAGTATTTCCAGACTCAGGCTGATACGACGACAGTCGCCAACGCCAACAACACCACCACCAACGCGAACAACAATCTGCAACAGTTCTTCTCTGGTATCTCAATGGACATCACTCCGCAGATCAGTGCCAGTGGCGAGATAACCCTGCACGTACATCCGATTATCAGTGCCGTGAGCGAACAACCAAAAAGCATTGCCGGGCAAATCGTGCCGCTGGCGCGTACGTCGACGAGAGAGATCGACAGTGTGATCAAAGCGCAGAATGGCCGCATCGTAGTGCTCGGCGGATTGGCCTTTGAGCGTGCGATTACAGATACGGCAGGTATACCGGGTGTATCAGATATTCCATTGGTTGGTGATGCGCTGGAGCAGCGACAGTCACAGACAGTGAAGAGTGAATTTATTATTTTGCTCAAGCCCATCATCGCAGATGAGTTGAGTGACCGCGAAGAGATCAACCGAAGCAATCAACGCTTCCGTGAACTGAACCGGGCTATCGACCCGTTCGCGAACAACTGACAGGCGGGAGTTCAGAACCATGTACTTACAACATTTTGGTCTCAGGGAGCTGCCGTTTTCTCTGACGCCAAATACCCAGTTCTTCCTGAATATGGCGAGCTACCATAAAGCCTACAATATGCTGATGGTATCGCTGGCCAACGCAGAGGGATTCATCAAGATCATCGGTGAGGTCGGCACCGGCAAGACCATGTTATGTCGTAAGGTCCTCAATACCCTGGAAGACGACAAAGAGCACTATGTTACCGCATTCATACCCAACCCGGTTCTGAGTCCGAAAGGGCTGTTTCTTGCTTTTGCAGAAGAGCTCAACATCGAGATCGATCAGGATGTCGGCCACCATCGCCTGTTGAAGGCGATTACCGAGCGGTTAATTGAGCTCTCAGCGCAGAACAAACTGGTTGTATTGTTCATCGACGAAGCCCATGCAATGCCGGAGCAAACGCTTGAGGCGCTGCGCCTGCTCACCAATATCGAGACCGAGCAAGTGAAGCTTTTCCAGGTGGTGTTGTTTGCCCAGCCAGAACTGGATGCCCTGCTGAGTCAGCGATCTTTGCGTCAGCTGCGACAGCGCATTACGTTTTCCTTTCAGATCGAGGCGCTCGATCGCGATGGTATCGAACGCTATGTGACACACCGCCTTGCGACTGCCGGCTACAACGGTCCGGCTCTGTATTCTAAGCGTGCGCTGAACTATCTGTTCCGCGTCAGCGGTGGCATTCCGCGTGTTGTGAATATTCTGTGCCACAAGGCCCTCATGGTTGCGTTTGGCAAGGGTGAGCGTAATGTGCAGATCGATCATCTGCGTAGTGCAGCTGAAGATACCGATGGTATTGAAGTGCCCGGTTACAATTACAAGCCCGCGCTGATCGCGCTGGGCGGACTCGTGGTTGGTGCGGTGTTGATGATTTATCTCGGAGGCAACTACCTGTGAGCCTTGTCAACAACATGCTGAAGGATCTCGACCAGCGCCGGCAGTCGGCGCCGTCGACTGGTGCTGCGACTGATCTTTTTCCTGCTGCAGACAAACCCAAGAGGGGTTTCTTTGGTCGCTTGTTCAGATTTCTGATACTGATCGTTGTCGTCGGTGGTGCCGGCTTCGGCTATCTGATTTATCAGAATGGGGGCCTCGAAAATTTTGATAGCCTCGAGAGTTTGGGGAGTATCGATATTTCGCGGCAACTCAATATCATTCCGGATCTGGTTAATTTGCCGACCCGTAGTAATGAAGTAGATACCGAACAGCTGCGTAATCTGGAGGCTGAGCGTGAACAACAGCGTCAACAACTCGAACAACTGCAGCAACAACGCGAGTCCGCTGCCGCAGTAAGTCAGTCTGCTCCGCCGGTTCAACCTCGCGCCGAGACTCCAACAGCAAGCGCAGCTACAAACCCGATTGCCAATCAGAATGCACCAGCTGCCGAACTGCCACGCAACTTGGTGCAGCCGTCGGCGCCCGCAGAATCAGCGCCAGCCGCCGCTAATAACTTGAATAATTCAGTCAACTCGCCGGCTGATCAGGCGATTGCCAATTCAGCTGTGCCAGCACCCGCTTCCCCTCTCGAGGCGACTACAGCACAGGAATCCCAGTCGCTCCCCAATGCATTGGAAGGGAGCAGTGAGCAGTCAGGACAAGCTCAATTACCGCCATCCGAAGTTGCGACGGCGGATATCGACTATGAAGCCGCTACGAGTGGGGTGATCAATCGTCCCCCTTCCGAAACGGTCAAAAATTACGCGGAGATGTCACCGGAAGAACGCGACACACTTGCGGTGCAATATGCGCTACGTCTGATCCAATCCAATGATCTGAACCAGGCTTATGCGAGCATGGAAGAACATGTCATGCAAAATCGCTACGCACACCAGACTCGCGAAACCTATGCCAAGCTTCTGGTCAATGAAGGCAACCTGCTGGCGGCGCGCAATTTAGTCGAAACCGGACTGCAACTGGCGCCGAATCACGCGGGCTTTAAAAAAGTGAAGGCACGCATTTTGATTGGCAACGGTGACATCGCTGACGCAGTTACGCTGCTGGAGAGTCGTGCACCTGCTGTTCACGAAGATATCGAGTACCATGAATTATTGGCGACGGCACAACTGGCCAGTCGCGATTTCGAGGGCGCACAGCTTTCGTACACCGGGCTGGTACGTCAGGATCAGTCGCAAGGCAGATGGTGGTATGGACTAGCCGCCTCACATGATTCACTGGGTAATCGACAGGCGGCCAGACAGGCATACTCCCGGGCGGCCGCGCAGTCTAACTTGAGCCCTAATCTAAGGCGTCGAGTCCAGGATCGACTCACGGTACTTGGTCAATGAGCACAGCGACAGCGAGCCACAAAAAAATCAGAATTGGTGATCTCCTCGTACAACACGATGTGATCACAGAGGAGCAGCTCGCCAAGGGGCTGCAGCAACAGAAAGATACCGGCCAGAAGCTGGGCCGGGTACTAGTGGACCTCGGTTATCTGGGCGAAGACCAGTTTCTCGAGTTTCTCTCACGCCAGCTCGACATACCCTTCGTCGATCTGCGCCGCTTCGATTTCGATCTTCAACTTGTACAACGTCTTCCGGAAAGCTACGCGCGTCGCTATCGTGCGATCGTACTGACAGATGAGCGCGACGGTCTGATGGTCGGTATGGCCGATCCGATGGATATTTTCGCCTACGATGATATCGAGCGCATTCTTCAGGAGCCCATCAAACAAGCAGTAGTGCGTGAGGCAGAACTGCTGAATACCCTCGATCTGGTCTATCGTCGTACCGAGGAAATCGCCTTCTTCGCTGAAGAGCTCGACGAGGAACTCACCGACAGCCAGTTCGACCTCGCAGAACTGAGTCTCGATGCTGACGACAGCGAAGCGCCTGTGGTCAAGATGCTGCAATCCATCTTCGAGGATGCGGTTCAGGTACGGGCGTCTGATATCCATATTGAGCCAGACGAAATGGTGCTGCGCATTCGGCAGCGCGTAGACGGGGTTCTGCAGGAACAAGTGATGAAAGAACGGCGCATTGCGTCTGCGCTTGTGCTGCGCCTTAAATTGCTGGCTGGACTCGATATCTCCGAAAAAAGGCTGCCTCAGGATGGCCGCTTCAGTCTTAAAGTAAAGAATCGCAAGATCGATGTGCGTCTCTCCACCATGCCGCTCGAATACGGTGAGTCGGTGGTCATGCGTTTGCTGGACCAGACTGGTGCTGTCAAGGACTTGAACGATGTCGGTATGCCTGAAGACATGCTCGAGCACTTCCGTCGCATTATTCACATGCCGCATGGCTTGATCCTGGTGACCGGTCCGACAGGTAGCGGTAAAACCACGACCCTTTATGGTGCCCTTCAGGAACTGAATATCGCCGACAAAAAAATCATTACGGTGGAGGATCCTGTCGAATACCGCCTGAGCCGAATCAATCAGGTGCAGATCGCGCCCAAGATCGATCTCACCTTTGCGCGCGTACTTCGTGCCGCTTTGCGCCAGGACCCGGACATCCTGCTGGTAGGTGAGATACGCGACCAGGAGACTGCGGAAATCGCACTCCGCGCAGCCATGACTGGTCACCTGGTCTTGTCCACCTTGCATACCAACGATGCGGTTTCGAGCGCCATGCGACTTGTCGATATGGGAGCCGAGGGATTTCTGGCGGCGACCGCGCTGAAGGCAGTGGTTGCACAACGTCTTGTGCGGAGACTGTGTGACAACTGCTTCGTAGACGATGAACCCAAACCCAAAGATCTCGCCTGGATCAAATCAATCCTCGGTCCGGAAGCTGAGACCATGCAGCTCAAGCGGGCGGTTGGCTGTCACCGTTGCAACAATACCGGTTACCGCGGTCGTGCCGGTGTATTCGAATTATTGGTATTGAATGATGCGCTGGCCGATGCGCTGCGCCGTTCAGACTCGGCCGACTTCGTCCGTATAGCCAAGAAGACGCCCGGGTATCAGCCGCTTGTGGTCAGCGCGCTTAAAGATGCTGCCAAGGGCATTACCAGTCTGGAAGAAGTGCTACGCGTTGCGGAACAGGTCGATGAATCTTCCGACTTCATGGATGTCGCCTGATACGCAGTGCGCTAAATTGACTTGGTCAACGACTGCTTTGAAACGCAAGGTAAGACCAGAGGCAAGAAGAGATGCCACATTTTCACTATAAAGGTCGCGACAACACTGGCGCCCTGGTAACCGGAACACTCGATGCGGGTGATGCCGATGAAGTGGCCAGCAGACTCTTCGGGGACAATGTAACGCCCATCGATATTACGCAAGTCTCTGGCGGGCAGTCGCGTGAGACGCGCAGGACTGCCAAACCATCGAAGAAAGAAGCGGCCAACGACAGTTCGTTAAAATCGGCCAATGTCTCAAAGGCTAAGCCTGCAGCTGGGCCGCGCGCACGAACTACTGGCGAAAATCTGCGCACGCTGTTTTCCAAGAAGCGCGTGGAAGTCGATGACCTCATCATGTTCTCGCGTCAGATGTACCGTTTGGCGCGGTCGGGTATCCCTCTGGATCGGGCTATCAAGGGGTTGGAAGCCTCCCTCACCAATCTTTACTTTCGTAGAATCCTGCGCACGATTATCGACAAGCTCGAGAATGGCCAAACTCTGGCTACTGCTATGGGGGGGTTCCCCAAAGTCTTTTCACAGTTGTTTCTTAGTCTGGTGCATGTCGGCGAGAATACAGGTCGGCTCGATTTGGCCTTTCTCGAGATTAGTCGCTACCTGGATTTGGAGAAGAACACGGCTAAACAAGTCAAAGGCGCGACACGCTATCCAAGTTTCGTCTTGCTCGCGATGATTGCAGCTGTAGGGATAGTGACAGTCTTTGTGATCCCAGTGTTCTCGGATACCTTCGATCGCTTGGGAGCAGACCTGCCCTGGCAAACTCTGGTACTGATTAATACTTCTGATTTCGTCATCAACTACTGGCCTTATATGGCCGCGGCAGTTGGTGCCTACATATTTTCCTTCGTTTCCTGGATTGGCACTGACAACGGCCGGGAGAAATGGGATCAGCGCAAAATGCGTATGCCGCTAGCGGGACCGGTATTTGAGAAAGTGGCACTCGCCAGATTTTCTCGCACTTTGTCCATGGTTCTAAAGGCTGGCTTACCGATTGTGCAGGGACTGAACGTGGTCTCTGGTGCAGTTGGCAACCGCTACATCGGCAAGAAAGTTCGCAAGATGCGTGATGGCGTGGAGCGTGGTGAAGCCCTGCATCGCACGGCCGTGAAGAGCCGTATGTTTACGCCACTGGTACTGCAAATGATCGCTGTTGGAGAAGAAACCGGTGCGCTTGATGAATTGCTGCTGGAAGTCGCCGAATTCTACGATGCTGAAGTAGAATATGACCTTAAGTCCATGAGCGACGCCATCGAGCCAATTCTTATTTCCTTTATAGCCGGATTGGTACTGATCCTGGCTTTAGGGGTATTTCTACCCATTTGGGACCTCAATACTGCTGTACAGTAGGGTCACGCGCCATACAGAAGTAGTAGAATCATGTGAATTGAATAGGAGCTTTGCGTCAGCAAGAGCTTTCGATTTGACATGAGAAAGAGCCGCTACATACACCAACAGGAGGTCACCAGATTTGGGCAAATGGCCCGAACTGCTGGTTTTTCTGTGTTCGAACTGGTGGCCTTCATCATCCTTGCCTCTATAGTCTATGCCGGTGCTGTTAATAGCTTCTCGCAGTTTCCCGGTCAGGCGGAACGCGCGAATTTCCTCGCCATCAGTACGACTCTGCAATCTGCTATCAATACGGAAATGATGTACGGTGTTGGGGTTGGCCGCATCGACTCACCCCAACGACTGGTAGGTGCTAATCCCATGGATCTCATGCTGGAGCCTCCCAGCAACTATCTAGGAGCCTTCGATGGGCTTGATACCTCGAATCTGGACCGCAGGGTCTGGTATTTTGATCGCACGACTCGGGAATTGGTGTATCTTGTCAACGATACGACAGGTGTTTTCCTGATCATCAACGGCACTGCAGTGCCGACAGCAGAGATTCGCTTTCGCATGCAAGCGGTCTACAGCATGCATGAAGCGGGCTCTGGGCTGCCAGTGCAGGCTCTGGCGAATGCCGGTGCAGCGGTTGGAGCACAACAACAGGGATTTGACGGGATTGCCCTGCGCCCGACTGTCCCCTACATCTGGAATCAAGCGAATCCACAGGACCTGATTGACCAGGCTGTTGCACAAAACTAAGGGGATCGTGCCGGGATTTACCCAGAAAGTGCCCGAAAAAGCGTGATTTAGTTGGCAGAATGCGAGAAGTGACGAAAATACAATAGGGGCAAATCGGGGGAAGAAAAGCGAGTGTACCCCTGTACAACAATAGGTATTTGGCGAACAATTCGCTTAACTATTGAAAAGTAGCAGAATTAACTTCTAATAAGGGCGTTAAGTTACTAATAAACAGGTCGTTATCACGAGATTGAGGGCTGGTAAATGCCGAACATTGGCAGCCAATTGAAGAGCCGGGATGTCTTGCCAGGGATCTGAGTCATTAACTATTTGGATGAATCTTTAAGATTGCTAGCAATCTGAACAACTTGAAAAGGGTGGAAATTATGAAAGTCTTGAATGCAAAGAACATGGCGAAATCCCGACAACAGGGTTTCACCATTATCGAATTGATCGTCGTGATCCTGCTGCTGGGCATTTTGACAGCTACAGCGTTGCCGCGATTCCTCGATGTAACTGACAATGCACATACTGCCGTTGTTGACGCAGTAGAAGGTGGCCTGGCTACAGGTGCGGCACTATTCCGCGCAGCCTGGATTGCCGGTGGTGAAGACACTACTGCTGCTACCGGTGAATTTGGTGCAGGCACTCTGTTCGGTAACTCTGATGGTTACCCGATCGGCCTGAACAGCTCGCTGGCTGCAGGCGATTGTAAAGAGATCTACGACAACCTGCTGCAAGGTGGCGCCCCAGTGGTTTCTGCTGGCGCTGCGGTGACTGCGGATCCGGTGACTGGTCAGGTAACTGCAGTATCTTCCGACGGTGGTGAAGAGTTTGTCTCTTTCTACAACTCAACTGACACTGCTTGTCACTATGTCTACGTAGGTCAGTTCAAGCAAACCGGTGACGGCGCGGTTCCCATGATCAAAATTGACTTGAATGATGGCACAATGACCCGCAGCACCGTTACTCTGTAAGCTGCTATAGTCTGAGCTTTTCAGATCTAAAAAGCTGCATCGGTAGCGGGTCTATCGATGCAGCTTTTTTTATTGTGTTCCAGATCTGAATTCAAGCAGGGAAGATTCGTCATGTTTCAGTCGTTAGCATCGAAACGTGCCTCCGCGAATGGCTTTACGCTGGTTGAACTGATTATCACTATCGTAATCCTTGGAATCGTCAGTGCGGTTGTCATGCCCAGGATACTGGGATCGACGACTTTCAACGCGCCTATCATCCGTGATCAGATCATTTCCCTGTCGAGAATTGCGCAGCAGAGTGCGTTGGGAAGAGAGTCTGTAACTCTCTCCATTCAGCCCAATGCTGGTGGTGCCACAGCGACGCTTACTAGCAGCAGTTCGTCAGGCACGATTAATACAGTTTCTTTGCCGATCAGTGATGTTGCTTTGACAACCGACAATACCTCTGCCGCCTGCGGAGCGCCCAGCGCATCCAGCACCGTGAGCAATGCGACACCATTGAACATTAATTTCGGCGAATTGGGTGATCTCCTGGCCAGCGGTGTGGCTGGTAGTGAAGCGGCAGTGAACGCGGCATTGCGAATCTGCATCAACGATGAGCCAGCATTGTCGGTGTGCATTTCTCCTTCCGGGTTTGCGTACGCGGGAAATTGTGATGATTAGAAAGTCATCAGGCCTCTCACTTATTGAGATGGTGATTACCATCAGCATACTCGCGCTTGCACTTGCTGGCATTACTGTGATGACACAGGGTGGATTGAGCCGCAGTGCCGATACCTTACTGGAGGTCAGGGGTGTGGCGTTGGCCCAGGCTTACCTCGATGAAATATTGAGCAAGCGCTTCGACGAACAGTCTGCACCGAATGGTATACCGCCTTGTCGTTTGACAATGCCTGCATCACGGCCCTGTACTGCTGAAGTCTCATTTGGCGCAGATGGTGAAACGCGCGCAACCTATGACGATGTAGATGACTATCATGGCCTTGCAGAAGGCGATGGCGAAGCGAATCCGCTGCGCAATGCTCAGGGGCTAACGCGCACTGGCTACGAGAATTTCCGTGTCGCAGTAACAGTGCGCTATATCAATCTTGGCGGCGGCGGAGAAGAAGAAAATCTTCCATTAGCCAGTGAGTTGAACGATGAGTTCGATGCGAAATTGGTAACAGTTGCAGTGCGACATCGCAGCCTCAACGAAGATCTGGTGTTTAGTGCCTATAAAGGAAACTTTTGATCAGCCGGACCGGCCACAGAATTTCTATGCGACGTTTAACGAACAATAGCGGATTAACAATTGTCGAGATGATCGCCGCGATCGTCATCGGTGGAATCATATCGGTTGGCATTGTCGACTACATAGGCAATTCCGTGCAGGGCATTGATGCGGCCGCGAATCGAAATCAATTGGCCACTGCTGGTCGCACGGCTATCGATCGCATGTCTATGGAGTTACACAACGCGTTGCCGAACACTATTCGCGCTACAGTCATAAACGACAATGATCAGTGTATTGAGTTTGTTCCAATTACCGCGGCTACTGTCTACATCAATCCTCCATTTACCGCGGTTGGTGGTACGACGCTTGATGTAGTCCAGTTTGAACCCGATCTGAATGGCACGAGCGGCGGCTATGCAGTTATCTACCCGAGCAGAGCCTCGAATATCTATGATGGTAATAATGGCTCATCGGGATCGTGGCCCAACTTCCCTGTTATTGGGCCTATTGAACGCATTACTTCTATTGCCAGCGGTGGCAGTAACCTGAGTACTATCACTCTGGCCAAGAATCATCGCTTCGGGCGCAGATCTCCAAACAGTCGTTTGTATGTGGTCAGCGATCCGGTGAGTTTCTGCGTAAAGTCCGACAAACTCTACCGCTATTCGAATTATGGTTTTTACGATGTGCAGACGACTGTAGAAGAGCAGGCACCACTCTGCGAAGTGGCATCCAATGATCGCTGTCTGCCGAATTATGCGTCTTCGCCTGACAAGATGTTGATTACCAACAATATCGATAATACTGGACTCACAGCGTTCACTGTTACGCCGCAATCACTCAATCGAAACGCTCTGGTGTCTATCAATCTGAATTTCACATCACAAGGTGACGTCGTGCGTCTCAGCCATGAAGTGTTGGCCAGGAGCGTACCGTGATGCTCAGATCAGGAAAGTCAATAGTGAGAATGGCGCCATTGAGCAGACAGGCGGGAGTCAATCTGCCAGCCGCGATTTTTGTAATTACGCTACTGGCATTGATTGCGGTCGCAATCAATGCACTGGTCAACCAGAATGCGCAGACTTATCAGGAAGAGATCAATCTGACGCGAGCGTTTTATGCGGCAGAATCCGGCGCAGGGTTTGCGATGAATACCGTTTTCCCGCCGGAAGGCTTTCCAGGCTTCGGCGCGCCAGCAGAATGCGCTGCAGGGCCACGAGTCTATACGTTGACAGTGCCTGGATTAAGTGGCTGTGAAGTGAGCGTCACCTGCTCTAACAAGGCAGTCAGTGGGTTGAATCTGGCGACAATCACCAGTGTCGGCAGCTGTGACAATGTTGAAAGAACTGTGCAGGTGCGCACGCGTTACTGAGCGGTGCGTTATGTCGATTGCGACCAGAGAGCCAGATAGAGAATAGCGGCGACAATAACAACGGTCAGCACCGCAGAAGCCGAATAAGTCAGCACAGCGGGAACGCCAACTGAAGTGCGGTAGGCGTCGATTGAGAGATTTTTATCGTTGTCGCGATGGCTGACGTCGCGTTTGAGTTTGATGCTGAAATTGCTCTCTTTCTCCAGCAAGGACCAGCCTGCCTGAGCTTCTTCTGCGAGAATTTCGTGCATCTTGCTGGTGTCACTGAATAGTGGCGTTTGGGAATGAATTGTCTTGTATTCGAGTTCCATGATGTTAATTGCTCGCGATTTTTAGCAGTTATTTTGCTCGGATCATTAACTGGTAGGCCGCAGGGCCATTCCCGATCCCACCGAACTCAATTTTGCGGTTATTGACGGTGGTTTGCAATGCTGAACCTGGATCAACATCCCGGTTTTATCCCCCGAACTTGCTCGCTGTTTGGCCGATTCGGCGGTATTTTTTACAGTGCGGAGTTGCGGTTATTCCGTGAGTTTCCGAGGATTGGCGGGAGTGCCAGTCAGTTCTGAAACAATGAGACCGTTATTTTGCTAAGTGCTTCATATTATTAGGAAATAGCCTTCGACTATTGGCTGGCAAGATGTTGCACTGGCACCTTGCCATAGATTAAGTGATTTACAAGTTCGCACAATGATCAAGAGCATCAGGTCCATCATGAACACGAGGCGATTGCGGCGCACTGCTGCGGCGTTGCTGTGTACTGTGTTTCTGGGGCTCATTGCTGCGCCTGAAGCTGAGGCGGCCTGTCCCAATGGGGCATTTCCGTCCATAGGTTCCCAGGTTGCATTGATCAGTTGTACAGAAGGCAAAACCACGGGTGACGATTTTGTAACAGTTCCCGTGCCGGCAAGCGTGGCGAATGGCGATTTGTTGGTTCTCGCGATTGCCAAGGATGATGATGATGCACCTGCAGTACCGAGTGGTTGGACTTCAGCCGCGCAGCAAATCGTCGGTAACAATGATGCCTACCTGCGGATTTATACGCGGATATCCAATGGATCTGAACCAGGAAACTACACAATCACCTGGAGTGGAAATGAAGACGCCTACGCATGGATGATGCGGTTTACAGGTGCGAGTGGTCAGCTGGCGGCTGTTACAGACTGGGGGAACAATGGAACGACTCAGGCGTCTGCGATTTCCACCCTGAGCGCGAACAATGTCATTCTGCGATTGGCGGGATGGGATAGGCGTCCTAACAATGTTGATCCTGGCACGATCATGTCGGGTCATACCAATATCACTCAGGATTATTCGCGTAATAATAACAACGCTGCTATGGGTGCTGCTGTATATCGTAATCAGGCGGCAGTTGGGTCGAGTGGTACCGGGAATTTCTCCAACGATGACGATGAGCAATGGGCGACTGCGACCATGCGCATTGAACCTATCGAGTTCCGGTTTTCAATGCCGGACAGTACTGCCAGTGTATGTGGCATGCAGCAGGTCACCTTGTCTGTAACCGATCGTCTGGGCAATCCCATGACCTGGTTCAGGGGGCAGGTCACCCTATCGACGAGCACGGGCAGTTCAGGAGACTGGTCTAACCCTGGGGGGCTGGGAGGAACACTCGACAATGGTACCGCTGGCGACGGTGTTGCTACGTATACATTTGGAGCGAGTGACAACGGGGTCGCCACTTTCAATTTTCATCGGCCGATTACGGGCGCCTTCAATTTCAATCTTACCTACGGTGTTTTCACCGAGAATTCCAGCTACGACCCGTCGCTGACTATAGACAATCTGTGCCGATTCCGGATCTCTCACGATAACAATGCGTCGACTTGTGCAATCGAGCCGATCACCATTTCTGTAGTTGATAGCGCTGGTGTAGCAGCTACTCACTATGACGGTACGATCAATGTAACTACTGACACAGGTATTGGCGACTTCACGCTGAATAGCGGCGGAGGAACTTTCGACCCGCTTGATGGGGATGGCACAAATGATGGTGAGGCATCATACGAGTTTCCGCTCGGCGAGAACCAGGTCGTTCTTGATTTATCGCACGGCACGCCCAATGCGGACGTCAACTTCAATATCACCGATTCGGGCAACCCAACCTTCGCTGTCGAAGCAGGTTATGATCCTGATCTGAATGTAACCAGTTGTGGTCTGCGATTTTCGCATAGCGGATCTTCCACTACGTGCTCGGTGGCTACTATAACGCTGACAGTTGTTGACGGTGGCGGGGCAACCATAACCAACTTCACTGGCACAGTTAATCTCAGCGTCGATGCGAATAGTGGTAACTGGAGTCTTTCTGATGGCGCGGGCGGATTCACTCCAGCAGGTCTGGGCACAGCAACCTATGAATTCGACATAGAAGACGCTGGTGTGGTTGTACTCGGCTTTCAGAGGTCTATTGGTGGAATAGTAAATTTCGATGCGACGGGCACGGGATTCGCATCTCCGACTGCCCCCTATGACGATGATCTGGACATTGGTGCCTGTGTGCCATCCAGTGGCCCGTGTCCAAACCCCTTGTTCCCTGCGTTGGGTATTCCGGTTGAACTGGTGAGTTGTACCGAAAACGTCAACTCGAGCAACAACGAGAGTACGGATATCGACGTGCCAGAAGTAGTCAATCCGGGTGATCTGCTTGTCCTGTTAACGGCGAAGGACGACACCGAAGTTATCAATACCCCTGCTGGCTGGACTCAGTCTGCATCAAGATTGATTGGAAGCAGTGACGGGATATTACAAATCTTTACGCGCGTGTCCGATGGGGCAGAACCACTTAGCTACAACCTGAACTGGACCTCGAACGAGCGGGTATTCTCGACCATGATGCGTTTTCGCGGGGCGAGCGGACTGTTTGTTACTGGCGACAATTTCGGGGAAACAGGTACGCCTGTCTCCCCATCGATCAATACCCTGGTGGATAACACGTTAATTCTGCGTACGGCAGGTTGGGACAGGAACCCCGCGACACGCGATCCCGCAACGATTGTTACCGGACACACCAATATCAATCAAAATCGGGCAGGTGGTGGCGGCGGCTCGATTATGCATGGTGCCGCGTACATCAACCAGGCAACAGTCGGTGCGACCGGCACTGCAGATTTTGAAAACACCAGTGAGGAATGGGCAACCATTACGTTTGGAATCGAGCCCATCCAATTCCGCTTCTCCATGCCGGACGCGACAGCAAGTGTTTGCGGTACACAACAAGTCACGGTGTCCGTGACCGACAGGCTGGGTAACCCGATGACCTGGTTCACCGGTACTGTTACGCTCTCTACGAGCGCTGAAACCGATGGTGATTGGTTAGATGCTGGCGGACTCAATGGCATCCTTGACAATGGTCTCGCAAACGATGGCGAGGCAACTTATGCGTTCTCCGCAGCCGACAATGGCGTGGCGACGTTTAATTTTCACAAGCCCACAACGGGTACTTTTTCCTTCAATCTGGACTGGGGGGTCTTCGAAGAACATCCGAGCTTCGATCCGACTCTGACAGTCGATAATCTTTGTCGTTTCCGTATTTCCCATGACACCGCAATGGAAACCTGTGTTGCAGAAGCCGTCACCATTTCAGTCGTGGATAGCGGCGGCGTAGCAGCGACGCACTACAGCGGCACGATCGATCTCGAAACGGATACCGATCTCGGCACCTGGGGTCTCAATTCGGGCGGCGGAAACTTTACAGATTCAGTCGCGAATGATGGGGAAGCCTCCTACGAGTTCCTTGAAGGCGAAACGCAAGTGGTGCTGAACTTCCAGCACTTCGTCGCCAACGCGGATATCAATATTGATATCGCCGATACGGCCAATCCTACCTTCGCGGTGGAAGGCGGCTATGACCCGGAATTGAATGCGGCAGCGTGCAACCTGCGCTTTAGTCACACGGAAAGCGGCGATGTCTGCTCAATCGCACCTATCACCCTGAGTGTCGTGGATAGCTCTGGCAGTACGATTACTGACTTTGAAGGGACAGTGGATCTCAGTGTCAGTACCAGCGACGGCACCTGGAGTGTTGGCGATGGTCAGGGCGTATTCACGCCTGGGTCGAATGGCACGGCAACCTATGAATTCGCCGCCGCCGACCTTGGCGAGGTACAGCTGGGCTTTGCCCGACTCACCGGTGGGATAACGAATTTTAATGCCAGCACCGACGACGGCTATGCAGACCCGACGGGTATCTACGACGAAGACTTCAACTTTGCGAACTGTCTGGCTGAGGTCAGTGTCGATGGTACCGCGAATGTGTGCAGTCCCTTTGAAATCGTCACTATCACCATCCGCAATACCAGCGGCGGCATCGCGACCGACTTCGATGGCGCGGTCGTTATTTCCACCAGCACAGACAATGGCGATTTTGAGGCAAGTGCCAGTGCGCAAGGCAGTCTGGACAATGGCGCATCTCTCGATGGTGTTGCTGTATATACATTTGATGCGGCGGATAACGGAACGGTAGATATTGAGTTCAGCACCAACGTGGTTGAGAGTCTGAGTTTCACAGCGAACTCGACCTTTATCACTTTCGATGCGGCTGAGTCTGACGAAGATTTGAATGTGATCGGCTGCGAATTCCGCATTGCCCACAGCGATGAGACTGATGTGTGTTCCGAGGAATCTGTCACGATCTCTGTATTCAATAGCAATGACGAGGCGGTAACTGACTATGTTGGTACTGTTAACCTCACAACTGACTCAGACAACGGAACCTGGTCTGGAGGCAGTGGCGCGGGGGTTGTTGACCCGGTAGCGGAAGACGGTAGTGCCACTTACGAATTCATTCCAGCGGACTCAGGCAGTGTCACATTGACCTTTACTGATCAGACTGTCGAGACGAACAATCTGAATGTGAGCGATGGCGTCACGTCAGATTCAACCAATCCAACATACGATCCCAATCTTGAAGTCCTCGCCTGTACCTTCCGCATCACTCTCGACGACGGCACATCAACCGCGTGTACGATGGAGGAAGTGACCGTTACCGTTTACAACAGTGGTGGAGCGATTGCCACTAACTATACTGGCGTTATGGAGCTGAACACGGACACGATCCATGGCTCCTGGGCAGATGCCGGTGCATTGAATGGCACGCTTACCGAGACAACTCTCGGCGACGGTTTCGCTACTTACGAATTCGTTGCAGGAGACAACGGTACCGCCACCTTCGAATTCAGCACAGCGTTTGTTGAGCAAATTAATTTCAATCTCGAAGCAGGAGACATCACCGAAGATGGCGCCTACGATCCGAGCCTGACGGTTGGCGGATGTATACCCGACGTCGCTGCATCTGCCTGCTACCCGGGCAGTAGCGGCGGCACCGGCAATCTCACTATCGGTGCAGCCGATCCGGGTCGCATGCTAGTAATGCTCATCTGGCACATCGACAGCACACCGCAGGAAGTGCAGACCGCGAGCTTTGGTGGCACAAGTCTGGAACAGATATATCGCATCTCGGGCGGCAATACGACGATTGAGATGTGGGGCGCGTTGGACGAAGACCTGCCAGGCGCTGGAACCTATGCCGGTTCCTATACCTGGAATGCGGCTCCTGCCAATACGCCATCGATGTGTATGGTCGAGCTATCGGCCGTCGCGCAGGAATTCCCGGAGGCAGATCTGGGGTCGCCGAATGAAGGTGCTGTAAACGGCAACACCTTCACGCCAGACGGTGCCCCTAATGATATGGCCACCACGATCGAGACGACTGCGAACAACGCCTTCATTCTCACGGCGGGCCTGAGTGACTACACCACGACTGGTAACAGCTGGTTCAATGATGTCGCTCCAGATCCGCCCATGGAGCAGTACTTCTTCAATAACAACAATCAGAATCCAATAAACGGTACGGCGGGTGGCAGTATCGGTGTGAAAGGGAGCTCAGGCACCTTCACGGTTACGGACACTGATACTCAGGACGCAGCGTCCAGCGCAGCGCATATCGTTGCCAGTTTCAATCCGAGAATCGCCGGCGCACCTGGTGATGAGACTGGCGTGCCATTCGTTCTGGTCGAGACCCTGTCAGGCAATCACAACTATAGAGCGATCGGCACGAGCCTGCGATCGGCGTCGAATGACAACGATGGAGAATGCTCTTTCTATCCGGTAGGCACAGGCCGTTCGGCCACGCTCAGCCTGCCTTCGGGATCAACGGTCGTACGTGCCTACCTCTACTGGGGCGGCTCCGGTAATTCGGGCAACTCGGATGATACTGTGACTTTTGGTCCGACAGGTTCCGAGACGTCAATCACCGCCGATCAGTTTTTTAATGTGGCCAATGTCGGCGCCTACGGCCTGGGGTCCTATTTCTCCGGCTATAAAGATGTCACCGCGTACATAACCGGTAGTGGCTCTTACACGCTCAAGGATCTAACAGTGCAAACAGGATTCCCCTGGAACTTGATCACAGGCTGTGCAGGGGGGTGGTCGCTGATTGTTGTCTACGAGAACGTGAAGGAGCATTTCCGGGTTACCAATCTGTATCATGGTTTCCGCTCATTCCAGGACTCTTCATTCGTTCTGGTGCCGACCAACTTCCGAGTAGCTACCACTGACGACGACCCCGATGGTTACCTCCCGAACGGCCAGGTCACTCACATCACGATGGAAGGCGACGAGGACATCGGGGGAACTGGCGAGTCGTTGGCGATTCAATCTGAGCCTGGCTCTGAAACCTATGTGGCGCTAAGCAATAGCTACAACCCGTTGGGCGGAGATTTCAACTCGACAGTGACCCGTCCGCTCTACTTTGAGCCAGGCGATTCGGACTACTTTGAGTTTAATGAAACAGCGGGTCAGAATTCCGATGGCTATGAGATCGATCAGCCAGGTCCTGACGCGCAAGAGGCTGGCAGATCTGGATACAACATCGGTGCCAGTTACGGCTTCGATATCGATACGCACTTTCTGGCGGGCAATGACAACACCGGCGTGCTCTACGAGTTTGCGCAGAATGGTGATGAGGCAGAAGAATTTGGCTTGCAGTATGGTACCGGTTCGGACCAGGTCATGCTCTTGGCGCAGATCGTCACGGTCACCAACTTCGATATTGCTGACATGGAACTGTTCAAAACCCAGGTTGGTGATTTCGAAGTCAATGGCGTCGGTCAGTACCAGTTTCAGGTAACCAACAATGGTAACGGCGTCCTCACGGGTGGTCAGGCGACTGGCACAGTGATTGTGGCAGACACCTTGCCAACCGGCTTGACGCTGGCTTCGGTATCCGGCACTGACTGGGATTGCAGCACAACATCTGGCAATGCCTTCACTTGTGTATTCGATATCGCTACTGACTGCGATGCGGGCACGGGTTGTACGACACAGAACGGCGAATTGCATCCGACCGAGTCATTGCCGCTGATTACTGCCAATATCAATATCGCCGGCACAGGGACGTTCCCTCTACAGAGCACCAACGTGAAAAACGTGGCACGCATGCAGCACAGTGGCGGCAGTTGTGGTGTGCTGACGGCTGGCGTCATACCCGATCCTGAATCCTGCGTTCGCGCACCGCAGTTTGATAATGTGAATTTCCTGGATGGTGGCGCGATCGATATCAATGACCTGACCGACAAGTCACCAAACAACAATAACGTACATAGTGTAATCACTGAGGTGCTGGGTGTTCGCACGGATTTGGGAATCGTGAAGGATCTGGATGGCATTCTGGAAGTCGGCGAGCAAGGCTCTTATACGCTTACGGTCACCAATTATGGTCCTGACGACACCACGGGCGGGGCAGGTGGCACAATCACTGTAACGGATACCTTGCCAGCGGGAATTTCCTATAGCTCAGCCAGCGGCACAGGTTGGTCCTGTTCTCCGGGACCTGTGACCTGTACCTATGCGGGCATCCTTTCGGTTGGTGCGAGCTCCGTCATCAACTTGACTGTAAATGTGACCGGAGCAGCCGGGCAGAACATTACCAACACAGCGCAGGTGGCTGCGGGAACCTACAACTTCGACTCGGTTAGTGGCAATAACGCCTCGACGGATATTTCGACTATTGTTGCGCCGCCAGTCTCCTCCAACGAACGCTTCCTGCTGTCGGTTCGAGTGCCGGAGAACACGACTGAGATCGGCGGCCTGGCTGCATTTGAGAACAACGATTATTTCATCTACAACCCTTTGACCGATGTTGGCACTTTGTTCTACGACGACAGCGCGCTAACCAATGCATTGGACGACGCCGATGCCGTTCACCTATTCAAGAATGGACATGTGGCGATTTCCGCGAAAGGGAA
Source organism: uncultured Pseudohongiella sp. (assembly GCA_965228725.1). Taxonomy (GTDB): domain Bacteria; phylum Pseudomonadota; class Gammaproteobacteria; order Pseudomonadales; family Pseudohongiellaceae; genus UBA9145. The sequence goes on along the minus strand of OZ245834.1, from coordinate 1,991,347 downwards.
TTCCAATGTCGGTTCATCTGGAGTCGGGACCTTCTATCCTGAAGATATCGTTGTCTGGGATCCTATCCAGGATTCCACGACCATGCTGTTCGATGGCTCAACAATCTTCGATGGACCGATAGACAGCAATCACAACATCGATGCCGTCTACGTGAAAGATGACGGCAGAATCGTCTTCTCGGTCGAGGGGACAGCGAGCATTACTTACACGGGACCAACGACTGTCAACTTCAATGAGGGAGACATCGTCGAGTACGACCCAAGTGATGGCTCGGCCTCCATCCTGATCGACGCGTCAGATGCGGATATGTTCAATGGCGAAGTTCAGGTGGACGGGCTCTATATTCGTGTCGACGAAAGCAACCCTGATGCCACCCGTGAAATCTATATTCTCTCTGTCGACGAGAACTCAGCAATCATCGGCGCCTGTGGATCCTGCGACCCGCCGGGCGGGACGGCATTGAGCCGCGATGACATCGTGCAGATTGATCTGACCGGTGCGAATCCGGTTACTGAGAATCTCTTCGTGGGTAATCTGCCTCTGGGTGTGTTCACGAATCCGACGAGCAATGACCGTACGATCGATGCGATTCACACTGTTGAAGATGCCTATATCGGTCACTTTGCGATTAGCCAGTCGCAGGCCGGTACAACTTGTCAGGCAGGTCAAATAACCATTAGCAAGCACATGGGCCTGAGTCACAGCAATGACACCGACTACGAAGGCACTATCCTGATTACCACGACAAGCAACGAGGGCGATTGGGCACTCGCTGTTGGTAACGGCACGCTGGAAAATGGTACCGAAGGCGATGGGGCGGCAACCTATACCTTCGTTCCGAGTGACAATGGCGAAGTGACGCTCTATCTGACCGACACGACTCCGGGAACGTTTAATGTTGATGTGACGAACAGCTTCGTCGCGGAACTCGGAACAGAAGATCCCAACTTCACTTTTAACGACGAGATCACCGAGGTTACCTATCGCGAATTCTGGAACACAGTCGCCTATGACAATAACGACGGCAGCACCCTCTGGGCGACAAACTGGGACGAAGTGGATGGGCTGGGCAGCAACCTGACCGACGGCAACATCATTGTGAGTGGCGGCGAGCTGCAGATGACTGCTTCGGGTGGCGACCCGAATCCTCATATCAGTCGTCAGGCGGATATGTCGCTCTATACGGTGACTGAGACCGTTTATCTCAATCTGGATTATCGTTATCAGTTCCTGAATTCGGGCACTGATGTTTTTAATATCGATGTCAGTCTCAATGGCGGTTCGAGTTACACCACGGTGCATTCGTTCTCCGGCATCGGTGGTACCAATCTAACGCCGCAGTCACTTAGTCTTGACCTGGATACTTTGCTGGGCTCGCCGGTGTGGACAGACCAGACCAGAATCCGCTTCCGGGTGGCGGGTGGTTATACCGGCACGAGCCGCATGTTCCTGGACAATATCGAACTCATTACCGGTACAACAGATTGTGGCATCGGTTCGATTGACCATTTCGAGATTCGTGTCAATGGAACTACAGGTAATGCGGCAACGCTGGTTTCCGGCTTGCAGTGCCTCAGCGCCGTTGTCACTGTCACTGGGCACGATGCCAATCACTTCCCATCCGCTGGCGGCGAATCAATCACACTGCGCACCAGTACCAATAAGGGTGACTGGATACTCCCTGTTGGCCAGTTGGGCACACTCAACAATGGCACGCCAGACGATGGCATCGCGACATTCACTTTTGCTCCTACACAGCAGGTTGCGACATTCGTCTTTAACTATACAAATCCGACAACGGATCCCGAGCAAGTGAATTTCAACGTCACGTCCACCTTGCCGGTCAACATAGCGGAAGATCCGACACTGAACGTGTATCAGGCCGGCCTGGTTTTCCACAATGAATCGGCGGGTGGCCCAACCATAAGCAATCCGATACCAATTCAGATTGCCGGAAAATCGTCCAACGTACTGCCGGATATCACGATCCTCAACATCGAAGGTGTACGCAGCAGTGACAATAATCCGCTGGCGTGTTCGCCTATCTTCGACGCAGGCAATACGCTGACCATTGAATTCGCCGCCGAATGTCTCGATCCAGGCAACTGTTCTGGCAGCAATGACCTGACAATCTCCAGCCTTGCCGCCTCGAACAATGCGAAAGTCCTGACTGCCGGAACGGACAACGCGGGAGAAGGAACAAGTTCCAGCTATGAGACGCTGGATGTGCTGATGGAAAGCCAACCCGGCGGGCGAGTCGGTGGTGAGATAGTTTTCAGCTACGAAGACGCCGGCCAGATGGAGATCCATGCGCGCTATCAGGTTCCGCTGAACGAAGATGTTTCCGGTGCCTCAGGCTACGGGGAAGGATACCTGTCGGGTACTTCGTTCCCCTTTATCGTGCGTCCATTCGGTTTTGATATCGATTTTGCCGACGACCGGTTCAGCAATGGTATTGGCGGTCCCTCCTACGCCGCAGATGGCAATGGCAATGTGTTCACGACTTCGGGCGTCGGTTTCAGCACGACAGTATCCGCGGTGGCGTGGCAGGCGGCGGATGATCTGGACAACGATGGCGTGCCGGATGAAGGCGCCGCCCTGGGTAACAATCCGATTACACCCAACTTCGGCAATGAATCGACAGCGGGCAACTATGAAGTCATTGTTGAACGGGAACGTTCTGTGCTGCCACTGAACTCTACCTATGGCAGTCTGACTGACAATCGCTTTGATTCTTTCGCAGGCGTCGGATTTGAAACCCACACGATTACCTATGATGAGGTCGGCATTATCGATCTGACTGCGCGTCTGGTTGATACCGGTACCACGGACAATGGCGATTTTCTCAATGCTGGCGTTAACCTCTTTGGCAATGTGAAAAATGTCGGTCGGTTCAAGCCGGGACACTTTGAACTGACAGGCGGTATTGTCGATTCACGTCCCCTGACCAGCACGGAGCCGAGCATCAACTCCATGCCGACTTTCACTTATATGGGTGAGGAATTTGGCCTGACGGGTACAGTAACCGTCTATAACGGAGCGGCACCTGCAGTAGCGGTTCACAACTATGTGGGTGACCTGGCGTACTTGGGCAATCGTGTATTGAACCCGACGAATACAGATTTGGCAGTAGCGAATTTCCGGGCAGTGGACTCTTCGGGTAGCCCGGTCAACTACAGCTCACGGCTGGCTGAAGCCAACAGCAGCACGCGGCAGGTGGAAATCGACTGGGAGGCGGCTCCGTCACCAACCAGCCATGCGAAGACACTGACCGGCAACCTGATCTTCAATCGTGCCAATCCGGCTGTCCCTGACGGACCGCTGAATCTGGATATCGGTCTGGCTACCACTGACCCTGACGATGTTGGCTTCACGCTCAATCTGGACGTTGATGACGGTATGCCGGGTGATGAGGCTGTGCTGTTCCAGGAAGAAGAATTCCGTTATGGCCGGCTGCTGATCGACAATGCCTATGGTTCCGAGTTGGAGGATCTGGGTATCACCTTCACTATCGAGTACTGGGATTCGGCAGAGGGTCGCTTCGTTATCAACACTGATGACAGCACGAGCACGCTGTTGTATGACGCATCGGAAAATCTGTCTGCAAATCGCAGCATGTTCTTCGTCTCGGGCACCTTCACGGACAATCTGGTCGAGGATGCGAACGATGTGGTGGAGGCCGGCGAGACGTTTATTGAATTGGGCAATATCGTCGGCGACACCGATGTGAAGACGAGCTTCTACCGTGGGCGGACTGTTCTGGCGGATGATAGTCAGGATGACCATCCGTTCTATGCTTCCGCACCAGGCGAAAACCGAGATGGTTCGGCGCTGGTGGAATTCGATCTCAACGACTTGTCACTGCCATTCCCGCTCGATTTCCTCTCCTGGGATTGGCGTGGCGCGGGTGAGACGGACGACGTGAACCCCGATGGCAACTACGGCGATAATCCGCGCGGCCAGATCGGCTTCGGATCCTTCCGTGGCCACGACAGAATCATCAACTGGCAGGAAATCTATACTGCGCCCTGATAACGAGTGCGCATACTTGCACGATGAAATACTCAAGCGAGATTGTTCTGGGAAACATCTCGTGTGCCGTACTTTTTTTAACTTTTAGTCTGTGCCCTCGATCGCGACTGCGGGGAGGCAGAGTTCCCGTCCCGCCGGCTCGACGCCCATCCTGGGTCCCTTCACTTCAGATAAAGCCCTGAGCGGTCTTTCTCTTCCGTTCAGCGCCGGCCTGACTGGCGGGTCGGAAACCCTGTCTCCCCACATCCGCTCGGCCGGCACCCGCTGCGATATCAAAGCTCTCTTCGCGGCAGCGCTGAGTGGAAACAAAAGATCACCTTTACGGGTTGTTACAAAGAGAAGAGGCTCGAGCCTCGAAGAGGGAGTGGACGCAGAGCGTTGGCGGCATTCTCTGCCAGCTCGGCCCGACCATGCTCAGCAGATGAGAGCAGCATTAAATCGCGATCAGCGTCATGTCACAGCTCACGTTAAAGTGCGCTGCGCAAAATAGAAAAACCGGGCATCTAAGGCCCGGTTTTTTATCACGATCAGCACACCCTCTTTCGCTTATTCGTCACTCAACTCCGACGATTTGCCATAGGACGTGCCCAGCTCCTTGATCTTGCGTGTCAGCGTATTGCGGCCCCAGCCCAACAGGTTGGCTGCGTCGCGACGGCGGCCGCCTGTGTGCTTGAGGGCGATGTCGATCAGCGTGCGTTCGAACAGGGGCGTTGCCTCGTCGAGGATGCTGCTATTGCCCATGCTGAGTTGCTGGTCCGCCCAGGACTGTAGCGATTGCGTCCAGCTTCCTGTGCGCGTGCTTTCGACTTCCTGCTCGGCAAACTCTGGCGGCAGGTCAGACAGATGTACCTCGCGTGAGGATGCCATGACTGTGATCCAGCGGCAGAAGTTTTCCAGTTGGCGGACGTTACCCGGCCAGCTCAGGCTCTCGAGATATTTCTCTGTTTCCGGACGAAGTACCTTGGGTTCCACGTCCAGCTCTTCGGCAGCTGACTTGAGAAAGTGGTTGGCCAGTTTGGGAATGTCTTCGCGACGGTCCGCCAGCTTTGGAATATGGATTCGTATCACATTGAGGCGGTGGAAAAGGTCTTCGCGGAACAGGTGTTCCTCGACCAGTCTTTCCAGGTTCTGGTGTGTCGCAGCGATGATGCGAACATCAACTTTTATCGAGGTGATACCGCCGACGCGGTAGAACTCGCCATCGGACAGTACCCGCAACAGGCGCGTCTGGGTATCGGCAGGCATGTCACCAATCTCGTCCAGGAACAGCGTGCCACCATTGGCCTGCTCGAAGCGCCCAGTGCGTTGTTGCGTCGCACCGGTAAAGGCGCCTTTCTCATGACCGAACAGTTCGGATTCGATGAGCTCTTTCGGGATTGCCGCCACGTTGAGAGGCACGAAAGGCTTGTCGCGGCGTGGACTGTGCTGATGCAGGGCGCGGGCGACCAGTTCTTTACCGGTGCCGGACTCGCCATTGATCAGTACGGAGATGTTGGAGTTGGAGAGTCGGCCGATGGCGCGAAACACTTCCTGCATGGCAGGCGCTTCACCAATGATTTCCTGACTTTCCTGAATCTGTTTGTCATCAACTTCCATTGCCTTCTCGCGACCGTGTTCCAGGGCGCGCTTGGTCATCGCGATGGCTTCGTCGATGTCGAAGGGTTTTGGCAGATACTCGAAGGCGCCGCGGCTATAGGAGGCGACCGCACTTTCAAGATCGGAGTGTGCGGTCATGATGATGACCGGCAGATCCGGATGCTGCTGTTGAATAGTCGAAAGCAGTTCGAGGCCATTTATGCCCGGCATGCGAATATCGCTGATGATGGCATCAGGTGACTCCTTGGCCAGTCGCCGCAACAGATCGTCGCCGTTGTCGAAACTGGTGGTGGTCAGCCCTGTCTTACTCAGAGACTTCTCAAGGACCCAACGGATGGATCGGTCGTCATCGAGTATCCAAACTGAATTTGCTGAACTCATCTCTAACTGTGCCTTTGCCAAATTACTGCTTAACATGTCCCTGACCTCTACTGTTTCCTACCCTTCACCCTCTACATCGATTGGCAGAATGACTGAGAAGCGGGTGTTCCCCGGTTCACTGTCGCACTCGATCAATCCCTTGTGCTGACTAATGATGCTGTGTGTTATTGGCAACCCGAGACCAGAGCCATCAGGTCTGCCGCTTATCATCGGATAGAACATGGTCTCCATCATGCCCGGCGAAATGCCCGGGCCGTTGTCGACGATTTCAACGCTGACGGCCAGTCGCCTGAAGTCCGAGCCGATCGTTACGTTGCGCAATATCCGTGTCCTTAACAGGATCACGCCTTCGCTGTTTGGCATCTCGCAATCAGCGATTGACTGTACGGCGTTGCGCACCAGATTCAGCATGGCCTGAATCAGCTGCTCCCGGTCTCCGATAATCGGAGGAATACTCGGGTCATAATCTTTCTGGAGCTGGATAGCGTCTGCTCCAGAGTCAGCAGCAACCAGACTGCGTACTCGCTCCAATACTTCGTGTATGTTCGTGTCGTCAAGTTCGAGTGGCTTGCGCGAACCCAGCATGCGATCGACCAGGTTGTGCAGTCGATCTGCTTCTTCAATGATGACATTGGTGTAATCGGTCAGGTCATCATCATTGATTTCCCTGGCCAGAAGTTGGGCCGCGCCGCGAATACCCCCCAACGGGTTCTTGATCTCATGTGCCATGCCGCGAACCAGTTCTCTGGTCGTTTCTCTGGCTTGTTGCAAACTCTCTTCCCGGCTGATGCGATTGGCGTGCTCCAGTGAGCTCAGCTCCAACAGTGCAAGTGTTTGCCCATTCTCCTCGAAAGGATTAATGGTGTAGTCCACTACCAGTGCCTTGCCATGAATCAGCCGCATCTGGGCGCGCCGCATGGTATAGCTGCTCTGGTTGGAGAGCGCGTTCCGCATCTCCTGAATATCATCGTCTGCGTCAATCAGCATGGTGCCTATGAACGAGCCGCGTGCCTTGCGATGACTGATATCAAGCAGGGCTTCCGCAGCAACATTCATGTAGAGAAGGCAGAGCTCGCCGTCCAGCAAGACAACGCCGGTTTTCAGGGTATCGAGTAACCGTTTGTGTACGTTGTCGAGAGTCACGCTGCTGTTCTGTATTCATGAAACCGGGTCGCATTGGCAGATGCGGTAAACCGGGTTTCTTGTCCTGACGCGATCAATTCGCCTTCTGTCCTGTTCATGACGTATGCAACTAACACTTATGCAATAAACAAACCAACTACGCGGCTGAAAAATGGGGCTGGAAGCGCCGTTTTTAGGCATTCTCGGCGCCAGGGTATTTTGTGAAAGCACGAATAACGCGCGTTCTTGAATAGTTTGCACCAATATAGTGCAAGTGGCAATGTGCCGTGTCACGGGGGGTTCGGGGGAGGGCTGATGATTGTGCACAAAAAAGCCCGGGACGATGCCCGGGCTTTTGGCAGGATTTGTAAAAATCCTGGAGCGATTAGGAGGCAAGACCTTCCTTGGTGCTCTTGATGATCGCTGCAGCCACTTTATAGGGATCAGCGTTGGAAGCCGTACGACGGTCTTCCAGGCGACCTTTCCAGCCGTCCTGTACGGTACCAACCGGGATACGGATGGACGCGCCGCGGTCAGAAACGCCGTAGCTGAACATGTCGATAGACTGAGTTTCGTGCTTGCCCGTCAGACGCTGGTCGTTGTTCGCACCGTAGACGCTGATGTGGCGCTGGATATTCTTGCCGAAAGCTTCACAGATCTTGGTGAAAACAGTCTCATCGCCTTTCTCACGCATTACGCCGTTAGAGAAGTTGGCGTGCATGCCTGAACCGTTCCAGTCGAGATCCTTGCCAAGAGGCTTGGGCTCCCAGTTAATGGCGAGGCCATAACGCTCAGCGGTACGTTCCAGCAGGTAACGAGCTACCCAGGTCTCATCGCCAGCGCGCTGTGCGCCTTTAGCGAATACCTGGAATTCCCACTGACCTGCAGCAACTTCTGCGTTAATGCCTTCGACGTTGATGCCTGCTTCCAGACACAGGTCCAGATGCTCTTCAATAATGTCGCGGCCGTGGGCATTCTTGGCGCCAACGGAGCAGTAGTAAGGACCCTGCGGGCTAGGGTAGCCGCCGCGTGGAAAGCCGGGTGGCAGACTGGTTTTCAGGTCCCACAGGAAGTATTCCTGCTCAAAACCAAACCAGAAATCGTCATCGTCGTCATCGATAGTCGCACGACCATTGGATTCGTGTGGGGAACCATCGGCATTCAATACCTCGGTCATTACCAGGTAGCCATTTTGACGATCGGGGTCCGGGAAAATCGCAACGGGCTTGAGAAGACAGTCGGAATGATCGCCAGTAGCTTGCAGTGTCGAACTACCATCGAATGACCATATCGGACACTCTTCCAGTGTGCCACCGAAGTCATTACGCACCATGGTTTTGCTGCGCAGGCTTTGAGTTGGCTGATATCCATCTAGCCAGATGTATTCCAGTTTAGCTTTCATTTTCTTACTTTCTCCTAATCGAAATCGACTAATTGATATTATGACAATGCACGTTGCGAACTGATTCAGGCATTACGCCGGGTCGAGAACCTGGCCACAAACCCGGCGCATCGGACAGCGAATGTATCACGTCCGCGCGAAAGAGTTCCTGCTTTGTTTGCAAGCGACATCCTGATCTTACCGGTGCGGTGGCAGCGATCGCGCTCTCACCGAATGGGCAAACAAGAAGGTCAAACAGGCGCTGCTGTTTGGCTTGCCTTGTGTGCACACTGAGGAGCAAAATGCATGCCACCCGGCCATGGGCTACAATGCCCATGAATTGGGGCTCCTCGCGGCACGCTTCTGGAATGAAATTCCTGATTTGCACCATAAAGGTGCGCTTAGGATATATGCGCACCACATCTGTGCATTTTATTTGCGATCTCGTTCGCCTGCTGTAAGAGCCCGTGCGGGACTTGCTTGCTTTGGTGCGACTGATGAATCGCTGTGAGGCGGATGCACCAAGTCGCGCCAGAATGCCGATGTGCCAGACAGGCGGCGGAGTATGCTTGCTGCTCTGTCAGAGTGGAAAGAGACCTTGTCAGTAACCCTGAATACAGATTGTTGAAAGTACTATGCTGTTCCTCGTTAAGTTGTTTCCGGAAATCACCATCAAAAGCCGTCCGGTCCGTCGCCGGCAAACCCGTCAATTGCGCAAGAATATTCGCTCGGTGCTTGGCGAGATCGACCCTGAGGTAACGGTGATCGGCGAATGGGACAGCATCGATGTGCGGCCCGGAGAACTCGCGGCTGCCAATCCCGAGACTCTGGCCAAATTGCGCGAACGTCTGGCCTGTATTCCTGGCATCGCCCTGTTTCTCGAAGTCGAGCGCTATGCTCTGCCAGACATGCAAGGCATGCTGGATCTGGCTATGGCCAATTATGCCCAGCGATTGACTGGCAAGACCTTCGCTGTGCGCTGCAAGCGAACAGGCCGGCACAGTTTCCGGTCGATCGATGTCGAGCGCTTTGTGGGCGCCGGCCTGAATCAGGACACAGAGGCAGCAGGCGTCAAATTGAAGAATCCGGATGTGACAGTCGCACTGGAAATTCGCCACGACGACTTCTTTATCGTAAAAGCCCAGCACAAGGGGCTTGGTGGCTTTCCGCTAGGTTGCCAGGATTCCGTTCTCTCTCTCATCTCCGGGGGATTCGATTCGTCTGTGTCGAGCTATCTGTGCATCAAGCGCGGCCTGCAGACCCATTACTGCTTCTTTAATCTGGGGGGCAGGGCTCACGAGCTGGCGGTCAAGGAGGTGGCGCTCTATCTCTGGATGAAGTACCACAGTTCACATCGTGTGAAGTTTGTGACGGTACCTTTCGAAGAGCTGGTAGGCGAGATTCTCGATCAGGTAGAAAACTCCCAAATGGGGGTGATACTCAAACGCATGATGGTGCGCGCGGCATCGCGTGTAGCCGAGCGCATGGACATCAAGGGCATCTGTACTGGCGAGAGCGTTGCCCAGGTCTCGAGTCAGACGCTGATCAATCTTTCGGTGATCGACGAGGCGTCGGATACCCTGGTGCTGCGGCCACTGGTGACCAGCGACAAGCAGGACATCATCGATCTGGCACGAGCCATCGGCACTGAGGAGTTCTCGCGCAATATTCCCGAATACTGTGCAGTGATTTCGAAAAATCCGACCACGCGCGCACGTCTCGATCGCGTCGAGGCGCAGGAAAGCCGCATGGATTTCAGCGTGCTGGATCGGGCGGTCGAGCAAGCCAACTATCAGCTCATCACTGAAGTGGTTAACGATTTTACAACCCATTCCAGCGAGGTGAATGTTGTCGGCACGGCGGAGGAAGATGCAATCGTCATCGATATTCGCCATCCCAACGAAGTGGAAATCGCGCCGCTACAGCTCAGCAATCCAGAACAGTTACGGCTGATTCCCTTCTATCAGCTGCGGACCGAGCTCGGCGCTGAAGACAGGGAAAAACGCCTGTTGCTCTACTGTGAGAAGGGCATGATGAGCCGCCTGCATGCCGCTCACCTGCAGGATGAGGGCTTTGCCCGAATCGGTGTGCTGGACCTGCGGAAACCGGTAGCCAGCGAGACCTGATCTCCCTTAAATCTTGCATAACCCTCCCTAAATCGCCATCGTGCTAAAGGCGCGACTCGTGTATACTCGCCGCCATTTTAACTGCCGCCTGGACGGAGCCGCTTTTGCCGCTCCGTTCGTGCACTGGAAACTGAAGTGATAGAGAAAATCCGCAACATCGCCATTATCGCCCACGTAGACCATGGCAAGACCACTCTGGTCGACAAGCTATTGCAGCAGTCGGGCACGCTGCAGTCTCGTGGCAAGGACATCGAACGGGTGATGGACTCCAATGATCAGGAGCGGGAACGTGGAATTACCATTCTCGCGAAGAACACAGCGATCAATTGGCGCGACTATCGTATCAACATCGTCGATACACCCGGCCACGCCGATTTCGGGGGCGAGGTTGAGCGTGTCCTGTCCATGGTGGATAGCGTGCTCTTGCTGGTTGATGCGGTCGATGGCCCAATGCCGCAGACCCGCTTCGTGACACAGAAGGCCTTTGCGCGTGGACTCAATCCTATTGTTGTCATCAACAAGGTTGACCGGGAAGGGGCCCGCCCGAACTGGGTGGTCAACGAGGTATTTGACCTGTTCGACAAGCTGGGCGCAAACGACCAGCAGCTTGATTTTCCTATTATTTACGCATCTGCCATCAATGGCGTGGCCGGCCTCGAGGCGGAAGAGCTCGCGGACAACATGGAGCCTCTCTTTGAAGCGATCGTGGACAAGGTGCCTGCGCCCGACGTTGCAGTCGATGCGCCATTCCAGATGCAGATCAGTGCGCTCGACTACAACAGTTATGTGGGCGTGATCGGGATTGGGCGTGTGACACGTGGCACGGCGAAGAACAATCAGCCGGTTGTTATCGTCGATCGCGAAGGCAAGCGGCGCAAGGGCAAGATCCTGCAAGTGAAGAGCCATCTCGGACTGGAGCGTGTCGATGTTGATTCCGCGCATGCAGGGGAGATCGTTTGTATCAGTGGCATTGATGCACTGAAGATTTCTGACACCTTGTGCGACCCGGATCAGGTGGAAGCGATGCCCGCTCTCACCGTCGACGAACCGACTATCAGCATGACTTTTCAGGTCAACGACTCACCATTTGCTGGCCGTGATGGCAAATACATCACCACACGCCATCTCAAGGATCGGCTGGACCGCGAACTGCTCTATAACGTTGCACTGCGAGTACAACAAGGTGAGACCCCGGACAAATACACCGTATCGGGACGCGGCGAGCTGCATCTTTCGGTGTTGATTGAGAGCATGCGCCGCGAAGGCTACGAGTTGGCTGTTTCACGCCCTGAGGTAATCGTTCACGAGGAAGAAGGCGTCAGGCAGGAGCCCTATGAGATTCTGGTAGTGGACTGTGATGAGCAGCATCAGGGCTCGGTCATGGAAGAGCTTGGTCTGCGTCGTGCAGACCTGCAGGACATGATGCCGGACGGCAAGGGGCGCGTGAGACTGCAGTTCCAGATTCCGACGCGTGGACTGATTGGCTTCCGCTCACAGTTTCTCAGCATCACATCAGGTTCTGGCTTGATGACCCACATGTTTGATCATTACGGTCCTTACAAAGATTCAGAACTCGCATCGCGCAACAATGGCGTGCTGATCTCCATGGTCAAGGGCAAGTCGCTCGCTTACGCCCTGTTCAATCTACAGGATCGGGGACGCCTTTTCATCGGGCCCAATATCGAAGTCTATGAAGGCATGATTGTCGGCCTGCACAGTCGCGACAATGATCTCGTGGTGAACCCGACCAAGGCCAAGCAGCTGACCAATATCCGCGCCTCGGGCAGCGATGAGAACATTCTTCTCACACCACCGGTTGTGCACAGTCTCGAGCAGGCGATGGAGTTTATTGACGAAGACGAACTGGTCGAAGTCACACCGCACCATATTCGCTTGCGCAAAAAGTATCTCACCGAGAACGAACGCAAGCGCATGAGCCGGGGAACTGCCGCTCGCGGCTAGGATTCTGGCTCGCCAGATTCCTCTGGTTTGCCGCGCGTGGCTGTCCTACACTACGAATCCCTTGCGGCCATGGTTCGTCCATGCGCCGCCCGGCCGGGGAAGCTCATTCCTCAGGCAAGTGATAACAGCAACAGGCAACACACAGAGAAGCAGGATCGCGGTATGCATGTACTTTATCCGGAAATAAAGCCCTACAAGCGTCATCAACTCCCGGTGTCCGATCTGCATGAGTTGTATGTCGATGAAGCGGGTAATCCGGATGGTCTGCCTGTACTGTTTGTTCACGGTGGGCCGGGTGCAGCGTGTGATTCGAGTTCGCGCCGCTTTTATGACCCGACTGTTTACCGCATTGTCACATTCGATCAGCGTGGCTGTGGCCGATCTACCCCACACTGTGAATTAAAGGAAAACACCACTGCTGACCTTATCGCGGATATCGAAGCGATTCGTCAGTTTCTCGAGGTGGACAAGTGGGTGCTGTTCGGTGGCTCCTGGGGATCGACCCTGAGTCTACTCTATGCCCAGGCCTATCCGGACAATGTTGCGGCGCTTATCCTGCGCGGTATCTTCCTGAGTCGCCAATGCGATCTCGACTGGTTGTATGTCGAGGGAGCGAACAGAATCTTTCCAGATTATTGGCAGGAATTCATTCGCCCCATTCCCGAATTGGAACGGGGAGATATGCTGGCTGCCTACCATGAACGTTTGTTAGGTGATGACGAATTGGCGCGCATGTCGGCTGCCAAATCCTGGGCGGCCTGGGAAGGCAACTGCTCCAAACTGCGCCCCAGCGCGGACAGCCTGGCGAAATTTACCAAGCCGCACAATGCGCTCGCCCTGTCGCGCATCGAGACGCACTACTTCATGAACAAGGGCTTTATCGAAGAGAACCAGATACTGCTGAACATGGAGGCCATTCGCGAGATTCCCGGTCGCATTATTCAGGGACGCTACGACGTGATTTGCCCTCTGGATGCGGCGCTGGCGTTAAGTGAAGCCTGGCCTGCTGCAGAACTGCAGATCATTCGCGATGCGGGACATTCCGCGTCTGAAGCAGGCACTGTTGATGCACTTGTGCGTGCGACTCAGGATATCGCCAAGGAGCTCGGCGTCGAACCGATGACCTGAGTTCTGGGCCGAATCTCTTTACTCAATAGCCAGCTTTCTCTATGCGCGCACTGATCCAACGAGTTAATTACGCAGAAGTCAAAATAGCCGGAGAGAGTGTGAGCCGGATTGGCCCGGGTATGCTTGCCCTGATCGGAGTGGAGAAATCTGACAACGAGGCAAGCGCAGACAAGCTGCTCGACCGCCTGCTGGCCTATCGCATTTTTTCCGATACCGAAGGCAAAATGAATCTCAGTTTGACTGACACCGGCGGCGGGCTGCTATTGGTGTCACAGTTCACCCTCGCTGCAGCGACCGATCGCGGATTACGCCCCAGCTTCTCCTCAGCCATGCCGCCAAAGGAAGCGCAGGCCCTGTATGAGTATCTCGTGCGCAAAGCCAGTGACAGGCACGCCGAAGTCGGCTCGGGGCAGTTTGCCGCCGACATGCAGGTTGCGCTTGAGAACAATGGACCGGTGACTTTTCTGTTGGAAGTCTAGTTAAGCAGAGATTCCCTAGTCTGCTTGCTGGGCTTGTTCTTCTTCGCTCTGCTTCTTGCGAATCATACGACCCGCAACGATTCCCACCTCAAACAATCCCCACATGGGCAGGGCCAGCATCGACTGCGTAAAGGGGTCGGGGGGAGTGAGTAGCATGGCGACGACAAAACAGCCCACGACCACATAGGGCCGCTTTTCGGATAGCGAATCCGGTTCAGCCAGTCCGGCCCATATGCACAGAAACACCGCCACGGGAATTTCGAAGGCGACGCCGAAGGCAAAGAAGATGGTCAGCGCGAAACTGAGAAAGCTGTTGATGTCAGGCGCAACCTGGATACCTTCCGGAGCCACCGAGATAAAAAAACCAAACACGATGCCGAACAGGATGTAGCGCGCAAACGCGATGCCCGAATAGAAGAGCACAACGCTGGATACGAAGAGCGGAATCGCGACGGCCTTTTCGTTCTTGTAGAGCCCGGGCGCGATAAAAGACCAGAGCTGATAGAGGATATAAGGCGCAGCCAGGAGTACGGCTACATAAAAAGTCAGTTTAAAGGGCGCAAAAAACGGGGCGGTGGGATCGATGGCAATCATGTTCGTGCCTTCCGGCAACGCCTGAATCATCGGATCGGCCACATAGTTATAGATGTCGTTGGCGAAATAGAACAGCGCGAGGAACAGCACGACGACAGCGATCAGGCACTTGAGGATGCGGTCACGTAATTCGACCAGATGATCGATGAGCGTCAGCTCTTTCTCGTCTTCTGCGGAATTCATCAGCTTTGATCCGACTTGTCGTCATCTGCGTCATCGTTGCCGGCGAGCTTGGGGTTCTTTCCCGAACCGTAGAGCTGCTTGCCTGCAGATTCGACTTCCTTGCTTACTTCCTCGACCTCTTTTTTGGCGGTTGCAATTTGTGCTTCGGCTTGTTGTCGGGCTGTTTCAGCAGACGCGCCGGGGTCGAAGTCATCAGAATTCACCAGATTCTCAACGGATGAGCGGGTCTCTCTCGCAGACTCTTCGACATCTTTTTTCGCGGCCTCGATGTCAGCCAGCACTGACTCGTTGTGCAACTGTCTGCGAATCTCGTCGGTGTTGAGTTCACGCTCGATGTCCGCCTTCACGCGATAGAAACTGCGCCGAAACCGACCTATCCACAAACTGGCTGTACGGATGGTGCCAGGCAGTTTTTCCGGGCCGATCACAATCAGCGCGACAATCGCGATGAGCAGCAGTTCGGTTGAGTGGATGTTAAACATATGTGGGCAATGCCAGAGCAGTGCAACAGCATCCGCCTTTTACCAGTCCAGTGAATTCAGTGAACTCAATGAAATGGGGCAGCGATGAGTCGTTGGGGTCGACTGCTTAACGCTGCCCGGCGAGTGCCCTGCTTGATCTATTTGTCTTCGACTTTGGTCGCAGTGGAGTCGATGGTTTCGCCCTCTGAGGCGTCGTCATCGTCTTTGCCTTCGGCGTTTTCGTCTTTCATGGCTGTCTTGAAGCCTTTCAGCGCGCCGCCAAGGTCAGATCCCAAATTGCGTAACTTCTTGGTGCCAAACAACATGACAACAATCAGCAAGATGATTAACAGTTGCCAGATTCCAATTCCGCCTACACCCATAATAAACCTCCAGATACCGCAGTGATCAGTGTGCGATCACATCGGGCATTAATTTTGTCGAGCGGCCTTCTCATCAAGGCCGGATATGTTAAAGCGTTTTCTGAGTTCGTCCAACACCTGAGTCTGGCTCAGGCCGAGGTGGCTCAGCATAACCATCGTGTGAAACCACAGGTCTGCGGTCTCGGCAATTACAGCGTCGCGCGCATTCGCTTCGCCATTGTCCATGTCCTTGGCCGCAAGAATGGTTTCTGTTGCTTCCTCGCCGACTTTCTCAAGAATTTTGTTGAGTCCTTTCTCATGCAGGCTTGCCACATAAGAGGAATCGGCGGGCGCACTTTTGCGTGCCTCCAGCACTTCGGTTAATTGATCAAGAACGTCGCTCATTGCTGTACAAACCTGTGATTGAGAAAGTGAAGCGATTGCCCGCAGAGGGGAGAGCTAGGCCTTGCCATACATGGCAGCAGGCTCTCTGAGGATATTGCCTTCGGTGTGCCAGGAATCGCCTTCGAGTCGTTGAAAGAAACAGCTTTCCCGCCCAGTGTGGCAGGCAATGCCACCGACCTGTTCGACCTGATAACAGATCGTGTCGTTGTCACAATCAAGGTAGACGTTCATGAGCTTCTGCACGTTGCCGGATTCCTCTCCCTTGCGCCAGAGCTTGCCGCGTGAACGAGACCAGTAGACTGCGCGCTTTTCAGCAACAGCAGTCGCCAGTGCCTCGCGGTTCACCCACGCGAGCATCAAGACGCGTCCTGTTCCGGCGTCCTGTGTAACGACGGGAACCAGGCCATCGGCGTTCCATTTTATTTGCTCAAGAAATGCTGACATAAGATTAAGTATGCGCTCTCACCGGGTAAAACACAAAAGGTAGACGCCCAACACACCCAGTACCAGGCTGCTCAGTGGAACCGCAGAAATGAGTGGGCTCAGCGCAGGAATCATGAGGGCTGCGGCGAGAGTAAGTGCTACCACGCCGGCTCTGGAATAGCCTTTTTTGCGGGCCTCAGACTGACTCTTCAGCAGCTCATTCTGGCGGCTCAGGCTGGCATTGATTTCACTCAATTGCCGGGAGCGAGTGAGGGAATCGACGATCAGCGAAGGTAACTGCGGGAGCTGATCTATCCAGTTGGGCACTTCATCTTTCATCTTGCCTAGGAGGGTGAAAGGATTGAGGCGCTTGCTGTTCCAGTTTTCGAGATAGGGTAGAGCGGTCTGCCACAGGTCCAGTTCGGGATAGAGTTGCCTGCCGAGGCCTTCGATGTTGAGCAGCGTTTTCTGCAACAGCACCAGCGAAGGTTGAACTTCCATATCGAAGCGTCCGGCCGTGCGGAACAGCTGCACCAGCAAATGAGCGAAAGAAATGTCCTTGAGCGGTTTCTCGAATATGGGCTCGCATACGCTGCGCATGGCCGACTCAAACTCATTCACTTTTGTGCTACGTGGCACCCATCCACACTCGACATGGAGTTCAGCCACGCGGCGGTAGTCGCGTTTGAAGATGGCGAGCAAATTCTTCGCGAGATACTCCTGATCGTCATCACTCAGCGAGCCGATAATCGCGCAGTCGATTGCGATGTACTGGGGATTCTCCTTGTGCTCACGAGAAACGAAAATATTTCCCGGGTGCATGTCGGCATGGAAGAAATTGTGTTCGAACACCTGGGTGAAAAAAATGTCTACGCCAGTTTCGGCCAGCTTTTTGAGATTGATGCCCGCCTGATTCAGCTCGTCTAAGTTGGTAACCGGGATGCCATGAATTCGCTCCATTACCAGCACATCGTGGCTGGTATAGTCCCAGTACACCTTGGGCACATAGAGCACCGGTGAATTTTCGAAGTTGCGCTTGAGCTGACTGCCATTGGCGCCTTCGGCGCGGAGATCCAGTTCATCGAGAATGACTTTCTCGTAATCACTCACTACTTCGAGCAGATGCAGACGTTTGCCGATAGCGGTGCGCGTTTCGACCAGGCGTGCAAGCCATTTCAGCATCGCGATATCCGCGCGCACTGTCGCTTCGATTCCCGGGCGTAAAATCTTCACTACGACTTCCTCGCCGCTGTGAAGTATCGCCTTGTGTACCTGGGCAACGGATGCGGAAGCGAATGGCTGGGTATCGAGTGAACTGAAAATGTCACTCGTGTTCAAGCCGAGCGATTGGGTAATGACCTGCTCAACCGTCGGCGACTGAAAGGGCGGTACATTGTCTTGCAGTGACTGCAGCTCGTCTGCGAGTTCCTTGTCGAGGAAATCGCGGCGCGTAGACAGCAGCTGACCGAACTTGATGTAGATCGGACCAAGCTCTTCCATGGCGAGGCGCAGACGCGTGTTGCGATCTCCCTGACCCGCTTTGCTGAAGGCGTAACGAATGCGCAGGGATTTGATCAACAGGCGTAGCGGCCCGGCACCGGTCTGGCCGATGAGGAAATCATCCAGGCGGTATTTGGCAATAACGCCGAGTACGCGCATGAGTCTGGGCAGGTGAGACACGCTGGAATTCCGCTGCTTTGAGGGCTGGCTAAGATACCACCTGAGCCGCACCCTAACAAGCGCGTTCAGGTAAATAACTTTCGATTTTTCAGTCGCTTACTTGATCGAGGCGCGACTTGATCAGTGCCGTTCGGGCGGCCGCCCGGTCGATTCTGAGTTTCAGCGCATCGAGCTCTTCCTGGAACTGCTCCACAGCATACTCATGGGGCACGAGTCGGGCTTCCTCTTTCAGATAATCTTCCAGATTGCGTTTGATGCGGGTGCTGGTGTCGCGGGCCAGATCCCTGGCCTTGTGCTGTGTCTGACTGGCTTGTTGGGTGATGACGTCGCCGAGCAAAGGCGCCAGGTAATCGTCCCAACGTAGATCCAGTCTGTGCAAGCGCTGGTAAAACTCCTGAAAAAATTCGGTATCGCCACTGATGGTCAGATTGCGATTTGCCAATGGGCGATTGGCTTCATCACTCAACAAGAGCTGCAATAGTTCACTTGCCTCACCTTCCAGTCTGGCATCAGGTGTGAGGCCGAGAGTCGCCGCATCAACGCCACTGAGATGCAGTGAAGTCTTCTCGATGCGCAACACGAAGGTTAGCGCCGGATGGCGGCTGCGGATCTCAACTGTCTTGCCGGCGAAGGCCTGCAATTGCCGGGCGACATGTTCGTCATTGCGAACGATTTGATTGAGTAGCTGTTCGACTGGCCAGAGTGCCAGAGAAGTAAGCATGTCAGGCCGCCTTGAAGCCAACATGTACGGCGCTGATGCCGTCCAGAATATTGTGATAGCGACATTGTGTGAGACCTGCGTCTTCCATCATTGAGAGCAGGGTGTCCTGATCGGGATGGACACGAATTGATTCCACCAGATAGCGATAACTGTCGCTATCACCGGTGAGCAGCTTGCCTGCTGCTGGCCACAGGCTCGACCAGGCATCGTAAGCTCGGCTCAACACCTGATTTCTTGGCTTGGAAAATTCGAGGATCAACACTCGGCCGCCTGGTTTCAGCACGCGTTCCATGGATGCGAGCGCCGCCTCCTTGTTGGTGACATTGCGCAAACCATACGCAATACAGATACAGTCGAAACTGTTGTCCGCAAATGGCAGGCACTCGGCATCGACCTGACTGACACTTACCGTGTCGCCAATTCCCCTATCGATCAGGCGGTCACGGCCCACCTGCAGCATCGCTTCGTTAATGTCCGCCAGGACGACATGACCGCTCTCGCCAACAATTGGTGCGAATTTGATTGAGAAGTCACCAGTGCCTCCCGCCAGGTCTAACACTTTGTGGCCCGGGCGGAGTGCGCTGAGTTCGACTGTGTAGCGCTTGATGAGTCGGTGCGTGCCGAGCGACATGACATCGTTCATCAGGTCGTAGCGCCCGGCAACCGAACGAAATACCTGACCCACGCGCTCGGCTTTTTCGGATACTGGCACCTGCTCGTAGCCGAAGTGGGTGGTCTCTTCCTGCTTGGGTGATGTCATGGTGATTTCTCGAGTGGATTGCTCAGCGCGAAGCGAGATCGCGCTTTATTCGGGTGCGGGATGGATTTTAATGACCTGCGTATCCGCTGGCAATGGAACTCGGGTTTCTCCGGCTGCTTTGAGCTTGTCGATGTACTCCTGCCACAGCTGTTCATTGTTGTGACAAAGCTCGTGTAAATAGCCCCAGCTATAGATGCCGGTCTTGTGGCCGTCGTCAAAATCGAGGCGAATCGCGTAATTGCCTACGGCCTCAACATGTGTAATTTGCACGTCCCGCTTACCCGTTTGCAGTATTTCCTGACCTTTACCGTGACCACGTACCTCTGCAGAGGGTGAGTACACACGCAAATATTCGGCGGCGAGGAGAAAGGCCTCTTCCCCGGCAAACTGGAGCTCCAGCGTGGCGGACTTGCGATGCAGAGTGATTTTTTGCGGTGCTGTGTTCATAGCTAGAGTATATAGCGACTCAGGTCCTCGTCTTTGGCGAGTTCATCAAGCTGGCCTTCGACGTAGGCGCGGTCTATCAGCAATTTTCCTTTGCCGGCTGCCGCCATGTCTGCGGCGGAGAAGGACACTTCTTCGAGCAGCCTCTCCATTACGGTGTGCAAGCGACGTGCACCGATATTCTCAGTGCGCTCATTCACCTGCCAGGCGGTCTCGGCGATCTTGGCTATACCGTCTGCAGAGAAGCTGATCTCCATGTCCTCCGTAGCCAACAGTGCCTGATACTGCTCTGTGAGCGAGGCATGGGGCTCCTCCAGAATGCGTTCAAAGTCTTTAGCGGTCAATGCGTCGAGTTCGACGCGTATCGGCAATCGTCCCTGTAATTCGGGAATCAGGTCTGAAGGCTTGGAGAGATGGAATGCACCTGAGGCGATAAACAGAATGTGATCGGTCTTGATGCTGCCATACTTGGTCGATACGGTGGAGCCTTCGATCAGCGGCAGCAGGTCGCGCTGTACCCCTTCGCGAGAGACGCCTGCGCCGCCTTGCTCGTGGCGATTGGTCACCTTGTCGATCTCGTCGATGAAAACAATACCGGTCTGTTCCGCTGCCTCGACAGCACGGTTCTTGATCTCATCCTCGTTGATGAGACGCGCCGCTTCCTCATCACGCAGCACTTTCATGGCGGCTTTCACTGTCATGCGTTGCGAACGCTTGCGGCCGGAATTCATTGAGGAAAACATGTTCTTCAATTGACTGGTCATGTCTTCCAGTCCGGGAGGAGCCATGATCTCCACGCCAGTGGGCGATTCCGCTACCTTGATCTCGATCTCCTTGTCGTCCAGCTCACCTTGCCGGAGTTTCTTGCGAAACATTTGGCGCGTGGCTGACGGGGATGCCTCATCGCTCTCGTCATCATTGCTGCGCGCTTGCGGCAACAGCACATCAAGAATGCGCTCTTCGGCGCGATCCTCAGCGAGGTGCTGGACCTTGGTAATTTCCTTTTCGCGCACCATCTTGATGGAGACATCGATGAGGTCGCGGATTATCGATTCGACGTCGCGCCCGACATAGCCGACCTCGGTGAATTTTGTTGCTTCGACCTTGATGAATGGCGCTTCCGCCAGTTTGGCCAGGCGACGGGCGATCTCGGTCTTGCCGACTCCGGTAGGCCCGATCATCAGAATATTCTTGGGCGTAATCTCGCTACGCAGTTTCTCGTCGAGCTTCATGCGCCGCCAGCGATTGCGCAGCGCGATCGCCACAGCACGCTTGGCCTTCTCCTGGCCAACGATGTGCTTATCCAACTCTGAAGTTATTTCTCTCGGGGTCATCAGAGACATTTACTGTATTCCTGTGAATTTGCTGAAGATGAGGTGGCCTGATGTTGCGCTATCAGGCGTAGTCGAGTTCTTCGATGGTGTGGTTCAAATTAGTATAGACGCAGATATCGCCTGCAATGGTGAGGCTCTTCTCGACAATGCTACGGGCGTCCAGTTCGGTGTTCTGGACTAGCGCTCTGGCGGCGGAGAGTGCAAAGGAACCACCGGAGCCGATGGCCATGATGGAATCTTCCGGTTCGATCACATCCCCATTGCCGGTGATGATTAATGACGCTTCCTTGTCGGCGACTACCAGCAGCGCTTCCAGTCTGCGCAGGGAGCGCTCGGTCCGCCACATCTTGGCGAGTTCAACCGCAGCGCGGGTGAGTTTGCCGGAGTGTTTCTCCAATTGTTCCTCGAAGCGCTCGAACAGCGTGAAGGCATCTGCTGTTCCCCCAGCGAATCCGGCGAGTACCTGATCTTTATAGAGCCGTCTGACCTTGCGGGCATTGCCCTTGAGTACGGTATTGCCCTGCGATACCTGTCCATCTCCTCCAATGACCACCTTGTCACCACGGCGGACGGAGACGATTGTAGTGCCTCTGAATTGATCCAAACTGGCTCTCCTGAATTGATACGTCTGCCTGAACCCATGCTAGCGGGTTTCAGTCCTGTGCGGAACCAGTCAATATTGGGCTAAGACGGCAGAATTCAAGGGCTACGCGCGTCTTTGCGCTGATCGTGACTAGCCCTGCATGGCGGGTTCTGAAAGAGGGGAAAAGCTGGACTGCTCGGGTACTGAGCTATTGCACCTGGGTGCGCAGAGTGGGGATGGCGTTGCGACGCAATATGGTCTCGGCAGCGTCAAGCTGGCCCTGGGTTGTGTAAGGACCGGATTGCACCAGGTAGAGTGTGCGGCCGGTGAGTTCTTCAACTTTCACCGCGACGTTCAGGCCGAGGCCCTGTTGCCGTTCCACTTCGAGCTGCGCGCGGCGCGCTTCCTGAAAGGCGCCCGATTGCAGCATATAGCTGACTTTCAACGGCGCGTTCGCCGTTTCTTCCCGTAGCGGGACCGGTGTGACACCTTCTGGCAGGGGTACCTCGTAGTTGCGGAGTGCTTCGTAGAATTCAAGCTCGACCTGCGGCTGTGTGCTTGCCACTTCGGTTTCCGTTACGGCTGCTACCGCCTCGGGCTGGGCGGTCAACTCACGGGGCGAGTTAGCGAGCGTCTGGTGCTGCGCCAGTGGTGGGACCTTGCCGGACATGTAAAGCAGGACACTGGCGAACACGCCCAGTGCCATGCCGACCACGATGCCAGTGATCATCATCGACCACGCAGGTGGGGCCTGTGCCGGCTTCTTCTCCAGCAATGGTTCCGGCCTGATCTTGGCGAAATCGTGTCTCACAGCGTTGCTCTGTCCTGTCCAGTTCGCAAACTGGCTCCAATGTGTCTTCTAACGCGTTGTTTTAATGGAATATACAGCATTAAAACACAGCTTCATCAATTATCGGTTGCCTTTCGGGAAGCTATAGCGCAATCGCAGGAAAAGTTCGTCAAATCATGTCCTGGGGGTCGACGTCGAGGCTCCAGCGCAGACCGGTGGGAACGCGGATGCCGTCGAGCTGTGCGATCAGCCTGCTGAGCAGATTTTGCAGATCAGCTCGTTCTGTCGCCTGCAGTAGAAGCTGGCTGCGAAAGCGGCCGGCGCGTTTTTCCATTGGCGCTGGCAGAGGGCCGAGGCAGGACACCTGCAGACCAGAATCCCGTGCGCATGCGCGTGCTGTGTCGCTAACTGACTGCAAGAATTCGATGCCTTTGTCGGCCGCGCGAGCCTCGCAGCGCAAAAGCGCCAGGTGGCTGAAGGGCGGCATGCCCGCACTGCGGCGATCGCTCAGCAGTCGATCGGCGAACTCGGCGTAGTCGAGCTTGCTCAATAGTTGCAGCGTTTCGTGGCTCGCGTGGCGCGATTGCACCAGTACCTCGCCACTCTGTTCGGCGCGCCCGGCGCGACCGGACACTTGCACGATGGTTTGCGCCATCTGTTCCTGGCCGCGGAAGTCAGCACTGAACAGGCCGCTGTCGGCCTCCATGACCACCACCAGCGTAATGCCCGGGAAATGATGGCCCTTGGCAAGCATCTGCGTGCCGAGCAACAGGCACGGTGCGCCGCTTTCTACCTGCTGCAACAGGGCGGCGAAGCGCTTCTGGCTGCGGGTCGAGTCACGGTCAATGCGCAGCACTGGATAGTCGACAAATTGCCGCGTGAGCATACTCTCCAGTTGTTGCGTGCCGAGTCCAGACGTGGAGAGCTGGCGGCTGGCACAGCTCGGGCAGGCAGATGGCGCGGGTTCTCTGGCGCCGCAATGATGGCAGCGCAGGTGGGCAGGTTTGCTGTGCACAGTGAATTGAGCCTGGCAGGCTTCACATTCGGCAACCCAGCCACAGGTCAGGCAATGCAGCAGTGGGGCAAAACCACGCCGGTTGATAAACACCAGCACCTGGTTGCCACGTTCCAGATGTTTGCGTATCCGCAGAGAGACTGCCTCATGGAAACCGCTCTCCAGACTCTGCTTGGCGACGTCGACCAGTTCCATCGTGCTGGGTACTGCCGCGCCGGCACGTTCCCGCAGACGCAGATGCTGGTAGCGACCGCGTTGTACGTTGAACAGGGTCTCGAGACTGGGCGTTGCCGAGCCGAGAATGACTGGAATGTTCTCCTCATGACCGCGCAGTACCGCGAGATCGCGGGCGGAGTAACGAAACCCATCTTGTTGTTTAAAGGAGGAATCGTGCTCCTCGTCGACGATGATCAATCCGGGGCTGGCGAGATTGCTGAATATTGCCGAACGCGTGCCGATGATGATGCCGGCACTGCCATCGTTCGCCTGACGCCAGGCAGAGAGACGTTCGTTGTCATTGAGCCCGGAATGCAGTGCTGCGATAGGGCAGTCGAAGCGCGCTGCGAAGCGCTTGATCGTCTGTGGGGTCAGGCCAATTTCCGGAATTAGCACCAGACATTGTCGTCCGGCTGCGAGCACGGCGGACATGATGTGAATATAGACTTCTGTCTTGCCTGAACCAGTAATTCCATCTAGCAGGAAGCAACCATAGCGATCGAGTCTCTCGCTGATTGATTGCACCGCCGCCAATTGCTCGGCATTCAGCTCATAGCCGCCATTACTCGCTGAAGCAAGCGGAGCGAAAATCGCTGGCGTGTCTTCTTTTCTTTCTGCTTTGCTGAGCAAGGCTTTTTGTTCCAGCTGTTTGCGCACGCTCGCACTCAGCCCGAGCGCCTTTATCTGCGCCGCATTGAGTTGTCCAGCGGATTGCACTGCCTGCAACAATTCGAGTTGTCTGGGTGCCCGTTGCAAGGCCGTGATGTCGGCCTCGGTCAGTTGCCGCGTCAATTGCCAGAAGGTCTCGCTGGCGCGCAGTGGCTCCCCCTGCCGCAAGCGCACCGGGAGTGCCGTCGATAACACTTCGCCTGCGGGGTGATGGTAATAACGGATCGCCCATCGCAGCACATCGAGCAGCGCATCAGAAAACAAGGGCTCCGTGTCGAGTACTGCCTTGACGGGGCGCAGCCGCGATGCATCCAGTTCAGAGCCTTGCGCGACATTCATTACGACGCCGACCACATCCCGTCTGCCAAACGGTACCTTGACCCGGCAGCCTGGTCGGAATGCGGTAGTTTCTTTATTGCCTGGGTCTACAGTTCTGGCTTGTTTGGGGGGCAGGTAGTCGAACAAACGACGCAAAGGAGACGGGACCGCGACCTGGATGATCAAGCCGTGGTAACGAAAAGAATTGGCTGCAGACATGAATTGAGGCGACTGAACTCGAGGCGGGCGATGTGGAGCAATCGCCGCAGTGTAAGAGCATTGGCCTGGTCACACAAGCGGACCACAGGGTCCGGCTAGCGCCTGACGGCTGAACTGAGTGCGGTGATAGTCTATACTCGCGCTGTTCCGGGCGCTGGTGGTATGAAGCACGCGCCATGGATGAGGGAATGCTACAGGAATGATGAGGAACACAGATGGAGCGTGAGGCAGTGCCTGCCGAACTCTTGCAGATTCGGGAAAAAATAGACTCGCTTGATGGCGAAATAGTCAGATTACTCGCTGATCGATTTGCACTGACCCACCGGGTCGGAGAATTGAAAGCGAGTCATTCATTGAATGCGCTGGATTCCACCAGAGAGTCTGAGAAGCTGCAACGCATCAAGATCCTGTGCGAAGAGACCGGTCTCAATCCGGAGCTCGTCTCCAGCCTGTTCGTGCAAATCATGGAAGAGGTCAAGCGTAACCACGAGCGATTGCGCGCTCAGTAGGTAATTGCGCCTGGCATTGTCTGGCAGTACGCAACGAAAGCCCCTGTATTTCCACGACTTAGAGGCTTTTCCGCTTATTTTCGCTTGCCTGATCGGAATTCTCTGTTAGAATGCTCGGCCCTCGGCAGTGGGTCTGCCGGAACTAATTTTACTGTGGTCAAAGAGGATGTGGTGCAGGCAAAGACTGGCCTGTTGCGATATCCGGACTAAGGAATCACCATGAAAGCTGATATTCATCCAAAATACGGTCCGATCAAGGCTACCTGTAGCTGTGGCAATGTGATCGAAACCAAGTCCACACTGGGCAAGGACATCCTGATCGATGTCTGCTCGCAGTGTCACCCGTTCTACACTGGTAAGCAGAAGATTCTTGATAGTGGTGGTCGTGTCGATCGCTTCAAGAAGCGTTTCGCGAATCGTCGCGTCTAATTTCGCGACTGAGTCACGTCTTAGCACCGCATCTTTCCGGAGCGCGTCGCCTCAACTGCACTACAGCAGGATTGATGCGGCGCGATTCCGGTTCAGTACCAACTCCCTCTCTTCTTCCTGATTTCCTAGAAAATCGTTTCGGTCGAAAGTTCTTCGTCTGTCTCGTCGGGTAGCTCTGCGCCTGGCAGACTGGTGGCGGGGGAATCCGGCGCGTTGTTCACCCTGAAGTATTCGAACATGGTGTTAGGCGCGCCGGGAATGGCGGGTGCGCCAGTGCTGCGGTCAATGAGTCGGTCCACGATGCCATCGGGGCGATTCATGGTGTTCAGCGGAGCACCGTCGAGTGCTTCACGCATATAGTCGATCCAGATCGGCACGGCTACCGTTGCTCCCTGCTCTCGCTCGCCGAGCGGTTCGGGCTGATCAAAACCTACAAAGACAGTCGTCGCCAGATCGCGATTGAAGCCGGAAAACCAGAGCTCCTGTGGGCCATTGGTGGTACCGGTTTTGCCCATCAGATCGCCACGGTTCAGCTCCCGATGCACACGTGCGCCACTGCCATCAGTGATTACAGAGCGCAGCATGGAATTCAGGATATATGCCACCTGGGCGTCAATGATGCGCGGAGCTGGCTGGATGGGATAAGCGGATTCACCGTTCGCTTGTGCGCAGGCTTGCTCGCAGACAACACGCGGCGCCGCCTGATAGAGCACGCCATCGGCTTCCGTGCTGATTTCTCGAATAAGCCACGGGTCAACCTTGTAGCCACCGTTCGCTATCGCCGAATAGCCAGTAACGATCTCGAGCGGCTGCACATCGGCACTCCCCAGCGCGACCGTCAGGTCGTTGGCAGGAAAGTTCTGGGTCTGAAAGCCAAAGCGGGCAGCGAAGGGCAGCACTTTGTCCGATCCCAGTTGATCGTAGAGGCGCACCGCCGGCACGTTGCGTGACTCCTGCAACGCGTAGCGCAGGGTGATTGGGCCCAGGAAATTGTTTTCGTAGTTGTTGGGGCGGTAATTGCCGCGAGTGATTGGCGCATCGTTAATCGTGGTTGCCGCGGTATAGCCTTCCTCCAGCGCGGTACCATAGAGAAAGGGTTTGAAGTTGGATCCCGGTGGCCGCGGAGTGGTCACACGATTCACCTGGCTGCGGCGAAAATCGTAGCCACCCACCAGCGCGAGAATCGCACCATCGTCAGGCGACATGGAAACCAGGGCGCCCTGTAGCTCGGGTACCTGTCCCAGCTCCCAATGCTCTTCTCCTTCACGAACACGAATCAGATCACCAACGCTTACGGCGTCGGAGGCCGTTTGTGGCGGTGGCCATGCTTCATTGCGACTGCGGAAGGCGTAGGCCCAGGATATGCCTTCCCAGGGAACCTGAATGTATTCGCCGGTTTTCAACAACGCAGTGAAAGAGCGATTCTCAACGGCGGTCACGATTGCAGGAATCTGGTTGCCGTACTGTGGTACGGGCTGCAGGTGCTCAAGCCATATTGTTTCCGGATCCAGTGGATCGGGCGAATAGTGCGCGTCCGGGCCGCGATAGCCGTGTCGCTTGTCGTAGTAGTTTTCCAGTCCGTTGATCAGGGCAGTATTGGCGGCAAGCTGCTTCTCGCCATCGATGCTCGTGACGACCTCGAAACCGCGAGAATAGGTTTCCTCGCCGAACTCGTCATAAAGCTGTTGGCGCACCATCTCGGCCACATAGGGTGCTGGCACCTCGATATTGCGGGCGTGCCGGCGTGCCGTCACTGGTGCGCGATTGGCCTCATCAAACTCCGCCTGGCTAATCATGTTTTCTTTCAGCATGTTGCGCAGTCGGGTGGCGCGACGCTCTACCGCCCGGTCAGGATTGCTGAGCGGGTTGCAGGTCGAGGGACAGGGGAGCAGTGAAATCATCATGGCCGATTCGGCAAGCGTCAGGTCGCTCACTTCCTTGCCGTAATAGACATAGGCTGCCGCGCCGATGCCGTCAGCGCCCGCGCCAAAGTAGATAGTGTTGAGGTAGAGGGTAAGTATCTCTTCCTTGGTCAATTCGCGCTGGATCTGCAAAGCGAAGGGAATCTCTTTGAACTTGCGCAAATAGACATTGTCGCTATCGAAGGACAGGTTGTTCGCGAGCTGCATGGTGATCGTGCTGCCCCCACCGAGCGCATTGCCGGTCAGGAAGCCATAAAAGCCACGGGCCAGCGACTGAACGTCGACACCGGGATGGGAGTAGAAGCGCACATCCTCGGTGGCGATCAATGCGTCGGTCAGAACCTGGGGGATGTCTTCGTAGGCAACCGGGTTACGCCGGTTGCCGATTTCGTCGATAAGGCGGTTCTCGGCGGTATAGATGCGCAGCGGGGTTTCAAGGCGCACGTCGCGATATGTCTCGGCTGCCGGCAGAAGCGGCGCAAGATAGAGATAGGCCGCCATGGCCACCATGGTCGCGCCACACACGCCGGCGAGTCCCAGTAACAGGCACCATCTGGTAAATGTTTGGAGTCGTGATTGCACTTGGAGGTTGGGTCCTGACGCGCAGAATCAGTTGCTTTCCCGTCGATTATACACTTGCGTCACGGAATTGCCCGAGCTGGCGCAGCGAAAGATTGCCACCTGAAGATTGAGTCATTAGCACTTGGGTCGCCTTGAAGTAAGCGAGTGGCGTCGATTCATGGGTTTGGCAGTTTTTACTATGCTGTAAGCGGGGTCAGCCCGCAGATGATGCGCAGTGATCAGCAAGGTGTCACTCGCGCTGTACGGCGGCCGAATCGCAAACGTGAACCGAATCAAGGATTTCTTACACTCGTTGGGCCATTATTAGGCAATGGTGAAGTTGTTTATTGTGAATCTCTGATAATTAATTGAAAACTATATAAAATATCGAAGCGGCCGATACTCAATTCTGGGGGAGGAATTATTCTTAGAAAGTTCCTCTAAGCGATTGTAATAATTAGCAAAATGAATTATTACTGATGTGAAAAGTGGGCCTTTGAGCGTATCAGGCGGGAGCCGTCTGGTGGCGCGAATGGCCGCTTTCGCACCGAAATTTCGACAATTTTTTGGACGATAGCTGTGCTGGACAAACTGAAAGACTTTGCTGCGAAGGCCAATCTGGGCAAGAAGTCCAGTACCTTGCTGGGCGTGGATATCAGCTCCACGTCAGTCAAGGTGCTGCAGCTCAGTCAGTCAGGCAATGGCTATCGGGTCGACAACTACGTGATCCGGGGTCTGCCGCCCAATGCGGTCGTTGAAAAGAATATCAGCGATGTTGAGGCGGTTGGCGAAGCATTGGCTACCGCCATCAGTATTCTCAAGCCGTCCCAGAAAGAAGCGGCGGTTGCAGTCGCGGGTTCCGCGGTGATCACCAAAACCATTGAAATGAACGCCTCGCTCAGCGACTCCGAAATGGAGAACCAGATTGTGGTCGAGGCGGACCAGTATATTCCTTACCCGCTCGATGAAGTGTCCATCGATTTTGAGCGCCAGGAACTGTCTGACCGCAATCCAGAGCTGGTGGAAGTCCTGCTTGCCGCCTGTCGGCGAGAAAACGTGGAGTCACGTGTTCAGGCTCTGGATCTCGGTGGCATCAGTGCCCGCGTGGTCGACATCGAGGCCTACGCGATTGAACGCGTGTATGAATTGCTGGCCGAGCAGATCGGTACCGACGATGACCAGACAGTGGCGATCGTCGATGTAGGGTCAATGACCACCACGCTCAACGTCCTGCTGCAAGGCAAAACCATCTACACACGCGAACAGATGTTTGGCGGTAATTCGCTTTCTGAAGAAGTGCAGCGTCGCTTCGGATTGACGGCGTTGGAAGCGGAAAACGGAATGAAGCGCGGTGGTCTGCCAGACGAATATGAATACGAGATTCTCGGCCCATTCAAAGAGAATGTCGTGCAGCAGGTTAGCCAGACGCTGCAATTCTTCTTCTCATCCAGTCACTACAACGAAGTGGATCACATCCTCCTGGCCGGCGGGGTCGCGGCAATTGACGGTCTCGCAGAACTTTGTCAGGAGAGCCTTTCCACGCCAGTCACGGTGGCGAATCCCTTTGCCGATATGGCAATCAGCTCGAAGGTCAGCAAGGAAGCGCTGGCCAATGATGCGCCTGCACTCTTGTTAGCCTGTGGTTTGGCGATGCGGGGTGACGACTGATGGCGCGCATCAATCTATTGCCATGGCGCGAGCGACTACGCGAAGAGCGGCGCCGGGAATTCCTGAGCATTCTGGCAGGCGTGGTCATCATTGGTGGTGGCTTGCTGTTTCTCGTTGATCGCTACTTCAACGGGGAGATAAACACGCAGGTTGCCCGCAATAATTTTATTCGTGAAGAAATCACGCTGCTCGATGCCCAGGTCGCCGAGATCAGTGAGCTGCGTCAGCAGAAAGAAGATATTCGTGCGCGCATGAATGTCATCACGGACCTGCAAGGTACGCGTCCTGTGATTGTGCGCATTTTCGACGAGTTGGTACGCACGCTACCCGATGGTGTGTACTACGAGACCCTGCAGCGCACCGGCAACATGATTGCGATGGAAGGGGTCGCCGAATCCTATTCCCGCATCACTGAACTGATGCGCCGGCTCGATAACTCCGAGTGGTTTGCAGACGCAAATCTAAGTGATATTTCCGCCGCCAATTCCGGGCAACAGATCGCTGTCAGTGCGTTTACCTTCTCACTGACCCTGGTACTTGAGTTGCCCACCCAGTCGGATACGGAGGTCTAGGTGACAGATGTCTTATTTTTCTGACATTGCAAAAGAACTGCGTAACTTTGACTGGAATGACCTGTCGGACCTGGACACGATTGGTGTCTGGCCGGGTCCGGTCAAGGTGATAATCACCCTGTTTGTTTTCGCTGGCGTTATGGCGGCCGGTTACTTCTTCCATGTGCAGAACCTGCAAACCGAATTGCAGCGAGTGCAAGCTGAAGAAAATCAGGTGCGGATCGAGTTTGAGCAGAAGGCGTTTCTCGCCGCCAATCTCGAGGAATACCGTGCGCAGACAGTAGAGATGGAAGAGTCGTTTACGGAACTGCTGCGCCAACTGCCTTCAGAGACAGAAGTGCCTGGGCTGGTCGATGATGTTACACAGACTGGTATTGGCAGTGGCCTCGAGTTCAACAACATCGCCTTGCAGGCTGAGATGGTGCAGGAGTTTTATATCGAACTACCCATCGATGTCGACGTGGTCGGGGACTATCACGACTTCGGGACATTCGTCAGTGGTGTTGCGAGTCTGGACCGCATCGTGACCCTGCATGATTTTTCTATCTCCATGCGCCAGAGCTCAGTGCTCGACATGAATATTCAGGCGCGCACATACCGCTACAAGGATGTGAACGAGGGGGGCGTGCAATAGTCATGGTTTCCCCGGCAGTTACAACTCGCCTGCTTGCCCTGTCCGTCCTGACTCTGCTGTTGGGCGCCTGTTCGCGAGTGGATAATTTCGCTGATCTGCGCGCCTATGTTGCCGAAGTGAAAGGGCGGCCGGGAGCCGAAGTTGAACCTGTTCCTGAATTCGTTCCGTATGAGGGTTTTATTTACAGCGCCGCGTCGATGCGCAGCCCGTTCGAAATTCCGTTGATCATCGACGGGGAATCGGGGCTGATGTTGTCGCAGGATGTGGAGCCGGACTTTGATCGGGAGCGTGAAGTACTGGAAGAACATGCGCTGAGTGGTTTGACCATGGTCGGCATGCTGGTGCGCAACAATGTCTACCAGGCGCTCATCGAGGATGCACTCGGTGTTGTCCATCGGGTGTCGGTGGGGAACTATCTCGGTCGCAACCACGGCCGAATCGAAAGTATTTCTGAAAACCAACTCCAGCTATTGGAAATCGTACCCAGCGGAAATGGCGGCTGGGTTGAAAGACCACAGACCTTAACACTGCAGTAGCAATGTGTGAGTCGAGGTTAACACTATGTATATGAAGAATGGATTGCTCAATCTCAACTTGTCGAGCGGCAGATTCATGCCCATCGGCATCACTCACTTGCTTGCTGCAATGCTTGTCATGTTCAGCAGCAGTACCTGGGCGCAGCAGTCCGTGACACTGGACAGTATCGGTTTCGCCAATATGCCTGGCGACTCCATCGAAATTCAATTGTCGTTCGATGGGCAGCCACCGGAGCCCAGCGGATTTGTGCTCGACAACCCGGCGCGTATTTCCCTCGACCTGCTGGGGGTCGCCAGCGGACTCGCGCAGCAACGTTTCAATATCGACTCAAACAATGCCCAGAGTGTCATGGTTCTCGACGACGGCACCCGCACTCGTCTGGTGGTCAATCTCGATCAGTTGGTGAATTACGAGACCAGTCTGGCTGGCAATACCCTGACCATTCAGGTCGGCAACGACAGTGGCGCCAGCGGCGGCGTGGTTGGTTCGACGCAGGTGTTTACCAGCACGGATGATGATGTAGAAAACGCTCTCACCGATGTGACTTTCCGTCGTGGTGACGAGGAAGAAGGGCAGGTCGTAATCAATCTGTCCAACGATGAAGTCATTGGTAGTGTGGAGCAGGTCGGCGCGCGTGTGTATGTGGAATTTCAGGACACCACCGTGCCTGAACAATTGAATCGACGCTTCGATGTCTCGGATTTCGCAACCAGTGTCTCTACAGTTGATGTGCTGGGTCAATCCGGTCGTGCCACTGTTGTCATCGATATTGATGGCGCCTATGAATATGTCGCTTATCAGACTGGCACGATCTACACGGTGAGTATCCGCCCACCGGCACTTGATATTACCGGTGGTGACGCGACCGCTGCCTACACGGGTGAAGTGACCGGCTTGTCGTTCCAGGATATTCCGGTGCGCTCGGTACTGCAGATTCTTGCGGACTACTACGAGTTCAATCTGGTCGCCGGTGACGCAGTAACCGGCAACATCACCATCGAGATGAACAACGTGCCATGGGATCACGCGCTCGAAATGGTGATGCGCACGCAGAATCTGGATAGCCGCCTCGAAGGAAATGTGTTGTACGTGGCACCCGCTGACGAGATTGCTGCCCAGGATCAACTGGAATTACAGCAAGCACAACAGGCCCAGGCGCTCGCGCCCCTGTTCACCGAGTTTGTGCAGGTGAATTACGCGAACGCTGACGACATCATGGCCTTGCTTACCGGTGGAGGTGGCGGAGGCGCGGCAGCCAATCCGATCGGAGGGGCAGTTCCTATTCCTGGTGCAGATGCAGCGGCTCCGGCAGCCGCGGCCAATTCCGGGGGTATTCTCTCGCCACGCGGAACGGCTACGGTAGATACGCGCACCAACATAATTATTGTCCGTGACACGGAAGAAAAGCTGGAAGAGGTGCGTGCGATGCTCTCTCGCCTGGACGTTGCGGTGAGACAGGTGTTGATCGAGGCGCGCATCGTCAACGTGTCTACTGATTTCGGCCGTGACCTCGGTATTCGCTGGGGTGGTGCTGGCAGTCTTCCCGTCGGTGACAACTGGCGCTACGGTGGATCACAAGCTTCCACGCTGGAAGAGAGCAACAACCGCATTGCACGCCAACTCGCGATTCAGGAAGCGATTCTGGCAGGTGAGGGGGCGAGAATCGAAGCCCTGCAAACGGGAACCGATCCCAGTCTAATCGAGGCGCTGGTGGATCAGGCCATTGCCAGTGTGCCGATTCCCATTGGCGAAGTCTCCTTCCCGGACGCACTCGCCGTTGACCTGGGAGTGCAGTCTCCCGATGCCTCGTCGTTCTCGATTGGTTATACCGGCAACAGTGGACTTATTGAACTGGAGCTGTCTGCGCTAGAAAGTAGCGGCAACGGCGAAGTGATTGCGCGTCCGAAGGTGACTACCCAGGACAAGGTCACTGCTGAAATTCGCTCCGGGGTCAGGATTCCCTACCAGTCACAGGCTGGTGGCACGGCAGGCGGATCGACCACTGAATTTGAAGATGCCGTGTTGTCACTCGAGGTGACGCCGCAGATTACTCCGGACGGCCGTATCAACATGGAGCTGCAGATTCGTCAGGATTCTGTTGCTGCTGGCTCGGGGACCGTTCCGGCGATCAATACGAACGAAGTCACTACGAGTGCTCTGGTCAACGACGGCGAAACGATTGTGCTGGGTGGTGTGTTCCGCGAGGAAAGCACCACTATCGAAACCAAGACACCACTGTTGGGTGATATTCCCTACGTCGGTCGCCTGTTCAAGCGTACGGCCAATGAGCGGCGTCGCACGGAGTTATTGATCTTCATCACACCGAAGATTATCGCCGACATCACTGTGCGCTAGGCTGAATCGCCCAAGATAAGCTCTTGCACTCTGTTCGGGGCAGCGCTCGCTTCCCCGAACAGGATTATTTCAGGCACTGACGCCAACGCTGTTCACGCGCTGCTAAGCAATTCCTGCCGATTCGCGTACAATTGCCCCCTCGTCGAATTGTGTGACTCTGCCAATGAAAAAATACAAGAACGTGTTTTTGATCGGACCCATGGGTGTCGGTAAGACAACCATTGGCAGGGTGCTCGCGGAACTGATGGGGCTGGAATTCTTTGATTCAGATCGTGAGATCGAGGCCAGCACCGGTGCTGATATTCCCTGGATATTCGATGTCGAAGGTGAGTCCGGTTTTCGCGCTCGCGAAGTCAAGATGATCGACGAACTCACGCGCAAGAAACATATCGTGCTGGCAACTGGCGGAGGAGCAGTGCTCGATCCAAAGAATCGCAAGCGCCTCGCCAAGCGAGGGCAGGTTGTCTACCTGCGTGCTTCGATTCGTCAGCAGGTTGAACGCACCAGCCGTGACAAGAATCGACCGCTTCTGCAAACTGCCAATCCTGAAAAGAAAATTCGTGAGTTGATGAAGATTCGCGATCCGCTCTACAAGGAAGTGGCCGATGTCGTGATCGACACCAATCGGCGCAACCCGCGTTCGGTGAGTCAGGACATTTGCAAGCAATTGGAAGCACTGCAACAGGCAGCACGCGAACAGGCATAAATGCTGTCGCACGCTGAGACACACATACACAAGAGTCAGAAATGGAAACGGTAACAGTCGAACTGGGAGAGCGTAGCTATCCTATCTTTATAGGCGCGGGACTGCTCTCGCAACCTGAGCTCCTGGTCCCGCATCTGGGTAAGGGTAAAGTCGTCGTCATCAGCAACGACGTGGTTGCGCCGCTGTATCTCGACGCGGTCAAAGCCATGCTCGAAGAGCGCTTCGCGGAAGCCATCATCTTGCCGGATGGTGAGCAGCACAAGCATCTGGATACTGTGGCGACGATTTATGACCGACTGATGGCTGGCAAATACGATCGCAAAACGACGCTGGTAGCACTCGGTGGCGGCGTTATCGGTGACATCACCGGCTTCGTTGCAGCAACCTATCAGCGCGGAGTCCCGTTTGTGCAAATCCCGACGACCCTGTTGGCCCAGGTTGACTCATCTGTTGGCGGCAAGACGGGGGTCAATCATCCCCGCGGCAAGAACATGATCGGTGCCTTCTACCAGCCCGAATGTGTGTTGATCGATACCGATGTCCTGGCGAGCCTGCCAGACAGGGAAGTGAAAGCCGGCCTGGCAGAAGTGCTCAAGTATGGCTTGATAGTCGATGCGGAATTCTTCAACTGGCTCGCAGAGCATAGTGCGGCGATTAGCCAGTTGGACCCTGAGCACATTACCCGGGCAATTCGCATATGCTGCGCAACCAAGGCAGATGTGGTCGCGCGAGACGAGCGCGAGGGCGGTGTGCGCGCCTTGCTGAATCTGGGCCATACCTTTGGTCACGCGATTGAAACGGCAACCGGCTATGGTACATGGCTGCACGGTGAGACGGTGGCGATGGGCATAGTGATGGCGGCAGATCTGTCTCGTCGCCTCGGCTGGATCGATGCGGAGTCTGCGCAGCGAGTACGTAATGTGCTTGGCGAAAGCTATGGTATGCCTGTTATTCCACCGGCCGATATAAGTGAAGAGCGCTATCTCGAATTGATGGCCTCGGACAAGAAAGTCGAGCAGGGCACAATTCGCTTCATACTCCTCCGCGCCATTGGTGAGGGGGTGATCGAAGGAGGGATAGATGAACAGCTGCTACGCCAAACTCTGTCGGCTGGAGAACAACTCTGCCGCTAGCCTTTAATTGCGTAAGCAGTACCTGCTCTTTTCATGATCGGGAACGCCAAGCTTTGCAATGAACACGTCATCCAACAATTATGTTTCTCGCCTCAAACTGGACTTCGACCCCTTCGAAGCTCGCGGCGCGAGCAAGGACTTCTTCCCTGGCGGCGGCCGGCAGGCAATGCTCGATGAATTGGTGGCCATGTTGCGCTCCTTCGGCGCGCTGCTGGCCGTAACCGGCGAGTTGGGTGTTGGCAAGACGATGTTGGCGCAAGCGCTCACCCGGGCGCTGGCCAAAGAGGCTGTCTGTGTACAGGTGCAGGCAACGCTGTTCATGAGCCGCAACCAGTTTGTGGAACTCCTGTTACAACAACTTCAGATAGCGCCGAGTGCAGGCGAGGGTGCTGACAAGAAAGATCTGGAGGCAATCGCTGCGCAGGCCAATGCGCTGGCACAGGGCAATCGCAAACTGGTGCTGGTGATTGATGATGCCCAGGAGTTGGCGAGCGATGTGTACGATGTGATCGCCAGACTCTGCAAACGGAGTTCCAGCGGGGGCTTCTGCATGGTGTTGCTGGGCGAGCCGCAACTGGGAAACCTCCTGCAACGCGGTCTGCCGTCTGCGCTGAATCAACAGATCCAGTTTCGGGAGTTTCCGGTATTCAGTCGTGAAGACAGTGAAGAGTACGCGCGCTTCAAGCTCGCGCGTGCCGGATTTCGCAAGTCTTTGCCGCTCAGTGGTGGCGAGATGGGGCGGGCCCATAATGCTGCGGCCGGTCATCCTGGCAAACTGAACGCGCAATTAAGTATGGCGCTCAACGAGGCGACCAGACCTCCACCAGCGCAATCTCAAGCACAGGAAAATTCTTCAATCGCGAAGGCGACCAGTCGCTACTGGTTCTCAGCGGCCGGTTTGGTGATGTTGCTCGTGCTCGTTGTGCTTTGGCCTGTCGATAATTCTGATCCTGGTGACAGCGGCGCAGCTCGTACGAGCCAGTCGATTCCAGTTGTGGTTAACCGGCCCCCCGCCGATGCGATTGCTGATTCCGGTCGTGCAACGCGGCCGGCACCAGCGCAGCGTTCGAACGATGCGCCAGTAGCGAGCACGCCGCAGAGTCCCGACTCAAATGATGAGACACCACAAGCGCTCGCTGCCCGCCCGGAACCACCTGTTGTGCCGGCTACGGAGCGCGTCACACAGATCATAAGTAACGACCCCGCAGCGAGGAGTGAACCGGTTGCGCAAGCGCAAGACGCAGCCGAGGTCTCGGCATTTGAGCGGTCGCTGCTGGATGCTGCCCCTGGAACTTATACCGTACAGTTGTTGGGGGCGCGATCGGTCGCCAGCATTCAGCAGTTCCTCGCCGCGCATGCCAACCTCAATGGCGGCGGCTACTTTGAGACGCGTTTTCAGAACCAGCCGTGGTACGTCGCGGTAGCTGGAATCTACAACGAACGCCGCGCTGCGGAGGCCGCGATTGCCGCCATGCCGGAATCGGTTCGTGAGTTGCAGCCCTGGGTGCGTTCTGTAGCTGACATCCAAGCCAATCTGCGCGACCTGCACAGCCTGCCCTGAGCCCCCGATTTGCTCGGCATTTCAGTCCCCGCCCTGCTCGTGTAGAATTGCGCCCTTTCCGCGCCTCAGTAACCCAATCGCCTGCCAGCCTTTGCGGTGTAATGGGCTAAGCGGCTTCTGCTAACGAATTGGAGAATGGGTTTGACTCTCAAGAACGACCGCTTTCTGCGCGCCCTGCTGAGGGAGCCAGTTGATGTAACGCCGGTGTGGATGATGCGGCAAGCCGGGCGCTATCTGCCCGAATACCGAGCCACTCGCGAGCAGGCCGGCGATTTTATGAGTCTCTGCCAGAACCCGGAGTTAGCGTGTGAAGTGACTCTGCAACCACTGCGTCGCTATGACTTTGATGCGGCCATTCTCTTTTCCGATATCCTGACCATACCCGATGCTCTGGGCCTAGGACTCTATTTCGTCACTGGCGAAGGGCCGCGGTTCCGTAAGGTGATCGCCGAGCCGGCTGATGTCGAACAGTTGCCGCAGGTCTCCATGGCGGATGAGTTGTCCTATGTCACTGACGCCGTTGCCCTGATTCGCAAGGAATTGAATGGCAGTGTGCCGCTGATTGGTTTTTCCGGCAGCCCCTGGACGCTCGCGACCTATATGATCGAAGGGGGCGGCAGCAAAGACTTTCGCCGCGCCAAGGCATTCATGTACAACCACCCTGAAGCGATGCACTTGCTGCTGGACAGGCTGGCTGATGCAGTCATCGACTACCTGAATGCACAGATCGCCGCTGGCGCACAGGCCGTGCAGATTTTCGATACCTGGGGTGGCATCCTGACTCCGCAGGCCTATGAGCAATTCTCTCTGCAATACATGAGCAAGATTGTCAGTGGCTTGACCCGTGAAAGTGAGGGTCGCCCGGTACCAGTCATTCTGTTCACCAAGAACGGTGGCCAGTGGCTGGAGACCATGGCCGGTTCCGGCTGCAATGCGCTTGGTCTGGACTGGACAACTGACATCGGATCAGCCCGACAACGGGTCGGGGATCAGGTCGCCTTGCAGGGCAACATGGATCCGTCGATTCTGTACGCGGAGCCTGCTGCCATTCGGACAGAAGTGGGACGCATTCTGAGCGCCTTCGGGTCTGGCGACGGTCATGTGTTCAATCTGGGGCACGGTATTACGCCAGAGGTAGACCCGGAGAATGTGAAAGTATTCGTGGATTCCGTGCATGAACTCTCCACTCAATACCACGCCTGATCAGGCGCAAATCGGCAACGCGACCAGCCAACTCGCCATTATCGCGTTGGGGTCGAATTTGCCATCTCCTCAAGGCTCCCCTGCAGAGACAATTCTTTCTGTGCTGGAGGAATTGCGCCAGCTCGGTCCGCTGCAATCGTCGACTTTGCAGGCGAGCGAGCCCGAGAATTGTCCACCAGGCAGTCCCGAATTCGTCAACGCCGTTGCGTTGGTCGCCGTGGGCACTGATTTGCACCCGCAACAACTGCTGGAATATCTGCACAGTCTGGAAGAGCGCTACGGCCGCAACCGTGCAGAACAGCAAGAAGCGAACGCCCCGCGCACTCTCGACCTCGATCTCATCAGTCTGGGCAACTGGGTTCTCGACACCCCGCAGCTGACCTTGCCGCATCCGCGAGCCAGTCAGCGGCGTTTCGTGCTGCAGCCTCTACATGAGCTCTTGCCGAACTACGTACTTCCCGGGAATGATGTGTCAGTGCACGAACTCCTGCTGCAGCTCGATGATTAAACAGATTGCGCCGTCTCTGGCGGTGTGAGAAAAGTCCGTAAGTCGCCGAAAGCACTCCCGTCCTAAGTAAACTTGTCGTTAATTGCTGCCAAAATTCGCGATCTTCAATTGTGGCGCAATTATGGCAATCTGCCGCGCTGCGGTGACAGTTTGCAACACAATTTTGTGTTTAAATTGCACCAAAAGTGGTAGCCTATTCTCTAGCCGGGGTGTGTCTCAATCGCTTGTGTTTCGGGCTGTTAACTCACTGTGAACTCATTAGTTTGTAGTTCAGTCAGAGTGCGGTAACGGAACTCGACTAAACAAGCACCGCCAAAACGAGAGACGCCTATTTACAGCCGGTATCGCGGGACCAACTTATAAATGCCAGGCAGTGGCTTGGCAGAAGAACAAGAGAGCTCGACGCAGTATGTCGCAAAACCCACACAGGCAGATGAGTGATTTCACCTCCAGATTGCGCTGGCAGTCCGCACTGCTGGCAAGCGGCTTTTTGTTTGCCGCTGCGGCCTCGCAGGCGCAGACCGGACTGGACGGCACCGCAGCTGACACCAGCAGCGACAATGACGCCTTTGTGAGTTTCAGTATCTCTCCCTCGAGCAGCCTCAATAACAGCACTCCCCTGATCAGTATCGCCCGTAGCGTCGAACCCAAAGATGTCGACGGCAACGTGGTGGAAAGCGCGCTGAATTACAATCTCGGTGTGGAGTTATCCCCGATCGAAGGTCTTAATGTACGGGCCGATGCTTGGGGCCAGCAAATCGAAGAAAGCCCCGGTTTGTCAGCTGGCGGCCAATGGCAGGGTCAGGGTTCTGACTTGTTCCTGGAAGATTCCAGTATCAACGAATTCAATCTCGACAGCCCCTTGTTGGGAAGCGAAGTGAAGTCGAACGGCTTCGATTTCGGTGCGTCCTATGTTTGGGATGCAAATCGTTTCGGACAGTTTACGCTGAGCACCAAGACGACCTATGTGCAGGAATTTGAAAACAACGGCAGCTTGCTGGAATTGGCAAATTCCGAATTCGGCACGCTCGATGACCGTGTCATTTCTCCGGAATTACAGAGCAGTCTTATGCTGACCTGGCAGTTTGGTAATCACACCGCCAGTGCGATTACCAATTACTTCAACTCGTTCAAGGATCTCAGCGAGTTAGACATGGAAGAGCTCAACACACTGGTCGACAATATCACCACCTTTGACCTGCAATACGGTTATAGCGTGAAAACCGGTGACAAAGACCGCGCTGTCATCACCTTCGGTATCCGCAATATCTTCAATGAGAAGACTGCGCAGATTCTGAATTCCTCCACGCGCGTGCTCGACCAGAACGGTCGTGTGGCTTACGGCTCGATCAAATACCAGTTCTAGAGCCTGATCTGGCCGAAGACAGTTCGCTCATTCCTCTCTCCGCCCTCGTGCTCGTGCGCATCTGATTTGCGATCTTGCTTGGCTTCAGTTTCGCTGTCAGCACCGCAGACGCGCTCGTGGGCGCTGATCGCGCTGGCCTGATCAAAAAAAGTAAACTCTTTCAGAAAACCCGGAATCGCCATAAAAAAACCCCGCGAAACGCGGGGTCTAAGGTCTGCTCAATTCTCTCGCTAGTCCCGGTGCCACACCGGGAATGACTTGAGGACGGTTATCAGTATAGGCCGATACGAGCCGGCAACTGTGGCGCAGGTCACATTTCCTACAATTTCCTACATCGGGCTCACAGTGAAGTCAGGCGACCCTATCGCTCAGCCCGAGCCAGACACCAGCAATCGATGCGGGCTACGCCGCCACGCCTCAGGCACGAGGCCAGGGCATTTACGGTCGAGAGTGTGGTGATCACATCATCCACGATGGCGACATGCTGTCGGCCGGCCAGTTCTGCGGGTGAGCTGATACTGAAGGCGCCAGCGAGATTGCGCCTCCGGGCTGCAGCGCTGGGCAGGGCGGTTTGCGTTTCTGTTGCCTTGCGACGGATGACCAGCCGCGCAGCGAGGGGAATGTTGAATCGCGAACTCAATAAATCACCGATCTCCTTTGCCTGATTGAATCCGCGTTCGCGCCAGCGCGCGGGATGCTGGGGGACGGGAATCAGGAGCTCCGGCAAGTCGCTGCCTGCTACAGCTGAATTGATTCTTTCAGCCAGCAATTTCGTGAGGGTGCGGCCATCCGCAAATCGGGCATGGTACTTGAATCCCGATACCAATCGATCTACGGGTGAACCGTAACGCAGCAGTGCGATGCAGCGATCGATTGCTGGGCTGTGAACAGCGCAATAGGCGCAGTGCTCGGTTGTCGTTGCGAGTCCACCCTGCCTTGGCAACTCCAGGCCGCAGCGCAGACAAGGTTGACGCTGGCGCGGCAAGGAGGCGATGCAGCGGTCGCACAGGCTATCGCCACGCGAGAGTTGTCCGCACAGGCTGCAGTCTACTGGCAGTGCATCGAGCAATTCCCGCGCCTGGCTCATGATCCAGTTACTGAATACTCGTCGTGACATGCTGGTTCTCTCTTAAAGTTTCTCAACAAGTGTAGTTAACGATTTCTGCCCTTGCTGTTGGCCGGTATCTGAGCGCACGACCTTCCCCTATAATCAAGAGAGTCTCAGCGACAACACTTTGGAAAAGTAGTTTGGGGGAACATACGATGGCCGAGTACCGTGCGCCGTTAACTGATATGACATTTCTGCTGCGTGAGGTCTTTGCTGCAGAAGATAAATTGGCTGCCATGCCAGATACCGCGGAAGTCAGCGCGGATCTCGTCAATGCTATTATCGAGGAAGCAGCAAAGATTGCC
Source organism: uncultured Pseudohongiella sp. (assembly GCA_965228725.1). Lineage (GTDB taxonomy): Bacteria > Pseudomonadota > Gammaproteobacteria > Pseudomonadales > Pseudohongiellaceae > UBA9145. Next base: position 1,948,885 of record OZ245834.1, on the reverse strand, counting down.
GAAGGGCTGTTGGCGCCAGTCAATCAGTCTGGAGATGAGCAGGGATGCAAATTCAACGCAGGTGAAGTAACGACACCTGATGGCTTCAAGGAAGCGTATCGAGCTCATGCGGAGGGGGGTTGGTCGGGGCTAACCGGTGATGTGAACTACGGCGGTCAGGGCATGCCCAAATTGTTGTCCGCGCTGATTGAGGAAATGTACTTCGCAGCGAATTCGTCCTTCGCCCTCTACACCATTCTCAATACTGGCGCGACTCTGACGCTGAGTCAGCATGCCAGCAGCGAATTGAAGGCGCGCTATCTTCCCAAAATGTATGAGGGGGTCTGGTCCGGGACAATGTGCCTGACAGAGCCCCATGCAGGGACAGACCTGGGAATGATTCGCACGCGTGCCGTTCCCGCTGAAGACGGAAGTTACCGGATTACAGGAACGAAGATCTTCATCACTGCCGGTGAGCACGATCTCACTGAGAATATCATCCACCTCGTACTCGCAAAGTTGCCCGATGCGCCAGAAGGCCCGCGTGGGATATCGCTGTTCCTGGTACCCAAAAAGAAAGTCGACAGTGAAGGCAATCTCACTGGTGAAGACAATAATGTGCGATGTGGCTCCATTGAACACAAGATGGGCATTAAAGGCTCTGCGACTTGCGTGATGAACTTCGAGGAAGCAGACGGGTATCTCGTGGGCGAGTTAAACAATGGTCTCGCCAACATGTTCACCATGATGAATTATGAGCGGCTGTCCATGGGTTTGCAGGGCAATGGCTTGGCCGATGCCTCGTATCAGATCGCGGCTAGCTATGCTCGAGAACGGATTCAGGGCAGGGCGGCTGGTGGAGCGGTCAACGAAGAGCAGGCGGCCGATCCGATCATTGTGCATCCCGATGTGCGCCGCATGCTGCTCACCATTCGTGCCAATGTGATGGCGGGACGAGCGCTGTCCCTGTATGCCGCCTTGCAGCTCGATACTGCCCGCTTCCATCCTGATGCCAAAGAACGGGCGCGCGCCGAGCAATTGGTGGCGTTGCTGATACCCGTGCAGAAAGCCTACTGCACGGATCGTGGCTTCGAGTCCTGTGTGCTGGCGCAGCAGGTGCTGGGAGGTCACGGGTATGTGGCCGAATGGGGGCTGGAACAGAATGTGCGAGATGCGCGCATCGCGCAGATCTATGAAGGTGCAAACGGCATTCAGGCACTGGACCTTGCAGGCAGGAAAACCGTTCGCTGCGACGGAGAGCTGTTAGCCGTATTGCTGGCTGAGTTTGATGCTTTCATCGCAGAGCACTCCGACACTTCGGCAATGGCTGCCTATCTGCCTGCGCTGCGTGAGTGCAAGCAGCGGCTGCAAAAGGCAACTGCGCAGCTCATTGAGGCGGCGGCTCAGAACCCCGAGGAGATTGGTGCTGCATCCTATGCCTACATGGAGCTCGTCGGTCTCAGTCTGTATTGCTTTATGTGGCAACGCATTATGGCAGCCAGTCTGCAGCTCAGAGAGCGAACAGATGCCGGCTATGAAACGGGGTGGTTGGATGGCTTGTTGCGCACCGGTGAATTCTTTCTAGCGAAGCTATTGCCGAAAGCTGATGCGCTGGTCGCTGAGATTGAGGCGGGTTCTGCGCCGCTGATGGCTATGTCGGCTGATCAATTCTGACAGTGTTCGGGCGATCAGGGAAGTGTCAGATAACCCATTCGAGGTTTTCTGAAAACAAGTCACGATAACGTCGCAGTCCCTGTTCCTGCTCGCCGATGATAATCAGATTGCCCTCGGCCAGCGGAATGACGATACCGGTAAAGCGCTCATCGCCAATCGCAAACTCCTGACTTACCGGTTCGTTGTCGATAGTGATGATATTGATCGCCCCAAAATCACTCTGCAGAATCAGGTGTGAGCTGTTTGCCGTACTGAGGATGTAGCAGGGGTTGGCGTAACGTACCGGGATCTGCTGCAGAAAGTCAGCATTGCGGATCTGCGTACCGGAATTGCCCATGACCTCGTTCACTGCAGGGAATGCGAATTCGCGCTGCAGAGTGCCCGCATTGATCGCATCTATTTCGGCGATCTCATGGTAGATGTGAGCAATCAGCTGATTGCCGAATGCCATCTCTCCCGCATTGGGCCCGCGCTCGAGGAAATACAGCGCAGTTGCTCCCACCGCGAGCACCAGACTCGCTGCGAGCGCAAAGTGGCGGTACCACGGCTGATTGGCGGCTGTGCCGTTCGGCTGGCTTGAAGCGTCTGGGACGAGTGTCTCGGTTTCCGGAATCTGCAACAGCCTGTCTCGTAATGCCGCTGGTGCTGCAGTCGAGTTCTTGAGCGAGTCGAGACGCGTGTCCAATGCTCTGGTTTGCTCCAGAATACGCTGCAGCTCAGGGCTCGCAGCGGCTGCTGCCAGTGTCTCCTGATCCAGCTCTTGCGGATCAGCATAGACCCGCTTGCGAAATTCCAGTTTATCCATTGTTGTCAGACTCTACTTACTCTTGCTGCAAATTAGCAGCGCCTTGCTTCTGTTTACGGCCTGTCAGCCAATTTCTTGCTCATTGTCTCGACGCACTGACTGGCAGTGCGTGGTCTTTATACCATCGGCGCTCATTCGTCGCCGTCTTCACTTGCCATGCCGAACTCCTCTTTGAGCTTGCTACGTGCGCGAAAGAGTCGCGTCATGACAGTGTTATTGTTCAAATCCATGATCGTGGCGATTTCCTTGCCACTGAATCCGCCGATCACCTGTAGCAGCAGCGGTTCGCGGTATTCGGCATCGAGTCGATGAATGGCATTGAGCAGCAGCTCTCTTTCCATTCTGCTTTCAGGTTCCCGGTCATCTGACTCGGCAACACTCTGATCGTCTATATCGACCAACTCTGGTCGGTAGCGCTCGTAGATGCGCGCGTTCTCGCGGCGTAAAATCGTGAATAGCCAGGCTTTGGCGGCCTTGTCGTTCTCCAGACTATCCAGAGACCGCCAGGCGCGTAAAAAAGTTTCCTGCACCAAATCTTCAGCCAGGGGCTGGTTCTTGGTGATCCACAGGGCATAACGAAAGACGTCCTGATAGAGATTCTCTACCAGAGATTCGTAGCGCTCCTGTTTATTCCTACCGTGTATGACCGGGGTTTCGCTCATTAATTTTCAGGCTGACTGGAAAAGTCTCTGCCCTGCACTCGCTTGCTGGTATAGAGAAGGGAGCTGACCTGCGGTGAACCCCGGGCTGGAAGTGTGCCCCAATTCGAGCGGCAGCATCAAGTCTGTCTAAATGGAATCCATAAACTGTTTGCAATCCGTCGCAATGTTCTTGCGCTGAGGTTGCCTGATGAATAGGTGCTTACGCTGCGCCTGAGTCGCGCAGCGTAAGTAATTTTCGCCCATTGGTTCAGCTTGCAGAGGTGCGCCGGTATACTTGCGACTTCGCAAGATTGGAGTAGATAAGGAAATGACCAGAATAGCTATTGCTGGTGCTGCGGGCCGCATGGGACGCACTCTCGTTAGCGCAGTGTTGCAGAGCAAGGATGATCTTGAGGTCAGTGTCGCAACAGTATTGGCCGACGACCCTTTCCTCGGCACCGACATTGGCCTGTTGGCCACCGGAGTGAGTTTGGGGGTTGAAACCCGCAGCGACCTGCGTGAGGCTGCGGCAGACTTCGATGTATTGATCGATTTCACCGCACCCGAGGCGACAATGGAGCACCTGGAAATCTGTCGTGCTGCAGGCAAGGGCATTGTCATTGGCACCACCGGATTGAGTGAAGATCAGAAGCAGGTGATCGCCGAAGTCACCGAGATCCCGGTAGTCTTCGCGCCCAATTACAGCGTGGGTGTGAATTTAAGCCTGAATTTGCTGCGTGCAGCGGCGCGGGTTCTGGGTGATGAATTCGATATCGAGATTATCGAGGCCCATCATCGAATGAAGAAAGATTCCCCCTCGGGCACCGCGTTGAAGATGGGCGAGGTGATTGCTGACGAGCTGGGACGTAATCTGCAGGAAGTCGCAGTCTATGGCCGGGAAGGCATCGGTGATGAGCGTGACAGCAAAACCATCGGCTTTGCGACTGTGCGTGGTGGCGATATTGTTGGCGATCACACAGTGGTATTTGCGGGAATGGGTGAGCGAATCGAGATCACTCATCGCGCCAGCAGCCGCATGACCTTTGCGACAGGAGCCGTACGCGCAGCAGGCTGGCTGGGTGCTCAACAGCCCGGAGTTTACTCGATGCTGGACGTACTGGGCCTCGCAGAATGAGCGTAAATCGTTGCAGTTAGAAAAGTCACATAGACAAGCGGCCTGCTTTTTTTGTACAATGCCGCCTCAGTATGAGCAATACTGAAACCCACAGATGTGACTAAATTCCAGAAAAAAGCGGAGTGAAAAGTATTTCATTCCGCTTTTTTTTGCCTGCACGAAACGCAGGATTCAGCGTCTGAATTGCTGGCGATAGCCAGCAGGGCTGTAGCGGGCAAGGGCCTGGATCAGTATTGAGTGCTCATTGACGAGACAGACCAAAGACTAAACAGCGAGCAAAAAACAGGAGCAAGAGTGACTGGATCAGCAGTATTGGCATTGGAAGATGGCAGCATATTTCATGGCACCTCAATAGGTGCTGAAGGCAGTTCCGTTGGAGAGGTGGTGTTCAACACTTCCATGACGGGATACCAGGAAATCCTGACCGACCCCTCCTACGCACAGCAGATAATCACCCTCACTTATCCTCACATCGGTAATACCGGTACTAACGAGGAAGACAACGAATCGGACAAGGTCTGGGGCACCGGGCTGGTAGTCCGCGACCTGCCTTTACTGGACAGCAACTTCCGCAAGGAACAGTCGCTGAATGAATTTCTCCGGCTGCGCAACGTTGTTGCCATTGCTGACATCGATACTCGACGCCTCACCCGGTTGTTGCGTGACAAAGGTCCCCTGAATGGCTGCCTGATGGCCGGCTACGCACTGGTGGATCAGGGTGCTGACGCCGCGGTGCAGATGGCCAGAGAATTCCCAGGGCTGAAAGGCATGGACCTGGCCAAGGTGGTCACCACAGAAAGTGAGTACAACTGGTCTGAAGGTGTCTGGGATATTGCCGACGGCTATCAGCCTGCCGGTGAGACCCGGTTCCATGTCGTGGCCTACGACTTTGGCGTAAAGCGCAACATCCTGCGCATGCTGGTGGCCCGTGGTTGTAAAGTCACAGTGGTGCCAGCCAAGACACCTGCCTCTGAGGTGCTGGCCATGAATCCTGACGGCGTGTTCCTGTCCAATGGCCCAGGTGATCCCGAGCCCTGCGACTATGCAATCGCTGCTATCAAGGAACTGCTGGACAAGGACATGCCTCTGTTTGGCATCTGCCTCGGTTGTCAGCTGCTGGCGCTGGCCTGCGGTGCACAAACCATGAAGATGCAGCTTGGTCATCATGGCGCCAACCATCCGGTGCAGGACCTACGCAGCGGCACGGTACTCATTACCAGTCAGAACCATGGCTTCGCAGTCGATGCGGAAACGTTGCCAAACAATCTCGAGGTCACCCACAAGTCGCTGTTTGACGGCACGTTGCAGGGCATCGAGCGTACGGACAAGCCAGCGTTCGGATTCCAGGGACACCCTGAAGCGAGCCCGGGACCACACGATGTGGCACCCCTGTTCGATCACTTCATTGAACTCATGGCGGCGCGCAAATCCTGAGCCAGAACCGGAAAAGCCGCCAGGCGCAATGAACCCAGACACTCATCAAGTAGTAGACGAATTTATACAGAACTATGCCAAGAAGAACTGATATACAAAGTATTCTCATCCTCGGTGCCGGCCCCATCGTTATTGGCCAGGCATGTGAATTCGATTATTCCGGAGCCCAGGCCTGTCAGGCACTGCGCGAAGAGGGATATCGGGTAATCCTGGTCAACTCCAATCCGGCCACCATCATGACTGACCCCGCGATGGCGGATGCGACTTACATCGAACCGGTGAAGTGGCAGATCGTTGAGAAGATCATCGAGAAGGAAAGACCCGACGCAATCTTGCCCACGATGGGCGGCCAGACAGCGCTCAACTGTGCGCTCGATCTGAACAAGCACGGCGTGCTCGACAAATACAACGTCGAGCTGATCGGTGCCAATTGCGATGCCATCGACAAGGCAGAAGACCGCGAACTTTTCGACCGTGCGATGAAATCTATCGGCCTGGAAACCCCGGCCCATGGACTGGCGCACAATATGGAAGAGGCGCATGCCGCGCTCGAACAGATCGGCTTTCCCTGCATTATCCGCCCGTCATTTACGCTCGGCGGTTCGGGTGGTGGCATTGCCTACAACAAGGAAGAGTTTGAGGAGATCTGCTCGCGCGGGTTGGAGCTTTCACCAACCAACGAGTTGCTGATCGATGAGTCATTAATTGGTTGGAAAGAATACGAGTTGGAAGTTGTCCGCGACAAAAAGGACAACTGTATTATCGTGTGTGCCATCGAGAATCTCGATGCCATGGGTATGCACACAGGTGACTCGATCACAGTTGCTCCTGCCCAGACACTGACTGACAAGGAATACCAGATTCTGCGTAACGCGGCGATTGCTGTGCTGCGCGAAATCGGTGTCGAGACCGGTGGTTCCAACGTGCAGTTCGCAGTCAATCCGGCGAATGGCAGGCTGGTTATTATTGAGATGAATCCACGTGTGTCGCGCTCCTCGGCGCTAGCCTCGAAGGCGACCGGATTTCCAATCGCTCGCGTGGCGGCGAAGCTGGCGATCGGCTTTACACTCGATGAGTTGCGCAATGAAATTACTGGCGGCGTCACGCCAGCCTCGTTCGAGCCAACCATCGACTACGTGGTGACCAAGATTCCACGTTTTACTTTCGAGAAATTCCCCGAAGCGAACGACCGCATCACGACCCAGATGAAGTCGGTCGGCGAGGTTATGGCGATCGGCCGAACGTTCCAGGAATCGCTGCAAAAAGCGCTGCGCGGCCTCGAAGTTGGCATGTGCGGTTTCGATCCTGTATTGAATGCCGCGATGAGCGACGCCAAGCAGAAACTTACGCGCGAGCTCACCGAGCCCGGCGCGCAACGCATCTGGTATGTGGCCGACGCCTTCCGTCAGGACTGGTCAATCAATACCGTATACGACCTCAGTGGCATCGATCCCTGGTTCTTGGTGCAGATTGAGGACATCGTCAAGTCGGAGCTGATGGTTGCTGCTTCCAATCTTGCCGATCTCGATAAGGACACGCTATTCAAGTTGAAGCGCAAGGGCTTCTCTGACCTGCGTCTCGCTCAGTTGCTCAACGTCAAGGAACTGGATGTCCAGAAAGAGCGTCACGCACTCGGTATTCGCCCGGTGTTCAAACGCGTTGATACCTGTGCTGCGGAATTCGCATCGACAACGGCCTACATGTATTCCAGCTATGAGGAAGAATGCGAAGCCGAGCCATCGGATCGCGACAAGATCATGGTGCTGGGTGGTGGTCCGAACCGCATTGGTCAGGGCATCGAATTCGACTACTGCTGTGTGCATGCCGCACTCGCAATGCGCGAAGATGGTTACGAGACCATCATGGTGAACTGCAACCCGGAAACAGTTTCTACTGACTACAATATTTCAGACCGCCTCTATTTCGAGCCTCTCACATTTGAAGATGTGTTGGAGATCGTCGAGATCGAAAAACCCAAGGGTGTCATCGTGCAATTCGGCGGGCAGACTCCGCTCAATCTCGTGAAGCGACTGGAGAAGGCTGGAGTGCCTGTTATCGGCACATCGCCCGATGCTATCGATCGTGCGGAAGACCGCGAGCGGTTCCAGCAATTGATTCAGAAGCTTGACCTGAAGCAGCCGCCAAACCGCACAGTACGCAGCGTGGATGAGGCAATTGCCGAAGCGAACAAGATTTCCTATCCGCTGGTCGTTCGCCCTTCTTATGTTCTGGGCGGCCGCGCGATGGAAATCGTCTACAACGAGGAAGAACTCAAGCGCTATATGCATGAGGCAGTTCGGGTCTCCAATGAGAGTCCGGTTCTGCTCGATTACTTCCTGAGTTCGGCCATTGAGGTCGATGTGGATCTGGTCTGCGATGGCGAGCAGGTTGTGGTCGGCGCGATCATGCAACACATCGAACAGGCCGGTATTCACTCAGGCGATAGTGCCTGCTCTCTACCGCCCTACAATCTACCTGCAGATGTGCAGGACAAGATTCGTGAGCAGGTCTCTGCGCTTGCTATCGAACTCGGCGTAGTGGGATTGATGAATACACAGCTCGCCTATCAGGATGGCGAGGTCTATATCATCGAGGTGAATCCGCGTGCATCGCGCACGGTGCCTTTTGTATCCAAGTGTATCGGTCGCTCACTCGCGAAGGTGGCCGCTCGCTGTATGATCGGTACAAAACTGGCCGATCAGGGCTTCACCAAGGAAGTCATCCCGGGTAACTATGCCGTCAAGGAAGCCGTCTTCCCGTTCAACAAATTCCCTGGAGTTGACCCAATACTTGGGCCAGAGATGAAATCCACGGGTGAGGTGATGGGTGTAGGCAAGACTTTTGCCGAAGCCTATGCCAAGGCCCAGATGGGTGCAGGTGAAGTCATCGAGACCAAGGGCACTGCGTTCATCAGCGTACGTGATCCTGACAAGGAACATGTCGCCGAAGTCGCGCGGCGAACTGCTGCTCTGGGCTACAACATCGTAGCGACCCGGGGCACGGCAGCTGTGATCGAGGAGGCCGGAATCCCGGTCAAGGCAGTCAACAAGGTGGCCGAAGGTAGACCCCACATAGTTGATATGCTAAAAAATGACGAGATTCAGATTGTCTTCAACACCACCGAAGGCAAGCAGGCAATCGCCGATTCCTCGATCATCCGACGAACCGCGCTGCGTCACAATGTGTTCTGCACGACGACGATCGCTGGCGCGCTGGCAGTCTGTGACGCATTGGACTTCGGAAACAATATGTCCGTTTATACGATTCAGGACTTGCACGCTGAATTGTAGGGAACGGTTTTGAAGGATTTGAAGGCCGTCGCAAGGCGGCCTGGATGCAGACGACAGAACCATGCACAAAGTACCCATGACAGTTGCCGGAGCCGAGAAGCTGCGCGCGGAACTGAACGAACTGAAATCCGTTACGCGGCCGAAGATTACGGCGGCAATCGCCGAAGCGCGCGAGCACGGTGATCTCAAGGAGAACGCCGAGTATCACGCTGCGCGTGAGCAGCAGAGTTTCTGTGAAGGGCGTATTAAAGAGATCGAAGGCAAGCTGGCAGACTCGGAAGTGATCGATGTCAGCAAGATCGAGCCCACAGGCAAGGTGATCTTCGGCACGACTGTCACACTCTACAACCTCGACACCGAAGAGTCTGTGAAGTACCAGATTGTGGGTGAAGATGAAGCCGATGTGCCTGCCGGAAAAATTTCGGTCGCCTCACCCATTGCACGCGCTGTGATGGGCAAGAGCGAAGGCGATGAGGTGGTCGTCAAAGCCCCTGCTGGCGACATCGAATTCGAGATCGAAGCGGTCGAGCATCTGTAAGGTCGCAGCCAGATTCGTGGCTGCTGCCTTCCTGCCTGTATTTAGTGTTGTGCGAATTCCTGACTCTCGCTGCTTCGAGCCAGGTTTTCCGGGCTAGGCCTTCGCGTGGCGCAGGAGATTTGACAGTTTCGGGTCGGGTTTCTTTGCCGCGCGGTAGAGCAGCAGAATATGCCCAATGCTTTGCACGCATTCTGCCTTGAAATCAGTGCAGATGGTGTCCGCAAGCCCCTTTTTCTCGTCACGATTGCAGACCAGTTTCACCTTGATCAGTTCATGGTCGTTCAGGGCGCGATCGATCTCCAGCCGAATATTCTCACTCAAGCCTTTTTCAGCGATCGTGATGATCGGATTGAGGCTGTGGCCTATTTTCCGGAATCGTTTTTTGTCTGCATTGCTCAATGGCATCGAGAGGCTCCGCGCCGCCAGGTCTGTCTGGCTCAGTAGAGAGAGGTTAAAATGGTGTGCCCCGGCAGACATAAAGCAGGCTGTCCGGCACGACTTGCTCAAGGACGCGGATTCTAACGTACTTGAATTCCGCCGCACAGGGCGAGGCAGCAAAACCCGCGAACAGGAGAGATGATGCCGCGATCGAAAAGCAGTAAACAGTGGCTGAAAGAGCACTTCGATGATGAATACGTGCGCCGGAGCCAGGACGACGGCTACCGCTCCCGTGCCAGTTATAAATTGCTGGAGATTCAGGAAAAGGACCATCTCATCAAGCCGGGCATGACTGTGGTCGACCTTGGCGCTGCGCCGGGTGGCTGGTCACAGGTTGCCGCGCAACTGGTGGGAGAGAAAGGGCGCGTGCTCGCCTGCGACATCTTGCCAATGGATAGCCTGCCAGGCGTTGAATTCATCGAAGGCGATTTTACTGAGCAGGAAGTGCTCGATGCGCTATTGGCCAGCCTTGGCGAAGGCGGAGCGGACCTTGTAATTTCCGATATGGCCCCCAACTTATCAGGTATGAAAGACATGGATCAGCCGCGTGCGATGTACCTGGCTGAATTGGCCCTGGATCTGGCCAGATCTACTCTCCACGATGGAGCGTACTTTCTGGTGAAGGTCTTTCAGGGTGCCGGGTTTGAAGACTATCACAGGCAATTAAAGGAGAGTTTTCAAGCAGTTAAAACCCGAAAGCCTGGCGCTTCCCGACAGCGATCCCGGGAAGTTTATCTGCTCGGAGCCGGATTTAAAGGCGGGAAATAGGGCGTTAGTCGGAAAATTCGTGCAAAATCTGACCTACGCTTTAGAATTGAAAGCTATTCCAAGCCGGAATCCATCATCAAGCTGGTCGAGCACCAGCTGTCTGCCGCGACCCAGCCGTCGCCAGAAAACTGAATTTTAGGAATGAGCGCCCCGTAAACCGCGCTCTCCATTTGGAGATAAGCCCTTGAACGATATGGCAAAAAACCTGATTCTTTGGATGATTATCGCCGGTGTCCTGCTGACTGTTTTTAACAACATCAATCAGGAAACCCGCGAGGATAATATCAATTACTCCGAGTTCATCCGCGAGATCCGATCAGGTCGTGTGAGTGCTGTCGAAATTGCCGGACTCAACATCACCGGCTTGCGCACTGACAACACACAGTTCCGCGTCGTCAGACCGATGATTGAAGATCCTCATTTGATGAATGATCTGTATGAGAACAATGTCGAAGTCATTGGCAGTGAGCCCGAACAGCAGAGCATCTGGACCCAATTGCTGGTAGCCAGTTTCCCGATCTTGATCATTATCGCGTTGTTTTTCTTCTTCATGCGGCAGATGCAAGGTGGCGGAGCTGGCGGCAAGGGCGGCCCGATGTCCTTCGGCAAGAGCAAGGCCAAGCTGCTGGGTGAAGACCAGATCAAGGTGACTTTTGCCGATGTGGCAGGGGTGGATGAAGCCAAGGAAGACGTCCAGGAGCTGGTTGAATTTCTGCGCGAGCCGGACAAGTTCCAGCGTCTCGGTGGTCGCATTCCCCGTGGCGTCCTGATGGTCGGCCAGCCGGGTACCGGTAAGACACTTCTTGCCAAAGCCATCGCTGGCGAAGCCAAAGTGCCTTTCTTCTCAATTTCAGGTTCAGATTTCGTCGAGATGTTTGTCGGTGTGGGTGCTTCCCGCGTCCGTGACATGTTTGATCAGGCGAAGAAGCAGTCGCCTTGCATCATCTTTATTGATGAGATCGACGCGGTCGGTCGTCATCGTGGTGCTGGCCTGGGCGGTGGCCACGACGAACGTGAGCAAACGCTTAACCAGTTACTGGTGGAAATGGACGGCTTCGAAGGCAACGACGGTGTTATCGTGATGGCCGCGACCAACCGTCCAGATGTACTCGACCCTGCGCTCCTGCGCCCGGGCCGCTTTGATCGTCAGGTCGTTGTCGGGCTGCCGGATATTCGCGGTCGCGAGCAGATTCTCAAAGTGCATATGCGCAAGGTGCCGATCGCCGATGGCGTGAAAGCGAGCGTAATAGCGCGCGGTACACCGGGATTCTCGGGTGCCGATCTTGCCAACCTGGTTAACGAAGCCGCTCTGTTCGCTGCACGTGCCAGCAAGCGTCTCGTCACGATGGAAGAATTCGAGAAAGCGAAGGACAAGATCATGATGGGCGCTGAGCGCAAGTCCATGGTGATGTCCGAGAAAGAACGCCTGAACACGGCCTATCATGAGTCGGGTCACGCTATCGTAGGGCGTCTTGTTCCTGAACATGACCCGGTCTACAAGGTGAGCATTATTCCACGTGGACGTGCCCTCGGTATCACGATGTTCCTGCCGGAAGAGGACCGCTACAGCTTGAGCAAGCAAGCGATTCTGAGTCAGATCTGCAGCCTGTATGGTGGCCGTATCGCAGAAGAAATGACGCTTGGCAAAGAAGGTGTGACAACTGGCGCTTCAAACGATATTCAGCGAGCCACTGATATGGCACGCAATATGGTGACCAAGTGGGGTCTGTCCGACGAACTTGGTCCACTGCAATATTCTGAAGACGAAGGCGAGGTATTCCTCGGTCGCTCCGCTGGTAGTCAGACCAAGTCGGTGTCCAGCGACACGGCCAAGGCGATCGACCGCGAAGTGCGCAAGATCATCGATGAATGCTACACCAAGGCAAGCGACATCCTCGAAGCCAATCGTGACAAGCTCGAGCTGATGAAAGACGCGCTGATGGAATACGAAACCATTGACACGGATCAGATCGACGACATCATGTCTGGCAAGAAACCACGTCCTCCTGCCGACTGGAGCAGCCCCAATGACAGCGGCTCCGGTGCCAGCAAAGTGAAAGACGATTTAGGCAAAGATGCTGCCGACGACAAGGCCGATTCATCTGGCAAGATCGGTGGCCCCGCCGGCGAGCACTAAGGTCTCGCTGGCGCAGGTCAGACGGCCTGTTGCCACTGTTCGAATAGTCCATTCAAACCTATGCCCGTTACCCTGACAGCCGGAACGCGACAGATTGATCTGTCCGTTCCGATCTGCATGGGAATCCTCAATACCACCCCCGATTCCTTCTCTGATGGTTCGCAGCTCGCCGTGAGTGACGCGATTCGCTTTCGCGTTGATGTTGATAAAGCACTGCAACGTGCGGAATCGATGGTCGCCGAAGGCGCTCTGATCATTGACGTTGGCGGTGAGTCGACTCGGCCCGGTGCTGAGGTGATTAGCCTGCAGGAAGAGATGGATCGCGTACTCCCGGTAGTGGAAGCGATTCGACAGCGCATTGATGTCTGCGTATCGGTGGACAGCAGTTCACCCGAGTTATTCACTGCAGCTGTTGGCGCGGGCGCCGAATTGATCAACGATGTGCGCGCATTGAATCGCGAAGGTGCGCTGGCAGCAGCCGCGGCGACCAATGCCGCCATCTGCCTCATGCATATGCAAGGGCAACCTGGCACTATGCAGGATAGTATCTCCTACGATGATGTGCAGCGAGACGTCAGTGACTATCTTGGGCAGCGACTCGCAGTCTGTCGCAATGCGGGTATTGGCAACGACCGATTACTGATTGATCCCGGTTTTGGATTCGGGAAAACAGTTGCGCATAATTTCCAGCTACTTCGATCTCTCTCGCAACTCGCTATTCACGAAGTGCCCGTCCTCGCAGGCCTGTCGCGCAAGTCTATGCTGGGTGCTGCAACGGGCAAGGAAGTCGGCCAGCGCCTCGCAGCATCGGTTGCTGCTGCGACGCTCGCACTGCAAGGCGGTGCCAAGATTATTCGCAGCCATGACGTTGCTGCCACCGTGGATGCAATTAGAGTACACTGCGCATTCATTGGCGAGTAGAGAGCATCACGCAGGCGTCTGCCAGAAGGAACAATCGTATGTCCGCAAGACAAAAACAGTATTTCGGCACGGATGGCATTCGCGGTACGGTTGGCACGGCGCCGATCACGCCTGACTTCATGCTGAAGTTGGGTTGGGCTGCCGGCAAGGTTTTCGCCCAGCAGGGCAACGGCCGCAACAAGATTCTGATCGGCAAAGATACGCGTATTTCCGGCTATATGTTTGAAGCTGCGCTTGAGGCAGGAATTACTGCGGCGGGCGTGGACATCAGCCTGCTCGGTCCAATGCCTACTCCTGCGATTGCCTATCTGACGCGTACGCTGCGAGCGCAGGCTGGCATTGTTATCAGCGCCTCTCACAATGCGTTTCATGACAACGGCATCAAGTTTTTCTCCGGTGAAGGCGCCAAGCTCGGTGACGACATCGAGTTAGCGATTGAAGCGCATCTCGAACAAAATGTGTCAACTGTCCCCTCTCAGAAGCTCGGCAAAGCGTCCCGCATTGGCGACGCGGCAGGGCGCTATATCGAATTCTGCAAGTCTACTGTTGGGCCGACGCTTAAATTCAATGGCCTGAAGATCGTAGTGGACTGCGCTCATGGATCTACCTACCACATCGCTCCTGCGGTGCTGGAGGAATTAGGCGCCACAGTGAAAGCAATTGGCGTGAAGCCCGATGGGCTGAATATCAATCTGGAGAGCGGATCAACTTCTCCGCAGCGACTCAGCGAGGCCGTGCTGGCGGAAAAGGCCGATCTCGGCATCGCCTTCGATGGTGATGGGGATCGCGTCATCATGGTGGATGACAAAGGCAATATTATTGATGGCGATCAGATTCTCTATGTCATCGCCCGGGACCGCCGTCGTCAGAACATCGATTTCGGTGGAGTCGTTGGCACGTCGATGAGCAACCTCGGGCTTGAGCTGGCGCTGGACGCGCTCAACGTCCCCTTCGCGCGTGCCAAGGTTGGCGATCGTCATGTCATGGCGGACCTGATCAAGCGCGGTTGGCGCCTGGGCGGTGAGTCTTCGGGGCATATTATTTGTCTTGATATCACCACGACTGGCGACGGGATTGTGTCGGCATTGCAGGCGCTCGCCGCAGTGGTGCACTGCGAGAAGCCACTGACCGAACTCTGCAGCAAGATGAAGAAATTCCCGCAGACCATGATCAATGTGAAACTGGAGCGCGAGTTTGACGTCATGGCGAATGCCAAGGTCCAGTCCGCTGTCGCTGCAGTGGAAAGCAAGTTGGGCAAGAGCGGACGTGTCTTGCTCCGACCTTCAGGCACCGAACCCGTTGTGCGGGTCATGGTGGAAGGAGAGGATAAGGCGACTGTCGCACAGCTCGCCCAGGAGTTGTCGGAGGCGGTGGCTGCTGAAGTGAACGCCGCCTGATGTCTGGAGACGGTTCTGAGGCGCCACTGTTATTGCATCACCCAGTCAACTTGGTTAGTATTGGCGCCCGTTTTGCCCGGCTCCCGCGTTGTTTGCGACAGACCGGCGCATCGGACCAGAGCTAGATGGCAATAAGCATGCGACCCAGACTGATAGTTGGTAATTGGAAAATGCATGGTTCGCTGGGCTCAGTCAGGGAACTGCT
The DNA here is from genome assembly GCA_965228725.1 of uncultured Pseudohongiella sp. Classification (GTDB taxonomy): domain Bacteria; phylum Pseudomonadota; class Gammaproteobacteria; order Pseudomonadales; family Pseudohongiellaceae; genus UBA9145. The sequence continues at coordinate 1,933,523 of OZ245834.1, read as the reverse complement.
GACTGATGTACTGGCGGGTTTGGAGAGCATTCCTCACGACAACACTGTGGGTGTGTGTCCCGGTTATGTCCATCTCGCGCTTGCCAGCGAGCTGATCGCTGGAAGCCGGTTGAAGCTGGGAGCCCAGAATTCCTATTTTGAGGAAAGTGGCGCCTATACTGGCGAAGTGTCGGCGGCAATGCTCGGCGAATTGGGCTTGAGCTATGTGCTTGTTGGCCATTCTGAGCGCAGGCAATTGTTCGCAGAGAGTGATGCCGTGGTAGCGAGGAAGTTTCTCGCCATTCAGCAGCAACAGCTTACTCCGATACTCTGTATCGGCGAAACGCTGGAACAGCGCGAAGCGAATACTACCGAACAGGTAGTTCTCGCACAGCTGGATGCAGTGCTGCAACACGCAGGCATCAAGGCCTTTGCCAATGCCGTTATTGCCTACGAGCCCGTGTGGGCCATAGGTACCGGCAAAACCGCGAGCCCGGAGCAGGCGCAGGAAGTCCATCAGCTGATTCGGGAACATCTCGCGCAGCAGGATGCTGAGATCGCAGCGGCGATCCAGTTGTTATACGGCGGCAGTGTGAAAGCCGCGAATGCCGGTGAATTATTCGAACAAACGGATATAGACGGCGGCCTGGTGGGCGGAGCCTCACTGCAGGCAGAGGAATTTTTGGCGATATGCCGAAGTGCGTAGCGTACGCTGGCAAGGAAATCGCTCGCTGTGCGGAAGTACACAGCTAAGTAAGGAATAAGCAGATTTAAGCGGATTCATTGGGAATCAATCGGAAAAGTATCATGGAAACCCTGGTTACAGTCGTTCACGTCATCGCAGCCGTCGCCATTGTTGGCCTGGTTCTGCTACAGCAGGGCAAGGGCGCGGATGCCGGTGCATCCTTTGGAGCAGGTGCTTCACAAACCGTATTCGGATCATCGGGAAGCGGAAACTTCCTGGTCAAAGCAACCACAATCGCAGCAGTTGTCTTCTTTGTGACCAGCCTGTCACTGGCGATTTTCGCCCGCGGCCAGTCAATCGGAGCAGGGGCAGACGGCTTGCCAGTGGTTAGCGACTCCATTTTGCAGGAAGCGAACAACGCACAGTCTGACGTACCTGAGCTCGATGCCCAGTCAGACAATGCGGGAGATGTACCCAGCCTGCCCAATGGAAACTAGAGAGAATCCGTAACGATTTGCCGAAGTGGTGGAATTGGTAGACACGCTATCTTGAATCGGGACTCCAGCGGATAATGTCTTTAGATTCGCAGACTTGGCGAACTTCACTTTCGAAAGCTGCTCTAGCTGAGCCAATCGAAGGGTGAAGATTAGGAAAAGAAGTACTCAACATGAATTATGCCGAAGTGGTGGAATTGGTAGACACGCTATCTTGATGGGGACTCCATCAGATAGTGTCTGCAAATTACCAGACTTGGCGAGCTTCACTTTCGAAAGATGCTCTAGCTGAGCTCATCGAAGGGTGAGGAATTGGAAAAGTTAGAATTTAATATGAATTATGCCGAAGTGGTGGAATTGGTAGACACGCTATCTTGAATGGGGACTCCATCGGATAATGTCTTTAGATTCGCAGACTTGGGCGACTCCACCTTCGAGTGAAGCTCTAGCTGAGCCAATCGAAGGGTGAAGATTAGGAAAAGAAGTACTCAACATGAATTATGCCGAAGTGGTGGAATTGGTAGACACGCTATCTTGAAGGGTCGCATGTCAATCGGAGCCAGATTCTTAACGGCTGGAAGTACCGAAAGTTTTATGCAGAATTATGCCGAAGTGGTGGAATTGGTAGACACGCTATCTTGAGAGGGGACTCCATCAGATAGTGTCGACTAACCGCCAGACTTGGGCGACTCCACCTTCGAGTGAAGCTCTAGCTGAGCCAATCGAAGGGTGAAGATTAGGAAAAGAAGTACTCAACATGAATTATGCCGAAGTGGTGGAATTGGTAGACACGCTATCTTGAAGGGTCGCATGTCGATCGGAGCCAGGTTCTTAACGGCTGGAAGTATCGAAAGTTTTATGCAAGTTTATGCCGAAGTGGTGGAATTGGTAGACACGCTATCTTGAGGGGGTAGTGAGCCTCGCTCGTGCCGGTTCAAGTCCGGCCTTCGGCACCATATTTGAAAGAAGCGCTCTCTAGCAGAGCGGACAGCCCCATCGAGGTTACACCCGTGAGCCTCGCTCGTGCCGGTTCAAGTCCGGCCTTCGGCACCATATTTGAAAGAAGCGCTCTCTAGCAGAGCGGACAGCCCCATCGAGGTTACACCCGTGAGCCTCGCTCGTGCCGGTTCAAGTCCGGCCTTCGGCACCATTTTCAGAAATTCCCTACTGGTGAATACCCCACCAGTAGGGAATCTCTCGATCTAGATGAAATCAGTCAGCAAACCACAGCATGTAGTGTTCGCCCGCGCTGATAATCTCCGATTACAAGTTGCCTGAATCCTGACAGCGATGTTTGTGGGCTTTAGATGTCCCACAAGCCGCATGAACCCTTGACCTCCGGGGCGTGACCTCCTTATAATGCGTCCCCCTTGTGAGGATGGCGTCGGATTTATGGCCCGGTCGAAATCCCCTTAGTATCAAGGGCTTAGGAATGATTAGTTGCGGGGTGGAGCAGTCTGGCAGCTCGTCGGGCTCATAACCCGAAGGTCGTAGGTTCAAATCCTGCCCCCGCTACCACTAATCAATGGTCTTACTCCAAGGGAAGGTCGCTCGCTCAAAGCCTGCTACCGCTACCAATTGTAGAACACCGAGTTATTCGGTTATTCCTGAGAGTTCGATTTATTCGCAGCAGTCTAATCCGCTGCGAATCTGACAAGCTTCACCGCAGCCGAGAGGGTTTCGATGAAGATTTTTGGAGTGGGCCTTGGGCCCATTTTTTGTATCTAGGGATTTTATCCCGGTTGAGATGCTGTGAGAAAAAGCGAAGCACTGATTGCGGATTTGATAACACCAACGGTTGAGGCTCTCGGGCTGATTCTGTGGGGAATCGAGCACGGCAAGCAGGGAAAGTATTCGCTGCTAAGAATTTATATAGATAGCGAGGAAGGCATCACGATCGACGACTGTGAACGTGTCAGTCGCCAGGTCAGCGCCATTCTCGATGTCGAGGATCCGATTACCGGTGAGTACACTCTTGAAGTGTCATCACCTGGTGTAGACAGGCCGCTCTTCACTGAGCAACAGTTCGCGGCCTATCTCGGAGAGATGGTAAGTGTAAGGACACGTGGCCCTATTGAAGGGCGGCGTAAATTCAAAGGGACGATTGTAGAAGTCTCCGATGGCACGGTAGTACTGGAGATTGATGGTGAAAGCTATCAACTACCACATACCGAGATCGAGAAGGCATCTCTGGTCTTTTAGAAACTGACAGTTTTTAAGTAGGTACTGATTGCTCGGGCTAATGATTGCCAACAGGTAATCGTTTCCGGGTTTGGTGACACAGTTATGATGAGTAAAGAGATTTTAATGGTTGCTGACGCCGTCTCTAACGAGAAGGGTGTGTCGCGCGGTGTGATTTTTGAAGCCATCGAATCTGCGCTGGCCACAGCAACGAAAAAATTGTACGACGATGAAGAGATCGATTGCCGCGTATCCGTAGATCGCGATACCGGCAACTACGAGACTTTCAGAGTCTGGCACGTGGTAGAAGACGAGGATTATCTTGAAGAAGGTTCCCAGTTTACTGTCGAGCAAGCCAGTGCCAAAGACAAGTCTCTTGCTGTAGGTGATGTCTGGGAAGAGAAGATTCCTAACGTAGAGTTCGGCCGCATTGCCGCACAAACAGCTAAGCAAGTCATCGTGCAGAAAGTTCGTGAAGCCGAGCGCGAAATCGTTATCTCTGAATACAAGGATCGCGTTGGCGAGCTGGTTGCCGGAACGGTCAAGAAAGTTACGCGCGACAACATTATCGTCGACCTCGGCAACAACGCTGAGGCGCTGCTGCCACGTGATCAGATGATTCCACGTGAGACTTTTCGCATTAGCGATCGTCTGCGTGCCCTGCTGACCGATGTCAGCTCCGAGCAACGCGGACCACAGCTTTTTCTGAGCCGTACGTCACCAAAGATGTTGATGGAACTGTTCAAGATCGAGGTGCCTGAGATCGCAGAGGAAGTGATCGAAATCAAGGCAGCGGCCCGTGATCCAGGTTCGCGCGCGAAAATCGTGGTCAGCACCAATGACGGTCGCATAGATCCGGTTGGTGCCTGTGTTGGTATGCGTGGTTCACGCGTTCAGGTTGTCTCTAATGAACTGGCCAACGAGCGTATCGACATTATTTTGTGGGATGACAATCCGGCACAGCTGGTAATCAATTCCATGGCGCCTGCAGAAGTTGCTTCCATTATTGTGGATGAAGACAGCCACACGATGGATATTGCAGTTGAAGAAGACAATCTGGCGCAAGCGATCGGACGTAATGGTCAGAACGTGCGCCTTTCCAGCCAGCTCACTGGTTGGACAATCAATGTAATGAGTGAAGAAGATCTGGCCGCCAAGCAACAACAGGAAGCCAGCAACTTCATCACCATGTTCACCGAGAAGCTCGACGTTGATGAAGAAGTCGCTGAGGTACTCGTAGGAGAAGGTTTTACTTCGCTTGAAGAAATCGCCTATGTACCACTCGATGAAATTCTCGCGATCGATGGCTTCGATGAAGAAATCGCCAATGAGCTGCGTAACAGAGCGAAAGATGCGTTGTTGACGCAGGCGATTGCTTCGGAAGAAGACCTTTCATCGGCAAACATCGCAGATGATTTGTTGAATATGGAAGGCATGAATGACCAACTCGCTCTGGCTCTGTCCAAGAAAGGCATTCTTTCAATGGAAGATCTGGCAGAGCAGGCCATCGATGATTTGATGGATATCGAAGAGATGGATGAAGAACGTGCAGGACAACTGATTATGACGGCGCGAGCCCCCTGGTTCGAGTAATGATCGTGTAAGCATAACCAGGTAATCAGTCGCAAACGGGAGTAAATGAATGGCAGATGCAACAATCAGTGAACTGGCAAAAGTTGTCGGAGTTTCGGTAGAAAAGCTGCTGTCTCAGATTAAAGAGGCAGGGCTTCCGCACACCAAGCCAGATGAACTGATTTCCAATGAAGACAAGAACGCGCTTCTGGTCTTTCTACGTCGCAGTCACGGTGACCGTGATGCGACTACCGCTGCGCCCAAGAAAATCACTCTCAAGCGGAAGACTATCGGCACGCTGAAGTCAGCCTCGACTACGGGTCGCGGCAAGACAGTCAACGTGGAAGTGCGCAAGAAGCGCACCTACGTGAAGCGTACTCCAGTCCCAGCAGAAGAAGTTCAGGCACCGGAAGAAGAACTGGAAGTAGCAGCAGCGGAAGCGGCTGCTGAGGAAGTCAAGCAGGCCGAGCCAGTCGCCGCTGAGCAAGATGCCCCAGAAGCAGCCGCAGAAGCAGCCGCAGATGAGAAAGCAGCGGAAGCGGCTGAGGCAGCTGAGCCAGCCGGGAAAGTAAGCGCTGAAGAATCGAAAGAAGCCGCGCAAGATGTACCACCGGACGAGGTGGAAGCTGCGCGCGCTGGCAAAACTGCTGCCAAACGCAAGACTCAGAAAGAGCTCGACGACGACAAGGGTAAGAAGAAGTCCCAGCACCTGCGCAACAAGCAGAAAGCGCAGCAGGGGCCGAAGCGCCAGGCGAAGACTTTGCATGCCAATGACGACTTCGTACTCGAAGGAGACGATTTCGATGAATTGGGTCGTAGCCGCCGCGGCGGTCGCAAAGGTCGACGCCACTCGCAGCAGCACGCGTTCGAGAAGCCGACCGAGTTTATAGCCAAAGCCATCAAGATTGGTGAAGCCAATCCGGTGTCTGAGCTGGCCTCTAAAATGTCCGTGAAAGGCGCCGAAGTGATTAAGGTGCTCTTCAATATGGGCGTGATGGCGACGATTAATCAGGTGCTCGATCAGGATACAGCTACGCTGGTCATCGAAGAAATGGGCCACCGAGCAAACTTCGTTTCCGAGGATGCGATCGAAGAGCAACTCGCTGAAACTCTCGCTGCCCAGGTTGGACAGGAAGAGATCACACGAGCGCCGGTTGTCACAGTAATGGGTCACGTTGACCACGGTAAGACATCGCTGCTCGACTATATTCGCAAGGCATCCGTTGCCGCAGGCGAAGCCGGAGGCATTACCCAGCACATCGGTGCTTATCACGTAAATACCGAACACGGCATGGTCAGCTTCCTCGACACTCCGGGTCACGCCGCGTTTACGGCGATGCGTTCACGCGGTGCGAAAGCGACTGACGTAATCGTACTTGTTGTCGCAGCAGACGACGGAGTGAAGCCACAAACGGAAGAAGCGGTTCAGCACGCGAAGGCTGCAGGCGTACCGATGGTTGTGGCAATCAACAAGATGGACAAGGAAGGCGTTGATCCTGATCGTGTGAAGAACGAACTGTCAGCGTTGCAAGTGATCCCGGAAGATTGGGGCGGCGATACACAATTTATTCCTGTCTCGGCGCATACCGGTCAAGGTATCGAAGAGCTCCTCGAAGCGATTCTGCTACAAGCCGAACTGCTGGAACTCAAGGCCTATACAGACGTTCCCGGTCAAGGTGTCGTTATCGAATCACGCCTGGACAAAGGTCGCGGATCTGTAGCGTCAGTACTGGTACAGAACGGTACGCTGCGTGCGGGTGACACCGTGCTTGCCGGCCATGAATATGGCCGCGTACGAGCGCTGGTGGATGAGAACGGACAATCAGTTAAATTCGCAGGGCCATCGATCCCGGTTGAAATTCTGGGACTGAATGGTGTGCCTGAAGCGGGTGACGACTTTGTTGTGGTCGAGAGCGAGAAGAAGGCGCGCGATGTTGCCGAGTTCCGTAAGTCACGCCACAAAGATCATCTGCAGGCTATGCAGCAGAAGAGTTTGGTTGAAAACATGTTTGCCGGCATTGGCAAAGACGAGAAGAAGATCTTCAACGTCATTATTAAGGCTGACGTGCGTGGATCGCTCGAGGCGATTATCGGTTCTCTGCAGAAGCTGAACACAGAAGAAGTTGAAGTAAACGTCATTGCCTCTGCAGTAGGTGGTATCTCCGAGACTGATGCCCACCTGGCCGCTACATCGAAGGCGATGGTGATCGGTTTCAACGTGCGTGCTGACAAGCCCGCCAAGGAAATCGTTGAGAACGAAGGCCTGCAACTGCGTTACTACAATGTTATCTACGATGTGATCGATGATGCCAAGGCGATCATGGGTGGCATGCTGGCGCCGGAAATTCGCGAGGAAATCGTGGGCATCGCCGAAGTGCGCGATGTCTTCAACTCACCGAAGTTTGGCCAGATCGCTGGTAGCATGGTGATCGAAGGTACGGTGTACCGCAGCAAGCCGATTCGTGTGTTGCGCGACAACGTTGTGATCTACGAGGGTGAACTCGAATCACTGCGTCGCTTCAAGGACGACGCCAACGAAGTGCGCAATGGCATGGAGTGCGGTATCGGTGTGCGTAACTACACCGATGTGCGTGTAGGCGACAAGATTGAAGTTTACGAGACCACTGAGGTGGCGCGAAGCCTGTAACCGACAGCTTCGGTTAGGGATCGATTATGGCAGACGTTTCAGCCCGGATGCAGCGGGTCGCTGATCAGATTCAGCGCGATCTCGCCACGTTGATTCAGACCGAGATCAATGACCCGCGTGTGGGAATGGTCTCGGTGACAGGCGTGGACGTGAGCCGTGACCTGGCGCACGCCAAGGTCTATGTCACGGTATTGAATACGCTGACGGGTAACGACGAGCAGAGCGAAAGCACGTTGTCGGACCCCGGAGCGCTGGATCAGCTGGAAGTCGAAGAGAATATCAAGGCATTGAACAAAGCGTCGGGATTTCTTCGTTCCCTGCTGGCGAAAAGGCTGAATACCCGGTCTGTGCCCAAGCTGCAGTTCCATTACGATGGCAGCATTGCGCGCGGACAGCGTCTGTCGAGTCTGATCGACGATGCACTGGCTGCTGACAGAGAGCACCACAAAGACGACTGATCGCAAGATTGGATCGCAGTGGGAGACTAGCGTGGGCAGAAGGCGCGGCAGAAACAAGGGCAGGGCGATTGACGGCATAGTGGTGCTGGACAAAGCCACGGGTTTGAGTTCGAACGCAGCCTTGCAGCAGGTGAAGCACCTGTTCGAGGCGCGCAAAGCCGGGCACACAGGTAGTCTCGATCCACTTGCCACTGGCGTATTGCCACTCTGTCTCGGCGAGGCGACCAAGGTGTCGCAATACTTGCTGGATTCAGACAAAGGCTATCGGGCTCGCATCAAGCTGGGTGTTCGCACCGCTAGCGCCGACAGCGAAGGCGAGGTTATCGAGACAAAGGATGCTTCGGCGATCACGCGCTCTGATGTCGAAAAGGCACTCGAGCAATTCAAGGGTGAGATAGCACAGCTGCCACCCATGTACTCGGCGCTGAAGAAAGATGGCGTGCCTTTGTACAAACTGGCACGGCAGGGCAAGACAGTCGAACGAGAGCCACGCGCAGTCACGATTTACCGGATCGAGCTGACGGCTTTTGCGGGGGACGAGCTGGAACTCGAGGTCGAGTGCAGCAAAGGAACCTATATCCGCACTATCGCCGACGACCTTGGTCAGATCTTGGGTTGTGGTGCGCATATAATTGCACTGCATCGCACGAGAGCCGGTGCATTTACAGAACAGGACTGCGTCACAACGGAAGCGTTGACGCAGGTTAAAGAAGACATTGGGCTGCAGGGCCTGGATGAACATCTGGTCGCCATGGACGAGGCGGTGGGTGACTTTCCAGCCGTGCATTTGCCAGAGATTACCGCCAGCTTCGTCAAGAACGGACAGGCAGTATTGGTACAGCATTTACCGGCCGAGGGCTTGGTGAGGCTGTACGAAGAAGAGCAGTTTATTGGCATCGGCTGTATAGACGATGATGGTAAGGTTGCTCCAAAACGTCTGATACTCAGTGAGAACGAGTAGTTCCAACTGAGCAGATTTTATAAACCAGGAAAGCATCAGGTAACTATCAATATGCGTGGTTATTCTGATTTATAGGGATATTGAACTCGATTGGCATTCGCGGAAAACACTGTGATCCCGATGTCAAACCGACATCTAACCGCATATTTGGAGAAATAAAATGGCTTTATCCGCTGAAAGAAAAGAAGAGATCATTAAGGAATACGCACAAGGCGAAGGCGATACCGGTTCACCGGAAGTTCAAGTTGCTCTGCTGACTGCCAATATTAATGACCTGCAGGCTCACTTTAAGGAGCACATTCACGATCACCATTCACGTCGCGGTCTGATCCGCATGGTGAACAGTCGTCGCAAGCTCCTGGACTATCTGAAACGAAAGAATGTCGAGAGATACGCTTCATTGATCAAACGACTTGGTCTGCGTCGTTAATCAATCATTAAATAAAGGATGGCGGGTGCCCGATGCAGGAATTAGGCACCCGCAAGGAACTAGGAAATAGATATGTTTAATCCAGTAAGCAAGACGTTTCAATTCGGTAATGAAACAGTAAAGATTGAAACGGGCAAGATTGCACGACAAGCCACTGGAGCTGTTGTTGTCACCCACGGTGATGTGCAGGTGCTGGCAACTGTTGTAGGAAAGAAACAAGCAAACCCCGGTCAGGACTTCTTTCCCCTGACTGTGAACTATCAGGAAAAGACTTACGCAGCAGGCAAGATCCCCGGTGGATTCTTCAAGCGCGAAGGTCGTCCCACTGAAAAAGAAACACTGACTTCGCGACTGATTGACCGTCCGATTCGTCCGCTGTTTCCGAAGGGCTTCATGAATGAAGTGCAGGTTATCTGTACGGTAATCTCTGGCGGCAAGACCAGCGATCCCGATATCGCGGGTTTGATCGGCGCATCAGCCGCTCTCGCAATTTCTGGCATTCCTTTCGCCGAGCCTATCGGCGCTGCTCGTGTAGGTTACGATGCGGAGAAAGGCTATGTGCTGAACCCTAACTACGACGCTCTCAAAGACTCCTTGCTGGACATGGTTGTTGCCGGTACTCAGTCTGCTGTACTGATGGTTGAGTCTGAAGCCAAGCAGCTCACAGAAGACCAGATGCTGGGCGCGGTATTGTTCGCGCATCAAGAGATGCAAGTCGTCATCAACGCGATCAACGAGCTCAAAGCTGAAGCAGGCAAGCCTGCTTGGGATTGGGAACCACCAGTTGAGAACACTGCTCTGAAAGAGCAAGTCGCAGCTGGTTTTGCGGCAGGTGTAACTGAGGCCTACCAGATCTCCGACAAGATGCAGCGCTATGACACGATCGGTAATCTTAAGGCTCAGGCTGTAGAGCAGATCGCTAATGAAGAAGCTGGCATCTCTGCTGGTGATGTGGCTGAGATGTTCGGCAAGCTCGAGAAGAGCACCGTGCGCAATCGCATCCTTGACGGTGCACCACGTATCGATGGCCGTGATACCAAGACTGTGCGCGCAATCGAAGTGGAAACCGGCATTCTGCCGAAAGCCCACGGTTCCGCTCTGTTCACTCGCGGTGAAACACAGGCGCTGGTAGTAACCACCCTGGGTGCATTGCGTGATGCTCAGCTCATCGAAGGCCTGGAAGGCACCACTAAAGACGCGTTCATGCTGCACTATAACTTCCCTCCCTTCTCTGTAGGTGAGGCAGGTTTCATGGGCGGACCAAAGCGTCGTGAGATTGGCCACGGTCGCCTCGCCAAGCGTGGCGTGATGGCAGTAATGCCGAGTGAAGAAGAATTTCCTTACGCGATCCGCGTAGTGTCTGAAATCACTGAGTCGAACGGCTCAAGCTCTATGGCGAGTGTCTGTGGATCGTCTCTGGCCATGATGGACGCGGGTGTTCCACTGGCTGCGCCAGTTGCCGGTATCGCCATGGGCCTGATCAAGGAAGGCGAGCGCTTCGCCGTACTGACCGACATCCTCGGTGATGAGGACCACCTCGGCGACATGGACTTCAAAGTGGCCGGTACTGCCAATGGTGTGACTGCTCTGCAGATGGACATCAAGATTCAGGGCATCACCGAAGAGATCATGGAGATCGCTCTCGAACAGGCTAACGCGGCCCGTATGCACATTCTTGGCGAGATGAACAAAGTCATCTCCCAGGCACGTGACAGCGTTTCCGAGAATGCACCTTCCATGGCCATGCTGAAGATCGATCCGGACAAGATCCGTGACGTGATCGGTAAAGGCGGCGCGGTCATCCGCGGCATTACCGAGGAGACCGGCGCATCTATCGACATCGACGACGATGGCAACGTACGCATCTACGGCGAAGACGCGACTTCACGCGATGCAGCAGTCGACATGGTCAACGCGATCACCGCTGAAGCCGAAGTTGGCAAGCTCTACAAGGGCAAGGTGGCGCGTATTGTCGACTTTGGTGCCTTCGTGACTATCCTGCCTGGCAAAGACGGCCTTGTGCACATCTCCCAGATCTCGCAAGAGCGCGTGGAAGACGTGAACGAGTACCTGAAAGAAGGTGAGGAAGTGTTGGTGAAATGTACTGACCTGGACGCGCGTGGCCGCATCAAGCTCAGCATGAAAGAAATCACTGACGAAGAAAAAGCGGAATTTGCCGACTAGTCATTGACGGCAATATCCCGAATACAAACCCGGGTTTGGTGATGCCGAATCCGGGTTTTTTATGTCTTTAAATTCGTGCGAGCTACTGGTTCGATAGCGCAGAAGTGCGTTGCCAGTTCGGGCTCGCGTGAGGTGTATGCTCAGTGCTGATATTCTTCGTCCTGTTTCCTGTGATCGCCGTATCACTGCTCGGCTACCTGTCGATCAGCTTGCGCTGGTTCAGTGTGAATGACGCAGAGACTCTCTCCAAGCTCACCTTCCGATTGCTGATTCCCTGCCTGTTGTTCGTTAGCGTCTCGCGCTCGCAGATCAATGCCGGAGAAAGCCTCGAATTTCTGATCGCGTACTATGTTGTGGTGCTTTTTATCTACGCGTTGGGCGTGGTTTTGTCGGCCTGGTTCTTCGGCTATAAGCCGGAGGAGCAGAGTGTGTTCGCAATGGGCTGTACCTATTCGAACACGACAATTGTTGGCATCCCTGTTATTGCTCAGGCGCTCGGAGAAGAGGGGCTGGTGCCGCTCTTCTTTATTATTTCGATTCAAAATCTGGTGCTGTTCACTATTGGCACCATCGCTGCGGAGCGTCGACACCTGAGTGCCGGATCTGTATTTGCTGCATTGCGCCGACTGCTATCGCAATTGCTGAGCAGCCCGATTACAGCCAGTCTGATTGCTGGTCTCGTAGTAAACATCACCGGCATGCCGATCTGGGGGCCATTGTTCGCAAGTGTGGAGTTGCTGTCAGAAGCCGCGATTCCCGCCTCACTGTTCGTGTTGGGCATGTCGCTTCAGCAATACAGTCTGCGCCAGCAAATGGCACCAGCTGCGCTTATGACAGGGATTAACATCCTGCTGCTGCCAGCACTGGTGTGGGTCAGCATGTTTCATGTGTTCGACATCAATACTCAATGGGCGAGTGCTGGCGTGCTTGCCGCAGCAATGCCTGTTGGCATTAGTGCCTATGTGTTTGCCAATCGCTACCAGATCGGTCACGGCGCAGCGGCCGCTGGCTCTTTGCTCTCTTCGATCCTCGCGATCTTCACCCTCAGTCTGGTCTTGTTGTTACTAAACTAGTTGTGCCTTCTGGCCGGTAAACCAACTCTCCTGTTCTGCGTTTTAACAAGCGAGAGAAGAATTTATCGTGGCTTTCAGAAAGGAGACGACACCGTGACTACATTGCGTGCCATGACACTAGCCGGGTTGTTAGCAATGCTGCTTGCAACGACTGTTCAGGCTCACCCACATCCGCTTGATCATCGACTGCATCATGGGAGCCATAGCGCAAGGAGTTATGTACTGAGTGATACAGTTGTAACGCGCCATGCTCCGGTATCAGTCGTGCGCGAAAACATCGTTGCTACGTTGCCGGCTGGGGCTGTTCGCATCACGCAGGCAGGGAGCAGGATCTATCTTCATGAGGGGCGTTTCTATACGCGTAAAGCTGACGGTTTCGTGCGCATCATGCCAGTTCGTGGCCTGCGCATCGCGACACTCCCGGCAGGCTATGTGACGGTCCGGAGCGCCGGTGTTCTACGCTATCGCTATGCGGGAGTCACGTATCGCAAGGTGAAGAATTACTATGTTGTTGTGTAATCGGCTGCCCGTTTACGCACTGCGACTCCTCTAAGGCATCCTGTGGTAATTGGCAGGATGCCTCTTTTTTGACGGAAGATTAAGTCAAAATCGTCCCCCCAAGTCTTTTAATTTGCGCCGTCCTCCGTAGAATGTAAGCGGTACATAATAATAAAACGCCTTGTAGAGGAGTGTAGTCATGCCCGATCGCAAGAATTCTCTGCCATCCCTGCTAGCTCTGATCCTGCTTCCCGGCTTCCTGCCCGGGAGTGTTGCGGCCCAGGACAGCGAAGTGACGTTCCATCGCGATATCGAACCCATCCTGCAGCGCAGTTGCCAGAACTGTCATCGGGTCGGTGGTGTAGGTCCTATGCCGCTGGTGTCCTACGAGGAGGTGGCGCCCTTTGCCGGGCTCATTGAGTACAAGACATCCCTGCGCGATCGCGCGGGCGCCATGCCGCCGTGGTATATGGAGAAGAACATAGGCATTGCGGAGTACAAGAACGATCCTTCTCTAAGTGATGAGGAACTCGCCGCTATTTCGACCTGGGCGCGCAGCGGTACTCCCAAGGGAGATCCAGCCGATGCCCCGGAGCCTCTCGTGTTTGACGACAGTCTCAAGTGGACTGCCGGAGAGCCGGATCTGATCGTTAAAACCGAATCGGTTACCAAGCTCGCTGGCACGCCAGACTGGTGGGGGGACATTCCTCGAGTACTTATCCCGCTGGAAGAAGATCGCTACGTGAAATCCGTGGAAATTGTCGAGGTGAACGATGTCGACTATTCCGCGGGAACCGGACGCGAGACAGTCGGTGGTCGCTTTATCTTCCACCACATGATCTGGAGCACGGCCGAGCTCGACGAGAACGGCAATCGCATCGAAGACACCGTCACTGGCTGGCCAGTGCATGAAGTTGGTCGCAATCCCGACATCTTCGACCCGGACGGTGGTCGTCTGCTGAAAGCAGGCTCTTATGTCTATTCAGATTCGGTGCACCTGCACTCGAACGGTCTTGATACCACCGGTCATCTCGAGATTGGCTTTCGCTTCCATCCGGTAGGCTACGAGCCCAAGTATGAGCGTGCCATCCTCGGTTTGGGGAATGGGGTGGATATCAGCATCGCCGGCAACGAAAACAATCAGGAACTGCATGCCTACACAGTGCTGGATCAACATACCAAGATCATCACCTTTGAGCCGCATCTCCATGCACCAGGGGAGCGTATGTGCCTGGAGGCAATCTGGGGTTACACCATCGAGACGCTTTCCTGCGTCGGCTATGACCACAACTGGGTTCGTGGTTATCCCTATGAGGACCATGCGGCGCCACTGTTGCCAAAGGGAACCATCCTGCACATCGTCGGTTATATGAACAATACTGACACCAACCCCAACGTGCCCGATCCGCGCAACTGGCAGGGATCCGGTAACCGCTCGGTGACCAATATGTTCATCGACCTGGGGATCAGGGTGTCGATGACTGAAGAGCAGTTCTTCGAAGAAATGGAACAGCGTCGACGTGTGCTCAACCTTGGGCCGAACGACCACGTCATCGGCTGCCCGCTCTGTGGTGCACCGCTGGTGGCTCCCATGTCAGAAGAAGAAGCGACGGAAGATTTATCCGGCGCTGAATAAGCCGATGCAATGACTTCAGGCTGCGTAGCAGGCCTGATCAACGATCGCCGCGATGTGTACTCACATTGCGGCGATTTTGCATCTCAGGCTCGCAGTGCAGCTCAGCGGCGCTGCAGCGCCAGGAGAGAAGTGCTTTTGCTCCTACCAGAACAAGCCGCTGGGGAGCCAGTCTCGCTCTGCCTCCCTTCCTCTGATTGCTTTCCTTTACGACGATTCTTCGCGGCTATTCCGCACTGCTATTCTGCTGCGCACGATACTCGGAAGGCGTCACGCCGTAGCGCTCTTTAAAGGCCTTGTTGAATACTGACAGGGATGAATAGCCAGCTTCGAAAGCAACATTTGAGATTGCCATGCGCGAGCCGATCAGTTTGTCGCGGGCGTCCTCGATGCGATAACTGTTGAGGAACTGATTGAAGTTGCGATGGTTCATGGACTGATTGATGATGCGGCGCAGGCGATATTCCTGCACTGACAAAGCCTCTGCGAGATCAGAAATCGTCAGGCCTGCCTGAGTATACAGCCGCTCTTCGACCATGAGTTGCTGGATTTTGGCAACAATGCCTGGATCAACCCCGGATTGAGTTTCATCGGGTACGTTTTGCGCGCGCTGCTGCACATTCTCTTCAGGCACCAGACTGGCCGCCTCGTCGTTCAGGCGCAGGCTGGTCAGATTGAACGCCACTGAGGCGATAAAAATATAGAGAGAGTAAATCGCTGTTGGCATGCTGAAGCCGGAGAAATAACCGATGATGCCGGAGCCAACAATGGCAGCGATCAAGGTGCCGGCGCAGATAACAAAGATGACCCGAAACTTGCGGCGTTGCTCCACGAGGTCGCTGGAATAGCCGTAGACTGCCAGATAGATGGCGTGCAGGGTAAATCCGAACATCAGTGACTGGGGGATGAGCTGCACGACGATGAAAGCTGGCCCATTCGCTATAGCTTCCGGATCGAACAGTCCCACTGCCGAACCTATGCCTCTGCTCAGTACGAAAAAGCCAATCGCCAGCCAGGCCAGCAGAGGAATCTGGCTGGAATCAACGAACAGCCATCGGGCGATGATCCAGAGCAGGAATGGCGACAAGGTTGCGAGACGAAACAGGATATAGCTGGACAGAGTATTCGTTTCGACGATGGAAAGCGTGGTCAGGACGTAGGTGCCGAGGCAGATACAGAACAGCGACATGCATTTGGCCAGCGCGCCCCGGTAGTTCATGGGGAAATAGACCGCCAGCATCAGTAGCTGGGAGAGTGCAAGCGCGGCAGATATGTCAGTGATCCAGACCATGGGAAAGCAAATTAGTGCAGCTTCAGTTGCAATGCAATGCCACAGTGCGGGATACGAGTGGTCTTGCCGACAGGCCTTTCTTCAAGATTGCCCCGAAATTCATATGCTGGAAAGTCCTGGTCAAAATTTGTTCAGCCGCGTTTGCCGCATGCGTTTCTGCTGTCGGAAAGTGAAATTTCGAAATTCGTCAGCCTGAACCGTGCCTGCTAATGCATCGCAGGAGGCGTTTTACCGCCATTCGTACCTGTAATTTACAACAGGTACTACGCGCCTCATTCGTTCTACAGGCCACGATTCACGGGGCCTGCGATGCCATTGTCAGGCTGCCATCGGCGGTAATTCGAAAACCGTCAGAAATAGTTCAGCTTTCGTAAGACAGCACTGTAATGCTTTGCTTAAATCGGCCAGCTTTCTGAATTGCTGAGTGCGATCCGGCCGGTTTGGTGGAACAGACGAGGCAAACACCTGACAGACAGGTATTTATCAAGAACCTGGTTATAGCCAGGCAAACGCAACGAGGTTTAAAACTATGCTCGGGAAAAAAATAGCAGTACTTGGCTGGTTGGCAGTGCCGATGCTCACAGCCGGCACATCGATTGCCAATGCGCAATCCAGTGCGGTGACCTTCCACAAAGACATCGAACCGATTCTGCAGCAGAGCTGCCAGTCGTGTCACCGGGCAGGTGGCGGCGCACCCATGTCGCTGATCAGTTATGAAGAAGTCGCCCCTTTCGCCGGGTTGATCGAATACAAGACAGGTCTGCGCGACCGCGCAGGTGCTATGCCTCCCTGGTACGTCGAGAAAAACATCGGCATTCAGGAATTTAAAAACGACCCGTCGCTGAGCGATGAACAAATTGCCGCGATATCCCAATGGGCACGCAGTGGCGCTCCCAAAGGCGACCCAGCCGACGCCCCAGCCCCGCTGGACTTCGATGATTCCGTCAAGTGGACTCTTGGCGAGCCCGATCTGGTGGTAAGAACTGAAGATTTCTTTATGGAAGGCGGCCGCCCAGACTGGTGGGGAGACATTGCTCGCGTTCCAACGGGTCTGGAAGAAGACCGCTATGTGAAGTCAGTTGAAATCGTTGAGATCAATGACGTTCCCGCTGCCGGCAATGGCCGTGAAACAGTGGGTGGCAAATACATTTTCCACCACATGATCTGGCGCACCGAGGTGCATGACGAGAATGGCAATGCGATCGACGACACCACGGTTAGCTGGCCGGTACACGAAGTAGGGCGTAATCCCGATATTTTCGACCCACGCGCAGGCCGACTGCTACGTGCCAATTCGGTATTTGCAACGGATTCTGTGCATATGCACTCCAATGGCCGCGATACAACCGGGCATTTGGAAATTGGCTTCACCTTCCACCCGAAAGGCTATGAGCCTGAGTTCAAGCCTGCTCGCATCGGACTGGGTAATGGCGTCGACATCAGCATCACGGGCGGTGAAAAGGATCAGGAACTGCATGCCTATGCCGTACTTGAGGAACCAACCAAGATCATTACGTTTGAGCCTCACCTGCATGCTCCAGGCGAGCGTATGTGCCTCGAAGCGATCTGGGGTTACACCGTGGAAACACTGTCCTGCGTTGGCTACGATCATAACTGGGTACGTGGCTATCCCTATGATGATGACCACGCACCGCTGTTGCCTGCGGGAACCATCCTGCACATTGCCGGTTACATGAACAACACGTCCAGCAATCCGAACGTGCCGGATTCACGCAACTGGCAGGGTTCCGGTAACCGCTCTGTGACCAATATGTTCATCGACCTGGGTATCCGCGTCACGCTGACCGAAGAGCAGTTCTTCGAAGAGATGGCCAAGCGACGCGAAACACTTAACCTCGGGCCGAACGATCACGTCATCGGCTGTCCGCTCTGTCTTGCTCCGCTGGTAGCACCCATTGCAGAAGAAGACACAGACACTGACGTTGCGACTTCAGGAGCCGAATAAACATGACTGCTAAATCGATCAAGCAAGTACTCGAGACTTGTACTGCACTGTTGTTAGTGACTCTGTGTTTTGTTTCATCTGCACAGGCAGACACCTATCGTAGCGGGCAGCATGTTGAACCAGCGTTTGAAGGCTGGCGCCCGAATGACGATGGCACGTTCAGCATGATGTTCGGCTATATGAATGAAAACTGGGAAGAAACTCCAGACGTCTTCGTTGGAGAGAATAACTTCTTCTCTCCCGGCGACGCTGACCGTGGTCAACCGACCCACTTCCTGCCGCGCCGCAATCGCTTCACGTTCGAAGTTGTTGTGCCTGCGGATTGGGGTGACAGAGAGCTGGTCTGGACCCTCAATGTAAATGGCGTCGAGCGCAAAGCCTATGCCACCCTGCGCCAGGACTATCTGGTCGACAATATCGTGATTGCCTCTGAAACAGGGTCACTCGGTGCGGGTACCAGTAGTCCTGAGTCGCGCGCGAATCAAAAGCCGACTGTAACCGTACGCGGTGATACCACTCGCTCTGCGCGAGTCGGCCAGCCAGTCGATCTGGCTGTGCTGGTTGAGGATGACGGCATTCCCAAAACGGATCATCCTGATGCAATCAGCAAAGCCCGGCTGTTGGATGCGCCATCGCGCGTAACA
The DNA here is from genome assembly GCA_965228725.1 of uncultured Pseudohongiella sp. GTDB lineage: Bacteria > Pseudomonadota > Gammaproteobacteria > Pseudomonadales > Pseudohongiellaceae > UBA9145. The sequence goes on along the minus strand of OZ245834.1, from coordinate 1,914,827 downwards.
GTGGGCAAGACTAACGGTCTGTTCATGTCATGGAACAAGTACCGTGGTCCGGCAGGCAATGTCAGCTTCGACCCGCCGCAAGTGAAGGTTTGGGAAGATACTCGCACGAGTGCAAATTCGCCCTGGTCGGCGCTCTGGTTGCCGCCTGCGAAACCGGAAGATGGCATTTATCACACAACGGTCACTTTCGATGCGCCGGGTGAGTACATCCTTTGGGGCCGCGCAGATGACGGCGGGCTTTACGAAGACGCGTATGTGACTGTTGTAGTCACAGAGTAAGCACAAGAATCACGTTCACGCAGCTAAGCAGCGTGTTTGCTATTGAGGAAAGGCACCTTGGCGCCTTTCCTCTTTTTTTTGCCAGCACAATATTCCGGGAGAAAAACTGTTGCGAGCTGCACAAGGTTAGATCAACTATTGAGTGCCCTTGAGCGCTGCTGAGGGGCGTGTTGGTAGCAAGCTTTAGTAGCCGGCGCGAGCCTACTTCACAGATTGCTACTAAATGCAGCCCACTGCTGAAAGCATTGCCACAGTCACCGACAACCACGCTGCACAGTGTTGCGCACGAGCCAGGGAGAGCGTGTCATCGCGCCAGCTTTACATGCTGCGGCGATACTGCCCGCCGACTTCGAAGAAGGCTTCAGTGATCTGGCCCAAGGAGCAGTGCCGCACTGCATGCATCAGTTCGGCAAAAACATTGTCGCCTTGACGGGCGGCGTTCTTGAGCCTTTCCAGCGCGACCGGTGCCTGTTCGGCATGGCGCGCGTGGAACGCTTGCAGGCGCTTGATCTGGCTTTGCTTCTCCGCTTCGGTAGACCGTGCCAGTTCTATCTCTTTCGCTTCCTCGGGTTCCGGGTTGAGGAAGGTATTGACGCCGACGATCGGCAGGCTGCCGTCGTGTTTGCGATGTTCATAGTACATGGACTCATCCTGAATCCTGCCGCGCTGGTAACCGGTTTCCATCGCGCCGAGGACGCCGCCGCGTTCCGAGAGTCTCTCGAACTCACACAGCACTGCCTCCTCGACGAGATCGGTTAACTCCTCGATGATGAAAGATCCCTGGTTGGAATTTTCATTCATCGCCAACCCCCATTCCTTGTTAATTACGAGCTGGATAGCCATTGCCCGGCGCACCGATTCCTCGGTGGGTGTGGTTATGGCCTCATCGTAAGCATTGGTATGCAGACTGTTGCAGTTGTCATAGATGGCTATCAGTGCCTGCAGCGTGGTGCGGATATCATTGAATGACATCTCCTGGGCGTGCAGTGATCGGCCTGAAGTCTGGATGTGATACTTGAGCTTCTGGCTGCGCTCATTGGCGCCATAACGAAAGCGCATGGCAGTGGCCCAGATGCGTCGCGCCACGCGGCCCATGACGGTGTATTCCGGGTCCATCCCATTGGAGAAGAAGAACGAGAGGTTGTGTGCGAACTCATCCACCTCCATGCCTCTGGCGAGATAGGCCTCGACAAACGTAAACCCATTGGCCAGCGTAAAGGCGAGCTGTGAAATGGGATTCGCACCAGCTTCGGCGATGTGGTAGCCGGAAATGCTCACCGAATAGAAATTGCGTAGTTTGTGCCTGGTGAAATACTCCTGAATGTCGCCCATCACTTTAAGGCTGAATTCTGTAGAGAAGATGCAGGTGTTCTGTCCCTGATCTTCCTTGAGAATGTCGGCCTGTACCGTGCCGCGCACACTTTCCAGCGTTCGACTGCTAAGCGCTGCCATCTCGTCCGGGTCTGGCTGTCGATCATGCTCAACTACGAATCTGTCCAGTTGCTGGTCGATGGCCGCATTGAGATACATCGCCAGAATAGTCGGTGCCGGACCATTGATGGTCATTGAGACAGAGGTGGCCGGATGACAAAGATCGAAGCCATCGTAGAGTGCCTTCATGTCATCGAGTGTCGCGATAGAGACGCCCGAGTTGCCGACCTTGCCGTAAATATCGGGTTGCTCGGCCGGATCGAAGCCATACAGCGTCACTGAATCGAATGCGGTAGAGAGTCGCTTGGCCTCGGCGTGTTCGGACAGTTGCTTGAAGCGACGATTGGTGCGAAAGGCGTCGCCTTCGCCTGCGAACATGCGCGTCGGATCTTCCGAGTCCCGTTTGAATTGGAAGACGCCGCCAGTAAAAGGAAAGCGACCAGGCACGTTCTCCAGCAAGAGCCAGCGCAACAACTCGCCATGGTCTTCGAAGCGCGGCAGGGCGACACGAGGAATCGCGGTACCGGACAGTGACTTGCGAGTCAGGTCAGTGTGAACCTGCTGGCCTCGAATAGTGACCGTAAACTGCTCGCCGCTATAGTTCTCGCGAATCTCCGGCCAGTTGCTCAGTAGCTTCTGGCAACGGTGATCCAGTGCACCTTCTTTTTTCGCGATAAGTGCATCCAGTGCCTCGAGATTCTCTTTCTCTTCACCTGCTGCGAGCAGCATGGCCTTGCTGGCTTGTAATTGCTGGCGCTCGCGGGCGAGCCCGGACTGCTCCCTGACCTGGCGATGATAGTCGCGCACTTCGGCGGCGATCTCGGCAAGATAGCGTTGTCGTGAGCCGGGAATAATGACTGTCTTTTCGCTGGAGACTTTGCCATTTACTGGGGCGAGCTGTGGCTCGAAGCTGCGCAGGCCTTTTGCCAGCAACGCGTCTCGCAAGGCCTGGTAGAGCGCAGTAATGCCATCATCATTGAATTTCGAGGCGATGGTGCCAAATACTGGCATCTCTTCCGCCGTCTGGGAAAAAGCCTGTCGATTGCGCTGTACCTGTTTGCTGACGTCCCGCAGTGCGTCATCACTGCCCTTGCGATCGAATTTATTAATCGCGAAAAAGTCAGCGAAGTCGAGCATGTCGATCTTCTCGAGCTGGCTTGCGGCGCCGAATTCGGGTGTCATGACGTACAGCGACGTGTCCACATAGGGTACGATGCCGGCGTCGCCCTGGCCGATACCCGGCGTTTCGACAATAATCAGATCGAAGTTGGCAACTTTTATAGCGGCGAGAATTTCATTGAGTGCTGCCGGGATTTCGATCGCAGCATCTCTCGTTGCGAGGGAGCGCATGAAAATGGAGTCGTGATTGATCGCGTTCATGCGAATGCGATCGCCGAGTAAGGCGCCACCTGTCTTTTTTCTAGTTGGATCAATCGCCAAAATCGCTATGCGCAACTCGTCACCGCTGTCCTGGCGGAAGCGACGTACGATCTCATCGGTCGATGAAGACTTGCCGGCGCCCCCGGTGCCGGTGATACCGAGGACCGGACAGTTGGCAATTTGTTCGGCTTCGCCCAGTAGCTCTTGCAGAGTCTGCTCATCATAGCTGCCGTTTTCTATGGCGCTGATGACCCGCGTTAAAACAATCGTGTCGCCCTTGCGCAATTCAGTAAGGGCTGGTGCTTCAGCGACCTGCGCTTCGCCGCTCTGTTTGCAGCGCGCGAGCATGTCATCGATCATTCCCTGCAGACCGAGCTGTTGGCCGTCCTGCGGGGAGTAGATTCGCGTCACGCCGTAGCTGTGCAGCTCGTCGATTTCTGCAGGAATAATGACGCCCCCGCCACCGCCAAACACCTTGATATGCCCGGCGCCGAGTTCGCCGAGCTTGTCGACTAAGTATTTGAAGTATTCAATGTGACCGCCCTGATAGGAACTGATAGCGATCGCGTCAACGTCTTCCTGCACCGCTGCGCGAACGATTTCCTGGACGGAGCGATTATGCGCCAGGTGGATGACTTCGGCGCCACTGGCTTGCAGGATGCGCCGCATGATATTGATTGCCGCATCATGCCCATCGAAGAGACTGGCAGCAGTCAGGAAGCGCAGCGGCTTGTCTGTGACAGAAGCGGAGTCGGCCGCCGCGTGCGGTTTCCGCTTGCTGGATAGTTGAATCACACTCAAGGTTTACTCCCCCCGGATTGCCTTGTTGTAATCGTGAAGGCGCCGGATTGCGATGTGGTGCCTCAAGGGTTCCAGTGTAGCTGAATTCTCCCGTGACTTCGATTCGTCAGGACGCGCTCTTACTCACGCAGCAGCGTGGTGTTGTAGCCCCGTGCCTGCAATTGGTCCTGAATCTTCTGGCTCTGCGCGGCGTCCCGGGTCTCGACGGTGATGTACAGGTCTGCCCTGCGCACGGGAACGGTGCCAAAGAGACGCTGATGAAAGACTTCGAGGATATTGCCGCCATGGTCGCCGATCACCTCGGTCACGTCGGATAGCGCGCCGGGCAGATCTTCGATCTTGATCAGATAGCGCACGATGCGACCCTTGCGCGCAAGGCGGCGCATCAACACTGAGGCGAGAATACGCGAATCGATATTGGCGCCAGACAGGACGATGCCACAGTGACGGTCTGAGAATTTTTCCGGGGCCCGCAAGAGCGCTGCCAGTGCCGCCGCGCCAGCTCCTTCGGCTACCGTCTTCTCTATCGTAAGCAATAAATAGATCGCTTCCTCAACCTCTTCCTCTGAGACAACGACGATGTCATCGACATGCTCCCGAATGACGGCCATGGTCAGTTCGCCAGGATGTTTCACCGCGATGCCTTCGGCAACCGTGGAGCCCCCTGGGAGCTCGGTTTTTCCATTGAGCAGATTCCAGGCGCTGGGATAGGCCTCTACTTCCACGCCCACGAGTCGAATGTCCGGGCGCAGGGCTTTTGCGGCTATCGCGCAACCGGCGATCAATCCGCCGCCGCCAATTGGCACAACCAATGTATCGAGCTCGGGGTGTGCGGCGAGCATCTCCAGTGCAACGGTACCCTGTCCGGCGACGATCTGCGGATCATCGAAGGGATGGATAAACACCAGATTCTCTTCCTCGGCGAGTTTGCGCGCATGGGCCCTCGATTCGTCCAGGGAGTTGCCCTCAAGGATCACTCGCGCGGCGAAATTCTCGGTGTCTTCTACTTTGACATTGGGTGTGCTGACCGGCATGACGATGGTTGCCGGTATGCCAAGCCGCTGCGCATGATAGGCGACCGCCTTGGCGTGGTTGCCAGCCGACATGGCGATAACGCCAAGGGCGCGCTCTGAGTCGTTCAATTGTAATAACTTGTTCAGCGCACCACGCTCCTTGAAAGACGAGGTGAACTGCAGATTCTCGAATTTTAGCCAGACCTTGCTGCCCAGAATGGTAGAAAGGGTTTTGGAGTGCTCGCTGCGGGTCTCGACGATAGCGTCGCGAATGCGTTCGGCGGCGGTCTGGATATCACTTAGTGAGATGCTCATGCGCTGGCTGATCCTGTGCCATTCAGTTTCGGTTTAACTCACCCTGATATTGTGACAGAAAAACGGGCAAGTGACCCGAACGGGCGTGAAACGCGTAACTTTTTACAGGTTTCACAGGTAATCTGTTTTAGAATACGCCGCCCGCGAGTTCGCACCCCAGGTCTGCGAGCCGGACCGCATCCCCAGCGCCGATAATATGTTGTTATAGTTAAGTCATGATGAGTCATCCCCGCCAAACCTCGCTTCCCAGCGCGCCCGTCCACGGCCGACTGTGGCAAAAAGCAGCATGGATACTGACTGCATGCCTGTATGCCGGAGCGCTTGCTGCACAGGAACCGGAGTTACTGATTAGTGGCGGCAGCGAGCGGCTGCAAGCCAATATCCGTGCCCATGTCTCGCTACCTGAACTGGAATGCGATGCCAGCGCAGTACGCCTGGGACGTTTCTTGCCTGGCATTCGCCAGAGCGTGGTCCGAGCCGCGCGCGCGTTGGGCTACTACCATCTTGAACAGCAGAGTCGATTTGAGTTTGTCGATGCGTGCTGGCGCCTGCAAGTTGATATCGAGCCGGGCACGCCAGTGCAGGTGGGCGAGGTGAATGTGGCGGTAACCCGTGATGCGGCGTTGTTCAGCAATCAGTTACAGCAGCTCCCCGTTCAGCCAGGGCAGCAACTCGATCAGGGTGCGTATGAACGTATCAAGACCAATCTTTCGGCGCAGGCCATCGAACAGGGATTCTTCGATGCGCGGTTTACGCGCTCAGAGTTGCAACTCGACCTCGTAAACAATCTCGCCACGGTCGATATGCTTTTCGATCCGGGCGAACGCTATCGTATCGGCGAGGTCAATATTCAGCAGACTCCGGAACTCTCGGAAGATTTTATTCGCCGCTTTCTGGAGTTTGCGCCGGGCGACTACTACTCGTCCGAGTCACTCCTTGCCATGCGTAATTCACTTAACAGCTCGCATTATTTCAGTAGCGTGTCTGTCTCACCATTGGTGAATCAGGCGAGCAATAATGAAGTGCCTGTGAACGTCAGTCTTGCGATGCGACCACAGCGTGTCTATGCAACGGGTCTCGGCATGACAACCGATATAGGGCCGCGGGTACGCTTCGACTATGAGAACCGCTATCGCAACCGTAGCGGTCATAACGTCATCGGCAACGCAGGCTTGTCGCCTGTACAACAGAACCTCGATCTCAGCTACGGTATTCCGATGTCTGATCCTGCGACGGAATCTCTGAATTTCTCGGTGGGTTTTCTGGCTGAAGATACCGATACGTTTCGCAACGAATCTACCAAGCTGGGTATGACCTACAGCTTCATCAACGGTTGGAACTGGCGACAGCATTACTTTCTTAACCTGCAGCATGATGAATCGGATATCAGCGGAGAGAAGCTCACCGCTGACTTTATTATTCCCGGCATCAGTATGGATCGCACCAGTGCCAACGACGCCTTGTATCCAACTCGGGGTTGGCGTCTGTTTGGTGAATTCAAGGGAGCATCCGATACGCTGCTGTCTTCAGAGTCATTCTTACAGCTCAATTTCGCGGGCAAGCTGATTCACAGTATTGGCAGCGGCAGGGTATTGCTGCGCTTCGATGCAGGCACGACTCTCGCCAACGATCTCGATCGCTTGCCGACTTCAATCCGATACTTCAGTGGTGGCGACCAGACTGTGCGCGGCTACAAATATGAATCACTCGGCCCAGTGAACGATGCCGGTGAGGTCGTCGGTGGTAAACACAAATTGGCGATGAGCGTAGAGTATGATTTTCCCGTGAATCAGAGTTGGAAACTCGCTGTATTCGCCGATGCGGGTAATGCGTTCAATGCCTTCGATGATTATGAGTTGAAGACAGGCGCCGGCCTCGGTGTGCGCTGGCTCTCTCCCATCGGTCCAATTCGCGTCGATCTGGCTTCCGCACTGGATAATGACAACAAGATACGCTTGCACATCACAATGGGTCCCGATCTGTGAGCAAACTGCGTGAGAGTCCCTGGCGTTACCTGATCTGGACCGCAATCAGCCTCGTGTTGTTGCTGATGGCGGCGCTGGCGACGGTCAGTACATTCCTCGCGACTGAGGGCGGAAGCCGGGTGGTCGCGGAGTGGGGACTGCAACGCCTCGCTGAAGTCGATGGGGTTGAAGTCTCTGCGCAAAACATTCGTGGCAACCTGCTGCAGGGTCTGCAACTCTCTGGTGTTTCAATCCAGACGCCGCAGGCTGCTGTGCAGGCGCAATCGATTCTTGCGTCATGGAACTCCTTTTCTCTGTTGAGTGGCAGTTTTCAATTGGCGAGTCTGCAACTGCAGGGCATTGAAGTCACGGTCAGACAGACTGGAGAGAGCAGTACCAACAGTCCAGCGACATCACCGGTTGCGGAGCTGGCGTTCACACCGTTACCGATCAACATCGAAATTGCTGATCTATCAGTTAGCGATCTCCGAATTGTCATCGAGGCGGATCAAGGAGAGGAGTCGCAATCGGTAGCGATTGCGGAGTTGGCTGCCGGAGTTTCACTGTTCGGAACAGCAGTCGCTCTGGATGAACTGGCGATTGTCTCAGATCTAGTTAAGCTCAATGGCGACGTGGCAGTCGAGTTGCTCCCGGGGGTCCCGGTCACTGCTGACTTGCGATGGGAGTTACCGCAGAGCCTACCGCAGGGCTTGGGCAACGCAGTGGGAGAGTTGTCACTGGCTGCAACGGTGGAACAGTTGCAAGTCGACCATCAACTGACGTCACCCTTTGCAATTCGCAGTACGGGTTCGATTCAGCCATTCGCTGCCAGCGGTATTGCGATTGAACTCGAACACCGGGCGGAACAGATCGAATTGCCAGAGCAAGCATCGGGCATGCAATTGCTGGAGACAACGCTTGTTTCATCGGGGTCGATTCCGGACCTGCAGTTTCAGTTGACTACCCGTGTCGTCGAAGGGGAGCAATATCCGGCGCTGGCTATTTCGGCGAGCGCGCAGCTAACCGGGCAGACACTTGGCCTCGACAGCGCTATCCGTACTGACAGCGGTGTGCTCGATAGCACTGCGACTATCGATTTCTCGCAGGAGATTACTGTGCAGGGGGATTTCACATTGCAGGAGGACAACCCGCTGCTGCTGTTTGGTCTTGCCAGCGAGTTTCCTGTGTCAGCTTTGAATAGTCGCGGCGAATTTGCATTCGATGCTGACGATTCGTCTCTGCTACTCGATCTTGCAGAGACGACGATGTTGCTTGATTCCTACGAGGTGACCGCCGCAGGCAGGCTGGCATTGAACGACGGGGCATGGGAAATAGACGACTTTCTCGTGAGTAGCGCTGCAAATCAGTTTCAGGTAAGTGGCCGCTACGATGAAAGCATCGCACTCGACTTTGTATTGGACGCTCCACAGCTGGAGCAGTTTGTGCCAGGAGTCAGTGCAACAGCGATTGGTCAGGGCACCGTGCGCGGTAACCTCGAGGCTCCGATCATTGACACGGATATTCGTATTGAACAACTGGTGTCCGAAGCGGCAACGATCGATTCATTGCAAGTGAGCCTGACGGGCGACCCTCAGCATTACGAAGGACAAGTGCTATTGCAGTCCGGGCAATTTCGCGCTGGATCAGAGACGCTGCAGATTACAGAATCGAGTATGGAATTCAGTGGTTCTCCCGCTGCGCACGAACTGCTGCTGGCGTTGCAAGGTGACTACCTTGGTTCCGGACTGACTGCCGACATCGAGTTGCAGGGAGGCTTTGCCGATGCGCTTGGCAGCGATTGGTCCGGGCGCCTGCAGCGCAGTGCACTCCAAAGCGTCGTTGGGGATTGGAGTCTTGTCTCTCCAGTTGCGCTGACCTGGATCGATCAACAATTTACCGCTGCTGATAGCTGTTGGGCGAATGCCGGTATCAGCCTCTGTATGAATGCGACACCTGACCCTTCGGGATCGTACGCAATCGAGGGATCGATAAGCGATTTTCCGCTGCAGGAATTCAATGCGCCAGAGCAGAGAGATGTGCTCATACCCTTCCCGCAGCTACCGCGCGTACCGCAAGGCGTCTCGCTGGATGGCACGGCGACTGCCACGGTTTACGCAGAGATCTCTGCCACCGGCGAATTGCGCCTGAATGTGAGTACATTGGCTGACAATGCAGTGTTGACGCTGAGTTCCGCGGCAGAAGATCAGTTCGGCGCACAACGCAGTGCCGAAGAAATTCTAGAGCAGAGCTATACATGGCGCAGACTCTCCTTGCGCGCGGATCTTGTGGAGGGGGAATGGTTGTTGGATGGGCGCGCCCAGCTAGAGACGGCCAATCTGCAAGACGACAGTTTGCCCATCAGTGGCGAGCTACTGGCTAACCTGAACATTGACGCTGACGGTAACCTGCAAGGTCGTAGCACTGCGGAGTTCTCCGATCTCGGTTGGCTTAGTGCAGTAGTACCTGAGCTCCGTGATGTGTCTGGCCTGTTCGACAGTCGCGTGGATATAGCTGGAACGCTGGCGGCCCCTGAGCTCAACGGTGAGCTGCGTGTGAACGAAGCAGCCTTCTTTTTAGAGACCAACGGTGTCGCCTACTCAGACTTCGAGATGAGTCTCAGCGGTGCCAGTATCGACAGCGTCACACTCGAAGGCAGCGTCGCAGCAGAAGAGGGCTATCTGACCTACTTCGGTTCTCTGCGCGGCCTCAATACGCCAGATTGGCAGATTACGGCAGAGGTGGAGGGAGACTCGTTCTGGATCGCCAACACGCCGGAAATCGCATTACAGATTGCGCCTGCCCTGAACCTTGATGCGAATGCCCAACGTATCGACTTGCGCGGCAATCTGCATGTTCCTTTACTTGATCTGGTATTACAGGAATTGCCGGAATCGGCGGTAGACATTTCCCGTGATGTGGTAATCCAGAATTATCCCAGCGAGCGACCCGAACTCGCGCGCTCATTCACCAGCACGCAAACGGCGCTATTCGATCTGCCAATGAGTGCCGACCTGGTGCTCAGTCTAGGCGACGAAGTCGCGTTTTCCGGTTTTGGACTGCAGGCATCGTTGCAAGGCGAGCTGGAGTTGCAGCAACAACTTACCGGCGCGAGTTTTACCTACGGCGAGTTGGCGATTACGGAAGGGCAGTATCGGATTTATGGCCAGGAGCTGACACTACAGGACGGCAAGCTGCTTTTCCTCGGCAACTATTCGAACCCTGCTCTGGACATTCGAGCTGTAAGGGTAGTGCAGGAACAGACGGTGGGTGTGTTAATCAACGGAACGCTCAACAACATGCGCAGCCAGCTCTACTCGACACCAGTACTACCGGAAAGTGACATTCTCGCGGTCCTCGTCACCGGCCGGCCTGCCTCGCAGCTACGCTCCAGCGACGGGGACGCAATGCTGGGGGCGATTGCAAGCCTGGGCATCGAGCAGGGCCAATCGCTGGCCGACGATCTGGGAAACCGTTTTGGTTTCGATACCGTTGCGATCACCAACACGGGCGATATCGACAGCAGCGAACTGACCGTCGGCAAATACCTGACGCCGCAAATATTTATTCGCTACGGTGTGGGGCTGTTCGATAGTTTCTCGAAAGTCGCGGTCGACTACTTCATCAATGACAGGCTGACCCTGCAGGCGGAGTCCGGTGAATACCAGAGCATTGACTTCACCTACCGCGTCGAGCGCTAGAACCATTTCAAGCGTTTGAAAAGCACTACCTGACCGACTACCACCACAATCAGAATCAGACAGAAAGTCATGAAGGCGCTGGCGACGTCCGCGCCGGGAATGCCGCCGACGTTTATGCCCAGCAATCCGGTAAGAAAGCCCAGTGGCAAGAAGATCGCTGCGATGACACTGAGCATGTAGAGATTTTTGTTCATCCTGTCCGAGAGGGCGTTGCCGAGTTCATCCTTGATGATCTGGCCGCGTTCGCGGGTCGCGTCGAGGTCTTCCAGATAACGCGTTACCCGGTCGAGGGATTCCATCAGTTTGCGTTTGTGGCCGCTGTCCAGCCAGCCGAGTTCCGCGTTGCGCAAGCTCGCGATCACGTCGCGCTGTGGCGCGATGTAGCGTTTGAACAGAATGGCTTGCTTGCGCAAGGTGGTGATGGCTTGTCTGTCCTCCGCATCCGGATTCTCCATGACCTGCTCTTCGAGCACATCAAGCTGCTCATCGAGACTGCGGAGAGTCGGTTCCATGCGCTCGAACAATCGACCGATCAGGGCTACCAGAAAATCCGGTGCAGACTTCGGGCCGCGGCCGCTCTCCAGTAGTTCGCGGATATCGATAACGGCTTTCAAGCGGCGCAGTCTGGCGCTGATAATATTGTTGCCATAGATCCACATGCGGATCGACACCATATCCTCTGGATGGGCATCTTCATTGAGATTGACGCCACGCAGGATGATGAGAGTGCCTTCCTCGTAGGTGACAATCCGCGGTCGGGTTTCGTCCGCCAGCAGCGCGTCAATAATGAGTTCGTCGGGAAGCGCCAGGTTGTCCACTAACCATTGTCGAGTTTCCGCAGCGCCCGCATCGAGATGAACCCAACTCGGCGTTTCTGACTGCAGCGAACTGTCGAGGGCCTCGCCCGTTAATGTTCGGGCGCCACCTTTGCCATCAAATTCGAGTGCGTGGAGAACAAAGTCAGTCATCGGGATCACCTTCGGTCGGTGAGTTACTCACCACCGTATTGGTCTGCGGAATTGGATTGGATCCGGAGCGGATATGCAGATCGCGCTGCGGGAAGGGGATGCTGATACCTTCAGCATGAAAGCGCTTCCAGATATCCATCATGACCTGGCTCTGCGGAGTCCAACGGCCATTCTCCACATCATCGACCCAGAAGTGCAGCAGGAAATCGACCGAGCTGTCACCGAACTTGCGCAGGAAACAGACCGGTTCGGGCGTGCTGGCACAGCGTGGATTGGCCTTGGCGGCAGCGATGAGGATCTGTTGTACTTTCTCCAGATCGGAATCGTAGGAAACCCCAATCGGGACTTCGACTCGAGCGCGGTTATTGGAGAAGGTCCAGTTCGTTACCCGATTGGTGATGAAGTCTTCGTTAGGTATCAGGATTTCCTTGTTGTCGAAGGTTTCGACAAGCGTATAACGAGCGCCGGTGCGGCGGATGAATCCGTAGGTGCCGTCGGTGAGTTCGACAAGATCATCCACTTCAATCGATTTCTCCATTAACAGGATGAGCCCGCTAATGAAATTGGATGCAGTCTTCTGCAGACCAAAGCCGAGTCCGATACCGAGAGCGCCACTGAAAACAGTCAGTGTAGTCAGGTCGAGCCCGATGAGGTCGAGCCCGATCAGTGCGGCAACCACATAAACCGCTATCTGGGCGAACTTGATAATCAGTTCCTTGTTCGCCATGCGCATGCCAGGCAGGCGATGCACCTGCGACTCTGCCAATTCGGCGACCATTGCGCTAAGCCAGATCAGTACCGCAAAGGTGAGAAGACCATTGAGTACTTTATAGGCAGTGATCGTATTGCCGACCAGAGTGAAGGTCAGTTGCGGTGCTTCCAGAAATTCCCTGACCGGCAAGATGGCACCACTGGCGCTGAGTCCAAGTATCGCAATCAGTGCCGCAAAGACGAGCCATTTGGTAATCCATCCACGGGGTTTGAACAGGCGTGCCCAGAGTTTGCCCATCGGTTTGTGTTCTCTCCTGCAATTTTGGTTCGGTCTAGTCGTCCGGCCCGAGCATCGCTTCGGGCTGAATCAGCCGGTCGTATTCTTCAGCATTCAACAGGGAAAGCTCGCTCACCGCTTCGCGCAAAGTGAGTTGCTTTTCATGCGCATGCTTGGCCGCGCGGGCGGCGTTATCATAACCGATATGTGGGCTCAACGCGGTAACCAGCATCAGAGTCTGTTCTGTATAGAAACTCAGGCGTGATGTGTTGACGACCAATCCCGAGATGCAATGGTCAGCAAAACTGTTCATGGCATCTGCAAGGAGTTGTTGCGACTCCAGTACACAGTGAATGATCACAGGTTTGTAGACGTTCAACTGGAACTGCCCCTGACTCGCGGCAATGCTGACAGTGGTCTGATTGCCCATGACGCGGGTGCAGACCATGGTAAGCGCCTCGACCTGTGTCGGATTCACCTTGCCGGGCATGATTGAACTACCAGGCTCGTTCGCCGGCAGCGTAATCTCCGCCAGTCCACAACGCGGGCCTGAGTTCATCAGGCGAATGTCGTTGCCGATCTTCAGTAAGGCAGTGGCCAACAAGTTCAGTTGGCTGTGTAGATTGAGTAGCGCATCGTGTGCTGCCAATTGCGCAAACTTGTTGCTCGCCGGCACGAAGTCCATGCCGCACAGCGTGTTGAGTTTTTCCACGACGGTGCTCGACCACTCGCGCCGGCTGTTGAGGCCTGTGCCGACTGCCGTGCCACCGATGGCCAATTCGCGTAAGCCGCTCAGAGCCGCTTCTACCTGTTGGTGGCCAAACTCCAGCTGCGCGCGAAAGGCACCAAACTCCTGTCCCAGGGTGACCGGAGTGGCATCCATCATATGGGTCCGTCCGCTCTTCACCATGTCCTTGCACGCGACTTCCTGTGCCGCGAGTGTGCTAAGCAGGTGACTGAGAGCAGGGAGTACTTTCTGTTTCCCGTAACGCGTCGCGGTGATGTGCATGACCGTGGGAAAGGTATCGTTGGAAGACTGCGAGCGGTTTACATGATCATTCGGGTGCAGAGGTTCGTTACTTCCAGGCGCGTTGCCCGCCAGCTGATTGCCGACGTTGGCAATCACTTCGTTCAAATTCATGTTGGTCTGCGTACCGCTGCCGGTCTGCCAGACCGAGAGTGGGAAATGTGCATCCAGAGTGCCGCTGAGAATTTCATCGCAAGCCTGTTGAATAAGCCCTGACTCTTTATGTGCCAGATCACCCAACGCCTCGTTAGCCTGTGCAGCAGCTTTTTTCAGCAGCGCGTAGTCATGAATAAAGGCGACGGGAAAGCGGTCGCTACCGATCGCGAAATTTTGCAGTGAGCGCTGACTCTGGGCGCCCCAGAGCTTGTCTGCCGCGATGCTGACTGGCCCAAGACTATCATGCTCGGTGCGCGTTGCTTTGCTCATGCACTCCCCTCGAATAACGCTCGCGCGTGATGGATTCGACGCATTCTAGGATTCGGCGCATAGCTTGTCGACGACGAACGGCATGATTCCGCCGGCCAGGAAATAGGCCACTTCCAGGGCAGTATCGAGTCGTGACTGCAAGGTACAACTGTTGCTGCTGCCGTCGGGATAACTGACTTCCATCACCACTTCCATGCCCGCCGTCACGACACTCAGGCCGCGCAGGCTAATCCGCTCGTCGCCTGTGAGCTTCAGGGTCTTGCGTGTTGTGCCTTCAGGGAACTGCAAGGGCAGCACGCCCATCCCCGCGAGATTGGAGCGATGAATGCGTTCGAAACTCTCGGCGATTACCGCGCGTACGCCCAACAGCCGAGAACCTTTTGCGGCCCAGTCGCGGCTGGAACCCGTCCCGTATTCCTTCCCGGCAATGACCACCAGCGGCGTGTTTTCGTTCTGATAGTGCATGGCGGCATCGAACACGCTAAGCGCTTCGTTGTTGCCCGCGAGTCGGGTGTAGCCACCTTCGATTCCGCCCAGCATCTCATTGCGGATGCGGACGTTGGCAAATGTACCGCGCATCATTACTTCGTGATTGCCGCGCCGAGAGCCATAGGAATTGAAGTCGGCTTTCTCGATGCCGTGCTGCTTGAGATATATGCCTGCAGGGCTTGCCTCCGCGATGCTGCCTGCCGGGGAAATGTGGTCGGTCGTGACAGAGTCGCCCAGTAACAAGAGTATCCCGGCCTGCTCGATATCGCCGGCTGGTTTTTCCAGATCGACAAAATCGGGTTTGCGGATGTAGGTCGATTGTTCACTCCAGTCGTAGGTGGCGCCTTCGCCGGCGGGGAGGTTCTGCCAGTCCGCGTCGCCTGCGAAGACTTCGGCATAGTTTTTAACGAACATCTCCCTTTCAACCAGATGGACTGCCTTCGCGATCTCGTCATTGCTTGGCCAGATGTCCTTCAGGTAGACGGGCTGGCCGTCTTTGTCAGTGCCGAGTGAGTCTTTGTTGAGATTGATGTTGGTAGTGCCGGCAAGGGCATAGGCAACGACCAATGGCGGCGAGGCCAGCCAGTTCGCTTTGACCTTGGCGTGAATGCGGCCTTCGAAATTGCGATTGCCGGACAGGACTGAACAGACGGTCAGGTCGCCTTCGTCCACTGCTGTTTCGATGGCTGGAGGTAGTGGCCCGGAATTGCCGATACAGGTCGTGCAACCGTAGCCGACGAGATTGAATCCGAGCTGGTCCAGGCTCTCCTGCAAGCCTGCAGTCGCAAGATAGTCAGACACGACCTTGGATCCCGGCGCCAGAGAGGATTTCACCCAAGGCTTGCGTAGCAGCCCGCGCTGCAATGCATTGCGGGCCAGCAAACCGGCCGCCATCATGACTGCCGGATTGGAGGTATTGGTACAGGAAGTAATGGCGGCGATAACAACGTCACCATCGCGCAGGCCGTGTTCGGTGCCCTGAACGGCCACTTCTCTGGGTTCCGGAGCGTCCAGCAATTGTTGGAAGCTGAGCTTCAGGCGGTCGACAGGCACTCGGTCCTGGGGGCGTTTCGGGCCGGCGAGCGAAGGGACAACGGTGTCCAGGGCCAGAGCCAGAGTGCTGCTGTACTGCACACTCTCGTCTTCGCGGCGCCACAGACCCTGCGCCTTGCTATAGGCTTCGACCAGAGCAACGGTGTCTTCATCGCGACCGGAGAAACGCAGATAGTCCAGTGTCTTGTTGTCCACTGAGAAATAACAGCAGGTTGCTCCATACTCCGGACTCATGTTCGCGAGTGTGGCGCGATCGGCCACGGTCAGGGATTCCAGCCCTTCACCGTAGAATTCGACGAACTTACCCACGACGCCATGTTCACGCAGCATCTGCGCACAGGTCAGCACGAGGTCTGTTGCTGTGATGCCTTCAGCCAGAGAGCCGGTGATCTTGAAACCAACTACCTCGGGAATATTGATCGAGATCGGTTGCCCGAGCATCGCGGCTTCCGCCTCGATGCCGCCGACTCCCCAGCCGAGGATCGCCAGCGCATTGATCATGGTTGTGTGACTGTCGGTGCCTACGAGCGTATCCGGGTACGCAAACACTTCCCCGTCGACCTCAGAGTGCCATACGGATTTCCCCAGATACTCCAGATTGACCTGATGGCAGATTCCTGTGCCAGGTGGCACAACATTGAAATTCTGGAAGGCACGCTGCCCCCAGCGCAGGAACTGGTAACGTTCCCGGTTGCGTTCCATCTCGATTTGCACGTTTTCGGCATAGGCAGCAGCGCTGGCAAATTTGTCTACAGTCACCGAGTGGTCGATGACGAGATCAACCCGGTTAATCGGATTGATGAGTTGGGCGTCTTTACCGCGGGTGGCTACCGCATCACGCATCGCGGCTAGATCGACCACGGCAGGCACGCCGGTAAAGTCCTGCATCAACACACGCACCGGCGTAAACATGATCTCAGCGTTCTGGTGCTGACTCTCCTGCCAATTGATCAGGTCGTTTACGTGACGCTCGTTAACTGCGACACCATCACAGTGACGTAGCTGGTTTTCGAGCAGTACCTTGATCGAAGCCGGGAGCTGACGAACCTGGGAATTGCCACTTTCAGCCAGTGCTTCAAGGCTGTAATAACTGTAGGAACGGCCATTGATTTCCAGGCTGCGCTTGACCTGCTGGCTGAGCTCGCTGATTGCCATATGCTGAGTACCTGTGAGCGTTGCTTGACCTCTTACACTTACATATCAGGAGGGGTTTTGTCGACTGTCTGACGGGTGCTTGCAGGCCCTGTTCAGGCGAGCCGGTGAGGGGGTGATGTGGGCGTTGGACCAGGGTTTGGCAGGGACATGAAAGGAGTGAGGCAGTTACTGAAGCGAGGCGCTGCCTGGATGTCCTGCGCCGTGCAAAGGTTCAGTTCTGCGCTCTCACTCCTTGCCGATTCTTGCTCCAATTAATCCACTTACTCGTCTTCGGTGGGTTCCTCGAAGCGTACCTGGGCGAGCTTGAACGTTGGTTGCCGCTGGACGACATCGGGATCGGGATCCAGATTGCTGGCCGTCTCTCCTTTACCTTCGTATTTCATTTTTGACAACACATAGCGCATGGATTCAAGGCAGGCGCGCTCTCGGTCATTACCCTGCACGACCAGCCAGGGATTGCTGGTGGTTGAGGTCTTGGCGAACATCGATTCCTTGTAGCGTGTGTATTCATGCCACTTCTCCTGAGCCTGGGCATCCACGGTGCTCAGTTTCCATTGCTTCAGGGGATTGGCCTTGCGTTCTTCCATGCGCTTGGCCTGTTCTTCCTCATCGATGGAGAACCAGAACTTGATGATTGGCAATCCATCCTTTTTGAGCATGCGCTCCAATAGAATCACCTGCTCGAGGAAGTTCTTGTACTCTTTCTCTGAGCAGAAACCCAGCACAGGCTCCACAACAGCACGGTTGTACCAGCTCCTGTCGAAGAAGACGATCTCGCCCGGGTTGGGCAATTCCTTGATGTAACGTTGAAAATACCACTGGCCCTGCTCCTGTTCGGAGGGCTTGGCGAGGGCGACGATCCGATAGTGCCGGGGATTGAGAAAGCGCACGAAACGCATGATCGTGCTTCCCTTACCCGCAGCATCCCGTCCTTCGAAGATGATAAGCAGTCGCCCTTTGTGGTCCTTGATATGACGCTGCAGTCGGACCATTTCTGTTTGCAGGGCGAGATATTCGGGGTGATTCTCAAGCGCGTAAAACACAGCGTGCTTCCTTTCCTCAGTGGGCAGACGTTGTCGCCCAATAATAACCAATTAACCTGCGAAGCAAAGTGTCTATTCTTGCTTCTGCCAGCTTATCGAGCAAGCTTGCCAGCACATTGTCCAATTTGATCCATCCCGGTGCAGTTGGGAGTGGAATCGGGCCGCTATACGGTATTTTTCGACTGGCACAGGCTTTGCAAACAAGAGCTAGTGATAGAGCGAGTGCCCGGTTGGCCAGCGTGCCAAACGCACAAACCGCTATCGGAGATGTTGGCTTATCTCCGAATTCTTTGAGCAAATGAAATTCGAATCACAGGAACCCAAATGCGAATGCAATTGCGCGGGCTCCGGACATTTTGTCTGGCAGCCCAGTATCTCAGTTTCAAGAAAACCGCTGACAAGCTTTGTCTCACGGCGAGCGCCGTGAGTCATCAGATCGGTGATCTGGAAGCTGAACTGGGAATCAAACTCTTCGCGCGCGAAACGAGGGCGATCTCCCTGACCGATAAGGGCGCGCAGTTCTACAACGAGATTCAGCCCTATCTCCAGGCAATCGATGAAGCGGCAACGCGTGTGCACGAGAACGCGAGCCGCATCCCCTTGCTTGTGCAAATGCCTGAGTTCTTCGCGAGTGAGTTGCTGATGCCACTGATCAGCAAATTTTCTGATCAGCACGAAGATATTGATCTGAAAATCGAATCGATGGCAATTGGCGATGAATCCAATCCGTTGGCAGATATCAACATTGTGCTGACGCGCAACGAGCCTAAGGCGGCGAAAGTGGAGAAGTTGTTTCCCATTCGCTACATCCCGGCCTGTAGCAGAAAACTACACAATGAGTGGGCGCGCAAAGGTTACAGCAGCATCGATGCGATTAATGTGTCCACGATATTGCTCCACAAGGCGCGCCCTCATGCATGGAGTAACTGGGCGCGGCATGCGGGTGTCAACAATATGAAACCTAAACAGATTATATTTGTCGACAGCATGTTTGCCCTGGCGCGTGCTGCTGAACGTAGCGCGGGAATCGCCCTGGTCCCCATGCCGGTCAGCAAGGCCTGGTTCGACTCTGGAGCACTCGTGCCCTTGCACAACACTGATCTGGTCACGGACGACTACTACTGGATAGCGTTATCCGAAAGTTCGAAAAACCTGAGCGCAGCGGAAGTGTTTTTGAAGTGGATTGCTCAGAACCTGCATAAGTATGCCGTGAGCATGGATGAAATGAATTCATCTGTCGCTTGACGATTCATACTTTGTCAAACAGGCGTCTGAGACATACCATTTCCAACAGCTAGTAAGATAACTATTGCGTATCAATGAACGGCAGTTATCTCACTATTTTTAAACAACTGGTTATCTATTTTTGATTATTTTTTTCTAAATTGAGGAAGCACAGATGAAACTTTTTACCAAATCTCGAATTGCACTTGCAGCTATCGGACTCGGCTCTATGCTGGTTGCCGGTACTGCCTCCGCTGACTACCGTGTGACTGCGTTTGGCGATGCGATCGCTTACAAAGCGCTGATTGCCAAGGACGTCGTCTCCGCCAAGTCAGCTTTCTATACGACTGACCTGTCCAAACTGGACTTCGTTGCCGCCAACAACCTCTGCGTTACCCAAATTCTGGCCAAGGAACTGGTCTCTGCTATCGAGTCCTGCTCACTGGCACTGGAGAAGGCGGAAATCGATCTCGAGCTGAGCGCGATGACTGAAAAGTCCGCCAAGGCATCGATCTACTCCAACCTCGCCGTAGCCAAGGCAATGAGTGGAGACCTCACTGGCGCAAGCATTGATCTCGAGAAGGCACTGCTGCTGAATTCGCGTGATCGCAACGCCGTCAGCAACTACAACCTGATCAGCAGCACACTGGCTGTACCGGCGACCGACATCGCTCAGGCCATCTAGATCACTGACTCGTAACTGAAACAAGCAGTTACAGGAACGCTTTCGCACCACCGCAGACTGTAAGACTCTACTGTAGCCGGAATTACCTCGTGTAATTCCGGCTTTTTTATGGGCGAATATATACTTTACAAACCCACTGATTGTATATACAGTTGGTGGCACGTAAGGAGATTCGCCATGTGTGATTTAACTAAACCCCACTTCCAAGACCAAGACGCTGCCCGCGAGTACCTTGAGGAACTGCGCTGGCCTAATGGTGCTGTCTGCCCTCACTGTGGCGAGACAGGCGCTTGGCCCATCGAGGGAGGCCGTAAGGGGTTATACAAGTGCAAGCAGTATGAGTGCCGCAAGCAGTTTACAGTCACCGTCGGAACCTTGTTCGAGGGTTCGCGTGTTCCCCTGAACAAGTGGCTCATGGCGACTTACTTAATGTGTTCTTCCAAGAAGGGTGTTTCTTCCAAGCAGCTAGAACGCACTCTGGGAGTGACCTATAAGACTGCATGGTTTATGTCTCACCGTATCCGCGAGGCAATGAAAGAAGATACTTTCGGCCCTGTCGGTGGTGAGGGTAAAACTGTCGAGGTAGACGAAACCTTTATCGGTCGTGACAAAACGCTTAAGCCTAAGCGAACCAAGAAAGGCCGTGGCTATCACCACAAATACAAAGTTCTCTCACTGGTTGAGCGTGACGGTCGTGTGCGCTCTCAGCACATTCCCGCAGTCAACGCCAAGACACTGCGCCCTATCCTGAATAAGCAGATCGCAGAGGGAACCCAAGTTTATACAGACGAAGCTGCTCAATATGTACTGGCTCAGCCTGCTATGTTCAAAAAGCATGACTATGTTCGTCACGGCGTTTCTGAGTACGTTCGCGGTGACGTTCACACCAACACAATCGAAGGCTATTTCTCAATCTTCAAGCGGGGCATGAACGGTGTCTATCAGCACTGCTCCAAAGAGCATCTGAAGCGATACCTGTCAGAGTTCGACTTCCGCTATAACTACAGGGAGAAGCAAGGTTTTGACGATATTGACCGCACTCAAGTTGCCCTTCAAGGCATCGGCGGTAAGCGTCTGACCTATAATCCGATTGGTCAACAACAAGGCTTACAAGGCTGAGCAACACGCCAAGCGCCTAAAAAAGAAGCTGGAGCAAATCTGGCTTAGCTGGTACGAAGAAGAAGACTGACTTAACAATCTTCGTTTTCGTCAGTATATACAGATAGAGATCGCTACAAAAATTGCGATTATCCCCAGAGAACACCCACTGCAAACTACTGTACATCCGTACAGTTACCGAGGTAAAATCGGGGGTTGGCTTATGCCAGAAAAAGCAAAGGGCCGGGTGCCTTTACACCTAGCCCTTTCAACGCGGAGTGTGTAGACCCCTCGTTAGTGTGCTTTCGCACGATTGGTAACTGAAGTATGCGGATGCTCCTGATAGGTGTCAACACATTCAAATTTTAATGTTGATATAGGAGACATGAAAATGTCCGTATTTTTAGTAAGTTATGACCTTAAGAACGACCAGGCCCGCGAAGTATTGCGGGGAAAGCTATTAAACAATTTCGATTCCGTCTATATCTCTGACTCCGCCTACGCTATTGATAGTAGCCACAGTCAGGAAAAAATCTTCGAGCACTTGAACGAAGGCATTACGGAGAAAGATGAATTGTTAATCATCCGGGTGTCCGGACCTCCGACTGGCTGGCTGTCGGAGGAGGCATGGGAGTGGTTGAATAAGAGACTTTAATCTCTTCCATTAGCCATTGCAGGTGTCGCCACTCTTTTTGAGTGTGCGGCACCACCTCATAACGATCAGCCTTTTTTACGATTTTCATCTTTACCCTTCTTGCCCTTCTCTTTAGAGGGCGGCGTGTTTAGCATCCGACGAAGCACGTCATCGGGATTGGATTTCTTTTCTTTCTTAGGTTCCGACATGGTTGAATTCAATGCTCCAGACGAAGAACTAGCCGCTTTCTTGCAAGGGGTTGGCACCGTGGTGGTGTCTTGGGGACTAATAGAGCAGTCCTATGATATTTGCGTCTCAGAACTATACCACAGCGGTGGTAAACGATTTGATAAACGCATTCCACAAGCAATCAAGCAGAAAATACAGTTCGTTCGTAAATGCCTAAGGCGGGACTACCGCTTTGAACCTCTAAGAATTCTGCTAATAGAATTCACAAACCAAGTAGAAGCCTTGTCAAACAAGCGCCACGACTATATTCATAGTGCTATCGGTTTTTACTGCAAAGAAACTGGCAAATTCACTTCCCACAGGATGGTCAACAGAGGGCAGTATTTCGAAACCGAAGAAATAGACTTTATTCCAGAAGACTATCCAGTTCTTGCTCAACAGTTAATGCATCTAACGCGTGAAGGTCATGTAGTAACAGATGCTGTTCTGCTTTTCTCGCAATCAGTCCAGCGGCTTCAGAAGGAAGAACTGGACTACTTTGCCAGCACCAAAGAAATTCCTCTAGCCAATGTCGTAAAGCCTCCCTATTACTTGACGTACTGGCCGATGTGGCCGCCGTGGCATCGTTAGATAACTGCTGCAAGCCAGACAAAACGCGGCCTCCGGATTGGGTTTGTAAGGTATATAGTCGCCTTTTTATGGGCCTGCAGAAATTCCCCTTACAACAGATCAATCGAGAGTGAGTAGCCATTTGTCGCGTGGCGTTTTACTGCGAGACACTTTCTTCTTATTATTGAAGCTTAGTGATGCCATTCGGGCTTTTTCGACGGCTACAGGGGGAAATTATGAACAGCAAGATTTCAACGGCTGCGTTGCCGATTACAGTGGCAAGCGCAATGCTGCTACTGGCTGCTGGTGGGGCAATAGCGCAAGATGAACAACGCCCCGAACTGACTGGCACCTGGTCCAACAAGTCACTCACTGGTCTGTCCCGTCCACAGGGCGTCGACAAGCTTGTCGTCACCGCGGAAGAGGCAGCTCAGATTGCTGCCAATACGTCTATCGCCGGCCTGCCAGCCGATCAGGTCGATGGTGATATTGATCCCGAGACCGGTGCGCCACCTGCTGGCAGTTTCGACTTCGGTCTGCGTGGCTATAACGAATTCTGGATTGACCCAGGTAACACGCTGGCGCGGGTCAAGGGCGAGTACCGTAGTTCCTATGTGGTCATTCCTGAGAATGGGCAAGTGCCCAGGCTCGACAATCCCACTCCGGACTTCCAGCCCAAGCGTTTCGGTAGCCGCTATGTGACTGGAATCGGCGATGCGTCCGGTCCCGAGGCGATTCCTCTTGCGGAACGCTGCTTGCTGGGCTTCGGCAATACTGCCGGTCCAGGCATGATGGGTACGCTGTATAACAGCACCTACGAGTTCGTGCAGACCGACGACTATGTGATGATCGCTGTCGAGATGGCACATGATGCGCGCATCGTCCCTATCTTCGACGACGCGGAAGAAGCGCGCGCCAATCGACGCCCTGCAGTACTGCAGCAGTGGCTCGGGGATTCGGTCGGGTGGTATGAAGGCGACACGCTGATCGTTGAGACGACCAATATCAATCCGCAGCAACTGGCAGAGAGTTCAATTCCTGTTACGCGCGATGGCAGGATCATCGAGCGCTTCAGTCGCTACGCAGAAGATGAGATTTTTTACCAGTTTACGGTCGAGGATCCCAATCTCTACGCGTCAGCCTGGACGGCAGAGCTGAGTTTCTATCCGCAGGAAGAGCCGATGTACGAGTACGCCTGCCATGAAGGCAACTATGCGATGCCTGGCATCCTGGCAGGTGCGCGACGTCAGGAAGTCGCTGAGGAACTGGGTAGCGACTAAGCTGTCACCAAAGTATTCAAGGAGAGAACAAGAACCGGGGCGGTGTGAGCTGCTCCGGTTTTTTTTCGCCCTAGTTCGCGTCTACCAGGTCAGCGAAGTCTCCGCCATTAATAGCGGAGTAGAGTTCACGAAAGCCACCCACCGTGGTGTCTCCTACCGTGATAATAGGCACGGTACGCATGCGCGCCTGCTGCATGACTTGCTGGGCAAGCTCCGGATCCTCATCCAGATTGATTTCTTCGAACTCGAATTTGTGACTCTCCAACAGTGATTTGGCGGCGGTACAGTAGCTGCAGAAGCGACGGCTGTAGACTGTTATTTTCGACATTATTACGGGCAACTGTTGCAAATAAGGATGTCTCGCCAAGGCTGACTTGCAGTCTCGGAAAGGAAGCGCATCATACTCGTCTGCGAGCAACCAGACCAGTGCCCGCAAAACTATCCAGAAAACCTCAAACGACGGCCCGGACGGAGGCAGGTGTCTGCAGCTGCACGGCCGGTCCATAAGCGAGCGATGGGCGAGCAATTGCAAACGCGATTTTTGTGAAGATTCTGAATGTTAATTCTGTAAACATGTAACGAATATGACGGGAATTGATGACAATTCCGCCCCAAAAAACGACCTTTCCGGGAAATTGTAAATTCGCTACACACAAGAGTATTAAAGGGGTAGCCAAGTCGAGTGATTGTTCGATATGCTCTCGTAAGCAAATTCTGGTAGCCAGAACCATTACCACGATTTTGTACCTACGCCTGATTACCGGATAGTTATCCCGGATGTGTTACAGCGTTAGGGATAACAATAATTTTCACAATAAGGGAGACAGAAATGTATAAGAAATTCCCTGGTACCCGTCGCGCCATCACATTGGCCGTAATGGCAGGTATCTCCTTCCAAGCTTCTGCGCAACAAGATGCCGACGATATCGAAGAAGTCGTAGTGACCGGATCCTATATCCGTAGCTCGCCTCTCGATGCGCCTTCGCCAGTACAGGTCGTTGACCGCGACAGTATTGAGGCCCAAGGTGCGGCTCAAGTCTGGGATGTAATCAAAAACCTGGAAATCAACTCCGGATCAATTACTAACCCCGGATCAGAGGGTGGTGCGACAACTGGTGAGTATAGCCAGCTTGAAGGCACTGCAATGGTGAATTTACGAAATCTGGGTGAAAACTCTACTCTGACACTTATCAATGGCAAGCGTATGGCACCAGCTGGTGCGACGACGCGCTCCGGCGGTGAGTTTGTTGATATTAATTCAATCCCGCTAGTCATGACCGACCGAGTGGAAGTGTTGACGGATGGCGGATCAGCTCTATATGGTGCCGACGCAGTTGCTGGCGTGGTCAACATTATCATGAGAAATGAGTTTGTTGGCCTGGAATTGTATGGTGACTTGCAGGGTGTTGATTCAGCGAGTGGCAAATACGATACAACGGCAAGCGGTATTTGGGGTTGGGAAAGCAGTGATGGAAGAACCAACGTTGTTGTCTCTGCTGAGCGATTCGAGCGAGATCCTGTTGATGTGACTGCCGGAAGCTTTTATGGCCCTCATTCCGAGTTCATGGGTACAGTCGGCAACGCTGGCACACTCATTGCCTCACCAGCGTTTGGTGGCAACCTAAGCCCAGGGTGGTTCAATCAGGATGTGGTTGATTACAATCTGGCCAATGGCGGCAATGCCGACCCAGTGTGGACTGATCCAGGCTGTTTTACAGTAACCCAACCCAATGGCAGTCCTCTGCAAATCGGATTAGTGCATGAGACACGCGGGCAACGCAGCGGTACATGCCGCGAGGACACTTCAGCCTATTCATTCATCGCTAACAAGACTGAACGAAATAGTTTTGCAGCATCGTTTGGTCATTCATTTAGCGAACAGGCGGAGCTGTATGCTTTTTCTCATTACTCAGATGCGAATGTAGTCCGTGCTGATGATGGCTACAACAATTCCCGCGGCCCGACAGTGTTTCTTGCGCAGCCAGGAGCCTACTTGCGCAACCCAAGTTTCGGGTTTAACGCAATTGGCCAAACGCTTGAGCTCGGGTTCTTTGCACCAGAAGCTGGATTGACTCGTCCAACAGAGGCCGATATTCCGAATTCCCCTGTTTCTGCTGCAAATGGCGGACCTAACGTAGCGTCTTATCAAGGCGTGCGGGATGGATATCCCCGCAGTTTGGCTGAGAACAATGTGACCTGGACTAATTCATCAAGTGCGCAACTTGGCATACGTGGTGATTTTAATGTTGGTGATCGTGCGTTCAACTACGATGTGAGCTACTCGTTTAGCCAATCGAGTCTGGAAGCACGATACAAAACGTTTAATCGTGAGCGAGCCGAGTTGGCTGCAAATGGATTAGGCGGACCAAACTGTACGCCAAATGGAATTCCGGATTTTGATTTTGCCAATGAGCCTGGCCCATTCGGTGGTGCAGTGCCACAAGCGTGGGACTTTTATGCTCCTGGTTTGGTTCAGACATTCTTCCCGGGGTTTGTTTTCACCACGCGTGAATCATTGTCCTATGCGCTGACAAGTAATAATCATGGGCAGGGTGGTTGTATGTTCTACAACCCCTATCTCACCGCAGTTACAGATCCGAGCATGGCGAATAGCAGAGAACTCATGGACTGGATCAACGAGTCTGTGTTGCGTACTGACAAGCGCAATCGGCTTGGAGTATTCGACGCTGTTGTAGCGGGTGAGCTGTTCGACATGCAGGGTGGTGTAGCGCAATTTGCAGTTGGCGGTCAGTATCGAGAACGCAATACGCTCTCTCGTGCAAACCATTTGAATGAACCTGGATTGCAGAACCGAATTCTGGGCTACGACTCGAATGGTGTTCCGAATGACTTCCACTATGTTAGCAATAACTATGAGTGCTCGCTGTGTTCGTTCAATTATTCACATGATCGAACAACCAAAGCGATCTTCGGTGAGTTGTCGCTGCCGTTCTGGGAAAATGTAGAAAGTCAGATTGCTGTGCGTTGGGAAGACTATGGTGGCAATATCGGTGACGAAATTTCACCTAAAGTGGCACTGAGTTGGCGTCCTATCGACACTCTGCTTCTGCGTGGTTCCTGGTCGCAGTCGTTCAGGGCCCCCAACATAGCTATCATTCAGGAGGGTCTCGAGGCATCGTCCGTTACGTTCCGTGATCCTATCTCAAATCAGGCTGTACGCGCAGGTTTGGTACCGCCGACTGATGCTAATGCGGAACCTGAGTCCACTTACACACTAGGTGGCCCTGCTCCAAACGTTGGCAATGAGTATGCCGACACTTATGGATTCGGATTCCAGTGGACTCCAGAAGGCGCTCTGGAAGGGTTTAGTGTACAAGCTGATTTCTGGCGTTTCGAAGTTGATGACCGTGTACTGCCAGAACCCCCAATTCGGGCATTGCAGCCTGAAATTGATGCGTTTCTGGTAGCGGCTGCCGATCCAAGCAACTACATTCTGAATGACACCATCCCCGCAGATTCTGATCAGCCCTACACACCTTGTGATCCGGCTGCGCTCGAAGCGGAGTTCGGTCGTGATTCAGACGAGCGTCTGAACTGTGTTGTCGATCCGCGTTCTTACACTGCCCCTGGAATTCAACGCGCCTTTGGTGTAACAAACGCAAGTTTGATCACGTTGACCCTCGGTGCGATCAATGCTGGCAAGATTGAAGCTGATGGTGTTGATTTGAAACTGGGTTACCGCTGGGATAACGACTTCGGTAACTTCAGCTTGACGGCTGACTATACGCATGTGCGTAAGTACGAATTGATTGATGTCCCTGGATTGGAGCGTGGCCTCGTTGATACTGGCAAGTACGACGCTGCAGGAACAACTGGTGACAACAATCTGGTTCGCTCGTTGCCGGATAATAAGGGCAACATTACGTTCGGTTGGTCGAATGGAAATCACAGTGCGTCGGTAATCAATCGCCGAATCGGTTCATACCAAAACTTGCACTATGATAATTCTTTCCAGCAAGCAACTGATGAAGAACGACTCTTGTTGACCCGTAAGATCGATAGCTATAGCACATTCGACTTGCAGTACAACTACACGCACAACTGGAGCAACACTAATTTAGGTGCGACTCGCTTTACAGTAGGTATCCTTGATGCATTCAATGAAGACCTTACTTACTATGATGAGTCTACTCTGGATTACGACTCCGTGGTGTTTGATGGCCGCGGCCGCCGCTGGTACGCTCGTGTACTGTGGCAGTTCCAGTAACAGCTACTGGCTGAAAAGAAAAGGCGACGCATGCGTCGCCTTTTTTTATGCGTGCAGAACTCGTTCACTTGAAGCTGTTGTTCAGCTATTCACATTGATGCGAAGTTGATTGGAAAATTCTTCGCGGCCGAGTTCCCCGCTCAGGAAGGTATTGAATGCCAGGCTCACCCGATGAATATCCTGTTCCACGGGGCGCACGCCGTGCTTGATATGTGATGGGAAGATAACCACATCGCCGATTTTCGCCTCAATAAAATAACTGTAGGCGTTGTAGTAGTTTTGCTGCCTCGGTTTCAGATCGAACCACTGGCGGTCTTCATCCCGGTAGAAATTGATGCCGTCGTTGGCAGCGAGATTGATGTAGATAACGCCGCTCGCGATACTGTTCGGGTGAGAATGTGTATGATGTGATCCGCCTTTCCCGGTGAGTGACAACCAGGATTGCGTAATGACCAGGCGGACGTCATTTTCCGTATCGAAAACCGTATTGAAATACTGTTGCACATGCGCCTCAGCGAGTTTGCGAAGGTCGCTCAGTTCCGGCGCATTGAGAACGTATTTATTCTCGGAAGAGTAGTTGCTGATTGCCTGAACCGGTTTTTGCAGTTGTTCCCTGAAGTAATTCTGTTCCTCAGCGCTGTACTCGCGACCCAGCGATGCCCGGTAAACCGGGACCGCAAACAGGTTCATCAGATCATGTTGCATTTCAACCTCCTGCCAATTCGAGCCAGAGAGTGATCGAGTGTTGGATGAATTGCAAGTTGCAACATGCCGATTCGAGGGGATCACAGGTTCACTGGTTATCTCAGCAGCATTTCTGGTAAGGTGATTGTGAGATGAGCAGTCGGAGCCCATTATGTCTTCTGATTTCTGCGTCAATTTTTGTACACGATTGCGCTACCCTGGCTTTGTCAAAGCAATCGGATTGCTGTTCATCTTGGTGGCGCTCCCGCCAGTATCGCTTACGGCACAGACCCTGACCGCAAACGGCCGTTCTCTCCCGCTGACTCTCGCCAATGATGACACGCTGGAACTTGCCATCTCCTACTCAGGTGAAGCGAGTAGCACGAGTCATGACTGGTGGCTAGCGCTCACCTCATCCCTGCCAGCTCCTTACCATCTGCTGTTCTTCAATGGAGAGAATTGGGCCAGTGCACAGGTGCCCGTGTACCAACAGCCCTTGCAAACGCTCGCCCAGGATACGGTGCTCGCTATCAGCGGCATCCCGTCTGGCACATTTACGTTCTATTTCGGGGTCGAAGACAACGCCGATGGGGTTCTGGATATCGATGCGCTGCGATACGACAGTATCACGCTAACTGTGAACAGTGGCGGCGAATTCAGTCCGGCGAGTTGTGGAGCAGAACAGCAGGTGTTTGATACCTCACCGCTGGAAGAGGATGCGTTTTTCGAGATCGATCCATTGGGTGCCACCAACCCCTCGGGCCATACGTTTCCGACTGTGCACACTTATATGATGCTCAGCGACAAGCAAACTGCGCGCACCGTATACTCCCCCGGACACATCCAGGTGTTCGAGGTCAGCGCAGTAGAGAATCTCACTTCGGGCGGCACCGACTTCACCATGCACTTCCGCCCCTGCGATGAGGTGAGTGCCTACTTTGATCACATGTCATCGCTGGACCAGCGTCTGGTCGATGTCCTCGAAGGGGAGGGCAATTGCCAGCAGTATGTCGCCGGGACGGACGAGTACCGCTTCTGTACCTACTATATTGATGTGAACTATCAGGCGGGCGAGGTTCTCGGTACTGTGGGAGGCGGTACCGGTCTGATTTCGGCGGCTCTGGATTTTGGCCTGCGTGATACACGCATCACGCCACTTGTTTATGTGAATCCCGGGCGGCTCGTCAATCCTGATCAGCTTTATGTGGCTTGCCCCTACGACTACTTTGTAGCGGGCGGCGTGTTCGATACCTTCCGGCTTAAATTGATGAATGCGCGAACCGATGCGCCAGTGTGCGGCAACGTCGACAAGGATATCGCGGCTACAGCACAAGGGAGATGGTACTTGCAGGGCACTAGCGACTTCGGAGAAAACGATCACATTGCGCTGGTACCATCCAGCCGCGCGCCAGATTCGACCGGTGTGCTTTCCATCGGCAACGCGACAGTTGGCACTGACTCCTACTACTTTACCTTTGCAGAATCAGGTCTGGTGAATCGGCGCTTTGCTGACATCGCGCCCGATGGAGTGGTCTATTGTTTTGACACGCTGCGTAGCCGTCCCGAGGTGTCACTGAACTCCCACAGTCTGGAGGGCGTTTTATTGCTGGCCCTCGATTCCGAATCGACTCTGCGCCTGGAGCGCAGCACCACACTGAGTGAATGTCCGGCTTCGGGGAGTGCGACGTTTAGTAGTGCGGCGGTTAGTTTCGAGCGCTAGGCGGACGTTAAAAAGCCCGGGCAGCAGTGCGATACCACCCGGGCTAAACGTGCTTGAGGAGAGACAGCCAACCCCTTAACCCACAAAGGTTTGGCTAGTTCACCCGATGTCCTGGCAAGCCATGCAGCAGGACATCTGAGTCAAGTATGCATGCAGGCGCTGCGTTGATCCTGAATTCCATCTACCCTTTTTCTCCTATTTTGATTACGCGTTAAGAGAATGCTGAGGAGGGTCTTTTGGGAGCTTGGGGGAATTAAAAAAAGCGCGAGTAGAGGATCAGGAGAAATCAGGCAGGGCTTAATCAGCCAGAAGGATCTGGCTTGCGGCTTGCCAGTGAAGTCGAGAATCAACTCAGGGCAGGCGTTCTTCGATGCTCGCCCACACCGCATCATCCCAGAGGTTATTGCGGCTCATCAGGCGGTCTTCGGCGAGGGCGCGGCGGGCAGTATCGCTGAGACTTACGCCGGTAGCGCGTTCCATGTCGATCACGCCACGCATCAGTGTGTGCTGCCAGGATTTGCCAACTCCAAGGTCTTCGAGCATCGCCTGATAGCAATCACATTCCAGTATTTCTTCGGGGAAAAACTTCTCCACGGCATAGGCCAGGTTTCTCAGGCGGCGCTTCTGAATGGGTTGCAACTGCGTCCAGAATTCCTTGCCCTTGTCGAAGTCGCCCAGCATGAACGCGAGCACGCCATTGCTGAAGTTGTAGTCTGGGCCGAGCGCATACTGCTGATTCACCAGCTCGGAATTCGCTGTAAGCGTGCCATCGATGACGCCGACCACCATAGAGGTAAGGTGATGCGATACGCCTTCCGAGTCGAGTTCGCGCTGGTGTTCGATGTAGCTGCGGGCCTCATCAAGTCGGCCGTCCAGAGCCAGGTTGCGACCAACCGTGCCGAGTATGCCGATATGATTGGGTCGTTCCTGCAACTGCAGTTTGCGAATCTGTACTTCTTCCGACGGCGTCGCGATATCGGCCCGGTAGCTCCAGATCTCGTCTGGCGAAATTTCGAAAGGATCGACTTCCGAGGCCAGATTGAGATATTGCTCTGCTTCATCGAACAGGCGAGCGCCAATCAGGAACAGCGCATAGTGGGCTAATGCATAGTCGGGCGGTGTGCCCGAGAGAATTTGTCGGCGCAGCGTCTCTTCCTGCTCCAGATGATTCACGCCGGACATGCGCGTGGTAATCGCCTGAATCGAGTTAAGCACCTTGCTCTCCCGGTTCAGGCTCGCAATGCGCCGGTGCACCTCAGCGACGAGATCGCGTAGCTCTTCGATGCGGTCCATGCGACTGTACACTGCGAGGTTGTTTGCGGCGGTCGCCAGGCCCAGATAGGCGTTGTCGAAATTCGGGTCGAGCTCAATCGCTTTCGAGTGATGTTCGATAGCGAGGTTAAAGTCGCCCGGATTGAATTGGTTGTTGTAGAACTCACCCATCATGAAGTGCCGATAGGCAATGGCATCTGTTGTGCCCCAGTCGAGCATGTTGCTGCGTTCGGTTTCATCCAGATGGATGCGCAGCGAGTCGACCATGCTCGAGGCAATAGTGTCCTGAATCGTGAAGATATCCTGCTCTTCCATGTCGAACTGTTCGGAATAGAGTTGCACTCCGTCTTCCAGTCGGACAAGACGCACGTTGACTCGCGCCTGGGTGTTCGCCTGCATGAGGCGTCCTTCGAGCAGATAGTCGACGCCCAGTTCAGTGCCGATTTCGCGAGCAGCCCTGTTGGTGGTGGAGTAGCGTGAATCGTGCGGCAGCGACATGATTGCCATCTGATTCAGTTTGGACAGGCCATTCAGCAAGGAATTAGTGAGCCCGTCCGCGAGAAAGTGGTTCTCCTGCGGACTGCCTGGATCGACACGGAAAGGCAACACACCAAGACGAATGGATTCGACTTGATCTCCCGGAAGCACCCGGGTGACGAACAAGGAGACAATGAGGACAACGGTGGCAAAGGCGAGGAGTGCCTTGCGATAGGCAAATACCTTTTCTCTAAGAGTTTCGATCAGGTCAGTGCCAACATACTCCCCCGCATTACTCCCGGCGGAAACTACAACGGGCTGCACATTCAGCTTGTAACCACGCTTGGGGACCGTAACGATAAATGATTGGCGTGTGCCGCTGTCGTCCACCGCGCCTCTGAGCTCGGCGATCGCCTTGTGCACGGCATGGTCTGAGGTGATATTGGTCCACAGATGATCCAGCAATTCCTTGCTGCTGACCACCTGCCCGAAATGGTTCGCCAGATAGACCAGCACTTCCATGCTGCGCGGCGTGACTTTGACGCTCTGACCGTTTTTGCTCAGCGTGCAGGTATCCGCAGCGACTTCCCAGTCGCCGAGCATAAAGGTGGCACCTAGCTTGTCGCCTGGCGTCCTGCCTTGCTCTGTCTCTGTGCTTTTGTCGCTACCAGACGCTTTGTCTGTCCTGCCAGCCACTGAAAACCTCGTGTAAACCCTTGGTATTGTTCTTCTAATGGCATCAAGCCCCCTCAGTGCAGGTGCTGATACACATTTCTATGGGCAGATTATACGCGGCCCCAACCATTTCGGAACAAATGCCTGATCAATATAGCTTACTTTCCGCTCTGGTAGAGCCCTGGGAGGAAAATAGGAGGGTGGCAGGAGGACTTTTGCTTTTTCGCTGAGCAATTATCCAGCGTTCACATGCCGCACCAGTTGGTTCGGACCCTTTTAGTCCCTGGGATCGCGATTCACGCCCAACGGGTCGGCTTGTGAATTAAAACAAAACAACTTCACAAGGGAAGGTAAGCACCCCATGAACAATAAGCTCTCAAGCGTATTTCGTTTATCTACGCTGGCCGCTGCCGTCAGTCTGGGCGTATCACATAGCCCGGTATTGCTGGCGCAGGACGGGCTGGATATCGAAGAAGTAGTGGTCACCGGTTCGCGCCGTGCACCACGTACCGCACTCGATTCTGCCGCGCCGGTAGATGTATTCAGTGCTAACGATTTTCAGGATCAGGGTACCTCGGATCTCAACAATCTGCTGCGTAACCTCGTGCCGTCTTACAACGTCGACACGCAAGAAATCAACGACTCGAACAGTATCGTGCGCCCTTCCACACTGCGCGGCCTGCCAGCGGACGACACGCTGGTCATGGTGAACGGCAAGCGCCGTCATCGCAGCGCGGCGATCCAGTTCGGTCAACAGGGAACTCACTTCCCTGACATCTCGCAGATCCCGCCAATCGCCTTGCAGCAAGTTGAAGTCCTTCGTGATGGCGCCGCAGCACAATACGGCTCTGACGCGATCGCCGGTGTGGTGAACTTCATCCTCAAGGAAAACGATTCCGGTATCTCGCTTGAAGCGAAGTCCGGCCAGTACACCGACGGCAACGACGGCGACCTGACCTATGTTGCCGGTAACATTGGTATGCCACTCGGCGACAATGGTTTCTTCAGCCTCAGCTTCGATAACCAGGGCCAGGACAAGACTGACCGTGCACGACAGCGCGGCGATGCGCTGGCATTGATCGCAGCAGGCAACAACTTCGTGCGCCAGGATCCCTTCGTGATGGAGCGCGGTCTGGCGGATACGGACATCACCAATACCTTCTTCAACGCGGGTATCGAGCTGTCCAGCGACCAGGAGCTGTATTCATTCGGTAGCTACTCCGAAAAAGACACCGATCTGGGCTTCTTCTACCGCAACCCGGAAAACCGCGGCGGTATTTTCACGACGACTGCACCTGAAGGAACACCGCTTGCCGGTCAGACTATTCAGCTGTTTATCGACGAGACGGAAGACGGCAGCGGAAACTGCCCGCAGATTCCAACCGGTGTTGATCCTGATACGGGTGTCACCAGCTCGATTGCGGCTTATGAGTACGGTCTGTCCGACCCAAATTGCTTCACATTCCTGGAGCTCTTCCCAGGTGGCTACACGCCTGATTTCGGCGCGTCAGTGACCGACTTCTCCAATGTTACAGGGGTGCGCGGCTCGATCGGTGAAACCAACTACGACATCTCTATGGGTGGCGGCTTCTCCGAAATCACTTACCGCATTAGCAACACCACTAACGCATCGATGGGTTCCGACTCACCGACGACTTTCAATCCAGGTATCTACACAACCATCGAGAACAACATCAACGCGGACTTCTCTACGCCGTTCGATGTGGCTGGCTGGTACTCGCCTTTGAACGTGGCCTACGGTCTCGAGTGGCGCCGTGAGATCTTCAAGGTAACGTCACAGGACGAGAACTCTTTCCTGATTGGTCCTTACTCTGACCAGGGTACCAACGTAGGTTCCGATGGTTTCCAGGGTTTCGGTCCTGCGCAACACGGCACCTGGGATCGTAAGAACTGGGCCTTCTATGTGGACCTCGAGGCAGACGTCACTGAGCGCCTGTTGCTGGGTGCGGCACTGCGCTATGAGGATTTCTACAATACCTTCGGTGATACTACCAACGGTAAGGTCACTGCGCGCTATCGTTTGACTGATGCAGTCAATCTCCGTGCGACATACGGCACCGGATTCCGTGCGCCGTCTCCAGGTCAGGCCAATATCTCCAACATCAGCACAGGTGTTGAGGATGGTGTGCCACAGGCCGAAGGGCAGATTCCGCCGACCAACCCGATCGCACAATTGTTTGGTGGTAAGGAGCTGACTCCGGAAGAATCAACCAACCTGAGTCTGGGGCTGACAGCTCGGCTGGGCGATCTGGACCTGTCGGTCGATTACTATCGCATTGAGTTGACAGATCGTATTCTCAACTCAGGCGATTTCCCGATCACGCCAGAAGTTGCTGCGCAAATCGAAGCATCAGGTATTCGTGGCGCGGGTAGCATCGTTGAGTTCACTTACTACACCAATGACATGGATACCACGAACGAAGGTATCGAGATCGTCGGTGCATGGGACTACGACTGGGGCAATATCGGTACGACTCGCTTCCAGGGCAGTTGGGCCTGGAAAGACCAGCGTCTCGACTACTTCACCCCGGGCCTGCTGTCGCGCGGTACACAGCTCGATCTGACAGACGGTATTCCGGCTAACCGCGGCAACTTCCGTGCTTATCACATGTTGAATGACTGGCGCTTCACGCTGTCAGCCAACTACTACGATGAGTATCTGGTAGTACCGTCAAGCGCCGATGCAACACGCGACTACTATGCGAGCAGCGAAATCATCTGGAATGGTGAAGTATCGCGCACGTTCGCAGACAGCTACGAAGTGGTACTGGGTGTGGACAACATGTTCAACACTTACCCCGAAGAAGTTCGTCCACAGGACGTCACGAGTGGCACCAGTAATGTTTACCTGAGTAATGCGGCTTTCAGCGGCAATGGGGCATTCTGGTACCTCCGATTGAGAGCTGATTTCGAGTAGGGCTCTGCAATCGTTCGAAGAATGGGCCTTGTCTCTCCGGTCGGGCCCATTCTTCTTTTTTCCCTAAACAAGAATTTTGGTTGAACCGCCATTTCCCTCTCTTTGGGATGTGGCGGTTCTTACTACGGTCTCGTATCACATTCTGCGATGTCGTGGAGGTTAAAAGTGTCAAACGAAGTAAGTCGTCGTGAATTTCTGAATATGATCGCGGCATTGGGGGGAACAGGTGCGTTGATCCAGGCAGGATCTGCATTAGGACTAATGCCCGGGGCGAGTCACGCCGCCGAGCTGACGCTGGCGGATCAAACCGGTAACGGCAAATCCGCCGTGATTCTCGGTGCTGGCATCTCCGGGCTCTGCGCCGCCTATGAGCTCATGAAGCGAGGTTATTCCGTGACGGTTCTGGAAGCTTCGCACCGAGCCGGTGGGCGCGTGATGACAGTGCGTTCAGGCGACCTGATCGACGAGATCGGTAATCGTCAGTACTGTGAGTTCGACGACGAGCCCCATTTGTATTTCAACGCCGGCGCGGCACGCATCCCCAGTACGCACAGCAATGTGCTGCACTACTGCAAGGAGCTCGATGTCGATCTGGAGATGTTCATTAACGAGAACAAGAACGCCTACTACCAGGACGACAATCTCCTGGGTGGCAAGCCGATTCGCAACGGCATGTTCAGCACCCACGTGCGTGGCTTTCTCGCCGAGCTGTTTGCCAAGTCATTTAATGAATCCGAGTTGATGGAGTCGTTCAGCGAGAGTGAAATGGAAACTCTGCTGGACGTGGTACGTCAGTTCGGTGACCTGGATGGTCAGGACCGCTACACAGGCTCCCTGCGTGCAGGCTATGCCAAGGGCGGCTTTCTGGAGCATGGCACGCCCCATGAAGTCATCGAGTTCAAGAAGCTGATGCATGGGCGTTTCATGCGTGAGTCGCTGACCGCGAACGAGGGAGAAACCGGCCCGATGTTGATGCAGCCGGTAGGTGGTATGGACATGATCATCAAGGGCTTCCTGCGTCCTCTCGGCGACCGCGTTCAGTTCCGCGCCCAGGTGCGCTCAGTACAGGTTGGTAATGAGTCAGTCGCGGTCGAATATGAGCAAAATGGCGAGCGCCATACGCTGACGGCTGACTACTGCTTCAACTGCATTCCGTCTCATCTGATGACCGGCATCCCGAATAATTTCCCGGCGGACTATCTTGAGGCGATGAGCTATATCCGTCGCGGCGAAGCCTACAAGGCGGCGTTCCAGTCCAAAGAACGCTTCTGGGAAAAAGACGGCATCTATGGGGGCATCTCGTGGATCAACGCGCCTATTCGTCAGGTCTGGTACCCACCACAGGGTATTCACAAACAAAAGGGTATTGTGCTGGCTGCCTATGACTACGGTGGAGGCATGCATTTCACCAACATGACTCAGGAAGAGCGACTCGAGGCTGCGATTTCCCAGGCTGAGAAGTTGCATCCGGATTACCGTCAGCATGTGGAGAAGGGCATCACTATCGCCTGGCACAGAATGAATCACATGCTGGGTTGCTCGGCACGCTGGCAGCGCAATCGTGGTGGCTGGACCGAGCACGAAGAAAACCTCTACCACCGCCTGCAGCAGTCGGTTAATGGTCGTCACTATTTCATTGGCGATCAGGTGAGTCAGCACTCGGCATGGCAGGAAAGCGCCATTCTCTCAACACACTGGGCTCTTAATGATATG
Source organism: uncultured Pseudohongiella sp. (assembly GCA_965228725.1). Classification (GTDB taxonomy): domain Bacteria; phylum Pseudomonadota; class Gammaproteobacteria; order Pseudomonadales; family Pseudohongiellaceae; genus UBA9145. The sequence continues at coordinate 1,877,371 of OZ245834.1, read as the reverse complement.
GCTCAGCAACAGCGGGCAACGGCGGCCTGAGCGGACGCCAACAGGTTCAGCAGAGAGAGAAATTTATGAAGGAGTTCAAACAGGTGATTAAGCATTGCACACTGATTGTTATAACGGGAATTGTCAGCGCGATGGCGAGTGTCGCATTCGCGCAGGCAACAGAGGAGCGTGAGCCGTTCGACGATCGCTACTGCCAGACCTGTCACGGTATCGATGGCGTTGGCAACTACGGCGTTCAGGCACCGCGTCTCGCAGGGATGGAGGATTGGTATCTCGAGCGACAGCTCAAGTTATTCCGCTCGAAGTTGCGCGGTTCACATCCTGAAGATATCGAAGGAGTGGCCATGCAGCCCATGGCGTTGAAACTAAGCGATGAGAGCATCGCAGATATTGTCGACTGGGTTGCAAGCTGGGAATACATACCCACGCCAGTGACCCTGGATGGAGACGCCGCGCGTGGTGAGTCACTCTACGCAGTCTGTGCGACCTGTCACGGGAGCCAGGGCGAAGGCAATGAATCCACTGGTGGTCCGCAACTGGCAGGGCAGAACGACTGGTATCTGCTGACTCAGTTGAAGAATTTCAAAGCCGGCTACAGAGGTAGCGAAGCCGCAGATACATTTGGCAACCAGATGCGCATGATGGCGCAGTCGCTGCAGGATGAGCAGGCGATGAAAGATGTCGTCGCTTACATCAATACACTCGGGCGGTAAGTCGTCTGGCACGCCATAACCGGAAACAGAACAAAGCAACACTCACAATGAAAGTCAAAGGAAGCACTATGCACAAGAAACTACTCGTAGCCGCGGCGCTGGTCGGCAGCCTTGTTACCACTGTTGTCTCAGCAGCCGAGATTACTCGTTACAATGAAGGCAATTACTTCTACACCAGCATCACTATCCCGCCTGGTGCAGAGACTATGTACCTGAGCGGGTCGGGTGCTCGCCCACTCGATGATGGCTCCTGGGGTGACATGGAGCAGCAGACGATCAATACCTTCGAACGCTTCCAGCAAACGCTGGAGTCGCAGGGCTGGTCTATGGCCGATATCGTTCAGGTGCGGGCCTTTGCGGTGGCCGGTGATGACGGCGAGCTGGATTTCGCAGGTTTCAATTCCGGTTATTCACAATTCTTCGGAACCAGCGACAATCCGAACAAGCCAGTCCGCTCTTTCGTTGAGATCAAGGATCTGGTGGTCGATGGCTGGCTGATCGAGATCGAAATTCGAGCAGCGCGCATGCCCGAATAGACATCACAGATTCATTGAAATTAAAAAACCCGGCAATGCTGCATTGCCGGGTTTTTTTATGCGTAAGAACAGCGTAGCCGTATCCTAATCGATTGCGTAGACCATCATCGCGGGTTGTTCAGTGGGTCGTGGCAGGGATTCGTTTCGGTCCGCAAGCAGGCTTCGTATATTCGAACCCAGAACGCTGCCAAAGTAAGGGCTGGGCTGGCCACGAATGACTGCGATGTATTGTTTCCCGGCAACGGAATAGGTGACCGGAAATGAGGAAGGAATGGCGCCGAGATTGGTCTCCCAGAGCTGCTCGCCGGTCTCCGCATCCAATGCCTTGAAGGTGTGATCCAGAAAGCCCGTGAAGATCAGTCCGCCGTCTGTCGACAGTGCCGCGATAGTCGCCGGGGTCTTCGCCCGATGTTGCCAGGCGAGGGTCATGGTTTCGAGATCCAATGCCTGAATGCGCCCAAAGTTGCCATCGCTGTCAGGTCGTGCCCGAACTGAAGTCTGCACGCCAGAAGTGAGCAATGTGCCGTCGCCCATTGGGCCACCCATCATGCAGAGTTCCGAGAGAGGCAGATACAGTTTCTTGTTCTGCGAGTCGAACGCGCCCGATTGCCAGTTGCGACCGCCAAGCATATAGGGACACAACAGGTGGCCGGTTTCAGCGTTGGGAATGGCGATTGAAGCCAGTGTCTTGTCGCCGCTTACAGGATCGATCGCAGCGACCATGTTTTGAATGCCAGTATCAAGCGACGTCAGATACTCGCCCGTCGCGGCATCGAGTACGTCGTACAGCGCCATCTTGCCGGCGGTAAACACAGCCTTGCGGGTTTGACCGTCGATTTCCAGTTCAGCTATCTGTCGTTCGTAGGCCCAATCAAGATCCCACTGGTCATTGGCTATATGCTGGAAATACCAGACGAGTTCGCCCGTGCGCGGACGCAGTGCTAGAGTGGAATTGGTAAACAGTGCGTCGTTGCTGACGCCGTCGATCCCCAGGTGCAGGCGGAGGGGCTCGGTGTCATAGGTTGGTGCCGTGCCAAAATAGACCAGGTCCAGTTCCGCATCGTAGCTGCCCGGAATCCACACCGATCCACCGCTACGGGCTTCGAGAGGGAGATTGTTCCAGGTATTACCGCCGGGTCCATCAGGACGAGCCACGGTGTAGAAACGCCACAGCTCTTCGCCGCTATTCAGGTCGATGCCGACGATGAAGCCGCCTTCGGGTACGATCGTCGCGCCAACTCCCTGTATTACTGTGCCGTTGGCAACCAGCGGTCCGCTGCGCAGAGAATAATAGCCTCTCTGCACGGCGTCTTTAGCCACGGGAGTAGCAACAGAGTGTTGCCAGCGCACTTCACCCGTGCGGGCATTCAAAGCCACCAGATCGAGGTCATTGTGTGGAACGATCAACGTGTCGCCGTGCAGCGACATGCTTACTCTGCGGGCGTCAGTATTGTCCATGTCATGCTGGTAGCGCCAAAGCTCCGCGCCATTGCTTGCGTCAAGCGCGAGCAGCCGATTCTCTGTATCTGCGATGAACATGACGCCATCGTGAATAAGCGGAGTGGTCATGCTTGTACCGCTTCCAAGACCGACGCTCCAGGCAACGTCGAGATCGGCGACATTGCTGCGGTTAATCTCTGCAAGCGGGCTATGCCCGCTGAGATCATAGGTTCGTCGCCACATGAGCCAGTCTTCGGCGGGGGGAGACAACAGCATGGCCTCAGTGACTGGCGACATGTCAGCCAGTAAAGACTCTGCTGGGGATTGGGCAAATACAGGGGAGACGATCCCGTGTAGAGAAAAGCAAAGGGCTAGCGTGGCTAGCTGAATCGTGCGGGACAGGAAGTTGGGCATTTTATTATTCCCTGTACTGAGTGTTTTTGGTTGAGGTTTTTCTTTCATAAAACAGCCTTGCTATCGAGCGCTCATTAAATCAGGCGTTGACAGGGTTGTCTATTCTGTAACGCGGTGAGTGCGGGCGTGTCTGCGTTGAGTGGCGGCTCAGAAATTACGAGCTATTGCGTGATATGGTGATGTGCTTCCCAGCGTTGCAGCGTTGCCAGTGTCTTGTTGATGAAGTTTTTGATATCAGCTGCGCTGCGGGGCTCAACCGGAGCGTGCAGTGTGACCGAGTTGTCATGATGTTTGAAAGCCCAGCCGGCAATTGCAACGAGTACGTGAATCAGATCTTTTCCCGGAGGGGTCAGGTAATACAGTTTTCTTCGTTTGTTGTCCGGGTGGTCGATGGCCGCGACGAGGCCATTGTTCTGCAGGCGCTGTAGCCGGTCGCTCAGTATATTGCTGGAGATGCCTTCGGCCGACTCGAGAAACTCCTTGTACTCATGTTTGTTCATGATCAGCATGTCGCGCACGATCAGCATGGTCCAGTGGTCACCCACTGCGTCCAGGCCGCAGGCGACCGGGCAGCTGGAGCGGAGTGTGTGCTGTTTTTTACTTACCATGGGCGCGTTAATCCATTTTGACTGGTGGTTCTGCTGGCTACTGCAACTCGCTGTCAGAGTGCTTGCATAATAAAATTGCATGGCCTATCTTCACGACACTTGCATCTTACAAGTAAATTGAAATGCTGCCAATCGGGAACCTGCTTCCGGGCAGTCATGCAAACACACGGATAAGGGTGGCACGCGCCGTGCTGGCCGCCAATGCCACAACCAAGCCAATGGGAGACCGCCAATGTTGAAAATCTACGGGTACTCGACCTTCAACCCTTTCAAGGTCGTTGCGACCGCTGAAGAACTGGGTGCAGATTATGAGTATGTATTCGTGGACCTGGGGCAGCGTGCCAATCTGGCACCCGATTACGAAAACAAACATCCCTTCAGCAAAGTCCCGGTTCTGGAGGTTGGCGGGCAAACCATTGCCGAAAGTCCAAGCATCTGCCGCTATCTCGCCCGTACCCACGACAACCGTCTCTACAGTGCTGATCCACTACATGCAGCGGACATCGACTCGGTAATGGACATGATGAATGTACACATCGGTCGCTGGCTGGCGACGCACTTCTGGGAAGAAATCATTTGTCCGAAGTTTTTCGATCGAGAGCCCAATCAGGATACGATTGCGGAAGCGAAGGGCTGGTTGGACAAGCAAATACCAGCTATAGAAAAGCGCCTCGGCAAGCACGAGTTTCTCTGTGGCGACAGCATTTCGATCGCTGATACTTTCTCCTATGCCCTGTTCACGATTCAGGACATTACCTCGGTCGATCTCGGGCCCTATCAACAGCTCCGCAGCTGGTACGCCGCCATGCAGCAGCGTCCGGCAATCAAGAAAGCAGCGGAAATCGTATTCGCTGCCTAGTGACAAGCTTCAGCCGGCGTCATCCTGATGGTTCTTCCCAATGGGACAGGATGCGTCGGCGTCTTTCGTGCAACGTGTTCACACTCCTGTCGATTGAAGATGGCTTCCGGATAAGCTCTTTGCTAGAGTTCGCTATATAAATGTATATATAACGCATTTGCAGCGGATCGATAGTGTCGTGCTGAACGGTATTCAATGATGAGGAACAGGTGTGAAGTGCGGAGACGTGCGCAGTCTGTAATTACAGCGCTTGTTGCTTTGCTGGTTTGCTCGTTCCTGTCCTCTCGGCTTGCGGCCGAGGAGATCCTCGTGGCAGTCGCGTCCAATTTCATAGCACCGATGACTGCCATTGCAGAGCGCTTTGAAGAGGAGAGTGGGCATCGCGTAGTACTCGCTTCGGGTTCATCTGGGCGCTTCGTGGCGCAGATAAGAAACGGCGCGGCATTTCAGGTTTTTCTCTCGGCCGATCAAGAGCGCGTGTCGGCACTGGTGGCCAGCGGCCACGCCATCGCCGAATCCCGGTTTACTTATGCAACAGGCGCACTGGTGCTCTGGAGCGCAGATGCCGAGCGAGAAATCAGCGGCGCGGAGGCGCTGTCCGACGGCAGCTTTCGCCGACTCGCGCTCGCCAATCCTGTGCTGGCCCCGTATGGCCGTGCCGCACTGGAAGTGCTGGCAAGCCTGTCCCTTACCGAGCAAACGCGACCATCCTGGGTGCAGGGCGAGAACATCGCCCAGGCGTATCAATTTGTGGACACGGGCAATGCGGAGCTGGGATTCGTTTCAGCCTCCCAAGTCACCGCGAATGGCGTCATCAGCAGAGGCTCGGGTTGGTTGATACCGCAATCCCTGCACAGTCCGATTCAGCAGGATGCAGCGTTGCTGCAGCGCGCCGCGAACTGTATCGCCTGCCGGGAATTGCTGGTGTATCTGCAGGGCGATGTCAGTAGGCAGATCATGGCTGCCGCCGGCTACTACCAGGACTAGCCTCCCTAGCCCCCGGATATCGCACCGACGATCATCAGTGGCTCAGTCCCATTCGCGATTCCCTCTGCCAGAGGTGTTTCCAGAGGAGAGAGCGACACATCTTCACCACAGGCGAAGAAGCGCAGCTTGGGCTGACGCTGGCCGGTGTAATGATCAATTACCGTGCCAGCGAGCATTGGATAGCGGGCTTCCAATGCGCGTACCACCGAACGCACTGAAACAGACTCGTCGACTGTCAGCGTAACCTCACGCGCACAATGCGCCAGGGTCTGCAGATGAAAAGGCAGCAAAACGCGGACGGAGTGGCTCATCTGGTTTCTGGTCCGCCTGTCATTTCAGCGTTTGCACTTCGACGGAGAGCACAGGGGGCAGGTCACGTACTATTGCCATCCAGTTGTCGCCGCTGTCTGCCGAACAGTACACCTGACCACCTGTCGTGCCGAAGTAGATTCCGCAAGACTCGAGTTTGTCGACGCACATGGCATCGCGCAGAATGTTTACATAACAGTGTTCCTGCGGCAGTCCATTGGTCAAGGCCTCCCAGTCGTTGCCACCACCACGACTGCGATAGACGCGTAGTTTGCCTTCCGGGGGATAGTGTAGCGAATCGCTGGTAATAGGGATTACATAGATTGTTTCCGGCTCATGCGCATGGACGGCGATGGGGAAGCCGAAGTCTGTGGGTAAATCACCGCTCACTTCGGTCCAGCTTTCGCCGCCATTTTCACTGCGCATCACGTCCCAATGCTTCTGCATGTAGAGGACATTGGGCTGACTCGGGTGCATATCGATGCGATGCACACAGTGGCCGATTTCTGCCGTCGGGTCGGGTATGTATTCGGACACAAGGCCATTGTTGATTGGTTGCCAGGTCTGCCCGGCGTCGTCGCTGCGGAAGGCGCCAGCGGCAGAAATGGCGACGTACATGCGCTGCGGATTGGAAGAGTCGAGCAAAATGGTGTGCAAGCACATCCCGCCCGCGCCAGGCGACCAGTCTTTGCCAGTGCCATGACCACGCAGGCCTGACATCTCCTGCCAGGTCTTGGCGCCATCGCTGGACTTGAACAGGGCCGCATCCTCGACGCCGGCGTACACCGTATCCGGGTCATCGAGAGAGGGCTCCAGATGCCATACTCGCTTGAACTCCCAGGGGTGAGCCGTGCCGTCATACCATTGGTGAGTGGTTAAAGGCTTGCCGGTTTCTTCAGAGGTGTCGTAGACAAACTTGTTACTCTCGCCCTTGGGCATACCGTGTTCGTCTGTGCTTGGTTCGCCGGCCGGCGTGCCTGGCTGTTCCCAGGTTTTGCCGCCATCGCTGGATCGCTGGATTACCTGTCCGAACCATTCCGAAGTCTGTGAGGCGTAGAGACGATCAGGGTCCGCCGGTGAGCCCTTGATATGGTAGACCTCCCAGCCCGCAAAATGCGGACCATCAACTTGCCACTTTTTGCGCTTGGCATCGGATGTCAGGATAAAGGCGCCTTTGCGCGTGCCGACCAACACTCTTACTTTGCTCATGACCGATCCTCTTGTTGTGCTGAAAGCCTGGAATCTACTGTGTGTACTGCAGCGGCATTAACGCTAACACGGATATTGCCCTCTGTCAGGATGTGCGGAATTACAGATGGTCTTTCATGCTGGCCTTATCGTGCGCGCGGCACTACTATGAACGTAATGACCGTTCCTGAATAGCGGTTATTGTGGTCTCAACACCTCAGGAAAAGAGCAGAGCCGGACAAGCTACGGGTCTGCAGATAAGAACAAGCACGAGGAGGCAACGATGCAAAGCAGAGTTGTTAACAAAAGCGAGATCAGGGCGACCAGACAGCAGTCGCAATATGCCGTCATGCTGTGGGTGATGTTGAGTGCAGCAGCTTCAGCTCACGCACAGCAGACTGAGCATGGCGTACCCGATCTTCAGGGCACCTATACCTACCGCACTCTCACTCCCCTCAACAGGCCGCCCGAGCTGGCGGACAAGGCGACACTCACTGCCGCCGAGGCCGAAGAGTGGCAGGCTTATGAGAATCGCCGGCAAAACCGGGATCTGATTATCGATTCGGTTGGCGGAGCCGGCTATCCGCCCGGCGTCATTTCCTATAATGAATTCTGGTATGAGCGAGGCATCGAAACCATCGCCGATCGCCGTACCTCACTGGTCTACGATCCACCCAACGGGCGCATACCAGTGCTCAACGCAGCAGGGGAAGAGCGGGCGACGATTCGCTCAGAGAATCGCCGTCTGAGCGTGGGGCCCGAAGGACGTACGCTGCAGGATCGCTGTATCCGTAGCAACGGGGCAGGTCCTCCGCTTGTGCCGGGCTCCTACAACAACAACATCCAGATTGTCCAAACTGAGGATCACGTGATGATTCTCAGCGAGATGGTACATCGGGCACGCATTATCCCGTTTGCGACGGAGCATGAGACGCGCAATATCCGCCGCTGGGATGGTGACTCTATCGCGCGCTGGGAAGGCGACACACTGGTGATTACCACGCGACATTTCTTCTATGACGACAATCCTCGCGGCCTCTCGCAGGATGCGGTAGTAGAAGAGCGCATTCGACGACTCGATGGCGATACACTCGACTATGATTTCACAGTCGATGACCCACGGTCCTGGGACGAGACTTGGTCCGCTCGATTTCCCCTGCGACGCATCGAGGATCCGATCTACGAGTATGCCTGTCACGAGGGCAACCACGGGCTGTTGGGAATTCTTGCAGGTTGGCGCCGCTATGAAGTCGAAGGTCTGAATGGCGATGGCACGCCGATCGAGATCGACGACGACTAGCAGGGCCTCTCTCCCTGACGCGAGCCCGACGTAGAAAATCGACCATTGCGGGGGCGCTGCCATGGTCGATCAAGACTGCATCAATAGACACCCTACTGTGGATGGCACTGCGTTCATGTCGAAGTGCTTGTTGATGTGGCCTATTTTTCTGGTTGCAACCAATTCCTGGTTAATCCGGTGAGTCGAGCCGGTGAAAGAAACACTGCCTGCTTTCAGGGATGGCTCTTTCAGGAAGCAGAAAATGACCGACAGACCGGGCAGTGAAGATGCTGCACTATTGTCAGTTTCCAGCGAGTTGGCGGAGGAGCAATTATGACTGAGAAGGATTTTGCAGAGGGCATTCCGTTGCGAATAGCCGAGGCATTGTTTAATCACGGAAGTAATTCGCCGTTTCGGGTCACGGCAGGACTTGCGGAAAGTTTTCCTCCGCTGGCGCTTCCAAAAGACTTTGCTGTCCTTGCCAGTGCCGAGTTTTCCGGTCAGCAAAGGGTAGTGCTGGAGACTGCGCTGCCACTTGAGGCGGGGCTGGAGAAGCTGAATGATGCCCTGCTCGCAAACGACTGGTTGGCGATACCGGTGCACTACCCGGTGCCACTCGAAATCGGTTTTGTGCACCCCAATCAGTCTGAGCCGCAATACAGACACTATTGCCACGAACAATTCGGTCAGCTCAGTTTCAACTTCTTTAGCAGGAATGCGGAGCAGTTTTTTGTATTCACGCGCTCGCTGAATCGTAGTGGCCGGAGAATGAGTTGCGCGCAGCTCATCGCGCAGGCGAAACAGTCACAACTAGCACACGCACAGGGTAACTCGTCGATGGGCCTCGGTGGCGTACCGGTTCCTCGTTTGCTTATCCCCGTGCCGAGTGAAACTACTGAACGATTTAGTTTTTCTCCTGGTAGTTATCACGGTGGATCCAGGGAGTCCGATTTCTCGGCGCTGCTCTCCATTGAGCGTACGCTACAGGAAATCAATAGCCATTTTACAAGCCAGCTCGAAGCACAGGGTTGGTTACTCGATTCCTCAGCCATGGGCAAAGTGAGTGCGAACAGCACCTGGGTCAGGGAATCGGATGCAACGCAAGCCACGGCGCAGTTGTCTGTGATTGAAGAAAGTGCAGGCAATTTCGAGCTCAAGTTGCACATTGGTTCAGGGAATGGATCGGGTGCTGGGATGCAAGCCATAGTTATGCACAGCGGATGACAAAACGAAAACGGCGGCCAGTGGCCGCCGTTTTTAACCAATGCCAACCCGGTAACTGACTAGTTCCAGGGTGTATCCAGATCGAAATCCATCGACAGATAGAGCTGGCGGCCGAAGGGATCGTCGATGCGACTCTCAAGACCATTACGCTGCGGCAATAGCTGCGGCATATGATCAAACAGGTTGGTGATACCAACAGTCAGGCGACCCTCGGTGCTAAACCAGTCATTGAAGCTATAGGAATAGCGCGCATCGGTTTTGGTAAACGAATCGATGTGTGTAATGTCGCCTACGTTGTAGCCGACGGTGAGCGTGTCCTGATCGTAGATCATGTCATCGGTATATCGTGTAGTAATATTCGCTGAATGATTGCCGCTGAACCAGCTAAGTCCCAGATTAAACCGGAACTTGGCGATGGGTGGCGCGAAGCCCGTGGTGGAGTTGGAATAGCCCAGCGCATCGACAAACGGTGCTGTGGGTGTCTGCTGATATTCCCAGGTGTCGTAATAGTTGCCTCCCAGCGAGAGCGAGAAGCGACCCGTGTTTGCGACTTCAAAACCATATCGCGCTCGCAGATTGAACACGTTCACTTTCTGCACGGCATAATTCACTGGCGCACGAATGATTGCCAGGACATCGCCGGCGTTGTCACGTGCTACCAGCGGGTGCGGGTTAGCCACTACCCAGGCACGACCCTCTGCAACATGTGCCGGGTTGCTGGTGTCGTAGCTGTCCTCAGTGAAGCTGGTCGCTGCCAGGAAGTCATAGAACTGCACCAACGTCACTTCATCACTGACCAGCGTCTCGATCTTGTCGTAGTACTCGATCTGTTGGTAGTCGAGGTCGATGCTTAGCTCATCGGTCGGCTGCCAGCTAACACCGATATTCCACAGATCGGATTCCTCTGCCGTGAGATTCGGGTTTCCGGACAGGCAGCTTGGCGCGTCGCGCATGGACAATCCGGTAACCGGATCGGGGTCGTCATCGGGTATAGCGGTACAGTTCTCGATGGTTGCCGCGCGGAGTTGGCTCGGCGATGGCGCGAGAAAGCTCTCGCCATAGCTCGTGCGAATTGCCACTGTGTCGGAAGGCTCCCAGATCAGAGAGATCTTGGGTTTTGCGGTTTCGAATCCGAGTGTGTAGAAGTCCTCATAGCGCGCGGCAGCAACGAGTCCAAGATTACCAATTGCCGAGTCATTCAGCAGCGGCACCTCGACTTCGGCAAATGCGGAACGCACGCTGGAGTCGCGCGATTCTGTCGGGCTGATATAGACCGTAGTAGCCGTGGCTACGTCATCACGAGAAAAGTCGGCTGGATTGTTGTAATCCCAATCGCGAACTCCTCGCAGCTGGAAGCCGAAGGCGCCACGTATCGTGCCCATTGGGATATCGATGATGTCGCCATCGAACACTGTCTCGAAGTACTTGAGGCGCGTGCGATTGGTTTCGTAGGCATTTTCTATGACGAGCCAGTCCATCAATTCCTGACTATTGTCTGTAACGCCGACCACGTAGTTGGGAGAACGCGGATCAGCGGAACCAAAGGGATTGTAGTATTCGTTGCCGCTCGGGCCGCCGCGTCCTTCCAGGCCTTCCTGAATGCGCGAGATGGACCAGTAGTAGCCTTCTGTTCTGCGGCGATACTGTTGATAACCGACATAGGAGCGACCCTGCCAGCTTGAGTCGGCAATATCGTAAACCGCCGAGAGACGATAGGTATCAGTGTAGTAGGGAAAGGGTGTCCGCGCGTAGCCGTTGCCGCCGATATGGCTCGGCGCAGTACCCGCCTTGAGCAAGGGGCGCCAGGAACGAATCGTTGCACTGCGACCAAATGGGTTCGCAGGATGGCTGGCAGGGACGACGAGCAAACCGCGGTTCGATGTCGACATGGCTGAGGACGGAGATGAAATCAGGCGCGACTCACGGTAGTTGTGCGTCATCATGAAACCGAGTTCCAGCGCCGGTGACACTTCCCAGGTGAAATTATTGTAGGCAGTGTAGTTCACCGACGGCCGACCATAGTCCTGAAATTCACCGAATTGCCCTTCGCAGGTGGGAATCGCGAATGAGCCAATCAGGAATACGCCTTCAGTGCCCGACGGAAAGGAGCCTTCCGCGCCAGGATTCTCCGCGCCGGTATTGAACGCGCCGCAATCCGGATCGCGTTGGGTACCAAAGCCCACTGTGTAGGTGCCAGGGTTACTGGTTGTAGAGTCCTGGTCGGAGATGGCGAGATATTCGGGGCGCTCAGCTACGGTGAGTGCCGAGCGCCGACCCGCCTCCAGTGCGCCGACCCAGCTCAGCCCGTTGCTGAAACTGAGTCCTGTCATGACTTCGAACGTCGATTGTTCCATGTCGCCAGGCTGTGTGCGCTTGTAGTAGGTACGCATGCGCAGGCCTTCGAAGGTTCTATAGGGGATGATGTTGGCAACGCCTGCAACGGCATCAGCGCCATAGAGTGCTGCACCTCCGTCCAGTACGAGGTCTACCGAGCGTTGGGCGATCTGTGGCAAGAGTCCCGCAACGGCGCCCTCGTTTACCGAGCGCGATCCGTCCAGCAGGGTCAGCGTACTTTCAACGCCCAGCCCACGGATATTGAAGCGGGCGGAGTTGGAGTCTTGTTGGCCGTCCTGCGCATCGAGTACGCTGGCAACCACGTCGATGTTCTCCATGAACGGCAGATCGCGGATGTATTCGCCCAGATTTGCGGCACCGGATTGCAGGAGGTCGTCCTGACCGATGCTGACGACAGGAGAGGCGTTGGTGAACTGGCTATTGCGGATGAAGGAACCCGTGACCACGACCTCTTCCAGTTCGCCCTCCGGTGGAGTGGCTTCCTGTGCGAGCGCCGCATTGGCTGCGGCGATAGCGAGTCCTAATAGAATGGATTGACGTACAGAGAAAATTGTTTTGAGTTTCAATGGCTTGCTCCCTTGGCATTTTTGTTTTGCGCAGATGGACTGCTTATTTGCCTGGCTCGTGAGTGGGTGAGTTGACAGAGCCTGGAATTTTATTGCTGTTGTGTAGCAGGAATGACTATCAAGCATTCTATGGTGCCTGTTAACTGATCATTCCACTGCTGGAATTTAACGGGTGAGGGGGAAGGCTGTCCAGATATTTAGCGCCATAAAGGTAATTATTGAATGAAATGTAGGAAATTGTGATGCAGAGAAAATTCAGAGTTCGAAACAATGTCTGAGTCGCCCGATTATATATAGAACGTTCATTCGATATTGGATGCCTGTCGCAGGGGGTGTTCGAATTTTAAGCAACACGTGAATCGAAGCTCGCTGCTCGCATGTGCCGCATTGTGGGCCTTGTTTGAGCAGTCAGTCGGCATGACGGCGCGCAGTCACCGGCTTGCATAGAAAGTGAATTCAATGCCAAGCTGTGAGTACAAGGCAGTCTGGCAGTCAGCTGTGAGCGTGAATGTGAGCGTGAATGTGAGCGTGAATGTGAGCGTGAATGTGAGCGTGAATGTGAGCGTGAATGTGAGTGCCTTGAACAGGCAAGAAATGCCTGGAAACAAAAATAATAATGACACTAGCGAGAGGTTGAGCATGGTCAAACCCATGAGCAAGAACGACAACAAGAAGCAAGCAGACAACGCACCGGAGCTGCCTTCCCGGCGCCGATTTTTCGGTACCGCCGGGCGGCTCGGCGCACTCGGGGCCGTGGGTGGTCTTGCGGCTGGAGGAATCGGCCGGCAGGCCTTTGCACAGGGCCAATACGATTTCGCGAGGCCGGATAACCTGTTACCGGGCGCCCAATTGGACTCACGCTTCCCGGTTTCCTTTACGGAGCCAGTGACCGAGGGCTTGCGTCTGGTCATCGCCTTCTTTACCGCATTGAATCAGCGCGATGTGGCGGCGATAGCAGACACACTGCATTTCCCCTTCGCAATCTATGAAGACATCGAGCCACTGGTTTTCGAAACGCGCGCGGATTTTATCAACAATCCACCACCGAGCCTCAATGCAACGGGCGCGGGGTATACCAAGATCGCGGCAGACTCCTATGATCTGTTGGAGGGTGTAGATGTACACCTTTATTGCCCTGTGGGAGGTGTGTTCTCACTCGCGTATACGCGCTACAACGCACAGGGCTTCAAGCTCTTCGATTGCGAGGGAGTGTATTCAGTCACCAACAATGATGGCCGCTGGGCCATTCAATTGATTTCTACGATCTGGCACGAAGCGGGCTACGAAGACAATGAGTATCCTGATGCAGAAATGGCAGATCGCATCGGTGGACAGGGCTACCTCTCCGCTTTCGGCTATCGTGATGAGGCGCTGCTCAACGACCGCAGCGCAGGGCGTGGTTCCTACGAACCTGAATTGCCGGTCGGTACGCGCCGTGCCAGTGTTAACTTTGGCTATGGGCCTCGCGACCGTTCACAGAATGCTCGCGACAACGATCCGATGCAGGGCTGGCGCGTCAGCGGAGTAACTTCCCGGCTTAGCGTCTCGGAAGTGACAGCAGACACGGGAACCGGGGCATTCAATACACGACTGGACGAATTCGTGGCTTTGGCCGGGGGCACCGTTGGTGAATACGATTACACGCGATTGCGCCCCGATCGGCCATTGGTTGTGCACGCTACCCACGACAAGGCGCACGTGCTCAACGGTTACTGGCGTTTCACTGCGGACGGCACGCTCATTTCAGAAACCCGTGGCATGAGTATTCGCATCTGGAAAGCCGGAAACTGGGGCGATGCGGGAGGACTGGGACAGGTCACACATCACGACCGATCCAACTCGCCCGACAGGCCCGACTAGGCCTGCCGATTCAGGCGCAAGAGCTTGGCAGCTATGCCTACCTCCTGGCGGCCTCCATGGCCGTCAGGATTTCTGCCTTTTTCTCACTGAGATCAGGAACGTTGCGCTGGCCTGGATCGACGAGAATCGAGGGCAATCAACCAATTCGTTTGCCGCGCGAGACACTACAGGTTGAGTATTCCCTGCATGACTTCCCTGCGCTGAGCGATGGGATCGCTGAGTACTGCACTGTCGTCGTTCAGCACCATGGTGTAGCGGCTGTTGCTTTCATAGGGCGTCCAGTCTGGTAGTTTGCCGACATTGGGATCGCCTGTGCGAGCAAAATTGATAACGGTGTCGCTCACTTTATCCGCGAGCGCGTGAGCGGCTTCACTGCCGCGCGTCAGGCGTGAGACGTTTACGTTGTCGAAGATGAGTGGGATATCCAGCGTGTGCGGGCTCATGATGCGGCCGTCGTCGGCGGGTGACTCCCAGGTTAGGTAGTACAGATAGGTCGGAGCGCCACCGAGTGCTGCACGGCGCTCGGCGATGGTGATCGAAGGCATCACATAGCTCTGGTCACTGAACACGAGGAAATAAATCTCCGCAGCAGAGGCATCAGGATTCGTATCGCGATACACCTCAATCACCTGATCGGCGTGCTCTTCTCCGACAATGCGGGCCACGCGCTCGCGCATGGTTGCGGCGTCCATAGCGAAATCTGCCTCCGGCGCAAAGTAAGTCATCTCGGTGCGATTGGCACCGACGATTACTGGCACGTCCGGATTCACTGGTGAGGCCTCTGGCCAGAAGGGATGGTATGGGATCTGTACGCCTTCCCGCGTCGGGGCGAAGCTTCCACCACCAGTTTCCGGCGCTGAGGCGGACACTTCGAAATAGGCGTTCATGAGTTCTTGCAAGGGAATATCCTGAATCTGCCGCACATTGTTGCGCTCAATATTGAGGTTCTGTAACAGCATTTCGGCGAGCGTGTCGGCGCGATCGGCTTCGGGCAGGCGCAGTGTTGCGCCACTCTCGATCACGGCGGCGTGAAACAGGCCTTTCGCTTCGGGCATGCCAAGCAGCGTGGCCACCTTGCGTCCACCACCGGACTCGCCAAAGATCATGACGCGATCGGGATCGCCGCCAAAGTTCTCAATGTTGTCGCGGACCCATTTCAGCGCATGCACAATATCCAGCATACCGACTGTGCCGGAGGAAGCAAAGTCTTCGTCCATTTCACCGAAGTGCGTAAAGCCGAGCATGTTCAGGCGGTGATTGATGGTGACCGTGACCACGTCACCGCGCAGTGCGAGGTTGGTGCCGTCGTACAGGGGTGATGAACCAGATAGCGAGGTGAAGCCGCCGCCATGACACCAGAACATCACAGGTCGCTTGCCTCCATCGTTGATGCCACGCGTCCACACATTAAGTACCAGACAGTCTTCGCTCTCATTGCCATCTTGCTGGCGACCGGACGACGGATTGCTCTGTGGGGCGGCGGGCCCGTAATTGAAAGCCTCACGGTATTCACGCCAGGGGCTGGGATCCTGCGGCGGCATAAAGCGATTGCGACCGCTCGTGCTCGCACCATAGGGAATGCCCTTGAACACATTTACGCCGTTGAGGCGCTGCCCGCGTACTGCGCCGAACCGGGTTTCCGCATCGACTGTGGCTTCCTGGCCAAAACCGAGTCGGGCGGGCAACAGCAGACCTGAAGCGGAAGCAAGCTGGAAGGAATGGCGAAGAAATCGGCGGCGGTTCATCAGCGGTGTTGTCATTATTGTATCCGGTCGTGTGGGCTGGAAGCCCTTTCTATCGCGAGTGGGCAGGGCAGTCAATTGCAGGGCGGTAAATTGCATTGGATAGTCACCGCGTACACCGATTGTTCTACTATTTCATAATGATTTATCGAGCAGTCGTTCTGCTATAAAGTGAGGTCAGCAGGTATGCCTTCAGGAGAGCAGTAATTTGAAGTGTAGGGCGAGTGTTGTCAGCGTTCTGATTTCGGAGCAATGAATTTGCAGCAGAGAATCTGGTCAGCGCCTTTCAGTCAGTAGAGACGCGATTGCGAGCTACACGACTACTCGACTACAAGAGACACGACTACAAGTTGTATTTTGCTATCATCGCTGTCCCAAGACTGCACGAGCTCACATCGACCGGAGAAATCAGATGTTGAAGAGATTGCAATTAATGCGAGTACTGCTGTGCTGCTACGCTGTCAGTGCGGCATTTCCCGTGCTGGCGCAAGAATCGCAAGGTGAGGCAGCCAGTGCTCAGCGCCCAACTGGCCTCGGCAGAGGGCGTCCCGATACCGATCGCTACTTCGCATCATCAGCGGCGGCAACCCGCGCGATCGCGCTGTGCAGCGGCCTGTGGGATGGCAATCAGTCTCTGGAAGACATTGATCTCTATTCTCCCCTGCATCCCTTCTACGCAGAGCAGTTTACAACCGAGATCAACCAGGAAGCGCGCTATGTAGCCATCGGCTATGACTCAGCGTTACCGCCGCGCTATGTCATCTGGCGACCGGTATTGGGCTGTTCGCAACTGCCAGTTGGCGCGACCCTCGAATCAAAATCGCTGTTGCCCCAGGTCGCTGCAGATTTCAGGGCGCCGAATCTCGATGCACAAGCGTGGCCTATGGGTGATCGCGATGCGCGAGGGGTACTTCCTGCTGCTACTCAGCAAGCGCTTGATGAGCTGGTAGGTGCAGGATTC
Source organism: uncultured Pseudohongiella sp. (assembly GCA_965228725.1). Lineage (GTDB taxonomy): Bacteria > Pseudomonadota > Gammaproteobacteria > Pseudomonadales > Pseudohongiellaceae > UBA9145. The sequence goes on along the minus strand of OZ245834.1, from coordinate 1,860,330 downwards.
GATGGCAATACCTATGGGGGGACGAGCTGGGGAATCATTGTCGTGAAGAACGGCAAGATCGTCGCTGAGGAGTATGCGCTTGGCTTTGACCAGCACAAGGCTGCACAAACACATTCGGCAGCCAAGAGCTTTGCGTCGACCCTGATTGGTATTGCCACTGCGGACTATGGAATCGATATTCGAGCCGAGGGAATACTCGAGGCGTGGAGCCGGGAGGAAGATCCTCGATTCAATATCACCATTGAACATTTGTTACGAATGAGTAGCGGGCTCTATGGTGAAGGCAATGGCAGCCCGCAAGCCGACATCTACTCCAATGGCACGACTGTCGCAGGTCGAGCGGCCAGCAATTTCCTGCACACACTGCCTGGCGAGCGCTTTCTCTACAATCCACCCGATACGATGTTGTTTCTCCGTGCATTACGTGAGCACATCGGTAACGATGCCGAGTATTGGGAATTTCCGTTTCGCGAATTGTTCTGGAAGATCGGCATGACGCGCACAACGCCATCCAGCGACTGGAATGGTGATTTTCTCATGTCAGGTCAGACCTATAGTACGGCGCGCGATTTTGCTCGTTTTGGACTGCTGTATCTTAATCGGGGCAACTGGCTTGGAGAGCAGCTTTTCCCGGCGGAATGGGCTGACTATGTGGCGACACCTGGCCCGGCGCAACCTGCGGCGGGAGCTGGCTACGGTGCACAATTCTGGCTGTACGGCGGCATGAATGGCTTACCGGAAGACGCGTATTCTCCTGCTGGTGGGCAGGGCAACTGGTCTGTCATCATTCCCTCCGAGGATCTGCTTGTTGTGCGCCGTGGCTACGACGGACAGAGTCGATTTAATATTACGCAGTTTTCTGCAGACGTTGTTGAGGTTTTAAAGTAATCAATGCCCGCTCAAGTTGTATCGTTAGCTCAGGCTGCAAGCCTGGTGAAGTCCGATCAGTCGATGATCGTAGGTGGTTTTGGCCTGACCGGCTATCCGGTCAGTTTGCTGGAAGCGTTATCCAAAACTGATATTCGGGGCATTACCTATATCAGTAACAATGTCGGTGAACCGGGTTATGGTGGTGGCATGATGTTGCGCGCCGGACAAATAAAAAAGGCAATTGGCTCTTTTTTTACCAGCAACCGTGAAGTGGTGAAGGCCTACGAGGCAGGCGAAATTGAAGTTGAACTCATTCCGCAGGGCGATCTGGCAGAGGCGATACGTGCTGGTGGCGCGGGCATCGGCGGCTACTTTACTCCCACGTCCGCCGGAACAATGCTGGCAGAAGGCAAGGAAACACGAGTCATCAATGGCCGGGAGATGGTGTTTATCGAGCCCATCCGCGCCGACGTGGCAGTTATTCGCGCATGGAAAGCAGACAAGGCGGGCAATCTGCAGTACCGGCTCACCGAGAACAATTTTAATCAGGCAGCGGCAACGGCGGCAGACCTGGTTATTGCGGAGGTGGAAGAGATTGTTGAAGTCGGCGAGCTGGATCCCAATTTCGTGCACACGCCTGGCTGTTTCGTCGACTATCTTGTGGAGGTGAAACTCACTCCGGAAATGCTGGGATCGTCAGCCACAGTGAGTCCCGCCTCACGCGATGCAGACGAAGAGCGGCGCATCATAGCCGAGGCAGCGCTTGAACACCTGCAACCGGGTCAGGTTGTGAATCTCGGCGTAGGCATCCCGACACTGGTAGCCGATTTGATCACTCCGGACATGGGCATCACGCTGCATTCCGAGAATGGGATGCTGGGAGTCGGACCGGCACCTACGTCGGGCGGCGCAATGGACTACCCGATCAACGCGGGCAAGGTGCCGGTGACAGCACTCCCCGGAGCCAGCTATTTCGACAGTGCTACCTCTTTCGCGCTGATTCGTGGTGGCCACATTGATGTCTCGGTAATCGGCGGCCTACAGGTCGATGAGCAGGGCAATATTGCGAACTGGGCCGTTCCCGGCAAACCGGTACTCGGCGTGGGTGGCGCGATGGACCTGGCGGCAGGGGCTAACAAACTGATCATCGCGATGACCCACTGCAACAAGGACGGCGAAGCCAAGATCGTTCCCCAATGCACGCTACCGCTCACTGCGCCGAACGCTGTAGACATGATCGTGACCGAGATGGCGGTGTTTGAGTTCCGCGCCGGCAAGCTGACACTCATCAAATTACTGGGCGGACACAGCGAAGACGACGTCCGAGCCCACACCACAGCCAACTACGACACCGCTCTCTAAACAGGGGACACTCATTACTTAGTAACTTAACAGCTCAACTTGGGGACACTCATTACTTAGTAACTTAGCGCTGCCACCGCGGCGATGCCTGGCAGAATGATTCACTTGCTTACTAGTCTACTAAGTTACTAAGTAATGAGTGTCCCCAGTTTTGCGCCTATCGAGGAATGGAATCATGAACAAATTATTTGGACGATCTGTGCTGTTGGGCCTTCTCGGCGTGTTTGGAGTTGAGCAGTCCGGGGTGGCGCAAGAGGTAGCGCCACTACCACCGCGGACAGAAGCGGTGCAGACCTGGTCCGATCATCGCTGGACTGGCTCTGACGGCACTGACTTTCACTATGTCGAACAAGGTGAAGGTGTTCCTGTCATCCTGATTCATGGGTTCACTTCGTCCGCAGTGAGTAACTGGTTCAACACCGGCATCGGACAGAAGTTGGCGGCGAGCAATCGCGTCATCGCTATCGACATGCGCGGGCATGGCGATACCGGTCCAAGCCCGGCTGACAGCGATGGCACCATGATTAACGACATCATTGAGTTCATGGACTATCTCGGTTTCGAGCAAGCTCACATCGGCGGCTATTCCATGGGCGGTGCTACGACCACCGGTGTGTTGAAAATTGCGCCCGAGCGATTTATTACCGCATCGATCATGGGAATTGGCATTCGGGAAACACCCGCATGGCAGGGCAGGACTCCGGTGGATGGATCGGCTGAGCCACCGGCACTCGATGCTGTTGATAATAGTGCCGCTCCGAGTAGCGCTATGCCGCTGGATGCGCGCGGTGTGCCACGCGGAGCACCAAATGGCGCACCGGAACCGAACCCCGAAGTTGATCTGACCGCGATAGATTTCCCGGTCCTCGCCCTCAATGGCGGCAACGACAGGCCATTGGCCAAGACCCACAGGATGTGGCGAGAATTAAAGGATTTCAAATATGTTGTAATCCCGGGCCGAAACCATATAGAGGCGCCACGTGACCCGCTTTTCGGTGATGCGCTTGTGCGATTTATACGGGCGAATAACCCGACAGATTAGGACTCACTAGCCTGATTAAGAATAACGAGGCTGCCAGTTTTTACACCGCTATCTACATAGCGATGGGCAGCCACTATTTCTTCAAGTGGATACTCACAGTCAATGACGACTCGCAGTTTTTCGGTCGCAACCAGCTCGGCCAGATAATCCAGATCTTCGCTACGATATCCTGCGAACCCCAGCTTGACGGATTTGGTGCTGAACAGGTTGACGAACAATCCCGCAATCATCTGCATAAAATAAGTGTTCATAATGAGCAGCCGGCCGCGTCTCTCAAGCAGCTTGAGGCCGGTTGCGAAGCTGCTCTTCGCATGAACATTGAAGATCAGGTCATATCGTTCACGAGTGCCGGCAAGGTCAACCTGCTGATAGTCGATAACATGGTCGGCACCGAGTTGTGTAAGCTGCTCGAGCTTATCACCCACGTCAACTGCCGTGACCTCTGCGCGGGCAAGCTTCGCCAGTTGTAATGAAATTGTTCCGATACTCCCCCCGGCACCGACGAAAAGCACTTTTTGTCCCGGTTGAATATTGCCCAGACGATGGAAATGCAGTGCATTCAGGCCGCCAACACAAAGCGCAGCCGCCTCCGCATTACTGAGTTTGTCGGGCTTCAGTGCGATCGGGTCGGAATCCTTCAAACAGATGTATTCGGCGTTGCAGCGAAAACCATTCGGAGACGGACCAAACACCGCATCACCCGGTTTGAATCGTGTGACCTGTTCTCCAACCCGTTCCACGATGCCTGCATATTCCTGCCCGAGCACATTGAAACGCTTCGGCCTGCGAATTCCCAAACCCAACCGCAATGGTATTCGAAACATGGGCAACACATCGAAGCGACGCAGTTCAGAGTCACCGGCAAAAACCGTGCTCGCCATGATCCTGATGAGGACATGATTGGCTTCAGGTTCGGGTTTGGGAACGTTGCTGAGCTGCAGTACTTCTGGCGCGCCATACGCGGTCCATACTGCGGCCCTCATTGTGCGGTTTGAGCTTGTCATAATGCGACTTCTAGCTGAGCGGGTTTGCTTCTGTTCTTCTAATTGCAGTTCCTACTGCGCTTTCTCCTGCGCTTCCTGCCGTGCTTCCTTAAGTAACTGCTATTGCAATTCAAAGACTCGGATAATCACTTTGCCTTCAGACAACACTGGAGTAATTGTGCCAGTGAAGATTCGTTTGTTTAACCAATCATACTTTCCCAACGGAGCAGCAAACTCTGGTGTGGTGCGCGTGTAGCGAATGGCGTCAGAATTTTCTTCTGCCGGCAGATCGATGGCAATGCCCTGGTTGTCTACGGCGATCACCGCGCCGTCATCGGTACGAATTGAATAAATGGCATGAATCTCCAGTACCCCGTCGGGCCGTTCCAATTGCCAATCTGCTCCACCTTCAAGCACTTCGCCGCGCATGCCCTTGCCTGAAAACGTGCCTCCAGTGATGGGGATATAGCGCCGATTACCCAGATCGCTCTCGCCGATCGATACCGGCGCCCCGATTTGCACATGTAGCTCCATAACCAGTTCAGTCGTAAGATTGGTGACATCCGAGCGAACGAATTCCTGTGCCTGCAGTGGCAATGTCAGAGCGAGCAGGAGTAAGACGAATTTATTTTTCATTGACAGCCTCAATACTGAATCCCGCCGTTTGTTTGTAGCGTGCGGCGATTGCTTCTAATTCTTCGCGTGGGATGACTTGTTCAATATCGCTAAAACCCTGCGGAGCACGCTCTTCCGCTATCTGCATTACCTGTTCAGGGCCATTCTTGCGATTCGAGAGAACAATATTGGCCGTCGCTGGCCTGCGCTCAGCCTCGAAATTTGCCAATGCAGTGGTGATGGAATCCTGGCCTGCCAATTCCATGGCTAGTTTCTCCGCATCCAGTATGCCCTGTGACGCGCCATTGGAACCAATGGGATACATCGGGTGCGCGGCGTCACCAATCAAGGTCATGTTGCCGAAGCTCCACTGCGGGAGTGGATCACGATCCGAGAGAGGAAATTCAAAGACATGCTCGCAATGCTCAATGACATCCGGGACATTGAGCCAGCCGAAATCCCAACTTGAAAATGGCTTTCTGAACACGTCAATGTCAACTTGACGATTCCAGTCCTGCATATCCTGCTTATAGTCAGGCACACTCAATTCGGCTATCCAATTGACGAGTCGCTGACCTGCTTCCAGTTCCCGGATCGGATAAGCAACAAATTTGCAATCCTGATGACCGGCCATGAACATGCTCGTGCCATCAAGAAAGGGCTCCATGCGCGTGACTCCGCGCCACAGTATGCGGCCGCCATAGATCGGGCCGCCCTCATCAGGATACAAAAGTTGGCGTGCAGTAGAGTTGATTCCGTCCGCAGCGATCAAGCAGCAGCCGTCGACTTCAACAGTGCCATCATGGGTAGCAAAGAAGGCGCGAATTCCGTCTGCAGTCTCTTCCCAGTTTTCGAGTCGATGGGCAGTTTTGATTGCGCTGCTGCCGAGTCGTTTCACGGCTTCATTGAACAGCAACATTTGCAACTCGCCGCGATGAATCGAGAACTGGGGGAATTTGTATCCCGCCTTCTGGCCGCGAGGTTCAGCCCAGATTTGCTGACCAAACTTGTTGTAATAGTGCAGGGCGCTCGTACGAATCGCGATGCCATCCAGCGCAGCAGTCAAACCAAGCTGATCCAATACGCGCACAGAATGAGGCAACAGATTAATGCCAACGCCCAGGGGCTTGAGCTCGTTGACGGCCTCAAACAGCAGAACTTCCTGCCCTTGTGCCTTCAGCAACATCGCCAGAGTCAGGCCAACCGGCCCAGCGCCGGCAATAATTACCGGTGAATCATGTACTGCCATCAATTACTCCCAAAAGTAGGGGCTCTCTAGAGTAGGGGACACTCATTACTTAGTAACTTAAGCGCCACTAAGTTACTAAGTAATGAGTGTCCCCAATATTTATTCCCAACCGGAGCGGCTGCCGAAATCCAGATTGTACATAATGGCTTCAATCTCGCGGATGTTGCCATCGACGACGCGGAACAGCTCGGCTATGTACAGGCTGCGTGGCAGGCGGCGTGTATCCAGTGCCGGCTGATCGTTGCCGGCTACATCGGATGGTCCGCTGTCGCCGCTCACATCAACGTTTCCCGGGACATCGAAAAACGCCCACAGCAAGACCAGCCCGCGCTCCGTATCGACCACGGCGACTCGTCGGTCGCGAATGTCCGTGATATAGGCGAAGCGTGCAAATCCGGTAGGACAGGCCTGGTTTTCAGGCTCAGGATTGCTCAGCAGGGTCACGCCGTTTTCACGGCGATGACAATAGGGGTCCATGGGCACGCCTGCATCCGTGCTGTTGGCGATACCATCGAAGTAGGCATGGCCTGCCGCAATGAGTTCGTCGCGGCTACGGCGCTGTGCGGTGGGTAGAATCTGTTCGTAGACCGGATTCGGACCGCTGAGCGAGTGTCGATCGATGAGGCGGTTACGCTCATCTGGTCGCGAGAGCATATGCTCCAGTTCCGTAATCTTGCCATTGCTGAATGCAAAGCGAATGGCCAGTAGCAATCGCGCTTCACCAGCCTCAGTATGTTCCTGGAATGCACCAAAGAAAACAGCACTCTCGAGTCCCTCGTCGACAAAGGTCTGCCTGTAGCCACCCTGGCTTGCCAAGCTCGTCCAGATGCCATCACCGATCGCGACAACGCGTCCGTTCTCTGTGCTGCGGGGATTGGCAGAAAGATCAACTAACGTGGGATCGTGTGCCATCAGCGCGGTGACATAGTCATTCACCGTCACCAGAACACAATTACGATCACATTCCTGTGCGAGGAGAGGATTGCTCAGCAGTAGCAATAGCGTGAATCCTGCACACTGTGGCAGCCATTTGAGGCGACTATACGATTCTAGGTTTCTCATTATTCTTCCCTGTTGTTCGCTGTGGCGATACCTGCCCAGCCTCAGTTCCCTGCGCAACACCCATGGCTGCTATTGATCGGTTTCGTAGGTATATCCGATGAATTGTGCGACATCGTCCGGGTCAAGTGACTTATAAAGCGCATTGGCCGAATCATTCTCAACTTCGGTACCAAGCCACATTTCTTCACAGCCCCTGGTCTGGGCAAAATCGCGCAGCGCGCTCATCATCAACTTGCCCGCTCCCCGCCGTCTCTGGTCCTCGCAAACATCCACTTCATCGACATAGAGCCATAACTCATTACCATAGGGTTTCAGTTGCAGGCGAGCAGATGCGATCCCGAGCAGACTTCTCCCTGCGGCACTGCTCTCGTAGCAGGCTATGAATACGTTATCCTGGCGCTGTAGATAGTCACGCAAGCCGGGAACGTCATAAGCACACATTTCATTTGCTTCGTCCCATGATGCAGCATTGATATCCGCGACAAGCTGCGCCAAATCATCTTCTAGCGAGACCGTAAGGACTTCCATAAGAGTCTCCCAGACACGTGCTTCGCCAATTTCGCTATAGATCAGCTCAGAGAGGGATGACGGGCAAAATTAACTCCGATGCCTGCTCACCACCGAAATACACGCTGACAAGTGGCGCTGGCTCCAGCCGTTCCGTTGCGCGCTGATCTGCAAAGTTCAGAGTAAGACGAATCTGATGCCCTGCTTTGAATACGTTTGAAATCATATAGAAATCGAATTCCAACAACGCAGGAACGCCCGGTTCCAATGCTTGCTGTGACTCTTCCGTAAACGGGTGCCAGGGCAAGCCAAGATTGTTATAGGGCGCTTCTTCAGTTGCGCGCAGTGAGGCACGTAGTCTTCCCTCTACTGTGTGGTAGGTAGTCGTGCCGTCGGCCGCTACATCGTCAATGCGTGCTATTACATCCGCATCAGTAGCAGTGCTGGACAGCCACAACCGCAGTACAGGGTGACCAGTGATCTGCACATCTTCTGATAATGGGGCAGTTGTAAACTGCAGGCCCTTTTCCCAAAAGTTGTCATTATCGATTTCGTAGTCTACGGTCACGGTCGCCGAACCGGGCTCTGCAGTACTAGTTTGCAGCCCATTTGTTGACAACGGAAAAGCAGTTAGCTCTTGTTGCGGCAATGGCCAGCTTGGCGCAGTGTGCCAGCCAGGAATGCCGATGCTACTGGTGTCCAGATTGTAGGTGTAATAAGTGACAGCGTCCTCATCCATGACGCCGTTTTCGATGCCCTTCAGCCAGTAATCGAAGAAGCGCAGTTCTTCTACCAGAATATCGAACCCAGTCTCTGCCTCGACGGTGGTCCAGTCACAATGCGTTGCCGGGCCGAGGACAAATTTCAACGGATTACTGAGGTTGTTGAGGGTAAAAGCGGGGCCATAGCCGGGACCTTCTTCATCCAGATTCGCAGCAGTGTAGATAGCGATCCCTGAACTTTCTATGGTCTCCTTGTATTGAAATGGACTGCTCTTCAGCCACCATTCGCTGGCAAAGTTCTCAGCGATGCTGTCGCGAAAAGGTGTATAGCCAGCCGTTTCAATATTGTTAGCGTGCTCGGCCACCGCGGCAGCGAGTAACTCACCGTTCACATCACCATCAACAGCTACCGCAAGTCGGTCGCGTGCTTCTCTCGCGCCGCCGCGCATGATGCGAGTCGGGACACCTTCAGGAGGCGCCATGCCCCCGTAGTTAGCGAATGGATACACGTCCCATTCGCAACTCATTGGGAAGACGGCTTTCAGGCTCGGCGGAGCTACTGTCAAAGCTTGCATTTGACTACCTCCGGTTGCCGAACACCCCCACATTCCGATATTGCCGTTACTCCACGGCTGTTCCGCGAGCCATTCAGTGATGTCATAGGCATCGAAGCGTGCTGCATCTTGCCACTCGCCGCGATTGTAGCCGGCATTCTCACCAAAACTCGCAAAGAGTCCGCGGAAATCCGCCACTGCTACAACATACCCATATGCGGACAGACGCAACGCTTTGCCGGGATAATTCTCCGCAGTCAGCCCCCCTCGGTAGTTGCGCCGATTGTAGGGTGTATGCATCCATAGCACGGGGAGAGGCGATTCTGCTATTTCGCCATCTACTGAGGGGCGAAAGATATCGATTGCGATGCGTGTGCCGTCACGCATCGGAATGTACTGCGAAGTCATGTCATAGCCATCGTAGAGTGGTTCGCTGAATCCGCTGTATTGACTGGGTTGCGAAAGGGTCTGAGTGTTCTCCACCGTTGTCTGTGATGCTGTGGATACTGGCGGCCTATCGTCAACTGCGGGCCGGCATGAGGCCAAAGAAAAAGCTGCGACTGCCATTAGCAGAAGATGTTTGGGTGACGAGCTGATTGACGAGCTGCTATGCAATTGGAATGGGTTATTCATTGTTATTCCCCAAGACAAGTAAATTCCATTTCGCATCTCGCGTGCCAAGCGGCTGGCGAATGCGTGTCCCTCCTGATTCCAGTCCATTATACTGATCAGACAAGAAGGAAAAAGCCTGTTGCCAAGAAAATCGGTGCGCTTAGCGTGTTTGTTGAGTTCCGCGTCGAGGCGGTGTACAAAATAGCCACTATGGTGCCGCGACCCCAAAAAAATGAAAGCCTACGCGTCATTTGCAGAATGGCGCGATGATCAGTCAGTGGCACATCAGAAGCTCATTAAAGCGTTGAGCACTGTCGTAAAGCAGTGTGCTCCGCACTTCAACCAGTCAGTCAAATGGGGTCAGGGTTGCTGGCTGGATCAAAATGATCCAAGAGTGTTTATCCACGCCGAGCCTGATCATCTTCAGCTTGGCTTCTACTCCGGTTCAACATTGGATGACCCTGAAAGACTGCTCGTCGGCAAGGGCAAACATGTCAGGTATGTCAAAATTTACGCGAGTAAGCGGCTACCGCGTCAAGCGCTAAGCAGATTGATTGCGCAAGTGGTATGAGTGTTGTACCGAAAGAAACAAGACAGGCAATCTCCTCTCTCGAGCATGCCCCCGCAGATGTGAGGCACACATCAGTCCCATAGTGTTTTTTAGAACGCTAGCTCGCTGCGACGAGTTAGGTGGACTTGAGCAAAGAGCTTGGTCTATCCTTGCCAGTCCCGCTGGATAAGGATGCCAATTGAATGCGGACAATGAGAAAAATAACAAGAAGAACCAGATTCCGGTTCGCACGGCGTTTGTTTCTCCTGTTCTTGCCTGCTTTGCTACTGGGTGGCTGGGCAAGCATGGCACAGGAGCAACTCGACTTCGCTGCGCATTGGTGGTCACCCGGTGACGGAGAGGAGCTTGCTCGCGAGACGGTTTATCCGAATAGCGTCGGCATGCTGAAAATCATCAACGCCGAAGGTCCTGTTACCACTGCTGGCCATCCGTTTTTTGAACCGCTGGGTGAAAACGGTCGCGCCTGTGTCAGCTGTCACCAGCCCGCTGATGGCATGAGCCTTTCGTTGCAGAGTATTCGCCAGCGCTGGCGATCCACTGCTGGAAAAGACCCAATCTTCGCCGCTATCGATGGTGCTGATTGTCCGCACCTTCCACAAGAAGATGCGGACTCGCATTCCTTGCTTCTCAACAAAGGACTTTTTCGGGTTGCCTTGCCGTGGCCCGGCAAGGACCGCAATGGCCGTACTGTCGAGCCAGAATTCAGTATCGAAGTCATCAGCGATCCCACCGGTTGCAACCTGCACGCTGAGTACGGGCTGTTCAGCTCTGCTCCGACGATCTCCGTCTATCGCCGCCCGCGGCCGGCAGCCAATCTCAAGTATGTTGCAACGAGTGCCGGCTTCTTCAATATCAAAACCGGCATGCCACTGGATAAGGATCCGGAGACCGGCGAGCGAGTAGGCATGAACATGATGTCTGACTCGCGCCATCCCACCCTGCGTGTACAAGCGCGCGATGCTGCGCGTAGTCACCTGGAGTTTGCAGGTGAGCTAAGCGAGCAACAACTGCAACAAATCGAGACCTTCGAAAGGCAAGTTTACATGGCGCAGAGTTATCACACTGTAGCTGGCAACCTGGTGGGTGATGGCGCCACAGGTGGCCCAGAGTCATTGCTATATGGAAACCGCGGCCTTGGTGACGATTTTCAGACTCCCGTCTTTGGCTACTTCGATATCTGGCGCGAGCAAATGGACAATCGATCAATCGACGCAGAGCAACAGGCATTTCGTGAGTCAGTTGTTCGAGGCAATGATATTTTCATGACGAGGACGTTCTGGATTCGTGATGCTGTCCATATCAACTCTATTGGTCTCGGTAATCCTTTAAAGCGCAGCTGTGCCACGTGTCACAATATGATGAATACCGGAATGGATCTCGCGCCTGGCTATGTCGATCTTGGCACAACCAATATGCCAACCGCGAACGTCCAGACTGACCTTCCCTTGTTCAAGCTTACCTGTCGTGCCGATGCGCCACCCCATCCCTATCTGGGCAGGGAGATTTACACGCATGATCCAGGGCGAGCGCTAATTTCCGGGCTATGTGCTGATATCGGCGCGATCACTATGCAGCAGATGCGCGGTCTGGCAGCGCGAGCCCCTTATTTCGTGAACGGCTCTGCCGCAAGCTTGCGCGATATAGTCGACTTCTATGACCGCCGTTTCAACATTGGCTATTCACAGCAAGAGAAAGACGATCTTGTCAATTTTCTGAGCGTGTTATGAGATTGTGCTTGCGATTCAGACAACTGCGCCTAGGCGCGCTTTTGGCAACCGGGATGCTGAGTAGGGCACTACTGGCTGCCGACTCTCACGAGGAATTTCGACTTCCCGAAAACACGCAAGGCGAGCCGATCAGCTTCGTGTCCTGTCCTGTTGTACAGGATACAAGTTCAGTGCCGTGCTGGTTCGCTGATCAGGGTGAGACACGCTACTTCATTGGAATTCAGCAGGAGATTGGTGCGGAGTTTCACCCGCCCCAGCTCAATCATCAGGTGCTCGTCGAAGGCCGCGTTCTTGAAGGTTTCGAACTGTGCGGTGCGCCAGTTATTCACCCGGTGAAAATTTCAGTCTTGCCCGAGATCGACCGCAATTGTAATGAATTGATTCCCGCCATACCTGGCATTGAGCCACCACCGCACGAACGCGGACCAGGTCCTTCCAATGACGGTCTCGAACCGCGAGTCGTGCGCGAACCAGAACCGGCGCCAGAGCCGCCTTATCAAGCGCAACATTTCCATGTCTCCTTTACCTTCGACAGTACAATGATGCGGGGAACAGTCACGCGAGAGATTTCCCGTGCCATGAACTATGCGCGGCAGATCAACGCATCAGCAATTCGAATCAAGGTACGCAGGGGCACAGCATTACTGAGCAATGGCCAGGAGCTGGTGGAGAAGGAAAATATCGTAAGAGCGCGAGCCGATGCGTTGGCAACACTTTTCAGCGAAGCGGGTTTTGCTGATTCAAAGTTTACAATCACCGCAGAGATGCAAGCGCTAAGCGGCGATGGCATTGATGATCACTTGCTGCGCAGAGCTATCATTACGGTGGAACCCTGACATTGCTCGTAGCTTCAGGGCATTTTCAGGAGACTTGCTGGAGATCTAAAGGAGAGAGACGTGAATCGTATACTGCGATGCATCTTGGTTATATTCATCAACTTCACCGCCATTGTGTCGCTCGCGTCGGAAACGACGACGGTAGCTCATGAGAATACCGGAGCCGCACCAAGTGGTGAGTTTCCCATCGTCATCGAACACGATGCGGGTTTGCCGACCCACACCATCTATCGCCCAGAGCGGCTCGGTGCTATAGCTCACCCCATTCTGGTATGGGGTGAAGGGGCGTGCGCCGATGCAGGGCTCATGTTTCCCGAGTTTCTCTCGGAGATTGCGTCACATGGGATCGTAGTAATTGCTGACGGCCCACCCGAATACTGGAATCGCACTCCACAAACATCAGCGACAGGCGAAGAAGTCGCCCCGCGCAGACCGCCGAACATTTTCCCGGACGGCACTGACCTTGTAGCGGCACTGGACTGGATCTTCGCTGAACACCGTAATGCTGGGAGCCAGTACTTCGGCAAACTGGATACCGCCAATGTTGCAGCGATGGGCATGTCCTGCGGTGGCCTTATGGCTTATGGAGCGTCCAGCGATCCACGTATTACAGCGCTCGGTGTGTGGAATAGTGGCTTACTGGAGGAAGACCCGGAAATTTTTGCGCGACTTCACCAACCATTGATTCTGATTACCGGAAACGAGGAGGACGTTGCCTTTCCGAATGGCAAGCGAGACTTCGAGACAATTCCCGATCATGTAGCAATGTTCTATGGTGTTTATCCTGCAGTTGGGCACTCAGGTACTTACCGCGAAGACAACGGCGGCGAATTTGGACGTATTGCCGTAGCCTGGTTAAAGTGGCAGTTATTCGAGGACAACAGCTCCTCGGCGAGAGGCCTATTCGTCGGTCAGGATTGCCTGCTCTGCAAAGATCCGGCCTGGCGCATCAACAAGAAGAACCTTCACTAATGGCCAGGTATCGCAGAACGGCAATTACGACATTGCTGAGTTTGATGGTAGTCGGCGAAACCCAGGCACAGAATGGTTACAGCTTCCGGGATTTTGCGGATGCTGCCGCGCTGCAAAACACACCTGACATAGCTCCCGTCCTCGACTGCACAGAGCTGCCCAGCCTGGATATTCCCGAGTTGCTGCAAATACAGGTGCAACTCATCGCCGCGAACGGCGAGGTGCCTGCGCATTGCCGCATTGATGGCGTGCTGGCTCCTGAGATCGGTTTCCAGATTAATCTGCCGCAGCAATGGAACGGCAGATTCTATATGCATGGCAATGGAGGTCATGCAGGTGAACGGCCAGATTCACCGTCGCGGGCGCGCACGCGCGATACCGCACTAAGCCACGGCTTCGTGACAGCGTCGACCAACACCGGGCATGATGCCCAGACAGAGCCCGGTGCCAGTTTCGCATTCAACAATGAGCAAAAGCTGGTCGACTACGCCTATCGCGCTGTGGATCTGACTGCCGACACGGCCAAGTCCATCGCCGACAGTTTCTACAACCGCGCCGTGAGCTATTCATATTGGGATGGCTGCTCTACGGGTGGCCGGCAGGGACTGATGAACGCACAACGCTTCCCGGATAATTTCGACGGCATCATTGCTGGCGCGCCAGTGAGTGATTTCTCTGGAACAACAGCGGCCGGTTTCTGGTTTGTTGGTCATCTGGAGCAGGCTGCGTTGAGTGCTGAACAAATCGCCACAGTAAGCAACGCTATCTATTCACAGTGTGATGCGCTGGATGGTAGCGAGGATGGGCTAATCGAAGACCCGCGGCGATGCAGTATCAATCTGCGCTCATCTCTTCCGCAGTGCACAGCCGGCGCAAGCGACAGCACATGTTTCACTGAGACTCAGCTTGTCGCGCTGGAGAAAGTGTATGGCGGCATGGAGAGTAATGGTGAAGTGGTCTTTCCGGGATTGCCGCTGGGTGGCGAGAAGAACAATAGTTGGAATTTTATGGTGATGAGCGAACAGCGCTTACCACTCGCTGCAGCAATCGCGTCGTCCAGTATGCAATACATGGTGTTCGAAGAAGATGATCCGAATTACGACTGGCATAGCTTCGACTTCGACACGGATATGCCGCTGCTGTCCGGTCTGGGTGACTTGCTGAACACCCGCGATCCGGATCTGAGTGCGTTCAAAGAGCGCGGTGGCAAGTTGCTCATGCATCATGGTTGGGCGGACAACCTGCTAGTCCCCGGCATGTCCACGGACTATTTTGATTCAGTATTGGCGACGCACGGCGAAGAGACCGCGGAATTCGCACGCCTCTACATGGTGCCCGGCATGGGACACTGCCGGGGTGGCTTTGGGGCGGACCGTTTCGACTTGCTGACACCCCTGATTGATTGGGTAGAAAATGGTGTGCCACCTGGCCCTCTGAACGCAGACTCTGAATCCGATCCAGACCTCAGTCGCAAACTCTGCCCCTATCCCGAAGCGGCTCGCTATTCGGGCAATGGTGATCCACGCAGCGCTGCAAACTACGTTTGTGAGCGCATCGAAAATCAATAAAAACAGGATAGATAGCATGACTCCAGTAGCAGTTATTCGAGTGACACTACTCGCCATAAGCACCGCGTTGACCTTGTCGGCGTGTACTTCAGGCGCGCTGGTCTCCGGTGTTCCCAATCCGTACCAGCGCAGTGAAGAAGCCTTCGGCCAATTACCCGCGGGGCGTGAATGGGGTGCCGCGAGTGCGATTCATTATGCCGGCAATGGACAAATATGGATTGCAGACCGTTGTGGCGGGAACCGTGGGCCGGGTAGCTGCGAGGATCGCACCGATGTTGACCCCATAATGTTGCTCAACAGCGACGGCAGTATCGAACGGAGTTTTGGCGCGGGACTGTTTGTCTGGCCACACGGCATGTTTGTCGATCACGAGGGCAATCTCTGGGTGACCGATGCGGCGACAGCGAGCGCAGGACTTAAGGGGAATCAAGTACACAAGTTCAGTCCCACGGGCGAGAAACTGATGAGTCTCGGTATCGCCGGTGTGCGTGGCAGTGGGCACTATTACTTCAATGCGCCTAACGATGTGCTCGTCGCTCCGAATGGCGATATCTTCGTCGCGGACGGACATAGTCCCAACACAGACAATCGCATCGTCAAATACAACAGCGAGGGCGAGTACTTGATGGAGTGGGGTAATGTTGGCGCGGAAGCGGGAGAGTTCCGTGTGCCTCATGCGCTGGCGATGGATTCCCAGGGCAGGCTGTTTGTTGCCGATCGCGCCAACAGTCGCTTGCAGGTGTTTGACCAGCAGGGCAATCACCTCTCGACCTGGACACAGTTTGGCAGGCCGAGTGATCTCTACATCGACGACAACGATATTCTCTATGCGGCAGATTCTGAATCGGGCACGGGTGATCTGCGCAACCCTGGCTGGTTACGCGGCATCTATATCGGTAGTGTGCGTGATGGCTTCGTGGATTATCTGATTGAGGACGTGAATCGAAACCCGCAGGGTACGACCAGCCATGCCGAGGGTGCTACTGCTGATGAGGCGGGGAATGTGTATGCGGCAGAAGTTGCCGAGCGCAGTGTGCGTAAATTCACCCGCGTCGGCAACTGAACAAGCCCTGTTAGAAATTACCGCGTACGGTTAGTGTGACTTCCCGTCCAGTGGTGGCGCAGATGTTTTCAACTTCGGACAGTGGCGCTACGCGACGGTCGCCAGCAAAGCGAAAGCGGTTGTAGCAGCGCCCTGCGTCCTTGATGTTGTTGCCTTCGAGGCGATAGGTCATGCCGAACGGACCGAGGGATTCAACGAAGACACTGAGATTCTCGCCGGCAGTGAGTTCGAACTCATTGTCGATGTCGTGCCGTACTCGGTTGCCATCGATGCGTTCATTGAAATTGACTCCCCAGTTCAGATTGCGGCCTGGAAAATCCTGACGAAATCCCAGTCGGTAGCCTCCGCGGTCATAGGGGAAGAAGTGCGCATCGCGATTGGTGAAGGGGTCAACCTCGATGTCGGATTCCTGCACTGTGAGCGAGCCGGTCAGTAGCGCGTTGGGGAGGTTGATGAAACCCAGCCGCAGGCTCAGGTTTGTGCGCACGCCGTAGGCATCGGCCCTGCCCACGTTGCCGTTGGTCGAATCCAGATTTCCCGGTGTCGAGATATCGATCGCAGCGATCTTGTTATCAAAGCGGTAGTGGAACCAGCGGGTATTGATGGCACCACCGTCGTTCGGCAATCGATAGTCGAGCCCTACTTCCAGACGAATGCTTTCTTCGGGTTCGAGCGTCGGATTGCCTGCTTTGGTGTTTTCGTCATCATCTTCTTCGTTACTGGAGCGCGAGAAATCCGCGAAGCTCAACTGTGAAACGAATTTCTCCAGTGTGGCGCTGAGCTGCAAAGTCGAACTGAGATCGAAGCGATAGTCGAACTTCGGTTTCAGGTAACTGAAATCCCGCTTCGCGACCACATCACCACTTTGCTCGATTTCGGAATACTCTCCAACCAATGAGCTTTCCAGCGACATGCGTGAATTGATGCGCCAGTTGTGGATCGCGAAAGGTTCGATGCGAATTTCTTCCACACTCGAATCGGCGTTGCTAAAGGCTACCGGTGTCAGGCCACCAAAGTCCGGCGAGCCAGGGCCGCCAGTCAGTACGCCCAGCTTGAGGTTGGAATCCTGAATTGTTTGCGCTACTTCGGTACCGAGTTCGAGGCCTTGTCCATTGGCCAAAGTGAGGGTGTAGGAGCCGCGTGCAATTCGCTCGCGATATCGGCTGCTCGTGTCGAGAAACAGGTTTTTGGTTTCCGCGCCACCCGGTGTAGTGGAGACGAATCGCTCGCGCGTACTGTCAGTCTTCTGCTCGTTAACAATCACCAGACCCTTGAGGCGGTTGCCATTGGCCAGACCGCGCTCATAGTCGGCACCGAGTTCCCAGTCACTCGCCGTCGCCGGAATCGCTTCGCGCTCATAGCTGGTGCTCGGAGTGCCTGAGTCGAGGTTGGTAATGCGGCGGTTCAGTGTGACGGGCGGATCATTTTCGTTGTAGAGCGCATTGAGTGCCAAACGCTGATTGTTGGCAAGATCCCAGGTCAGGTTGGCATTGAGAGAATAGTCGGTCTGTTCGCGGTAGCGATCAAAATAAATTTCTTCGTGCGGAGAGAAGTCACCATTCACTGCTCTCTCGATGCTGGATGTATGTTCGTAGGCGGGACTCATCGAGCCGCTTAGCAGATAGGTGAGCGAACCATCTTGTCCGCTCCATGCCAGTGAAAAACCCGGATCAAAAGTCCCGTCTTCTATGTAGCGGCCGCTGATTTCAGTTGCCAGGTTGGATTGTGACAAGCTCTCAAGCAGTACGATATTGACGAGTTGGCCGCTGTTTTGCACATCCAGTTCGGCCGATGTGCCACGCACGATTTCGATGTGGCGTACCTGATCCGCACTAATGCGGTCGAGCTGCGCACGCGCTTCATTGGCTTTGCCAGCAAGGCGTTTGCCGTCAATCAGGATATTGGAGCTGCCCCCCAAACCTCTGTCACCGTCGGCATTGGGGCCGCCGCTATTGAGTATCAGGCTGATACCCGGCACGCGATCGAGCATGTCATTTACGGTAAGTGGTGAAAACTCGGCGAAATACTCGGCGGGATAGTTAACCGTCGAACTCGAGTCGGAATTTTCCTGGGATAGGGCAATTGGAGTGTACGCCACGGCCAGTGCCGCGAATACAGTGCGAATTCTTGTCATTGTCATTTTTCTCAACGCAGGATTGTGGGCAGGGTCATCTTACGAAGCGGGATTTCACTTGTAAAATGCAAGTTACAATTTGTCGCGTTTCGCTGGCGTTCGCCAGTACTGCTCAGGACGCGGCTTTCGGCTTGTTCGGCAGACGAATGCCGGCCACGTTTTCGACCGACCAGCGGGCGAGTTCCCGGACTACCGGGATCAGCGCCTCACCGGCGGGTGTCAGATGATATTCATAGCGCGGCGGATTCGACTGATACTGCTGTTTGCGCAGCAAACCGTTCTCATGCAGCGATTTGAGCCGTGCCGCCAGAATATTGCTGGGAATGCCTTCCCGTCGATTCTGGAAGTCCTTGTTGCGATGGAAACCATACACGCCGATGTCTCGCACAATCAGCAACGACCACTTGTCGCCTACAACATCAAGCGCCGTAGCGACGGGGCAGGGTGATCGTTTGGCGGTTGTCTTGGGTAGTTTCTTCACTGAATGGCATGAATAGGGTGAATGCTTGCATTAACTATAGCGCAGGCGAGTACCGAAAAAACAGTCATGTCTCAGGTTTGTCGCGAGTCAGGTAGCAACTCCTGCCAACACTTTCTTTGCGACCAATCTGCACAATTCCCGTCTATAGAGATGTTGCCGGCGTTGTGCCGGTCGCTTTAGTAGAGAGGAGGCAGTAGTGAACAGATTTCATGTGCATGTGGCGGTGACGAACCTGAAAGACAGTATCGGGTTCTATAACAAGCTCTTTGGGCAATTGCCTACCGTCGAGAAAACCGATTATGCGAAATGGATGCTGGAAAACCCAGGCGTAAACTTCGCTATCTCGGCACGTGGGCTAGCGGCAGGCATCAACCATCTTGGTATTCAGGTTGAGGGTGCAGAGGAGTTGTCTGTGCTCCGCGCGCAAGCCGCCGCCGCTGCCGGTGAATCAGTTCTCGACCAGGCGGATGCCGCATGCTGTTACGCAAAGAGTGAAAAACACTGGATCATAGACCCGCAAGGTCTGGCCTGGGAACACTTCCACACGCTTGCTGAGGGAACGGTCTTCGGAGATGATGGGCAGAAGACGACAGGTGCCTGCTGTATTCCGACGCGTGGATCGGAACAAGACAGTCCAAAGGCTGCCTGTTGTATCCCCAACGAAACCGAAGTGAGCGAAGAAACTTGTTGCCAATGAAAGCAGTCTCAACCTCCTTGTCTGACGGGCTCGCGTCGGCCAGATTGCAGAACAGCCTGCGGAGCTATCTTCGCAGGCGACTCCCTGCCCATGCGCCAGTCGATGACCTGGTACAGGACGTTCTCGTGAAAGCGCTATCGGCGAGCCAATCGGGTAGCAAAATCAGTAATCTCGAAGGGTGGTTATTCACGGCTGCTCGAACCACTGCAGCAGACTACTACCGAGCCCAGCGACACGGGATGGAAGAGTTGGATGACTCCTTCACAGAAAGCGATGAGGAAGACTTAAGCCTGCATTCGCAACTGGCTCAATGCCTGCTCGCTTTTGTTGACCAGCTTCCCGCCATCTATCGCGACACCTTGCTTGAGACTGATATTCGCGGAGCAAGCATGCGCAGTGCGGCGGACAAGGCCGGGCTCTCCGTGTCGGCGATCAAGAGCCGTGCAAGTCGCGCCCGCATGATGCTGAAGCAGGCGTTACTGGACTGTTGCGATGTGGAGATCGCCGGAGGTCTTGTAAGCGATTATTACCGACGCGAAAGCCATCCGGTAGCACAAACAAGCGGACCCTCGGACAGCGGTGGGGCCTCGAATACCAGAGCCGCCAACACGCTGTGCTGCGACACGAGATTCGTCTGAAATTCGCGGCGGCTAACAGCGCTGTGGTGGCGCGGTATCCGCCCGGGAAACATCATTCGAAAAATACGATCATCTCCATCGAAATTATTCGTTTTACTGAGAATAATTCTCGTCTTATCTTTCTCACACTTGGTAAGTGAATGCCAGTCACGCTTGCAACGTAGGCGGATTGGACATTGCTGCGCATCTTCCGCTGCCTGGGGGCTCGGGATATCAAGAACGCACACTACCAACACAGCAGTATCTCCTTTGAGGATAGGCAAGGGATAAAACGGTAACCGGTCTCGCCTGGCAACAACTTTGCGGCGCACTGGTTCTCAGCCCATGCAGGCGGCGAGTGTCATGGCAGCAAACAAGCGTGCCAGCAAATCGCCGTCAGGTTTAACTAGGAGCCCATTCTCATGTTCAAAAAATCAATCACACTGGCAACGATATTGGCGGTAGGAGTTTCCCCGCTGATCTCGCTGAGCGCTCAAGCTCAGAGCGGTGCCCCCGGCAACGATTACTGGTGGCCTAACCGCTTGAGTCTGGAGCCTCTGCGACAAAATTCACCAGCCTCCAATCCTCTGGGGGCAGACTTTGACTATGCTGAAGCCTTCAGCAGCCTCGATCTGGCAGCCGTCAAAGCCGATCTCACCGAACTCATGACCACGTCTCAGGACTGGTGGCCAGCAGACTTCGGTCACTACGGCCCATTCTTCATTCGCATGGCCTGGCACAGTGCCGGAACGTATCGCACGATCGACGGGCGCGGCGGAGCCGATGGGGGCATGCAGCGTTTCGCCCCGCTGAACAGCTGGCCGGACAATGCCAATCTCGACAAGGCACATCGTTTGCTGTGGCCGATCAAGGAAAAATACGGTCGCGCCATTTCCTGGGCTGACTTGATGATTCTCGCGGGCACGGTCGCGATGGAGTCCATGGGCTTCGAAACCTTCGGTTTCGCTGGCGGTCGTGAAGATGCGTGGCAACCTGACGATGTGAACTGGGGCCCGGAGGGCGAGTGGTTGGCTGCAGATCGCCGCAATGCACAAGGTGAACTCAATCATCCGTTCGGCGCAACGCAGATGGGATTGATCTATGTTAATCCGGAAGGACCCGGTGGCAATCCTGATCCGCAGGCCGCAGCTGATGCGATACGCGAAGCCTTCGGCCGAATGGCAATGAACGATGAAGAGACTGCGGCGCTGATTGCGGGTGGTCATACTTTCGGTAAAGCACACGGTGCTGCCAATCCCGGTGACTATGTTGGAGTCGAACCCGAAGCAGAAAGTATTGAGGCACAGGGCCAGGGTTGGCTCAGCAGTTATGGCAGCGGTAAGGGTGCGGATACTATTACCAGTGGTCTTGAAGGTGCGTGGACAATCAATCCCGCAGCCTGGACGCACAACTATCTGGAAAACCTGTACAACTTCGAATGGGTTCAGACGCGCAGCCCGGCAGGTGCTATTCAGTGGGAACCCGCGAATGGTGCCGCGGCCAATCTGGTTCCGGATGCACACGATCCAGCGCAGCGGCATGCGCCGATGATGTTCACCACAGACCTGGCATTGAAAGTCGATCCAGCCTACCGTGAGATCACCACGCGCTGGCTCGAGAATCCGGAGCAGTTCGAAGATGCTTTCGCACGTGCCTGGTTCAAGCTGACTCACCGCGACATGGGCCCAACTTCCCGATATCTGGGAGACCTGGTACCTGATGAAGTGTTGGTATGGCAGGATCCCGTACCAGCGGTGGATCATGCTCTCATTAACAATAGCGATGCGGAGCAACTCAAGGCAGACATTTTGGCGACTGGTTTGTCAGCAGCCGAACTGGTCAGAACTGCCTGGGCGTCGGCCTCCAGCTACCGTGGAACCGATATGCGTGGTGGCGCGAATGGAGCTCGCGTCAGGCTGGCACCGCAAAACAGCTGGGAAGCTAACAGCCCGGCGGAACTGACGCGCGTCCTGTCAGAGCTGGAAAGTGTGCAGCAGGCTTTTAACAGCCGTCAGTCGGGTAACAAGCGAGTGTCTCTGGCGGATGTCATCGTTCTGGGTGGTGCGGCTGCGATAGAGCAGGCGGCCTTGCAAGCTGGCGTTGATGTCACCGTACCGGTGGTGCCGGGTCGCACAGACGCTAGCCAGGCACAGACAGACGTCGAATCGTTCTCGGTGCTGGAACCTACAGCAGACGGTTTTCGCAACTACTTCGCGAGCAACAATACGCGTTCACCGGCCGACATGCTGGTCGAGAAAGCGGCACTGCTCGAGTTGAGTATTCCGGAGATGACTGTGCTTGTTGGCGGCTTGCGTGCACTGAATGCGAACGTCGGTGGCAGTGAGCACGGTGTGTTCACGGATCGTCCAGGAACCCTGAGTAATGACTTCTTTGTGAATCTGATCGATATGTCTACCGAGTGGAGCCGTTCGCCCAGCGATGAAGGCATCTATGTGGGTCGCGATCGCAGCTCGGGAGAAGTGAAGTGGACTGCCACACCAGTCGACCTGATCTTCGGCTCGAATTCAGAACTGCGTGCAGTCGCTGAATTCTACGCGGCTGATGACGCAGCGGACGACTTCGTTGCCGACTTCGTCGCAGCCTGGACGAAAGTGATGACGCTCGATCGTTTCGATATCGACTCCTGATCACCGACAATCAGTAAGCGATTCAGCCCATGGGGCTGGCCAGGAAAGCCGGGGAGATTTTCTCTCCGGCTTTTTTAATTGGAGAACTGGGATTCATTCCTGAATCCCATAATGGCTTCATAGGTGCCATTGGCGACCATCTCGCGATAGGCGTCGTACAAGCGGCGCTTGATCGTCTCGTCAGTGACCAGACTCAGTGCGAAAAAACTTTCTGTCGAGATTGCCTCGAGCGGTACCATGGGTGCGACAAGATCCGGGTTCAGATTGTTTTGTTGCAGTATTCTCTCGATTCCTACTGCTTCGAATGGGAACAGATCGAAGCGTTCGCGTTGCAACATGTCGAGAGAATTTTCCAGATTGCTGAAGCGCACGAGATTCTCGAAACCCATGCGCACCAGGTATCTGTCGATCGCATCATCACGCAGCACACCGATCTGAAAATTTTTCGCCGCCTCCAGAGTAGTCGGCAAGTGGTCGCGATTTTTCTGCAGACCGTAGAGGCTGAGCTTGATCGGCCGCATCATGCCCACCCAGAACACAGCTTCTTCCCGTTCAGGAATGCGTGCGACTGGATAGGCCAGCACATTGGGCCGCGTTTCGAGGAGTTGCAGGATGCGTGTCCAGGGACTGAGATTGAATTCATAGCGCAGTCCAGCGTGATCGAGCAAGGCGGTAATCAGCTTAGTGGATTCGCTATCGATGATGCGCGTTTCTGCATCGGGAGGGTCGGCCAGGCTGGCCATGCGTACCTGTGCATGCAGTTCGATGACAGGTTCAGATTCTGCTGCGTCAGCGCCAAGGCTCAGCAGCAAACTGCTTGCGAGCAAAGCTAGGGAATACAACAGTTTTTGCCGACGCATAAAGGCATTCGCTCTTCCAGTTTTCGTCTATAGAAAACTAGAAGAGCCAATACTGTCAAGTTAACTCCACGTAATGAACTTTCAGACAGGATTCCGAGAATTAGCGGTTGGCTTCAGGCGGTGGGCGATTAAAATTAGCTGCTCCTTCGCTGAGGTGATAGCGAAACAGATATTCGACCCCGGGTACATCGACTGCCAGGCCGTCAACGATTCGTGGCTCAAACTCGAAGCGCAGTGCAGCGTTTCGGGAACTGACCTCGAAATAGCCCGGCGGTTCGGCATCCAGAATCTCGACCGAGTTCGCATCGACGGTGCCGTCAGGCCGCACCGTGAAACTGAGTAGCAGCCAGCCTTCGATACCCGCCTCTGCCGCTCTGCTCGGATAGAGCGGGCTGTCCGCCCTGATGGGTAGATAGTCTCTGTCCGCCAATCCGCTGTCTGCGGCGACCAGTTGTAACGAGCTGAGGCTCAGGGAGGCAAAAAGCACGGTGAATGCGGCAATGGCCTTCAGGGTGCGGCTTGTTTTCGCCACGAGTTTCCCTTCAAGAATATTGTGAATTCGGACTGACAGAGAGTGTTTACCATACATGGGTTGCGCAAGCGCCGTTTGCCAGCGGGTGGTACTGAGTTGTTTGCGTTGTTTTGCGAGCATAAGCAGATTCTCCGCATAGTGGATACGATTATTGTTGGTGGTGGCGACAATGGAGTCGCATGCCTGTTCTGACTCGTCGTGCAATTGCTTGCTGCTTATCCAGACAAGTGGATTAGCCCACAGCAGTACGCAAAGCAATTTCGAGAACAGCAGACTCAGCCAGTCTGCGCGGGCAATGTGGGCAAGCTCATGGGTCAGTACCTGATCGCTCACGCTCTCGTTCCAGTACTCGCAACCGGCTGGCAGTAGCACAACAGGATTGCGTAAACCGTAGGAGACTGGCGATTCAATCTCGGCGCTGCATTTGATTGTTACTGGCCGACGGATGTCGAGCAGTTCAGCGAGTTCCTGACAGCGATCAGCAAGTGTGTTGTTGTCAATCAACTCTGCTGAACTGTCCAGCCGGTGCAGACGCCAGTAGGCAAACGCAAGCGCAATAATGCCGACTGCTACTACCGCGACGTAGAGGTAAAGGAATACGCTCGCGACGGCGATGGTGCTGGCAGCATTAACCGCGGCTTCAACTGTTGGCGTCACGGTCATCAAGGAAAGACTGTTTGCAGAAACAACATCGCCGGGAAGCGAGCTGCGTAGCAAGTCCAGCACCGGAACAGCGGCCGCAGCGAGCAGCCCGCACAGCCAGCAGAGATGCGCGGCAGCACTGGAAAAATAGCGTCTCAGTGCGAAAACAAGCAGCGCCGTGGTCGTCAGTATGCCGAACGATTTTAGAAGCAGCGTGAGTAACCAGGCGATAGCCGGATCGGTAGATAGCGCATAGACGAAGGTTTGCATCAGGGACGCCTCATTTTTTTATGGAGTGATTTTTTCTTGTCGTTGATTAGCTTCTCCAGGCGCTCAATCTCGTCTTCCGAGACGTCTTCCATGGACATATCGAGCAGGGAATTCACTGCACTCAGTGGAGAATCTGCGAAGAAGGTCTTCACGACATTGCTCAGCGCGTTGTGCGAGGCTTGTTCGTGTTTGACCACCGGGAAATACACATACTTAAGCCCGCTTTCCCTGTGGCGGATGTGCCCCTTCTCTTCGAGCTTGCGCAGGAAGGTGCGTATGGAGGAGTCGCTGAGTTGGTCCTCCAGCGCTTGCTGGATTTCTTTTGCGCTCGCTTGCTGCAAGCGATAGAGCGCATCCATTATCTGCCGCTCGCGGCGGCTGAGCTTGTTCGGCCTTGTCATTTCGGCTCCTGATCAGGATCGACAGGTTGGTGTTAATAAATTAACGATATGTTAAAAAATTAACACTTGCAAGCATGGCAAGACAACTATTTGTTTTGGGTGCGATGCAATTCTGTTGCGGACAAAGCATGGGGCAGCTCGCACTGCGCTGTGCTGAGCCCGGTCTGAGAGACTTCACTCGTCAGGAATAATGGCGCGGAACTGTGTCGCGGGCTTTCCGGTTCCTGCACCTTAAGAACGTAGTATTGGCAGGAAAAACTTGGCGAGTGAGTGGAAGGGAAGCCGCGGGCTTGGGATCGAGGCGTGATCTTGCTGCCCGATAAATCAGGCAGCAAACAAGCAGAATGGCCACCGCGGGCGAGCCCGGGTGACCAGTGTATGTATTGCCAGAGGGTTATCCGGCTTGCGCCTGTCGATAGGGTGTGGAAGCTGCGGAGTTTTCTGCAAAGTGCTTACGCAACTGGGCCGCCGCCGCGACCATCCGCTGTAGCGCCGGTGTTACTTCCTCCCATTTACGGGTTTTTAACCCACAATCGGGATTCAGCCACAGCCGCTCAACGGGTATTCTTTTCGCTGCCCTGCACATGAGATCGATGATTTGGCGCTCCTCTGGAGTATTGGGAGAGTGTATATCGTAGACGCCTGGGCCAATCTCGTTGGGGTAGGCAAAGTCCTCGAAAGCATCAAGTAGCTCCATATTGGAACGAGACGTTTCTATCGTAATCACATCCGCATCCATCGCGGCGATGGCTGGCATAATGTCATTGAACTCGGAGTAGCACATGTGCGTATGAATCTGGGTCGTGTCCTGCACACCGTTCGCGCTGAGTCGGAAACATTCCACCGCCCAATCGAGATAGGCTTGCCAGTCACGCTTGCGCAGTGGCAAGCCTTCCCTCAGTGCTGCCTCATCTATCTGGATAATTGGCAGGCCTGCCTGTTCGAGATCGAGTACTTCTTCGCGCACGGCCAGAGCGAGTTGTCGGCAGCTTAATTCTCTGGCCTGGTCGTCGCGCACAAATGACCAGTTGAGTATGGTCACGGGCCCAGTCAGCATGCCTTTCATCGGTTTATCGGTCAGTGATTGAGCATACTCAGACCAGCGTACAGTCATCGCCTTGGGGCGTGACACGTCGCCGAACAGGATCGGGGGTTTGACGCAGCGCGAACCATAGGACTGCACCCAGCCAAAGCGACTGAATACAAAACCTTCCAGCTGTTCGCCGAAATACTCCACCATGTCATTGCGCTCAGCTTCGCCGTGGACCAGCACGTCGAGACCGAGTGCCTCCTGCTTGCTTACTGCCTCACTAATCTCGTCGCGCATGCGCAGTTCATACTCCACAATGTCCAGCTGCCCTTTTTTCAGATCCAGTCGCGCCTGGCGAATGGCCTGGGTCTGTGGGAATGAGCCGATTGTGGTAGTAGGCAGCGCGGGTAACTGCAATCGATTACGCTGCGCGGCAATGCGCTCGCTATAGGCACTGCTTCGCTCACCCATGTTGCTGCTTATCTTTGCTAACGCGTTGCGAACTTCGGGATTGACTACCCGGCGTGAGCTGGCGCGACGCTCCTGAGATTCGCGGTTGACGAGCAGGCTATCCTGGACCGTATGCCGCCCTGAAAGCAGGGCGCTCTTCAGTACCGCAAGTTCGTCGAGCTTCTGCTGTGCGAATGCCAGCCAGTCTCTCACTTCAGGATCGAGCTTGTTTTCCGCCTCGAGATCAACTGGCACATGCAGAAGTGAACAGGAAGGTGCCAGCCACAGAGTGTCCAGGCGCTGCGCGTAGAGAGGCTCCAGCCAATCGAGCGTGGCATTGAGGTCAGTCTTCCAGACGTTTCGGCCGTTGATCACACCGAGCGAGAGAATCTTGTCTGCAGGTAGCAATTGCGCCGCCTGCTCCGCATCCTGTCGCGCATTGATCGCGTCGATATGCAGACCGTCAATTGGCAGTGAACAGGCGAGCTGCAAATTATCCCTGAGTTCGCCGAAGTAGCTGGTTAACAGAAGGGCAGGGCGTTGCGACCGTGGCTTGCGTTGACTGAGTTGTTCGTAACACAGAGCAAATGCTTCTTGCCATGCAGTATCCAGTTCGGTCACGAGTATCGGTTCGTCGATCTGCAGCCACTCCACACCGGTAGCGTGCAACTGCGTTAGCAGTTCTGCATACACCGCGATGAGCTGATCGAGCAAAGACAGCCGATCAATGTTGTCGCGCGCCTTGCTAAGCCAGAGGTAAGTGAGCGGTCCCAGGATTACTGGCTTGGCTTTGTAGCCCGCCGCCTGTGCCTCGCGCACCTGCTCGAGGAGCTGATCGCTGTGCAGGGTGAATTGTGTCGCCGCATGCAGTTCGGGCACGAGATAGTGGTAGTTGGTATCGAACCACTTCGTCATCTCGGCGGCATGGACACACAGATTGCTGTCGTCACCGGCAGAACGGCCGCGGGCTGTGCGAAAGTATTCGTCGAGACGCCAGCCGGTGGGTTGCGACTCTCCAGAATTCTGCTGTGCCCTCTGGGGTACGTTGCCAAGCAGGAAGCTGGTGTCCAACACGTGGTCGTAGAGGGAAAAATCGCCAACTGGAACAAGATCGCATTGCGCCTGACGCTTCCAGTTCTGGTCGCGCAGTTGTCGGGCAGTGGCTTGCAGATCTGATTGGCCGGTCTCGCCCTGCCAATAGGATTCGAGTGCAAATTTGAGTTCGCGTCGGGGCCCGATGCGCGGGAATCCCAGATTATGAATACGCAGCATGTTGTTCCTCACTGAAATTGCTGGAAGCAGATTTGAAATTGGCGTCAGTGTAGGGCTCGCATATCATGAAAAATAATGGTATTTATTGCTTATACTATGAAATAAATTCATCAAATGGCTTTATGACTGCTGCAGACCCGGGTTTCTACCAATGATTGAACGCATCCATTTGCGCATCTTGCATGCGGTACATAGCCACGGATCGCTGACTGCAGCGGCAGAGAAATTGCATCTCACCCAGTCCGCACTTAGCCATGCCATCAAGAAGCTGGAGAATCAGTTGGGCACCAAACTGTGGCTGAAAGAGGGCCGCAAGTTAGTCCTTACTCAGGCTGGAGAGCATCTATTGCGGGAGTCCAGGCGCTTGCTGCCACAACTCGAGCGACTCGATGAAACGCTTTCGTTATTCGCCGCCGGCGAGATGGGAACGCTGCGAATCGGGATGGAATGTCACCCGTGCTACCGCTGGTTGCTGCGCGTAGTCGAGCCCTTCCTGGCGAAATGGCCGAAGGTGGATGTCGACGTGCGGCAGCAGTTTCAGTTTGGCGGGATGGCTGCTCTGTTCAATCACGAGATTGATATTCTGGTGACGCCGGATCCGCTAACGCGGAAAGGAATTCACTTCGAAGCTGTCTTCGATTACGAACAGGTACTCGTAGTCTCGCAAGGCAACGCGCTGGCCGGCAAGCAGTGGATTGCCCCTCAGGACCTGCATGAACAGGTGTTGTTTACCTATCCTGTCGAAACCGGTCGACTGGATATCTTCAAGGATTTCCTGATTCCAGCCAGCAGTTCGCCTCGCCAGCACAAGGTGATTGAAGATACCGAAATCATGCTGCAAATGGTGGCAGCGGACCGCGGAGTTGCATCGCTGCCGCTCTGGTTGGTGCGTGAATACCAGGATTCGATGCCGCTCGCAGCCGTCAGTCTAGGGGAGTCAGGCATCGCCAAACAGATTCATCTGGGTGTGCGTGCCGGAGAGCAGAAAACCGCGTTCACCCAGGCCTTCGTGGAAGAGGCGCTGGCCAGCAATCCGCAGGTGATGGCTGTAGCGGGCTAAAAGAAGAGCCCATGAGCACGCATCATGGGCTCATGAAAATTCTGCGATATTTTCCCACGCGCTAAACTCCTACCATTACGGGCAGTGATCACTCTCTGTTTTGGAAGGTTGCCAAAGTGAATTCCTATCAGGCTATACCCGAATCTGAATCTGCAGCAGATAGTGCCGACATTGTTCCGCATTCCCGTAAAACCCTGCTGCGACTGATCAGGCGACTCATTGCTGATGAACCCGCGCTAGAGCAGCGCTACCAACGTGCCCTTGCTATTCGCGCAGTACTGCGCAAAACAGACAACTATGATCTGACATCGCGCTGCAATTTGTTCTGTGAGGGCTGTTATTACTTCGAAGGCGATGACTACAAGCGTTCTACGGAACAGGGTGATCTCGAGGTATGGCGGCAGTTCTTCCGTCGCCGCGCAGAGCAGGGTGTCAGTTTCGCCTTCTTCGCCGGCGCTGAACCGGCATTGGCACAGGACCGGCTGCGTCTGGCAGCGCAATACATTCCGCGGGGCTCGATTCACAGCAATGGCACAATCCGCATCGCCCCGGATATTCCCTTCTCCATTCAGATTTCAATCTGGGGAGATGAAGATTCGACCGCGCGTTTCCGAGGGGGCAATGTATTCTGGAAGGCGATTCGGAATTTTGCCAATGACCCGCGCGTTCGTTACATCTTCACAATCAATCCGGGCAATATTGATCACGTGCCTGAGGTAACGCGCATCCTCAGTGATTACGGACAGCGCGTGATGTACAACTATTTTTCCCCGACCGAAAGTTATCTGGAAAAACTTTCAATTGAGGCGCGCAACGACAAACAATTCTTCCGGATAAGCAATCAACAAGATAATTTGCTCTTTCAGACAGATACGCTGCGACGCGCACGCGATGTGGTCGACGAACTGCGCGAACAGTTTCCCGCAACGGTACTGCAAACACAGGCATTGAATGATGTGCTCACGCAGGAAGATCCAATCTATCAACTCGATGACAGCAACGGCATAGCGTTGAATTGCAATGGCAGAAACTTCGCCTGGCATCAGAGCTTCCGGGTCGATACTACACCCAGCGATGCCAAGTGTTGCCAGCCTAATGTCGACTGTTCCCAATGTCGGCTCTATACCAATGTCATGGCGTCCCTGATTTTTCAGCCGGAGCGATCGATAACAGACCGGCGGAGTTTTCTGGATTGGCTCGCTGTCTGCGAGCAGTTTGCCCATGTGTGTCTCCTCGACGACGATCCGGTATGGGACAGAAAGCCCGTATCCTGAGGCAGGGGTTTGCTCAGCAGGATGAGCCTTTGAGACTGCGCCGTTAATGGAGTATCGACCGTATCAGGCAGGTGACGAAACCGCGATCGTGGCTTCATTCAATCGTGTCTTCACACTCAATATGCCGGCATCCTATTGGCGTTGGAAATTCGCCAGCACAGGGAAGCCGCTATCGATAGTGGCAATCGATCATGAGGGGGTTGTTCACGCGCATATCGCAGGATATTCCGCAGCTTGGTATCGGGGCGTGCGTGCGGAGAACCCAGCACCGCTGCGCGTGTGCCATGTTGGTGATGTATTTTGTTTGCCAGGCAAGCGCAACCGGCATCAAAAAGTGATGTTGAAAACCCTCAGCACCTTCCACGACTATATGCAGGAAAATACCACGACGGATCTGCTCTACGGATTTCCAAGTCAGCGATTACAAGGATTGCATGGGCATTTGGACGTGCTGCGCAGGGCAGATCAACCGGTACGCGCACTGCGGCGAGCAGTCTCTGACACGCGTCAACAGCATACGGTCCATGCACCGACTGCGGCGCTCTCAGCTAGCGACCTTCTTGCGTCAGACTTCGTGCCACTGCGACAGAATCCACAGGCGCTGGCAGGGCTTGGTGGTTTGTGGTCTCGGGCCAGTGCGCGATACCTGCTTAGCGCAAAACGTGACGAAGCATTCTATCGTTGGCGATTTCTCGATCGTCCGGATGTCGAGGACTACTATATCGTCACGCTGCGAGCAGGACAGACCCAAAACCCTCAAGCGTGCGCACTCAATCGTGCCGCCGTTCCGCCTGCCACCCAATTTTCCGTGCAAGAGCCTGATCTGGTTGCGATCGCGCGCGTCTGGCAGAACAGTCTTTGGTTGGTGGATGTCGTTTGGGATGGCCGGGACGGCGATTGCGTTCTGCGCCTCGATTGTGCTCTCGATCGATTGGCGGAACAACTCGCGGTTTCGACTTGTGCTGTTTGGCTGCAGGGTGATGCCGCCTTGCTGCAACAGCTCGAAGCGATGCATTGGCAGACAATGGAACATAAGGTCTATATCGCAGCCTACCCCTATCAGGACAGGCTTTCTCTCGACAGGATTCACAAGGATTTGTACCTTACCTGTGCTGACGCAGATTTGCTATGAGTCTCGCGGCATCGTTTGAGGAATCGGATGAAGGTGGTTTCAATTGTGTTTCCAACAAGGCGTAGTCAGCTCGACAAGCACCAACAACACTTCCCATTCCTGCCACCGACCCGAACCCGGTTAAGGCATCCAGCAGTATGTCGCGTAGTCGCCCGGCATGATGCGCCCATGCCAAATGGCAGACAAACGGTGGGGCGGGCGCAGTCAACGTGCGACCTACAATACCGCGACCAGACTGCTCGAGTAGTTGCCAGGTGTTGGCATCGACAGCAATGAGATCGACCTCGCCACGCTGCAACAGTGCAAGACTGGCGATATGTGACCCGCTTACGACAATGCTGCAAGGTTTCAATCCGGCGTGCTTGAGCCAATCGAGAAGTCCCAGACAGCCCGAATAGGAAGTGCGTGCGTTGACAGCGATGCGCGGAGAATTTTTTAACCTGCTATTGGCGACAATGTGGCTGTAATAG
Source organism: uncultured Pseudohongiella sp. (assembly GCA_965228725.1). Lineage (GTDB taxonomy): Bacteria > Pseudomonadota > Gammaproteobacteria > Pseudomonadales > Pseudohongiellaceae > UBA9145. The sequence goes on along the minus strand of OZ245834.1, from coordinate 1,828,045 downwards.
AAACCGGGTTCACAGTCCAGCTTGGGGAACACAGGTCTAGCGACAGCGTGTAGCTGCTCGCCTTCGCTGCTGAACAGGTCGCCGCCGCAGCACTGACTGAGCAGGAGTCGCTTGCTCCGCCATTGCTGCGCGATCACCTGCGTGCGTTCCAACGCGCGAGGCAAGACTATTCCGGATTCTGCCAGCACATTCTGAAGTGGCGCGCGCAAGCGTGTGTAGAAACAATCAAGATCCTTTGCTGTGCCCGGAAGATCGTACCAGGGCAAGTTAACTATCGGTGTCATCCGGCAATCCTTTGCTATCTCGTCGGGACGCGTGCGTGAGATTGTTGAGCAATTCCTTGCTGCCCTTGGTGAGCTTGTTAGCGCGTAGTGCATCATTGATCTCAGACACCGGGGCGGGGTCCAGTTGGGCCAATTTCTTTTTGGCCTCGTGCCAGGATTCGGCATAAATCAATTGTGGCGCTTCTGACTCTTCAAGCGCTTCGAGTTGGGCATTGAGGCGCTCGATACGTGCCAGGCCCCACTCCTGCATGCTGGTGATGATCGGCTCAAGAGCAATACCGTGTTCGGTCAGGGTGTATTCTACACGTGGCGGTTTCTCATCGAAGTCGGCACGACTCACCACATCCGCCAACTCCAGTTCGCGCAGCTCACGAATCAGCACGCGCCGGCTCAAGCCGGGAATCTCTTCCAGAATATCGGTCAGTCGGCTGCCGCCATCTGCGCCCGAAAGATGCGCGATGATGAGCACTTTCCATTTGCCACCCAGTGCATCCAGGCAGAAATCTACTGCAGTTCGATAGTCCACGGTTCGTCCCGATGCGATCAGTTGCTGTAAAGATAGCGCAAATCCTCTGTCATCGCAGCGGGATGCAGAGTCGGTTCGTGATGACATTTTTGTCACGGATTGTGCCCGGTGCCCGGCTTGTTAAAGTGGGGCTCTGGGATTTGAAAACACCAGATACTTCTTCACATTCGCATCAGAGATACAGGGTGGCATGATGTTGCTGCACATAACCGCTTTCTTGATAGTCGTTTATTTCCCAATCACGCAACTGCTCTTTGCTAAAAAGGAGCGAGAACGATTGCTCACAGTTGCTGGAGCACGCGTGGGATTCTACAGGAACACCACACTCACACTCTGGGTGGTGACCGGGCTGGTCGTACTGGCAGTAGTAATCGAAGCTGTGCCCTGGCGCGATCTGGGATTTACTGTGGAGTGGACCTGGCAATTCATCCTGGCTTCCTCGTTGGTATTAGGTTCGTCGCTGGCTTTGCTGCTCGGTAGTCGAGTGACAGAGACCAACTACAGCGATCGCAAGGCATCCTATGAGCATGTACGCTACTCCTTGCCGCATACGCCGCAGGAATTGCGCTACATGATTGGCACTGCGGTCACCGCCGGGATCAGCGAGGAGATCATCTACCGCGCTTTTCTGTTCTGGTATTTCTCCCAATACGTCGACTTCCTTGCCGCGGTCGTAATCGCCAACATAGCCTTCAGTCTGGGCCACATCTGGAGCGGTCCGAAAAACATGTTTGGGGCCTTTGTGCTGGGCATGGTTTTTTCGACAACTTACTTGTTTTCAGGCTCATTGTTGCCCGCCATCGTGCTGCATGCCTTCGTGGATATTCATGCGGGCCTCATTGGCCTGGGGTTGGCGAGACAGGAAGGCCTGGATGAGACGACAGACTCCGAACTGCATGTCAGTAAAGCTGACCAAGAATAGCGCTAGCGACAACGCCAAGAGGTGAGAAAGAGGGTTGTGGGGTAGAGATTGAGCGTGGCAACAATGCGCCAGACGGTGCGCCGACGCAATAGCACTCAGTGTCGCTTACGCTCCAACAAGACCGGGCCGGGACCCTCGGCCGCCAGCTTGTCTTCGGCGTTATAGATGGGACAGTTCTTCATCGAGAGACAGCCACAACCGATGCAGCCCGTAAGCGAGTCGCGCAGCCTTTCCAAGTAAGCTATACGGTCATTCAATTCCTGTCGCCATTGTGAAGAGAGCTTCTGCCAGTCTCGCTGTGTGGGTGTGCGCTCTTCCGGTAGCGTGGCAAAAGCCTGTTTGATTGCAGCGAGACTGATACCCATCTTTTGGGCCGCTTTGATTACCGAGACGCGGCGGATCACTTCTGCCTTGTAGCGCCGCTGATTCCCGCTGTTACGCGTGCTGCTGATGAGTCCCTTCTGCTCATAGAAGTGCAGCGTACTGACCTTGATGCCGCAGCGGTCGGCGACCCGACCAACCGTCCAGTTGTTCTCAGCCATGTCGATCATCCCTCTCCAACTATTTTTTCGATTCTAGTGAAAAAAACACTTTACCTCAAGTTAACTTGAGGTATTAGGATAAGCTTGTCTCTGCAAACCCATGCAGAGAAAGGGAGAAAAAGGAGAACGAAAATGCTTCATCTGGAACATCTGAATCTGGTCGTACGCGACATGGAAGACACACTGGCCTTCTACCGCGCTGCGTTTCCGCACTGGGAAATCCGTACCTCGGGCAGCGGTGAGTGGTATGGCACGCCGCGTAACTGGTTGCACTTCGGTGATGACTATCAGTATCTGGCTTTCAGCGACAACGGTCAGGGTGAGATGCGTGATCTGAAAACCCTGGACGTGGGGCTGGCACATTTTGCCTTCGTCGTCGCGGATATCGAAGCGATTACCAAGCGCCTCACTGATGCGGGCTACGAGATTGCCATTCCGCTCAATGTGGAGCCTTTTCGCAAAAACATCTACTTCATTGATCCGACTGGGTATGAGGTGGAATTTGTGGAATATCTGAGTGATCTGCCTGCGCAACGCAATCTTAGCAGCTAACTATTGGCAGCTTGCAGCGGTAGCAGGTACGGGAGTAGTAAAAAGAGGGAAAGGAGAGGAATCATGTCGAAAATCAAAGTGCTGGCGATTGGCACAAGCAGCAATCGCAATTCGATCAATCTCAAGCTGGCGGCTACCGCAGCCGGTTTAATTGCTGGAGCGGAGGTCGAAGTGATCAGCGCGGCAGACTATGAAATGCCGCTGTACAGTGACGAGCGTGAGGCGGAATTGGGCCAGCCGGAACCGGCGCGAGAGTTTATGGCCAGGATCGCGGAAGCAGACGCGGTAGTGACATCGTTCGCTGAGTACAACGGCAGCTACACTGCGAGTTTCAAGAATCTCTTTGATTGGGCATCACGCATCAACATCAAGGTCTTCCAGAACAAGCCGGTGGTGTTTCTGTCGACGTCTCCAGGTGGGGGAGGCGCGAAGAGCGTACTCGCACAGGCTTTGCAGTCGGCACATTTCTTTGGCGCGGATGTCGTCGCAAGCCTGTCGATTCCAAAGTACTACGAGAATTTTGACGATCGCCTCACACGCCTGACTAACGATGAACTGCTTGAATCATTGCAGGCGGCCATGAATGAACTCAGGGACGAAGTAGTAGTACGCAGAGAGGAAGAACAAAAGCGGGTGAAACGTCTGTCAGAAAAATCTGCCAGGAACGGCGAGAGGGTGGATTTATGCCAGGCTTGAACGAACGGTCTGAGACATTTTCTCGACTCATGGCACTTATACGCTATCCACTCGGTAAGCTGGTACAACAAGGTAGCCTTGAGAGACTACCCTGTTGCGCCACTTTTTCCTTTGTGGAGCGATGTCACTCCTCAGGTACTACCATGCGAACCCGAAGTAACAAGTTTCTGCCCAGTCTGCTTCTGTTGTTAACACTAATTGGCGCACTGACCATCGACCGTGGGGAAGAAGGGGAATCCTCCTCCGCGGTGCATTCCGTTAGTGATGATGTGCTTGCCCTGTAGCCAGCAACCAGTGGTGCATCTGATGATGTGCACCTGCCGCCATAAAGCCCGCAAACCCCAGTGCTCTGATCTTGATGACGGCTGGAGCATCTGTAGATCTGATGGTCAGATGGACTAGCGAAGGCTCAACATCGACCGCAATCTCCCAGGCACTCTCCTGCTGCATTTGCTGTGCGTGAGCCGGCAACATGCGCCCTAGTGCGGCCATGGTAGCGGCATCGCCCTCAAGCCTGTAACTCATGCCATCGGCGAGTGCTTCGCTGCTGACCTGCGTTAACATCATCACCCGATCCATATCGATAAGATGTGCTCGCAGGGCGGCAATGTTCACTCTGCTCCAATCCGTTGCGGGATCGGCTTCCAGCATCTGGACGATTTCCTGGATGGCTGCAAATCCGGATTGGCCGGTGGAGCTCGGATTCATGTTCGACTTGTTTGCTACCACCGAGCCCCGGGAAATAGGGTCTTGGTGCTGGGAGTGCTGGGAGTGCTGGGAGTGCTGGGAGTGCTGGGAGTGCTGGGCGAGAGCAGTTGTACTCATCAGCAGTAGCAGCAAAAGGAGGCCGTTTACGTTCAGCTGCCTGGGTATCGGGTTCATTCTGGTTCTCCTCCTCATTGGATAACTCTCTATGGCTCTCAATCTCAATGGCTCTCAATCTCACTGTTGCTGCGATAGCTGCACGCAGGTTATGCGCTCGATCATGGGATGAAGTCGATCCCGATACGCGTCGCTGCTTTATGATTTGAATCATATGGACAGCAATTTGCACATTCTGCTCGATGAGTGGCCTCCCGATTCTCGGTCAAGCAAGTCACTGAACAGAGGAGATTTTTTGTTCCGCCAGGGACAGCGTGCCAGCGCCATCTTTGCAATTGAAACCGGCAGCATCCGGCTTGAGCGGAGTCTGCGAGACGGTTCCACCGTGGTACTGCATACCGCACGAGCGGGCGAAACTTTTGCGGAGGCATCGTTTAATGCTGACCACTACCATTGCGACGCCGTTGCAGAGAGTGACTCGCTCGTTTGGGTGCTCGATAGTGCGGTGCTTCGCTCAGGCGACCACTATGCCGGCTTGCATCGTACCCTGAATGCGCTATTGGCAAACCAGGTTCGGGAGCTCCGCACGCTGGTCAGTTTGCGTGATATTCGCAGTGCCGAGGAGCGCTTGTTGGCATGGTTCCGCCTGCACGCCTCGCCGCGTGGAAATGAGTTCGTGCTCTCACAAACCTGGACAGTGGTAGCACAGCAGATTGGACTAACTCGCGAATCGGTTTATCGGGCACTTGCCAAACTGAGTCGCGATGGGGTTATTGAACGAACAATCGACCCGGGTGATGTGGCACAGGAGCGGCTTCGTCTACTGTAGAGTGACGTTCATCCAGAGCGAATATAGTCAACTCCCTATTTCTGCTAGATTCCGTGGCGTCCATTTTAAGGAAAGGAGGGACATCATGAACAAGGCAAGAAAATCACCATTAATTCTGACATCATTTCTTACACTGCTATTGGCGGCGCCTGCCGCATTGGCGCTCAGCGTGGATGAGTTGGTCGGCAGTTGGGCAATGTCATACAACATGGGCCAGGGAAATCAGACTGGCACCATTACCGTCGCCAAAAACGCTGACGGCTCCGCGGCAATCACCTTGAATACGCAGGGTGGCGGTACCAGCACCGCCGGTGATATCGCGATTAATGGGGAAGAGCTGACCTTTAGCCGTACCATTAGCGCGCAGGGTCAATCTATCCCTGTGAACTACAAGGCAGCCCTGGTTGAGGGCGAGCTACGCGGCACGTTTGAACTCGATCTCGGTGGCATGGACGCTGGCGGTCCGGTGAACTGGACTGCAACGAAGCAGTAAGCAGGATCAAGGAAGAAACTGATCCCGCAGCAGGCGAAAGCGCGTGATGAACGCCGCTTTCCCTGCTCGTCCAACCGGGCCCTTGGTATTGATCACCCGATAGGCCCAGAAAGTCCCCGCACCGCACCCTGTCTCCACGCCGATCTGACCCATGCCGGCAACATTCGTTACTTGTTCGCCCAGAGCGGAAGCCTTGCGATGAACGCTGGCCAGTGTTTTGCCACCCGATTGTAATTCCGACACAGCGCCCGGTTTGTCAGAGATTCTGGAACCAAATTTGTTCAATGCATCGGCAACCTTGCCACCTGCCTTGGTTTTGGTTGCGGTCATGCCGATCGTGCCGCTGCCGCTCAGGCTCGTACCGTCGGGCCCCGCTGAGGCGCCAGCACCTATTTCCGCACTCAATGAGGCGATTACGCTGGCACCTGAGGTGGCCATCGCTGCGCCACTGCCGCCCGGCACCAACTTGCCATCAACATAGAACTGCACTGCGTCTGCGCCGACTGCGTTACCGAAGGTGCTGAGAAAGAAACAGAAGCCGCTGCCAGAGTTGGCGCCAACTTTCGATCGGTAATCAGAAACTGCGAGCGTTTTGCCCTTGGGTTTGCAGCAGCCCTTGGGATCGCAGACCACCTTGGAGGTAATGATCATCCAGCCTGCCTTGTCTGTAATACTGCCGTCTCCACCGGGACAATTATTGGTCCAGGAATCGAACATGCCGTGCACCGGGCCATGATTAAACCATTGCCCTGATCCGCTCGCGGAAGTGAGTTCGAGCCAGTTGTCACTGAGTTCCGGGTGTGGGCTGTCACCAATCGTCCAGACCCAGCGGCAGGCACATTCCCGCTTTTGAGTACCGCTCGCTTCGTCACCTCCTTGTCTACGCAGGGGATGAGGTGGGGGCTTGCGCACCGGGAGATTGAGGTCGACCACGGCGGGTCCGTGAGGTGGGCGCTCGTCATAGAATCCAAGCTCACGCAGTTCCTGCCAGCTCATTTCATCCAGGCGGGCGAAGACCCGGGGATCGGCAACAAACAGTGCGCCAGGTGAGACCACGAAGTCAGCGCCAGGATTGGCGAGGTCGTTCTCGGACACTTCGGCAATGGCGGCGCGCGACACGCCGTCTGCGAGCAAAGCACCGATGTACTTCGGGTCCGACCAGATGCTGTGCCACGCCGCCAGTTCTTCCTTGCACATGGCTTTGCGGTCTTCAGCATTGGCCATCCCGGTGCGGGCGGAATGCTCCTGGGGATCCTGGCTTGGTTTGAGTTCGGGATAGTGCGGAGCACCAACCAGCAAGACGCCACAAACAATCAGTAGCATGCCAATCAGCACTGAGTTCAACTCGCTGCCGGGAAGTGCTGCCAGGGCAAAGGTATCGGGTTGCCAAAACAGTAGGGTAATGCCGCCCAGGATCAGCGTTGTGCCCGAAAAATTACCCAGGGCATTCAAGGTCATGTATTCCTCCAGAGACTCGCAACCGGGCAAGACAGTGATCGTGCGCGGCCAGAGGAGCAGAGTACGTCGTGCGGGGTTTAATTCAAGCCGGAAAAATGCTCCATTCAGGTAAGAAAAATTGCCCCTGCGATCTCTCAGGTTGGCTTGGTTTGCACGCAGGAATGGTACGGGGGAGGATTACTTCATTTCCGGTTCAGGTAGAATCGGCGATAGTGATCGCGAGCGTTGCCTCTTCGAAGCAGACGCTCAACAACTGCTTCCTCAGGCGATACTGAAAAGTAGTTAAAATGAGTAGTTCAATGAGAAGTCCAATGAGTAGTTCAATGAGTAGTTCTACAAGTAGTTCAGGAGTACGGTTAATGACCCGACATTCGATATCTGGCTTTTGCAGCCAGCTGCCACTGGCAATGCTGCTAACGGTTATGGCGTCTCTCGCGAGCGCGCAGAACAACTTCAATCTGGAGTTGCTCAATCCCGGTGAAATAATGGTCAATATCAACGCCAACGAACAGACTCAGGTTGAGCAAGATACGCTGCATGTGAATCTCTATTTTGCGACGCAGGGGCGCGATCGGGTGGCTCTGCAAGATGAAGTCAATCGCAAGATGGCCGCCGCACAGGCGGTGCTGGAAGAGTCTGATATCGAGTATTCGATCCAGCAATACCGGGTTTATGAAACTCAGCCGAATCGGCCTTCCCGAAATGACATCGACAATGCGGTTTGGCGGGCTCAACAGAGTGTGCAACTGAATGGGCAGGAATTTGATGCGATCCTTGACCTCGTCGCCGAACTGCAGGGGCTTGAGCTGACAATGGGAGGAATGAGCTATTCCCTCTCGGTTGCGCGTGAAGAGGAGGTGGCAGACTCATTGATGGCTGCTGCGTTGGCCAAGCTCAACAATCGTGCTGAAGCTGCAGCCGCAGCGCTTGGCATGAGTGACACCGAGATTCTCGAGATCACCATGAATAGCGGCAGCAACGGTTTCTACCGCGGCAGTACCATGGCCATGGCGGAAATGGCGCGCGATGTCGCGACGCCGATCGCCGAGCCAGGAATGACAACGGTGAGTTTCAATGTGTCTGCACGAGTGATTCTATTGCCCTGACGCGGGCGAGCGGCGGTTTGGGAATGCGACCTTTAGAAGAGGTCGATACTGCCTTCTTTATGATCCAGGGCATCCAGCTTGCCCTGGTCTACCAAAGCTTCGTAGTTGGCTACCTGATTGCGGCCATTATTCTTGGCGAAATAAAGCGCCTGGTCGGCGCGATCGATGATCATGGGAGGGAACATGTTCTCGACAAATTTCGCGTAGCCAATGCTTACACTGACCCGTCCTACCTGCTGAAAATTCTGATTCTCTACCGTGCGTCGCAAACGCTCGAGCGCGTATTCAACATTGGCCGCAGGAATCGGTTCCAGCAATACGACAAATTCCTCGCCTCCGAATCGGAACAATAGATCGGAACGGCGGAAGCTTTGCTTCAGTATCTGGCCAATGGTGAGAATGACTTCGTCGCCATACAAATGGCCATATTGATCATTCACCAGTTTGAAATGGTCGATGTCGATAATTGCGAGCCAGGGGAACTTTTGAAGTTCTTCCGCATGGCGACGTTCTTCATGGTGAGCGCTGTAGTCGCTGTGCGTTGTTCTCTGTTTCTCCAGCATGCGAGAAATTTTGCTGTCGAAAGTCTGTCTGTTGAGCAAGCCAGTCAGCTTGTCTTTTTGCGCCTGATCCAGAATGAAATTGAGATTGGCGTAGATCTCCAAAAGCGCGCGTATTTTGGCAAGGTGCGGTTCCAGCGCTTCCCGGGTAGTCAGTGCGAGAACACTCCGGCACTTGCCTGAGTGCATTATTGGAAACCAGAAAGTCTTGTTGTCCTCATCAGACTTGACGTGAATATGTCCGGCGCGCGCCTTGGCCAACAGATCAGAGCTCAAGCTAACCGTTTCGGGCACGCGTTGCCAATCGAATTCGAAGTCACCCGGATCGACTTCATGGCTGCGGAGCCCCAGTACCTGCTCGCCCTCGGTGAGTGCCAGGTCTTCTTCGATGTTGATTTTCCTGCACTCGTTGAGCGAGTAGACGTTTGTCAGACCCGCAAGCAAAGTTTCCAGCAAGTTCTCCGGTTCCTGAGCCTGACTCAGGGTAATAACGAAGTGCAGTGAATAAGGGTCTGAAAGCAAAGTGGTACCAGTTTGAACTTTTTCAGGTGCATTGTCGCTTTTCGCGCTGGATTGATCTACCTGCTGAAGGCAATAGGCTGCCACAGCTGGTGTCAGCTGTACGTTGCTGAGGTTCTCAAGAAAGCTATCGAACGGTTGTTCAATACAAGGCCGCAGCGCAACAGGATAGTTGTGTCCCTGCCGCCTGTTGGTTGGATATTTCACTGAGCACGTCCAGTGCAATAGATGCCTGTAGTCTTATTGTCCTACTACTACGGCATTCCCTAGGAGTTCTTAAGTACTATAAAGGCTAAGTGCCTGAATTATCGTGGGATGTTGCGTAAAAGCCCGTCATTTCCGGGTTGGTGTAGTGTTTTTAGGACGGTTGGTCATGTCTGGTCAACCTTCAGTCACCTGTTTGTGAGTATGAGAAAGGACGACTATTACCCGGCGGTGATCGTGTCAGGTCACCAGGTAGCGCAGATCTGCGACCGGGGCGGGTCATACTTCCTCGGTATTCGGTCAACCCTCTCCGGTCGCATTTTTTATTCCTGTATCGCGGTTCGCGCCTCACTTGTTTGTCCGCGTAACTTTAATCTGAGAGCAAGAAACAAGAAGAGGGGACTGAGGACTGAGGACTGAGGAGTGAGGAGTGAGGAGTGACGAGTGAGGAGTGAGAGGTGAGGAGTTAAAAGTAAAAAGCGAGATGCTGAACCTTAAGAGCTAAAAGCGCCAAGCCCGAGCAGCGACACAATGCTGCAGTGGTGCAACGGCGAATCTTCCACCAAGTTTCTGTGGGAATGTAGGAAAGAAAAAGTTGCTGCTATAGCCTGATACAGACTAATCGTGACTGAATTCTGCGTGATGCTGTCGCAGGAGGTCCTCACCAAAATCGCCAGCGAAGTCGCGCCACACCGAGTGCACATGATTGGCGCCATTCTGCACGTTGTCATATTCGATCAGAAAGCTCGGGCCTTGCACACGATAGTACTGTGGTTCGCCGAGTTCGAGCGGTCCAGCCCAGGCGAAAAAGATCGAATCCTCACCGTCGCTCGTTATTTTCTCCCAGCGCTTGGCAGCAATCTCGTCCGCCATGGCTGAGGTATAGACAGTGATCAAATGGCGAAGGAGTAGTCGTTGTGATTCGCTGAGTTGGGTAGCACGTATCCCTGCGGGTGCAATCGGGTCGATTGGATAACTGGTTCCGGTCGTGATATCGCGCGGTGCAGCGCCTTCAAGCAATGCACTTGCCAATTGCTCTTGAGACAAGGCTGTGACCAGCGCACGACCCGCATCTTCCCTCTCGCCAAGCACACGTTGATTTTCCTGGGCGGGTGTTTGTGCCGCTTCGGTAACGTGCGCCGGATTGGATCCAAAAAAACTGGGTGTGCTGACGGTCACTGCACCGTCAACTATCTGGAAGTGGAGTGACAAGTGATGGCCCTCGAAGCGCCATGCCCAGGTGCCGTCGGCTTGGGGTTCACCGAATACCGTCACGCGATAATTCTCAGCATCGCGTACGAAACGGCCATTGGGTTCCAGTACATTGAGTACGCGTTCCAGTTCAATGATAGCGGCTGCCGTAAGATACCCGCGCTGACTCAGGCCAGTGCGTAAGAGAGCGCGCGCCAGCTGCTGTTGTTGCGCATCCATTTCTTTCAGTGTCAGGCCGTTGCGTGCGAAGATTTCGTCAGGAACAAAATGCCAGCGCAGGTGTTCATCTGCAGCGAGTGGGTAAACAGCCTGGTCGCGTTGGTCAGTTTCCAGGGAGGAGAGGAATTCCTCGGCGGCGAGAGCCATGCTGCTTTCGGCTCCGACAGTTTGCTGGGAGCACGCCACAAGAATGAAGCCTGCGAGAACATACATGGGCTTGCGCAACAGAGCGGAATATTCAATTAAGCTAGTGAGAAGTGAGTGGCTGTCTGTTCTCAGTATCGGCATGGTGAATCCCTCGAACCGTCTGTGCGGTTTATTTGGACCGATAGTATCACTTCTCTGTGCCGTGTTCCCGATCCGATCATCGGGAACAGTCGGCGAATGATCGAACTAGTCCTGCGCTTCGGCGAGCAAGAGAGTTTCGAGATTGTCGAGAGTCTGCTTGAAGCCTTCTTCCATACCCATGGCCAGAACTTGCTGCAGAGCTTCCTCGGTGGCGTAGCGTGTGGTGCTCACCAGTCGGGTATTACCGTCCTCGTCGATGAGTTCCAGCGTGGTACTGGAAATCGGCATGTCGTTGTTGATTTCTCCGCTCTCGTTACAGAACGCATCATCGTAGGCTAGAGAGTCCTTCGGTGAGATGGCTGTGTAGGTGCCGCGGCCCCAACTCTCCATACCGTAGAAATCGCCTTGAGCCTTGTCGACGCAGCGCATGCAATAGTGCCAGTAGCCTCCGACACTCAGATCGAAGTGGCGAATTTCGGTTTCCCATCCCTTGGGTCCCCACCAACGCGCGAGAATCTCCGGTTGGGTATAGGCATCCCAGACTCTGCTCTTGGCAGCCGGGAAAAGGCGTTCGACTTGCAGCGTCTTCTTGTCTTCAGCGACAGTAAATTTGGTTTCGTTCATCCTGCTAATCCTCAGTGTCGTTGTTGTTGCTAACCAGTATTGCTTCCAGCTTGTCGAAACGCTGCTGCCACATGCTCGCGTAGCGCGCGATGTGTTCCTGTGCGAGATCCAGACTGTCCGGAACGATGACGACAAGTTGCTCCTTGCCGGAACGCCGTTTGCTGACGAGATTAGCCTTCTCCAACACTTTGATGTGTTTGGATATGGCGGCGAATGTCAGGCCATAGTGTCTGGCGATCGCACCGATACTCATCTCCGCTTCTGCCACCTGCGCCAGAATATTCCGTCGCGTGCTGTCAGCGAGAGCGGCGAAGAGCAAATCGAGTTGGGCATTACGTTCAACCATATAGTTGAATGTAATGGATCTGTAGAGACTCAGTCAAGCGCTTTTTACTTGTCAGAATTGGCTGTGCGTTTGCCGCCAGGAAGGGCGGCCCCACCGAGGCGGTATATTCGGGCGCTCCGAACGCAGTTCGCGACAAAGGCGGTGCCTAGTCGCGCGTTGGGGCTGTATAGTGGCAGCCTGAGTTGCGCTACCGAAGGAATCACAATGCGAAGACTTGTCGTAAATCTGCTGCTCCTGACTGCAGCCACATTCAGTGTGTCAGTTGGCGCCCAGCCAACGCTGGAATCATTGGCCAATCCTGGCCCCTATCAGGTCGCGTACTACAATCAGCTCCCCGGTGTTGATGAATACGCCCAGGCGACGTTGTATTTCCCTGCCAACCGGGGCACCGACTTCGGTGGAGTGGCGATTGCACCGGGCTACACCGAGACGCAAGAAAACGTGGCCTGGTGGGGACGCAAACTGGCTTCTTATGGATTTGCTGTGTTGGTGCTGGACACGAACACGCCCCGCGATGACCCACAGCTTCGTGCCGCAGCCTTATTGGCCGGTCTGGACGTGATTCGTGGTGAAGGCGAGCGCGGTGGCAGTCCGATACGCGGCAAGATAGTGAATGACCGCATGGCGGTAATGGGGCACTCCATGGGGGGAGGTGGAGCTTTGCTTGCCGCGAATGAGAACAGCGAGCAATTGCGCGCAGCCATTCCATTTACCCCATGGCTGCCGGATGGCAATTTCGCGAATGTGGCTATACCCACGCTGGTTCTGGCTGGCGAGAACGACCGCATTGCTGCTGTCGCCGATCATGCCTGGCCACACTATCAGTCCTTGCCCGAGGGAATTCCGCGCATGTACGTCGAAGTCGCCGAAGGCAATCACTTCATCGCCAACTCGGTGACTGACAACGAGGGACTCAATCCCAACTTCGATGCGCAGGACTTACTCGGTGCGCTGGGAGTCGCGTGGTTGAAGTACTTTCTTGATGAAGATGAGGACTATCGGGATATTGTATTCGGCGAACTGCCCGCCGAGCAGCGGGCACGATTATCTCGCTTTGAGTTCGCCGAATAACGCGTGCGCTCTAGTGTCTATTCGCCTGCGCGGGCTTCTTCCGCGCGGGCACCACGCAGAATATTGGTCAGGCCGTAATTGCCTTCCTGACAGGCGTATTCATAAAGCTGACCATCGACTTTTGCCATCGGCAGCACAGCAGTGATTTTGTCTGAAAAAGTCGCCGGGTCTTCCAGAGTCCACTCATAATCGAGGGAGTTGTAGTCGTTACGCGTGAAGCGCTCGGTCAGAAACTTTTCCTTGCCGGTACCGATGCCGCCGAAGCTTGAGGTATAGAAACTGAAGTTACGTGTCTCGACAACCAGCGTGTCGCCGTCCCAGTAACCGCGTGAGTCACCGGTCCATTGCTCGATGTCTTCCGGAAGTGGCGGTAATTCACTGAGCGGAACCATGCGCGCGTTATGCAGCATTTCCGACATGATCACCACATGATCGCGATTCTGTACGATTTGCAGATTGTTGTTGTAGCGACTCGGGCGATAGGGCGGTAAGCCATTGAGCCCAAGGATGCACCGTTCTGGCAGTCCGCGATCTTCCGGCCCGTCCTTGCCGATACCGCCACTGCCGGTGCGGACTGGACGCTCGCCTTCGGCATCTTCAAGAAAGCCGCTTTCACCGCGAGGAGCCCCTTCAAGGATTGCGGGCATGCGACCGTCGGCTGGATAAATAATCTGTGAGGTTCGCACGGTGTCACCAATGGCCGCCATCTCGTACCAGAAGTGGTCATAGCCATAGACAAAACGTTCATCGTTGGTCGGTGCGCCACGATTGGCAACATCAGCATCCGCCTCGACCTGTTCGCCTTCTTCTGCTTCTGCAGCCAACCGCGCCTGAATCTCGGCAATCTCTTCACTGGTCAGGAATTCGCGGGTGCCGAAGCGCTCTGGGCGCTCGAAGGGAATCTCACTCGAGAAATTCCAGACACCCTGCAAATCGGGATGCCCCCACTGGGTGGTATAGCGTTGTGTATCCGCTTCCTGAGCAGTGAGGGAAGGGGATAATAAGGTGGCTGATAGAGCGATTGCTCCATATAACAATGAGCGCTGCATGGGTTTCTCACTTATTGATTTTTGCGAGAATAATAAATTGCAGAGCATCAAAAATACAGGGCTTTGCGGTAAGCCGAGACGATCAGGAAAGTGCGAATGGCGACAGGCCCGTGCAGTACAGGGCCCAGCGAATCAGGAGCCGACTGACATTCCCGATGCTGGAAGTTCAGTCGACCCGAGCTTCTTGTTTATTGCAGCAGCGACATAACATTCTGCGGCAATGAATTGGCCTGCGCGAGCATTGCAGAGCCAGCCTGTTGCAGAATCTGCGATCGTGTCAGGTTGGCCGTCTCGATCGCGAAATCGGTATCGAGTATGCGCGACCTGGCGGCCTCAACACTCTCGGACGAGGTTTGCAGGCTCGTTACCACCGATTCAAAACGATTCTGAATGGCACCGAGATTGGCGCGTGCCGAGTTGACCGTACCAAGCGCACTGTCCACTGCGGTGATCAATGAATTGGCATTGGCTGCGCTGGTCACATCAAAGGTATTACCGCTGGAGGCAATCGTTTCGGCCGTAAGTCCTAAACCAGAAGGGTCGTTGCCGCCTATCACCAGGTCGCCAGTCGAGTTGGTGATTTCCATGTGGTGCGTGCCCTCGTAGTCAATCTCAGGAATGGTCGCGTAGGCGGTCCCGCCCCAGGCTTCACTGATGCTGAACTCCGTACCGTCTGCGCTGGTGAATGAAATCTGCGCACCCGAGAAGGAGCCTGTCACGGTGACACCAGCAGAGGCAAGATCAGCGAGCACCGTACCGCCATTGAGCGCCGCATCCATGGCGGCCGCAGTGACGGGTCCGGTTCCGGTAAAGATATTTACTCCAGCCACATCCAACTGATAGGAACTGGTGCCATCGCCGCCGACGCTGTCTATCCAACTGCCACTCCACGAGAAGCTGTGATCGACCGAGATGTCATCCGAGATGGCTTCGATTGCACTAACAACATCATCCGGGTCAGTATGCGCGCCGAGGTCGACGCCATTGATAGTGACATCCCCTGCCGCGAGAGAACCTATCGAGAAAGGAAACTCGGCTGCAGCCGTCGCACTCCCATTGTAGAGGCCCAGGCCGGCCTTCGTTGCATCGACGAGACTGGCAATGGCGATCGTATCGCCTACTTCGGATCCTACCTGGAAGTTCTGATTCGTGAATGACCCGTCGAGCAGGTTTACGCCATTGAAATTGGTCTGCGACGCGACGCGGTCAATCTCATTGGCGAGTTGCTCGACCTCCTGTTGCATGGCAAGGCGATCAGAACTGCTGTTAGTGGCATTGGCAGACTGCACAGCCAACTCACGTATTCGCTGAAGATTGTTGGTGACTTCACCCAGCGCGCCTTCAGCGGTTTGCGCCAGAGAGATTCCATCGTTGGCATTGCGCACCCCCTGATTCAGGCCGCGTATTTGTGCCGTGAATCGTTCGGAGATAGCCAGTCCCGCGGCATCGTCCTTCGCGCTATTGATGCGCATGCCAGACGAAAGCCGTTGCAGTGAGACCGCCAACGAGTCCTGTGATTTGTTGAGATTGCGTTGCGCATTCAAAGACGCAACATTGGTATTGATTACCAGTGCCATAATTCAAGTCCGCATGAGTCCGTGCCGCCCGGATCAGAATCCGCCAGCAAAGAGAGAGTGCAATTGAATCCCCTTATTTAGAGACAACTGTTGTTATTACGTGTCGCGCCGCATGAGTGAAGCGCTACGGAGTAAATTACGTCGCAGAGCAAACCCGGCTGAACGGATAATTTCATTATTTCGCAGACGGATGTGGAGTGGGTGGATGTTGGTGGAATCGGGACAATTGAACTGTGCTCTCAGATGTCCGAATATGTGATCAGTGCAGGAGCTACGACTTGCGGATTGGGGTGCTCAGGCAGACGAGGCTGGGTCAGTCGAAGAATCACCTTCACCCGCTTGCAAGTTGTTGGATGGTCAACGATTTCTTTGTTTCGGCACGCTGGCAAAGGCGCTATGCTAGAGCATGCCTATTCAGGAATATCCTGGATAACACTCGCTATGAGGTCGCTTGCAAGACTGCAGTAACTGTTGTGTAACAGCTAGCCAATTGGCAACAACAACCCAGGGGGCAACAGGATGTCTGATTCGCAAAATACGAATGCACCGGGATTGAAAGTACTGATCGTCGACGATGAGGATTTCATCACGACGGTGATTCAGAAGATTGCCAGCAGGCTGGGGTGTGAAGTGAGCAGCGTGAACGATGCACGCAAAGTGGGCAGCGCTGTCGTGGCTTTCAATCCAGATGTCATCTTTCTGGATCTGTTGATGCCGGAGGTGGATGGTGTGGAAGTCATCAACATGCTGTGCGAGGCAAAAAGTGATGCCAAGCTGATTCTGATGAGTGGTCTCGATGAGCGCACCATCAAGTCAGTTTCCGAAATCGCGGTGAATGGTGGACTGGATGTCATCGGAACTCTCAGCAAGCCAGTCCAGGCGGACAAGATCGAGCAACTGTTATCCCCGCTGTTCAAGAGCCAAAGCACTGAAAATGCTTCGAGCGTAAGTCCTTCCGCAGAAACACAGAATACAACTGGCTTCCAACTCCAGTTGCACGCTGAGAAGAACCTCAAAGAGGGCACATCCAACTCGGTGCCATGGTATACAGCGGACGTCATGTGGGTCCTCGATAGTGGCGAGAGCGTCGAATTCGAATCCGTTCTGGACAAGAGCAGTCTGTCGGCGATGCAGCAGGGCATCGTCAATCTTATCTTTCAGCAGCTACCCGTTGCCATGAGCAAGGCCGGTCTAGATCACCGCAACTGCGGCATCCGCATTCCTCTCAGTGGGACTGTTCTCTCGGACAAAGGGGCACCGGAGTTGATCAGCGCGGCGGCGAAAGCGGCCGGAATCAGTCCTCAGGGGATAGCCATTGAGATGTCAGAAGCTATCGCTGCGAGTCAGTCGGAGTCTTTGTTGAATTCTGTCTCCAGGCTCAAGATCAAGGGCTTCAAGCTGAGTGCCTGTGTTCACGCCAATCTGGAAACCGTACTCTCGGGCCTCATGAAAATGCCAATCGATGAGTTGGTGCTGGATATGGAGAAGGCAAATCTGCAAGGGACAAGGCTGGACGATTCGGAGACCGATTTTCAGATCGGCTCCCTGGTCTCCTTCGCGACCAAGCGCAGTATGACAACGTCGGCATCAAGAGTAAGCGACGCCAGACAGTTGGCTTTTGTCGAGCGCTGCAACTTTGACAAGGCGAGTGGTCCAGCGGTCAAAGCTTCCTGACAGCTTCGCTCCACAGCAGTGTAAGCGCTGGAAACCTGAGCAGGCTCGCTATACTTGTTCGATGTGGGCAACCACCTTATCCATGATCGCTTCCATCTCACTCATATGCCCTGACACGGCGTCAAGCTTGCCTGTTTTCTCCGCGCTCAATTCGACTTCGGCGCAAAGATCGGCCAACGCATTGGCGCCGATTGTTCGGGCCGACGATTTCAATTTATGCGCTGCCATGCGCACTTTGTCTGCTGAACCCTCGGCAAAGCCCGTCTTGATATCCTCCAAGACGGCGCGTGAGGGTTCGATAAAGTTCTGTAAGATGTCGCGTATCAATTCCTCATCGTCGCCGAAATTACGCTGCAAGGCTGAAGTATCCAGCACCAGATCGTCCTCGCCAGATTGATCGTCAGCAGCTGGCTGGCTACTCGGCGGCGGGGGCTCGACTATTTCGGGTTCGTAGTCTGGGATCCATTTCCTTAACAGATAGGCAAGGCTCTGCAGGTCCAGCGGCTTGGAGAGATAGTCGTCCATGCCCAGTGTGAGATATTTCTCAGCGTCACCCTGCAATGCGTTGGCGGTGAGGGCGATGATGGGGATGTGATCGTCCTCTGTGGATTCTGCCTCGAATTCACGAATCGCGTTGGTGAGTTCAAGGCCGTCCATATTCGGCATGTTGATGTCGCTGAGAATCACCGCGTACTGTCCGCTGCGCCAGGCCTGCAATGCTTCGACGCCGTCGTTCACCAACTCACAGGCGTAACCAAGAACGCGTAACTGGCCGCTAATCACTTGTCGGTTGGTGCTGTTGTCCTCGGCGACCAGGATAAGACTGCCGTTCTCCTTTGCCTCGGCAATGCTAATCGCTCTAGCCCGCGGCAGTTCGGATATTTCGTTTCTGACAGAGAGTTGTGCTGGATTGTGTCCGAGACACTGTTCGACCGCCAATAGGAGAGAATTCTGGTTGAGAGGGTTTACTGGTAGCACAATGATGTCATCGTCGAGCAAGTGTGCTGTGGTTCTTTCCGTATCTTTCAAAAGCGCGAAATGCAACTTGGGCCGATCGGGATCGGCGGCCAGTCGCTGTAGCACACGCTGTTGTGCCTCATCGTCGAAATCGGCTCCAATCACTATTAGCGTTGGCAGGCTGGCAGAGAATTGCTTGATACCGGATTGGCATTGCTCAAAGCTGTCTCCTTCGCTAACCCGACAGCCGACAAACTCCAGAGTCTTCTTGCAGATTGCCGACTCGATGTGATTGGCCGACAGGACGAAAGCTTGAATGCCATCGGAACTTGCAACAAAAGGGGATTGCGCCGAGTCGCTATAGGAAAACTTCAGCGTGAAATAAAATTCTGAGCCTTCACCCGGGGAGCTGCTTACGCCGATCTCTCCACCCATCATCTCGACAAGCCGGTGACAGATTGACAGTCCCAGTCCCGTACCGCCGAAGCGCCTCGTGGTAGAGGACTCAGCCTGTGAGAAGGGCACGAACAATTTCTGTTGGTCTTCCTCGGAGATGCCTATTCCGGAATCGATTATGGAGACGCGAATCTTCGCCTGTTGCAGATCTGGCGTTGCGAGGAGTATTGCGTTGATTTGTATGTCGCCATCTTCAGAGAACTTGATCGCGTTGCCCATGAGATTGAAGATTATCTGACGCAGGCGAAGTGAGTCGCCAATCAGTGGCTGCTTGATGCGCGGGTCGACGAATGCGTGTAACCGCAGGTTTTTCTGCCGCGCCGTACCTGACAAGGTTTCCGATGTGCTCTCGATTATCTCGTGGAGCGATATCTGACTCATCTCCAACTCGAGCTTGCCTGCTTCAATTTTCGAAATGTCCAGGATGTCATTAATGATATTGAGCAGGGCCTTGCCTGATTCCTGGATTGTCTGCAGTTTCTGCCGTTGATCACCGTCGAGCGACGTGTGCTGAAGCAGCTCCACCATACCGAGTACACCATTCATCGGCGTGCGAATCTCGTGACTCATCGTGGCGAGGAAGCTGGCTTTGGCTGCAGTCGCCGCCTCAGCTTCCTGTTTCGCGACCCGCAACTGCTCGGTAATGCGTTTCTGTTCACTGATATCAACGATCGCTCCTACCACGCCGTCGATTTTCCCGTCGCTGTCTCTGAATGGGTTCAGGAAATACATGACATGGCGATTGCGCCCGTCTATGAAGGGAACCTCGAGCTCGATATTGGTCGACTCGCCATGCTGCACAGCGCGTTCTGTTGCATCAACCGAGAGTTGGAGCGCCTCGTCAGATAGCATCTCGCGAATCGGTTTCTTGCCGATGATGTCCTTCTTGTCCAGCCCGAATGCATTCGCAAACGCATCGTTTACTCCAAGATAGAAGCCGTCCAGATCGCGAAAGAACAGTGGATAGGGCGTGGTGTCGATGAGGGTTTGCAAGAGACTGTTCTGGTCGGCAAGTTCAGTCTTTGCATCCTCAGCAGCCTGCATCGACTGCAAGATTGCTGATCTGGCCTTGTCGAGTTCGTCGACTCGTTCCTCCAGCGTCTCATTTTGCTGGCTCAGGATCTGGCGAGCCTCTGACAGCTCTTGCGTCCTCGCCTTCACTTCGGCTTCCATCTCTTCCTTGCGGTTGCGCAAACTGCCGGCCATTTGATTAAAGACGGTACCCAGCGTGCCCAACTCATCGCTGCTCAGCCTGGGAACAGTAACGTCATAGTTTCCGAGGGTCAGCTTCTCGGCGGCGGCATTCAACTCACCGATTGGACGCACGAGTCGCCTGGACATGAGCAGCAATAGAGTGATTGTTATGCCTGCAAGAATCACAAACATCAGCATCACTTCCCGGCGCTGTTCCACTACCGGCCTGAGGATGTCGTCTTCGGCAGTGAAAAAATAGTAGATCCAATCGGTTTCCGGAATGCGAGCAAAAACAACCCAGATCGCTTCGTCCGGGATCAGCGCGCCGGGTCGTGCCGGTCTGGAGCGAATAAACCGGTGCGTACCATACTCATTCTCCCGGACTTTCTCGAAGAAATCGTCCACGGTGCCGGGCAGGAAGTCATCCTGAGTGGCGTACAAAGATGAGGAGGGATTATCCTGTCGTGGGTTGTAGACAAAATCACCATCCATAGAGAGCAGGGAGTTGGCTCCGCCTTCGATAGAGCCCATCAGTGTGAATAGATTGTCCAGCGCAACATCGACAGTCGATAGCCCCATCAACTCGCCATCGCGGTAAAACGGCGTCCCGTATGAGACCATGCGAATATTGCCGCCGCCGGCATCGAAATAAGGCTTGGTCCAGTAGCCTGTCAGAGCATTGCGAGGTCCGGACCACCATTCCCAATCGCCATTCGTGTAGTCGTAACCGCTCGACGCGGTGATATCGCCCAGATCGGTGAGGATGATCTCGCCGTTCTCCCGATAGGCGAATGGAGAGAACAAGCGTAGCTCTGGATCGAAGGCATAGGGCTCATAAGCGACTGTCGCGCCAAAGATGTACTGATTCGATTCGAGGGTGTTTTCAAGCAGGCGTTGAGTTCTTGTTTCCGTCGGATCAACAGCGATTTCCATAACATTCGCGTTGATCTCGGCGACTGCTGCGATTTGGGCGAGGGCGCGATCAATGTTGGCTGCACTGGAGCGGACCAATGCAATGATATTGGACTGCACATTTTGTGTTGTCTGCAGTTCGAGACGAGTGTCGATAATATAGAAGAAGAGGGCGAAGGTGCCGAGAACGGGAAGCAGAATAAAGACGATAAATTTGCGTTGAATCGTCCTGGAGACGTAGCGTCTTATATTTTGGAAAAAGCCCATGTTGCCTGCACTCGACTACCTGATTCTGCGAACGTACCG
The DNA here is from genome assembly GCA_965228725.1 of uncultured Pseudohongiella sp. Taxonomy (GTDB): domain Bacteria; phylum Pseudomonadota; class Gammaproteobacteria; order Pseudomonadales; family Pseudohongiellaceae; genus UBA9145. Next base: position 1,806,647 of record OZ245834.1, on the reverse strand, counting down.
GTTACTGTGGATCGCTGCTTATTTTCCCTGATGCTGTTTCCGTTGCGAGCCCGGATTCTGATCGTTGGTGTGAAGACCCGGTACTCCAGAATCACCATAGCAAAAAAGGCCTCAACAGGGTGAACGTTTTTTCCTAGTGATCAGCGCAACAGTAAAGCGTGATCACTTGCGATTTCGGAGAATTAGTGCGGGCCAGTCCAGGATTGCAGGAAAGCCAGAAACTCGGCATTGGGCATTGGTCTGGCACAATAATAGCCCTGCACATAGTCCACTCCGAGACTTTCGACCAGATCCCAGTCCTCTCGTGTTTCAGCACCCTCGGCGACGATTTCCATTTCGAGAGACTTGGCGAGGCTCACACTCGCCTCAAGAATGGCGCGTGCACTCTTGTTCTGCGCAGCATTGTTGACGAAAGCCCGATCGATCTTGAGTTCAGTAAACGGGATAGTCTTGAGTTGTGCCATGGACGAATTGCCGGTACCGAAATCGTCGATCGAGAGACCGAATCGTTTCATGCGCATGCGCATCATGACCTCCATACAGTCGAGCACATTGTCCATGACTTGCGTTTCGGTGATCTCCAGAGTCATGCTACTTGGACTGATCCCAGCTTGCTCAACCGTATTTATGATAAAAGCCGGGAAATCCGCATCGGTGAATGAGTTGACCGAGAAGTTAACAGCGGTCCTGATCTCCAGACCATCAATCAGCCAATCCGCTGTTTGCTGGGCGGCCTTGCGGAAGATCTGCTCCGTTAATTGATTGATCAATCCAGTTTCTTCGGCGAGCGGAATAAAGGCTCCAGGCCCGAGAATCCCTCGTTCCGGATGTCGCCAGCGTGCCAGTGTCTCCACACTGGTAATGGCGCCGCTAGTAATGCGTACCTTGGGCTGAAAGACCAGCATCAAGCCGTTGTCATCGTCGCTCTCCAGGCCTTGCTGCAATTCTGCAACGCTCAGGCCTTCCTGTTGAGTGAACTGGCGCTTTTCCGAGCTGGTGGGTTTAAAGGCATCCAGCATCGGTTGCAGCAGATCCGGACGCAGCGGTTTGGGAATAGCGCCCAGCACGTTCAGGTTCTGCGCTTTGGCCAGATCCAGCGCGGTTTGCAGCATGCGTTCGTCTTCACCGCTGAGCAGTATCATGCCACCGGTAAATTCGGCATTGGCTGCATGGCGCATGAATTCCACGCCGTCCATTTCAGGCATGTTCAAGTCGCAGATAATCAGACTTACTGATTTATCGGATGCATTGAGTATGTTGAGTGCTTCGTTGCCATTGCTCGCTGTCGCGAGATCTTCATAGCCAAGCTTGCGGAGGATTTTTTGTGACAGATTGAGGACAAATGATTCATCGTCGACTATGAGAATGCGAATATCCTTGGAAACAGTGTCTGACATGTCGGCTTCTTTATCTGGTTTTCCGGATTGATCTGTTATTTCGCGTTGACAATACCGGGAAGAAAGACAAAATTGAACACATTCCACTGCGCCATCTCGTCACAATCGCGGTATAGTTATAGCCGTATCGCTAAAAAATAACAATGGTTTGCCACTGTGACTGACAACAACCGCGTCCATCTCTTACTCCTGAATTGCGGTGTTGCTCTCGTCTATTTTCTGGCTGGCAAACTGGGTCAAATACTCGCTATCCCTCCGGGCACTATAACCGTTCTTTGGCCACCTTCAGGGATTGCGCTTGCCGCCATTCTGTTGCGCGGGCACAGCGTACTGCCTGGCATTTTTCTCGGTGCCTATCTTGTCAATCTGGCTGCCCCGATCTCAATGCCAGCACTGGTCTCTGGTTTGGGCATAGCAGTGGGATCAGCGCTGCAGCCGGTCCTCATCGCTTCTTTTCTCGGCAGAGCCAAAATCGCTGACAATCCCTTCGCTGATGCCTCCACGGTAGTGCGCTTTGCCGTACTGGTTATCCCGGGAACGATAGTTAGTGCAAGCGTTGGTGTCGTCAGTCTGAGGATGACCGGATTGCTCAACGAGCAGTTACTGTTCACCTGGTCAACCTGGTGGCTGGGCGATGCACTGGGTGTCCTCGCCTTCACTCCTGCACTTTTTTTACCTCTGCGCGAGCGACTAAGTGGTGCACGCCGGTCCCTTATGCACCTGACATTGATTATGTCAGCGATTGCCTTTCTGACGATGTTGGCCAGTATCTTTCTTGCCTATCGTGCCTATGTTGATGCCGAGCGAGAGCACTTGCTGGATGCTGCGCAGATCCAGTCCAGTTTGTTGGCATCGATCGCTGATTTCGATGAGCAACTCAGCGACGAAAACGCGGCTGGTGGGGCGACGCAAGCAGCACTATCGCAAATTGAGCGCGCATTCAGACAGACGCAGTCAATTGGGAGCCAGCGCGAGATTCTTATCGCCGCGGAACGTGATGGTGTCATTCACTGGCTACAGAGCAGACGCACGCCTCTTGGTGAGCTGCCAGCGGGAATAGCCATTGGTACCGGCATCGCCCAGCCGATGTCATTGGCATTACAAGGGCTAACCGGAACGCTCACAGGAGCGGATTTCAACGGTCGGCAAGTACTCGCAGCGCACTTCTTCATAGACTCTCTTGGGCTGGGGCTAGTGGTATCAACGCTCTATTCGGAGCTACGCGAGCCTTTCATTGTCGCAGCCGCGCTCGTTCTGTTGATTACGTTTTTCCTCGTGCTAGCCGGAATCATCGCGTTTCGTAAAGTGTCCCAGCCTATCATGGGAGTGTTGGAGAGACGGTCCCGCGAACTACAGCAACTTGTGAAAGAGCAAACAGAGCATCTTGAAAAGAGTGAGGCAGAGTTTAGACAGCTCATCGAATCCGCTCCCGATGCAATGGTAATTGTAGATCGAAGCGGTGTGATCCAACTCTGCAACCAACAATGCGAGAATCTAACTGGCTTTAGCAGACAGGAGCTAGTTGGTGCGGCTATCGAGGCACTGGTCCCGGTAGCACGACGGACCCATCACAAAGGATTTCGCAATCAGTACATGGATGACCCGCAGGCACGCCAACTGGATCGAGGCAAAGGGCTTTTCTGTCTTAAGAAAGACGGTTCGGAATTTCCAGTGGATATTGCCCTGTCTCCAATTGGCTCCACAAATGACAGTCTCATCGCTGCATCGTTCCGCGACGTAACGGAGAGAAATGCCTACGAGGCGATGCTCAAGAAGAACGAAACACGTCTCCAGGAGGCCTTCCGCGCAGGCAATATGGAAGCCTGGGAAATGGATGTAGCCACTGGCCGACTCGAATCGTCACTGTATCTCTATGAGCGATTTGGTTATGACTCTCACTCGGTGGACGAAGGCGAAGACCCGTGGCTGCAAGCGATTCATCCGGAAGACCGGCCCACTGTGACAGCGGCGCTTGAGGCCGTGCGAGAAGGTAGGGAATCCTCCTACCATGTTGTCTACAGGGTTTACGACGTACAGAAGCGAACGCGATGGATAGAGTCGACAGCCAAGCCGACAGCGACCGATGAATCCGGGCGACCTGGCACTGTCGTTGGAATTCGCTTGGACATCACCGAGCGGGTCGCTGCGGAGACCTTGCTGAACGAAAAACTGAAAGAGCTCGAGGAGTTCAACACACTTGCCGTTGGACGCGAGTTGCGCATGATCGAACTAAAGAAAGAAATCAATCGTCTGCATAGCCAGCTTGGCAAAGATGAGCGGTACGAGATTGTTACCTGACGGCGCAAGCCATCGCTGAGACACCGAACAGCCACGATGCGAAATCCATTAACATTTCTTACCGACAAAATCGCTACTTCGATTCAGTGGCGACTTGTGGTGTTCACTGTCGTACCGGTGATCGGCATTGTTGTGATTCTGATGTCTGTTGCGATCAGCTATTTCATCGCACGTTCTGAACAGGAAATTCGCGAAACGCAGTACTCACAATTCCTTAGGACAGGAGAACGCCTGTCGCTGCAATTGAATGACATGGAATTGCTTGCAGTACGAATCGCCGACTTTCTCTCGGGTCAAGTGATTGCGCGCCCCGAGGTGATATACCAACTTGTAACGACCAATGTGTCTGCTGACACTCTCGTGTTCGGATCTGCAATTGCATTCGAGTCAGGTTCATTTCCTGGTCGTGAGGGACTCTTCGCGCCATTCGCCTTCCGGGAGAATGACCGTATTGCCACGCTTGATATCGGCGAGATCACTTCCGCGAGTGGTTACCAATACGACTCCGGTGAACATCCCTGGTACTCGGCACCAATGCAAACGGGAGAGGCTCTTTGGACGGCGCCGTATTTCGATGCAGGGGCGAGCAATGTTCTGATGAGCACCTATTCAGTACCGTTCTATCGAAATGAGCAGTTCGCTGGAGTCGCCACAATAGACATCGCTCTGGAGAGTGTATTTCGCACGCTGCAGTTGGTATCGGATACAGAGTATGTCATCACGCCAAACGGAGACTACATCTATCACCCGGACAGTACACAGATATTGAACGGTATTCTGAGTGATATGAGCTCGCTGTATCCCGAGACAGAAGTGAATCGTGTTATCGCAGCAATCGACAATAATGCCAGGGATGTATTGGAGGTGTTCGACCGAGAGGGGCGTGACTTCTGGGTGATGTATTACCAGTTGCCCGAGAACGATTGGCTCTACCTCAAGTTTGTTGATGCGGGTGAAGTGATGGCTGGCGTCTATCAACAATGGGCCTTTGTCATTCTCATTGCTGTCGTGTCAATTCTCGTTCTGGTCGTTTTGATCTGGTTTATCGCAGGCACCATAACCCGGCCTATCAGTATTTTGCATCAGGTCACTGAGAGTGTGTCCAATGGTGACCCCTTTGATGAAGTCTTCCTTGGTGGCAAAGACGAAATATCCAGGCTCGGCAACATGCTGAACAAGATGTTTCAGGTCGTGACGCGCAAGTCGGATGAGCTCGAACAACAGGTTGCCGAGCGCACTGGAGCGTTGGAAAAAGCGCAATCCGAAAGCATGACGCAACGAGACTTGATCGAGGCGACTCTCAACGGGGTGAGTACCGGTATCATCATGTATTCCAGTGAGCTTGAGATCCTCGCCTGCAACCGAAAATTCTTCGATCTTTCGGGTTTACCGGAGCGTGATTGGCGCGATAAAACGTTCCTCGACCTCAAGATCGAAATGTACCGCACGGTAATCAAAAAGGACTACGACGTTGAGGTGGTGCGCAAGCGAATGCTGTTGGCAGAGGAGTACACCTTCACAATCGACTTGCCCGACGAGCGCGTCATCGAGGTGAAGCACGCACCGATGCGAGGCCGTGACGGGTTTATCCGCACGTTTGAAGATGTCACTCAACGGGAGAAGCACCAGTCACAATTGCAGAGTCGCATCGACGAACTCGCCGACGCGCGCCTCGCCTCCCTCAATATGATGCGCGATGCGGAAGCAGCCAGAAAACAGATTCATGAGAGTCAGCAACTGCTCGAAGGATTTGTCGAAAACAGCGGCGCGGTGATTTTCGCCAAGGATGCTGAAGGCAGGTACCTGCTCGTCAATAAAGAGTGGGAGAACGTTGTCGGTCAGAAGCGCGACGACGTCATAGGGCGAACCGATGCGGAGTTTATGGAAGAGTCGATCGCTGAACAGTTTATGGAGAACGATCGCAATGTGATGCAGGAAAAGCATGTGCAGCGTACTTACGAGACACCGGATGACGAGCGCACATTCCTGTCGTTGAAGTTTCCCCTCTATGACATCAACGGTGAGGTCAACGGCATTGCCGGCATCTCTACTGATGTTACAGAACAGAAGGCACTGGAACAGAAGCTGGCTGAAGAGAGAGAACGACTGGATCTTGCACTGCGCGGCGGGAATCTGGGTTTCTACGAATACGATGTCGCCTCGGGACAGGTATCACTGAGCAATATGTACAGGGAGATTCTGGGCTACCTGAATTTCGCAGAAGGAGAAGAGGCACATATCGATATTCGGGAGTGGGCAGAGCTCATTCATCCAGATGAACAGGCAATGGCGAATGCAAGCCTGCAGCGCTATATCGCAGGAAAAGACATCGAATATCGCGTTGAATACCGTGTGCGAGCGGCGGATGAGACCTGGCGCTGGATTCTGGTAGTCGGGCGTAGTGATACCGAGCGCACGGCGGGGTCAGTCGGCCGTATGCTGGGTGTAATGATCGATATCACTGACCTCAAGCATCTGGAGGCAGAGCTGCGAGTCGCCAAGGATGCCGCTGAATCTGCTGCCGCGGCAAAAGCCAATTTCCTTGCTTCGATGAGTCATGAGATTCGCACGCCGATGAATGCCGTTATCGGCATGGTGGATCTGCTGCGACAGACTGACGTGAGCGACGATCAGGCGCACATGTTGCAGACTGTTTCTGATTCGGGTCAGTCCTTATTGACGATCATTAACGACATTCTCGACTTCTCCAAAATTGAGGCCGGTCGTCTCGAGCTCGAACAGATTCCCCTGCAACTGGCGGACTTGGTGGAGGGAGCTGCACAAACAGTAGCAGTCAATTCGCGGGCCAAAGGACTCCGCTTGCTGACCTATATCGATCCGAGTCTGCCTCAGTTCGTATACGGTGATCAGGTCAGGATCAGACAGATTTTGATCAATCTCATGGGCAATGCCATCAAGTTCACAGATCGGGGCAGCGTACAGGTGACTGTCCAACAGCTCACGCGCGATGACGAAACGATTACCCTTAAAATGTCGGTGCGCGACAGCGGTATCGGTATTTCGGAGGAAGCTCAGAAAGTGCTGTTTACTGTCTTTATGCAGGCAGAATCCTCGACCACGAGGAAGTATGGTGGCACGGGTCTTGGGCTTTCCATTTGCGAACGCCTGACGAGTATGATGAACGGCCGCATCTACGTCGAATCTGAAGAGGGAGTTGGTTCCACCTTCCATGTCGAACTCCCTCTGCGGATCAGCACAAAACAAGTCAAGGAAAAAGCCAGTGATCTGAAAGGCATTAATGTCCTTCTCATCATCGACGAAGAGTTCGAGCGCAGGGCGCTAACAGCTTATCTTGAATACTGGCATGCATCGGTCAGAGTCTGCGGTTCCCTGGCAGAATGTATTCCTTTCTGCATTGAGCAAAAGCAGAAGGAATCTCCCGTGGATGTGGTTGTCATGGGCCCGAGCATGGATCGCGGGCAGATGTTCAGTATGAAGAATATCGCCGATGACGCAGGGCTCAATGAAATACGCTTTCTTGCGCTATTGCAGGGCAAGCGCACCAAAGCGAGGCTGAAGGATGATGAGCTCGTTACCATCGATGTGGATCCGGTTTCTCGATCGGGATTTATCACTGCGATCTCTATCTGCGTCGGCAGGGCGAGCCCCGAGGTACATTATCATGATGAAGTGGAGTCGTTCGCGACTGGTCAGCCACGACTTTCGGTGAAGGACGCTGCTGCAGCGGGCAGGCTCTTACTGGTTGCGGAAGACAACGCGACCAATCGCGACGTGATAGGCAGGCAGCTCAAACTGCTGGGCTATACATTCGAAATGGTGGAAGATGGCAAGCAGGCATTCGCGGCATGGCAATCCGGCAAATACGCATTGTTATTGACTGACTGTCATATGCCAGAAATGGACGGCTTCGAATTGACTGATGCCATAAGGGGCGTCGAAAAAGCGATAGATTCCCGAGTGGACAGTGAGCGCTTCCCGATTGTCGCAATCACCGCCAATGCATTGCAGGGTGAGGCAGAGCGTTGTCTGGCTGCGGGTATGGACGGCTATCTCGCCAAACCCGTTGTGTTGAGGGAATTGGACAAGATGATCAAGTGCTGGCTCCCCGCAATAGAGGACCCCGTAGCAACGCAGTCGCAATCTGTTGAGCAGACTGTCGACAACACAAACGACGAAATGAGGCCCTCAGAGATGGCTGGCCCCGAACTTGCTACAAATGCTACCGGCCAGAACGATAGCAGTTCTCAAAAAGCTCAGGAGGATGTGGTCGATTTGACCACCCTGAACGAGCTTCTGGCAGGCGATGAGGAAATGATCGCCGAAGTGCTGCAGGATTTTCTCGAACCTTCCGAGACAATCGTCGATGAGATTTATTCTGCGGTGCGCGAAAAGTCCTGTGAGGGAGTGCAACAGGCAGCGCATAAACTGAAATCTGCGGCGCGATCAATTGGTGCGAACGCGTTGGCCGATCTTAGCTTCGTGCTCGAGACTGCTGGCAAGAATTCTGAACTGGATGTTATTAATCAGGAAGTCACTAATCTAAAACCCTTGTTTGAGGCAGTCTGCGACTATATCAATCAGCGATGAAAGCCGTTTTCAACAGACCTTCGAGTAAGTCTCATTGCGTGTCCGTCTTTGGCATTTCCAGCAAGCTGGTGCTTGCGTTTACGTTTACATTGTTCTTCTGCGGGCCAGTGTTTGCGCAAGAAGTGAACATCATGGCGTATACACAAGTCAGGAATAGCGCCAACATCAGCACTGATGCTGAAGGAAATCCCATACCGATTGATATCGGGACCAGGCTCTTTCAGGCCATTATGGCGGAGTCACAGCTGCCCTATGAAATTACCATTGCGCCCTGGGCACGAATTATCCAGTATCTCGACGTACAACCGAATATTCTGGCCTATACGCTGGTCAGAACTGAAGAGCGCGAGGAGCGTTACCACTGGATCGGGCTCGTTAATTATATCGAATCATATCTTTACGGACTAAGTGACAGAGCGGATGAACTTCCCACAACAATCGACGACGCACGTGCCTATCAGATAGGCAGTGTCCGCGATGATGCCTATGACAATCTACTCCACAGTCTCGATTTTCCAAATATCGTACATATAAACAACAATGCACCCTGGCTTGCGCTACTCGAACGCCGTCGCATCGACCTCGTGCCATTCAGTGATCAGGCAATCTCAGAATACCTGCGTCAGCAGGGCGAAGCACAGGATCGCCTCGTGAGGGCAGTGCGACTGGAAGAACTCTCGACCGGTCTCTACATCGCAATGAGCAAGCAATCCGACCCAGAACTGGTCGCGCAGTTGCGCCGTGCCTATCGCACGATTGTCGAGAACGGCACCTACGAAACCATCATGCAGCAGGGCCATACTGGCGAGTTTGAGTGTTGAGACTTCTGCACTGTCGCAGTTACTTCCTTTCTTGTTGATGCCTGATTGCAAACCTCGCGCGCAACGAATAGCAGTTTCTAGAGGCCAAGCGCAGCGCGTGCACCGTCAGCGATAGTTTCGAACAGGCCAGAAAAATGGAGCCCAATAGGCATGGCCAATGCAATCGAAACAAAATGGTAGAGATTTGCGCCGGTGTCTGGCGTTGCATCGTACATCACGTAATCGAATCCTTTGACTATCCCAACCGGTGCATAGATCAACGGATGAACTATGCAGAAACCAAGCACTACAAAAGTCATATCCCGTGAACCGGGCAGTAAGGTGGCGATGATGAAACTAACAACTGCCGCAAATAGTTCAACGGTTATAAACGTTCTAACTGACACTCTGAAAATGTTTTTCACTTCGAATCTGCGGTTAGATGTTGGCGGCCATGCATATTTTGTTCAGTAGAGATTCTAGTAGTGAGTTTGCTACCGATATACGTTGATAGCGATCGCGCATGTTGCAGAACTTAGAAAATGGACAGCTTTTATATGCATGCAACGTATGGATGAATTTGACTGCAAATTGCATTACCAGATGAGAAGGTTTCGGACGCTATCCGAAAGCACGATAAGTGATTGTAGTAATAGCGGGCTTGCGGCTGCAGACAGAAAAATAGCCAGGAAGTGGTAATTTTTAATTGGGGCATCTGGAGGTGCATCGTACATGATAAAGTTGAAACCTCTGAGCAGGCCGACAGGTGTATAGATTGGTATATGGGCAAGACACATACCGGTCATCACTAACACAGAATTTTGGGTAACTGGAAATAAGGTTGCTATGACGAACGAGCCTATAGCACCTATAACATCCAATTTCAGCATTGTCAGCACGGTCACTCTTGCGGTTAATTTCATACTAGCTCAATCCATGCAATGTAAAATGGAATCAAGGTGCAAGGGCACCCTGATTCCTGTTATTTACTGTTGCTCACGATTCTCGATCAGCTATCCCGACTCCAGCTCCGCCAAGAAACGACACTCGGGGCGCGATTACTCGCGCTGCCATACTCACCCCGCCCAGTGAGCCACTAATGGCTCCAGTTCCGGTGGCTAACGCAAAACCGCCAACGCTGAATTCTCCGGTGGTGGAGGCGGTGCCGAGATAGCCGGCCGCGCCCGTGACGGCGCCTACTACCGCGCCTACAGGATTACCGCCAGTCACCTGCTCGGTTTCCTCAGGTGTCAGCTCGCGAAACGTGTAGGGTCGATTGATTGCTGAAATGTTTGCATTATGTGCTGTCATCATGAATTTCCTTTTTCTCATGTTGCTGTCAGGGCGAAACAATGCCGTGCTGGTCGATTTTATGAAATGTGTACCATTCGTTACTGTTTCACTATTCAGCCTAGTCTGGAATTCGGTGTTTGCCAGAATTCATGGAAAATGGATCCTCCGGATGTTGTTGGCTGGGGCGATGTCTTGGTGAGACGAAAAAGATGACAAGCCTGGGATCTGTACTATGCTGTAGATAAACAATGGAATTGTGCACGAAGTGATACGGCTTATTTAACGTGACAGGAGGTTGACGGAGCAATGACGGTCGAGGGTAAAGGTGGGGCGACGGTGCGATTGATTGCAGCGTTTAAGGCAAATATTGGACTTATTGCAGGTCTGGCATCAGGCAGGGTGTTAGCAAGTGCTGTCACTATCGTGCTCTTCGCAACGCCGTCGCTTGCCTGGTCGCAATCTCAATCTGAACAAGCGGTCGTGGAAGCGGTTGTAGACAATGCACCAGAATTTGCGGCGGGTGGTGAATCAACTCATGATGCCACATCGGCCGTGCCAGGCAGCTCTTCCTTGCAGCGCCCAATAGAAGAAATAACCGTTCGCGCTGAGCAGACGGTAATGGCATTGCGCTTCCAGCTCCGGGCCGCCGAAGATGCTATGTATGCCCGCTTCAACGAGCTCAACAATAACGATGAATTCGATATCGACTGCCGTTCCGTCCGCCATGCCGGTTCCCACATCCCTCGGCGCGAATGCGAGCCTAAATTCTTCACACGAGAGCGTCAGAGCAACTCTATACAGGTCATCACCCAACTGCGCGACGGTGGGGCACCTTCTGGTGGTGGTCTGAGTGGCGGTGCGGTTGCCGGAGGTGGTGACGTTGGTACTGCTACGAGCCTGAATCTGAATGCCATCGACGATTATCAACAGCAGGACGGAGAGCTGAAAGCGGTGCTTGGCAAGAAATACGAGGCAATGAACGAGGAAATGTTCCGCATCGCATCGGAAAACCCGGATTTCCTGAACGCCCTGTTGCGCGTGGAAGCCTATCGAAAGGCACTTGAGGAGGCACGCAGTGACTAACCTTCGGCGAAATCGGTGAAGGGAGCTGAGCGAGACTTAAAGTGTCGTCTGCGGGACGTATCGTTCTATCGTATAGCCGCGTTCACGCAGCAGGTCGAGCACGTTGTCGGGCCCGGCAAAATGACCCAGACCACCGAGGATTAGCTCAACTTCCGGCGACTCAAGGTAGGCTTCGATTACCGGAATCCAGTTGTTGTTGCGCGTGGTGTAGATACTCTCATAGTAGTCTGGATAGAACAGTTTAAGTTCTTCGTTGGCAGTAGCCACCAGTTCAGTGCGTCCCTCACGCCACTGGGCAATCTGTTGGCGAAGGTCGGTGTCTAGCTGGCCAGTTTCGATATAAGCAAGCATGGTGGCGAAATTAAGGTCCCAATCAATTCCGATATCGCTGTCCCCCGAGCTAGCGCCGATGGCAGCAATCTGATCACTCGCCAGTTCCAGCCCACCAGTCTCTTTTTCCTCAATTTGCGCAGCATAGGAGAAAAAAGCGTCTACTCCAGACCCATAGCCAAAGCTTGCCGCGCCGAGATAGAACAGATCGAAATCGACAAATTCAGGCCGTCGGCTGCCGAAGCTGGCGACTGATAAATCGAACTGCGACAAGAAATCATTGAGGGCCTCAGTCGTGGACTCCGAAAGATAGTCACTAAAGAGTTCGCCTTCTGGAAGAATGATATCTCCCAGATTACTCGGTGTGTCGATGATTCCGGGATCGGTTTCGAACACGACTGTTTGCGCTTGGTTGAAGGCGAGTGAATAGGCGATGGGTAGTGGAAAGTCTCGCTGATGGAGCAGATGAATAGTGCCACCCAGATACAACTCATTGCTCCCATTACTTACAGTCCAGAGCGATGTTTCGGCAAAACCAAGCAGCCAGGCATTCAACAGAGTAAAAGTCTGCGCGCTCTCGTCGTATTGCAGCTCGACGCTGTAATTCAGATCAGTGACACGAACTTCACCAACCAGTTGATTGAGTCCGGTGTCAAATGATGCAGCACACTCACCCGAGTCAATTGTGTCAGTAATAGATGCAACGCTGAACTGGGTGTCACTGACAGGGGCAAGTGTTAGAGAGTAAAAGACTGCGCTGCTGTCCTGTGCCGCCTGATCCGCGACACTGACACAGGCAAATTCCACGAGGCCAGTGATTGAGTCGTAGCGATTCGCAGCAAACACAGTTGATGAAAGGCTGGTGAGTACAAACAGGAGAAGTGTGGCCAGTTCGGTTTTCGTTGTCGGCATCTGATGAGGTTTACCATGCAAACGTCAAATGAAAGTAGTGACAATGAGATCGAACTGCGTCCCACGAAATTAAGCATAACCATATTTAGTGGGAAAGAAAACCGGCATAGTTAAACACAATCGCTTGTCGATGCGCATTTGGCGACGATGGGAGAATCTGGTCCGTGATGACTCGGATTTGTCATGCCTCTGTAATCAAGTGTTGATAGATTGCAATACAGAGACTACCCGATTCTCCCTCCATGACAGCCTTAATCACGCAAAGCCGCGTAATGTTTGCCGTATCCCTTGTGGCAACGTTGCTGATCTACTTCTGCATCACGCTATATCTCGCCCAGGTGCAAGTCGCGCCGTTGCAGCCGGGCGCCTACAATAGTTACACCTGCACTACACGCGATCAACGTGTGGCTGAACAGTTTCGTATTCTTACTTTGACTCCATTCCAGGCGCGAGAAATCGCCGAATCAGTCTGCAGCATTGGTGGTGAGTTTGGCATTGGCTCGGTAGAAATTTCCTGGGAGTCAAGAGCGTTTCTGACGCCCGACGACATCGTCGATGGGCGCTACGATCTATTTTGGAACCGTCAGCATCTGGTCGAAGGAATGGTGCCCAGCCTGTTGCAGTACTTTCAACCATTATTGGACACGCCGCGATACTCGCTTTACTGGTTGACCCTGGACAGCAACCCGGTTCCGGATGCAGCGTATTTCAGCGACAAGAGCGTCGGCCTGTTAGCACTCTCAGAGAGCCAGACATTTTATCAACAGCCCTTCGCATGGTTACGCAATCGGGACATTGAGCTGCGCGACGCTCAGCTTCGTTACTATGCGAGCCTGGATTCGTTATTCAGTGCCTTTGCGGCCGGGGAGGTTGATCTTATTTCTGCCGCACCGGCGATGACAAAAGGACTCGATATCGCGCCCGTTCAACGTATGTTGATCAATGATGAAATGGAGTCAGGAACGTGGTTTCTTCGGCAACAATGGAATGATAGCCAGTTATCTTGCGAGCTGATCGCTGTCCTGAAAGCCAATGCGCTATTCCCGCTATTCCAGGACGACTATCCGAATTTCATAGAGCGCACACTATGCAACTGATACCTGGCAGGCAGCGATTAACAGCTTTGGCACTGCTCTGTTTCGGGCTCTGTACAATGGGATTAACAGTCGCAAACTGGTACACCCAACAGACCGCGAATGCCCAACTTGAAACCCAGATCACTACTTTAATCCCGTCACGACTAACGCAGATGGAAGCATTTGGGTTTGGCTATACTGGGCTGACCGACTTGCAGATCGAAAATATTCAACGCGATTTGCAGCAAATCAAAATAATGAATTTCTACAATGCAAACTGCGAGGCCTGGCTGCAAACATTTGATGGAGTCTCACTCAGCGATCGCGAGCCGGGAGCGCAGTTTACAGTTTCCTGGGAGCATGCTGCCCAGACTCGTTACTTTGATGTCGCGTATACCTGCAATTCGAACTCGAGCACTCAAGTTCTTGCGCAGTTTCTTCTGGCATTTTTCTTTTCATTGTTCATTTTGGCAGTACCCAAACCGCTCTCGGCGCGACAACATGAAGTAAAAAAGGAGCTTGAATCACGTGGTTGTGACACTGAATTCATCCGTGCCAATCTCCGCAACCCGGCTGTCTATAGCCTATCCGACGAGCAGCTTGGGTGGTTGAGTTGGGCAGCGCACGCCGGATACGACATTGTTGAAGCGATAGCGATAGCCAAAGCCGATCCAGGCATCGCTTTTGATGCGCAGCACAGTAGCGTCACAATTCATGGAGTAACAATAGAGCTACAAGCTACGCCATTTATTTATTATTACTGGTATGCGCTTTGCCGCGTGCGCAGTGACGAGCCTGAATATAAAGACGGCTGGTTTACCAATCCGCCTTCAAATCGGCCAGACCGTGACAATGCGGACAAACTAATTAATATCATGACCGCATTCGGCGGTCACAAGAAGGCCATCAATGATTTGGAAGCAAAGGGGTTGCGGGCCAAGACTCTCGATCAGAATCGCAGCAAACTCAAGGATGAACTAACGGCTGCGCTTGGTGAAGAATTGGCAGCGACTTATCTATTCGAAGTCAAACGTGATGTACAGACTGCGCGTTATCGCTATCGACTCTCTATCGAACCGACTGCCATCAAATTACTCCCCGATGTGGTGCACACCACTCGCATACCTTTCCCAAAGCAAGTGATGACCTCCGATTCTGAGTCATCTCTTTAAATTAAGAGATATCTTTTTCACCCAAGTGTCAATTTTGCTGCGTAGCCTATCCTCCGAAAAGGCGCGTGGTTTGGGGGCTACGCGCACACATAGTTTATTCGGAGGAAACAGCATGCCAATAGGCAAGATCAAACCCATTCCAGCCGCATTCGCCTTGATCATCTCGGCGACTGCCAGTTCCCAGTTGCTAGGGCAGCAACAAATAGAGGAGATAGTCGTCTCCGTCTCACCGATCCGTGATAGCCAGCTTGCAGCACTCGAAGCAAAACGCAATGCGTCCAACACAGTAGATATCGTTGCTGCCGATACGATTGGCCGTTTCCCGGACCAGAATTTGGCAGATTCGCTGGGGCGTTTGCCTGGATTGGCCATAGAGCGCGATCAAGGCCAGGCGCGTTTCATTAACTTGCGTGGAGCGCCCTTCCGTTACACAAGTATTGCTTTTGATGGTATCGATGTGCCGGGCGCAGATAATGGGCGTGTGCCGCGGTTTGATAGTTTTCCCTCAGTGATTACGAGCCGGGTGGAAGCCAACAAGGCTGTGTTACCAAGCATGCCAGGCGAGTCAATTGCGGGTTATATCAATATCCACACTTATAGTCCTTTCGACAAGGAAGGGTGGACTCTCTCAGCTGATATGGGGGCAGGCGAACAGCAGTTGGGCGACGGTGATATCGAAAAGACTGGTTTTCGGACCTCCTGGTCCAATGAAGAAGTGGGCTTTGTTGCGTTTGCATCGCAGAACAGTCGTGAGCAAATCACTGATAACCGGGAATACGATCTCGCGATCGATCCGGTCAGCGGTGAGCCTATCGTCAACGAATTGGATTTTCGCAGCTATAAAGTGAAGCGTGAGGATCAGGCCTGGGGTGGTCGCGTCGAATGGCGTGGTGGTGAGGCTGTGGAGCGCGTGTTCGTATCAACACTTTACAGCGAGTTTATCGACAACGAGCAACGTAACCAGTACGTGTTCGATATCGGTGGTGAAACTGGCATTACTGGTTTTTCCGGTGGGACAGTGACCACTCAGCTTCTCGAATACGGCAAGTATGACAATTCAACTCATACGTCCACTCTCGGAACTGACCTCGCATTGGGTAGCTGGTTCGTTGAAGCACGTTTAAATATGACCAAAACCGAAAGCAATGTGCTGTTGCCAATCACCCGTGACATCGGCCTGTCTACAACTACATACGATATCAGCAACATCGAAGATCCGATTGTGCACGTTTTCGCTCTCGGCACACAGACGCCACAGGACCCTGCATTGATCGACTACTCGCTGGCCAATCTTGGCTTGATAGTCACCAGCAAGATGGACGCCGACGCTACGAAATTGAAACTGGACGCCGAACGCGATCATAGGCTGTTTGGCCGGGAAGCCGTTGCGAAGATTGGGATTCAATATGACAGCCGTGAAGCAGACGGCTTCTACAACCTTGGCATCGGTGCGTCGCCTCGAGTCGCTGGTATCGATGTTGAGGCATTTAACACTGGGATTCCATGGGAGTCGAAGACCAGCAATTCCATAGGTGGCACCTACTATGACAATGTTGGCTTGCGGCAGGCATGGGAAGCTAGTCCGGCCTGGTCAATCCCGGCGCCACCTGACGAGGAGATCATCCTGCTGGATGAAGACATTGTCGCACTCTATGGAATGAGCACGATCGACTACGACTGGGGCAACCTGGTGCTCGGTCTGCGAATCGAACAGACTGATTACACCAGTCGTGGAACCAATAATGGCGTTGCAATCGCTGTGTCAGATGATTTCACTCACGTCTTGCCGAGTGCTCATCTGAACTTTGACATCAATGAGGACCTGAAATGGCGTATCTCTGCATCGTCAGGAATCAGTCGGCCAACCTACAGTGAATGGCGTGCTTCCGCTTCAGTTGATGTGATTGAGAAAACGGTCAGTGGCGGCAATCCCACTCTGCAAGCAGAGGAGACTTACGGCCTTGACACGTCGCTTGAGTGGTACTTTGCACCGGTCAGCATCCTCTCTGCTGGCGCATTTCACCGCCGTATCGACAACGTTATCTACACAGATGAAAGCACTATCGATGGCGGAGTTTACCTTCCTGCGGCAGCGGGAGAGTTGTGGACCTACAATGGCGCAGTCAACGGTCGTGATGGCACGTTTAGCGGAGTGGAGTTGAATTTCATTCACGACGCGGCGGAATTATTGCCGGAGCCTTTCGATGGGCTTGGTGTCAGTGCCAATGTTACCTTTCTCGACTCCGAGTTTACCGGCATCGATGGCCGCAGCTATCAACTCCCTGGCACATCTGATCTGATCTACAACGCGTCCCTGTTCTACGAGAAGTTCGGACTCTCTGCGCGGATTAACTACCAATACCGTGATCAATGGGTCAGCCCGCTTGAAAGCCCCGATGAAGTGTGGGGCGAGCAGGAGCGCGTAGATTTGTCAGTCTCTTACCAGATTCCTGCGACTTTCGGCGGTTCACAGTTCTCAGTCTATCTGAACGCAAATAACCTCACCGACGAGGTGGATTTACGCTATGCCGGCAATGGCACAGTCAATCAGCGGGAGAGCTATGGCCGTCGCTATCTTTTCGGACTGCGAGTCAACTTCTGATCCAGATTCCGGCAATCCCTAACTCAAGCATATAAGACAAGGTAACTATTATGACTTTCAAGACAACTCGCATTGCCAATAGCGTTACGCTGTTTGCTGCAGCATTGCTGATGCTAGCTCGAGTCGCTATGGCTGATGGTGGCGCCGATCTGCTCCAAACCTATGATCGACTTCTGCCATTGGAGGGCGGATCCAATTTTCGCGATATGGGTGGCTACACTACTGAAAACGGACAGCAAGTTTCCAGAGGTGTGCTCTTCCGCTCTGGCTCAATGGTGTCTCTCACCGAGCAGGATATGAATTATCTTCAGCAATTCGACTTCAAGACAATCGTCGATCTGCGCTCTCGAGAAGAGCTGGAATTGTTTCCGAATCATTGGGCAAAAATAGCAGAAATTGACTATCTCAATGTCGACTACAGCATGATGGAGATGATGGGTGACGATCTGGAACAACTCACAAGCGGAGCAACCGATGCGGACGGCATGCTCTCCCAGATGGGACCAATGTACCGACAGATGCCTGCAACGCTCAAACCGCAGTTAAAGTTGATGTTTCACCGTTTGCTGGCTGGGCAAACCCCACTCGTTGTTAACTGTTCCGCGGGACAGGATCGAACCGGCGTGGCATCAGCGATGGTGTTGACGGCGCTGGGTGTGCCTCGCAGCACGATAGTGGATGATTACCATCTGTCCACGCGGTTTCGCCGGCCGGGAGTGGAGCAGGCAGGTGTATCTGAGGAAGAGCTAAAGATCGCTGCGGGAAGCAATGTATTTGCGGCGATGATGCTGCGTTTTTCAGAAGACGATAGTATGCGCGAACCCAACCCGCTGTACACTGAAAACCGTGTGGCATTTTTACAATTTGCACTCAATGCAGTTGAAGAACAATATGGTTCAGTGCTGCACTATCTTGATGCTGAGCTTGATGTAGGAGAGCAGGAAATTGCGCGGCTGCGCGAAATGTACCTGCGCTAGAAAACCCGGCACCATGGTAACCGGAGGCCCGCTTGCGTTTGCATGCGGGCTTTTTTGTGCCTGCAATGCATGATGCAGTGCAGTTACAATTGCGAAGAATCTTGTCAGTGTGACGCGGGGGTGTTTTCTGCCATCGCTTTTTTCCCGTTCGTCTTATCGAGAATTCCGTGTCATCTCTCTGTTTGCTGCCAATACGAGCTTGCGGACTGTTTACTGATCGTTCAATCTCGCCTAGGATCAAGAAAAATAATAAGTTGGTATATCCCATGAAAATCAAACTACTCACCTCTTTCTTGCTTTGCGCTGGCGCTAGCGTGATCGCCAGCACGGCAAGCTCACAAGCAACGAGCGATTTCGAAACTCCTCGCACACAGTGGGGTCACCCCGATCTGCAGGGTGTCTGGAACTGGGTGTCCAGCACCCCAATGCAACGACCACAGCAATATGGCGACCGGGAATTCCTCACAGAAGAAGAGATTCAGGAGATGCGCGCTCGTCAGGCAGCAGCGCGCGCAGCCGCCGATGCGGCCGAGGCGGAACTTAATGTTGATCCGGATGCACCGCCAGTTGCCGATAGCACAGGCGGTTACAACAATTTCTGGTATGAGACGGCCAGTATTGGTGAGAACCATCGCACGTCATTGCTGATCTATCCCGAGAACGGCCGCTTGCCGGAGCGGGTGGAAGGCGCGGCAGTGCACACGACTTCGCTCGGGCCGGATGTCGAGGGTGATCGGCCAGTGCTGGGTGTGTTTGGAGGTATTGGCAAAGATGGGCCGGAAGATCGCGGGTTGTCAGAGCGCTGCCTTATTGGCTACAACGCAGGGCCGCCATTCTCCGGCGGTGGCTACAATGCCAATGTGCAGATCGTACAGAACCGGGATCATGTCGTGGTGATCACAGAGATGGTGCACGATGCGCGCATCATCCCGTTAAGCGAACTGCCACCACTCGATGACAACATCCGCCTCTGGACTGGCGACTCGAGAGGACACTGGGACGGCGACACGCTCGTGGTCGAGACGCGTAATTTTACACACCTCGTCCCCAGCTTCAGCCGCTTTGGCGATGCCAGAGACAAGACCTTGGTCGAGAAGTTTACCCGTACCGGGCCGTACACGATTGAATACGAATGGACTCTCGACGATCCGTCCACCTGGACGGACAAGTTCACTGCAGTGCAGCCTTTGACCAAAGTCGGCGGCCAACTCTATGAATATGGCTGTCACGAGGGCAACTATGGCATGGAAAATATTCTCCGCGGAGAACGCGTCCAGGAGCGCATGGCGGCCGAATCCTCAGGCGAGGCGGTAACGCGCTAACGGAGTTCACGTCACGGCTGACTGATTTGTTATAAGAATTTACAAAGCGCGAGCACGACGGAGACAAAGCACGCGCAACACTTCAGCACCGCGTAGGGCCTCAGCACAGCACAAAGCCTCAGCGCCTCGTCCATAGAAAAAGGGGCGGAACCGATTCAAGCAATCGGCTCCGCCCCTTGTGTTTTTACAGCCTGCGTACAGCGCAGGCAATTCCGGTTTACTCCACCACTTCCATTTCTGGCTGCTTGCGACCGGCAACTACGCCGCGACAAGCAGGTGACCCGCACTGACAGACGAAAGCACGGAACAGGTAGTCTTCACTGCGTGCGTAGTCCAGGGTCAGGTACTCACCGCTCTTGATGTTGCGTTGAGCGATGAACTGTCGCGTCGCCACGTCAACCTCGACATTGGGATCACAGCTATGCAGCAATTTGCCGTAGAAATACGGGTCATGCAGGTGCAGGTTTGGGGTGATCTGTAAACTGAACAGAGTCACCTCATTACTGAAAAATCCGCTACAGGCAAACACCACGTCACCGGCGGCGAAGTCTGACAGACAGACGACGCCTTCACCGACACCTTGGCCCACTTGCTGAATAGCGAACCGGTCCCGCGTAGGCTCGAACTCGAAAGATGGCAACTGCTCGGGGTAGAAGCGATTGTCTTGTCGCGGTTCTACCAGCAGGCTATTCAGAGCGAGCGAGTTCAACACGGCGTGTCCGTTGAGCGATTTGCTATCAGTCGTCGTGCTCACTAACGTAATACCTCAATCAAAATTGCCAGGGTGCATTGCTGCTGCACCGGACTGAAGGAGAGTTCGATGGCTTGGGTCATTGTTGATTCCTTGCTTGAGTGGCCCTGCGGCTCACGGATAAAAAACACCCTGGATTGCAGGACAGGACCGATCCATCGGAGCAACGCTCACCCGGATTGTGCCCCGCAAGCAACCAGCATTTGGCAGGTACTGCGGTGCTGCTTGCGCAGCGCGGTAGTGGGTTCTGCGAACGCCATAGCGGTTCTGCAGAGAGTCCAAGTGACTCTGCGCATTGAAAACGGCTTGGATGTTCATAAAGTACCCCTGATTACACCAGGCTGCCGAAGAGCAGCGTCAGAAAAGTGCGAGTCTTTCACCACGGTGGCGAGAAGGGGTAAGGTTCCGTTGAGGTGGCGCGGATATGTTAGGTTTTTTTTCAGAAAAGAAAAGAATTATTTACAGCGAAGACGTCCTAGAGCCCCACATTCTTTAAATAGCTGGCTACCTGCTCCATGAGCGCCCGATCCCGCGCGGCATCGAATTTCGGTGCTTTCTCCCAGTCATAGAACCAGACCGGCTTGCTGCGCAGCGCTTCGTCCTCGGTGGCGTAGCGCGGAAAGACGTGGACGTGCAAGGCAGGCTGCAGGTTGCCCAGAATCTCGTAGTTGATACGCAAGGCAGCAGTGTGCTCCAGCAAGGCATCACCTACCAGACCCACCTGGCGCATCAGGCGATCGCGGGCCGGGAGCGCGAGGGCGTTGAGGTCAGGCACGACCGGGTCCGGCACCACCAGCATGTAGCCCGGCAGGAACTGGGATTCACCCATCAATACCCATGCGCCCTCCAGTTTGGCAACGACGCGCGGATTGCTGCCGTCGCGGGCAGCTTCAACCCATTGGTGAATTACAGTGCGCATCGTTTCGATCTCCCTTGGCAAGCTGACAAGTCTGACTATAGCGTGCCGGGAAAGCCCAAGCCAAGCCTCGGTCCTGATCAGGCGGGATGGTAGGCAGCAAAGTGTGCGCTAGTTCTCAGGCAATAGCTCGAAGGTGAGGCGTCCACGCTGTTGTTGACCGAATTCGTCCAGGCTTCTTACATCGACATAGTGCACGCCGGGTTCGAGATCTGTCGGCAAGGGCAGTTGCCAGATATGCGACGAGCGGGTGGCGCGCCCAAATGCATCATCGGTGTCGGCAAAGCGCTGGTGTACTCGTTCCACGAAGGGGTCTGTGCGCACAGTATATTCCATGGCGTGTTCTGATCCGCCGTCAAATGTGGCCCATACCTTGTCGCGGACACCCCCATCGAACAGGTTGACCACCAACTGTGTCGTCGCTGTGGCGAATCCTCTATTAATGCTTGCCTCGTTCGTGGCAGAGAGGGGCGGGTCGATGGTGATGCGCAAGCGCTGCCCGGCGTCGCTCCCGAAGGGGAAGGGAATGAACTCAGGCGTGAGGGCAACGTCGTCGAAGTGCAGCACATAATAGCCGTTGGGATTGCCGTCTTCCATCATGGCGTCGCGTACACCGCGCAGGTCTGCGGGGCCGGCAGTCCAGCCATTGCCGCGCACTTCCGCCAGCGTGTGCGCGATCCACGGATTGCCAGTCCAGCCGTGCTGATGACCCACCTCGACTTTCCAGCTGTTGGAAGTATCGTGTCCAGCCAGCCCATAGAGATGCGAAAAAGGCCTGAGAATGTCCAGCAAGCGCTGGAAGTTCTCGGTGTTCGGTCCGCTCGCAACCGGGTTGCGACCATCGCTCGCTTCCGCAATGAGTGGGATATGCGTCGCGATCACTACCAGTGTGCTGCTATCAACCTGGGCCAGATCCTGCTCAAGCCAGTGCAGCTGCTGCTCTGAGATAAAGCCCCTGTAACGGCCGTTGGCAAACTCCTGATTGGCGCCAGCATAGTCCACGTTGTTGAGCGCCACGATGTGCGCGTTACCGTGATTGAACGAATAGTAAGTCGGCCCGAAATGACTCTTGTAAGTCTCGTTGGCGAAGCGTGCATTGGGAGATTCGAAATTGACGTCGTGATTGCCCGGGAGGTACCACTGTGGCACACCGATTAGTCCCATCATCGCCTTGTGCCGTTCATAAAGCGCCAGGTTGTCGAATACCACATCGCCTACGGTTAGCCCGAACTGGGCAGCCGCAGGATTGCCGACGAGCGGGGTGACGAGGTCCTCGCGCAACATGTCCTGTCCCGCCTCATAGCGGGCCTGGGTATCGGCAAAACCATAGGCGCGGAAGCGAGCATCCGCATCGGGTAGGGGGAGCAGGGCAAAATCGATGGACTCAGGCAGTGGCCCTGTTGGAGTGATTACGGGGAATAGCCACTCCACGGAGGTGCCCGCGATTTGTTCGGGCGTACCTTCGGGATAATGGCGATAGAAGAACTCCGGGACATTGAATTCATCGACCGGCACTGAATACGCGGCCGGCTTGCTGATAAACAGAATCTCAGTCGGCGCCAGTGTGATGGAATAGCGGCCCTGCGCATCGGTGAGAACCACGTCGCAGCCGTTGCTTACCGCTACTTCCGCGACTCCCTGTTCAGTCTCGTCTGCTCGGCCATTGCCGTTGCTGTCCAGATAAACCAGCCCCTGAGCGAGCTCGCGGCCTGTATCGTTCGCACATTGTGCGAATAGCTGTTGGCCAGTCACGCCCAGCAGCAGGCTCAGAGTGACGGTGAGACGAGCTAATGCCTTCGATTTGTTCATTGCTGAGGGCTCCTCTATGAGACTGCAGAATCCCAACAGCATAGTCCCGTCTCAAGACAGAGGAATTACAGTGCGCTGTTTAGGAGGCGTTAGTCGACAGAAAGGCGATCAGGCGTGTCTCGAGGTTCTCGGACAGACCGGGCACGAATACGATGGCAGCGACAACGACGACGCTGAGTACGGCGCAGAGAACGAGGTAGTTTTTCCAACGCATGATGTGCTCCTTAGCGGCTCGTCGGTGGCGCAAGTTCGAAGATCCAGCCCTCGCCGGCTTCGATGGATGCGCGTGTAGTATTCGAGTTGTACTTGGCATTCAGCTTGGCAACAACACCGTCCAGAACTTCCCCTTGCGGGATACGTACCAGTTCTCTTTCATAGCGCACGCCGTCCACACGAATCACGGCGCGACTTGCGCCGGCATCGGCACGCACTGCCCAATCCTTCCATAATCTACCGAGGAATGAATTCATATAGCCCGAGACGACATAGATCTTGCCTTGGCTTTCCAGAATCCAAATGCGCCGTGAGTCGATGGGATCGAATAATTGCAGTTCAATGGTCGCGACAGAATCGGTGAACGCCCAATCCGGTTCAGGTCCGGTGTAGAGCTCACCGGAGACGAGTTCGCCACCGGGAAAGACAATGGTGGCACCGTCGTCATTGCGATGCTGAAACCGCATTGTCGCCAGCGCCACGGCGGGCACCAGCAGCGCCAGGCCGATCACTTGCACTATCAGTCTTGCAAAACTCATGAGATTCTCCCGCTGCGACGTCTGCCCCGCAAAGCGTACGGTAACTGTCAGCAAAATACACCCGGCGGCAAAGTGCTGAGACGAATTCCAGACAGGGGGTGCGATATTCAGGCTGGGCCGTTTCACGCTTTGCATTTGCTCGCCGTTCTGGTTTCATAGACCTTCAGATTCCACTATTTGCTTCACAATCACCGCATGGATACCAAGGCAGAGCCGCAACAGGAAAATCTCGATCACCTGCTTGGCCTTCTCGAGCAGGCCCATCAGTCGCTCGCGCGTCATTGGCTGGGCGATGATTTTGTTATCGAGTTGTTACTGGCCAGTGTGATCGCCAAGGGTCACGTGCTGGTCGTGGATGTGCCAGGCGTTGGCAAGACAACACTCGCCAAAGCCATGGCGCGGGTGTTGGGGCTGGATTTTAATCGCGTGCAATTCACCAACGACATACTACCGGCCGATATCCTCGGCGGTGCCGTATACCGACAGAGTGAAGGTCGCTTCGAGTTCTCGCCCGGTCCGATCTTCACTGATTTCCTCCTGGCCGATGAGATCAATCGCGCACCGACGCGTAGTCAATCTGCATTTCTGCAGGCCATGGAAGAAGGCTATGTGGCAGCCGATGGCGCGAACCATCCGTTGTCCGATCTGTTCACGGTAATCGCTACCCAGAATCCGATCGATTTCGACAGCACCAATCCCTTGCCGGAAGCGCAGCTCGATCGCTTTCTCACCTGTCTCAGCCTCGGCTACCCCAGCCTCGATTCGGAACTGCATCTGTTGGGTGACTACTCCACTATTCAGCAGGAGGAGGCGGTTGCAGTGCTTAACAAGGAATCGTTGCGCGCTCTGCGTGAATCCTGCGAGACCGTGTTCTTGCACCCTGATCTGGCGCGCTACATCATCGAGTTGGCGCGGGCTTCGCGTGAAGACGAGGGCATCAAGCTTGGCATCTCGCCGCGTGGTGCCATGCACCTGGCGAATGCCTGCAGGGCCTATGCGCTGGTCAGCGGACGGCGTCAGGTGACTCCCGAAGATATTCAGAAACTCATTCCGCCTGTTTGGGATCATCGTGTGCTACCGCGGCACGGACGCGATAGCGACAGCAGTCACGCCCATGAACTCTTACAGGCAATAATCGAGAAGACTCCGGTCCCGCGCTAGCTTCAGCCGGCGCGGGCAAAGCGATGAGCGAACTGGCCGACAAACCCTTACGACTCAAGGATGAATCGATCGTCCTGCACTGGTGGCGAGTATTGCGCTGGTTTGGCAATCTGCGCCTGGTACCACGCTGGCGGGAAGTCGATGCGCGCCTGATCCTGCGCGCCCTGCGTCGCTACTACTACGATGGCTTGACGCGCACCGGCAAGATCGTCTTCCTGTGTTCCCTGATTACTTTTCTTTTCAGCTATCGCAGCAGCAGTTCGCTGTACCTGATTACAGCGGCTCTCGGATTCTCGCTCATCGCCTGGAGCGCTGTGCTGGGTTACTGGTATCGTCCGCGAGTCAGCGTGCAGCGCATGGCGCCGGTCTCCGGCGTGGCCGGTCAGAATTTCGAGTCGCGCGTAACGCTGCGCAACGAGAGCAGTCGTTCCTTGTTCAATTTTACGGTGCGCGAACTCGTTATTCCCGATGGCTACTGGCCGACCGAATGGTTGCGTAAGCATCAGTCAGAACTCGCGAGTGGGCAGAGTCAGACACTACCTGTCAGTTTTGTGCCGAGAAAGCGGGGTCTTTATCAGCTATCTGGCGTTGCGGTGCAGTCCTATTTTCCGTTTTTCCTCACTCGCTTCACCCAGCGTGTCGAACTTCCGGCCGACGTCTTTGTCTTGCCGCAACCGCTCCAACTGGCAGTACCCTCTCTGCGACAGATTGCGGAGCAGGCAAGCAAACGGCTCAGGTTGGGCACTGACAACAGCAAGAAGGGTCCTTCGCTGGAGTATTCCCATTCTCGTTTCTATCAAGTCGGGGATTCGCTGCGCAGACTGGACCAACGGGCGAGCAGCAGAATCGGTCGGCCCATGAGCAAGATATTTGAAGGCGCAGAAGAAGCGCGCCGCGATAAGGTCTACCTCGTTGTCGACCTAAGCCTGGCGTCGTTTCTGCGCTGGCAGCGCAGACCAGTCGATAGCTCGCCGCTGGAGAGGCGTCTGGCACTGGCGGTGGAAGTCGGTCTCTCTGCGCAGAATGAGGGCTTTACGCTGGCGGCACTCGCAACAGGTGTGACGTGGCACGATCTGCAGGAGCCAACAGAGTTCGATCAGCATATCGCGAACTGTGTGCCGGCCAAGACTCCGGATCAGGCGGTAGAAGCCAACAGCGAACTCTTCCCTATTGCGACGCCCAACCCATCCGGAC
Organism: uncultured Pseudohongiella sp.; assembly: GCA_965228725.1. Classification (GTDB taxonomy): domain Bacteria; phylum Pseudomonadota; class Gammaproteobacteria; order Pseudomonadales; family Pseudohongiellaceae; genus UBA9145. The sequence goes on along the minus strand of OZ245834.1, from coordinate 1,780,233 downwards.
TGCATATTCTCGTATTGGGTCGCTGGAGCAAGGAGGCGCAGTCGCGAGTCGAGCGCTGGCGGCAGGAAGGCGTGCTTACGCTGGTTTATCTGCTGCCAGAAACGGCTGCAGATCGCGGGACGCTACCAGTCGGTGCGAATTTCATTGAGATTTTGCCTTTCGAACCAGCAAGCACCAGGAGGAGAGTGTCCCGATGACCGCCAGTCGCCTGTTCGTCGCCTTGTTCCTGTTGTTGCTGAACTGGCACCTGGGGTTATCCATGGAACTGCCCGTGGTCGCATCGCTTGGCACGGCACTCATAGTACTCGCCGCAAGCCGCGTCGTTGATGTTGAGCACCCGACTTATGGACTCATTTTCGTCCTGTTCGCGACCGGTGCGCTAACTGGCAATCAGGTGCTTGCTGACTGGGCAGTAGAAGACTCGTGGCCGCAGGAAAATGGCTTCGGCGCAGGCGTCATGATCAGTCTGTTGTTGTATGTGATCTGGGTCTATGCGGCTGATCGTGAGCGCAGTCCGCAGCAGGTCATCAATCGGAGTATGCAAACCATTCTGGTATGGGGGTTGTTGGCGCTGCTGCTGATCGAGACATCCCACTCATTCGTCATCGTGGGATCGGAGCTGGGTTTGGAGGCGAGCACAGAGCGGGAAGAAGGCTTCCCGCTCCCCGCGCTGGCCGGACTCTTGTTAGCCACATTGGCGTTGCTCGCAGATCGCTGCGCAACGCACTTCCGGCAACGACTGCTCTACCTGTCGCCAGTGCTGCTTGTGTTGCCTGTGATGTATATCGGACTCGATCTGGGACAGAGACCGGTAATTGCCGCGCTGGGAAGCATGATGCCCCGCGGAGGGGAGTACACTTCAACCGGATTCTCGCCTTATCAGACGCTGCGCGCGTCGGTGTTTCTGCGCCCTTCGACAGAGCCGGTGATGCGGATACAGGCAGAAGCGCTGCCCAGTCGTTATCTGGCCGGCAATCGCCTCGTTAGTCTCAGCCAAGAGCTGGTATGGCTGCCATCAGAACGTGCACTGCGTTCCTACGATATTTTTGATGCCGAACTCACCAGCGACGAGCAATGGCGCTATCAACTGGATAGCCACCATGCCAGTACCGGCACAGCCGCGCAGTCTGCCATGACCATCTACAGCCTGGCGAGCGATGATTTCCTGTTCAGTACCCCGAACACGACGCATATCACCGGGCGTTTCAGTGCGATCAGCCGAAATGCGGCAGATGTCCTGACACCAAATTTCGACCGTGGCGCGGATGCCCGCTGGGAGATTGAGTCGGGGCCTCCGTCGGCGCCGGATGAAGTGCGTGACGAGACGCTGCGCCTTCCAGAGTTCTGGGACGGCCAACTGCAGGAGCATAGCGAAATTATGGCAGGTGCTACCCGGCAGGCGACAGCCAGCAATATCGTCGACTATTTCATGGCACGGGGTTATGCGCTGCGCACCGACTTCAATCCTGACCGGCCATTCCATGATTTCTTCCTGTATGACAAGCCGGCTTATTGTTTCTGGTTTGCCTCAGCGACGACACTGGCGCTGCGCGCCAACGGCATCCCCAGCAGGCTCGTCGGCGGCTACGTCATCAATGAGCAGTTGAGTGCAGATCTCTGGCTAGTGCGCGAGCGCGATGCCCATAGCTGGGTCGAATGGCAAGACGAGGAGGGTTACTGGCACACGATCGATCCGACTCCGACCAGTATCTCCGCATTTTTCAACGGCTATCGATCATCCAGTGTAAGTCAGTGGTACCACCTGCTCGCTGGCCGCTGGGAAATTTTCGTGGATCAGCTGTTACAGAATCAGCTGGCGGCGAATGCGATCACTTGGGGTGGACTCGCAGTGCTGGTCTTTCTGTTTACCCGCGAGTATCGCCGCTTGCGTAAACAGCGCGAGGGTCTTAACGATCTGGGCCTGCGCTGGCGAAAACTCTGGTTACGCTTTCTGCGCGTGACACAGTTGCCAGACCGGCAGCACTGGACCTCCAATACCTATGCCGACAACCTGCCCGAGAGTTGGTCGCCTGACTATCGCAACAGGGTATTGGCGTTCCTGACTGCCTACCGCACACAGCGCTTTGCCAGTGCCCAGTTGGAAGCGCTGAGCAGCGTTGAATCCTCTCTCACAGCAATCAGACGGTGATTTCTTAACAGCAGTATGTCATCACACTGTTGAAATGAACGTGCTAGTTCTGGATCTCTTCAGCGCTGACCAAGCGCAGTGTCTCTATGCCTGCCACAACACTGATCAGCATTTCAAGATAGTAAAAGGTTCCGTTCACTTCAGCACGTGGAATAACGAGCCGATTCTCATCGCGCACGATGAAGGCAAATTCCTCGGGTTGGCTAGCCAGCAGTGGCGTGAGGCCGGTGATTACAAACTCATAGGATGGAGTGGCCGACGTGAGTTTCAGCGCGCCGGAGAAGTACTGTGTTCCCTCATCCGACTCAACTGCAATAGCCGGCAGTGTGAGTAGTCCGTCGCCATAGGTCGCGTAGGTGATGCTCAGCCTGCCACCGACTACGAAGTCACTAAAGTCACTGCACCCTGTTTCGTTACACGCCTTGAGACGGAAATAGTATTCGATGCCCGATTCGCCGTCGCTTAGCGTCAGCATTAACTCTGTCGTATTGCTACCATTACTGTCGCAACTCGCGACGTCCTCATCGGCACAGGTGTGCAGGTTGTAGGATGTGGCGCCAGCCACTGCGCTCCAGCTCAGCGAGACATCATCAGTTGATGACTCTGCAGCATTGAGCAGGGGGATCTCGGGAATGGGATCGGGGAGATCCCTGATGCCAGTTGCGGCCTCACCGAGGTCGCTACAGACATCGCTGATGCAGGCTTTCAGGCGGTAATAATATTCCACGCCCGGTTCCGCTGTGATGTCATCGTAGGTGCTGGATGCAGTGTTTGTCAGTAAGCTGCTGCAGCTAGATTCCTCATCCGAGGTGCATCGGAATACCTGATAGCTTTCTGCCAGGGCGACGGTAGTCCAGCTAAGACTGACTCCAGTTTTGCTGGCGCTTGTTTGCGGCGCGGCCGGAGAGGCAGGGGCGAGAACTGACGCAGTTTTGATGCCTTCGACAAAGTTGCTCAGATTGCCGCATTCGCCCTCAAAGCAATGCCTGATGCGGTAGTAATAGACCACGCCGGGAGAGCCATCCCGGTCGATAATAAAGCCACCGTCGGTACTGCCTATGGGGCTGCCACAGCTTGATTCATCACTGCGTCGACAACGGAATACCTCGAAGGATTCAACTGTAGCCTGGTCAAACCAGGCGATGACGACATAGGACGCGGAAGCCGACACGGCGGGTGCGGCGGGTGTGCTGAACCCACGATTGCCTGAGACAAGTGCGCTCGGCTCGCTGCAACCACTGCTGTTACAGGCTGCGACGCGGTAGTAGTAAAGCTTGCCGTAAGTGGCAAACGCGTCGGAATAGGCTGTGCTGCTCACCGACGCGACTGGTTCTGCGCAATCGGTGCCTGCGCTGCTCTCACAGCGGTAAATCTCGTAAGAAGTGCTGTAGGTCGCGGCATTCCAGCGCAGTGAGACCAGCGCATTAGCCACCGCTGTGCGCACCGATGTGGGGGTCTCAGGAACTGGATCGACACCATTGCCAGTCGAATAGTTCGCGGTGTAGCTGCGATTGTTAACCATCGGCGAGAGCTCGAGAGAGTTCGCGGTGATTGTAGAGCCGGTCCAGCTCACGAATTCGTCGTCGGCAATGGCCGTCAGTGTCAGTCGCAAGCCATCCTGTACAGAGAGTGTGCAAGTCTCTTCATGACAGTCCATAAAATCGTAGTTGCTGGTAACGAAGGTGTTGGTCTGGGTGTTGACTACACCAGTACCATTAACCAATGGGCGCACCTGGATATAGCCATTGCCCGCATTGGTCAGGGTTAAAGTGTGATACGAGGCGCTATAGCGAGTCAGCAGATCATTGGAATCATCCAGCGTCGGCAGATAGGTGTTGCTGACGAATGGCGCCATTAACGCGCTGCTGTTGCTCAGATGCGCCAGGCCCATCGCATGGCCTAGCTCATGCACGGCGACGCGCCGGAAATCGTGAGTGGGTGACTGGTAGTTGCCGTCGTAGACAGACCAGGTCAGGTTGTCGTTGAAGACGATATCCGCCTTCTGCAAAAAATTTGCAGTGAAGACATACTGGGTTATCGCAAGGGTGTTGCTACCCCATTGGTCACCACAGAAGGTGACACTCCACTGCACTGAGTTATTGCCGCTGTTGGTACAGAATCCGGTTCCTGAGCTGCGGCTGGTATTTATCCAGAACGCAGAGGGAGAGTCGTTCCAGCGATCGGCGGCTTCCTCGAACTCATCCTGCCATTGACCGTTCGCGCCCAGCAGGTCGCCAATATAGAAAAGCGCATTGTTGTTGAACCAGCGAAAGGTCTGTGCGTCGCTCGTTGAACTAGTCAGTGCCAGCGCCAGAAAACACAGCAGCAGCGAAATGAAGCGAGCAGTGAGGGAGTGGCTGTGCATCAGTTCGCCAGCTCCCGGATACGATTTTTGAACGCGGTTACCGACATGGCTGCTGGCGGTTCGCCGACGGAGAAGGCAAGGCTCTCGTCGTAGGCAGGTGCAGTGGCAATGCCTTTGGCGACTCCGCTGCTGATCTGTGTCGTGCTGGATTGAGCCTGCAACTCCATGCCGCGAACCTCGCGATCATTGCCAGCTACGACGACTCCTTCGCTATTGACGATGAAGTGTCCCTGCTCCCAGCCGAGCAGAGGATTGATCAGTCCGGGAGCCACTTGCTCCACGAAATAAATGCCGCGCTCCCCCAGTTCGGGAATCCTGACGCCAACGTCCAGACCAATGCCCAGCGCCGTGCCGCCAGTGAAGCGTAATTCCAGCATTCCCTCCGTTGTTACCGGATCGAACTCCCCGAGCAGGACCTCATTGATCTGAAACTCGACGAATGTATAGATGCGACCGTACTGGTTTATCTCAGGCCGCACAGCGACGACCTCTCCATCGAAGACGAGTTCCGAATCTTGCAGCAGTTCCTCTGTACCGATCAGAGCGATCGTCGCAGCGTGACCAACGGGGAACAGCGCGGTCACCAACAAGAGCGCCGCAAGGAGTGAGCGATGGCAGAACACGCGAATAGTCATGGCAAGCCTGTAATAAAATAGCGATGGAGAGATAGTTAGTTAGAACCGTCTTTAGCTGAAAGTCTTTCGGGTCGAGTCCGGCAACGATCGCCTGTAACCGATCTGCCGTGGTCTGACAGGCAACCGCCTGGGCAGTACTTCCGAATGGCCTGCATTGTATTTTACACCGACCTGTCAGAGATATACGTACGACAAGCGGAAACGATTCCTGGAAGTGGAAAGAAAGACAGGAAACAGAGACTTCAGGAAGTGAACTACGGTTTACGTGGGCTGCCTGGTGCCAGCACTGGGGCTGTCATTGTGCAACAAAATTGAAGTCCGCAGGTCCCGCGCGCCGCACCAGAATAACGACGTCACCACTCTCGGGGATTTCCCACACATGCTCAACGCCGCCAGGAATGACAACGTAGGCACCGGCCTCGAGATCGAAGCGTTCCCCTCCAATGGTGATCGACACACGACCTTGTTGGACTGACACAAATTCGTCATGTGTGTGCCAGTGACGATCGAATCGTGTGCCTGCGGGAAACAACGCGAAGTAAGTGATGCCTCCTGTGACGGGATCGATACCCTGTCGTGCGGTGCGGGTGCCAAGAGGCACGCCATTACCGCCTCCGGGTTCACCCCATTCGACATCAGCGAGATTGATGGCTTTGACCTGCAGTGCATCTGCAGCCTGTGCTTGCACCGAGCCGAGAATGGCTATGATGAGCCCTGCAGCAATCGCGAGGGTAGAGAGAGTGAGCAGGGCCTTGCGCATCCGGATTCCTCCGCTTGTTTTTAGTCTGACTCGCTCGCTTTCGCATAACGGGCAGTGACTTTTTCCTGCAAACCAGTAATGTAGCCGAGCAATTCGTCATTGCCAACAACCCGCGCTTGCATTTTCTTCTCCCAGGTATCGCCGCGCCAGCCTTCCGGGAAGTTGGACTGGAATGCGCCATCGGTGTACTGCGCGAGGCGCGCCCAGATCAGGTTGTCCATATCGACGTTTGTGGGATCAAAGCCGATCCAGCCGAGCACCAGGGGGTCGTCCAGGGCGCCACGCTCGATATAGGCGCGGCTTTCTGAACTCCAGGCATTGAGTTCGGCCTTGTACATGCCCCAGATCTGGCTCGTTTCCGTAATGACTCCCGAGACGAAATCGGCTTTTCCGTTATTGAAGTCAAAGGCGTGCCGCATCTCGTGAGCGATCTGGGCGTACAGGGAGGTAAGCACCTCCTCCCAGCCAGCCTCTTCTTCTCTGGCCATGGCAAGCGCGTCCGTGATCAGCTTGGCATTGAGATTGATAGAGTTCTCACTGAAATTGAAATTTACCTTGCCACCAGACAGCAGGCCGATCGTAATTTCGCTCTCTATCTCACTCAGGTTTTTGTGCAGCAGTTTGATAATTGCCGGGGCGTCATCACGGGTACAGACGATGTCCAATATCTTGGCTGCGTCACCTGTGAACACTGCCTGGATAGGTGCAGGGGAGCCATTGCTGTGCGCTGCGATTGTTCCGTGTAGCGGATGTGATGTGTGTCCAAGCGCGCTGGCTTGCTGATGCTGTTGCAGTGCAACAGGGCGGTGGTCAGGAAACTGCTTTGCCGCTTGTGCATTGCGCGGTGCTTTTTTCTGTGCGGTCTCCGCGGCGGCTCTGGATGGGTTCTGCGGGCGGCGTTGGGCTCTTCTCTGCATGACTGCTGTATATCCTGGCAAGAAGGCTGACATGCTAGTGCATAGAGGGCGTTCCTACAAAATGGCGCGGGATTCTTACGCACAGTAGTCGATCCTCAGTGCCCTCGTGCGTCCGTCCTTCCGTCCTCCCCAGTGCGTTATTGAGCGCAATCCAGAATCCGGGTGTGGACACCACAAAATAAGCGGGCTATAACGGTGTGAGAAAAGCTGAGGTGAAATGCGCGCGACTCTTCATATTCAAGCCCCAATGCCACAAGCATTTCCAGCCTCCCTAGTATCAGCAGACTTTTGCACACCAGATTTCAGGAGCCCAAGAATGATACGTACACGCCTACTTGCCCTCGTTGTGTTTTCATCGCTGCAGGTCCACTGTAGCCAGACTGCTGCGCAAGTTCAGGGAGCAGCGTCTGTTTCTGAATTCCAGGATTCGATTCCGATCGAAGTAGCGGAAGCGCTGTTTGGATTCGGACAGGGCAGCGGCATGGCACTCTATGATGGACTGACAGAAGATTTTCCGCGCTTTGAGTTACCGGATCAGTTTGAAGTCATCGGCAGCCTCAATCGCAATCCGACGCTGAGCGCCGCCATGGTGACGCCGCTGGATGAAGACGAGGCACGAGCGGCTCTTACATCCGCCTTTCTCGATCAGGACTGGGTGGAGATGCCAAGTGCCGAACCGCCAATGCGGCAATACGGCTTCGTGCCTGCCAATGAGCCAGTCCGTGTGAGGCACCAGCAGCTTTGTCACGACGACTACGGACAGCTCTCGATATCCTACCGCGAGCGCGGTGAGCGCAACATCGTGACGGTATCCACTGGCATGGCATTTGGTATGGATTTCCGCACTTGCGCAGAGCGCATTGAGCAGCAGGAATTATCGCGCATCCGCAGCCAGCGCTTCGACACTGGCATTTATGAGTACATGCCGCTGCTACGAGTTCCGGAAGACGCCAGACAGGGCAGGCAGGCATTTCTCCGCGGCGGTGGGATGAGTAGTAGCGGCAACAGTGCCGAGACAGACACCAGCTTTTTCATCGAGTGGGAGCTGCAAGATGTGTATCAGCATTTCGCTGAACAACTCGTCGATCTCGGTTGGACTCTGGATGCCGAGTCCATTGGGACGGTCACAGCGGCTGGAACATGGACTCAAGCTGCCGAAAGCGGTTCCACCATGATTGTCAGGCTGGACGTAGTGAATTCCGCTGAAGAGCAATTTGATTTACGACTGCGCGTCGAAGGCGCAAGCAATCGAAGCAATAGTGGAAGAGGCGTGTTCTACCGCAATTAAGAAAGGAGAGACTCCTGTCAGCACAATAAAGCGGTGCGTCGGTGTCTCTCCCTTGTCAAGTGACTAGTTTGGTAGCAAGCGATCCAGCGCGCGGTTGATCAACTCACGGCCCGGGTCTTGCTGTGTGGTGCTGTCCTGGTCCGCAGAAGTTGTCGGGGCTTGCGATTGATCGGTGCCGGTTGCACGGCGCAGCAGATTGTCTACCTGATTGCGTACTTCGTTCGCAAAGGCGGCGCGGAAAATCTCACCCGCATCGGGCAAGCAGCGCGGAGCAGCCATGCTGCCGGAGCAGGCGATCGGTACACTGTAACCGCCCACGTCATATTGTTGATCGTTGCGCGTCGCAGTAGCAGCGGTAACCGATGTCAGCAAATTGTAGTTGATGCTGTCGTCATGCAGATTCAGCAGCGTACCGCGTCCCGTGACCTGAAAACCGGGTGAACGGATTAGCAGGTCATCGCTGTTTACCACGCCATTTTCAAGGCGCAGCGTCGCCGCAAAAGAGTCGAAGGCAGTTTGCGTGCCACGAGTAAACTGACCCGCGCTGCGGCTGCGAATCATTGTCTCTAGCTGAGCCAGAACACTCGCGACGTCGACGCCCTGAAGCACACCGTCTTCCAGATTGATATTACCCGTGCCCGTGAGTCCCTGACGCAGCGCGAGTGTATCTGCTCCACTGCTGCGCACGTCGAGCTGCACGCTGCCACGACCGCTCACCATGGCAGCATCCATCATGTCCATTAACAAGGGGTCGATGGCGATCTGTTGCAGTGCGACGTTTACTCCGATGTTCGGTATTGCCTCGCTCGCATCGAGATGCATGCTGCCATCGAAACTGCCCTGATAGAGCTTGCTGCTCAGCGGAGACAGATTCACGCGTCCGTTTGCCGCGTCAACATTGACGGACAGGTCAGACAGTGTCATTCCCGCCACCTGCAGCTCGCCGATGTCGAGGCTTCCACGGCCGGTCAGGCTGCGAATTGTCTCGACTGGTAGTGGCATGGCCACATCATCGGAGGCTGTGTTCTGTACCGGTTCAGCTTCCGCCAGATAGCGGTCGACGTTTAGCCTGTCGATATCGAGATCCAATGACCAGTTGCTGCTAGCTGGCGAATTTGTCTGGCGCAGACTGAAGTCGCCATTGATGCTGGTGTCGTCCAGTCGCATTGCGAGTTCGCTCAGTGCGATGCGTTCACCAGAAAAAACGAAACCAGTATTCATGGCAAAAGTTTGCAGCACCGTTGGGTCGGAAGTCTCCGGTACCGCTTGATTGAGCTGCGTAAGCAGGCGGCGCGGATTGAGCTCGGCGATCTCTATCGCACCTTCAATATTGGGTGTGCTGAGCACGTTGTTTGCATTCACCCGGCCCTGCACATCCAGCCCCAGACCGTTAAGCACGAAGCTGTCCACCTGCAGGGACTCGCTTGCCACATTGATGCGGCTGGCAGCATCCAGCGTAATGGTCGCTGGCGAATTCGGAATCTGGCGTCCGGACAGGATGAGCTGTGCACGCGCAGGATTGACCGACAGGTTATTGCTGCTGCCACCGAAGCGCATTTCCAGAGACACCGCTTGCAGCACTTCGGCCAGGTCGGGTTGTTCGAGTGCGCGCAGCAGCGCGGGCAGGTTATTGCCGTCCAGCGTCAGCGCACCGTTTACGGCACTATTGCCGTTGTTGATATTGGCGGCATTGAAATTGCCAGTGAGTTGCTGATTGAACGCGCGGGCATTGAGTTGCGAGATGTTGATTGCACCACTGCGCAAATCGACATCGAATGTGCTCGCGAGAGCAAGATTTCGCTCCGGCATCTGACCGAGGTTCGAGGCAAAGCGAAATGCAGCGCTCTCGGCGCCGCTGGCGAACCAGCTGCCGATCTGTAACAGAGTAGGCAGGTCGCTGCTGCTCATTTCCAGTCTGCCACTGGCTGCGGGCGTATCAGTATCCAGTGCAGAGGCACTGAGGTTCGCTGTCAGGTTCGAACTTAACAGTGACGCATTGAACACCGGAACCTGTACAGAGCCAGTCGCAAGATTGGCATCGAACTCGGCATTCAAGTCGAAACGCTTGTCACCCAGCTGCTGCATCAGGCGGCCGCCCTCCGCCAGCCTGGAATTACGTCCCCCGGTGACTTGCCCGGCGACTTCGAGCACTGACGGCAGATTGGGGCCGACGGCGCGCAGGCTGCCACGCAGTAGAGGTGCATCGCTGCTGAGATTGCCCGCGGTCAATTGGCCGGAAATAGTGGCGCCGAGCAGACTCATCTCCAGCGTGGAGACCTCAACATCGCCACGAACGGGATGCGCGACTAGTTGTGATTGCAGTGACAGATTGCGTGTCGACAGTTGGGCGAGTTGGTTCGCCAGTGATTCGATGCCAGCCATGCGAAACAGCAAGGCCAGATCCTGTCCCTCGATGGTGAGGGCTGTCTCGATACGCGGGTTGCTGCGTTGCAAATCGGTTGCGACAACACTTGCCTGCAACGTCGTTTGCGGTGCCTGCAAGGTGAGAGAATCGGCTGCGAAGCGGTCCGCATTCAGATCGAAGTGCAGGGCAGTTGCCAGCGAGAGTTCAGCGCGCCCGCCAGGCAGATGGCTGCCACGCAATTCGGTTTGCAAGTCGAGTGGCTCGACATCGTAGCGGCCATTGTCCAGGTCGTAGTTCACCGTACCGCTGAGCGCAACACTGGCATCCAGTGGCGGATTGTTGGCGGCGATGTCAAAGGCCAGATTCAGGTTGATGGGCTGGCCGTACACGAGATCGTCGCTGGTGAAACTGAGCTCACTAAGGCTAATACGCCTGCCGGCTTGTTGATCATCAAGACTGACATTGATGCGTTCGATGCTGACGCCGCCAACACGCAGGTCATTGAAGGGCAGCTTGAACGCCTGGGTTGGCGCAGCTGGCTCAGAAGACACAGCGGTCGAAGCAGCCGCTGCCCAGTTGGACTGGCCAGCCGCGTTGGTGATCAATTGCGCATCGAGGCCGTGCAAAGTAATTGTGTCGATCTCGAAATTGCGGCTCAGCAGCGGTAACAGGCGTGCGCGAAAGGCCACATGCTCCAGAGTGACCATAGGCGCTTCACCGAAGCCCGCAGGATTCAGAACCCGCACATCATCCGCCATGACCAGCAGCCAAGGATACAGCGTGAATTCAACCTGGCCGTCCAGACGCAGTTCATGCCCTGTGGCGTCGCGCACCTGAGTCTGCAGCCACTCCTTGTAGTTGTTGGCGTCGAGATTGCTGAGCCAGAATGCGCCAGCAAGAACGAATGTGACCAGCAGGCCGAGCAGGGAGGCAAGAATTTTCAGGACAAGTTTCATGGTGATATTCATGGCGAACCTCGTAGAGAGAACCCCGGGAGAAAATGGCGCGCAGTATATAGATGACCTTGTGCCTGCGCTATGCATTGCACAGGCAAAATTGCAGAAATTTTTTACACTCTGACTCGCCCTTAGACGCAGGAAATTGCGCGGAAGTTTTAGGCGGATTGCGCTATATTCGGATTGACTCAAGCCCGACTATTCCAGAAGCGCACCTATTCCCGGAGAAAGGTATGTCTAAAAAAGGTATGTCCAAGAAAGAGAGCCGTACAGTACCGGTAGAAGCGATCGAGATTTACAACCAATACATCCACGGTGAGATCAGCCGCCGTTCCTTCCTCAGTCGCGTGAAAAAGTTTGCGGTGGCAGGGCTTGGCGCGACTGCCATCGTTGAGGCGCTTATGCCCAATTATGCGTTGGGCCAGCAAGTCTCGCGCGAGGACGAACGCATTACCACGAGCTACGAGACCTTGCCTTCGCCGGACGGTAACGGCTATATCCGCGGCTACCTGGTCAGGCCACGCAGTGCTGACACGCGAAGTGAAACACCTGTCCAACTGCCGGGCATCATCGTGGTACACGAGAATCGCGGGCTGAATCCGCACACTGAGGATGTCGCCCGTCGCTTCGCCCTGGCGAATTTCATGGCCTTTGCTCCCGACGTGTTGACCTCGGTCGGTGGCTATCCCGGTGATGACTATCAGGGCGGGCAATTGTTCCGGGAAATCGATAATGACAAGAAGTTCGAAGACATCGTAGCAAGCGCGCTGTGGCTGAAGAATCGTTCCGACTGTACTGGCAAGATCGGCGTGACAGGGTTCTGTTATGGCGGTGGTGTGTCGAATGACCTTGCGGTACGTCTTGGCGCCGACCTCGCCGCCGCCGCACCGTTCTATGGTCGCGGCCCCAATCTTGACGAAGTGGCTAACATCCGGGCTGCGATACTGGTGCAACACGGCTCTTTGGATACGCGACTTGTGGAGGCCTGGCCCGAGTACGAGGCGGCATTGCAAGCAGCCGGTGTCACGTATGAAGGGCAGATCTATCGTGGCGCGATGCACGGCTTTTTTAACGACGCAACGCCGGAACGCTATCATGAGGCCGCCGCAACCGAGGCGTGGACACGCATGGTCGACTGGTTTAATACCTACGTAAGAAATTGAAGTGAGGGAATTGAATTGCTGACTGCGCGTGTGCGGCTTGAACGCTGCCTAGTGAGCCGAGGAGGAAACACTCGATGAAGCGACTCTTGATGAAGCGACACTCGATGAAACTATTTTTGATGCAATTACTCTCTGTACCCAAGATCGTGAAGCCTGCTCATCTGCATGTCGTCATGTTGCTCGCGTTGGCAGTGATTGCGCAGTCTGCAGTCGCGCAGAACGATGCAGGGATTCGCATCACGCGACTCGACAATAATCCGATCATTACGCCGGAACTCGATGCACGCATGGGTGGCAATATTCAGGGGCCGTCGCTTATTCGGGTGCCAGACTGGGTGGAGAATCCACTCGGTACCTACTACCTCTATTTCGCGGATCATCGCGGTAGCTATATTCGCATGGCTTACGCTGATACGTTGACTGGCCCGTGGACAGTCCATACGCCGGGTACGTTGCAGTTGGAAGAATCGTTCTTTCCGACGACTTGCCCGCCCTGCACACAAACACCGGGCAGAGAAGGTTCACCGCTGTACGCGCACATCGCATCGCCGGATGTGCACGTGCGCGATGATTTGCAGCAAATCGTGATGTACCTGCATGGCAGGGACGTCGGACGGCAACTCACCCGACTCGCCGTGTCCAGTGACGGAATTCACTTCGAGGGCAGACCAGAGGATCTGGGCAGACCCTATTTCCGCGTCGTCGAACACGATGACTACTATTACGCCCTGGCGATGCCTGGCTATTTCTATCGCTCCCGCGATGGCCTCTCGGACTTCGTCGAGGGTCCGCGATTTTTCAATGACGACATGCGGCATTCCGCTCTGTTGATCAGGGACACTACCCTGTATGTGTTCTGGACACAGGCGGGGCACGCACCGGAACGCATTCTGCTGACCACGATCAACATGGATGGAGACTGGAATGACTGGCAGGCGTCCGAGGCAGTCGAAGTGCTGCGGCCTGAAACCGTCTGGGAAGGAGCGAACTACCCCATAGCCGCATCGTCGCGTGGGCATGTGGATGAGCGCGTGAATCAACTGCGCGATCCGGCGATCTTTGTCGAAGACGGAGTGACGTATCTGCTCTATTCGGTTGCAGGCGAGAGCGGCATCGGGATCGCTCGGATTGATTTCGATTAGTGGTTTAAAACTGACGCAGCAATATGGTTTTCAGCACACGAGCTCCACAGCAACATCACCGTTCCCCAGTCACTGTTGGCTATCTCAGCAAACAAGTGATGCTTGCGATCTTGAGTGTGCTATTGCTCGCCGCGTGCAACTCAAACGGCATGGTATGTATCGATTCGGCGAACCAGAACAGCCGCATCAATTATCTGGTAATTCATGCGACGTCGGAGAATTTTGCCGAGTCTCTGCGCCTGCTCACTGTGCGCAGTGCCAATCCAGTCAGTTCCCACTATCTCGTTCCGGAAATCAACGATCCGACCTATGCCGAGGAAGTGCTGCGCGTGTATTCGCTCGTGCCGGAACAACGCCGCGCCTGGCACGCGGGCGTAAGTTTCTGGGCCGGGGAGGAAGCGCTCAACAATCGTTCGATCGGTATCGAAGTCGTCAACGAATTCAAGTGCAGCGGAACCGACGTGCCTCTCAGCGAAATCAATCTCGCGGCTGTGGACTGTGTCTTTCCCGACTTTTCCGAGCAACAGATCGTTCTGCTGATCGACCTGATCAAGCAGATACTGGCACGCAATCCCGATATCAATCCGATCGATGTTGTCGCGCATTCCGACATCGCGATCATGCGCAAATCCGACCCCGGTCCGAAATTTCCCTGGCAACGCCTCTATAATGAAGGTATCGGTATTTGGCCAGACAGCGAAGCCGTTGCCAGGTTTATGGAGCGCTTCAAACTCGCGAGCCCCTCGGCGGGAACGGTACAAACTGCGCTTTTGGCATTAGGCTATCAGGTTGACGTTACCGGAGCCTGGGATCAACAGACCCGCTTTGCCGTGCGCGCGTTCCAGTTGCGCTTTCGCCCTACAGGCTATTCCGGCTTCATCGATATTGAGACAACTGCGATGCTCTGGGCGCTGCTGGAACAGTATCGGTCGCGCGCTTTCGCCCGCTTGCCATTGTATCTGGATAGTGCCGCGTTACAGGCCTCTCTTGGTGCAGAACACTGACGATCAATGTCCGGCTTTAACGAGTAACCTACATCTCATGCACCGTTATTTTTTTAAACTCAGTCTGCCTGCCGAGAAGTACAAGGCCTACTATCAGGGTCACGCGCAAAATATCCAGGTGATTTGCAGTGAAGGCAAGACGCTACGCTTTCCGGCCAACGCAATTCGCCAGTTTCTTACGGCGGATGGTATTTACGGTGATTTCGAAATGCAGGTGGATGAGAAGAACAAGTTGATCGGTGTCGTGAGGCGAGGATAATCGCGAGCGGATTGTTACAGCGAACGATTGGCCCTTTGAGTCCTGCCGCAAATTAGCGAGCTCACTGCTGCGATGGAAAGCGGTAGTCGAACGCCAGCCGGCGCGACCAGATAGCGTGATTCCCAGCTTGGTGAGAACTTCGCTTTGTATTCACGCACGCCGCGAAAATTGTAGAAACGCTCGCCGTGTTTATACACAGCCGCCCCGGCACGATCCCAGAGTGTCGCTGCTTCCTGGGTGTCGAGGCCTGCCAGCGGTGCCATCCCCAGAGAGAAGCGCTGATAGCCCTGGTCCCGCCCCCACAACAGCATCTGAATAAACAGATATTCCATCACGCTGCCAGACGCCTCGGCGGAGTAACGCATCAGGTCTACACCCAACTCACTTCCTGACTCGCCGCACCAGATGTTGGCGAAGGCGACGATCTGCTCGTTCTGTCTAACAATCGCTATGGGGCAACGGTTGAGATAGGCAGGCTCGAAGGATCCAAGGGAAAAGTTTTTTTCGCGGACACCTTTGCTATCGAGCCAGGCATCCGAGACTGCACGGAGTTCATTCATGACATTGCCAGCCGAGCGTGCAGGCAGAACAGAGAAGCTGGCGCCGTCGCGTTCAGTGCGTCGTACGGTTTGGCGCAAACGGCTACGTTTGCTTCCCTGTAGCGAGAACTCGGGTAAATCGATGCATGCCTCTTCGCCGACTTTGAGGCAGGACAGGCCATGCGCCTTGTACAGCACCATTGCCCGAGGTTCTACCTGATAGTACACCGGCCAACCATTCTCGGAGATGGCCAATACAGAGAATCGTTCTACGAGTTCGGCCCATTCAATCGTAGGCCCAACCGGGTCGCCCATCGCGACAAAACAACGGCCAACGCGGCGGTACATGAGAAAGGCCTTGCCGGATGCGCTGAACAGAAACTCCTTGTCTCCCAACAGGGCCAGTGTGGCGCGGGCGCGAGGCTGCTTCGCAGCAATGCACGCAGCCCGGCCCACAGCGAGCGAGTGAATCGTCGCGCTGGTCCCATTGTCCGCCCGAGAACGCGTGTCAGGCGCGCGTCGGTCGAACTGTCGTTGTAGCCCCAGAGATATCATAGAGTGTAGTAAACGACACTCTTGGCAAATTACTTGAGATAAGTTTATTACACTGATCTGGCGAGATTCGCGGCCAGCTCTACGCGGCTATACCCGGCTATACCCGGCTATACCCGGCAACGCCACCTGCCCACCGGACGAGCTGCAGCAAGGGCATCCGGGAGCGCCGAATAGAGCGTGCTAACTGCATACCTCAGCAGAGCAGTGCATATTTCAGGGCAAGTGGTCGTAGTAGATAGCCGAGAACCATCGAAATGCAGGGCAGTATGTGCCCGCGCCAATTCGTCAGAGAGACAACACCATGCAAGCACTGCTCAACGGCATCTACTGGGGCCTGATACTCGCCGTATTGGTCGGGCCGGTGCTGTTCATCCTGGTCCAGGCGGGCATCGAACGCGGCTTTCGCGCCGGCGTGGTGATTGCCAGCGGCATGTGGGTGGGCGATTTGCTGTTTGTTCTGCTGACCTACTTTGGGCTGAGCCACATGCTGCAAGCCAGCGAATGGGCGGGATTCGAATCGACGCTGGGCCTCGTCGGGGGCGCCATACTTGTCTCGCTCGGTATCGCAACCTGCCGCAGCAAAGCGCCAGTACAGACCAGCGAGACGTCACTGTCAGATGACTACCCCACGCTCTGGTTAAAGGGTTTGGTACTCAATACCATCAATCCTTTCTGCGTGTTCTACTGGGTAATGATCAGTTCAACCGTCGTGAGCGACAACTACCAGACCTCGAGTCAGGCAGCCATGTTCTACGCAGGCATCATAGGCACGATCGTCACGACCGACTGCCTGAAGGTGTATCTGGCCAAAGAACTGCGACGCTGGCTCACTATCGAGCACGTCAAACTGGTGCGACATGGTACGGGGCTTGTACTGCTGTTTGTCGGGCTGGGATTTGTTTTCCGCACGGTCGTGCTCTGATCTGCAACTATCCAAAGCATCTCGTGGTTGAGGGGCTGCCAGATTCGCCCTTAAAACCCTTGCTCCAGCGTGTGTTTCAGGCTGATTTGCCTGAATGCACGCATAAACTGTGATGCCCTTCACACAATCCCAGGCACCGGATGGAACCATTTCCAGCTCAATGACGTGTTAAGAGTTAGCAAGAAGAAATTCTGCGCACAGTATTGAAAATGGAGACAACTATGAACAGATTAATCGCGGTACTTATAGCAACTGGTATGCTGGCGGCTTGCGCGAGCAGTCAGCCCCGTTATCAGATGGCGAGCAATGAATCTGACTACGGATACTATGAGCAGCAAATCGCTGGTGACCGATATCGCGTCAATTACAATGGAAAAACATCAACCAGTAGTGATGCGGTCAAGGACATGGCATTGTTACGCGCGGCTGAGCTCACCAAATTGAATGACCACGACTGGTTCCGCGTGGTAAGCCGAGAGAGCACCGGCGGCGAACGCGAACGCAGTGAGCTGAGCTCCGGCTTCACTCGAAGCACGCGCTATACACGCAGCTGCGGATTGCTCGGCTGCACCACTACTGCGAGCCCTGGCTATTCTTCAATCCATGTCACATCCCGCCCGGGACGCAGCGCCTATTCAACGTCCATCGAGATTGTGATGGGCAGTGGTGAGGTAGAAGACCAGACTTCAGTCTATGATGCTACAGAGTTGTATACCTTCTTGAGCAATAGATACTGAAACAGCCGATAACAACAAATAACGAAAAAGGGCCAGCATGCGCTGGCCCTTTTTTTTGAGCATCTGATTGGGAACTATTAAAAAGAGAATTGGCGGCAAAGCAGATAGGAAACGAGTACAGCGAAGCTAGCGGTGCTTCGACACTCAAGAGGCGGCACTATTCTCTGCCCGCAACAGAAAACCGAATCTCCGTTGTTGAAATGGCGAAAACACACTATGCAGTTCACCGAGTGGAGTGGCAGCGTAGCCCGCTTCCGAAAACAGTGCTTGCTGTGCCTCTGCTTCGGTCATTCCCTGATTCACAACCAACATCACACCTTTGTCACTGAGCAGGGACACAGCATGCTGCAACAATGCCTGTGGTTGAAAGAATCGGTCAGGCAATCCCCAATGTCGTAACGGAGCAGGCAGCACGAAGGGAAGAATCCATACGATCAGGTCCACTTTGTGCTGGACCTCCAAAAGCGAACCCGCAGCGTAGCGACATCCAGGTCGCTGCCGGGCCATCCATTCGCCATAGGCGCGACGGGTCAGCCCGTTCAGGTAACGCGCGTTGGCATCCAGTTCCACACCGATCCAGTCCGCCGCAAAGAACGCGGACAAGGCGGGCAAGTGGGAGAAGTTGCGACAACCAATATCCAGCCCCGCACCCGAAGCAGTGGGCCGCTCAAGTGCGCAATCAAGGGTGCGATCAAGCAGGTCTAATAAATAGAGGTTTTCAACAAACTCCCCTGCAGAACACAGCGAAGCCCAATCACTCAGCGCATAGCGCTCCTGCAATTCCCCAAAACGATGCATCCCATCGCTGGAAAACTTCCCAGTCACCGCATCCAACTGACGAACACCCCGCTTCGCACGCAGCCTCGGCGTATAGCGCAACAAAGACTTGCACTGCCAGGACAGCTCACGAGAGAGAGAAGAGAACAGCATCATTCACCCTTTCCAACAGCACGAGCGCAAAAAATAGGGGACACTCATTACTTAGTAACTTAGCCATCGCGTACTCACAAGTAGGGGACACTCATTACTTAGTAACTTAGCCATCGCGTACTCACAAGTAGGGGACACTCATTACTTAGTAACTTAACCATCGCGTACTCGCAAACAGGCGACACTAACTACTTGGCAGTTAAGCATTCTTCCCTCGGCTAGTGCCTTTAAGCAGTCTTTGTTTTGAGTAGCCAGGACGACGCGGTCTGTCCTGATTGCGGCGAAATACGTGGCACTATTTCAGTACCACAACAATCGACCCAGGATTATTCTGCTCTGCATCGAACGCTTTGATCTCTCCCCGGAACGTCAGATCACCGAGCGTGAGTAGTACATTGTCGCGAATCAACCCTGAGCCGACGATGAAACGGATCCGCTTCGCCACGCCATGACGTGCAAATTCGATTTCCTTGTGCATTTTCTCCAGCGCCTCGTGCACTCGCTCGCCCTGATGTGCAATGTCGACGGTGACAGTTGAGCCATCGTGCTGTTGACCGAGATCGTTGTCACACTTGGGACAATGACTTGTCGTGTTGTCGACATGCATCCCGCATGCGAGGCAGATTCTTTGCATAGTACAAACTAGATGATGTGGAGAAGCCGCAGATAGTAGTGCTGCTGATTAAACAAGGTGGTTCTCGATCAGAGTTGTTCTTTTGGTGTGAGCCACAAATAAGCAAAACCGACTAGGGTTGTTATCGTCGCGATTCCGAGTATGTTGATGACGCTGTAGCTCGCGCGCAGCAATTCAGTCGTGATACTACTGCCTTCGCCACTCAAAGCGTTCGTGATGCCTATAACAACCAACACATGTACTGATAGCGCTAACAGGCTGGCAAAGACGCCGCTGCCCAGGAGTTTACCAATGCATTCAGTCTGTTGCTGATGGCACAGTCCAATCCAATACTGAGCATGGCGGCGAATCAGACCGATGAGCGTTAGTGGAAACAGAATCGCAAGTGTCAGCAAAGCGAAATTAACAATGCGCACCGCGTTCAAACCCTCGAGGCCCAGGAGCGCTATTGCGAGCCCAGCGAGCACGCCCACTATCGAGGCCAGCAGAGCCAGATAGCCGAAGATGGTGGCGAGGGGTTTGTCGAGTTTAGCGTGACCTGTCATCTGTGCATCCAGCGATTACTTCGCGCCCGTTGACGCGTCCTTGCCGCCTTTACTGTCGCCTTCTTTCTCGTCCATCGCCGCAGCTTCATCTGCCGCCGCAGCACCGCGGAAGGTCTTGATGTAGTTGACCAGTGTCTTGATGAGATCCACAGCCCCGGCAGCGCCTTTGCCAACAATCGCACCGAGCGAACCAAAAACGCCACCCACACCTTCCAGCATCACCACCCATTCGGGCAGTTTCTTGTTAAGCACACCACTCATTGCTGCCCGAATTAGTTTAACCAGAGACGCGATGCCGCTGATGATAGTGCCAACCAGCGCGGCAGCACCTGCTGTGACCACTGCGGATGACACCCCAATTGCCGCTTCAAACGCCGTGAGCCCGTCGATCCATGCCTTGGCCTGATCGGTAGGTTTGCCATTGTCATTATGGGCCTTGGCCCAGCCGACGATAGCAGCACGCACCCATTTGGAGATGCCGATCAGAATCTGTCCGACGCCGCCAACGATGGCAATCGTGCCAGGTGCCACACCGACCAGCGAGGCCGCAGTCGCGCCACCCGCGGCCACTGCGATCACGCCGGCAACAATGTGACCAACGCCCTCGAGTGCCAGCGCGACGGATTTGACCGACAAGAATTCTTTCAGCTTCTTGAACACAGAAAGCCGTTGGGTAACTTTCTCGCGACGCTGGATCGATGATTTGCTTGCAGTACCTGCCTGTTGCTCGTGCACCGGCTGGCCGGCTTCGAACGCAACGCGATCGTCGACTGCGAGTTGGGCAATTTCGCCGTCATGAGTCACAGCGTGCTCTGCTATGGGGGCGGCTTGCTGCACGCTATTCTGTAGCGGTGCCTGATGACTGCTGGTGGATGAGCTGCGATCAAGAGTCTCTTGCTGCCGTAGTTGGGCGATGGCAGCAGAGCGGTTGTCAGCGATAGTCGCAGTCGCGTGAGATTCGCCACCGTGATGTGAGTTGTCAGCGCTTTGCGCTTGCTTGCGGCGAGACTTTCTTGCCATGGGCATCGTGAGGTGGTGGCGTATAGAACAGAAAACTCTACAGGCTGGGACCTGGCATGTCTAGGAGGCGGGATGTGCCACCAACTATGGGGGCACAATGGTGGGTGATCAATCGAGGCGCTGAATACGGAGATTCATAGCGATTGTTGAACTACAAATTAATCGGGTATGGGCCGCTGACCAGTAGCTACATTCTTCCGAGCCCGTAGCCGATTATTCATCCCTAAGCGTCAGGCTCGGATTGGTGTTCGCCGCTATCGTCGACTGGTAACTGACCGTGATGAAGGCCAGCACAATCGCCAGTACGCCAGAAAAAACGAACGCGCCGAATCCGATGTCGATGCGGTAGGCGAACAACTGCAACCACTCATTCATCATCAGATAAGCGAGAGGGACGGAGATCAGCAAGGCGATAGCGACGAGCTGCATGAAGTCTTTTGCGACCAGGAAAACAATATCGGATGCCGACGCGCCCAGGGTCTTGCGCACACCGATTTCCTTGCTGCGTTGTTCGGTGGTGTAGGAGGCAAGGCCATAGAGTCCCAGACAGGCGATGACGATCGCGAGCAAGGAGAAGCCAATAAATATTTCTCCCATCTTCTGATCGCGTTCATGCAAGGCTGCGAAGTCTTCATCGAGGAAACTGTATTGAAAGGGTTGGCCGCCAGTCATATCGCGCCAGGTTTGCGCAATTGCTTGTACAGTGCCCTGCAAATCGTCAGCTTGCAGCCGCGCTACAACGAAACGCTCGAAGCTGCCGATGCGCATGATCATCGGTTCGATCTCCTGATGCAGCGACTGGAAGTGAAAGTCGTTGATCACTCCAATTACCGGACCGGAATTCAGTTCGACCGCCTCGCCATTTCCGCCGGGTTCTACCATCGCGGCCGACAGCGGATCGTCGAGCCCGAGTTCAATCACTGCGGCTTCGTTCAACAAGAAGCCTGGATGCTCTCCAGTGAAGTCGCGTGAGAAAGACCGGCCTTGTTTGAGCTGGATGCCGAGTGTCTCCACATAGTCGTAGTCCACGGTGAAGCGCGAAAGCGCATAGGCTTCAGCCTGCGGCCGACCAGCCACTATGAACGCATTCACATCGCCCTGATCACCAGGCATGTGCTGACTGGAAGAGGCGTTGACCACGCCCGGAAGTTGTTTGATCTGCGTTTTGAAGCTGTCCATCTGTTCACCAAGAGCGGAGGCACGATCGATCACCAGCACCTGCTCCTTGTTAAATCCCAGCGGCTTGTTCTGCATGTAGTCGAGCTGGTCAAACACAATCAGTGTGGAACTGATGAGCGAGATAGAGATCGCAAACTGAAAGACAACCAAGCCGCCCCGCAGCCACGCGTTCTTGCTGCCACTGCTCAGCGCGCCCTTCAACACCTCCTGCGGATGAAAGCGCGACAGGAACAGTGCCGGATAGCTGCCAGAGACAGTACCGACTATGACCGTGAAGCCGAGCAGGTAGAATAAAGAAATCGGATTCAGCAAAAAACCGATCTCCATCTGCCGATCTGTGATCGCATTCAAGGAAGGCAGCAGCGCGGCCACCAAGGGCAGAGCAATCAACAGAGCAATAAAGGCGATCAATGTGGACTCGAGCAGAAACTGCACAACAAGCTGCCCCTGATAGGCACCCATCGCCTTGCGTACGCCGATCTCGCGCGCACGATTGGCCGAACGTGCCGTCGAGAGATTCATGAAATTGATGCACGCGAGCAACAGAATAAAGACGGCAATCGCCTGAAAGGTATACACATAGGCCGCACTGCCGGGCGGCTCTATTTGTCCATCGATGCTGGCGTCGAGGTGAATATCCTGCAGCGGGGTCATGCTATACACCCACCTGCCACCCCCGGCGATGAATTCGTCGTAAGTGATCCCGATGCCCATCTCGATCTGCGGAGCAACATACTTGGCCACCAGCGTCTGCAGGTTTTCTTCCAGATTCGCAGGGTCGGTGCCGGGACGGACCAAAAGATAGGTCTGGATATTGTTGGACACCCAGCGCTGGGAGTCGTGCGATTCATCCGAAGTGAACGAAAGCAGGATCTCCGGATGAAAGTGCGAATTGGCCGGCACATCTTCCATGATGCCAGTGATCCGGTAGTCCCGGTCATTGTTAAAACGCAGCATCTGCCCGAACGCGCCGCCACCCGGGAAATACTTGCTGGCGATGCTCTCGGTGATGACGATGGAATTCGGCTCGACAAGCGCCGTCGCCCGATCACCTTCCAGAAGCGCGAAGCTGAAGATATCAAAGAAGCTGGGGTCAGCATGAAAGGTGCGCGATTCCTGATACTGCAACTCCCCGAACTGCACCATCGGCTCAGCAAACAGAGGCCGCACCCGCGCCGCGCTCTCGACCTCAGGAAACTCGTTCACCAGCGCAGCAGCCATAGGGTAGGGGCTGGCAGACGCACTAACCTCTTGTCCCATCATGCTGCCATGCAGGTTGATCCGGTAGATGCGGTCAAGATACTCGTGATAGCGGTCAAAGCTGAGTTCGTAGCGGACATACATGAGAATCAGCAGGCTGGCGGCAATGCCGATAGCCAGGCCGAAAATGTTGATGGCCGAGTAGGCTTTGTATTTCCAGATGCCGCGGAGGGCGGTGGTTAGGTAGTTGGTGAGCACAAGGCGGCATCCCTTGGAATAGATTTTACGGTTCGTTTAGTAGGGTTTGACGCATGGTGAGGCTAGAAGGTTACTGAGAATTCGAAAGAAATTGCAGTTGGCTTAGGTAATTCGATAGCTCATGACACAGTGTATTGCGACATTTGCGTGTGTTAGCTAGGAATCTAGGTCGCGAGCCCTTCTATCTAGAAGAAGCTGCAGCAGAGTGGATTTAGGGAGAGCTAGAGGAATATATGGAAATTGGGTCTGGCTTGCACGTGATTGCTGGGCAGTCATACTATTCTTCTAATTTCTTTGGCCCACAAGATTGGTTTGGCCACTTACTAGAAGATATATTGCCTCATAAGCGGCATGGAGGATCGTAGTATGAGAATGATTATAATGACTATTCTATTGCTAGCTGGAGTGACTCAGCTTGCGTCATACTCAGAAAATCCGATATTTGGTAGTGATAGTTCAGGAGCGGACGAAATGGGATTAGACGCGATGGCTGTTAGTCGCTTAGATGCGGCGGCCTCTTGGTAAGTGAAACACGGGATAATTGAATTCCTACTACATGGGATCGGCGCATTGCGTGAAAAGTTAGTTCATGACCGGTCGGTAATTCTATATTCCGAACCAGTAGTAGGAAGTGATAACTATATAGTTGGGTTTGTTATTCAGAGTCGCATGTATAGAAATGAAATTGTGAAATTGTACCGTGAACAATTCTGGGATCTATTGTGCGAGTACTGGGTCGTAAATCTGATTCGTGCATCTGAACTCCCACAGGACCATAGATCAGTTTTCTATATTGCTCGGACCACTGGAACCTCGGAAATAAGAGAGGTGGTCATTCATAGTAACCAATTTTTAGGGGCAACAACAGTAAATGAAGGTGTTCAATTTAGGTTGCCAACAGTGGATCTTAAAGTGCGGTATCAATTGAAGGCATGGCGATTTCCAGAAAGCTACTTAGAATCCGATCTGCCCAATGATCAAATAAGCGTAGGGCGTGATAGCAATGGAGAGCTAACGTACTATATAGAGATTGCGACCGATTAGGGGGGGGCAATGTGGAGTACAGTAGTGGGGACACTCACAACTTAACAACTTTATTCACTGGGGAATCAAAAGGACCTAAGTGGATTGATGGGTTAAGTTTGTAGATATCAAAATAAGTTGATTCTTTAGTTGTTGCTAGAACGATTCACAAATAACCAAAGTGCAAGGATGTATCAAGAGATTAGGAAATTGATAGTAATAGGATGTTTATTGGTGAGTGGAGGTGTGTTTGCAGAGCGTACTTCTACTATACATGGCATCGGAAACAAAGGGATTCGGCAGAACAGTGAATACTATACTAAGCTGTACATTGATGGTGGGTTGAGCTGTGATAAATCGACATTTTAGGAATTAGGAGTTTCCTTAGGACATCGTATGTCATCTGGAGCGGCTAGTGAAACACCTTTCACTAACTATGCAATGCCTAGCTGCAGCAGGTGAAAGGGACAGGTCCTGGAGGATACTAATGCAGGAATATCTTCCATGATGCCAGTGACCCGGTAGTCGCGGCCATTGTTAAAACGCAGCATCTGCCCGAGCGCGCCGCCACCTGGGAAATACCTGCTGGCGATGCTCTCGGTTATGACTATGGAATTCGGCTCGACTAGCGCCGTTGCCCGATCACCTTCCAGTAGCGCGAAGCTGAAGATACTAAAGAAACTGGGGTCAGCATGAAAGGAATGCGATTCCTGGTAGAGAAACAGGGCGTGTAGTGAGGGATGAGTATGAAGGTACATTTAACTTCTTCGGGTCGCAGCATACGTTTGGATATATCAATGCGGATGTGCTTCCTCACTATGTTCACGGTAATTAAATTGAAATTTAATGTGAAACTCCGATTTATTGCGATTGTACTGATTTTTTCACTGTTTGGTGGTTGCTCAGACAGAGAGCTAGGGGTTAGTGCAATGGTTTCGTATGATGAAAATTTTATGGCCAACTTACAGAGCGCAACCGACTGGATTGTGGAGTCTGGAATCACTGTTGTCGCACAAAAAGGAACCGGCGTGATTCAATCTACGCTTATTGAGAGATGGTCGTTTTTACATTACTCACAACCACTCGTAAATGATGAAATCTATATTGCAGTGTTTACGATTCAAGCTGGATTGTTTCGGAATGAGATTATCAATGTCTATAGAAAGCAAATTGACAACTACCTCTATGAATATTGGGTGGCAAATCTGACTCACCCATCTCTGAGTCAGGACCAATTCCGTGTAAAGTTTTATGTTACTCGGGCTATTCAACCGGAAGCAGAAAGGGAAATTCTGCTGCAGAGTGATCAATTCATTAATAGATTCAATGTTGACGGTGAAGTATTTTTCGATTTCCCTGCCAATGATCTAAAGGTACTTTATCAGGTCAAGCCATGGAAATTTCCAGATCACTATTTAGGTTCTGATTTGGAAGAGGTTCGTGTCGAAGTAGAAAGATCTAAAAACGGTGAGTTGCACTACTATGTTCAAGACTAGATTCAAAGAAGAAGCAGTGGAGGGAGTAGGGGCTCTCACAACTTAACAACTTTATTCACTGAGAATCAAAAGGATCGGAGCGGATTGACAAATTAAATTTGAAGATTCGAAAAAGCTGATTCTGTGATTGCTGCCAGAACGATCTAAAATTACACAAAGTGTAAGGATGTTTCAAAAGAAACTAGGGACAGACCACGTTTAACAGCAACGTGAGACTATTAATCATTGGCATTGTTTTGGAGACATAGAGCATAAACCGTGGTCTGTTGCTCTAATCCACGGAGCAGTATGCCCCACCATGTTTAAGATGATTTACGCCTCTGTGGGAGTGTTCATTGCTGGAATTTGGCCCAGACGACCGCAGTAAGTCGTTATTCTTCCTGCTCCACGAGGCATGCTCTTTCCCATTCCACCGCGTCGGTTACTAACACCGAAATGATGCCATTTATCAGCTGCTTGTCGCCCATGAACGGCAGATACAGCCCAACGACTCGCGGAGCGGTCACTGTCTCATCTTCGTAGAGCAGCGTCTTGATAGAGCCAATGGCCACAATGGCATTTTGCACGGTAGTAGGATTTAGTTCACTTTGGATTGGCAGCGCTGCCGCAATAGACTTTCCATTTACGCCTATTGTCTGCACAACAAGGTTTCCGGACAGGTTAGATGTCTGCGCTGCGGCGGCAATTGCTCCCAAACCGGAAACGTCAACGTTCGCGCCGGAAACGACGACGTTCGAGATAATTCTCAGACCAACCCCGACGTAGACTGGAATGCTGTGTAATTCGAAGGTGTTTGATTCGATCTCTTCGTCGCTAAGACTATCGACTGACCTCACTTCGAATGAATCCCTGGCAGGGTCGGAGCTGGCAGGGCTAGGGCTATGCATGGAATAGTAGAATTCTTGTCCATTCTCAATTATCGTCCTTCTGAAATACATATCAATATTTGTGGTATCAGCATTGATATAGTCAAGCGTGACTTTATAGGTGCCACCCTCAACGCTGGCGCCCAGTGGGCCGATTCCAAGAGAGCCAGAGCCGCTGAATTGTTCCAATGATACACGAACCGAATTGTCCGGAAGCGAAGCCAATAATGCTGGATAGTAAGGGGCCTCTGGCACACAGTCTTGTCCAGGTACTGCTCGCACCGAAAATGGGTCGACTGGCACATAGGTGAAACCAGACTGCAGTGCAGCTTGAGATTGCGGACTGGACACTGCGCCATTGTTGGCAGGCGGCTGAGATATCGCTGGCACAGTGCAGGACATGACCAGAAGGGCGAACGGAACAATTTGGATAATTTTCATGATCTGTGCATCCACTGGCTAGTTGGTGAAAACGAAACAGAAGAGTTATTGATTAGCTGGCATAACTGAGAGAGAAAAGTCGCCAGTCTCGCCATCGTAGGATTCGACCTGAATCAGAAAGCTGTCGCCGTTGCCAGAAAACGAAATGCGTGAGCCGAGATCTTCTCCACCGTCATCATCAAAATCTACAAATTCCATGCTTGACTCCCGATAGAGGCTCATGACTGTATCGACGTTGCTTGTAGACGTTGTCTCAATCACGTAGTCAGTATTGCTTTGGGTCTGGAAACGCCACCATCGCTCGAGAGTATCTGCGGTGAATCTGGTAATGACAGGACTGTTTGGAATGAGGTCATCAGGATCATTGCTTTCTACATCGAATACAGAGACTGTCACGCTGTACGCCGCGTCGAAGCCAGAAATATCCTCGGTCGCTAAATAGTATGTTGCAGAATCGCTGGGAGTAAAAACGAGCTCAGATGATAAGCCAGGACCACCATCGTCGTCCTCCGCCAAGAGAGACTGACCATCGCTGGCGTAAAGCTTTATCCGCGTGTCTGCCTGATCAAGTGCTTCCGCCTTGATTTCATAGGTCGACCCGGCAACGGCCTCAAAGCGCCACCAACTCAGGTTTTCTTCACGATTGTCAGCTATGCTGGAGGTAATCTGTTCACCTACGGTGAGTCCTCTCGCCAGTTCCGCAAGTGGTGGAATTTGCGTAATGGCCAGTTCAAAATTACCCTGGCTGTTAGAGTATTCGGCAACTTCGATATAAAGAGTGGTATCTTCAGTCGCCTGGAATTTGATGAGAGAGCCGCCGCCTATTCCTCCATCGTCGTTTGAACGGAGGAGAGATTGGCCATCAGCATCGTACAAATAAAGTACTGAGTCGAAACCTTCCAAGGGGATCACTTCAAATCGGTATCGGTTGCCTTGCGCCGCGCTGAAGGTAGCCCAACGTGATGCTCCATTAGGCAAGCGAGAGCTGTAGATTCCCTCAGCCTGCACTGTTGGAGCTTGCTCTTGAGCCTCGCTCAATTCCAACGGAACAGGGCGAGTCCTCGAAGTGAGCGTGATAAGTTTATTGCTGCAAGAAGGCGCGCGTATTCGTAGGTAGACAATTTCTGGTGCTTCAGTTGAGAGAGTATGGCGGCCATTTTGATAGTAACCACCGCCAATACTTGTCTGTAAATCATCAAGAAGCGCTACTGCATAGAAATTCGAACAAGTCTCGGTCGAAAGAACATACTCTTGCTGCGGGTCCGTTGAAAACTGATACCATTCAGTTGCGTCAGGGTCTTCAAGAATAATGCTTTGGCTAGTAGGCCGCAGTTCCATCGCGTTCGCTATTGCATTCAGCGCCAGAGCGTTGGCTATCCTGTTATGAAGGCTACTGGCGAGTTGAGAGCGTTCTGTCTCGACTTCGACCTGAGCAATATTGGAAAGTACGTTCAGCGCGCCAGCGCCGGCAGCGACTTCGAAACCGTCGAATCGACTATTGCTCTGATCGGCTGGCAATAACAGATCGGCTATCCACAAGCTGAACAATTGACGTTGCTCAGTATATCGACTCAGATTCGCAAAAAGCTCTCTGATCAGGCTTGGCTGATCGGACAGTTGTTTTCCTAAGTCCTGACTCTGAGTGGCAGCATGTGAGCTTATCGTGACAGATAAACAAAAAAGAGATGTCGAAATAAAGGATTTTTTCATCATTTAGATCCCGACTGCGCTAGTTTTCGAATACGAATAAAGTCTGATTTGTTCAGGAACGTGTTCAATTGTCGGTATTGATTCATGGTTAACTGCATAAAACCCATAGGCCGCGTAGAGCTTTTCGTACGAGTGAATACTCTTCTGTTTGGCCCGATATAAATCACTGTCCAGGCTGAATTCGCCAGATAATTTCGTCTATCTGCATCAATCTGTTTCCATGCGTCATACAGTTCTGAGTCGCTTTCATTGGCGTTGGCGACTCGCTGGATGATCTGCAATTCGTCTTCGCCGAGGAATATCGCCTGTACCTCTGGGTCGGAGTCAACCGAATTAACAACTATGGTTGATCCCTGAATAGCGCGAACAGTGGTCGCTGCTTCTGCAGCTGCCGCTCCTGACATTTGGCTTGTCAAGGACCACATGATGAGTATTGGCAATGGCCTTGTTAAGTTTTTATTCATGCGCGTTCCTTATGCCTCCGCATGTTTTACCAACTTATATCGTCGTTGATTGAGGCAGATACATTTTGGGATTCAATCTTTAGCAAGTCATTGACATAGCTGATTGTGAATGATGCTGCTTCCCCACCGGTGATCGCCTCATTTTGAAATTCAATGTAGATATAGGAGTCGCCATCAATCTTTACCTGAGCGATTTCGGCAATTAATCTTCTGTCTTCAACATTGATACTGAAGGGTTCCTGGATTCGATCAGGAAGGGGGAATAGCACGTAATTTCTGTCACTTTCTACGAATTCAGCGTATCCCCAGAGCGAGAGCGCCATCATCGCAGCGCCAATGCCTGCGCCGCCTCCGAGCTTGATTCCCAATCTCTCATTGTTGAGCTGCCCAGATGAACCTGGAGTAAGTATCCAGAAAAGAATTCCGGAAGTTAAAGCGATACCCGTGAACAAAAGTAAATAGTGCGGCAGTTCGAAAATCTCCACCTGAGAGATCAGAAGAGCTAGCAGCGATAGCAAAACTATGACAACGCAGACACCCAGAATCTGGGTCTTGGAATCGACTTTCGGTGCATATGCAGGAGGGTCTGCTACTACGCCTGCGCCCCCCTCTTGGGGTTCTTCTGCGTGCAGCGTGTTAGGTTGTTGTCCGCTCATATTGTCTCGTCGTTCTTGCTATGAAAAGAAGAAAGGACATGCCAGCTACAGTGGCTGATCCGTTCTTTATTTTCCCTGTATTCTCTGTGCCGCCGCGAGAAGGCAGCACAGCGTTGGTTTGGCTTTGTCCAATATTTCTTGCGGGCGGAATTGAGAGCGCAAAATTGGCGGAATCGACCCAATTTACCGAACTTCCAGAGTTCTGTTTTCTGATTGTTCTTTATTTAGCGAAAACTTGAATGAAAATTCTGAATGACGTTACGAATTTCAGGTCTTCTAAGAAGTAGTGATCTCAACAGCGAAAATGTCTCACTTAGAATTGAAGAAAGTCTTCCGCGGCAGCAACAATGGGGGCCTTCAGATATTCCTACACTAAAGTCGGGGATATGAGGTGGAGCAAGATTGAAAATGATTGAGAATGAGAATAGCGACTGCATTGCTCAGCGATGCTTTAATTGTATGGCAATAGGTCCGAGACTTAGTAATCAGCTTGGAGGATAGTGTGAAACTACAGAATCAGTAGCAAACACAAGCAGCCATTCAGTGCGTAGTAGTTTAAGAATGGTCGAGGTCAGAATCCGTACCAGGTTACAGTCCCATTGCTCGTGGAGATTGCGTCACCAGAAGAGGTCTGCAAAAAGAAGACAAACTCTGATTCTCTGGTCGAGTACTGTCAGTTCGGATCAATCACATGATATTCAGTTTGGCGGGGCTGAATATAATAAAAGCTCTCGCCATCCCAGAAACCATCTTCTTCCAGCTTCATAGCTAAGGGCTCCGAATCCCATTCCGGAACATCGACCAAGGCGTTCAATTCGATAGAGTAGGCCGTGTTGGGCTGCATCAGGTAGTCACCACTACCGGGCACGCCGTCCTGTTGATCCCACATGCCGATAGTGGTGCCGGCGGCATGGCCGTGCAGACCAATAGGGTGGGTATAAATGATTGGATTCAATCCTTCGTCCCTGGCTTGTTGCAGCGCCAAGCGCAGAATCTCATTGCCGCTACGACCATTCTGAAAATGGCTGGTCAGAATATCCTGCAGGCGGTTGCCTTCCCGCTTGGCTGCGCGCAGATATTGTGGCACCTCGGTTTCACCTTCGCGCAGGATATAGGCATTCTGCTGGGTATCGGTCTGCAGGCGCAAATAGCTGATGCCGAAGTCGATATGTACATGGTCTCCGCGGTAAAGCGTATCCGGATTCAGACCATCTTGCTCAATGCGCTGCCTAGATTGCGCTGAACGTTCTACCTCGATGCTGGTGTGGAACCAGGTAGTTAGCCCGAGATCATTCACTCGTTGGCGAAACCACCAGGACAGATCGTCAACTGTGGTGACGCCCGGAGTAACCACGTTGGCTGAAAAGCCCTCGCGTATAATGTCATGAGCGACAGCCATGACATCTGCATAGAGCGCCATCTCTGTTTCTGTTCGCGTTTCGAGCCAGCCAACAGCCAGGGGCTCGGCTGATTCGATGCGCTCTCGCAATTGCTCGGGTAGGGCGTCGTTTAACTCGCGGTATTCAGTATAGGCAAGCCCATCTGCAAGACCGTAGTGATCGGAATAGTTGACAGCGATGCGCTGAGGATTGGCTTCAGTGAGTAACTCCGCAATTCGCGCCCACTGGTCAGGCTGCTCTTCCGGGTTCCATACGCCAGGAAACAGGTCGGCAACCGCGTAGCGGGCCACAGCCATGCGTTCCACTCCGCGACCTCCGCCGTGGTCGATGAACATCAACACTGTTCGGCGTCGGGCATTGAGCCAAGTGGCAGGTAACATGGTCTTTAGTATCGGGTCTTCATTGTATTCGCGGGAAATGATAACCCACGCATCAACTCCCTCTCGGCGCATTAGCATGGGAACCACCTCCTCAAGGCGTTCCGCTAACACGGTATCAATGATCCTGGCCTGTTCCCTGAGCGGTAGAATACGTTCGGCTAACTCGTCAGCACTGGTGCTGAGGGAGAGAAATATCAGGAGAGCAGTGATTAAGCGATGCATGGGATTCCAGTTCATTATGAGCCAAGTGACACTATAAGATGATAGGTCAGCCTTTGCGAGAAGTCACTGCGTGCCAGAACTCTGCTGGGCTTGAACACTAACAGCTCAAGGAAGTCAGATGATCAAGCGGAGTCAATGGGTCAATTGCGAGAGTATTTTTACCAAGCCCAAGAGAGCAGAGCCAAAGAGAGCAGAGCAAGCTAATTGGACGTACCCCAACAGACAATTGAATGTATTCAGCTGGAAGAGCTGGACGAATTGGAAGGAACACGATCTACTCGTATCATCGCTTCATTGCGTCGCATAAATGGCAAGGAAAAAGGAGAGTTATAAGCGGCGCTAATGACGTCGTCCAATGCATTTACACCTTGTTGTCGCAGCGCCGCCAAAAGTTCCTGGCTATGGCGACTCTGATTGCGTTCAGTCCAGCGGCCGGAATAGCGCAGCACTGCCATAATCATACCTGGTACGGCGCGGATGTTGACTCTCTCGTCTGTTGGTCGCGGTACGGTTTCAGCGCTGAACTCAGAGGGCAGGACAAAAGCAATTTTCCAGCCTTCATCGCCTTCGGTCTGTTGAACAGGCGCCGTCATCTCAATTTTCTCGCCTGCTGCTTGCTGCTGGACAGGCGCGGTCATTTCAATTTTATCTGCGCTCGTGTTGCTTCCGGAAATATAGTCGAACAGGCGTCTAAAGCCGATATTGTTGGCCTTGCCTTGATTTGAGACATCGTATACCACCGTTTCAGCCAACAGATAGGGGGCGTACTGGCGGTATTCAATATCACCGACTGTGGCGATTACTTCATAGTCAGGTTCTTCGAGAGCCATCGTTACTCCTGGGATTAACAGCAAAAAAATAGCAATTATTCGGTTCATTGATTAAATCCTTGGTGTCTATAAATTGCGAATACGCAAGAATTAGCATTTCGGATTGCAATCTGACGAAAGATGCTGACTTAGCCGGGCAGCTATCTGATACGTGCGGCGAGTATGATCTTAGAATTACTAAGAGCTAAGAGAGGTGTAAGAAGACAGGTATTTTGGTAGAAGAAATAGAGGGCAATGCGCGTAGGGGGCAAAACGCAATTGGCGCTATCCGTTAGTTAGCGTTTTCCATAGCAATTCTAACACCGCCTGCCAATCGTCTGATCAAAATAGGGAGCCCTCAGGAAAGGTGTGAATTACTGCAGCATAGCGCTGTGGTAAAACCGGCAGAGCAGCTCGATGCTGCATTGAATAGATAGTCTAGATAATCCTTAGGCTTCCTAAGGATTCTCCGCACTTATTAATCGAAAAATCAATTGCGTTCCATCTATCAAATTGAACTGCACGTTGCGGTAGGCCACCTCGTCATCTACAACGAGTTCAGGAAATGTTAGGTTGCCAGTAGAGCCGTCAAACGTTGCGTGATTATCTTGCAGTGATTCCACGTATTGAACAGAGGCAGGATTGGCTTGTATCAGCACGTCCTGGTTTGAAAAGCTGAGTGTGAAATCCAAATTCGCTTTACCGAAACTCCCCGCGTCCAATTCGGAACGCAGAATATTGCTGCAGGCATCGAATTCAACGGCAGGCTTAAGTTTGGCTGTGCTGCTGATGGGTACGTAGTTGAAGCCGAACGAAGGGTTATTGTTGTTATCCCAGCGAAATATCTCGACGAAGCCAAATTCATCTGCGCCTCGCGTTGGAAACTGACTGAGCCTGTATCTGACATCGTTATCGCTGGAAAGTGAGCCAATTGTGAGCGCGGACAGCTTTCCTCCCCCAGTGCCTTCAAATGCCAATATGGTATTGTCATAGATATCGTTACTACCGAACGTCACGATGTCTTGTACCCCATCGTAGTTTATGTCCATCTCTCGAAAGAAGTACGGTGTGTCCCTGGTTTGATCAATGACCTGGGTTTGGCCGGACAGGCAAAGTTGGGTTCGGTCTGAGAAGGTTCTTGTCGCATTGCCATTGTTGATAAATAACTGAATCCCTACCCCTTTAAACTGCATATCGTAAGCGCTCAAGAACAAGTCCAGATCGTTGTCACTATCAACATCAAACGTCTCAACCTCGATCACCGAATAATATCCATCAGCCACGAAATCTGACATGTCTGGTAACTGGGTCACCAAATCGTCGGTAAAACTTCCGCTGCCGGTATTCCAGTGAATTCGCGAGGGCTCGCTGCCTTCTCGCCTGCCAATAATCAAGTCTTCCCAGCCATCACCGTCCATATCAGCAATTTTCACTGCCCAGGACCATTGGCCATTCACATCACTCGCGAATGAAGCTGGTAATAAATCGCGATTAAGCGTGAAATGCGCGGTGCCATCATTGATCAATAAGTACGGACGTTCATCGACATTCCCGAGGGGATTGTTGGTCACCAGAATATCGACATCTCCATCATTGTCGAAGTCTCCAGCCGCTGCGTTATGTGAGAAATCATCAATGTCGGGCAGGCGATCGGTTACGTCGACATAGCCATTTTCAGTACCCAGTAACAGCTGATTTTTGAATCCAGGGAAGGGGTGTGTGTCCCAGCCGTGATCGGCGATGAAAATGTCGTTGATGTTGTCGCCATTGAAATCGCGGACGATGATTTCTCTCGCCCATTCAGTCATTGGTGCATCTCCTTCTGCTATGGAGAAGGTGTTGTCACCATTATTCAGCAAAATCGCGCCGACGTTGCCGCCTCGGGGTTGTGTGTTAATTGGTGTATATCCTGTGGCGATGAAGTCTGTATATCCGTCACCGTTGACCTCTGCGAGGTAGATGAAAATATCGTCGCTAACTGAGGTGGGAATTATCTGACGGGGAAACTCAATTTCACCAACTTCATAGAGAGATTTTTCAGCTGGGTTCGCCAGAACTGAGAACAAGATTAGAGGGAGTGAGACTGATCGGGTTCTTTGACTAAACATAATCGTTATATCTCATCGAGTTGTTATTCTGTGGAACAGAATAAAAGGGCGAAGGAACGAAAGCAATCACCTCACTCAAAGGGTTCAGTGGATGAATGAACCGATTGATTTCTCGACAGGAAATAGTGGGTTGGCATTCGGCGCATAATGAGTCTGGAGTCCTACTTTTCTAGTAGAGCGAATCACAATTTAAAAGGTGCTCATCTCTTCGCGTCGATACTCCACGGGCCAGCACCGAGGCCGGCGACCACCAGCAGCCCGGCCATGATGGCCATGTTCTTCACGAAGTTCTGGGTCTCATGTCCGGTTTGCAGTTCACCAGCTGGCATCGTCCAAAAGTCATGCAACACCATACTGATGACGAGAGTCAGTCCGGCAAGGATAAAGGCGATGAGTTTGGTGTGCAGTCCGACCACCATCATTGTGCCACCGCCTATCTGGATGATGATTGTGAGAATCAGGAAGAAGGGGACAAACACCATGCCGTGATCCGCCATGTACTGACTGGTGCCTGCATAGCCAGTGATCTTGCTGATACCGGGGATAATAAAATAAAGACCAAGAAGGACTCTGCCTGTGGTGCTGCTCAGATTCTGAAGAATGATGGGCATGATCGGATACTCCTTATTGGTGAGTTGTGAAGGTAGCAGGAAATTAGGAAGAGAAACTAGGGACAGACCACGTTTTACGGCAACGTGAGACTATCAATCATAGGCCTTGTTTCGTAGAAATTGAGCATAAACCGTGGTCTGTCCCTAAATTCTCCACTCATAGGACCGACCTGGACAGGCTGCCTCTGCAAATGGCCAGTTTCCTTTCATCGACTGCATCGCCCCCTCACAAATGTTTGCATCAAATCCCGCATTGGACTCAGCTTGAAATTTCCACTGAGGTAAATCGGCAATCCATGACACTTTGTATATCAACAGGTGGTGGACCATCCAGTGATCTGTACCTAGCTTTCCAGACCCCTTAGATCTCGTGCCGCTTTGCAGTGGACTCCGCCAATTTACCGGGCTATGCTGGCGGCCAGCGTATCTGGCCACATCAATAATATAGAGGTGTTGGAATGCATTGCCGTCAAATATCCAACTTGACCGTCGCTGCGCTTGTGCTCGCTGGCTGTGCTCCTGAACAGAGCCCAGCAGAGCCAACTGGCAGTGCTCGGACAGCCGCTGCCAATGAACAGTCCGTCATCGACTTGGTATCAATTGGTCGAATCGACAGGCTTTACTCTGAGAGCCTGGGTGAGGAGCGCGAAGTCTGGATACATCTCCCTTACGACGACGTCGAGGAAACCTACGGTCAAAACTACCCTGTGGTATATCTGCTGGATGGGCGGGGCCACTTTCATTCCGTGTCAGGAATGATTCATCAGCTAAGCTCAGTCAACGGCAATCACGTCTCGCCCCAAATGATCGTCGTCGGGATTCCCAATACGAATCGAATGCGAGATCTGACGCCCACCAATGCTGAAGAAGGTACCGGTGGTGGACCGGCATTCTTAGACTTCATAGAGAACGAAGTCATCCCCTATATCGAATCGAATTATCCGGCGAGCAACTACCGTACCTTCATCGGTCACTCCCTCGGTGGTCTGATGGTCATAGATACACTATTGGAGCGCCCCGATCTCTTCACTAACTATATCGCTATAGATCCCAGCATGTGGTGGGATGATCGAAAGATACTGGCCAAGGCTGAGGGCTCGTTACACGATCAGGATCTAACAGGCAAGACACTGTATGTCTCTGTAGCGAATACGATGCGCGATGGGATTACCATCGATGTAGTGCGCGAAGATGATAATCCACAGACCAATCACATTCGCTCAATCCTGCGATTCACTGAAGTGGCAAATGCCAGCACCGTGTCCAACAGTCTGGACTTTGCCTGGCGTTATTACCAAGACGACAGCCATGGCAGCGTGCCGCTGATCTCGGAATACGATGCTTTGCGATATCTGTTTCCCTGGTATAACCCGAATACCAATTTCAGTAGCTTCCATAATCCAGAATTGCCGGATGATCCAGACGCAGGGTTGGCTGTTATCGACGAGCATTTTAGCGTTGTGTCTGAGCTATTTGGGTATGAGGTGAAACCTTTATTAGGTTGGGTGCTTCAGCAGGCTAATGGGTTTCGTAGTGGAGGGAAGTTGGAGACGGCTTTAGCCTTGCTAGAGTTGAATTTGGAAAACTATCCTGATGTGGCACGGGTGCATGAAGCTATGGGCGAATACTTCCTACTTATTGGTGATAAGACTTCAGCGTGGGAGCATTTTGAGCATGCTGTGGGATTGGGTGCGGAGATTGACGTTAGAGATAAATTGGCATCCGCTAAAGCAGACTGAGCGAGGCAAATCTAACAAGCTAGAATCGTATGAGAAGACAGGTAATGTCGCGAAAACACTATATCTAATTACTCCGACCCCTTTGATTCTCAACAACCGTTACGGAGTACTTAGGATCAGTTTACGATTCCATGGTTGGTTTATAAGTGGTCCAGCGTGGATTCTTTTCGAACTTAGGATGATTAAGAGTGTGGTAAGCATATTAGCGATATGCTTAACAATTATAGAACTCTAGTAGATTGGCTATAGAGTAAGAGAGCAGCAATTGATGGGCTCGCCAAGATTCGAGTCTGGGGCGAATGAATTATGAGGCCAAAATACTCTGACCCCATTTGAGAGATTCCAAAATCGTGGTCTGTCCCTGATATTTCGATAGATGGAATCGAAAAAATCTGGCGTTAATATTCACTTCCAAATGGCTTTATTAGATCAACGTCCACTAAGACCATCAGCCCAGAATGCCCACGGAAATAGTGGTAAACTAGTCCGATCAATGTAATCTGATCCATCCCACTAATTACACATTTCGAAATGACAGCTGAGCACATTTACTAAGTAGCAATTCAACCGATGGCTGACTATTCCAATACATCTATCCCGCAGCCTAAAAATTGGCAAGACTTCGAAAGAAATACTCGAATACTTTTTGAGTGCATTCTCAATGATCGATCGGTTCAGACAAACGGTAGACCGGGGCAACGCCAGAATGGGGTGGATATCTTTGGTAGAGAAAATGGTAAAGGGGTCAGATGGATTGGAGTGCAATGTAAGGGCAAAAATAGAAGCTATGGAGGTAAAGTTACCGAGAATGAGCTTCGAAAAGAAGTGAATGAAACCCGGAATTTTGTTCCGGAACTTACCGAATTTTACTTAATAACCACAGCCCCTGACGATGCCGAGATTCAGAAGGTTGCGCGAATAATAACCGACGAGAGAACAAAGGAAGGCAAGCCCCTTACCGTAAGTGTTCTGGGATGGGAGCAGCTTGAAGCTAGAATTGCGGAACATCCAAGGGCTATTCAGGTGTTTCACCCGGATTTGAGTGTCTTTTCGAATAAGGTATTTGAGGGAATCGAGTATCTCAAAGAAAAAGGCGATGTCACAGAACAGCGTTTTCAAGCGCTTGAAAGCAAAATTGAAGCTCTGACCCGATCTGTGAATGCCAGTGATGGTGTTCAAGCATCCGAGGAGGCGCATGATGGGGTACTTCATAAACAGATCGATGGATATAGGGACCTTATCAATGAGGGGAAGCCAGAAACTGCACTTAAGCTTCTAAATTCACTGAAAGATGAAATATGGGAAGAAGCATCAGACCGGATTAGATTCAGGATACTAACAAACATTGCAAGCGCCACACTTAAGCTTGGTCAGACTAACGAAGAAGAGGCAGCTCAACTATTCATCGAAGCGTATTCCTACCAGCCTGAAGATAAGAGAGCTTTATCAAATCTGGCGTTGGCTCACAACTTTCTGGGTGACTACGAAGAGGCGAAGATTATTTGCAGACAAGCGCTTGAGTTGGATGCCAGCAATCTTGAAGCTGCATCCTACCTTATTCAACTTTCTGCAAAAGATGACACTGTAGACGATCCTTCTGCTCTAGTAGCACAGAAATTATTGGGCGAAGCTTCAATAGATCTAGCGATTATCAATTTTTATAGGACAAGGAATGATGAGACATGGATAGATTTTTCAAGAGATTCTCTAGCTCGACATGGCGACAACGAAAGCATCAGAAGAAGTGCTGCAGAAGCTGAGCTAGATTCAGCCGTCAAAAAGATTGGGATCTCTACAGGTGAGCGTCCAGATGAACCCATTGACTATGAAAGGTTGAATGAAGCAGGGGAGGTTCTACAAACTGCGTGGAATGAGCAATATCAGAGCGAATCACCTTCATCAGATAGATCGCTGCCTTACAATTTGGTCCTATTATATAGAGTAATTGAAAATGAAGAGATGGAGCTTAGAACACTCAATCAAGCCCTCGAAAAGATCCCTGAAAGCCGTGACTTACTAAAACTAAAGTTAAATCGACTGTTCGAAAGCGGTGACTTAGAAGCAGCGAGAGAATTGCTGCCACAGCTAGAAGATGACATTGAATCTATACTCATGCTTGCTGAACTACAGTCTCATGATTTCCCGCAAAAAGCCTTAGAAATATTACGAAACATTGATCAACAAGTAGATATCCTCCCTCGCCACCGGATACTCGCGGCTGGTTTACGAATCGACTCTTGGTTATCCAGCAAGGATATCCAAAAAGAGGAGAGGATTGAAAACGCCAATAAAGAATTG
The DNA here is from genome assembly GCA_965228725.1 of uncultured Pseudohongiella sp. Taxonomy (GTDB): domain Bacteria; phylum Pseudomonadota; class Gammaproteobacteria; order Pseudomonadales; family Pseudohongiellaceae; genus UBA9145. The sequence goes on along the minus strand of OZ245834.1, from coordinate 1,740,488 downwards.
GCTACTGTATCGGCGCTATATCCAGACTCGATACCTGTGAAACTAATGAATTCTCAGATCTTGGAAGAAGTAGGTTCTGGTGATGAGTTAGTGGAGGTTATGACCGCTCTTAAAGCACAAGTGAACGAAGAAACTGAATTTTACGATCGCTTTATGGTGGCCAGACGCTTGGAATCATTGCGGTTGTTTGGAGATGCTGCTGATCTGTTGGAAGGTAGAGTAGATCTCTCTTATAACTCCCCTCCGCTTCGCACTTTGATTGTCTCGAGTATAAACAGTGACAGGCGTAGCAGTGCTTTCAAAATACTCAACCAATTACCAGAGCACATATCCACGCTACCAATCTATCTTGAAGCGGCTAGATGCCTGCATATAAGGCGTGGGGACTACGATTCCGCTCTGGAAGTGATTGACAAGCTCATTCAAACAACTCCAACTAATCTGTATTTAACGCTTTGCAAACTTGATATTTACATCCGGCGCCGTGATACAGACTCAGTCAATGAAATCTTGGAAACAGATATCGAATCGCTGGACGGAACGCCACATGAATTCATGCGAGTTGCTCATATTCTCGATCGGTTTCGCTATCACGAAAGAGCCCTTCAATTAGGATATAAAACTCTCTTAAGCAATATAAATAATGATCAGGTTCAGCTCGCCTACATAGGATTACTACTAAAGCCTGGATCATCGGATAGTAAAAACCTACTGGCCCAGCAAATAGCCGAAGATATAGCATTCACCAGCACCAATAAGAAAGGAAAGACAGAAACTTTCATTCTTGAAGCTAATGAGAAATTTCGGTCCTTAGAAGAAGCGATTCCTCTCGATCACCCAGTTGCTATAGCATCAATGGGTTTAAAGGTCGGTGATAGCTATCAAGATAAAGATGGAAAAGGTTGGACTGTTACCTCTATAAAGCACAAATACTTATATCTTCTTCATTCAAAGATGGAAAGTTTCGGAAGACGATTTCCAGATAATGAAGGATTGAAGAAAGTAGAAATAGAAGAGGTTGATGGAGAAAAATCATTTGAGCCTCTACTAAGTCAAGTAAAAGACAGGCACGATTCAATTGAGGAGCTAATACATTTCTACACGAATAATCCTTTGCCGCTACAGATCTTTCAACAGTGGATTGCGGAAGATATCGTGAGTGCTTGGCAAGTTATAGCCAACTCCAAGAATACATTTAGAGTTTGTTATGGTTTGCACCAAGAACGCGATGACGCGGTTGCCTCTATAACCAAAAATAAAGCGCGAGGATGTGTAGTTGACGCTCTCACTCTACACATTTTGCGAGTACTCGAAATTTGTGACGTAGTGACTAGCATCTGTGGCCCGATTCATACAACTGAAAGCACCGTGGATGTTTTCAGACTGCGTCATGAAACTGCAGTTGCTCATGAAGGTAAGCCGTATTTTACGGTGTTCTGGGAAAACGGTGAATTTTTCCGTGACGAGGTGACTGCTGAAAGGTTGGCCCAAATGGTGGGTGAGCGAGAAGAAGTGCTGAATTGGATAGAGGAGGAAGTCACTATCATACCCGCTGAGACTGAAAAGCCGTTGTCAAAAGAAGCCGAGTCCATTCGTGATTCAGTGTCCTTTGATTTTCTCGATCCAATGATAGCCGCTGAAGGATCAGAATTGCTGTTTCTTTGTGAGGACATGTACTACAGGCAGATTGGTACATCATTCTTTACTGTATCGGCGACCTGGTTGCAGCCGGTCCTCCAAGTAGCCGTATTGGAAAATAAGTTATCGATGGATAGATATGTACAGATTGTTGGCCAGCTAGTAGGTGCTGGCCATGATTTTATTTCAATTGATTCGCACGTATTAGCGTGCGCGTTCGATATCGATAAAGATTGCTTTGAATCGGTATCAAAGGCTTTATTTTCAGAGAATACAGAACTAGAGTCTCATAAAAGAGTAATGCTCGAATTTCTTGAATTGATTTGGAGGCCGAGCCAGTCGTTATTTCCTCCAGTGCGAGCCCAGGCCGCCACTAGTGTCATTCTGCGTAGATTATTTGGAAGTGCCTGGAATAAAGGAGATGACAAAGCGAGTGTTGAGCAACTAACTTACTTACTATCACCAATACTGAGAGATAGGAAGTTCAAATCCTATCTAAGCGACTGGCTGCGAGGGCATTTCTTAGCTTAGCAGCACATATTCAAACTGAGTGCCCGTTTTAGAGTTTTACTTTCAACACACAACCGTGTGGCTAGCCATCTAATTGTCACATTTTTGTTCAAAGGGGTTAGGGTACATTGGTTTAGTGGCGATATGTTGGTGGGCCCACCAGGACTCGAACCTGGGACCGACGGATTATGAGTCCGGCGCTCTAACCAACTGAGCTATAGGCCCTTTTGAGCGTCGCCAGAACTTCGTACTCTTCGTTGCGTCAGTTATCTTCGTTCAGTCACGTACCTGATGTACGTTCCTTCACTCAGAAACTCCCGCGCCTCGATTACGAATCTCTGGCTGTGTCAAAAACTCTTTGGACTTCGCCTGTTGCTCGTACTCTTCGTTGTGAAACTTGTCTTCACTCAGTCACGTACTGTTCGTACGCTCCCTCGCTCAGAAAGTTCCACGCCTCGATTACAAACTCCAGGCTGTGCCAAAGTCCTTCGATGGGATTCGTGGAGACTTTGGCAAGATCTGCAGAGGGCCGCATTATAGCGCCCCTCGAGGAATATCAAAAACTTAGTTTTATCCCCGATTGCGCCAGAATCCTACCCCTGCGCCAGCCATCGGCTGCACTCTTCCCCAAGTTCCTCAATCGCCCGCTTCTCATACCAGTTGATCTCATCCGCAGAGAGCAAATCCCGCCAGCGGCCATTGGTCCCTTTGTTAATAAACGTCTGCGCACCCCCATCCCAGAAGGCCCCACCCAGTGGGACCGACTTGGTGGCATTGGCCTTCATATAGTCAAAGCTGCAGTGCTCGAGGATCGCTGGCCATTTGGCCTCGTCGATGTCGACTTCGAGGAAGTCGGCGATGCGTCTGATCTGGCCGGGCATGTCCTGTTTGAGCTCGGCGAAGTGCAGGAGCATGACGTTGGGCAGTTCTTTGATTGCCCACCAGCTCCTGATGTTCTCCCAGAAGGGCCAGAAGGGGTGACCGTCTTTGTTCATCCAGTCGTGGAAGTATTGCACCACGTCGTCCGGTGGCAGCTCGATGGGTGGGCCGACGCGGCCCGGGGTGTCGTTGAGGGCTTCGTACCAGGCGGCGTTGGCGTTGGCGTGGTGGTTGTACATGCTCCATACCACATCTCTGCCGTCTCTTCCGATGTAGAGGTATTTGGCCTCGGGAGAGAAGACCAATGCGTCTACCGGCAGGTGGGTCTTGATGAAGCGTCTGTGAGTCTGGGCTTCCACTTCCGGGAGTTTGATCTCTTTGGGCGGCACTCTGAGGTCGAGCCAGGGCGACATGGCAGCGACTTCGAGACCCTCTTCGCCATTGAACAATAGTTGCGAGACGATCTGTTGGGTCCAGGTGGTGCCTGATTTGGCGTAGGTGCCGATGATGATGTCGTCCGGTCGGAAAGCAAAATCGTTCCAGATTGTGGAGTCGAAGTGGTGGTTGTGCAGCTCGCGCGTCTTGTATGGCAGCTTCGTTTCGCTCATGGCGGCCTCTGGAATGGTGTTGGTTATTATGGAGAGCGTGAATTGTTATTGGAGCTGCCAGTGCCCCGCGGCTGGCAGTCACAGTGAGTTTAAAACAGGGGCGCAAAAAAAAGCCACCGCATTTCTGGGGTGGCTTTTTCATGCTCTCTAAGAGTGCAAAGTTTTGCGCGCGGCGAGATTTACTCGTCGAGGAACGAGCGCAGGTGATCGGAGCGAGTCGGATGACGCAGCTTACGCAGCGCCTTCGCTTCGATCTGACGAATACGCTCACGCGTTACATCAAACTGCTTACCAACTTCTTCCAGCGTGTGGTCGGTATTCATGTCGATACCGAAACGCATTCTCAGAACCTTCGCTTCACGTGCTGTGAGGCTGCCCAGAACTTCCTTGGTGGCTTCTCTGAGGCCTTCGTCGATGGAGCTGTCTACCGGGGAATCCACTGTGGAATCCTCGATGAAATCGCCCAGATGTGAATCTTCATCGTCACCTATTGGGGTTTCCATGGAGATTGGCTCTTTGGCGATCTTGAGGACGCGGCGTACCTTGTCCTCGGACATGTCCATGCGTTCGCCGAGTTCTTCCGGCGTTGGCTCGCGGCCCTTCTCGTGCACCATCTGGCGGCTGATGCGATTCAGCTTGTTGATGGTCTCGATCATGTGCACCGGAATACGGATTGTTCTGGCCTGGTCGGCGATGGAACGGGTAATCGCCTGACGAATCCACCACGTGGCGTAGGTCGAAAACTTGTAGCCGCGACGGTATTCGAACTTGTCTACCGCCTTCATCAAACCGATGTTGCCTTCCTGAATCAGGTCGAGGAACTGCAGGCCACGGTTGGTGTATTTCTTCGCGATGGAGATCACCAGACGCAGGTTGGCTTCCACCATCTCTTTCTTCGCACGACGGCTCTTGGCTTCGCCGATACTCATCTGGCGATTGATGTCCTTGATCTCGGCGATCGTGAGGCCGGTTTCTTCCTCGAGCAGCTTCAGTTTCTTCTGCGCGCGGAGTACTTCAGTCTTCACGTTGACGAGCAGTTCAGAATAGGACTTCTTCGCCTTGATGTGCTTGTCGATCCACTTCTCGTTGATCTCATTGCCGGGGAAAGACTCGATGAAGTCTTTGCGTGGCATGTTGGCGCTGCGCACGCACAGGCTCATGATGGCCTTCTCGTGGCGACGCACGCGAGTCAGTGTGGCGCGGATGTGCGCGAGCAGGGGATCGAACTGACGTGGGGTCAGCTTGAAGCTCTTGAACAGCTCACCGAGTTTTTCCAGTTCTTCCTGGGCTTTCTTGGTGTCGCGGCCGCCGCGCTTGCCAATGGCAGCGGAAGTGGCTTCGTACTGATCCTTCAATTCGGTGAAGCGAATGCGAGCTTCTTCCGGATCCGGACCGACGTTTGCTTCGTCATCATCACTGCTGCTGTCGTCATCATCATCAACGTCGTCGCTGTCGCTATCATCGCTGCTGGCGCTGCTGTCATCGGAGCTGTCGTCAGAGGAGGCAGTCGCTGCAGGCGGGAAGTCGTCGTCGTTGGTATCCAGATAACCCGTGATGAGTTCGTTCAGGCGGCGTTCTTCGCTGTCGATCAGGGCGTATTCGTTCAGCACGTGCTCGACGGTGCCCGGGAACAGGGCCATGGCCTTCATCAATTCTCTGAGGCCTTCCTCGATACGTTTGGCGATCACGATCTCGCCTTCGCGGGTAAGCAGTTCAACCGTACCCATTTCGCGCATGTACATGCGCACGGGGTCAGTTGTGCGGCCGGCTTCGTTTTCTACAGCGGCGAGCGCAGCGGCGGCCTCGGCGGCGGCTACTTCGTCATCGCTGTTATCGGAGTCATCGTCATTCAGGAGCAGTGAATCGGCATCGGGTGCGGTCTCGTAGACCTTGATGCCCATGTCATTGATCATCTGAATGATGTCTTCCACCTGATCCGGATCGGAAATGGATTCCGGCAGATGGTCGTTCACCTCGGCATAGGTCAGGTAGCTTTGCTCCTTACCTTTGGCGATAAGTGCTTTCAAACTCGACTGTGGGGCAATAGTTTGGGCCATGAACTCTCGACTTCCTGGGGGCGCACCAGGTTGTAATATGTGATCAGGTATTCGGGCAATGCTGGCTCTTCCGAGCGAGCTTCTGTCTTCCCGGGCTCGTTAGAGGTTTGGCACCTTGCGCTCTCCGCAGTGCCCAATTGCCCGAGTAAAAGTCAGCCGGGCATTATAGCGGCGACTTTTGGGTCTGTATACGCAATATAGGCCTGAATTAGACTCTAATAACGGCTGATTAGTTCTGATCTTTCGTCGCGCTGTTTGCAGCGTTACTCGCAGAGGCGACGCGGGATTTCAGGACATCTTTGAGCTGGAGAAGCTCGAGTTTCTTGCGGATATCGGACAGTATGCTGTCAATAATTTGCTTAAACTCCTGCTCCATTCCTTCCACCGGAGTGATCTTCTCACTTTTGAGTAGCTGCGTGAGCTGTCCCCCCAGGGTCGTGCCATAACAGTAACCCAGTAGCGTATAGGTCTCTGTATGGGGGTCGCGACGCACCATTTCAATGAGCGACAGCAGGAGTTTGCGGCTTTCGTCGTCGGCATTGCGTAGCGGTTCGAGGTCTTGCTCCAGGCCCAACGCCAACTCCGGGTTGCGCAGCAGCAGCTCGATAGCCTTCAGGCTATTGGGTTTGTGGCGCGGTTTGTTGGGCGCTGCCCTCGCGAACGCGGGGCTCGAACGCGGGCCGCGCTGGGCTGTGCCCTGCATGGGCGGCGCCAGATCGAGCGGTGGGCCGTCCTCGGTCTCCATCGGCGCCATGCCGTCGTAGTCACTCGGCGGGGGTTCGGGCGGCGCTTCCTTGAGCAGTTCGTCGATGGATTCCTTGTTCATGCCCAATGTGTCCGACAAACGATCAAGCATGAGTTGGCTGTAGATGCCGCGTGGGAAGCGGCGAATCAGTGGTTTGGCCAGGTTGCTCAGGCGGGCCCGGCCCTCGATGGTTTCCAGCTCCAGTCCCGCAGAGAGCTTGTCGAAGAAGAAGTCTTCCAGCGGAGAGGCCTTGGCGACGGCTTCTTCAAAAGCTTGTTTGCCGTTCTGGCGCACGAAGTCGTCCGGGTCGGCGCCGTCCGGCAGAAACAAGAAGCGCACCTGCCGGCCGTCTTCCATCAGGGGCAGAGTGTTCTCGAGCGCGCGCCAGGCGGCTGTCCGCCCGGCTTCGTCGCCGTCGAAGCAGTACACCACTTCGGGTGTCTGGCGGAACAGGCGCAGCATGTGGCGGTCGCTGGTGGCGGTGCCCAGTGTGGCGACCGCGTTGCGGATTCCGTTCTGGGCAAGGGCGATGACGTCCATATAGCCCTCCACCATGAGGATGCGGCTGAACTTGCTGTTTGCCTTCTTCGCTTCATAGAGTCCGTAGAGCTCCGAGCCCTTGTGAAACACTGGCGTTTCGGGCGAATTCAGGTATTTGGGCTTGTCGTCGCCCAACACGCGGCCACCGAAGGCCACCGTACGGCCGCGGCTGTCGCGGATCGGGAACATGATGCGGTGGCGGAAGCGGTCGTAGTATTTGCGCTCGTCGCCTTCCTTGGCATTCTCCTTCTGGATGATCAGGCCAGCCTTGAGCAGCGCCTGATCGGCCTCGGTGTTGCCGCCAATCGCGCTCAGCAGATTATCCCAGCCGGGTGGCGCGAAGCCGAGGCCGAAGTCGCGGGCAATCTCGCCGCTGAGTCCGCGGCCGCGCAGATAATTCACCGCCTCGTCTTTCTGGGCATGTTTTCGGAGTTGCTGCTGATAGAAGCGGCTGGCCTCGTCGAGCACGTCCAGCAGTTTGTTGTTCTCGGAGTGACGGCGTGCCTCGGCCTTGGATTCCTCGCGCGGGACCTCCAATCCGGCATCTCGTGCCAGTGTCTCCACCGCCTGGGGAAAGTCCACGCCGTCGTATTGCATGACGAAGCCGATTGCATTGCCACCCGCTCCACAGCCGAAACAATAGAAGAACTGTTTCTCGGGCTGCACGCTGAAGGAGGGTGTCTTCTCATTATGGAAGGGGCAGCAGGCGCTGTAGTTCTTGCCGGACTTCTTCAGGCTGACGCGCTTGTCCACCACCTCGATAATATCGACGCGATGCAGCAAGTCATCGATGAAGGATTGGGGGATCAGGCCAGCCATGGGGTTCCGGTTCGGGTCAGTTAGCAGGAATGCAGGGCGCACGGGCACCATGTGCGTATTGTAGCCGATCTGCGCCGCCTTGCGTGTGCGGGTGCATTTCGCTGACAAGTGAATTATGCTGCCGACACGCTGTGCGCTATCGAGGTCGCAGAACGACCCGGGCAATCGCGATAACAAGAACAAAAATCACGGAGACGCCATTGTTCCTTTGGCTGGAAGGTACCGCGCTCGCGCAGTGGGTAGGCTTGTCACTCTATGCCTATCCCGGATTGCTCGCCTTGCACATCACCGGTCTCGCCGTAGTCGTCGGCATCTTCTTCATGCGCGACCTGCGCCTGCTGGGCGTACTCAAAGTCCCGGCCCCGGCTGACTTCCGCAAACCTGTCCAGTTGGCTTACGCCGGGTTTCTGCTCAACGCGATCTCAGGCTTCATGCTGTTCACCTCGCAGGCCACGATCTTTGCGGCCAGTACGTCCTTTCGCTTCAAGATCGCTTTCATCGCGCTGGGAATGATTCTGGCGTGGCAGATTCAGAAGCGCCTGGCATCAGCAACTGATGCGGTGAGTACTAACACCCGATTGCTGGCAGCGGCTTCCTTGTTCTGCTGGCTGGCCGCGATTGTCGCCGGCCGACTGATTGCTTATCTGGGTTAGCGCCATGTGGAACTTCTTTGCCCAGTTCGCCACCGACAGCAGTCTCAATCTCTGGATTGCGGAGACCTACTGGCTGTGGCCGGTACTCGAGATTGTGCACTTCATCGGCTTGTCGCTTCTGTTTGGTGGCCTGCTGATGGTGGACCTACGCCTGCTTGGCTTCTTCACCCACATCGCCCAGGAAAAAGTCTACCGCTTGCTGCCGCTGGTGATTGGGGGATTTGCATTGAACTTGATCACCGGTGTGCTGTTCTTCTTTGGTGACCCGGGGCGCTACTCCATCAACATCGCATTCAAGATCAAGATGGCGCTTGTCGTTGTGGCGGGTATCAATGCCTTGCTTTACCACTATGTAGTCCAGCCCTCGGCCAGCAAGTCGGCGCAGTGGCAAAAACTCTCAGCCGGGGTGTCACTGACTGCCTGGCTCGGTGTGTTGCTGTTTGGCCGCCTGATTCCCTATATCGGTACTGGCTAGCTTCGCAGCGCATCGACAGGATTGCGGGTGGCGGCTTCATAGGTCTTGCCGACAATGGTCGAAGCGGTAAGCGCTATGGCAGCAATGCTCGAGAACAAAAACAACAATAGCCCGGGTTCAATACGATACTGAAATCCCTGTAGATAATAGACAGAGAAATACCAGGCGCTGGGCCAGGCAATCACGCAGGCAATCAGCAGTGGGAGAGTAAATCGTGCCGAGAGCGCGCGCACAATCTGCAGCGCCAGTGCGCCGTGTATCTTGCGAATGCCGATCTCCTTGCGGCGTTGCTGAATCATTTGTGAGACCAACGCATAGAGGCCCACGCTCGTCATGGCGATAGCCAGCGTGGAGAAGAGAGTCATCAGCAGCAATTGCAGTCTTTCCTCGCGATACAGCCCCGCAAGATTATTCTCCACAATGTCGATTGTCGCGGGAAACTCCGGCACGAATCGATCCCAGATGGCGGCCACAGCGCTGAGTAATTGTTCCATGTTCTCAGTGTCAGCATAGGCGATTGTGAGAGCGATATGATCCTGTGGCGCATACAGATAGAGGTTGGGTGTCATCTCATTGCGCAGCGAAAGAAAGTGAGCGTCGGCAACACTGCCGACTATCTGCAACTCCACCGCGTTTATTGTCAGTGTTTGGCCAGCGCCTCGCGTGTTGAACTGAAGCCAAGTGCGCGAACAGCCGTCTCATTTACGATTGCTCCCGGTGTCGTATTCGTGCCACTGCTTTTATCCCAGAAAAATCGATCCGACTGGATGTCGTGCTGAAACTCTCTGCCGGCGAGTACTTCTATGCCGTACAGCGAAAAATAGTCTGGGCCAACACTCTTGGGATAGAGCAGCACGCCCTCATCGCCGAGGCCGGGAGTGGTCACACGCCGCGTGAATGCCGCGCCGACTGTGTCGCCCGGGGTTGCAGTGGAAAAGGCGACACCAGTGACTGAGGGAAGATTCTCAATCTCATGAGCGAGCACCGTGCGTTGTGCCTGCACGAACTCTTCGTTCATGTTTCGCAGTACCAGCTTGTTCTGCGCGTCAAATCCCAGTTCCAGGTTAGCAATCAACTGCTGCTGCAAGATCACGACCAGTGTGGAAATAACCAGAGTGATGGAAACCGCAAATTGAAAGGCGAGCAAGGATGATCGGATCAGGCTCGTCGCCGAACGTGGTTGATTGCCCTGTTGCTTCAATGCCAGTACCGGATGCAGCGCAGCGAGACGCTGAGCCGGCAGAAAATTACTGGCCAGGCCAACCAACACAAGCACGACGCCAACCAGTAACAGCGTCGGGCCAGAGAAATAATCGACTCGCATCTGCTTGTTGAGAAACTCGTTGTAGATTGGCAACAGCAGTTCCAGTAAACCCAATGCCGCGATTGTCGCGAGCAGTGCGATCAGCACCGACTCGCACATGAATTGACTGAACAGGTGCTGAGGTCCGGCGCCGACGACTTTGCGAATTGCCACTTCACGGGTCCGTTGCAACGAACGATTGACCGACATGCTGATGAAATTGACCGTCGCAATGCCAAGTATTAACACGGCGACTCCAGTAAACAGCCAGAGCAGGTTCGAGTTTCCCGGTGGTTTTATATTGTTTATTCCACCCCGACTGAGATGAATGCCAGTTACTGACTGCAATCGTGGGCGCAATCTCTCTTCTACTGAAGTCCCCGCGGGCAGGGCATCGGCCGGGAAGTGGGTCGCGAGGAACAGTTGGAGCTGATTGTTCACCAGCGCGGCCGAGGCTGTCGGCGCTAATTTGAGATAGGTGTAGCCTTCGAACGCAAACCAGCTCTCGGAATAGCCAAATCCGTACTCCGGGTCCGTTTCGTCGTAGGGCAGCAGGAAGTCGAATGCGAAGTGACTATTCTCAGGTATATCTCGAAATACTCCGGTGACGCGATAGATTCTTTCTCCATCCAGCGTCAGGTTTGCGCCCAGCGGATCTTCATTGGGAAAATATTTCTCGGCCATTGATTGCGACAGGACAATGGAATATTTGTCTGCAAGGGCATTCTCGCGGTTACCTGCTGCCAGCGGTAGCGCAAACACATCGAAGAATGAAGCGTCGGCGAACCACAGCGTTTCGAAGTATCGGCGACTATCGCGTTCCAATACGCCTCGGTAATTGGTCAATCTGGTGGCCGCCTCTATCTCTGGAAAATAAGTCTCCAGATCACGCTTGGCGCGCAGCACTGAACCGCGCAGCAGTCGAGTTGTTCCCGCCGCGTTGCTTGTTTCTGTCTCATAGCGAAAGAGCCTGTCTGCATCCGGCAACCAGCGATCGTAGGAGTATTCGTCCTGCACATAGAAGAGGATGAGGAAGAAGGCGGTGAGCGCCAGTACCAGCCCGCCAACATTCAGTGTGAATTGCAGTTTCTCCTGACGAAACTGTCGTAAGGCGATTTTCAGATGGTTTGCCAGCATGGTGCCTGAATTGAATCGAGAACAGAAAACCCGTCACGGCATATGCTCGACTCGATTACTCCTCTGTGCGATTTAAGTATACAGAGCTTATGCAATGCACGGGCCAGCCAGCGGATGCTGCAGACAGTGCAGACTGCATGCATCGAGCATCCATCCCGCAGTCAGGCTGTCTCATTCCGAAACAGTGGCGTGTTTCAAATGAGCACAGCATTCACCGATACGCGATTGCCGCGCTCGAAGGCGCGAATTGGCAGGCCCTGTTCAATACGCGGGCTTTTCCTAGGAATCCGCCACGAACAAAAAACGGGGCAATGCCCCGTTTTTCGATTCAGTTGCTACTGGTCATACTTCGACGGAAAGAAGCGTACCGATGCGCGCGCTGCTTCCGGATCACAGTCATAGGGCTGCAACCGGTAGTCAGGACTGGCGGGTACCCAGCGGGTTGTATAGGAGGCGGGCGCCTCGAGAAACATCGGGTCTTCCACGGTCAGAGTCAGCCAGAGATCTTCGCCGTCGATCCAGTATTTTTCGGTCACTACTTTCTGTGCCGAAGAAGGGATGCCGTTGTAGTCGTCGAAGCCCGCGATATCGAACACGAAGTGAGTCGTGCGAATATTCAGGGCGCCGTCTTCGTAGTAACCCACGGAAAAGCCCTGAATGCTGTAGTCCGTTGCATTGGGCTCGCGACCGTCCAGCCAGATCGTGCGCAGCTGGTCGTCTTTCTCATAGCGAAACAACACGCGATCGGGCCACTGCGTGACCTGCATGTAGTAGGGGTCATACTGAATCGCGGGCGAGGAGGCGGGTTGGCAGTCGTATTTCGGTGCCATGATCTCTTCCCAGGTCTCCTGGTAAGCCAGCGCCCTGGCATTCAATTGCGGAAAATTGTCCTCGCCCCAGGGCACATCGACGCCATTGACCGGTCGTGCGGAAAACCCACCATTCCAGACGCCTGACAAGTCAGGTATCTCCGCATCACTTTGCGCAGCGGCGCCGCTGAGTCCGAAGAGCGGCGTGACAGCCAGAGCGAGGGTTGAAAGTGTCTTGCTTATTGTTCTTGTTTTCATAGTGACTCCATCCTAGTCCACGCTGGCTTCTTCGACAGCGCCGCCCTCGGTGACAGGTGTTCCATCGGGTCGGGTCATGCGCACACAGCAAACTCCATTGGAGCCTTCGGCGCGCGAGCGATTACCGCTCACCAGAACACGCTGGCCGATGGTGAGAGTGTCGGGCGTCCAGCCGGCGCGGCGAATACTCACCGGTGCACCGAGCTCAACCTGCCACTCAGTGACAGAGCCGTCTGCCCCCTCGACATCGAGAAACAGAAACGCATGCGGATTACGGAATACCCATCGGGTCACGGTGCCTTCAAACTCAACCCGGGTTTCGGGATCGTAAAAAGGGGCGCTGGCATGATGGGCGGTGGCTGGCAGAACGAGCCAGGTGAGCGCAGTCGCGGACGCGACCACACAAATAGCGAGCCAATGACGCGAGGCCATCCTCTCCTCCTTGCCTGTTGGGCGCAGGCATTTTTATTGATCTAAAGATAATAAGTGAGCACAACAGAAAATGACAGCAGGGAGTCTGTCAGATTAGCAGTGTTAGGAAAGGGTTGAATCAGGGTGGGAAAAGGGCGAGCCGGCTGGCGCAGGGCACGCTAGTTCAGGGCGGCTTTCACTTTCTGGCTGACGACGCCCATATCGGCGCGACCAACCACTTGCGGCTTCACGAGTCCCATCACCTTGCCCATGTCCTGCATTGAGGATGCACCCGAGTCGGCTACGGCTTTCTCAACAATTGCCGCGACTTCGTCTTCGCTGAGCTGGGAGGGGAGGAATTCCTGGATTACATCGATCTCGGCCTGTTCTTTCTCGGCGAGTTCGGGGCGGCCGGCGTCTTCGAACTGTTTGATCGAGTCGCGGCGCTGTTTCACCATTTTGTCCAGAATCGAAGTGATACGGGCATCATCGGGGTCGATGCGCTCATCCACTTCCACCCGCTTGATCTCAGCCAGCACGAGACGTACAGCAGACAGGCGCTCTTTTTCCTTCGCGCGCATGGCTGCCTTCATGGCCTCAGTGATTTGCTGTTTCAGTGGGCTTTCAGACATGGTGGGGATGCAGGGCAGTGCGTAGTGAGGGGATTGCAGGTGACCGGAAGGGGCCACCCACCCGATCAATACAGACGCTGTTGACGACGAGTCTCGCGCGACACTTTCTTGAGATGACGCTTCACAGCAGCGGCAGCTTTGCGCTTGCGTACTGAAGTGGGCTTCTCATAGAACTCGCGGCGACGAACTTCTGCCAGAATACCGGCCTTCTCGCAAGAGCGCTTGAAGCGGCGCAGAGCGACGTCGAAAGGCTCGTTTTCCTTAAGTTTGACCTGGGGCATGTTGTAAAAACACCTACCTTAAATGTATTTGTCGATTGCTGTATCGGGCCCGAAAACCACTAAATTCGGCACACGGAGCCCAAGAGGGTGCGTATCTTAAAGCCCCGGCAGCGCAAATGCAAAGAAATCCGCTGTTTCCGGGCGAATTGGGCCAAAAACTCCCCGATCACTGGATTTCCAACGATAGTGACGGAGGCGGGGCATCTGATAGCGCAAATCGGCAGTGTTCGGCATCGCCTGTTTTGGCATCCAAAGGTGGCTGCCCCGGCTATTCAGGGAGTGCCTCTCTGGGTCCTCTTGCTATCTGGCTATTGCTGAACTCCGAAACGCTGCCGATCCAGTTCGTCGTGCGGCATTCAGGGGCAGGGCTCCAGCAATCAATAGTTGGGCTGAGCGCGCAACTTTGGCATGATAGCGACCTTTTCCACGACAGCCTTTCGGAGCCACAGCGTGATCGTTCTCGGTATCGAAACTTCCTGCGACGAAACAGGTATCGCACTCTATGACAGCGAGCGCGGCCTGTTGGCGGATGCCCTGTATTCGCAGGTGGAGATTCACGCCGAATATGGCGGGGTAATCCCCGAATTGGCTTCGCGTGATCACATTCGCAAGACGCTGCCCCTGATCAGTCAGGTACTCGAAGAAGCGGGTATCGAGGCCAGTTCTATTGGCGGGGTGGCCTATACCGCGGGGCCAGGGCTGGTGGGTGCATTGCTCGTTGGCGCTTCGATTGGTCGTGCGCTGGCCATGGGTTGGGGTGTTCCGGCGCTTGGTGTGCACCACATGGAAGGGCACTTGCTCGCCCCCATGCTCGAGTCTGATCCACCGCAATTTCCATTCGTCGCCCTGTTGGTGTCCGGCGGGCACACCCAACTCGTGCGTGTCGATGCCATTGGCGAATACGAGGTGCTGGGCGAATCGCTGGACGATGCTGCAGGCGAGGCCTTCGACAAGGTCGGCAAGATGCTTGGTCTGCCTTATCCCGGCGGCCCGCATGTCGCGAAACTGGCCACGCAGGGCGATCCCGCTCGCTTCGATTTCCCGCGCCCGATGATCAATCGCCCCGGCCTCGAATTCAGTTTCAGTGGCCTGAAGACCTTCGTGCGCAATACGATCGCCGAGCATACCGATGCAGAAGGCCATATCGATGAGCAGACCCGGGCGGACATCGCCTGCGCGTTTCAGGAATCGGTTGTGTCGACCCTGTCGATCAAATGCAGTCGTGCGCTGGAACACACGGGACTGCAGAACCTGATTATTGCCGGCGGCGTGAGTGCCAACACGCGCCTGCGCGAAGTCCTCGAGAGTGCTGTGGCCAAGGTCAATGGCCGCCTATTCTATGCCCAGCCTAAATACTGTACCGACAACGGGGCGATGATTGCCTATGCCGGGTGTCAGCGCTTGCTGGCCGGGCAGGAGAGTGATCTGGAGATCGACGCGAAACCGCGCTGGTCGCTGGAGTCCCTGCCGCCTCTGCGGCCCGCCAGCTGAACAAGACGCAGCCTGAATAGAGTCATCAACGAATTACCAGAGAGCCACTATGGACATTGTTTACATTCGCGATTTGAGAATCAAAACCATCATCGGGATCTTCGACTGGGAGCGCGAGCAGCAACAGGTCGTGAGCATCAATCTTGAGATGGGCTTCGACAATCGTCGTGCGGCGGCGAGCGATTCCATCGACGATGCGCTTGACTACAAGGCGGTGTCCAAGCGGCTTATCGACTTCGTAGAAGGCTCCCAATTCTTCCTCGTGGAGACGCTGGCCGAGCGCATCACCGAGATCGTGCGCAATGAATTTTCTGTGCCATGGGTGCGATTGCGCCTGGGCAAGCCGGGCGCAGTTACTGGCGCGCGCGATGTTGGTGTGGTGATCGAACGCGGCGAGAAGACCGCCTGAGGCAACGCCTCAATCGGCCGCGTTTCAGGAGGAAACCATGGCAAGCACACAGGGCATTAACCATCTCGGTCTCACCGTACTCGATCTCGGTGCCACCCGTGCTTTTTTCACCGAACTGCTCGGCTGGGAAGAATCCGGCTACGACCCAGCCTACCCACGCACCGCTGTCTCGGATGGATACACGCGATTGACCCTGTGGCAGGTGCAGGATGCAGACAAGCATGTGGCCTTCGATCGCAAGCAGAATCTTGGGCTACATCATCTCGCGCTGAGTGTCAGCTCAGATCAGGCACTGAATGCACTGTATGCAAAAGTACAGGACTTTCCCGGCACGCACATCGAGTTCGCTCCGGAAGTGGTAGGCAGTGGTCCACGCAAACACATGATGTGTTACGAGCCCGGCGGGCTACGCATCGAATTCATCTGGTCCGGCGAATAATTCAGCCGTCGCCACAAGCAATCATCGGTCAGTAAACGTGCCAGTTCTCTCACTCAGTATCGGCAGCAACATCAACCCCGAGGCCAACATCCGGCAGGCATGCGCTCTGCTGCAGTCGCGATTCGGCGAATTGCGCCGCTCGGCTGTCTATGAGTCCGAAGCGGTTGGATTCGACGGGGAAAATTTTCTGAACCTTGCTGTTGCCGTGGAGACCGGCGAAAGTCTCGATGTCATCAAGCAGTTTCTCAAACAACTGGAGGACGACATGGGACGCGATCGATCGCGCCCGCGTTTCTCCGAACGTGTTATCGACGTGGACATACTTACCTACGGGGACAGCGATGGCAGCGAAGCGGGCATGGAGCTGCCGCGCGCCGAGATCACGCGCAATGCCTATGTATTGCGTCCTTTGTCTGAGTTGCTGGCGGATACGATTCATCCACCCAGTGGCAAGACCTACGCCCAGCTCTGGCGGGACTACGATCAGTCGCGCCAGCCGCTGTGGCTGAAGGATTTTGATTGGGCTGACTGAGCCAGCTCAGGCCGCATCAGCCATGCTGATGTAGCCATCGAGATTGGCGATGCGATCCAGCCAACTGGAGATCGCGGGGTAGAGTGACAGGTCGAAACCGCCTTCATCTGCGACATGGGTATAGCCATAGAGGCTGATGTCCGCAATGGTGAATTGATCGCCGATCAGAAAGGTATTCTTCGCCAACTGATTCTCCATCACACGCAACGCCCGGTGCCCGCCTTCCTGCTTGCCTGCATATTCCGCCTTCTTGTCTTCGGGCATGCCCAGATACTTGTTGATGTAGCGCGCGGTGGCGATAAACGGTTCGTGGCTGTATTGCTCGAAGAATTGCCACTGCAGGACAAGCGCGCGCTGGAAGCGATTGTCGGGCAGATAGGGTGAGCCTTCGGCGAGGTAATTGAGGATGGCGTTCGACTCTGCCAGATACTGGCCATTGGTGAACGCCAGCAGGGGAATCTTGCCGACCGGGTTCTTGGCCAGAAAATCGTCTGTGCGTGACTCGCCCTTGAGAATATCCACGTGCTGCCAGTTGTGCTCTTCGCCCAGCATGTTGAGGAGCAGTTTGATTTTATAGCAGTTGCCTGACTTGATATCGCCGTACACGGTGTACATGGGCTTTCCTCTCTACATTCCAATAATGCGTTGGTCGCTTTTCAACTAATAATTCAGATTTCTGCCGCCGTCGACTCGAACTGTCTGGCCGGTCATGTAGTGCGCCTGTGTGGCGAGGAAGACCGCCCAGTCGGCGATGTCTTTCGCGTCTCCGGTACGACCCAGAGGGATGGAGGCGACAATCGCCGCGCGTTTCTTCATGACTTCCGGGTCGTTCTCATCGGCGAGACTGCTCGGCCAGATGATCGCGCCAGGCGAGACGGCATTGACCCGCACATATGGAGCGAGTTCCTTCGCCAGCGAACGCGTCATCGCCTTGAGTCCGGCCTTGGCAATACTGTAAATCGGATAGCCCGCCAACGGCGAGTCGGCGTAGGAATCGACGATGTTGATTACTGCGCCGTGGTGCTCGCGCAGCGCCGGGGCAACGGACTGACTTAGAAAAAACGCGGCGCGCAGATTGCTGTCGATCAGGTCATCCCACTGCGCGTTGTCACACTCGCCGAAGGCGGTGGGATAAAACGACGAGGCATTGTTAATCAGCACATCCAGGCGCCCGTAGCATGCCAGTGCATCCTGGCCGAGTCGGGCTACATCATCCTGTGCACAGAGATCGGCTTGCAGGACGCGGGCAGTGTCGGGCCGCGCGGCATTTAACATGGCTGCGAGCTGCTCGGCTTCTTCGCGAGACTGGCGGCAGTGAATCAGCACGCGGAAGCCCAGGGCATGAAAATCCTGCGCTATGCGCGAACCAATGCGTCGGGCCGCGCCTGTGATCAGTACGACTTTCCCGGCAGCTTGTTCTGTCGCGGGTGAGTTCACGGTGCCGACCTCAGCTGGGTAAGGAGATCGCTAATCGTTCTGAGTCTGGCCTCGGCGATAAGTTCGCCTGGCTGTTCGCCATCGGCCTTGTTCGCCAGCAGAGCCGGAATGTCGATGCTATTGGCGGCCTCGAGCACTGCGAGTAGATAGTCACGCTGTGGATACTCGCGTTCTTCAAGTCCAGTGCGACCACGCGCATCAGCCTCGCAGGCAAGCAGAAATTTGTTGAGTCGTTCGGGCCGGCGAATGGCGTCGAGTGACTCCAGCAGTTTCAGCAGGGTGCTCGGCTTGAGTTCCTGTACACGATGCAGCTTGGTGTGATGTTCACACACCAGCTTCGCCAGTGCGGCATGTTCGTTCGGCACGGGCAATCGCGCGTGCAATGTTTGCAGCGCGCGCAATCCCAATGCCTCGTGCCCGTAGTGGCTGGGCCAGTTGTCAGGGTCGGTCAGCGCCTTGCCGACATCGTGCACAAGCGTGGCGTAAAGCACCGGACCGTCATCTTCAAGTTTGTTGGCGGCGCACAACGCGCGGGCCTGTTGCAGGCACAGCTCGATGTGCAGGCCGGTATCGACTTCCGGATGGTATTTGCTGGGTTGTGGCACGCCATAGAGTGCGTCGACCTCGGGCAGTATTACTTGTAGCGCGCCGCAGTCTCGCATGACTTGCAAGAAGGCCTGGGGAGAAGGCTCCGCGAGTGCGCGTTGCAACTCGCTCCAGACCCGCTCGCCGACGAGCGTATCCAGTTCACCATCTGCAACCATGACGCGCATCAAACTGAGCGTTTCCTCGGCAACCGAAAAGCCGAGGTGGGCGAAACGTGCCGCGAAGCGGGCGACACGCAGCACGCGCAAGGGATCTTCCCGAAACGCATCTGACACGTGACGCAGGATTCTGTTTTCGCAGTCCTGCTCACCACCGTAGGGATCAACGAGATTGCCCGCGGTGTCTTCGGCCATGGCATTAATGGTGAGGTCGCGGCGCAACAAATCCTCTTCGAGAGTTACATCTTTGTTAGCATGGATTTCGAATCCTGTGTGACCTGGCGCTATCTTCCGCTCCGTTCGTGCGAGCGCGTATTCCTCGCTCGTCTGCGGATGCAAAAAGACAGGGAAGCCCTTGCCGACCTGACGGTAGCCCGCGTCGAGCATTGCCTGTGGGGTGCCGCCCACGACAACCCAGTCCCGGTCTTTCGTACCGAGGCCCAGTTTTTTGTCGCGCACAGCGCCGCCTACCAGATAAATATCCATACTGTTTATGTTGTCAGTTTGTGTTGCCGGTTTGTATTGTCGGTTTGTATTGTCAGTGCAAACGGGAAGACAGAAGTGGAAGACCGACTATACCAGATTGTTGTGACAGCTAAACGCTGCACCTCATGCGCTGGCTTTGGCGGGTGATTTATTGTTGCTGACCGAGAAGCGCTTCTTGTCTTCCAGTCGCATGGCGGTCAGTTCACGGCCCCAGACATAGCCTGTATCCAAAGCGTAGACGTGGTCGCGATTGGTCTCGCCTTCCAGCGCGGCCCAGTGGCCAAAGACGATGGACGTCTGCGGCGTGATCTTCTGGTATTCGTACCAGGGTTTGAAGCCATCCGGCGCGGCACAGAGTCCTTCCTTGATGTCGAGTCGCAAGCTGCCAATATCGTCGCAGAATCGCACTCGGGTCAGGTAGTTGGTAATGGTGCGTAGTCGCTCCTGACCTTCGAGGCTGGCGGTCCAGCGAATCGGCTCATCGCCGTACATGGCCCGCAGGAATTTCTTGTAGCCTTTGTTCTGCAACACCATCTCGACTTCTGCCGCGTGCTGCAGCGTCATTTCCAGCGTCCAGTGTGGGGCAACGCCTGCGTGCACCATCAGGAACTTCTCTATACCTCGATCGGTATCAATCGCGTCGTAGTAGGCGAGGGGCTTGAAGCGGAGCCAGTCGCAGAGTGCTTCACAGTCGGGGGCGGCCAGGAGCTCATCGAGACTGTCCTTGCCACGTGCTGGCGCACAGCCTTCGAAGATGGCTATGAAATGCAGATCGTGATTGCCGAGGACGATGCGGATATTGGCATCGAGATCGCTCAAGTAACGAAGGGTCTCAAGAGAGCGCGGACCGCGATTGACCAGATCGCCAGCGAACCACAGGGTGTCACTCGCCGGTGAAAACTGAATTTTCTTTAACAGCCTGCGCAGTGCCTTGTAGCATCCCTGCACATCGCCAACAACATAGGTACTCATTCTTGCCCTGTCCCGCACACAGCGGTGACTTCAATAGGCCCAACTCTCGCCTGGGTAGTGCGTGAAGCCACTGTCTGCAAACTCTGAATCCTCAGTGTATTGCGCGCTGGCGCATGCGTCCACCGGGCAGCGGCGCTACCTTCTCGGGAAACAGTAATCTGGCGCGACTAGTGAATCGTGTGCGGCAGGGAAAGCAGGAATGGAGGGATTGGTGCCTGAAAGCGCAAACCGTCTGCGCGCAGCATCTCGTAGCTCCCCTGCATGGTGCCGGTTTCCGTGCGGATAATGGCGCCGCTGGTGTACTGGAAAGACTTTCCCGGTTCAATCTCGGGTTGCAGGCCGACCACGCCGGGGCCGCGCACTTCCTCGACATGGGCGTTCTCGTCGGTGATCTGCCAGTGCCGATTGAGCAGCTTGACGCGCTCCGGACCGCGATTGGTAATCGAGATCGTGTAGGAGAACGCGTAGCGGCCTTTCTCGGGTGCCGATTGATCCTCGAGGTAATTGGTATCCACTTCGATTTCTATCGTGTGGACTGTGTCGTGCTCAGTGTTGCTCATTCGGGCTCAATTCTCTGTGCCGGTAGCGGCACTCAGGGCGTCACTCAGTTTGACGTAGTCTGACAGTGACAAGTTCTCTGGCCGCAGACCAAGATCGATTCCGGTTTGCGCCATCGTCTCTGAAGACATGATGGCTTTGAGGCTGTTTTTCAAGGTCTTGCGGCGCTGGTTGAATGCGGTACGCACGACCAATTCCAGCGTGTCCGGATTGTCGGCCTGTAGCGGGAGTTCACGATAGGGCCGCAGGCGGACAATAGCCGAACTGACTTTGGGGCGCGGCGAGAAAGCCTCAGGCGGCACGTTGAACAGGTGCTCTATCTGGCAATAGTACTGCAGCATCAGGCCGAGGCGGCCATAGTTTTTCTCACCCGCCTGGGCGGCCATGCGCTCCACGACTTCCAGCTGCAGCATGAACACCATGTCCTTGATCAGTGTGTGTGATTTGAGGAGATGGAACAACACCGGTGTGGAGATGTTGTAGGGCAGGTTGCCGATGATGCGCAGGGAAGCTGGTTCGACAGCAGGTTCAAGGTCGCTCAGGGAGAATTTCAGAATGTCCTGCTGATGAATGCGGATGCGGTCATTGCCGGCAAAGCGTTGTTTTAAGAATCCCGCGAGATCTCGATCGAGTTCCACGCAGTCGAGTTGGGCACAGCTCTCGGCGAGCAGATCAGTCAGTGCGGCCTGGCCCGGACCAATCTCCAGCAGCCGGTCAGACGCTACTGGCGAGACTGCCTTGAGAATGCGTTCGATGATGTTGCTGTCGCGCAGGAAATTCTGCCCGAAGCGCTTGCGCGCCTGATGCGTAAATTCTTTACTCATAGTGGATCAATTAACTATGTATGTTTCCAGTGGGCAACCATTTCTGCGGCTGTGCCGATGGCATGGTAGAGACTGCCGGTATCGGCCTTGCCGGTGCCCGCAAGGTCCAGCGCCGTACCGTGATCCACCGAGGTGCGCACGATAGGCAGGCCCAGAGTGATATTGCTGGCGCGCCCGAAGCCCTTGAACTTGAGTACGGGCAGGCCCTGATCGTGGTACATCGAGAGCACGGCATCGTGGACATCGAGGTACTTGTCGGTGAACAGTGTATCGGCCGGCAGTGGGCCGGTTAGCTGCATGTGTTGCTCGCGCAGCAGTTGCAATACTGGCTCAATAATCTCGATTTCCTCCCGTCCCAGATGCCCGCCTTCGCCGGCATGTGGATTGAGACCGCACACAAGTATGCGCGGCTGCTCGATGCCAAACTTGCTCTGTAGGTCGGCATTGAGAATCGTGAGGATATCGATCAGTAAGTCTTTTGTAATGGCACCTGGTACCTTGCTGAGTGGCAAGTGAGTCGTCGCCAGTGCGACGCGCAGCCCTTCGGTGGCGAGCATCATCACGGTGAGATCTTGCTGGCAATAGTCGGCGAGAAACTCGGTGTGACCGGTAAAGCTGATGCCGGCATCGTTGATCACCGATTTCTGTACGGGGCCAGTAACCAGCCCATCCAGTTCGCCGCGCAGGATGAGGTCAACTGCGGTGCGCAGCGTTTGCAGGACGTAGTCGGCATTCGCGGAATTGAGTGTGCCCGGAGTGACAGGCGCAGCCAGAGTCACGGCCTGGACGCTCAGTTCTCCTGCTTTGCTTGCTTGTGCAGGCTGCTTACCGTCGAACGGCTTCAGGCTAAGCGGCAGATTCAGTTGTGCAGCGCGTTCGCTCAGCAGCGCCGGATCCGCCACGATGACCAGTTCGATGTCAGGTGGGGGATTCTGCGCAAGCTTGATACAGAGATCGGGACCGATACCTGCGGGTTCGCCGGGGGTGATGGCGAGGCGATGAGTCACGGCACATCTCCCCGCGCTTATTCGATCAATTCGACAAAGGATTCTTCGCGAATTTCCAACAGCCAGTTTTGCAGTTCCAGATCGAACTTGCGGTTTCGCAATGCGTTCGCGGCCTGGGAGCGGGTGTATTGACGGCTCACGTCACTCTCGCGGCGGCCGAGTACTTCGGCGATGTGCCAGCCGGTTGCCGTGCGGAAGGGTTCGCTGAGCTCACCCACTTCGAGATTGTCGACGACTTCTTCCATCTCCGGTGGCATGCCGCGCTCGTTGACCCAGTCCAGATCACCGCCGGCTACGACCGAGGAGGCGTCGTCAGAATTCTGCCGCGCAATGGTGGCAAAGTCTTCGCCATCGAGGATGCGTTGGCGCAGCGCGCTGACGGCTTCCATTGTTTGTTCTTCAGTGCGAATTTCGTTCGGCGTCAGCATGATGTGGCGGATATTGGTCTGATTAACGATCTGTTCGGTGCCGCCTCGCTTATCGACCAGTTGGATGATGTGGTAGCCATTGCCCGCCTCGATGGGGCCTTCTATCTGA
This sequence comes from uncultured Pseudohongiella sp., assembly GCA_965228725.1. Lineage (GTDB taxonomy): Bacteria > Pseudomonadota > Gammaproteobacteria > Pseudomonadales > Pseudohongiellaceae > UBA9145. Next base: position 1,717,277 of record OZ245834.1, on the reverse strand, counting down.
TCGATACGCATGGTGGTGACGATATCTGAGAACAGATTCGGGAGTTGTGCCGCTTTGCGCCAACCGAAATCGCTGCCGGTGAGGTTGTGTAGCCCCTCCGCCTGTGCCTGCCGGCCCACGAGAGGCAAGGGCTCACCTTCGCGCATGCGCGCAGCCAGATCGGCGGCATAGCGTAATTTTTCCTCGCGCACTTCCGGTGCTTCCGTGCCATCCAGCAGCACCACCAGATGATCGACCAGGTAGTCAGCCGCCATCACCTCGCGACCCATCTCAGAGTTAAGGAAATTGTCGATTTCCTGCTCGGTCACGCCGATGCGGGAGTTGACCATGCCGCGCTGTAGTTCCTGAATCGTAAGCTGGCGGCGCACATCTTCACGCGCCTGCAGATAAACGCCATCGGCCTCGAGCGTACTGACGTAGTCGTCGAAGCTCATGTTGTTGCCCTGCGCCATGTTGGCGAGCACCTGATTGATGGTGTCATCGTCATAGCGAATGCTGACGCGTTCTGCCATTTGCAGTTGCAGGTTCTCCAGAATCAGCGTCTCGAGCACTTCCTCGCGCAGTTGGCCTGCCGGCGGCAGTTGCTGATTAGTCGCCGCCGCATTGCGACGAATATCGGCGAGACGCGCATTGAGCTCGCTCATCAGCACCACATCTTCGTCCACGAGGGCGACCACTCGGTCCAGTAATTGACGTTGTTGGGCGTGGCTGTTCAGGCTGCCGAGCAGGCACAGCAGTGCCAGCGAGCCGATCGCGCCGAGTCGCGCGAGCTGTCTGAGTGGAGCAAAAGTAAAAAGACTGATTTTCATGGCATCAAATAAATAAGTAGTAAGTAACAGTTTTTGCCGGGACTGGAAATCCTGCATCGCATGTAAATTGAAACTATCGAGTTTCACTGTATTTCAACGAGTTGAAACGTGAATCAATAGTGTTCCAGATTCCCGGTATGGCAGATAGCGACTAGTTCGTTCTGCCGAATTCCGACTCCCGGAAGCCGCGGATTCCGTCCTGCAGCAGGCCGCTAATGCCGCCTCCGCCGAGGTCACCGAGGCCGTTGAGTGTGAATTGGACAAAAATTCCCTGATTCGGTTCACTATTAGGGACAAACAATTCGTGTTCGTCAACCCACTCACGGGCCACCACGCGAATGGTGGCACAGCAATCACGCCACTGGATACCGACGAAGCTCTCCAGATTGCGCTCGTTGCTGTGGTCATAATTCCAACGACCCAGCAGGGTCCATTTATCGTTCAGCGGCCAGATCGCCGACAGATCGGTCTGTTTGATCCGCGGGTCGACGTTGGCAGGCAATTGAAAATAGGGTGAATTCACCAGACGCCGGTAGCGATAGGCAGCATTGAAGACGTGGTTCTCGTCTCGCTGGTAGCGCAGCTGGAAGGCGCCCTCGTCGATCTCTTCGCGTGCCTCATGCCATTGCACATCGCTGCTTAGCAACCAGCGATCTCCGAGATTGACCGAGGATTCGGCGATCAGGGAAGACTGGTCCGTAAGTTGGGAATAGCGCGGCTGGAATGATTGCAGCGGGTTGTTCAATGTCACCTGGCGGTCGGCGAAGTACTGGATCTGGCCAATACTAAAGCGCGCCCGCTCTTCGCCCCGGGTGTTATAGAGGCGACTGGTGAGCGCGACGGCGAGTTGGTCGGCATCGCCGATGCGGTCGCCACCGGTGAAGCGGTCATCGCGAAAGAGCTGATTAAAACTGAAATTCAGCTCGGAAGTGTCGAACAGTGGCAGGAAGCTTTGTTCGGCAAATTCACTGTAAAGATAGTAGATCCTCGGTTCGAGCGTCTGGCTGCCACCGCGGCGACGGTCACGCTCGAAGACCAGCCCTGCGTCCACACTGTACACGGGCACGCCGACGTCGGGGCTCTGTGGAGTGAAGGCCGCCTGATCCTGCAGGTCGTATTCCATGTACTTGTATTTCGCCGTGCCGCGCAGGAACAGACCGGGCGTTTCATAGCGCCAGCCCAACTCCGGTTCGAGGTTGATGCGCTCGCCGCTGACATTGGCGCCGTTGTAGACGAGCGTCTGAGGCAGCTGCGACTGATCAATCTCCCTGTCAAAAGAAGTGACCTGACTCCTCAGTCCTATGGTGAAACCGGCCGGCAAGTCATAGTCCGCATTGAGGTAGAACTGCGGCAGACGATCGAAGGGCTTGTTAATGTTGGCATTGGAGAAGAAGGGGTCAATGAGATCAATGCGATGCACGTTCACACCCGCACGGAACCAGTCGCCGTTGTAGGCAAGACGACCCAGTCTGTTGAGATGGGTCTGGCTGATGACATTGAGGCCACTGCTGCCGAGATCGTAGAAATAGTCGGTATCGCTGACGGCGCTGTAGTCCACGTAAGTCGTCCAGCGATTGCCGAGCCTGCCCTGGTGTTCAAAGCCGACAAACCAGCGATCCTCCACTGGCGGGGAGTCGGAGCCAAGCACGTCTTTTGTGGCAGGGTCGAATTGATCGTCGCCTGCCAGATGCGACATGTTGAGTGTATTCATTGACCAGTCTGCCAGATAACGCAACTCGGCACTGGCCATCACGCCGCGATCAGATAGCAGGCGTGGGGTCAGCGTGGCATCGTAGTGCGGTGCCAGATTGAGATAGTAGGGCACCTCGAGGTCGAAGCCGCCGGTGCGGGTGCTGCCAGCGGAGGGAGGCAGGAAACCGGACGAGCGTGCGTCACCCAGCGGGAACGGCATGGTAAACGGGTAGTAGAAGATTGGTACGTCACCGACCCGCAAGCTGACCTTGCGCGCATAGCCGCGGCTACTGACCTGGTCCAGCACGATGCTTTCGGCGCGGAGCTTCCAGAATTCATTGCCGGGTTCGCAGCGGCTTAGCTCTCCATTGTCGATGGTGACCAGACCTGACTCGCCGTTATAGATGATGCTATTGGCCAGTCCATGCACGCCGTAGTCGTGCAGCACGTACTCGGCTTCAGCAATGCGATTGGACTGTGACTCGTTGTCGATAAACGCCGAGTTGCCCCGCAGCAGCATGCCCGGCTCGCGAAACTCGATATCGCCTTCCATAAGTACCGTGTTTTCGGTGCGATTGATGCTGGTGGTCTGATTGTTGGTGATGCGGCGATAACCCTGGCTGACAACCACATCGCCATCGACTTCGGTGAGGCTCTGGTTGATCTGGGAGAAGCCGGTGGTGGCCTCGAGCGTGGTTTCAGATTCGGCTGGTTCTGCATTGCTATCGACCTGACCTGCGAGGGGGTCGACAAATGCGCCACAGCAATAGCTCGGGATCGTCACCAGCTCCGCGGCATTCAGGTCTTCACGCGGAATCCAGTCGCGAAAGTAGTCGCCCCTGTCACGCGTCGTGTTATAGCTTATGCGCGCCGTCTCAGTGGCCGCAGCCGCAGGTGCCGCTTCCAGAGGAGCGCTCTGATCCTGCGCGGCTTCTTCGGTCGCACCGCCAGATGTTGAATCTGTGGCTGGCGGCGGCGAATCGACGCGCGGCCGGAGAATAGTCGAATTGGTCTGTCCCGGGATGGTCTGTTCGCACACCCAGCCAGTGCCCGCAGCATCGGGTTGGCAACTGAATTGACTGGATTGCGCCTGGGCGCTTGCAGTGAATGTCGCAGCGATCAATAGCTGAGTTGCCAGGACTGCGAGGGGCGGAATGAGGCTGGTCAGGGGCTTGCTATTCACCTTGCTTTTCACTGAGATCTGGCTGCTGAACCCATGGCCGTGGACGGTGCTTGTCTGCTCCGGCAGCAAGCTGGAAGAATCGGCAGATGAGTCGATAAATAATTGCTGGTAGAAACCGACTAACTAAGCAAGGGTTTCGTGGAAATCCGGGCTGTTAACAGTCAGGCATCATAATGGATTGCCGGTTGAAAGCAAAGCAGCAGCGCCCCGGAATCGCTCTACGCTGGCCGCCTTCGGGGACGGTCTGTGCAAATATTAAATCGAATGGAAAGTGATGGAAGACTCCAGACAAGAACGATTACAGAATTGGGCGAACGCGCAGACCGATGCCGAGCCGGCCGAGCTCGTCATGGTGAGCGGAGATGCCAGCTTTCGCCGCTATTTTCGCCTGACGGTAGGTGAGACGTCCCTGATTGCGGTGGATGCTCCTCCCGAGCACGAAGACAATCCACGCTTCGTGAAGGTTTGCGACCTGTTTACCGCCGCTGGCGTGCATGCGCCACGGATCCTCGCCAGCGATTTCGAGCAGGGATTTTTGTTGCTGGAAGATCTCGGCGATGCGCTATATCTGGATACCCTGTTGCTGGCTCAGCAGAAGGCTGATGGGGAAACGTCAGACAAGCTCTACCGGAGCGCGATCGATGCGCTCGTCCAGTTTCAGCTCGCTATAGAAAAAGAGCGACTTGACCCCTACGACAGTTCCGAGCTGCAGCGTGAAATGCACCTTTTTGACGGGTGGTTTTGCGAAGGATTGCTGGAACTGCAGCTGAATGATCCGGAGCGCATGCTGCTGAGCAACGCCTATGGCTTTCTCGAGCAGGCCGCCCTGACTCAAACACAGGTTGCGGTGCATCGCGACTACCACTCTCGTAATCTGCTCATCACGGAGCCGAATCCCGGTATTATCGATTTTCAGGATGCCGTCGCCGGCGCCTATACCTACGATCTGGTTTCCCTGCTGCGTGACTGCTATATCCGCTGGGATGAGGCCACACTGCAGTGTTGGCTGCACTACTATCACGAGCGCGCGATCGCCGCGGGCGTGATCGAGAGTATAAGTGCCGAGCAACTCCAGAGAGATTTCGATCTGATGGGCCTGCAGCGTCATCTGAAGGTCATGGGCATCTTCTGTCGTCTGTTTATCAGAGATAAGAAATCACGCTATCTGGCCGATATTCCACTGGTCATGAATTATTTTCTCGACGTGGCCGGGCGCTACCCGGAACTGGACGAGCTGGTTGTCTGGTTCCATCGCAGGGTACTGCCCGAGGCGTTGACGAAGTTGGCCATCAGAGAAGAGTAGAAACAGACCATGCGAGCGATGATACTTGCGGCCGGGTTGGGCAAGCGTATGCGCCCGCTCACCGACAACCTCCCCAAACCCCTGCTGAAGGCGGGTAAGAAAACCCTGATCGAACACCAGATTGACAGGTTGGTGGCAGGCGGCATTACTGGTGCAGTGATCAACCACTTCTATCTGGGCGGCCTGATTGAACAGGCGCTGGGCGACGGTTCGCGCTTCGGGCTCGATCTCAGCTATTCCAGAGAGCCCATTCTGCTCGACACCGCGGGTGGCATCATCAAGTGTCTGCCGATGCTCAAGGATGACAGCTTCATCGTGGTCAATTCCGATGTCTGGACCGATTTCGATTTCTCGACACTGCAGCCGGTGAACGGCGAGCAGCGTCTCGCGCATCTCGTGCTCGTCGACAACGCCGAGCATAATCCCGCTGGTGATTTCCATCTCAATGGTGAGGGACTGGTCAGAAATGGTCAGGCCGGTGACGGCAGTAGCCTGACCTTCAGTGGCATCAGTGTGATGCACCGAAACCTGTTCAAGGGCTTTCCGATTCAACCACGCTCGGTCGTACCACTGCTCCAGGAAGCCATGCGCAAGGATCAGGTAAGCGGGGAGCACTTCCAGGGTGAATGGATCGATGTTGGAACTCCCGAGCGTTTGGCCGATGTGAATACAAAACTGGCTGAAAAACCGGCAGAACAGGAAAGCGATGCTTAGCCGCTTCAAACATCTCGAGTTCAAGCGCGCCCTCGCGGCGCGGCTGGCGGACTCGTCCGCTGCCAGGGTGGACAGGCCATTGCCCAGCGGTGGGGAGACACAAAAGACCTTTCTCCGCGCCCTGTTTGCCTGCATGGGCAGACTCGCCAAGCTGGATGGTCGCGTGAGCGAAGAAGAAATCGCCTACGCGACATCGGTGATGCAACAACTCGGCCTGGCGGCGCAGGAGCGTCGGGAAGCCATTGATTTCTTCTATGCGGGCAAACACGATCAGGCGGATATCATGCAGGTGCTGGGCGATCTGCCCCCCGCCATCGGCTACGGCAGTGCGCTCGGGCGCCAGTTTCTTGCCGTGCAGTGTCGACTTGCCTATAGCAAGGGATTCATTCGGCTAAAGGAAAAACTGCTGCTCAGGGATATCGCCGAGGCACTCGGATTCGACAAAGCCCAACTGCTCACTGTCTGTACCGAAATACAGGTCAGCGGCCGATGTGAATACCGCGCAACCGGAACAGAGCATTTCGTGCCAGAAGGGCAGACCGAGTCGCCACTGTCTCGCCGGCCAGGCAAGCTCGGTCAGGCCTACGGTCTGTTGGAACTGCGACCGGATGCCAACGATACCGAGATTCGTCGGGCCTATCGGCGCATGCTCAACCGCTACCACCCGGACAAGCTCGCGGCCAAGGCTGCCTCCCACGATGCACTGCGTCAGGCGCAGGAACAATTTCACGCGGTCACTCAGGCCTACGAAACCATCTGCGGATTCCGCAAGATGGTGAATCCCTGAGTCGTAATCTCCTGTTTGTCACTGTCGGCAGTTGCTGCAAGCTACCCGACTCACGTCGGGACAGCGCTCTTGATAAGGGTTAGAATAGCGCCTCGCAACCCTACTCAAACGCAACGCAGAGCCTGATACCAGCCCTATGAAAGACTACCTGATTGCTCCTTCCATCCTGTCCGCCGATTTCGCTCGCCTGGGTGAAGAGGTCAATGCCGTTCTTGCCGCTGGTGCTGACGTTATCCATTTCGATGTCATGGACAATCACTATGTCCCGAATCTGACCATCGGCCCCATGGTGTGCCAGGCACTGCGCAATCATAAGATTACGGCTCCGATCGATGTGCATCTGATGGTGTCGCCGGTCGATCAGTTGATATTGGATTTTGCCAAAGCAGGTGCCAGCTATATCTCTTTCCACCCCGAGGCGACCGAGCACGTCGACCGCTCGCTACAGTTGATTCGTGATCAGGGCTGCAAGTCGGGCCTGGTGCTGAATCCTGCTACACCCGTGCATTGCCTCGAGTATGTGATGGATAAACTGGATGTAATCTTGCTGATGTCGGTCAATCCCGGTTTCGGCGGCCAGAAGTTCATTCCCTCCACGTTGAAGAAGCTGGAGAAGGTGCGCAAGCTGATCGACAACAGCGGGTATCGCATCCGCCTCGAAGTCGATGGCGGTGTCGGAGTGAAAAACATTCGCGAAATCGCTGACGCAGGAGCCGACATGTTTGTAGCTGGCTCGGCCATCTTCAATAGCGACGACTACCGGGCAACAATTCAGGCGATGCGCGCCGAATTGGGCCAGGGTGCCGACAAGCATCACTAGGCAAGGGCCGCACATGAACGCCGAACAATTCAAGGCCCTGGCCGCCGAAGGCTATAACCGCATCCCTGTAGTGCGCGAAATCCTCGCTGACACGGAAACTCCTCTCAGTACCTATTTAAAGCTCGCTCGGGGCAAGTACAGCTATTTCTTCGAGTCCGTACAGGGCGGTGAGAAATGGGGGCGCTACTCCATCATCGGCCTGCCTGCGAAAACCGTACTGCGCGTGAGTGCCAACAAGGTCGTTGTCGAAACGGAAGGCGAGGTAGTCGAGGAAGTGGCGAGCGAGGATCCGTTTGCTTTTATCACTGACTACAAACAGCGCTTCAAAGTCGCGGAAGCACCCGGCAGGCAGCGTATGACGGGTGGACTCGTTGGCTATTTTGCCTATGACACGGTCCGCTATGTGGAAACCAGTATAGGTCCGGCCAAAGGACGCGACGCGATTGGCTCGCCCGAGATTCTGCTCATGGTGTCCGAAGAAGTGGTGGTGTTCGACAACCTGCGCGGCACGATCTCATTTATTCTCAACGTCGATCCGGCTGCCACTGATGCCTGGTCGAATGCGCAAGTCAGACTCGATGAGCTCGAGCGCGCCTTGCTTCAGCCAACACCGCTGCCGGCGCGTGTGGCTGGCAGTGTCGTCGGCATCGACGATTTCCAGAATCATTTTTCACGCGCGGATTTTGAACAGGCTGTTGAGCGTATCAAGGACTACATAGTTGCAGGTGATTGCATGCAGGTCGTGTTGGCCCAGCGCATGTCGGTGCCATTCGACGGCGATCCGATGAATGTCTACCGCGCACTGCGCTATCTCAATCCTTCTCCGTACATGGTGTTCTTCGACATGGGAGATCATCACGTGGTGAGCGCCTCGCCCGAGATTCTGGCGCGCGTTGAAGAGGGCAAGATCACCGTACGCCCGCTGGCGGGCACGCGAAAACGCGGTGCAACAGAGGCCGAGGATCAGGCGCTGGAGAAAGATCTGCTGGCTGATGCAAAGGAGATCGCCGAGCATTTGATGTTGATCGATCTGAGTCGCAACGATTCAGGCCGTGTTTCCAAAACGGGATCGGTGACAGTGCCGAGCAAGATGTTCGTGGAGCGCTATTCACACGTCATGCATATCGCCTCGATTGTGGAGAGTGAGATGCGCGACGACAAGACGGCGCTCGATGTGCTCAAGTCGACTCTGCCGGTGGGTACCCTGAGCGGCGCGCCGAAAGTTCGCGCGATGGAAATCATCGACGAACTCGAACCCGACAAGCGCGGCATCTACGGCGGCGCCATGGGTTACCTGGGCTGGAACGACAATATGGACATGGCTATCGCCATTCGTACTGCCGTGATCAAGGATCAAACGCTGTTCGTTCAAGCCGGAGCCGGCATCGTTGCCGACTCCAGACCCGAGATGGAATGGGAAGAGACTCAGAACAAAGCGCGAGCCATCGTGCGTGCGGTGCAAATGGCTGCGGCGGATCTCGCTCTCGATTCCTGATTCCTGGACTGCTGCGAGATCCGTCCTTCCCCTTAAAGCGATCAGATGTTGCTGCGAATGTTTTCGATCACTTCGCGGGCGTCATAGGTATCGGCTGCAGTCGACGGTCCTTCTTCGCTCATTACAATCTCCAGATTGCTCGAGTAGCGTCCATTGTCCGGGGCACGCTGAATCTGTGTTGCAGAGAAGCTTGGCGTATGGCGAGTCTGACAGCCGAGCAGACCACAATTTGTCTGTGTATGAGTTCCTGAGCTCACAACGGTGGACGTCTCCGGGCGCTCATCATTCAGAGTAACGGTATTGCGATCAGCAACCCGAAAATAATCGTAGTCCTTCTGAACTGTAAGCTCTGCTGCGCGCAACAGTGCATAGTTCTGAACGGTTTCCATCGTACTGTTGCCATTGCCTGTAAAAATCACACGATAGCGATTCTCAGCAATCTGTTGCTCGGAGTAACCGGCGCTTTCTGGTTCGGATGCCGGCGCGTAACTGAGCTCTGAGCTGGCACAGTTGCTCAACACAATGAGTACAGAAATGAGTGCGGTGTGCTTTAACATGGTTTCTCCTTCCGGTTGGTGATGCTGACAGTAGTGAGTAGAGTGAGTCAGGATTGCGTCGTGCCTGTTGCTCGTAGCTGGTCACTCGATATTTGAAAGGTCGCGATCAACGAGGACAGACGGCAAGCAACCTGCATGTCCCGCACTGCCTTGAATGCCTGTCGCAACTCCTGAAGCGCGGAACGATCTGTTTGTTCGAATGCCTGCAAACTCTCCTCCACACGGTGAATTTTCTCCTGGCGAAGCGCTCTGAATTTGGCGACGCTGGAACCGAATGCGTTGCGCTGATGGAAGCGTGAGTCCAACAAGTGCTCATTGGCTAACTGGCGGATGATTTTGTTTCTGGTCTCCATCACTAAGCGTAGTTTCTGTCTGCGTTGTGGTTCCTGCATATGCTCAATCAGATGAGCAAGCGTTTCGATGCTCTCCTGACAGAGATCGTGAAGTTCATAGGCGATGGCCAACTCCGGCGACACGGTTTCGGAATTCATCAATTGTTTGCCGTGCTGTGTCATCTCGATCTCTTGCGCGTTGTGATTGCTTGCCGTACCGAATCCAGAGTCAGAATTACACGTCGTCCTTTATCTTCTCTATGACACATTCAATCCTTGTGCCAATGTCTACGAGCCGCAGTTCATGCGGTTTTGCGGCGTCTGCCAATGCATGTTGACCCTGCGCGCATGTAAAGATTTACCGTTCACTTGTCAGAATTACTCGTTTACACTACATGCCACCTACCACGGCGGTATGAGTTCCGCTATATGGGCCTGAGTCAGACGAGGCCTCTACCACAGGACCAAGGAATTTGACCGCGCCCCGACTGTTACTGATCGTTGAAGACCCTGCTCTCGATACGCTGCTGCGATCAGATTCCACGATACAGAAATTCGATTTATTGGAAGTTGATTCGAGTCATTCATGGCTGGATCAACTCGATGCGAAAAGCACTGACCTGGTCATCGCGCAAGTCGATGATTTCAGCGAAGACGATTTGCAGAAGCTGGAAAGCAGCGGCCTGTTGGGCAGCGCGGAAGTGGTTTTCATCAGCAACGGAGAACCGAATCCGGCAATCGATCGCGCAATGATGAAAGGCGTCGCGTTTCATTTGCGACTGCCACTGAACAAGGAGTTTGTTCAGGAATTGCTTCTCGAACTCTATCTCGACTTCGACTCGTCCGACAGTTCTTCGCAGCAGGTGCTCACGAGTGACCTCGATCAGTTCGGTCTCCTGGTCGGTTCGTCGCGACAAATGGGCAAGCTTTACCGAATTGTGCGCAAAGCCGCAGCTGCATCAGCCAGTGTGCTAATCATCGGTGAGAGTGGATCGGGTAAAGAGCTCGTGGCGAACACGCTGCATCTGATGAGTTCCCGTCGTGAGCAAGCCTTCCTCAGCATCAACTGCGGCGCGATCAATCCGGAGCTGATCGAGAGTGAACTGTTTGGGCATTTGAAAGGGGCGTTTACTGGCGCCACCGATGATCGCTCGGGACTGTTTGAACAAGCAGATGGCGGAACCCTGTTTCTGGATGAGGTTACGGAAATGCCGGTCGATCAACAGGTCAAGCTGCTCAGGGTGCTCGAGTCCGGCGAGTATCGCAAACTGGGTGACGATACAGTGCGACACTGCGACGTACGGGTTGTCGCTGCAACCAACAGGGAACCCTCTGATGCGATTAATGAGGAACTTTTCCGGCAGGATCTCTATTTTCGTCTGGCCCAGTTCCCTATTCGCGTCCCGCCACTTAGAGAGCGAGGAGATGATCTGGAGGGCCTGGCGCGCCACTTCCTGGCTCATCGGAATGCCGAAGAAGGCAGCAACAAGGAACTGGCCAAGGACGCCGTCGCCAAGATCGTTGATTACGCATGGCCAGGGAATGTGAGAGAACTCAAGCACAGCATTGAGAGGGCTTACATTTTGGCAGACGATACAATCACAGCCGATCATATCGTATTGGAACAGGTGAGTTCTGAACCGGATTCTTTGAGTGTGCCAACCAATCTCCCGCTCGATGAAGTTGAGAAACAGGTGATTCTGAAGTCACTCGAAGAGAATGACGGACGGAAAACCGAGACAGCCGAACAGCTGGGTATTAGTGTCAAGACGCTTTACAACAAACTGGAAAAGTATGACGCCGATAATTCCGGTGATGAATCGAAGTAGTACATAAGCACATTGTCACGACTGCACGCAGCCCGGTCGAGAGTCTGGCGGCGATGCAAAAGGCGATGCAAAAAAAGAAGGCACCCGAAGGTGCCTCACAAGGGGAGTATGCAGCTCGCTTCACTCCTAACAATTTCTGTCTGTTGCTTCTTCGCAAGCATCCTCTACTGCATTGGCAACATCGGTAGCCGCATCGTCAATGTTATCTGCAGCGTTTCTGGCTGCCTGTTCGGCGTTATTCACCGCATCATCAACTGATTCACCGAAGTTCTCCGCTGCGCCTTCATCACAAGCGGTAAGACCTGCCAGAACGAAAAGGGCGATAAGCGTTTTGCTGTTCATGAAATTCTCCTTGCTGGTGTGTTTCGAGTTACAGAGTTGCTAGTTGCTATTCAGTTCATCTCGTCGCTGCCTTGCAGCTCACGTGATATTGAATGGCCTTATAACGGGGGTTCACGTCCCCGTGTTGCACGCGCCACCATCGAAATAACAAACAGTACGATGAACACAATGAACAATATCTGCGCGATACTGGATGCTGCTCCTGCGATGCCAGTGAATCCAAGCAACGCGGCAATGATCGCGGTGATGAAAAAAGTAAGTGCCCAACTAAGCATGATTAACTCCTTGGCCAAAGTTCTGTCGATCCTGGTTAAGGGCAGAAAGTCTGAACTTTCTGCGTCGTCGTTATAGGGGTTGCGAGAACTGTGCCAGAAATGCATGAATGCGCTGCATGCGCCGCCACTCGTGGCATGCATGGGTTTTTAGGTACTATGGAGCGATACGAAGCCAACAAGATTTGCGAAAATATTTCCCTGGCACAGGTAAGACTTTCATTTGTGCCGGCTAGCAATTAACAGACTGTCACGGAGATTTTTATGAAGTCACTCAGCAAGGCGCTGCTCATTGGAATATCGATACTGTTGCCCATTTTGCTTTCCATTCAATTGGTAATCTGGTTGCTGCGCTCGATTGAGAGTTGGTTAAAACCTGTCTGGATGTTGCTGCTTGCGGAGTCCTTTTATTTTCCAGGCGCTGCGCTGATTGGCTTTGCAGCGCTCGCAGCGTTGCTTGGCTACAGTATCAGGCAGCGCTTTATCAGAACTCTGGTTCAACTACCGGGAAAGCTCATGGAACGCATTCCGGTGGTGAGTTATGTCTACAGTACGATCAGAGATTTTATGGAACTGATGGCCGGGAAATCGTTCTCGGATCAGTCAGTGGTTTGGGTCAAGATGCCGGATAGCGAAGCTCGGGTGATGGGCATCGTCACGATGAAGGGCGACTCGGAGAAGTCCAGACTGGCCGGACTGATGAAAGAGAACGAGGTGGCAGTGTATCTGCCGATGAGCTATCAGGCGGGTGGCTACATGGTGATTATCCCGGCCGATCAGGTGCAGAAAGTGGATGTCTCCCCGGGGGAGGCATTGCACCTGATCATGAGCGCGGGTCTGGGACAGAAGAAGGGGCTCCCGTCTACCGATTAGAACGAAGCACTCTTACGCCGCATCGCTTTCTTGTAGGTCTTCGCCTTGCTCCACAGGATTCATGAACACGGTGCGGTGCGGGAATGGAATTTCAATATTGGCTTTATCGAATGCCAGCTTGACGCGACGGTTGAATTCCCTGCCAACTGACCAGCGCTCATGGGGTCGCGTCTTGATGCGTACTTTGACATTCAGTGCGCTATCGGCAAATTCGTCGAGACCGAAAATGTGAATGGGTTCCAGTATTCTGTCTGCGTACTCGTCATCCTCAGCCAACTCATCGCCCACGGCATGTAAGGTCTTCAGCACCTCATCGATGTCCTCTTTGTAGGCGACGCCGATATCGGTCAGAAAATAATTGTATTCCTTGGTCAGATTATCGATCACAGTGATTTCACTGTGCGGAATGGTGTGCACAGTACCATCAAGACTGCGCAGTTGAATCTTGCGCAGGGTGATTATTTCCACTTCACCAAGGCGATCTCCAATGCGCACAACATCACTCACTCGCAGGAGGTTTTCGAGAATGATAATGAAACCATTCAGGTAGTCTTTGACCAGTGTTTGTGCGCCGAAGCCGATCGCGATGCCCAGCACACCGGCACCTGCGAGCAGTGGCAGGATGTCGATGCCCAACTCTGACAGTAGCACCAGCATCGTGAAGCCGCACAGGCTGAAGAGGGCGATAGTTCGCACGACCGGGAACAGCGTTTTGATGCGCGTCGAATCCGCCGGGCTGACGTCGCTGACACCATACTCCATCACTGCGTTAATCGACTCCCAGGCCACGGCCAGCAGGAGGCTTAACAGCGCGACGGTGAACAGGAACTCAACAACTGATTGCAGGAAATCCGAATCTACGAGCTGGGCGACCGGCGTAAAAAGTTGCCCGATGGTGTAGGCGAAGAGCAGGCCGGCAAGTGCGTAGCCGAACAGCATCTGGATCTTGAACAGCTTGGCAAAGCGCCCCGATGCGGTACTGAATTTTTTCCGCACCGACTCCATGCGCCGATCGAATAATCTGGCGAGCCGGTTGTTAATCAAGACCAGTAGCGACAGCAGCAGGAGCGCCACGACGACCTGGCCAAGCTTGCCCGCCATGGAACTGCTTAGCCCCCAGCTATCCACAAGATCAAGAAAGCGCCCGATAAATACATTGCTCGTCGACTCTACGCTGAACCAATCGCGGATAGACCAGGATTCTTCTTCCTCCGGTTGCGTGGACTGCAGGGTTCGCAGGCGTTCGAGAAACTGCTCCCTGGCAGTCTGGCTCTCCAGTGTGCTGATGAGGTCGTTGAGCCGCGCCTCGTTCGGTATTCCTGTGTCAGATGGGGAAGCAGTATCCTGCGCGTTGGCAGCTAACGGTGACAGCAACAGGAGTACTGTTACCAGGAGGCCAAGCGCTGAGCTGGAAAATTTCAAAACTATCGATTCGTTCATTGTCTCGCTTGCAGTAGTTTGTGGCGGGTTTGCAAATAATGTTCTCGGAAGTCATCGCCAGTGCTGTCTTCACTGGAGAGTGCCCGTTCAATGTGCGAGCTGGCACGCTCGAATTCGCTCAGTTCGATCAGCGCAACTGCAAGATTGTTGTGCGCTGGCCCGTAATCCGGGTAGAGACTGACAACTCGATTGAACAGCGTCGCTGCAGAAGAAAAATTCGCGTCGGCTAGCTGAAGATTCGCCAGGCCCATAAGCAAGTTCCTGTCCTCCGGCCAACGACTCAGACCAGACTCATAGGCAGTGCGTAGTGTTGGCAGCTGTGCATTGGATTCTTCCATGTCAGCGACCGTGGCGAAGTACCTGGCGCTGCTCGCGGTCGCCGGCAGTTCATGTGCTGCTGTTACGACGACGGCCCAGTGTTTGGCGCGTTGCCAGGTTCGCTCGAACGTCGCAATGGAGACCGAGTAGTCTTCGATTTCGCCCGAGTTGAGGATCAAGTCGCCACGATTGAGGTCATAGCCTTTAACGACGGCATAGTGCCATTGCGGTGCGAAGTCCAGGCCGAGGTTCTGCATGACCAGCACGGGATTACCAGCCGCTACTTCGCGCAACAGATCCTGTAGCGCAGGCTCCAGCTCATAGGGCAGGAGTGCGTAGGAACGTGCGGCTGCCTTCATTTCAATCTGCAGTGAGCCCTGGCGCGCCGGCACATAGACCTTGTCGACCAGTGCGTCAGCAGTAGTGACAATGCCTCGATGGACGAGCAGAGTCGCCAGCGCAGCCGGTCCACACTGATAGCGGTCCTGCGGGAAGAAAGGCAGGTCGTCGATGCGCGCGACGCGCTCCAGTCCCGCTGGCTGCTGTAGCTCGAGCTGCGCATACTGCGGCGAGCTTGCGCAGGCAGTGAGTAGCGCCAGCGAGACCAGGACTGAAAGGCGAAGTAGCAACATCTTGTTAGATGTCCGGAAAGATGTCTGTTACGCCACCGATATCCAGCAGCATGAAGATCACCAGCAGCGCAATAACAGTTCCCAAAAGGCCTTCACCCGCTGGCAGCTTGTCGATCTGTTCATGCATCTGCAGCACTTCGGCATCACTCATGTTGTCGATGCGCGATTCGATCTGAGCCTCGTTTACACCGCGCTCAAGCAGCGCAGTGCGCACGTCCTCCCGGGCGAGACTTGTTCGTATCGCGTCGCGTTTCTCGGCGATGCTGAGCGAGGCGCGTAATTCGGCGGTAGAGATCGCATCCGCATGAGCGCTGGAGACGAAAGCCGGGACGCTGACATTAAGCAGGCAGATTGCCAGCAACAAGGCAGTAAATTGTTTGAGTTTTTGAAGTGCAACATAGTTCATGCTGAATCCCTCTTGGTTAGCGTGTGCTTGACGCTGGTTGGCGAACGACTCCAGATGCCGTTCTGATCAGGTGTTGCAGTAAGCGGAGCAATAGCCATGCCAACGGAGGGAGATAGGCGGGTTGCGTGCGGGCAATGCCAGTAAATCCGCTGGATTGCGGCGTGATGTAGTGAGTGTGAAAAAAACGCAGGCCTTGGCTGATAACTGCCAGAGCAAACGATATCGGTAAGATTGATTCGCGGCGTGAAAATTCTACAGGGTGCGACTAGCAGCTCGCGGAGAGGATTTGCAGGTTAAAAACCGCAGCACAAGCTATCGACAGAAGGAAGCAAAGTTTCCCGGGCTGAATCAGGCGTCGCTGTCACTCACATCGGCCGCATTGGGCTGTGGTCTCTGCAAGGCCAGAGAATTTATCGCGATATTGCACGCAACAGAATCTACCGTCGTATGTTGGATCTCTTCGGCGGTTGCGATACGTCGTGTTATTTCCAGCATGCTACGCAACACGCCGCAGTGCGACTGATAATTGTCGAACACGGTTTCCACGGACTCTTCTGTTGGATCCACGTCGGGATGGAGTGAGGAAATTTCGCGGGAGCGACGCAGCAGGGCGGTTTCGCTGTCGAGCATCACCTGCTTCTGGAAACCGTCTTGCAGGGTGATGTCCAGAATGTGGTAGTCCCGGCCGTCGATTCGCTCCAGTCCTGCATAGTCCGCGCTGTGACCGCGTGCCGTCAGTCTGTTCAGGCCATTGAAGTTGCTGTCGATGCCCCGTTGCAGCGCCACCAAACCTGCCGCAGAGATCGTCGTGACCGGCGCACCTTCTCCGGCCTGTTGCCAACCGCCTTGCGCGTCAATCCCCTCGCTGTAGACGCGTTGCTCCTGATCATAGATATCGATCCGCATCTCGCCAGAGCGGCTGGCGCGATAATCGCCGGAGATCGTGAAGCCGGGTTCACGGATTGTTACCTGCACGCGTAATGTATTGATCGCGGCCAGCGCCTCCGCCCCGCCAATGGCGGCTACGTGCCGTTCCAGCAAGGCATCACGAAATTTCTCCCGATCCTGTGCGAGTACGATCAGGTGGATTGCGAAGAGGCAATACGCGAGTAACAAGGTACGAACAAAGAGCTTGGCCATGGCCGTGGTTCCGCTGGATTCTGTTGGAAAGTATGGCCATTGGACGAAGAGCGGATGCTTTTGGTTTATTGTCCGCAAAATATTTTTTGCGTTGTAATGTGTTCGCTATGTTTTCTGTACTTGCGTCGCTTCACGCAGCGCGCGATAGGCGGCCAGTGCTTCCTCCCGTGATGCTCGCAGGTCGACCAGCGGCGCAGGATAGTGGCGGCCCGGTTTGATGCCAGCCGCCTCCAGCTCCTGTACAGGGGCAGAAGCAGGGTCGTGAATATAGCGGTCGGGTAGTGCAGCCAGCTCGGGAACATAGCGGCGGATATACTCGGCCTGCGGGTCAAACTTTGCGGACTGTGTGACGGGATTGAAGATTCGGAAATAGGGCGCCGCATCGGCTCCGCATCCAGCGACCCACTGCCAGCTACAGGTGTTGTTGGCGAGATCCGCATCGAGCAGGCAGTCCCAGAACCAGCGCGCGCCATCGAGCCAGTGATGGCGCAGGTTCTTCACCAGAAAAGATCCCACCACCATCCGCACCCGGTTGTGCATGTAGCCGGTTTGCCACAACTCGCGCATACCCGCATCGACCAGAGGATAGCCGGTCTCGCCGCGTTGCCAGCGCTGCAGAAGCGTGTTGTCGCGCTGCCAGGGAAAGGCATCGAACTGCGCATTCATGTTGCTGTGGGTGAGCTGCGGGAAGTGGTAGAGCAACGACACAGAGAACTCCCGCCAGCCCAGCTCGCGCTGGAAATGTGCACTGTGTTCCTCGCATCCTTGCTCAATGCCTGCGCGGTCGGCCGCATACCAGAGCTGGCGCGGCGAAATTTCGCCGAAATGCAGGTGCGGCGAAAGCCGCGAGACGGACTCCTCGCTCGGGAAATCGCGGCCCTGTTTATATCGCTGCAAGCCACTTTTCAGGAAACGCTCGAGTTTGTCCTTCGCTCCTGACTCTCCCGGTTGCCAGTGTTCCGTCAGGCCTTGGTACCATGTGACGGCAGGCAGTAGCTGGAGCTGTGCCAGCTTGTCCGGGCCCTGCGTGCAGTCAACCAGATTGAGAGAGTCTGGCCTGCCTTGTGGCGCAGGCGGCGGCGGTAACTGCTGTACTGCATTGCGGTAGAAGGGGGTGAATACCCGATAAGGGGTGCCGTCAGCCTTCAGAGTGTTCCAGGGTTCCCACAGCAGACTGCCACCGTGACTCGTGGCTTCCAGGCCGGCTTCCTGTAGTTGCTGCTTGAGTTCCTTGTCACGTTTTACCTGCCAGGGTTCATAACAACGATTCCAACAGACTGCAGCGGCCCTGTGCTCCGTCATCAGCCGGGGAATGACTTCCAGCGGGTCGCCTTTCACTAGCCAGAGTTTGTTGTGCAGTGCTTCATCCAGTGCGGCGAGCGACTGGTGTAGCCACCAGTTGCTGGCCTCGCCTGGCTGCCAGTCGCCAGCGTGCGTGTCGTCGACGATATACAGCGGCAGCACTTTACCCTGCGCACAGGCAGCTCGAAGCGCCGGGTTGTCCGCAAGGCGCAGGTCCTGGCGAAACCACATGATAATGGGAGAGTCTGAGGGAGAATTGCTCATGGCTGAGTGTTACGCCGGAATGCGGAGTTCCGATTACCGCAGGCGCAGGTGTCGCCAGTCAAGACAGGCCCCAGCAGCCTTGCTATGATTGGCGCTGCCCGAAATGTCCCAAATCTGTTTAATGCGGCATGCAAGGACACCACTGTGCTGTTAATGATCGACAACTACGACTCATTCACCTACAACGTCGTGCAATATCTCGGCGAGTTGGGTGCGGATGTGCGCGTATTCCGCAACGATGCCATCAGCGTGGCGGAGATCGAGGCGATGAAACCGGAGCGACTCGTTGTGTCGCCCGGGCCTTGCACGCCCAACGAAGCCGGCGTTTCCATGGAAGCGGTAAAGTATTTTGCCGGCAAGCTGCCGATTCTCGGCATCTGCCTCGGTCACCAGAGCATCGGTCAGGTCTTCGGCGGCGATATCGTCCGCGCGCGCCACGTGATGCATGGCAAGCTGTCACAGATTCACCACATTGGCGAAGGAGTATTCTCCACTCTCGACGACCCCTTCACCGCGACCCGCTATCACTCGCTGGTGATCGACCGCAAGACTCTGCCGGACTGCCTGGAAGAAACGGCATGGACAGTGGATGAATCCGGTGAGCGCGAGGAGATCATGGCCGTTCGCCATCGCGATTATGCCATCGAGGGCGTGCAATTCCATCCGGAGTCGATTCTCAGCCAACACGGCCATCTGCTACTGAAGAACTTCCTGGAAGACGCCTATCAGCCCCCGCAGGCGAGATCAGCCTAAGTCCCCATCGGCCTCTACCAAGCCGAGCCCACGGAGCCAGCCCTATGGATATCAAGACAGCCATTCAACGCGTCATGTCAGAACAGGATCTGAACAGCGACGAGATGATTGCCGTAATGCGCGACATCATGTCGGGCCAGACTACCGATGCGCAAAACGCCGCCTTTCTGGTCGGTCTGCAGATGAAAGGCGTGAAGGCCTCGGAGGTGCTGGGTGGAGCGACCGTCATGCGCGAGTTGTCTACGAAGGTGGCGGTGAGCGATCGCAGCCATCTGGTGGATACCTGCGGCACCGGGGGCAGCGGCTCCAACAAATTCAATGTCTCTACTGCCTCGGCACTGGTTGCCGCAGCGGCTGGAGCGAAAGTTGCCAAGCACGGCAATCGCGGCGCAACGTCAAAAAGCGGCAGTGCGGATGTGCTCGAGGCCGCTGGTGTGAATCTGGCGATGACAGCAGAACAGGTCGGCCAGGCTATCGATGAACTTGGCGTAGGTTTCATGTTCGCGCCCGCCCATCATAGCGCCATGAAGCATGTGATTACTGCCCGCAAGGAAATCAGCGTGCGCACGGTGTTCAACCTGCTCGGCCCGCTGACCAATCCGGCGGGTGCACCGAATCAGATTCTGGGCGTCTACGACAGTGGCTGGATCGGCATCATTCTTGAGGTGTTGCGTGATCTGGGCAGCGAACATGTGTTGGTCGTGGCGGCCGACGACGGGCTCGATGAGATCAGCCTGTCAGCGATGACCTATGTCGGTGAGTTGAAGGACGGCAAGATCACCGAGTATTCGGTCAAACCGGAAGACTTTGGCCTTGCGAGTTATCCGGACTACAGCATGCTGCAAATCAATAGCGCCGAAGAAAGTCTGGCCATGCTGCGCCAGGCTCTGACTTATGAACACAAGGCGGCAGGCGACATTGTTGCGCTTAACGCCGGTGCTGCAATCTATGCAGCCAATCTTGCCGACACGCTCGCGGCGGGCGTCGACAAGGCGAAAGAAGTGTTGGTCAGTGGCGCGGCATTGAACAAGCTCGAAGAGCTTGCAGCATTTAGTCAGCGCACAGGAGGCTGATCGTGGCGGCGACCATATTAGAAGAGATCATCGCGCACAAGCTGACTGAAGTCGCGGCGGACAAGGCCGAAGTCTCACTGGCAGAGTTGGAGTCGCGCTTTCCTGCGACGAGTTCACAGCGCGGTTTCGCCGCGGCAATGACCGAGACTGTAGCGGCTGGTAAAGCCGCAGTAATTGCCGAAATCAAACGCGCGTCGCCCTCCAAGGGACTCATCCGCGCCGACTTCGATCCTGCCGCACATGCACAGGACTACGCGGCCAATGGTGCCACCTGTCTTTCCATTCTGACCGATCGCAAGTACTTCCAGGGAGCCGATGAATTTCTGGAGGCGGGCAGAGCGGCGTGTTCGCTGCCTGTGATCCGCAAGGACTTCATGGTCGATCCTTATCAGATCGCCCAGTCGAAAGCTCTCGGCGCAGACTGTGTCTTGCTGATTGTTGCAGCTTTGCAATATTCGCAATTGCTGGAACTCGCGGCTTATGCAAACGAGGTAGACATCGATATACTGGTTGAGGTGCACAACGAAGTCGAGTTGGAGAAGGCGATGCAATTGGAAGCGGATCTGATTGGCATCAACAACCGCAACCTGCATACCTTCGAAACCAGCCTGCAAACCACGATTGATCTGTCTGCGTTGATTCCTGAAGACAAACTGGTAATCACCGAGAGCGGCATCAACACCGTGGCCGATGTGCAGAGCATGATCGAGCACGGCGTCTACGGTTTTCTGGTGGGTGAGTCGTTTATGCGAGCTGACCAACCCGGAGCCAAGCTGAAAGAATTATTCGCCGACTTTTTTTGATCGCAAGACCGGACCGCCACCGGGAGTGTGTGTTGTATGGAAAAAGCAGAGAAGTCGGATGAGGTTCAGCAGTCGAATGACACTGAAACGCTGAAGCCGCCATCCCCCAAAAAAGGAATTCCCCGTCTAATTGCCGCCGCAGGTTACTCGGCCGCGGGCCTCAAGGCTGCGTTCGAGCAGGAAGAGGCGGTGCGCATGGAGGTTGCTGCCTTTGTGGTACTGGCGCCGTTGGCGCTATGGCTCGGACAAACCGATGTCGAGAAGGTCATGCTGATTGGCTCGCTCGTGCTGGTGATTCTCGTTGAGCTGCTCAATACAGCGATCGAGAACGCGGTGGACCGGGTGGGGAGTGACTATCACGAACTGTCGCGCGTCGCGAAAGACATTGGATCGGCGGCGGTAATGATTGCGATGCTGCTGGTACTGTTCACCTGGGCGGTGTTGCTAATCCCGGGCTAACAGTCGCGCGTAAGGATTAGCGTGTGCCGTGAACGACTATCGTCTTGCCGGAGACGCTGATCAGGTCCTGCTCCTCAAGCGTCTTGAGAACTCGCCCGGCCATTTCCCGCGAACAATTCACGATGCGACCGATCTCCTGGCGCGTGATCTTGATCTGCATGCCATCCGGATGCGTCATCGCGTCAGGTTCCTTGCTGAGTTCGATCAGCGTGCGTGCGATGCGACCCGTGACATCATAAAACGCCAGGTCGCCCACCTTGCGTGTGGTGTTGCGCAGGCGGTGAGCCATCTGCTGACCGATGGTGAAGACGATTTCAGGGTGTGAGCGAATATAGCTGTTGAAGCTGGAGTAGCTTATCTCGGCGATCTCGCAGGCTGTGCGAGCGCGACACCAGGCGCTGCGTTCTTCGGATTTCTCAAACAGGCCCATCTCACCGAAGAAGTCACCAGGATTCAAATAGGCAATCACCACTTCCTTGCCATCATCGTCCTCAAGGATTACCGAGACGGAACCCTTGATGATGTAATACAACGTATCGCACTGGTCGCCCTCATAGATGATGGTGGAACGATTGGGATAGCGTTTGCGATGACAATGGGACAGGAAATTATCCAGGTCCTCGATGTGTGGGGTGATGGCCATAAGCGCCATATGTGAATTTCCTCACTCTCCTGTTGAGTTGTTGCTTTATATAGCACATTTATACCGCAATTATGAGAGTTCAGTCACACGATTAGTGCCAATCGTCTGCGAACTCGCGGCAGGCTGCCTCTTCGGGTCGCTATTCTCTGTGCCTTTTAGAGCGGGCTGCAGAACTGTGATAATCTTGCGCAGCCTGAGGCTCCTTAGGGTTTATCGGTAGTAAAGCGCTAAACCTTGATGCCCGAAGTGGCACATTCCCAGGCAGCAAAGACAACGAGACAGGCGGAATTATGAAGGCAACAGTAAAGTGGGTTGATGATGTGATGTTTGTGGGTGAGTCCGGATCCGGGCACGCGATCGTGCTGGATGGAGCGCCCGAGGCTGGCGGCCGCAATATGGGCATGCGGCCGATGGAGTTGATGGCGCTGGGTGTGGGCAGTTGCTCTTCCTTCGACGTGGTGACCATTCTCAAGAAGGCCCGCCAGCAAATCAGTAGCTGTGTTGCCGAGGTGTCAGCCGAGCGTGTCGACACGACCCCCGCCGTGTTCGAATCCATTCATCTGCATTTCAAGATCTCAGGCAAGGACTTGAGCGAGAAGCAGGTGGCGCGCGCAGTGGAGCTCTCAGCCGACAAGTACTGTTCGGCGTCGATCATGCTCAAGGAAGCCGGTGTCAAAGTCACACACGACTTTGAAATTCTCGCCGCAGACTAGGCAAGCAGACTGAGAGGTCTAAAAGGGCAGTCGATTCTGAGTGCGCTAAGTGCTGAGGGTGGGCTGTCCGCAATGGCGCTCTCGCCAGCGGCAGCAATTAGACGTGATAAGTCGATTTCTTCATGAGCTGTGACAGGCCGCTCATGGCTTTCTGCACAGGAAGCGGCAGGTCGGCACCGCCGGCCTGCTTCGCGGTCTCCCCGTGCTCTCGCTCATCGCTGATCATCTGCTCGAGGATGCGCTTGCTGCGCTGATCGTCCTCTGGGAGTTTTTGCAGGTGGTCTTCGAGATGTTCGCACACCTGTTTTTCTGTCTCGGCAACGAAGCCCAGACTCCACTTGTCTCCTGCGATACCCGCCAGTGCACCCATGCCGAATGACATGCCGTACCACAGGGGATTGAGCACGCTGGGGCGACTGTCGAGTTGTTGCAGACGTTGCTCGCACCAGGCGAGATGATCCACTTCTTCCTGCGCAGCATGTTCCATCGCCGCGCGGGTTTCGCCGAGCTTGGCGGTGGCGGCTTGTCCCGCATACAGTGCCTGGGCGCAGACCTCGCCCGTGTGATTGATGCGCATGAGGCCCGCCGCATGACGGCGCTCGCTATCCGTCATATCCACTTCACTCACCGCCTCAGCGGGCGATCTGCGCTGTGCCTGGGACGAACCCGGTACACAGGTGCGCAGCGCCTGATCGACCTGTAGCAGGCAGCGATCGATAAACGTCAGTGGATTGCGCGGATTCATGATGGATTCCCGGCTCGGTACAAGGCTCAACCGTTATTTTCCCGCCCAATGGCGCGATGTGCAATGTCTGTCCGGTAGTACACCTTGTCCCAGTCGATAGTCTTGACCAGTTCATAGGCCGAGGCCTGGGCCGCGGATACGGTATCGCCCAGCGCAGTCGCACAGAGTACGCGGCCACCATTGGTCACTACTTTGTCAGCAACGAGTTTGGTGCCGGCATGGAAAACTTTCTGGTTCTCGGCCGTGGCAGCATCCAGGCCGCGGATCTCGTCTCCTTTCGCGTAGTCGAGCGGGTAACCGCCAGCGGCCAGCACGACGCCAACGGCACAGCGCGGGTCCCATTCAGCAGTGCACTGGTCCAGCTTGCGCTCCATTGCCGCGAGACAGAGCTGCGGCAGATCGGATTGCAGGCGCATCATGACCGGCTGTGCCTCGGGATCGCCAAAGCGGCAGTTGAATTCCACCACGTTGACATCGCCTTCCGGAGAGATCATCAGGCCGGCGTAAAGAAAGCCCAGATATTCGTTCCCATCGGCCGCCATTCCGGCGACAGTCGGATTGATCACGCGCTCCATGATGCGCTGGTAAATCTCGTCGGTCACGACAGGCGCAGGAGAATAGGCGCCCATGCCGCCGGTGTTCGGGCCGGTATCGCCGTTATCGCGCGCCTTGTGGTCCTGACTCGTTGCCATTGGCAGCACATTGCGGCCATCGACCAGCGCGATGAAGCTTGCTTCCTCGCCGACCAGAAACTCTTCGATGACGACTCGGTGTCCTGCGTTACCAAAGGCGTTGCCGGACAACATGTCAGTCACGGCGGCGATTGCTTCGTCTTCGGTTTGGGCAACTACCACGCCCTTGCCTGCGGCGAGCCCGTCCGCCTTGACCACGATGGGTGCTCCCATGCGGCGTACATAGGCTGTCGCTGCGTCGACCTCGGTGAACGTCTCGTAGGCAGCGGTTGGAATCTTGTGGCGCTTGAGGAAGTCCTTGGTGAATGCTTTGGAACCTTCCAACTGCGCGGCACCCTTGCTGGGGCCGAAGCAGACGATCTGACGTTCGCTAAAGTAATCGACGATGCCCTCTACCAAAGGTGCCTCAGGTCCCACGATGGTAAGCACAACGGATTCAGATTCGGCGAAATCGGCGAGTGCCTCGAAGTTCATGACATCGATGTCGACGTTCTTGAGTTTGGCTTCGGTCGCGGTGCCGGCATTGCCCGGCGCGACGAACACGGTTTCAACATTGGCCGATTGCGCACAGCGCCAGGCCAAAGAATGCTCGCGCCCGCCAGAACCTATAACAAGAATCTTCATGGCGATGGCCTCAGTGCCGGAAGTGGCGCACGGCAGTGAATACCATGGCCATTCCCTGTTCGTCTGCGGCGGCAATCACCTCGTCATCGCGCATCGAGCCGCCCGGCTGAATTACCGCGGTAATGCCGGCCTCGGCCGCGGCATCAATGCCGTCGCGGAAGGGGAAGAAGGCATCGGAGGCCATCACTGAGCCGGCGACTTGCAGGCCCTCGTCCGCAGCCTTGATACCGGCAATCTTCGCGCTGTAGACGCGGCTCATCTGGCCTGCGCCAATCCCGATAGTCTGATTGTTCTTGCCGTAGACGATGGCATTGGATTTGACGTACTGCGCCACGGACCAGGTGAACATGAGGTCACGGATCTCGTCAGCGGTAGGGGCGCGTTTGCTGACAATCTTGATCTGGTCTTCAGTGAGCTGGTGAATATCGCGATCCTGAACCAGCAGGCCGCCGTTCACGCGCTTGTAATCGAGACCGCTGCCGCGCTGCTCTGGCCACTGGCCGCAGCTAAGTACGCGCACGTTCTGTTTCGCGCTGGTAACGGCCAGGGCCGCTTCCGAGACGGACGGCGCGATGATCACTTCGGTAAATTGCTGCTCGGTAATCTTGCGTGCGGTTTCCTCGTCCAACTCCCGGTTAAAGGCAATGATGCCGCCGAAGGCTGAGGTCGGGTCAGTCTGAAAAGCCAGCTCGTAGGCGGCCAGCGGCGTCTCTGCCACGGCCACGCCACAGGGATTGGCATGTTTGACGATCACACAGGCTGGCGCGGTAAATGACTTGACGCATTCCAGTGCCGCATCGGTGTCGGCAATATTGTTGAAGGACAGTGCCTTGCCCTGATGCTGATGGGCAGTGCTGATGCTTGCCTCAGCCGGATTTTTCTCCACATAGAAGGCCGCTTGTTGATGCGGGTTCTCGCCGTAGCGCATGTCCTGCTTCTTGTGGAACTGGGTATTGAACGTGCGCGCGAAGTCGGCGACTTCATCGCCTTGCACTCGCGCCCCCAGATAATTGGCGATAGCGCCGTCGTAGGCGGCGGTATGCTCGTAGGTCTTGACCGCGAGATCGAAGCGCGTGGCCTGATCGAGGCTGCTGGCATTGCTCTTGAGCATGGCAACAATCGGCTCGTAGTCAGACGGGTTGACCACTACCGCTACGAAGCGAT
Organism: uncultured Pseudohongiella sp.; assembly: GCA_965228725.1. GTDB lineage: Bacteria > Pseudomonadota > Gammaproteobacteria > Pseudomonadales > Pseudohongiellaceae > UBA9145. The sequence continues at coordinate 1,691,098 of OZ245834.1, read as the reverse complement.
TGTTCTTGGCCGCAGCGCGCAGCATGGTTGGTCCACCGATATCGATGTTCTCGATCGCCGTGGGCAGATCGCAATCCGGATTGGCGACTGTCGCCTCGAAGGGATAGAGGTTAACCACCACCATATCAATCGGTGGGATGTCGTGCTCAGCCATGACCTCGGTGTCCACATCGCGACGCCCGAGAATGCCACCATGGACTTTGGGGTGCAGCGTCTTGACGCGTCCGTCCATCATCTCCGGAAAGCCAGTGTAGTCAGCGATTTCGATGGCGGGAATGCCTTCGGAGCTCAGGAGCTTGAAGGTGCCGCCGGTGGAGAGAATTTCTATGCCAAGGTCGTGGAGTTCGCGCGCGAAGGGCACGATGCCGGTTTTGTCGGAGACACTGATCAATGCCCGACGCACGGCGGTCAGATTATCTGTCGTCATGAGATATTTTCGAGTCGGTATTTTGCGAGTGGGATGCGCTACAGCGGACTCTGGCAATACAGAATCAGAGCATGCCGTAGTGTTTTAATTTCGTGCGAAGCGTACCACGGTTCAAGCCCAGCATGATAGAAGCCTTGCTCTGATTATTGCCGGTGAAGCGCATGACAGCCTGCAAAAGCGGCTCTTCGACTTCGGACATCACCATCTCGTGCAGATTGGTGACCGGCTCGTTGTCGATCTGGTCGAAATAGCGGTCCAGCGCCTTCTCCACTTCAGATCTGAGCGACCGGGACTGGGTAGCGACAACCTCGGTAGCTTCCGGTGTTTCGTAGCTGCTTGCGGCGCTTTCTTCCAGTTTGTTCATGCGGCGATGGCTCCCTCATCATGGCTCAGTTGCTGAAAATAACGCTGGATGGCGTCCAGCTGTCGTGCAGGTGAATCAATTGTGTTGAATTGCGCCATGAATTGCTGTGATCCGGGCAGCGTTTTTGTGTATCCGATGACATGTTTGCGCGCGGTGCGCACACCAGTGAGATCACCGTAGAAACTGTGTAATTTGCGCAAGTGCTCGCAAATGACAGCCAATTGATGCGTGAGGCTCAATTCTGGCAGCAAACTGCCATGGGTCAGGAAGTGCTCGATCTCGCGGAATATCCAGGGGCGACCCTGAGCTGCGCGTCCAATCATCAGGCCGTCCGCTCCCGTGTGCCGTAGCACCCGGGCGGCTTTCTCAACGCTGTCGATGTCACCATTGGCGACGACGGGAATGCTGATTGCCTGCTTGATTGCCGCGATCGTGTCGTATTCGGCTTCGCCCATGAAGCGGTCGGCGCGGGTGCGGCCGTGCACAGAGAGGAGTTGCACGCCGCAGTCTTCGGCAATACGCGCTACGGTCACGCCGTTGCGACTCTCACGGCACCAGCCGGTACGGATCTTCAGGGTCACGGGGATGTCCACGGCGCCGACGACCCGGGTCAGAATACTTTCGACGAGTTCGGTGTCGCGCAGCAGGGCAGACCCGGCCGCTTTCTTCAAGACCTTCTTGGCAGGACAACCCATATTGATGTCGATGGCATCGGCACCGTTGTCAGCATTCAGTTGCGCCGCCTCGGCCATCATCGCCGGATCGGAACCGGCAATCTGTACGACAATCGGGCCGCTGATGTCGGGTTTGACCTGTTTGTGTTGATTGCGTTTGTTGTGCCAGAGCTCGCTATTGCAGGTGAGCATTTCACCAATCGTGAGGCCCGCACCTTCCTGCATGCAGATTTCACGAAAAGGGGTATCGCTTACGCCAACCATGGGTGCGAGAAATAAATTGTTTCGCAGTTGGTAGGGACCGATTGTTGTCATGGTTTGGGTTTGGCTGGATTCTGACCGGCCGTAAATAATAGCCGGGTCAACTTGGCAGTTAAAGTTTTTTCCCGGCCTGAATCGGAATTAAATGCGAGAAACTGCGATTGATTCACAAAAAATTATGCGAATGCATTTGTCAACAGACAATGGCTGTGATGAGGGTGGCGAGTGTGCAGCGTCACGGGTTGCGAAATGCGAGTGTGTAGTTAACAGCATCATCACCCGGATCGATGATATCCAGGTTTACTTGCAGAGGTGTCTGTGCCGGCATCAGGGAGCGACCGCGCAGTTGCTGCGGCAGATAGTCGGCCGCTGCAAATTCGCGGAGCGCAACGACAGAGTTGTCCGCAGAATTGAAACTCAATACCAATATGGGAAAGCGTTGCTCAAAGGGAGCGAAGTTTTGGAACTCAATGTTCACACGCAGCGCATTGTTGACTTCGGGGTGACTCCGCACGGCGAGACTGGTCGCGCTGATTGCCTGTAAGTCGGTGTAAACAGGCAGGTCGCAGTCGAGCCATTGACAGGCAAACTCGTACGCCGGGCGCAGGGTGTTGTTCTGGCTGTAGCGATCCATCTCGCGCCACAGATACTGGGTGGCAAGGCCGATGCCGGCGAACAATGCCAGCACGGTCCAGGTAATCTGCCGTCGCAGAGACCGCGGCTGACCAGCGAGAATTTCGACCGGGCTTGAGAACTTGCCCAGCGCCATGAGGTTTTCCTGGGGAATCTGTTCCAGCGCTTCGTCGTCTTTCAGTTCGTTCTGCAGGGCGCGGGCTCGGATGGCTGCCACGCTCTGATCGACGTCTGCGGGTTCACTCGCTTCGTCTGCAGTGATTTCCTCTTCTGCTTCCTCTTCGGTGTCCGCAAAGCTCTCCTCAGCTTCCTGGCTGACTGCTTCATCAGGAAGATCCGACGATTCAGCATCTGACTGTTCCGCGGCATCCTCGCTCAGCGTCCAGTCAAGGTCGTCCGCAGACTGCAAGGACTCGGCCAGTGCCGCATCGTCACTGGCAGCAATCAGGTCAACCTGTGTCGCTGTCTCATCTTCGAAGCCCGCATTGAGCGCGTCGTTAAACGCCGAATCGTCATCATGCTGACTCGATTCCACGGCGGTAGTTTCAGTGTCCTGCTCTGGCTCGGCAGGAGCAGCGGAATAGGGTGCCGTCTCAACAGAGAAACTGGCATGCAGCCGGAACGCCTCTGGCGAATGATCATCGAACTCCCGCGGCGGCAAATGGGGGGAGTATGGTGAATAGGGCGAGGGCTGGCTGCGGCTTGATTGCTGGTCCGCCGCTGCTGAGTCGCTGGGTGGATCGATAGGTTGATCGAAAGGCTGATCAATAGCTGGGTCAGTAACTGGGTCGGCAGCTATGTCGACACTGTCGGCGTGAGAATCAACCGGTGTGTTCTCTGGTGCGCCGCCTGAACTGTCTTCAGCAGGGTCGTCACGTGACTCGGCAACTGCCTCATCGAGTGCCGCATTGAAGGCCGAGGCTTGAGTGCTCTCTACAGACTTATCCGACCCGCTGTCTTGCTCTGGTGTTGCAACCTGAAAGTCTGCGTGCTCTCCCGCGGCGTCCACCTCGTCCGCTGCGTCGTGCCTGTCAGTGGAGGTTTCCTCTGTGGCAGGCTCGGACTCGTTGGCCGAATCGTCGACAACTAATTCCGCGTTCTCGCTGCTTGCTACAGGCTGATCAGCAGATTCGTCCGCTGTCTGCTGCAGGGACGCCTCGACTGCTGCAAAGAATGCCTGTTCTTCAGCAGGCACGGTCTCGACATCGCTCTGCTCGGCTGCAATCTCTGCGGGCTCGTCTGAACTGATTGGCGGTGCTGACGTGGCAATGCTGCTCGTTAAATCATCCGCATCCTGAGCGGCATTCGCGTCTTCACTTGTTGCCTGTTCTTGCTCGCTGGCTCGTAAAGCATCCTGCAAGGCTTGTCGTGTCAGAAAGGTCGAGGGATTGAAGAATTCATCGGGGTTGCTGGCAACGAATACGGACTCGGATTCATCGAGTAATTCTTCGTCCTGTTCCAGCAGGTTTTCGGTTGCGGCAAAAATCGACAGACACGCGCCGCAGCGCACCTTTCCTCCAGCCGACTCGAGGATTCGGGCGGTGACTTGAAAGGTGGATTCACAGGCAGGGCACTGGGTAATGCGAAACGACATGGCCTATCGCGTGATTGTTGTAGTGCTTGGGATTGTAGGCCAATGCGCGAGACAGTTCACGCCTTGCGGATGCCGTCGAGGCGAACCCACTCGGCGTCCAGAGTGGGGGTGTTGAATTCCACCCAATTTGCATAGGCTGCCATGACGTCATCGATCTGGGTATCCAGCAAGCCGGAGAGCACCAGCTTGCCACCCGGAAGCAGCAGTTCCCTGAAGCGCCCCGCCAGCTCGACCAGCGGCGCGGCAAGTATATTGGCGATCAGAATGTCAGCAGGCTGGGCAATAAGGCTGTCGGGTATCGCCTCGGGCAGATAGGTGTGGAAGTGTTCGAGATCCAGGCCGTTGCGCTGGCTATTGTCCAGCGTTGCCAGGACCGCCTGGGGGTCGTTGTCCACTGCGATAATCGTGGACGCGCCCAACAGAGCTGCGCCAATTGCCAGAATGCCTGAGCCGCAGCCGTAGTCGATCACGGTCTTGCCGGTGAGATCGGTTTGTTCAAGCCACTGCAGACACAAAGCAGTGGTGTTGTGACTGCCGCTGCCGAAAGCCAGCCCGGGGTCCATCAGGATATTGGTTGCTTCCGGGTCAGGCGGTTCCTGCCAACTCGGGCAGACCCACAGTCTGTTGCCAAACTGAATAGGCGCGAAGCTGTCCATCCAGCTTCTTTCCCAGGCCTGATCTTCGACCTGTTCTATGGCCAGAGTGTCAGCATTGGCGATGGCGGGATGTTGTCGCAGCGTAGCAAGCAGTGAGTCGAGGTTGGTGTCCTGCTGGAAGAGAGCGAGCAGGACGCTGTTGTCCCATAAAGGTGTGCTACCTGGCTCTTCTTGAAAGACCGGTTGGTCTTCGGCGTCCAGATAACTGATGGAGACAGCGCCTGCGGCGAACAGCTCTTCTTCCAGAGGCTCGGCGTCAGCCGAGCGCACCCGGATTGTGAGCTGTTGCCACATCGACTTGCGATTAGCCGTTCAGCTTGTGTTCCAGATAGTGGATATTGACACCCCCTTTCTGGAATTCAGCATCACGCACGAGATCGCGCTGCAGCGCTGTATTACTCTTGATGCCGTCGATCAGCATCTCGTCGAGGGCGATCTGCATACGAGCCAGTGCCTGTTCGCGGCTGTTGCCGTGACTGATCAGTTTGGCGATCAATGAATCATAGTAAGGAGGTACGTTGTAACCACTGTACAGGTGCGAGTCGACGCGAATGCCCGGGCCGCCTGGCGCATGGAACAGCTTGACCAGTCCGGGGCTCGGGATGAAGCTCTTCGGGTCCTCTGCATTGATGCGGCACTCGAAGGCGTGGCCGGAAATCTTCACATCTTCTTGCGTCAGAGACAGCGGTTCGCCGCCGGCAATGCGCAGTTGTTCCTTGACGATGTCTACGCCGGTGACCATCTCCGTGACTGGATGCTCAACTTGAACGCGGGTGTTCATCTCGATGAAGTAAAAGCTCTCATCCTGGTAGAGGAACTCGAGCGTGCCCGCGCCGCGGTATTTCATGTTCTTGCAAGCCTGAATACAGGTGTCCGCGACGCTGTTGCGAATCTCGTCGGGAATGCCCGGTGCAGGGGCTTCTTCCAATACCTTTTGGTGACGACGCTGCAGTGAGCAGTCACGGTCACCGAGGTGAATCGCATTGCCCTGGCCGTCACCGATGACCTGGATCTCCACGTGCCGTGGATTCTCGAGGAATTTTTCCAGATAGACCGTGCCGTCGCCGAAGAAGGACTTGGCTTCAGTCTGGGTGACGTAAATGGCTTTGAGCAGTGCGGCTTCGTTATGCACGACGCGCATGCCGCGACCACCGCCACCGGCGGCAGCCTTGATGATGACCGGATAACCGATTTCTCGCGCCAGGCGCAGTGTGCGGTCGTTGTCCTCATTCAGCGGGCCATTGGAGCCTGGCACCGTCGGTACGCCGGCTTCGCGCATGATCTCGATCGCCGAGACCTTATCGCCCATCTGGCGAATCGTTTCGGCCTGGGGACCAATAAAAATGAAGCCACTGTTCTCGACCTGTTCGGCGAAATCGGCATTCTCGGACAGGAAGCCGTAGCCTGGATGCACGGCATCGGCATCGGTGACTTCCATCGCGCTGATGATCGCCGGGATGTTCAGGTAGCTTTCGATTGGGCTGGGCGGCCCGATACACACCGACTCATCGGACAGACGCACATGCATCAGGTCCTTGTCGGCGGTGGAGTGGACTGCAACGGTTTTGATGCCAAGTTCCTTACAGGCGCGCAGAACTCGAAGAGCAATCTCGCCACGGTTGGCAATCAGGATTTTCTCAAGCATGTGATTAACTCGGAATCAGTAATGAATCAGACAATGGAAATGAGTGGTTGATCGAATTCGACCGGCTCACCATCTTCTACCAGAATCGCTTCGACAACACCGGAGTGGTCAGCCTCGATCTGGTTCATCATCTTCATTGCTTCCACAATACACACCACATCGCCAGCTTTCACATGTGTGCCCACTTCAACAAAGGGGGGCGATGAAGGAGAGGGGGCGCGGTAGAACGTGCCGACCATGGGCGAATTGATCAGTTTGCCTTTGACGGCAGGGGTGCCGGATTTGCCGACATCGTTCCCAGGTGCTGCTTCAGCAGCCGCTGGCGCCGGTGCGGGCGCAGCCACTGCAACAGGCGCCGCGACGGGAGCTTGGGCTATCGTTGAGGCGCGCGAAATGCGTACGGCCTCTTCGCCTTCCTTGATCTCAATCTCGGCAACGTCAGAAGCTTCAAGCAGCTCGATCAGTTTTTTGACTTTTCTTATGTCCATAGATACTTCCCGGAATTTAGAATGTGGTTATTTTCTTGTGACCAATGACTAGATTCGACTGATGGCCGCCTGGCAAGCCAGCTCGTAGCCTTGTGCGCCCAAACCGACGATGCTGCCCACAGCGATGTCCGCGAAATACGACTTGTGCCGAAACGATTCGCGGGCATGCAGGTTGGACAGGTGAACCTCGATGAAAGGCAGCTCAGTAGCGAGCATGGCATCGCGCAGGGCGACGCTGGTGTGCGTGAAGCCACCGAAATTGACAAGAATGAATGCAGTTCCGTCGGTTCGCGCCAGATGCAGACGGTCGATCAGCTCGCCTTCGCTATTGCTCTGCAAATGCTGGAACTGGTGTCCGGCTTGCTCGCATTGCGCGGCGAGGCGCTGATTGATGTCGTCCAGCGTATCCGAGCCATAGATGTGCGGCTCACGGTGGCCTAACAAATTCAGATTGGGGCCGTGCAGGGCCAGAATGCTTGCCATGATGATAGTTCGCGCTTGTTATTGGTTTTGCTGGGACAGGCCAGCTTGCATGACTAGTGAGTGGAGCACTCGATAGTCAATTTTCGCCGCATTTTCTCAGAAATTAGCGTGGGTTTCACGTACTTTTTCCGGATTTTCGCAGTGAAATTGGCGTAGATCAGGGCAGAAGCGCAAAGGCCTGGCGTTGTGGCGGATAGCAGAAGCCCCAGTCGGCACAGCCCTGGAACTCAATGATGATAAAGGCCTCGGACGGAACCGTGGCCGGCAGCGTCAGTGTGGCGCTGACATCATCATAATAGGCTTCGATGTCGCCGAAGAACTGGTCGGATTTGGGCAGACCTTGTGGCACCTCAAATGGCAATGGTTCAGCCTCCTCATCCTCGCCCAGCTGCAGCCCAAATGCGAAGGCATGGCGATAGAGATAGTGCCCGCGCGCGGGTGTCCAGGTGACACGGTACTCGCCCTCGCCGATTTCACTCACATAGTAGGGAAAGGCCTCTTCGAGGCTGAGTGGCGTCGGGCGTTCTTCCCCGCCGAGCCGGTCGAGCGAGCTGCCGCCGAATTGCGCATGAGCAGCACCGGAGCAGCCCAGCAGAAAAGCCAGGCTGAGGAGACGAATCCAGAGGTTGTGATAAGCCATAATTAACGGACCAGAAAGCGCCGCGTTATCTTCCGCACATCACTCGCTAAAGCGATCCATTACCAGACAGGCGTTGGTACCGCCGAAGCCGAAGCTGTTGGACATAATGCGCTTGAGACCGGCATTGTCGATCCGCTCGCGTGCAATTGGCAAGCCCTCGGCTACTTCATCCAGCGTGTCGATATTGGCGGATGCCGCGATGAAATCATGCTCCAGCATCAGCAGGCTGTAAATGGCTTCCTGCACGCCCGCGGCGCCCAGTGAGTGTCCGCTGAGGGACTTGGTGGAGTTGATGCGCGGTACGGCCTTACCAAATACGGAGCGGATGGCATTCAGCTCAGAGACATCGCCCGCTGGCGTGCTGGTGCCGTGGGTATTGATGTAGTCAACAGCGCCTTCCAGGCCGCGGGTGGCCATGCGCATGGCGCGCGCGCCGCCTTCACCCGAGGGCGCGACCATGTCGTAGCCGTCGGAGGTTGCAGCGTAGCCGGTAATTTCCGCGTAGATCTTCGCGCCCCGGGCCTGTGCCACTTCCAGCGCTTCCAGCACGAGCATGCCGCCACCGCCGGCGATCACGAAACCGTCGCGGTCCGCATCAAAGGCGCGAGAGGCCTTCTCTGGCGTGTCATTGTATTTGGTCGAGAGAGCGCCCATGGCGTCGAACATGTGCGACATCGTCCAGTGCTCGGACTCGCCGCCACCGGCAAACACGCGATCCTGTTTGCCCATCTGGATCAGCTCTGCGCCGTTGCCGATGCAGTGCGCACTGGTCGCACAGGCAGAGGAAATGGAATAGTTCACGCCCTTGATCTTGAACGGCGTCGCCAGACAGGCAGACACCGAGCTGCTCATGGTGCGTGGAATGCGGTACGGACCAACCCGGCGCAGACCCTTGTCGCGCAGAATGTCAGTTGACTCGAGCTGGTCTTCGGGCGAGCCACCACCGGAACCTGCAACGATGCCGGTCATCTCATTGGAGACCTCGTCTTCGCTCAGGCCCGCATCGGCGATCGCCTCTTGCATGGATAAATAGCTGTAGGCCGAAGCATCACCCATAAAGCGCAGAATCTTGCGATCGATCAGCTCAGCGGTATCGATTTTTACTGTACCGCTGACATGGCTGCGCATGCCGATGTCCACATAGGACTGGTTATGACTGATGCCGCTGCGCCCCTCTCGCAACGAACTCAGTACCGCTTCCTTATTATTACCGAGGCAGGAAACAATACCGATTCCGGTAACTACTACACGTCGCATAGTGTCCTCAATCCTTGGCAGGTGTAAATGCGTTTTCTGGAGTAAACAGGCCGACTTTCAGGGCCTTGGTGGTATAGATTACGTCACCATCGACTGCAACAGTACCATCGGCGATACCCATAACCAACTTCCGGTTGATGGTGCGGCTGATGGACAGGTCATAAGTCACTTTTTTCGCTGTTGGCAGGATCTCTCCGGTAAATTTCACTTCGCCGGCACCCAGTGCTCGGCCCTTGCCTGGGTGGCCACTCCAACCCAGGAAGAAGCCCACCAGCTGCCACAACGCGTCCAGACCGAGGCAGCCAGGCATGACCGGATCACCCGGGAAGTGGCATTTGAAAAACCACAGATCGGGGTTGATATCGAGTTCAGCGATAATTTGGCCTCTGCCGTATGCGCCTCCGTCAGCACTGATGTGCGTGATGCGATCCAGCATGAGCATTTCATTGACAGGCAGTTTGGCGTTGCCAGGCCCAAACAGTCTGCCATAGCCGCATTCCACCAGCTGGTCCATCTCGTAGGAGCTCTGGGGAACGAAGTTTTCATTCATTTCTTTCATAGTCTCTAACGCGCCCATCGGGCCATCTGAACAAGGGCTGCGAGTTTATCGTGACGGTGGCAAATAATCGACCTGAAAATGGCGAAATACCGGCTCCGCAAGGCTGCGCGCGTATCTAGCGGTGGGATTTTGTAGCACCTGTTTGCTACCATAGCCGCCACGTAATCTGCGGTGAAAAATATGTTATACCCTGTCATTCTGGCTGGCGGCATAGGGACACGTCTGTGGCCACTGTCCAGGGCTTCGCTTCCGAAACAGTTCGTTCATTTCCCCAATCAGGATTCCTCGCTTTTCCAGAACACCTTGAAACGCTTGCGCGATTTGCCGGATCTGCACTCGCCAATCGTTCTGTGTGGTCACGAACAACGCTTTCTGGTGGCTGAGCAGCTGCGTCAGCTCGGCTATGACGATGCGGTGATCCTCCTTGAGCCGGTCGGGCGCAGTACAGCCCCCGCAGTTGCCATCGCGGCACAATGGGTCATGGAGCGTGACGCCGACGGCGAATTACTGGTACTGCCCTCGGATCATTCGATAAGCGATGTGCCAGCGTTTCATGCAGCGGTGTTTGCCGGTCTGGAACAAAGTAGTCAGGGCAGATTGGTCACATTCGGAATAGTGCCAGGTAGCCCAGAAACGGGCTACGGCTATATCAGAAGTGGCAATACCCTCGCGTCGGACTCGCAACTTAAAGCGCGCGAGGTTGAGCAGTTTGTCGAGAAGCCTGACGAAGAGACTGCCAAAGGATATCTTGCCGAAGGATGTTATCTCTGGAACAGTGGCATGTTTCTGTTTCGAGCGGCCGATGTGCTGAGCGAACTCGCCACACACGCCCCTGACATCAGCGCCAGCTGTACCGACGCCTATGCAGCCATGGTGCCCGGGCAGGATTTCCAGCTCATCCCCGAAGCACAATTCGCGGCCTGTCGGGGCGAATCGATTGACTACGCCGTGATGGAGAAGACGCGCGCGGCAGCAGTCGTACCACTCGATGCAGGGTGGAGTGATCTGGGCGCCTGGGATTCGCTATGGGACAGCGAGCAGAAAAACGATGAGGGCAATGTGCTGAGCGGAGACGTCGTCACTGAAGGTGTCCGCGACAGCTATATTCAGGCCCGATCGCGTCTGGTCGCGGCGGTAGGGCTCGACGAGATAGTGATAGTCGAATCTCCGGATGCCGTGCTGGTGGCTGACAAGAAGCGCAGTCAGGAAGTGAAGCAGATCGTCGCCCAACTGCAGGGCAAGCAGCGCCCTGAAGTGGACGTGCACACCCTCGTGCATCGGCCCTGGGGCTCATTTCAGTCGCTGGCCAGTGGATCCGGGTATCAGGTCAAACATATCGTGGTCAATCCTGGTGCAGCCTTGTCCTTGCAAATGCACCATCATCGGGCAGAACATTGGACGGTCATCAAAGGCAAGGGGATTGTGACCTGCGGAGAGCAGGAACAGGAATTGCAAGTCAACGAATCAATCTTCATCCCGCTCGGTGCGAAGCACCGTTTGGTGAACCGGGAGACCGCTGTGCTCGAGGTGATCGAGGTGCAGGTCGGCGACTACCTGGGTGAGGACGATATCGTGAGGTTTGAGGACCGCTACGGCAGGACGAACTAAGCCCGTCACTGACTGTCGATCGAGTCTGTAAATCCTTTAAGTCACAGAATCTGGATTCAACAATGTCAGTAATTAAAAAATGTCTGTTCCCCGCTGCCGGCTACGGCACACGCTTTCTCCCCGCCACCAAGGCCATGCCGAAAGAGATGCTGCCTATCGTCACCAAGCCGCTGATCCAATACGGCGTTGAAGAGGCGATGAGCGCCGGCATCACCGGTATTGCTATCGTCACCGGGCGTGGCAAGCGAGCAATCGAAGATCATTTCGACATCAGCTACGAGTTGGAACATCAGATCGCAGGCTCAGACAAGGAAGCCCTGCTGGACGACACGCGCCAGATTATCGATCGCTGTTCGTTCTCGTACACGCGACAGGTAGAAATGAAAGGCCTGGGTCATGCAATCCTGGTGGGCGGCGAATTGATCGGCAATGAGCCTTTTGCGGTGATACTGGCAGACGACTACTGCGTGAATGACGAGGGTGACTCGGTGCTGACGCAGATGGTGAAGCTATACGAGCAGCACGAGTGCAGTATTGTGGCCATCGAAGAAGTCCCGCAAGACGAGGTGTTTCGCTACGGCGTGATCGCGGGTGAGGAAATAGAGGATGGCCTGTATCGAATCAGCGATATGGTGGAGAAGCCGCCTGTAGAGGAAGCGCCGAGCAATCTGGCGATCATCGGTCGCTATATACTCACGCCGGATATCTATCAGATTATTCGCGACACACCGCCGGGCAAGAATGGCGAGATGCAGATCACCGATGCCTTGCTGACGCAGGCGAAGCAGGGCAGGGTGCTGGGCTATAAATTCAAAGGCAGACGCTTCGACTGCGGTAGCGTGGATGGCTTTATCGAGGCCACCAATTTTACCTACCAGAAAGGCAAGACTGCCCAGTAGTCCTGCATCGACAGGGTCGTTGTAGCCAGGAGACGCTGTTTCGGCCAGATGAGCTGCCTGGGAACGAGCGGTGCCTGAACAGCACTCGGGTACTTTCTGGCGCAACCTGTAAGTTGGAATTTGAAATGAGTTGGAGAATTTCGTGAGTTCAGAGATTACCTGTTTTAAGGCCTATGACATCCGGGGGCGGATTCCTGATCAGCTGAATGTGGATATCGCATACCGTATTGGTCGCGCCTATGTGGAATACCTGGCGCCTGAGAAAGTAGTAGTCGGCTACGATATTCGACTTACCAGCGCAGAGCTCTGTGCCGCGTTGACCGAAGGGCTTACCGATGGTGGTGCCGATGTGATCAACATCGGTCAGTGTGGAACCGAGGAGATCTATTTTGCGACTTCGCACCTCGGGGTCGACGGCGGTATCGTGGTGACGGCGAGTCACAATCCCAAGGACTACAACGGCATGAAACTGGTGCGCGATAACTCCAAGCCGATTAGTGGCGACACTGGCCTGAGTGAGATCAAGGCCCTGGCTGAGGCCAACGCCTATGGCGCAGTGGAGCGCAAAGGCGCAGTATCCGAGGTGGACACCCGGCCCGCCTATATCGAGCACTTGCTGACCTATCCAGAGGTGGCAGCACTCAAGCCGCTGAAAATCGTGTGCAATGCTGGCAATGGTGGAGCAGGACCAGTGATCGATATGCTCGAACAGCACTTGCCGTTTGAATTCATCAAGGTGCATCACGAAGCCGACGGTAATTTTCCCAACGGCGTGCCCAATCCATTGCTCGAAGAAAATCGCGCGCCGACCGTCGAGGCGATCAAGGCGCACGGTGCGGACCTCGGCATTGCCTGGGACGGCGACTTTGATCGGTGTTTCTTTTTCGATGCCAATGGGCGATTCATCGAGGGCTACTACATTGTGGGCCTGCTGGCGCAGGCTTTTCTTGAGAAAGCGCCCGGCTCAAAAGTGGTACACGATCCGCGTTTGACCTGGAATACGATAGAGATTGCCAAGGCGCATGGCGGTACGGCGATTCAGTGCAAGACCGGTCATGCCTTCATCAAGGAGCGCATGCGCGAAGAAGATGCGATCTATGGCGGCGAGATGAGTGCGCATCATTATTTTCGCGATTTCTTCTACTGCGACAGCGGCATGGTGCCCTGGCTCCTCGTAGTCGAATTGATGAGCAAGCAGGGCAAGACGCTGGCCGAACTGGTGGACGAACGCATGCTGGCCTTTCCTGCGAGCGGCGAGATCAATAGCGAGATCGAAGATCCGCCCGCCTTGCTCAAAAAGATCGAGCAACACTATGCAACAGATGCCAACTCCATCGACCACACCGACGGCCTGTCCATGGCCTTCGGCGACTGGCGATTCAATTTGCGTATGTCCAATACCGAGCCCGTAGTGCGGCTTAATGTCGAGGCGCGTGCTGATGAAGCGCTGATGCGTCGCAAGACAGGCGAATTATTGGCGCATATGTAGCCGCCTGCGATTACAATCCCGGTTTCATCAATTGGTTGATCAGAACTGAAACCAGGCAGGTAGAGTGGATGGACGCAGAATCAATGCTGGCAGAGCAAGTCGATTGCCGTTTGTTTGTTTACGGCACCCTCGCGCCGGGGCGCAGCAACGCGCATATTCTGGCCGGCCTCTCCGGGGCCTGGGAACCGGCCACCGCGCGAGGTCGAATGTGCCCTGAAGGATGGGGCGCGACCAATGGCTACCCAGCGCTCATTCTCGATGCGGGCCCGGATGGTGAAGACGTTGCGGGCTTCCTGTTTTGCTCGAGCGACTTGCCGAGCTTCTGGCCGGAGTTGGATGAATTCGAAGGAGGCGATTATCTGCGCACTATCGCGCCGATTCGCACCGCCTCTGGCGATATCACGACGGCTCACACCTACGTTTTGAATCAGGACAAGTAGCACGTCCACAGCCGCGGACGCACAGGGGAATACGATGGAAGAGATTAGTTGGGACGACTTTCAGAAAGTCGAGATTCGCGTAGGAACCGTTATCGCTGTGGACGAGTTTCCTGAAGCGCGTCGCCCCGCCTGGAAACTGGTCGTGGACTTCGGTGAAGAGATCGGTCAGCGCAAGTCCAGTGCGCAAATTACCGACCTCTACAGCAAGGAAGATCTGTTAGGCCGTCAGGTGGTGGCGGTAATCAATTTTCCGAAAAAGCAGATCGGGCCCTTCATGTCAGAGTGTCTGGTGACGGGTTTTCATCGCGAAGACAATGCGGTGGTACTGGCCATGCCGGAACAGAAAGTGCCAAACGGGGCACGGCTCGCCTAGCTCAGGCTTCCGGTCAGGCACACTACGACACCATGCAGCGCTGGCAGCTGTTATTTGTCAGAGTAATTAATCGCTCGAGAAACCATTCACAGGAAGGCAGGCGCCAGAAAAGATGATCCTCGAAGTCGCAGTACTCAACGTCAAGCCAGGTCATGCGGCCGAGTTTGAGAATGCCTTCGCCGAGGCACAGTCGATCATTGCCAGCCAGAAAGGCTATCTCTCTCACGAGCTGCAGAAGTGTATGGAAGTGGACAACCAGTATTTGTTGCTGGTGAAGTGGGAGACTCTGGAGGACCACACCGAAGGCTTCCGCGGATCCGCCGAGTATCAAACCTGGCGCCAGCTACTGCATCATTTCTACGATCCTTTCCCGGCGGTTGAGCATTACCAGCTGCTTGCGCTGTAGCGCTTGCCCTATGCGCCGCCCTTACGCGCCATCCAGCGCATCTCCAGACTGTGGTCATCGCGATTGACCACGGTGAATCCACAATGCTCGTGAAAATGCACGGCAGGGTTGCTCTGCAACACACGCAGTCGTACGGGAAGATCGAGTTCCCGGGCACGATCCTGCACTGTCTGCATCATGATGCGACCGAAGCCCTGCCGCTGCCAGCGCGGTTCTACGAGGATCATATTCAAGGTTAGCCCATCAGGATGTTGCTTCAGGTGATAGCTGCCAATGGCCGTGCCATTCTGTTCGAGTATCTGAAATTCGCGGGCGGGTAGTGAGGTAGTAAAGCCTTCTCGCTGCAGGAGCTCTTCCCATCCCCAGGCAGCAGCGATATAGGATTGCATGGTGCTGCGAAAGAGCTCAAAGAGCCAGGTCTCGTCGGCCGGTGTGCCGCCGCGCAGTTGCACCAATTCAGTCACCGTCGCTGGCTCCTGTGCTTGATCAACCGCCAGGTGGTCGTCAGGTCGATTGTTGCGTCAATTGTCCTTGACGATTAGCGGTCGCTTCCATTTCAGCTTCTTCTCAACGGCGTGAATCAATAGTCCCGCAAGATCCTTGCCGCTGGTGTTTTCCACATAACGTAAATTAGGCGATGCGTGAATGTCCAGCACCTTCGGTCCATCGTTGGTGCGAATCATGTCCACCCCAGCCACCTTGAGACCCAGTGCCTTGGCTGCCTTGATCGCAAGGCGCCGTTCGGGGCTGTTCAGCCGCGCCGGGCTGGTTGAGCTGCCGCGTTGCAAATTCGCGCCCGAGGCATCACGCAGGGTATTGCTCTCGACTCCGGCGACGGCCTTGCCGTCGACCACGAGCACGCGCAGGTCCTTGCCGCCAGACTCGCTGAAGAACTTCTGAATCAGCAGGTTGGCGTTCACGTCCTTGAACGCATCGATGATGGTGTCGGCGTCCGCTGCCGTTTCGGCCAGCACAACACCGTCTCCCTTGTAGCCCTGTGCCACTTTCACGACCAGCGGAAAACCGTCGACCATGTCGGTCAGATCCGGGATATCCATCGGCGTGTTGGCGGCCGCGCTGGCAGGCAAGCTGACGCCGTGTTCGAGCAGTGTCTGGATACTATGCAATTTGTCCCGCGTGCGGCCGATCGCTTCCGCCGAATTGAGTGTGTAAATGCCGACGTTTTCGAACTGACGCAACAAGGCGCAGCCGAACATGGCGATCTCGGATTTGATGCGCGGAATCACCGCATCGAAATCGTTCAGTGTTTGCCCGCGGCCGAAATGAATCTCCGGATTCTCGGCATCGAGCTTCATATAGCACTGCTTGATGTCGATAAAGTGGATCTCATGACCCCTCTCTTCGGCGGCCTCAATAATGCGACGATTGCTGTACAGCCGGGGGTTGCTCGCCAGCAGGCCGAGTTTCAGACCCTGCAGGCCGTGCGAAGTCTGGCCATAGAGCCGTTCGCTCTTGTCGCGGGAGATTGAGCCGCATAATTGTTTCGCGGAAGGATCGACCAGAATGCGATCGAGCATGGCCGCTCGCCCGAGCAGCATGCGATAGCCCATGGAGTCGCGATTTGCGAGGGTGATTTCGGTTTCCCAGCTATGCCCGGACAGCTCGAGTCGCGTCTTGATTACATAGCGCTTCTCGGCAACACCGCTTGAGCTTTTCACCATGCGCCGGTCGACGACTTCGGACTCGCAACGCACGATGATCTTGCGATTGTGCTGAATGGGGTGGAGCTCATAGCTGACCCAGGACACGCCGCCACGCTTGAAAGCGCGGATGTTGAATGCATGCAGAGACGAGGTCTTGGCGCCGGAATCCACGCGCGCCTTGACGGCAGGGATGCCCAGCTCTGGCAAGGCACACCACTCTTCACTTCCTACGACAATCTTGTCTTTCAACAGCTCAATCATTGCTCACTCTGCCAATCTTTTTATTGTGCTGATCAGGCCGCGACTGGAGGGATCCAGTTCGTCTGCTGTGTTCGAGGTTTGCAATGCCTCGAACAGTGTCTTCGATAATTTCTTACCCAACTCGACGCCCCATTGATCGAAGGCATTGATGCCCCAGATAACGCTCTGGGCATAGACCTTGTGTTCGTACAGGGCGATCAGGCTGCCGAGATAATAAGGATCAAGGCGCGGCAACACCAGCGTATTGCTGGGGCGATTGCCCGGAATCTGTTTGTGGGGATCAGTCTCGTCTGGCGTGCCTGTCATGAGGGCGAGGCTCTGGCTGAGACAGTTGGCCAGCAGGTGTTGATGGGCCTCATTGTTGTCCGCGACGCCGGGTTCGGCGACGGCGATGAAATCCACCGGAATAAACTCGGTGCCCTGATGAAAGAGCTGGAAATAGGAATGCTGGCCGTTGGTGCCGGCTGTTCCCCAAACGACTTCTCCTGTGTTGCTGCTGACAGGGGCGCCGTTTCGGTCAACGCGCTTACCCAGGCTCTCCATATAGAGCTGCTGCAGGTAGACAGGGAATAGATTCAGCGGCTGACTATAGGGCACAACAGCCGTGCTGTGTGCCGCAAAGAAGCCCGTGTACCACACGGTGAGCAGGGCCATGATCACCGGCATATTGTGTCGGAGTTCGGCGCTGCGAAAGTGTTCGTCCATGGCGTGTGCGCCTGCCAGCAGCGCACGGAAATTGGCCATCCCCAGTCCGAGGGCGAGCGGCAAGCCGATAGCAGACCACAGCGAGTAACGACCGCCTACCCAGTCCCACATCGGAAACAGGTTATCCTCGGGTATGCCGAATTCGGCTGCCGCTGCGAGGTTGGTGCTTATCGCGACGAAATGTTGCGCGATAGCCTCTTCATCCTTGCTGTGGGCGAGAAACCAGCGCCGTGCAGCGGCTGCGTTCTGGTGGGTCTCCAGAGTCGTGAATGATTTCGACGCGATGATGAACAGGGTGGCCTCCGGGTCGAGCCCCTTGAGCGTGCGCTGCAGATGGACAGGGTCGACATTGGAGACGAAGCGCACATCGAGTTTGCCATCTGCGAATTCATTGAGCGCATCGCTCACCATGACCGGCCCCAGATCCGAACCACCGATCCCGATATTCACAACTGCCTTGATGGGCTTGCCCGTGTGACCCTTCCACTTGCCGTCGCGAATCGCGGTGACGAAGGACTCCATGCGCTCGAGAGTCTCTGTGACTTCCGGATGCGATGCGGTCGCTGCGGGTTGTCGCAGCGCGACATGCAAGGCGGGGCGGTGTTCGGTGTTGTTGATCTCATCACCGCGAAACATGGCAGCAATGGCCTCTGGCAATTGCCGCTCCTGGGCGAGAGTAAGCAGCAGGTCCAGAGTGCTCTGCTCGATCAGATTCTTGGAGTAGTCCAGCAGCATGTCATCCATACTGAGGGACAACTCAGCGAACCTGTTGGGCTGGCTGTGCAGGCTGTCGGCGAGTCGATAGTCTTGCTTGCGGAATGCCTCGGCGTGTTCGGACAAATCTCGCCAAACGGCTAGGGTGGTCAGGCTGGTCATAGAGCCACGTTCCGTGGACTGCCTCCTTGCGGGCTCGGTAGTCGAGCGCGAGTCAAAATGTCAGGTCAGTCCCGATTATGTAATAGTCCTCCAGCAGTTGGTAGGGTTTACGCGGCTTTGGGGCGGATTGGGCGGGAAAAACGTGACCAGAATCGTGCCCAAAAAGAGGGCCTGGGAAGGTGTTTTTTGTGTTGAACCGATAAATCATTTTGTGTACTATGCCCCGCCTGTCTGGGGTAGTAGACTACTTGGGCAGGGAATGGAGGGTTCAGGTGTCTCCGTTTTTCTTTCAAAACCTGTATGTGCCGCTATAGCTCAGCCGTAGTTTGAGAGTAGCAGCTGACCGCGTCAGCGGTCGTAGTAGAAGGCGACAAGGAAGCCTTTAAATATCTCCTTACCGTGCCGCTATAGCTCAGCCGTGGTAGAGCAGCTGACTTGTAATCAGCAGGTCCCGAGTTCGACTCTTGGTGGCGGCACCAATTTTTCCCACCTCGCAAGCCCTTTTTCCCCTATACCGCGTTGCCCGCTGTCCTCAGTCGGTCACGTACTGGCGTGTACGCTCCCTCCCTGCGGGATCGGGCGCCTTGTCTAGGGAAAAAATGGCTGCGCGAGGAGTGAAAAATCCGCGCTGGCAGTGACTGCAAATCTCGCAAGCCCTTTTTCTCCCATACCGCGTTGCCTGGCGTCCTCAGTCGGTCACGTACTTTCGTGTACGCTCCCTCCCTGCGGGTCCATGCGCCTTGTCTGGAAGAAAAATGGCTGCGCGAGGAGAGAAAAATCCGCGCTGGCAGTGACTGCCAATCTCGAAAGCCCTTTTTCCCCTATACCGCGTTGCCCGCTGTCCTCAGTCGGTCACGTACTTTCGTGTACGCTCCCTCCCTGCGGGATCGAGCGCCTTGTCTAGGGAAAAAATGGCTGCGCGAGGAGTGAAAAATCCGTGCTAGCAGTGACTGCATCGTTTCTCTTATTTCGTTATTTGCTTTTTAGTGATCTTAGTCGGTCACGTACGTTCTTGTACGCTCCCTCCCTGTGGGTCCATGCGCTTTGTTTGGAAGAAGAATGGCTGCGTGAGGGGTGACTAATGTGTGTTGGCAGTGACTGCTGGTTCTAATAGCTTGTTTTGCTGACCGCAGTCGGTTGCTTTCTTTCCTGTGTTCTTACTCACACCGTCTGTGCCGTATTTCCGGCATACTGTCTCGCATTGTGTTATCAATGGTTTGGGTACTTGCGAGTATCGGGTTTGCTTGGCTTTTGCTTGTGGTGTTGGACTTAGTGTTTGAAGGTCCAGAGGCGGTTGCAGGTGAAGGTGAGCAGGAGGGTGACCAGTGCGGCTAGGATTTGGATTATGAGGTAGTGGCCGTTCATGATTTCGGTTCCTACATACATGATCAGGCCGTTGCTGCAGAATCCGAGGAAGGCTACTGCGGTGAATTTTGGCAGTGATAGTGTGTGCTTGCTGGTGCTGTTGAAGGTGACTTTGTAGTTGAGAATGTAGTTGATGATTCCGCCTGTCACGAATCCCAGGCTGGACGCCATCAGTGGTGAGCTGTTGAAGAGTTCTACCAGTGCGATCAGGACGCTGAAGTGTCCGATCGATCCGATGCTACCCATGGCGGAGTAGATCAAAAATTTGTTGAGTGAACCCATGCTTTAACAGTCCGTTAGATAACAATTACTTCGATGCCTGGCAATGTACCGACGATGAAAGCGTTAAACATCAATACGCAAAACAACAGTACAGTGAAATCAATTGCGATAGCAGTCGCCAGTCTGCTTGTTTTTGGTCTGGCGTTCGTGTTTTTGTCCTGGACCAGCTTCTCTGAAGATGATTCGCATTTACTGCGCGTCGCCACAACCCTCTCATGGGGCGCTCCCTTCATTGAGCCGATCGCCTATCAGCAACTCTCTGCGGCGAATTACACGCCCTTCCTGCAGACATTCTACAAGCTAATTGCCGAAGTCTTCGGTTTGGAGCCGCGTTTCTTTCTGCTCGGCATGTTGCTGACTTTGACGCTTGTTGTAGTGTTGTCGGGTCGGGTTTCGAGTCGCTTGAGCGGTAATCCGCTGGCACCCTGGCTGGTGATGTTATTGGTGGTTTCGAATTTGGAGCTCACCACGCTGCTCACCCGTTTCTATAACTTCCATTATCTGTTGGGGGCAGTGTTTGCGCTCGGCGCGGCGCTGTGCCTGACTGATCGTGATGCGACACGACAGGCCAAAATTGCCGGCGCGGGATTGCTGCTTCTGTCCCTGCTCGCGAAAGAAGTCTATGGCTTGCTGCTCGTGTTGTTTGTGCTGATGGCGGCGCTTCGGCGTGATTGGTTTCTGGTGCGTCTGGTGATCGCGGTCGCTGCGATTTATCTACCCTGGCGGCTTTTCATGTTGGGTTTGCCGACTGGCAGCGATACGGGGAGCAGCTACTTCACGTACTTCTGGCAAGTAGACCTGTCATCCTGGTGGCGATTTTTTCAGTGGTATTTTACTGCCCGTGCTGTGATCTGGATCGCTGTCGTGGCAGCGTTATTGCTCAATGCGAGACAGATGTTCCAGTACATGGGTATCGCAGTCCTTCTGCTGTTGCCGGTATTGGCGGCTTCCCATGGCTTTCTGCAGCCGCAGATGCATGCTGACAGGTTGTTCTTTGCGTTCGATTCCATGCTCGCGCTGGGCGCCGGAGTTGCACTCGCCAATGCCGTGCGCTGGTCGCTCAAAACCCAGACGCTCGCACTGGTTTCACTCTGCGTTGCCGTGCTGCTATCACAGGTAATGTTCTCCAATGCGGTGCGGGAGACTTCTACCGCTACGGTCGACTATAAAATCACTCAGTATCTCATCCGCAATCATGCAGAGCTCGACGATAAAGTGGTGTTTGTGCCGCTCAGCTTTACGCAGGGCGATCTGCAAAACAGCTTCGCTGCATTGCAGCTGTCGGGGATGGAACTGACCCACAATTGTTTCGTGGCATTGGCCACAGCGCAGCCGCGACTGCTCGTGTTTGATGCTGCCGGTGATTTGGCATCGGTAGAACAACTCGCGGCACAATGTAACCGGGTTGACCCTGAGGTATCGGTTGTAATTGCTCCTGAATTCAGGGATAAAGCCATTCAGTGGCACATCGACATACCAGAAGGTTTTATGGGTGGAGTCTATTTTGTCGATCGCAAGTTCCCGGTCCCTGTGCCCCGCTTCTCACGCGTGCTGGCGAGGCCGACAGCGAACGAGCGTGTGCAGCTATTCGTCAACAGAGGAAATGAGTGGTGGTTCTCGGAAGCGATGCCGCTGCAGTTTCCCGATTCGATAACACAGTGATTCTCTGGAACGCGCAGTGACCGAACACGCTTCAAGCACCCCGGCAGTCGATCTCGTGATCCCGATCAAGAACGAGGAGTTGTCACTCAGTGGCTTGTTTGCTGAGTTGGAGCGCGTGCTTGGTGAGCTGGCTGCGGCGTATCAGTTCAATGTGCTGCTGATCGATGATGGGTCTACCGATAATTCAGTCGCGGCTATACGCGCCTACGAACCACAAGCGTATTCTCTGCAGCTCTGCCGCTTCACGCGCAGCTTCGGTAAAGAAGCCGCGATTACAGCAGGGCTCGAACGCTGCGACGCTGATTGTGTGATCGTCCTTGATGGTGATCTGCAACACCCCCCTGCGTTAATCCCCGAGATGCTGGCCGCGTGGCAGGAAGGCAACAAGGTGGTCGAAGGTTTCAAATCCAGCCGGGGAACTGAGTCGCTGCTGTATCGCCTTTTCGCCAAACTCTATTATGTGTGCCTGCGATCAATGAGCAGTCTGGATATCGAAAACCTGAGTGACTACAAATTGCTGGACAGGGAAGTGGTGCTTACGTTCAGACAGATGCCGGAGCGTAATCGATTTTTTCGCGGCATGACTGAGTGGTTGGGTTTTCCCAAGCGACAAATTGCATTCGACGTGCCGAGTCGGGGGATGGGCGAGAGTTCCTGGAGTATCGCCAAACTGCTGGCCTACTCCGTACGTTCGCTGTCTGCAATCTCCTCTGCGCCCCTGCAACTGGTCACGGTAATGGGTGTGTTGATGTTCCTGCTCAGCATCGTACTGGGCGGTATCGCACTTTATCAGTGGGCAAGTGGAGCTGCCGTTACCGGATTCACCACAGTGATTCTGCTGCTACTGCTGATCGGTAGTCTGTTGATGGTTAGCCTTGGCGTGATAGGGCTCTATATCGCCAGAATCTACGATGAAATAAAGCAACGGCCTCACTATATCGTCGAATCCGAAAGCGACATTCCCCGTGCTTCCGGAGAAGGGCAGGACCCGAACACGCGTAGCTGAATGCGCTAGCATGCCACCGGTGGGAGGGAATGTGGCGCCTCTGACCACGCCTTGTTCCGGCTGGATCAGTCTTGTAGTCCCTCAGTGATTCCACTATTCTTCGTCTCTTTTCCGCAATTTACGTAACCTGTTTTACCACTAGGAATACCATGCTTAACGAGAACGATATCCGCGATTTGGTGCAATCCCATGGCGCCGTGGTCAACGAAGGCCGACCCATTAAACAACTGATAGCCGATGGCGAAATCCCCCGTCTACAAGGCTGTACCGTGCTCGAGGGCAAGGTCTCGGATTCAGTGTTTGGTGAGCAGTTGAAGACTGCGAGCGGTGAGCCAATTCGCCTGATGTTTCGCAATAATCGCATCTCTACGCATGATGTGAATCGCGGCGCGATTCCATTCAAGGATCAGGTGCTGGCGTTCAATCACGATCATATGTTGCAGCTTGTGAAGGATGTGCTGGGGACTTCCCAGTTCGCCGTCGAGGGGCTGGCTCCAAGCTCCACAGTAATTCCGGCAGAAAATCTGCAGCTGGTGAAGCTCGAAAATGTGTTGCGCCTCTATATGGCCGAGAGTTCGACTTCCACTTCACTCTATCAGCATTGGCTCAAGGCGAAGGATGCCGGCGAGACGACACTGAACTATGCCGGTCACCAGCTCGCCGTCGCTGAGCTCGTACCGAATGGTGTGCTGCCGTATTTGATGGATACGCCCAGCACCAAGGACGAGGTAGACGAGACAATTGATACGCAATACCTGTTCGACAACGGGATTTGTACTGCCGGCCAGTATGCGCAGATTCGCAACTCTTCACTCATGGCCTTTGGCATGGTGTCGCAGTATCTTTCCGAGCGCGGCATGGTGCTGGTGGATACCAAGACTGAACATGGCATCAACACCTCGGGCAACATCGTCGCTGCTGACGAGTTATACACCATGGACTCGTCACGCTTCTGGCGACTCGGTGACGATGGTAAGCTGCTGACACGCGATGGCAAGCCAGTCTCTTTCTCGAAGGAATTCGCCCGTGGTATGGTGAAAGAAAAGAATCAGCAATTCACGGATGAACAGGCCGCTGAGATTGCTGTGCGCTATATCCTCGGTCTGCAGCACCTGACGGGTGTCGCCTTTAGCCCCGACCTGCGTCCCCGCGATCAGCGCATTATCGAATCCACAAATCTGATCCTCGACTCTCTGCTGTAATTCAATTGCAGCACGGAGCGGTCGCTCCGGGAGTCTGGCAGGCGGAGGTAGACATGCGTTACGACCTGAACTTTCTGTCTCGGGGCTCCCGCAGTGCGAGTGCAGTGCTGTTGCCGGCGTTCATTCTCGCTGCCTGCAGCGAAGCGGCGATTGAGCAGCCCGCTGGCATTGCAATCGGTATGGCGGATTACGAGCGTGCCGAACAGTTTCTCTCCCAGAACACCAATGAACTGGTGGCAGACAATATCCTCTCCTGGTACTGGCAGGACGACGAGCGTCTTGTGTATCGCAAGTCCACGCTCGCTGGTTCCGAACTGCTGATTGCCGACCCGGCAACTGCCGAGAAAACCACCGCTGTTGATAGTGCACGGCTCGCCTCGGCGTTGAGCGCGGCCGGTGCCGACGAGGTCGACGCTGACGATCTCGCTCTGTCGTCAGTCACATTGGACAGTAGCGCCGCCAGCCTGGAATTCGATTTCGATGGCGAGCGCTATGTGCTGGATCTGAATGACTACACACTGGAGCAGATCGCCAGCGCGGATGACGCGGAGTTTGTTTCTCCCGATGGGTCGAAAGCTGTCTACATCGATGAGCACAATCTCTGGTTGCGAAATCTGCAAACAGACGAGCGCACGCAGCTTACCTTCGATGGCATCGAGCATTACGGCTACGGCACCAACAACGCAGGCTGGATTCGTGATGAGCGCCCGGTGCTGTTGTGGTCGCCGGACTCCAGCAAAATAGCGACATTCCGTCATGATGGCCGGGAAGTCGGCGAGATGTATCTCTATACAACTCAGGTCGGGCATTCCGAGCTCGACGCGTGGAAGTATCCGCTGCCCGGTGACGAACACATTTTCATGATCGAGCGGCTGGTGATTCATCTGGAAGATGAACCGCGCAGTGTCTGGCTTGATATGGCGCCCGACGCACATCGCTCCACAACCGCCGATCACATTGCCGATTTCGATGGCACTTTCCTCGATGTGCAGTGGAGTGACGATGGCGAGCAACTCGCGTTCGTATCTTCCTCGCGCGATCACAAATCGGCGACCTTGCATGTTGCCGACCCCGAAACCGGTGCGGTCAGAGAAGTCTTTAACGAAACGGTTGCAACCTACTACGAGGGCGGAGTGGGAGATGCCAACTGGCGTCTGCTAGCGGAGCGCAATGAATTCCTGTGGTTCTCCGAGCGCGATAACTGGGGGCACTTGTATCTTTATGATCTGGCAACAGGCGAATTGAAGCGGCAGCTCACAAGCGGCAACTGGTCGGTGTTACGCGTCCAGCAGGTCGATGTCGAGAACGGACAGGTCTATTTCACCGGCTCCAATCGTGAGTCTGGCGATCCCTATTTTCATTACCTCTATCGGGCAGGTCTCGATGACGACACGCTGGAACTGCTGACTGCCGAGGCGGGGCATCATGAGATTCGCTGGTCAGATGGGGGTAATTATTTTGCAGACACTGTCTCCACTCCCACGACACCGCCGCGTTCGGTATTGCGCAATCGGGCGGGCGAAGAATTGCTGGAGTTGGAACTGGCGGACATCAGCGCACTGCAAGCAGCAGGGTGGGTGGCGCCGATTCCTTTCACGGTCAAGGCGCGAGATAACATCACCGACCTCTATGGACTGATGTATCAACCCAGTAATCTCGATGCCTCCCTTTCCTACCCGGTGCTCAATTATCTCTATCCCGGACCGCAAACCGGCAGTGTCGGGACACGCTCGTTCCGTGCCTCGCGAGGCGACAAGCAGGCACTCGCCGAACTCGGTTTTATTGTGGTTGAAGTCGATGCCATGGGTACACCGGGCCGCTCCAAGGCGTTTCACGACGCGTACTACGGCAACATGGGTGATAACGGTCTGCCGGATCAGATAGTAACAATCCGCCAATTGGCTGAACGCCATGCCTTCATGGATCTCGACCGCGTCGGCATCTGGGGGCACTCCGGCGGGGGCTTTGCCTCGACGGCCGGCATCCTGCGCTATCCGGATTTCTACAAGGTTGCCGTGTCAGGCGCGGGCAACCACGACAACCGCAACTACGAAGACGATTGGGCCGAGAAGTGGCAAGGCTTGCTTGAATATTACGATGAGACGGGCGCCGACGGACAACCTACCAGCAACTACGACAATCAGGCGAATCAATTGCTGGCAGGAAATCTGGAAGGCAAGCTATTGCTCGCTCACGGCATGCTGGACGACAACGTACCGCCTACCAACACGCTATTGGTAGTGCAGGCGCTGATCGAAGCAGAGAAGGATTTCGATCTGTTGGTCTTGCCAGAGGCGCGACACGGCTTCGGCAATCGGCGCTATTTTATGGGGCGACGCTGGGACTATTTTGTTGAACACCTGCACGGCCTTGAGCCACCAGCTGAGTTCCGTTTTGCAGATAACATTCCCTGACAAGAACTTGCTTCTCTCGCAGAGAGGGGGCAGTTGCCACAGGTAGGAAGCGTTCGGTAGGACAGTAAACGGAATAACAAAAGCAGCAGTGCAACAGCTAAACCTATAATCAGAACAACAAGCAGAACAACACTCAAAACAAAAACAGGGTAATCGCCAATGATGGCAGAGATCGAGCAGGCGCTGGCGGCGTTCGCCAGCTTTATGTGGGGCCCACATCTGGTCGTCTTGCTGGTCGGCGGCGGTCTATTCTTCATGCTGCATTCCCGCCTGCAGCATTTTCGCTACATCGGTCACAGCATCGCGCTACTCCTTGGCCGCTACGATACGCCCAATCGCGATGTCGCTGGCGACATCAGTCACTTTCGCGCTCTGGCCACGGCACTCGCCGGCACGATCGGCCTGGGTAACATCACAGGGGTGGCAGTGGCCATTACCGTCGGCGGCCCTGGCGCCGTGTTCTGGATGTGGGTGACTGCGATCGTTGGTACGTCCACCAAGTTCTATACCGCCTCGCTCGCGATCATGTATCGCGGCTACGACGATGCTGGCAAGTTGCAGGGCGGTCCGATGTATGTGATTCGCGAAGGCCTCGGTAAAAAGTGGCTGCCGCTCGCCTGGCTCTTCGCCATCGCGGGCATGTTCGGTGTCTTGCCGGTTTTTCAGATCAACCAACTCGTGCAGATCGTGCGTGATGTTATCGCGGTGCCCGCCGGCGTGGTCGATGCCGAGAACCATTTCACCTTCGATCTGATACTGGGCATTGTGCTGATGATCGCGCTGTATAGTGTGGCAATCGGCAAGGTGAAGCGCGTCTCGGCCTTCGCCGCCGGACTCGTGCCGACCATGGTTGTCTGCTATTTCCTGATGACGCTAATTCTGCTGCTTGGCAATGTCAGCGAGATCCCGGCGATGTTCGCGTTGATCTTCAGTGATGCCTTCACGGGGCAGGCGGCCGCTGGCGGATCATTGGGTGCGGTTATTCTGATTGGCGTGCAACGCGGCGTATTCTCCAATGAGGCGGGACTGGGCACGGAATCACTTGCGCACGGTGCGGCAAAGACCAACGAACCGGCGCGCGAGGGGCTGGTTGCCATGATGGGTCCGATCATCGATACGCTGGTGGTTTGTACCTGTACCGCGCTGGCCATTCTCATTACTGGCGCCTGGCAGTCTGATGCCATTGGCGTGACCATGACATCGCTTGCTTATGAGCAGGCCTTTCCCGGGTTCGGCGCCTATCTGCTGGTCGTCATGGTGTTGATTCTGAGCAGCACGACTGTGCTCACCTATTCCTACTACGGCAGTAAATGCATGGCATTTCTGTTCGGCACGAAAGCAGAGAAATACTATTTCTACATCTACATGGGCTTGATTGTCGCCGGCGCAGTGGCCTCGCTCGATGCAGTAATCAGTTTGTTCGATGGCGCCTATGCCGCCATGGCTATTCCGACCATGCTCTCGACCTTCCTGCTTGCGCCCAAAGTGCGAGAAGTGGCCCGCGACTATTTTCAGCGCCTGCGTTCAGGGGCGGTGGATGAAGAGCTCGCAACAGCGAAACTCGCCACGCAAGAGGCGGAATGAACAGCTTCGGGGTGTGAAAAGTGGCAGAGCAGACTAGTGGATGGTCTGTTCAGGCTTCGGCGGTTCGTCGCTAAGCGCAGGCTTGACGGAGCCTGACTCTGGTGCGACATAGCTGCGGGTGCTGACGGGGCTCTCCAGATACTGGCCCAGGCTGCCGAGGAATTCTTCCATGTGATCGGTCTGATAGTGCTCTTCCAGGCTGTCAGCACTGTCCCATTCCTGCAACAGAATGACCTGATTGGGATCAGTTAGGCCCTGAAAATACTCATAGTTCAGGCAGCCTTCTTCCTGACGGCTCAGATGCACCATGTTCTCCATCAGACGCAGGGCGTCATCTTTGGTGTCTGGGCGCAAATGAAAGGTGCTTTGTACCATGATCATAGTGGGAAGGGTCCTCGTTAGTACGATTTCATTATACTCACTCGGCAATGAAAATCAGCTAGCTTCTGGGACAGACCCGGGCAGAGCGGCGTGCCGGGTGCACAACTCGGCGCACGCCAGTCTGCAGATCATTGATATTGCGGGGCTTTTTCGAATTCTGTCAGATTGAAAGAAAGTGTTACCACCAGGGGTAGAAGGGCGGCATGTCAGCAGCGAGTGTATCGGTGAATTCGGCTTTCCGCTTGTCCAGAAAGGCCTGCACGCCTTCCTTGCCGCTGCTCTGCGAGGTGTAGAAGATCGCCAGGGAATCGATCTCGTGGGCGGCTTGCGGGTGTGGCTGGGCAGCATTGCGGTACATCATCTGGCGTGTCAGCGCGACTGCTACGGGGCTGTGTGCAACGATTCGCGCAGCAATCTCATAGGCTTTGGGTAACAGTTCGTCTTGCGGCAGAACATGGTTTACGAATCCTTTCTGGTGCAACTCGTCGGCCCCAATGAGTTCGCCGCTATACAGCCATTCCAGCGCCGTTCCCATATTGACGATACGCGGCAGGAACCAGCTTGAGCAGGCCTCAGGCGTGATGCCGATTTTATTGAACACGAAACCAACACGGGTTTTTTCTGTTGCCAGGCGAATGTCCATGGCGCAGGTCATGGTCGCACCGATACCGACAGCAGCCCCATTGATTGCGGCAATTACCGGCTTGCGGCAATTAAAGATGGCGAGCGTGAGCTGACCTCCGGTATCGCGCACGCCCGCTTCGATCTCGGGATCGTTGAGTCGCTCGCGCATATCGGCAAGTGTCGGTTTGAGCGCTTCGTTGAGGCCAAAGACATTGCCTTCGCGGCCCAGATCCATGCCGGCACAGAATGCTTTGCCTTCACCGGTGACGACGACTACGCGCACTGCCTCGTCAGCGTCAGCCTGCTCGAAAGCCTGCACCAGTTCCTCTGCCATCGTGAGATTGAAGGCATTGAGTTGTTCGGGACGATTGAGGGTCAGCGTGAGGATGTTGTCGCTGACTTCATAGCGCAGGGTTGTATAGTTCATTGGTCTTCTCGTGTGTCTTCTCGTGAGTCTTCTCGTTTATGTTCCCGTTTGTCTTCTCTCGATTCTCGCTTTGGGTAGCAGCTCGGTAGGGCAGGTGGCACGCTCTGTCAGATAGCACCCGCTTCCTTGAGCTCATCAATTTCCTGCGCCGAAAAACCCCAGTCGTTCAATACTTCTTCGCTGTGTTCACCTGCCAGTGCGGCGCTGGACTGAATCGCACTCGGTGTGCGACTGAAACGCGGTGCAGGGGCTGGCTGACAGACTCCTTCAAACTCCACGAAGGTTTCCCGGGACTGGTTATGTGGGTGTTGTGGCGCCTCTTGCAGATCGAGCACGGGCGCGAAACAGACATCGGTGCCTTCCATGATGTCGCACCATTCTTCTCGGGATTTGCTCTTGAACAGGGCTGCGAGCTTCTCGCGTTTCTCTGGCCAGGCGGCTTCGTCAAGCTGGTTCGCAAAGGACTCATCCTCGATGCCGCATTTTTCGAGCAGCAGCGCATAGAACTGGGGTTCCAGTGAACCGATGCTGATGTATTTGCCGTCGCTGCATTCATAGCTGCCGTAGTAAAAGGCACCGCCATCCAGACGATTGCTGAAGCGCTCGGTCGTCCATTGCTGCATGGCCATCAGGCCATAAAAGGGCGTGAGCAGGCTGGCTGTGCCATCGGTCATGGCGGCGTCGATGACCTGTCCCTTGCCAGAATTGCCGCGCTCCACGAGCGCGGCCAGCACGCCGGCCAGCAGATACATTGCACCGCCGCCGAAGTCGCCGACCAGATTCAACGGTGGGGCCGGCGGTCGATCGGCATAACCCATTGCCCCCAGCGCGCCGGCGATCGAGATGTAGTTGATGTCGTGCCCGGCGACCTGGGAGAGAGGGCCTTCCTGCCCCCAGCCGGTCATCCGTCCATAGACGAGACGGGGATTGTGTTCCAGGCACACATCCGGCCCGAGTCCGAGCCGCTCCATGACGCCAGGACGAAACCCTTCGATCAGCACATCCGCTTCGGCAACGAGTTTGAGCACACTGTTGAGTGCGCGTGGATTCTTGAGATCCATGGCGAGTGACTTGCGGCCGCGATTCAGTACGTGGGCCCGGTGTCCCTGCCCCTTTTGCGCGAGGCGATCGATACGAATCACCTCCGCGCCCATGTCGGCCAGCATCATTGCGCAGAAGGGTCCGGGACCAATGCCTGCCATTTCAATAACTCGAATTCCTTTCAATGCACTCATTACTTTTTCTCTTCTTGATGCGATTGAGGCTGGTGTAAACGCCAGCTTGGATGTCGTGCCGTGGCTCAGATAAGCGAAAAGCATAATAGGAGATTAACCGGGCAAATGACAGGCAATGGCCTCTCACCCTTTCCGGACACGGTCTAAACGCGCTTGCTCAGCGACGCACTCCGCGCCGGTTCTGAGCAGTTTCCCTTTTATAAGCCAATGAATTATGCTGACTCGCGCATGGAAAAAACGCTAATTAGAAAAGGGGCTAAATCGCATTATGGATTTAGAAAATAAAGTCGCGTTTATTACAGGCGGCGCCTCGGGACTGGGGCTCGCCACAGCACGCAATTTCGTCGCAGCAGGCTGCAAGGTCATGCTGTTCGATCGTAACGAAGAAGCGCTGAACGCTGCCAGGGCGGAACTCGGCGACGCCGCGGCGATCTTCGCCGGCGATGTCACCGATGAGGCTTCAGTGCAGGCGGCAGTCAATGCCACTGTAGATCAGTTCGGTACCCTGCATGTCAATGTCAATTCTGCTGGCATCGGTGGCGCGGCGCGTACTGTAGGCCGTGACGGCGCCATGCCGCTGGCCAAATTCGAGAATATTGTCCGCATCAATCTGATTGGCACCTTCAATGTGCTGCGCCTGTGCGCAGAGGTGATGCAGAACAACACGGCGCAGACTGATGATGGTGAGCGCGGTGTTATTATCAATGTCGCGTCAATCGCAGCCTTCGATGGTCAGACAGGGCAGGCAGGCTACGCCGCGAGCAAAGGCGGCATCGTCGCGATGACCTTGCCTATCGCACGCGATCTCGGCAAGCGCGGCATCCGCGTCATGTGCATTGCCCCGGGCATATTCGAGACGCCGCTCATGTCGGCCGCGCCGGCTGAAGTGCGCGAGCCCCTTATCGAGATCACGCAGTTTCCCAAGCGCCTTGGCGAGCCGGAAGAGTTCGCGAGCCAGGTCGCACACATAGTGAATTGCAGTTACCTCAATGGCGAGACGATTCGTCTCGACGCCGGAGTCAGAATGCCGGCAATTTAGCAAAAAGTTTCTCCAAATCAGTTAAACAATCAGAAGGGGGAGAGTTGGATGGCTGATGCCTATATCGTTGGCGCGGTGCGCACCGCAACAGGACGCAAGAAAGGACGCCTGAGCCAGATTCATCCGGTGGATCTGGGTGCCATGGTGGTTGATGAGCTCGTTGACCGCACAGGCATACCCGTGGACAAGGTTGATGACGTGGTGTTTGGCGTCGTCATGCAGATTGGTTCCCAGGCCAGTAATCTGGGGCGCAATGTATCCCTCTCGTCGAAACTCGCACTGGAAGTTCCCGGTACAACTGTCGACCGCCAGTGTGGTTCTTCTCTGCAGGCGATCCAGTTCGGCGCTCAGGCGGTGATGTCGGGCACCCAGGACGTGATCATCTGTGGCGGCGTTGAGGCGATGAGCACGGTGGAAATCGGCTCCAATGTCCGCGACGGATTGGAGAAGGGACGCGGCGTTCCCAAGGGCGTCAGGCTGGAGGCCGACTATCCCGGAATTCAGTTCAGTCAGTTCGATGGCGCAGAACTTCTGGCAGAAAAATACGGGATCACTCGTGCCGAACTGGACGCCTTTGGATTCCGTAGTCACCAACGCGCGATTGCAGCGACCGAGTCGGGCTATTTCAAAGACGAGGTCGTGCCCATTCCCATCAAGCTCGAAGATGGCAGTTCCGATTTGCACACCATCGACGAGGGTATTCGCTTCGATGCCTCGCTGGAGGCGCTGCAAGGACTCAGTCCACTGCGCGAAGACGGAGTAATCACGGCGGGCACGGCGAGCCAGATCAGTGATGGTGCAGCGGCGATCATGGTGGCCAACGAGGCTGCAGTGAAAAAGTTCAATCTGCCCGTACGCGCAAGAATCCACTCCCTCGCAGTTATCGGATCAGATCCGGTTATCATGCTCGAAGGGCCCATCCCGGCGACTCAGAAAGTTCTGGAAAAGGCTGGCTTGAGCATCGATGACATCGACCTGTATGAAGTAAACGAGGCATTTGGTTCCGTCCCGTTGGCCTGGGCCAAGGCACTCAAGGCCGACCCGGAAAAACTCAATGTAAATGGTGGCGCGCAGGCTCTCGGTCATCCGCTTGGGGGCACAGGCGCCAAACTCATGACCACGCTGGTTCATGAACTTGAGCGGCGACAGAAGCGCTACGGCTTGATTGCAATTTGTGAAGGGGGCGGCACGGCGAACGCAATGATTATCGAGCGTATGGATTCAGTTATAGAGTGAGGTTAATCTCGTGACGATGCTGGAACAACATGTATCTCCCTGGATGGATGAAGAACTCTCCATCATGCGGTCTGCGGTGCGCAAGTTCATTGCCGCCGAATTCACACCCAATTCAGAGAGATGGGACAAACAGGGAATCATCGACAAAGAGGCCTGGTTAAAGGCTGGGGAGGCTGGACTGCTGTGTGCCTCGATACCGGAAGAGTACGGCGGCGGAGGCGGCAACTTCAAACACGAGATGGTGCTCGTCGAGGAACTCGCCTACGCCCACATCTCCGGATTCGGTAATGGCGTGCACTCTGGCATCGTCGCACATTACATCCATCGCTATGGCACAGAAGAACAGAAACAACGCTGGCTGCCACGCATGGCAAGCGGAGAATTGGTCTCGGCCATCGCCATGTCCGAGCCGGGTACTGGTTCCGATCTGCAGTCCGTCGCGACAACGGCGGTGCGAGACGGAGACGATTACCTCATCAATGGTCAGAAGACTTTCATAACCAATGGTCAGTCCGCGGATCTGGTCTGTGTCGTGACGAAGACCGATCCCAAGGAAGGGGCCAAAGGTATTTCTTTGCTGATGGTAGAAGCGGAGCACTCACTCGGCGAGGGCGGTTTCACCCGGGGGCGCAATCTCGAGAAGATCGGCCTGAAGGCGCAAGACACATCCGAGCTGTTTTTCGATAACGTGCGCGTCCCGAAAGAGAACCTGCTCGGCGAGGTAGAAGGGCGGGGTTTCTATCAGCTCATGGAACAGCTCCCCCAGGAGCGTATCATCATTGCAGTTGGCGCCTGCGCAGCAATTGAGGCCGCGTTGAAGGTGACCAGCGAGTACGTCAAAGAGCGCAAAGCCTTTGGCAAGCGCATTCTGGATTTCCAGAACACTCAATTCAAATTGGCAGAATGTTTCACGGAGGCGCGTCTGGCACGGGTCTTTATCGATGACTGTGCGATGCGGCTGGATGCGGGCACTCTGGATGACGCCTCAGCGGCCATGGCCAAGTACTGGGTGACAGAGAAACAGTGCGAAATAATCGACGAATGTCTGCAATTTTTCGGTGGGTATGGCTATATGATGGAGTACCCAATTGCCAAAATGTTCATCGATAGCCGGGTCCAGCCGATCTACGGCGGCACCAATGAAATCATGAAACTTCTGATAGCGCGGGCAATCTAGCGGCAGCAGATACACACCTGCAATACGGGGCAAACGATGAAAACAAGAGACGCCTTGCTACTTACTACTCTGCTGGTTGCGCCTGCCTTGCAGGCGGCCGAGACCGGCTACATTCCACCGCGTACCGAATTCGGGGCTCCCGACTTACAGGGCACCTGGTCAATCGCCACACAAACCAATCTGGAACGGGCCGACCGTTTCGAAGGCAAGTTGGTCATTTCCGAAGAAGAGGCACTACAGATCGAAGCCCGTGTGAGAGCGCGCACCGAGGCGTCCAATCAGCCCAGTGATCCCAATCGTGCCGCGCCAACTGACGGTGGAGTCGGCGGCTACAATACATTCTGGATGGATCCTGGCGAGCGCCTGGCAACAGTCAATGGTGAGATACGCACTTCAGTGCTGATCGATCCGGCCGACGGCCGGCTACCCTATAGCGAACAGGGGCGCGCCAACTACGCCGAGGCCATGCGTCGGCGCAATACCTACGATGGCCCCGAGGTGCGGCCGCTGGGTGAGCGCTGTACGGTCGGCTTTGGCTCCACAGGCGGGCCACCCAAGCTGCCAGTTCTCTACAATAACCTCACCGAGATCGTACAGACTGAAGACTACGTAGTGTTGCTGGCGGAGATGAATCACGACGCGCGTATTATTCGCCTTGGTGGCGACTTTATCGATCCGCCCCAATACCCGTGGATGGGCGACTCAATTGGCTACTATGAGGGCGACACGCTGGTTGTCGAGACGACCAATTTTCATGCGCAACAGAGCCTGCGTTCTTCACTCGAGCACCGCTTCTACGGTTCGCAGCAGATGAAAACCGTCGAGCGATTCACCCGTGTTGCTGATGACGTCATTCTCTATCAGTTCACGATCGAAGATCCGGAGAACTATACGCAGCCCTGGAGTGGCGAACTGCCGATGAATGCGACAGCAGACCATGTCTATGAATACGCCTGCCATGAAGGCAATTACGCATTGCCTGGCATTCTGGCTGGTGCACGCAGGGCAGATGTGGAAGGACAGGAATACGCACCAACCAATTAATCTGTGCGGAGAGACTGAGGGGGATACGATGCACACTACTATCATCAGGTTGCTAACGCTGGCGCTGCTTGGCCTGAGCGCCGCTGGCGTGTCGGCTCAGGAGCGAGTCGGCGATTTCGCTTTGCTCGATGAGCAAGGCTACTTTCATCACATGAGTTGGTACGACAATCACGATGCGATTGTGTTTCTCGTTCATGCCAGTGGCGATGCTGTGGTTGAAGCGGCGCTGCCGCAATTTGCCGAGCTGGCCGAACGCCATGCAGAACAAAACCTGCAGTTTTTCCTCCTGAACCCGATGGCGCGATATAACCGCGACGTCGTGGCCGCCGAGATGCAGGCGCAGGGCATTTCTATTCCGGTATTGATGGATGACTCACAACTTGTGGCGGAGACACTGGGCGTTGAGCGAACGGCGGAGGTGTTGATCTATGATCCGAAGCGCTTCGTCGTGACCTATCGTGGGTCGGTCGGCGGTCTGCAAACGCGCCTGACCGCAAGCGCCAATACCGGTTCGTTACCCGTGAGTGTCTCTGCTGCGGGTTCAGTTATCGAATTCGCCGCCCGCGCGGCGCATGAGCAAAGCGTTCCTTCCTATAGCGAGGACGTCGCTCCCATCATCGCGGATAACTGTGCGAGCTGTCACCGCGAGGGCGGTGTTGCGCCGTTCGCCATGGACAGCTACACCATGATCAAGGGCTGGTCGCCGATGATAAAGGAAGTGATTCTCACCAAGCGCATGCCGCCCGGACAAATCGATCCGCATATCGGTGAGTTTGAAAATGACATGGTGCTGGCCGACAGTGAGGCACAGAAACTGATTCACTGGATCGACGCAGGCTCTCCTCAGGACGGTGCTGCCGATCCGCTGGCGGCTCTCACGTGGCCCGAGTCGGAATGGGCCTTTGGCGAGCCCGACCTGATCATCAACGTGCCGCCGCAGGAGATTCCCGCGACAGGTGTGCTTGATTACTACAATGTCATGGTCGATGTGGATCTGGATGAGGACCGCTGGGTCCGTGCAAGCCAGTACATTCCTGGGGATCGCAGCGTCCTGCATCATACGCTGCACAGCATCATCGAGCCCGGACAGACCCGCGGCGGTTCCTTGTTGGGTGGCGACCCGGATCGACCCGGCATCGCACCGTATATTCCAGGGCAGGCGCCCCGCGAAGAGCTGCCAAACACTGGCGGGCTGTTGAAAGCAGGGTCGCGCATCGCCATGCAGATGCACTACACAACCAACGGTCGCGAGTCCGTTGATGCGAGCCGCATCGGTGTCTGGTTCTATCCGAAGGACTTTGTTCCACAGGAGCGCATGACGGGAGAGTGCGCCTGTCACTTCACGCCGACCTGGGTCAATATTCCGCCCAACGATGCGGACTACGACATGTCACAAACGATCACCATCGAAGACGATGCGTATATCTACAGCTTCACGCCGCATATGCATTTCCGCGGCAAGCGCATGCGCTTCACGGCAACATTTCCCGATGGGTCGCAAGAAGAGATGCTCAACATCGCCAATTACGACTATAACTGGCAACTCGCCTACACATTAAAGGAGCCGCGCTTCGTCCCGGCCGGAACCACTATTACGGCTGACGGCGCCTTCGACAACTCGCGCCAGAACCCCATGAATCCGGATCCGGAGCGGTCTGTACCCTGGGGGCTGCAGAGTTGGGACGAAATGTTCTTCGGTGCGGTGGACTGGAAATACGTCGATCAGTCGCGCTATCAGGACTAGCGGGTCTGGAACAAAAAGGCGGAGTGGATGCGATCCCTCCGCCTTTTTTTCGCTCGAAATTTCCCGGCCGCGAACAATTCACTGTGCAGGCTTGCCAGTTCTGGTGAGCAATGCGATGCTTCCGGGCAATGCCATCGGGAGAATAATAATGAAAACCAGCCCGCAGTTCTGTCTTCTATTGATTCAATTACGAACGTTCATTCTATTTGCCGTTTTCATGCCTGGCACGGTCCTGGCGCAGCCGGGTGCCTGGTTTGGTGTTGCGCTGCCAGAAGGTATTGGTGACCCACATGCGCCTGCAGTAGATATGGCAGGAGTCAGGCCAGTTCCTGCCATTGTACCTCGGGGCGAGGAAGGCTTTAGCGAGTTGGAAGGGCAGCGGCTACTCCCTCTGGTCAATGACACGATTGCCTTCTCCAGACAATCCCGCGCCGAAGGTCATCGCATGTGGGGGCGCATCAATGGATTCTCTTCGCTTCAGCGCACTGTGGAATGGGTGGCCGATGAGTTTACCGACGCCGGACTCTTGCAGGTTGAAGTACAGGAGTATCCGGGAGAAGGATCGTTCTGGTGGCCGCATGAGTGGGAGGTCAAATTGCTTGCGCAACCGGCATTTGGCGATGGCAGCAGAGACATCGTGCTGGAGACCTCGATGCCAACAGGAGACTCCTTCATAAATGGTGAACTTACTGCGATGTTGGTCGATAGCGGGCATATCTCTGACCCGCTTCCGGCAGCAGAAGTGATTAGGGGACGCATTGCGCTGCAGCAACTAACGCCACTGACTGGTGCCTACTCAGATCGTACGCCGACGCGCGAGCGCGCCCAGCAGTTGATGGCCGCGGGCGCCGTTGCTGTGATCAATATCGTGGAGCAGCTCGGTAATATGCATACGCGCGACTTCAGTCGCTGCAACGGTCCTTGCTTCAACATCGGCACGTCCGATGGCGAGTTTCTGCAAGCGGTGCTGGCACGCGCCGCCGAGTCCGGAATGCAGGATGATGTGATGATGAGTCTTACGCTTGATGCCGAAAACCTCAGTGGCCTGACAGGCCACAACGCAATTGGAATCGTGCCGGGCAGAAACGGTTTGGCAGGTGAGAATGTGATCGTCAATGCGCACGCCGATGGCTGGTTCGATGGTGCGGGAGATAACGCAGATGGCATCGCTGTATTGATTGGCATGGCCCGTCACTTCGCTGAAAACCCGGCAGATCGTACCCTGATCTTTGTTGCGAGCGGCGGTCATCACAGCAGCGGTCTCAATGGCCCTGCAAACTTCGTACGCATGAACCCCGAGCTGACCGCAGATACTGTGCTGGTGTTAAATCTTGAACATGTCGCGCAATTTGAGATCGACTCCAGCGACTGGTCGGTTGGCCCAGCGGAACAGGCGATGAATTTTAGCATTACCAATGCGGCGCCCTATTTGACAGATCTCACCCAGCGCGCCATGCAGCGCTATGGTTTCAACATCAACCCGGAATTCCGTACCAGTGCGCCAGGTGATCTCGGAGGCTATCGGCAACTCGGACTCCCGATGATTCAGGCCATTCATTCCGGCCCGATGTATCACGCCAATGGGGATGTTTTCGCGACTATTTCTGAACCGGGGCTCGAAAGAGCGGCACGGTTTTTCAGCTATTTTGTCGCTGAGGTGGCGGCCGCTGAGCGAGCGTTGATCGACCCTGAATAGACCCGGTGTAGACTCTGGATAGCCCCTTGATTGAGCGGTCTGCAAGAAAGCCGCCGATTTCAAGGTCAGAAGAAGTGCTCGAGACGCGTTGGCACTTTTTGCGGCTTTGCGCTTTCCCATCGTGACGGATAGTTAGCTTCCCTGCTGCAGTTTTTCCTTTAGCCAGACCACGGCTTCTTTCTCGGAAGTGAATGGAGCGATATCAATGCCAATGTCGCTGCTATAAACCGCCATCTGCCGAGTGAGAGCAAAATGCAGTTCCTTGTTGACCAGAATGGCGAAGCGGGCAATCCACTTCGTCATGGGAATCCAGTACTTGAATGCAGCGCGCAGGTCATTGCTACTGCGGAATTCTGCCGAATGACTCAGGTCCAATAGCGCGCCCAGGGGGCTTGCCGGGCTGTGATCTTCCAGAAACGATTCCATGCTGGCAATGACCTCGACGATCTCATACTTCTGCGGCAGCGTGACGTTGAGAATCTTTTCTTTCAGCTCGATCTGAATTTGCGAGGGAGGGGAGGTCATGATCACAAGGATAACGGGAGCTGATTTCATTGTGATACTAAAACAAGCACTGAAGCTGGGTCAATTTACCGCACTCTGCCAGGAACGCGGTAAAAAAATGACCGTTTCGAAGTTGATGAGCCCAGCGCACGCGGAAAATGCACCAATGGTGAGCAGCGCACACGGTTGCATGGAAATTGCATAGCTATCGTGGTGAGGTGTTCCTGCAGCAAATGAAAATTCGCAGCAGGGAGTCGAGAGCGAGTAATCCTGTATTGTATTGAGCGGTCGACGGATATACCGAGATATTCGCATTCCCAGGTCGGCTTCATTTATGCTGGTGTTGACAATTATTTTCCCGGCTCTAGGATAGCCTCCGTTTTCTCTTGCGAACTACGCGGTTAACGTCCGCACCAGGCTCTCTCGAGTTGCAGAGTCGCAGGAAGGCAATACCGACGAGTAACAGGATGTTTTATGGATTACGCTTTACGTCACGACTGGACCAATCAGGAAATCGAATCACTGCTGTCACTGCCCTTCAATGATTTGCTGTTCAGGGCACACACTCTCCATCGCCAACACTTCGACCCCAACGCGGTACAAGTCAGTACCTTGCTCTCCATTAAAACAGGAGCCTGTCCCGAGGACTGTAAATATTGTTCCCAGAGTGGGCACTACAACACCGGGCTCGAGAATGAAAAGTTGATGGCTGTTGAGGAGGTTCTTGCGCAGGCGCGATTGGCACGTGACAACGGCTCGACGCGATTCTGCATGGGAGCCGCCTGGAAGCACCCGTCAGCAAAGGACTTTCCCTATGTGCTGGAGATGGTGCGTGGCGTCCGTGCTCTCGGGCTGGAAACCTGTATGACCCTTGGCAAACTCAGTCGTGAGCAGACAGACGCGCTCGCTGAGGCGGGGCTGGACTATTACAATCACAACATCGACACCTCCCGCGACTACTACGAGAAAATTATCACCACGCGCACCTTCGACGAACGTCTCGATACGCTTGAGCATGTGCGTGACGCAGGCATCAATGTGTGCAGCGGCGGTATTATCGGGATGGGAGAGACGGCACAGGATCGTGTCGGTTTCCTGCGTGAGTTGGCCAACCTGCCTGTTCATCCGGAGAGTGTGCCGATCAATAATCTGGTGAAGATTCCTGGAACGCCGCTGGCCGATGTTGATGATCTGGACACGTTCGATTTCGTGCGCATGATTGCCGTCGCTCGCATACTGATGCCGAAGTCTCACGTCCGACTGTCCGCGGGTCGCCAGCAAATGAACGAACAGACGCAGGCACTGTGTTTCTTCGCCGGAGCCAATTCGATCTTCTATGGTGACCGCCTGCTCACGACCTCCAATCCGCTCGCGAGCGTCGATATGCAGCTCTTCGCCCGACTGGGAATCCACCCTGAGCCGGCAAAGGACGGCGCAGAGAGTGGACAGCAGCCAGATGCTTCTCCTGTGCAGTACTACAATGCGGCGAGCCCGGAAGCGGCTAATGCCTAGCGAATGACTCGCTAAAGTCTAGAAAGTGGCGTTGGCGTTAAACGGGCTCGCAGTACCACCCGGTACCGGGTTGATCTGCACCGACACCATAAATTCCCAGCGCTGAAAGCGCTGGGCAGCACGCGCGACATCCAACAGGTAGCCGTTGTCTACAATTGGCAGGCCAATATTCACCTGAGTGAGCTGATGCACCGGGCGATTGATGCCTTCCACTCCGGAAGGCTGTACATCGTTTACAGCATCACTCACCAGGAGCGCCACATCTCTTTCTTTTAGCCAGGGAAGAACGGAGGCATGCAGTCCCGCTCCGCCGCGGTTGTATGCCCATGGCCCTTCGGCTTCACGCTTGGCCCAACGTCCCGTGCGAATCAGCAGTGCGTCACCAGCCTGTACCCTGACTCCGGCGAATTCCTCCCACGCCTCGAGATCTTCAACATAGATTGGCGTACTCGGATCGAGATAGTCGACACCTCTAAGCAAGGGCATGTCGACCAGGACGCCACGTGTGATATAGGACGTGCCCATCTTGTCGATAGCGAGATCCTCACAGCCATTCGGTCCCAGATTCTGTGGATAGCCATTGAAGATAACGTACTCGCCGTTGATTTCCGTTCGGTAGTGGCACAAGGCATCAAGATGGGACAGCATGCCGTCGTGCAGGGAAAACTGTATTTCATCGAGCGCGAAGGTCGGCATGCCAGTTGCCGGATCGATGCGACTCATCCAGTGTTCAGTCGGGCCGAATGACTGACTGTCTATGGCTACTTCCTCCGTGACGAAATGCTGCAAGGTCACAGTAACCCCTTCACTAACCAGTGCTGCAGCCTGTCGGGTCTTATCAGGAGTGATTAGGTTCAGCGTGCCACGCTGGTCGTCGGGCCCCCAGCGTCCCCAGTTGGAGAGCTCCTGTTCCCAGCGAGCCAAAGTCTCCAGTGTGACGCGTTTAGCCGGGTCCTGTGTTGAGGGGTGGGCAGTGAAGTCTTGCGCAGAACTGACGATGAGGGCAGGCATGCTCAGCAGCGCAACAACGAGGATACGGGTTGTTTTCATGGTCAACCTCTTGTTTCCGTGTAGGTTGATTGACGGTAAACCTGCGCCTGCACTTTGTCCAGCGACTTTCCGGGAGCGGTTTTGGCTAGCGCGAATTGGGCGGCGTGTGCTGCAGCGTGTCAGCGAACTGTGTGTGAGCCTCCTGATCGACGGGTCGGTGTTTGACGGTGGAGGAGGCGGGATGATTCCCCAGGTAATTGCCGTTCTTCAGATTTTGACTCGGGCGGATGGGGCGCTTGCAAAAGCCGCCGCCGCAATTCGGGCACACATTGGCGAGTACCATATCCACACAAGGTTTGCAGAAGGTGCACTCATAACTGCAAATCATGGCATCGACTGAGTCGGGCGGCAGTGGCCGGTTGCAGTTCTCACAAGTGGGTCTGAGTTCCAGCATGGTCGGTCTCCTGAACTTTGCTAC
This sequence comes from uncultured Pseudohongiella sp., assembly GCA_965228725.1. Taxonomy (GTDB): domain Bacteria; phylum Pseudomonadota; class Gammaproteobacteria; order Pseudomonadales; family Pseudohongiellaceae; genus UBA9145. Next base: position 1,649,094 of record OZ245834.1, on the reverse strand, counting down.
ACAGCGTTAGAAACGCGGGCGAACCAGTACAGCGAGTCAACAGGTCACGCGCTGTGCCATGCAGGCAATCAGGCGGCTGATAGCGTCGCTATGATCGGCGCGCCTCGCGTCACGATCAGTGTGTGTTCGAACTGTGCCGAGAGATTCTCGGGGTGTGCGACAAGTGTCCAGCCGTCCTCTGCTTCGAATGCTTCGGTGCTTCGCGTGGAGAGGAACGGCTCGATGGCAATCACCTGACCCATTTGCAGACGACGCGTGTCTCGGGGATCGAAATAGCTAACGATTCCGCTGGGTTCTTCGTGCAGGCTGCGGCCGATACCGTGGCCCGCCAGATTCCTGATTGTTCTGAAGCCGTGGGCCTTGGCAGTCTGCTGGATTGCCTTGCCGATGCGATTGATTGGCGCCCCTGCTTTGGCCTCGCGCAAGGCATTCTGTAGTGCCAATTGCGTTGCGTGGCAAAGGCGGGACTTGCGCGGTGTGCTTGGTGGGACAACGGTTGTGCCGCCTGTGTCAGCAAAATAGCCATCCAGTTCTGCAGAGACGTCGACATTGACGATATCGCCAGCCTGAATGACCCGCTCACCCGGCACCCCGTGCGCGGCCTCGTTGTTGATGCTGATACAGGTTGCACCGGGAAAGCCGTAGCAGGATTGCGGTGCCGAGAGTGCCCCTGCCGCAGCGAGCATTTCTGCTCCCAGGGCATCGAGCTCAGCGGTAGTCATGCCGGGTTCAACCGCCTTCAGCAAGGCGTCACGCACGTCGGCGACAACGCGCCCGGCCTTCAGGATTCCGTCAATGTCTTGTTGGCTTTCAATGGTCATAGGGTGGACTCACCTGTTGTTGCATTCACAGGCACAGAATAAGCGGGGCCGGAGCAGAAAGACACTACTGATTTCCACTCTGGCCCCGTGCTAGGTCCCGTTTTCGGTCCCGTGTCTGTTAGTTCGCGGCGATCAAACTGCCGTTTGTCAGTCTCTGGGTACCCAGAAGAACACTTCCCACTCGCGTAGTGGTTCAGAGCCCTCATAGAGAGGTTCATCCAGAGTGCGTCCTGCTTTCGCAGCCCACTGCGTCATCATGGGCAAACGCCGATCGTCGGTAATTTCAATCGCACGCATGGCAAATGTCTGATCGCCGATACGCAACCAGCCATCGCCGCCATCATCGCGTACACGCTGCGCCCAGAGACCGCCGTCAGGTCGGGTGGCGGTGATGACGCCTGTCGGATTGCCGACCCAGGAGAGGTAGTTAACAAAGGGAGGGAAACCCGCTTGCTTCATCATCAAGGGGCCTTGAACAACGCCATTGAGCGCGGAGAAATCATCCAGTGCGGGTGTTGGCGTGCCACCGAGGTAAATGCCAGGCAATCGTCCCAGCCCCTGATTACTCAGGTAGGGAGCCGTGAAAGCCCAGCCAAGAATCGCGACCACAACGACCGCGCCTACTATCGATCCTGCAAGTTTGCCCTTACTCATTAATCTCTTCTCCCTGCTGATGCACCGAGCGAGTAACTCAATGCCACAACTTTTATGGACTTTGTCTTTTTTGTATTGGCAGCGTTGGGTCTACGTCTGCGTCTAACACGAGCTTGTCATTTTTTTGTAAGAAGACTTGCGAATCAGAGTAGAGCGATTGGCGCAGAATAGCCAGCGCAGCTACGCGATTCAAAGCAACAACTTGTTACAGGCCGCCCCGGGAAAGAGTCAGTAACTGAATGTTTTCCATTTTGCCACTGCCGGCGAGAGATTTGACGGCACAGCGCTAACGGATCGCAATCGGGTTGATGACTGCCTGCACCGCCCCCTTGAATTTGGGTTGGCCAAGGACGAAGAGAAACTCGTCCACACCGTCTGCGGCCAACTCGGCGGTATTCATGCTCTCCAGAATATAGACACCATTCTTGGCCAACAGGGTCTGGTGTACCGCAAATGAGCGGCCGGGGACTTCGAATGGGATGACCTCAAGCGCCGGCGTATCGGCGCCAATGGCAACGACGCCCAAATCTGCCAGGTATTGGGCGCCTTCAACGCCCGGGCCGGGTTGTGAGGAGATGAAGCGCTCATTGTCTGTGCCAAGCAGTTGCATCCATCCGGTATGGAATATCACCACATCGCCCAGACGAATCTCGATGCCCTGAGCACTGGCCGCGGCCTCGATTTCAGCGCGATTAAAGACCGTACCCTCCTGCACCATGCCGACACCAAAATGCGCTGCCATGTCGAGTAACACACCGCGCGTCACAATGGGCGGAATGGTGTGTGTCCCAAGCTCGGCAAGCCCGTCGTCGCGACTCAGTTCCTGGGTACTCAGCCCGTTGTAATACTGATTGCCAATACCGAGATGCCCCAGACCGTCAATCTGTGACCCAATGCCAAAGCTTGTGCTCACCCGCTCGTCATGGGATGTGGTGACATCAGTCCCTACTGCAACGGCGTCACCGGAAGAGACTATCCTGATGTCATAGCTGCGTGTGCCATAGGCCGGAGAGTCTTCAGCCGTTTCAATGCCCAATGAATAAACTTTGCCAGTCTCAATCAGCTCGGCAGCTTGCAGCACCAACTCCGGGCCAAGATAGTTCGCTGCGCCGATGCGATCGTCGGCACCAAAACGAGAGGGTACCCAGTCCTGTGCGAATCCTGAGTTGATACTGCAGCAAAGCAGTGTGAGAGCACTTGCTGTCTTGAATGTGCTGGCGATTGTCATGATGAGTCTCTTCCTTGAACGAATGGGTTTCGAATGTCTTGCGATGTGCAATATCTTGGCAACACAAGCAGGTCAATCTTACACCGGACGCCCGGATAGACAAGTCTGCACTTCTGCGCCCGACAGAGTGGCGGTGCAGCGTAGAATATGCTTTGCTGTCGTGCGACAAACTGATCTGGCAGCGAGAGAGATGAACATATGGAAGAGTTGGAACGAGCACAACAAGTTTATGACCTTGTAGTTAACTATCTCGTTACCTACAGTTTCCAGATCGTGGCAGCAATTATCATAATGCTGCTGGGTAATCTGGTCGCAAAAAAAATCTCTTCCTTCCTGGAAAACCTCATGGTGAGCAAGGGGCTCGATGTCACGCTGAGTCGCTTTGCTGCCAGTTTCGTCAAGGTGCTTATTCTCACCTTCGCGGCGATTACCGCGCTCGATATGCTCGATATCAGTATCACGCCCTTTGTTGCCGCCGTCGGCGCCTTGTCTCTCGGTGCCGGCCTCGCGTTGCAGGGCTTACTTTCGAACTATGGTGCGGGGATTAGTATTATTGTTGCGCGACCATTCGTTGTCGGTGACACGATCAAGGTGCAGGGCGTCACCGGTATAGTGAAGGAAGTGAAGCTGGCCTACACCATTCTCACCAACGAAGATGAAGTCGAAATAACCATTCCCAACAAGCATATTGTGGGTGAGATCATCCACAACTCTCAGTCCAACAGCATAATCGAGTCCAGCGTGGGTATCGCCTATGACTCGGATACCGACTTGGCGATCGCAACGATTACCCAGGCGGTAGTCGCAACGGCTGGCGTTGCAACGGACAGAGCACCGCAGATTGGTATCGACAATTTTGGAGACAGCAGCATCGATATTGGCATTCGCTACTGGGTGCCTACCGACGCCCTGTTCGATACCAAGTTCCGGGTCAACAAGGCCGTCTTCCAGGCCCTTGGAGACAATGGCATCGAAATCCCTTTCCCGCAGCGCTTTGTGCATCTCGTGGGATCTGACGACGCGGGCCGCACAGGGTAAGTTCTGATCGGGCGACCTGCGCAATGCCAATTGCGAGTACAGCTTGCCAGTTTGAGCGGGAGCAGAATCGAGTAGCGATTACCAATCACAGAGTGGGATGTGCTGTGGATTGGCAGTGGCCGAACAATCCACTATGCTTTTTGTAACTCATTAGCTCAGGTTGTCCATGGCCAGCAAATACCCCTTTCCCATGAACCTGGCGCAATTCCTGCTGGATTCGCTCGTCAGGCCAGTCCGCAGTGTGGGCTCTATGGTCTGCGGCACGCTGTTTCTTCTCTTTCTCGCGACTGGCGCGATCCTGCCGGATGCCGAATCGACGCACTTCGAAGACCCAATCGAAATACTCGGTTCATTTCTGCTGTTTGGCTTGTTAATCCCCTATTTGCTGATGTGTCTCCTCGCGGGCTTCCGTTCGAATAACGCGACCATCCAGCAATTCACTCATCAGCTCCCGGAATCATTCGACGTCAATCGGTTTCAACGGCTGGGTTGGTGGCCATTGGCTGTCGCGATAGGTGTCGTCTTTGCGGTGTTCGGTAATATCAATTGGAGTGCGATGGTGTTCGATCCCGCTGCAGCCGAGTTCAGTACCAGCATCATGCTCGTGTTTGGCCAGATATTGCTGTGGCTGGTCGTGTTTCTGGTGTTGTTTGTGCTCGCTCATGAGTGCTGGGTTCTCGGACGCATGGGCAGGGTAGTGCCCATCGATCTTTACCGCCTTGATGAGCTGAATGGATTTGGGCAGGCGGGGCTCAACAACTTCCTGATGGTAGTAGGCGCGCTGGCCATTACGACTGTGCAGTCTATCGATCAGGAATTCCGTGCGGTGAACTATGTGAACGGTCTGCTGGTGGGCATTCCCGCGGCATTGATTCTGGTGAGCTTGCCGATCTGGTCGCTGCACTTGCGCTTGCGTGAGGCGAAGCTGCACGCGGTCGCTGAGGTTGATCGAGCGATTGCGCTGGCAGACAAGGGGCTGGCTTCGTCGCGGCTGAGTGAGCTGAATGGTCTACTGGCACGGCGGGACTATATCAAAGGCCTGAGGAGCTGGCCGATGGATCTCTCCATCTTTTCGAAGTTGCTGCTCTACGTGTTTATTCCTCCTCTGGCCTGGGTAGGTGCGGCGCTGGTGGAGTTTGCTCTGGATTCGTTTCTGGCAGGATAGAGGAGTGGAATGCCGCCTGAAGTGAGCCCTCAGGCGGTGCTGCTTATCGGCTAGCGGTGCTATTGCGCTTCTGCTGCCTCACCTTCCGGTTTGCTGCGTGCTGGCTTGCGCATGGTGCGGCAGGGATTTTGTTTCATGCGCCAGGCTGCCTTCCAGGCCATGCCGGTCATGTAATTGATCTCGTTGACCCGCAGGCGACAGGCTTCCTGAATGGTTTCAACATTCAACAGCTTGCCCAGGTTGTCGAAATCGTTATTGCTGCCCGCGTAGAGTGTCACCCAGTAGTTGTTATACAGGGCCGACATCGAGGTTGCCTGCTTCTCTCCATCCACGCTAATGGTCAGTGTCCGCAGGTAGCCGTTCTCTTTCAGCTCACTGACGACGCGACGCACTTCCTGCTTGCCACCCTCGGTTGAGTGATCAGATTCGCTGCCGAAGTTTTTGACACTGAGCTCGAAAAACAGATCGGACTGATCGTCTTCGTTCCACAGCAGCTCGATGTTGCGTTCGCGAATCTTGCGCAGATCGCGCTGAAAGCCTTTGCGCTTGTCGTTCGAAAAATTCTGCAGCATGTGATTGTCGAAGTCGTAGTCGAAATCGGCCGGCACGAGATAGAACTGCTGATCTACCTCGTTGAAGTTCTCTGCATACTGCGGGTGCATGGCGAGCAGGGTGTCGACATAGGCGCCGCGCAGATCGAAGAAATCCGTCTTTTGCGGAAGTTGCTCATAGAACTCCGGAAAATCCTCAAGCCGAATCCACAGATCGCGACTGTCGGGATAACTGCCACCAAACAACTCGTTGCTGCCATCGGTGCTGTCCTCGACGAGTGGGATCAGGCCGTCGACCTGTCCGTCAGTCTCATGCACCATGAAATTGAGGCGATAGCGATTCTGGTCATGAAACGCATACATCAGCTCCCATTCGTCCCACGCGCGGACGTGCGGACTGAACTGTTCCCACAGCGCTTCGCATTCGCCAATGTCACTACAGAATCTGATCATGATTCGCGTAAATACCCCCAGCTATGCAGCTTGTCGCTGTCTTCGAGCCAGCGATCGCCAATATCCACCCGATAGTACATGTGAGGAATAATCAAATTCCTGATGCGTGAATACGCCTGGCGTTGCGCCTGCTTCATAGTCTGACCCACGCCACAGACGACGAGGATTACACCGGAGTGACCGGTGATGACCCACTCGTCGTTGATCAGTTTCACGTCCTCAAAATGCACGCCTTCCTTACTCTTGCGGAAGTGGATGATGGTGTCCTTCGATTTGACGTTGAATGTCTCGGGGTCCGAGAACGGGAACGGCGGCACGACGATGCGCACGCCGATCTGAAAGCCGGTTCGGGCCTTGAAAGTCGAACGCGTACCGCTGGCCAGTCCGTAGAGCAGGTCGCCCATAGGAGTCTGAATGCCTTCGGACTGAATGAAAATCGTCGGATAACCGAAACGCGCCGTGAACTCCAGCGGATAGATGCTGCTACCGCTGACAATGCAGTTCAGGTCGATGTATCCCACATAGCCTTCCTCGGCCAGTTTGTTCTCGAGCTTCTTCAGCGTCTGATTGAACAGGCGGTTCGGACCGGTCCAAAACATGGCCGTACCCATCTCGCCAGTCGACGGGCCGAGGTCGCCCGGGAACAGTTTCTTGTGTTCGAAATTGATATTGATCGGATAGACGAATTGCTTGCCGTTAAAGAACGCGCCCACGGCCACTTCCACGCCTTCAACCCGGCGCTGTAGCTGGAAAGAGGGAATCTTGCTCGACCACGCCTGCTGGTAGTCTTCCAGCACCTGGAGCACATCCGAGCCGTCGTCTTCCTCGCCGATGAACAGCAAACCCTTCATGTTCTGTGCTTCACCGGACGGCTTGATGACATAACGGGCGCGGTTCTCGCGCACGAACGTAATTGCATCGTCGAAGCTCTCGAAATGCTTGTACGGGATAATGTGGATGCCGTGCTTCTTCAGCTCTTCCTGTCCGAAGGAGCGATCATCCTCGAGCTTATCGGTATAGGGCGTGCCACCGACAACGTGCTTGCCAGCCTCACGCAGCTTCTTGGCTTCAGTGCCCATGCCCAGCACGTCGTCGAAGACGACGACGTCGGCCCAGTCGACTTCCGCCTTCCAGTCATCGACCATCGGCACGAAGCCGGCGCCGATATCCTTGTCCGCAGGATTCTCGATGAAATATTTGACCTCATGGCCCTCTTTGAGAATATCCCAGGCGAGGTCGCCAATCAGTGCGTCGTAGGAAACGAATAGAAAGTTCATAGCAGTTCCGGCCATAGTCAAAGCGCGCGAATCATAAGGTAAACCCTATTCGATAACAATAAAAGTACTGCGGCAATTTGCGGGATAAGCGCGCGTATTCCCATTAGCTGGTGGCTGAGATTGTCAGAAAACTGATGACGGAATTCTGCAGGCTTGATAGATTATTTAGTCCTACCCAACTTGGCAGGGTTCACCAATGAAACGTCAAGCCAGCAAGTCGAAAAATGGAACAACAAGAGCGACTTATCAACCAGCGGCGCAGCAAGCGCCGAGCAGCGCGGCTGCTCGCGGAGGCGAATTTTCGGTTAACGACTCTCCTGCACAGCTCAAGCTCAATAGAGTGAATGACTTTGCAATCGGCTCAGAGATATCGATACAACGTAATACGCCAAAGAATTCTGATTCAGATAGCGACCCTTGGGAACAATTCGAATCGGGTGCTGCGAGTCAGAGCCCGGAGGCTCAGGCGGCTGCCTTGAAGGAATTGCAGGCAGAAGAAGCGGATGCCAGGTATGAACTTGAGGGTGACGAATCGAAGATTAGGCGAGCCTATATTGCTGCAGCGATGCGAAGTGGTGTGACAATGCCCGCAGCAAGTAGTGCCTCAGCGGCTGCCAGTTCGCAGGTTGATTTTGCAGGAGCAGCCAGACAGCAAGCGGAAGCAAACTGGGAAGCCAACGAAAAACCGGCAGCGATGGAGAAAATGAACAAGGCGAAAGCGGCGAATACGAATCTCCAGTATGCGAAGCAGCCTTTGTACGGCTACAATTAGAGGTGGCGGGCGAACGCATTGCGACCGTCTCGTCACTGTCTAGTCTCTCTCGTCTCCCTCTCGTCACTCTCTTGTCAATCTCTCGTCACCCCAACGCGATCAAACCTCTTCTGCTGTAGTTCGCTCGGGCACCCACGGAGCGATCAAGGTCTTTGCGCCGACGCTATAGCCTAGTGCACGGTAGGACTCGAACTGCGTCTCGTCGAAGAACTGGTCTGCCGTTGTCTCGTGTGGAAACTCCGGGTGGCTTGACTGGTAGTGGGCGACATAGGGGTTGTCATCGAAACGGCTGTTGTCATTCCGATGCGGAGAGCTGCGATAGAGCTCATCCTGAAGCGTCGCTTGCAGGTTGTGGTCACCGCCCAGATTGGATTTGATGTAGAGCAACTTCCCGGTACGCGTTTCACTGTAGCGAATAGTGCCCACGGCGTGTTGCTGCTCGCCGCTGCGTATTTCATCGAGGCCTGCCATCTGAATATTGAAGCCGAAATCGATGCGGGCAAGGCGGATGACTTCGGACAGGCCGTGAAAAGACAGGCTGGAGTCGCGCTCGCCGTCTCCAACAATGATCAGGCGGCATTGCCGCCGCAACAACTCATAGACACCCAGATTCTCGATATGCCCGCCGTCGGACAGGTTGACGAACTTGTGGTTTACATCTGAAGTCTGGAACATCTCGCGCAAGAGATAGAGCGGGCCGACCCGTTTGCCACTCAGCCGCCGCAAGCGTTTGTCGCGCTGGTGCTCGGTCAGGGAGCTGTCGCTGAACAGGTCGAGTATGCGTTTGGGGTTGTGTAGCCAATGGTTCAGACGAATATTCAGGATGGCCAGAATTACGGCTACAAAAGGGTTCGACAGTTTGCCCATATTTGGCGCCACTGCGGCGCCGGAAACCGCCATGGCCGTGCCAACATCCAGATCCGTGGCTACGGTTTCCAGCTTCTCCGTTTCGATATACCCGGTGCGAATGCCGCCGCAATAAGCCTTGCCGAAGAAAAAGAAGCTGCTATGACGACCGCTACGATATCGTAACTCCTCCGCTTCGCGCTCGGCGTTCAACGCCACGTTGATGAGGTGGTAGGGCGCGTAATCGGTATCCATATCCGACAGGCGGGGAACAGGCGTCTCTTCGTCTGGTCGCTGATCGAGCGGAAGCGCGGCGACAAGGTCGTCATCAGCAGCTTGTGCGACGAAGGCCTTCACGAGGTGATCGCGATAGTACTTGTGTATGGAGGTCGAATTTACATCAACGGTCTTGAAGCCGTAGTAGCCAACACCGCCGATGAGTGCAAGCCAGAATAGCGGCTGGCCGGCGTCGAGTGCATTGAACCAGGTATCGGCTGTTAGCAAGGCGGACCAGAGGTTTGCATCAAACAGCTCGTCAGCAAGCAATCTGACCTCGATCACAAACTGTTCGATATACGCGCCATCGAAAGGTACTGCTTGCAAGGTGAACCACAGCATCAGGCCCCAGAGCAACAGAATACCCAGCAGTCCATAAAAGCCGGCACCGAGCAGTGCTTTGAACTTGCTCAGCCCATACACAAGCTTGTCTGCGAAGGGTAGCGCAGACACAGCACCGCCGAGTAACCAGGGGCCGAAGCTCTCAAGCCATCTGTCGACGATACCGAGCACGTAAGGCTGCAATTCAATGAAGAAGAAAACAAGAATTGCAGACAGATACCAGCGCAGTGCCCGCATGGTCTGGGCGCGGAGTTCTCGCGCAGTGCTCTCCGTGTCAGGTTCAGTATGTCCTCGGGTGACGCGCCGGACGCGATAGTAATGGATGCCTGGATAGGCTGCGAAAATCAATACAAGCCCTGTCAATAACACGCCCGCCGCGCCGAACCAGACCGGAAAATAGTCTGACCAGAGGTAGTGGTAGCCAGAAGTCGGAGATTCCTCTATCAGGAAGCCGAGCAAAAGACCAAACAAGGCGAGCACTGGCACTACCACAAGCGCATTGACGATCAGCCCTCTCAGCAATACCAGGGGGATAGACAGCAGCTCGTGGCGGCCATTCGGGGCGAGGAAATTGGAGTAGTTGCGCAGATGACGAAACTCATCGGGCTCTTCCTTGCCCATCTCATGCGCAAACGGAAACACACTCTTGCAGCCATTGACGATGGCGCCTGCAGAGGCCTTGAGTTTCTTGATCGTGGTCGTCAGATAGGTGCCGATATAGCCACCGCCCGACACGGTAGAAAGATAATCGATATAGGGGAACAGGCCGACCCGATGGATGGCCTGTAGCACGCCGAGATTGAACGTCGAGGAACGAATTCCGCCGCCGGACAAGGCGACACCGATCAGACCAGGCTCGATATTCTCTGCATCCCTTGTTTGTTCCCAGTTTTCATTACCGTCTTGCAATGACTGCCAGATTTCTCTGAACAACTCGGAGGGTTGATAGTCCCGATCGCCTGCATAGTTGGGCAGGGCTATGATCTCTTGTTCGCCCTGTGTCAGGCCAAGAGTGGCGCGCCTGCGCCGGATTGCGTTTCGTTCTGCGGCAAAGACCGGGGCAAATGAGTCTTGAGTAGAAGTGGGCTTTTTGCGTGGCATGCGAGACTCCGGTTTTTATCTCTGCGGATAATGCACCTGACTGCTTGCTCCCAGGATGTTGATTAGCCTGTCGCTCGCTAAAACTACGCGTACTGGCTGAGCTCAGGCGATGGCGCTACTGATATGTAGGAATATATCTGACAATCCGTTCCATTATCGGTTTGGATTGAGCGGATTTCTGATTGAATCACTACCGACATGAAGCGTCAATTGCCCAGGGCAATGCCGCAATCACGGCGTGTCATTTGTAGTGCAGAAAGATAAGCGGGAAGAGGAAGCAGTAAATTGCAGCCAGCCGCGATTCGCGCTGAACAACTTACTCGCGTTCGAACATGCCATGCTGCAGATAGTAGATCACCTGTGCTATCACCCGATTATTGTTCATCATGAACGAATGGGTTGCCGGCATTTCGATATGGTCATTCATGCCCTCGAGCCGCGTGCTCTTGATAGACACTTTGCCATCGTCGTCACCCGGAATGAGCGCGGAAAGCAGGGGATTGAAGCTTCTGGTGCCGGCAATTATCCCGACGTCGAAAGTGGCCGGGCCAAGCGTGTTGGGAACACTCTCGGCATCTGACCCGAGCTCTGTCCCGGCTTCACCATTGATAAGATTAAATCCCGGGATGCCGCCCAGCTTGTCGATAACTTCGCTGCCCTGATTCGGTGGGCCGAGCATGACAACGTGCCGCAGCATGTCGATGTTGTTATCCAACAAATACTGACGAACGAGAATGCCACCAAGCGAGTGCGTGACGAAGTTAACCTCGCTGCCGCTGCCACAGTCCGCGACGGCAGGTGGAATTGCGATCTGTGCGAGTTCTGCAATCGGATGTCGGCGGGAGGGGTAATGCACGTTGATGACGGTGTAGCCAGCATCGCCCAGCTTTCTTTCCAGTTCGTTCATTGAATTGTCGGTGCGTGCGAGTCCGTGCAGCAGGATGACGCAGGCCCCATGAGCGAACGCGGGCGAAACCAGGAGCAAGAGCAGGAGAATTCTTATCATAGATCTGACATGGGTGATGGGGCGGATGACGCCCTCATTTTGACAAGCCTGCAATTGTCGCACGAATTGAGCGGTAACAACGCTGCACAATTATTATGGCGCAGACGGACCTAGCAAATGCCGATGGTCGCCACTCTCAATCATCACCTGAAATGTCGACTGCAGCAGTGCTACCAGTTCGGGATCCGAATTCTTACTCATCACAAGATAGTGAGCGGTGGAAATTTCTTCGAGCTCAATGACGGGGATTAACGCATCCCTGGCTTCATCGAGACGCGACATGAATTCCTCCATGCCGGACTGAATATAGGGAATGAAATCGATGCGTCGTCGCGTCAGCATCGCCCAGACATCCGAAGTGTCTGAAACATAAACCAGGTTCGAGAATCCCTTGCCGAGTAAATACTGCTCCACCACATCATTTCGAAAGGCGCTGATGCGCAGGTCTTGTGCGTCTTCAAGTGTGGAGGGCAATTCATCGCGTCGTTCACGCAAACCCCAGAGCTGAAACTTTACCGGACGGATTTCACCAATCCAGTGGAAGTGTTCTTCGCGCTCCGGCGTGCGGGTCATATTGAAGCCGAGTACATTCGCTTCGGATTCAAGCGAGATCATGAGCCGTGGCCAGGGTACGACACGAATATCTGCCGAGTAGCCAATTTCAGCGAGCAAGGCGCGCACCAGATCGCTGGCATAGCCCTCAATGCGGATACCTTCGTCAGTTGTCACAGTCCGGCTGTCGACTGCGTTCTTCTCAGCGTAGACACGAAGTGCTGCATCGGCGGCGTGACTCTGGGTGTTCACCAACATCATCATCAACACTGCCGCGACAGGGATCAGCAGATGAGGAATCGTATGGGAACGGGAAAAACTTGCTGGCATCTGGCCGCGCCTCTTCGGATAGCTTTACTTGCGACGTGAGAAATTCTGGAATTAGCGGGATAGCTGAGCTACGGATCTGCGCCTTGCGAATCAAATCAGGTACTAGTATGCCGCATTTTCCCAGCGAAAGTTATTACAAAGTTTGTTTCCCACAGTTCGCAGGAGAATAGAAAGGAATTTCTGGAATGGTTTAGTGCAGTACCGGCCTGAATTCACACGAATGAAGTAGTGCGCCTTCTGTTAGCAGGGGATACGCATCTTCGGGCCAGAGGACATTGAAACGCTGCGTCCACGCACTCTCGGGATAACGCGATTTGTAGATTTCCAGATCGGCATACACTGCAACGCCACCCTCAGGTTCATAGGAAAAAGCCCACAATTGATTGTTCCAGTTCACTGCCTCCTCGCCGCCGGTGAAACCATCTGCTTGTGGTTCGGTGTAGGGAAAGAGCAGCGAATTATCTTCGAGTATGGCGATGTGGAAATTCATAATGTCATGCAGCGTAATACCGTTTACCTGCACATCGTAGAGGTTATAGCCTTGCATGGCGCCCATCTCGGCGATACGCAACAGCAGGCCAACACCATAAATGGAATAGCCTAGCGCTGACCCGCCGCGTTGGCTCGCATACCAGATGGATCCGTCGGGGCGAATCATGCCGTCCAGTATGGCGAAGAAACGTCTGATGCCACGCTGAAAATAATAGTCATTGGCGAAAGCGATGCCATAGCTCATCAGGCCCGAATCCTGTGACCAGGCCGGGTTGGTGGAATCAGAGAGATTCGGGCCGTCCTCCCCGTAGGACTCACCCACCATGAATGTCAGGTTGGTTGCCAATGCGGTGAGATAGCGATCTATTTCCTGGCGATCATCATCGGAGACAAATGCAGCATCGCGAACCGCGTGCCAGCCCAGTACCAGCGTTTGAAACATAATGCGCAGATTCAGCGATGGGCCGCCATCGCCCTGATCAGAGTGACTTATATCGAGTAGGGAATTGGCATCAGCCCAGGAGCGCAAGCTGCGGGCTACCATGCCACCCGCGTTCTCATCGCCGACGAATACATAATACGCGCGGCCATACACCATCGTGGCAAACATGTCGCTGAACGAACCGGGCGTGTCAGTGGTGTAATTGAACAGTGGCTCGACTGTGTGGCTTGCATAGGAGCCTGGTGACAAATGTGAGCCATAGCTGCAAAGTTGTTCGAGTTCACTTTGGCTGAGTGTCTGTAAGGCGGCGCGGCGCGCGGGAACGTCGCTGAAGATAATATCCCGGTTAGTCACAACATACTCGTCTAGTTTGCCGTAGCCGTAGTTCTCGAAATCCTTTATCTCGCAAGCAAGCGCCGTAGAGGCAATGGGTTCGATGTAGCGGCAAACCGTGAGGGTATTGGCTGGAGGATAGAAAACGTTATCGATGTCGACCGAGAACGTCTCGATATTGGAATAGTCGCTACTCGCTAATGCATTGCGCGCTTTCACAGCCGCGTAAAAGGCCAGGCCATTCTCCTGCAACAAACCCGCGATGCTGCGCTGTGCACCCATATCGATGGAGTAGATTTCTTCAGCATCCGGATAGGGAGCGTAGAAAAGGGTGTAACCATCCGCATTGTCAGATTCAGTCCACTCGATGTAGACAGCGGGGCCTTCATTGAGGATAGACAGTACAGGCTGTGCGGGCGATTGAGCGAATAGTGGTGCGGAAGTCACAGCCAACAAGGCAACACGAAGCGCACGCAGTGCGCCTGTAGGACGAGTGATTGTGGTCGGTCGAGTTTGAATCATCGTCACATGTGTTGCTGCTCTTGTTGCTGTTCTCAGCGATCGGTCAGACGTCCAGATCCGCCCAGCTCATAGTAAACGATCGGCACAAAATCTTCAGGTCCCCAGCCCGGATCATTGGTCCATTCGGCGTCGTAGTCGGCTGTTGGGTTTGCCGCCATTACCTCTTCCAGTTTCATGCCGTCGCGAATCATCTCCATCACCTTCTGTTGTATGTCGAGGATCATGTCACGAAACGCGATGAGTTCGTTGCGGCCGACGATGTCGAGGCCGTGGCCGGGTATGATGCGGGTGCCTGGCCCTGCGAGGTCGATGGCCTTGTCCAGTGCAGCAATAGTGCCGCGCAGACTGCCACCGTTGTAGATGTCGATGATGGGGTAACTGGTAGTGCGATAGACATCACCGAGATGCAGTACATCGGATTCCGGGAAATAGACAAAGACATCGCCATCGGTATGTGCGGGCGGAACGAGAAATGCCTGCACGTCCTCGCCATTGAGATGGAAGTTCAATGTGTCGTTAAAGGAGACCACGGGGCGAGCACCCTCGGGTTGTTGCGCTACCCAGCTCCCGCCAGCGCGTGGAAAGCGGCTGCGTTCCTCGAAGAAGCGTTGCCGCGTATTCTCATGGGCAAAAATCAGTACGCCTTGCTGGGCGAGAAGTTCATTGCCCCCGACATGATCGATATGAATATGGGTGTTAATGAGAAAGCGAATGTCCTGATCGCTCACCTCAGCGACCGCGGCAATGACCTTTTCAGCTAGCGGCGCGAAAAGTGAATCGACCAACAGCACACCGTCCGGTCCGACAAACGCCCCGATATTACCACCACCGCCTGGACGCTGAATCATATAGACATTGCCTGCAACGCGTTCAATGCTCAGGTCCACGTCGGCGAGATTGCCCTGGCCAATGACGGAGCTTGCTGGCAGGAGCAGTAATCCGCAGAGCAGAATTTTCAGGGTCGTGAGTCGTGTAGTGTGCAGGGGCTTCATCAACGGATACTCCTGTGGCGATGTGTGCGATGCAAACCTGGCGCGCTATTCCGCGCTCATCAGGCAAGGGCCGGTTGCGGAATAATCTTACATCGTATCGGATGCAATGTTGTTATTTTAGCGTATTGCCTGTTTGCTACCACGAAATCTGTGTACCCTACTCATATGCCCAAGCAATCAGAGAAATCAGCGGCGAAGCCAACGCATGATCCAGCCAGCGCACAGCGCATGGCAGGAGACCAGCAGGCGGCGGCGGAAACGGAATCGCTGATTGAAGATCATCGCGACCTCTCCCCGGCACAGGCGCGAGTGCAGCGTGTTGCTGAGAGCGCGGCACAGCGGCAGATCGGCGTGAAAGCAACGCAATTGGCAGCGCATTCAACACACAGCAATCGCGATCAGCAAAAAGCCGGCTCCTCGCCAATAACTCCTGATGCTGGTGTTACCTTGAAGATCAACGCCGAGGCGGGGTCACAATCCGAGCAACTGCCTGCGCAAAGAGAAGTTATTGCCACTGCCATTCAGCGCGCTCTCATCGTCGGTTCGCATAATGAGAAATATGACATCAACGACATGGGTCTCTGGTGGACGATGGCCTGCGAGCACAAGAACGCCCAGCACGAGGGGTTCGAGGCGGTGATCCTGACACTGAAGGATTTCGATCGGGACTACGACCAGGAATTTGAAATCAGCGTCAATGACAAGGTCCGCTTTATCACCCATGGCTACCCCGGCGGGACTTCCGTTGACAATGAGAAGGAGGGCGGAGGCTATCAGAAAGAGGAATGGGCAGATATCGAAAGCAAGATTCTCACCCAAATCGAAGTGTTCAATGCCGAGCAGGAGCAGATCGCTACCGAGAGTCTGCTCAAGCCTTACTTCTGCTTCATGAAAGAGAACCGTGGCCTGATGGATGCCTATCAGGGTGAACTTGGCGATATTGGCGAGGGGCCGGTATTTCTGACCAATAAGTTCGTGCTGGCGCTGGATATGGCAAAAATAAGAGACGCCAGTAGTATGGCAACTCTCGGAGCTGCGATCGGTCGTGACGCAGAGCTGAGTCAGCTGTTCACTCGCGGAGCGGGATGGAAATCGTTCCCGGATGTCGCCGCGCATTTACCATTGCTTAAAGACTACAAAACGAAGAAAGCCGACTCTGTTGTGAATCACGGAGATATGTACGATGAAATCTATGCCTTCATCGAGCCGAGATATCAGAAACTGGTGGATCTCGTCGGCGACTTCATCACTGGCAACAAGTCTGCCAAAGCGCCCTGGGAAAACCTGCGGCAGCACATCGATGCGAGTGTTGATGACAAGGATGTAGTCGAAGAGTCCTGATCCTACCAACCTCCGCGCCTTGTGAGAGTTGTGGTGTGAGTATGTAAGGAGTCTACAGGGAGTGGAGTCTAGAGAGAGTCTAGTGAGCGTATAGTGAGCGTGAAGAGCGTGCCCAGAGTTATTCGACCCAATACTGTAGAAAACCCATCCAATAGTGCAGTAGCAAACCATTCCCCGGTGCTATGCTAGCGCTCGCCAATGGCCTGACCTTTGTATAAGCTCTGATGCTAATCGGGCAGCGCGGAATTGGTTCAAACAATTGCCAACTGCTTCGGTTCAGGCAATACCTTAGACAAACGAATGGCAATTCAATAGCCCCTGCCAAGGCAGCGGGTTTGCTCGACACAGATCACAAGGGGGAGATCGAAATGACCCGTACCAAAATTCAATCAGGCCTTATCTTGCTCTGCCTGCTCAATTTCGGCATCAGTTTCTCTGCGGATGACAGCAAGCAACTGAATGTCGTCGAAGAACTCTTTAGATGCATCGAAGAGATGACCAAAGCCGAAGGCACGATGTACTTTGTCGACAATCTGCTGGGCAATGTGGATGACACGCTGGCCGTGGCAACTTCGGAGACCGGAGGGCAGTTTCCCGCCGGCTCGGTGATCTCCATGGTGCCGAATGAGGTCATGATCAAGCACCAGGAAGGCTGGAACCCGGCCTCGAATGATTGGGAATTCTTTCTTCTCGAAGTCTCCGAGCAGGGCACCACGATTGCCTCTCGCGGCGGCATCGAAGTGAGCAATCCCGCAGGTTCCTGCATGGGCTGCCACGCGTTGGCCCGGCCCGAGTGGGACCTGGTTTGCAGCAACGACCACGGTTGTGCACCCATTCCCTTCAGCCGCGAACAGATCCGCGCAGTGCAGCAGCAGGACCCACGCTGCAATCGCGAAGATTAAGGCTGTACGAGCCAAGCCGGGTTGGACCACTCTGACCCGGCTCTACCACGCTGCTAAGGCAGCTGCGAATTCCCGATACTCTCTTCAAATGCGCCGCTCGCGCGTAGCGCGACATAGGCAGCGCGAATTTGCGCGACCAATTCCTCATCGGAAGTTTTACTCATCACGATATAGTGCGCTGTCGAAATGTCGTCAAGCTCAATCACGGGGACCAGCCCGTTGCGCACTTCTTCCGACCGAGCCATGAAGCTTTCCATCGCGATGCGGCTGTACGGAAGAAAGTCGATACGGCGGCGCTGCAGCATGGCAAAGCTGTCGTAGTTCTCGGAGACGTAGACCAGGTTCGAAAAGCCCTGCGCCAGTAAATACTGCTCAACAACATCATTGCGATAGGCGCTGACGCGAGCGTCGCGTGCGTTCGCCAGTGTGTTGGGTAGTTCGTCAATCCGTTCCCGCAAACCCCAGAGCTGAAAAGTAACCGGGCGAATTTCTCCAATCCAGTGAAAAAGGTCCTCCCGTTCGGGTGTGCGCGTCATGTTCAGGCCAAGCACGTTGGCTTCGGATTGCAGAAAGCTCATGACTCGCGGCCAGGGTACAACTCGGATGTCCGCGTTGTAACCCGCCTGTAACAGCAGCGTGCGCACCATGTCGCTGGCAAAGCCCTGGACTGTTGTGGCGCCGTCAACAGTCATAACTCTGCTGTCGATGGCGCTGGATTCTGCATAAACCACGAGTGACTCGGCCGCGTTGCTGGTGCCGAGCAGCGAGCCTTGCAGTAATAGTCCAGTCAATAACCGACGCAAGTGATACATAGTGATCGAATGGTCAGGAATAGCCAGTGAGTGGGAGCATGGCAACAAACTGCCATCGCCACACACTTGCTGAATACGACGGATACGACCAGCGCCTTGAGCTGGATCATTCTTTTGCCACGAGGAGCGGATGGAATACCTGCAATTCTTTGCTCGACAGATTCCTGTCAACCCGATAGCAGGCCGGCAGTCACATTGGCAGCAGATTGTTATTTTCTGGAGAACGGTGCAAAGTACAGCGCACTACTTGCGACAAAAAAATAACAACGCACCGGGAAAGGGCATGAAACGAAAACTGATTGCAGGATTGAGTGCAGTGCTGTGCATGCCATTTACGGGATGGGCGCAGCAGGATGCACTCTATTTCCCTCCCACTAATGGCGATTGGGAAACGGTAGCACCTGCCAGCGTCGGTTGGGATGCTGGCGCACTTGACGCTGCATTGGCGGTGGCGGGTGAGAGAGATAGCACTGGAGTCGTCGTGCTGCACAACGGCCGAATCATGGCGGAGCGCTATTGGGAGGCGCCCGAAGTAGCTGCCTATGAGCTTTTCCTGCAAGGCTATGATGAGGCAGGGCGTGCAATTGAGGACGTGGCGTCGGCTCAGAAGTCGGTCGTCGCGACGCTCGCGGGCATGGCGCAGGAACGTGGCTTCCTGAATCTCGCGGACAGTGTGTCCGAGCATCTCGGTGCAGGCTGGTCTGAGGCGAGTATCGAACAGGAACAAGCGATCACTCTTCAGCACCTTCTGAGTATGACCTCAGGCCTGGCCACTGATTTCAGCTTCGAGACAGAACCCGATTTCAAGTGGCTCTACAACACTCCGGTCTACCATGTTGCGATGCGCGTGCTTATGACGGCAACCGGGCTGGACAGGAACGGGCTAACGGTGGGTTGGATTAGCGAACCACTGGGCATGCAGAACACTGCATGGACACCGCGCCCCTGGGCCGATGCAGCGATTGCCACGGGTCTCTCAACAACCGCGCGTGATCTCGCACGATTCGGATTGATGATTCAGGCCGGAGGTCAGTGGGCTGGCCAAACGATTATCGCGGACACCGATTTCCTGAAGGCCATGCAGTCCCCATCCCAGTCACTCAATCCCGCCTACGGTCTGCTGTGGTGGTTGAATGGCCAGGAATTTGCGCGCGACTCTGGTGCCAACGCGGCGCGCATTGACGGGCCACTCATACCGGCAGCACCGGCTGATCTGGTGGCCATGCAAGGCGCAGGCGATCGCAAGCTGTATCTGGTGCCGAGTCTCGAATTGGTGATTACGCGCCTTGGCTACACCGGCGCTGCGGATGGAGTCAGTTTCAATGAGGCATTCTGGAGCGCGTTAATGAAAGCCGCACCCGGGTCCCATTGAGTTGGATTCTGCCAGAGTATTAACAAGCGCGTTGTATTTACTCTGGCATCGCCAAACTCAGTGTCCTGCTATCAGGCGTATTCAATCCCCGTTGTTGCCAAACCTACCAGACCGATGTTGGTCGTATTGAGGTCGTGATCTGCTGCGGCAATCGCCAGACTGACCGGGGTGTAGGTACCGTTATCGATCAGGCCAGTGAAAGTCGCCAGGTCATTTGCTGAGGGCAGGGCGCCAGCCAGATTGTTGAACAGCAAATTAACAAGATCTGCATTGCTGAAGTTGCTGCCCAGCACGGTGTCCAGCGCCAGCTGCATGAGCGCTTCGTTGCTGGTTCCACTGTCGAGTGCACTGAGCCCAATTCCAACATACTGCTGATTGCTGACCGCATCCTTGCCTGCTACTGCACCGAGCAGTTTGGCAGTAAAGTCTGCGTTGCCGTCCACGTCGAAGGCGAGTTTAACATTGTCGAAAATCAATCTTTCGATGCTGCTTAGCGTGTCGTTGCCATCCGTACCCTGCACGGTCATCGATTCGCTGTTGCCGCTGATAGCGTAGGCATCGTTGTTGCCCGAGAACAATCCGAAGTCAATGCCGGAACCGCCCGACAGTATGTCATCGCCAGCGCCGCCGCGTAGCTGATTACTCGCGTCGTTGCCGGTGATGGTGTCATTGCTGGCGGTACCAATTGCGATCTCAATCGTGACACTGAGCCCGATGGAGAGCGTACTGGTGCCGAGCGTGGTATCCAGCGCAGTGCCAATAGAGCTCAAGGCGCCTGGCCTCAGATCCAGGGTCGCGCCAAGAGTCAGTTGAGATAGATCGATGGTGTCATTCCCGCCGGCGTCGTCAATCACAGTCAGTATCTCGCCGGCCGCATCGGTGTAGCTGTAGGTGTTATCACCAGTTGCGACATCTTTTTTGCCGTACAGGTAGGCAAGCGCCTGAATGTCGAGGATGCCGAACCAGTCGCGTTCCTGCTCTTGCGGTGCTGCAGTATAGGACATCACCGTATACCAGACGTTGTCAGTTTCGCTTGGCAGGAATGGTGTCTCACCCGCGGAACCGGAATCATCACCGGCGTTGTAGTTGCCGGGATGCTTCAGTCCAATGGCATGGCCGATCTCGTGCACCATGGTCGACCAGGCGAATGTACCTGGTACCAGGTTGCTCAGATTGGTCTCATCGGCGTTGTTCATGAACAGGTCGCCGCCGTTGTCATCGCCAGTGCCGTAGGGGTAGTTGGCCGCCCCGGATGACACCTCGCCCTGGTTGTTGTTATAGAAACGCATCTAACTGTACGCATCGGCGCTATCGGAGACTTCTGTGAAGGTGATGTTGAACTCACTCGCTATCCGGTTGAGGATGGTGCGAGTGGCTTCCTTTTGTGCGTCATTGAATGCAGAAAAGCCCTGATTCTCAGGATCGTCAGGATCGGCGTAGGTAGGTAGTTCCTCGGCGAAACTGTAAGTGACGGTCGCCGGTGTACCAAATGCCTGCCCGGCATTCCAACGGTATTCATCACCAGCCAACAGGCTGTCTATTTGGTTGTTGCCAGTGATATCAGGCATTCCAGATTCCTCTTATTATTTATTGTGAGAAGCTGCTGTGATGATACTTGAGTCAAGTCGCTTGGCAACTTGTTTAATACGGCCTCGGAATGGGTGCTTTCACTGCAGGTGATTGCCACATTACGAGTGAGAGGAATGGGGAGCCACTTCCTGTAAGGTGTGAGATATAAGAGGCTCGGAAGGAGATTTTTCCGCCGCTACCTCGCCTTCTATTTACTAACTACAGGAGTTGGGCAAAGCAGGAGTTGCAAAAAGTAGGAGCTGGATAAAGCCCGCCGTGACTCAGCGGCGTACGTAGCGAATGTGTGTGGCTGCGGGGCCATCCAGCACGCGGTCAATTTTGAAGGCGGGTCCGGGTTCATTCAAATTCTCAAAGAGGCGGCGGCCACTGCCGAACAGCACAGGTGCGAGTGCGATCTCCATTTCGTCGATGACGCCCAGGTTGAGATACTGTTGTATTACATCTGCGCCGCCCGCGATCCTGATATCACGATTGCCTGCTGCTTCTCTCGCCATTTCCAGCGCCAGTTCTGCACCTCCATTGACGAAATAGAAAGTAGTGCCGCCTGGTCGCTCCCATGGCTCGCGTTTTTGGTTGGTCAGTACATACACTGGCGAATGGAACGGGGCTTCTTCGGGCCATGCGGTCTCGCCTTGATCAAACATGCGTTTGCCCATGATATTGGCGCCGATGCGCTCCATGGTCGCGCGCACCATGTCATTGACAGGGCCTGTCTCGCCACCGGAACTGAGCATCAGGTTCTCACGCATATATTGCTGATCCAGCAGCCACTTCATCATGGCGCCCCATTTGACACCCCAGTCCTTGTACTCCGGATTCTCCATAGTCATGCCGTCAGGTGCCATATAGCCATCAAGGCTGAGACCAATATTGATGAAGACTTTGCTCATGAAGGTGTTCTCTTGCGTTAGCTTGGATGATGCGCGTTACCATTCGCCCTTGCTATGCGCTGGCAACGCGTCGGTTGAGTGGCTTGGCTGCGAGTCTACGCTGCATCCTTGAAATCGGCGAGCTGCGAATTCAGCGCACGCAGAAACGCAGGACGGTCGGTGCAACGCGCAACATAGGCTTTGAGGCGAGGATCGAGTTTGCCGACATTTGGCATCATGTCCAGTATACGCAGTACAGTCGACATTAGCAGATCACCCGCAGTAAACGTTTCACCATTCAGATAAGTTTTGTCACCGAGTGAGTTGGCGAGTGAATTGAGGCGATGAAACATGAATTCGATCGCGCCGGGACGGCGCAACTTCGCCCACTCTTCATCGGCGTAGAAGAATTCGATCAGCGCCACGTTCAGCACACAGGGCTCGATTGAGTTGAGTGCAGCAACAACCCATTGCGTCGCTTTGGCACGGGCAGCTTTTTCTGCTGGCAAGAGTGCCTCGCAGTTTTCACCGATGTGCAAGACAATGGCACCGGACTCGAACAACACGAGGTCATCCTGTTGAAACACAGGCACCTGACCGAATGGCTGCAGAGCGCGATAGTCTTGTTGGTCCTGCTCACCCTGCTTGAGCAAACGTGTAGTGTAAGGCAAACCAGCTTCCTCCAGTGCCCAGCGAACACGGAGGTCGCGCACTTGTCCTTTGGCGAATTCTGGTACCCATTCAAATGCAGATACGGTAATCATGGTATTCTCTCCTTTAGGCAACGACGAGGCTGCTTAGATAGTTGGCTTGTTTGTTGAACGCACTGGTCCAGCCTTCGACGTGGCTGTCGCGACGTTCGCTATTGATGAACGGTGCCTGATGGAAGCTCTGCTCGGTCTTGCCATTACGTTCGCGGAAAATGATCGTGATCAGTGTTTCAACGCCATCGGATGGCCCATCGTTATCCCAGGTGAAGGTGAACACGAGCTTCTTGTTGGGCTCGATTTCCTTGTAGGTTCCGCCGAACCAGTTCTCACCGTTTTCGTCCGAATGAATCATCGCGCGATATTCGCCCCCGACGCGGAAGTCCATTTCGATCACAGGACAGCTGAAAGATTCGGGGCCCATCCAATGCCTGAAGTGTTCAGGGTCTGACCACATGGCAAACACGAGTGCCGCGGGCGCATTGAACGTTTTTTGTATCAGTAGCTCGTTCTCAGCGGCAATGTCATTCATTCTGATTTCTCCTCATTCTGTAGTTGCTCTAGATAAGCTTCCATCTTGTCAAAGCGTTGTTCCCAGAAGCGACGATAAAAGCCGAGCCATTCGTCGATGCCTCGTAAAGCATCTGCTTCAAGCCGGCAGGGCCGCCATTGCGCATTCTGGCCTCGAGAAATCAGCCCCGCCGACTCCAGTACTTTCAGGTGCCGCGAAACCGCAGGCAGGCTAATCGGTAATGGCGCCGCCAGCTCATTCACTGTCGCCTCGCCTTCAGCGAGCCGGGCGAGAATTGTCAGGCGTGTGGGATCGCCGAGCGCTGAAAATGTAGATGAAAGCGTTTGTGTATCCATAATTGTCACACATATTTAGCAAAATGGTTAATTAACTATAATGTTAAATTAAGATCAGCATTTGTCAATGGGAAATTTCGGGCTTATCCGAAATAGCCAAGAGAAGGGGTTGGTTTGAGAGAAGGGAGCCTGCGCGAGAGCTCGAGCATCATGGAAGAGAGACTAATGCTGAGACAGATCCGGACCAGGCTTATCAAGAACATAGAAGCAAGCACAGGTGCAAGAACAAGTGTGCAGAGAGCTTGTATCATGCGTACGCCTACGACGCAGGCTGTCGGATCATGGCGATTCGTTGCTCGGGGTCTGGCAATGCCTCGCGCTGGCTTTGCAGGATGTCCTGCAGCTCTGGTCCACAATCGCGTTCTGCGACTTCCTCGAAGCCGAGGCGTTCGTAGTAGGGCTTGTTCCAGGCAAGGTGCGCATAGGTGGTCAAGCAGAGTGGTCGATCGCCGCTCCATGCTATGGCTGATTGCAGCAATCGGGTACCAATACCCAAGCGCATGAAGTCCGGGTGAACCGAGAGCTGATCCAGATAGGGCCAGGTATCCACGATGCCGAGCGCAGCGAAGCCCACAGGCTGATCGCTTTCATTGCAGGCGATATAGGCCAGGTCTTTCTCGATCGCGTCAGCCCATCTCGCGACTTCGGCAATCACGAAGGGATGGGTCTCATCGAGTTCGAAGCTCAGGCCAGCTTGCAGGTATAAGCAGCTAGCAGCGTCATCGATTGCGATCACATGCTCAAGATCTGCCGGAGTCGCAACGCGAATTCTATGGGAGGTCATCTTGGATACTCGAGCTGCTTGTGCTTGCCGGGCAGCGTGCCGGGGAGTGGGGTAGCAATCTTCATTCTTGTCAGTGCGTAGTATGCTAAATCGGCGAACCCAAAGTGGTTAACTTAGGATAATTAACGAGTCGTGCAGACTACTGATTGAGCGATTCAATCCCTTGTTCTTTCAGCTTCTCAAGACCGGCCTTCATCGCGTTGAGCTGTTCTTCGCCATGTCCCTGCCAGCTACCGACTTCGCCGACGACCCTGAAAGGATGTGTGGACCGATAGGACAGCGTCGGGTTTCCCGGGAACTTGCGATCGGTTAGATCGGGGTCGTCTTCAATCGGACCGGTTGGCTCTACCAGATAGATGCGTTCGCGCCCGTCACCTAGCGCGAGTTCGGCGCCCCAGATAGCCGCATCCAGCGTGCCGGCCAGAAACACATATTTGGCGTGATTCTGTTGGCCAAAATTGGAAGCGAATCCGACCGTGATCAGATCACCGATTTTCAGGTCGGCCCTGGTGCCATGGAAAAAGGTTTGTTCAAATGGCGTTGCGCTGGCTGGAGCTGTCGTGGTCATTGAGGCCTGCCTTGATCGCTTGGAGAGTTGGGAAGTCGATTGTACTGCAGATAGTTTGCTTTGGTGTGGCAGTGTTCAAGATTGCGATGAGTTCATCGAAGAATGCTTGGCAGGTGAGTCCAGCCGCATTGTCGCCAACTCTGAGAGTGTACTTCACACTCATTCTTACTCAATCCACAGCCAAGCAATTAGCAGTAGTATGCGTCTTGCCAGAAGGTGATATTGCTGAGGACCTCATCGGCGGTTCCCGACTAGCATGCTGCGAACAGCAACAGGGGATTGTCTCCCCTGCGCAGCGCCTCCAGCATGAGCTTGGATTGCAGCTTGCCGAGTCGCGATGAGCGAGCCAAAGCAGTTCATCAAGCACTCTGCCGAAGCGAATTAAAGCAGGTTTTGCAGTGCCTGAATCTTGCCGGCGAAGCGCGAGCGCTCAGCGCCGCGGGAATGTCGCCGCGCATTGTCGAGATACTCCAGAACCGCATCGGTGTCGCCCTGTAGTTGCGCGATGATGGCGAGGCGATGGTAGAAGTTGTGCTCGTTGTGTTTGCGATCGAGGGCGTCGAGTAGATGCTCACGAGCCGATTCCCACCGGCCTTCATCGAAGTCTTCCTCGGCCAGGGCGGCGTGGTAGTAGGGATTCTGGGTACGGAACGCTTCAATCTCGTTTTCCAGTGCTATTGCTGCCTCGACATCGCCGCGATTGCGATAGGTGCCGGCGAGATTACTCATGGCGCTATAGGCGCGGTCATCGTTGGCTATCGCATTCAGGAATGCCATCTCGGCCAGATCTGGCTGGTTGACGCGGTTATACAGTACACCCAGATTGTTCCAGGCGACGTCTGAGTCCGGGTCGGTCTCCAGTGCGGTCTTGGTATAGCGATAGGCTGCGCCGAGGTCATCGGCCAACAACATTTCCATACTGCGATTGCTGTAGAAGAGCGAGAGCACCTGTTGCTCATTGAGCGTCTTACGACCGGACCGCATGCTGACTACAGCCGGGTTAATATCGGCAACGTAGTCCAGTGACGCTTTAAAAACTCTCTGTGTAATCCCGCGTGTATCGAAGTTCGGCGATACCTCTGCGCGAATGGCGTCAGGCATCTGCACCGAGCCAAACACATTGACGTGCTGATTGTTGATCCAGCTATTGTTGGAGCGATCCCAATAGGGTGGAGCGAAGACCAGTTGAAAATCGGCCGGCACATTGACATAGCGTGCCGCCGCAACAAAAAGCGAAGAGAAACTGAGACAGTTGTACTTGCGAGCAGTATTCAGGTCGCTGAGAGAAAGTGTCTCCAGCGCGGTGTATTCGAAATCATCGAAGACGCCATAGGCCCAACTGCGCAGCGCGCGGAAGCGGTCGTATTCGGTCTCGAGATGCGCGACGCGGCGGTCCAGTTGCAGTCGGTAATTCTCAGGAAGCACCAGAAACTCAGGTGGAGATTCAACAACAAAGTCTTCGGCAGGTGCCGGAAACGCGTCGTCATCGAAATAGGACTGCAGGTCTGCCGAGAGTACCGGTTTGTCGCTCTCGAGTGTGGCGCAGGCAGTCAGGAGCGATACGCTACACAACAGGGCCAGACTGAGTTTTGTTTTTGGTTTCATACGTCTGTTCTCCGATTTCGACTGAGGGTAAATCGAAGCACCGCTCGGGCTCAAGTAAAAATGTCGATGTGAGGGCTTTGATTCAAGGGATCAAAAAATTGCCATTGACTCACTGTTCAAGATCTTTCAAGCAGACTCGCGAGGTTTGCGAGCGAGGAATTGAGACCGAGCTCGTGGTCTTCGGGGCTGATGCCTTCCGGTACGCCTGTTGCGCGCACTGACACCAGAGTCCCTGTAGCACCGGGTTCAATCGCCCAGATCATTGTCATAGTGCCTTGAAAAGCTGGGTCTTCGCTGTCGAAATCGACCGCCTTTACAATTTGCCTGTTTGGTTCAATGCGCAACAGTCTTACCGTGACGTCGTCAGCATCTGCCGTTGTTTTGCCCTTGCTATTGGCAGGGTGGCTGTATATTAAACGCATCCGGTATTTGCCACCGGAACGGAAGTCGAATTCCAGTATTTCGCCTTCCATACCTTCCGGTGGGAGCCAGCGTTGAAGCATCTCCGGATTGGCGAATGCTCCGTAGATGTCGGTAGCTGTTGCCAGAATCAGACGTGAAGATTGGTCTACTCTTGGTGCCATAGTTTGCTCGACTGGGATTTTGGGATGAATCCATCGCAATGAATTTTGCTGTGTTTGCGCGGATACAAGAACTCTGTACTCACACGTTGCTGAGCAACGAGTTTGCCATATTGCGCATGCGAATTGTCACGCTGTGAAACGTGACCAATAGCTGATACGTAGCGCCATAGTGCTGTGTAAGTCACCGTAGAATCTACAGTAGACGTGCTTTTGTACGACAAACAGTGACTCGCTCTACGCTGTGCTGCCAAGTATCTCAAATGAGTAAATTAGGAACGGGAAAGCATGCACTTTTCTCAGTAACTCACTGTTTTTCGACTACTCGCGGTGCTTTTTGGGCACTCTATTGAAACTCACTCGGCACTCTCTCGGCACTCTCTCGGCACTCTCTCGGCACTTACTCGGAACTCTCTCGATACTGTCTTGGTACTTGCTCAGTGTATTCTTAGCTCAGTGTCAGTTCTATTGCGGAAAGGTCAGTGCTCACAATTGCTTCTATTATCACTTTTGCTTGTCCGCAGCTTCAAAATGGGCCAACTGAGCTGCCAACGCTTTAGCGAATGCAGGCCTTGCAGTTGCTCTTTCTACATAGCTTCGGCACAAGGGATAGCTTGCCAATCCATCAAATCGATCGACCAGGCGGAAAACATCTGCCATAAGAATATCTGCAGCAGAAAATGTCCCGGTCAGCCATTCCCGGGCTTCGAAAACTTTCTCCATGTGCTGTAGTCGGGAGCTCAGGAAGCCCTCAATGAGCTTGCGGCCCTCTGTCATGTTGTCGTCGTTGACGAATTTGAACAAGGACCAGGGCAGGCTGGCCATTTCGACAGAGTTCAGTGCGGCGAAAATCCATTCGATCACTTTGACTCTTTCTTCTGCTGCAACGGGAATTAGTGCTTCACTTTGCTCGCCGAGATAGAGCAGTATTGCACCGCTCTCAAACACAGAAACATCACCGTGAGTAAGCCAGGGAGCCTGCCCAAAAGGCTGATATTTAAAATGCTCTGCACCGCGATCGTGAAATGATGTTGCTTCGACCCTGTGTGGAAACCCTGCCTCTTCCAGCGCCCAGCGAATTCGCAAATCCCGTACAAAGCCACGCGGCACTTCCGGAACCCAATCATATGTAGTAACTACAAATTCCTGCACTACCTCACTCCTTTGTTTAGTGTGTGTTCTTTAATCCATCCAGAAATTTATTCTCAAGTCGGTCTCGCCAGCAGATTAGGGGATACTCCAAACAGGGGACACTCAGAACTTAGTAACTTAGTCTAATAGAAACAGCGCAAAACCTCTAAAAAGGAATGTTTGATCAATTCTCAACTTCTAGCTGGCAATCCACTAGCTTCAAAAATTCTTACCTGACCTCTTGACTTCAAGTTAGCTTGAAGTAGCAAACTGATACCAACTTGAATTGCGCGTGCACAGGGAGCCTATGCAAATCTTGCTGACTGTCATTCTTATCGGCGTTGCTGCGACTGCAATAATGGATATGTGGTGCATCGTGAGAAAGCCGCTGCTTGGTGTGCCATTTCCAAACTATGCACTGGTTGGTCGCTGGATAGCGCATATGCCGCAAGGCAGGTTCCGTCATGACTCGATTGCCAGCTCCCAGGCGCTGCGTTTGGAGCGCGCTCTAGGCTGGGCATTCCACTACCTGACCGGTATTGCCTTCGCGGGCCTACTGATAGCGATCTGGGGGAAAGGGTGGCTACAGCAGCCCGCACTTGGGCCTTCTCTCACAGTTGGCATAAGCACAGTCGCTGCGCCATTCCTGCTGATGCAGCCCGGAATGGGGGCAGGCATAGCAGCCTCACGAACAGCGAATCCGGCCTCGGCAAGGCTGCAGAGCATCGTTACACATGCAGTGTTTGGGCTGGGGCTTTATGTATCAGGATTGCTTGTTCGCTTTGTGAGTTTGTTTTGAGACTCTGCCTCAGCGCAAGCAGCCAAAATAAGAGGCGCGTTGCCAATTCAGGGGACACTCAATTTAGGGGACACTCAGAACTTAGTAACTTAGCGTGACAGAAAGCGATAAAAACCGCTACAACGAGGAACTCAGTATCTCCGAGAAAAATTTCTAAAGCGCTTTCTGCTCCATCGCATCGGCAAGCGCATTCGAGCCGGCTGAGCGGAGTTTCGCGATGACGCTTTTGCGATCCTCGCTCGAACGATTCTGGTTGAGTTTGTACTTGCACTGAATCTCACTGATGGTAACTACGACGCCAACGATTCCACGCAGCATCGACTCCTTGTAGTCGGGCACCCAGGGTGATTCGGACTTTGCTTCGTAGATCGCGGTGAGTGATTTGACAATCGATTTCAATACGGCGGCATCGGAAGTCACTTCGCAGCTGCCATAAATGTGTGCTGCCTGATAGTTCCAGGTAGGGACGCCGGGTGCGAGATACCAGGAAGGAGAGACATAGTCGTGCGGCCCTTCGAGTGTGACCATCACCTCCTGCCCCTCAAGCTGAGCGGCTTGTGGATTCGCCTTCGCGATATGGCCAATCAATTGGGTGCGGTCTTCGGAGAGCATGACCGGCAGGTGCGTGGAGAACAGCCGTCCTTCTACCGTGGAGATGAGTTGGCCAAAGGCGTTGTGTTGGATGAAGGAATAAATTTCCTCCGTGTCTTCGATCTCGAAATGCTTTGGGATAAACACCGTGTTTCCTGCTAATCCGGGTTGCTGAGGAGGGTAGATTACTCGCGAGGCTCGGTTTGCGGCAATCCTGTTTTTCAATCGGCAATGATAGCGTGACGCTTTACTCGATGGACTTCACCGTTACAACGAGTTCGTCGGCTCCCTTGTCGTAAATGTGTTCATCGGATTGGTCGAGCTTTTCTCTTGGGGTGACTTCTTTTGGCCCCCAGACATTCAGTACGACACTGCGATTCGATCCTTTGCCTTCGGCAATCGCGTCACGCATCTGCTGTTCATATGCCTCGGACTTCTTCGCGGCAGCGATCGCGTCTTTCTCGTATTCCTCATCGGTGGCGGTTTCCTGCTCACCATAGGCAGCCATATGTGAGAAATCGATGGCGTGCCCGCTGCCATCCTTGGTGGTGTCGACATAGAACCCTGGCCCCGGAGTCACGCTCGAGGTTCTCTTCACATTGTTCACTCGGATGCCAGTGGTCATCATATTAATCGCACTCCAGATGCTCGTGCCATGAAGCCCTTTGTGCTCGTCTTGCCACTTGATGCGAAATGCATCCCATACATCACTCGCGTACATCAAAAACTCGACGTCGCTTTTGTCAGGCGCATCGACGATATCCAGTTTGCGTTGTGCGGCTATGTCTTTCTGTTCGGAGTCTGCACGCAACTGGAATGTGTCAGGCCTGGCATTCGCTAGTGCGAGTTGTGCGCTGCCACTATCAGTTGCTTGCTGAAGAATCTGCTGCTGGCGAAGCTGAAGTTGGAGGGTGCTGGCTCGATTGTCCGCGATTGTCGAAGTCTGATTGCCTGGAGAAGCGGTAGCAAAAGCCTCTGGCGAAGAGCTGGCCTTGGCGCGTTGCTGAGGGGAGAGGCTTCGCTTAGCTTTCATTGGGTGTTCGCATCGGGTCCTAGCATCGGGTGCACGGGTCAGTGTGCCAATGGGCTGCAGTTCGCTGCCCCTGATATGAGCGGGAGTTGTGCTCAGTGTAGTGCCCCACGACGTGAAATGAAACCCTTTATGCGTCCTATCTGTCTGATTTTCCGTGATTTTATTTTGTGCTATCAAGCCTTCAAGCGATTCAGACGTAATTAGTGATTACCAGATTAACAATTACTCATTTCACTCTGTTGATGCGCTGCTGCTATGTCTGCACCTGAGAACACGACGCACAATCCGTCTCCGAATCCCCTGAAAGATTTCAGGGAGCGGACGCTGAATCGTATGGCTCTGATTGGCTATCCGTTCATCGTGCCTTTTGGTGTCTGGCATCTTTACACAGGCAGTTATTCAGTGGGGACGCTCATGCTGCTACTGAGCGCGACCATTGCCTATCGTTCCTTCCGTGGCTATGACGCCCGCGGCGACATCTGGATCTCCTGGTTACTCACGATTCAATTGGTTACTGCTCTGTTTTTCGGCTATGCCTCGGTGGGAGTGCCCGCCGCGTTTTGGAGTTTCCCACTGCTCTTCGTGATCATCTTTCTCTGGCCGCGTCATCAATCCGGCCCCAGTGTGGTGCTCTCTCTCGCTGTGCTCATACCCGCGGCGTTCTACTATCTCGAATCGGCGATCGCCGTCAGGTTGAGCGTGACGCTTGTCCTGTTCAGTTACATGGGCTATCAGCTCGTCGGCATCATCATGCGCATGCAGGACAAGCTGGAGAGTCAGGCGATGCGCGATCCGCTCACGGGGGCGTACAACCGGCGCTTTCTCGTGCACTCCCTCAAGCAAGCCACCGAAGAGACGCGACGCGATATCGGCCCGGTCAGTCTGGTCGCCATGGATATCGATAACTTCAAGAGCATCAACGACACCTATGGACACGAGGCCGGCGACAAGGTGCTCGTCAATCTGGTTCGGGTGTTGCACGCCATGCGCCGTACGCTGGATGTGGTGTGCCGAAGCGGCGGGGAAGAGTTCGTGGTGCTGCTGCGCAATACCGACGAGGCAGGCGCCTGTGTCTTCGCGGAACGTCTGCGCCGCTCGATCGAGAGATCGGAATTGCTGGAAGATCAGACAGTCACGGTGAGTATCGGCGTGGCCGAGTACAACGGTGATGAATCTGAAGACAAATGGATGAATCGTGCTGACATCTGTCTGTACAAGGCGAAGCACGATGGCAAGAATCAGGTACAACCACCACCGGATATGGAATCTGCCCTGGCGGTTGCTGGGCTATCCTAGCGCTGGCAAGTCGGTTTTACCGAGCAGGCTTCCAGTAAGTCTTATGAATTGCGGTCGGCGTGCGGGCGAGAGTTCAGTTCGCAACTTGGTCTCTCTCACGTTACTTCTATCTCCACCTCTACCTTATCTTCGCGAAAGACTAGCTGTGGACTGACAGGAATAGTCCCCGGGGAATAGTTCAGTGAGCCAGGCTCAACTCAAACTATTCCCCGGGGAAATCGATTAGCCCGCGACGATTCGCAGCGGCTGGACCGTAGGCTCTGTGCTGAGCTCGGCCGAGGGGGGTTCGAAGTCGGTGAGGTTAATCCCCGTTACCGCTTCTTTGTACTCTTCCAGTGTGGGGAAGCGACCGAGCACTGCTGCGAGAACAACAAGCGGAGTCGAGCCAAGCAGCGACTCGCCTTTCTTGTCTTCGGCATCGCCAACCACGCGGCCCTGGAACAGGCGAGTGGAGGTAGCAATCACAGTGTCGCCAGGTTCGGCTTTTTCCTGATTACCCATGCACAGGTTACAGCCAGGGCGTTCCAGATACAGAATATTGTCGTACTTGGTGCGAGCGACGCTTTTCGGATTGGCATCGTCAAACACGAAGCCGGAATACTTCTGCAGGATTTCCCAATCCCCTTCGGCTTTCAGCTCATCAACAATGTTGTAAGTGGGTGGTGCGACCACGAGAGGTGCCTTGAATTCCACCTTGCCTTGTTGCTGCTCAATATTGCGCAGCATCTGCGCGATGATCTGCATGTCACCCTTGTGCACCATGCACGAGCCGACAAAGCCGAGGTCGACGGGCTTGTCTTTGTAGTACGACACCGGGCGAATCACGTCATGGGTATAGCGCTTCGATACATCGTCGTTGTTCACATCGGGGTCGGCGATCATCGGCTCGTCGATCTCGTCCAGGTCTACAACCACCTCGGCGTAGTACTTGGCGTTGTTGTCCGGTGCCAGTGCAGGCACTTTGCCGGATTTGATTTCTTCGATGCGCTTGTCGGCCAGGCTGATAAGACCGGCGAGTGTCTGCGCCGCATTGTCCATGCCTTTGTCGATCATGATCTGGATGCGGCTCTTGGCGAGTTCCAGCGAACCGATCAGTGTGTCGTCCTCTGAGATACAGATAGACGCCTTGGCCTTCATCTCTGCTGTCCAGTCGGTAAAGGTAAACGCCTGGTCAGCCAGTAAGGTGCCGATGTGCACTTCAATCACGCGGCCCTGGAATACATTGTCGCCGCCGAATTTCTCGAGCATCTGCATCTGTGTTGCATGCACGATGTCGCGGAAATCCATGTAGCTCTTCATATGGCCTTTGAAAGTGACCTTCACCGATTCAGGAATCGGCATGGTCGCCTCACCCGTCGCCAGTGCCAGTGCCACGGTGCCGGAGTCGGCACCAAAGGCTACGCCTTTTGACATCCGCGTGTGGGAGTCACCGCCGATAATGATGGCGCGGTCGTCGACGGTAATATCGTTGAGAACCTTGTGAATCACGTCGGTCATCGCCGGATAAACGCCCTTGGGATCGCGCGCGGTGATCAGGCCGAAGTCATTCATGAACTTCATCAGGCGTGGAATATTCGCCTGGGCCTTCTTGTCCCATACCGAGGCAGTGTGACAGCCGGACTGATACGCACCGTCGACGCTTGGTGAGATCACAGTCGCCGCCATTGCCTCAAGTTCCTGCGAAGTCATGAGGCCGGTCGTGTCCTGCGAACCGACAATGTTTACCTTCACACGGACGTCAGAACCCGCGTGCAGATTGTTGTCAGAAGAAACGCCAACTGCATTGCGGTTGAATATCTTCTCAACGGCAGTCAGGCCCTGGCCCTCATGGGAAATCTCTTTGGAAGGAGCGAATACTTGTGGCGCTTCTATGCCCAGTGTCTCGGCAGCGAAGTTCTGCAGCTTCTTGCCAAACACGATGGCGTAGGAACCGCCAGCGCGCATGAACTCAACTTTCTGTGGAGTAAAGGCGGCGGATACGTCGGCCAGCTCTTTGTCACCGTTGTAGAGTTTTTTCTGTTTGGTGTTGATGGTCAACACGGTACCCGTATCGACTGAGTAGGCCTGTTCGAGAACTGCGTCGCCGTTCTCATCCAGTACGGTCTTGCCATCGGCATCGACCTTCTTGACCCAGTTCTTCAGGTCGAGCCCGATGCCGCCAGTCACGCCGACGGTAGTCAGGAAAATCGGTGAAATGCCATTGGTGCCGGCAACCACCGGCGCGATGTTGACGAATGGCACATAGGGACTGGCAGGCTTGCCGGCCCACAGGGCCACGTTGTTAACACCGGACATGCGCGACGAGCCCACACCCATTGTGCCTTTCTCGGCAACAAGCATGACCTTCTTGTCCGGGTGCTGCGCTTGCAGGGCGAGAATCTCCTGCTGGGCTTCCGGAGAGATCATGCACTGGCCGTGCAGTTCACGGTCAGAGCGCGAGTGCGCCTGATTACCAGGCGAGAGCAGGTCGGTTGAGATATCGCCGACGCCCGCAACGTAGGTTACAACTTGTACTTCTTCATCGATCTCGGGCAGTTGCGTAAAGAACTCTGCCTTGGCATAGCTCTCGAGAATGTCTTTGGCGAGTGCGTTGCCGGCTTTAAAGGCGGCCTCGAGGCGAGCGGTATCGGCTTCGTACAGGAAGACCTGTGTTTTCAGCACGTCTGCGGCGGGCTTGGCGACAGCCGCATTATCGTCGAGGGCCAGATCGAGCAGTACCTCGACCGAGGGGCCACCTTTCATGTGCGAGAGCAGTTCGAACGCGAACTCAGGCGTGATTTCTGCCACGGATTCCTCGCCGAGGATGATCTGTTTGAGAAACTTCGCCTTCACACCCGCTGCACTGGTGGTGCCGGGCAGGGTGTTGTAGATAAAAAATTTCAGGGAGTCTTCACGGTGCTCGTGGGCAGGATCTTTGATCTGCTCAATGATCTCAGCCAGCAGATCAGCGGCATCGATGGGTTTGGGGTGCAACCCGAGTTCATTCTTACGAGTCTCAATTTCTTTTAGATAATCAGCGTACAAATTCATTCAACTCTCACACACGTTCAGAAGCACAAAGCTTTAATTTATCGGTTCACCGGAAAAAAGCGGGCGAATTATACCCGATTTCACGCGCTACAGCATTTATTGCGTGTGTGGGCCCCGCAGGGGGGGTGTTGAAATTCATTCTTGCCTGGGGGATTCGCTGCTGAAATCGCTTGTCCGGCATGGCTGGGTGCCGGAAACGGCGGCTACGGCCCATTCGCGTTGGTTTCTATCGGAATTCGCAGGATCGGTGTCGCTTCCGGTTGGCAATTGCTCTCAGGTGCTAGGGAGCAAGCTCACCGTCCTGGCACCCTACTGTCGCACCATTGTGGGGCTGCGCTTGGCGGTGCCGGAGGGGCAGCACTGAGTGCGCCCAGAGCCGACCACGGTGTTCCGGTGCGGCGCCTGAGCCCACCTCAATAGAGGAGACGGGTCAGGAGCGCCGGTTGAAGGTCAGAACCTGATTCGCCTGATCTGAATTTGGAAACTGAATTGCGATGGTCAATTGCTGGTAGTTGGGTGAAATGAACTTCGCCCCGATCTGCTGAATCTCTCCATTGACGTAGACCGTGTACTCCACTGTCGTGTCATTGATTCGCTTGTATGAAATATGGGCGCGCTGATTCTGATTAAAACTCGCAATCGAGTAGCGCTCACCGCTATAGGAATACAGGGCCGTGGTACCGCTTAATGAACCATTGGTTCCAGTAGTGATGACCATATAGGTATAGGTGCCGTCGCCGTGATCAAAATAAGTGCGGGATATGTTGGCCGGTGGCGTCACACTGCCGAAATCGGAGTCTACAAGATTGATATCCCAGGTACCGATGAAGGGGTTTTCGCCCTGAGCAAGCACGTTTGCAGAAACGAGCGACAGGACAGAAGCGAGTAGTGCGGCTGTTATTTTACAGGACATGATTTTGCTCCCTGACAGTTTTAATGAGCACCGGGTAAAACCGGTGCGCCTACAGCGACCACAATCAAATTCACTATAACAAGATATGTTGAGCGATAGCAATTTGCCGCAAAACTCAGTCTGGCTAAGAATGCAGAGCGAAGGAAATGGAACGAATGGAAAGCGTAAGTGGTGTAGGTGGTGTAAGTGATGTTAATAATGAAGGGAGCAAGCGAACAGGGAATTGAACAATGAAACCTGCAATCAAACGGGACCCTAACAGTCAGATCACTCTGACCGTTTTGATTTCATCGCAAGCTGCTGTCGCGAAACATTGCCTGATTACAGTATAGGGAATGCGTAGCGGCTTTGCATTCTTGCTTCCTATTCTGCGCTCACCAGGTCTTCCATCATCGCCGCCAAAAAGCGCGATGCTTCACCGCCCGTTACGGCACGATGATCAAAGCTGACGGACAAAGGCAGAACAGGATGCACAACACTTTCGCCTTGCCAGGCCACGACCTCATCTCGCTTTCGTCCGGCGCCTACTATGGCCACCATGGGCGGTACCACGATAGGGTCAGCATAGCGGCCGGCCAGCGTACCGAAATTTGATAACGTGATGGTGGCGCCGCGCATCTCCGCGGGAGGGATCTTGCGCGACTTCACCGCAGCACGCAGCTTGTCCAGTCCTTCGCGCAGTTCAGTCAACTCGCGCTGACGAATATCTCTAAGCACGGGCACGAACAGTCCCTCGGGGGTATCAACGGCGATGCCCAGATCAACGCGTTCCATCACGCGGCGTCGCTGACTGTTGCCGTCGAACCAGCAATTGAGGGCTGGCTCTTTCTCGCAGGCGATGGCGATGGCGCGCACCAGGCGCATAGTCAAGTCTGTGCCTGTTGGCCAACGATGTATATCGACATCATCATGAATCGATACCTTGGCCACTTCGGCATGAGCGCGAGTCATGGCCGCGGCCATGCTGCGACGCACACCATGCAGAGAACTGCTTTCGCCGTGGGACTCGGTGAGACGCGCGGCGCGTTCCACGTCGGCGTGGGTGATGACGCCGTGCGCCCCACTTGCCGTGACATCTTCCAGTTCTACATTCAGACGGCGGGCCAACTGGCGAATGGCGGGAGTTGCCAGCACCTCATTGCGCGGTTTGCTGCCGGCGGCGCCAATAATAAACTGATCGTCGCTACCGCTGTCCTTGTCGGGCGCTTCAGCGCTATCGAGTTTGCCCACCACAGTGCCGCTGTCGACATCTCGGCCGCCTGCGAATTCCACGAGCGGTTCACCGATGTGAACGAGGTCGCCTGCAGCGCCGAACAAGGTGGCGATTTTGCCGGTACAGGGAGAGGGAACCTCGACGATGGCCTTTGCGGTTTCGACTGAAACGATCAGTTGATCTACTTCCACTTCATCTCCAGGTGCCACGTGCCACTCTACAATCTCCGCTTCCTGCAGGCCTTCGCCCAAATCTGGCAATTTGAAATAGCGCATGTTCTGTTCAGGACTCCTTCATCATCACAACGGCGGCGTCGACGATGTCAGCAACCGAAGGCAGATAGTGCATTTCATTCTTGAAGTAGGGCACTGGTGTGTCGAATCCGGTGAGCCTTTGCACTGGCGCGAGCAACTTGAGCAAGCACTCCTCACCGATAATGGCGGCAATCTCGGCGCCGATGCCGCCACTGCGTGCGGCCTCGTGGACAATGAGGCAGCGGCCAGTCTTGCTCACCGAGGCGACCAGCGTATCGCGATCCAGTGGCGACACTGTGGCCACGTCGATAAGTTCCACTGAGATGCCCTGTGCTGCCAGTTGCCGGGCAGCCTGCTGGCATTCCATGATGCTCGCTCCCCAGCTGATCAGGGTCAGGTCTTCGCCTTCGCGCAACGTGAAGCACACGTCGAGGGGGAGGCATTCGCCCTGATCCGGAACCGGATGTTTGACCGCGCGATAAATGCGCTTGGGTTCAAGAAAGA
The DNA here is from genome assembly GCA_965228725.1 of uncultured Pseudohongiella sp. Lineage (GTDB taxonomy): Bacteria > Pseudomonadota > Gammaproteobacteria > Pseudomonadales > Pseudohongiellaceae > UBA9145. The sequence continues at coordinate 1,611,139 of OZ245834.1, read as the reverse complement.
TGACTGGGTCCGGGTCATTGATCGCCGACAGCAACAGGCCGTAGGCACGCAGCGGCGAAGAGGGAATCACTACCCTCACACCGGGTATATGGGCGAACAGCGCCTCAGTACTTTCCGAATGGTGCTCGGGTGCGTGAATGCCAGCGCCAAATGGGGCACGCATGACCAGGGGACAGCTCAGCCGGCCGCGAGTCCGGTTACGCATGCGCGAGGCGTGGGAAACAATGTGTTCCATAGCGGCATAGATGAAGCCCATGAACTGAAACTCCGCCACGGGCTTCAAGCCCTGGGTTGCCATGCCCACGCTGAGGCCGGCGATCATGTTCTCGGCCAGCGGCGTGTCGATAACCCGCTCGGGTCCGTAGCGCGCCTGCAATTCTGCCGTGGCGCGAAACACCCCACCGTTAACACCGACGTCTTCGCCCAGTAGCACGACGTCCGGGTCGTTGCGCAGAGCATGATCCAGAGCGCGATTAACGGCTTCGGCCATTGTCAGGGTGGCGACTGCATTCTGCGTATCTATTTTGGTACCGCTATTCATGCCTCATCCTCCCTGCGATCGCGTGTTGCTACGCTGAGTTTTTGTCTTAGCTGATCCCGCTGGTAATCGAGACTAACGGGCCAGGTCTCATACAAATAGTCGAACATCGTCTCAGGTGCTTGTGGTGCCGTGGTCAGATAGTCATCAGCAGCCCGCTGAACCTGCTCTTTGACTTCCGCCTGCAGGGCCTGTTCTTTTTCAGCGTCCCATAACCCTTCGCTGTGCAGCCAGGTCTGCAAACGCTTGATTGGATCTGCTTGCCAGGCCTGACTGAGTTCCTCCGCGCTTCGATAGCGAGTGGCGTCGTCGGCAGTAGTGTGATCGCACAGCCGGTATGTCACCGCCTCGATGAGCGTGCTGCCGTTACCGGCGTGAGCTCTGGCCAGCGCCTCACTGAGTACCGCGTGCAAGGCAATGAAATCGTTGCCATCTACCTGAACACCGGGGATACCTGCGGCAATGGATTTTTGCGCCAGTGTCGGAGCGACTGTCTGCTGCCGGCGTCTTACCGAGATCGCCCACTGGTTGTTGTTGATCACGGCAACCATTGGCAGCTTCCAGACACCGGCCACGTTCAGGGCCTCATAAAAGTCACCACGAGAAGTGGCGCCGTCACCGCAGCTGACCAGAACCGCTCGCGGCTGTTTGCGAATACGCATCGCCGTAGCCACGCCCGCAGCATGGGACATCTGGGTTGAGACCGGCACACAATTGGGCAGGTCTTGCACCGGGCCATCGAAATCACTGCCGCGCTCATCACCGCCCCAGTACTGCAATATCTGCCGCATCGGAACGCCGCGCAAAATCTGGCAGGCTTGTTCGCGGTAGGAGGGAACAAACACATCCTCTTTGTGTAGCGCCAGTCCCATGGCCGTGCCCACCGCCTCCTGTCCGAGACTGGCAGCGTAGGTGCCCATCTGACCGGTACGCTGCAGGGCCACCGCTTTTTTATCCAGCGCACGGGTCAGCACCATATTGCGATAGGCTGCGAGCAAGAGCTGCGGTTCACGGCTGGCCGCGGGTGGCTCTCCGATCAAATCGCCATTGCTGTTCAGATAGCCACGCCGCGTGATGGAAAACTGCAAATGCTTGTTCGTGCAAAAGGAGTCTTCAGTCTTAAGCGTGTTCAGCTCAGGATTTGGCATACAGAGCCTCCTCCGCCATGCGGTCAGCAATCTCATTGGTTGGCAGCCCGGACTCGGCATGACGCGCGAACAGATCACTCAGCGTGGCGCCAATAGCGTCTACCCGCGCCTCTACTTCGGCCTGCTTACCATCCCTGCTCAAGGCCAATCGGATCAGTCCACCGGCATTGATGACGTAATCGGGCGCGTAGAGAATGTTTCGCTGATTCAATAATTTGCCGCAGTCCGCATTAGCCAACTGGTTATTGGCGGCGCCGGCAACAATGCTGCAGTGGAGTTCGGCGATAGTCTCAGCAGTGAGCACACCGCCAAGCGCACAGGGCGAGAACACATCACAGTGCACGCCAGTGATGCTGACGCTGTCGGTGGTCTGGGCTGTGGTCTGTGGTTGCAGTTCCGCCGCGAGAGCTTGGGAACGACGCGGATCGATATCGGCAATAATCAGTCGCACGCCTTCCGCCGCGAGCTGCCTGGCCAGCGACGAGCCAACGTGTCCGGCGCCCTGTATCGCGACTGTCAGGCCGCTCAGCGAATCCCGGTCCAGACGCTGGCGCACAGCGGCACGAATTCCCGCCAGAACACCTCGGGCTGTTAAAGGAGAGGGGTCAAAGCCGTCGCTATCAGTACCCACCACATGGCGAGTGCTACGCGCGACTTGGTCCAGATCAGTGAGTTCCGTACCACTGTCCATGGCGGTGATGTAGCGACCACCGAGGCTCTCGACGAACTCACCGAAAGACTGAAACAGCAACTGCCGGTCAACTTTGTCGCGCGGCAGAATGATCACGGACTTGCCGCCGCCCAGAGGCAAGCCAGCCATGGCGGCCTTGTAGCTCATGCCGCGCGCCAGCGCGATGGCATCATCAATGGCAGACTTGTTATCGGGATAGGGCAGACAGCGACAACCACCGAGGGCAGGACCACGGCGCGTACTGTGGATAGCGATAATGGCGTTGAGACCCCGTTCGGGATCGTGGCAAAAATGCAGGTCATGCAGGCGCGCAGGCGCCAATGAGTCGAACATGGCAGACTCCCGTCTCATCAGTGTTGTAACCGGTTGTGCCGGTAAACACAGCCCGACCCAGGGTAAGGATCAGGCCTTCGGGGGACGGCGTTCCGGGTGGGATTGCCGTCACATGTAAGCAGTATAGGCCAGTGGGAGGACGAAACCAACACCATCGCGGTTACCTTGAATCACGAACATGGGCGGGTTAAGAGAGCCCTGATTAGCTAATTCCGGCGAGTCTTAGCCAACTAACCAATTTGCAACCACGCTTGACTATGAAATAGCCAGATAGGGCCTCGCTACACAACAAAGTACTCAAGGCTTGCTTCGTCAACCAAGCATCAACTATGTAATGACGCTGTTATCTATGACACAGCAATATTTAAGTGGGGCAGAGCAGGCTTAAGATTGAGTTGATCGAAAAGTAGCTAAGCGGTTGAATGTGACTGAATCTATATTATATATGATCGCGTTTCCTGAGATACTTTTGCTTATCCATAGCAACAGTATCCACTAACGACTGAGTTGTGGCCATAAACTAATCTTTGCCACTTTCTGTGCACTGCTTCAAGAGCAAATCCGATCAATTGCTCTTTTGTTTAAGTTTGCTGCTTAACCGAAGAAACTGACTTCTTCAGTAGTGCTGAAAGGAAAAGCCTTGGCTATCGGGTTGCTGTCGAGGCCGAGGTGTTTGCGCAAAGCCTTGTGTATGTGAGCTGGATGAAGTGTGATGCCTGCAATGTCGTCTCTGATAGTTGTTTCTGGGTTTATTCTGAAGGCATTTTGTACACCGTCTGTTTCGCCGATCACACGATTTGTATAAGGAGCATTCTTTTCCATAATGATGTAGCTACCTATGCTCCAATGATCCTTGCCTTCGCTTGCATTGTAAAAAGGAGTCCTGCTGAAGTCAGAACCGATCACGAGAATGAGTCGATCTGCCAATCCTGTTTCTTCAGCCATATCCCAGAAAAATTCGATAGCTTCAGTAGCATTTGCCAAGAGCCGAGGATGATCGCTGTCGTGATCGACATGGGTATCGAAGCCCCTGGCATACAGATCGGCTGCAATCGTCACTCCTGCTCGCATTGCAGTGAGTGTAACTTGAATCTGCTGTTTTAAATTGCTCTCAATATCAGATGTCACGCTTTCCGCGGGGTAGATGTCTGCATCATCAGGTAGTAAGGAGCCAAATTCATCCAATGATTCATATAACTCAGCACTCGTGAAATAGGATTCCCTGCGGCTGGCATTCCCAGCAGTAGTAGTGCTTTCCAAGACTAATGCCTCTGCATCGCTTATTAACATCTGCTTGATCTGATTGTAGGTATCAGATGGAACATAAGTTTTTGTTGAGTGAAATCTGGACGCATTCGGGACAGTCAAAACTCGAATTCGATCTACGTTTTGGATGCGTGAGTAACGTATTATCCCGCTAGTTGCAGCGAGTCCCCCAAAATTCAGATATGCCAGAGGTAGCTTGGGCCCTTGGATTGCTGCCATGAGAGCAGTCAGAGTGGGAAACCCTTCATTAGTTCGCCCGCTCCAGTTGTGTAAAATTCCAGTTGAATGAGCATTTGTTTGAGCATCAACACCATTGATTACCAACATATGTTGATAGAACCGTTCGAAAAATGTCGCGTTGCTCGCATAGTTAGCGTAGGGAATGTTGCCTGCGACCTCAATGCCCGAAGAATCGGCCCAGTTGTTAATTCTTCGCTCTCCTGAAATATTCAATTTCGGGTCGCAAAAACTGGAAACATCAACTCCACCATCGAGTTGTAGGTGGACTAGTAATTTCCCTTCGTAGGTTGTCTGGCCTAATAACGGCAAACCGAATGTTGAAGACGCCCCGGCTGCAGCGGCTTGGACAAAATAGCGGAGTAATGATCGACGATTCATTGAGAGCTCTACTCGAATAAATAGTTGTAACTAGCCAGCATATATACCAATACTGCGACCCAGCCTTGCTTTAATTGGTCAGGATCATAGCCAAGTTTCCCTTCCCAATATTCGATTTCGTCAACCTTTCGTTGCTGTGGCCATTGGCCAAGCTGATATTCGACCTCATAAGGTTCAATGGGAGGGTTTAAACCAGTCAGAAAAGTGTCATCAGTAATCGGGCAAGATAGGGTTGAATTCCAATCCAGGTGATCATGATTTGCATTTTGGGCATTCAGCCAGGTATCAATGAATAAGTTGTAGACTGCTTCGACTTTTGAATGGGACGAAGACAGCTGCTCACCATGGAGTGTGAAAAAGAGCTCAGAAATCTTTTCTTTTAATACTTGTGCACCCCAGGCATCGGATGTGTATGGGTCTTCGGCCGATAGAACTGACAGAGAAGCTTTGAGATCATCGGTATAGACAGCGGAGATGCCTTCTCTGTGGGCGGAGAGGTTGACACTTACTTCATAGGTGCCGCCTGTGGATATAGTCAAAGGTACTTCAGCTGAGCAGTTTCTCAAATGAATGCCATCGTCCCCTTTGTAGGAGGCACAGTGGTTGTCGGCAGTATTGCTTCTATCAGGTGTACCGCCCGCAATGAGAGCACCGTTTTGAGATCGAACCGCGAATTCCTGAAACTGGAGATAATTGTCAGAAGCGCAGGATTGTGTAGATTCATTCCACCCGCACACGCTATCGATCGATGTCACTTGCAGATTATGCTCGCCCGGCTTGAGTTCCACTTGAAATTGGTAAGTTGCAATATTGGGGTTTGTACTGGTTTTGAGGCTGAGATCCAGTACCCCGGCAGTGAGTGGGGATAACTGTGGACTTATACCATTCAGTAATTTCCGAGACCCATCAGGTAAAGCAAACTCGCGCATGGTAATAGGGCAGGAGGTATCGAGGGCATGAGTCATCGCGAACGACATCATAAGCGGCGTCAGTTCTCTGCTGCGGGTAGTGACGCCTGAAGAGTCTATTCCTCCGTAGTAAACGCCATAATCAGTTTCCAGGCCCCCATCATATTTTTCCAGTGCCCAGTTGGGATAGTTATCAAATGTATAACCGGTTAGTGCTTCGGTTTTCCTCTGCAGCTTCTCAGGAGTTAGGAGGGTTTCATTACCGAGCCCTGCGATCGCATGAGCATTGATGAGGTCTCTGCTCGCATCAGTCACTTGTTCCGCGCGAAACCAGTTACTCATTACCAAATTGACTAATAAATCTTTGAGATTGAAGTCTCCCGCTGCAAACTCATCCGCAAGTGAAGCGATCGTCTTCTGTTGCTCATTGTAGGCGAGCAAGTGTGCCTCATAGTTAAAGTCTGTTGTAACTTCTGGCTCGAGTATTAGTTCGCTACCTATGACAACTGGCCACCAGAATTTTACAGTAGCAATCGCAAATCTGGTGTCATTCACGATTTGCTGCGCTAGCCATTGCAAGCTTCTGTCTGGATCAGGCGGAGAGACACCATTGAATCCGGGAGGTAGCATATCAGCATACCAAGTATCACCATCTACATACGGTGACGAGCTTCCGTCTTTGGGATATTTGTAATCATCGTCCAGTGCATCCATTCCATTCTTGGGACGATAAAGACCTACTTCAAACCAATTTTGGAACGCCCCGGCAACGGGGTCTAACGCTGCATGACAGACAGTACAATTTGGGTTGTTCAAGGTTGGATTGTTAGGGTCAGTAAGTGCAGCTTGGTCTGTAGTTCGAGAAGTTGAACGTTCAACATCGAAGCCGAGAAAATGCAACTGAGTCCATCTGGACCGGGCGCGATTCCTGTTCGTAGGTGTCGTTGGGTATCGTACAAGGAACGCCATATCTGTAAGAATTCCAGCATGGGGGTAGCTGATAGGTGAGACGCCTGGGTCGTCGACTCTGTAGTCCCCGGTATTTTCAGAAAAGGTAGTTTTCTGATTGGGATTTCGGTAGTACATTTCATTGATTTGGCTTGGCTTGAACGTGGTCTGCAGTTCTCCATCATCAAAAATTGCTGAACCTTGAGTAGCTGAGTTCAGCGCTGAGTTCATCATCATATAATCGGCTGTCAGGATTTCGGTATAGGGCTTTTCTTCTTGCACTATATGGGCAATTAGTTCGAGTCCAGCCTCTTTGATGCCCCATTCGATTGGTTGCCACCATAAGTGAAATTCGAAATTGCCAATTTCTCCTTCATACCTTGATTGATTCATCTCGTATTCTTGATTTTGGTATTCCGGGAAGCAAACCTGGCAGAAAGTAAGCGGACCTTTAATAATGCCTCTTGTTAACAGCTGATCATTCGCGCCATCTTTCAAAAACTCATGAAAATTTTCTCCTTGCATCAATTCGCGAATAGTAGATCGAAGCTCTGCTTCGTCGCCTTGATTTACAGTGTTAATTTCAGCCTCGGTTGGAGCCCTCCCGGCCAGGTGGATGGCGGCTCGGCGAAGAGTTTGTTCATTGCTTTGTAGGGTTACATTGTCGAAAAACCCGTCTGCTGAGTTATCAATCTGTGAATCGGAGTCAGTGAGCAATGCCAATACGTTAGTGAAATTATTGTAATCTGCACCACTAATAGCCAATTGGATGCCGCCGCCATGGTTTGCGCCTCCGGTCGCTTTGTTGAGTATGTATTCCATACCGTCTTCGCGTGACAGCACGAATTTGACTAGCCGGTCGAAATTTTCGGCATCAAGGTGCTCGCCTTGAGTTCTATAGGTGATGGCGCTAGTAGAGGCTATTCCGCCATCAATATGACAGACAACGCAACGCGAGTTAATTACCTGTCCAGAAAGACTTTGCTCAAAAAGATGAAATGCTTGTTCTGTTGATGTCCTTTCCTTCGTGCCAAAATCCATTGGCTGAAACTGGATTGGGTTTTCATTGCTTACTCGCAAGTCGAGCCAATAGACTTCGTTTCCCAGCGCAATTGATGGAATTGAAAGGATGCCTTCCTCGTAAGTGCTGGCGTTGAGAGTGGGGTAGAAATTTAGCTCTTCTGCATGACTAAGTGTGAAAGTCGTATGCTCGCTCTCAGGGTCAAGTAAGAGCTCAATTCGATAAGCCGTGTCGTTAACCAGCACTGCAGGGACCTTCACCAGAGCCCCTTCCATGGTGGCGTCTTGGCCGTGCGCAAACTGAGCCAGAAGCAATCCCGCCACCAGGATTGCGCAGTGGTTTGATGCACGTTGGTGGTGTGGATATCTCTTTCTCATGTTTTCCCGATAGTTTGGGCTGGTCTATGCCATTGAGTTACCAACTATTCTGCAAAGAAGAGTATTTGATGTAAATACTGCAATTAGCCTTGCCGCAGTAGCTCGTCAGAGTAACGCCAGTATTAGCATGCCGGTGGCCCGTATCGTCTTCACGTGTCTAATCGAGGAAAATGAGTCTCGAATTAAAATAAGAAAGCTTAAAATGCGGAGGCATCACTAAATCTGTACCTTTTCGTAGCGTCCCTAAGTAAGTTGCTATTTGCGTTTTTTCTTTGGCTTGCAGACCTCGCGGAATCCCGCTGCCACAAAGGGAATCATCAGATTGTAAGCCGTATCAAAGTCCGCCGATTTGCACTGCCCACCTGTCAGCCTGTCTATGCGGCCCGTTTGTGCGAGCGTCAGGGCCAGCGCCCCTGATACGTAGTGGTAACACCAGTGAATGTCTTCTTCTCGGGCATCCGGCAGAGCCGATTTCAGGGCATCGATAAATTCCTCAACCCTTTTGTCGAATACGGTTGGCATCAGCACTTCGTTCCAGACCGGTGACGTCAGCACATAGGCCAGCAGTGCCATGTAGTTGCGCCAACCGGGTTCCTGACTTTCCTGGGCAATTTTCAAGGGAAGCAAAAACGCCTCAATGATCTGCTCCAAAGATTGCTTGCCGTTCCCAGCCTTTTTCTGACTCTCCATCAGGACTTTGCGGCGCGTGGCGCTGAGGATTTCTGCGCGGCGATTGAAGACCGCATGAAACAGTGCTTCTTTCTTGCCGAAATGATAATTGGCGAGCGCGACATCCACTTCCGCTTTGGTGGAAATCTGTCGCATGCTGACTCCGTCGTATCCGTGCCGCGCGAACAATTCCTCTGCGGCATCCAGAATTCGCTCACTCTTGGATTTGTTTTCCTGTTCCTGTGCCATGTGATCCCTGTTGTTATTAGTTGGAACTGCTTGTGCACACAGAAAATTTGTAGATTCAACGATTGTTGAATATAGTGTGCTATCGCTTTCTCAATCGCAAGAAGAATAGTAGCGCATGTCCGAGGCAATTTTTAAATATCTGTTAACCGGCGCCTATGTCGCACTGGTGTACTGGCTGTCCTGGCTGGGCATGCGCAGGACCCGTGACATATCAGGCTTCTCCATCGGCAACAAAGATATGAGCCCCTACGTGGTGGGAATCACGTTGGCCGCCTCTATCGCCTCGACGGCGACGTTTGTGATCAACCCCGGTTTCGTCTACACCGATGGCTTGTCTGCCTATCTGCACTATGGTCTGGCCGGATCGGCCGGGACTGTCACGGCGTTTCTGGTGTTATCAAAAGGTTTCCTGCGAGTAGGCGAGAAGTTCCAGGCGTTGACCTTGCCCGACTGGATTTATCATCGCTATCAACATCGCGGCTTCAGCCAGTATTTTGCGTTTATCAATTTGCTATCCATCACTTTCGTTGTGTTGATACTGCTCGGATGCAGTCTCATCATGACCAGCCTTTTCCCCATCGAGCAGAAGCCAGCCCTCTTGCTGGTCCTCTTTTTTGTTTTCTCCTACGTGCTTATGGGTGGAACCTATGCGCATGCTTACACCAATACCCTGCAAGGTTGCATCATGCTGATCGTTGCCTTGTTCCTGTTTGTGTTGGGAGTGAAATATTTTGAGGGGGGCTTCTTCAACTCGCTGTCCGCCGTTGGCGAGAACTATGCGGCCGTTTACAACCCGGATAGTGCCTTGTACAACAGCTTTTTCTCTGTATTCGCCAGCGGCTTCATCATTACTTTCGCCTTAATGTTGCAGCCCCATATCCTTACCAAGGTGCTCTACCTGCGCAGTGATGCTGACCTTGGCAAGTTCATCGGTACGACTGTGGTAGTCGGCTTTCTATTTACACTGGTTTTGATGGTGGGATTTTTCGCGCGGATAGCGGGTTTGGAGGCATCGGCGCAGGACGCGGTTGTGGTCGAATACCTTAATCTCGAGTTGGGCGGTGTCATGCTTGGCGATCTGCTGCTAACTATTGTCATGCTCACCTTGCTGGCAGCAGGGATGAGTACCCTGGATGGCATTCTGGTTTCGCTGTCGGCAATGGTAGTCAATGACATCATCACGCCGTTGGGAGGCAAGCCGAAGAACGCGCTTCTGTGGTCTCGCTGTGTGCTGATTGGCATTGGTATCGTCGGGGTCTCGCTGGCGTGGGAAGCGCCACCGCTGATAGGCCTGTTTGCGCAGAAAGGAGTCTACGGACTCGCTGCGGCATCGCTCGTTCCCATGCTGTTTGGCGTGCTGCACAAGGGAGAAATACCAGTGAAACTAGTGTTCACTGCCTCGCTCATTGGATTGCTCGGGCACTTCCTGTTGCACTTGTTTCTTGGGGTAGAGAATCCAGCCGTTTCAGCGAGCTACGCCATTCTGGCCTCTCTGGCATTCGCCCTGATCGCACTGCGGATGGCACCCGCAAAACTCCCCCAAAACAATATTTCCTGACAATGGCTTGACTTTTCAACACTTGTTGAATACTGTTTCGAGAAATTCAACAATCGTTGAGTCAAATAGCCTCAGCGTTATCGCAACGGTATCAAGGGAGAGTTGATATCACTTTAGAGCCATGACTCGCCCGAGTTCCGCATCGAATCCTATTCTAAAAACACTCAAGGGGTGCGACATGAAAACCACGTTGTTCCGCAGGAAAGAATTGCCCACACTCATCAGCATCGCTTTGGCAGGAAGTGTCATCGCGAGCCCAACTGTATTCGCCCAGTCTGATTCTGTCACTCTGGAGGAAATTCTCGTAACGACCCAGCGCCGAGAACAAAGCCTACAGGAAGTGCCGGTGGCGGTAACTGCGTATAGTGCAGTCGATCTGGAAGAAAACGGTATTTTTACTCTTGTCGATATTGAGAAAAGTTCACCCAATACTCAGATGCGCGAGAGTCGGGGCACAAACTCGACGCTAACTGCGTTTATTCGCGGCATAGGGCAACAGGATCCACTCTGGGGATTTGAGCCGGGGATTGGTATTTACATCGATGATGTCTACATCGCCCGACCACAAGCAGCGGTGCTGGATGTCTATGATGTGGATCGCATCGAAGTGCTGCGCGGTCCTCAAGGCACACTGTACGGGAAAAACACCATCGGTGGAGCCGTTCGCTATGTCACCAGGCAGTTGGATGGAGAAGCGTCCGGCAAGATCAAAATTTCAGCAGGGGATTATGGTCAGCAGGACATCGTCGCCAGTGGTCAGGTACCACTGATTGAAGATCGGTTATTCATCGGCGGCGCAATAGCTAGACTGCAACGCGACGGCTATGGAACCCAATTCAAGGGTTACGACCCCGCATCAGGGCAGTTCACACGAACCGCTGAAAACTACAACAAGGATATCATCTCCGGACGCGTCTCCCTGCGCTGGCTGGCAACGGATGCGCTCAGCTTTACGCTTGCTGCCGACAATACCCAGGACGATTCCAATAATCGCTGTGGTTCCCGGTTCGACACCAATACCGTGGCCGCACCCAATGGCGAATTTTTCTCCCCGCTCGGTAGTGTATTCGATTCCCAGTGCGGCATGACCGAAGTCAGCAGTGTTGAGACCGAGGGCTACTCCTTTACTGCTAACTACGAAGTAAACAGTGATCTTACATTGAAGTACGTCTTCGCGAGTAGGGAAGGTGCGACTGATACTCGCATTGATTTCGACGGAACGCCGCTGGACAGTTTTGAAGTCCCTGCGATCTACAGGGATGAGCAGGATTCCCATGAGCTGCAATTCAATTACAGCGGCGCCAACTACAATCTGGTAGGCGGGCTTTTCTACTATGAGGGTAATGCTGCTGGCGGCTTTGACGCCTTGTTCGGCCAGTTCAGCACCGGCGTGCTGACCGGTTCGCAGTTTAACAATGGCGTGTTCGGCGACGTGGATACTGAAAGCATCAGCTACTACGTCAACGGTGACTATGACATCACCGACAGATGGACATTGACAGCAGGAATTCGCTACACGAACGACGAGAAGGCTGCTTCTGTGAATCGTCAGTTCATCATCACATCCAATTCCATCGTAGGCACCACAGGCGAAGGGTCAGGAATCACTTTTGGTAATCCGGCAAATGACACAGTGATTGCTGTCAGAACTGCCTATACCAAGGACCTGACCAATGACGACTGGAGCGAAGTAAGCCCGACGCTGAAATTGTCCTACGATCTCAGCGACGACATCATGGTTTACGGAAGTTGGTCCAATGGCTTCAAGTCAGGTGGATTTGACATGCGTGCCGACGACTTCGTAAACCCAATTGCCCAGCAGGGCTACAATCCGGAAATCGTTGATACCTATGAACTCGGAATCAAATCGGAGTTGCTGGACAATCGATTGCGCCTGAACGCCACCGTGTTCAGATCGGATTTCGAAGACATGCAGGTAACCGTACAGGCGCCGGCACCGGGCCTTGCGGTTTTCTCTTCCACTGTGGTCAATGCGGGTGAGTCCGAAATCGAGGGCTTCGAGGCGGAAGCCACGGCGCAGCTTACAGAGGGCCTGAGTGCCAAACTCGTACTGGGATATATGAATGCCGAATTCATCACGGTACAGGATGCCCAGTTCGGAAATATTGCCGAGCCTTACGATGACGGTACCGGCAATATAGTTGCCCCCTGGGAGATGCAGAATTCTCCTGACTGGAATGGTCAGTTTGCCCTGATGTACAACGCCGAACTGGGTAACCTGGGAAGCCTGGTGCTTAATTCTTCGGTTTCCTATCGGGATTACACGCGCATGTTTGACGCGGTTGCCTCGATTCTCGATCAGCCTTCCTATTCTCTGTGGGATGCGGGTGCTACCTGGTACTCACCCGGTGGCCGCTGGTCGGCCGCGTTGCAGCTCAAAAACCTGAACGATGAGATCTACCGAACCGGCGGCTACAATTTTCCCGCAACGGCATTCGAAGACGCCATCGTAGGGTTCTATGGCGCCCCGCGCACTTGGTCCTTTAGTGTGTCCACTGAGTTCTAGAATACATTCGGCTAATCACTAGCTGGTCTGGCAACAGGCTGGCTAGTGGCATGTATGGATTACCACATGAGCGACTTCGAAGATTTCTGGTACACGAGTGCCGATCAACTGCGTCTCTATGCGCGTGACTACGGTGGAGAAGCGCAGGCAACGACGCTTGTCTGTATTCCCGGCCTGACTCGCAACAGTGCGGACTTCGAGGATCTTTGCGCAGTGCTGGCGAAGGACTACCGGGTTCTTGCGGTAGACCTGCGCGGACGCGGCAAGTCCGCTTATGACCCCAACCCTCGAAACTATCATCCGGGTGTCTATTCGCTGGACGTTCTTGCCTTGCTGGATGCTGCTGCTGTGGAAAAGGCTGTTTTCATCGGCACCTCACTGGGCGGTCTGGTGTCCATGATTCTTGCCTCCTCAGAACCGGACCGGGTGCAAGCCATCGTGCTGAATGATGTGGGACCGCAACTCAACGCAGAGGGAGTGAAGAGAATTCAATCCTACCTGACGGACTATAGTGAAGTCTCAAACTGGGATGAGGCCATGTCCCGTACACGTGCTTCCCAGGAGTGTGCATTACCGGGGCTCACTGAAGAGGAATGGAAGCGCTTCACGAGTCGGTTATATAAAGAAAGCGATTCGGGCACTCCGGTTCTGAACTATGACCGGGACATCGCTGTCTTGTTTGAAGAAAACGCCGATGCGAATCCACCTGCAGACCTGTGGGGCGTATTCTCCTTGCTGACTGAGATTCCGATGTTGGTACTGAGAGGCGAGTTCTCGGATATTCTCAGCAGAAAAACCGTGCAGAAAATGCAGAAGTTTCAATCCGGGATACAGAGTGTTGAGATCAAGAATCGGGGGCATGCGCCTTTGCTGAATGAGCCCGATGCGGTTGCGGTGATTGAGAGATTTATCGCCGAGAGCAAGTGAAAACGTAAAAAGGGTGATTGATATATTTTGGAGGCGGAAGTGTTGAGGCCTCGTTCTCGGTCTATGTACTGCTCGTCGTCAATGGAGCTAACTAACTAAGAGTTGGTGTGCTCAAATTCTTCTAAATCAGTCCTGATCTACAATTCTTTTCTTCTAATTCTTCTCAGTATCCTGCAATTTGCGCTTTCCAAACAGAGCAAGGGATAACCTAAACATTTTTCCATTACTTTTCGAGTGTAGGCTTGTTTTTGTCCTCACTGCTTAAAGCGGTTCTCACTCGAGCAATTCCTGAAGCTTGCCCCATAGAATCTGACAGCTGCATCTGAACAATAGGCTGTGCTTTAGGAAGTAAATTTGCGCAACCAGACTGAGACTCATTTTTATGGTTGAACGAGGAAGGTGTCGTGGCCGGGAGGGCGAACGGGTGTCTGAGCTTTAAAAAGATCATCCACAACGCAATAGATCAAGATACAGCAGGAACTACTAACGAGAATCGGACAGTGATTTGCGTTTTCAAGGTAAAGCTGATGTTTCAACAAAGTTCACTAAATGCACGATGGGTGTTCGCTTACAGTCCCTGTGCTTTGACTGTTTTAGCGGCGTTGCATTTTAGAAAGTGTTGCACTAGATTTGTTCGCATCGCACGGCCATGTCAGGAATTTTCCTTAATCATTATTTCACCAAATAGAATTGAACCAAGTCTGGGTTGTGGTCTGGAATAGCGACTAATTAGTGCGAGATAAGGATTGGCTATGTTGCTCATTCTTTCTATACTCGCCCAACCAAGAAACATGCAGCAATTTTGTCGAATCATTTATTAGGAAGGGTGTACGGAATGAGCGAGCCGTTTATCGGAGAGATTCGGATGATAGGTTTCAACTATGCTCCACGAGATTGGGCATTTTGTGATGGAACGATCTTACCGATTACGCAACATGAGGCCTTGTATTCTCTTATAAGTACAACATATGGCGGAGATGGACGAAATACATTCGGCCTGCCTGATTTGCGTGGTCGTGTGCCAATGCATTCTGGGCAGGGCCCCGGGTTGACTTCAAGGCAACCTGGGCAATTCTTTGGTACGGAAATGGAGCAATTGCAGATATCGCAAATACCTAGTCACAATCATGACATTCTTACTTCCGCTCCTGCTGCTTCAGTGATCGTTGAAGATCAGTTCGTTTCAGTAGGTGCGCCAGTTGCGAACGTCAATGTTGGTAATGATTTCGTAACAGCTTCTGCGCCTACGGCTAATGTCAATATCGACAGCGATTTTGTAACTGTGCAGATGAATGCTGCGTTTGTATCGGCCAATGAGGTTGCACCAGCCCCCAATCGCGGTCTGGCAAGTCCAGCTGGAGCTATTTACTCCCCTAATGATGCTACGCTTGATACGCCTATCGCGGGTATTACTGTAGCTACTAAACCTAGTGCGTTCAGTGTGACTTTCGATAGTCCCGCCATAACTGTTGACCCTTCGAAACTTACTGTCACAAACCAACCACCTACTGTTGCTGTGGATTCCAACTATATTGCAGTAACTGTAGATAAACCTGCTGCTGTGGCACAGGATACAGGAGGCGGCCTGCCTCATGATAATATTCAGCCCTCGCTTGTTGTGAACTTTATCATTGCGTTAGATGGGCTTTATCCACCCAGAAGCTGAGAGTTAGTTGATTCCGCGAAGTTTACGAAAAAAATGTACTAATCGGGCTATGACAGTCACATTGAATGACAGCTTCTATTTCCCACTCAGAATTCGTTAAAACCCTTGATACAACATACACTGTTGTTTCAGTAGATCCGCCCGTGGCTCTCAGGCTTGTAGAAGTGAGTCAACCAAGGGGCCGAGGAAACTTTGAATCTTTCTCCTTGTTCTTCGAAGGCGCAGGAGATATTCCATTGGTTCAGCAAATCTACCGTTTGGCCCAAGTTGACCTAGGGGAACAGGACATATTTCTTGTGCCCGTAGCGCCAGAAGCCAGCCAGAGTAAGAATTCAACCTGTTATCAAGCCTCTTTCAGCAGGAAGACGACTTAGCACAGTAAGGAATGCTTGGCTATCGCGAGCGACAAACTATCGCATGCTGGGTAGCAGCGGCAGTCCCCGATTCAGCCGATTCTGGACCACCTTTTGTACCATCAATGCGTAATCCATATCCCGCGGTATCAGGAGCGGTAGGTTCAGCTGTTCGGTCGCGAGCCTTGGAGCGCGGCTGTTTGAAGTCTTTGCATGCCTTTCATCAAATTCTCCATTGATATCAAGGAGATACAACTCCTGGCCCCAAAAATAGAGACGCTTAGCTTGAATGTTGCGCTGCATTTGCAGCACATCCTTTAGTGCCTGGGGCTCTGTCATGCTCTGCCAAATATCGGCATGCAGGAAGTCAATGTCGAAACTTGGTTTCCACAGCAAGGCATTGGCCTCGACGATTCGGATTTTTTCACTGGCATTCCCTGGCAGGTTTTCGAGGACCCCGATAGAGTGAATCAAACTTATCACGCTAGGATCACATTCGAGGACGGTGACGGTACTGACCATGGGGTTTAAGGCTATATTGATTGCAGCCCAACCTAATCCCAGCCCAGCAACTACAGTGTGTCCTCTGGCATACCTGCAAGCCAACTCCTGACTCTCAATTTCATGCGGCGTGAGAGACATCCACGTTTGTGGGGCTTTCGAATTGTCTTCAAAGTGTTTGATCAAAACAGGCAGATTCTTTACAAGCCAAACACCTGTGTGATATCCATGGTCGTGACATATTCCTGCGGCTTTGATTTCCCAGAAGCCTGTTCTCCCTTCGCGGTATTGAGGAATAAATAGTTCTGTGGTGAAGAAAGGAGGGAGACTGGAATAGGTCTGGGGATTACCGGATTTCATTATTGTTGTTAAATGGTTTTTGTTGTGCAGAACATCAGTTTAAGTTTCCGGCCTGTCGATATTCAGAACGATTTGTCGTTTCTGGCATCAGTCTATGCGAGTACTCGTCTGCACGAGTTTGAATCTATTGACTGGGGCGGGAAGAGGGTAAACGACTTTCTCAATATGCAATTTAATATCCAGCACACATACTATAGGCAGACTTGGCCAGACGCAAAGTACCTGATCATATTACATGATGGGAAGAAGATCGGGCGTTTGTATAAGGACTATCGGGAAGACGAGATTAGAATTATCGATATTGCCTTGTTGAACCAATACCGAAGAAAAGGGTATGGGCAGATAGTCATGCAAGGCATTATAGCTGAGGCGGCGCAGTCAGGAAGATGCGTCAGGATTCATGTTGATAAACAAAGCCCTGCCAAGCGCCTCTACGATCGACTTGGATTTGCCAGAATTGGCGGCACCGAGATTTATGATCTGATGGAGTGGCCCAGAGCGAACTCCAATGACAAGACTGCGGTCTGATGCCCGCACGAGCATTGCTATGTATAGGCAGCGATTGGCAAGTATCACCCAAACTATTCTCAACGCGAGTGTGGATCCGGAGATGCTCTGTGATTCGATTATGGATCTCGTTGATGTATTTGCCAGCTGTTCAGGGCTACGTGTGCCAATTGGTGTCAAAGATGCGCGTCGAGGAATCGATACTGGATTTGGTCTTGCGCTTTCACCCGAAGATGCTGCGCGTAGTATGAATGATCACATTCGCACGGTGCAGTTTATCAGAGGGTTGCATGCGGCCATTCAGGTAGCGATCGAAAAATTTGATACACCTATTCATGTGCTGTATGCCGGTACTGGGCCATACGCACCATTGGCATTGCCACTAGTTACAGTTTTTGATGCTGCACAAGTTCAGTTCATCATGCTTGATATTCATCAGGAGTCGTTGGATAGCGTTGCAAACTGCGTTGACAAACTGGGCGCAGAGAAATACATAAAAGCCTACATAAAGACTGACGCTACTCGCTACTCCCACCCTCAGGAGAGCCCTATACACATCATTGTGAGCGAGACAATGCGAACAGGACTGCAAACAGAAACTCAAGTGGCGATCACTCAAAATTTGGCACCTCAATTGTGCGCTGGAGGAATACTTATCCCAGAGAAAATAGAAGTGCATCTAAGCGTGGTTCAGCATAGCAAACCCGAGCCAGAAGGGCCGTCAGTGCTGAATCTCCATGAGGACCTTGGAGTCGCGTATGAATTAAGTGCCACTTCTGGATTGCTACCTGATTGGCAATTCGACTGTGACGTTGCCACGAAGATCGCTGGTAGTACTATTGTGATTCCGAATCGACCGTGGGCTGAGCGCAGTGGTCTCGTTTTTACGACATGCATAACGGTGTTTCAGGAGATTGAGATATCCGGGCAGGGCAGCTGCCTGACATTGGCTTGTCCGTTACCGCGAATGGGCGATCTACACCCTGGAGATAAAGTACAGTTCTACTACGAGATCTGCCGGAATCCTGGAATGCGTTATGGGGTGTCAGATTAAAAGCCGAGACAGGTTTAGGGTAAGTAATTGATTTTAGAAGTTGTCACGTAAAATCAATACCGGTAGCCGACGCTATTGTAAGCTAAGCGTCAGAATTGGCTGAGCTAGAACACATCTGGGGCTTTAGTCAAATTTTGCGAGAGGAATTTAGAGATAAATCTTCAACTATTTGTTTTTCTTTTTTCTAGGCCTTAACGATTCTCTTCTCTTATCCGCCAATGCATCAAATTCTTCCTTTCGGGCTTTTTTAATCTTTAATCTTAGCTTTGCATCCTCATCCAGTTCTATGCCTTTATTGCCCTTCGCACGTAGGCCTCCGAAATCGACAGGGTCATACCAAATATCATAAACATACGGGTAGTTCTTTCTATCAGCGTCAGACATTCTTAGTAGTTTGCCAGTGATGTGACCTGCAAGTGCTTCTTTCTCCGAGGTTAGATCGTACAGCGCTCTGATATCATATATTGGCGTCCAATCTCCATCCTGATCGTATATCGTCTCATGCTCATGGTAATATGCACCATCTGTTACATACTCATAGTCAGGCCTCGCAGTACCTATTGTAACTTGAAGATTACACCCTAGTTCATTTGCTTTCTGATCTACTATTCCTTCCAATACATAGCCTGCTTCTTTATGCGGCCTCTTTTTGGTTTGTCCATGCGCAAAATCAATCCACTTGTTCAAAAAATTTCCTGCGTGTTTACTACTAACTCCCTTCCCGAGTAGATTCATCTTAACCTCTGCAACTTTACTCTGACTGCGCTCTAGATCGTCTGTTTCGTCTTGCAGGAACTCAGCTGCATCGTCGGCGCATTCCGAAAGCTCCATTGCTATGTTATGCACTTCACTATACATGTTGTCGTCACCATTGAAATGCGTGTCACTGTAAATCTTAGCTCTATTGTTGACTTGTTCCGTATACTTCTTTTGGATGACTGGTGCTTGGGAAGGTACTTTTTTGTTTGCCAGTTGATTGGTAATGCAAAATTGCTGTTTCGGAGTGCTTTGGATATTTGACGAAAGTGAAGGAGCTTGCATCATAGATTGCAGGCGTTTGAGTTGTTTGACAAAATTTCTATTGTCCCTGATTTGGCTGGATTGCCTTTCAGAAGTAGATGTTTCAGAAGTTACGACTTCTGAAATCCTGGGAGTACTTTGGCATTCCTTTTCGGGCATAGAATTCCTTGCTTATTACTAACGCTACTATTCACTAGTCAGAACGCAAGCTGCCGCATCAATTCGTGTTGGGAAGATCCGCGAAGGAAATCTCTGAAGTAAGAAGTGATCAAGTGCTTTTCCTGTGCAAGTGAAATATCCGAATATTAGACTCTTCATGCAAAATATTCTGTATAGCGCAACTAATCCACCACCCAGTAGCGCGTCGAAGTTGATCTGATCGCGAAAGATCATTGGTTCAAAGACTGTATAAGTTTCATTCCTATCTCTTACAAAATTCGGCCTTCGTGTATTGGGTTCCGTCTCTCTTATAAAATGTTTCTATACGATAATCTTGCACGATAGATCGCCTACCATTATCACATTGAACAATCCATGAAGTCCCAGACTGAAAGGCATAATCTGGTGCGTAATACGTAGATTTCCGATGTGCATCTTGGCTCGAGCAATTGCCCGACAATAAAGCTAAAAATGAGAAACTAACCAAAAATAGAGTCCTTTCAATTTGATAGTTCATCCTTTCTCCCTACAAGCGTTGAGAACTAACTCCATTGATAACAACACGGGCGGCAATGTGGCCCGCTTCTAGTTAATTGGTTGTTTCGTTTATTGGAGTGGCGAACGATACAACAAAGAGCGCAGCTAACGGCATTAAGGCTCTGATATATCTGATAATATTCTTGCCTCTCGGGGTAAAGGGAATGTTAGATTTTTTGCGACGTTTTTGTTAACGCCCACCCAATATATTACTAATATGACGGCATTTATATCGGATTTATTGGGGTACGGTCAAAGAGTACTGATCCATCTGTTTCTGGCTTATTAGTGTTCCCTGCCTTTAAAGCTCGAACAGGTTCCCATGATAAAGTGGCTCAAGCTTGAACAATCAAATCGCAACACCGCCCGACCTCGAGATTGATTCTCCGCTAAGTTACTAAGTTATGAGTGTTCCCTTGTTGCCGTTCCCTAGGGTGCCATTGCGCTCTCTGCTAGCTGTTTCCAATATCAATCTAGCGAAGCCAGAAATTAAATCTGCCCCAACTCCGCTTATATCAGATTGTCTCTGTCTAATAAGTTAACGCGCGAGTTGTTCTTCCAGCTTCAATTGAGCCGCCCGGGCGCAGCCCTGCATCACCTGGAAATAGCGTTGTACAGCCTCCGCGCCTACATCATAAGGATGGGGGCCATCTCCGCGTCCTGCCATCATTTGATTGCGAATAGTTGCCGAGTCAAAGGCTGAATGATTCGAAAGTAAAACGCTGGCATTCGCTGCGGCCGCCGCCTGGGCAATATGGCGCTGGGAATCGATATAGATCTGAAAATTCTGAATACCCGGGTCGGGGGTGCTGTTCACAAAGTTAAACGCCGTACCGCCAGAATAAGCCACATTCAGAGGCTGGCCATTGTCATACACGGTGAAAACGTAGGATAGGGTACCTTCCGTATGACCGGGGGTGTCGTAGATGTTAACCGTCGTATCGCCCAGAGTAAGCTGCATGCCGTCGTAGGCTGCAATCCCGCGTCCGTCCTGACGAGTAGGCTCCATGGTGGCATAGCGATTGCGGTAGGTCTCCACAAGCTCCCAGTCGTTAGCTCCCATCACCACTTGCGCATTGAACCGCTCCTGCAATATCTGGGCACCGCCAATGTGATCGCCGTGTGCATGGGAGATGATGACATAACGAATGTCCTCCGGATCAAGCCCCAGCTTTTCCAATCCACCAATAATTAACTCTCTGGAGTTATAGGGGTAGATCGTATCGATGATGATAATGCCTTCGCTGGTTGTCAGCGCCCAGGAAGAATGCACCTTGCCACCGACGAAATACAAATTATCGAATACCTTGGCCGGTTCGGCGTACCAGGCTTCTCTGGGAGGGATGAGACTTGGGTCGGCTACATAGCGTGGTAGTTCATTGCTGGTGTTCTCACTGCGGCTGGCGGGAAGCAGGCAGGTGGTATTCAAGAGACCGAGCCAGTCAGTGCCTGCCGCGGTTTTGGCTGAGCGGATTGCGGCTTCGATTTCTGCTCCAAAATCCCGGTCTTGAGCGACTACGGGCATGGCCAAACATGTGATAAGTATGAGTAAGAAAGATGTGATGGGCAGCGCTTCCGATCTCATTGGAAATCTCCGCTTCTAATTGTTGTTATGGTGCATTCTGGAATCAAAAGGAGTGCGAGTCAAAGAATCGATTGAGGTTAAGTTGTTAAACTATTAGTGTCCCCACCTTGTTAGTTAACGAGCTCGATGCTGCTCAACTCAAAGCTCAAAGTCTCGGAATTGGACCCGGTTAAAACAGCGGTGTAGCGTTTGTTATTCACCATCAGGGAAGGAATGGAAATAACTAATTCTGGAGTACCGATTCCGTCTATCGTGGCAATGTCAGTCATCGTGCTCGTGCGCTCTGTGATGGTCGACAGAGTAAAGGTCAGTGGGTTGTCGTTAATGAGCTGTAGTCTGACATCGTGAAGCCCTGATTCTCCTGCATCCAGGCCAAAGCTCAGGAGCAAGGTGTTCGTGCTGAACGAATTACTGAGCAGTTCAGCATTTGCCAGCGAGGCAAGAGCGCTGCTTGGGCCATCGTCCGTCAAGGAAAACAAGCCATCGCCGAACTGAATGCTTTCTATGCTGGTTAACGTATCAACGATGGAGGAATCCGAGTTCTTCACTTCAATAGTGTCGCCATTCTGCGAGATGGTGAACCCTTCTCTTGAGTCCCCATACACCGCAATGTCATAACCTTCGCCTCCGTTTAGCGTGTTTGTACCGTTACCTCCGGCCATCACGTCATCGCCATCTTCTCCTGAGAGGCTGTCATTACCCTCGCCACCCTGGAGTAAATCCGCGCCCACTCCTCCGAGTACAATATCGTCGCCATCTCCCGCGTTGAACTCTTCGTCTCTTGCTCCCCCGACCAAGCGATTAGCCAGCTCATCGCCTGTAAATATTGGGCCATATTCAACCTCTGCTTCCAGCAGTGTAACCTGACGAGCATAGTCTATGTAAAACATGTCCAGACCTTTGTCGCCCTGTTCGAGATTCATGGGGAAGAAGTTGAATACCGCATCCGGGTAGGTACTTTGAGATAGCGCTCTAAAGTATCCCTTGCCATTATTGAGATAGACTTCGACTCGCGCGTTGCAGCACTGGGGTAGCAGGCGCTGAATAATGAAATCCAGATGCCCGTCTTCATCGAAGTCGCGCCAATAGGTCTTGGAAACTCGCTCTTCGCTGTTCCCAAAGGTATTGGTGTCGATACGGTGGGACTCGTCTCGAAATGTCCCGTCGCCATTGCTGATGAATATTCTTATGTCATCATCAATGACATCTGGTGTGCCAATCTCGAATGGGTCTCCTTCTACGAGGATTAGATCATCGAGCCCATCCTGGTCAACGTCATGCACGAAAACATCACCAGGTGTGCCCTTCCCATTCATGGCTGGTTCTGGCAGGGCGTTTGCGACTGCTGCAGAGAAGCTGCCATCGGGGTTCTGAAGGGCGATTAGCTGCTCTTTTTCGTCATCGGCATTTTCGATGCCCATGGCCAGATAGACGTCATTTCTTCCGTCACCATTGGCATCAACGATGTCTGACCAGTAGTGGCCGCATTGCCAATACATGTTGTAGTCAGCGCACAGGTGTCGTAACGAGAAGGTGTCTACAGTAAATGTTCCATCGCCATCATTTTTGAGGATGTAGTTGAGCAGCCTGTACCCTTCCTGCGTCGTAATGTAATCAGGGCCGCCGGGAGGGCCGCTCAGGTCGTTCATCAGGATATCGACATCACCATCATTGTCGAGGTCTCCCAGAGCGGAGCCGTGGCTAAAATTAAGAATCTGCGGAAGGCTTTGCGTTGCAACTGTCCATGTGAATTCGGACTGGGACAGCAAGAGATAGTTCTGCCCGCCAGGAAATGGAGGTGTAATCTCGAACCCATGGCTTTCCAAAAAGATATCTACAACGCCATCACCATTGAAATCCGCGAATAGTGATTGGCGTGCGACTGTGAAATCAGAGATATCGCCTGAAAATACCTCAGACGTTACGTCTTTGAGGATGCCATTCTCACTGAAATAGAATTTGATAACAGTCTGCGGGTCTTCGTTGCTCTCGACAGTAGGCTCTATGGTGATCAAGTCATCACTGCCGTCATTGTTCAGATCGTAAACGGCAAATGCTTGCCCACCGTACATCTGCGGAATGACGGACTGGTAACTTTTGCTAGTGTGGAAGGGGTGATTTTGTGCCACGCAGATGCTGCTAACCAGCACGAGAATCAAGCCTGCAAAAACGTGAATTTTTGATTTAGCCATGATTTATTCCAAAATTTAGATGGGATTGGAGTAGTGGGCCTAAGTTACTAAATCACAGAATCCTCTGATGCTATCTACTTTTCGGTTGAGCTAAAAGAGTAGTTGTTTGAATACTGGACCTGCTATCGCTAATTGCAACACAATAGTGCGATTTGCGAGAAGGGGGATGGAATGGGGGATGAAATGAGTGACACAGGCAGCAATCGCGTAAACAAAGAGTTCGACCTGATCGTCTACGGCGCGACCAGCTTTGTAGGTCAGATACTGTGCCGTTATCTGGTAGAGGAGCATGCCGAACCAAATTTCAATTGGGCGATGGTTGCTCGTTCGGAAAGTAAGCTGAAAAAACTGCAGGCAGCACTGGGCGAGAAAGCTGCCGCGATACCAATTCTGGTTGCCGACTCTTTTGACGAGGCGGCGCTGCGCGCCATGTGCGCACGTACTGAAGTCGTCATCTCCACGGTAGGTCCCTATGCCTTGTACGGTGAACTGCTAGTGAAGAGCTGTGCACAACTGGGTACCGATTATTGCGATCTCACCGGCGAGGCACAGTGGATCAAGCGCATGATCGCTGCTTACGAGAATGACGCCAAGGCCAGCGGTGCGCGCATCGTAAACTCCTGTGGTTTCGATTCCATCCCTTCCGATCTCGGCGTGAAGTATTTGCAGCAACAAGCGCAGAAGCAATTCGGCACCTACTGCAACCGGGTGAAGATGCGCGTCAAGGCAAGCAAGGGCGGTGCCTCGGGCGGCACCATCGCCAGTGGCGTCAACCTGTACAAGGAAGCTGCCAAAGACCCGCAGCTCAGAGAAGAGTTGAAAGACCTCTATTCCCTGTGCCCAACCGGGCACGGCAATGAAGCCAAACAACACGTCGTAACCAATGCCGAATATGACGAACAATTCGAATCCTGGGCCGGCCCATTCATCATGGCGGCAATCAATACGCGCATCGTCCTGAGAAGCAACGCCTTGCTCGGCAACGCCTGGGGTGCACCATTCCATTACGACGAGGGCGTGCTGACTGGCGCCGACAAAGTAGGAGAGAAGCGAGCCAAAAAGCTGGCCTTCGGAACCAACATCGGCCAACTCGTCATGGCCATAGCGCCACTGCGCTGGATCGCACTACGCTTCCTGCCCAAGCCCGGCGAGGGCCCGAGCCCGCAGCAACAACTGGAAGGCTTCTATGATTTGCGCTTTCACGGGACTACCGAAAGCGGCGATGAGTTGATCATCAAAGTGACAGGCGATCGCGATCCGGGTTATGGCTCGACCGCAAAGATGCTGGCGCAAGCCGCGATTAGTTTGCATCGTGATGTGGACAAGAGCGAGAAGGGCGGTGGCTTTTGGACTCCTTCTGCGGTGTTTGGGGATGCGTTGATTGAGCGGCTGGAGAAGTATGCGGGGATGGGGTTTGAAGTGGTGTCTGGAGCTGGAGAGGGTGAGAGAAAATAAATCTGTCCCCCTTTACCGCTTTATCGTCCCCTTCATTCTTTACAGTAAACTACTGGGAATTTAGTCTGGGTCCATTAATTCAAAGAGAAAGGCCTTATCACCTTGCGAATCAAGATCTTCACGACCGGCGGCACAATCGACAAGACCTACTTCGATCAGAAGAGCGAATACCAGGTCGGTGAACCGCAAGCCTCAGGCGTGCTGGAGCGCGCAAATGTGGTGGTGGATTATGTCCTTGTGCCCATCATGCAGAAAGACAGTCTTGAGTTGACCGATGTGGATCGCGACCGAATCCGCGAAACAGTTGCCAGTGCAGATGAGTCTCGCGCGATTATAACTCACGGAACAGACACCATGATCAAGACCGGCTGCCATCTGAAAGGGATCGAAGGCAAGACCATCGTGCTCACCGGTTCCATGTATCCTGCCCAGTACCGCGACAGCGATGCGGTGTTTAATCTCGGCTGTGCATTGATCGCTGCACAGACTCTGGAACCCGGCGTGTTCATTGCCATGAATGGTCGCATCTTCGATCCTGCTCACTGCCGTAAGAATGTCGCAATGAATCGCTTTGAAGAAGTTTGAATTCAACAAAAGCGGGACGAGTAGGGACACTCAGCATTTAACAATTTCGTCTCTACTGAAAGCCAGCGCGCTGTTGCCAGAAAACCGTTCCCCAAAACTAACCAAGTTGCTAAATTGTGAGTGTCCCCACTAGCTCCCCTAGCCCCAAACCACGACAGAGTGCACTTATGAAACTTTCAATAGAGATTGTTAACGAAATTGAGGTCCTCAGTCTTTTCCCGCGAGAGAGCACCACACTAGGCCTGAAGATTCATCATGATGCCGAGCCTGATCATATCGCTGCAACGAAGCGGCTTTTCGACAAGGGCCTCATCACACTCGAAGATGGCGGCTATCTCACTGACCTCGGCATCGAAGCCGCTGACCTCAGTCAGTCATTGCTTAGCATTCTTCAGAGCTGAGGGAGGTAGGGGAGGTATGGGAGATAGGGGAGGCAGGGGGAAGTAGGGAACACAGACAATGGTCAACCACTTACCAGGTTGGCTATACTGCCAGCATCATCAAAATAAGAGGAAGCTCGCATGTCAGCGAATCAGCACCCGTCCCTGCCGTTATTGGCCAGATCGATTATTCCCATACTCTTGGCAAGCTTGTTCAGTTTCAATGTCTCAGCCAACGGCCTGCCAATGGCTGAGCCAGAAGCTGTGGGCATCTCCGCTGAGCGATTACAAAATTTGCCCACGGCCATGCAGAGGTACATCGACCAAAACCTGCTCGCCGGCACGATTACGCTGGTCGCACGCGATGGCAAAGTAGTGCATCTGCAGTCTCAGGGATGGAAGCACAAGGAATCCGGGGAAGTGATGACCGATGACAGCATCTTCTTCATCATGTCTATGACAAAACCGGTCGTTTCCGCGGCGCTAATGATGCTGTATGAAGAAGGCCATTTTCTGCTAACAGATCCAATCAGCAACTGGATTCCGGAAATCGCTGACAAGGCCGTCATCGTTCAGGACGAGTCCGGAATTCAAAGGGTGCCCGCCGCGCGTGCGATAACTTTCAGACATGTGCTGGCCCATACAGCCGGACTGGATCCAGACCGCTCGCTGCTAACAGAAGCGGAACAGGAATTGCTGGGCCGCGAAGACAATCTGGAAGACACAATTATAAAGAGGGCGCCCTTGCCACTCGCATTTCACCCCGGCGACGATTGGCAGTATGGCAGCTCAACTGATTATGTCGCCTTGCTGGTCGAACGTATCGCCGCTGAGCCTCTGCAGGATTTCCTGCAGCGTCGCATCTTCGATCCGCTGCAGATGAGAGATACTTTTTATAAGGTACCTGACGACAAATTACATCGAGTCGCATCTGTCTACAGCCCGTCCGGGCCTGACAATACCATCGAACTATCGCGCACCAGCGAATATGCCAGAGAACCCTTTTTCGGCAGCGATTACTACGGCGGTGTGGCGGGATTGTTCTCCACCATCTCAGATTACTGGCGATTCAGTCAGATGCTTCTTAATGGCGGCGAACTGGAAGGCACCAGATTACTGAGCCCAACTACGATCAATTTGATGATCAGCAATCATACCGGTGACAACGACATTTATGTCCGCGGCCCAGGTTATACCTTTGGCCTCGGCTTCGGCATTCTGAGCGATCTCGGTGCCAGCAGAGATGCAGGCTCACCCGGCACATTCACCTGGGGTGGCGCATGGGGCACGATTTTTTTCGTCGACCCTGTGGAGAAAGTCATTGGCATCATGATGACGCAGATCACCAGCTACGGACATCTGACGGTACGACAAGAAGTGCCCAATACCATCTTTCAATCTATCGTCGACACAAACTGGAGTGGCAATCAGATACTTGGCTATCCCAGACTGGAATAGGGGTGAGTAGGGACACACACAATTTAACAACTTCGTCTCTACAGAAAGTCAGCGCGCTGTTGCCGGAAAACCGTTCCCCTATACTCATTAAGTTGTTGAGTTGTGAGTGTCCTCGCTAGCCTTTAATTCCCTCTCCAAACCCCTTTGGCCTTGCTGAGTTACTAAGTTTTTAGTGCCTCCTGGTGCTCCCAAGATCACCTGATTTTTCCGGTTGAATTCTAACTAATTGAAAATATTATAGTTTATGTGGTCTGTGGCTTGCCTATCATTAAGTTAGGCCATTACCATAAAAAGTGAACAAAGTTCGCAAAAATAAGAACATTGCATTATACTGCCAGGGTCTTTGTTTGAAGATTTTTAAACCCTAACTATTACGAGGAGTAAGACTATGGGTATTGAGAAGCGCAATCAAAGACAAGGCTGTCAAGGTCAGTGTACCTCCTTCAAGAGGATGCGTTGCAGAGCTAAGAAGTTACTCAGAAATCGTACGGCGATGATTATTATTTTACGATTACTAAGTTATCTAGGCTCGGCGTCTCAAGTCACAGACCTTGATAATGAAATTATTGGGAGCCAGATTTCCGATGATCATGAGCGGGAAAAACAGGAATAATTTTTCCATTTCGCCTTGTCCAAGAGGGGCAGTGGCTCGCATGGATGCGAGCTACGGTTCCATGACTTTTTGGGCAGGTGTCTCAGTGATTGTCTATGGCCTAGCTCTAAATTTAGGTAACGTACTAGGAGTAAATTGTGATGAATATGACAGCTGAATCGAGTCTGTATTTTAGAGATATCAGACATAAAGATACTCTTACTTCCACAGCTCCATCTACTGCTGGTGCTACAGGTGATGAGTCAGGTGATGCTAGTAAACTCAGGCGAAGTACTACTGATGCGAGTAATACTAGTAAACTTCATGAAGTCTTAAAGAGGCTTAGAGTCTTTAATCAGATGACTCAATCTGAAGTTGCAGAAAAGCTAGGTGTTAGTAAGTCGCAAGTATCAGAGATAGAAGCAGCAAAAAGGAATATTAGTGCTAAAGTTGTGCAAAAGTACTCTGATATTTTTGGTATCAATGTTTCCTTGATTTATCTTCTTTCGGAGAAACTAGAGAATAGAGTTGTTACTAGTTCGATGGAGAAGAAAGTTTTAGGAATATTTAATTGGATTACTGAAGATGATGACTGTCAATTTAGTAAGTAATTATATTGATGCCAGTTCTAGTTAATGGTTGTTAAAATAATAATTAGATAGGTAACAAGATCTTTGTAAATTGACCGATGTGACAACAGTCACATCGGTCTTTTTTTTGCGAGTACGTAAGCTTGCGGTACTAAAATTCCAATCCCTAAGTCATTAAACTGCGAGTGTCCCGTAGCGGTTCTTATATTCCCATATCATCTATGAGTAGGGGACACCTATAAAATAGTAAATTACCGACTCAATACTTTGATATTCAACTGATGAATTTCGCAATACTCTTGCCCGGCTTTCGATCTGTAACTTACGGCAGGGTAAGAGAGGGGACAATAGTCAAATAGCAAGCTAACTCAGTTCCTCAGGTTAGCTATTTTGTTATCTTATTAGTGTCCCCTTTGGCACTTTCCTTGGCATCTACATCAAGGTAGTTGCAAAGTCACAGAACTGCCAGTTTGAGTGTAAAGGGGACACTGATAATTGAGGAACTTAATGAAAATTCCAACTCCTAAGATATCAGCGTAGCCTAATGGTTTTAGAAGTAGAAGATTTAACGGGGGAGCGCGTGAGACTACTAAGGAGGGGAAAGCCGGCACAGTAAACTGCTGTATTTTTTCTCTGACCCCATTTATTACTATTGTGCCATTTGCTATCGATTGCCTCAATTTGGAAGTGAATAAGCGATACCATACTTATCATTTAGATACTTGCGATATCGCCTAGCCTCGCTTATTTCCTTTTGAGAGATGTCAAGGCTGTTTCCAAACACTTTGCTGAGTAGACTTTGTTGATCTGGAGCGGAAAAAGCTTCGTCCAGTATATTTGTAATTCCAGTGAAGCGCCTCATTGATAGTGCTTCTGGTGCGAGCTCTTTTAGAGCATGTTTAAATAGTGCGAAAGCTGGTTTGCTAGCTAAACCCAGCATATTCCCGTCTTCAGCGGCATCCGTGAAGGCGCCGGTCAATTCTTTATAAATTCCAATTTTCCTATCGGTAGAGTATCTTTGTGTCAAATAATTTGTTGCTTCCGATAATTCTCTAGAAATTGCTAGTTTTTCATTCATCTGTGTTGCTCTGTCTAGTCGGTCGAACCAAGAGCTCATAGTATCCCTGAATTCTTTAATTTCAGCCCTTAGTTCAATCAGCTGAGACACTAAGTTGTCGCGATTTACACAGCGCTTTAACAAGATAGTGAGGAGAGGGGGTAGGTAGACACTTCTCGGACGGATCAAAGTCAATATGTCTTCAATTGCTATTTGATGTATGTCAGCTAGTTTCTTGTATACACGCATTATGGGTGTGTCAAATTCATGAAATACAGAAAGAAATGGCACTAAATTTCGAGCAGAGGGGATCAATGTATTGCTGGTTTTAGACATTAAGTTAAGCGTAGCTTCTATGTCCTGGTTTAATAAGTGACTCCTTCGTAAGAGGTAAGAGCGCTCTGGATACACGGCGTCAGAGATATTGAGTTTAGCTGCTTCTAATCGAGCAGCGTTAGAGGTCCAATATTCGTAGGAATCAGCTGAGAAGCTATAATTAATAGGCGCGCTATTATATAGATCAGTTGTGTTTTCATCGATTCCACAGATTAGTTGGTTTAGATAACCCGACGGTAAAGTATTAATTGGACAGTCTTTGTCGTTGCCGAAAGTCAGGGTCGGCTCTATAAATATTTCACCACTATCCGAAAGATAGAAGGAATCTTCTAGTACATAAAGGTCAACGAAATGAGAGAAATCGATCAGGTTCGCAAGGCTGATTCGGCCACCATTCAGTACTATATCTATGTTTTGTGTGCTTATTAGTGAGATCGTTTTTTTCATGCTGCAGACTATAAAATATTGGTTCTAATGATTCGAATCATCTGATGCTAGATGTGGGAGTATCAAGGGCGTCGGAGTAATTTGATTATTGGTAAACCTACTCCGACCCGTTTAATCCTTCATGTGTTTCCGTGGAAAACATGGTCTGTCCCTATCGACTCATATATCTTTGAGGAGATGCTCTGTATACGGGGATTGGATCAAATTACATCGGCGCCTTTGATTCCGTTACCCCCTCATACTCTCTGATCGTAGTTTGTTACTTCTTCCCGCCAGTAACTGAGTAAAGCTTGTCCAAAATATTCTTGTACTTTGTCAATTCATTACCATCTGCTAAAGAATCATAACTTGAGAGGTAGCTGTAATAACCCTTCAATTCTTCATGCCTCTCAGAATATTCATCTGGGTTCAATGAAGCTCGATGAAACATAGCTCGTACCTTTCGGCGGAATGGGCGAGGTGGCTGAAGTTTCTCGTTTACAACTACACCGGTTACTCGTTGGCTAGAATTTCTATTTGCTATACGAGTTTTGCCGTTATTTATTGTGAGGCCGTACCTCTTCAATAGTGAAGAAGCCTCTTTTATGCACATTGAAATATCTTCAATTGAATTTCCGCTTATGCTTAAGTCGTCTGCGTATCTTGAATAGTTTAGATTTCGGACATTTGCGAAGTTAGTGAGTTCTAGATCAAATTCGAAAAGGTACGCATTTGATATCGAGGGGCTGGTAGGTGCACCTTGTGGCAAATGATTGTCTAGTGTTAAAAAATCTGCGATCACTGAGGAAAGTGTGGGCCCCAAACCATTTCTAATCAAAGTGCGCTTGACATCATTTTCTGTAATATTCCCAAAGAAGTTTTCTATATCCAAATTAGCGACATACTTCTTGCCGACATGTGGTTTTGCATTAGAAATTATAGATCTGTCTTTCAAATATGCATGACAGGCATCGTGTACAGTCAAGTAATGGAAAAAGTATGTTTTTATCCAATACTGGATTGATTTCAGAAATACGCGAGGTGATTCAATTGTTCTTTCACCTCCAGATTTCTTCCCTATTTTAAAAGTCCTGTAGTAGCTTTTTTTTCTCCGCCTCATTAGTGAAATTAGCGCGGGTGATACGCCAATACACAATGCGAGTTGCTTTGAGTTCAAGTCCTTTGGGGTATCGCTATCCGGTTCAATTGATGAGGCTCTACGAATAGATTTCAGCGTAGGGAATGAACAGTATCTAAAGGGTCGGAAACCGGATTGGGAGTCGGAGGGAGGGCTGTCAAGGCCAACTCGTAGATTAAGTTGCTCAGAAAATCGCGGCCAGTAGTTTCGGGCCGGGAGACGAATCAGTCTCGTCTGGGAAGGATCCCGGCCCGAAACTACTGGCCGCGATGCTTCCTTTGTGGTGGTTCTAGGTTCTGCAGATGACGATGCATCATCCAAACCTCGTGCCACTCCCTCCGACGTTTTTACGCTAGCATGGTACGCGTTTTTTATCAATTCTATTCGTGTTCTATCTCGAAATTTGCGCAAATCTTCAGGCAGAAAGTGATGGCCTGCATGAGTTAAAGAGTAAAACCCACGGCCTTTGTGCACAGGAATGATAAGGTGTTTGCTTTCCCATTTTCTAAACAGCAAGTCGGCATCTGACTGGGTCGGTAGATGGTGGCTGTTCTTAAAAAGAGAGGTTAGAAGTGTAAGCGAATCTTTTGCGCTCGCAGGTTGTAGTATTGCCAGAGTGAGGAATAGCAGCTTATCGTTAAATACTAATTTCACTGACTTAACCCGATTGCAGATGTCGATCTTGAGTTTTCAAGTCGCTCAATCACATGGCTTATATCAAAATTACTAAAATCCGCATGAAAAATATGTCCTTTCCGGTCGACTGACTTTGATGGTCCCAAGTTTAAATATGAGCGTTCATTTTTAAACGCCTCATCAAGGATGAGAATGAAGTCCGTATTAGCATGAAGTTTCTGATCAAAGTGATGTGAAAATAAACCAAGTTCGCAAAATGAACCCGCACTTGAAGCGATTAATATTATGCAGTGAGCAATGTTCTCAATAAATAGTAGCTCATTTTGATCGGCAGAAAGGTGGTACAGGTTTTGGAGTTCGGTTAGTCCATCATCTTCGCCAAGATGGACATTAAAATTCCGTTTTTCCAGTTCCTTTTGAATGCTGGCTCTAATGGCAGCTGCTTCTTTACAAGTCTCATTCGATAAATTCGGGCCACAGAGAAAGACGTTGAATTCTACTTCATCTATTACGTTTTGCAGTCCAGCTTTTAGTTCATCTATAGAAAATTTTGATCTTGTCAAATTTCTAACTTTTGAGGACTTCGGGTTAGCTGTACGGACGGTCCTGGCCTTCCAAGTCAGCCATTTTTGAATAGCCGAAAATAGGGATAGCCCGCATTTAAAAACAATGGTGGCAATAGTCAGAAGTGCAGCTATAGCGCCGATTACGATAGCGTTATTCTCTAGCAAACCTAACATTGTCTTTTTAGTCTAAAAATTCCGTAAAACACGAACGCGGCTTAGCGATGTGAAAGTCACTGTATTGACAAGCATCCAGGTCAGATTTTGCATTCTCAAGCCATTTATCGCCAGAAAAATACGCTTCAGCTCCATTTGAATCTCATGTTGTGAGAATTTTCTGGTATGTGCAGAGCTACAAGGTTACTAGTATGGAGAATAAATAAAGGTCCTGTAGAGGACCTTCTAATTTCTGCACACAATTCCACTATCGCAAATCCGGCAACTTATATCCCTCGGCTTCCAAATTAGCCCGAATAGTCTTCTTATCAATCTTCCCAGTCGGTCCCAAGGGTAGGGCCTCAACAGCAACCACCTCATCCGGCAACTGCCACTTCGCAAACTTGCTGGTGCAATGCTCAATCACAGCATCCGCATCCAGAGTCTTGCCCTGTGCCATCACCACCAGTGCCAGCGGGCGCTCATCCCACTTTGGATGAGGCTGTGCAACCACCGCGGCCATCTGGATATCCGGCATACCAACAATGTGGTTCTCCAGATCCACTGAGCTGATCCACTCGCCACCTGACTTGATCAGATCCTTCGAGCGGTCGGAGATGATGATGTATTGCTCGGAGTCGATCATGGCGACGTCGCCTGTTACCAGCCAGCCGTCGTGGAACTTGTCGGGTTGTGGGTCGTTGTAGTACTCGCTCGCGATCCATGGGCCGCGGATGCAGAGTTCGCCTACTGCCTTGCCGTCGTGGGGCAGTGGGTTCCATTGCTCGTCGAAGATCTCGATTTCGAGGCCTGGCATGGCGAGGCCGGCTTTGGCGATGTTTTTGAACTGTTCGTCTTCGCTGAGGTTGATCTGGGAGCGCTTGTTGACCTTTCTGGAGAGCGTGCCCAGCGGGTTGGTTTCGGTCATGCCCCAGCCCTGGATCATTTCGATGCCGTAGGTCTCCCAGTACCAGCGCATCATTTCGACCGGAGGCGCGGAGCCGCCGCAGGTGGTTCTCTTCAGTGTGCTGATATTGTATTTATCCGGATTGGCCGTGAGCGCGGCGCGCACGCCTTGCCAGATGGTGGGTACACCGGCGGAAATGGTGACTTCCTCTTCCTCGATCAGTTTCAGGAAGGCATCCGGGATCATGAAGCGGTGGGGCATTACCTGTTTGCAGCCGAGCATGGAGGCGGCGAAGGGCAGGCCCCAGCCCATGGCATGGAACATGGGCACGATGCCGAGCAGCGAGTCCAGCGCGGACAGGCCGATGGAATCAGTCAGTGATTCGGTCAGCGTGTGCAGGTAGGTAGAGCGGTTGGTGTACATCACGCCTTTGGGCTTGCCCGTGGTGCCCGAGGTGTAGCACAGGCCCATGGGTGAGGTTTCGTCGATGTCTGGCCAGTCGTAGCTGGTGGGCTGGTCCTTGATGAAATCCTCGTAGTCGATGGTGTTCTCGTAAGTGGTCTCGCCACCTTCGCCGTGGCGACAGATGACGATCAGTTCCACGCAATCGATCTTGCCTTTCAATGGCTCGAGCAATGGCAGCAGATCTTCGTCGACGAAGATCACGCGGTCGCCGGCGTGATTGATGATGTATTCGAGGTCGGTTGGCGAAAGTCGGATATTCAGTGTGTGTAACACTGCACCCATAGAAGGCACACCCTGGTAGAGTTCCAGGTGGCGGTAGTTATTCCACATGAAGCTGGCGATGCGATCACCGACTTTGATGCCGTGTTTGTTGAGCGCGTGGGCGAGTTGGCTCGCGCGTTCCCAGGTCTGCTTCAGTGTTTGCCGGTGCGTGCCATTGGCTTGCATGGTGACAACTTCGACATCCGGGTCGAGAATTGCGCCCCTGCCAAGAATGCGTGACATCAGCAGTGGTGTGTTTTGCATCGTCATTCCAGTGTTCCCCCTGTTAATTCTTCTCGTTCTAGTGATACCGCTAACATTAGCGCTGGATTCAACGTGAACGCCGAGCATAGCTGATATTTGCAAGCCAGTTCAATGGAGTTGGCCGTGGCAGACAGTCGCTTTGCTAGCCCGCGTGGATGCTGGGCCACGGGAGTGCGCGTGTGATTGAAAAGGCGGCGGGGCGTGGTTATGCTCGAACGAGGTTTGTCACAGCAGAGTGACGACGCTCAGCGATTGCAATGGGGGAGAAGCAATGAGTTCATCCGAGATCAGTGCGGCGGAATTGCCGAAGAAGACCATCGAGGTGATGGGCAAGACCATGGCCTATTCGGAGCTCGGGTCGGGTGACCCGATTGTGTTCCAGCACGGCAATCCCACTTCATCTTACCTGTGGCGCAACGTGATGCCGCATCTGGCGGATCAGGGGCGTTGTATTGCTATCGACCTGATCGGCATGGGCGATTCCGACAAGCTGGACGACTCGGGGCCTGATCGCTATACGCTCAGTGAACAGCAGAGCTACTTCGATGCGGCGCTTGCGGCATTGGGGGTAGAGAACAGGGTGACGCTGGTGCTGCATGACTGGGGCACCGCGCTGGGCTTCGACTGGGCACGTCGGCATCCGGATGCGTTGCTTGGTATCGCGCACATGGAAGGCATTGTCATGCCGGTGAGCTGGGACGATTGGCCCGAGAGCGCGCGTGGAATTTTTCAGGGATTCCGCTCGGAAGCAGGCGAGGAGATGATTCTGGAAAAGAATCTCTTCATAGAAAGAGTGCTACCTGGCTCGGTGATTCGCAAAATGACCGAAGAGGAGATGGCCGTGTATCGTCGGCCCTATCTCAATGCGGGCGAGAGCAGGCGACCGACGCTAACCTGGCCGCGACAGATTCCGGTGGGTGGCGAGCCCGAGGCGTCGATTCGTATTGTCTCGGACTATGCGCGCTGGCTGAGTGAGTCGCCTGTGCCGAAGCTGTTTATCAATGCAGAGCCTGGCGCGATATTGATAGGCGAGCAGCGTGAGTTTTGCCGCAGTTGGCCGAATCAGGAGGAGGTGACGGTGGCGGGCACGCATTTCATTCAGGAAGACTCTCCGCATGAGATTGGCGCGGCTGTGGCGAGCTGGCGGCGCAGAATTCTGAGTTGATCTGATGGCGGAGAATGCAGATTCAGCGGGTGAACTGAGTGCAGAAGCGCGGCGCGGGCTCGAGGGCAATGTGCGGCGCTTCGTGCTGTTTCGCTTGTTCTATTCTGCGCGCTTTTATTACCCCGTCTTTACTGTTTTGTTTCTGGACTATGGACTCAGTCTGGAGCAGTTCGCGATTCTCAATATTGTCTGGGCGATCACTATCGTGCTCTGTGAAGTGCCTTCCGGTGCGCTGGCCGATATCGTCGGGCGCAAGCGACTGGTGGTGTTTGCGGCGGCGTTAATGGTTGTGGAGATGGCGCTGATCGTGTTTGCGCCGATGGATTCGCCGACTTTGCTGTTTCTGATGTTCTTGGGCAATCGCATGTGTTCGGGATTGTCCGAGGCGGCGGCGAGCGGGGCAGATGAGGCGCTGGCTTATGATTCGCTGAAGCGCCTGGGCAGGGAGGATCAATGGTCGGCCTTGCTGGAGAAGGTGTCGGTTGTGGTGGCGATCGGCTTCTCGACGACCATGATTCTCGGCGCCTTTGCCTACGACCCTGCCATTGTGAATGGCTTGCTGGGTGCCCTGAATGCGGACTGGCAACTCGCCGAGAATACGGTGATTCGCCTGCCGGTGGTGCTTACGCTGATGAGCTCGTTGATCGTGCTGGTCACGGCGCTCGGGCTCTATGATCTGGATGCGGAGTCAGGGGGAGCAAAGCAGCCAGCGGGCGAGCAACTCAGTGATGATGTGCATGCGGTGACGGCGGCGTTTCGCCAGATTCTGGTCGCGGCGCGCTGGACACTGGGGCATCGCTTCGTGCTGTTCGTCATTCTCGCAGCGTTGGCGTTGGACTCGGTGGGGCGCCAGTTCGTGGTGCTGGCCAGCGAGTACTGGCGCGCGATTGATATTCCGGTGTCCTGGTTTGGGTTCGTGGGTGCCGGGCTGGCGATGCTCGGTATCATCAATGCGCGGATCTCACGTTATCTCGTCAATCACCGTTCGCCGATCTTCAATTTTCTGTTTTTGTCGGCTGTGCTGATGGTTGGGCTGAGCGGCATCACCCTGTTGATTCCCTACTGGGGTGTACTGTTCGCCATCGGCGCGTTTGCGATGATGAGCATGGTGCAGTTTCAGTCGAGCTTCTATATCAATCGCGCGGTGGACTCGGCCCATCGCGCGACGGTATTAAGTTTTCGCGGACTCGCGTTGAATCTGGGGCTGGGTCTTGCGAGCCTGCTCTATACCTTCGTGGTCGCCGGCTTGCGTCTGGGGGTGGACGAACAGTTAAGCGCGGAGCAGGTAGAGCGAGTGGTGTTCGATGAGTCACTTATGCTGTTCCCGTTCTACTATCTGCTGCTGTTCGTCGCGCTAATAATCGCCGCGCGCGTCTCAGTCAGCCACTGCGACGTATTCTTCAAACGACCAGACTAAATCCCATTTTGACTCCGCCACCACGGATAGGGGAC
The DNA here is from genome assembly GCA_965228725.1 of uncultured Pseudohongiella sp. Lineage (GTDB taxonomy): Bacteria > Pseudomonadota > Gammaproteobacteria > Pseudomonadales > Pseudohongiellaceae > UBA9145. The sequence goes on along the minus strand of OZ245834.1, from coordinate 1,573,541 downwards.
ACTCATTACTTAGTAACTTGCGATTCGATGTTGCACACATTCAAAACAGGGGACACTCATTACTTAGTAACTTAACGATCGGATGTTGCACGTACTCACGCGTGAAGTTGGCTTAAGTTACTAAGTAATGAGTGTCCCCTAGTGTGTGTCACTCTGTTGTGAATTGGGAAAGCAGATGAATTTATTGAAGTCTCTCATCGTGATGCTGTTGTTAGGCTCGCTCGCGGTACTGCATGCGCAAGAAAACGCGGCCAACTCTTTTGGTGAGCGCATCCAGGGGAACTGGGCGATCAACGACCAGTTGAGCGACGATACTGATGATCAGGTCGAGGAGGCTATCAAGACGGGAGGTGGCCGAGCGAGTCGCGGCTTGTTTAACAGTCGCGAAGACTTTTACCGCGGTGGACCACCTGAGCACGAGCTGTATGACCGTGTTTCCTACGACGACTTTCTCACGATTCGCTATGAGTCACCGGAATTCAGCTTCATCTACGAAGATGAGTACGAGCGGGTTTTTCACACCGATGGCCGGCGGCGTCGTACGACAGCGGCGGATTTCTACAGTGGCGAAGCCGCGGATTGGTCATTCGGCTATTTCGAAGGCCAGTCGCTCATCGTAGAAGGCCAACCCCGCGATGGCGGTTTCACCGTCGAGACTTATACCCTGAGCAACAACGGTAATCGCCTGCGTATCGAGATGCTCATCCAGCCCGACTCCTTTGCCGTGCCAATCAATCTGGTGCGCGTATTCGACCGCCGCTGAGTCCAGTCACCGGCCCAATCCAACAGGGGACACTCATTACTTAGTAACTTTGTGGCTACTCCGTCAAGCCACCTGCTGGCCTGCGTGCGGCTAAGTTACTAAGTAATGAGTGTCCCCTGGATTGCCTAAACGCTAATAAGAACAATTATCATTTACAAAGTGAATTTCTTCGCCTATGATGCCTGGAAGCTGCGACAAGTTGTCGCAGTGGAGTTGTCACGGGGTGGTGGAAGATTGCGCTGCTCGTGACGTTTTGACGTGGGGTACTGAGTCGCTTGGGATCATGCAGCCTGCAGACAGCGTAATGCGATGTGATGAATAACAGCAACGACAATTCGGACAGCAGCCAGAATCAAGCGGCTCGCGCAGTGGACGCCGCGGTGATCAGTAGCCGGGAGTTGCTGGGTCGCAACAAGCGGCTGAATATTGAGCACAACGGTGAGCATTACACGCTGCGCATCACGTCCAACAACAAACTGATATTAACCAAGTAAGCCGAAAGAACACGTATATCGCGCGGCCCTCATTACGCCAGCGCGTGAGTCCAGCCAGCCACCCGATTGATTGAGGCAGCGAGCCAGACTCTTGAGTTACTGAAACAGTCGCTTAGGAGAGCTTCGATCATGAAACCCGCATACTCGGGTGCTGCGTCATTGGCACGCCGCGCCATCTCTCATTCCATTTCCATAGCAATTTCACGCACTGCCATGCCGGTACTGTGCGCTCTGCTACCCGTTGCTCCCGCATTCGCTCAGAGCGATGACACAGCGCAGCGCCCGGAAGAGGTCACTATCACCGCAACCCGCCTGCCGCGCACGATCGAAAACATTGCCGGCACAGTTTCCGTGATCTCCTCGGAGGCAATGGAAAAAGAGTTGGCAGACGACCTCGATGATCTGGTGCGCTTCCAGCCGGGTGTGACGCTCGATACAGCGGCGCGTGGTGGTAACCAGGGCTTCAGTATTCGCGGAATCGGTGGCAACCGTGTGCTGACTATCATCGATGGAGTGCGTGGCAGCGATATTTATGCGGCAGGGCCGTCATCCTACGGCAAAGACAGTTTCGAACTCGATACACTCAAATCCGTTGAGATTATCCGCGGTCCAGCTTCGGTGCTGTACGGCGCTGACGCCATGGGTGGCGCAGTGATTCTCAATAGCAAGACTGCACGCGACTATGTCGGTGCGGAGCAAGGCAGTCATTTCGATCTGCGTAGCTCAGCCGCAGATGCGGACTCCCAGTACAAAGCGGGCCTCACCGCCGCGTGGCAGAGTGACGACATCGGCGTGCTGGCACAGTTCACCCATCGCACATTCGAGGAACAGGAAGTCGCAGGAAGCGGCCGGCTGAATCCACAAGACGGTGAGTCAGACGCACTGCTGCTGAAAGGATTCTTCACGCTTTCTGAAAACGCCGACTTAATACTCAGCTTCGAGAACTATCAGGAAGAGAACCTGACCGATGTGCAATCGGAGCTTGGTGCCTCAGTATTCAGCTCCATAGGCAGGGACGAAACAGAACGCCAGCGCTTCGGAGCCGAATACCAATGGCAAGCCGAAGCCGCATTGTTCGATGATCTGCAACTGGTGGCCAATTTCCAGACTACAGATGCACTGCAAAATACCGTGCAGGAGCGCACCAGTTACTCCTTCATCAATCCGATGAATCCGGCCACCTATGGCGGCGCGCGCGCGATTCGCGATACTGATTTTGAGTTTAATCAGGATACCACCGCGCTAAACCTGAACCTGCGCAAGTCGTTCGCCGGCGAGACAGTAAGCCACGCGCTGGCCTATGGCGTGAACTGGGATGACACCGAGACCGAGCGACCCCGGAATCGCTGCGATCAAGAGATCGCGAGCGGAACTGTGTCCTGCAGCATTCCCAGCTACCCTTTCGCGCAACCCGAAGTCTTTCCAAACAAGACCTTTCCTGATTCGTCCACCAGGCGTTTCGGAGTCTATGTCCAGGATGAGATCAGTTTTGCCGACGGCGCCTTCTCGCTCATTCCCGGCATGCGCTATGACCGCTACGAACTCGACCCCGACCTGAATACCGCACTCGATGGCGCTGGTGACATCGAACAATATGGCGGCTTCGCAGTGAGCGCAGTGGATGAGAGCGAGGTTTCATTCAGCCTCGGTGCGATCTACGACTTCACTGAAGACTACTCGTTGTTCGCGCAGTTTGCAGAGGGTTACCGCCCGCCGAATTTCGATGAGAGCAATCAGGCCTTTGTGAATCTGGGACATGGCTATGCAACAGTGCCGAATCCGGCACTGCAGGCAGAATCCAGTCAGGGTTTTGAGGTCGGGCTGCGTGCAAGTCTCGACAATGCTTTTCTGAGCGTGGCCGCGTATCACAACAACTATAAAGACTTCATCGAAAGTACATTCGTAGGTACGCACAACGGCATCAGTCTGTTTCAGGATCAGAATCTCGGCGAGGCAGAGATTCGAGGTATTGAGGCAACCGCCAATGTTTATCTGACTTCACAGTGGGAACTACGTAGCTCAATCGCCTACTCGCGAGGCGAGAACGAGAGCAACGGGGCACCGCTGGATTCGATTGAACCGCTCACTGCGGTATTCGGTCTCGGCTATGATCAGGAAGGTGGCCAGTGGGGAGGTGAACTTCTACTGACGGCTGTTGCAGAGAAGGATCGTGTGTCGGCAGCGGATAGAGTGACAGCTGACTCCTATTCCGTAACGGACCTGATTGGCTATTACAACTTTACAGACAATGCCACGCTGCGAATGGGTATCTTCAATCTGTTTGACGAGACTTACGCACGCTGGACCAATATCCAGGGGCTCGCGGCAAGCTCGTCAGACACCATAGCCAACGCCGCTCAACCGGGCACTAATTTCCGTCTTGGATTCAACTTGCAGTTCTGATGCGCTACTTGTGGGGAATTGATTAATGAACGCATTGGCTTGTAATAAAATTTATCTGGCTCGACCTGTGTTAAGTCGCAAAGTGTTGGGCTATTTGCTGCTGCTCGTGCTCGGCGCGTGTCGTGCGACCGGTGTGACAGAGACGCCCTCGGCTAGCCTTTCCGGAGAACTCAACTACGGCGTGTTGGTGATGGCGCACGGGGGTGGCGAACAGTGGGATGCCGCAGTGGTAGAGGCGGTTGAGTCGCTTGCCTCAGTTTACCCCGTGGAGATTGCTTTCGGGATGGCGGATGCTGGCAGTATGGAAGACGCGGTGCGCCGACTGGAACAGCAAGGCGTTAAGCATGTGGGCGTCGTGCGCTTGTTCATCTCTGGTGAGAGCTGGTATGAGCGCACCGAGCAGATTCTTGGGCTGAAATCCGGGGCGCCAGACAAAGCCACAGCGATGGCGATGCACGGAGGGCACGAGAACCATGCCATGCCGATGGGCTTCTGGGAGATAGACACCGAGCTGGCATTTCACCTGAGTGAAGAAGGTCTGGCCGACGCCGAGGAGATGGATCAGGTAGTCGCGAGCCGAATTGCAGCGCTGAGTCAGGATCCGGCAAATGAAGTGGCGATAGTGCTCGCTCATGGGCCAGGTGATGATGCTGAAAATTTGCGCTGGATAGAGAAGATCACTGAACGCACCGAATATGCCGCGAGCAGCATCGGTGTCTCCGACATAAAAGTCTTCACGCTACGCGAAGACTGGCAAGCTGCGCGTGAGGCAGCAGAAGAACAGATTCGTGCCTACCTGGGCAGCGCGACGGAACAGGGTAAAGAGGTACTGGTCGTGCCGTATCGGGTAATGGGGTTTGGGCCTTATCACTCAGTTCTGGCGGGGCTGGACTACCGGGCCGATGAGACTGGTCTGCTTCCGCATAGCAATGTCAATCTGTGGCTGATGAATCAGGCGCGCGAGTTGGCGAGTGTCGCCTCAATCCATCAGGCTGAACTCGTAGCCAGCACACAGTAAGCGCTGCCGCCAGACTGTCGTGTCGTCGGTCTGATTCAGGCTCTGTACCGACGACTCACAGCAAGCCCCGGGGGTTGGATCCTTTCCGGGGCTTTTTTATTGGCACGGATTCTTCGTGCGTTATCTGTTAGTCTCTGCTGGCGAAATACTGAGGCCAGCCATGAACAACTTCTCAATTACCATGCAGGTCCGCGACTACGAATGCGACATGCAGGGCATCGTCAATAACGCGATCTATCAACACTATCTCGAACACGCACGCCACAAGTTTCTTGAGCAGCGTGGGCTGAGTTTTGCGGAACTGACAATGGCCGGCACGATCATCGTCGTGGCGCGAGCGGAACTGGACTATCTCTCCTCGCTACGCGCGGGAGATGATTTCGTGGTAAGTGTTCGAGCAGACCGCCCATCACGCGTGCGTCTGGTATTCCATCAGGAAATTCGGCGCGAAGCAGACAACAGCCTGGTCCTGCGCGCAGTAATCACCGCAACGGCAGTAAACGAACACGGCCGCCCCTACTTCCCCGAAGAACTGGAAAAATTGCTGAAAGACGCCCAATAAAACCAGGGGACACTCAGAACTTAGTAACTTAAGAAGCGGGCGCAAATCTTGTGCAAGAGTTGGGGACACTCATTACTTAGTAACTTAGTGGGGCAACCCGCGAGCGTTGGTGGCGGAGGCGCGTTAAGTTACTGAGTAATGAGTGTCCCCTAAATGGTGGATAGGGTATCCCCTAAATGGTGGAGCATCCTCTGGATTGAAGGTGTCCCGACACTGCGGAGCACCTCCCGGCAACAGTGGGTGTTGTGCGTCGTTAAGTTGTTAAGTAATGAGTGTCCCCTGATTTGGGATAAAAAAAGCCCCTGCGGGGAACAGGGGCCAAGGGCATTTGAGGGACCGCCTGCATTTTTTCGCAGGCGTCAGAATAGTAGAACGGGATTGTTGAAACTTTCTTTCAGTTTCAGAATGCAAACAGTTCCAAAACCATACAAAAGTAAAGGATATTTCACGGCATGAGCCAGACGCTGGAACAACGCTTGCGGGCTGCTGAGGCGGCTAAGAGTGGGCATTATGACAAACGTACCGAGCATCTCGATGCGGAGGGGAGAGGGGTATTTATTAATCGTCTGATCCTCGAAGATTCGCCTTATCTGTTGCAGCACGCGCACAATCCGGTTGATTGGTATCCGTGGGGCGAAGAGGCGTTTGCCGTTGCGCGCGAAGAGGACAAGCCGGTCTTTCTGTCGATTGGTTATTCCACCTGTCACTGGTGCCATGTCATGGAGGTGGAGAGCTTCGACAATATTGAAGTGGCCAAGCTGCTCAATGCGCACTTCATTGCGGTGAAAATGGATCGCGAGCAGTATCCCGACCTCGATGAGATCTACATGACCGGGGTGCAGCTCATGACGGGGCAGGGCGGGTGGCCCATGTCCAATTTCCTGCTGCCGGATGGTCGCCCGTTTTTCGGCGCAACGTATTTTCCACCGCCCAGCTTCCTGGATATTCTGGGCAAGGTGCACCAGGCCTGGCAGAGCCAGCGCGATGAATTGGAAAACAGCGCGGCAAGTATAGATGCCGCCATCAAACGCTTGTTAGTCAATCAAACGCCGCCTGTCGAGTTGTCGGCAGAGTTGATCGACAAAACTGCCCAGGAACTTCTCAACAGACAGGACCTTTCCTTCGGCGGTATCGCTGGTGCGCCGAAATTTCCGCAGGAGCCGTTGCTGATGTTTCTGCTGGATATCGCTCAGCGTGAACGTGACTCGCGCTATCTCGCGATGGCCGTGAATGCCCTGCGGGCGATGGCGATGGGTGGAATCTATGATCAGGTTGCCGGCGGTTTTCATCGCTACAGTGTTGATGAACTCTGGCTGGTGCCGCATTTTGAAAAAATGCTCTACAACCAGTCGCAGTTGGGCGAGTTGTACCTCGATGCCTGGTTCGTCACCGGCGATGCTTTCTTCCAGCGCGTGCTCGAGCAAACGCTGAACTATGTATTGCGGGAGATGCAGCGCCCCGACGGCGGATTCTACTCTGCAACCGATGCCGACAGTGAGGGAGAGGAAGGCACGTTCTTCGTCTGGCAGCGGCAGGAGCTGGTCGAGGCACTGAGCGAGACTGAATTCGCGCTGGCTGACAAAGTCTTTGATATCACCGAGCAGGGAAATTTCGAAGGCGCGAATATCCTCAAGCTGAAGCACCGCCTCGATTATCTGGTGAAGGAATCAAGCGATGCGGAAACGAATGAAGCGGAATTTCTCGCACGCCTCGATGCCCTGCTTCTGAAACTCCATGCCCTTCGCGAACTGCGCGTGCATCCACTGCGTGATGACAAACTCATCGTGGCGTGGAATGGCGCCATGATTCACACTCTGGCCAGAGCTGCTCTGTTTTGTGACGAAGCTAGCTGGTTAAAAGCGGCGGAGTCTGCAGCCCAGGCGATCATCGCCGCGAACATCGGTGAGGGCGGACAGCTGCAGCGCATCGCGCTCAATGGCACGACCTCAATCATCGGTCAACTGGAAGACTACGCGAACCTGATTCAAGGCTTGCTGAGCCTGTTCGATGCCACCGGCAACACCGCCTACCTGCAACAATCCGCGCAGCTGACTGAGCGCGTACTCGCGGACTTCTACGATGCCGAGTCTGCAGCGTTATTCCTTAGTCCTGCACAGCAACAAGGGCCACAGCTCGTGCGTTCTACCAATGCATCCGATGGCGCGACGCTGTCACCGGTTGCGACCCAGATCGACAACTTGCTCCGTCTTGCTGAGCGCTCAGCATTGCTTCCCAATGCTGAGGGAGCCCCTGACTACCGCGACCTGGCAAGGCGCTTGCTGCGACAGCAATCAGCAGCAGTCAATGAACAGAGCATCAGTCACACCAGTCTCCTGCGTGCTATCCAACAGGAACAGCATCCCGTGCAGCATGGCATCGCCTACGCGGCACAGGGCTTGTTACGCATCAAGGCGGAGAGCCCAGAGCAGCACAGCGTGCGCCTGCACATGAGCCTGCAGCCCGGCTGGCATATCACCCGACAGGCGCTTGAGGATGCGCCCTCCGCACCAGGCGCTGCGCGACATTTTCCCGAGATCGCCATTGCGGAAGCTGATGCGGTATGGAGTCTGCAATCTGTTGAGCTTCCGGAGTGCAACGCCACGGTTGCCTTCTCCGCAGATGAGGAAGTCTCTGCCTACGGCGGAGAGTTCGAATGTGAGCTGCGCCTTGCATCGTCCGCTACACAGCAAGCATTCGCCGGCGCGGTGAAACTGCAGATCACAATTCAACTGTGTACTGAGGGACGTTGTCTGCTGCCCGAGACCGTGGAACTCATCGCCAGAGTCCCACGTTAGAAGCGTTTATTTGCGCCGCAGCAAATTTTCAGCGTGCTGCATAACTCGCGGCAGCGAAGTCGCGCGCCAGATGCGTGCGCAATGCTTCGCTCGCAGCGTTGCGCCGGGCGGAGTCTTGTGCAAAGACTGATTCGAAAAACGCCAGCGCCGCGACCTGGGTGACGAAGTGCTGTTCAGCAGGATGCAGAGCTTCGTCCATTGGTTCATCGCCGCAGATAGGCGGCAGGTCGCGCGACATGTCGACGCCGTCAGCAACTTCCCCGAGCGTTGCGAAGACCGCATTCGGATCAGCTCCGAGTGCAGCGAGCACTGCAGAGCAGCCCAGCGTGTCGGGGTTAGACATCAACCGAAACGTTGGCTCGGCAGCGCCGATAAATCCCAGATGTGATCCCCCATCGATCGCGACCACAGCGATGTTCGCGCTGCGCTGGGGCAGGTCGGCGGCATTGCGCTCGTACTCGATCAGTGCATCTGCTGTGCCGGCAATGGCCAGCGCAGGCGCGCTGGAGTGAGTGAAATACTCCGGTGCAAACGGAGCTGAAGGCCCGGCAATAGACACCGCCGCGCGAATGCGTGGGTCGCGCAGTCGGGGATGGTAGGTGGCGAGATAGGTAGTCAGGCCGCCGAGTGAATAGCCGCTGAGGCCAATGCGGCTGGTATCGATCGTCACCTCAAAAGGCTTGTCTTCTCCCTCCAGTGCCAGCACCGAATTGATAAGAAAGCTCACGTCGGCCGGCTGGTTGATCACGTCCGTTGCATTGGCTCCGCCCTCGGTACTGCCGGAGGTCAGTGGGTAGTCGGTCGCTGCGACCACATAGCCATGGCTGGCCAGCAGCTCCATCAGATAGGGCATCTCGCTGCGCGAGGAGAGTATGCCGTGGCTGTGGATGATTAGCGGTGCACTGCCTGCGAACTCTAGCGGATACCAGACAGTGGTTGGGAATGTACGCTCCGGGCTCCCCGGTACACCGCGGTTGTCAGCAGTCGGGCGACTGCTATCCACAAACGTGAATTCCGCCTGCGCCACACGATGTGGGCCAGCTTCCAGCCATTGGGCAGAAACAGAATCGCCAGCGGGTCGCGACGGGCCAGTCGCGATATAGCCGATGACGAGAGCGACGACCGCGGCTAACAGCAAGCCGCCGAGAAATTTCAAAATAGTGCGCAGCATGGGCTCCCCCCTTTTGGATGCGAATGCTGGCAGCAGTATAGCGGAGCCCGGTCCTTATTGCTGCTGGTGGCAATGGCGAGCAGTGGCCGCGATCGATCCTCACACCCCGCGTGCTGTTTCTCTTGCCGTTTCCCTTGTCTTTCTCCTTGCCGTTCTCCTAGCTGCTTCCTTCACCGTTTGCGTCGAACAACGCATTCGCTGCAAACACAGCCCGGGCAAACCCGCGTTAGCGCGCGTTGAGAATCTCTTCCAGGAAACCCGGCACGACTTCGGTCGCCGGGCCATAGTGGTGGCTGTCGAAACGTGAACCGGTGGCTTCCAGATTCAGTTCAACCGTATGGGCATTGTGCTGCTTCGCCGTCTGGTAAAAGCCCGAGGCAGGGTAGACGTTGCCGGATGTGCCGATGGAGATGAACAGATCGCATGCCATGAGCGCCTCGGCAATGCGCCCCATATAGAATGGCATTTCCCCGAACCAGACTATATGCGGCCGCAGGTTGCCTGGAGAGCGGCAGCACCTGCACTCGATATCGAAGTCGATATCGCTGCGACACTCATAGACCAACTCGGTATTCATGCAGCGCATCTTCAGCAGCTCGCCGTGCATATGCAGCACATTATCCGAGCCGGCGCGTTCGTGCAGGTTGTCCACGTTCTGGGTGACGAGCAGGAAGTCGCCGCTGAATTCGTGCTCAAACCTGGCGAGTGCGGTGTGCGCCGAATTGGGGCGTATTCCTTCCGACAGCAGCTGCCGCCGCCGTCCGTTGTAGAACTCATAGACGAGCTGCGGATTGCGCGCAAAACCCTCGGGCGTCGCGACTTCCTCGATTGGATGGTTCTCCCAGAGACCATCGGAGGCGCGAAAGGTCTTGATCCCGGATTCCGCAGAGACTCCCGCGCCGGTCAGAACGACGACTGAACGAATAGACCTGTTTGTCATGATACTCGCTATAGAATCCATTACCGGCTTATCGGCATAGAATGGCAACAATGGCAGTTTTTTCCCAGTGCAATCGGTATAATGCCGCGCTCACATTGCAAAAGCAGCCACTCATTTATTGAGACTCGTCACGCGAAAAGGGAGTGTTCACAGGAATGTCATCAAGCAGTCAATTTCCGAAAGTTGGTAATAAAGCACCTGCGTTTACCTTGCAGGATCAGAATGGCAACAAAGTGAGCCTGAAGGATTTCAAAGGCAAGAAGAACGTCGTGCTGTATTTCTATCCCAAGGCGATGACACCTGGATGCACGGTGCAGGCTTGCGGCCTGCGCGATAGCAATAAACAACTCGCCAAGCTACAGGCGGTTGCCCTCGGAGTCAGTCCGGACCCGGTAGCACGGCTGAAGAAATTTGAAGACAAGCAGGATCTGAACTTCACACTGCTCTCAGATGAAGACCATGCCATCGCCGACAAGTACGGCGTATGGGGGCTCAAGAAATTTATGGGTCGGGAGTTCATGGGGATTCTGCGCACTACATTTATCATCGACAAGGAAGGACGTCTGCAGCACGTGATGGACAAGGTGAAAACCAAATCGCATCACGATGACGTGCTGGCTATCCTGGCCACTCTTTAACAGGGAACTTTATGCAACTGAATTACCGGCAATACTCCGAACAGGGTGAGCCTCTGCTTATTCTGCACGGATTGTTTGGGAGTCTCGCCAACTGGGGTTGGCACAGCAAACAACTGGCCGAAGACTTCGCCGTGATCGGCGTAGACTTGCGCAACCACGGCGATTCGCCACACGACGACGAGCTGAACTATCCCGCCATGGCGGCAGACGTGAAAGCGCTGCTCGCAACTCTCAAGATTGAGCGTTGCTCGGTCATCGGGCATTCCATGGGTGGCAAGGTGGCGATGCAGCTTGCTCTGCTGGAACCGCAGCTCATCAACAAGCTGGTCGTTGTCGATATCGCGCCGGTCACCTATACCAGCAAGGCCGACGGCCACTTGAAAGTGCTAGCCGGCATGCGTGCGCTCCAGCTCGACAGTCTGAAGTCTCGCGGCGACGCCGAAGAGTTTCTGCGCGATTATATCGAGGATGAGCCGACCCGCAAATTCGTACTCACCAACATCGTTCGCGGTGACGACGGTGCCTATCACTGGCGCCTGAACCTTACGGCCATTGAGCAGCACTACGATGACCTGCGCAAGAAGCCGGAAGGCGGCGCGGCTTTCTCTGGCCCGACGTTATTTGTGCGCGGCGACTTTTCCAATTACATTCAGAAGAAACACGAGGCTGAGATCCTCGCGCTGTTCCCCAATGCCAGCGTGAAATCCATCATGGAGTGCGGCCATTGGCTGCATGCCGACAAGCCCAAGGTGTTTCAGAAGATCGCGAAAGACTTTTTATCGAGCTAACGGCGCTTTACTCAGCTAAAGGCTTCATATCGGGTTAACGCGCCTGACTCCACACTTGATCGAGCGGAATCGCCATGACACTGCTAAGCGTCAACGTCAACAAGATCGCACTGCTGCGTAACTCACGCGGGCGTGACTACCCGGGTGTCATCGACTTTGCGGCCACCGTGATTCGCCTCGGTGTGCGGGGCATTACGATTCATCCGCGACCCGATGAAAGACACGTGACCCTTAAGGACGTCTACTCCATTCGCGACTTCCTGAAATTGCATCCTGAAGTGGAGTTCAATATCGAGGGCTATCCCTCCGAGGAGTTCATGGCGCTGGTGCTGGAGATTCAGCCAACGCAATGCACGCTGGTGCCTGACGAACCCGGTCAGCTCACTTCGGATCATGGCTGGGACGTGGCCGCCAATCGGGAGCTACTGCAATCCGTTCTCGGCACGCTGCGCAAAGCGGGCATTCGCAGCAGCCTGTTTCTCGACCCCGAGCCGGAACGCGTCGCGGAGGCGAAGGCAGTCGGTGCCGATCGCATCGAGCTCTACACCGAAGACTATGCCAGTCACTATGGGCTGGAGGACGAAGAAGCGATCTGGCAGCGCTACGCCGATACCGCGGCGGCAGCGCAGGAGCAGAGCATCGGCGTCAATGCAGGACACGATCTCAATCTCGATAATCTTGCCCGCTTCCTGCAAATTCCGGGCATCATGGAAGTCTCGATAGGTCACGCTCTGGTAGTGGAATGCCTGTACCAGGGGGTTACCTCAGTCATCGAGAAATATCTCGCCATTACAAAGGCTTAGAACTATTCTCGCGGCCCGCTCCGTGCGGCCTCCCGCAAACTGTCTACTGCGTCTCACGCCACTGACGACAAGCTGTTACACTGTCTGGCAGGAGGCGCTTATGTTAAAGCTCACATCATCTCCGCAGGCATGCTTTGCAAGCAATTCGAGAACACTAAGAAGAGTAAGTTCAGAACGGCAAGCAGAGCCTGAAGACCAGTCAGGGCACGCCTTGCATCCGCAGTCGGCTTCATCCTGGCTCTCGCGCTCAGGTAAGTCTGTACGGTTCGGCTTACACAGCGTTCTCAGCGTTTTCACCTTCCTCGCGTGCTTCGCACTGGCCAGCACAACACAAGCCGCAACCCCCTTTGAATTCTCGCGCGATGTGGCGGAATTGAATTTCGCCAGCGAGCGACTGGCACGCGAGCTGCGCAGTAGCCCGGGCTATGGATCATTGCGGGCGGCGGCCGAACGTCTCAGCGATGACGCCGAGCAGTTGCAGGAGTCAGTCGATCGCGGGCGGAGTCATGCTTACATCCGTCTCCAGATCAGTGATATGCGGCGTCGCTATCAGCATCTGCAGGTGGCGGTTGCCAAGACCCGCGGTGAGGGTGCCAGCGAGTTAATTACTGAACACATGGCGAACATCACGGCGCTCTACGAAGGCCTGAACGCCGAGCATTTCTACAGCCATCCAGATACGGGTGTTGCCGCGCTGTACTCTCCGTTCCAATACACTGCGCCGGTCATAATATTCCCGAACGAGGAAGGCGAAGTGGATCTGAGTAATCCCTACCTGCCTGCCGAGATGCAGCGCTGGATCGACGCCGGCAACGCCGTGCGTCCCCAGACTGGCGCAGAGGCACGTAGCGCGCAACGTGTCATCACCGAGCAGACGACTATCGAGCAGGGGTTTGATCACCGCAGCAATGTTCTCGACCGGGAGACGGTGCGGCGCTGGCAAACTCCGACCTCCGATTAAGCGCCGGGCGCTTCCGGCACGTTGCTGCGATCGCGAGGATGTATTCAACCTGTCCCAAATGTCAGCATGAGATCCAGTCCGAAGACGTCGCGGCGCTGACCGCTTGCCCGGCCTGTGGTCTGGTCTTTGAGAAGTATTTGCAGCGACTGGTCAGCGAGGAATCGATAGCGGTTTCTGGACGAGCCCAGAGGCGCAAGCGTGGCCTGTTGGCAACAGTGCGCACAGTGCTCCTGCCCGAGCGCACCCCGCGTCGCCGTGTCGAGTTGATCGGCTATGCGCTCATCTGGGCCGGGCTGGCCTACTTTGGCATGCACTTCATCGCCATGGATTTTCACAGCAACGAGATTGGCCGCAGTTTCATGCACAACATCAATCTGGTGTTCCATGAGGCAGGTCATATCCTGTTCATGCCCTTCGGGCGAACGCCGATGATTTTCGGCGGCAGCCTGTTTCAGGTGCTCCTGCCACTGGCCCTGATGTTTGCCTTTCTGATTGTCAATCGAGACGCCTTCGGTGCTGCCGTCTGCCTATGGTGGGCAGGCCAGAGTCTCATGGATTTGGCGCCCTATATCGCCGATGCCAGCGTGTTGCGCCTGCCGCTGCTCGGAGGCGGAACCGGGGCAGACTCGCCGGGCATGCACGATTGGGAAAACCTGCTGCGGCCGCGCGGCCTGCTACCCTATGATGAGCAGATTGCGTCGGCAGTAGACAACGTTGGGGCAGCAATTGTGCTGCTCGCGCTCTGCTGGGGTGCGTTCGCGTTACTCAGGGAATGGCGACAGCCGGCTGTGAGTGAACTTAGTGACGAAGCGCGGGACTCAACGCTCGGCGAGTAGGCGAGGCAACAGCGGTTCGAGTACCGGCCATACATTGTCGACGATCATGGGCTGTGCTTCGGCACGCGGATGAATGCCGTCGTTTTGCATGAGTTCGGCTTTCTGGGCGATGCCATCGATCAGGAAGGGCACGAGCGGCAAGGACTCGCGCTCTGCCAGAGTCGGAAAGACCTGTGCGAAGGGCTCGGTATAGCGCGGGCCGTAGTTGGGCGGTATCTGAATGCCGACCAGCAGCACGTCGGCGCCATGTTGCTTGATCTGATCAATCATGGCCTGCAGATTATCCTCCAGCGACTGGATCGGCAGACCACGCAGCCCATCGTTGCCACCCAGTTCGAGAATCACCAGATCGGGCGAATTGGCACGCAGGGCGGCGGGGAGCCTGGCCAGGCCCCCGGTAGTGGTTTCACCACTGACGCTGGCATTGACCACGCGGTGGGAATAGCCCTCGTGCTGAAGTTTCTCCTGTAAGAGTGCCACCCAACCCTGTTCCTCCCGGATGCCATAGGCTGCACTCAGGCTGTCGCCAAAAACCATGATGACGGGGCTGTCCCCAGTCTGCGCTGTGGCAAGAGAGCCCGGAATCAGCAGCAGTGCCACTAGCCAGAGTCTGAGCAGGATGTTGTGTCGTGTGCTGATGATCATCGTCCCGGGAGAGTGTGAGTTTCGTGGTTAAACCAATACTGAACGGCAAAGCGTATTGTATCTGCGATTGCCGGTGCAAGCCGCGTGCTTGTATTTCCGACAGAATGAAGCCGATTGTCTATAATGCGGCCTGTCCTTGAGAATTACGCAGGGTTTGGAATAACAGATGATAGAAGTAAAGCAACTGGTCAAACAGGTAGATACCAGCGAGGGAGTGCTCACCATTCTAAAGGGTATCGATCTCAAGATAGCCGACGGTGAGGCGGTCGCCATCGTGGGTGCGTCAGGCTCCGGCAAGTCCACCTTGCTGGGTCTTATGGCAGGGCTCGATGGAGCGACATCGGGCGATGTGCTGCTGAACAACACCAGTCTCGTTTCGCTCGACGAGGAACAGCGTGCGCTTCTCAGGGGGCAACTCGTCGGCTTCGTCTTCCAGTCTTTCCAACTCCTGCCCAGCTTGACGGCGCTCGAAAACGTCATGCTGCCTATCGAACTGAAAGGAGATGAGCAGGCCAGACAGAAAGCCAAAGCCTTGCTCGATCGCGTAGGCCTCAGTGAACGCGGTCATCATTACCCCAATCAACTCTCGGGTGGCGAGCAGCAGCGTGTCGCGATCGCGCGTGCCTTCGCCAGCAATGCGCCAATCCTCTTCGCCGATGAGCCGACCGGGAATCTCGACACGGCGACCGGTGCGCACATCGTCGAGTTACTGTTCGAGTTGAACAAGGAATTCGCGACGACGCTGGTACTGGTTACTCACGACGAGCGCCTGGCCCAGAAGTGTGGCCGCGCGGTTCGTCTGGTTGCTGGAGAAATCGTCAGCGATACACACTTCGAGGCCACCGTAGATGTCTGAGGTGGATCTGTCCGCACGAAACAAGCCGAATCTGTTGCGCCTCGCGCTGCGCCTTTTGTGGCGCGACTGGCAGGGTGGCGAACTCAAGCTCCTGTTCCTGGCGCTGGTTATGGCAGTCACGTCGGTGACTGGCATCGCACTGTTCACCGATCGCCTCGAGAAAGCTTTGTTGCTCGAATCGGCCAATATGCTGGCTGCCGATCGCGTACTGGGCAGCCGCCTGCCGCCGCCGGAGGAGATTCTGCAAGAAGCCGAATCGCGCGGCATGCGCACGGCGCGCACGCTGTCTTTTACCTCGATGGCCTTCTCCGATTCCGGCAACATGCTGGTGGCCGCCAAAGCTGTTAGCGACACCTATCCCTTGCGCGGCGATGTCATCATCACCGAAGCACCGTTTACGCGTGGCGAGCCAGTGCAGCACGGCCCAGAGCCGGGCGAGGTGTGGCTCGAATCCCGCGCGTTGCCCGCGCTGGATATCGCAGTAGGCGACAGTGTCTACGTTGGCGAAGCCGAGTTGAGAGTCGGACGCATCATCATCACCGAACCCGATCGCTCGGGTGGGGGCATGATCGACAACGCCGGGCCACGCCTGATGCTGCACATGGACGATGTGCCTGCTACCAATGTCGTGCAAGTCGGTAGCCGGGTCAGTTATCGCTTTTTATTCGCGGACGACGATCTCGGCACGCTGGATGATTTCGAGTCCTGGGTAAGAGAAGAATATGCCGGCGAGTTCCGACTGCGTGATGTGCGTGAGGAAAGCGAAGAGATTGCCGAGGCACTCGACCGCGCCGAATCCTTTCTGCTGCTGGGCTCATTGTTCGCCGTGTTGCTTGCCGGTGTGGCCATCGCGCTGACCGCGAAGCGCTACAGCGAGCGACACTATGACTATGTGGCGATACTCAAGACGCTCGGCTGTACGTCGTCACAAATCACTTTCATCTATCTGACTATTCAACTGGTGCTCGGCGCCATCGCGGTCGTGATCGGTTGCGCACTGGGCTGGCTGGTCCATCAGGGCATTCTCGAACTGTTGCGCTCCATGCTGACGGTTGACCTACCTGCCGCGGGCATGCAGCCGTTTATTGTCGGGGCGTTGACTGCCTTTGTGTGCCTGCTGTCTTTTGCCTTGCCGCCACTGCTCGCGCTGCGAGAGACGCCGCCGCTGCGGGTGCTGCGCAAGGATCTCGAGCAGGAGAAAGTCAGTGCCAACGTGCCGTATGCATTTGGGATACTTGGCGCCATCTTTCTGGTGCTCTGGTATAGCGAGGATCTCGTGCTCACCTCGGTGCTGGTATTGTCGGTGACTGGAATAGCAATTGTTCTGTCGTTGCTCTCGCTTGCGCTGCTGAAGTCGGGCACGACGGCCGGCATGCAGGCGGGCAGTGCCTGGAAGCTGGCGATGACGGCTGCGCGCCGACGCCGCAAGCAGAATATTCTGCAGGTGATGGTATTTGCTACCACGATCATGTCTCTACTGGTGCTTACCTTGCTGCGTACCGATCTGATCGACGAGTGGCAGGCACAGCTGCCGGAGAACACGCCGAACCACTTCATGATGAATATCACGCGCGAGCAGATCGCAGGCATTGAATCCTTCTTCAATGAGAACGGGATTCAGGGCAATGCGTTCTATCCGCTGGTCTCCGCGCGGGTTACCCGCATCAATGGCGACGAGCCCAATCCGGAATTCGACGACGAGGACGATGAAGGCTCCAGCCTGACGGAAAATGCTGCGGGCGACGAGGGTGAGACCACACAGTTTGCCGAGACAGGCAGTGCGGGCTCTGACACCGAAGCACTTGATAGTGCATCCGGTGAAATGAGCGCGGCGAGTGAAGCGGGAGAGGAGAGGCCGGTGCGCCGTCGCCTGAGCAGGAGGCAGGTCACCTGGGCCGATGAGTTGCCCAATGACAATGAAATTACCGCCGGTAACTGGTGGGGCGCGGAATCCGTGCCCGGTTATGTGTCGATCGAGGAAGACTATGCCGACTGGCTCGATCTACAACTTGGCGACGTGCTCGAGTTTGAGATCAATGACCAGACAGTGAGTGCCGAGGTCAGCAGTTTCCGCTCCGTGCGCTGGGACAACATGCAGCCCAACTTCTTCATTATTTTCTCGCCCGGCACGATCGATGCGCTTGGTGGTACCTACTTGTCGACGGCCCTGATGGAGTCGCAGCAGAAGGTGTTGCTCAACGACCTGATACGCCTGTTCCCGACCATGGTCGTCATCGAGATTGATGCCCTGATCGAGCAGATTCAGACCATCATCGCCCAGGTGACCTCGGCGATTGAATTGATTTCCCTGCTGGTGCTGGTGTGTGGCGCGCTGGTCTTGCTCGCCTGCGTCAACGCCTCGCTGGACGAGCGCTTCAAGGAGAACGCCATTCTGCGCACGCTCGGCGCCGGTCGTCGCCTGATCCTCACCAGCCTGTTTGTGGAGTTTGCCACCATCGGAGTAATCTCCGGCATTATCGCCACGCTGGGTGCGGAGCTGAGTCTGTTGTACTTGCAGGAAGAAGTGTTCGAGCAGGGTTTCTCCCTGCACTACTGGGTATGGCTGGTGGGCCCCGTTGCGGGCCTGTTATTGATTGCCTTCCTCGGTGTCGCGGCGACGCGCAAAGTGGTCAATATCAGTCCGCTCAATGTGCTCAGGCATATGACCTGAGCTGGTCAGGCTGGGGGCGTAGTTCTCTTTGCAAGGTTTTCTCGGCGCAGTTCACTGAACAGGCTGCGCGTGCATCAGCGGCGCTCGCCGGCGTAGCGTCTACAGGTCTGCACGACCTCATTGTAATAACGTTCGCCGAAGAGCAGGACGTGATTCAGCCAGTGGTAGAGGTTGTACAGCGCAGCCCGCTCTTCCCAGTTTTTGTCCAGTGGGTGATGCTCGGCGTAGCTGCGCAAGAACGTGTCGAAGTTGATGCTGAACATGACAGACATGGCGAGATCGGCCTCGGCCCAGCCCCAGTAGCAGGCAGGGTCGATCATCACCGGTTCATCATTGGCACCGCAGTGCGCATTGCCGGTCCAGAAATCGCCATGCATGAGAACGGGAGGCTGCGTGGGAATCAACTCGGGCAAGCGGGCAGCGATTCTCTCTATCTGCACGACGAGAGTGCGATTCAGGAGTCCTTCGTCGAAGGCCAGCGCCGCGAGGCGGATGAGGCGGTGCTCCGCGAAGAATTCGTGGCCGTTGCTGCTCTTGTCGTTGATCTGCAGGGTTGGGCCACAATAGGTATTGATGTGCCAGCCGAAACACTCCTGCTCTTGCGCGTGCAGAGCAGCCAGCATGCGGCCCATGGCCTCCTGGAAGGGTTCGGCTGAGTAGTCACCCTCGCCGACATCTTCCATGAGGATGAAATTTGGCCCGGCATGCAGGACTTCCGGAACCCGGACGCCTGCAACAGAGCCCAGGGCTTGTAATCCCTCGGCTTCGGCCATAAACATATCGTCAGGGTAGTTGCGGCTGTGCTTCATGAACACCATGCGCCCCGTGGAGAGCAGAAAACGCCCGTAGTCGCAGCCTTTGCGGGTGTGGAGCTCCTCGATGGAGGCGATCTGGCCGATATCGTGGCTCGCGAGCCATTTGACGATTTCTGGAGGCATGCCTCAAGTCTATGACAATTTCCCGTTATAATCGCGCCAACGCGAAAAATTAAGGAACCTCTGCCATGGTTTTACAGAACATCCTACACAGAGCAAGCAGTCGACAGGCGGTGGCGGTCATCGCCCTGATCGCGGGTGCAGGAATGAGTCTGCTCGGCAGCTCAGCCAGCTTTGCTTTCGCCTTCGATGAAGTCACCGCCAGAGAATGTGTGCGCGGCGATTGTCTGGAAGGCAGCGGTACGCTGGAACTCGCCACACAATGGGGCAAGGGGCGCTATACAGGCGAATTCAAGTCCGGTGAATTTCACGGCTATGGTCGTCTCGAGATGCCGATTTCCTTCCTCGACAGAGAGATTTACGTCGGCAACTGGGTGCAGGGCCAGCGCGATGGGCGCGGTACGCACTGGAATGGTCGCGGCAATCTCTACATCGGGCAGTGGGCCAACGACAAGCGTCACGGACAGGGCTCGTACTTCTTCCGTCTGGCACGCTGGGAAGAGAACAAGCACACCGAATTCTGGTTGAAGGAAAACACCGAGAACTACACCGGTGAATTCGTTAACGACCACTATCAGGGCAAGGGCGTGTATCGCTGGCCCGACGGGCAGCGCTATGAAGGTGAGTTTTTCGCCAGCGACAAGCACGGCCCGGGTACGTTCTACTATGCGACCGGCACGCGCCGCGAGCAATATTGGGAATACGGGGAACTTTTGCGCTAGTCGCGCCCCGGAAAAGGAATGAGTAAGTAGTCAGTCGAATTAAGAGCGTATTGTCGTGGATCTTGAATCATTGCGCCGTGAGTATCTTCGCGGCGGCCTGAATAACGAAGACCTGGAAGCCGATCCATTTGCTCAGTTCGAGAAATGGATGCAACAGGCAATCGACCTGCAATTCTCCGACCCGACGGCAATGACGGTTGCCACCGTCGATGCCGACGGGCAGCCCTCGCAGCGCATCGTCCTGCTTAAGCATTTCGACACCAAGGGCTTTGTGTTTTATACCAACTACGGCAGCCGCAAAGCTCGCGATCTCGATAGCAATCCACGCATCAGCCTGCATTTCCCGTGGCACGAAATTGAGCGGCAGGTAAAGATTTGCGGCGTGGCCGAACGTGTGCCAACCGCCGAGTCGGTCAAGTACTTCCTGAGCAGACCGCGTGATAGTCAGCTCGCTGCCTATGCCTCAAAGCAGAGTGCAGTCATCTCATCACGCAGTTTGTTGATGGGGCAATTCGAAGCCATGAAACAAAAGTTTCAGGCGGGCGATATTCCCTTGCCGGATTTCTGGGGAGGCTATCGGGTTACACCGCAGGAGATAGAGTTCTGGCAGGGCGGCGCGAGCCGCTTGCACGATCGCTTTCGCTATACGCGTCAGGCGCAGGGCTGGCAGATCGACCGGCTGGCGCCGTGACGATCTGCAGTGTTATTGCCCGAGCTGGTAGTGACAGTTACGGGCAATAAAGCAGCTTGCCTAGACCGCGCGCCACTTCTTCAATTTCTTTTTCACCAGAACCTTTTTCAGGCGCGCATACTGCGGCAGGCCTTTCTTGAATGCAGGATAGTCTTCGCCGGCGATTAGTGGTGCGAAGTACTCTCTGGCCTTGTCGGTGATATGAAATCCGTCGCGGCTTATGTAGTCGCGCGGCATCATCTTCTCCACGTTAGCGACGTCGGCGAGTTTTGCTTCGCCAATGCGCCAGGAGTATTTCTTGCCCTTGCCGCGGACAATCGCGGGCATGACGGCATTCTTGCCAGCAAGGGCGAACTCGACAGCGGCCTGGCCGACGGCGTAGGCCTGTTCGACATCGGTAGCCGACGCGATGTGGCGCGCAGCTCGTTGCAAATAGTCGGCGACAGCCCAGTGATATTTGTAACCCGTCGCTTCCTTGATCATTTCTGCGACATAAGGGGCCACGCCGCCCAGTTGTACATGCCCGAAGGCATCTTTGCCGCCGGCGTCGGCGAGGAAGCTGCCGTCCTTGTTCTGTGCTCCTTCGGACACCACGATCGCGCAGTAGCCAAACTTGCGCACGCAACTTTTTACCTTGCGCAAAAACTTTTCCTTGTCGAAGGCGATCTCGGGGAAAAGAATGATATGTGGCGCGTCGCCTTCCTGTTCGCTGGCAAGGCCTGCGGCACCTGCGATCCAACCAGCGTGTCGACCCATCACTTCCATGACGAAGATTTTGGTCGAGCTCTCACACATCGATGCCACATCGAGACCGGCCTCGCGAATAGAGACGCCGACATATTTTGCAACGGAACCAAAGCCCGGGCAGTTGTCGGTGATTGGCAGATCGTTGTCGACTGTTTTGGGCACACCGATACAGGTGATCGGAAAACCGACTTCCTGACTGATCTGGGCAACCTTGTTTGCCGTGTCCTGGGAATCGCCGCCGCCGTTGTAGAGGAAATAGCGGATGTTATGCGCCTGAAAGACTTCCATCAGGCGTTCGTACTCGCGCTTGTTCTCGCTGAAGGACTTGAGCTTGTAGCGGCAGGAACCAAAGGCACCGGCTGGCGTTGAGCGCAGCGCGGCGATGGTGCTGGCGGTTTCCTTGTTGGTATCGATCAGGTCTTCGTTCAGTGCGCCGACGATGCCGTTGAGCCCGGCATAGACTTTGCCAATCTTGTCCTTGTGTTGGCGAGCGGTTTCGATCACGCCACAGGCGCTGGCATTAATAACAGAAGTCACGCCACCAGATTGGGCGTAGAAAAGATTGGCCTTGCTCATGCTTGGTTTCCAGAGAGATTGCTAAATTAAATGGAGGTAACTGTGTTGCGGTATGCGATGTAGGCGCATGTTACTAGTTGCGTGCGAGCCGCGCCAGTCGGGGCCGAACTTGCGAGCCCTTTGACATTAGTGCACCATTCCCGGTCCCCAATTCGGATTTTCTGCAGATGAAACAACTCATTGTCGGCATGTCGGGTGCCAGTGGCGTGATCTATGGCATACGCTTACTGGAAGCGCTGCGTGAGATTGATTCAGTCACAACCCATCTGGTGATGTCGGATGCGGCGCAGGTCAATATAGCTGTAGAGACAGACTGGTCAGTCAGCGATGTAAAAGCCCTGGCCGATCAGGTGCATTCCAATAAGGATGTCGCGGCGAGTATCGCCAGTGGTTCCTTTCGCACTGAAGGCATGATTATCGCGCCCTGTTCGATCAAGACGCTCTCCGCGGTGGCCAACAGTTATGCGGATTCCCTGCTCGTGCGTGCAGCCGATGTCGTGCTCAAGGAACAGCGCCGACTCGTGCTGGTACCGAGAGAGACGCCATTGCATACCGGGCACTGTGAGCTGCTCTACAAGGCGAGCCAGATCGGCGCCATCATCGCGCCCCCTATGCCCGCGCACTACATCAAACCACAATCGATCGACGACCTGGTGAATCATCATGTCGGCCGCTTGCTGGATCTGTTCGATCTGGAGTCAGGTCTGGTGAAGCGCTGGCAAGGCTTGAAGTGATTGCCGATCTGACAGCACAGTGGCAAGATAAAGGCTAACTCAGGGTTAACACAGACACTCATTCCGGAAGTCAGGTCTTCAGGAGAGCGCTTGAGTGAACACGCGCCGCCGAAGCTTGTATTGATTGCATGCCGGACAGCCTGCGTTTTGCGCTAAAATGCTCATGAAATTCCGGATGCAGTCGTAAATATGCAGAAGCATGCTGTCGTATCGATTAATTGATCAATATTAAGCAATTAGAAGTAGCATCGAAAAGCAGGCAGTAACGAACAGGACAGCCGAGTTGCTGGGGTAAGGACGGGTTAGCCAATTGCAAACCGCGGGGGACAAGATGTTCAATAACGAAACCACTTTTGCGCATTATTCAAAACTGCTGTGCACAATTGTCGCAGTCATTTCTCTTGGGGTTGCCATCCTGACGTTCGTCAGCGCTTCAGCGAATGCTGTATTGCTGGGCTTCCTGTGGTTGGCCCTGTCGGGTGTTTTCTGGCTGTCGGCCTGGTTTGTCGACAATCAACGCAAGTACAAAAGCGGCGACGACAGTTCCGATTCCGCTTCCTGATACGCTCTGAGCCTGATCCGAGGTCAGGCCTCGATTCGCTGCTGCAGTTCTCCTAGCAGCCCCTCTATGGCAGGGTGTGTGTCGCCCATGAGTTGATGCAGGCGACGCAGGTTCAGCGCAAGCTGTTGTGATCCCACCCCCGACTTCTGGATAACATCGTCTGCCACCTTCTCTTGCAGCACCTCGAGTTGCTGCTGCTCCAGCGTGAGTTCCAGCGCCTTCACTTGTTCGCGCAGTGCCGTCAGCCCCTCGCGTTGTTGCTCGTTGTGGCTCGATTCTGCGCTGTAGTCCTTGAGCCAGCGCCGGGTCTGACGAATGGGTTGTACGGCAAGGGCCTGCCACTGCCTGGAGTATTCGCTGAGACGCTTGAGAGCGGAGTTATCGATCTCGCCATAGTAAGTTCCGTACCAGCAGCAGAACAGGAGCAGGTTGACATCGAAGTCATGCTCATCCTGCAGGCGTAGACAACGCTCTGCGACGCCAGGCAGTGCATAGCGTTCGGTAGCGAAGTCCCAGAGTGACGGAATTGCTTTGTTCATGTCGTTTATCCGTATATTCAGCGCCATGCTAACCCAGCTTTTATGATATAAAACAGTCGCAAGTTTTTCAGCGGACGGATCGGATGCATATTCATATCTTGGGTATCTGCGGCACCTTCATGGGGTCGCTGGCGTTGTTGGCCAAGCAATTGGGGCATCAGGTGAGTGGCAGCGATGCCAATGTCTATCCGCCGATGAGTACGCAACTCGAAGCACTCGGCATCGACCTGTGCGAAGGCTATTTGCCTGAGCACCTGCAGCCTGCTCCCGATCTGGTGATCATTGGTAATGCCATGTCCCGTGGTAACCCGGCTGTCGAGTATGTGCTGAACGAAGGCATGCCCTATGTCTCAGGTCCGCAGTGGCTGGCGCAGCACGCGCTGCAGGACAAGTGGGTGCTGGGCGTCTCCGGCACGCACGGCAAGACGACGACGAGCGCCATGCTTGCCTGGATTCTCCACTACGCGAAGATGGATCCGGGCTATCTGATTGGCGGCGTCACGCAGAATTTTTCCCAGTCGGCGAACCTGGGCAGCACGCCGTTCTTTGTTGTCGAGGCCGACGAGTATGACAGCGCTTTCTTTGATAAGCGTTCCAAATTTATCCACTATGCGCCGCGCACGGCGATCGTTAACAATCTCGAATTCGATCACGCCGATATCTTTGCCGATCTGGATGCGATCGAGACCCAGTTTCATCACATGATTCGCACCGTGCCTGGCAACGGGCTGGTGATCTCGCCATGGCAGGACGGCAACGTCGACGCGATGCTGGCGCGGGGCTGCTGGTCGCCCAGGCAATTGATCGGCGTCAACGTCGAACACGCCGTCTGCGAAGAGCAGGCGAAAGCTGGCAACGTCTTCTGGAATGCGGCAGTGGACGATGCCGCGGGTCAGCGTTTTACCGTGCGCAAGCATGAGCCTGCGGGTGCAGAGACGGCGATTCGCGAGAGTGTGATTGACTGGGAGATGACTGGCCTGCACAACGTGAACAATGGCGTAGCGGCCGTGGCGGCAGCTCATCATGTCGGTGTTGATGTGGCCACCGCCTGCGCTGCATTGAGTGAGTTTCGGGGCGTGAAGCGTCGCCTGGAACATCTCGGTGAAGTGGGAGGCGTGCATGTCTATGATGATTTTGCGCATCATCCCACAGCGATAGCTACGACCCTCGACGGCATGCGGGCGCGCATGGCGGGCGAGTCAGGTCAGCTGATTGCTGTCATCGAGCCGCGCTCCAATACCATGAAGCTGGGTGTGCATCAGGAGCAGCTCAGTGCGTCCTGTCAGGCTGCCGATCAGGTGATCTGGTTCAAGCCGGAAGACTCGGGTATCGATTTCGATGTATTGCTGGCTTCGGGTGCGGCGTCCAGCTACGCGTTCAGCACGGTGGACGACATCATTGAATACCTCGCACGAACCGCTGGCGCCGGAGATCACGTGGTGATCATGAGTAACGGGGGATTCGGCGGCATACATCACAAGCTGCTGCAGGCGCTGGCTGCGCGCTAGGGCGGCGAACTATTCAGCGCAAAGCGCGACGAAGACCACAAATCCACCGCTCGGAGTCAACAATGACCGGGAATCCGAGTTACCATGTCCCTATGCAATCTGGCGAGATACAAGAAATTCCCTTATTTCCTCTCAAGGTCGTGGTATTTCCGGGCGGCAGGGTGGATTTGCAAATCTTCGAACGCCGCTATATCGACCTCGTAAGTTACTGTCTGCGTTCGGAATCTGGTTTCGGCATTTGTTTGTTGCGCTCGGGTGAGGAAGTCATTCGTGAGGCCGGCAAGCAGACCATCCACCGGATCGGCACCTATGTGGAAATCGTGGACTGGGATCAGCTCGAGAATGGCCTGCTGGGCATTACGGTCGAAGGCCGGGCGAAGTTCGCGGTCGAGGACTGCTGGCAGGCGGAGTCCGGGGTGCTGGAGGCGAAAGTCACTTTCAGCACGGTAGACAGCGTCGATCTGGAACCAATTCCCGTGGATACCCACTTCGAGGCGCTGGCGGAATTGCTGGAAAATCTCGCCAGCCATCCCATGGTGCAGCAGCGCGGACAGACTATCGACTATCAGAACCTGCGCGATCTGGGCTGGCGCCTCGGTGAGTTACTGCCCATTGAAGTGGAAGACAAACAGAAGCTGCTGGAGCTCGAAGACCCCTCACAGCGCATCATGCGCATCGAGGAGTTGGTGGCGACGCTGGCCAACGAAAGCTGAATGGTGTGGCAGACGTGTCATGGCGCTGAATTCACGCCGTGCAGTAAAACGGATTAGTTGACTAGATCAATAGAGCAGTAGATCAATAGAACAAGCGAGAAACGAGGGACATAAGGCGTGTTGGCAAGACTGATAGACATCTCCGACTGGGGCCACGAAGAATGGCTAGCTGCGAGTATTCTCGCGTTCATTGTCGTGACCGTGATTATCGTCGCCTACCGCATCGTCACCTTGTTTCAAATGACCCGGCGCAAGCAATACAAACCCAATCTGCGACCCTTGCGCCGAGGTCGTCGATGAAGCTGCCCTGGCTATCGCCTGCCAAACTCCTCGCGTTGCTGCTGGTGCTGTCGACACTGGTCGTCAGTGAAGCAATTATTGTGCGCCATGACGTAGGCTCCGATGCCTATGTGGTGGACGGCATTGACTATCCGGCGGTGTTCTTTCTCGAACGACAAGGGGCGCGCAAGATCTGTGTCGCGACCGTTATCCACCCGCAATGGGCGTTGACCGCGGCACATTGTCTTGAAGAGACCATGCTTGGGGAAACGCTCGCGCAAGACCGGCGCTTTGGCGTTGAACTGGTCACTGGCACCCGGGAAATCGATCTCGCTATCGTGCATCCCGACTATGATCAACGCTCGAGCACTGATGTGGATCTGGCGTTGTTGCGTTTTCGCGAGGCTGAGGCAATCCCGCGTCCGTTGGCACTGTATTCAGGTGATGCGGAAGCCGGACAGATCGCCGCGTTGTTGGGCTGGGGGTTCACCGGGCTCGGCACGACCGGTCGTCAGTATGACGACGGCCGGCTGCGTATGGCGATCAATCGCATCGAAGAGACTGGTAGCCGTCTGCGATTGCGCTTCGATGATCCGCGTGAGGATGAAGGCGAATCGCTGATGCTGGAAGGAACAATCGGCCTCGGCGACAGCGGCGGACCCGCCCTGCTGGAAACAGAGGGGCTGTTGGTGCTCGCCGGTATTGCAATCGGCGAAGTGCAGTCAGTTGAGTACAGTGAAGAGCGGCAGGGTGCGTATGGCGCAGTGAGTATTTACGAACGAGTCAGTCGGCATCTGGAATGGATAGAAGCGGTGATAGGCGAGTCTTTGCCATTCGACAGCTAGAGACCCTCTGATTGACTCGGCTCCGTCTTTGCAGTGCCTGCAGCCGAGCCCGGACTCCGCGTTGCAGTTTTTCGACAGGCCGCTGTGTGCCGTCAAAACTGCGTCTTGATATCGAACGTGGCTGCCAGCCAGAGTTGCAACAGAATTAATCAGTAGTTGCCTGAGTCGATGCGACCAGGAGCTACAGTCAGGAGTGAGAGCATGATTAAAAAACTCATTATCGGCGTCGTCCTGTTGCTGGCCCTTGCGGTTGGCGGCACATTTTTCTATTTGGACAGTCTCGTGAAAAGCGGTATCGAGGTCGTCGGGACGCAGGTATTGGGCACGCAGGTAAGCGTTGGAAGCGTATCGCTCTCGCCGCTCTCCGGGCAGGGCTCGATCAGTGGGCTGACTATCGCCAATCCGGAAGGCTTCGATAGCCCCTATGCCTTTGAGCTTGGGGAGGTTGCGCTGGCGCTGGACGTGGGATCGCTGAGCAGCGATGTCGTTGAGATATCTTCCATCGTCATTGACAGTCCACGCATAACCTATGAGACCAATCTGCGCAACGACAATATCCGCAGCTTGCTGGCCAATATCGAAGGTGGCGGATCTTCTGAGCAGCCAGCGGACACTTCGGGTAGTCCCGGCAAGGATTTGCTGGTGCGCGAATTCAGAATGCAGAATCCACAGCTCGACGTGGTGACTCAGATCGCCTCTGCGCCATTGCAGCTACCCGATATCGTTATCAACGATATAGGCACCGGCGAGAACGGAGTGACCACAGAAGAACTGTTGCGCCTGGTGCTTGCCCGCGTAAATCGCGCCATCGTGGAAGGAAACTTTCCTTCTGTTGAGCAGCTGCGCGATCAGATCGAGGGCAATCTGCGGCAGCGGGTTGAAGACACAGTGCAGGATCTGGGGAACCGACTCCGCGATATCCTGAACTAACAGAGTTCAGTCGGCTAAATAGTATTCGATCGTCGAGACGACCCGTACGGATTTAATGTGCGGGTTGGAGCTGTCGCGATCGCGGATGCTGAACTGCCCCTGGCTGGCGTATTTGATCCTGCCTAGTGTGCTTTCCGAGTCGTCGGCGAACTTGCTTGCGACTTCTCTGGCGTTGCGGGTTGCTTCCTCAATCATGTCCGGCTTCACGTCGTTGAGCGAATCAAAGACGAACTCCGCGCGGCTC
The DNA here is from genome assembly GCA_965228725.1 of uncultured Pseudohongiella sp. Classification (GTDB taxonomy): domain Bacteria; phylum Pseudomonadota; class Gammaproteobacteria; order Pseudomonadales; family Pseudohongiellaceae; genus UBA9145. Next base: position 1,545,172 of record OZ245834.1, on the reverse strand, counting down.
CACCAACTCCCTTCGATCTGCAGCGCATCGCCGGTCCCGTCCATCGCGAAATTGTTCATGACATTGCGCACTGCTTCCACATTTTCCGAGTACACCGTGACAGAACGGCTTGCGGTGTAGCGCAGGCTGTTGTTGTCGATGTTGCGATACTGATTGGTGTAACTGTCGTTGATGGTTGGCGCGCCGAAGGAGATCTCCTCAGTGCTGATGCTGCGCTCGAGCAGGTAGGCGCGCAGAGAAGCGGCGTTGGCCTCCAATGCGGCGTGCAGCTGATTGAGTGAGTTGTTGGCGAGGGTGATGTCGATGGTCCAGATGACGATGTCAGCGGGGTACTCGCGTTCGGACAAGCCTTTGACCGAGACGGTGCGTTCGAATTCCTTGTGCTTGATCGCGCTGAAGCCAAGTATGGAACCGAGTGCCGTCATGCCGAAGCAGAGACTGAGGCCGAGAATCAGCGCGCTGAGTTGTTTGGGTTTGATCATGTTGCGACAGGCTTCCTGTGTAGATGTGGCGCAAGTCTACTCAAGAATTCTGTCGGGAAACTGTTCGCATTGTTTCGCAGCAGGGAAGAATGGCGGCAACATTGGACGTGGAGCGGGCGCGGCCCGGGAAACCTGCATCGCGTGCTGCGCGTTTGCCTAGTTTATGCCGCAGTGGTTGTTGATGCTTGCCAGGAATCGATCGCTGCGTCCCGACACGCGGTAGGCGATCAGTCCAATCCATTCACGCAGGGCGAGATCCAGTTGCTGCAGATTGTGCAGCGGTGCGAATTGCAAGCGCAGCGCCTGGTTGCGCAGGCTGCGATGGTCCACAGGGTAGGCGTAGACGGGCCAGTCGTGGCGGCAGAATACGCCAATCGCGCGTGGCATGTGGAAGGCTGAGGTGATGACGATCCAGTCGCCACTGGGCCTGCTGCCATTGCGTGTGATTAGCGCCTGGCTATTGGCGACATTCTCGAAGGTATTGCGTGACTCGCTCTCGAATAACAGGGCGCGGTCGTCGCCCAACCCAAGCTGGTCGAGCAGATAGGGCGCGTAGTCGGCTTCCCTGTTCTCGCTGCCTCCCAGGGCTGCATTGCCGCCGCTATAGATGAGCTGTGCCTGTGGATACAGGCTGGCGAGATAGGCCAGAGCAGTGATGCGTTCCCCGGCTTCAGTGAGCTCAGTCTGTTGCCAGCTTGCCGAGCGTTCGGGATCGACAGCCCCGCCAAGCGTAATAATCCCGGCCGCACTGGCGGGCAATGCACTGTTGGCCGGGAAGCGGTTTTCCAGCGGGATCAACAACCATTCGCCAACCGGCAGGGCCGAAACCAGCACCAGGAGCAGCGCGCAGACAGACAGCAGTCTGCGTGCGAGCCGCTGCGCACCCGCCAGCAAGGCCAGCCACGCAGCCAGCACCAGTAAAACAATAAGGCTGCCCGGAGCCAGCAAAGCCCAGAACAGCTTCGAAATTGTGAAGAACAGACCGTCGGACATCGTCATGCCCCCGCTAAGGTATTGAATAGACTCCTGAATTTATTTTCGGCCGCGACCCCCAAATAGCCAATGAATTTGCTAACATCCGTGAACATTTTCTCATAACAGGGGACACTCATTACTTAGTAACTTAAGCCGATCGAGCTTAGTTCAAGCAAAAAAGTAAGGGACACTCAGAACTTAACAACTTAGCAGCCGCGAGAAACGAAATTCCCGGAGGCTGGAATCCTTAAGTTACTAAGTAATGAGTGTCCCCCTGAGTTGAGAGTCCCCTGAGTTGGGTTCTGGAAGTCTTTTTTATTGGTCACAGGAGTTGAGCATGAGCATTCAAGTAGGGGATAAGATTCCCGCCGTTAAATTCAAATACATGAGCAATGAAGGTCCGAAAGACATCAGCAGCGACGAAGTGTTTGCTGGCAAGAAAGTTGTTCTGTTTGCCGTGCCTGGTGCGTTTACCCCAGGATGTTCAGTCACTCATCTGCCCGGTTTTGTCGTCAAGGCAGACGAGGTGAAAGCGAAAGGCGTCGATACCATTGCCTGCGTTTCTGTCAATGATGCGTTTGTTATGGGCGCCTGGGGCGAAGCCCAGAACGCTGAGCAAATTCTCATGCTGGCAGACGGCAATGCCGAGTTTACTGAGGCAGTTGGTCTGGTGATGGACGCCAGTGGTTTTGGAATGGGCACACGCTCGCGTCGTTACGCCATGATCGTGGACGATGGCACAGTAGCTCATCTCGCCGTGGAAGAAGGCGGTGGTATTGATGTGAGCTCGGCCGACTCAATTCTCGCGGCACTCTGATACACACAGAAAAAGTTCGAACAAAGAGGGATGCTCAACGCTTGCTAGCTTGAGAGGAAAAACAGAGGGCACTCCGATCAGGGGGACACTCATTACTTAACAACTTAAGCATGCTAACCGGCCCGATTCGTGAAGGTGAGGTCGCTTAAGTTGTTAAGTAATGAGTGTCCCCTGTGTTGTGTTGCTTGAGTTGGATTTGCTCGCGCTAAGTTACTAAGTTCTGAGTGTCCCCTGGTTGGGAGACGGGACAGAATAATGAAAACACAGTACCTGGAATACAAGGACGGTGAGACCCTGCTTGAAGCCTATGTGGCTTTTGAGGAAACAGAGCAGCAGAAGCCGCTGGTGTTGGTTGCGCATGACTGGACCGGTCGACGCGATCTGGCCTGTCAGGCTGCCGAAGAGGTGGCGCGGCAGGGTTATATTGGCTTTGCGCTCGATGTCTACGGCAAGGGTGTGTTTGGCAAGGACGGCGATGCGGAAGGTAATACCGCGCTGATGTCGCCCTTTGCTTCCGATCGCGCCTTGTTGCGACGACGTATGAAGGCAGCGCTGGTCGCGTCGCGTAATGTACCCCAGGCCGATGCGACGAAAGTGGCGGCGATGGGTTTTTGTTTCGGCGGTATGAGTGTGCTGGAACTCGCGCGCTCAGGCGCAGACGTGCTTGGTGTTGTGAGCGTGCACGGGCTTCTGTTTCCCGGCGATATCGCCAACGAAGACATCAAGGCGAAGGTGCTCTGTCTGCATGGCCATGACGACCCGCTTGTGCCACCGGAGCAAGTTCTCGAATTCGAGAAAGAGATGAGCAGCGCCGGTGCAGACTGGCAACTCCATGCCTATGGCGGTACCGTGCATGCCTTTACCAATCCCCGGGCAAACGATCCCGGCTTCGGCGCAGTTTACAATGAAGTCGTAGCGCGTCGCGCCTTTCGTTCCCTGTACGATTTTCTCAACGAGATTTTCCAGGACTGATTCCAAAAATCTCCAAACAATAAAAACAACAAGCTGACTTATCCATGAGTGACATTCCCGCCTCGACGAGCGATACCCCGAAATTGATTCCCTTCTACAGCAAGCTCGGCCTCTGGCTGGGGCCAGCGGTGTTTCTGTTTATGCTGCTGTTTGTCGATCTCGACCCGGCCAATCCCGCGGTGACGCGCATGGCGGCCATCATCCTGTTGATGGCGATCTGGTGGATAACCGAGGCGATCCCGCTGGCCGCTACAGCCTTGCTTCCCATCGTGCTCTTCCCGGTCATGGGGGTGATGCGCGGGCGCGAACTCCCGGCCACGGGCAGTATCGATATGGCATCGCTGCAGTACGACGCGGGAGTAAATCCAAACGAGATCGATATCGTCTTCGCCAACGTCGCCAACCAGTACATGGACTGGATCATTCTCCTGTTCATGGGCGGCTTTATCATTGCCACTGCGGTTGAGAAATGGAATCTGCACAAGCGCATCGCGCTGCATATTCTGCGCGTGATCGGCGGCCAGCCGCATCGCCTCGTGCTTGGTTTCATGGTGGCAACCGGCTTTCTCTCCATGTGGTTGTCGAATACCGCGACGGCCATGATGATGATGCCGATGGGCATGTCACTGATTCTGCTCTATGAGGATTTGAACAAGCAGGCTGCTGCGCGCGGCGAGATCGTCGATGCGCGCGCCGGCAATTTTTCTCTCACGCTGCTGTTGGGGATTGCCTATTCGGCATCCATCGGCGGTTTCGCCACGCTCATCGGGACGCCACCGAACGGTATCCTCGTGACCCAACTCTCCCAGCTCTTTCCTGAGGGGCCCGGTATCACATTTTCAAGCTGGATGCTGTTCGCGCTGCCGATGAGCGCCTGCTATATGTTGCTCGCATGGTTCCTGTTGACGCGCTTTGTCTTCCCGCTGCCAGGCGATACACCATTCAGCGGCAAGTCGTTCATACGTAGCGAAATCTCCAAGCTCGGCCCGATGAGCCCTGAAGAGAAGCGCGTTGCTGGTGTGTTTGTAACAGTGGCGATTCTGTGGATGACACGCAAGGAGCGATTGTTCGGCCCGGATGTCGACATATTCGGTTGGAGCTATTTCCTCGACCAGCTGCTGATCAACATGGGAAGCAACCCGGTCGGCTACATGATCGATGATGGCACGGTGTCCATCGCCATGGCGTTGTTGCTGTTCATGATTCCGGCGAGCAAAGCCAATGGCGGCAGACTCCTTGATTGGGATGACGCCAAGAATATTCCCTGGGGCATTCTCCTGCTCTTCGGTGGTGGCCTCGCTATCGCCAAGGGATTCGGCACCTCGGGCTTGTCTGATTACATCGCTGCACAGTTACAGGTGCTTATGGGCGATGCCAATCCCCTCGTGATTGTCATGAGCACGGTGGCGTTCATTACCGGGCTGACTGAGGTGGCCTCGAACACCGCGACGATTTCGCTGTCTCTGCCCATTATGGCCAGTCTGGCGCAAGCCATTGGCGCGCATCCGCTGCTGTTGCTGATTCCTACTGCGGTGGCCGCGTCTTGCGCCTTCATGCTGCCCGTTTCGACGCCGCCCAATGCCATTGTCTATGGCTCGGGTCGTGTCCCGATCATGAAGATGGTGGTCGCTGGCGTCTGGCTTGATGTGTTGTCGGTGCTGATTCTCACGATTTTCGTCTACACGCTGGGCCATTTGGTGTTCGGTGTGCTGGGTGAGATTCCCGCCTGGGCGTTGCCCTGAGCGGCTACGGAGCGACCCGGGGAATGCAGGGATGCTGGCTGTCATACCAGCTACTCGGAAAGCGGGTATTCTTGTCAGCAGGGGTTGTGCTAATGTTTAAAACTGGATCGGCGGACTCCGTAACAAAGCGGGAAGCTAGTGCACAACATGAATGACCAGCAGTCTCTCTCGGACACGAACTCAGACCCGTCCTCAGGCCCGTCATCAGATTCATCGGCGGTAACCTGTCCGGCAGGCGATGACAATTGCCCGAACCTCGATGAAGTCAGAAAGCTTCGCGATGAGGTCAAGCAGTTGGCGGCTCTGGTGCGCACCGATGAATTGACCGGGCTATTCAATTTCCGCTATTTCCAGCAAGCCCTCAGTCTGGAGATGGAGCGTACTCGCCGCTCCGGGCAGCCGACCTGTCTCATAATGTGCGACCTGGATCATTTCAAGGATATCAACGACGTACACGGGCACGAAGTTGGCAATAACGTGCTGGCCCATGTCTCCGCGTTGATTCAGAAAACTATTCGCCGACTCGATATTCCCTGTCGCTATGGTGGCGAAGAGTTCGCGCTCATTCTCCCCGACACCACGCTGAGACAAGGGGCGCGTTTCGCCAATCGTTTACGCCTGATTGTTGAAAACTCGCCAATGAAAGTCGGCGATAACATTCTTACGGTAGAGGCGAGCTTCGGTGTTGATGTCTATGTGCCAGGCGAAGAGCTTGCCGAGAGGGAGTTCGTTGAGCGTGTCGATGGCTATCTGTATGCCGCGAAACAGAACGGTCGCAACCAGGTTTGCCACGCGCCGTTCAGCAGCGAGCCTGGCGAAGAGTAATCAGCCTTTCTTCTGCAGGGCTTCAACCTTGCTGGCGAGATGATAAAGAATCGCTGCGGTCGCACCCCAGATTCGATAATCCTCATACATCAACTCCAGCGTTTTGCGCGGCGCATTGTTGTACTGCAGTGACGTGCTGCGATACGCGCTGGTATCCAGCACCAGTTCCAGTGGCACAGTGAAGATATCGGCGACCTCAATCGGGCAGGGAATAAACTCGAGGCCCTTCTCGATAACGCCAACCACAGGCGTGATATGAAAGCCGGAAGGCAGGGCCATCTTGCCGAGTTCGCCTAACACTTCAACCCGATGCTGCTGCAAGCCAATCTCTTCCTCGCTCTCGCGCAGTGCTGTGGCCACAGAATCCCTGTCCTGTTCCTCCCAGGATCCGCCAGGCAGGCTGATCTGTCCTGCGTGACTCTTCAGATTCTGTGAGCGTACGGTCAGCACGAGTTCGCTATCGTGATCCGCATCAGCACGGGTAACGGGTATCAGAACTGCTGCCCGGCGTAGGGTGTGCTCGCGGTTGCGCAACATGGCGTTCACTGACTCGTCCGGGTGCGCGATGTTCTCCGTGAGCGCGGACTCCGGCAGTTGGAACAGATCAAGTAGCGTCTGGTAGCGGGACATGGTGTCGAATTGCGTCTCTTGGTCGGGCAATGGCTAGCTGAGCGTGAGTCGGTTGCAAGTGAATAACAAGTAAGGAAAGCGCATAAAAAATGCCGGCTATATAGCCGGCATTTTTCTTTTTCTTGGTGATCGACCCGAGTGACTACTCTAGTCGAGATCGAGCCTCTTGTCAGCTCTGGAATTTGCTTACAGGAAATCCCAGGTTACTGCGAAGAAGGCACGAGCGGGCTCGCCCGGGAAGTAACGATCGCCAGTAAAGGTAGTCCAGTCTGCGCGCTCTGCGTATTCCTTGTCAGTAATGTTTTTCAGGTTGAGTGACAGACGCAGGTCGTCATTCACCCGATACTGGGTACGCAGATTGAACAGGTTGTGGCCTTCATAGCTCGCAGTGTTTTCCGGGTTGGTGTAGTAATCACCCATGTTGACCCACTCCAGCTCGGTGAGCAGGTTGGCAGTGGGACGCCATGCCAGACGCACGTTACCGAATGTATTGGGAGCCGATTCGACATCCTTGCCATTGATGTTGATGCCACCTGAGACGAGATCGTTCTCAAAGGTGTGATTGGCAACATTGAAGACGCCGCGCACTGACAGTGTATCCGTCAGCTCAACACCCAGCATGAATTCGAGGCCACGGTGCTGCGTGTGGCTGCCATTCAAATTGGCGCGCGCGCTGTCATTGATGATCTCGTTCTCCTTGTCCATGAAGTAAGCGCTGACCGAGTAATCCCAGTTCGCACCTGCACCGTTGACGGCGATTTCATAGCTGTCGAGTTCTACCGAATCGAGATCGGCAATCGACTGGCCACCCTGCAGGCGGTACAGCTCGGTAGCCTGTGGTGCGCGGAAGCCGCGTTGTGCGCGCAGCTGCAGATTGTGATTCTCGTTGATTGCGTAGGCGAGGCCTATTTTTGGCGAGACGTCGGTAAAATCGTCGCTGCGATCAGCCGGACGGTTGTAACGACAGGTGCTCGGGCAGGGTACACCGAACTCGTCGGTGTTGCCGTCGATCATCTGGTTGTCATAGTCGTAGTCGATGCTGTCTGCGCGCAGACCAAGCGATAGTGTCCAGTCTGCAGTCAGGTCCTGCTCATAGTTAACGAAGGCTCCCAGTTGCTGTGCGTCCACTTCGAAATCGTAGTGGCGACCGACCGGCAGGATGCGACCCAGGAATCCGGACTCGGCATTCATCTGGTACTGCAGCAGGCGACCGGTGGTGCTCTCCGCGTCTACGCCGATCGCGAGGTTCGCGTTGTTGGCGAGCGTGCGATAGGCCGCGAATTGCGCGCCGAAACTGCGGTGCTCAAAGTCTTCGATCGGCGTGCCGGGCAGGAAGTGCTGGATGAAATTCATGTTCACTTCGCGCAGGTAAGGAGTCAGAACCATTTCCCACTCACCCATGTCGCGTGAGATCGAAGTCCAGGCGCGGGTGTTGACGCTGTCGCGATAGGCTTCGGGATTCGGGTTGCTTTCGCGCAGGGCATCATCTTCATAGGCTTTCGCGCCGACGACGTAACCCGCTGTTTCCTGATTCAGGTTGATGCGAGTAATACCGCCGTCGAATTCAGTGCCGCCCTGAGTGGTGTAGTTGTAGACCCAGGACAGTTTTTGCTGATCGACGCCACTCGGGGCGCGGTAGCCGTCTTCGCTAACGCCATTGAAGAGCAGAGTCTGTTTGAAGTTACCGCTCTCGGTTCCGAGTTGGCCCTGGGCGCGGTAGGAGCCGCGGGGGCCGGCTTCCAGAGTGATCTGGCCGGCTTCGCCAGGCTCAGGCAGGACGACATTGATCATGCCGTGCACGGCATTCGATCCCCAGAAAGCGCTGCCGGGGCCGCGGACGACTTCGATGCGGGCCGCGTTTTCGGTATGCGCATCGAACATCTCGTTGACGTTACAGAAGCCTGCAGAGCGCAGCGGGATACCGTTTTCCGTGGTGAGGAAGGCGCCACAGGCGCCAGCGCCGGACAGAACTGGTGAGCGAATCGAAGCGAGACTCTCCTGGCCGTTATTGCGGTGGATGTTCACGCCGGGCAAGCGGTTGAGTGCTTCCTGATAGTGATCGGCGGCAATCAGGTCCAATTCCTGTTCTCCCAGAACGGACACGGCAGCATTGATGTCGGCCAGGCCCTGGGATCGGCGACTGTTGGATGTCACCTGAATTTCTTCGACGACTTCGGCGCCGCTTCCAAGTTGGGCCATGGCTGGCAGCGCCATTGTGGCGGTGGCGGCAGCTATTGCAGACACTAACAACTTACTTCTCATGTAACTCTCCCTTGCGGTTCTCGCGAACCAATATTGCTTGATTTGTTCTGGCGCACTCAAATGCGTTGCTGGCTTATACGTTATTGCGGATTAACTGAAGCTTAACGCAATCTGAACAGAAAGTTCATGCTGGTATATATCGGCTAAGATACGTTAAATGTCATTAAATGCCGCTAAACAGTCGCGAACTTGTTCATATGGTTTGCTGCTGTTTGTCTGTATTGCGTGACCGGTGCTGCTGCTTTGCAGCCCCGCAAGCCCTCACGTACACTTAGCGCTGCTTTCGGCAGCGCACCGAAACTGAAGTCCACAGGAAGTATCTCGTCAGGGGGAAGCATGCGAACAAGAGTGACCGAGCGCTTGGGGATCGAATACCCGATAGTTCAGGGAGGAATGCAGTGGGTTGGCCGTGCCGAATTGGCGTCGGCGGTATCGAACGGAGGCGGTCTTGGCATACTGACTGCACTCACCCAGCCCAGCCCGGAGGATCTGCGTAAAGAGATCGATCGTTGTCGCGAGATGACGGACAAACCTTTCGGCGTCAACCTCACCATCCTGCCCACCATCAAGCCCGTTCCCTATGAGGACTATGCGCAGGCCATCGTCGATGGTGGTGTGAAGATTGTAGAGACAGCGGGGCGTAACCCCGAACCCTTCCTGCCCTTGTTCAAGGACGCAGGGATCACCGTGATTCACAAATGCACCTCTATTCGGCATGCGCTAAAAGCCGAACGCATCGGCTGCGATATGGTTAGCGTGGATGGCTTCGAATGCGCGGGCCATCCTGGAGAAGACGATGTCACCAATCTCATTCTTCTGCCTCTGGCGGCGCGCCGGCTCAGTGTTCCGTTTCTCGCGTCCGGCGGATTGGGAGATGGGCGTGGTATGGCGGCGGCTCTGGCGATGGGGGCAGATGGCATCAATATGGGCACGCGTTTTATGGTGACGAAAGAAGCCCCGATTCACGAAGCGGTCAAGCAGGCGATGGTCGAGGCAAGTGAGCTGGATACTGCGCTCATTTATCGGACGCTGCGCAACACGGCACGGGTCTTTCGCAATGGCATCGCGGAGCAAGTTCTGGAAATTGAGGCGCGAGCTGGCGCGACCGATTTCGCTGATATTCAACCGCTGGTAGCCGGCGTGAAGGGCAGGGCCTTGCTCGAATCCGGAGAGCTGGAGCAGGGTATCTGGTCTGCTGGCATGGTGGTGGGCTTGATCGATGATATTCCGACCTGCGCCGAGCTGATCGTGCGCATCGTGACCGAGGCGCAGAGCATTATTACTGAGCGGCTGGCAACGTTAGTCGCGCAGTGAGCTCTGCGCAACGCAAGCAGGCCAGTGTGGCTGAACGAATAAGAAGAAGAGGGATCTGATATGAAAGTGGCAGACAAAGTCGTGGTGGTAACGGGCGCAGCGAGCGGCATTGGCAAGGAATTGTGTCTGCGCTTCGCAAAAGAAGGGGCGCGTGCGGTCGTATGTTCTGATATTGATGCATCCGGCACCCAGGCGACCGCCGACGAGATCGCGGCCAGTGCTGCGACGACGGCCACGCTGGTGAATGTCTGTAATGTGGCCGATGAGGCGGATGTCGTGCGCCTGGTTGAGGCGACTCTGGCCGAGTTCGGTCAGATCGATCTGTTTTGCTCCAACGCCGGGATATTTACGCCCGGCACTGAACAGGTGAGCAATGATGACTGGACGCGCATCTGGGACATCAATGTGATGGCGCATATCTATGCGGCACGCGCGGTCCTGCCGGGAATGCTGGAACGGGGAGAGGGCTATTTGCTGAACACAGCCTCTGCAGCGGGCCTGTTGAGTCAGGTTGGCTCAGCACCCTATGCCGTCACCAAGCACGCGGCAGTCGGATTTGCGGAATGGCTGTCTATCACCTATGGTCACAGTGGCATCAAGGTATCGGTGCTCTGCCCGCAGGCGGTCCGGACGGCAATGACTGCGCAGGGCGGAGGCGTCGCGGCGCTCGATGGCATGCTCGAGCCAGCGCAGTTGGCCGACACGGTCATCGACACTCTGGCAGAAGAGCGCTTTCTCGTCCTGCCACACCCGGAAGTGCTAACGTATATGCGCCGCAAGACAGACGACTACGATCGCTGGCTAGGCGGCATGCGCAGACTCAATGATCGCTTCGCGGAAAACTACCGCAAGCGAACCGAGACCAACGACGAATAACAAAAACAGGGGACACTCATTACTTAGTAACTTAGCCCACCAACAATTCAGGGGACACTCATTACTTAGTAACTTAAGCCACGTATTTTGACCGGCGAGAGCGGTTTCATCGGCTTGCTGCTTATGAATCGTTAAGTTGTTAAGTAATGAGTGTCCCCAAGTGGATAAGCGTTAAGTTGTTAAGTAATGAGTGTCCCCAAGTGGATTGGGCTATGGAGATGAATCGCTTTCAGCGCGGGAAGAGCGGGTTTGCTGGCTTGCTGCTGGCGGTGCTCGTGTTATGGGTTCCGGCTATGGCGTTGGGTCAGGAAACGATTGAGTTGGCGGATGGTACGCGGCTGCAGGTGTTCATTGTGCAGCCGGCGCAGACGACCGAGACTCCCAGCAGCCTGTTGATTCTGATGGGCGGTGGACCGGGAAACCTTTCTATTTCGCGTGATACCTCACTGTGGCTCGGGAGCGGGTTTTCCAGTCGAGGCTGGCTGGTGGCTGTGCCGGTGTCGCCGAACAATCGCGCCTTCCGCGGTGCTGAGAACAATGGCCGAATTGCTGAACTGATCACCGCCCTGCAAGCGCGAAGCAATGTCGCTGCCGGCAAGGTGATGCTCGCGGGCATTTCCAACGGCGGCCTCTCTGCGCTGGAGATCGCCCGCCGCAATCCGGAAAATTATTATGGTGTTATCGCAGTTCCTGCGGTCAGCAGCTCGGTGTTTGATAACCGTATGCTGGATGGATTCCCGGTGTATTTACGCATCGGCGGTGCTGATGAGCTCGGTTGGGCTGATCGGTTTGATGAAACAGTCTCGGTGTTGACTGAGGCTGGTGTAGACCTGGATGCCGCCATACTTGATGGCGCGCCACATATGTTTCGCATGGATTGGGTGTCACTCGATGCCTGGCTCGCGCGGGTAACTGAAGCAACTCAATAGGGGGCAGTATGAAGAAGGTAATTTTACTGGTAGCGAGCCTGTATGTTGGACTCGGTTCGATTTCGGCGCACGCACAACCTGCAGCATCGATTGATCAGCTAGCGTGGATGACCGGCAACTGGGCTGGTCAGCTCGGTCCGAATCAGCTCGAGGAAAACTGGATTGCTACCGAAGGCGGTTCCATCGCTGCGATGGTGCGCATGACAGGCGGTGGTAGCACAAGCATGTTCGAGATGATTACCATCGAAGAGTCCAATGGCACGCTCGTTCTGCATATTCAGCAATGGGATCCGGGGTTTGAGCCGCGCACGGCAACGGCTCAGGAGATGATTCTCGAGGAGATCGACGGCAATAGCGTGAAGTTTCGTGCCGTATCAGAAGGCGGCATGTCGACGCTCGGCTACAGCAATCCAGACGCGGACAGTTTCATTATCCACGTCGGCCGTCCCGATGGCAGCACACTCGATATTCCACTGCAGAAACGCAGCATCTGGTAAGACTGTTTTAGCTCATCAACTTCAGTGCCCCGTGAACAGTTCATCGTAGTCGATAAACTGTTCACAGGCCTGAATCTGTTTATGCATCTGGTGGCGCAGGCGGTATTCATCATCGAAGGGATGAATGCCAATTCGCAGCGGTCTTGAACTGTTGCGAGCCCGCCACTCATTCAGCTTGTTCCAATTCCCCAGACTTAGCGCCCGCCACGCGGTGTCAGCCTCATAGCCTGTGAGCGGCAGCTTGCGCAGGCAAGTCGTCTCACAATTGAGCACGCCGCTTAACAGTTCCACAAAGCGAAACGGGAGCGTGCGCAGCTCTGTGGGAGGAAGTGGTCCCAGTGCCCAGGCGGGAGGCACATAGAGCGTTGGAGCGCGCAACTCTCGCTCTCCAAACCAGCTAAAGCACTCATTGATCAACATCGCAATCTGCTCGCGATCCAGACTGAGATGCTCTGCCGCCATCCTCGAGAGCAGTAAGCTATGCAAGTGATGATACAGAGTGCGTGGCTTGCTTGCCTGATGATTCCAGCCGTGCCCGGCAAGCTGCAGGCCTTCGTTTTGCCAGTCATGCAATTGCTGTAAATCCGCCTGTGTCCAGTGCTTGCCCGGAACTACCAGCAGAGTGATCTTGACGACATTTGCTGCGCGCAGTTGGGTGATGAGCGAGCGCACCTGCTGCAGGGTTTCCGGCATGACATCATGAATAGAGACAAGCCCGGTTAATGTGTGCGACTCAGTGGCTGCCATGGATGTCCGCGAAGAGATCAAGCCAGCCAGTGAGTGCTTCGTTGTGAGCGGCCAATGCTGCCTCCATGGCAGCCTCGGCTTTCTTCTCGCGCAGGCGCGAATCGAGATCGCGAATTCTGGCAATGGCATCAGCCGGTGTCTCATCATCCTGAAACTGAAAGAGTCCGCGCGCCAGAGAGTCCCAACTGAGGATGCCGCAATGACTGGATACCAGCACCATACGTCGGCGCGCCATAGCTTCGAGCGCAATGGTGCCGAAGGCTTCCAGATGCGAAGGCAGCAATAACATGTCGTGGTTGTCGATCACGCCCACAATTTCCTCGCGTGGCAAATGTCCGAGAAGGGTCACATTGTCCAGATGCGCGCTGTGGCTTTGCAGCTCTTCCCGAAGCGGGCCGTCGCCGGCGATGGAGCAGCGAATGTCAGGATAGCGGGCGGCGCACTCCAACAAGGCCTCGACGTTTTTCTCAGGCGCAAGTCGGCCTGCGTAAAGAATGGAAGTGAGCTTGCTCGGCGCCCCTGGTACGGGTTCGGCAAGAAAGAGGCTGTCGAGCGGCGTGCCCATCAATAACACCTGCGTAGCAGACAAGGCATTCGCGCTCTCGATCATGCTCTTGCTGTTGACGACAACACGTTCGGAATAGTTGAACAGCAGTTTGTTCTGAAACTCCATGAAGCTGCGGGTCACTGTTCCGAGCACATTGCCCCAATACATCTTGCACAAGTCTTCAATCAGCGTATGAAATCCAGAGACCAGCGGTATCTTCAATCGGCGTGCAGCGTAGAGCGCGAACAACCCGAATGGACCGTTGGTGGCAGCCACGATTACATCAGGTGATTGGTCCTTGAGCTCGGCATAGAGGCCAGACGCGGAGGGGAAAATGATCTTCTGTGTGGCGTCACCAGGAAGAGGCACGGCGAAACGGGAATAGTGCTCGCCGTCTTCGGGATTGGGCGTGTAGTAACGGATATCCGCGACGTGCTTTTGCAGATGGCTGACGAGATCGCGATAGTAGGCGTCGACGCCATTGCGATCTTTCTGTGCGTCGGACACAACAGCGATCTTCAGCTTGCTGACCTCTGTAGCGGCGTCATCTATTTCAAGCACTTGTTCTGTCATGATCTCATGCTGATTCGCTCAGCTTCGCTGTAAGCCCTGACTTGATCGCGGCTTCGTTCTCATAATAAAGCGTAAACCGGTCTGCATAAAAGTTGTTGTAGGAAGCCTTGTCTGGTTTCACCACAGCGGTGCGAGTTTTGTAGTTGCGTGACTCGTCTGCCAATTCCTGCAGTCGCAAACGGTACGGTTCATCCACGGCGTCGCCATAATACTGATAGATTGTTTCCACACTGTTGCGAATATCGTTTTTGAGCGTGTTCATGTGCGCGATGGGCGCAGGCTTGGGGAATCGGGTCAGGAGGTGACTGTAATAGTCAGCCATCATCTCAACCAACATTGGTGACAGTTCGCCCTGCTCGATATCAAGCTCAAAGATATCCAGGCCTGATTGCAGTGATCCCAGCAAGGATGGCACTGCCTTTTCCGGCTCGCGCATACAGATGACGAACTCGGCGTCGGGGAAATTGTCGTGCAGTGTATTGGGCCACGATGCAAAGGCCGCGTTCTTCGATAGATATCGCTTGCTCGCGTTTTGCCCGCGAGCATAGACGTACAGGTGTTTTTGCAGGCAGGCGCGGTAAAACGCCATGATGCGCTGCTTGTCCTTGTCTGATGCTTCCCAGTCAAAACGCGCGAGCGACCAGATGTGCCGGGACTCTGTAAAGGGCAGGAACAGAATGAAACAGGACATCATTGGCAGCAGAAGCAGATAGTCTTCTTCGGCGGCTTCCAGAGACACATCGTGTACACCTTCCAGAGAGGCGAAGAGTTTTTTCTCCAGCGCTTTGAAGAGCTTCGCTCCAGGACTTCCGATTCGTTGATCAAGCCAGGAAAGCATCAGGATAATTTTCTTCTGGACGATGGAAGGCGCGAGGAACACTTCCCAGGTTGAGACACTGGTGAAGCGCTTACGGTCCTCGGCGATCGTGCGGTGGAGAAACGTGGTGCCACTGCGCGGCACGCCGAGAATAAAGAGTGGGCGTTTGATCTCCTGCAAGTGATAGGAGAAGAACAGCAGCTCATCAAGAAACAGGCAAAGCCAGTGCACAAGCCACACAGGTAAAAACAGGAGATACAGCAGGAGGCGGATGCAACGACCCTTCCAGGTTAGCTGGCCCAGATTCCGCCGGCGGCTGAAGGATTGCACGCAGAGTGTGAGATAGAGTCTGGCGGAGTAGAAAAACGCAGCAAGCATGTTGCCCCAAGATATGTCAGAGAAATGTCAGCCGTATGACAGCAATGCATTTAGGGGACACTCATTACTTAGTAACTTAAGCGATCAGCGATTGCAGGAACACGCCTTAGGGGCACCGCTAAGTTGTTAAGTAATGAGTGTCCCCAGTTTTGTTAAGTTGTTAAGTAATGAGTGTCCCCTGGTTTAGCTGTTGTGCAGCAGTTCTACCCAGTTGCCATCGGGGTCTGCGACGATGGCGATGGTGACGCCTTCGCGTATGGTTTTTTGCGGGACTACGATCTTGTGGCCCGCCGACTCGACCGCGGCGATTGCCGCGGGCAGGTCGGTGACGTGCAGTGTCCAGTAGCGGTATCCCGTAGCGCCGCGGATGCCTCCGGGTGGAGCTTCGGCGGCGGGTTTGGGGTCGGTCTCGATAATTTTTACGATACTCTCGCCGACCTTGAAGCGGTTCATCACGCCACCGCCCGGCATGTCGATCACAGCCTCCAGCTCGAGGCCGAGTGTGTCGCGATAGAAGCTGAGCATTGCCTCGAGATTATTGGTGATGATGCCGATGTCGATTGCCGGCTTCTGTATTCCCTTACTCATGCCTGCCTCTCCTCGCTATGTTCAGGCTGCGCCCATCAATGACTTCACTTCGAGGAATTCCTCGAATCCCTCCAGACCCCATTCACGGCCATTGCCGGATTGTTTGTAGCCGCCGAACGGTGCGCCGAAGTCCGGGCCGGCGCCGTTGATGTGGACCATGCCGGTGCGGATCTGGCGGGCGATCTGTTGCGCATGCTCGGCTTCGCCAGAGACATAGCCCGACAGGCCATAGTCGGTGTCGTTGGCAATGCGCACGGCGTCAGCGTCGTCTTCGTAGCCGATGATGGTGAGCACCGGGCCAAAGACTTCCTCGCGGGCGATGGTCATGTCGTTGCTCACATTGGCGAAGACAGTGGGGCGCACGTAGTAGCCCTTGTCCAGCCCTTCGGGTAAACCGGTGCCGCCTGCGATGAGCTCCGCGCCCTCATCGATGCCTTTTTGAATGAGATCCTGAATCTTGTTGAACTGCAGCTCGCTCACTACCGGCCCGAGACGGGTCGTCTCAGCGAGCGGGTCGCCCACTGTGGCTTTCGCTGCCGCCGCTTTGGCCACTTCGATTGCCTCGGCCATGCGGGCTTTCGGCACCAGCATGCGGGTCGGTGCGTTACAGGACTGGCCGCTGTTGCCGAAACAGGAAGCCACACCACCGGAAACGGCTTTGGCGAAGTCAGCGGCATCATCGAGAATGATATTGGCCGACTTGCCGCCGAGTTCCTGTGTCACGCGCTTGATTGAATCCGCCGCTGCCTTGGCCACTTCGCGTCCTGCGCGGGTGGAGCCCGTGAAGGACACCAGGTCTATCTCTGGATGGGCAGAGATCGCCGCGCCGACAGTCGGGCCATCACCATTCACCAGATTGAAGACACCCGCGGGCAGGCCGGATTCGGCAATAATCTCAGCCAGGATATAGGCACTCACCGGTGCCATCTCACTGGGTTTTAACACCATCGTGCAGCCGGCAGCGATAGCCGGCGCAACCTTGCAGGCGATCTGATTCAGGGGCCAGTTCCAGGGTGTGATGAAGCCACACACGCCGGCCGCCTCTTTCACGATTTTGGTCGAGCCGCGGACTTCTTCAAATTCGAAGTCGTCGAGGATCTTCAGCACTGTCATGAAGTGAGCCATACCGGCACCCAGTTGCGCCGCCTTGGCGAAGCCGAGCGGGGCGCCCATTTCATTGCTAATGGCCTGCGCGATCTCATCGCCGCGCGCTTTGAGCCCGGCGAGAATATTGCTGATCACGGCCTTGCGTTCGTCGACTGTCGATTGCGACCAGGCGGGAAAGGCGGCGCGAGCAGCTTGCGCGGCACGATCAACATCTTCAGCCGTGCCCATGCTGATGCTTGTGAAGGCCTCTTCCGTAGCGGGATTGATGACGTCCAGTGAGGTGCGGCCTGCAGGCTCGACCCATTCGCCATTAATGAAAAACTTGCTGTGTGAAGATGTCATGGAAAACTCCTTTTTGCGCAGCTCTACCGACACGGTGGAGGCCTGTTGTTGGCAAATGAATTCCATTAAACTCATTCGCTGTTGCTAAACGTCAGTCTTGGCGGTCGAGTATAACCGAGGGGGACCTCTGATCAACCATGTGCGCCCAGGCGCCATGCGAGCCCGGGATTCCGGCGTGCCCCCACAGCAGAGGAAATGAATGCTTTCAGCGATAACCCGCCCGATCGGCAAGCGATTGGCGGCCTTTCTCAGCAAGAATCTGCCCGGGTACCGCAGGCTGGACTCGGTCCCGATTGAAAAACTACTTCCCGTTCTGAAAACCGGCGACATCATTCTCGTTGAAGGCAATACGCGCATCAGCGTCGCCATCAAATACCTGACCCAATCATCCTGGTCCCATGCCGCGCTGTACGTCGGTCAGCCCGGTGATGCGGTGAGTGATCCGGTTCTGCTGGAGGCTGATCTCGAAGAAGGCGTAAGACTGGTCGGACTTGATCATTACCGCAACTTCAATCTGCGCATCTGTCGCGCGGTCAATCTCACTGAAGAGGAAACAGCCAACGTCGTCGCCTTCGCCCGCGGGAAACTTGGTCATCACTATGACCTGAAGAATGTTTTCGATCTGGTGCGGTATCTGATTCAGCGGCCCGCCGTGCCTAATCGTTATCGCAGGGCGCTATTGGGATTTGGCAGTGGCGAACCGACCAAGGCTATTTGTTCCACCCTCATTGCCGAGGCATTTCAGTCAATCGACTATCCTATTCTCCCCATACAGGGTGGCGAGCCCGGACAGCATGGTGAGGTGCCGCAGTACTACAGGCGTCATTTCACCCACTTTACGCCACGGGATTTCGATTTGTCGCCGTACTTCAGGATCGTTAAGCCAACGATCGAAGCAGGATTTGATTTTCACGAGATGCGCTGGCTCAGCAAAGAACAGAGCGAGCCTGACAGCGCTAGATGATGCCCATCAACATGTCCATCGCCGCCTGAAACTGCGGATCGACTCGACCCGGCTGACTCACCGGATAGGGATGAGAGTTCTCCGGAACGAGGCTGGTTTCTGCGCTGTCAGTGACATCATCCGCTATCGGCACGTAGCGCAAAACAGGCTGATTGTCCTCTTCGCCTGCGCTCGCTGTTTGCCATGTGCCTGGCAGTCCCGCCGTTTGATCTCCTAGCGTAATAACCCGACTGAGTTGTGCGAGTTGTCTGGCGAATAGCTCAGCCCCGCCGCGGGTCTGTCCGTTGATCAATAGCGCCACAGGGTTCCGGTAGCCATCAGACGACAGGGTGATGGGGTTGTGATCGGCAGTCGCCAGCGTGGTGACCGGATTGCTGTCGCCGCGATAGATGAGGCGCAACTGGTCGCGGTCGAGAAAGCCTGCGCCGTCGCGGACATCGAGGATAATGCCATCGGTACCGGCAAGTTCCGCGAACAGGTCGCGGTAGCTGATGAGGTCATTGCTGTTGCGCGACAGCAGCCAGAGGCGCAGATAACCGACCGTTTTATTACCCGAGGGAAATTGCTGTGCAGTGCTTATCGTGGCGCTGCGGTAGCTGTCATAGAGGTTTTCGAACACCGGACGAACGGTGAGCTGCAGCTCCGTGTCGCCACGCAGGACCGTCAGTTCCACAGCGCTCGCCAGGGCTGTGAAATCCGCTGGCGCCATTGCCCGGTCATTAAAAGAGAAAACAGGGTGGAAGGGTGCGCCATTGGCGCTGACGATAACATCGCCGCGGTACAGGCCTGCCTCTTGTGCCGGATAGGTTTCGAGCACTGCGCTAACAAGGTAACCACGTTCCACCGGCTGAGCCTGTATACCGATATGGTTCAGCACAAGCCGTTGTTCCGCCGCTTCGGCAATCAGTGCCTGTTGCAGATAGTAGTCGAGCTGGTCCGGCAGGAGCTCCTGCGCCTTAACAAAATGCCACGGCGTTAACAGTACGAGTACAGAGAGTAATGATTTCATGCTGTCGCTTCAACGATAGCCATGGCGCGTTGCGCCGCGGGTCGCTCGTAGTGGCGATCACGCAGTGCGCGGTAGTGCTCGGGCACGTCGAATTCAAAACGAATCGCCCAATTGAACGTGTGCGCGAGTAGAATGTCTGCGAGTGAAAACTGTTCGCCGAGTGCGTATTCAGATTGCGGCAGGAGCTTGTCGAGGCTACGAACAGCTTTGGCAAACTCAAACCTGGCGGTTTCAAACATCTGCGGAATGCGCTGTTCTTCAGGCAGGGCAAACCAGTGCTTGCCCTTGCTCCAGAGCGGCTGCTCGAGCTCCGCCAATATAAAGCTGCTCAATTCATCCAGTCTGGCGTAGACATCCATGCTTGCATTCGGCAGCAGCCCTGATTCGGGAGCACAACGTGCCAGGTAATACAGAATAGCGACGGATTCAGTCAGCACGAGATCGCCGTTTACCAGAGTGGGGACTTTGCCCTGTACATTGAGTTGCAGGTAATCGGGGTGTTGGGCACTCAGCGGATCTTCCGCTGGCGTGCGCAGCTTGATCGGAACATAGTCGTACTTGAGTCCGGCCTCTTCCAGCGCCCAGAGGCAGCGGAAAGAGCGTGACTGGCCCATGCCATAGAGTTTCATCGTGAGTATCCTGCCTTCATCCTTGCCGAGCGGCGAAAAAAAATGGTGTGGCTGAAATCAGCCACACCATTATAGCCTGTCTCCGGCGGTGCGCTGCACTCGCCAGTAACTGGTGTAGAGCCTCTAGTCGGTCGCGAAGCAGTAGTAGTAGCCGTTGCCGCCAGTGCCGACGAGGTCAGCCTGACTGCAGCCACGCGAACCATGCGCGCTGTTCCATGAGGTGGGGTTTTGGCCGCCACCTGTGCGATCGAAGTGGCCGACGTGGGCAGAGCCCGTGCCGTTCGATGTCCAGTTGTTGCACGTGTGATCGCTGCCATCTTCCACTTCACGTCCATCAACTGTTGAGCCGGTTAGGATGTCGTGCTGGTTTGGCGTATCGCCACGTCCGTTGACCACATTGCCCTGTTCGGTCAGTGCAGTCTGCTTGTTGAGGTTATTGCCTGCGCTGTGCAGGTTATTGAGATTCGATGCGACCTCGACACCATTAACGTTGTACCAGGGGCCGAAACCGATGCGATTCCTCGCGTCTACTGCCTCTGAGTTTGCCGTGGCATGAGCGCTGAGATAGGCGCGCCATGTTTTACCGCTCGAACCTGCGGCTGAGGCGAGTGCAGCGCAGTGCGCATCGGCGCCTGCAAGGCCGCCGAGATTGGCGCCGTCACCCGAGCCCACGCTGGTGATGAAAAAACTCATCTCGTTCTGTTGTGAGTTAACGGTTGAGATTGTTGCGGCCGCACCGATCAGTGCGGCGCTGGCAAAGAGTACTGCTTTCTTCATTGGTTGCTCCTGTGTTGTTCTTCTTTATCTGTTTTTCTCATCTGGTTTTTTGCGACGAAACCTTAGTCAGCCAGTGCCATAGCGGTCAGCGAGCTGCCGGTTTGCAGAATGATGTACTGCTTGCCGTTGTGGACCCACGAACTCATCCCATAGCGCGTTGCGGCCGGGGCTTCCACGCGGGCCAATTCCTCGCCCGTCATCTTGTCCACGGCGAAGAGATGCGGTGTGCCATCACCGGTGACATTGGTGTAGACGAGCATGTTATCGGTTACCAGCATCTGGCCGACTGCACCGGAACCGGTGTTGCCGATGTCGACACCCGCCAGCGCTGGCAGATCGGCAATGCGATCTGGCGTGTAGCCGGCCGGAGTCATCCACAAATGCTCACCCGTGTTCAGGTCGATAGCGGTGATGCGGCTATAAGGTGGTTTCCACAGCGGAATACCTGCCGGATGGCGTGGGCTGGGACCGCCGCTGGCCGCCGCATAGCGCGACAGCGTGACACCCGTAGGGGCATCGTAGTAGGTGTCGGCTTCTTCGCCGGTCACCAGTGTGCGTGAGCCACAGCTATAGCGCGACATGATGTACATGACGCCGCTAGCAGGATCAGCCACCGGTGGATGCGTAATATTCACGGCGCCAGATGGGCACATCAGCGCAGCCGACTTGCCCGATTCGTGGCCGCGCTGAATCGGCGGATTGAATGCGGGGCCCATGATGAAGTTCGCGACCGCTGCCACGGATTGCTGGCGAATCTCGGGAGTGAAATCCGCTAACAGGTCCAGGCTGGAACCCACATACTCGAAAGGAGCGGGCTTGGTCGGAATGGGCTGGGTCGGCGAGAGTTGTTCGCCTGGTACAGTCGAGGGAGGCATTGGCACTTCTTCGATAGGCCAAACGGGCTCGCCCGTCGCGCGATTGAAGACGTAGGTATAGCCTTGCTTGGTCGCCTGCGCGACAACTGGAGTGAGTCCCTGATCTGTTTGTACATCGAGCAGAATCGGCGCTGTAGGCGTGTCGTAGTTCCAGATGTCGTGATGCACCATCTGGAAGTGCCACGCCCGTTCTCCTGTGCTGGCATTGAGCGCAATCAGGCTGGTGCCATAGAGGTTGTCGCCGGGATGGTGACCGCCATAGTAGTCGATAGTCACACCATTGGTCGGGACATAGACGAGATCCAGCTCAGGGTCGGCAGAGATTGGTGCCCAGGATGAAATGTCGCCGGTGTATTGCCAGGCATCGTTCTCCCAGGTCTCATGGCCGTACTCGCCTGGCTGCGGGATGACATTGAACTTCCACTTGAAGGCGCCACTGCGCGCGTCGTAGGCGAGGATGTCACCCGGTACATTTTCGATGCGTGACTGGTGGTAACCCTGTTCTGCGGAGTTACCCACAATGATTGTGTCGTTCACTACAATGGGTGGCGAGGATGAGGTGATATAGCCGCGCTCAATCGGGAGCCCCTCATAGGGATCATAGGGATGGCCGAGATCCTTCAACAGATCGACGACGCCTGTCTCCGGAAAACCGGGTACAGGCACTCTCTCACCAAAGCCTTCCAGCGGCTTGCCAGTCTCGGCGTCCAATGCAGTCAGGAAGAAGGCTGGCGAGATTGTATAGATGATGTCTCTGCCATCGATGTTGGCATAGCCAACGCCCTTGCCGTAGTCGGCACGCATGGAGTATTCCCAGCGGCCGGTGTCCGGTTCCCGATAGGACCAGATTGTAGTGCCAGTTGCCGGGTCGATGGCGACAACATGGCGGCGAGGCCCGGCCACGGTGTAGAGGCGGCCATTGATGTAGCTCGGAGTGGAGCGGCCACTCTGGGCTTCAAAGCTGGCTCCGTCCCATGTCCACGCGACTTCGAGGTCGGCAATGTTGTCCGGCGTAATCTGACTCGCGGGGGTGGAGCGGGTATGAGCAAAGTCACTACCCAGTGTTACCCATTCCACGGTCTCCTGCGCGCTGACGAGCGAAGTCGACAGGCCGGAAAGGGCAAGCAGAGCACTGAGCATAGAGAGTTTTCTTATCATTATGGGGTACCTCTAAGCATATTGGGCACTTGATGAGCGCAGTTGGCGGGGGAGCCAGTCTGTTTTGCTGTCTTCAGATCCAGAGTGCGGTCTGATGCAAGCGCAGCGGAATCTGAGAGTAACTCAGCCTATTGGCTTTGTCATGCCCACTCCGATGGGCCGAGTACAGATTCTGGCGAAAGGGCAGTGTGGGTCAGCACAGCAAATCCGAATCCCTGAGAACTGCGCTTTATTAGTCCCTATTATTCCTTGAAATAATAATAATGGTTCATTATATTCCCTAATATTCCTTTTGTATCAGGGCTGAAATTGGAGTACATGAGCGTGGACCAGCGACTTTTTACCGTCGATGAAGCGGCGGATTTCCTGCAACTGCATCCGAAAACCTTGCGGCGCAAGATTCGTGAAGGCGAAATCCAGTCGACGCGGGTCGGCAAGCGCTACCGCTTCACCCAGGCACAACTGCAGGACTATCTCGGGGAGGATTGTGAATTGCCAGTCAGGCGCCCGGTTGACGTCGCG
The DNA here is from genome assembly GCA_965228725.1 of uncultured Pseudohongiella sp. Taxonomy (GTDB): domain Bacteria; phylum Pseudomonadota; class Gammaproteobacteria; order Pseudomonadales; family Pseudohongiellaceae; genus UBA9145. The sequence goes on along the minus strand of OZ245834.1, from coordinate 1,521,818 downwards.
CGGCGTGTGACGAGCACTGTGGTTGTCGATGTCACTGCAGTATCACCGGCGTTGTACCAGCAGCTCAGCAACTATCTTACTGCCGCGCTTGCCAATGCCAGAGAGGCGGATGCCGAGACTCGCCTGACCAGCCACTGTCATTATTTCCCGGAAACAGCGGAGTTGAAGATTATGTTGAGTGGCGATATCGGCGTGCTCCAGTCTCTGCTTGGCATGCTACACAGTCTGCTGGAGCAATCAGCTTGAGTCGATCGGTCTTCAAGAGTGAGGCAGGCAGGCAGCAGATTCTGGATCGCTATCGGAGTCTGTTGGCGCGCTGGCCCGTGGCAAACAAGCAGTACACGGTCAGCACATTGTTGGGTAATACCTTTGTCATCGAAAGCGGCAGCACCGACAAACCGGCTCTGCTGCTGTTGCATGGCAGTGTGTCCAATTCCTTTACCTGGCTTGGTGATGTGGAACGATTGGCGCGTGACTTCCATGTCTTCGCAGTCGATCTCGTTGGCGAGCCCGGCCTCTCTGCTGAATCCCGCCCCGACTACGCCAGTGGTGACTATGCGCTATGGTTGCACGATGTCGCCGAGGCTCTCGGACTGAAGACCTTGTCGTTGCTGGGTCTGTCGCTCGGTGGCTGGATGGCGCTGGAGTTTGCCACGCGCTATCCGCAGCGTGTCAGGAGCCTGGCTCTTATCTGTCCGGGCGGACTGGGGGCGCAGCGTATGATGCTGTTGCCCAAGGCCATTTTCTATGCACTTTGCGGTAGCTGGGGGCGTGAACGTATGACTCGCCTGATCAATGGTGGCCGGCCACTGGAGTCTGACGAGGTACGGCAGGCGATGGATTACACGATGGACATGCACCAGCACTTCTATCCCCGTACAGCACGCCTGCCGCGCTTCGATCCTGAACGTCTCGCCTGTCTCACCATGCCGGTGCTCGTCCTGTTCGGCGACAGGGATGCGATTCTCGATGGGCCAGCCAGCCTGCAACATGCGCGTGCACACATCATGCGGTGTGAAGCAGTCGAGCTGAGGAACTGTGGTCACCTCATCATCAATCAGGGAGAGCGCATTGCTGACTTCCTGCTGCGCTCAATCGAATGATCCTGCTGGTCCGGGAAAAACCACCGGGCTCTGGGAACCGTCTTCGGCCAGACTGGACACGCCGAAGAAGTAGTTGTCGATCACGATGTTCTCCAATGTAAAACTGTCTACGTCACCGACATCGCGTGACCACTCCCAAACCGGCGAGGTGGTGAGACGCCAGTGCACCCGGTAAGCGGCTGCCCCGGTGACTTTCTCCCAACTCAATGTGGTACTGGGACGGACTGCGCCGGCGATCTCCACATTGGCCGGTGGTGCGGGAGCGAGGGCCATCGACGCCAGAGTGACGGCGTTGAGTGCGGTCAGCTTCGCGGCATAGTCGAAATTCACATGCTCGATAGTGTCGCCGTACTGGATACCCTCTTCGAAGCGAATGTCCTGATGCTGCTGCGTGTAGTTCTCATTGGTTTCCATGATGCGAACCGCCGGGAAGCCAGCTTCATTGAAGGGGCGGTGATGACCACCGCGGCCAAAGCGATCGAGACGGTAGATCATCATGACGTCCAGATTGGGGATGTAGAGATCGGCCATCTGATCAACATAGCGTGCAATATTGCGCGAGGGTGAGTCGACTTCGCCGCCCTGAAAGCGGCGTTGTCGCGCTTCTTCTTCTGTCTCGACATAACGTGTGCCTTCGGAAAAGACCCGCGCCGTCGTGTTGTTGGTCACGCCGTTGACCCCGGTGATATTACCGATCATGTCGTTGTTCAGTACGGCATCAAGATTCCAGCCATTCTCGATTGCGTAACGCGAAAGAATCGCGCCGCCATAGAGTCCCTGTTCCTCACCTGACAGGCCAACGAAGGCGATCGATCCTGGGAAACGATACTGACTGAGCACGCGCGCCGCTTCGAGTACGCCTGCCATGCCCGAGGCATTATCGTTGGCACCGGGCGACTCTGATTCAAAATTCATGGCGTCGCTCACGCGGGAATCAATGTCGCCACTCATGAGGGTAATGCGGTTGGGATCGTCGGTGCCACGCAGAATCGCCACAACATCGACGACTTCAACAGGCTCCGGAATGCGATTTCCTGACACCATGTCGCTGACTGTGAAGACTTCGAGGCAGCCACCGCAGTCGGCCGAGATGCGATTGAACTCGTCTTCGATCCAGCGTCGTGCTGCGCCGATGCCGCGCGTTGTGGATTGCGTCTCCGAGAGAGTGTGACGCGTACCGAAGCTGACCAGCATCTCAACATCGCTGCGAATCCGTTCCGCTGACACTGCTGCCACGATCGCGTGCAAGTCAGAGTCTGCTGTATGCGCAGCAGCAGGTACCAGCAGGGAAATCAGACAGGCTAGCAGTGTACTGCGCAATGCAGCACTCATTGTGCCGCAGTGTTGTGTTGTGGGAATACGTGAAATTTTGGGATTCGACATGACGGCCTCCTTGGTCAGCCAAGTTAATCAAACTCCGCTGTGAGAGAAAAGCGAAAGCTACTCTGTGGTGAGGGGCGCGGTGAGGAGAGCAGTGATGGTCGCAATACGGGACGAAGCCAAAGATGCGATGCTAAAGCGTTAGGCAAGGACGCGATGCAACTGTGAGAAAAAAAAGCAGACGCGACTCCAGACAACGCACTGCCGAAAAGACGAGATTGACACTCAGCGCAATAACAGAGAGAAAAAGCAGGCAATAAAAAAGCGGAGACAGACCTGCTGTCTCCGCCTGAAAGAAAAGAGTCAATGGATGTGCTGTCCGCTGACCCCTCCCTACCTATCGGCAGCTGCGGGAACAGTACAGCCGATAGTAGCCACGTGCTATGGCATCCTTTAAGGACCGCGCAACTCAACAGGATGGAGGAAAGAGCAGCGAGATCCGAAAAACTTGCGAGGAAAACTCCCCGCGTATTGAAGTAGTGCAACGAGTCCCGCTTTTGTCTCAGCCAAAAGACAAAAAAGTGTTAAAAATAATAAATTGTGTTCTCGCAGCGGAAAAATGCCGTAATTTCAGCGCCCTGCGGAGGATTCAGCGAAATCTGAGTGCCTAAGTGAACACCTGACAAAAAAATCCCACGACTTGCATTGCGAGGTGATCGCCGTCACTTCGTCGAACGTTCGCTTTATTTAGAATTGCCGCCAATGAACAATCGTGTTCAGAAAACCTGATTAATTTAGGGGGAGAAATGAAGCGTTTGATGTTTGCCAGCCTGGCACTGTTTGCCAGTCAGTTAGTAGTAGCGCAACCGGCTCTCTATAAAGACGGTATGCTCACGATCCCACAAGGTGCCGTATTGGATAGCAGTGGTACTGCTTATTTCGAATCAATTCAGTTGCGTGTTCTTGAGAATGGCAATTTCGAATTGGTGGCTGCAGAACAACGTAGCCTGGCGACTGTGGAGACTCTGGACGTGATGATAATGGAATCTTTGCCATTACAAATCAGTGTGTCGGTCTCCGGTTATTTACCGACGCCCTGTAATTCGCTGCTGACACCAGCAGTGTCTTACAAGGACAACACGTTCACGGTCACGCTTGCCTATAGAGAATTGGGGCCAGCGGAAACGTGCATCGCCGTGATTGAAGAATATACGACGTCTGTTTCACTCGATGTGGAAGGACTGTCGGCAGGAACTTACCAGGTCATCGTCAATGACCAGGAAACTGAATTTACCCTCCAGGTAGATAATTGATCTGCATAGGTCTTAGCTAATTGACTTAGCTCTTGAACCGCGGTCGCCAGCAGGCAACCGCGGTTTTTTTTGTTCCTTTATAAAAACGCTTACCACTCGAACTGCAAGCGGCCAAAAAAGTGACGCCCCTGGCCAAACATGCGGCTACCCTGCGGAACAACACTGTTGATGACGCGGTTAAAGCCAGTCAGGTGATCGACATAGCCTTTGTCGAATACATTCTCGACACCCAGTGCAACAGTGAGTTCGCTGTTGAGCAACCAGTTTATATACACATTACTGAGTGCATAGCCCTCGGTGGGCGCAAAGGAATTGTTGGGATTTGCGGGATCGTTGGTGTTAGTGGCTGACAGTCGGTCCTGATCCGAGACGATCACCTGTTCCAGTTTCAGGGCAAGCGTATTCGTTTCGTAGTACAAGGCCAAACGCATGGTGTCAGGTGCCACGCGATAGAGATTATCCGCAATATCTTTGCGTTCACCCCGTACTCTTGAGGCAATCGCTTCGACGCGCCAATTGGTGTTGATGCGGAATCCGCCTGTCAGATCAACGCCTTTGAATTCCGCATCGGTGTTCATGAACATCAGTGGCGTAGGGTCGCCGTTGGCATTCGCGCTCACGCCGATTACCGCGGGATTGATCGCGGGCACACCCTGAATATAGTCATCCACGTCGCGCAGGAAGAAGCGGGGTGAGAAATAGAAGTCGCCGAGATCCCAGTCCAGGCCCAGTTCGAGCTGCTGCGCTTCCTCCGGTTCCAACAACGCATTGCCTACATAGTTATTACCGTCGCCGATGCCGGCATTGGCTTCCAGTGGAATCCACAGAAACCGTTCCTGATAGAGCGGTGAGCGCGTTTTCTGTGCGAAGCCGAGTTCGACTACCAGTGTATCGGTAGCCTGATAGCGCGATTTCAGCACCCAATCCAGGTTGCTGTCATCCGCGCTGCGATTGGTGTTGTTAAATGCTTCGCGCAGCATCCACACGGCGCGCGGTGGCGTGCCCATAGGCCACATCGAGGGGTTCATATCGACCAACTGCGCGGGAAAGGCATCAACCGTTCCTGTGCTCATCTCCACGCGCTCACCGCGGACTCCAGCTTCGAGATAGAGTCGGGGCGACACATTGGCAGACCATTCCGCGAACCAGGACAGGCTGTCCACGTCCGTACCATTGAAGTTGTTTACGAAAAAGGGCGCAAAGTCCGGGTCGTAGACAGTCGCGTTATGAGTCGCGTCCTTGCCTTCTACGCCGACGATCGCAGTCCCCCTGCCGAGTGCCCAGTCTGCAGTCAGTTTGAAACCACTTTCCTCGCTATCGGTAAGGACGCGTCGTTTGTCGTCGCCAACAAAAGGTGGCAGGGGAAGGCTGGAGAAGTCGGGCGTTTGTCGTAGCAGGGCATTGCTCATGCCATGATCGATCTCCGAGCCATAAAGGCGCGCTTCGAGGCCTACCCCCGAGACTTGTGTGCGGTAGCTGATATTCCAGGTTTCAGTCTCGAACCAGTCGATGTCCATGGGCAGACTGGGAGTGCCTGTGTCCTCAGTTGCGATCTTGTGCAGCACGACGTCGAATTCATGCCCCGCATTGCGGAAGCCATAGCCGATGCCATAGACGCCGCGCTCATATTGCGTTGCGGCTACGTCGCCGAAAGGCGATTCGTAATCATCTCCCTCGTCGAGTGAGCCGACTACAAACAGGCGATGCTTCGCGTTACTCAGGCCGAACACACCGGCAGCGCTACTCGAACTGTCGGCGCTTCCCAGCGCGTATTCGACATCGCCGCTGAAATCCCAGCCATCACTCGCTGCAAATTCCGGGCGCTTCCATAGTGCGGTCGCTGCGCCACCAATACCGCCACCGGTTGAGATCGATGGAATGCCCTGTTCAACCACGAGTTCTTCCATCAACCCCGCAGGAATGTGATGCAGTGGCGGGGCCATCCAGTTGGGGCCGCCACCGTGAATGAGCATCCCGTCGACACGCACATTGATGCGCGGGCCGAACATGCCACGGTATTGAATCTGGCCTGTTAGCGGGCCGTTGTTATTTGCTGCGCCACCGGGCACCTGGCTCATTAGCTTGGCAGTGTCGACGGTTGAGCCAGTGCGGCGCGCGGTGAACTCTTTCTCGATGAATTCTGCGCGGCCGATGACGGTGATTTCCTCGACCTGATTACTGGTGTCCTGCTGTGCGTGTGCACTGGTCGCAGCAACGGCGAGGGGCAATGTGAGAGGGGCTAAAAACAAGGCGTGTCGAAATTTCACGAATCTCTCCCTTCGATGTTGTGTGTGAGTGTTTGCAAGCGAGACGGGGTGTGGGCGTGCTTGCGGGTGCTTGCCTGAGCAAGTAATGCCCCATTATAGAAAGCCGACTCTCGGCTTTTGTAGATGGCAAATTGTCGCACCCGTGGGCATGACACCCGCATGAACGCTAAAATTGTTGCGTCATTTCAGTAAGATAACTGGCAATCGGCTCCTCGCGCTGGCGCAGCGTACTGGGCACTGTCAGATCCGTTACTTCATTCAGTAGTGATTCATGTCAAAATGTCAGGATTAGGTCAGACCCGTACAATCGACGGTGCGACATAGCATCTATTTTCCAACTTCGGTTCTCAGTGATGTCAGGAACTCAAACCCATCAAAAGAAGTCGCTCATCTCCATGCGCTTGCACATTGCTCGCCTCTCGGTAGCTGCGGCCATTTGCCTGTTGCTGTGCGGTTTGGTGATTGCTGGCACGGTCAGTGCGCAGGCCCTGCCCGACGAGCAATCCGCGACTGTTGCTGCGCCCGACGCAGGGGCTTCGTTTGCTGAGGAGGGCGTGACTGAGGCAGAAACACTGGAGACCGGGGCTGGGGAAACAAGCCCCATTGCCGATGAGGAGGCACCGTTAAGCGCCGAGGAAGAGGCGCGTCGCGCGGCGGAAGAGGCTGAGCGGATTGCCCGGCTGAGTGCAGAACGTCTGCGGCTTGAAGAACGAAGCACCGAATTGCAGTACGAACACGGCATCTACTCGCCTGTTCTGATGGAACACTATGCTGACCTCGGCGCCTTGCTCATTCAATTGGGCGACTACGAGGCAGCTGCCGGGTACTACAACGAAGCGCTGCAAATCGTGCGCATCAATACCGGTCTCTACAGCGAACAACAGTTCCCGGTATTGCTCTCGTTGATCGATAGCCACCAGCTCAATGAAGATTGGCAGCGCGCGGACGATGCAGCACATCTCTACATGCACATGCACCGGCGCCTTTACGACCGCCATCACCCGGCGCTGTTGGCAGCGGCGGAGGATTTCGGCAAATGGCGTCTCCGTCTTCTCAACGAGAATTTGTTGGACTGGAATACGCGTGGGCGTCTGGAGATGGCGACCGAGTTGAGCGAATTCTATGGCTACTTGCTGGAAGAGCCAGAGATTGAAGACAATACAGAAAGTGCTCCTGCTGAGCCTGGTCTTAGCGCGGATTGGCAACTGAATCTGCTGGAGACCAAGACCCACGCGGATCTCATGCTGGCCCGGGCAATTGCCAATACACCAGCCAGCGCTTTCGGCTCACTCGAACCGCGTTATATCTACCAGACCCGTTGCCGCATGGTGCCCAACGCACAGGGGCAAGCCGCTCGCGAGTGCTTCCAGGTGCGGGTCGACAATCCTCGCTATTATCGCTCCACAAGGGATGCCAAACGCAATGAAATGGGCCGCTACACTCGGCAAGTTGAACGCAGTCTGGACCGCATGATTGCCTTGCAGGATAGCGCGAGCGACTTATCTGCCAGTGAACGAGAGAGTTTGAATGCGCGCATCGACGACATGCGTACTGCCGTGCGTGAGATAGATCGCATCGCCACGCGCAGCTTGCTGAATTATTAGTTGCATCCCAATCGAGAGCCTGGTCGAGCGCTTGGCCAGGAAGCAGTGTTCATGATGCGAAGTCGTAACGGAATGTGTGCAGGACTGGCATTTCCCATCTCGGCGGTGTACAAAAGGCTGTCAATTCAACACGACTGGAGCGACATATGAAGCAACTTTCACGCGCAGGCAAGCGCGGTGCAGCGGCGCTGCTTTCAGCAGTGCTGGCGCTAGGCAGTCAGCTTGCCCTGGCTCTGGAGGTGGGTGACAAGGCACCGGATTTTTCCTTGTCTGCCTCCGATGGCCAAACCTATACCCTGTCCCAGTTCGCGGGCGACAAGCCGGTAGTCATCGCGTTCTTCCCCAAAGCCTTCACCGGCGGCTGAACTATGCAATGTAAGGCGCTGCGTGACAGTGCCAGAGAGATACAAAGCTTTGACGTTGCCTATTTCATGGCCAGTGTGGACACGCTGGCAGACAATACCGCGTTCGCAAATGAACATGAGGCGAATTTCCCGATACTCGCTGACCCGGACAAGTCCATGGTCGAGGCTTACGGGGCGCTGGGTTCACGCGGATTCGCCAATCGCTGGACCTTTTACATCGATGCCGATGGCACGATTCTGAAGATCGATACAGAGACCAATCCTGCCACGGCAGGCAGGGATCTGACGCGCACCATGGAGGAACTGGGTTTCCCCCGAGTTCCTTGATCCGCGCGCTGGCACCCATGTCGCGCATGGAAACCGACAGTCGAAACCGACTTACAGGCAGGGAGTCTGGCTGCACCGGCAGTCAGCTCCCTGCCCGTTTCATCTCGCCCTTGTCCACGATCGCGACCGATGCAGGGAGTGCCTGCGCCGGCTCTGCACGCTATCGTGGCAAAATTATGACCATTGATGGCCGCAAGATGATGTCTCAGGGGTGAATATTGAGGCGGTTGAAGCGCTATGCCAGAATAGCCCGCAGCAGTATTGGGGATTCTATCTATGTCGAAGTCAGGTCTTTGGGTAATCGCAGCGGTCGCGGTGTTCACGCTACTCGGTTTGGTCTATCTGGCCATGACGTGGGAGGCGCCCACCGGAACCACGACCGTGGTCTTGCCAGCTCCGGTTGAAGTCGCACCGGAAGAGCCTGCACGAGCGAATCCGTCTAACAATTCGAACAACGCAAGCAACAGTGCGTTGCCCAGCATTCGTATCCAGCCCCAACAGCCCGAGCCCGCCACAACAGTCACCGATGTGGAAGCTGCGCCCCCGCCAGTGGAAGTGGCAATAGAAGAACCTGCGCCGGAAGCCGAAGCCGCTGTGCAATTGCCGAGCCTTAGTGCAAGCGATGGCTTTGTCATTGAGAATCTGCGTGGTCTGCAAAATGGCATGCAATTGATCGGCCTGCTGCGCAGCGAGCAGTTGATACGCAGCTTCGTCGTGCTGGTCGACAACGTGAGCCGCAACAGCTTCCCGCAAACAGACTTGCCCTATCGTGGCATGACACAGGAAATGCCAGTGCGCAGTCTGGATGCCAACCTGTTTGTAATGGAAGAGGCTGCACACGGCCGCTTCGATCAGATTGTCGATACGTTCGTGGCCGTCGACACCGCTGCTGCATTGGCGATTTACCGTCTGCTGTCACCGCTTATGCGCCAGGCCTATGGCGAGCTGGGATATGGCAGCAATGATTTTGATCCAGTGCTGCGCCGTGCCATTCGCAATGTGCTCGACATGGAGCCACCGGAAGGTCCTTACCAGTTGGTCAAGCCATCGGTAATGTATCTCTATGCCGATGCGGACATCGAGAACCTCTCGACGGTTGAGAAACAACTCATTCGACTCGGTCCTGAAAATACGCAGCAGTTACAGCAGAAGCTGCGCGCCTTTCTTGCGGCACTCTGATTCGTTTCAACTTAGTTTCTGAGGAAGGATTCTCATGAGTCAGGACCAGCAATCTCACCTTGTCAGTGTTGACTGGCTCGCTGCACACCTGGCTGATGAAGATCTCGTGGTGCTTGATGCCTCTGTGCCGCCGGTTGTGCCCGGTTTTGTTTCCCTCAATGCTGACGCACCTCTCAAGGTCATCCCGGGAGCAGGGCGCTTCGACTATGATCAGCAAATCTGCAAGCCCAATAGTTCGCTACCCCACATGATGCCGACGGCCGACTTGTTCCAGGCTGAAGCGCGCAAGTTGGGAATCAATAAAAGCTCTTGTGTCGTTGTGTACGATGACGCAGGAATCTATGCGAGTCCCCGGGCATGGTGGATGTTTCGGGCGATGGGACATGATCGCGTCAAGGTACTCGACGGTGGTTTGCCCGCCTGGCTGGCAGCAGGGCATAGTGTTGATCCGGCGTATCAGGACGCAGTAAAAGAAGGCGATTTCGTCGCGGCACAGCGCAGCAATTATTTCTGCGACTTTGAAGTGGTGCTCGCCGCACTTGACGATCCTGCGACCGACATACTGGACGCACGCTCGGCTGGTCGCTTTTATGCGCGTGATCCGGAGCCCAGACCCGGAGTGCGTGGCGGCCATATGCCCGGGGCGAAAAACCTGCCGTTCCAACACGTTCTGGACGGACACTTTCTCAAGCCCGCAGCAGCGCTGCGCGTTTTGTTCGATCAGCGAGTCAATGCTGAACATACTCTCATTACCAGTTGTGGTTCGGGAATTACCGCCTGTGTCCTCACTCTGGCAGCCGCCGAGTCGGGTTACGATAAACTCGCCGTCTATGATGGTTCCTGGGCAGAGTGGGGCCAGCCGTCGAAGTTACCCGTAGTCACTGAAGACTGAGTTGTTCGGCAATCTGCTGCATCGCGGTGCGGCTTGCTGGCAGGTGTCTTGCATTTTCGCGACAGCACACTACAATCCCCTGCGTTTGTAATCCGCCAATGCGCCGGTTTTACGTTCCGGTGAGCAACGAGGAAGCAGCATGTCCCAGTCTGAAAGCGGCTTTGTAGTCGCGGCGATGTACCGTTTCGCCAAATTCCCCGATTTCGAATCCTTCCGTCAGCCATTACTGGACCTGATGTTGGCCCAGCAAGTGCGCGGTACATTGTTACTCGCCGCCGAAGGCATTAACGGCACGATAGCGGGCCCGCGGCAGGGCATCGATGCTGTGCTGGACTTTATTCAGAGCGACGCACGATTCGAGGGTCTCGATGTGAAAGAGTCGCTGAGCGATGAAAATCCATTTTATCGCACCAAGGTCAAACTGAAGCGCGAAATCGTTACCATGGGCGTGGAAGACATCGACCCCAATCACATCGTCGGCACCTATGTTGAGCCGGCTGACTGGAACGCGCTAATTGACTCTCCTGACGTCGTGCTGCTCGACACACGCAACAAATACGAAGTCGAGATCGGCACCTTTGAAAAAGCCATCAATCCTGGAACTGATTCCTTCCGCGAATTTCCTGACTACGTCAGCAAGCACCTCGATCCTGCGCGACACAAGAAAGTTGCCATGTTCTGTACTGGAGGTATTCGCTGCGAGAAGTCGACCGCCTATCTGAAACAACAAGGATTCGAAGAGGTTTATCATCTCAAGGGTGGAATCCTGAGATATCTTGAAGAAGTGCCGGAAGCAGAGACTCGCTGGCAGGGCGAATGCTTTGTTTTCGACAACCGTGTTACAGTGAATCATCAACTGGAACCGGGCAAATACGATCAGTGCCACGCTTGCCGCATGCCGATTTCGGAAGCTGACAAAATGAGTGAACACTATCGACAAGGAGTCAGTTGTCCCCATTGCCATGATCAGCTATCCGCGGAGCAGTTGGAGCGCTTCGCCGAGCGCGAGCGGCAGATGGGTTTGGCTCGAGAGCGCGGTGAAAATCATATCGGCCAGCCGGTGCAGGAGGCGAACGAGCGCCGTCGGCGCGACAAGCTCGAATTCAAAGATGAGCAGCGCGAGCGCAGCAATCGCTAATTCGTTTGTTGGCGCCGAAGCTGGCTGGCTGCTCGCAGTCGTTCAATTTGCGCTGCGTTGGGCTTGTTCTTAGGGAGAATTCTTCGAGGAATTTCTCGGAGATAGCAGCGACATACAATTCTTGGCAAGGGAGACTGCGTGTGAAATACCTTACTCTGGTCAGTGGCGACAGCATGCCGATGTTGGGTCTGGGGACCTGGAAAGCAGAAGCTGGCGTCGTCCATGGTGCGATACTGAAGGCAATCGAACTGGGCTACCGGCATTTCGATTGTGCTGCCATTTATGGCAACGAGGCAGAAATCGGGTCGGCACTCAAAGAGGCGATGACCACAGGACTCGTGTCGAGGGAAGAGCTCTTCATCACCTCCAAGTTATGGAACGATGCACACCGCGAGTCGGATGTTGAGCCAGCACTGCAAGCTACTCTGTCAGACCTGCAACTCGATTATCTCGATCTCTACCTCATCCACTGGCCAGTCGCGGTCAGGCCGGGGATTGCCATTGCGCAATCTGCCGAAGAATTTCTCAGTCTCGATGAGGTGCCGCTGAGTTCTACCTGGCGGGCGATGGAAGCCTGTGTCGACAAGGGGCTGCTGCGCAATATCGGCGTCTCCAATTTCAGCGCTGCCAAGCTCTGCGACTTGCTCGATCAGGCACGTATCCAGCCTGCCGCCAATCAGATCGAGGCCCACCCCTTATTACGGCAACAAGCCCTCAAAGACTTCTGCGACGCCAATAGCATCGCTATTACCGCCTATTCCCCGCTCGGTTCGACGGACCGGCCAGCCGCCATGAAAGCGGCTGACGAGCCTCGCCTGATGGAACTCGCTGAAGTCCAGGCCATCGCAGCAGAGCGCGGCTGTTCGGCAGTGCAGGTATTGCTGGCCTGGGCTATCAATCGCGGCACGGCTGTTATTCCCAAGTCCGTCAATCCCGAGCACATGGCGAGTAATCTGGCATGCGCGGCGATTGAACTGACTCAGGATGAGATGCAGCAGTTGGATGCGCTGGATCGTCACTATCGTTTTGTCACGGCTGAGTTCTTCGCAGTGGAAGGTTCCGGCTATACCGCGGCTGGCATCTGGAATGAGTAAAGCACCTGTGAGTAGCAGGATAGTCGGACTGGAGAAGCGCGCATGAGTCAGTTACTGACCAGCCCTTTTGGTGCCTTTCTGGGCATAGAGGTAGTGGCAGCAGCCGAGGGCAAGGCCCATTGTCGAATCGCGTTGCAAGCGCACCACATGAACAACGGTGGTCGCGTACATGGCGGTGTGCTGACGTCTCTTGCCGATACCGCAGCCGGCATGGCTGTCAGAACTGTGCGGCCGGAGGGTTCCCATGCCGCCACCACCGATCTCAGTATCGCCTTTATTCGCCCTCCAGTCGGTGACAGCCTCGAGGCACACGCCGAGGTGATTCATGCCGGGCAGCGCTTGTTTCGCACCGAGATCAGTGTCCTCAGTGCGGACAAGCTGGTCGCTCGTACAACCGCCACCTTCATGATAATCCACAGGCCCTGAGGCACTCCGCTGCCCAGACGGCAGATTTTCTTCGCAGACCGTGAAATAGGTCCCGTTTCGACGAGGTCATACAGTATTCAGGTCAACCGAAACCGTTTTCGTGCGTAGAATAGTGAGACTGGAGTAGGCTGTTTGTACCCTCGGTACAACACAGGCCAGACCACGGTGCGACCTGTCGGCGGTTCAGCCTGCTGAACCAGAGAGCCACCAATTGAACAAAACACGAGAGAGAAGCGGCCGCCAATGGGCCAGCGACAGCCAGCAGGGATTTGGAGAATCAAAATGAGAATGATCAGACAGGCCAGGGAGTATTTGCAGACAGGTGTTGGCGCAGCGCAACGAAGAGCAACGAAGTCAGCACTGCTCATGTTGTTCGTGTTCAGTTTCCTGCCGCTTCCGGCAGCGTTCGCACAGCTCACCGAACTGGGTGGCACCACGGCGACCGGCGCGGCGACCAGTGCCCGCTTCAGCGGCGGGGTGACGGCAGATAACGGGCAGACTCACAAGAGTGTCGTAGCCTTCGATGAGGAAGTCGATGTGGTAACCCAGGTGCATGTCGAAGATTCGCACATTAATACGGTGGGCAATCTCTATGTTGTGATTGTCAGCGGCCCGATCTTTTTCATGGGCGTTGAGAACCAGGGCTTCGCCGTCTGGGATCAGAATCCGGCCAATCTGCAACCAATGCGTAGTGCAGTGACCTTCTCTGATGTGGTCGACTTTCCGATTGTCGAAAACATCGTTTTTGGACCGGCAGGTGTAGCGGATACGACCTTGCAAGTCTTTGTTGCCTACGACACCACGGCAGCGGTGGGTGAATTGTATTACAGTCCTGCGCCGCTGACGTTCTCAGTCGAGGCGGAACAGACGCAAACACAAGCGCAGAGTCTGACAACTTTCCAACAATCGATTTCTGGGCCGATCATTCAAGGCATTTGTCGTACCTGTCATGTGCAGGGCGGCCAGGCGTCACTAAGCTCGGATTTACTGTATGTAGCAGCAACTGAGGCGGGTATTCTCACGAACTACAACACCCTCGTGAACTATATCAAGAGTGGTAACAGTGCGACTTTACTCGCCAAGCCAACGGGTGGCACCGCGCACGATGGTGGCGTGTGGTTCACGCAGGGCAGCACGCACTATACAAACTGGTCGACATTTATTAACCAAGTTTTGGGTGAGAATTAGTGAAGGGTAAATCCCGGGAAATATCACCCATCCTATGGTAAACACCTGTATCTCAGGCAGGTGACTATCACTACACTGTAAGCGTTGTTTTCGAACGTAGTAGTGTAGTGATGGCGAGTATTGAATCATTTCTTGATCGGGAACTTGGACTAACAGTGATCACTGTTAGCGGCAGTTTGAAGGCGCCGGAAATTTCCCGGTGCATCGATCATTACTACAAAGGCAATCGCAACAATATGGCCTTGTTCGATTTCAGCAACGCCTACCTGATTGATTCTGAATTGACCGTGCCGATATTGGCACTTGCTCCCAAGAAACGCATTTCGCGCAAAGGCGATCGCAAAGCTTTCGTCTTTCCCCAGCAGTCGAAAAGAGACTTCAAACCTTTTCTCATGGACTACTGTCGGATAACGGAAACGGGTTCCAAGCTGGATGTCTTCCTCAACGTACCTGAAGCCAATCGTTGGCTGGTGCGCGGTCAGGATGAGCATCGTGTGCGCGACTCGGCAGCCAGTCCGCCAAGCAAGGCACCGCCTCAGACCGAGCACTAGTTGTAGCCACGCTCGAGATATCTATTCAGACGGCAAACAGCCAGCCACCCAGTACGACGAGTGCCAGATAGCGCGCCGTTTTACCAATCCCCACCAGCAATACGAATTTCCAGAATGGCACTCGCAACACGCCGCCGATGAGGGTTAGCCCGTCGCCAATCAGCGGTACCCAGGTGAAGAGCAGGCTCCACAGGCCATAACGATGAAACCAGTGCTCGGCGCGTTCTATCTGGCGCGGCGTGAAGTAGAACCAGCGGCGCTCCTGGAAGCGCAATAAATAATGTCCTAGCAACCAATTCACGATGGCCCCAGCCGTATTGCCGATACTGGCCACTGTCACCAATAACAGCGGACTGAATCCTTCACGTAGCAGCGCGAGCAGCAACACTTCTGAAGAGAGTGGCAGGAAAGTTGCCGCCAGAAAGGCGGAGGCGAACAAGCTGATGAGAGCGAACAACATGGGAGGTGGCTGCGCAGGGACGAGGCGCAGCAGTCTAGCAGAATTCGGCGTGACTCTCCTGTGTGCTTGCACCCTTGCGCCTGGAGCGTGCTTATCGCACCTGCCGGACCTAGCACACAGCGGTGCAAGGAGAGCGCACAAAAGAGAAGGGGCACCGCAGTGCCCCTTCCAGATTGACAGTCAGACCAAGTCTGACGGTGTTCCAGCGCGACTTAGAAGTCGACACGGAAACGTGCGTAGTAGAACGCGCCTTCGATACCCCATGGGGAAGAACCGGTGTAGGTGTTACCAGAACCGATTGTGCCGTCGAGGTTGTCGATGTCCAGCGGAGCTTCCTGATCAAAGACGTTGTTGGCGCCGATGACGAAAGTGTAGCTGTCAGCGAAGGTGTACGCTGCTTCGAGGTCGACGATCATCTCGCCGTCGTAGCAGTTGTCGCGGTACAGACCGAAGGTACAGTCAACAGTGTAGCCAGTACCATTGGCGCCACGTGCAGTCGGGTCACCAGACCAGTCGCCTGCTACCCAGTCATCGTACATGCTGGCACGGGCCAGGAAGCGGAAGTCACCGAGGAAGTGGTTATAGGTGAATACACCGCGATTTTTCGGGTTGTAGTTCTCCAGATCCACCACGCGGTTACGGCTTACTTCAGAACCCGCGTTTTCCACTTCAGTTTCGGTGTTGTTCCAGGCTGCAACAAAGCTTCCGTTGCCCGCATCGCCGAAATCCAGATCCCAGGTCGCTACGATATCGATACCACTGGTCGTGGTCTCGAAGTCGTTGGTATAGAAGGAGACTGAATTGAGGTCAGCTGCACCAGGTACGCCGAGCTCCTGGAGACAGAGCGCCAGGTTGCCCGCCGGGTTGGCGCGCGCATTGGGACAGTTCACACCTGCTGGTACTGGCTCGCCACCGATCTCGATAGTACCGGTTTGAGCGATGCGATTTTCCAGCTCGATATTGAAGTAGTCCACGGTGATGTTGATATCAGGAGTGATATCCCAGACCAGGCCAGCAGAGAAGTTGGTGGACTCTTCTGGTTGCAGGGCCTGACCGCCGAGGAAGACAGATATCGGATTGGTAGGTGGAATCTGACCACGCTGTTGCAACTCACCATCGATCGTAGTGGTTGAAACCTTGGTCACGTTTTCCTGACCTGGCGTCGGGGCGCGGAAGCCTGTGTTATAGGATGCGCGCAATGCCACGGTGTCGGTCAAACGGTAGCGGCCGGACAGCTTGAAGTTGGTCGTCGTGCCGAATGTCTCGAAGTCCTCGAAACGGACGGCAAGGCCACCAGTAAACTGATCCGTCAGGTCGGCTTCCAGTTCGGTGTACAGGGCATAGTTGTTACGTCCCCATAGACCAGCCTGTGAAGGACTGAAACCCGCGAAACCGTGTGCGCCGATGCTCAGGTTTGGCAGCGGAGTCGAACCATCGGAATAGGTGTTGGAGCCATTGACGTTCTGGAACGCAAAACGGCCAGCATCCCAGGCGGCTTCTTCACCAACCAGCGTCTCGAAAATCTCGTCACGCCACTCGGCACCGAACGCAATGCTGAGATCGGAAGCCAGACCATCTACCGGAACGAGGTAGACGAAATCAGCGTTCAGAGAGACTTCAGACTGTACATAGGAGCCGAGATCAAAGAACTGCTGCAGTGCGCCGTTGACGAAACCGTCCGGACCATTGGAGGGGTTCCAGGTATTGCCCAAAAAGAACGATACCTTGTTGCGACCAAAGCTTCCAGACAGGTCATAGCTGAGCTCAGGGCTCAACTCGCCCCGCACGCCCATGACGATGCTGGAGTCTTTGACCCGGCCACCGAAGGCTGGAGTGTATCCGCCTGGTAGCACCTGGTTAAGTACCCAGCAGTTGTCGGGCAGGTTGTTAAGAGCGGCCTCATCGGCTGCCACAGCACCTGCGTCAAGCGGTACACCGCTGCTGCCAGATCCCGGGCTGATCAGGGCCGGGCAGTTGGAGGTAATGCCAGTCTGGCCTGCCCTGATGTTGGTGTCGACGATCGCGCGGACATTGCCGGAATGAGTGTAAACACCGTCACGGCTATTGGGATTACGATAGAAGAAACCCCCTTCTGTTTCACGGTTACCGATGTTACCGAAGGCATAGACTTCCTGCGTATCGGAAACCCGGATGCCGGAATTGATGAAGATGTTCCAGTTGTCGCGGTATTCGGGACCACCCCAAACCTGTGCGTAGGGCTGAGCTACCGAGGCACGTTGTGCCGCGTTACCACTGGACAGTAATACCTCAGCGTCAGTGCGCTGGGTAGAACGTGATGTCGCATCCTGCTCCATCCACTGTGCGGTGATGTTGGCAAAGCCATTGTCGCCCAGAGGCAGACCGAAGTTGGTCGCAAACTGGGTCAGGTTACCGTCGCCTTCAGCGAACTCACCGGTGCGTGCTTCCATCGTGAAGCCATCAGGATCGTCCTTGAGAACGAAGTTGAGTACACCAGCGATTGCGTCCGAACCATACTGTGCGGCGGCACCATCGCGAAGAATTTCAGTTTGGCGGAAGGCCAGTGGCGGGATAGCCGATATATCGGCTCCCTGTGATCCAGCGGCGAGGGAGCCACCCAACTCGGCGATTACACCGGAGCGGTGACGGCGCTTGCCGTTGACCAGTACCAGAATATTATCTGGTGGCAGGCCGCGCAGGTTAGCTGGTCGAACCAGCGTCGCGGCATCAGAAATCGAGAATCGGTCGACGTTGTAAGAGGGTACCGAGGTACGCAACATCTCATCAAGGTCGGCGAAGCCCATATTGGTGAATTCATCACCGCTGATGACGTCAACAGGAACTGAGGAATCGGCAGCGCTACGTTGCGGGCGCCGCGAGCCGATCGTCACGATCTCTTCGATGTCTTCAGAAGCGTCTTGGGCAAACACCATGGGCGTGTACGCGGCCGGTGCGAGCAAGCCGAGGGCAATGGCCGCAGGGAGAACCCGTCTTGCCAGATTTGGTCGTTGCTTCATTTACTTCCCCTTTCAGTAGTTATGATTTTCGTCCCGGTGGGCCCGGGACTTCCGACTGACACGATTGCAGTGCTCGTAGGTGAAGAGTGCGAACCAATGGCAGGAGCCAAAACAGTGCGACCCCCTAAATCGAGCACATGTTCGTATTGGAAGAATAAGTACCGCCCTTACAAAAGTCCAGCCAGTCAGCACGAAATCAGGGCGTTTTGCACTGATATCGTTCGCCGGCGAACGAGGTAAAAATTAAAAACCAACTTGGCAGGGCGCTTCTGGGCCGGGCGCTATCGATGCGGAACTCTGGAAACGCCCGTATTCCGGGCGTTTCCAGCGATCGATGTAAGCTCCCAAAGTACGCAAAAATTGTGCCTCTTCAAGTTTTAGAACAGTTCCTGCCCCGGGTGGAGGGTGTTATGGAATCGGGCACACCTGCCCACTATTGCAGCAATGGCTTCTCAGCTCCTCGAGATAAGCTCAGGATCGAGACTGATTGTTCGTAAACTTCTCCACGATTCTCTTGGTGCCATCCACGACTGCTTTTACCGCGAGCCAGCAGGACAACTGCAAGCGCTCATGCAGGGCCAGATAACGTGTTCTTCCCCAGAAGCGCTGCTGCTTACGCCAGCCAGGGTGCTGTTCCAGATAAGCGGCTGCGCGCCGGGACGCTTTGGCGATGAGCCAGAGGGCGAGCAAGAGAAAAAGTACGCCAGGAATGACTGGCAAGACGATACCGATTATCCCCACCACCAGACAGACCCCGGCAGCCAGCAATAGAGCCCCTTTCAGAAACCATTGACCATGCGGTTCGGAATGCTTGCTTCTGCTCATACCCTGTCTCCTCACAGTGTTGTGCTATTGGATGAATCAGGCTGCATAGTGCGTGCCAAAATTTAACTTACTGAAATTATTGGCTTATTTTGTTTCGTCTTGTGAGCTCTAAGTGGGAGTGTGAGGACAGTGTGGTGAGAGGCACCAGAAGATGGTGAAAAATACCGCTGTGCCAGTTCTCTTCTTTTAATTTCCGGCGTGAGTCGATTCCACAGCGTGCACAGCCGGGAAACTGCGTGCTAGACTAAATTAACTAGTTTGTCATGAAGCAACTTTTTCTTCCTGTGCTGCGCGTAGTAGCTGTCTCAATGCGCCGCGAAGTAGCTAGAAGCGAAGTTACATACCGCGTCTCTTTGCGGTCTGCGAAATGACACTAGACAGGCCAGTTTATGGACGAGGTTCAGAAGGGGGACTCGAGTTGAAACGGCTACCTTCCGCAACGGATCAGCAGTCCGTTATATCACGCCGCGCGTTTTTCAGGCTGAGCAGCGAAGCGGCTGCCAAGTCCTGCCTCGTGCTGACGCTGCCAGCGATTCTCGCCGCTTGCGAGCGCGCTGAACAGGTGCGCAGCGACGCATTGGCATTACAGGTGCTTACTGAAGAAGAATTCAGGGCCCTCGATGCAATAACGGCGCGTATCATTCCAACGGACGAAACACCCGGGGCCCGGGAAGCGGGCGTTGCCTATTTCATGGATGTCGTACTGGCAGATGATCGCGAGCGCGAACTCGCGACCCTGCGCGCTGGACTGGTGGATGTGCGGAACCGCGTTCGCAGTGCCCATGGCGCTGAATCATTTGCCGAGTTGAGCGAAGCAGATCAGGATTCTGTATTGCGCAGCATCGAGAATGAACCGCTCTTTGGCATGCTGCGATATCTCACAATTGCCGGCATGTTTGCGCTGCCAGAATACGGTGGTAGTGGCACTGCGGCAGGATACGAGATGATCGGCTTTGACAGCCGCCATGCCTGGTTACCTCCCTTCGGTGCCTACGATGTCGATGCCAACGGCGGGGAGCAATAGTCATGGCTGAGGCGATTACAGAGAACAGCCAATCAGTTGTATTCCCGACGCGCGAAGCAGTCGACTTTGTCATTGTCGGTTCCGGTGCGGCGGGTGGCATTATGGCGCGAGAGCTATCTGCTGCCGGCCACTCGGTGGTTGTGCTTGAGCAGGGGCCACATCTGCGTGCAGCAGACTTCAGGCACGATGAATGGGGATACGATAACAACTTCGATCTCATGTGGAACCATCGCAAGGGGCACCCGCAAACATTCCGCAAGACCGAGGCCGAAACCGCGCAGATTCGTGACAGCGTTTGCGGCTATGCGCACAACGTCGGTGGCAGTAGCGTGCATTTCTCCGGCAATTTCTGGCGCTTCCGACCGATCGACTTTATGGAAGCGAGCGTGCGCGGCAGTATTTCCGGGACCAATTTCGCCGACTGGCCAATTCGCTACGAAGACCTCGAACCCTACTACACAAAGGTAGATTGGGAGATTGGAGTGTCGGGATTGCAAGGGCCCTGGGATCCACCGCGCTCACGCGAATATCCCTGTCCGCCGATGCCGGTCAAATCCTCAGGCGTGCTAATGGAGCGGGCAGCAGCGCAGCTTGGCCTGACCGCCTATCCCGCACCAGTCGCTATCCTCTCGCAACCGCACAACGGCAGGCCGGGCTGTATTCATTGCGGCTTCTGTAATGGTTACGGCTGTGAGGTAGACGCGAAGTCGTCATCGATGGCGACGATGATTCCCCAGGCGCTCGCCTCCGGGAATTGCGAATTGCGTACCGGCTGCACAGTGAGTCAGGTGCTGACCAATGAGCAGGGCCGCGTGACCGACGTCAGCTATTGGGAAGAAGATGGTACAGAGCAGGCGCAACGCGCACGGGCAGTTATTCTCTGCGCCAATGGTGCCGAGACGCCCAGATTATTGTTTCTCTCTGCCAACAATCAGTTCCCCGATGGCCTCGCCAATTCCAGCGGAATGGTCGGCAAGAATCTGATGTTCAACGGCTATACAACAGTGGCGGGAATTTTTGACGAGCCGGTCAATGACTGGAAATCGATTCCGGCAACTCGGGTAATTCATGACTATTATTCGCTGGACCCTGCACTCGGCTTCTACGGTGGGGGCGGCATCGATTCTCGTCATCCGGCGCGCGGCTTGCCAGGTGGTTTCGCCGGATTCTCGCCCTTCCTGTTCGGTGGCGCGAGTTGGGGCAGTGAATTCAAGCGCAACGTACGTCAGCAATTTTCCCATGCTGCAGCGTTTGATGGACATACGACTTCCCTGCCTCTGTCGAGCAACAACATCACGCTCGATCCTGAAGTGACTGACCGCTGGGGCCGGCCAGCAGTACGCTGTACCTATATGGATCATCCTGACGATATTGCCACGATGCGATTCTTCTATGAGCGTAGTCTGGAGCTGATGGAGGCGGCGGGTGCCAGCAGTATCAATGGCTTCTATCCGGAAACAGGGCAGGAGGGGAATGTCCACCTGCTAGGAACCTGTCGCATGGGCGACAACCCGGATAATTCCGTTATCGATGCCGAACACCGCACCCACGATATCCCGAACCTGTTTCTGTGTGACGGCAGTTCACTGGTGACGTCGGGCAGAGGACAACCGACCATGACGATTATGGCGCTGGCGTTCCGCGCCGCTGAGTTGATCAGTCAGGCGGCGCAGAGAGGAGAGGTCTGAGCGGAGAATGAGTGATCAGTGCTGTTCGTCGGCCGAGGCGATGCTGGCATAGACCTCACTACGGCCGTCCTTGAAGATCAGCAGGATGTCGTAAGGCGTGAAGCGATCACCCATTTCCATTCCGGGCCCACCGATCGGCATGCCGGGTACAGCGAGGCCGAGAGCATTGGCTGGAGGATTGGCGAGAAAGCGGGCGATAAATTTTTGCGGGATATGTCCTTCGAACAGAAAGCCCTGCTCGGTCACTGCGGTGTGGCAGGACTGCCATTCGGGTTTCAGGCCGAGTTCCGCTTTGACGGCGTTCAGGTCGCTTGGATGAAAAATGGTGGACTCGTATCCGTGCGCTGTCATATGGTCGATCCAACCCTGGCAGCACCCACAGGTCTCACTCTTATAGACATTCAGTGTGACATCATCGATGGATTGCGCAGTGCTCAGTGGTGTGAAAGCCCAGGCAAGCAGGCTGAGCAGGGAAGTGAAGAAGTGGCGGCGTAGGCCAAGTCTTGTGGAAAAAATATCGCGTCGCATACAGGATTCTCCCGGGTAGCTCTAGAGTTACTGCCAAACCAGCACTGAGCGAATAGCCCAATACACTGTACATGGTGGTGTGCAGCGAGAAATCAAGCGTTGGCAGCCAACTGCAGGATCTGGCTTCAAGCACTAACTATAGCTACTTGCAAGACCGACTGCACCTGCAAGCCGTCAGAAGGTAGCTGGCAAGAGGTGGGCTCTGGCCCAGCGACATGAGAGCTCAAACAACCCAGGCAGACCGTGCATTGGGCATGATCGCCTGTCAGGAAAACAAGAGAAACAACATGGAACTCACACAGAACACAAACGGTCCGATCACGGGGAAAGCTCGCATTGAATCAATCGACACGCTGCGTGGTGTCGCGCTGTTCGGCATTCTCCTGATGAATATTATTGCGTTCGCCAATCCCTTCGCAGCCTATCTGGATCCGCGGGTCGATGGCGCCGATGCAGGAATAAATCTGGCGACTTTCATGGCAGTCGACATCATGGCCGAAGGTAGTATGCGGACCATTTTCTCGATGCTGTTCGGCGCCGGCATGTTGATCTTTCTCAACAAACCGAACGCCGACAGTGCCCAGGTGAAGCTGCTCTATTATCGGCGCGCACTCCTGCTCGTCGCCTTTGGCCTGTTCAATGCCTATGTGCTGGTTTGGGCCGGTGACATTCTTTATACCTATGGCATGACGGGCCTGGTGCTCTATTTTTTCCGGGACTTTCCCGCGAGAAAATTGGCGCTGTGTGGAGCGGGGGTACTGTGCCTCCTGGCGCTGATACATGGTGGCATGCACGTACAGGGGAGAATGCTGAAAGAGGAAGTGGATGTGGTGCTCGCATTACCGGAAGGCACCGAGCTGACGACTGAGCAGAATGAGACGCTTGAGGCGTGGAATACATTCCTGGAACAACAATTCATGACGCCAGAGCTGATTGCGAACGAATTGGCCACCAAGAAAGAAGGCTATTGGGCGAACTTTAAACAAACTGCCGCCAGTAATGTTTTTATCCAGACCTTCGCTTTTGTGATCAATACGTTCTGGGATGCGCTGGCCATGATGCTACTGGGTATGGCCTTTCTGAAATGGGGCTTGTTTGACGCCTCGCGCAGTTACCGGACCTATGGTCTGCTGTGTCTGCTTGGTTTTGGCATTGGCATTCCGCTCAACGCCTGGGAGACCCTTACCTTCATTGGCAGCGATTACCAGATTCACTGGAACTCGTTCAATCGTCCGACTTATGACCTCGGGCGGCTGTCACTGGCGCTCGGATATATTGGCCTGGTGATGTTGATCTGCAAGAGCGGGCTCTTGACCTGGCTGCGCACCGGTCTCGCCCGTGTAGGGCAGATGGCGCTGACGAACTATTTGTCGCAGTCGATCATCTGCAATTTTATCTTCATGGGCTTCGGATTCGGTCTTGCCGGTGAGCTGGAACGACACCAGATCTATTACGTAGTATTTGCCGTGTGGATTTTTCAGTTGTTCTTCAGCATCTGGTGGTTGAGCCGCTACCGTTTCGGCCCTGCCGAGTGGCTGTGGCGGTCGCTCACTTACAAGCAGAAGCAATCGCAAACGCTACAAATTAACTGACGCTTGTCTCCGATTTAGCGATCACGTACCATGCAACCGGCTCGGGCGGTCCCCACCGTCAGAGCCGGATTAGCAAGTCCCGCAATCGATCTCCGGTGCTTCCATTCGCCGGATTCTTGCTTCACGAATAGTAAATCCTCTGTTTCGGTGTGCCAGGCCATGTTACTGGAGCGCATACATTTTAATCGCCGGACGCTTGGCGATCTTATCGTTATTGCTGTGCCCATGGTGGTCTCACAGGGGACGTTTGCGGTCATGATTTTTACCGACCGGTATTTCATGTCGCAGATCGATGCCACCCACATTGCCGCTTCGCTGGGTGGCGGCGTGGCAGCCTTCTTCTCCTTCTGTTTCTTTTCTGGCCTGTTCTCCTATGCCAACGCGCTCTCGGCGCAGTATCTTGGTGCCGGTGAGTACGGGAAATGCTCCCGCGTCGTTACTCAGGGCTGGATCATGACTCTGTTGTGTACACCCTTGTTGGCCCTGATCAGCGTGCTGGTTGTGCAGTTGTTCGCAGCGATGGGGCATGATCCGGCCCAGGTCGAACTGGAGCGCGACTATTTTCTTTTGCTGATGACTGGCTCGATCGTGACGCTGGCTAAAGTCTGTATATCGTCTTATTTCGCGGGCATTGGACGATCGCGCGTGGTGATGGTCTGCGACCTGTTTGCCCTTATTGTGAATATCCCGTTGTGCTATGCGATGGTGTTTGGAGAATTTGGTGTTCCTGCTCTCGGCATCATCGGTGCCGGAATCAGCACAATAGTGGCTACGCTGGCGGGTTTCTGCTTGTTCCTGGTCTATTACTTTGCGCCGCAGCATCGCCTGCGTTTCAAGGTCGCCGAGTCATTCTGTCTGGATCGCGGTATCTTGCGGCGCTTCCTCAGACTGGGTCTGCCGTCCGGCGTTGAGATGTTCCTCAATGTCGCTGCCTTCAATCTCTTCCTTTTGATGTTTCAGTCTTACGGCGTGGCGCAAGGGGCCGCTGCGGCCATCGTCTTCAACTGGGACATTCTCTCCTATGTTCCGATGGTGGGCTTGAACATCGCCGTTCTGAGCATGATCGGCCGGTTTGTTGGCGCGGGCGATCTGGCGCGAGCAAACGAAGTGATTGGTGCGGGATTTGTGATCGGCGTGTGCTACTCAGGAGCGCTCGCCTTGTTATACATCATTTTTCGTTATCCGCTGGTGGAGCTCTTCGCACCGCCGGTCGGAGATTTCACGGAAATCCGCGAATTGGCGACGTTCATGATGTTGGGTCTCGCCAGCTATGCGATCGCTGATGCGGTGATTCAGGTGTGTGGCGGTGTATTGCGCGGTGCCGGTGATACGCGCTGGGTGATGTGGGCTTCAGTGTCCCTGCACTGGGCAATGCTGGTGTTGCAGTTCCTGATTATTCTGGTACTTGATTATGGTCCGCGACTGTCATGGCTGGCCTTTGTAGTCATGATCCTGGCAATCGCAGTGATCTTCTTCGGTCGACTCCGCAGTGGTATCTGGCGCGACCCAGAGCGACTGCGCATGGTTATGGCAGAGTAGCGACATGTCGGGTTGTCAGTGGCGATCAGAGCCCTGTGCTAGCCGATCGGGGAGTCAGTACTGGCAGCAAAGACATTGAAGCTGATACTGATGCGATCCCGATCACTGTTGTTTATCTCTACACCGTGCTCCAGCCATCCGGGAAAGACATAGGCACGACCTTCCTCCGGTGGCATCCGGACTTCTTCGGTTGTAAATTCTGTGCGCTGATTGGTAGGAAACGTCAGCATGCGTGCCACCACTCTCGGATCACGAAAATAGATGCTGCCGCATTCGGGCGCTTTCAGGCTGATGTAGTAGACGCCACTGAAGTGACAATTGGCGTGATAGTGCACCTTGTTGTAGGCGCCAGGTGGGCTGATATTTACCCAGGCCTGATGCCGATAAATCAGATTGGGTTGAAACAGTTGGGAGTGCCCTATAGCCTGACACATTTGCACGATACGCAGATTGATGTCATTGAACTCTTCCAGATCCTGCAGAATATTTGCACTCTGCCAACCGTTGTCATTGGATTTGCGAACGCCGACGGGGTCTTTCTCTCGTAATTCATAACAGCGCGTGAGCAATTTGGAATTGAACTCTTTACGGTCATCAAAAAGTGTCGACCAGACATAGCTCGGAAAAAGTGACTGTGGTTTGATTTCCACCGAGCTTTCCCTCCGTGGTTACAGTAAATCGTGGCGATACGATATCATAACTCGTTTGGCAGTGTGCGCCTCCATGGGAATCCGGGGCTCGCGAAACGCGGGCACAAAAACCGCAGCCCTGCATGAATGGGAACGCAGCATCCGTAGCGAATAGAGCACAGGAAGCATACTATGGAAATGAATGAACAGAGGAGTATTCCGGCTTCACGAGATACGGTATGGGAGGCATTGAACAATCCTGAGATTCTGCAAGCCGCCATGCCCGGTTGTGAATCGTTTGCGGCCACGGGAGACAATGAGTATCTGGCGCAGCTCACTGCCAAGGTCGGCCCGGTCAAGGCACGTTTCAAATTCAAAATTGCACTGGAAGACGTCAATCCGCCACACGGCTACACCATCAATGGTGAGGGCCAGGGCGGTGCAGCCGGATTTGCGAAAGGGGCCGCAAGAGTCGATTTGGAAGAGTATGCCGAAGGCACGCTGATGACTTATGCCGTGACAGCCAAAGTAGGTGGCAAGTTGGCCCAGTTGGGAGCACGGCTAATCGATGGCACGGCAAGGAAGATGGCCGACGCGTTTTTCGATAATTTTGTGGAATTGTTAAGTGGCGAGCAGGCTGAGCGCACTTGACGATTCATTCCCAATCTTTAACACTCGAGCTAAGTGTTGCCAGCGTAGCAACCGGGTTGGTTCTGGAGGAACGCGATGCCTGTAATAAAAACAACAGTGAATGGCGCAGAAGTAACAGCTGAGGTGGAAGGCAGGACACTACTCGTGCAGTTGCTGCGCGAGCAATTGCAGTTGACCGGAACCCATATCGGCTGTGATACCAGTCAGTGCGGCGCCTGCGTTGTGCTGCTTGATGGCAAATCGGTCAAATCCTGTGCTGTGCTTGCGGTGCAGGCTGAAGGGACTGAAGTCACTACCATCGAAGGGTTGGCCGAGGGTGAGACTCTGCATCCCATGCAGCAGGCTTTCAAGAACAACCATGGACTGCAATGTGGCTTTTGTACGCCGGGCATGATTCTGGCTGGTCTCGACATCGTGAATCGCCATGGCCATCAACTGGACGAGCAACTGATCCGCGAAGAACTGGAAGGCAATCTCTGCCGCTGTACCGGCTATCAGAATATCGTCAAAGCAATCAAAGAAGGCGCGCGTGAGATGGCAGCAGGCTAGCGCACGCTGATCTGACAATCTGCCCTTACATTTCTTCTGCATATTACTGGATACAAGCCATGTACGAATTTACTTATTCCAGCCCCGCTTCCATAGAAGATGCCTTACAGCAGCTTGCTGCAAACGAAGAGAGCAAGTTTCTCGCTGGCGGGCAAACCTTGTTGCCGACAATGAAGCATCGATTGGCAAGCCCGGAAGCGCTAGTGGATCTGCGAGCCATTGACGCCCTGAAGGGGATTTCCGTTGCGGCGGATGTTGTGACAATTGGCGCTATGACGACTCATGCAGAGGTCGCTGCTTCGGCGGCGGTACGTGATGCCTTGCCTGCATTGGCAAGTCTGGCCAATGAGATTGGCGATCCTGCTGTGCGCAATCGAGGCACGTTGGGAGGCTCTATTGCCAATAATGACCCGGCTGCAGATTATCCGGCTGCGCTTCTGGCGCTCGGGGCCACGGTGGTTACGAACAAGCGGGAAATCGCAGCAGACGCGTTTTTTACTGGTATGTTTGAGACTGCGCTCGATGAACAGGAACTCGTGTTGCGAGTAAACTTTCCCTGTCCACAGCGTGCCGCTTACAGCAAATTCGCCAACCCGGCGTCTCGCTATGCAATCGCCGGCGTTTTCGTTGCGCTGTTCGATGGCAAAGCGCAAGTTGCGGTAACGGGGGCAACCCCTTGCGCGCATCGGGCGCTAAGGATCGAAGAGGCTCTCGCTCACAAGCTGGACGTAGCAAGTATCGATGCGGTGGAGATTCCGGTTGCCAAAATGAATGCGGACATTCATGCAACTGCCGAATACCGCGCCCAATTGGTCAAAGTGCTCGCCAAGCGCGCACTCTCGGC
Source organism: uncultured Pseudohongiella sp. (assembly GCA_965228725.1). Classification (GTDB taxonomy): domain Bacteria; phylum Pseudomonadota; class Gammaproteobacteria; order Pseudomonadales; family Pseudohongiellaceae; genus UBA9145. The sequence continues at coordinate 1,493,726 of OZ245834.1, read as the reverse complement.
CTGTCTCTAGCAGCATTCACTTCCGCCAATGAACACGAACTTGCCGGACAGCATCGAAGCCGTAGAAGATTTTCTGCTCGCACAACAGTATTTGGCCGATCGCTCACTGGCGACGACACTTTTTCTCGCACTGCAGATGGGTAGGCCCCTGTTTCTCGAGGGCGAGCCCGGCGTTGGCAAGACACAGCTTGCCAAAGCGCTGGCGGCTGGTCTCGGCCGCCCGCTCATTCGCCTGCAATGTTATGAAGGCCTCGATGTCGCATCAGCAGTTTACGAATGGAACTACAGTCGCCAGATGCTCGAGATTCGCCTGGCCGAGGCAAGTTCGAACGGTGTGGATCGCGAGACATTGACGCAGGATTTGTTCACTGAAGAGTTCCTCATCGCCAGACCCTTACTCCAGGCTCTGCGCAGCACAGCTGACAAGCCCAATCTGCCACCTGTGTTGCTCATTGATGAGTTGGATCGTGCGGATGAACCTTTCGAAGCCTATCTGCTCGAGTTACTTTCTGAATTCCAGATCACAATTCCTGAAATCGGCTCGATCAAGGCGGAGACCCCACCGCTGGTGCTGATTACGTCGAACAGAACGCGGGAAATTCATGATGCCCTCAAACGACGCTGTCTCTATCATTGGCTGGACTATCCCGATGCTCGGCGAGAATTGGCGATTGTTCGTGCCCGGCTACCCGGTATTGGCGACGCGATCGCAACACAACTGGTAAATTTCGTACAGCGGCTGCGCAAAGAGAATCTGTTCAAGCCGCCAGGCATTGCCGAAACGCTGGACTGGGCTGAGGCGCTGCAGCACTTGCAGACAGCAACTGTTGATGCGCAGGCGGTCGAGCGCACGCTGGGTGCTCTGCTCAAATATCAGGATGACATTGAACAGATTCGCGGCGATCGTGCAGCGGAACTGCTGGCGCAGCTTGAGCAGGACATCAGTCAACTCTGAACACCGTATCCGGTGCAGAACGGTTTATCTTGCTGGGTGTGATTATTCTCCTGCTGCTCGTACTCCATGCGCCAATCAATCAGAACAGCATCTCTGGCAATGAACGATACTTTGACTGAGCAATCTCAATTCAAACCAGTTGATGGTCTGGCGGATCACGTCGTGTTGTTCGCACGACTGCTGCGGCGGATGAATCTCAGGATTGGTACGGGCACGATCATCGCCGCCGTAGCGGCAGTCCAGCGTCTGGGAATTCGCGACCCAAATGATCTGGAAACTTGCCTGTTCTCCTTTTTTATCCAGCGCCATGAGCACCGTGATCTTTTTCACAAGGCGTTTGCTCTTTACTGGCGGCAAAGTCACCTTCGTCGATCGCTGGCCATGCCTTATTCTGCAGGAGCCGGGCTTGAGGACAGCGAGGATGAGAATGTGGCCCGTCGCCTCGCGGAACAACTGGCTGAGGAGGATGCTCAGTCAGAGCAAGCAAGCACCGAACAAGTGCTGGAACTTAGCCAGACAGCCTCGCGGCAGGAAAGCCTGCAGCAGAAGGATTTCGAATCGATGTCGGTCGAGGAGTTGCAGGAAGCCGAGACGATGTTGCGGCGATTGCGATTGCCTGCGGATGATTTGCCGAGTCGCCGATTCAGGCCCGGGGTAACGGGTCCGAGACTCGATATGCGCGCGAGCCTCCGAGCGGCACTGCGCGCAGACGGGCTGATGCCGCTTAAGAAACAACAACGGAGATTGCGACAATCGCCAGTGGTAGTGCTGTGTGACATTTCTGGATCAATGAGTGTCTATTCGCGCATGTTTCTGCACTTCATGCATGCCGTGAGCAACGATCGCGATCGTGTCCATAGCTTTGTGTTCGGAACGCAACTCAGCAATATCAGCCGACAACTCCGCTTCAGGGATGTGGATAAGGCCCTGGCCGCCAGTGCGCAGGTCGTGCAGGACTGGTCTGGCGGCACACGCATAGAAGAAAGCCTGCGCAGTTTCAATCGGCTCTGGTCGCGCAGAGTACTCGCGCAAGGTGCGCTGGTGTTGCTGATCAGTGACGGTCTGGACAGAGGGGAAGGGCGTGGGCTCGACAAGGAGATGCAGCGGCTCGCCAAATCCTGTCGCCGTTTGGTCTGGTTAAATCCGCTTTTACGCTTCGCTGATTTTGAGCCACGCGCCAGTGGTATTCGCGCAATGCTGCCCTATGTGGATGATTTTCGATCCGCCCACAATGTGAGCAGCCTCGTGGACCTTGTAGAACTTCTGAGTCCGGAACGAGAGTAGATTATGGCCTGATCAGTTGGCGTTTTCGAGGACGGCCTGATCGACAACCGCGCGTAACTTTGCCAGATCATAGGGTTTGTCGAGCACGCCAAAATGTCCCGGGTCCTGCTTGATCATGCGAGTGAGGTTGGTTGCATGCTCTGCATAGCCTGTACTGATGATGATCGGGATGTCGGGACAATAGCGTTGGCACTGCTCCATGAGTTCAACGCCATTCATTTCCGGCATGGCGTAGTCAGTAATGATGAGATCCAGATCCGTCGCCTGTTGCCGGATAACCTCCAAGGCTTCTCTCGGGTCAGCGCAGGTGATGCAGTGATGACCGAGTTGTTGCAACATATCGGCGACAACCTGAAGTAATTCCACCTGATCGTCTACCACGATAATGCGTTTGGACTTCAGTGTCGCGAGGCGTGCTGGCACTTGCTCAGCGTCGCTGTCCGCAGTGGATGAGGATGCGGGCAGGAGTACTTGCAGCGTTGTGCCGGTACCGGGCTGCGAGACAATATCGATTGCGCCACCATGATCCATGACAATGCCGTGAACGATCGCCAACCCCATGCCGCTGCCGAGATCCTTGCTGGTATAGAAGGGATCAAAGGCCTTGTCCAACTCCTCATTGCTCATTCCGCTGCCATTGTCCTGCACTTCGAAGCAGACATACTTGCCGGGTGAGAGTTGCCCATGGGTGAGGCTGAGGGCGGTTTTCACGGTGCGTGCTGAAGCGGAGAGGGTAATGGTGCCTTCCTTGCCGGCGACTGCCTCCATGGCATTACTGACCAGATTGATAATGACCTGATCAACCTGATTGCTATTGGCGATGAGGCGCAATTTTTCGTTCGCTATTTCAGCGCTGAGCTGGACGTTGCCGGGTTTGCCGGCACTGAGTAGTTGCAGATTGCGCTCGACTATCTCGCCGAGATCGATGGCTGTGCGTTCGCCTTTCGATTGGCGGCTGAAGGTCAGAATCTGTTGTACCAGTACGCGTGCCTTGTCGGCCGCCTTGTGCAAGCGATCGAGCAGCTTGTGTGACGACTCCTTGCCATCGGATTCCAGTTTCAACATATCGGTGATACCGATGATGACAGTCAGGATGTTGTTGAAGTCGTGAGCGATGCCGCCAGCGAGTGTGCCCAGCGACTCCAGTTTTTGCGTCTGCCGCATCTGGTTCTCAAGATTCTTGCGCTCGATTTCATACTGCTTGCGTTGTGTAATGTCGCGCGATACGCCTACCCATTCGCGTTTGCCATTGTCCAGTGTGCGTGCTACCTGCACAGCCATCTCGGCCCAGACACCGTGTCCATTCTTGTGATGTAGCTGAATCTGCCGGGTGAGAGTTGGAGCGTTGGGGTCGGAGAATGAGCGGGTAAGCAGTTTGTAGTCTTCTGCGTTCATCATCCTGGAAATCGGGATTTGCAGCACTTCGCTGACTGTGAAGCCGGTGACATTCTGGATCGAGGGACTGCAGTATTTCAGCGTGTCGGTCCCTTCCTCCCAGACCCAGATGATGTCGGCGACATTGTCGGTGACCAGCCGATAGCGCGCCTCGCTCTCGCGGACCTGACGTTCCTTGCTGGCGATAAGGTTGCGCGCCTGTTCGAGCTGTCGGTAGCGGTACATCATGAAGATAAGGCCGATCGCAAGTAGCGCGATGACATTCAGGGTCAATGCGCTGAATGCCGGGTAATCCTGGAACAGATTGTTCGGCTCGCCGAGTACTTCGACTTCCCCAGCCAGACGGTTGATCGGCAGGTCCCAATGCTGGATGCGATCCCAGTTGTAAATTGTTGAAGCACGTCCAGTTGGGGTAGCCACAGTCCTGCCTTGCAAAAGTGCCAGGCTGTGCTCGACTGCCTGGGTTGCATAGTCGCGCACTGACGTCAGATGGCCACCGGCAATTCCGTAGCGGAGCAAGGAGTCGTAAGTGCCAAACACGGGCACACTGGACGCATCGGTCAGGCGTTGTAGTGAATCTGACAATTCCTGGGAGTACTCAGGCCCAGAGCTCTCGAACGGCAGATTGATGATGACAGAGGTTTGTGGCATCGATCCCACACGGTCGACAAGCGTGTCGCGCGGTACACCTACGGTGTAGTGAAAGGTCAGTTGCTCTGTAAAGTCGGTCGCCACTTCACGGAATCGTTCCAGATAGCTCAGATCGCCAGGGCCATTGCCGACCATGACTTCGACCGTGGTGGTCTGTGGCAGCAGGGTGATGATTTGCTGCAGGGTGCCTTCCATTGCAACACGCCAGGCCGACGGGACAATGGCGGTGTTTCTCTCGGCGAATGTCGGTATGTTCGTTTCGTCCGGGAGAACGAGTACTACTGGCAGTCCATCCGGGAGAGTTAGGCTATTGAGAAAGCTGATAGCCGGAGGTAGCACGGCCACAATCAGATCGACATCCTGTTCGTCGATAACCGCTTCTATATTGGCGCGCTGTCTGGCGAGTGTTTCTGCTGATGGGTTCTGTGCGACGCCAAGATAGGCTGAGCTGATGTGAATTTCAGATTCTTCGATCTGCTCGATAAGTTCATGAAAGCGCGTATCAAATTCCCACTCCCAAAATTGCGCAGACCAGACGCCATGCAAGACGAGAATTCGTTCGCCAGTCAGATTTGCCTCGACCTGTGAATGCACGGCACCGCTGTAGCAAAACAGCAGGCCTAGAAAAAGCGTCTTCAGCAACCGGATTTTGGCGGGACTGGTTGGGGATTTGCACATTATTCTGCTGTCCGGCTACCACATCGTTATGGAATAACAATTATAGATTAGATTTAACTCTCGGGTACGCTGCATTCACTGTTGCGAGACCAGTATTTGTCTCAATATTTTTACAGATTTTGGAATTCTCTTACGAATACCGGGGGTAAACCCTAGCCTTTGATTTCTGCGCAAGGACAATGTGTTACCTCACGCCACATCTCAGGATTGCTATGCATTCGTATAGCATCCTCATTAACCTTGATCTATGCCGCATCTTTTGGAATCGCATAGCTACGGCGTTTTGCACTTTCGCAACCGCATTGATCGACTCATTTCGCGACAGCCGCGTAACAATAAAAGGGAATCAGCTTTGGAACTGCCAATGAAACTGTCATTGAAATACCAATGAAACGAGCAATGAAACTGCGATTGGAACTGAGCAAACGATGGCTTGCAAACGTGTATCGCAAGAAAGTTGAACTCCGTCGCAGAGGATGCGGTAGATATTGCTCTGGAGAAGGTGAGTGGGTAGAGTTTGACGAGTTTCAATTCTGCAATTCCATTCTCCAATAAGAGTCAGGGGTATAGAGCGATGCGTGGTTATCAGACAGGCACAGGCAAGGATTGCAGTGCGCTAATGCAGAGAGGATTCTGCCAGGCAACTCGACTAGTGGCGTGTATATTAGCTGCAGTGAGTTTTATTGGCTGGCCAGCCATGGCTCAGGCACAACGCAGCACTGATGCGTTGCCGGAAGGTCAGGGCAAAGAACTGGTGATGGCGGCTTGTACCAGCTGTCACAGTACTGCCAACATAACGCGCTCAGCAGGGTACGAATCAGCTGATGAGTGGCGACGCGTATTCTCGACCATGATCGAACTGCCGGATTCGCAGGCGAATACGATCGCAGATTATCTTGCCGAACACTATCCGGTCGATCCCAGTCGGCGACCAACGCTAATCGCCGGCGACACCAACATTGAAATTATCGAATGGACAGTGCCGACTCTTGGGCAGCGTTCCCGTGACCCGGTCGAGTCTCCTGATGGTGCTATCTGGTGGACCGGGATGTGGGCATCGCTCGCTGGCCGCCTCGATCCGACGACTGGCTTCATGGAAGAGTTCCGTCTTCCTCCAGCGGCCCGTCCCCATACCATCGTGCCTGATGCCGACGGCAACATCTGGTATACCGGAAACAGCAACGGAACAATTGGCATGTTGGATCCGGAAACAGGGCTGATTACCGAGTACAAGACCCAGGCGCGAGATCCCCATTCAGCTGTGTTTCATCCCAATGGCAATCTGTATTTCACGTCACAAGGGGCGGCAATGCTGGGACGCCTGAATCCAGACACGGGTGATCTGCGGGAGATTGACGTTGAACCGCGGCCCTATGGCATCAAAGTGGATCAACAGGGAACCGTCTGGGTAGCCTTCAATGGCACCAACAAACTTGGTGCCCTGCATCCCGATTCGATGGAAATCCGTTATTTCGAGGTTCCTGATGAGCGCACGCGTATCCGCCGCCTCGATATAGATAGTCAGGGTATTGTCTGGTTCGTGAATTCTACTATGGGCAAGATTGGCCGACTCGATCCAGTGAGTGGCGAGATTACGCAATGGGATTCGCCCAGTGGCCCGAGCTCGCATCCTTACTCCATGGCGGTTATTGACGATGTGATCTGGTACAACGAGTCGGGTATGCGTCCTGATGCACTCGTGCGCTTTGATCCCGAAGACGAGAGCTTTCAGAGCTGGGCCATTCCGTCCGGAGTCGGCATTATTCGGCATACCTGGGTTACAGAGAGTGGCGATCTGCTGATTCACCAGAGTAGCAGCAATCAGGTGGGTATCGTGCGTATTGACTAGCGAATAGTCAGTCTGCTCTCAGCCAGTCAGGCTGAGTAATATTTCCAGAGAGGCGACCACATGGTCGCCTCTTTTTTGTTGCCTCTTCTTTTTCGAAGGCAGGTGTGCGCGGGCTCACTTTGGTTTGTGGTCAGCCTGCTATAAGATGCGTGCTGCTGAAAGATTAAACCGCCGTAGCCGATCTTTGTACCCTGACCATGCCCGGAAGGTGTGGAGGCGCCAGGCTCTGGCGGGATATGCTGTTGAGGGAGAGAAATCCGTTGGAAAAGAAACTATCTATAATCCTGGCCGGCAAAGTGCTGGCCATCCTTTTGTCGCTGACTGCACTGCCCTCGGCAGCCTATGCGCAGTCCCTGGTTACGATTGAAACCGCGCTTGGTGAATTCAAGGTCCAACTGTACGACAATCTTGCGCCTAACACAGTAGCGCGTTTCACCAGTGATATCGAGGCGGGCAAGTACCACTTCACGTATTTGCATTTTGCTGCAAACTCCTTCTTTGTCGGCGGCCGCTATACGTTCGACAGCTGCAGTCAGGGGCCTCAGGAAGTCAATTTCGGTACAGCCCAGCCTGCAGAACCTACTGGCCTTGCCAATGCCACTGGCACTATCGCTATGGTTCGGAACTCAAACAATCCTGCTGTATTGACTGGTGAGTATCTGGTCAATCTGGGAAATAATGTCGCGCAGGATCAAGATACGGCCCCGATCGTAATCGGCGAAATAGTAGAGGGGCTGTCGGTTGCTGATGAGATCATCGATTTATGGCGCGTCCCGTTGGATCCGAGCCCTGCAGTGCCGACTCTGAACTATGATGGCAATTTCACTGTGGAGTGTGGTGCATTTAATCGAGACAATCTCGTACAAGTGATCATGTCAGTTGAGCAGAGTGCGCCAGTCAACAATTTCGACAGTGCTGCTCAGAGAATCGCTTTGCAGGTTGATGCCGGTAGCGTTGGTCTACTCGCACTGCAACTGACTGTTGTGCAAGATGCTCCCCAGGTCGTGATTCAGGTAGTACCAGAATCTGTTGCGGCACTATCCGCGACTGTGAACGGCATGGCGACATATGATGCTGCAAGCGAAACACTGACTATTCCGGAGCTCGGAGTTGATGGTGTCGTAACTTACTCCAATCTCGTATTGAAGCTGACAGATGCCAATCTGTTACAGTTTACTCTTCAGAGTGTCACGCAAAACTGATCTTACAGGCCGGTAAAGAAATGGATTGCCACACCCAACTTGAGGGTGTGGTCACTCCGAACATTGCACCGGTGCTGAGAGTTACACTCTTTGGTTTTCTTTGATCACTGCTGTGCATCAGGTGCACAGCAGTGAGGAGGAATCCGATTACACTGCTGGTACTGACCAAGCGTTTGTAGGGAGACATGGAAGCCCTGCCTTCCCACAGTCGCGCTCGAGGGCACTGAGAGACAGTGCAATCTACTTGCATGCCTTTTCAATTGCCGAAAGATAGGGTGTGATAAGCCACAAAAAAAAGCCCGCCCTCTTAGCAGAGGGCGGGCTTTGTTGGTTTTGATTGCTAAGTCAGTCTCTGACTTAGAAATCGTACACCAGACGGCCGTAGATGATGCGGCCGCGTGGGTCGTCCAGACCACCGAGAACACCAGCGAACTCAGGTGAGCGCTGCGGTTCACGATCGAAGATGTTGCGTGAACCCAGTGTGAAGGCCAACTCGCCGTCCCACAGGTTCAAACCACGGTAGGTGTAGGCCAGGTCCATATCGGTCCACGCTTTAACACCTGTAGTGGTGATTCCACCTGGACGGTAAGTACCGCCGAAGGCATCCATGAAGGTGTAGGTCGGGCCATCGTACACGGGGATATCATCCCGGTAGTGCACGGTAGTGCTGACCGCGTGATTACCCATGGTCCAGCCAGTACGCAGATTGAGTTTGAATCGTGGCAACTCAGGCGCTGCGCTGGTTGTGTCGTTGTACTTGCCAGCGCCATCGACGACAGGTTGTGTCGGGTTGGACTGGTACAGGAACTCATCAACATAAGTACCTTGCAGGCCGAAACTCAGGTCACCAAGGTCGCCCAGGCTGTAAGCATAGTTCGCCTGTACGTCATAGGCGGTTACTTTCACAGACTCAGCATTGATGGTGCTGGTGTTGTTAACCTGCAGAATGGTAAAGATATCATTCGGGTCGCGAATAATGTCTTTGTCCGACGCAGGGTTGGCTACCCAGTCACGCAGCTGTTGTTCACTCGGACGAGTGGCAGCAGTTCTGCCGTCACCAGCAAAGCCAGTGGCATCCTTGAAGTTCTGGAAGTCCAGCTCCATGATGTCTTGACCGTTGATATCGATGATACGATTTTTGAAGTCTGTCTCATTCCATGTCACAGACATATCGAAGTCACCGAATGCCAGGTCGAAACCGAACTGGGTAGACTCGGAAGTCTCATTGGTTAGCGTCGGGTTACCACCACCACAGGCTGTGGTGAAGGCCGAGAAAGGACCGAAACGGTCAGTAACCGTAGACAATCCACAGGTCACAGGATCGAACAGGTCTTCGAGGCTGGGCGCAATGAAGGCGTCGCCGCGTGTGGCACGCAGTGTCAGCCAGTCAGTTGGCGCATAGGTCAGACCGAATTTCGGATCTGTAGACTCCTGACCAGTGGAGAACTCTTCGCGGCGTACCGCAATGGTAGCTTCCAGATTGGACAGGATAGGTGCTGCGATCTCGAAGAAGTAAGCATCTACTTCACGGTTGCCCGTGGTGACATTCTCTTTCGCTGTTCCACCAATCCAGGTGTCGCCAGCGATTTCGACGGCAGACGGGATATTGGTATAGGAGTCATCGCGCCATTGATAGCCTACGGCTGCACCGATCGGTCCGCCTGGCAGTTCGAAGCCGCCTAGTGGCAGCTCGCCGTTCAGAACGATGTCGACAGTGTTCAGGGTATCAAGTGTAGATTCCTGGTCGCGGGCAGCGATATCGTCCATGACCTGGATCGAGTTATTGTCCGCCGGATTCACAACGAAGAAGGGGTTGTAACAGGCGTCGCGATCATTGACCACGTCACAGTTCAAACCTTTCTGCATCGCAGTGATATCGTAGTTCTGGTTAGAGATGAACAACAGGTCGCTGGAGTTCTTGGTATAGGCAGCCATACCTTCCCAACCTTCCAGGAATGGAACGGTAAAGTCGGCCTGGAAGCTATAACGCTGAATCAGATAGCGACCGGTCAGCAGGTTATCGCCATCAGGAGAATGACCGCTGGAACGGGTATGCGTCTTGTTGATTGGGCGCAGAGTTCTGGCCTGCACGTCTTCGTGTAGTGGTACACCATTATTTGTGATCCCTGACACGATATAGTCGTCCCAGCCGTCGTTGTTCAGGTCGACACCTGGATTTCGGTCTGGTACGCCATCGCCATTGGCATCGACGCCGTAGAGTTGATTGCCATTGGCATCGACTGCCATGAACGGGTTGCCAGGAATCTCACCACGCACTGCTGGCAATTCACCAATACGGGAGTTACCCGGGTTGGAAGTAGAGGTATACGTTCTCTCGGCCAGTTTTGTGCGCAGACCCTGGAAAGACAGGGTGAGGTCGTCGCTCAAATCCCATGCTGCATTGACGAAGAACTTGGTGTCTTCTTCCGGTTCGAAGTAGGAACGATTGTCACCGAAGTCGAACCAGCAGGTGCCACCCAGATTCATACCGTAGGCGTTATTGGCTATATCTACTTGATAGTCAGTACGCTGTGAGGCTGGCGCACAGTTCGGATCGGCACGGTTGGAACGAGTGCCGGTATACTGTCCGTTCGCATCACGGTTCGGGACATAGTAGTTACCGGGCGCGTTGGATGAGAACACCAGACCCGAGTTAGCGAGCAGGTTACGCTCGTCCCAACCCAGACGGGACTGTTGACGGAATTGTCCGGCAACTACCACATCCAGATCGCCGACAGAGCCGCCCCACATCGCTTGCATGGAGTGGTGGTCCCAGTCGCCGCGGCTATCGCCTTCAGCGAAGGTTTCGATCTTCAGGCCATCATAGGATTTGTAAGGTACGAAGTTGACCACACCGGCTACCGCCTCGTTACCGTACAGTGCGGCCGCACCGTCCGCCACGATATCCAAACGCTGGATCGCAATAGTGGGGATCAGACCATTGACGTTTTCGTTAACCAGTCGCTTGCCGTCGAGCAGCGTCAGTGTGGAGCTGGCGCCTAGACCACGCAGGTCGATACTGGTAACGCGGGAACTCTGGCCTTGAATTGTGTTGGTAATCGCAGAAGCGGCACCGTTTACGAAAGTGAGTTGCTGAACAACCTCACCGAGGTTCAGGGTTCCTTCCGCTTCCAGGTCTTCAGCGGTGAGCTGAGTTGTCTGGGAAGCCTGGGTGAAGCCTTCACTGCGACGAATAAAAGAGCCGGTAACAATGAGCTCTTCGATCTCGACGTCGTCCTGTGCAACAGCGACGCCAGAGAGCGGCAGCAATGACATAGAGATTGCTGTGCATAGCAGACTTCGTTTGTGGGGGATTCTAAACTGCATACTATCTCTCCAAATAGTGATTTTGGACAGGCTTATAAACTTGCGGCCTCAAAATTACAGCCGGGTTTATTCCTATTTTTGTAAAGAGTTTTTGATTGTTTTAGTGGCGACAAAATGACGCCTACACCAGACACATGCTGCGTGTCTGCAACAGATGGTAACGGAATTAGTCTCACAGTAAAGCGAAATTAACTTATAAGTTATTGATTAATAAGAATAAATATAGATGTAAACAATCTGGCATTACGGCATCTGTCTAGTTAGATGGATTGCGCGTGGGAGAATATTCGATGTGTCTGGTTAGAGGCCTTTATTTATGCGACCTAACTGGAGGCGCCAGAGCTACGTCAGGTATTTACTCTAACGAGTTGCTTCTAGCTGGAAGTATTGTTCCGGTTAGAAGCGATCGTTAAATGTTTTGATTTGGAAATAATGCGATTAGCGAGTAGTGACAGTTTGTGCTGCCGGAGAGAGCGCGAGCAAGGATTAGTCGATGGCAGGCAATGTGGCCAGGAGTGCGCTGGATTCAGGCGAGGCTTCCATCAGATCGGCGATATGCTGCAGAGAAGATAGCAGCGCGGTACGCTCGTGCGGGCGCAGGCTCTCGAATCGTTGAATGAACTGACTTTGCAGGGGTGAGGGTGCTGATTGCAAGAGTGCTTGACCGGCTTCCGTTACAGCCACATGCACTTTCCGTCTGTCAGACGAAGAGCGAATTCGTTGCGCCAGGCCTTCATTTTCCAGCTTGTCCAGAATAGTCGTTGTGGTTGCCTGGCTTAGACTGATTTGCTCGGCCAGTTGGCCAATGCTTGCGCCCGGTGTGCTGGCAATTGCTTTTAACAGTAACAATTGTGGAGAAGTGCGACCGGTAGTTCTTCTGATATAGCGAGAATGCACGTCAGACGCGTGGATGATTTTGCGAATCGCAACCAGTACAGATTCTGTAGTTGAATCCATTGTTTTACCCCTGAAAGGCCGATGCCCAACATGGCATCATTTCGCGCATTAATAATCCAACTTTAGCGTTTCGGCAAGAAATATTTTGTATTCGAAAGTTATTTATTGGAATGCCTGAGCCGGACAGAAAGCAGGCGTCGATGAATTGATTCAAGGTCGAGGACGAGTGCTTCCTCTCTGTAATCTCGCTCAGGTGCACAGTTTGATATGATCATGCAACGCAGACGTACTTATCCAGGTAAGTCCGCACTAAATTGCCACGTCCCAAAATGCGCGGGCAACACATAAAGAGAAATCGACAGCCACAGTTAGCCGGCCGCCTTTTTAGTGTGAGGGTGTAATCACGTTGGGTGAGTCTGGATCGGAAAGTTTTAGTGTTTCTCATCAACAGGTTGTCAGGTGACGTGCTATTTCAGGACGAGACACACTCCAAAAAAAAAGGGCTCCGTAAGGAGCCCTTTCTGTTTCATTGCATGGCAATGTTTTGTTTGCCGACCATTTTAGAAGTCGTAAACCAGTCGGCCGTAGATGATGCGGCCACGTGGATCGTGCAGACCACCGATCACGCCAGCAAACTCAGGCGAGCGCTGTGCTTCGCGATCGAAGATGTTGCGTGAACCCAGTGTGAAGGCCATTTCGCCATCCCATACATTCAGACCACGGTAGGTGTAGGACAGATCCATGTCGGTCCATTGCTTCACGCCCGTCTCTGTGATTCCACCTGGACGGTAGGTACCACCGAAGAAGTCCATGAAGGTGTAGGTAGGACCATCATAGTTTGGAATGTCATCCACGTAGTGAATGGTTGAGCTGACACTGTGGTTACCCAGGCTCCAACCTGCACGCAGGTTAGCTTTCAGCTTGGGCAGCTCAGGCGCTGCACTGGTAGTATCGTTGTACTTGCCGGCACCGTCCTGAACAGGCTGTGTCGGGTCAGACTGATACAGGAACTCATCTACGTAAGTAGCTTGCAGTCCCAGACGCACATCACCAAGATCACCCAGTGAGAACGAGTAGTTACCCTGAACATCGTAAGCGGTAACTTTTACAGTCTCAGCATTGATCGTGCTGGTGTTGTTCACCTGCAGGATGGTGAAGATATCATTCGGGTCACGAATGATGTCTTTGTTGGACAGCGGGTTGGCTACCCAGTCACGCAGCTGCTGCTCTGTTGGCTGACTGCCCGCTTGACCAGTACCTGCGAAACCAGTGGCATCCTTGAAGTTCTGGAAGTCCAGTTCCATGATGTCCTGGCCATTGATGTCGATGATTCGATTTGAGAAGTCTGTTTCGTTCCAGGTTACAGACACGTCGAAGTCACCAAATACCACGTCGAAGCCAAACTGTCTGGATTCTGAAGTCTCGTTGGTCAGGTTTGGATTACCGCCGCCACACGCTGTGGTGAAGGCAGAGAAAGGACCGAAGCGGTCAGTTACCGTGGACAGGCCACAGGTAATTGGATCCAGCAGGTCTTCCAGGCTTGGTGCGATGAAGGCGTCGCCTTGCGTAGCACGCAGAGTCAACCAGTCAGTTGCAGCCCAGGTCAGACCGAACTTGGGATCGGTAGATGCCTGGCCAGTAGAGAACTCTTCGCGACGAACCGCAACAGTTGCTTCCAGGTTGGACAGGATAGGCGCTGCGATCTCGAAGAAATACGCATCAACTTCACGATTACCTGTTGTGATGCTTTCTCCTTCGGTGCCACCAATCCAGGTATCACCGGCAATCTCAACCAGTGATGGCGTATTGGTGTAGGAGTCATCACGCCATTGGTAACCAACAGCCGCACCGATTGGGCCGCCTGGCAGCTCGAAACCACCCAGGGGCAGTTCGCCATTCAGTACGATATCGATAGTGCCGAGTGTATCCAGCGTTCTCTCAGTATCACGTGCTGCAATGGCATCCATTACCTGTAGTGAGTTGTTGTCAGCCGGGTTGGTAATCATGAACGGGCTGTAACACGCGTCGCGATCATTGGCCACGTCACAGTTCAGGCCTTTCTTCATCTCTTCGATATCGAAGTTCTGGCCGGAAGTGAACAGCAGATCACTCTCGTTGTAGGTATAGGCAGCCATACCTTCCCAACCTTCGAGGAATGGTACGGTGAAGTCAGCCTGAAAAGTGTAGCGGCTGATGATGTAGCGACCATCCTGAATGTTATCGCCGTCAGGGCTGTGGCCTGCTGAGGTAGTGTGAGTCTTGTTGATTGGACGCAGACGGCGTGTCTGAACGTCTTCGTTCAATGGAATGCCATTGTCAACGATACCGGCCACAATGTAGTCATCCCAGCCGTCGTTGTTCAGGTCAACACCTGGGTTACGATCGGGAATGCCATTGCCATCCGCATCGACACCGTAAAGCTGGTTGCCGTTGGCATCAACTGCCGCGAACGGGTTGCCAGGAATCTCACCACGTACCGCTGGCAGCTCACCAATGCGTGAGTTACCTGGGTTGGAAGTGGACTCATAACGCAGCTCACCCAATTTGGTGCGCAGGCCCTGGAATGAAAGGGTCAGGTCATCGCTGAAATCCCAGGTCGCGTTCATGAACAGCTTGGTGTCTTCTTCTGGCTCGAAGTAGGAACGGTTATCACCGAAGTCAAACCAGCAGTTGCCGCCCAGCGACATGCCGAAGGGATTGTTGGCAACATCGACCTGATAGTCAGTACGGGCAGAGGCTGGTGCACAATTTGGTTCAACCGCCGAGCTGCGTGTACCTGTGTATTCGCCATTGGCGTCACGATCAGGGACGTAGTAGTTACCTGGCGCGTTGGATGAGAAGACCAGACCAGAATTGGCCAGGACATTACGCTCATCCCAACCCAGACGCGATTGCTGGCGGAATTGACCAGCTACAACGACGTCGAGATCGCCGATTTCACCACCCCACATAGCCTGAATCGAATGGTGATCCCAGTCGCCGCGGCTGTCGCCTTCAGCGAAGGTTTCAACCTTCACGCCATCGTAGGATTTGTAAGGAACGAAATTGACCACACCGGCTACCGCCTCGTTACCGTAGAGTGCTGCAGCACCGTCAGCAACGATATCCAGACGCTGGATTGCAATAGTGGGGATCAAGCCGTTGACGTTCTGGTTAACCAGGCGCTTGCCGTCCAGCAGGGTCAGTGTGGAGCTGGAGCCCAGACCGCGTAGGTCGATGCTGGTGGTACGGGAGTCCTGACCCTGAATTGTGTTGGTAATTGCCGAGGCAGAACCGTTTACAAATGAGAGTTGCTGAACAACCTCGCCCAGGTTCAGGGTACCTTCCGCTTCCAGATCCTCAGCGGTGAGCTGAGTAGTCTGTGATGCCTGGGTAAAGCCTTCACTGCGGCGGATAAAGGAGCCTGTTACGACAACTTCTTCAATGCCGTCCTGGGCTACAGAGATCCCTGAGATAGGGAGTAGCGACAGTGAAACTGCCGTGCATAGCAAACTTCGCTTATGTGGAATCTTAAACTGCATATATCTCTCCAGTTCTAATTTTTTTAAGAAGCTTCTTTCTATCAATCAGCACCAATGGAATCGGTACTTTTCCAGCGGAGATTTGGAGTAACCGCCGGCGGGCAACCCGGTGACCGTAGTACCAATAGAAGTAAAGAAAATACGCAGTATTTTCACGAGGTACACTCCGAGCCGGCGTCCGATAATAAGGATTTTTTGTCTTGTGTAAAGGGAAAAAAGTTTCAACTTATTGAAATTATTATATATTTTAACTTCTAAACAATGCTCGGCAATATATTCTTAGGCACGTAAGGAATGTCGATTGGCTGGCTCGAGTCCAATGCTCCGAGGTCAGCCAGAATCGGCGGCTATCGCTCCGTTGCGGAGTGGGTTGTAGTAACAAAGCCAGGAAAAAAGTTTATGTCACTAAATACTATCCGGGCTATGGGCTGATAATTAGCTTTATGTGCTAAATAGTTGGACTCGAAGTGTTAAGGCGTTGAATAGCTGGATTTCCTCATCTTTCCAGTTGTGCCTTTCACAACTAATGTCTCCGCAGGTAATTAACCTGATATCAAGCACTTGTCTCAATTTTCGGTGTCTCGCAGGTTGGTGATGAAGGAATTTCTATAGTTAATCAGGTGCGACATTCGCACTTAATTCACGAAATAGTCCTGCAGCCAACCTGTTAGGCGGTCTGTAGTCTGGAGGTGCTTGCAAGCTCAAAGAAAAAATCAGGTCGTAACGGATTCGTTATGGCATCGCCCTTGTTATCTACGAAAGGAATTTTGGAACATGCTTAGGAAATTACTGCAAACACTGTCATTCACACTTTGTTACCTTGTCAGCGCAGCTGCGCTCGCAGGTGGGCCTGTGGAAATAGTCACTTTGGAAGCGGATGTCGATGACAATCCCGGAAGTACATTCGATGTAACCGTTAGCTGGGATGTCACCGGAGAGCCGAATTCGTGCGTTTATCTGCTTTATGTGCAAAATGGTTCAGGCTGGGATTTGATTGATTCTGGTTCTGTACACTGGGTAGGATCAGAGTCCACAACTCTGAATGACGCGCAACATCAGCTTCACTTGCTCTGTGAGGGTAACGACGATATCTACGTCGACGAAGAGTATCTATATTTCAGCCACAACAGCTAAAATTTTCCCGGCTTTCAGGGTGTCGTCGGGCGTCTGGATAGTCGAGAAATTGCAACCAGTCGCCACGGGTGTGGCGGCTGGTATTTTGAATAGAGCCAATGACCCTGAAAACTTTGGGCCGAATTGCCAGGTTCAAAATACGATTTCGGGCGGCAGAAGCGCGCAACTGGAAGGGTTGATCAGGAGATTCTGGTATTTTAAGTTGGCTTGGAACCATCGGGTAGATTCTGTGAAGGAAAATGTAGCCAGCCAGTAATAATATATTTGCTGCCCTCATTCACCACATTGCCTTTATGCGCATGTGTCCACTCTGCCGGCCAGATTAGAGTTTTGCCTTTTTCGGGTTGCACCGAAATATTCTGATGCAAGAATTCTGTAGCGCCGCCGTCAGTAACATCGTTCAAATACGTCATCCATGCTAGTACGCGATGAGAAGTGCCCACGGTTGTTCTTTCAGAGTGTGGTTTGAGGAAATGCCCGCCTGGTTGGTAGCGCTGAATGTTGAATGAACCCAGTTCAGCATTGCTCAGCATGGTTTTCAGAAATGGCCACTGCTCAATATAGTCTTTGTGGCAGACGAACAACGCATCCAGATACGCTCTCACCGGTTGATATTCCGGTGCGTCAAGATCGCGTGGCCGTATTGATAGGTCTGTGGACTTTTTAGCGTCTAAGTTCAGGCCACCCGCAGTCTTACCCTGGGTCTGTTTGCCCTCTTGGCTTTCGAAGAAATTGATGAGCTCATCGCAAAGCTCCAAAGGCTCGAGGAACCAACTGCCGATGAAGTGCGGAATTGCTGCTGCGTTTTCCAATTCTATGCGTTTCATAGGAATTCTGCTGTTTTCGTTGTGTTATTGTGGTTCTGCTTTGCTAATACTAACACCGCTATCAAGGCTGAAATTAATTACGCCATCGGCGCTATTCTGTAATCTAAGTCCTTCTTCAAGTTTCCCTTGCGCCATCAGAATGCTGCCTAATGCAGAATTTGCTGCCTTCAGTTCCGGATCTAAACTTAGTGCCCTTCGATAGCTGGTTTCTGCTTCGGTCAAGCTGCCTGTTAATTCAAGTGCGTTGCCAAGATTACTGTGCGCATCGGCGAAGTCAGGATTGGCTTCCAGTGCCGCGCGATAGCTGGCAATAGCCTCTATTAGTCGACCTTGTTTTTGATAGGCAGTACCGAGTTTATTGTGTGCTTCTGCAAACTTTGGCTGTTCCAGAGCCACTTGTTCGAGGCAGGCGATGGCCTCATCGAGGTCGCCAGTTTTGCGGTAGAGAGTGCCAAGATTAGTGAGTATGTTGACATTGCCAGGGCTGATTTTGAGCGCTTCTTTGAGGCACTTAATTGCCTCCTCATTCTGATGTAACTGCTCCAGTGCATTGCCCAGATTGTTGAGAGCATCTGTCATTCCTGGTTTGATTGCCAGAGCTTGTCGGTATGCCTGCACTGCATCAAGTAATTGACCCCGGTTATGCAGGGTTAGCGCTAAATTGGCCTGTGCTTCAGCGTATTGAGGATTAGTCGCCAATGCACTGCGATAGCAGGATTCCGCCTCAGTGAGTAAGCCAATATCGCGATAGATATTGCCAAGGTTATTCAACGCGGCAAGATAGTCCGGCTGAAGCTCAAGTGCCATTTTGATCAGCTTGATCGCATTTTCATTGTGACCGGCTCGATAGGCCAGCACACCGAGCAAGTGCAGAGCAACTGGATGTTCTGGATCATTTTGCAAGATTTGACGAAGCAATCGCTCAGCGTTACCGGGCTGACCGGAATTGAGAAAGTGAATTGCCTTGGAGAGTGCCTGATTGACTGTGGTCATGCGGTGTAGGGTGTGTGCTTCTGAACTTATTCTTGTTTTTGCTTTCGGATTCATTCTCTGTTGATTACCGTTAGCGGGGTATTGCTCGCAGAGCGCATTTACGTTCAGCAGCTATTTCTCGCGATCAGCGTTTCATCAGAAGGCAAAATTATACAGTGCTAATATTTCGTAGCTGTTGCTACCTTGCAATAGTTTGCTTGCTAAATCAATTCGAAGATTGTCAGAGATTAATTGGCGCGCGCATAAAAAAACCCGCCCCCTGGCAGGGAGCGGGTTCTGTTGGTTAGATTCTAAGTCAGTCCCTGTCTTAGAAGTCGTATACCAGTCGGCCGTAGATGATGCGGCCACGTGGATCGTGCAGACCACCGATCACGCCAGCAAACTCAGGCGAGCGCTGTGCTTCGCGATCGAAGATGTTGCGTGAACCCAGTGTGAAGGCCATTTCGCCATCCCATACATTCAGGCCACGGTAGGTGTAGGACAGATCCATGTCGGTCCATTGCTTCACGCCCGTCTCTGTGATTCCACCTGGACGGTAGGTACCACCGAAGAAGTCCATGAAGGTGTAGGTAGGACCATCATACTCAGGAATGTCATCCACGTAGTGAATGGTTGAGCTGACACTGTGGTTACCCAGGCTCCAACCTGCACGCAGGTTAGCTTTCAGCTTGGGAATCTCCGGTGCCGCGCTGGTGCTGTCGTTGTACTTGCCTGCACCGTCCTGAATAGGCTGTGTCGGGTCAGACTGATACAGGAACTCATCTACGTAAGTAGCTTGCAGTCCCAGACGCACATCACCAAGATCACCCAGTGAGAACGAGTAGTTACCCTGAACATCGTAAGCGGTAACTTTTACAGTCTCAGCATTGATCGTGCTGGTGTTGTTCACCTGCAGGATGGTGAAGATATCATTCGGGTCACGAATGATGTCTTTGTTGGACAGCGGGTTGGCTACCCAGTCACGCAGCTGCTGCTCTGTTGGCTGACTGCCCGCTTGACCAGTACCTGCGAAACCAGTGGCATCCTTGAAGTTCTGGAAGTCCAGTTCCATGATGTCCTGGCCATTGATGTCGATGATTCGATTTGAGAAGTCTGTTTCGTTCCAGGTTACAGACACGTCGAAGTCACCAAATACCACGTCGAAGCCAAACTGTCTGGATTCTGAAGTCTCGTTGGTCAGGTTTGGATTACCGCCGCCACACGCTGTGGTGAAGGCAGAGAAAGGACCGAAGCGGTCAGTTACCGTGGACAGGCCACAGGTAATTGGATCCAGCAGGTCTTCCAGGCTTGGTGCGATGAAGGCGTCGCCTTGCGTAGCACGCAGAGTCAACCAGTCAGTTGGTGCCCAGGTCAGACCGAACTTGGGATCAGTAGATGCCTGGCCAGTAGAGAACTCTTCGCGACGAACCGCAACAGTTGCTTCCAGGTTGGACAGGATAGGCGCTGCGATCTCGAAGAAATACGCATCAACTTCACGATTACCTGTTGTGATGTTTTCTCCTTCGGTGCCACCAATCCAGGTATCACCGGCAATCTCAACCAGTGATGGCGTATTGGTGTAGGAGTCATCACGCCATTGGTAACCAACAGCCGCACCGACTGGGCCGCCTGGCAGCTCGAAACCACCCAGGGGCAGTTCGCCATTCAGTACGATATCGATAGTGCCGAGTGTATCCAGCGTTCTCTCAGTATCACGTGCTGCAATGGCATCCATTACCTGTAGTGAGTTGTTGTCAGCCGGGTTGGTAATCATGAACGGGCTGTAACACGCGTCGCGATCATTGGCCACGTCACAATTCAGGCCTTTCTTCATCTCTTCGATATCGAAGTTCTGGCCGGAAGTGAACAGCAGATCACTCTCGTTGTAGGTATAGGCAGCCATACCTTCCCAACCTTCGAGGAATGGTACGGTGAAGTCAGCCTGAAAAGAGTAGCGGCTGATGATGTAGCGACCATCCTGAATGTTATCGCCGTCAGGGGCGTGGCCTGCTGAGCGAGTATGCGTCTTGTTGATTGGACGCAGACGGCGTGTCTGAACGTCTTCGTTCAATGGAATGCCATTGTCAACGATACCGGCCACAATGTAGTCATCCCAGCCGTCGTTGTTCAGGTCAACACCTGGGTTACGATCGGGAATGCCATTGCCATCCGCATCGACACCGTAAAGCTGGTTGCCGTTGGCATCAACTGCCGCGAACGGGTTGCCAGGAATCTCACCACGTACCGCTGGCAGCTCACCAATGCGTGAGTTACCTGGGTTGGAAGTGGACTCATAACGCAGCTCACCTAGTTTGGTGCGCAGGCCCTGGAAAGAAAGGGTCAGGTCATCGCTGAAATCCCAGGTCGCGTTCATGAACAGCTTGGTGTCTTCTTCTGGCTCGAAGTAGGAACGGTTATCACCGAAGTCAAACCAGCAGTTGCCGCCCAGCGACATGCCGAAGGGATTGTTGGCAACATCGACCTGATAGTCAGTACGGGCAGAGGCTGGTGCACAATTTGGTTCAACCGCCGAGCTGCGTGTACCTGTGTATTCGCCATTGGCGTCACGATCAGGGACGTAGTAGTTACCTGGCGCGTTGGATGAGAAGACCAGACCAGAATTGGCCAGGACATTACGCTCATCCCAACCCAGACGCGATTGCTGGCGGAATTGACCAGCTACAACGACGTCGAGATCGCCGATCTCGCCACCCCACATAGCCTGAATCGAATGGTGATCCCAGTCGCCGCGGCTGTCGCCTTCAGCGAAGGTTTCAACCTTCACGCCATCGTAGGATTTGTAAGGAACGAAATTGACCACACCGGCTACCGCTTCGTTACCGTAGAGTGCTGCAGCACCGTCAGCAACGATATCCAGACGCTGGATTGCAATAGTGGGGATCAAGCCATTGACGTTTTCATTAACCAGGCGCTTGCCGTCCAGCAGGGTCAGTGTGGAGCTGGCGCCCAGACCGCGTAGGTCGATGCTGGTGGTACGGGAGTCCTGGCCCTGAATCGTGTTGGTAATTGCCGAGGCAGAACCGTTTACAAATGAGAGTTGCTGAACAACCTCGCCCAGGTTCAGGGTACCTTCCGCTTCCAGATCCTCAGCGGTGAGCTGAGTAGTCTGTGATGCCTGGGTAAAGCCTTCACTGCGACGGATAAAGGAGCCCGTGACAATGAGTTCTTCGATCTCAACATCGTCCTGAGCTACAGAGACGCCTGAGAGCGGCAGCAGCGACAAAGAGATTGCCGTGCAAAGCAGACTTCGTTTATGGGGAATACTGAACTGCATATGTTCTCTCCAAATATTGGTTTTATATATAAGAAGCTTCTTTTTATACGAATTTCTCCGTCACAACGTGTGGGATACAGGGAAATCCGTTTCGGGAGCATAGTCTGTTACAACTTGTCACACAAGCTAAAAAGCTTCTTTTTCGAAGGGTTTATTCTTTGTGATCAAAATAAGTGCAATTTGACGCCATTGGCCGGAGAGGGCGCATAATACGGGGGTTTTCGTAGAGCGGTCGCTCTACAAAATGCCCTGAATTTCGTTATATCTATTTGTCACATAAGTAAACTCATTACGATTCGAATTATTCCAGGCCTGAAGAAAACCGTTAAAAAAGTGGTATTGCGTGTCGCTTGTGGGTCATTTCTGTACTGAATTCGTCGGGAGTGTGGCGGAGTATCGGGCGATTGCCGCCAATCGCGAGAAGCCAGCAGCACTTGTGTTGAGGAGTAAAACCCTGCTCCCGGATTCGCTTGACAAGCCCCAGGTGAGAGTCCATTTTGCTGCCTCATCGGGTCGGGACTCGCGGTCTGTCGCTGCAGCAATACGCTGGCAGCGAATGCAAAAACCGAGAGGATCCGGAGACGGCGGATCGCGTTACTGATCAGGGGGAAGGCGTGTGCAGTGGAGCAGTTTTTGCGATGGCTCCGGCGGCGCCATGTAGTTACTTATACGTGAAGTATTCCAGAGGTGAACAATGAGAAAAAATTCTGCATTCAAGGCGCGCGTTCTGCTGGGAGCAGGACTGACCGGGGTCGTCTTTTCCTTGCTATCCGGCTCGGCGCTTGCGCAGCGCGGTGCCGTTCAACCAGCCGCCCATGCCGGACAGCAACCGGTAAACCACTTACCGAACCCTTATGAGACACAGCGCAATTTCGGCACCTTGCCTGATGGTCGCTCCTGGGGATCAGTCAGCGCCGTGAATGTCGACATTGATGGCGTGCATGTCTGGGCTGGCGATCGCTGCGGCACCAATTCCTGTGCCACTTCTGATGTTGATCCGATGGTGAAACTCGACCCTAGCGGGCGTGTGGTCGCGTCTCTGGGAGCTGGTCAGATTATTTGGCCGCATGGCATGGATATCGATTCCGAAGGCAATATCTGGGTTGCCGATGCGCGACTGGCGAATGAAAGAGAGCTGGAGGAGAATCCTGCTGCGCGCAATCACGGCTCCTCAGTACTGAAATTCAGTCCCACAGGTGAGTTACTACTTACTATCGGTACGCCTGGCGTGATGGGTGATCCACCCAATGCGCTGACAGAACCGAATGATGTGCTGGTCGCTCCCAATGGCCGCATATTTATTGCGGAAACCCATACTGCGCAGTTCCAGGAAGAACCCGGACCGACTGCCAAGAGCAGGATCACTATGTGGGAGCCTGACGGCAGCTACATAGGCTCGTTCGGTGAATGGGGTTTTGAGGACGGTCAATTCCGCTCGCCACACTCACTGGCCATGGACTCGCAAGGTCGTCTGTTCGTTGCGGACCGCGGTAACAACCGTATCCAGATTTTCACTCAGGATGGTGAGCATCTGGACACCTGGTATCAGTTCAGCCGCATTAGCGGTCTGTATATCGATCGCAGTAATGACATGCTCTACGCGATTGATTCGGAATCCGATCCAAACTACAACCCCGGCGGCTGGCGCAAAGGCCTGCGTGTCGGTAGCGCGCGCACAGGTGAGGTGTATTATTTCGTGCCAGAGCATGTATCCGAGCGTGCCTCAGGCATGGGTGGTACAGGCTCAATGGGAGAGGGTGTTACCGTCGATGCGGAAGGCAATGTCTACGCAGGCGAAGTCGGCCCAATTCAGGGCATGACACGCTTCGTTCCACGCCTGCTTCCCTGATACTATTGACTCGATCAGGCAAACGGCGCAGCCCAATAGCTGCGCCGTTTTCGTTACAGCGACCAGATAGTCGCCGATTCCGACAAAGTAGCTAATTTATCTCTGCAGTGGTACTGGCTGCTGCATTTCGCATCCAGGCGTTTTTATCGTTATGACTGAAGCAATCACGAGCAAATTTCTCAGGCGCAGATCTTCGCGCCATGTTCATCATCGTTCATTTCTTGGCGCCGTGTTCGGGCTGCTACTCGCGGCGAGTCCGGGGGCGTGGGCGCAAACCGTAGTGCAAGTTGAGACCAATCTTGGTGAATTCTTTCTGCAGCTATTCGATGATGTCGCGCCGCAGACAGTGGCCAACTTCATCAACTATGTCATCACCGATCGCTACGATGACAGTATTGTGCATCGTTCGGAACCTGGTTTTGTTATTCAAGGTGGACAATTAAAGATTGAAGAAGGGTCAACAACAATCGATTTTCTGCGCGTTGGTCCCACTATTGAGAATGAGTTCTCGGTCTCAAATACACGTGGCACCATCGCGATGGCGCGCGTGGGAGGACAAGTCAATAGTGCCACCAGCCAGTGGTTCATTAATCTTGGAGACAACAGCGGACTTGATACGGTCGATGAGGGCTTCACTGTTTTTGGCCAGGTGCTTGGAAACGGTATGGAAGTTGTCGATGCGATTGCCGCTCTACAGCGCGTGCAAATTTCCGGACTGTCGTTTCCGCTTCCGGTAATAAATTTCGACGGCAGCAATCTGCTTCGGGAAAATCTGGTCATCATGGACATGAACGTTGTCAGTGGTAGTTTCACGCCGCCGAATGTGCTCAATGATGAAGGGTCTGGTGTGTCGATCAAGGTGAATGGTGGCAATGATGGTATTGCGCAACTCACTCTTGATATTCTCAGTACTTCACCTGAGGTTGTGGTGCAGGTCAGGACGGATAGCATCGTGCCGCTGGCAAAAGTTGAAGCCGGATTCTCTGTTTTCAGTTCCCAACTCGGCCAGCTTTTTATTCCGGAACTGTCTGTAAATGGTTCTATCGCCTACAAGAATTTGCTGTTTACATTGTCTGATGCAGCGCAGCTGAAATTTACGTTGACCTCGGCCGAGTAGTTCCCAACAAGGAGAACTGACATGATTACACTGCATCATCTCGAAAATTCACGCTCGTTTCGCATCCTCTGGTTGCTCGAAGAGTTGGAGCTGGAATACGAGTTGGTGCAGTATCGTCGTGACCCGCAAACCGGTCAGGCGATGGCGGATTTGAAGGGGCAACATACGCTCGGCAAAGCGCCTTATCTCATTGATGGGGAGACCGAGGTTGTCGAGTCGGGAGCAATTATTGAATACCTGTTGGATCAGTACGATCAGGAGAATCGTTTTCGACCGGCAGCAGGAACGGCGGAGCGCATCCAGTACAACATATGGTTGCATGCCGCCGAGGGCAGTGTGATGAACTTGCTGACTCTGGCGCTGTTTCTGAATCGAATGGACAGCCAGGCGCCGATTTTTATCAAGCCTTTCATCAAGCCAGTGACGCGTGCAGTCCGCGACGCCTATTTGAATCACAATCTCGGCAAGACGATGGCGGCCATCGAAGCGCAGCTGACGGCGTCAACCTGGTTTGCGGGTGAGGCGTTTTCAGGCGCCGATGTGCAGATGGGCTTTGTCATGTTCGCGCTGTCGGGGCGCGGAGGGTTGGATGAGCAATACACTGCCAGCCAGCGCTGGATCAAGCAGATGGAAGCGCGTCCTGCCTATCAGCGCGCGATGCAGAAGAATGGCCCAATGCGCTTGCTCGGTTCCTGATCAACTCGCCAACCCTTTGTAGCGCTTTTCATCGCTCGGCAATCTGTTCAGTAGCGCGCTGAGAATCGACTTGATTGCCGGATCGCGCTCGATTGCGCTCCGCTTGTGCAGATAAATCCTGATCAGAAAAACGATTGCACCAGACTCTGGCAGTCGGCGTAGAGTCTGGCGCTCGACACGCCAGTACTGCTCCGCTGCAGGATCGCGTGGAACCAAGCTGTCGCGCCAGTACAATTCATTCCCCGGCTGCAGTGACCAGTTGTAGCGCAGGAGCGGCTTGCCAGGTTTTAGCGCATGAAACAGGCTATTTACTCGGCGTGCGAGCTTTTCCTCGTAACCGGGTACCGGCTGATGGATGCGATCGAGGCTCTTGCCGAGTTTTTCAGCCGGATGCCAGTTGGAAGGTGAGCAGACACTGGCTGCAGTGAGTTTGAATTCTCCGTCACAGTCCTGCAGCAGGCAAATATCTTCCTGTATCCACAACGAGGCCTCCCAGAGGTTTGCCGCCGGCAATTGCCAGGAGAGATTTGTGGCAGTGTGATGCAAGGCATGACTGTGCATTGCATACTGATCGCTATGCTGCGCCAGCAGATGTTGTTGCAGCACGGAGACGAACTCTCTCACAGCGCGCTCGGAGCCCGGTAATTCGCCATAGACCGACTGTAGTCGACTGGCTGCCTGTTCGAGCTTGTGTTGATGGAATTGCGTAAAGTCCGTATCACAATCAATCCAGCTCGGTACGTGCAAGGGATGCAGCCCCAACCGGGCAACAAACTCCTGCTGCTCATCGGGCAGGTATACGGTGTCTACTGTTGTGGTCAGGCGCATGTCAGGATGGCGAAGAGACTTGCGGAATGGAAAGTGAGGTGTGCACGGGAATGAGCAATTCCGTCAGCAGGCCGGCAGTGGCCTGATTCGTCCAGCAAACCGAGCAGCCAATGCCTTCTGCACGGTCTTTGATATGGCGCAGGCCATTCCCGCTCGCTGCTTCGGATTGAATCCCGACTCCATCGTCCGCGATCTGTATTCGCCAGTAACTTTCTGCGCGCTGTGAGCCATCGATACTGTCGATCATAAAGCGGACATTTGTCGCGTGTGCGTGGCGAATGACATTGCTCACCAGCTCGCGACAGATGCGATTGAGATTGTAAACCTGATCCGGATTGAGGATCAGATCCGGCAGTCTGCTCGACTCGCGCCAGTCTACACGATGGCCGGTGCCTTCGAGACGTAATTTGCTCTCTTCTTTCAAGGCAGCGAGGAACTCTTGTAAACCCTGCTGTGGACTATTCGCCCTCGATACGGCCTCACGCAAGCTGCGCAGTGCAGTTCGCGCCAGTTCGCCCAGTTTGTGGTCTCGTCCGGCATGGACGATGGAAAGCAGCTTCGAGCCGACGTCGTCATGCAGATCGCGGTATATCTTGACGCGCTCCTCCTCAGCAGCCTTGCTGATTTCCAATGCGCGTTGTTCTGCAAAAGACGCTTCGATCATCTTGCGGCTGGCTTCGACTTTCTGCTCGAGATCCCGATTCAATTCTTCCGCGGTATTCAATGCCGATACAAAGCGATTGAGCAGGCCAATTGTGAATACCAGCAGGAGCAGGGGGAAGGCGAACTGGCTCAGATACATTGCCGATTCCCAGTCTTCCAGATCGCCAGTCATGATTAACAGCCAATCGTGACCTGCGAGAGTGAATTGGATAATCACCGTAGTCCCGATTATGACCGACAAGAGATCTCGCTCGCGCAGCGCACGCATACCGATGCGGGCGAGCAGGAACAGCATGAACAAATTGCCGATGCCATGAACGATGTAGGCGCCCATCCACCAATAGGTAAGCGGCGCAAACACGTGCCAAAGTATCGCCAGCGTCGTCCAGCACAGCAGGGCACGCTGCGCGCGCGGGCTGGGAATGCTCGCGAAGCGTGTCAGGAAAAGAAACATGAACAGGATAAACAGATCGATTGCGATGTGAACGAGCGGCAACCAGTAGCGATACTCAATCAGGTTGTAGTAGACAACCATATGCGTCTGCAGCACGAGCCAGGACGCAGTGAGCCCTGCGAAGAGGAGATAGACCGGATCCTGTCGTCGCATAATCCACAATGACATGGATAGCAGGGTGACCAGAATGCCCGATGCCTGTAACCATTCATTGACCTTGATCTGACGAAAGCTGCGCTCCTCATAGAGTGCCTGGAGCTGACTCTGCGGGCCAAACAGAATGGGGGCAAAGGTGCCGCCGAAATAGCTACCTACAAAACGCACATGGACAATGTTGTTGTCAGCTTGCCAATTGGCGGCCTGTATGTCGACGAGTCGCGGGTGATTCCAGGCAACTGTTTGGCGATTGGGGCGGTAGCTGTCACCGCCTATTCTTTGGCCATTGAAGTACACATCAATGGCAAGGTTGTAGCGATAAAAATACAGGCTGTGCAATGTCTCTGTAGGGGGTTTGGGTACCGCGAAGCGCAGCCATAACACGCGATCAATATGTGCCTCGTCTCCGAGCCGGTTCGCGCTGGGTAGTACCAATTCTTGCCAGGCGGCACTATCTGGTGGTGGCAACATGGCGTCGCTTTCCAGCGCCGCAACGCTGCTGATCAGAAGCGTATCCGCATCATTCACCTGCGCAACAAGCTGCGAAGCCTGTAGGGCAATTGCGAGGTGCAGCAATAGGCGCAGCAGAAGTCGTACGCCGGAGTGGCGCCAAATTTCAGCGTGGTTGATGCGGCGATGCAAGTGGTTTGGAATCATGACCGGCAGTGTGCGACACGCTCCGTCGGCAATCAAATCCCCCATAAAGGGGGTATACTTTGGCGAGCGCTCACTTTATGTTGATTGCTCGTAAAGCTCAAGAATCCCCGCACGAAGATGTTTGATACAGGCTCCGCACTGATCGTCGAAGACAACCCCGAGACGCGTTCGTGGTTGGAGAGCTGTGTTGCCAAGGCGTTCCCTGATCTTGTATGTCGACCAGTCGGTTCGCTCACCGAGGCGAGAGCTGCGATGAAGCGTGAGCCTGTCGTGCTTGCGCTTCTTGATCTGGGTCTGCCCGATGGTAGTGGTCTCGAACTGATCAAGGACTTGTGTGCAAAAAACGAGGACTGCCATGTGATCGTTGCGACCATTTACGACGATGATGCCAATCTCCTCACTGCACTGCGCTCTGGTGCGCGCGGCTATATTCTCAAAGATCAGGATCTGGACAAGATAGTAAGTTATCTGCAAGGCATCAAAAGCAAGAAGCCAGCCATTTCGGCGGCTTCGTCGCAACGGCTCATTGAACACTTCAATAATAAGGGGTCGCAACTGCATCAGCATCAACTGACCCCGCGGGAACTCGATGTGACCTGCCTGGTCGCCAAGGGCTACAGTATTGAAGAAGCTGCGACCATGCTGGAGCTGGCCCCTGACACAGTGAAGGGCTACGTAAAAAGTATCTACAGCAAGCTCGGCGTTAACAATCGCTCTGAGCTCACTCTTGCCGCAGTGAATCTAGGCCTGATCGAATCCTGAAAATTTTCGGGTGGTGGCGAATCCACTGCCTGTTCCGCTGTCAGTTCAATCGCACAAGCACGTCAAATCTGACACCCCATTCGGGGGATGGTGTGCTTGAAGCCTCCTGCATACCATAGGACGCGCGTGCCAGTACTCAATCGAGTGTTGGTTAACCGATGATTCTTGTTCAAGAGGAAAAACTGATGGCTCACCGATTACTCACTCTTCTGGGAATCGTCCTGTTTCTCGCCACTGGCAATGCCGTGGCGCAAAACACAGCGGCGACCGTACCGGCTTCATTTCAGGGAACCTATACCACGACCTATGACTTGATCAATAACGGCGGGCCTTTCGCTCAGGGAGAAGAGGTCGTCTTTGTTCTCGGTGCGGACAATTCGCTTTGTATTAATGGTCTGACATTGACCGATCCGGTGCATGTGAATGGCAATGCAGTGGAAGCGATCTGGACTGATTCAGCGAATAACATCTCTTACGCTATTTCCAATTTCACCAGTACTTTTAATGAAGTAAATGTGTCCGGGCCAAATTTTTCTCCTTTCTACGGACAGCTAAGTGGTAGCAAGGCAAGTGACAGCACTGATTGCTCTGGTGGCTCCTCGACCACCACAACTGCTCCGGAAGTGACCGCCGAGATGACGACAGTGTTCGAGTTGGCAGAGTCTCGCCTGGGACAATTGTTTCCTGCTGGTGCGGTAACCCAGACGCTGGATCAGTACATTTATCGCTTTTATGAGTCGACAGGTATCTACCTCGCTTTCGCAGATGGCAATGTGTTGTTGCTTGGCGGCGAGTTCGGCGATGCAATCGTCAATGTGGGCACCATCAGTTTCGTCACCAGCGAACTACAAAACTTTCCGGTAGTCGGCAGCGGCAGTGCAGACACCTGGAACCTGAACATCTCCGGCACCTTTAACACTGCGTTCGTGCAGAATCTGGCATTCGGAGGTATCAACATCGCTGGTATTCCTGCTCCGGATTTGAACAATGTCGATGCAGTAAATCAGGAAATCGTCAATTCGCTCGCTGGCGTTGCTTCAGGAATCAGCTCCATCAGCTTCACGGTGATAGAAAACTCTGCCAGCCGCCGTGCTTTCGATGTGTCGTTCAGTGCGACGGTTAGTGGGATCGGTAACGTTACCTACAATTTGCGTTACGACTACACGCGCTAGACTTTGCCAACTGGCTGCACAGAGAAGGGGTGCCACGCACCCCTTTTTTACTCCAGCAAGGAAGCGGTAATCATAAAAGGCCTTGATTATGGTGGCGATCGTTTTGCCTCCTGAAGGGTGCAGTTACACCGGGCTGCAAGAGTCGTCGTCAACGCTGTGAACGCGTCGCGGATTCCTGTTCTTCTCCGCAGTCGTGCTCGAGATTATGGCATTTTCCCCGGAGTTCCACGCTCAGCGCTGTTGTTCGGATTGCTAGCCGAACAGTGCCAAGGGTTCGGCAGTGATCGGGAATAATGCATCCAGCTCGCTCTGAATGCCGAGGAAATCGCGCAATGCGCGATGAATATGCTGCGGTGTCATGATGATGCCATTCGAGTCGGTCTCCAGAGTCTCCGCATTGATCGCAAGGGCTTCGAAATTCTCATCGGTGCCTCCTATCACACGATTCCCGGTAATTCCTGCACCCATGGCGAGTATCGAAGTGATGTTCCAGTGATCCTTGCCATCGCCTGTGTTGTAAAAAGGAGTGCGACCGAAGTCCGATCCAACAATGACAGTGACCTTGTCCTGCAAGCCATTGGCCTCGATCTGCGTCCAGAGATGATCCAGCCCGTCGAGCAGACCGGTGAGGCTGGAGGTGTGAGCCTCATCGTGATCGCCATGGCTGTCGAAGCCGCCAATGTTAAGTGTGGCACTAACAGCCAGGCCGCTTGCGAATGCGGCCAGCGCCACTTCTGCCTGACCCTTGAGCCCGGTTGAAACTTCTTCAGGCAGATAACTCAGCAGTGTTTCGAGCCCGGCATCGGTATTGCGCGCAGTGCTCAACTGATCCATTTGCAGCTGTCGTTTGGGCAGCGTTTCTGCCATGCGCAGACGAGTGAGTCGCTCCGTACGGGCTTGCTGCACGAGATCATAGGAAGCATTGCTTATGAAGTTTGCTGCCAGCAGTGCTTCATTGTTTGGAAACTGACTGTTCGGGTAGGCGAGTGCGCTGAATGTGCTGGCATCGGCGGTGCGCACGGGAGCTACCAGCGACGCAGTGAAGTCGTAGCCGCCGTTGGAGATGAAAGCCATTGGCTGTTCCGCGAAGGGAGCCGCTGCCAAAGCTGCGACGGTGGGATAACCTTCCTGCAACTGACCGCTCCAGACAAATCGGCGCCCGCTATCGTGACCATTGGTTTGCGTGTCGATGCCGTTAATGACGAGGAGGCGCTCGTAGTGCTTGCTGAAAAAATTATCGAAATGTCCGGCCGAATCACTGGCGGGTGGTTCGACGAGTTGCGAGTAAGGAGCATAGAGCAGATTGCCGGCGGACTTGATCGCGCTGGCGGCATAGTTGTTCACGGGTCCCAACCCGTCGCTACGGGGTGCATCTCCCTTGGGGTCAATCAGACTGGTTGGGTCCCAGCCGCCTGCAGCATTGACCGTTATCAGAAAGCGCTCGGGTGTATCACCGTAGGCGGGTTTGATCAGGGCAGCCGGAACGGCGTTGGCTACCGTTAGCGCTATTGCGCGTTGTAGAAATTGTCGTCGGTTCATGCGGTATGCCTCCTGCGCCTATTCGTAGACAAAGCGGTAGTCAGACAGCAGATAGGCAACTACTGCAGTCCACGCACGCAGTGTGTAGTCTGGATCGTTAATCAGGGGATTGCTGAGAGACTCGCCGCTCTGCAAGTCACGTGTACGGCGACAGAGAGAGGGGAGTTGATTGTTCTCGGAGATTCCGAGAGCGGCCTGGCCGTTCCCGAGTACATTTGTAAACAGGGAATAGCTGGTCGTAATCTCGGCATCGTCACTCGCCAGACTCTCACCCAATAAATGTTCATGCAGGTGCTGGATGTTCAGAAGAATGGCGTTGGCATCTGCTTCGCTGTTCGGTTGGGTTGCCATTTCCACGTAGGGGAATAGCTTGCGTTCGCTCGCCGGGTAGAGGAACTCGTTGGGCACCGCGTAGCAGGCCAGTTCGTTGGCCATGCGTTCCTGCACGGCAACCATCAGGCCATTGGGCTCGGTCAGTCTCTCGGTAACAACGAAGGAGTCGATGCCACCATAGATTTGTTGGTAGTAGTTATTGTCGTCCAGCAATCGCGCCTGGCTGGCAATATTCTGGGTAAAGTAGTAGAGGTCGAGCTGGCTGCGCCATTGAAAACCGAGTAGCGCATCAATCTTGCGATGGAGTTGTTCCGGAGACAGCAGGCGTGCAGCGCCGGTCTCGGCATGTACCAGCGCGAAGCCTTCATCCTCCAGTCCGCTGGCCTGCCAGTAGGGGCTCAGTACAATCTCCTTGATCAGTGTTTTCAGATTCTGATTGTCCGCAGCGAACGCCGCTTTGATCTCATCCAGATGGACGGACTCCGCATTGTAGGCATCCCACTGCGCTGCGGTGCCGTTGTCGCCGGGTGGGTCGAGCGGCTCGCGGCCAACGAGGCCACGATAAACAATGCGCAGCATCGCGTCGTTGAAGCGCGGGTCGGTTTGCATCTGGCCGCTTAGCCATTGCACCGAGGTGAATTCCTCACTGTCGGGTCGGTCGATGCCAGCAAAACCAGCTTGAAACATATCGTCGTACCAGGGAACAAACGGGCGATAGAAGCCGCGCGCGTCCCAGTTCTCGAAGGCAGACGCGACCGGGTCGAGGAGGCCATGACAGATCACGCAATCGTCGTTATCCATGGTAGGTGCGGGGCTGCTGATATCCACTGCCTCACCGTCAGGGCGTGTGCCTTCGAGGGCGAGAATATCGACGTCGAGGAAGAGATCATAGACAACGCGTGAGCGGGCCCGATTGCGGTTCGTGTCGCTGGTCGGGTAGCGATTGAGAAACATTAGCGAGGTCAGCAGGCCGGCATGCGGCACGGTAAACTGATCAAGCTGAGCAGGCAGCCATTCGTTTGCATCCCACTCGTCCAGAAAGCTCAGCTCATCGAACACGCCATAGCTCTTGGCGGAATAGGGGTTCACCATGAAATAGTCCGCGGTGAGGATCTCGGTCATCGGGAGTTCGTTTTTGACGACGAAGTTGACCAGTTCGAGTGGCTCACGCGCAACGCTGTCGTTGCTGAGTTGCAGGTTGTTCGCAAACTCTGCATTCCTTTCGCCATCGTCAAACCAGAATGCATCGGGAAAGGGGCGCATCAGATTCAGTGCTTCCGGTCCGGTGCTGTTTTGCAGCAAGTAGCGATCGGTAAGCAGCAGGTCATTGAATAGCTCTGTCAGACGATCATAGAATGCCGTTTCAGTCATGATGTCGTCGAGTATTTGTCGCAATCCTTCTTCGCCTTGCGCTTCAAGCAGTGCGACTTCTGACGCAGTGGGAAGCCGGGAAACAAGTTGCAGGCTTGCTTTACGGAGCGTGTCTTGCAGTGTCAAAGTCTGCAGCGCCTCAATCGTCTGGGTAACGAGAGGGCTGTTGTCGACCTGATAGTAATTGAGAATGTAATCGCTGATGTCTTCTGCGCAGCTTCCGATGCAACTCGTCGGAGAGCCCAGCGGCATGACATTGTTGATGTAGTTACTCAGCGTATCCAGGTCGCCACAATTAGCACAGTTCACCATGGAAACTGCGACGAGACCGCCCTGGCCATCATTGCCATGGCAGGAAGCGCACATGGCGTTGTATTCGGATTGCCCGGTTACAGTGAGCGGCCCGGCATCGACCAGTTGAAACAGGTCGCCCGGAAGAAGATTGAACTGCAAGCTATAAAATTCGAAGTCGACATTGGCGAGCGGAACCGCCAACTGCTGAGAGTCAAGGTCGAAGGTAGCACCAGGGCTGAGTCCCGCACCCGCAGCTTCTGCAGAGACAAGACTGAACGTCATCGCAATCGCGTCTTCGAGACGCAGGACGATTTGCAAAGACCCGTAACCTTCGACATCAATGCGAGGTATGGTCAGTGTTTGCGCAACTTGATCGAAGACCGGGATAGCGCTTGATGCGCTTGCCTGCTCAAGATTCGTGAGCGCGGTCAGCAATACAAGACAGAGCAGGAGGTCTCGCAGTACAGTGTGCCGGGTTCTACGGTGAAGCTTGCTTGTGTGTGCCGGAAAGACTGGCATGGGTCTCACTCCTTTCGCCGAGATACCTGCAGCGAATGCGCTGTACCAAATAGTTCAGTTGGCAAGGAATGCGACATCCTTGCGTTTCCTTGCTAGAGATAAACGCCTATACCGGAGAACGGTTGACCTGGGATGACGGGATGGGTTGATTCTGTGCGCGGGTTCACACAGAGGCAAGTGTTCAGTGCTTATTCCGCACGAAGAAACGCGAAGCGGGCAACCTGCTTGCCGTCGACTTCGACTTGTTCGAGGAACATGGTCAGTGGTCTTACCCAGTAGCCAAACTCGCCATAAATTGTCTGGTAAACGGCAAACCACTCCTCCGTCTCGGAATGCTGTGCGAGATGAAGCAGCTTGTATTCCGGGCCCTTGTAATGTCGGTAGATGCCAAGCGGTATTGCGTCGATTTCACTACGTGTCATTGTGGTGGGTCCTGAGGATCACGATCGGGTGGGGGTAGCGGTGGTCGCCCGGGCCCAGCGCCTGGGAAGCCGGGTGGTCGCCTGCCGCCCGGGCCGGGGCCTGGTCTGCCGTCTCGCGGCCCTCGCTGACGCACAAAATCCTGGGCGGCAATGCGTTCTTCCTGTGTTAATTGTTCCAGAATGGCGATGGTCTGAGACTGCGTAACTTCCTGATAGCGATCGCTGGCGGCGCGCAGGTCGGCAAAGGCTGTTGCAAGCGCCGCCGCATCAAATGGTTCGGCTGTCATTAAGGTATTCACTCGGCGCTGCGCGGCCATGATTTCATCGCGCAAGGGTCGTACCTCATTCGAGCTGGCCCTTAGGTCTGCATCGAGCTCACTGCGTCGTTCAGGGCTCAAGTCGCGCACCAGCCAGCCCAGGTTAGGCGGCAGGGGGCGGCCTTCACGAGCCTGTTTGATGCTGATAGTGCGGTAGCCGATACCGCCAATGAAGAACAGATTGGCGGCTACAGAGACGAGCAGTATCGCGAGTAGGAAGTTTCTGCGGGTCATAGTTCGACCAAGTTCTCCGAGTAGTCGTTTAACGAGATCATCGCCAGCTCGTCATCCCAGTCTTGCAGCAGTGGATCGCTGCTAACGCCAAAATTGTAGTAGTTGCCCATCGCCACGCCAAACAGCAATGGGAGACAGGCCAGAAGTGCCGGGCGCCATACCAGGCCACTACCGGAATAGGGGAACAACCAGTTCAGCATCGCTTCGAGTTTGCTTAGCGGTTGCGGAGGCAAATCACTCAGGGCAATACGTGCCGTTGCAGCAGTGAAATCGGGAACGGGCATGCGCAGCATGAGAGTTTCGAGTTCTCGGTACTCGGCGAGCGCATCGGCCGCAGAAGAATCCTGTGCGAGCAGCAATTCGATTTCGCTGCGCAGGTTCTGTGGCCAGTTCGCTGCTGCGGTTCCCTGTGCCTCTATCAGTGCTATAAATTCTTCTTTATTCATAGTGGGTCATTCATCGCTGTGAAGTGGACTGTTTTGTTGTTTTCCAATTCCGTGCTTGCTTGTTATTTTTCTGCTGTTTCACCAAGCATTTTTCGTCGTCTATCTTGCCCTTGATTGCCACTCTCTGGCTTAGTTGTCACTGGCTTCTGCAAACAGCGTTGCGCGCAGATTGCGGCGTGCCCTGGCCAGTGCTGACTCCAGTGCCTTCACCGATATCGCCATAATATCAGCGGCCTCCTGATTGGAGAAACCGGAGTAGGTGCAGAGCATCAGCGCACTGCGTTGCGCTTCGGGCAATTGCGACATAGCTCTTTGCAGCAATTCGATCTGTTCAGCCTGTTTGTCGCCAGTGTCAGGTGCATCGGGTTCATTCCCTCGCCAGTTCATCTGTTCTTCCTGATCCAGTTCGTTGCTGTCTTCCAGTGCTTGAACCCGTGAATGCTTACGCATGAAATCAATACACAAATTGTGCGCAATGCGATGCAGCCAGGTTGTCAGTTTGGCCTTGCTCGCCTGCCACTGGTTCGCTTTCAGCCAGAGGCGAAGAAAAGTCTCCTGCGTCACGTCCTCCGCGTCGCCGCGGTCACCGAGCATACGAAACGCGTAATGACTGATTGCCTGTCCATGGCGAGTAACAATGGCCTGATACGCACGGCGGTCACCCTGACAAAGCGCCTCCATCCATTCGGCTTCCTGTTGTTCATCCCCTGATCCAGCAGTCATCACGCGCCTGATTTATGCAGCAAACATCCCAGCAGATGTCTGTGTTGTTAAATGTCTGCTGATTGTCCTTGTCTGGATGGGCGACGTCCAGCATGTTGGCCCTGACGACCTTGCGGTCCGCGCGCGAGTTGGCGTAATTCTCGACCTGCAAGCACGCCGTCGTTGTTGCGATCGAGCCTGAGAAAGTTGGCTTCCTGCATTTCGATTTTGGAAATGAGCTCGTCGCCGTTGCGATCGATCTCGATGAATAGCTCTGCCATGCGTTCTGCCATTTTCGCCTGCATTTCTGCCACGCGATCCGCATCTATCTCGTCACGCTCAGGTCGATTGCCGTGCTCAGGCCTGTCACCTCGGCCGGGACGATCGCCGCGAGTCGATCCCGATGCGAGAAACTCATCCATGCTTAACGAGCCATCGCCGTCGGCATCAGCGAGATCAAATCGCTCGCCGTCTGCCGTTTGAAATTCTGCGAAACTGATATTGCCATCGCCGTCTGTATCAAGCTCGTTGAGCTCTGCCATCGGGGATTTTTTGGCACCTTCGTCCTGCGCGAGCAGACTGGGTGCGAAGCAAGCCGCGCTTGAAAAAACCAATCCTAAAGATAAAAACAGTGTCGATTTACGCATTGGGTAGTCTCCTGACCAATTGTTCGATAGTCATGTGCTTGTACGCAGCACTCTGCTTTTCCCTTTGCCAGTTGTTGCAAATTCCTCAGCAGGGGCTTGTGCTTCTCACTGTGTCACCGAAAGGTGTAAGCTTGTACAGAAGCCGATTCACCCCTGTGCTCAGTACAGAAACACGGGATCGGACCAACGGTACTCGAAGCAACAGGGGCACATGAGTTGAGGCAATGACCGGGTATCGGGATTCTCGCAATTTGCTGCGTTGTTGCTGTTAACGTACCCGGCCTGGATTGCGTTGACTCGGGAATGCAAAAAACGACAGAGAAACCCCTGAATTTTGCTGGCGGGGTCGAGTTGTTCGCCTTTCTGGAGAATCTGTTACACTCCAGCCACATCAGCGGGATTCGCAGGTCTGGCATAGCTTGTCGCTTGGACTTGTCGACCCGGCGCATTCGATCGTGATCGAAGTCTGTCTCGCGTTTTAATGCTTGAACAATAACCTTCATGCGCATGATTCAATCAGAACAACAAGTGGAATCAGCGTTTCACCAAGCACTAAATTATAAGAAGTAAAGCCCATGGAACTCGCAGAAGAAAATTTGGATGAGCATCATCTGGATGAGAAGCAGGTGCTCGATGTCGTGGTCAGGTTCGCTGGTGATTCCGGCGATGGCATGCAGCTGACGGGAAGTAACTTCACCGAAGCGACCGCGCTCTACGGCAACGACCTCTCTACTTTTCCAGACTTTCCCGCGGAGATACGCGCACCAGTAGGCGCGACTTTTGGTGTGTCTGCGTTCCAGATTTATTTCGGTTCTGAGGATGTCACCACTGCTGGCGATGCGCTCGATGTTTTGGTGGCAATGAATCCCGCAGCTCTGGTGACCAATATCAAGAACCTGGTGACAGGGGGGCTCTTAATAGTAGACCGGGGCGCATTCACAGCGAAGAATTTGGCCAAGGCGAAATATGAGAACAATCCACTGGATGATGATTCGCTGGCCGACTATCGGGTGCTGGATATCGATATCTCTGCACAGGTTCTTGCGGCAGTAGAGCCATATAATCTCGGTCACAAAGCGGCGCTGCGCTGCAAGAACATGTGGACCCTCGGACTCGTTATGTGGTTATTCGACAGGGACCGGAACCCGACGATTGCCAGCCTAGGAGCCAAGTTTGCGAAAGCCCCTGAGATCGCTGAAGCGAATATAGCGGCACTGAATGCGGGACATGCCTATGGAGAGACGGCAGAGTTGCCGAGTGGCGTGCACGTTTACAAAATCCCCAAAGCAAAAGTGACTCCCGGCACCTACAGAAATATCACGGGCACCACTGCGCTGGCCTGGGGACTGATTGCCGCCAGTGAGCTTGCCGAAGTTGATCTGACATTTGCGTCTTACCCGATTACTCCTGCCTCAAATCTGCTACATGAGCTATCGCGCCGCAAGCAGTTTCGGGTCAATACCTTCCAGGCAGAAGATGAGATCGCAGCCGTCTGTGCAGCGATGGGTGCTTCCTTTGCCGGGTCGCTTGGAGTGACTTCAAGTGCAGGGCCAGGCATTGCGCTTAAGGCCGAAGGAATCGCGCTCGCGGCAGCGGCAGAACTCCCTCTGGTTGTGGTTAATACCCAGCGCGGTGGGCCGTCGACAGGTTTGCCGACCAAGACCGAACAATCGGATTTCAATATGGCGATGTTTGGCCGCCATGGAGATACGCCGATGCCCGTTATCGCTGCTGCCACGCCGGGTGACTGCTTCGATGTGGCCATAGAGGCTGTGCGTCTTGCGACCCGATACATGACTCCAGTGATGTTGCTCTCTGATGGCTATCTTGCCAATGCGGCGGAGCCATGGCGCATTCCGGACACGAGTACACTGCCACGCTTTCCCGTGCAGTTTCACCACGAGCCAGAGGGATTCAAACCCTCGCTGCGCAACCCGGATACCCTGGCACGCGTGTGGGCCAAGCCGGGAACGCCGGGCCTGGAGCACCGCATCGGCGGTATCGAGCGCAGCTATGAAACGGGCGATATTTCCTACGACCCGGAGAACCATCAGCGCATGACAGATCTGCGCCGTGACAAAGTGCAGGGTATCGCCAATGACATTCCCGAGCAGGAAGTTTGTTTGGGAGAGAACACAGGCAAACTCGCCGTGGTCGGTTGGGGTTCAACATTCGGCGCGATTCATCAGGCGGTAAAGCGGGCTCGTGCTGAAGGACACTCGGTGAGCCACATCCATGTAAGATATCTTTCACCACTGCCCAAGAATCTCGGAGAATTGCTGGCCAATTTCGATTTCGTCCTCGTGCCGGAAATGAATACCGGACAATTCGTACGCCATCTGCGCGCGGAATATCTGCTTCCTGCAGAAGGGCTGAACAAAGTCGCAGGGCAACCGTTCAAGATCGGCGAAATTCTCGCAGCCATACACGAAACCCTGAAACAGATGGAGGTGAGTGCATGAACAAGCCTGTAACCAAACTGACTCTCAAGGACTACACCTCGGATCAGGAAGTACGTTGGTGCCCCGGATGTGGCGACTATGCGATTCTGAAGACTATCCAGAAGTTGATGCCGGAGCTGGATCAGCCGCGGGAGAATCAGGTCTTCATTTCAGGCATAGGCTGCTCATCGCGCTTTCCCTACTATATGAATACCTACGGGTTTCATACGATTCACGGCCGTGCGCCTGCTATTGCAACCGGTGCGAAGCTTGCCAATCCGGAGCTGGATGTCTGGATTATTACCGGTGATGGCGATGGCTTTTCCATTGGTGGCAATCACATGCTGCACGTGCTGCGCCGCAACGTGGATTTGCAGATATTGCTCTTCAATAATGAGATCTATGGCCTCACCAAGGGTCAATACTCACCGACATCGAAGATCGGCACGCGTTCGCCTTCGTCGCCAGAAGGATCGCTCGATGCACCCTTGAATCCCTGTCTCGTCGCCTTGGGGTCGGGTGCCACATTTATTGCGCGTTCCATCGATACAGAAGCAAAGCATCTGGCGGCCGCCGTCAAACGAGCCCACGATCACAATGGCGCCGGTTTCGTTGAGATACTGCAGAATTGCCCGATCTACAACGATGGGGTCTTCGAGCAGGTGAAAGACAAGAAATTGGCGGCGGATTTCCGGGTCGAAGTCGAACACAGGCAACCCATAGTGTTCGGGCAGGAGGGAGAGAAGGCGATCAGTCTGAACCGGGAAAACCTGCAGCTCGAAGTTATCGCTGCAGCCGGAAACGAAGACAGAGTTCTGATTCACGATGAAACGAACAAGGTGCAGGCGCAATTGCTAGCAGCCATGCAAGGGCCGGACTTCCCGGTCGCAGTGGGTGTTCTGTATAGGGAAGACAAGCCTTCCTATGTCGACGATACGCAGCAGCAGTTGGGCAAAGCGCGGAGCGGCAAGGGCTCTCTGGACGAGCTACTGCGTACGGGCCATACGTGGCAGGTAAAGTAGGCAAGCTTTCACGCAGATCAAGCCTGCAGTTGTAAAGAATCTGCAATGCATGGGCGCTAGAATGCGCGGCCATGACTACACTATTGCAAACAATTCAGAAACGACGCCAGTTTCTCCAGATGGGGATGACCGGCATCAGTCTCTTCGCCACGGGGCTGCTTGCCCCGGCGAGCTATGCCGCCAGCCGCGCACCCTTCGACTCGGTGGCGGGGTTCGGTCCCCTGCAGGCGCCGGATGAGAACGGCATCATGCTGCCGCCCGGATTTCGTTCACGCATTGTGGCGCGTTCCAGCGAGCGTCCCGTTGCCAGTTCCGACTATATCTGGCACGCCCGCCCCGACGGCGGCGCCTGTTTCGCCACTGACGACGGCGGCTGGGTGTATGTCTCCAATAGCGAAGTGTCCCAGCATCAGGGCGGTGTCGGAGCACTACGCTTCAATGCCAATGGCCGGGTCGTCGATGCCTATTCCATTCTCGACAACACCAATGTGAATTGCGCCGGTGGTGCGACTCCCTGGGGAACCTGGCTCTCCTGCGAGGAATTCGACGGTGGGCGAGTCTATGAGTGTGACCCATTCGGCCAGTCCGCCGCCCAGGTACGCCCGCGACTCGGCACGTTTTCGCATGAAGCCGCCGCTGTCGACCTGCGTAATAATTGCATCTATCTGACAGAAGATGTCCGTGACGGAGGCTTCTATCGTTTCCGTTCCTTGCGCGGTCTCCCCGATCTCGAAGAAGGCATTCTGGAAATCGCAGAACGCGTGGCGGGTGCAGATGGCGACGTGCTGCGCTGGCACGAAGTGCCTGATCCAACAGCGGAACTGATTCCCACGCGCAATCAGGTTGCTACCCGTGCTTCGTTCAGCGGTGGGGAAGGCGTTGCTGTTCACGATGGCAAAGTGTATTTCGTCACCAAGGGCGATAATCGGATCTGGTGCTACGAGATCGACAGTCAGCGCATCGATATTCTTTATGATGCAGAAACCGACCCCAATCCAATTCTGACTGGCGTGGATAATGTCGTGATTACACCGCGCGGGGATGTGCTGGTTGCAGAAGATGGCGGCAATATGCAGATTGTCGCTTTGACTCCGGATCAGCGTCTGCTGCCGCTCTTGCAAATCGTTGGTCAGGATGAGTCGGAAATTTGTGGGCCGGCCTTCGACCCGTCGTTTCAGCGTCTTTATTTCAGTTCTCAAAATGGTGAGACCGGTCGCGGTGAAGACGGTATCACTTACGAGATATCCGCTCTCTAGGGAACCTCGAATTCACTGTGCTCCGTCTGTGCGGAGCCTGTCGCGTCTTGCTGCTGCGTTGCGGCGAAGCAGCAGCGCATTTCTTTTTCCCCGTCACAGTTCCGGTTTGCCCGGGCATTGTCTATGATGCATGGCTGATGACTGTGTCGCAGTCTGCGAATTTCAGGCCCACCCTCAAGAGCAAGGTCCGACCATGATCTACAATAATATTCTCGAAACAATCGGCAATACGCCGGTAGTGAAACTCAATCGCTGCGCGCCAGCAGGACAGCATGTGTATGCCAAGCTGGAGGCATTCAATCCACTCGCTTCTGTGAAAGACCGGCTGGCAATCGCCATCATCGAAGATGCCGAGAAGCGCGGCACGTTGCAGCCGGGTCAAACCGTTGTCGAAGCGACATCGGGCAACACGGGCATCGCTCTGGCGATGGTCTGTGCTGCCAAAGGCTATCCTTTCGTAGCCACGATGGTGGAGACGTTTTCTATCGAGCGGCGCAAGATCATGAAGGCGCTGGGCGCGAAGGTTATTCTCACGCCTGCGGCAGAAAAAGGCTCGGGCATGGTGAAACGTGCCGAAGAGTTGGCGGCCAAGCATGGCTGGTTTCTGGCCAGTCAATTCGAGAACCCCGCCAATCCGGCGTATCACCGGAATACCACCGGTCCTGAGATACTGCGTGACTTCGCAGGCAGGTCGCTCGACTATTTCGTTAGCGGATGGGGAACCGGGGGCACCATGACCGGAGCAGGCCAGATGCTGAAGCTCGCACGTCCCGATATCAAGATCATCGCTGTCGAGCCTGAGAATGCCGCGCTGCTGTCAGGCAAGGACTGGCAGCCACATAAAATTCAGGGCTGGACGCCGGATTTCGTGCCAGCGGTGCTGGATCGCTCTGTACCAGACGAGATTCTCACGGTAATAGACGACGAAGCCATTGCGACGGCACAGCGACTGGCCAGTCAGGAAGGCATCTTTTGCGGCATATCCGCCGGTGGCACCATGGCTGCTGCCTTGCGGGTCGCTGAACAAGCTCCGGCAGGAAGCACCTTCTGCGTCATGCTGCCTGATACTGGTGAGCGCTATCTCACCTCGCCATTGTTTGCCGCCATCAGCGAAGAGTCAGACGACGACTGGTTGGCGTCGCTCTGAAGCAGGCCGCAATTCCGTGTGAGGCTGGTTGCCGAGATTGGGAGCCAGCCCCCGTTAACACTCCTTTCAGGGTGGTGGGATAGCGAAGTTGCGGTTTTTAACGTAAACGAGTTGTTAAAAACCTCGGTTCCTTACACCTCGCAGGCCGCACCAAATGGGGGTGTCCGCCTTGACACCGTTAATTTCAAGTGCTTATATCGACTCGCTCAATGCGCCTCTTGTCAGGCGCTGGGGAGAATTCCAGAACATTAGAAAATTGAGTACATCACTACGCCAAGCAAAATCAAAAGCAATAAAAAAGGTAGGACTATGAAGATTCAATGGCTGCTCTTGTCTGTTCCCATGCTTATCGCTGCCTGCTCACCGAGCGATACCAATACCGAATCCCAGACCACTCAGGTCGCTTCCGCTGCTGAATCAGCGGCCGGAGATATTCCTCGCGGACCGAATGGCAAGCCAGACTTGAACGGAATCTGGCAAGTCCTGATGAACGCCAACGACAATCTTGAGCCGGCTCCGCCGCAGGCAGCCTACCAGTTAGTGCCTGGTGATTTTGTGCCAGTACCGCACCCGGATGTGGTCGCGATGGGTGCAGTAGGCTCCGTCCCAGCCAGTTTTGGGGTAGTACAGGGTGGGGCGATTCCCTACAAGCCTGAAGCGCTTGCCCGCCGGGATGAGAATCGTGCCAATTGGCTGAGTAATGATCCAGAGATCAAGTGCTATATGCCTGGCGTTCCGCGAGCGACCTATATGCCGCACCCGTTCCAGATATTCCAGAGTGAGAGCGCATTTTTTATTGCCTACTCCTTCGCTGGCGCCGTCCGCAATGTGTTTCTCGAAGATCCAGGTCCGGCACCGCTGGACAGCTG
Organism: uncultured Pseudohongiella sp.; assembly: GCA_965228725.1. Classification (GTDB taxonomy): domain Bacteria; phylum Pseudomonadota; class Gammaproteobacteria; order Pseudomonadales; family Pseudohongiellaceae; genus UBA9145. The sequence continues at coordinate 1,449,826 of OZ245834.1, read as the reverse complement.
GATGGGTCAATCATGGGGCTACTGGGATGGCGATGTCTGGGTAGTTGAAGTGACTGGTCTCGATGATCGTACCTGGTTCGATCGTGCCGGTAACTATCACTCCTATGAGCTAAAAGTTACCGAACGCTACGAGATGGTCGATGAGAATGTGATTATGTATTCAGCGACGATGGAAGACCCGCAGGTCTTCGAGCGGCCCTGGACCATTGAAATGCCACTGTATCGCCGCCTGGAGGCAGGCTACGAGTTGCCACAATTCAAATGTGTCGAGTTCGTAGAAGAACTCATGTACGGCCAATATCGCAAGGGCGGTGAGTTTGAGCAGCGCTTGCGTGAAGAAATGCTGCAAAATCAGTAAGGTACAGAACGAAAGGCGATTCCGAGTGTGCTGGTCTTGTTGCTTAGGCCACCGGGCTTTCGCTAAAATAGCGTGGTTAATCGCAAAGCGCTTTCGACCACGCCGAAATCAGTGTACAAAGTGCACATAACGTGCAAATCAGATTGCTCTGCTAATAACTCAGGCAGGAGAGAAGGATTTTGAAACTGCCGATAGAGTGTATAAGAGTAAAAAAGAGTTAATGCGAAGCGAGTTTACGGAAACTTTAGGGGTGACAATATGAAAATGAAACTTCTTGCTCTGGCCGCTGTGACAGCTGTGGGCGTGGTTGCAATCAAGCAACCGGCGACGGCACATCACGCGTTCTCTGCAGAATTCGATGCGAATCTTCCTGTGCGTCTGGGTGGGCCCATCACCCGCGTGGAGTGGATTAACCCGCACACCTGGATTCATCTGGACAATACTGACCCCGAGTCTACACGTGATCCGGGTCCGTGGATGGTGGAAGGCGGAACGCCGAACACCTTGCTGCGCCGCGGCATCAACCGCAACTCACTGCAACTCGGCACCGATATCGTTGTGACGGGTTACCAGTCCAAAGACCGACTCTGTGAGCCAACTTGCCGTGCCAATGGGCGCGATATCACGTTCCCGGATGGCCGCAAGCTGTTCATGGGATCCTCTGGTACTGGCGCTCCGCGTGACGGTTCAGACCCAACCGAAAACAATTGATTCTTCGGAATGCGAAAAGCCCGGCACTAGCCGGGCTTTTTTTTGCGCATGCGTTGCGCTCTGCTGGCAGTAAACCGATTGGCAGGCAGGTGCACTGCCACCAGGGTTTGGTTAGTGAGCCATGTCGTGCCTAATCGAGAACTGCATCGATCACTCGTTCATAGTCACCGCCATCACGAAATACCGTGGACGTTTGAATAAATCCGGCCGCATAGATGCGCAATAGTACTGTTCGAGAACCTCTGTTCTCCCAGAACCAGCCGTGGATGCCTGCGAACGGCGCGTGATAAGACCCGGATTTGCTTGCGGCGTTCCCCTGCTCGTAACTCTCTGCGTATTCTTCTCCGAGACCAGCAGGTTCTGCATGCATGTCGTAGTACAGTTCCGCTTCCGCACTCCAGCTGAATACCATTGGTGCATCGAAATCCATCAGGTATTTGTATTCCACAGACTGGAATGGGCCCAATTCGAATTCTGCATAGTCCTGTCGATGCCCTTCAGCCTGTTCCTCGAGCGGGATCTGATCCCGTGAGAGCGCCGTAAGGCCAAGCAGGTCTCCTGTGCCCAGTGGGTCGACACCAAATTCTGCCGGCAAAATCGCAGTGAGCAGTACGAGCAGCGCTACGACAAAGGCAACTGCGCTCGCGATGAGAATGTTTTTCGATGAGGGGGGCGTAGCAGACTGATCTGATTGGCTCATGAGTGTTCTTCGGGATTGGGGTTCAGTAAGGTGGCTGGGCGAAATAGGCGCTTAATTGGAATCCGGCCAATAAAAACCCGCCACACATTAGTGCCGTGTTGGTCACAAATGCATGACGCAGATAGCTGGTGCTGGTGCGCCATACACTGAGTGCAATGAAAACTGCAGAGAGTGCGAGCACCTGGCCTATTTCGACGCCGATGTTGAAGCTGATGATATTGGTGACCAATCCGTTGCTGGACAGGTCGAATTCCTGCAATTTGGTCGCGAGACCCAGACCATGGAACAGGCCAAACACGAACACCGCGACTCGGGTATTCAGTTCGAATCCGACCAGTCGCTTGAAGCCATCCATGTTTTCGAAGGCCTTGTACACGATGGACAGCCCAATGATGGCATCAATGAGATAGGCGTTCACTTGCAGATTGGCCAGTACACCGATCAGAAGTGTGATGCTGTGCCCTATGGCGAACAGGGTGACATACTGGACGACGTGCTTGGGTCGGTAGAGGAAGAAGATCACGCCGACCAGAAACAGCAGATGATCATAGCCGGTGACCATGTGCTTGGCGCCGAGGTACATGAAAGGGAAGACGGCGGGACCGTCGATAGCCTGCACGAAGTTGGCGTCAGAGCCCTCGATCGTGTGCGCCAGAGCTGTGCTGCAAAACAGGAGTAGCAGCAGGGCGCTGAGTGCTTTGAACAAAGGGTGTCGAGTCATCAATTACCCGGGCCGTCGCCGAAACGATTGACTATATCAGGGTTATAGGCCTGATGGCAGGCGGTGCAGACGCTGTAGAGTTGGGCTCCAGCCTGGAAGAATTCTTCCTTGTCCTGCGCCATGGCCGCATTCATGGCCCGCAGGCCCGCTTCACTGAGCCCCTGTGAATAGATTACCCATGCATCACTGTCTGCGCGGCGCTCGGGGAGAGCCAGAATATTGCCCGTTTCCACGATCACGGCTGCCTGTGCCCGCACATAGGCCCAGCCGTCATCGGTCGTTGGGTAGAGTTCCTCATAGCCAGCTGAGTCCAGAACCCAGCCGCCGGAGTCCCAGAGAATATCTGAGGCGGGTTCGAGCACGAGGGCCATGACTTCCTGCATCGTCAGCGAAGTATTGTAGACGCTGTCCGCATCGCCCTCACTTGCTTGCTCGTCGCCTGAACAGGCTGTAAGAGCGACAGCAAGAGTAATCAATAAGGCAAGGCGCTTGGGAAACTTGCTCAGGAAAGTGTCATTATTATTCATGTAGAACCCTGTTTGCTGTTTGATCACGCCACAGCCGATTCGGCCATCTTGAGATGGTGCCAGTGCCGTACCGTAAATGTGAGGCAAGTCTGCCTCAATTTGTTAAGTTATTCTAGGCTAGGGCGATGATTGCCTTTGCTACTGCGACAGGGACTGTGAATACTTCCAATTCACGACACAAACGGATTTCCTCAATGCTCAGATCATTTAGATTCCTCTTCGCTCTGCTTGTGAGCTGCACGCTAGCGGTGTCACCCGCCAGTGCTGAACTCCCCGAGTTACGAATCGAAGCAACACCGGATAGCGGTATCCAGCCACGGCTGGTCACCGACAGCGCCGGCGATGTGCACTTGCTCTATTTCAAGAAGAGACTGCGTGCTCCGGCAGCGCGAGAAGGGAATCTGTATTACCGGCAGTACCTCAAGGACGAAGGGCGGTTCTCACAACCAGTCAAAGTCTCATCGCAAGCCTTCAACGTACAGAGCTATGCTATTGCCAGAGCGTCCCTGGCCATTGATGGCGAAGGTCGTGCCCACGTGATGTGGTATTTGCCGCGAGCAGAACGCTACTTTTACACGCGATCCAACCCTGAGCGATCCGCATTCGAAGCGCAGCGCTCCATGGTGACAGACTACCTGCTCGGCCATGATGCAGGTGGCGACGTTGCCGCATTCGGCAATCAGGTGGCGATAGTGTGGGGTGCGGGTGATCTGAGTAGGGAAGCAGAACGCACGGTGTTCGCGCGCTTTTCCCACGATTCAGGCGCAACTTTCGGCAGGGAAACCATGGTGAGCAGCCCGGATTTCGGAGCCTGTGCTTGTTGCTCGCTCGCCGCAGAGTATCAGGACGAGCACGATTTGTTGGTCGCTTATCGCTCGGCAATCGATGGTGTTGGCCGTCACATGCAGTTGCTCACGGTGGAGGGTGTTAACAATGCTCCGACGGGATCGCATTACGCTGCGATGGAGGCATTGCGTGAGTGGGAAGCGTCGTTCTGTCCGTTGAGCACGAATGATTTCGCGCAGGGCTTGTCAGATCGTGACTGGCTGGTATTCGAGACACAGAGTCGCATCGTGCAGATGGCGGTACCGGACGGAGAAGCCATGCCAGTTGCGGAGCCCTTTACTGAGACGCGGCAGAAGAATCCGGCAATGGCAGTCGATGCATCGGGACAGCGGTTAATCGTCTGGGGGGAGGCAATAAGCCATACCCGTGGCGGCCGGCTGAACATGCGCCTGTTTGATGATCAGGGAGAGGTGACTGACTTCGTGTTTGCGGAGGAGATCGCAATCGGTGACTTCAGCTTCCCCGCGGTAGCAGCAGTGGGACCCAATGAGTTCCTGGTGCTGTACTAGTCTACGGGCAGGCTGGCAAGTTAGAAATCATTCGTTCGCGGCAACTGTCGGCGCAGATTTTCAAGCTGTAGTTCTTGCCACAGTCTGTCGGTCTCCTGTTGCAACCGGTCATGGATCTGCTGCGTTGCTTGTGGAACCGAATTTCGACTTCCCACTGCAGACACCCGGCCAGGGCGCGCTGTCATGGATTGATTGAGTCGTGCGAATGCCGGAAACACGTGCTCGGTTCGCTCGCGCAGCGCGTTCTCACCACAATAAAATTCTGTCTGTACCAGAAAGCGCAGCGCCTGTTCCTGTTCAATGCCGCTATCAAGCGCGCTGGCAGCGAATTCAGCAACATAGCGATCGCGCCAGCTTTTGATCTGAGCGCAAAGATTCAGGTAGTGGCGTAAATCATCGCCATCTATTGCTGCGATTAGTTGCTGGCAATGACTGTCCTGCGACGCTGCAGCGGGATCGGCTTCAAGACAGGCATTGGCCTTGGCATCAAGCGTGGAGAGCAGCGTCGCAATCTGCTCGAATTGCGCGTCATCGGGTGAAAAATCAGGATCGAGGGTGCTGTCCTGTGCGAAGGCACTGGCATGCAGGAAGGTGGCGGCAGCAACTATCAGCCACCGCGCAATGGCTGTGCTATTCGTAGAGTTCAAAGCGCCGCTCCCATTTCTTGAAACGCTTACGGCAGTATTTTTCGAGTTGTTTATAGGAAGAGAAGAAGTATTCACTCGCTTCTGCGATGGATTCATCGTATTCACAGAAGTCATTGGTGTATTCGCGACAGACCCAGGGTCGGGTTTCATAGATGCCACACACCCCGCCAGGTAGCAGATGGGTACAGGGTGTTGCGATATGCAGGAACCAGCCATCGGCGTCTTTGAAGAGATTGATATTCTCATGCGAGATTTGCCAGAGCAGATGATCAAAATCTTCCTTGGTTTTCGGGGTGGGTATTTTTTGATTGATGGAGTTGCAGCAGATCGACTTCTTGCACTTGGAGCACTTCTTGTCGATCTTGACTGTGCCCGCTTTTTTGTCGACGTCGACCATCTTGATGGAGTTTTTCGCGTTCATACCACTGACCATGACTGCCTGAAATAAATTGCCTGATTATTCTAGCATCGCATTGCGTGTCGATTGAATGAACAATCGGGATTTCGTCCTTTAATGAGGCTTGATCCGGAAGACTTTACATCACTGAACGGGCTATCCACAATGTGCTGACAAAGTTAGCTTTGTCTATCGGCAGCTAGCGCATGACTGTGAGTCCGCGATGACTGTATGCTCGGCTTCGCTGAAGTCATGTCAAACAATTTACTGCACTACTCGGGACAGCACCAACGATGAAAACAATTATGCTGGACGCCAATCACGTTGTTTCTACAAAGAACTTCTCACGCCGTTGCAGAATGGGCGCGCTCGCCGCTACGCTACTGTTGTTGCATGCGTGCAGTGGTGAAGAGGTCGTTGAGACGGCAGGAACTAACCTCGCGGCCGTGCAGAGCCCGGCAGTACAATTGGCTGCGCTATCAACTCGTCCCTGGCTGGTCACAGGGGGTGATGTGTTAATCGGGATGACGGTGGATGCATCCTCGATTCCCGTAGAGACACCAAAGGTAAGCCTCAATGGCGAGGATGTAACAGCCCGATTTAACCAGACTGGTAGCGGGCGATGGCAGGCACTGCTTACAGACTTGCCGTTGGGCGATAGTGAGCTGCGTGCGGAGTCAGGTGAGGGACCTGCGGCTAACCTGCAACTCACGAACTATCCAGTTAGTGGTCCAATTCTTTCTGGTGAACACGAAGCGCCATTCTACTGTCAGACCGAAGCATTCGAGCTGGTTGTTGGTGGAACCCTTGGTGCTGCCCGAGATAGCCAGTGTTTTGCGGATACGCGAATCGATTATGTCTACTACTCTATGCAGGAAGCGAGCTATCTCCCTTATCCGCCAACTGAAGATGCCGGGCCAGACGACGTCGCAATGATCGAGACAGCGCGCGGCGAGCAAATTCCCTATATCGTGCGCGTGGAAACAGGAGTGGTGAACCGGGCCATCTACGAGATCGCGATGTTGCACGATCCCGAGGATGCAGCGCCAAGTGCATTCAATCGCAGCGCGGGTTGGAATGGCAAACTGGTGTACACCCATGGTGGAGGATGTCGATCAGGCTGGTATCAGCAAGGCGATCGCACCGGTGGGGTGATGCGCGATGGCTTGTTCCAGCAAGGCTATGCAACTGTTTCCGCCACGCTGAATGTATTCGGCCAGAACTGCAATGATCTCCTCGCATCAGAAACCCACATCATGGTGAAGGAGCGTTTTATCGAGCACTACGGCGTGCCGATCTATACGATTGCGACAGGCACATCGGGTGGCTCCTATCAGTCACATCAGACTGCTGACAATTATCCTGGTGTATTCGACGGCATTATAGTCGGCGCGAGTTTCCCGGACGTGGCCTCAGCGACGATATTCACCCTTGCTGACGCGCGCTTGCTGAATTACTACTTTACCGAAACAGATCCAGACGGTTTTTCCCAGGAACAACAGCGTGCAGTCTCCGGTTTTGGATCCTGGGGCTCGATCGCCAACCTCGCGCGCGGTGCAGCACGACTCGACCCGGTATTCGAAGATGGTTTGGCCGCTGAGGAGCAAGGCGGGGAGCTGAGTGTGCCTGCTCTGGAACAAAGTCGCTATGACCCGGCAAGCAACAGCGGCGTGCGGGCGACAGTGTACGATCATACGGTGAATGTCTATGGTCGTCTGGATGGCACCGAGGTGGCGCGCCGACCACTCGACAATGTCGGCGTGCAATACGGTCTGGGGGCGCTCAACAACGGCCTGATAACTCCAGAGCAATTCATCGCACTGAATCGGGATATCGGAGGCTTTGACTATGACATGAATCATGTCGCTGAGCGCCATCGCGCGGACAGTCTGGCCAGAACGCGGGCGCTGGAATCCGGTCGCATTCTCTTCGGTGGTGCCGGGCTCGCGGAAACCCCGATTATCGATTACCGCAGCTATACCGATCATGTGGAAGCTGGCGATATTCACATGGTCGTGCATCAATTTTCGACGCGACAACGCCTCATGCAGGCGAATGGTCACGCCGCCAATCAGGTGATGAACATCGGCGGACGCTGGGGCTATGACGCCGAGAATCCGGACCTGGGTGTGTTGTTCGCCGAGATGGACAACTGGCTCATGGCGATCGCCGCTGACTCGGCCGAGCTCGGCAGAGAAGAAAAAGTGATTCGCAATAAACCGCCGTCGCTCGTTGATGCATGTTGGGATCAGACTGGCGCTACGCCGGTCCGTATCGAAGAAGAACAGACTTTTATAGGCAGCAGCCCCTGCAATACACTCTATCCTGCATATCCAACTCCACGCCATGTGGCAGGGGCGCCGCTCGCCAACAATATTGTCAGTTGTCGCCTGCGCCCCTTGAACGTAGTTGACTATACGGTCAGTTTCAGCGATGAGCAGTGGCGAGATCTTCTGGCTGTCTTTCCTGATGGGGTTTGTGACTGGTCCGCAGGTGATGTCAGCGGTGCGCGACATCAAGGTGTCTGGGCCTCATTCGGGCCTTCGCCTGTCAATCGATTGTATTAAATCGATTGTATTAAACTGGATGCTGCAACAGAAACGAGCAATGGAAAAGCTCACAATAAAAACAATACGAGGATGTATCTATGCGCCCCATGCAATGCCTAATGGTCAGCGTTTCTGCGCTGTTCCTGACTACCCCTCTTAACGCTGCACAAGAGGATGCGGTGCTCGCCACTTCGGTGAGCGACGGGTTCACCATCGCTGTCGTCGGCGACATCATAATCTCTTACCCTCTGGACCATATGCTGACTGATCCTGGCTTCCGTGCCGTGGTGGAACTCACACAGGGAGCAGACGTCACTACCGGTAACCTCGAAGGCAATATCATCGACGGCCGCACCTTCAAGGGCTCCAGTGGTGGGGGATTCGGTGCCGAGCCGGAGGCGGCTGAGTGGATTCGCGATATGGGATTCGATATCGTCTCGCGGCCAAACAATCATGCCGATGACTTTGGTCCCGAAGGCTTGTTGGAGACCAGTGCCCATCTCGAGCGCGCCGGGATTCAGTATGCCGGCTTCGGCGATACTTACTGGGCGGCGAAATCAGCACGGTTTTACAGTAGCTCGCGTGGACGGGTAGGTATGGTTGCTGTGTCAGATCACAATCCGCGGGCACAACCGGCAAATGGCGAATGGCCGGGCACTGGTGGGCTAAGCCCGCTGCGAGTAACGCGTTATTTCATGGTGCCGGAACAGTCCTGGGACGGATTGCAGGCGCTGCGAGATCATTTCCCGAATGGCACGGGCTTTTATGCCCGCGGCGCCAACACAGCGACTGACATCGCCTTTGTCGGCAATAATTTTCGTAAGGCCCCGGCAGGCGTGACGGAGGCTTATTATCACTACGAAATGAATCAACGTGACCTCACAGACACGCTCGCAGCGGTTCGAGAGGGAAAGATCAAGTCTGATTTCATCACCGTGGCTATTCACGCCCACCACTTTCTCGACGCGACCGGGGGCTACCGCGGGGAAGGCATTCCCGAAGGTGAACATCTCGACACCAATCCGTCGATTGCCGATTATTTGCCAGAGTTTGCGCATGCGGTAATCGACAATGGCGCGGATCTGTTTCAGGGTACTGGTGTGCACGCCTTGCGCGGCATCGAGATCTATAACAATAGACCGATCTTCTATGGGCTCGGCGAATTCATTCGGCAGATGGACGTGATCGGACTGGCGGGGCGCGGCGATCCACAGCGCAGCATCGGTCCCGAAGGCTACGAATTCCCGGCCAAGTTTGAAAGCATTGTTGCGATTGCGGAATATGCGGAGGGTGAATTGCAGGAAGTGCGAATTCACCCGATTGAGACTCGTTATGACGAAGAAAAACTGGCGCTGCGCGGTATTCCCCGTATCGCACCGCCGGAAGTCGCGCAGCGCATTCTGCAACGGCTGCAGGAACTGTCTGCACCATTGGGTACAGAGATTCGTATCCGGGGTGACATTGGCGTCATTCGTCCCTAGGCAGAGCACGTCGTCAGCCAGGCTGTTCAGTGTTCGAAATCAGGCGCAATTCCAGGCGCTTGATTTCGCGCATCACTTCCAGTTTCTGCATCTGCGTAAAGCCAACCACTTTCACGGTTACAAGAACACTCAGGCAGACATTGATCGCGAGCAACCAGACCAGGCTCGCCTTGAGTTCCTCGACAGCGAGGAACTGCATGAAGGCGTAGACGCCAAAGACAAAGATCGCAAAGCCAAGAATCCACATGTACCAGGTGATCCAGGCCTGCTTGCCTCTGAGTGCCATGCCAAGCATGTCAAACAAGCCAACCGGTTCTTCCAGTTCTGCGATAGCGCGCTGATCATCCTCGGTCAGTGCGCGACGGATTTCCTCATCAATCGTATTCATGGTTCGCCTCCAGGTTTGTCAGATTGTATTTCCTGCTGCCGCTCACGCAGCATTGCCACTAGTTTTTTGCGTGCGTAGAAGAGTCGCGACTTCACAGTGCCGGGTGCGATATCGAGTATCTCCGCAATCTCGCTGATCGTGAGTTCTTCCAGATAATACAGCCGCACCAGCGACTGCAGCTCCGGAGCCAACAGGGAGAGCAGGCGTTTGGAGTCCAGACTCGCGTCGGTGGCGCTGACTTCTGCCGCACTGCTGTTTTCCGGCTCGCCGATAACAGAGTGTTGTTCCAGATGTTGCCTGTCCCTGAATTGCTTCCGTTGCCAGTCGACACAGCGGCGCTCGACGATCGTGAAGCTCCAGCGCGGGAAGCTCGCCGGGTCAGCCAGCTTGTGCAGACTGCGGCAGATCGCGACCAGTGCTTCCTGCAGTACGTCCTGTGCGGCCTCCCGATTACCCAGTCGATAGCGGGCAAATGCGAAATATCGCCCTGTCCACAGTGCCAGCAGTTTGTTCAGGGCTGAGCGATCTCCCTGCTGACAACGCAGTACCAGCCACTCGCTGTATGCTTTCTGTTTCGCATCCATGTTTTTACTATCCTGTATTACAGGTCGAGCAAAAGTGAGCGTTGGTTCAATGCGGCAGGGGAGTCATGTTGGGCGCTCTCGCATTTGGTGATGACTTGATAATCACAGGCCCGTGGTTTATTTTCCAAGGCATCGCAACTGTAGCACCGACTCCCGCTATTTTGATCACTGTTGGCGCGTGCATCGCACTTTGCCACACAGCGCACAGCAATCCGAAACAACAATTACAAGCCCGGACAGAGGGGCAAGCCATGAAAACAGCATCTGTTATCAGTAAAACACTTTCACTATTGACGCTTACCTCACTGGCGACACTCAGCTTCGCGCAGGAATATGAGCCACCCAGAACCGCTTCCGGCAAACCAGATCTGCAGGGCTTCTGGACCAATGCCGCCCTGACCAGCATGCAACGTCCGTCCAGCTATGCGGATATCGGCTTGACCATTCCTGAAGAACGCTTGCAAGAACTCACTATGAATCATGGCCAGAATGTCCGTCAGGCGACTGATGACGGTCTTGTACAGGGCGAGTTATTGGATGGTTCCGACCTCGGACAGGGTCGGGGCTACAATGCTTTCTGGGTCGATCCGGGGACGCGCTTTGGCAGAGTGCGAGGCGAACACAGAACGTCCTGGGTCACGTATCCTGAAGATGGTCGCATCCCGTTCTCGGATGCTGGTAATGAGCGACGCCGCGAAGCGCGCGCTCAATTCTCAAGCAATGACGGGCCAGAAGGGCGCTCGCTTGGTGAGCGTTGTCTGATCGGATTTGGTAGCACTGGTGGGCCACCCATGAACAATGTGCTGTACAACAATCTTTACCAGATCGTTCAAACTGACGACTACGTCATGATCCTGGTCGAGATGGTACATGACGCGCGAATTATTCCTATCGATGGCCAACATCGTCCGGGTGAGATGGAGCCCTGGCTTGGCGATTCGGTCGCGCACTGGGAAGGAGACACGCTGGTGGTAGAAACGGTCAACCTGCATCCACAGCAGGCGCCACGCAATTCGGCGCCACTCTCGGAGCAAGGCAAGATTGTCGAGCGCTTCTCACGCTACTCGGATGACCAGATTCTTTACGAATTCGAAGTAACGGACCCGGTTTACTACACAGAATCCTGGCGTGGTGAGATGAGTTTCAATGCCACGGATACGCAACCTTATGAATACGCATGCCATGAAGGCAATTACGGTTTGATAGGGATTCTGGCTGGCGCAAGACGACAGGAAGTGGATCCGGAGAGCAGCGATTGATCGAATGCGTTGTTTCACAATAAAAAAGGGCCATGAGGCCCTTTTTTATTGGTCGACTAAAACTGGTCACTCTTTGTTTGTGTCGCGCTTGTTTTCCTTGTCCCAGAAAATCGTCATTTCCATGAACATGAAAGAGGCTGACCAGGTGATCAGGGACAAGCCAGTTATGGCTTCCAGTCCGGAAAGAAAACGCAGACTACCGCTGGGTACGATGTCGCCATAGCCGACCGTGGTGTAGTTGACGAAAGAGAAATAGATCGAGTCGACCAGACTGCCATCGTATTGGCCGGCGAGGTCGCCAAACCCGCCGTGTCGATGCATAAGGTAAAAAGCAAAACCGAACAGGCAGACTTCGATGATGTGCGCGCAGATCGTTCCGAAGACCCCTATGACCACGCGCAGGCGGAGTTTGATGTTGAGCCTGGGAATTAGATTCGATAGCAGGCGCAGGATCTCGTAGTGAATGATCACAGTAACAGCGACGAGAAAGATGTTGATCAGTAAGGCGGCAACTAGCATGGCGTCTCGGGATCAGTGCGCTGACGAGCCGGGTTTCCCGGGTTCCCTAATGAGTCAGTGAATAAATCAGGTAGTTGATGCCCAACTGATAGGCTGAGTTGGCGTATTGGGTTGGATACCACTGGTCATAGGTGTGCTCCCAGCCATCGCCCATATCGGAATTCCAGTTTACCAGAACCATAACCCGACCATTATCGTCGAGGATGGCGTGGTTGCTGGCGATATCGATACCTTGCTGACCGAATCCCTGCCTGCCGCCGCGGCCCGGGATCATCTGTGGGCCGTCAATATCGTAGAACGTGTGGTAGATTTCGTGATCGGCTTGTAGCTCAATGAGTTGCCGGTCGGGAAAGAGCAGCGAGAAATCACGGTAAAACGCATCCCACTGCTGCTCGCCCCAGAAATCATCAATCAACAGGAAGCCGCCGCGCAGCAGATACTCGCGCAGATTTTCTACCTCTTCGGGAGACAGTGAGAGGCCGCCATTGCGGCCCATCTCCAATGCGTAGAGAAAGGGGTAGTCGAAGATCTCCTCATCGTCGAAGCGCAGGACGATAGGTTCACTCATGACGCGCACATTGGTCAGGCGGGCGACCCCGCGGAGAAAGTTTTCATCGGAGGCCGGGAAATCGGTTAGCCACGGCCCGCCGTAGTACCCGCTGCTGTAGTAGCTATCGTACTGGATGCGAACGAATGCGAATTCGCCGGCAATATCATGGAGTACTTCGGGTGTTTGCTGAATAAAGGGTTGGGCGTGCGCGCTGCTGAACAGGCCCGGGACGCCTGCAAGGAACAATACAAAGCAGGTGCAGGTCGCGAGAGACCGGCGAATTGTGCGGGTAGGTGAGGCGAATAACAGCATTGCTACGTACCGGCAAAGATTGAGATTTATACCCTGTTTCCCGGGTTCGGAGGACACTAGTGTGTATCGACAAGCCGGGGAGATCAAGCTATTGTGAGCACTGCAGGCTCAAAGGGCACGCATTCTATGATCGCATTGTTCCGCGTCGTACCTCAGCGGGTTGCAGCACTTCACCAGTCGGCTGATTCGGCGTCTCGCAAGTTCGCAAATTGTCTTACCTTGGCATGCTTCATGCTCATCGGGTATAGCGAGCCATTGCGTGCGCAGGATGCCGTCGCGCTCAGTAATCAGTCTCTCGAAGCCCTGCAATCCTATGAGGACCAACTCGCGGATCTGGAGTCTGAGTTTGGGCCCTATCATCCGAGCCTGCTAGAGCCGCTTGCCGCCATGGAAGTCCTGTTGAATGAGATGGGCAACTACACGCGTGTGGCCGCCATGCAAGGTCGCCGTCTGCAGATCCAGAGAACAGAATTCGGTTTCGAGAATCCAGAGCTCATCTCCTTGCTAGAGGAGATGATTACGACTCAGCTCCATCTGCAGGACTGGCAGTCAGTGGCGGACACCCTCGACCATATACGTCATCTCTATGCGGTAAATGCCGGCCCAGATTCAGAAACCGTGTTGGAGACGATGAGCCGCCAGGCACAATGGATGCTGGCAAGAGTCTATCTGGACCGGGATGTAGCACGGGCTGATCTGGTACTCGATGCCCGCGATCTGTATGACGAAACTCTGCGGCTGGCTGAGGAAAAATATGGCGAAGCAAGTCCTGAATTAATCCCGTGGCTCTATGATCGCGCGCTCAGTCTCTACTATCTCGTTGCCATGCTGAATACGGACAATGGTCTCGCCAGCACTGCGATTGATGAGGTGATTCATCGCGATGGCATGGCGCGTCTGCACAGTATGAGTGCCAGTGGCAGCCTGGGTGCTATCAACCTGTACGGGCCAACGACGCGCGTGCCCATAGTCGATGAGGATGAGCCTGTCGGAGTTGCCTACCTGCGTCAGGCCAAGGGCTTTATTCACGATATTGAAGATATCGGGAAGGAGAGTAACGATAAGGAGCTGCTCGGGCTGGCAGCGCTCTACAAGGGCGACCTCAATATTCTTATGCAGCGCAGTTCGGGGCGCAAAGACTACCGTGAGGCACGCGACTTGCTGTTGGAGGCTGGAATAGATGCGGAGCGCATCGATCGATTCTTCGCTCGACCGATGGCGCTGCCCATGCCGAAATTTTATGCTGATTTCGCAGGTCTGGAATCCTATCAGCAGAGTCTGCTGATCGATTCACCAGTGGAGGCTGGCGCGATGAACAATGTTGGCGTACTGCTGGCATGGGATGAAGATATGCGCGCGGTGAGCATGCCACGCGCTCCGGCACATTTCGCTACGCTGGAGATTGAAAAGAATCGGGTCGATGCCGAGTTCCGTATATCAACCAAGGGGCAGGTCTCTTCAGTCGATGTGTTGACCGCCGAGCCCGACGATAACAAGGTCAAGCGCACGGCATGGCGAGCGTTGCGAGAGATATCATTCCGACCGCCTTTCGTTGATAATCGCACCCAGACTGTTAACAACGCTCGCATTCGGTACGAGTTTTATGCGCGGGAGCAGGAGGAATAACTGCTTTGCCAAAATTCGACGGTAACGCTAATAAGAGGTGCGTGACTGCAAAGCGTGGCTAGCAAGACACCGCAATCACAGAAATTTGGGTGAATAATCTGATCACTATTTTTGTGAAAAAGTTACCAGCAGAAGAAAAATAACAGTATAAGTAGATAAGCACGAAGCCGACCATACCAGTCGACATCAATACAAAAAGAAAAACGAGTCTACCATTCACTGCCCAGCACTTTGCTGATTCAAGCACCCATCACGAGAGGCCCTCATGATCACGTACTCTACTCGACTGCTGCAAGTCGCCTTGTTTTCCATCGCGGCACTTATACTGGCGGGTTGTGCCAGCAATTCTGTCGACCTGCAAGCCTTGCAAGCTGCTGAAATAACCAATTTTCGCGCGCCAGAAGCAAATATCCTCTCGAGTGGGCAACCTACAGAAGAACAATTGGCTGTCATGGCTGCAGCTGGCGTGCGTCATGTAGTTAATTTACGTACGGCGGGTGAGCAAGTAGATTTCGATGAGCGGCAAGCGGTCGAAGCACTCGGCATGACATACTATTCAATACCGGTTGAGGGGGCAGGTGGCATTAATGGCGCCAATGCGGGGACGTTACTCGGAATTCTTGCCGCTTCTGCGGGTGAACCTGTGCTGGTTCACTGTGCGACCGGGAATCGTGTCGGGGGGCTGATGGCGGTCAGCCATTTCGCCAACAGTGCAAATGTCGATGCCGCGATGGCAGAAGGTGAGCGCTGGGGGATGACCTCGGAGAGACTGCAGCAGGCAGTACGGCAGAGCCTGAACGCGGCTCAGTGAGATGCAGTAGCGCGCGAGTTTTTTTATCTGCACAAAACTAACACAGTAATCCAGAACAACGATTAAGCCAGTAGGGAGTAGGCAATGAATTCTGAAGTCGAGGTGAGTAGTTCCAAAACAGCATTGTATCTGAAGATCGCAGCAGGTCTCGCGTTCCTCGCTGGCGTGGGCATCGGTTTGTTTGCGCTGGCCGGGCCATTGGCTGTCTGGTTGGGAATGGCAAATTTTCAGCTGGGTTTCGGCTTTCTGCGAATCGTCAATTCCTGGGCTGACTGGATCGCAGGCATTGGCCTGCTGATTGCCATAGCAGTATTTGTGATTGCGCGACAGCAAGGGCTGACTACCGGTCCGCGCCTGAGTGCAATGGCCTTCATTGGCTGCCTTGTTGCGTTTCTGTCCTGGTATGTTCCAGAGACCTTTCGCCCACCCGAAGGTACACCGGCTATTCATGATATTGCGACAGATCCCTATGCCCCGCTGGACTATGTCGCGATCGCACCACTGCGAGCTGATGCTGCCAACAATATGGACTATGGAGTGATGCCCGGCATCGACTCGGTACAACAGCATATCGACATGCAGGTAGCGGCCTATCCGGATATTGTGCCGCAGACTTTTTCTGAGAGCCCTGATCTCGTCTACGAGCGTGCTTTGGCGGCAGTCGGCGCCATGGGGTGGGAACTGGTTTCCGCCGATGCGCAAAGCCGACGAATTGAAGCGACTGATACGACGTTCTGGTTCCGCTTCAAGGACGACGTCGTTGTTGAGATCACGCCGGATTCAGCGACAGGGTCGGTGTTAAATGCGAGATCTCTGTCCCGGGTGGGGCGCAGTGACGTGGGCAAGAATGCAGCGCGGCTCCGCGAATTCTTCGCACTGCTTTAAGTCTAAACAGGGCTTCCCAAAGGCAAAGCTGAGTCAGTCAAAACTTATCCCAGCTTGGCAACGATTTCACCGAGTACAGACACGACTGCCGGATCGAATTTACCGGTTCGTGTCTGCTTGTTGATTTCGTTGCAGGCGGATTGTGGATCGACCGGGTCGCGATAAGGACGGTTTGAAGTCAGGCTGATATACGCTTCGGCTACTGCCAAAATGCGGGCGCCGAGCGGGATATTGTCCCCCTTGATACCAGCCGGGTAACCGCTGCCATCGAAATTCTCATGATGGCATTCGATGAGTTCCAGCATTCTTTCATTTTCATAACCCGCGTTGCGCAGCTTGCGTACGCCTTCACGCGGGTGCATGTGAATGTGAGTAAAGTCGTCCTCGGTGAGGCTGCCGTTACGATTCAGAATGTTTTCCGGGACGATGGTCTTGCCAATCTCAGAAAGATAACCTGCTTCAAGAATGTCGTGCTTCTCCTGATCGACAAGCTGCATGTTGTCGGCGATGAGATAGGCCATGGTGCCGATCAGGCGAGAGAATCCCACTGAGCCATCCAGGCACTCAACTGGTAGCACGAGATCTTCCGGATAGGGAACCAATTTATCCAGTTTGCCGGGCAGGCCTTCGAGCAGGGCAGCGGGGATTTGTCGGGCATTTTCAACCGGATTCTTGAATCCGACGATTTCAAAGAGCTGAATTGCGCTGCGCTTGCTGCGCGCAGCCTGGTTTTGCTCCTGGTCCAGCAACACCGAAACCTCTGCGTAGGCCACTTTCGCATCGGCATTATCGGGCTCGAGTTCCATCGCAGTCTTGAGGTGCAGATGGGCATGCTCCGGGTCATCTGCCTCGCGCAATAGACGCGCGACGTCGATCCGGAGTCGTGCGTTGTCGCTCTCGCTCTCAATTCTGGCGAGCAGTTCCTCGATGGCCTCAACCAATTCCTGATTGTCTGTACGTGAATAGGAGGCGAGCCCCGATACGGGGCGCATCTGAAAAATCGCGCTTACATCCTTGCTGGTGGCTTCGTCTACAGTGACGGCTCCGGGCTCGCACATTCCTTCAATCCGGGCGGCGAGATTTACTGTATCGCCAAAGGCAGTAAATGACTGACGTTTGGCGCCGATGATGCCGGTCGTAGCAAGTCCGGTTGCGATACCGATACGCAGCTTGAACGGGAAGTTCGAGTTCTGCATACGCTGCTGCATCTTGTATCCTGCTGCTGCCGCGAGCAGGGCATGTTTCTCGTGGCGGAGAGGCGCCCCAAATTCCGACATGATGCCATCGCCCATGTATTTATCGATATGGGCGTTGTACTGCAGGAGAATGGTCTCCATGTCAGCGAGGTATTTGTTCAATTCAGCAATGACTTCTTCGGGAGGGTGCTGATCGGAATAGGCAGTGAAACCCTTGAGATCGCAAAACATGACACTGATGCGGCGATTCTCGGTGCGGATTCGGTTCTCGATCATTAACTTGACCACAGCCGGATCCATTGTTGAATAGAGCGCCTCTTCTACTTTCTCCTTGTGCGCCAGCATCGATTGGGTCTTTTCTTCCAGTGCGCGCGTGCGTTCCTCAACCTTGTAATCGAGCTCTGATTCGAATTCACGAATCGTGCTCATGGTTTGTTCAAGCAATTCAGCGTTCCCGCTTGCTTCGGCACGGGCTTTCAGCGCCTCGGTCATTTTTTCCTGCAGCCGACGATTGGTAAATCCGACGATATACGCCGTCAGGACCAGAAAGCTTCCCCACAGCACGATGGTCAGCCAGAGATTCATTGCCGTCGCCGGAGGGGTGAAGCGGTCGGGGTAGAGAGCTGCGAAGATAACGACCAGCAAGAAAGTGAAGAATGCTCCCAGCATGCCGGAGCGTATACCCAGATAGTATGAACTTAACAGCACGGGCAGATAGAAGAAATTCAGAAAGGAGAGCTTGGTCTCTACCAGCCAGACAATTGCGCTGACGACGAGCAACACGACGAGAATAAACACGCCTTCGAAGTTGTCGATCAGGTATTTCTTGAGAGCTTCCATCGCGCTGTAACTTCCTTTGCTGGTTCGCGTCTTGTTAATACGGATGCTGCTGAGAGTTTATTAACCTGAATCAGAGGCTGTGTTTTCGTTTGCTGCAATGCCAGCTTACTGGGTGTGCTCCCAGGCGCCTGGTGAACTGTCAGCTGGACGAATTACTGTCCGGTCCGCTATCAGATCCGGGCCGAGTTGGCGTTCAGCGCATCCCTGCTGCAAGTGTTCGTTGAGCCAAAACGTAGCGAGTCAGTAGTTTGATTAAATTTAAGCACTTTTGCTGAGTGCCCACAACACGTCGGGCAATATCCCGCAAAGCGCCACATTACGCTGCATTGCGGCGTGTAGGACTGGGCTATGCGGAACCGAAAGTGGGGGTGCTGGCTAGTGCGATACCCCGAATACTTGTGGGTTAGTGATGAGGCATTTTATCCAGCAATTCTTTCAATTCGGCGTCATTGTCTTGCATTCACAAATTTCGACACTATATTTGGTCCGACCAATTTGGTCAGACCAAAATCATCTCCTCAGGCTTCCCATGAGTAACACGACAACCCTCAGTCATGAGATTGCAGTCATCCTGCGCACGGAAATTCTCCGTCAGCAGTATCGCAGCGGCGAGCGTCTGCCCTCTGAGCGGGATTTGGCAGCACGTTTTTCCGCGAGCAGGGGCGCAGTGCGTGAAGCCCTGTCGCAATTGGAACAACTCGGCTTGATCTCGATTCAGCCCGGGGGCGTAAGAGTGAAACCCGTCGAAGATGCCAGCATAGCCATTCTTGGACCGTTGTTGTCCCTGTCGGATGAGCCGAATCTGGTGCTGGTCGATCAGTTTCTGCAGACCTTCGCAGCGATGGCAGCACTCAACGCCCGGGAAGCGCTGACTGTCGCCAATGCCGAGCAACGAGAGCAGATGCGAGCTATGGTGGCCGCAGTGCGCAAGAGCGGAGCGGAGATCGCTGCGTCTCAGAAGGAATGGGTTGAGTTTATGGAATACCTCGCCGCGGTCGCAGATAACCTCGTGGTGCGATTGATAGGCAATGATCTCAAAGCACAGTTTGTGAACCGAATGGTTAAAGAAGAGCTAAAGATCACATTGAAGAAAAAAGCCGTGGTTGACGTAGTCCAGTCACTGAACAAAGGGCTGGATACCGGCGACCAGGATCTGTTCAGCACGGCCGTACTGCGCTATTTCGATGAGCTGCGTGCGGCAGTTACTGACACTTTGAATCAGCGCTTGGCGATCTGAAGCTGATGCCACCAATTATGATCAGGCACGACAGTGCTACAGGAGTAATCGAATGAAGCGTGTAGTAGTCCCCGTAGCCATCCTGGCGGGATGTATGTTGTTCGCTTTCTATCTGCTGCGCACGCCGACTCAGGTGAGCGAGTCAGCGCCTGAAATTATTCCGGTGAGTGTGCGCGTCGCTGAGGTCCAGTTCGATTCGGTGCAGCTCTATGTTGAATCCCAGGGCAAGGTCCAGGCAGCGCAGCAGGTAAACTTGTCAGCGCCGCTGGCAGGACCGGTGGCATGGATTTCGCCCTCACTGGAGGCAGGCGGCTACGTTTCAGCTGGGCAAGCGCTGTTGCGCATTGATGCCAGCGATTTTGAAACCGCACTTGCGAGAAGCCAGGCGAGCATGCAGCAAGCGCAAGCCGAAGCCCAGCACGCTGAGCAGGAGCTGGCCAGAATCCGCGAATTGGCGGAGCGTCGTCTGGCAAGCGATTCGCAGTTACAGGATGCGATGCGTCAGGCCGAGGTGAATCGTGCGCGGCTTGCCGATGCGCAAGCGAATCTGCGGCAGGCGGAACTGGACATGCAGCGCACGGAGCTGAAGGCGCCATTCAATGCTGTCGTGCAAATGCGCGAGGTTGAAATGGGGCAATACATCAACCGGGCGCAGAGTGTAGCTGTACTCTATGGCGCTGACGTGGTTGAGGTGCGTGTGCCGCTAGCCATCAGACAACTTGGCTTTCTCGACCTGCCGCTGGGCACTCGAGGTGAGATCCCGGCGGACGAAGCGCCCGAAGTACAGCTCACTGGCATCTACGGTGGGCAGGAACAGCACTGGACTGGAAAAATGGTGCGCACAGAGGCTGCGATCGATGCCAATAGCAATACAGTGCAGAGCATTATTCGAGTGCAACAACCGGAAGGTCAAAATGTGCTGCCGCTGCCGATTGGCCTGTATGTTCAGGCAGCAATCGAGGGCAGGAAGATAGATGATATCGTCGCTCTCCCACGTTCAGTGATACGCAATAACAATCAGGTCCTGGTCGTGGATGCTGAGAACAAGATGTACTTCCGCGAAGTGGAAATCTACCGCCTGGAAGAAAACCGGGTGCTGATCAGCGGCGGTCTCTTACCAGGAGAATATATCTGCACATCCCCTATTCAGGCAGTGGTTAACGGGATGTCTGTACAACCCGTGATCGAAACCCTGAGCCCTGCCAGTCAGGCTTCGCGATAGGCAGCTGCTGCCGCGCTCTGTTGAGGTGAATCTTGAGAACTCCGATTACCTGGTTCGTCAAAAATCCAGTAGCCACCAATCTGATGATGTGGCTGTTTCTGACCAGTGGCGTCATTTCCTTTCTGAGTCTTAATCAGGAAGAGTTTCCCGATATTGAATTCGGCGTGATCCAGGTGAGCGTGTCTTATCTGGGTGCGACGCCTGCAGAAGCGGAATCAGCGATCTGTCTGCGCCTGGAAGAGGCCTTGGAAGGCCAGGAGAACATCGACCATCTCACCAGTACGGCACGGGAAGGGGGCTGTGATGCTACCGTCGAGTTGGCCAGTGGCGCGGATCTGAATCGCTTGCTGAATGACGTCAAAGGCAAGGTCGACGCGATTACTACCTTTCCAACGGAGACAGAGAGACCGATCGTGCGTGCCTTCACGGCGAGCGGCAATGTCATGACGCTGGCCCTGTTTGGTGAAACTGATGATCGTAGCCTCAAGACAATGGCGGAGAATATCCGCGAGGAAATTCTCGATCTCGACGGTATATCAACAGTAAATGTGGAATACCTGCGCCCGCTGGAAATTTCTATCGAAGTCTCTGAATTTACCCTGCGACAGTATGGGCTGACACTGGATCAGATTTCGCGTGCGATCGATAGTGCCTCGCTGGATTTACCGGGCGGTACACTGCGCACGGAATCCGGCGAGATACTCCTCCGCACCAAGGGACAGGTATACAGCGGCAGCGAGTATCAGGACATCGTCATCGAGAGTTACCCCGATGGCACACAACTTACCCTCGGCGAAATAGCGACGGTAGTAGATGGATTCGCTGAGGGCTATCTTGATGCGCGTCTGGATGGGGAAAATGCGGCGATCATCGATGTCCTGCGCGTCGGCGATGAAGACATTGTTCGCTCCGCACGCGCCGTACGCGGCTGGATGGAATCGTCAGAACTGAACTTGCCGCAAGGCATGCAGTTGAAAGTGGTGACTGATTCCGCCGTGGCAACGCAGGAGCGGATAGGAACAGTAGCCCGCAATGCCTACACCGGACTCATTCTGGTGCTTATCGTCCTGGCACTTTTTCTGCGCTTCAAGCTGGCAATCTGGGTCGCCGCGGGCATTCCCATCGCCATCGCCGGTGCGCTTAGTGTGTTCTCGGGCATTGGCCTGACGATCAGTTCGCTGACGGTAATGGGTTTCATTCTCGTGCTGGGTATCATCGTCGACGATGCCATCGTGGTCGGGGAACGAATCCACTTCTTCGAGCGCAAAGGCCTGAGTAAGGAAGACGCGGCGATAGAGGGTACGATGGAAGTCTCTATTCCGGTGATTTTCGGTGTATTTACTACCATCGCGGCGTTCTTGCCAATCCTCTTGCTGGATGGCCAGATGGGGGCATTCTTCAATGCGATTGGCGCAGTGGTCGTACTTTGCTTGCTGGCCAGCCTGATCGAGTCGCAGTTGATACTCCCGGGACATATCGCTCACCGCAAGACCGAAGGGTATCTCGGCGAGAACAGCTTTTTCGTCAAGCGCTGGCAGGATTTTCAGGGGCGCATCGCCTCGGGTATGGAATATTTCGCTGAGCATCAGTATCAACGAGCGCTCAAGAAAGTTCTGAAATACCGTTATGCGGCGTGGGCAACAGCGACCGGAGTCATCATCATTACGTTCGCCTTGCTGTTCTCCGGGCGCGTGATATTTCAGTTCATGCCAGCAGTTGAAGGTGATGTCATCTGGGCGAGTGTGCAGATGCCGGTAGGCAGTCCTGCTCGCGTCACCGAACGCACTGTGAATGTCATCGAAGACAAGGCGGTAGAGTTAGCTGCAGAACTGGAATTGCAATTGGTTGATCTGAAAGCGTCTGGTCAGGCTCCTGCAGCTACTGCGAGTGTTGTGGACAGCATACTCACCATCATCGGTGGCAGGGCGCCACGGGGCGGACCTGGACCTGGCGGTGGCGGTGGTGGCACTGGCAGCAGTGAAATAGCCGAAGTTGTGATGTACCTGGCGCCATTCGATGCGCGAGGACAGCTGAGTTCAGCGGACATCCGCGACCGCTGGCGAGAAAAAGTCGGCAGCATACCGGACGCACTGGAACTGACCTTCGTCTCCGATTCCTTTACCTCTGGCGATGCAATCAATTTTCGCCTTGCCGGGCGCAACGAAGAGAATCTCAAATTCGCGGCAACGCAGCTGCGTGAAGAGTTGGCGAGATATCCTGGCGTTTTCGACATTTCCGACTCCTTCCGCGCAGGCAAGCAAGAAGTTCAGATTCAGATACTGGAGCAGGGCAAACTGCTCGGGCTCACGCTGAACGATATTGCGACACAGGTGAGACAGGCTTTCTATGGTGCTGAGTCGCAACGTATACAGCGGGGTTCAGACGATATCCGGGTGATGGTGCGCTATCCTCTTGCGGAACGTGAGTCACTCGGCAATCTTGAAGACCTCCTGATTCGGACGCCAGCAGGTGCTGAGGTCCCGTTCCTGAGCGTGGCGACTTACACGCTGGGTAACAGCTACTCGAGTATCAATCGCCAGGATGGTCGTCGCATCATCACCGTGCGTGGTGATATCGACAGGACTGTTGTCAAACCGGAAGAGATTCGGCGCGAAGTCATCGCCAAATACCGTGCTGAATGGATGCGCAACCTCAATGTGGAAATGGTTGTCGGTGGAGAGGGCGAGCAGCAGATGCAGTCACTGACTGATTTGCTCAGTACTTTTCCGATTGCCATGCTGGTGATCTTCGCGCTGCTGGCGATACCTCTGAAATCCTATCTGCAGCCGCTGGTGATCATGAGCGTGATTCCCTTCGGCGCGATTGGTGCTATCTGTGGTCACTTCATCATGGGAGCTGATCTGGTGTTTTTCTCGCTGCTGGGCATCATCGCCCTGAGCGGGGTGGTAGTGAACGCCAGTCTGGTTTTGGTAGTCACGATCAATCGCTTGCGCGAAGAAGGGCTGGATATGGTCAATGCCGTGTCGCAGGCTGGCATGTTGCGGTTCCGGCCAATCTTCCTGACCTCCGTCACGACGTTTATCGGTTTGGTTCCGCTGATGGCAAATGCCAATCCGGCGACTTTCTTTATTATCCCGATGGCGATTTCGCTAGCCTTTGGTGTGCTGTTCGCAACCATAATTACCCTGTTTCTGGTGCCCAGCCTTTACCTGATTCTGCATGACTTTATTGGTCATACCGAGAGCAAAGAAGTCCGCAGGGCGGCCTATAAGCACACTCCGGGTAGTGTGTCCCGGCTTACGGGCGAATCGCCAGCCGGATAGGCTGGACTGAAATCTTCTGCCAGACATCGCCGGTGACATAGGGGTCGCCGGCGAGCCAGGCATCCAGTTCCTCTCGCTGTACGAATTCCACATAGAGGGTGGAACCAATCATTTCTCCCGCATCATTCAGAATCGCCCCGCCGGCAATAATCTGCCCACTCGCTTCCAGTTCCGCTGCGCGTTCCAGATGTGCAGGTCGTGCTGCGGCTCTTCGATCAGGTGCTTCTGCATCGGTTCCATCATAGGCGGTGACGACGAATTGCATGGGGTTTCCTCTTGCTTGTTGGGAGTTTCAGAGTCAATCAGGCGATCAGCTCGGAATAGAGCTCACCGAATACCGGCCAGAGCGATGCCATCAGCAGGAGCGCCATGGCCAGATTGAACAGGCGCACACTCGCAGGTTGCTGCAACACCGACTTCAGTGCCGAGCCAAACCAGAGCCAGAGCAAAATACAGGGAGCGCCGAACACCAGAAAGATTGCAGCGATTATGCTCACCTGCATCGCGTACGAGGCATCGCCGGTAGTGTAAGCGACTGTCGCTCCCACGGCCAACGCCCAGGCTTTGGGGTTGACCCACTGGAAGCCGGCCGCTTGCAGGAAACTGAATGGCTTGCCAGCCGTCGTATTCATGGCGGTAACCGGTGCCGAGGCAATCTTCCAGGCAAGATAAGTCAGATACGCCGCGCCGACAATCTTGAGGCCAGTGTGCAATTGCGGGTAGAGCTCGAAGACTCCAGCCAATCCGAGTCCGACTGCAACGACCATTATCGGAAACCCGAGGCAGATGCCAGAATAGTGTGGCAGACTGCGGCGTATCCCGTAGTTCAGGCCAGATGTCATGATCATGGTGTTGTTCGGGCCAGGTGTCACACACGACACAATGGCAAAGAGAATAATGGCAGCGTATTCCATATCTGCGATCTCGCGAGCTTTGCAGGTGAGGTGCCGGGTTCTGCCGAGTGCGCGGCGGCGAGCATTAGCCGGAACCGATGCGCCGGATTGCCTCAGGAGTGAAATTTGGCTATCGGCGGTTAAAGTGACTGAAGTCAGGAGCCAGCAGTATCCGGCCTGAGTTATCATCCGTCAAGCTTGGCTATCTGACTACTCAGGAGTGACAGAAAGCAATTGTTATGTTGATAGAAGCGCTGTTACCCATTGTCATCATTATTGCCCTGGGTTTCCTGTTGGCTCGCCTGGTTTTCACTGCAGACAGTTCCTGGGAATTGCTGGAGCGCCTGACCTACTACCTGTTTTTCCCGGCGCTACTGATCGTGAACCTGGCAGAATCCGACGTCTCGGCAGAGCGTGTCGGAGAACTCTTCCTCGTACTGACTACTGCGCTGACTCTGATTACTTTGCTACTTGTTGTACTGCGCGGAGTCATTGTGGGTGGCGGTGCGGTGCTGAGTTCTGTATATCAGGGCAGTATTCGCTTTAATACCTATATAGGTCTGGCGCTCATCGAAGCCCTGTTTGGCGAAGCGGGCTTGCGCCAGGCGGCGCTCTGCCTCCTGATCTATATTCCCCTGGTTAATGTGTTGAGTGTGCTGGCGTTGGCACTGACCCACCCACAGCCCGGAAACCGGTTGCTGCGCGCCCTGCGCGCGGTAGTGGGCAATCCGCTTGTGCTAGCCTGTGTGCTGGGTCTGATGCTGAGTGAAAGCGGCTGGCGTTTACCTGAACAGATAACAACGGTACTGGAAATTCTGAGTCAGCCTGCTCTGCCGCTCGGCCTGCTGGCAGTTGGTGCCGGTATCCGTTTTGTTGGCATTGCGCATCAGAGCAGGCAGTTGTTGCTGGCCTCGATTGCTAAGTTGCTTGTATTTCCCGCGCTGGTCCTGGGTAGTTGTGTGCTGATGGATTTGTCATCGCGCACTTTGCATGTGCTGCTGTTGCTCACCGCGCTTCCAGCACCGCCCTCAGCGTATATTCTCGCACGGCAGCTGGGAGGCGATGCAGCTCTTATGGCGAATACGATTTCGCTACAATCCTTGCTGGCCGTCCTGACCATCCCGGTCTGGATTAACATTGCGGCACATTATTTTTCATGACTCTGATGACGAGTGCGGAGGGCTAAGCCATGGTGATCGGCCATGATGTGAATCCGGGACAGCGTGATTTCTGGTTTCTGCCGCTCGGTGGTTGCGGAGAAATCGGGATGAACCTCAATCTCTACGGTCATGCCGGTCAGTGGTTGATGGTGGACTGTGGAGTCACGTTTGAGAAAGCGGCTTCCGGGTCGACCCGCAACCGCGTGGAAATGCCAGACCCCGCATTCATTGCCAATCGTCAGAACAAGCTGGTGGGAATCGTGGCGACCCACGCCCATGAAGATCATATAGGTGCTCTCCAGCACCTCTGGGAACAGTTCAGGGTTCCGATCTACACAACACCTTTCACGCGCAATGTCTTGCTCAGCAAGTTTAGGCAGGCGGGTATCGATGCCCCTGTGATTACGGTTCAGCCAGGCGACACGCACGAATTGGGATGTTTTCGTGTGAGCTGGGTACCCATCACACACTCCACGCCGGAGACCAATGCGCTACTGATAGAAACCAGTGTTGGTCGCGCCTTACACACTGCCGACTGGAAGCTTGATTCGGCGCCAATCGCCGGCGCGGCGATCGAGCCTGCGCACTACCAGCAACTAGGCAATGAAGGAATCGATGCTGTCATTTGCGATTCGACGAATGCGACGAAATCCGGTCATTCCACGTCCGAGTCTGAACTTTTTGAAGGCTTGTTGGCAGAAGTCCTTGCCTCGACCGGGAGAGTAGTGGTCGCGTGTTTCTCGAGCAATGTTGCACGTTTGCAGACACTGGGCAATGTGGCCCATGTCTCAGGCCGGTATCTGGGATTGCTCGGCAGATCGATTGTGCGCATGGTCAATAATGCGCGCGCAGCTGGATACCTGAAGTCCAATTTCAATCTGCTCGATTCCTTCGACCTGGGCTATTTGTTGCCTGAAGAAACCCTGTTGCTTGCTACTGGCTCACAGGGAGAGATGGGTGCGGCTCTGCAACGCCTGGCACAAGACGATCATCCGGATGTGAACCTGTCATCCGGCGATCATGTAATTTTCAGCGCCAAAACTATCCCAGGCAATGAGGTCGATGTTGCTGCACTGGTGCGTACTTTTGAGTCTCGTGGGGTGCGTGTCACGCATGCCGATACGAGTGAGCGCCTATTGCATGCGTCCGGCCATCCTTGTGCAGAAGAGCTGAAGCAAATGTATCACTGGCTGCGTCCGCGCTTGGCTATTCCCGTGCATGGAGAAAAGCGCCATATGCAACGCAACGCAGAAATCGCTCTGGAAAGTGCAGTGCCCGCACAGTTAGTGGGAGAAAATGGCGATGTGTTCGATTTGCTGGCACAGCGTAAATATCAGGGAATTGCGCCTGTCGGCCGCATCTGGTTCGATGAGCACGCTCAAAAGCTCAGGGTAGTCTGAATCGACGAGTGAAGTCGGCAATTTCAGCGCTTGCAATCATCGTGTGAGCAGCACATAGTCTCCGTCCATCGCAACACGTATTGCAGTTTTCTGGCTCGAATTTTTTACTTTGCGCTGTTCATTAGTTGCGATTGAACGATATAAAGAGTTTCGGGGCCAGAAGCTGTTAGCCATCATTAATCATTACTCGGGAAGAGCCAGTTATCAGCTAAAAATAATAACAAAGTCCCCCAAATCCATAATAAGAATAAAACTGGCAAACCGCGTTTTACGGCAAACCGGTACATGGATGTAGGATTATGCTTACACGTGCTATCTCGCTATTTTCCGTTGGCTCGGCAACGCTTGCCGCGTGTTGCCGTTTCCGGCTGCCCGCATTGAAATCTCGCCACCAAACTTGTTCTTGCCTGAAACCAATTGCCTCTCTGCATGCCAAAGGGCATGAAAGTGTGAGGCAATGAATACGCCTGCGCTGACAACAAACGCTGATGAGAGCAACCGTTACGTGTTGCCGTTTTTGTTGTTGACGCCTGTCGTGTTACTGATGCTCGTTACTATCTTCGGCTATCTCTTTTTTACACAACAGCAGATCAGCGCATCGCTGCTTGATGAAGAACACCATCATATTGCAACGATGGCGCAGATTATCGATGAGCGCCTGTCCTTGTCGCAGAGTGATATTGTCGCACTCGTGCGCGATCTCGCCAGCGCGGAATTCAGCCAAGGCGAAACGCTTGATTCCGTCAACAATTTCAACCCGCTCAATGCACTTGATACAGCTAAAGTTGCGGCTCGTTTTGATCAGCTTTTTAGCCGCAACACTAGCTACGCCATGGCGACTGTGTTCGATGCGTCTGGCGCGGAGATATTGCGTATCGAGTCCGTCGACGGCGCAACCAATCGAGTGGCAGAGGACAGGCTTGTAGTAGAAAACGACATGCCGATTGCCAAGGCAATTCGCATTCTCGACAGCCAGCCTTTGATAAGCATTTTCCACTTACTTGTGAACGAGGAGGGCTATGTTCGTCCGCATACTCCGGTTCTTAGTACGTTGATGCGTCAGTCATCTGGAGGTTTGTTGGCCACTTCCATGCGCGTGGAATCCTTGTTGGAAGATCTCAATAATGCAACTCCACAAAGCAACGCAGAGTACTGGCTATTGAATCCGTTGGGCGATTGGGTAGCCAGGGGGTCGCGGACGGCCGATTTCTCCTTCCAGCTCGATGGCAGCGTGCAGGGAACGGTTCAGGCGGTATATCCTGAAGTCTGGAACGCAATCCGGCAATCATCATCCGGAAGTGCTGTGGTGGCGAGCGGGCAGGTTGCCTATCAGCAAATTTGCGGTCGACTTAATTGCGATGATGCGGTGGCCGCGCCCGCTGCTGTGTTGAGCGGATGGAAGCTGGTCTCCTATATGCCAGCCGCACAGTTATCGCCCTGGAATCTGCTGGCAATGGCGCCCGATCGCTGGATTCCGATGTTGAGTCTGTTGCTCGTCGTGTTGGTGATCTGTGCAACAGGAGCATGGTTCATGGGGTATATGATCGTCATGCAGCGCCGCAACGAAAGTCGCTTGCAACAGGCGACGCTTCTGCAACATTCCTTCTTCGAGAAAAATCCGGAGATCATGTTTGTCAAAAATCTCGATGGCACATACTACCTGGCAAATGAAATGTGTCGCCGCCTAGCCGGGCAGCCCGATGCTGATTTTTCCGGCCGCTCAAACATCGAGCTATTCCCTGATGAGGCGTCAAGTGCGATGAGTCAGCAGGACAGGCAGATCATCGAGAACGAAGAGGCGATGGAGTTCCACAGCCATTGGTATCGCGACGGTGCAGTTGCCTATTTCAAGACGTTGCGTTTTCCAATCTACGATCAGAATCAGAATCTGATTGCAGTTGGCGGTATCGCTAATGATGTAACAGAGCAGATACATTCGCGACACGCATTGATGGAGAACGAAAAGCTCTTGCGTACTTTTATTGAATCAGCTCCCGATGCGGTGTTGATCAGCGATGTAGAAGGGCGGGTCTCTCTGGTTAACAGACAGGCCGAACTCATCTTCAGCAGCAGTCGCGAAGAAATGTTGAGCTCGTATCTTTTCGAACTCGTAAAGGGGCTAACACCGGAGCGTATTGTTGAGGCACAACAGGCCGAGAATGAGTCGAGCGCAGATCGCTTCAGGGAAGTCGTGCAATCAATTGGCTACGGAAGAGATCAGCGAAGTTTTCCCGTGGAGTTTTCCCTCGCTGCAGTTAACACCGACGGTGGTTCGCTGATTATTTGTCTGCTGCGAGATACCAGCGAGAAGACATTTATGGAAACCCAGTTGCGGCAGAGTCAGAAGATGGAAGCTGT
Organism: uncultured Pseudohongiella sp.; assembly: GCA_965228725.1. Lineage (GTDB taxonomy): Bacteria > Pseudomonadota > Gammaproteobacteria > Pseudomonadales > Pseudohongiellaceae > UBA9145. The sequence goes on along the minus strand of OZ245834.1, from coordinate 1,419,856 downwards.
CGGTAAGCTCACTGGAGGCATGGCGCACGACTTCAATAATCTGCTTGGGATAATCATTGGTAACGTCACCTTGGCATTGAAACAATTGCCGGAAGGTGATGAAAGGCTTGAGAAACGACTTAGCACGGTTATGAAGGCGGCGGATCGTGGCGCGGAACTCACCAAGCGCATGCTCGCGATTGCCCGGCGTCAACCTCTGCAACCCAAGGCAGTAGTGATCAATGAGGTAGTGCAGGAGCTCTCGCTAATGTTGCCTCAGACTTTGGGTAGTGACATTGAAATGGAGTTGCACCTGACCCCTGATTTGCCGTCAATTCTGGTTGATGAGTCCGGGTTTGAAGCAATGCTTCTCAATCTTGCAATTAATTCCCGCGACGCGATGCCAGAAGGCGGTACATTTGCAATTCAGACGGGAGTGGTAAATTCGAACGCGGTCGCGAAAGAACTCCCCGGCACCAGAGTGCAAGCTGGCGAATATATACATATTGTCGTAAGCGATACCGGCGAAGGCATGAGCGAGGAAGCGTTGAACAAGGCGTTCGAACCTTTTTTTACGACTAAAGAAAAAGACAAGGGTACTGGTCTCGGGCTTGCGATGATCTACGGCTTCGTCAAGCAGTCACGCGGATTTATCGTGCTGGATAGTGAAAAGGGCGTGGGGACAAGTGTGAATATTTACCTGCCAGCTATGGATGAGAGCGTGGATAACGGCAGCGATGGCAAGCCATCTGCTGAAATAGTCGGCCTCGCTGGCGCTGGTCGTGTTGTTCTCCTAGTGGACGATGAAGTTGAGTTGTTGGGCATTGCCGAAGCCTATTTGAGAGATCTAGGATTCATCGTGCACAGTGCCACGAGCGGTAAAGACGCCCTGAACAAAATGGTTCAACTGGACCGTATCGATTTGCTACTCACCGATGTCGTTATGCCAGGTGGCATGAACGGTGTTGCCCTCGCACGCGAAGTAACTGAGCGTGATGCCAGCGTAAAAGTGCTCTACGCCTCTGGCTTTCCATCCGGAGTTATCGAAGAAAACTCCAGAGTGGTGCTTGATGCACCACTCCTGCACAAGCCCTATAGCCTTAATGCGCTATCCAATGCCATACGTGATGTTTTGGAGCAAGACGCCAGAACAAAGTAATTTGCCTGTTTTGTGAACTTCATCACTGTTTTGCACTGCTGGCATCAGTCTAATACGCTCTCGATAATACCAAGGGGATTCTGCAGCCCTTCCGCACAACTTGACCCGCCGATGTGTTCAGTCTGAACACCGGAATGTAATAGCTCGTAACAAAAACTACAAATATCTCAAGTACTATCGATATATACAGCTATTAGCCAGAAATGCGTCAAGTGAAGTAGCAGGGGATGCAGTCAGGGGACATGGAGCCGAAGAGCAATAACCGCATCGTTACGAGCGCGGCAGAAATCGAGCACATTCTCAATCTGGCACGCTCACATCGTTGGACATTTTCCTATATCGTTTCTTCAACCCGGCGTCAGACTTCGCATACCACAGAGCTCGTGAGTGTTAAGCGTGAAGCAGGGACGTTGGTCGTGGGTAGTGAGGTCAAATACTCGGGCCTGACTACGAATACTCCCGTCACTTTTCGTGCACAGAGTGGTGGCATCAGCATGCAATTTGAAACCCACCTGATTGGCGTGCCTGGCAATGAGTTGGCAAAGCGCCTTTTTATCGAGTGCCAGATTCGTTATCCCGACAAAGTAAGCTTCACGCAAATGCGCAAAGCGATGCGAGTAGATTGCCACGACCGCGATGATATGCAGGTGCTGTTGTTCGCCGATGACAAATCACTGCACGGTAATGTCGCCGATATCTCGGAAACCGGCATAAAGATTCGTTTCGAAGGCAATCTGTCCTATCAGTTTAAAGAGTCACGCATGGTCACCGATTGCCAGCTTCGGCTACCCGACAATGCGCTGCTGGAAGCGCGGGTGAAAGTCCTCGGCTTTTTCTATGATCGCCAGACCGATATATCCTATTTGCGTTGCCATTTTCTGGAACTGCAGGATGATCGACAGATCAAGCTGCAACAGTTGGTTGATACAGTGTGTGCCGAATTGGAACCTGCTGAACTCGATCGTCAGGCACTGTAGCGCTCTTACCGACACCCCCGGACCACCTTCTTCCACAACTCGCCCTTGCTCATTCTGTCCTGTATTGCCGCTTTACGGTACTATGCCGTCCGCACATGGCAGGCTGCGGCACTGTTTTGTCGCAACTGGGTAAACTATCTCCGCTGCCGGTCGTAGATATTGGCAGGTCGAAGGAAAATCACTGGTTAAATTGCATGAAGAATCGCGCTTACTTCTTTCTCTTTGCGTCTTTGCTATTGGCGCTCAGCGCTTGTTCAAGTTCCGACTTTGTCGGGCTCAGGCCCGTGACAAGCGAGTATTGCGATAATTTTCTGGTCTACGATATGTGTGCTCGCGATACAAATCGCGATGGCGTTGTCGATGTCGTGTATTTTACCGACACTGATGAAGTGTTTATGTACAGAGAAGGCATGCAGGGGCGCTTTCCGCGAAATCTCGAAGTTCACCAGTGTGCTCAGCAGATGGATGATGATCTTGTAGCAACAACCAGCCGGCTATTCTTCATCGATGAGGAAACCTCCTTTCTGGAGAAGCAGGACATCCGTGGAGCGATGATGATCAAATACATCGCCTACATGCCGCGTGTCAGCGCCTGCAACATGCAGGCAGCCCAGGATGAGTCCGCCACCTGAAGGCCTGGCTTCTGACTGCGCCTTTGAAGCAACTCCAAGCTACTGATTCTGCTAGGTTTTGATTGCATGCTTAGGGTTCAAAGCTTGCAATTTGTCACATCTGTAATAATCAGTCTCCTCTATAATCCGCCGACACAAAGTTGAGTCGTCTGGCCACAGGTCAGTCAAGCAGAATTAAAGAAGAGGAGCTTGCCCGTGCGCCATTCCGCAGCATATCGCTGGATATTTTCGCTATCACCCCTCACTCGCCTGGTGGCGATAGGCTGTATTACCGCCTTTTCCAGCCTGCTCCATGCCCAGGACAATGTCGGTGATGATTCCACAGTGGTCTATCCCGCCAATTATTTCACTGAGTATGCCCCGGTCACTGCTCTGGATATGGTTAACCGCATCCCCGGCATGAATGTTTCTGGCGGCAATCGCGGTCCGGGCAATGCAAGTAGCGGGGGTCGCGGACTGGGCAGTGGCGGTGGCGGTACTGAGATTCTGATCAACGGCAAACGCACTGCCGGTAAGAATAACAATACTCAGGCCCAGCTTGATCGAATTACCTCTGAGCAAGTGGAGTATATTGAGATCATTCGTGGCACCGGAGGAGATCTTGATATTCGAGGCAGCACACAGATCGCCAACATTGTGCTCTTCGAACAACAGTCCAGCAATACCATTTCCTATGAAGTCAACGCCGACTACTACCACGACAGCGAATACCAGCCTGGGGGTTCACTAAGTTACAGTGGTCAGGCGGGACAGTTGGACTATATTTTCAACGCCTCGGCCGAGCCTCGCTATGACCACAGCGTCGCCTATGAAGAGAGTGTTCTCGGCGATTTTACGCCCAATGACATCATCCACGAAGACCGCATTCGTGATCAGACTTCCTATGAATTCTCAACCAATCTGAGTTACCAGTTCAGCGACAGTACCAGTGCGCGCTTCAATGCTCTCTACTCAGAGAACGACGACCCGACCAGCGTACAGCGTTTTACCACTGATCTGGCTGCAATCGATGATCCGGTTTATCAGGAGCGAGAGTGGATTCCGGGTGAGCGCAGCAACTGGGAAATTGGTGGTGACATTGAACACCGCTTCGCCAATGGCAACCGGTTCAAACTGCTGGCGATTAGCAACGAGAATGACACCCATTCCGTCCGCGAGCGTTTCGATGTGCTCGCCGGAGGTAACGAGGAGAAAAAACTCTATCTGGATTCCTCCAGTGTTATCACCGAAAATATTGTGCGCGCATCCTATACGATGGACCTGATCGAAGATCATGACATTGAATTTGGTGCAGAGGCGGCAGAGACGGTGCTCGACTCTGATCTGCTCCTTGGTGTGGCTTCTTCTACAGGGACCCCATCAGAAGCGCATGGCGGTCTGGTGCCTGTCGCGGTGGCGAACGCCGATACGACGGTTGAAGAGATGCGCTACGAACCGTTCGCGATTCATAACTGGCGTATTAGTCCGCGCATGTCGCTGGAGACGTCTCTCGTCTACGAATATTCCGAAATTTCCCAGAGTGGCGACTTCAATCAGACTCGCGACTTCACCTTCTTCAAGCCGAAATTCGACTATCGCTTTGATATTACGCCGCAAATGCAGCTGCGATTCCTGGTGGAGAAGAATGTCCGCCAGATTAATTTCGTCGATTTTGTAGCAGTCACTGATACCGAAGACGACGATTCGAACACGCTGGCTGGCAACCGCAATCTTCGCCCTGATTACTGGTGGAACTACAACCTGCTTGCCGAATACCGACTACCAGATGATATCGGTGTAGTGAGCGCAAATGTGTTCAAGCATCACCACAAGGACTTCCGTCAGCGCATTGATGTCTCCACGGAAGACAATCTGGCTTCTGCAGTCGGCAATATCGGTACTGGCGACATGTGGGTGTTGGAACTGCGCAGCAGCACGCGGATGAAATGGATCAATATGCCGAACCTGCTGGTCACGACGCGTACCAGCTTCAGAACGTCAGAAGTTCGCGACCCATTCCTCGGCATCGATCGTTATTTCGACAACTATGAGCCTGGTAGTTTCGGAGCAGGGTTCCGGCACGATATCCCGGAATGGCGAATGAACTACGGCATGAACTTCAATAATCGTTTCGACGGTAAATACACACGCTATGATATTGAAGACCTCGAATCGGATGTAGGTGATCCGTTCGCCACAGCATTTGTCGAATTCGTTGCGCTCAATAACACGACCTTCCGCTTTGATGTGCGAAACCTGAACGACGGCGTGCAGTGTCGTGAACGCCTGCGTTATGACGGACACATTCGTGACCAGATTCTCGAAGAGTACGAGAAGCGCTGCACTGGCTCGGGTCGGGTATTCACATTCAGGATGAGTGGTACGTTCTAGCTCAGCCTGTAATGACAGCCAAAAGGGCAATCTCACTAGCAGATTGCCCTTTTTTTTGCCCGCGATTTGCAGAACCAACTTGCAGACTTTCGGCGTGCAGTAAGCTGGGACATAATGACGGGACACACATTGGGGGGAATCACCATGCGGACTCGAACTATTGCTGGCCTTGTGCTGTTGTCGCTCGCAGCGACCTCAGGTCTGACACCGGCTGCAGCGCAGCAACTCGATGCACTGATCGCTGACCGTGCAGAGGCTATCGAACAAAAAGTCATCGCCTGGCGGCGCGATATTCACGAGCATCCTGAGTTGAGTAACAGGGAATTTCGAACCGCAGAACTGGTCGCAGAGCATTTGCGTGCGCTGGGATTGGAGGTGGAGACCGAGATTGCCTATACCGGCGTGGTGGCGACGTTGGTTGGGGGGCTGCCGGGCCCTGTCGTTGCCTTGCGTGCGGATATGGATGCCCTGCCAGTGACCGAACAGGTTGACCTCCCGTTTCGATCCGTCGTGCGCAGTACCTATAACGGACAGGAAGTCGGTGTGATGCATGCCTGTGGCCATGATACCCATGTCGCGATTCTGATGGGAGCGGCGGAGGTGCTGACCTCGATGCGGGATCAGATCCCCGGCACTATTAAATTCATCTTTCAGCCTGCTGAAGAAGGCGCACCGCCAGAGGAAGGTGGCGGGGCTCGCATGATGGTCGATCAGGGTGTGCTCGCAGATCCCGAGGTTGCAGCGATCTTCGGTCTGCACATCAGTCAGAGTTATGCCGTAGGTGAGGTCGGTTTCCGTTCACTCGGTATGATGGCGAGTGCGGAGCGCTTCGATGTCCATGTGCACGGCAGCCAGACACATGCCGCTCGTCCATGGGCAGGGGTGGATCCTATCGTCGTCAGTTCTCAGATCGTGCTCGGTCTGCAAACTGTTATCAGTCGCCAGACTGACATCACGCGCGCACCGGCTGTGGTGACCGTGGGCACCATCGATGGCGGAGTGCGCAACAATATCATTCCCGATTCAACAACCATGACGGGTACGATCAGAACCTTTGATCCGGATATGCGGGCGAGCATTCATGAGCGGATACAGCGCACGGTAACCAATATCGCCGAGAGCGCCGGGGCGAGCGCCGAAGTAGTTATCTATCCGGGTGTTCCGGTTACCTTCAACGACGCAGAGCTGACCAGGCAAATGGCGCCGACGCTGGAGCGACTGTACGGGGCCGACAAGGTCTTCGAATCGCCGCGCATTACCGGTGCTGAAGATTTCTCGTTCTATCAGGAAGAAGTGCCCGGATTCTTTTTCTTCATCGGCGGTCGGCCGGTGGATGTGCCGGCGTCCGAAGCCATTCCCAATCACTCGCCACGTTTCTATATTGATGAAGAGTCGTTGCTGCCAGCGGTGCGCGCAATGAGCACACTCGCTGTAGACTATCTGAACGCTGCGCTTTAGTAGCGAGATAGCCGCTCTATGAGAGTTCTGGTTCTGGCGTTAGCGCTGTCTGGCTTGTTGTCCTGCTCACCCGATGCCGAGCTCGACACGCCCACGTCAACCGCTGCTTCGCCAGCAGACTGGCCTGCCTACATGGGGGATCAGGGGCGCAGCCACTTCTCGGCGCTCACAGACATTACTCCGGGAAATGTTGCCGGCTTGCAGGTCGCCTGGACCTACGATGCAGGAGAGTTGCGGGAAGGCGAGTCCACAATGCATACCAGCCCGTTGATCGTGGACGGTGTGCTCTACGGGCTTTCTCCGCGGCTGGAAGCGTTTGCCCTCGATGCAGCGACGGGTGAGGAGCGCTGGCGTTTCGACCCCGGAGAAACAGTTGCAGAGCAGCGCGGATTGATGTGGTGGAGTGCTGGGGGTGAGCGTCGGGTTTACTACGTCGCCGATGCGCAGCTAATCGGTCTCGACGCAGAGACTGGAAGACTTCTCAATGATTTCGCGAACAATGGGCGCCTCGATCTGCGACCCGCGGGCAGGCAGGGACCGCTCACAGTAACCGCACCCGGTGTGGTCTATAAAGACCGCATTATTCTCGGCTTTTCGACCAGCGAAAGCGCGAATGCCTTACCGGGCATGATTCGCGCTTTCGATATTGATTCCGGCGCTGAGCTGTGGCGCTTCAATACCATTCCCGTTCCCGGAGATCCGGCTGCTCAGACCTGGATACCCGAAACACTTGCCATCGCCGGTGGAGCGAATAATTGGGCAGGGATGACACTGGATGAGCAGCGTGGGTTGTTGTTCGTTCCTACCGGATCTGCGACTCCTGATTTCTACGGTGCGGCACGCCCCGGTGACAATTTGTTCGCCAATAGTTTGCTGGCCATTGATGCAGAGAGCGGTGAGTACCGTTGGCATTTCCAGGCTGTGCGGCATGACCTCTGGGATCGCGACTTGCCGGCGCCGCCAACTCTGGTCGAAGTCGAACGCAATGGCACGGTAGTCGATGCGGTTGCACAGACCACCAAGACGGGCGAATTATATGTATTCGCTCGGGACAGCGGGTTACCTTTGTTCGATATTCTCGAGGGGCAGGCCCTGCCGAGTGTCTTTCCCGACGAGCGACCCGCCCAGTCGCAACCCTTGTCGACTGTAACTTTCACCCGGCAGACATTCGAGATTACCCAGCGCAACCCGCAGGCCGCGGAGTTCGTCCAGGAGCAGATTGCCGGACTTGATCAGCGGCGTTGGTCACCCCCCAGTCTCAGTGGCGCGCTTATCTATCCTGCTTTCGATGGCGGAGCCAACTGGGGTGGTGCCGCTTTTATGCCTGACGGCAACAAGCTGATAGTAAACGCGCAGGAGTTAGGAGGCATTTTGCAACTCTTGCCGATTTCGGGAACGAGTGTGCGACGAGGATTGTATGTTCAGCACTGTGCCTCCTGCCACGGAGCAGATCGCGAAGGTAATGCAGTAGGGCCATCACTCGAGGCTCTGCAAGGGACGGAGTCCAGCGCCGCTATTGCAGAGGTCCTGCAATCCGGAAGAGGACGAATGCCTTCGTTCGCCACCTTAAGTCCGGTAGAGATAAACGGAATAATCCAACACCTGCTGCAGCCCGGCGAAGGTGATGAAGTGACGGCCGACGATTTCAATATCGCCTTCGGTGGCTACAAACGTGTTCTCGATCAGGATGGTCTGCCTGGTAATACTCCACCGTGGGGAACGCTGACAGCAATCGACCTTGATACGGGGGAGCGAGATTGGCAAATCCCCCTTGGCAACTATCCTGGATTCGACGATTTGAATTTCGGTGCAGAGAATTACGGCGGTCCTGTGGTGACTGCGAGCGGGCTTGTTTTTATCGCCGCAACTCCTGACGCCAAATTCCGCGCCTTTTCGGTGCACGATGGGGCGCTACTCTGGGAGAGTGACTTGCCTGCGGCCGGCTTTGCCACGCCTGCAATTTATTCCGTATCAGGCAGGCAATATGTAGTTATCGCCGCAGGCGGCGGCAAATTGGGCGCGCCCTCTGCCGCGAGTTATGTCGCATACAGCCTTGCAGACTGAACTCGCTGCACAAAATACTTCTCAATTCCTTAAATTCCGCGATTCAAGAATCCCGTCAAAGGTCTTGCAGCCCGCATCCCTAGTGCATTTGCCAGTTTTTCCTCCGCGTTTTGCAATTGTAATTAAGTGTTACACGCCTGCCGTCGTACAGAATTGCAACCCAGATCAAATCCCAGGCAATGTGATGCGTATTCGACTCAATATTCGTGCCCAGTTCCTGTTGCTCCTCATTCTGGCCATGTTGGTGTCGGAAGTGATCAGCACTGGCTTTTCGTTAGAGCGCATTCGAGAACTCGATCTTGCCCGCAGCAACGCGCGATTCGAGGGTGAATCTGCGGTGCTCGCCACGCGCGTGAGTAGCAGTTTTCTGACGCTGGCGCACGATATGCAGATGATCCCGCACACACCCCCCTTTCAAGGCTTGATTCGCAGCTATAAGAACAACGATTACGATGAGCAGGAATATTCCACCTCCCAGATGTGGGTCAATCGGCTACAAACAATCTTTGCCTCGACACTTGCACAACGCCCTTACTACACGCAGTTGCGCTACATCGGAGATGCCGACGGTGGGCGTGAACTGGTGCGTGTGGACCAGGGCAACGAGGGGTTCACCCGGGTTGCCTATGATCAGTTGCAACGCAAGGGTGAGGAATTCTATTTTCAGGAGACCCTCGACCTGCAAGAAGATTCCATCTATCTGTCGCAGATCAGCTACAACCGCGAACAGGGTCAATTGGATGATGATCGAGTGCCTACGTTACGCGCGATTGTGCCTGTTCAGGAAACCGAAGGTGAGCGCTTCGGAGTGTTCGTCATCAATCTCAATATCGAACGAATGCTGAAAGATATTCTACTGGAACAAAATCTATTGCATGACACCTATGTCTACGATGACAGGGGAAATGTCGCCTGGTTCGAGGTGGCTACTGGTCTCGCGCATTTTCGAACAGCTGACGAGAATCAGGAGGTCGCTGCAAAAATCGAGCAGGCGCAACAGTTCGAGTCCGGTTCTGATCTGACTCCGGAGAACATCAACAAGCACGATGATTTGATCTTCAGTAATCAGATTGCGCTTGGTGAGTTGAATAGCACGCTGTCCCTGACTATGTCCCAGTTTCTGCCGCCAAACATGGTGCTACAGGAGGCGAGTGCCGCAGAACGTCAGTATCTGATGAGCAGTGTGGCTACGCTTGGCATCTTTCTGATTCTAGCCATCGTGGCGGCACACTACTTCACGCGGCCTATACTTGCGCTCAATGACGGCGTTGTGAAATGGGGTGAAGGCGACGCTGACCTGGATCTGCCCTGCGACCGTGAAGATGAGGTGGGAGAGCTTGCGCGTTCCTTTGAAACCGTACTCACGCGCCTCGGCGCTGCGCGAGAAAGTGAGCGAGACGCTTATCAGAAGGTGAGTGCTGCGATCAATCTCGCAGTGGATGGCCTGATTACAATCAGTGGCAGGGGCGTTATTCAGAGCATCAACCCGGTCGCTTGTCAGATTTTTGGGACCTCGGAAGACAGGGCGGTCGATGAGTCCATTGAGAAATACCTGCCAGAGATCGAAGTCTACATTCAATCATCCCGCCGCGACGCCGCACCAATTACGCTGAATGGAATCGATGCGCACGGCAGAGAGGTTCCCATCGAGCTCAGTATTTCAGAGATTGCAGCCAGCGATGGCGTTTTCTTCTGGGTAATCCTGCGCGACGTGACTGAGCGTTCCTTGCAGCAGGCGCTGCTCGAAGATGCCTTGAGCGATTTACAGAAAAGTAATGGCGAGCTCAATGATTTCGCCTATATCGCATCTCACGACCTGCGTGAGCCGTTACGAGGAATTCAAATTCATTCACAGTCAATATTGAAGAGTATGCCAAAGGATCTCGATCCGGATGCGCAGCGCAAGCTCAGTCGGGTCAACGAGCTGGCGAAACGCATGCAGCAGCTGGTAACGGACCTGCTTGAGTTTTCCAAACTGAACAAGATTGATTCGGATGGAACGAGCACGGATGTGCAGCAATCAGTAGAGCTGGTGCTCGATAGTCTTCACTCCTCCCTTGAGGCTGCCAATGCAGATGTCGAAATTCGCGACCGGCTCCCGGTGGTGCGTGGTGAATCGGTCCATATCAGTTCTGTTTTTCAGAATCTGATAAGTAACTCTTTGAAATACAACGATGCGGAAGTGCCCAGAATTGGCATCGGCATATTGCCGTTCCGTGCCCACCAGGGCGTCATTCATAGCAACGTGTTCTACGTGCAGGACAATGGCATTGGCATCCATAGTGATTTTCACGACGAGGTGTTCAAGATATTCAAACGTCTGAACAATGAGAAAGCCTATGGCTATGGTACGGGTGCTGGTCTGACTTTTGTGCGCAAAATTGTTGACCGCTACGGTGGGAAGATTTGGCTGGAGTCCGAGAGAGGAGAAGGAACCACGTTTTATTTTACTTTTGAGGTGATTAACGATGATTGAGGATGTGAACGCGCAGCAACTGCGCAAGCCGGTGTTAATCGTAGAAGACAGCGACGACGATTTCGAGAGTACTCGAGATGTCTTGCAAAGTTTTTCCGATTTTCATTGTCCGATCAAGCGTGCTGAGAACGGACTGGAGGCAGTCGACTATCTCAATCAGATCGGAGAAGTCAGCAGCGAGGCCAGGCAAGCAGAGCCCTGCTTGATCCTCCTCGACCTCAACCTGCCAGGCGTGCACGGCAGTGAGGTTCTGGCCGCCATCAAGAGTAACGCACAGACTTGCCATATACCTGTTGTCGTGTTCAGTAATTCGCAGGAACGTGACGACGTGAATAGCAGCTATCTGAAAGGGGCAAACAGTTTTGTTAGCAAGCCAGGCAATCTGGATGAACTTGTGGCGACGCTGCAGAGCTTTGAGAAATTCTGGTTCACGACCAGCACACTACCAAAATTCATAAACTAAGCAACGGACACCTATCATGAATACTCAAGATTCGCGGATACAAATATTGCTGGTGGATGATTCTCCTGACGACAGAGAGTATTTTCACCAGCTTATCTCCGATGTTGAATCGGTGGAGCTGGAAGTGGATGAGACCGATAACGCCTCCGACGCCCTGGAAAAACTGATTGTCGGCAATTACGACTGTGCGATTGTTGACTACAACATGCCTGGTTATAACGGCAAGTGGCTGGTACAGGAAATGTCGCGCCGCGGTATTCGAACCGCATCGATCATCCTGACAGGCGGCGGTAACGAGCGCATCGCTGTAGAGACGCTCAAGTGCGGTACGCAGGACTATCTCTGCAAGAGTGATGTCTCAACTTCCATGTTGGAGCGTAGCATTGTGGAATCGCTCGCTAACAAGTCGCAGCAAATGAGTCTGCTCCAGCGCGCCAACTATGACTCGCTGACTGGGGTAAGGAATCGTGAGCATTTCATGGAAGCAATCGAGAACGCCTGCTCCAAGGCGGAGCGTTTCAATCGTCACTTTGCAGTGCTCTATCTCGACCTGGATAATTTCAAGGAAATCAACGACAGCTTCGGTCATGCTGCAGGCGATGCTGCACTGAGAACTTTTGCGACACAACTGGGTTATTGTGCGCGTAGCTACGACACGATTGCTCGGCTTGGCGGCGATGAATTTGTCATGCTTCTCGAAGAGCTGGAAGGTGATGGCCTGCTCTCGGCAATTCGTATCGCCAAGCGCATACTTGAGAAGATGCAATCCACGCCCGTTGAGTGCGGCACTATGCGGTTCTCAATGAGCGCGAGTATCGGTATCAGTTTGTTTCCACAGATCAGTAGCAGCAAGGAGCAACTTATCGAGCATGCAGACATGGCTATGTATATTGCCAAACGATCTGGTGGAGGCTATCACGTTGCAGAAAACGTGGTATCGCCTGAAGAGGGAGCCGAGTCAAACTGGAAAGCGATTAACTAAGTATCAGAAAGCAGTTTACCGATTTGATATCCAGACACTCTGGTAGGGTTTGAGCTGGAGTTGTCCGCCCAGGTCGTCATAGGGAGTACCGGTAATCAGATCGTGCCAAGTGTCGGTGCCGATCAAATTGATGTCGGCCAGATTGATCGTCTGCGTTTGCTCGGTGACATTGCTGAGTGAAAAAATACTCTGCTCGCGATTAATGCTCTGCCTCCAGAAAGCGAACACCTCGGTGCCCAGATGCAGAGTGAATTGCGTCGCATTGGGGTGAAAGGCAGGTTGTTTGCGGCGAATCTGGATTAGCCGCGTTAACTCAGCGAAGAGTGCGCTGTGGTGTGAGTCGGGGTCGGCAAGCCTGGAAATGAGTTCATCTTCCTGCCAGATATGACGATTGATCGATCGCGAGCGACCCGTGTGTTTCAGGCGCGCATAGTCATTGCGTGAGCCAAACAGACTCTGTATGTAGATTGCAGGTATCCCTTCCAGCGCCAGCATTATGGTATGTGCGCAGAGAAAACGTGTAACTCCCAGTTCATCCTCCTGACCGGCAAGCGTGCCTTTCAAGGCATCGAACAACGTGATATTCAGTTCATAGGCCTTGTCGTGGCCTTCTCTTGCGCGGCGGAAAGTGACCTTGCCGCCGAAATCCTGAATGGTTTGCACGAGTCTCGCGCGTTCTTCATCACTCAACAGCCCGTCCAGAGGACGCAATCCGATGCCGTCGTGAGAAGCGATGAAGTTCAGATAGGCAGTACCATTTCTGGCCGGGGGCATGCTCATCATCCACGTCTTCAAGTGCCGGCAATCACCGCTCAACAGGGTATAGACCAGTAGTGGGGGCAGGGAAAAATTATAGATTACGTGTGCCTCATTGGCATTGCCGAAGTAGGTCAGGTTTTCGCGATTGGGGACATTGTTCTCGCAGATGATGACTGCTTCAGGTGAATGGTATTCGATGAGTGTGCGCAGCAGTTTGATGATTTCGTGTGTCTGCTGCAGATGGATGCAGTCTGTCCCAGGCTCTTTCCAGAGAAACGGGACGGCATCCATGCGAAACACGGTGACACCGTGGTTGAGATACTTGCGGATGATGCGAACAAACTCGACCAGCACTTGCGGATTCTTAAAATTAAGGTCGACCTGATCCGCACTGAAGGTGCACCAGACGTGACGCACCCCCTCACTGGTTTCGACTTCGGTCAGCAATGTGGAGTTGCGCGGTCGAACTACTTTGCTGAGGTCGGCTGTTGGGTCGGCCTCGAAAAAGTAATCCTTCCCAGGATCCAGGCGCTTGCGGAAATTATCGAACCACAGGCTGCGACTCGACATGTGATTTATGACCAGATCTGCCATCAGCTTGTACTGCTTGCTGATCGCTTCTATATCCTCCCAGTCGCCGAGTGCCGGATTGACTTCGAGATAGTCCATTACGGCGAAGCCATCATCTGAGCTAAACGGGAAAAAGGGCAGTATATGGACGGTGCTGATCGTGCCGTCCAGGTAATTGTTGAGAAAGCGGTGCAGCGTGTGCAGTGGTTTCTCTTCAGCTTTCTTTATTGTGTTGCCATAGGTGATCAGGACGCAGTCTGCTTCGTCCCAGTTATTGTGATGAGGCACGGGAGCTTGCAGATTTCTGCCCATGCCAATCTCTTCTATGAGACGCTCGATGAGCGGATCTGCTGGATGCTCAGGGTAGAGAAACAGTAAATGTTCCCCGATGCGGCGGCGAAATTCCTTTTCCAGTGCAGCTTGTTGATTGTCCATCCTAACCTTTTCCGAATTCGCGATAGTCTTCTTCGACGGCGTCTTTCAACTGCTCCAGAATATCGGGTATCGCGCTGATAATGCGATTCCAGCTGGGAATGAAAGGCTTGTCCATGGGGCGTTCCAGAAAATGGTCACCCGCAACCATGAGATTGCTTGCGAACATTTCAACTGCTGCTTCTTCGGCATGCCGGTCATAGTTAAGCCCATTGATCATAGCATCGTTGTGATAGGTATCGATGAAGTCCAATGCGATTCGATAGTAAGTCGCTTTGATAGTGCGAAATTTCTCGGTGGTGAAGACTTCGCCATTGGTCGCGAGTTTGCGAAAGAGGGCCTTGGCAATGTCGATGGTCATCTTCGACAGTCCTTTTTCGCGATCATCAAGAGAGAGGTCCTGATGCTTGTGGTCATAGATGTCAGCGATATCGACCTGACACAGGCGATTGGTAGCGTAGTTACGTTTCATTTCCGAGAGCACGCCGATCTCCAGTCCCCAGTCGCTTGGAATACGCAGGTCGTTGATTACATCAGAGCGCATGGAAAACTCGCCAGCCAGCGGATAGCGGAAACTGTCGAGATAGTCGAGAAACTCGCTGTGACCACAGATCTTCTTCAATGCGCGCAGCATGGGGGTAACAAACAAGCGCATCGCGCGACCACCAATCTTGCTGCCCGCAACGCGGGCGTAGTAGCCCTTGCAAAACTCGTAATTGAAATTGGGATTGGCAACCGGATAGATCAGGCGAGCGAGCAGACTGCGGTCGTAGGTGAGGATATCGCAGTCATGCAGTGCGATTGCTTCTGCGCGACCGGAGGCCAGAACGTAGCCATAGCAGTACCAGACGTTGCGTCCCTTGCCGAGATGGGTAGGGGCCAGCTCCAGTTTCTTGAGTTGTTCATCGATGGCCAATAGTCTCGGGCCATCATTCCACAGAATGCGATGGTGTTGCGGGAGCCGAGAAAAATAGTCGAGCGCGTATTCGTACTGTTGATGATCTGCACGATCCAGTCCGATCACGACCTCGTCGAGATAGGGAACCTTCACTAACTCGTCGATAATGCCAGACAGCGCCGGTCCTTCCAGTTCCGAGAACAGGGAAGGAAGTACCAGCCCCATGGGACGACTGGGCTTGAAGGATTCAAGCTCGGCTTCCATGTTGTCCAGTGGGCGCTGGCCCAGATTATGAAGAGTTGTGATAACGCCGTTCTGGTGAAAGTCACCCATACTTATCTCCCGATTGTGGAAAGTTCACCCTGGTCCAGCCAGGACAGGATCTGCTGCATCGCTTCCTGCCAACCAGACGGACCGGGGAGGCGGGTATGGATGACTCTGTCGGGAAGCTGTAATTGCAGGCAGTCTGATTTTGCGGATTTGATTACGACGGCGATGTTCGCGGCTTCGAGCATCGCTGCATCATTGGGACTGTCGCCCAGAGCGACAGTGACCACCTTCCGATCTGCTTGCTGCCGGACAAGCCAGCGCATAGCCAGACTCTTGTCGTGCTGACCCTGAATGCTCAGGAAGCGTCCCCCCTCCAGCAGTCGTAGTTGCAACTCAGCGAGCCTTTCCCGGAACAGCTGCAGTTCGTTGCTCGACGAACGCCACAGTATGGGTTCGCTGAATTCCCGGGTTTTCGCGAGTTCGGCGGCAGCAGGAGTCAGGCCGGTCATCTCGGCGACCTGTTGGACGCTCCAGTCTGCGAATCCCTCGAATTGCAGCTTGTGTTGTATGCGCAGTGCATGAACCTGTGGCAGCCACTCTTCGCGCCTGCGGCCGAAATCCTGCTGCTGAATTCCATTCTGGTTCGGCATGCACAACGCGGCACCATTCTCACAAACAAATGGCCCTGACATCGTGAGTCGCTTTTGAATCGCTGCGATTTCCGCCGCAGTCTTGCTCGAATTCATGACAAGCATGATGCCGCGCAGGTGGAGTTGGGCCAGGGTCGTTTCGGCAGGAGCGATGGAGTAGGTCTCGTGTTCCATCAGGCTTCCATCGAGATCTGTAAAGACGAGCATTGTCACTGCATGGGCCTTGCGGTGTTTGTTGTGTGCGTTATTTATTGCTGGGGTTGCTACTTTCAAGAATTGCGCCAAAGTTGTGAGCAATGGCGGGCATCAGGGCAGAAAGTCCGCTCTTCTGGCAACCCTTTGATAACTATAGAGAAAGCTCTCTAGCTGTGCCAGAAGATGGTGCAATAGAGTGAGTCAGTAACGCCTCATCATGGTGCGTGCAACTATGACGCACCAAAATGAGGCGGAGGCGCGAACGCCAGCGCTGGTCTGTTAAAGTTCGGGGCGTGCCTGAATAAGCTGCCACAGCTTGTTCGGCGTGACAGGCATATCGACATGCGCGATGCCGAAGTCGGTCAGCGCGTTGCACAGCGCATTGATGATGGCGGGTGGTGCGCCAATAGCACCGGCTTCGCCTGCTCCCTTGATACCGAGTGGATTGGTCGTACACGGCACCTCGTTGCGCTTGAAACGAATCAGAGGAAGATTGTCTGCGCGGGGCATAGTGTAGTCCATGAAGCTGGCGGTCAGGAGTTGTCCACTATCGCTTTCGTAAACGCAATTTTCCAGAAGCGCTTGACCGAGACCCTGAGCGATACCCCCATGGACCTGGCCTTCGAGCAGCAGTGGATTGATGACATAACCGAAATCGTCGACCACGGTATAGTCGACAATCTCAACTACGCCAGTCTCTCGATCGATTTCCAACTCGCAGATATGCGTGCCATTCGGGTAGGTAGCAACTTCAGGCGCAAAGGTCTCGGCCGCATCCAGTCCCTCACCAGTGTTCTCGTAGGCGGCGGCTGCTACTTCCTTGAAGGTCTTTACCCGATCAGTGCCGACGATCCGCAGCTCACCGGCAGTGAATTCCACATCCGCTACCGCGCACTCCATCATTTCAGCGGCTTGCAGTCGCGCTTGCTCGATGATTTTTTCGCTGCTCAGGCCAATGGCGGAGCCGCCAACCGGAACGGAGCGTGAGCCCATTGTGCCGCCTCCCGATGCGATGGCATCGGAGTCACCCTGCACGATACTGATGTCTTCGAAAGCCACACCGAGTCGATCGCAGACCAACTGTCGAAACGCCGTTTCGTGGCCTTGCCCGTTCGACTGTGTGCCAATATAGAGTGTGACATGACCTGTTTCATCGACGCTGAGTCGCGCCTGTTCTGGCGCACCACCGGCACATCGTTCGATGTAACTCGCCAGACCGATACCTCGCAGCTTGCCCTGCGTGAGGCTGGTGGCGCGACGCTCCGGGAAGGATTGCCACTGTGCCATTGCCATGGCGTCATCCATGTTGCGGCAGAAGTCGCCGGAATCATATGTGGCTCCGAGCGCTGTCGCGTAGGGCATCTGATCGGGCTGAATAAAATTTCGGCGCCGTATCTCATCCGGTGTCAATCCGCATTCCAGTGCCGCGACATCCATGAGGCGTTCGATGGCATAGATTGCTTCCGGCCTGCCGGCTCCCCGGTAGGCATCGACAGGCGCCGAATTGGTGTACACGCCTTCCACTTCGACACTCGCGGTGGGAATTGCATAACAGCCGACGAGCATGGCCGCGCCCGCATCCGTAGCGACGAACGGACCTGCCTGCGACAGGTAGGCGCCCATATTCGCAATGGTATGGGCGCGCAGACCCAGTAGTCTGCCGTCATTGTCCAAGGCCGCCTGCATATGAGTAATATGATCCCGGCCATGGGTGTCGGTGAGAAAGGCCTCACTGCGATCTGCTATCCATTTGACCGGGCGGCCCAGCTTGCGTGCCGCAAACAAGGCGGCGACGTACTCTGGATACATGAAGATTTTCATGCCGAAGCCACCGCCGACGTCATGACACAGCACGTGTACGTCGTCTTCCGGCACATTGAATATTTGTCCGGTCAGCATGCGCCGGATGAGATGTACACCCTGGCAGGAGACGTGGAGCACAAGCCGGCCATTCTCATATCGCGCTATGGCACCACGTGTCTCCATCGAGGTCGGAATCACGCGATTATTGATGAGTTCGAGTTCTGCGATGCGGTCTGCTGCGGCGAACGCGGCGTCCGTTTTGTCGCGCTCGCCGGTGTGCCAGAGAAACGCGCGATTGGCGGGAGCTTCATCCCAAAGCTGGGGCTTGCCGGCGGCCATGGCCTGTCCAGTCTCAACGACGGCATCCAGCATCTCATAGTCGACCCAGAGCGCCTCGGCCGCATCGATCGCCTGTTGCCGGGTTTCGGCGACTACGATTGCGACTGGATCGCCAACGAAGCGTACCGTGTCTTTGGCGAGTGCAGGCCGTGGAGGCTTGTAGCAGGGCTTGCCATCGATGTTGTTGACTGCCGCGTTGCAGGGAACATCACCGATGGCTTCTGCTTGCAGATCAGCAAAGGTATACACACCCAACACGCCCGGCATCTCGCCGGCGCTCGCGGAATCTATCTCGAGAATGCGGGCATGTGCGTGGGGAGAGCGTACGAAGCAGGCCCAGCTCTGGCCTGCAAAATAGAGGTCTTCGATGTAGCTTCCCTTGCCTGACGTGAAGCGGTTGTCTTCTACACGAGTGGCCGGCTGCCCGACGCCAAATTTTTGCATGTCTGCACCTGTTTCAGGGTCAAGTGTTCTCTTTTTAGCACGCGCAGGGAATTGCTACCGAATTGCGCTTTGCTTGTGCTTGCTGTCTAGATTACCCCAGCGAATCAGCGGTGGGAACCTGGGCTGGCAAGTGAAGGAGCCCGATTACAGTGCGAAGCGTTGGGCCGGACGGAGGCCAGCGGGCAGCGGAAAGCGATTAGGGTGAAGTGCGTGTGCCATGATCTCAAGACTGTCGACCAGTCTGGGGCCCGGCCTGCTGAAATAGGCGTTGCCGTCGGTGAAATACAATTGCTGTCCGGTGCTGCACGCCGCAGCCGCCAGGCCGTCGATGCGCTGCAACAGCGGCAGATCCTCTCGAGTGCGGCGTTCATCGAATCCGCAGAGGGCGACGAACAGGACGTCGGGGTTGGCGCCCAATAATGCCGAGTCCTCGACAGTATGGGACGGCTGATGCTTGCTTCCGAGGCAATCTACTCCACCAGCATACTCGATCAGTTCCGGAGTCCAATGGCCGGCATTGAATAGCGGATCAATCCACTCGAGGAAAGCCACCCGAGGGCGCTGCTCGACGGCGACAGACATACATGCCTCCTGAACAGCGCGCACCCGCGTGTTGAGTTCAAGGAGTGCGTTCCTGGCCTGTTGCTGGTGCCCAGTAACCCTGCCCACTTCTTCGATCGTGTCAAAGACTTCCTGTAAACACATGGGCTCCAGATTGATAACCTCCGGATCGCCGGGGAGCGAACAGGCCGCGTTGTTGACTTCGCTGGCAGCGACCGCGCAGACATCACACAAGGCCTGGGTCACTATCAGGTCAGGGCGCAGGCGCTCCATGACCTCCATATCCAGCGTGTAGAGTGCCTGTTCCGTCTGCAGCTGCTCTCGCACGAGCTGGTCAATCTGGATACTTGGCAAGCCGCTATGGATTTTCGATCGGGTCACACTGGGTAAGTGGCGTACGGCTGGGGGATAGTCACATTCATGACTGACGCCGACCAGATAGCGATCGAGACCCAGTAGCGCAAGAATTTCTGTTGCACTGGGAAGTAGTGAGACGATGCGCATTGTCTTGGCGAGTTCCTTGTCGGCTGCGTTGTCGTGAAGCTACCTGGCGAAGTCCACGTCCGCGAAGCAGAATCCATCCCGTTCGACAATGTCTCCTGTCTGCACGGTGATGGGATTATGAAACATCGGTCCAGAATGTACAAAGCTGTGAAACTCGCCATTCTCACCGCAGGGGTCAACGCTCTTGGGGAGTGAGTCCAGAAAATGTGAGTTGAACTCCTGGCCGGCAAACTCTTTTGCAAGCTGTTTCGGATTCACACAGGTCAGCGTCGCTCGGAGACCATCCCTGACCATCGCCCGCGACAACAATTCGGTGTTGACGCCCCACAGGGGAAAGAGTAATTCGATGCCAGTATTCGCCATCTGCTTGATGCGATAGTCGCGCACGTCCTCAAGAAAAAGATCGCCGAACGCGATGTGGCTGGGTCGATACTGTTCCCGCAGGTCCTGCAGCGCTGATTCCATAATGGTTTCATACTGCGCATTGCTGCAGGGCCAGGGAAGTTGCACCGGGAACAATGGGACGCCAGCTGCGGCGGACTGTGCCTCCACCAGCGCGCGGCGAGTTCCGTGCATGGCAACCCGGTCGAAGGCTTCGTTAAACGTCGTGAGCAAAGCGACGACCTCAACGCCTTGCTGTTGCAGCTGATACAGAGTCCAGGCCGAATCCTTGCCACTGCTCCAGGACAGTACTACTCGCTTGCTGTCAGGCATGTGCGACGTAGCGGCGTTGACCATGCAGAAACAGTTCGTAGAGGCCAAAGAAAATCAGGCTGTACATCGCATCGCCTGCAAGTGAACGGCCGAGATAGGGCAGAGCATTCGCGTAGCAGGTCAGGAAGCCGGCAAAGCTGTGCTCGTAATAGGTCCACCAGGGCCCCAGATTGGAAACGAGGTAGAACACGAGCGCAGTGACCATCACAGTGCCTGGTAGTCTTGGCAATTTCGCTTTCTGATGAAGCAACCAGCGGCCACAGAGTGCGGACAACATAAATCCGACGTAGACGAGCGTCATCATGAACAGGTTGTAAAGGCCAGGTCCTAACAGATCGCTGATGATGGCGGCGAGTAAGGGGACCAGCAAGAACCAGCGCTTGTCCAGATAGGCACCGGCAAACAGGCCGATGGCGCCTAGCGGAGTGATGTTGTCGGGATGTGGCAGCATGCGACCCAAGACTGCCAATAAAATCAGGAATAGCAGAGCCTGGTAACGCTGCAAGAACTGCGCTAACTGGCGAAAGCCGTGGGTGTCGAAAGTAATCATGTCCTGTCCTCAATGAAATAATCCAATGAGGGAGAGGCGGTGAGTAGCGAGACGCGTGCACTGGGGCAGGAGTATCAACTACCGATGAGCCCTCCGCTGCATCGTGTCCGGCGAGCAATTCACATCGGAATGAGGTGGTTGCGGAGCCGGGTTGCACTGGATCAGGCCGGTATCGGGCTTGCGGAGATTAAGCAATCTACGCTCACCGTTGCGGGGGCAGCGTCGGAATTGAGAGAGATGTTGGCTGGTGATAATGCTATGCATTGTCAGCCGAGACTTTCGCACCGAACTTCCCGTTTAACCGAAGGAGATAGTGGTTTGCTACTGCACACTTCGGCACCTGATTCAGGAAGCGCTATGCTACGGCTACTCACACCAAGGGTCAACCTCGTACAAGGGACGTTAGCGTCCCGTACGCTGTGCAGGGTCGTTGAACGCCATTCGCCAACCGCTATAGGTCATGAACAGTAAGAGGAATAAACCCGCAACACCGAGGACGCGATCAACCGCTGAAATGCCGGTCCATTGCAGGTAGTGGAGTGAGTAAATTCGGTCGATCCAACGTGTATCGTTGCCGTATTGGGTGATGCGGGCGGAACCCCAGTCCACGGTAATTTCTACACCGGTGTCAGTCATTGCCGTATGTCCATCAATGCTGGCGATGCTGCCATAGCGCTCGTGATTGGCACTTATCGCCTCATCGAGCAACAATCGTAGCGCTTCATTCCCCGGAAGCGGCCAGGGATTGAGCGAGTCGGCGTGCAGGTGTTGCCACTCGTTCTGTGTACGGACGAGCAAATGATCGCCGAGTATTGATCGAAAGTAACGGAATTCGCGCCAGTCAGACTGCGCCGTGATTTGCAGCTCTTCTTGAGACTGGGAAGTGAGTGGATAGGTGTGAATCGGAATTTGTTCATAGGCCTCAAAGTAAGACGGGCGCACCAGAAAAAAAATAGCAGAGAGTGCCCAAACCAGAAGTGGAGCGAGTAGAAGTATACCGGCCATTCGGTGTGTGCGGTGAGAGTTGACGATCAGCATGGGGGAATTCCTGAAGAAAACGCAGTGGAGTGAGCAATCGACGTTCTGCCGCTTACACTCGGAAGTTGCGTAATAAAGCGCATGTGGAGTGAGAAGAAATAAAAAAGGGAGCCAACAAAGCTGTTGGCTCCCTCAAGATGTCTTGCTAGCCACAAGGGGGCAATTGTCCCGTGTCTGCAAGACTGAATCAGGCTGCTCACTTGAAAAGCAACCCGATTCAATCTGGGCAGGAGCCTGGGCTAGCGATTGGCGAACTGGAAGTTGAACCCTACGTAGGCGGCGCGTCCAGCGGTATTGAAGCCCAGCACTTCCTGATAATCTTCAGCAAAGAGATTCTCTACTCGGCCGTGCAAGCGCAGCGATTCAGTCAGTTGGTAGGACACCGTGAGATCGACTACGTTGAAATCCTCTATGGCTCCCCCGGCATCGATTGCATCAGCTTGCGCACGGTAGAAGCCATTGATGTTAAGTCGATTGTCTGTGCTGGAGTAGAGAATGCCTGCATTCAGGAGGTTTTCTGGACGTCGCAGCCGCTGACTGCCATCCGGTCTTTCCGTGTCGTTAAAGCTGTAGTTTCCCTGTATTTTCAGTGAGTTGGATAATGGGGCCTCAGCGATCAGTTCAACGCCACGCGATGCGCTCGTACCAATATCCTGCAGATAGCCACTAAACGATGCCAGATCGAATTCGATTGCATTCTCAACTTGTTGATCGAAGTAGATTGCTTCCAGACGCAGATCACCATGGAAATACTCGACGCCGATTTCCCAGCCTTCGCTCTCTTCTTCCTGCAATGCGACAGCAGAAGCAGGGGGATAGGCAAAAGGACCAGTGTTGTAGGCAATCTCATAAGGGCTTGGAGCACGGAATCCTGTGCCAAGTGCGGACTTGAATTTGAGCGTTCCGCCATTGCCAAGGGCGAGCAGATAGGCGGCACTCAGGCGATAACTGGTGTGATTGCCGAAATCGTCATTGTCGTCATGACGTAATCCAGCGGTCACAAACAACTGATCCGAGAAGTCACTGAGGTATTCCAGATAGAGCCCGGTATTGTCACGGCCGCTTCCTTCATTCAACGCTTCTTCCTGATCCAGTCCCCATACGAGGTCAAAGCCCGGTAGCGCAGTGGCGCTACCACTATATTCCCACCGCTCCAGTTCTCCCGCAGTTGTGAAGGAAGGCTGGCCGAGTGCATAGATCGTGCGCTCCGTATCGGTTTTATTGTAGGACAGAGAGTGGGACATGGCAGCGCTGTCATAGCTGATGGCGACACGGCTGGCACCCAGATCATTGGTATTCACGCAATCGTGTACCGTTGTACCGGCAAAGCAGCCGTCGTGCTCATTGCTTGCGTCCGTGTCCCGGTGCGTTAAATCGATACGCAATTGCTCGGTCAGGGCAAAACCGATTCGTCCATGCAAGGTTGTATTGTCGTAGCCATCGTCATCCATGAGGACCGTGTCAGAGGTTCGCGTATTGAAACCGTCGCTCTCAAAATCGGTTGCCGACAGAAAGTAGTCGACCTGTGCATTGCCGCCACCTAGATTGATGCCGAGTTGGCGTGTGCCGAATTCACCCGCTTGGGCATCTGCGTTCGCGTAGAAGCCAGTGTCGGGATTGCGCGTGCTGATATTGATTACGCCGCCGGCATCAGCGCCATAGGCCAATCCTTGTGGGCCTCGAAGAATTTCGATGCGTGAGATACCCGAGCTAAGCAGGTGTTCAAAAGAAGTCGCGATCTGTGGTGCGCTCGGGTCCTGAATGCGCATGCCATCCAGTAGGGTCAGTGTGCGAAACCCTTCCTCACCCCGAACGCGGAGCGTAGTGGTTTTGCCCATGCCACCATTGCTATTGCTGCCAATTGCAGGAGCCTGGCGCAGCACATCCACCAGAGAAAGATTGCCGTGAGCTTGCAGGTCAAACTCATCAAGCACGGTGATGGATGTGCCGATTTGACGCAAGGGCAACGGGATGCGACTGGAAGTAACAACAATCTCCTCTGTCATTTCTTCGTTCTGGCTTTGGGCATGCTGTGCTGTCAAGGCCATAGCAACGGCGAGGCACAATGCAGAGAGCCGGCGTGCTTTGCCTGCAGCGGTGCTGTTGTTGAAATGAAAAAATGAGTGTGTTGAATGTGACATACTGGTCATCCTGAATTCGTGACGGCAACATCGTTATTCGTGCATCGCCTTGGTTGCACGCACACGGCCAATCGCAAAGAGAGCGAACTGACGCTGCCAGGTGTATTAAATAGGTTCAATGCTGAACCACAAGCGCGGCAATGGTAGCGGCAACTCTTCTGAACAGCGGAGACTATTACGGTTTATAACAGTTTATTAACGTTATAAATTGCGTTCCAAGTCGTTGAAGTGTCGAATGAAGTGCTGAGCGACTGGGGATGTTACGAAGCACCGGATCGTTCCGATGTTGGCTCAGGAAAACTTAGCGTAGCGCATTTTTATCGAGTTGCGTACTCTTGCACGCACTTATCAGATTTATCGACCATTGGGAAAATTTCTCGATATGGCGTGTGCAGGGATTTCGCTAAAAACCCTGCGCGAAAAAAGGCGACAAGTACGGAAGGGATTACGATGAGAAGCATGGCGTAAAAAGCAGCGTAAGGCATTACCTGCCATGCTGAAATACCATCTCACTGCCAATCGTGTCCATTACGGCTTCACTGAGCTTAGTCCCTGCAAGGTAATCTCATTAGTGTATTGTTCATCACAATCCCGGATATGAAACGACTGCTTCCTACGGACAAGACTTACTCGCGGCGTTTACTGCTGTGCCTTGCGTTTAGCTGGGTACTCGTGAGCTGCGATGACGCGCAACAGGTGAGTAATAGCGGGCGCGGTGCCTTTGGCGTTGATATTGCAGTGTCCGATTCTGCGCTGCCGGCAGCGATCGCCTGGTATGACACGCGCCATGAAAGCGCAGATATCTATCTTCGCTATCTGGATGAACATTTGCGGCCAGCGAGTCAGGAGATACGCCTGACGAAAGGCTATGCACAAGCCTACGAACCAGACATCGTTATTGTGGAAGAGCACGCGGCGCTGGTCTGGTACGAAGAGGAGGTAGCCAATTCGCAAGGTCAGGAAGGTCGGGGGCGCGTCTACTTCGGCTTGTACGACAGGCGGGGGGCGGAGATGTATCGAGTGGCGCTCTCTGATGGCGCGGTGGATGCCCGCATCCCGGTGATAGCGGCTACACAAGATTCCTTTTTTGTCGCCTGGTTGCAGGCCGGTGATACTTCCGGTTCAGGCAGTGAACGGCGGCAGATTATGGGGACATGGCTCGACCTGCAAGGTGCAACTCGCTTGCCAGCACATGCAGTATCCCCTGCCAGTTCGAGCACCTGGAACCTCAACTTGAGCATTGCTGATGCAGAGGCGAATGAAGTTGTTCTCGTCTTTGATGCTGAGTTCGAAACTGCTGCCAGTGAGCTATACGCAGTGCACGTGACACCACACTATTCACAAATGAATCGCCTGACTGCCGATGACGGCTACGCGTCGAAGTATCCGGATGTGGCATTGTCGCCGAATGGGGAGAGTCCGCAAGCAGCACTCACCTGGTATGACGAGCTCTATGGCAATAACGAAATCTATCTCTTGCAACTGCCTGCTTCGGCTCTGTTTGTATCGGATGTGCAGAATTTTCTGGAGCTGCAAGCAACGCGCGTTACGGAGAGTGAAGGCGACTCGATAGGAGCCTATCTCGCCTGGCAGCGCAATCGACTGGCTCTGGTATGGAGTGAACGGATTTCGGGTCGCTATGAAATCTTCTACCAGTTGTGGAGTCAGAACGGGGATGCCCTGAGTGCAGCGCTGCGTTTGACCAATTCCCGCGATGACTCCTATATCCCCTCCATTGTGGCCAGTGGAGAAAGGTTTGCGCTGGCGTGGAGCGAGGTGAGCCTGGTCGGGCCACTTCGTGACGCGCAATTGTCGCGGGCAGAGATTGCTGTGCAATACATAGAATAGTGACTGCATAGCAACCGGTGGAATTGTTGCTTTTCTATTGGCCCAGGTAGTTCGCAGACTGATTGCTGACCAGCGTCAACAGCACTCCCATCCCCACATTGGCGTCGATCAGGTGCGGCCCCCAGCCCGCATCGGCGGTTCCTTCGGCCGTCATACTGTCGCTACCGATATCGTCGGTACGCGGATCGTTGCTATCGCCATGTACTGTCAGTTGCAGATAGCGATGTGAGGCGGTGCTGGCACACTCGGTGGTGATCAGACCCAGAGCTTTTTCATTTTCAGGGTATATCTGGAGAATTTGATTTAAACTGCTGGATCGAAAGAAGCGAAGCACCGCAGACAGCGCGAAGCGCTCCCGCGAGCAGTGCTCACATAATCAACTCACTTTGACTCCTTTGATTTTCTCTACTCACCACTGGGCCCGATAGTCTATGAAAAAAACCGATAACAGCCAGCGGTTCCTCTTCGAAAAATACCCCATACGAGGGCAGCATGTCTCGCTTGATGAGTCCTGGCGCGAGATTGCTCAGCAAAGTGACCTGCAGGGAAGGGCGTCGGAATTATTGGGTGAAGCCCTGGTCGTTGTCTCTCTCCTGGTAGACACTCTGAAGATTGCTGGCAGTATCACGCTGCAGATACGCGGTGCGGGACCCCTGGGTTTGTTGGTTGTCGAAGCGAGCTCAGAGCATACGATCAGAGGAACTGCTCAGCAGAGCGGAACCATTGAAGAGGGTATGGACCTACAGCAAATCTTTGGCAGTAACCATCTGGTGATCACTATCAGAACGGAAGGTGCTGAACCCTATCAAGGGCTTGCACCGCTGCAGGGAAAAAATCTGGCGGCTGCACTGGAAAACTACTTCGCTACGTCTGAGCAATCGGCCACGCACTTTTGGCTTGCCTGCGATGGAGAGAACGCTAGCGGCATGCTTATTCAGAGGCTGCCCGGTGAGCTAAAATGTAGTGATACCTGGAATCGAATAATCCACCTGATGTCTACGATTACCCGAGACGAACTGCAGCAGCTTCCATTGGACACACTGCTGCACCGGCTCTTTCATGATGACTTACTCAGACTCTTCGACCCTCACAAAATTCGGTTCCATTGCAGCTGTTCAAGGGGTCGCACAGCAAAGATGCTATTGTCTTTGAGCAGGGCTGAAGTCGATGACATTCTTGAGCAAGAAGGCGAAGTAACCGTAAACTGCGAGTTCTGTAGTTCCAGCTACCGGTTTGATGCAATAGACGTTGAACAGGTGTTTAGGTCCGGCGGGTCAGCTTCTAACACTACGCACTAGCCATTAGCCTGGGCATAATCTGAAAATTGGACTTTAATTCGGCCAAGGGATAGCCTGTGAACTCTCCTGCTAGAGAGAGGTACGATGCTGGCAACTGGATTCGTAACCCGATTTCTATGTGGCGCAGTAAACCTGTGTCTCGCTTTCTTGTGTCTCCTTGCCCTGTCTCTCTCTATCCTCTCTTTTGCTTTCCTGAGCTCTCCGTTGCTGGCAGCGGACATTCCACGCGCCCCTGTCGTGCTGGAAAGCGCTGAAGTCAAACTACAGATCATTCCAGTTGCCAACGATCTTGCTAACCCCTTTGCAATGGCCTTCCGCGACAATGGCGACATTCTGGTCACCGAACGCTATGCCGGGCGCTTGCGCGTTATTCGCGATGGCAGCATGGTCGCACAGGCTGTAAGCGGTCTACCCCAAGTTTATGGGGAGATATTCCGGGCTGGCCTCATGTCAGTGGCTGTGCATCCCGATGACGATAGCCTGGTCTATCTCACTTATACCAAAGCCATTGAAGTGGACGGCGAAGCCGAGCACACCGTGGCTTTGATGCGAGGTCGCTTACACGAAATGGCGCTGCTCGATACCCAGGAGATCTTTGTCGCAAAAGGCCTGGATCGAGGTATTGCAGCCGCTAAATTACTATTCTCCCCGGACGGAAAACTGATGATGTCGCTGGGCGGTGCCTATGTGTATCTCGGCTACGGTGACTACGCCCAGGATCCAGCCGTCCATTATGGGAAACTACTGCGCCTGGAAGACGATGGTCGTCCGGTTGCGGATAATCCATTCGTAAAGAGCGGTGAGTTTCTTCCCGAAGTTTACAGTGTCGGCCACCGCAATCAGATTGGTTTGGCATGGCACCCGGTTACCGGCGCACTCTGGGCTTCTGAAAATGGACCACAAGGTGGAGATGAAATTAATATCATCCAGGCTGGCGGCAATTACGGCTGGCCGCTCGTGTCTTTCAGTCGTCAGTACCGTGGTGACTGGGTCGCAAGCTCACATGACAATAGTGCATTCTTGCGCCCTGAGGTCATTTGGTGGCCATCCATCGCGCCGGCTGGAATGACATTTTATACGAGCGATAAGATTCCCCAATGGCAGGGCAATCTATTGGTCGGTTCGCTCGTCGAAGGACGCATCCCTGGCACGGGACACCTGGAACGTTTGGTGTTTAACAGTAGAGGCGAGGAGATTCGTCGCGAATCTTTGCTGAGGGAGTTCAAGGCTCGAGTCAGTGATGTTCAGATCGGGCCAGACGGCTATCTCTATGTGCTGCTGGATGAGGAAGACGGAGCTTTACTGCAACTTCAGCCTCTGCGTGCAGATTCAGTTCCAAGCGAATAACAAGACATTAAGCAACTTAAAAGCATAAAGGAACCCATTATGAGCAGTCGACTGAACCAGATTTTCAGGTCAACAAGTTTGCTATGTTGTTGTATCTGCGCGAGTCCTGGCTTCGCTCAAGAAGTCGCACGCCCGGATCTACAAGGCACTTGGACTAATGCTTCCTTGACCAATCTCAATCGGCCTGAAGGTGTTGAATTACTCGTAGTATCGGCCGAGCGAGCACGGCAGATCGCTGCCGTCACACCTATCGCCGGGATCGAAGGTGGGTTGGATGAGGGAGACAACGTGAATGACATTCCCGCAGAAGGTGCGGATGATTTTGGAGTGCGTGCCTATAATAATTTCTGGGTGGATCCCGGCTCCAATCTGGCCTTGGTCAAAGGGGAATACCGGACTTCTTATGTGACTATTCCGGAGAATGGTCGTGTTCCCTTTCTGGACAATCCACAGTTTGATTTTGAGCGTGCCAGTTATGGTGCCCGCTATGCGACCGGTGTTGGTGACTTCCGAGGTCCGGAAGCTTTTCCCAATTCTGAACGTTGCTTATTGGGTTTCGGGAACAAAGCCGGCCCCGGCATGATGGGAGCGCTATACAATAACACTTATGAATTCGTGCAGACCGACGATTACGTTCTGATCAATGTAGAGATGGTGCATGATGCTCGTATCATTCCAGTTTACGATACCGCGGAGCAGGCCAGAGCGAATCGACGTCCTGTGGTACACGAACCCTGGTTTGGGGATTCGGTCGGGTGGTACGAAGACGAAACATTGGTGGTTGAAACCGTCAATATAAACCCTGTACAGCTCAGCCAGAGCTCGGTACCCATCACCAAGCAAGGACGCATCACAGAGCGCTTCAGTCGTTACTCAGACAATGAAATGTTCTATCAATTTATTGTTGAAGACCCAAATATTTACTCGCGAACCTGGACAGCTGAATTGAGCTTTTATGCCACTGATGATCGACTCTATGAGTATGCCTGCCACGAGGGAAATTATTCCATGCCTGGCTCACTAGCTGGTGCCCGGCGTCTCGAAATTGAAGCTGAACTTGGCAACTAGGGCTTAACAATGGCTAGAGGTGGCACAAGAGGCGAAGTACAAGGGGCGGAATAAGGTGGAGCAAGTGTGGCAGAGTTCTTCTCTGTGCGTCGACAGAAAGAATCGATTTGTCCTTCTTTACGCTATTCAGGACGGGTCTTCAGAAACGAAGAAGGGGCAGCCACTGGCTGCCCCTTCGAAGATGGTAGCTATGGGTGGACTTGAACCACCGACCCCAGCATTATGAATGCTGTGCTCTAACCAGCTGAGCTACATAGCCTTGAATCGCATCTGCGCCCCCGGTCAAGGAAGGAAGGAGGCCGGGGGCGCAGGGATGCGAATTTTGGGCCTTGAGGGCGGCTTTGTCAAGCCACTGGCAGTTGCTTAATTCGCGTTAATTCTGCCGGGAAAATCTGCTAAATCGCCTGAATTATCAGCGAATGCCAGCCTGTCTTGTAGGTCTCATAGCCCGGTGAGTAGGCATGGGCCACGCAACAGGTCTTGCCTTCCACCTCAGCAATCATAAAGCTTTTACCTTTGGTGTAGAGCTGTTCCCGCCCAGTGAAGCTGATGCTGTCCGAGAGTATTCTTCCTTCTGAATCGGCCAGAACCAGCCCCTGTGAGTCTGTGATGCAGACCCGCGTTTCCGCTTTGAGATCCTCGTCAATTGGCGTGGCCTTCATGATTTCCTGCGCCAGGCTATCGTAGTTGAAGAAGATGCCCAGCACGCCGACGATGCGGCCGTTGCTGCGTCCTCCCTCACGAACGGCACAGGAGTACACGAGGACCCGGCTGCCCCCGAGCAGGCCGGACTCGTGTACTGTCTGAAACCCGTATTCGTCACCACTGGCGCTCTGCATTCCCTGCTGGAACCACTCTTCCGATGACTGATTGCGGCCATTGATCGCATACACATCCGGTCGCCCATTGGCCACTACATTGCCGGCTGTGTCGCAGAGCACCAGATCATAATAGACCGTGTAGGCACTGAGGATGACGCCGAGGCGCTGGGAGGCATAGTCGCAGGAGCCGTCCTGTTCGGAGATCAGCGCATCGACCAGGCTGGAATCGGTTGCCCACCAGCGCACGTCGCAGGATCGTTCGTAGAGGTTGCGGTCAATGAGGTCGATATTGGTGAGCGCGAGATCAGACAGGCGAGTGCCGCGAACGCTGGTGGCAATCTGTTCGCTGATTTCCTGCAGCTCATCGATGGATCTCGACGCATCGTCACCTAACAAGTGAGCGACCTTGGCTGTCTTGTCTGACAGCGTAGCGATTTCTCCCGATACGATGGCAAAAGCCTTGCCCGCTTCCCCGGCGCGTGCGGCCTCGATCTTGGAGTTAAAGGAGAGCATGCGCATCTGTAGGTTGACGCTATGAATTTCCTCCATGGAAGAGCTCATGCGCCGTGACATGTTGTCCAGTAATTTGCTTATGCGGGAATATTCATTCTCGCTGTTATTGCCCGGCGCTGCCGCAGAGCTGGAAGATAAAGGAACTAAAGATGACATAAATTCCTGCCTGTTACTTAGAAGACACTATGATGGCGACGAAGTCGATGACGGTGAAATCGATGACTGAGAAATCAAAAGTTATGAATTCGCGCCGCTAATCTTGTTAGCTCTGCCTCTCTCCCCTGGCAGCACTGGTTTGCCTTACGACAAAGCAGTTGGAAACCTTAGTAATAAAATTGTAAAAAGGGACTCGTGGTACTTTTTTCAAAAAGCACGATAAATAAAGCGTGATTGTGGTGCAATATTAGAGGCAATGGCGCAGTGTTGAACCACGATGGTGCGAATCAGGTTTTGAACGGAGTGGTCAAGCTTTGCCGCGGGTTTGCCTGAGCTTGGTAGAGTAGCGCGACGGGAGGTCACAACCGTAGCAGGCGCCGAGCGGTCACTCGCTACGGTTGTGTCGTTCTGTGTTGATAGTGAAGCAGAGGTTCTCTGGAACTAAACGTTGAAGCGGAAGTGAATCACGTCACCATCCTGAACGATGTAGTCTTTGCCTTCGAGTCGCCACTTGCCTGCCTCTTTGGCACCCGCTTCGCCCTTGCCAGCAACGTAGTCGTCATAGGCCACAATCTCTGCGCGGATAAAGCCTTTCTCGAAGTCAGTGTGAATCACTGCTGCAGCTTGCGGCGCAGTGGCACCTTTACGCACTGTCCACGCCCGGACTTCCTTTTCACCGGCGGTGAAGTAGGTCTGTAGGCCCAACAGGTCATAACCGGCACGAATAACACGATCGAGGCCTGGTTCTTCCATGCCGAGATCCTGCAGGAATTCCAGTTTCTCGTCGTCTTCCAGCTCGGCTATTTCAGCTTCCAGTTTGTTGCAGATACTAACAACCTGCGAGCCTTCTGCTTCTGCGATTGTCTGCACCGTATCCAGATGCGGGTTGTTTTCGAAACCGTCCTCGGCCACGTTGGCGATGTACATCACCGGCTTCAGTGTAAGCAGGTGCAGATTCTTGAGATTCCCAATATCTTCCTTGTAGAGCTCAAGCGTGCGTACGGGTTTGGCTTCGTTGAGGTGAGCTTTGACTTTCTCAAGCAGGACAACTTGCTTCTGGGCATCCTTGTCGCCGCTCTTCGCGACGCGGCTGACACGATCGATGGTTTTTTCGACGGTCTCAAGATCGGCGAGTGCCAGCTCGGTATTGATGGTTTCAATATCTGCCGCTGGATTGATCTTGTCTGCGACGTGCGTGACGTTGCTGTCTTCGAAACAGCGGACGACATGAGCAATCGCGTCAGTCTCGCGAATGTTGGCGAGAAATTTGTTGCCCAATCCTTCGCCCTTGGAGGCGCCAGCTACCAGTCCCGCGATATCGGTAAACTCAACTGTAGTCGGGATGGTCTTCTGTGGCTGCACGATCTCTGTGAGCGTATCGAGTCGGCTGTCGGGAATTGCCACAACGCCCGAATTGGGCTCGATGGTGCAAAAGGGAAAGTTCTCGGCGGCGATGCCGGCCTTGGTCAAAGCATTGAACAGGGTGGACTTGCCGACATTGGGCAATCCGACAATACCGCATTTAACTGACATGGTCGTGAATCCTGCGAAACAGTGTGAGTATTAGGTGTGGAGCAGCCGCATGGCAGCTTCCCATTCGCCATTGACTGCGCGAGGCATAACAGCAATCGCGCTTTCGATGTCTTCCATGATGGCGTCGGCTTCGGCGCGCGAGGGGTCGTTCAGCACATAGTTTGCGACCATGGACTTGTGCCCCGGGTGGCCCACGCCGATGCGCAATCGATAGCAGCTATTGTTGCCGCCAAGGGCCGAGATAATGTCGCGCATCCCGTTATGACCACCATGTCCGCCACCTTGCTTGAATTTGGTGACGCCGACGTCGAAATCGATTTCATCATAGGCGACCAGCATATTGGCCGGGTCGATCTTGTAGAAATTGCAAACCGCAGCTACAGACTTGCCGCTGTTGTTCATGAAGGTCGTTGGGAAGAGCAGGCGCACGGTGCGACCGGCAATATCGATCGTGCCGAATTCACCGAAGAATTTGCTTTCGCCGCGTAAGGTACCACCGTAGGCCTTGCAGAGGTGGTGAAGGAAAATGACGCCGGCGTTGTGACGGTTGGAATCGTATTGTGGGCCTGGATTACCCAGGCCCACAATCAAATCCAGTGGATGATCGCTCATGGCGAGATCCCTGATGGCTGATTAGGACTCGTCGCCCTCGTCAGAGTCGTCAGATGCAGTAGGTACTTCAGCATCAGGCGCTTCAACCGCAGTATCAGCTTCTTCAACTTCAGCAGCAGAGCGTGGGGCCTGAACAGTCACAACCGATTGGTCGTGGCCTTCGCCGTGGCTCAGTTCAACACTGGTAACACCCGCTGGCAGTTTGATATCAGACAGATGCAGTGAATCGCCGATGTCCAGATCGATAACATCGACTTCGATGTACTCTGGCAGGTCTTTCGGCAAGCAGGAAACCTCGATTTCGGTGAGGTTTTTCAGCAGGTTACCGCCGCCTTGCTTCACGCCCACTGACTTCTCGTCATTGATGAAGTGCAGCGGTACGTTAACAGTGATTTCCACGTCGGCACGTACGCGCTGGAAATCAGCGTGCATGATGAATGGCTTGGCCGGGTGGCGTTGCAGATCCTTGATCACAGCCTGCTGCTTGTCCTTGCCAATATTCAGCGTAATGATGTGCGAGAAAAACGCTTCATTTTCTGTGGCATGGAAGATGTCGTCGTGGGCGATGGACAGCGACACCGGGTCTTCACCACCCCCATAAAGCACAGCCGGGATTTGCTTGTTCAGACGACGCAGGCGGCGGCTCGCACCTTTCCCCTGATCCGTCCGAACTGTACAGTTCAGTTCAAAATCACTTGCAGACATGATTGTCTCCTTAAGCTTCACTCACAGCAGCTTGCGACCAGCAACTGCGAGGGTTAAAAAAAGACAGTGGCCCGAATGGACCACTGCCCCGTCTTCTTTTACCTGGGACAGCACACAGTCTGTCCCCGAAAAATCTAGGTGTTGTCGAACATCGCGCTGATCGACTCTTCGTTGCTTACGCGACGAATCGATTCAGCCAGCAGTTTCGCCATGGAAAGCTGGCGAATGCGCTTGCAGTTCTTGGCCGCTTCACTGAGCGGAATCGTATCGGTGACTACCAGCTCATCGAGACTGGAGCTCTTGATGTTGTCGATGGCCGGACCAGACAACACCGGGTGCGTACAATAGGCAACAACCTTGCTCGCACCGGACTCTTTCAATGCGTCAGCCGCTTTGCACAAGGTGCCAGCGGTATCCACCATGTCATCCACGATCAGACAGGTGCGGCCTTCCACATCACCGATGATGTGCATCACCTGAGCGACGTTCGCCGTCGGGCGGCGCTTATCGATAATGGCCAGATCCACATTCAGTTGCTTGGCCACCGCTCTTGCTCGCACCACACCGCCGATGTCTGGCGATACGACAATAAGTTTCTTGTGATGCTGGCGCTCAATGTCGTCAGTCAGCACCGGTGAGCCATATACGTTATCCACCGGGATGCTGAAAAACCCCTGAATCTGTTCGGCGTGCAGGTCGACCGTCAGTACACGATTCACACCTACTGCGCTGATCATGTCAGCAACGACCTTGGCGCTGATCGCCACCCTGGCTGACCGAACGCGGCGGTCCTGACGGGCATACCCGAAGTAGGGTATGACTGCCGTAATGCGGTTTGCCGAAGCACGGTGCAGGGCATCGGCCATGAGCAGCAGTTCCATCAGGCTGTCATTGGTCGGTGCACAGGTCGGCTGAATCACGAACACGTCCTTACCGCGGACGTTCTCATTCAACTCGACTGAGACTTCACCATCACTGAA
Organism: uncultured Pseudohongiella sp.; assembly: GCA_965228725.1. Lineage (GTDB taxonomy): Bacteria > Pseudomonadota > Gammaproteobacteria > Pseudomonadales > Pseudohongiellaceae > UBA9145. The sequence continues at coordinate 1,384,547 of OZ245834.1, read as the reverse complement.
TTTACTGATACTGGCATAGCCCAGGGGCACACCAATATGTTTGGCAATGGCATCCGCTAACGCCGGATTGGCATTGCCACTAAATACCATTAAATTATTTGCCACGCTTCCATCCTGATTGGCGGGTGTACTGCCTGCAGCTTCTGCGAGCCGCTTTTGATGTAGTGTTAAGCCGTACTACTGATCGGAAAAATTGGCTGGGGTGGCTGGATTCGAACCAACGCATGCAAGGATCAAAACCTTGTGCCTTACCACTTGGCGACACCCCAGTGATTTCGTTTTTTAAGAGCGCGTATTTTAATCGTCGTGGAGATCAGGTTCCAGCGAAGAATTGACGCCCTGGGCAACGAAGCCCGTTTGTGTGGCCGGTAATTCGGCCAACACAGCCCTGGCGGAGGCCTCATCATCGAATCGGGCGAAAACGGCGGCTCCTGTTCCGGTCATTCTTGCCGGAGCATACTGGCCTAGCCAGTTGCGCGCTTTTTCCACCTCGGGATAGAGTCCACAAGTGACTGATTCACAGTCATTTCGGGACCTGCCCGCCAGAAAGTCGGCCATTTTGATGGCAGTTGTGTTCCGTGTCAAATGTTCCTGCGTAAAAATTCTAGCTGTGGAGACCTCACAGTCTGGCATCAACACCACATACCACGCATCGGGAAGGACTACGGCTTCGAGCTTTTCGCCTACGCCCTCTGCCCACGCGGATTTGCCGTGTACGAACAGAGGGACGTCAGCGCCGAGTTGCAGTCCGAGTTCGGCCAGCGTTGGCAGGTCCAGATTCAGTTCCCAGAGTCTGTTCAGGGCGAGGAGGGTAGTTGCCGCATCGCTGCTGCCTCCGCCGAGTCCGGCGCCCATCGGGATGTGTTTGCCAAGTGAGATTCTGGCACCCACAGGCGCAGCGCTGTGGAGGGCGAGTAGCCGCGCAGCACGTAGAATCAGGTTGCCGTCCAGTGGCACATTCCTGATCGGGGAATCGGGCAGCAGATGTAGCGACAGACCCGGGCTGTCCGTGCGCTCGAAAGTCAGCCTGTCACCGAAATCAAGCAACTGAAAAAGTGTCTGTAGCTCATGGTAGCCGTCGGCACGACGACCCGTGATATGCAGGAACAGATTGAGCTTGGCCGGTGCCAGGCAGTGTAGCGAATGGTTCATCAATGGGTGTCGCTGGCGTCAGTGCTCGGCAGATTCCAGTTGAGCCCGACGAAGCGCAGGCGCACATCGCCTTCCTGTCGGCTGACATCGACGCGACGTGGCAGGGACAGATGAGCATACTGACGCATGTCGCTGTAGAGTACCGACCAGCCGTCCTGTTGCAGCTGGGTTAGCTGGTTGAGCTCATCGAATTCGAGCTGTGCCGTGCCTGTCGGAGCTGGAATGCCTTTGATCCAGTACTCGAGATGTGAGACGGGTAACTCGTAACCGAGCTGCTCGAGAATGAGCTCCTCCGGGCTGTTGGCTGTCAGCACTTCACCGTCCTGCTCAAGTGTGACCAGGCCTGGCCGGCCATCAATCTCGGTATTGCCCGCATTGAACGTGCCCCAGAGCCGGATGTGGTAGCGCTGCGCTTGCTGTTGCCACTGGATGCGCGGGGTGTGGGATTCGTCATAGTAACGTACATTGACCCGGCCGCTGAGTTGCCAGGATTCCAATGCCTGTAACTGATTGCGCAACTGTTGCCAGTTGGGATTCTCGCCGGCAGGTGGAGCGATGCTCTGGCAGGCGGACAGACAGGTCAGCGCCAGGAGCAGCAAGCCCCTGAAACGTCTGTAGGCTGCAGTGGGTATATAAGGAAGCAAGACGACCATTACTCCGGCTTGAAGCGTTCCAGTACGTCAAGAATGTGTTCACTGGTCGGGTCCTGCTCCAGCGCGCGTCGCCAGATCTGTGTAGCCTCTTCTCGTTCACCCAGTTGCCAGAGCACTTCGCCGAGGTGTGAGGCAACTTCCGGGTCGGGGAAAGCGGCAAATGCACGGCGTAGATTCCTGAGTGCGTCTTCGAGATTGCCGAGCTTGTACTGTGCCCACCCAAGACTGTCGATGATTGCCGGGTCGTCGGGCGACAGAGCGATAGCCCGTTCGAGCAGCTCGAGCGCCTCGTCATAGCGTTCGGTCTGATCGGCGAGCATATATCCGAGATGATTCAGCGCGCGCGAATCCTCTGGCTGCATGGTAATGATTTGGCGCAGATCCCGTTCTGATGCCTCACGGTTGTCGAGCGAGTCATTCAGCAGCACGCGAGCAAACAACAGGTCAGTCTCATTGGGGTATCGGTTCAGTGCCCGATCCAGCAAGTTGCCGGCGGCATCGGGGTTACCTGACTGAATCAGCAGCGACGATTCCATGGTTGTGAAAAGAATCTCAAGGCGCGGTTGGCCGCGTGATTGCTCGGTTAGCCAGGCATGCGCCTCATCCAGCCTGCCGAGCGCAATCGATAGCCGCGTCGCCTGTTGCTGTGAGTTGAGGTAGTTATTGGTACCGATGCGTACCGCGCGATAGTGCTCGATAGCCTGTTCAGGATCGTCCAGCTGTTCATAGATGAAGCCGAGATAATACTGGCTCTCATCCGCTCGTTCGTCCACGCCGACCAGACGGGTAAACACGCGTGCCGCACGCTCGTAGTTTTCAAGTTCGAGATCCAACAGACCCATGGAGTACCAGGTCTCCCAGTCAGTCTCATCCTGATCGACGAGAATCTGGAATTGCTCGCGCGCGGCGCGATAGTTCTCGACTTGCACAAACTGCCTCGCCAGTGCGAAGCGCAGTGGCCGGTCATCGGGAAACTCCCTGACGCCCTGTCGCAGGCTGCTCAATGCCTGATCGGGCTGGCCATTGCTCTGCTGTACCTGTGCCTGCAGGCGAACGAGCAGAGGTGCATTTCCATGCTGGGCGATCAGCGCAGCCAGTTCCTGCAGGGACTCATCATATTGCTGATTCTGGGCGAGCAGTTGCACCAGGGTGAGATGCACAGAGCGCTGGCCCGCGAACTCATTATTCAATTGCCGAATGCTGGCAATCAGGCCGCTGCGCAGTGCAGGGTCGAGCTGTCCCGTGCGGGAGGCGAGAGCGGTGAAGTCGAATTCGCCACCGAGGTCGATCACTCTCGCCATGTGTGAAATGGCCTGATCGAAATTGCCGCCTTCCAGAAATTCGTAGGCCAGCATCAGGTGGGGCTGAGGTGAATCCGGGTCGACTTCTGTCCAGAGCAGCCCCAACTGCAGCAGGGCATTGGCGTCACCATTGGCAGAAGCAAATTGGACAGCGCGACGGATGATGTCCAGATCGCGTGTCTCGAAGGCCAGATCGAAATAGTTCTCGCCAGATTCCTGCATATGGCCACGTTGCGCGCCGAGCTCGCTGATGATCAATTGATAAAGCTGATCTTCCGTGAAATTGCCATACTCGATGGGTTCAGGTTCGGGCTCCGGGAGTGCGGTCTGGGCAGTGCCAGTCGCAGGCGCTGCGGGTGGCGAAGCGGCGCTTTCCTCCTCGACGGCAGGCGTGCGTTCACTTGCTGCACAGGCGGCCAGCAGCAGGCAGGAAAGGGCGATAGTGAGGCTTTTCAAATTCATCTGGGTAGTGCTCATTAACTGTTGTCGCCATTGTAGCAGTTCGCAGCAGCTAGCTGCGCTCTAAAATGAAACTGGGGTATATGTCTGTTTTGTCGTACTATATCGGGCTTTTTACCGCCACCTCCGGCCCAGGATTGCCGGCTAACTTACGGGACTGAAATGGCTCTTTTCCTGGTGGGTATCAACCACACCACAGCACCTATCGACCTGCGAGAGAAAGTCGCCTTTCCTCCAGAAATCGTCGGTGCGGCGTTGCGTGACGTCTATGGTCTACCCGAGGTTAACGAAGCGGTAATCGTCTCGACCTGTAACAGGACCGAGATTTATCTGGATTTACTCACAGAATTGGATGAGACAGAGCCGTCTGATGACTCGTCGTCAGCAGCGACTGATGCAGGAGCGGCCTCAGCTGCCCGCGGAGGCCTCGATCACCAGCGCCTGATCCTGGATTGGCTGGCGTCCTATCACAAGCTCGACCTGAATGAAGTGGCAGATTGCAGCTACATCTTCTCCGACGAGGAAGTTGTGCGCCACCTGATGCGCGTCTCATGCGGTCTGGATTCCATGGTATTGGGTGAGCCGCAGATACTCGGTCAGATCAAGTCGGCTTTTGCTGTCTCGAAAGATATTAACGTGGTCAGTTCGGCACTGGGCAGGGCCTTTCAGGATGCGTTTTCCATTGCCAAGCAGGTGCGCACCGATACCGCCATCGGAGAGAATCCGGTTTCCGTGGCATTCGCTGCGGTAACGCTTGCTGAGCGAATATTCTCTCGGCTCGATAGTCTGAATGTCCTGTTGGTCGGTGCCGGCCGCACGGTGGAGCTGGTCGCACAGCATCTGCTCGAGAAAGGAGTGCACGAGATCGCCGTCGCTAATCGCACGCTCGACAATGCCATCGAGCTGGCAGAGCGCATCAAGGGGCACGGCGTGCTGTTATCAGACATACCCGAGCAGCTCGTGAAGGCAGACATTGTCGTGTCGTCGACTAATAGCCAGTTGCCTCTCATTGGCAAGGGTACGGTGGAGCGTGCACTGAAAGCACGCAAGCATCGTCCGATGCTTCTGGTAGACCTGGCTGTGCCGCGGGATATTGAGCCCGAAGTCGGGCAGATCGGTGATGCCTATCTCTACACTGTCGATGACATCAGTGAAGTGATCGAAGACGGTCAGAAAAGTCGCGAACAGGCAGCGCAGGAAGCGGGTACCATTATCGAACGCGGGATTCAGGAATACCGTGCACACCTTCGCTCCCTGAATGCAGTGGCGACACTCAAAGCGTTCCGGGGCAAGGCGGACGAGATTCGGGAAGCCGAATTGGAACGGGCACTGAAAGCGCTGGAAAAAGGCGATCAACCCGAAGTCGTATTGCAGAGCCTGGCACGCTCTCTTACCAACAAACTCATTCACTCGCCAAGTGTACAGATGAAAAAAGCGAGCGCCGAGGGCAAGGACGAACTCGTGGCACTCACCCGTCGCCTGTTTGAGCTCGGCGACGAAGAACAGTAGACATTCAAATCTCCCAACGGGAACCCTAAACTCTGCAGGCTACTTGCAAAATCTATGAAAGAATCAATTTTAGGCAAATTGGAACATCTCAAGGATCGCTTCGGTGAAGTTGAGGCATTGTTGAGTGACGCCGAGATAATTGCCAATCAGGACAAGTTTCGCACCCTGTCCAAGGAATACGCTGAACTGGAAGTGGTTGTTAAACCCTTCAACCGCTTCCTGCAAGTAAGCGCCGATTTGCAACAGGCGCGCGAAATGCAGAAGGACAGCGATCCTGATATGCGCGCCATGGCTGAAGAAGAAATTGAGTCGGCGAACGAGCAACTCGAGGTGCTCGAGAAAGATTTGCAGATGCTGTTGCTGCCGAAAGATGAGAAAGACCGTTGCAATGTTTTTCTCGAGATTCGCGCGGGAACCGGCGGTGACGAAGCGGCGATTTTTTCCGGCGATTTGTATCGCATGTATTCTCGCTATGGCGAGGTGCAGGGTTGGCGAGTCGAGGTGATCAGCGAGCGTCCTGGGGAGCACGGTGGCTATAAGGAAATTGTCGCCCGCGTCGAAGGCAGCAATGTCTATGAGAAGCTGAAATTCGAATCCGGTGCACATCGCGTGCAACGCGTCCCGGAAACCGAGACCCAGGGTCGCATTCATACTTCAGCCTGTACGGTGGCGATCATGCCTGAGTTGGAAGAAGTCGATGAGATTGACATCAACAAGGGCGATCTGCGCATCGATACGTTTCGTGCGAGTGGCGCGGGTGGTCAACACGTCAACAAGACAGACTCCGCAATCCGCATTACTCACCTGCCGAGCGGAATTGTCGTGGAATGTCAGGACGAGCGTTCACAGCACAAGAACCGGGCGCGAGCCATGTCTCTGTTGCAAGCCAAGCTGCTGGATCAGGCGCAACAGGAACAACAGAAAGAAGAATCGGATACGCGACGCAAGCTGGTCGGCAGTGGTGACCGCTCCGAAAAAATTCGCACCTACAACTACCCCCAGGGGCGGGTGACCGATCATCGTATCAAGCTCACACTCTACAATCTGAGTGAAATCATGGCCGGTGATCTTGGCGATGTGATTCAACCGTTGATCAATGAGTATCAGGCAGACCAACTCGCTGGCCTTGCCGGAGAGGGTTGAAGCGATGGTCGTCAGCATAGCTGACGCTCTTGCGGAGGCGAGCCATCTCGATTCCGAATCCGCGCGCCTGGATGCGGAGTTATTGCTCGCCAAGGCATTGGGCAAGCGCCGCGAATACCTGCTCAGCTATCCCGAGCGTTCAGTGTCGGATGCGGCGCTGCTCGAATTCAGGTCGCTCATTGCGCGACGCGCCAACGGCGAGCCAGTGGCCTATCTGCTTGGCAGCAAGGGATTCTGGGATTTCGATCTGGAAGTCACACCTGCTGTACTGATTCCCCGACCTGAAACCGAACTGATAGTCGAACGCGTGTTGGAGCTCTACGCAGGTTGCTCAGAGCATGCACTCAATGCAGCCGATCTCGGAACGGGCAGCGGAGCGCTGGCGATTGCCTTGGCACGCTGCAACCCGACTTGGCAACTCACCGCGGTGGATACAAGTGATGCGGCCCTGGTGGTAGCGCAGGAGAACGCGCGACGTCTCGGCGTGGCCACTATTCAGTTCTCCATCGGACACTGGTGCCGCGGACTGACTCACGGCTATTTTGAACTGATTGTTGCAAACCCGCCTTACGTCCGGTCTGATGACCCGCATCTCTTTCAAGATGGTCTTCCGTTCGAGCCGCGCTCTGCATTGGTGGCGGAAGACAACGGCCTGGCAGACTTGAGTGAGATTATCGAGGATGCACCGCGCTGCTTGAAAAGCAATTCCTGGTTATTGCTGGAGCATGGATTTGAACAGGCAGAAGACGTTGCCCGCATGCTGCGGCAAAGAGGATACGTGGATATTCATTGTCATCGGGACTATGCTGGTCAGGAGCGCATGACTGAGGCACGATGGGTAGCGCCATCCTGAGAGCGATGCCTTGGTAACAAATCAGCGAAAATTGCGAGCGAGATTATTAAAGTGAAAGACGAAGCGTTGCTGCGCTATTCACGACAGATTATGTTGCCCGAGATGGATGTCGCCGGGCAGCAGGCTTTGGTCGATGCCAGTGTATTGATAGTCGGCATGGGAGGGCTGGGTTGCCCTGTGGCTATGTATCTAGCCGCAGCGGGTGTTGGGCACCTGATTATCGCCGATGATGACAAAGTTGAGCTCACCAATTTGCAGCGCCAGATCGCCCACGGTCAGGAATCGATTGGTGAACTGAAAGTCGCCTCGGCAGAGAGAAATTTGCAACGTCTGAATCCGGACGTGCGTATAACAACAGTTGCCGAGCGATTGCAGGATGCTGAGCTGGCAAAGCTGGTGCGACAGGTCGATCTTGTAATAGACGCCACTGACAATTTCAAAACCCGATTCGCGATTAATCGCGCATGTGTAGACGGTGGAAAACCACTGGTATCTGGCGCTGCGATACGAATGGAGGGTCAGGTCGCTGTTTTTGATTCCCGGGATGCAGCAAGCCCCTGCTACCAGTGCCTCTATGGCGCGGGCGACGACGAGGAAGCCACTTGTTCCACCAATGGCGTGATGGCTCCCGTGGTCGGGATCATTGGCTCGGTACAGGCGATGGAGGCAATCAAGTTGCTCGCCAAGGTTGGAGAAGTCCTCACTGGACGACTGCTTCTGCTCGATGCCGCGACGATGCAATGGCGGGAAATGAGGCTGCCTCGCGACCCTAACTGCCCGGTTTGCGGCTGATTTTCGAGTATTCTTCTTGAGAGTTCGATTGCAGTGGCACGGTCATACGGCTATTATGCCAGCGCTTTAGTAACCCGCAGACCCTCCGTTTTGATGAATGAAGAAGTAAAAAACGAGCCTTTGTCGTTTGACAGCCTGAACCTGCAGCAATCGCTGCGGGATGCGATTCGCGATCTCGGTTTCAAATTCTGCACGCCTATTCAGGCGCAGAGCCTCGTGCATTCCCTGCAGGGCCATGATGTGACCGGCCGTGCGCAGACTGGCACCGGTAAAACGGCTGCGTTTCTCATTACCATCATTAACGACTTGTTGAGCAATCCCGTGGCAGAAGAACGTTTTCTCGCCGAACCGAGAGCGTTGATCATTGCGCCCACGCGTGAGTTGGCAATACAGATTGCCAGCGATGCGGCCGGGCTCACCAAGTACTCCGAACTGCACACCGTGACACTCGTTGGCGGTGAAGATTACCAGAAACAGAACAAGGCGCTTGACGCCAAGCCGGTCGATATTCTGGTGGCGACACCGGGGCGTCTTCTGGATTTTGTCTCCAACGACAATCTGTATCTGGGCCTGATCGAGCATCTGGTGCTGGATGAGGCCGATCGCATGTTGGACATGGGTTTCATCCCCCAGGTTCGTCAGGTCGTATCGCGGACACCGAAAAAAGAATGCCGCCAGACTCTCTTGTTCAGCGCGACCTTCACACCTGAGATCATGGAGTTGGGTGAGCGTTGGGCCATGGACCCGATCATGGTAGAGATTGAGCCGGAGAAAGTTGCAGCGGATGCGGTCAATCAGATCGTCTATCTGGTGACGACCGCCGACAAATACAATCTGCTCTACAACGTGATTTCTGAACCGGGAACCGACAAGGTTATGGTGTTCAGCAATCGGCGCGATCAGGTTCGCAAGCTCGCTGACAGTTTGCACAGGAATGGCATTGACTGTGGCATGTTGTCGGGTGAGATTGCCCAGAACAAGCGTATTCGCACGCTGGATGATTTCAAGACGGGCAAGACACGCGTGCTGGTTGCTACTGATGTTGCAGGGCGCGGATTGCACATCGACGACGTCACTCATGTCGTCAACTACACCTTGCCGGAAGAAGCGGAGGACTATGTGCATCGCATAGGCCGCACAGGCCGTGCCGGTGCGATCGGTACATCGATCAGCTTTGCCTGCGAAGAAGATTCGTTCCTGCTGCCGGACATCGAGGCAAAACTGGGTAGCAAGTTGGACTGCATTCATCCCGAGGAGCGCTTGCTGGAGCAATCGCCGCCTTTTTCCAGACCGTCCAAGTTCAAGGCGAGCGACGCGCGTCGCGGCCGTGATGGTGGTCGATCCGGCGGTGGCCGATCCGGTGGTGGTCGGGGCAGAAGACGCTAGTCTGCTCAAGCTATCGCTGCCCCTGGTTCCTCCGCAACAACGATTCCACTCTGTTTCATTCCATTCCATTCCATCCCATTCTGATCTGAACTGGCGAATTTGCCGTATTCTGGGCTTATACTTGTCCCGGTAATCTGTTTCGTCTCAGCGTTTTATGCGCGCTTCACTTCAGCTATGCAGTCAACATTCTACGAGAACGCATTCAATAAACTCTTCGCGGATGAAGAGGACAAAACCTGCAAGGATATTGCGGAAGAAGCATGCGCCCATCAGCCGCGCAACTTTTTCTATCAGGTGTTTGCGCTTGCTCTGACCAAGACCGGGGACCAGTTCATGGACCCCAAAATTACGCTGGCCTGGTTGTTGCCGCTGCTCTCGGTCCCGAATGCCTTTCTCGCGTTGTTGGTGCCTGTCCACAACACGTTCTCATTGTTACCGCAAATGCTGGTGGCGCATCTCATGCGTAATTCTCCCGTGCGCAAGGGCTATTGGGTGGCAGGTGCGCTGGGACAATTCGTTGCGCTGGTGTTGCTCAGTACGGTCGCATTGACGCTTTCTGGTGTTGCAGCAGGCGTGGGTATCGTAGGCTGTCTCCTGCTCTTCAGTCTCGCAAGAGGCGTGTGTTCAGTTGCGCAGAAGGATGTGCTCGGCAAGACCATTGCCAAGACTCGCAGAGGCCGACTCAGCGGCTACACCGAATCTGCAGCGGGTGTTCTGACTTTGTTATTGGCTGTTTACCTGTTGCTCAGTTCGCAACCCAGTCTGAGTGTTATTGTGGCGATGCTCTTGATAGCCGCGTTGTGCTGGTTGCTGAGTGCGCTGAGCTTTTCCCGCATCGTGGAGCAGCCGTTGGCGGCGGATGAGCGAGACAGGCATTTCTCTGATCTGATTGCCCAATTCTCTGTGTTGCGCAGCAATCGTGAGTTCCGGCGCTTCGTCATAGTACGTTCGGCGCTACTGGGCTCGGCTCTTGCGGCACCCTATATGGTCGCGCTCGCACAATCGTCAGCGGGCGATTCATTGACGGTATTGGGGAGTCTGTTGCTGGCTGCAAGCCTGGCAAGTTTTCTGAGTGGCGGTGCCTGGGGCTCTCTCGCTGATCGCTCGAGTGCGAAGTGCATGACCAACGCTGGATTGTTGGCCGCCGCTTCCGGCTTGGCGGCAGTTCTCTTTGCGTCGTTCATCGACGCCGGCAGCGGCGTCTTCTCGCTGTGCATCTTTGCGCTCTATCTTGCTCATGCCGGAGTGCGAGTAGGGCGCAAGACTCATCTTGTCGACATGACCGACAATGCCAATCGCAGCACACTAGTCGCCGTGTCGAACACGCTGATTGGTGCAATGTTACTGGTATTGGCCCTGATCGGTATGGCTGTGAGCCAACTGCACGAATATGCAGGACTGCTGTTCTATTCCGCGTTGGCTGCCGTCGGCGCTTTGCTCTCGACGAGGCTTAAGCCAGTCCAACACTAAGAGCCTCTCTAGTCGCTGGTCTTGTTCGCGACGGCGCCGGCCTCTTCGAGTACTTCAGCGTACTCTCCTGATTTGCGATGGCGCTTTACCTGGTCAAGGAAGGTGCTGCCGTCATCCAAAGCAGTATTGAGGTCGTGGCCTGCTTCAACAAACAATGGCAGGAAGCGTTCGAATAGATCGATGGTCATGCCACGATAAGCTTTCAGCAGAATGTTGTAGTCGGTGGGCAAATCCTCGGGCGGTTCGAGTGACAGGAAAGCTTTCAATCTGTCGTCCGACCACTCTTCGTTGCGCGTCGCGATTTGCGTTCTTTCGGCGCCGCGTTTTTTTCCTTCCTTCATTTTATTTTTTCCCTGAGTAATTGGTTCACCTGGCCCGGATTGGCTTTGCCCTGCGAGAGTTTCATGGCCTGACCAACCAGATAGCCGATGACTTGTTCCTTACCGTCTCGCAGCTGCTGCACCTGATCCGGATTGTTGGCGATAACCTCGTCGACGAGAGCCTCAATCGCACCACTGTCAGTAACTTGTTTGAGTCCCTTGCTTTCGATGATCTCGTCAACGCCGGTCTTGTCATCCTGCATGGTCTCGAACACAGTCTTCGCAATCTTGCCGGAGATGGTTTTGTCCTTGATGCGCGCTACCAGTGTCCCCAGCCGCTCTGCCTCAATAGGGCTCTCGCTGATTTCGAGGTCATCCCGGTTCAGCAAACCTTGTAGTTCGACGCTGACCCAGTTGGCGGCGAGTTTCGCATCGCCACCGATTTTTGCTACCTGTTCGAAATAGTCTGCCATTTCGCGCTCGGCAACGAGAACACCGGCGTCATAATCACTGAGCCCATACTCGCTGATAAAGCGTGCTTTCTTTGCTACAGGCAGCTCGGGAAGGAGTTCCCGCAGTGCCTCGATGTAGCTGTCATCGATCTCAATGGGCAGCAGATCGGGTTCCGGGAAGTAGCGGTAGTCGTTCTCGACTTCCTTGCTGCGCATTGATCGGGTCTCATTGCGTTCTGCATCATACAGGCGTGTCTCCTGTACTATTGTGCCGCCATCTTCAATGACGTCCTGCTGGCGCTGGACTTCGTAATTGATGGCTTTCTCGACGAAGCGGAAAGAGTTGATGTTCTTGATCTCGGTCCGCGTGCCGAATTGGGTTTCACCCTTCGGACGGATCGAGACATTGGCATCGCATCGCATGGAACCCTGCGCCATGATCGCATCGGAAATATCCAGATAGCGAATAATGGAATGCAGTTTCTTTAAATAGGCGACGGCTTCTTTCGCACTGCGCAAGTCTGGTTCGGACACTATCTCGAGTAGCGGCGTGCCAGCGCGATTGAGGTCAATGCCTGACATGCCGTGAAAATCTTCATGCAATGATTTGCCGGCGTCTTCTTCCATATGCGCACGGGTCACGCCGATGACTTTCTCGCTGCCATCTTCGAGCGTGATCGACAATTCACCCTTGCCTACCGTCGGGTAGTCCAGCTGACTGGTCTGGAAGCCCTTGGGCAGATCCGGATAGAAATAGTTCTTGCGATCGAAGACGGAGCGTTTGCCGATTTCTGCGCCAATCGCCAACCCGAACATCACCGCTTTTTTAAGAGCGTCTTTGTTTAAAACCGGTAGTGTGCCAGGCAACGCCAGATCATAGATGCTGGCCTGGGTGTTGGGCTCGGCACCGAAGCGGGTCGAGCTGCCTGAGAACAGCTTGGATTGAGTCGACAGTTGCACGTGGACTTCGAGGCCGATAACAGTTTCCCATTCCATGATTACGCCTCCTCGCCCAGTGCGACTGGTCTGCGTGTGTGCCAGTCTGTATTGCGTTGGAACTGGTGCGCGATATTGAGCAATTTCGCTTCGGCGAAATCATTGCCAACCAGATGCATTCCAGTTGGCATGCCGCCAGGCAGGCCGACCGGGATAGACATGCCAGGCAGGCCAGCGAGGTTAACCGCGATGGTGTATATGTCCTCGAGGTACATGGCGACGGGGTCTGATTTTGCGCCCAGACCGAAGGCCGTATGGGGCGATGTCGGCCCGATGATTACATCCACTTCCTTGAACGCCTCATTGAAGTCATTCTTGATCAGTCTGCGGATTTTCTGTGCCTTGCGATAGTAGGCATCGTAAAAGCCAGCGGACAGGGCATAGGTGCCTACCATAATCCGGCGTTTGACTTCGGCGCCAAATCCTTCACTCCGCGTGCGCTTGTACATGTCTTCAAGGTCGACCGGATCTTCGCAGCGATAGCCGAAACGCACCCCGTCATAGCGCGACAGATTAGCTGACGCTTCAGCAGGGGCAACGACGTAGTAGGCCGAGACCGAGAGGTGATTGTTCGGCAGATCAATTTCCTTGATCGTCGCGCCAAGCTTTTCATATACGGCGAGGCCATCGCGGATACATTGTTCTACTTCGGGAGACAGTCCTTCGGCGAAGTGTTGACGGGGAATACCGATGCGCAGTCCCTCTAGTGAATCGTTTAACGTCGCCGTGTAGTCCTCGACAGGGAGGTCAATACTGGTCGAGTCTTTCTCGTCCAGGCCCGCCATCACATTCATCATCAGGGCTGCATCTTCTGCGCTTTTGCAGATCGGGCCTGCCTGATCGAGGCTGGAAGCGAACGCAATCATGCCCCAGCGCGAAACCCGGCCGTAACTCGGTTTGAATCCGGTTATGCCACAGAAGGCGGCAGGCTGGCGGATCGAGCCACCGGTGTCTGTGCCAGTTGCCATGGCACAGAGGTCCGCAGCAACCGCTGCTGCCGAGCCGCCAGAAGAGCCACCTGGCACTTTGTCGGTATCCCAGGGATTGCGCACGGCACCGAAATAACTTGTTTCATTGGACGAGCCCATAGCGAACTCATCCATGTTGGTTTTACCCAGCATGACCGCGCCGGCTGTGTTAAACCGTTCTACTACCGTCGCGTCATAGGGTGCGACAAAGTTATGCAGCATGCGCGAACCACAGGTCGTCGTTACGCCGGTGGTGCAGAAAATATCTTTATGTGCCAGCGGGATGCCAAGCAGGGGTGACGTGTCACCTTTGGCCCGGGCATCGTCAGCGGCTTTGGCCTGTGCCAATGCGCTGTCATTGCAGACCGTGACATAGGCATTCAGGGTCTTGTTGTACTGCGCGATGCGATCCAGATAGGCCTGGGTCAGTTCGACGCTGGAAATCTCTCCCCCCGCCAGGGCGGCTGAGAGTTCGGCAACCGTTTTTTCAATCATTGGCAATCCATTTAGAATTCGTGATGAGACTGAGCAGTAACTCGATCGGGTGTTACTCAATCACTTTGGGGACGAGGTAGAGTCCCTGTTCGCTTAGTGGGGCCAGCTTCTGGAGTTCGTCACGCTGATTCGACTCAGTCACTTCATCAGCACGCAGGCGCTGTACAACGTCCAGTGGGTGAGCAAGCGCTTCTACATTGTCGGTGTCCACCGACTGCATCTGGTCAATCAGTGCGAGGATGTCGGTAATGCGCTTGGTGACCTCTCCGACGTCCTCTTCGGAAAGTTGAAGACGGGCGAGGTGGGCGATCTTTTCCACTTCGGATTTATCCAAAGCCATGCTGTTACTCCGGGTATTCATGATGGGTCTGACATCTCAATGCAGTCTCTCGTTGTGGTCTGCAGAGGAAGACGTCAATAGGGGTAGCGGCAAAAAACTCGTGCGAGGACAACTATTTGTAGGCTGCCACTTGCTCAAAACCCTGACCGTTGCTAGAGTGCGTCCTATCGCAAGAAGGCGGAATTATACTTGAATTTTGCCTACTTACGTCAATGTGAGGCGGTCGAGGGAAAATTGTTGTACTTACCCTGACGCGTTTTGGTATCCGATCAGGATGCTGACTCGAAGATGGCCGGGACGTACAGGCCGGTACCCCAAGAAGCCCCAGATAGCCCCAAGGAACATTACAGGCCACTTCACGACCAGGGTTCGTGCTTTGCTCCCCGGTCAAGATGGCTGAAACGATCTGTTGAAACGACTTTCCCGATTAATCAACGCCCTTTACAGGCTCAATGAACAGGCACTCGGTGCAGGTCAGTGCGAAATTGGGCGCAGGAAAGCTGCAAACAGACCAGGGACAAAAGCTCCAGGAGATTCCATTAGCCCATCCTACTCCCCGCTAGCTTCTAAAAAAGCCTCAGCAATCGCTAAATCATAGAGCCATCGTGCCGTCTTTATAACAAGGCCTGCAGGGAACGGAATCTTTAATCGAGGTAACCACGAATCCATGTTTAAGAAAATACGGGGAATGTTCTCCAACGACCTGTCCATCGACCTGGGCACTGCCAATACGCTCATCTATGTGCGCGATGAGGGAATTGTGCTCAATGAGCCATCGGTGGTTGCGATCAGGACACATAACGGACAGAAAACGGTCACCGCCGTCGGGGCGGATGCGAAACGCATGTTGGGCCGAACTCCTGGGAATATTACCGCTATCCGACCCTTGAAAGACGGTGTTATCGCCGATTTTCAGGTCACTGAGAAAATGCTGCAGCACTTCATTAATAAAGTGCATGAAAACAGCTTCTTTCCTCCCAGCCCACGGGTTCTGGTCTGTGTGCCGTGTAAATCGACACAGGTTGAACGCCGGGCTATCCGCGAGTCTGTTGCCAGCGCGGGAGCGCGCGACGTCCGTCTGATCGAAGAGCCCATGGCGGCGGCGATCGGCGCCGGTCTGCCGGTCGAGCAGGCGAGCGGATCCATGGTTGTTGATATTGGTGGTGGTACCACCGAGATAGCGATTATTTCGCTCAATGGCGTGGTCTACTCCGAGTCAGTCCGGGTTGGCGGCGATCGCTTCGATGAGGCAATTACTACCCATGTACGCCGCAACTACGGCAGTCTCATTGGCGATGCAACAGCAGAGCGGATCAAGAAGGAGATTGGCTGTGCCTATATGGGGTCGTCGAGCGAGATTCGCGAAATCGATGTACGTGGCCGCAATCTGGCAGAAGGGGTACCACGCAGTTTCACGCTGAACAGCGATGAGATCCTGGAAGCCTTGCAGGAGCCGCTGACGGCTATCGTGCAGGCGGTCAAGAGCGCGCTCGAACAGTCACCTCCGGAACTGGCATCTGATATCGCCGAGAGTGGTCTGGTGTTGACGGGCGGCGGCGCGCTGCTGCGCGACCTCGATAAATTGCTGTCCGAGGAAACCGGTCTGCCTGTCATCGTGGCGGAAGATCCGCTGTCGTGCGTGGCGCGCGGCGGAGGTAAAGCGATGGAACTCATGGACTCGCACGATATTGATCTATTGAGTCTCGAATAAGACCCGCTTTAATCAATGAAGAAAGCGCGAAGAAAAGCGGAGCCTAGGCTCCGCTTTTTGATTCCGGGTCGGCAACGATGACAGCGGTGCCGTAGGCGAGCAGCTCGGCGCATCCATCGCTTATCATGGAGGTCGTGAAGCGGGTACTGATAATGGCATTGGCGCCGAGTGACGCGGCCTCGCTAATCATGCGATCGAGAGCCTGCTCCCGGCTCTCTGCGATCAGTTTTGTGTACTCGGCGATTTCACCACCAACCAGTGTGCGTATGCTGGCCATAATGTCTCTGCCGACATGCCGCGCCCGGATCGTGTTCCCTCTTACGAGGCCGAGGACGCGCGTAATTTCCCTGTCTTCGATACTATCGGTGGTGACAATGATCATAGCTTCACATTCCTGTATTTGTCTTTCTTGTAGACCCGCAGGCGTTGTCTCAGGACAGTAACGAAGAGTATCAGCATGCCAAGCTGAAAAGCAGCAAACAGCAGGCGCAACCAGAGTAGTTCCGTGGTGTCTGTGTAAAACTCATACAAGCCATAGGCGGCCAGAATCAATCCTGGAATCAACAACAGCAACCAGCCACTCCATCTGGCAATAGCCGAGCCTTTACTCTCCAGAATGTTCAGCATGTCGGCGTCGGGATCAGGATAGGAAAGCTGGCCCATCTCGCTTTTGAGTGAACGGAGTTCGTGAAAAACGCCGGCACAAGATGAGCAGTCTTCGATATGCAATCGTGTGCGCTGTGCGTCCGCCTGGGTCAATTCGCCGTCGAGATAAGCGGAAATCAGTGTTGCGGCTTCATCACACTCCATCGTTATCTCCTGTAAAGAAATTGGTTTGCAATAGTTTGTCGCGTAGCGCCATGCGTGCGCGATGTAATCTGGTCGCGACGGCGGCTTTCTCGATCGCCATGATTTCAGCGATTTCCAGATAGCTGAAATCGTGGAAGTCCTTAAGACAGATGATCTCGCGCTGATCCGACGAGAGCGCATCCAAAGCCCTGTGTAACAGGCGTTTGCGCTGTTCCGCAGAAAACTCGGATTCCGGGTCATCGGCAGACTCGCCGAGAGTTGCTACGTCTGTGTTGTGGTCGAACTTCTTCTGGCTACGCAGCCAGTCGATTGCCTGATTGTGAACAACACGATAAAACCAGGCGCGATAGCCCTGTTCTTCAGGCGCCGGCGCGTTGCGATGTTCGAGCGATTTCACTGTCGCCGCCTGCAACACATCCCATGCTTCATCTTTCGAACCAGTTATTTGCATGGCGAGATGAAGCGCACCTTGTGCAATCTGTGTCCCGTCAGTTTTCATGGATATCCAGTGCATCCCTCGTTGCCAATGAAACGTCCCGGCACCATAAATATTACACAGTTTTTTCCGATTGGATCGGCACGAGCCAGCAGACAGGAATCCTGAGTCCGACCAGGGCCTCAGCAGAGGCCCTGATGTCGACCCGAGGCTGGTGTAAGAGATTGAAATCAGGGAAAAATTCAGCCGATCTGCCATCTGGCAATAGTGTGCCAGACACGCTAAAGTTAGCCTTTTCAGCCCGTGCGTTTTTGAGGTAGCCAGACATCGACAAGACCCTGTTTATAAAAGGAGTCGCCCTGGAATATCGGGCTCTGGCCTTTCTGCTGCTTTCTGTTTGCGTCATGTTTGCGGATCACCGTTTTGGTTATCTCGAGATGGTGCGTTATGGTCTGGGGTATGCCACCACGCCGGTGTATTGGGTAGCCGACATTCCGACGCGCGTTTCATTCTGGTTTGAAGATGTGTTTGTCTCTCGAACTGACCTGCTCGAAGAAAACGAAACTCTCAGAGAACGCCTGCTGGTAGCACAGCGCGAACTGCAATTGCTGGAGTCTTTGGCAAGTGAGAACAGTCGCTTGCTGGAGTTGCGTGAAGCCACAGAGGTTATTCCGGGTGAAGTCATGCCGGCCGAGATCATCAATGTGTCGCCGGATCCTTTTTCCCGGCGTGTGTTGATCAATCGCGGAGCCGAAGATGGTGTTTTTGTGGGTCAGGCCTTGCTGGATGCGAATGGATTGATGGGGCAGGTGGACGAGGTATTGCCCTATACAAGCTGGGTGCTACTCATAACCGATGCCCAGCATGTCACGCCGGTGGAAGTAAATCGCAACGGCGAGCGTGCCCTGGCTCGAGGTAGCCGTACCAACAGTATGGAACTGGTGCTGGAGTTTGTTACCCAGACCCAGGATATGAAAGCCGGCGACCTCCTGGTGAGTTCGGGTATGGGGCAGGTTTATCCGAAGAATTATCCCGTGGCGGAAATCATTAGTGTTTATTCCGACCCCGGTCAGGATTTTTCCACCGTACGCGCGCGACCATTGGCAGAAATGGCCAGCACGCGGCATGTGATGCTGGTGTTCGCGAGCGAGCAAACTGTAATGCCTGTTCTTGAAGCTGACGAGGAACGGGTTACGGTGAGCGGTGGCGTAATTGAACGAACACCGTCTACAAGTGCGGAAGCTGCAACAGCCGCCCCCGAGCAAGCTGTCGAACCAGTAGAAGAACCTGTCAGTAACGACAACACAGACTTATGAGTACCGCTATCCAACAACGTGCCCATGCGCTCTGGGTGATCGTGCTGTCTTTTTTCATCGCGTATCTGCTCGCTATTGTTCCGTTTCCTGACTGGGCCATGAATTATCGTCCGGAATGGGTGCCGCTCGTACTGATGTACTGGGTAATGGCGCTGCCTTATCGAGTGGGCATTGGTTGTGCCTGGTGTGTGGGACTCGTCCTGGATATTCTCGAAGGCTCGGCTCTCGGCCTCAACGCCATGGGGCTGGTTATCATTGCCTATGTCACCCTTAGCTTGCATCAACGCTTGCGCATGTTTTCCCAGTTACAACAGTCCGGCCTGGTCTTCACGCTGGTAGGTCTAAATCTGTTGTTGACTCACTGGCTGCAGATCGTGACTGGACAAACAATCGGCAGCAATTTGATGTTTCTGTTTGGCGCGCTGACCAGCGCCGTCATATGGCCTTCCATGTTTCAACTGTTGCGGCATATTCGCCGCAGTTTCGACGTGCACTAGCAGCGCAAGGCACATTCCGATGACTTCAGCCCGATTGCTTCTGGCCTCTGCTTCGCCGCGACGCGCCGAATTGTTGCGACAGATTGGCGTGAGTTTCGAGGTGGTGGCGCAGGATATTGATGAGACACCCGGCAAAGCTGAACAGGCTGTAGACTATGTACAGCGCATGGCTGCGGAAAAAGCAGGGGCTGCGCTCGCGTCGCTTGCCCTTGAGGAAGAGGCAGGCGGAGTGCAGCAGCATAAGACCGTTGTGCTTGCTTCGGATACCACAGTGGTCTGCGCTGGACAGGTGCTGGGCAAGCCGGCAGATGAGGATGAGGCAGTTGCCATGTTGTTAGCGCTGGCAGGCCGGGAACATGAGGTGATGACGGCCGTTTGTGTTGGCACAGCTGGACGGCGCGAAAGCAGGCTCAGCATTAGTCGGGTGACTTTTCGTGAGATCGCAGAAGACGAGGCCAGAACCTACTGGCACACCGGCGAGCCGAGTGGCAAGGCTGGTGCCTATGCGATCCAGGGAATGGGGGCGATTTTTGTGGCGTCGATTACCGGCAGTTACAGCGGTGTTATGGGGTTGCCACTCTTCGAGACGGCAAACTTGTTGGCGGCATTTGGCATTCCGGTCTGGTCGATGAGCGCATTTGGAGAATCGAGTTGAGTGAAGAAATACTCATTAATGTCACCTTGATGGAAACCCGGGTCGCGCTGATTGAGAACGGCTTACTACAGGAAATTTTCATCGAGCGACACAATAGTCGCGGTCATGTTGGTGATGTTTTTCGTGGCAAGGTTGTGCGCGTGATGCCGGGTATGGAAGCAGCCTTCGTTGACATTGGTCTGGACAGGGCCGCCTTCATCCATTCGTCAGATATCGCCGCCATCGATGCTGACGGTTACGAGGTGCGTGACGCAGAGACGAAAACCATCCAGGAATTACTCCGCGAGGGCCAGGCAATTGTCGTGCAAGTCGCCAAAGATGCCATCAGTACCAAAGGCGCGCGCCTGACGACACATATCACGCTGCCGTCGCGCAATCTGGTGTATATGCCGCGCAGCAAACACATCGGAATCTCACAGCGACTGGAAGGTGAGGAAGAGCGAGAGCGCCTGATGGGAGAGCTCAAGAAAGCACTCGAGGTCGAGGAGTGGGATGAGCGAGGTGGTTTCATTATCAGGACGGCCGCTGAGGGCGCCAGCTCAACCGAAATGGCAGAAGATGTGCGCTTTCTGCGCCGTTTGTGGGCCAAGGTAGAGGAGCGCATCAAACGCAACGACGGAATTCGCGCCGTGTACAGCGAAGTTCCTCTCTACATGCGCACTGTGCGTGACCTGATCAAGCCGGAAGTGGAAAAGATTCGCATCGACAATCACGACACCTTTATGGCGATTGGTCAGTTTCTCGAAGACTTTGTGCCAGAGCTGGAAACCAGTGTCGAGTACTATCAGGGCGATCGTCCCTTGTTCGATCTCTACGGCATAGAGGACGACATGAACAAGGCGCTGGGTCGACAGGTCAAACTGAAATCAGGTGGTGACCTGATCATTGATCAGACTGAGGCGATGACGACTATCGATGTGAATACGGGAGGGTATCTCGGAAGTCGCAATCACGCAGAAACAATTCTTAAAACCAATCTCGAAGCGGCAACTGCCATAGCGCGACAGCTCCGCGTGAGAAATCTTGGCGGCATCATCATCATCGACTTTATCGATATGATCGATCCTGAACACCAGCGCCAGGTTCAGCGTACCTTTTCCAAGGCGCTTGAAAAGGACCATGCCCGAACGACGATCACTGGTATTTCCCAGTTGGGGCTGATCGAAATGACGCGCAAGCGGACGCGTGAATCGCTGGGCCAGACACTGCACAGTAACTGCCCTGTCTGCCACGGGCGCGGCAAGCTGAAGTCACCGGAAACAGTGTGCTACGAGATATTTCGGGAAATACTCAATGTTGCCCGCAGCTATGAGAACGATGTATTGCTGGTAATGGCTTCCCAGGTCGTGGTCGATCGCCTTCTCGACGAGGAGTCGGATACGCTCGCCAATCTGGAGGAATTGATTGCCAAGACAGTCAAATTCGAGGTTGAACCTATGTATACTCAAGAGCAGTTCGACGTGGTTCTGTACTGAGTTAGAGGTGCAATGACCGTCTCAAGGGCCCGACTTTCAGCAATCATTAAGCCGACCGTCGTAGTATTGACTGAGCTGCAGCGTCATTGGGCAGTGCAGTTATACCCGACACAACGGGCGCAGGTCCGACTCGTTCACAGATTTCCAGAGCAACTCTTTTAATCACTCATCACATGCTTTCTCGCCTACTCAAGAAAATCTATCAGCAGTTAGTTCTGCTGGTAGTAGTTGCGCTTGTTCTGGCCGCAGCCTATGTGAGTATTGGGCGACAATTCATGCCTGCCATTGCGGGCTATCAGGATTTTCTCGAGCAACAACTGCTTAGCAGTACCGGGCTGACTGTGGATATCGAATCACTGAGCGGCGAGTTTCAGGATTTCAATCCGGTAATCAGCATCAACGGCCTGAGCCTCCTGGTAGGGGAAGAAACAGGGAATGCCCTGCAAGCGTCACCGGTGCATTTCAACCGGGCGACTATCGTGGTCGATGTGTTGCAGAGTATCTGGCAACGGCGTTGGGTGTTGGGTGAGTTCACAGTAGAGCAGCTCGAGCTGTCGGTAGTGCAGGATGAAGACGGGCGCTGGCAGCTCGGCAATATGGCTGCGACAGGAGAGCAGACAATTGATGCCGCAGAGTTGTATCAGGCATTGCAGCGCGTTTCCCGGCTCGATCTGCGCGATGTCGTAATCAATGTTGAGAATCGACTGGGCGAAGCGTTTCGCTTCAGTAATGGCGTTGCAACTATTCAGAACAGCGGCGACTCACATTTTCTCCATGTAGACACAACCCATGATGCAAGCGGTCAGATACTGCAATTTTCTTTCGAGGCTAGCGGTGACGATATCAATAGTCTCGATGCGAGGATGCATCTGGCTATCCCTGTCGCGAACTATTCCCATGTGCTACGCAGTGTAAGCATTGCCGATGTGTCAATTCCGGAATTTATCGGTGGAGGATCATTCTGGTTGCAGTGGCGCTCCGGACAGATACAGCAGTCAGTTGCGAGTCTGGATGTGCAGGGAGTTCGCATCACCACACCACAGAATGGCGAATTGAGTCTTGAGGCGATACGTGGCAATGCAAGACTGCGAAGACAGCCAGCAGATACTGAATCGGACTCCGCCGAAAGTGCCTGGTCACTTTCTTTAAGCGAAGTCACGATGACTATGGATGATAGTTTCTGGCGTCCTTTCAGTCTGCATGCTAACTATCTGCCTGGGCAGTCGCTCGAACTGCGGGCCAACAATCTGAATCTCGCCCTATTGAGTGATGCAGCGCTTGCCTCCGGAGCGCTAGATGATGGTGCTCGTAGTCAGCTACTGGGCTATTCTCCAGGAGGAACGCTGCGCAATCTTGATTTGTTCATGCCTCTGGCCGAGGGCGGCAACACGCCACTCACGGTGCGTGGCAATCTCGACAACGTGGAACTGGGGTCCGTGCGTGGCTCTCCCAATATGTGGGGTCTCGATGGCTACTTTGAGGCACGGTTCGATCAGTCCGCAAGGCTTCTTACCGGGAGCGCCGCGGTGGAGTCCGATAACTTTTCTATCAATATCCCCAATGTCTTCACGCAAGTCTGGGACTACGACTATGTCAACGGGGCACTTGGATTTGCGGTCGATCTGAACAATGGCCAGAAGGTTACCCTGACTAGCGGAGTTATCGTTGCCGAATCTGATGCGGTAGACGGGCATGTCCAGTTCAGTTCTGTAATCAATCAACCAGCAGTTGGCGAGCGTGAAGCGTTGCTGGATCTTGTTGTCGGAGCGAGCCGTATCGATGCGTCACAAAAGTCCCTGTACCTGCCGGACGGTCCAGGAATTGCCAGTAATTTGCGCAATAGCATGGAGTATCTCGACTCCGCGATCATCGCGGGCGATATCTTCGACAGCTCGGTTGTATTCCGTGGCAACACGGTACCGGGTTCTGGGCCCGCCACCAAATCCTTTCAGGGATTTTTCCAGGTGGAAAACGGTGCGATGGAATTCAATGCGCAATGGCCGCAGCTCGCTGATCTATCTGCGACAGTGCTCATCAGTGACAATGCTATCGATATCGAAGCAACGGGAGCGAACAGTCTTGCGCTTGCCCTGAACGATGCGTCAGGCAGGATCAGGCGCAATGAGCGCGATGAAAACTGGCTCATAGTCAGTGGTACGGCAGAAGGAGAAACGGCTGCGGGTCTCACGTATCTGCAGGAGGCTCCACTTGATGAAAAGCTCAAGCAGGCGTTTGCAGACTGGCAGGCTGATGGCGATTTCACCGCAGCAATTGATGTCCTGATTCCGCTGAGTCTGCCAGGTACCCAACCGGACATCAGACTCGACATGGCGCTGCAGGACAATGCACTGCGTATTAATAATCTCGATCTGGAAATGGCCGATGTCGATGGCGGCATAATCTTTGATACACGCACGGGACTCGAAGAAACCCAACTCAGTGCCGATTTTTTTGGTGATACTGTCGCGATTCAGTTGTCTTCGGAATTTCAGGAAGAGGAGTTGACCACGCTCTTTGTCGACGTACAGGGCAACACAACTCCGGAACAGTTGATCGCATGGCCGCGTCAGAGTGAGTTCGTGCAACGGCTGCTTGAACGTGCCAGTGGTGCGTTTGACTATCAAGCGAGGCTTTCGCTGGATCAAACCGGGCTAGAGGATGCTGGCACGAAACTGGATATTGCGACGGATTTTATCGGTACCACACTGGCGCTCCCAGAACCCTTTGCCAAGGCGTCAGAAGAAGCCAAGGCGCTGCAGCTTGGCATAGGATTTCGTGAAGGAAGCCAGACGATAAGCGGAGTGCTCGGCGAAAGACTGATCTTTCAACTCGATCTGTTGGGTGATTCAGTGCAAGACGGTCTCGTCCTGGTGGGTGAGGACAGCAGTCAGTTCGATCAACTCGCCGAAAACGAGACCGAAGGATTGGCCATTATTGGCAACGTAGATGAATTCGAACTGGAACAATGGACTGAATTTGTCAGTGAGTTGGGAGTCGCTGCTGATGGCTCGGAGTCTGGCTCCGTCGAAACCATTGCCTTTGTCGATGTCATGGCCAGCACTTTCAATTTGTATGGTCAGGCTATTCCGGCAGTGGCAATGCGGATAGAGCCCAACACCGAACTGCAGGGCTGGTGGGCACAACTGCGCGGCGATTCGCTGCAGGGAGAAGTCGTTATCCCATTTGATACCGATAACCACTTGTTGATAGACCTCGATCATTTGCGCCTACCCGGAGATGAAAAAGAAAGTGA
The DNA here is from genome assembly GCA_965228725.1 of uncultured Pseudohongiella sp. GTDB lineage: Bacteria > Pseudomonadota > Gammaproteobacteria > Pseudomonadales > Pseudohongiellaceae > UBA9145. The sequence goes on along the minus strand of OZ245834.1, from coordinate 1,360,105 downwards.
GGCGCTTCCGGTATCTCTACTTGCAGATGGGGTACCAGAAGCTCCTGCTGCAGAGAGCGTGATTGAGGAGGAAGTGCCTCGCGTTGACCCGCTGGTCGACATCGATCCCCGTGAATTGCCTCCCATGCGCTTTTCCACGAACGAGTTCAGCATCGGTGAGCGCGCTTTTGGCAGCTGGCAATTTACGCTTAATCCGACTGCAACTGGAGCCGACTTCGACGATCTTGTTTTCGATTTTCGAGGTTTGCGGCTCGGCATGGATGAGGTCGGCGGGGATGTCGAAGCGCTACCTGCTCACTTCTCCTGGTACTACGACGGAGTTGAGCACCGAAGTGATTTGAGCGGTGTGCTAACGGCTGGAGACCTCGGCGAGGTGCTGCTGGCTAATGGGGTTGCGGCGAGCCTGATCAGCAACAACGCCGTATTTGTCAGCGATGTCAGTTGGCCAGGCACCCCAGCCTTTTTCTCCGGAGACAACCTCAGTGGGCGACTTGGAATGGTTATCGAGAACGGCCGCTTTCTCCAGGATTCCAATGCAGGTGGCGCATTGAAGTTGGTCAGCATTATCAACTTCTCGGCAATCATGCGGAGACTGCGCTTCAGCGACGATTTGTTACGGCGTGGCCTTGCTTTCGATGAAATAACCGGCGAATTGCTTCTCGATGATGGTGAAGTAGCTATTCAGGATCGGCTGGTGATTTCAGGGCCGAGCAGCCTCTATCAAATTACAGGTGGACTGGATCTCGAAGCGGAGACCATCGCTGGAGAAATGTATGTCACCTTGCCGGTAAGCGACAATATTCCCTGGCTGGGGCTGTTGACAGCGAATTTGCCTCTCGCAGTTGGAGCCTATCTGTTTGATCAGATTTTTGGGGATCAGGTAGATAGTCTCACCAGTGCGGTTTACACGCTGCAAGGCCCTTGGGACGGACTGCAGCCGGAATTCAAGCAGGCATTCGGCTCGCCTGAATCTGCAGCCAATGCGGCGCGCGAGGCTGCAGCACAGGGTGCCGGCGCAGCGCCCCCCACACCGCCAGTACAATAGCTGGATCGCGTACTCCTCAAAGTTTTCCGCCCAAAACATACCGAATGGTTTAAAAAGTTCCTTTCGCTTGGCGTCTGCGTTAGTCAGCCTTTGCCATGTTCTTGTCACATGCGTAGTGTTCAATAAGAGTGCGTATCAGAGGTGCTCATTGGACATTTGTTACTGTAGCGTCTATTCTTGTTCTGCTAAATCTGATGCGTATAAACGCATGTCAATTTGCCAGCATTCCTTCATTTCGAGTGAATTGCTGGTGGTCACAGTTAAACATCAAACGTTTATTTCGTCTGAAGTAGTCGGCAATAAGCGAGTCGATGTTTTTCCAGGAAGCGCGGTTTCCGGTCAACTCTTGTTGGTCGCCGCTTAATAGTCTTCCGCCCGTCGATTGCTTTAGCATTCTCGACTGACGCGAGTGTCGACGGTACCAAAGCATGGCGCAGGATTCTTTCCAGGGCAGGGTTCTTTCCGGAAAGTCTGAGCCGACAATTCGCCGCTCTAATGCGGCGCGACAATACAACAATTGTAAAGCAGATCGCGCAAAGAGAAGCAAAGGCTGCTCGATAGCTGCGCATGTACACCCCGGTTATTCCGGGTAGTGTGCGTGTGTGGTCACTGCAGTGACGGCGGCATTACCGAACAGGTAGGCGCTTCGTTGCAGTTGTGCTCAATGCGATTCACAAAACCAGCGGGGCAGGAGTGCAAAGATGAACACAGTGTTGGACCTGGACAAAGAACAGGACTACGGAAGCGACCCAACCGAGATCAGAGAGACCGACAAATACGTTGAGGAATATGTTCACAAGTTCGTCAATAAATGGGACGAGCTCATTGACTGGGACGGGCGAGCCGAGGCCGAAGGTAATTTCTTCATCGAATTGCTAAAGAGTCACGGTGCTCGCAAGGTGCTGGATGTCGCTACCGGTACCGGCTATCACTCTGTGCAACTATTGGAGGCTGGATTCGAAGTGACCAGCGCGGATGGCAGCCCAGCCATGTTGGCCAAGTCTTTCGACAATGCGAAAAAACGCGGACATATTCTGCGTACAGTGCATGCTGACTGGCGTTGGTTGAACAAGAGCGTTCACGATCTCTATGACGCAGTAATCTGCCTTGGAAACTCCTTTACACATATCCACGATGAGAACGATCGGCGCAAGTCGCTCGCCGAATACTATGCGACGCTACGCCACGACGGGATTCTCATCCTCGATCATCGTAATTACGACGCGATACTCGACAGCGGTGCGAAACCGAAGCGCAACTACTACTACGGTAGTGATCGGGTGACCGCATCACCTGAGTTTGTTGATGAATCGCTGGCTCGCTTCCGCTATCAGTTTGATGACGGCGATGAGTTTCATCTCAACATGTTCCCGCTGCGCTACCAATATGTCCGTAACCTGATGAAAGAAGTCGGCTTCCAGAAAGTAACTACGTTTGGAGATTTTCAGGAAGACTTCAAAGACGGCGACCCCGATTTCTTTGTCCACGTTGCCTCCAAAAAATATCTCGAGGCCGACGAGTAAACCGGCACTTCAATTTACCAGTTCAGAGGTTTGATTCTATGAGTAGCTATTCACAGGTCGTGCAAACGGCCCAGGATTACTACAACAGCGACGATGCTGATAATTTTTATTTTCATATTTGGGGCGGCGAAGACATTCATATAGGCATGTATTCGGAAGGCACTCGTGATATTGCACAGGCGTCTCAGAAAACCGTTGATACGATGGCAGAGATGTTGGGAGAGATTAAGCCAGAGACTCGCGTGATCGATCTCGGTGCGGGCTATGGGGGAGCGGCCCGTTATCTCTGCAACAAGTTCGGTTGTCAGGTGCACTGCGTTAATCTCAGCGAGGCTCAGAATGCCCGCAACCGGGAACTCAGTGCAGCGCAAGATCTGCAGGACAAGATTCGCGTGACCGACGGCAGTTTTGAAGATCTCCCGGATGAGCCCCGGCATTATGACCTCGTGTGGTCACAGGATTCCTTTCTGCACTCCGGTGCGCGCGAGCGTGTTATGGCGGAAATTGACAAGGTGCTGAAGCCGGGAGGGAAGATCATCTTTACCGATCCGATGCAGGCGGACGACTGTCCACCTGGTGTGTTGCAGCCGGTACTCGATCGGATTCATCTCGACTCTCTGGGCTCCCCAGCTTTCTATCGTCAGCAAGCAAAGCGATTCGGCTGGCAGGAACTGCGCTATCTGGAGATGACCGAGCAGCTGGTCAATCACTACTCAAGCGTGCAGGCCGAGCTGAAAAGGCGCCGCGAAGAATTGAGCAATTCGGTTTCGGCAGCTTATATCGATCGGATGCTGGCCGGCTTGCAGCACTGGATAGAGGCTGGCAACAACGGCTATCTGTCCTGGGGCATCATGTTGCTGCAAAAAAAACTGAAGTAGTCAGTTCCGACAATTATCTGCCGAGAGCGAGGCACCTGATCGCGTTTGCGAGGTCAGGTGCTGTGCAATCGTGTTCAGTCTAACGAGGCAGGTCTTCAGTAACGACAGGCAGGATAATGGCTGATGGCCGTTGCGCGTCGAAATACACGGTGTTGCGGGCGACTTTAGCGGGCGTGCTGACGTCATCCAGTGCCGCGCCATTGTTCGGATTGACGGCAAAGCGTGGATAATTGCTGGAGCTGACGTGGACCCCAATGCGGTGCCCCTTCTCGAATGTCTGAGCGGTGCTCCACATGTTGATTAGCAGTTTCTCAACTTCGCCGGGCGTGGCAAGTTTTACCTGCTCTTCCTGCTGCCCATCGCGAAAGCGCATCCTGATGGGGTAGTCGAGGATCAGGGCCTCATATCCATCAGGGTAGATGTCCACCAGTTTCACCACGAAATCAGTGTCGAGCGCATCGGTCGTGACAAACAGTTCCATGTCGATATGGCCTGCAACGACGACATCCTCCTCGAGCACAGGCGTTGCAAAGCGCAGATAGTCCTGACGCTCGCCAATCTCGCGTTGATCCCGTGGACCGACATCGCGCCCCAGATTCTGGCCGCCGACAGTGGGCACGGGATTGGCTGGATCGAACTGATAGCTTGTAGACGCTGCGTCAGCAGTAGGCAGGCTGTTACTGAGTGAACCGTCAGCCTGCAGATAAAACCGCGTCAACTCATGTTGCGGAGGCCAGTGGTCTGCGTTGATCACGCGATTCAATGGCGAGGGTTGGTCTTTGCGTGCGGCTGCCATCATGTAATAGCTGACCGGTGGTTCATCCATGATGCCGTTATCAATATCCTTCAACCAATAGTCCCACCAGCGCAATTGTTGCTCAATGTCGCCGCGAATCATGCCGCCACCTGGATAGGCAAGATCGCCCTCCAACGCGCCATGTCCGAATGCACCCATAAACAGTTTTTGCTTGCCACGTGCCGCTTCATGCCCTTCGTTCTGCAAGTAGAGATAATTGAAGAGCGATCCTTCGGCATAAATATCGTGCCAACCCCCGACGTTGTAGATTGGTATCTCTACATTCTGTCTATGGAACAGAAAATCGGTATCGACCCAGCCCTGATCGAGTACAGCACGGGCCTTGTAGGCGGCGATGCGCTCTTCACTGATGCCCTGGCCTCGCAGCCAGCCGCCAGAGTGACTCTCCTTGAATACACCACCCACGAAGCGGGAACGATAGAAGAGGCTGTCTGGTGCGACGGTGACATAGGCGGCAGTGAGATGGGGTGGAGCGGCTGCAGCAGCAAGATTGGAGGTGATTCCCGGTGCAGAGGTTCCAAATATGCCAATCTTGCCATTACTCCATTCCTGGGCTGCGATCCATTCCACGGTGTCGTAGCCATCGGGCATATCGACTTCAAAGGGTTGGTCCACACCTTCGGATGCGTAGCGGCCGCGAGTATCCTGTGCAACGAGAGCATAGCCGTGCGCGTTGTAGGTGCTGGCCGATTCATCTGCGCCATTTTTGTTATACGGCGTGCGCGTGAGCACAACCGGCCACGGTCCTTCTCCTGCTGGGAGATAGACATTGGTTGCGAGATGGATGCCATCGCGCATGGGCACCCTGAGTTCCTGGCGGTTTTCCGGAATTTGTGTCGCTTGTTGATCCTGAGCGAAACTCAATTCAACAGCAAACATCAGCACCAGCAATGTGCTGAGGAGTACCTGGGAGCGAGTCTGGGTCTGAGAGAGCGTCGACATGGCAAGCACCTTATTGTTCTTATGCATTCTGTTTCTATACGTTGTTTTTAGAGAGGGGTCAGTTGTTGCGAAGACGGTATCAGGCCAGAGAGGGCTCTGATGCCGACCGGACTGGCTTGATCATAACGCGGCTCCAGGAGGGAGTGAACGGTTTCCGGTGCGGGTTTCTGTCCGCGTGTTCGGATACGAGCCTGCTGTGGCATACTTGTGCGGGCAATAATGCTGAACCACAGAGGAACTGGCACGCATCCCGAGGCCTGATCGAAGATCATGAACAAAATAGCTGCAATTCAAATGGTGAGCTCTGCCAGTGTGGACGAAAACCTCGCTACGGCGCAAAGGCTTTTGGCGCAAGCCGCAGATCAAGGCGCCAGCATGGCACTGCTGCCTGAAGTGTTCGCAGTTCTGGAGGGTGGGCCAATGGCCCCCTATGCAGAGGAGCAGGGCAAGGGACCTATCCAGGAGTTTCTTGCGCAGCAGGCCAGGGAATTGCATATAACCCTTGTGGGCGGAACGATTCCCCTGTCTTCGCGTCCCGGTAAGTCACCGGAAGACGCCGACTATCTGCTAACTGACGGTCGCGTCAGGCCAGCGAGTCTAGTCTTCAGTCCTTCAGGCGAGTTGCTCGCCCGCTACGACAAGATTCATTTGTTCGATGTGAAGGTTGCCGACCAGCAAGCTGCTTATTCCGAGTCGCGTAGTTATGAGGCTGGTAGTGAACTCGTGACTGTGGCTACCGATGCGGGTTGTCTGGGTCTCTCGGTATGCTATGACCTCCGCTTTCCTGAGTTGTATCGTGCGCTGTTCAGGCGTGGAGCAGAAATCGTTACTGTTCCAGCGGCCTTCACAAAGGTGACTGGCATGGCGCACTGGGAACAACTGCTGCGTGCGCGTGCAATCGAGAATCAGTGTTACATCATCGCGGCGGGTCAGGGTGGGCGACACAATGCGAAGCGAGAGACCTGGGGGCATTCGATGATCATCGATCCCTGGGGCAGCATCCTGTCACTGGTGGAAACGGGAGAAGGTGTGGCGATTGCGGACATTGATCTGGAATTTCTCGCAGATGTGCGGCAGCGTATGCCGATCGCCGATCAGGTCCGCTTGCTGGATTGATTGCCAGTGGGTTTTCTGCATAATTTCGCACCGTCATTACGCCAGATTCAGGGATAGAAGACACCGTGTTCAGCAACAAAAGCCTGCTTAGTAATTTACTCGCCGCCCTTCTCGTGCTTGTCGGACTGCTGCTCGACGGCGCATGGCAGGTTTATGTGCTGAACACAGGTCTGTTTGCACTTTCTGGCGGGGTCACGAACTGGTTGGCTGTGCACATGCTTTTTGAGCGTGTTCCCGGGCTCTATGGTTCCGGCGTAATCCAGCTGCGCTTCAATGATTTCAAACTCGCTATCCGCAATCTTATTATGGAGCAGTTTTTTCATCATGCTGACCTGGAAGTGCATTTCCACCGGGTAGTAGAGGACTCTGACCGGCTGCGTGAAGGCCTTCAGGCGGCGGTGGATGAGATTGACCTTGATGCGGCTTTCGAATCATTGCTCGATGTAATCATGAACTCATCATTCGCCGGTATGCTGGGAATGATTGGTGGCCGGGACGCACTTGCAAAACTGCAAGGACCTTTTGTGGAGAAAATGCGTCAGTTTTTCAAGGATCAGTTATCAAATGGTGAGCTTGAGCTACGCATACAGGGCGTGTTGCGGGCTGCACTCGACGACGAAACGATCAAGAGCCGGCTTGCCGCGCTCATTGATGAGCGCCTTGACGAGATGACGCCACTGATGGTCAAGGACATCGTCCAGCGAATGATTCGGGAGCACCTGGGATGGCTTGTGGTGTGGGGTGCGGTATTCGGCGGGAGTATCGGGCTGCTGGTCACGTTACTGGTTCAGAGTCAGCTGCTCAGCACCGTACTGGGGTAAACCCCGGCTTTTCTTAATTGACTTCTCATTCTATATTTTTCCTCCATTTTCTCTTTTGTCTACATTTTAAATCGAACCGTCAGATATACCCGCCTCCCGTGTGGGTGTCGCGGTCTATTGGCTGTTGCACGGCCTGTAGAGAAGAGTTTGGCGGCGGAAATCGCGTCGAAAAGAAGTGTCGCATTACATTTTGTTGCGTTGAGTGGATGTAAATCCAAAAAGCCTGTAATACAATAGCGCGCTTTCCGAATGGCACAAAAAGACGCCGGAACAGGTGTTTTTTAGGGCCCTTTACAAATTCGGCATGAAACTAATCGGGTTTTACCAAACGTAACAATTTGAAGTGTAAAACTTACTTAAGCAATAAATGTAATTAGAGAACTAATATGGCACGACCAGTCGAATTCGATGAAGCAAAAGTATTAACGAATGCAATGGAGCAGTTCTGGAAAGAAGGCTACGAAGCAAGTTCTGTCCAAAAGCTCCTGGACTGCACAGGAATCAATCGCGGCACTCTTTATAACTCTTTCGGTGATAAAGATACTTTTTTCAAATCCTGCGTCGACCAATACAACAAGATCCAACAAGAGCAGATCGCGAACTCACTGAAGAACGATTCGCTGGGACCCTGGGAAGCAATCTCGGAATTGTTCGAGGAAACTGTGGTCAAGGTCAGCAACAAGCACCGTGCTATGGGTTGCCTGTTGGTCAACTCTCTCTGCGAAAGTATTAATTTTGATAAGGACATCAAACGTGTCGTGCGCGCGTCTCTGGCATCAGTGCGCAAGCCTCTGGTTGTGCGACTGCGCGAAGCCCAGAAGAAAGGCAAGTTGCGCAAGGGCGTAACAGTTGAGTTCGCGGCAGACTTTCTGATGAATACTCTGCACGGAATTCGCGTCAACTCTCGCGATGGCAAGAACGCCAAACTCCTCCAGGAAATGGCGAAGTTCGCTGTAAATTCCCTGAAGAAATAACCCGTTAAAATGGCGGACTCTCCCGGCGAACTCGTTGGGGGAGCCGCGTACTGGCAGCTCAGACTGCTTATTTGGCGACTCGGCAGCCGGGAAGGTGGCAAAACGGCAGCCAGGCGGGCTTGCTAACGCAGCAAGTCTCTTGCTTCTGCTCTGCTCACTGCTATACTCGGTCGTCTGCCAGACACAGTACAATCAGGAACATAAAATGAAAAAAATCTCCGGCCGGAAGTCAGAAGACGATGCCAAGATTGACCTCACGCCCATGCTGGACGTGGTATTCATTCTGCTGATCTTCTTCGTAGTAACTGCCACATTCTTGTCTGAAACAGCTATCAGCGCTGCGAGTAGCGACAACAACGAGAATAACGATCCGCCTCCTGAAGATGCGCCTCGCAATATCCTGTTTGAGATCGGTCCAAATGACGAGATTATCCTCAACGGTAATCCTCGCCCGATCATCCAGACACAGGTTCGCTCAAATATTGACCAATTGAAGGCGGAAAACCCGGCGGCGTCCGTTATTATCCAGCCGCACCCGGATTCCAGCGTGAATACGATGGTTTCCATTATGGATGCAGCCCGTCAGGCGGGCATGGCCAATATCTCGATCGTCGAACCCCGCTAGACCCTTCGAGTTCAGCGCTGCAGCAAGCTGGCTGACAGCCCAGACTCCACAAGAAACGCACTATCGCCAGATAGTGCGTTTTTTATTGGCCGTTAATCTGGTCTTTGTTCATTTGCAGTTGGTAAGCTGCATTCGCAATTCACTCTACAAGTAACGGAATCATGAAGAATCGCTGGGAGCAATCACGCGCAGACGAACTGGCCGATGACGATCTGGCTTTGCGAGTCTACACCTCAAACCTTTTAGGCCAGGAGGCCGATCTGGTGCTCCACGGCGGCGGCAACACCTCGGTAAAGGGGCAGGTCAGAGACCTGTTCGGGGAACCAGTCGATGTGCTCTACGTAAAAGGATCGGGGTGGGATCTTAGCAGCATTCAGGCCGCCGGGTTCCCGGCGGTTCGTCTTGCTCACTTGCTACGTCTCGGTACTCTTGAGCAGCTCAGTGACAGCGACATGATGCGCGAATTGCGTCTCGGCCTGCTCGACCCGGGTGCACCAACGCCTTCGGTTGAAGCCATTCTGCATGCGCTTATCCCCCATAAATTCGTCGACCATAGTCACGCCGACGCGGTGGTGACGATCAGCAATTCGCCCGGTGGTGAGGAAATTCTCAAGCAACTTTATGGTGACGAGGTGTTGATTCTTCCGTACATCATGCCGGGATTCATTCTGGCTCGACAGGTTGCCGCTGCTACCCGCGACGTGGACTGGTCTGCTGTAAAAGGTATCGTGCTGTTGCATCACGGAATATTTACCTTCGCTGAAGAGGGTAAAACGAGTTACGACAACATGATTGACCTGGTCAGCCAGGCAGAAGACTACCTCGCAGAGAACGCCGGCTCCTGTGAGGCAGAAGCACACTACCGCTTGACGAGCGAAGACTGCCTGCAGCTTGCCCGATTGCGAAAGGAGGCAGGCGAGCTTTTTGGTGGAGCCATTGTGCTGCGTACAGACACCACAGGCCCCGCGGCCGGGTTCGCCAGTCTGCAGAATGTTGACGAGTTGGCAGTACGCGGGCCGTTAACGCCTGACCACACCATTCATGCCAAAGCATTTGCGGCGATCTTTGAGGGCGACTTGCTCGCCGGCCTGGAGAGATTCAAAGCTCGCTACCTCGACTATTTCAATGCCAACTCGGCAGCCGATCATCAATGCCTTGATTGCATGCCTCGCTACGGCGTTTGGAAAAACAAGGCGATGCTGTATTTCGCAGGCAATATCAAGCGGCTGCAAATAGTTGCGGATATTACCGCCCACACAGTCGCCGCTATTCAGCATGCCGAGGCATTCAGCGAATGGCAGGCGCTGCCCGAGCGCGATTTGTTCGATGTAGAGTACTGGGAACTGGAGCAGGCCAAACTGAAAAGCACTGCGACACGCGCGCCCTTTGAAGGCAAAGTCGTGCTGGTGAGCGGCGCGGCTTCGGGTATCGGGCGTGCGTGCGTGTCTGAATTTGTAGCCGCTGGTGCCTGCGTAGTTGCCCTCGATATTGCCGAGGATATTGCTAGTCAGTTCAGTTCAGCTGCGGTGCTGGGGCTGCACTGCGATGTGACGGATAGCGCCATGCTGGCGCAAGCAGTGGAGGCGGCGGTTGCCCATTTTGGTGGCATCGATGTGCTCGTCAATAACGCCGGTCTGTTTCCATTACCGGAGAAACTGGAAAACATGAGCACTACAACCTGGCAGCGTTCGCTGCAGGTAAATCTCACTGCACCAATGGAGCTGACCAGAGCCTGTATTCCCTATCTGCAGCAGGGATTCGACCCCGCGGTAGTGTTTATTGCCTCCAAGAACGTACCAGCACCCGGTCCCGGCGCGGCAGCTTACTCGGCCGCCAAGGCGGGTATGACGCAACTGATGCGTGTGGCGGCACTGGAGCTGGGCGCTTCCGGCATTCGTGTCAATGCGCTGCACCCGAACGCAGTGTATGACACGGCGTTGTGGACGGATGAGCTCCTGGCAGAACGAGCTACTCACTATGGTTTGTCGGTAGCTGACTACAAGGCAAACAATGTCCTGGGAGTTGAGGTGCGCTCAGAGCACGTTGCCAGAGCAACAGTCTTGCTCGCGGGCAAAGATTTTTCTCGCACCACGGGCGCACAGCTGCCGGTAGATGGCGGCAATGAGCGAGTGATATAGCGAGTGGTAGAGCGAAAGGCGCGCGGGAAATGTCATGCAGATAAACGGTGAACAATTGCAGACAATCTGGTTTGACGAGTCTGCGCAGACAGTCCGAATCATCGATCAGACCTGTCTGCCGCATCGCCTGGACATTCTGACGCTCGACTCGCTCGCCGATGCCGAACGCGCAATCAGTTCTATGCAGGTTCGCGGTGCCCCGTTGATTGGCGTGACGGCGGCGTATGGCGTCTATCTTGCGTTACGGGAACAAGCAGATTGTCTTGGCGAAGCCCTGCGGCGTTTGCAGGCTACCCGACCGACCGCCGTGAATTTACAGTGGGCACTCGAGCGATGCCAGCAGACTCTGGATCAGCTTGCGGAAGCTGATCGTGCGCAGGCAGCACTCGCTCTGGCTCGTGCAATGGAGGACGAGGATGTCGCAATCTGTGCGGCGATCGGCGAGCAGGGAGCCACTGTGCTGGCGAAGCTCTGGGAATCGCAGCAAGAGTCTCAAGAGCGTCTTAATATTTTGACCCATTGCAACGCGGGCGCTCTGGCGACAGTAGACTGGGGCACTGCATTGGCCTGCGTCTACAAAGCGGCGGCGCGCGGTATACCGCTGCATGTCTGGGTAGACGAGACGCGGCCGCGGAATCAGGGCGCCGCGTTAACGTGTTGGGAGCTCGGGCAACAGGGTATTCCGCATACGCTCATCGTCGATAATGCCGGTGGACTACTGATGCAGCAGGGCAAAGTGGATGCCTGTATTGTTGGCAGTGACCGCACAACGCGCAATGGAGATGTGTGCAACAAGGTCGGAACCTATCTGAAGGCGTTGGCTGCCCAGGACAACGGCGTTCCGTTCTATGTTGCCCTCCCGGTTTCCACAATTGATTTCGCGCTGTGCAGTGGCGCACAAATCCCGATCGAGGAACGGAGTGGGGAAGAAGTCAGCCATATCCAGGGAGTGGACGAAGCGGGGCAGCAGAGGAAACTGGCTATTGCGCCTGAGGGAGTTGCCACCGGCAACCCCGGGTTTGACATTACTCCCGCTCGGCTGGTGAGCGGGCTGATCACAGAGCATGGTGTGTTCGGTGCCAACGAGTCTGAACTCGCTGCTCTGGAGCGCTCACTGCAACGAAATCCCTAGCCTGGTGGCCAACTACACTGCCTGCCGCCCAGAATATGCAGGTGCAGATGAAACACCGTCTGGCCTCCCTGATCTCCGGTATTGATTACATAGCGGAATCCGTTCTCTGCCAGCCCTTCCTGTTCAGAAATTTTATTGGCAGCCAGCAACAGTTTGCCTAGCAGCGCTTCATCTTCAGCGCCAGCAGCATTCACAGCCTTGAGATGCTTCTTCGGAATAACGAGAATATGAGTTGGCGCAGCGGGATTGATGTCACGAAAAGCGTAGACATCAGCGTCAGAATAGACTTTTGTGGAGGGGATATCACCTGCAATTATTTTGCAGAAGAGGCAATCTTCGGCCATTATTTGCTCCTGGTTTGTAGTAAGCTCTTTCTGGTCGCGCTATGAATTCAATGTTCAGTCGGTATTCATGAGTCGCATTCTATAACACAGGCCAGAGGTTTTGGCAGACGCGTCATGAAATCACTGTTGCAACTTGGCATCATCGCCTTGCTCTGTGGGTTGGCTTTACCACTCGCCGCGCAGGAGCAGCCCCCGCAGTATGGCTATTCCATCGTCAATCGTTTTCCCCACGATATAAATGCTTTCACGCAAGGGCTTTTCTATCACGAAGGCTATCTCTACGAAGGCACAGGCAAAAATGGGCTGTCATCACTCAGCAAAATTGATTTGCCTACTGGTGAGGTTTTGCAGTCTTCTCGACTAAGTCGTCGCTATTTCGGAGAGGGGATCGAAGTAGTTGGCGATAAAATTTTTCAGCTTACCTGGCGTTCGAATATTGTTTTCGTCTATGACAAAACCTCATTCGAACTGCTTGATTCGCACTATAACGCGACGGAGGGCTGGGGGTTAGCCTACGATGGAACGCAGCTCATTCTTTCGAATGGAACCAACACGCTGACGTTCCTGAGCCCCGAAGATTTTGCTCCGCAGCGAAGTGTTGAAGTAACACTGAATGGCAATCCTATCTCACTGCTCAATGAGCTCGAATTTATCGATGGTGAGATCTGGGCCAATGTCTGGCAGACCGATTTTATTGTGCGCATTGATCCCGCCACTGGAAACGTGAACTCTACAATTGATCTGACTGGACTGTCGCAAGAAACACGTCTGGGTAGCGCGGAGGCGGTGCTTAATGGAATCGCCTGGGACGCCGAACAACAGCGCTTGTTTGTGACGGGCAAGCACTGGTCAAACCTGTTTGAGATAGAGCTGACCGGGCCTCGCTAGGACTCTCCCATGTGGCTGCAGAAGCGGATCAGTCTTCAGGCGAAAGCACGCGGTTTTCATCTCGTCACAGAAGAACTTCTCGCGCAGTTGCCTGAACTTGCAACGCTCGAAATCGGTCTGGCACACTTCCTTCTGCAACACACCTCTGCATCACTCTCGCTCAATGAAAACGCCGATAGTTCGGTGCGCCGGGACATGGAAAAACACTTCAATGTTCTGGTGCCGGACGGAGCTGATTATTTCGAACACATTTATGAAGGACCTGACGACATCACCGCGCATATCAAGTCCTCATTGCTGGGCGTGGAACTGACAATACCGGTTCGTCATGGCCAACTCTGTCTGGGCACCTGGCAGGGTCTGTATTTGGGAGAACATCGTATCGATGCTGCTGGGCGCTCTCTCATCGTGACTCTACAGGGAGAAAGCCGTGAATAGCGCTAAGCGGCTTCTGCAGGTGCTAGTGCTTGTAGCCGTGTCAGTATTACTGCTTTCCTGCGAGGCCGTGGGCTATTACAGCCAGGCGGCTCGAGGCCAATTGGCTATCGTGTTTTCGCGACAGGATATCCAGCGCCTGCTCAGCGACGAGGAACTTTCGAGCGAAACACGAGTTAAATTCGAAGCGGTGCTGCAGATCAGAGAGTTCGCCGCACGCGAATTACATCTGCCTGTTGGCGAACATTTTTCGACCTTTGTCGATATCGAACGCGAGCACGTCGTCTGGAACGTGTTTGCTGCCCCTGAATTTTCTCTCGATCCGGTTTCCTGGTGCTACCCGATTGCAGGTTGCGTGAGCTATCGCGGCTATTTCGCTGAATCTGGAGCGGAGCGATTTGCAGCGCGTTTACGCGAGCAGGGATACGATGTCTACACGGGTGGCGTCGATGCCTACTCAACACTGGGCTGGTTCGAGGATTCGCTGTTGAGCACCGTACTACGCAGGCAGCCCTATCAACTGGCCGGCCTGATTTTTCATGAACTGGCACACCAGGTCGTCTACGTGCCCGGAGACACGGGTTTCAATGAGAGTTTTGCAACAGCAGTGGAGCGTGAAGGCATGCGACGCTGGCTGCAAACTACCGGGCAGGAGGAGCTGCTGCAATCGGCGGAGCAGTTTACAGAGCAGCAGCGTCAGTTCAATGCATTGGTGAGCGGCTATCAGGAACGGTTTGAAGCCCTGTATGCCAAAGAGATTCCTGTCGATCAGATGCGTCGGGACAAGGATTCCCTGCAGGAAGCGCTTCGCGCTGACTATCAGCAATTGAAAGCGGAGTGGGGTGGATACACTGGCTACGACAACTGGTTCGGGCGTTCCCTGAACAATGCCCAGTTGAGCACTGTTAGCATTTACAACGACTACGTGCCGTTTTTTGATCGACTGCTTCAGGAGGTTGGTGGTGACTTTTCAGAATTCTATCGTCGGGTCGAAGTTATCGCTGCCCTCGACGAGGCCGAACGAGAGGCGTTGCTTACACAGTAATTGGCAATTCTCAGGAGCTCGTGTCGCGCCTGCCGACACGCGTCATTCGCTAGCGAGTCGTTGTTCGAGTGTGCTAACGAGATTTGCATAGAACGAAGAATCCGGGTCCGTGCTTGCTGCTTGCCTGTAGGCCTCCAGCGCTTGCTGGTAATTTCCCTGACTCTCCAGAATTCGTCCCGCACTGCGATAGAAAAAAGCATTGTTTGGTTGAGCCCGACTGGCCGCCCGGTAGATCGCCAAGGCCTTCTCTTCATCGCCAGCGTTGTTGTAGGTGTTGGCCATGATGTGTACTTGCGAATCGTCAGTCGGAACCAGTGCAATCGCTCTCAGGTCAAGGTCCAATGCGACATCGAAGTTGCCATCATTGCGCTCCAATTGGCCGAGGGTCTGAACTGCGGCGATCAGAGAGGCGCTGGCTTCAGTCTGCAGCGCAATAAAACGAGCAAGCAGTGGTTTCGCCGCCGCAAAGTCTTCCCGAAAAAGATAGATATTGGCAAGGTTACGTGCCGCTTCAGCAAGATTCGGATCAGCACTGAGTGCTTTGCGATACTCGTCGATGGCCTCATCGTAGCGCTCGAGATTCAAGTAAGTATTGCCGCGGCGCAACATCTTCCTGCCTAATTCTGCGTCGATTGTCGGGCCGGTGCGTTCAAGGTCGAGAGAACCGTAACGGTCCAACACGCTACCCGTAGCGCTGTCCTGCGAGAGTGCGATTGCAGGAACGAAGTAGAGCAGACTTGAGAGGAGACTTGAGAGGAGACTTGAGAGCAGGCATGAGCGCACACAGGTCAGTACAGTAGCTGATACGAGGCGCAGACGCTGTGGCTGATGAGAAGTGCTTGTGCTCATGAAGGCTTCCCAGGATTGGTCGCAGGAACGAGATACCAGCGGACTATAGCGTAGGGGGCAGCCGACATCCAGTCACTGCAGTTTGGCTAGCAGGCTGTGATTACTGCGATTTGTTTAGCGCAGCACGATGAGCGGGTGCTCTGCTTTATCGCTGAGCACCTCGCCAACAATAGCGGATTCTGAATAGCCCGCTGCTCGCAAAGCGGTAACGCAGGCTTCAGCCTTGTCAGATGGAACGCTGGCAAGGAGGCCGCCAGCAGTTTGTGGATCGAACAGTATGTCGACTCGAGGATCACCAAGTTGGAATTCGCCCATTGCCATTTTTTCGGCAGCGAGGCTGTTGTCGGCGTGCAGTGAGCTGCTGAATCCCAGGCGCAGGCAATCGACTGCGCCTGGCAGGTGGGGAATGCTGCCGACATCGAGTGCGATCTGTACTTGCTTATCGAGCATTTCCAGAAGATGACCAGCGAGGCCAAACCCGGTGATGTCAGTGCAGGCAGTTGCCGTGTTGGCGACGAACAGCTGTGCCGCTTCCCGGTTCGACTGCAGCATGCTGGCATGGCATGCCTGCAACCACTCGTAACGCGCCTTGTAGCGCATCTGCGCAGCGAGTAGCGTTCCGGTTCCGAGCGCTTTGCAGAGTATCAGCACGTCTCCGCGTTGCATCCCCGTCTTTGTCAACAAGGGTTCCACCTCGGAGACTACCGCGTTGACGCAGAGGCCAAACTGCAGCGTTGTTGTTTCTGCGCTGTGCCCACCAACGAGTTCACAGCCTTCTGCATCCAGCTCGAGTTTGCAGGCCTGCATGATGTCCTGCAGTTGCGCTCGAAAGAGTTGGCTGCTCGCAGCAGGGAGCCCCACGATGGCCTGTGCCGAGCTCGCTGTAATCCCCATGGCGTGCAGATCACTCAAGCTATGATTGCTGGCGATACGCGCGAATAGCCAATGATCGTTGCTGAAGGCATTGAGAAAGTCGACACTCTGCACCAGTCGCAATCCCTTACCCAGTTCGACAATTGCAGCGTCTTCTGCTGAAGCCAGAGAGTTGTCTCGTTCATTCTTTGCCCCGATTTGCAGGCTTCCGAGCACTTCCTTCAGGATAGCGTCGGGAACTTTGGCGCCGCATCCGGCGCAGCGTAACGCATGTTTTCGTAGCTGCCGTTCCGTTTCCCTGTCGACCAGACCGCTGCTTAGTTGCAAGTCAGACTCCATCTCTGGCAGATCGGAATACTTGCGCAGAAAGGCGGTGTCGATTCGATGCTTCAATCGCCAGGCCAGTCTGCCCTGAAAAAACAGCCTGCCACGCGATGCAATCGCCTTGCCGTTGCTCAGGCTCAGCAGGGCAAGCGCCTGACGTTGTGGGCGGTAGCGCTGCAGCCGTTTGCCGCGAGCAAAGGCAATCAGGTTGTGCGCGAGAATCTTGCCATGACGAACCGCATAGACCCCGGACTTGGGCCGAGGCTCGTTGGCGATCGTCGCCGCATCTCCCGCAACGAAAACATAGTCATGGCTGATCGACTGCAAATGCTTGTTAACCGCAATGAAATTGTCTTCACTCAATTGCAGTCCCAACTCTTTTAGCCATGACGGCAGACTCGCACCCGTTGCGTAGAAAATCCGGTCCGCTGCGATTGTTGATCCGTCGCTACACACCAGATTCCTTTCGGTAATACGGCTGACTGATTTGTTCAGCAGTACCTCGATACCGCGCGTTTTGAGTTCCCCGGCAGCGAATTGTTGTACGTTGCTGTTGTGGTCAGAGAGGATGGTCTCCTGTGCGCAGATGAGGCTGAGTTTGAGCGCTGAGGCGCTGTTAACCGGGAGGCCTAACTCGGTATTGATGGCAGCCTGAACTGCGAGGAGAAACTCGATGCTGGCGGGGCCACCACCTACAATTGCCAGCTGGTAAGCCTGCTTGCTTTGTGCAGCCGAGATCGCCTCTTCGCGAATGACTTGCCAATGCTCCAGCAGCGTGTCGATCGGTTTGATACCAATCGCATGTTGATCAGCTCCTTCGATCAGGGAGCTGTCTGGTTCAGAGCCGGTATTGAGAGAAAGCACGTCGAAATGTACGGGAGGTCGATCTTTGAGGTGGATTGTTTGCCCGGTGATGTCGATGTGGTCGATTGCTTGCTGGATGAGTCTGGCACCCGCAAATTGGGCTAGTGGTGAGAGATCGATGTGCATCTGCTCATAGGTGTAAGTCCCGGCCAGATAGGCAGGCAGGCTGCCTGAATAGGGAGTGACGACGTCACGCGTGATGAGAGTGACTTGTAGCCCGGGTACCGGCTTCATGCCCAGTCTACGCAGCACCGCCAGATGGCTATGGCCACCGCCGACAAGTACGAGATGTTTTACCAGTGGAGTGCTGACTTTCATTTGTTCGCTTGCCGCGCAGATCCTTGAATTTCTCGACAGAAGGGCCGCTCAGGCGGCAGGGCTCATTCTACCGGGGTGTGCACTGCAGGCAAGCGTGCCCAACGGGTCGGTGAACACTAGGCTACCTATCGCCTTTCGGGTAAGCTAGGCAACTCTTTCTCTGCGAGACATGTTATAGGAGCTAGTAATGACTGTAATCCGCCGTAGTTCGCGTGCCATTCTGCAAACCCTGTTGTTTGCCGTGTTGAGCCTTAGTGTATTCGGGAATGCTGCATTGGCGCAGTGGTCTCTCGACAACGCGGACTCCACCCTGAGCTTTGTCACTATCAAAGCGGACCATGTTGCCGAAGTACATACCTTTGATACGCTGTCCGGCTCGGTGAGCGATTCCGGCCAAGTACAAATCACGATCGAATTGGCCAGCGTCAACACCCTCATTCCGATCCGCAACGAGCGCATGCAGGCAATGCTGTTTGAAACAGGCATGTTCCCGCGCGGCACGATTTCAGCCAGCGTCGATGCAGCGGCCATATCCGGTTTGTCTGTAGGTGCCTCTGTCGCGCAGAGCATCGAATTTTCACTCGATCTGCACGGTCAGGCGAAAAGCTATACTGCTGATGTGGACATTACCCGCGTTGCTGATGGCATCACAGTCAGCACAGTGAAACCACTCATTGTCATGGCGGCCGATCATGGACTGGTTTCCGGAGTTGAAGCGCTCCGGGAAGTTGCAGGATTGCCCAGTATTTCGCAAGCGGTTCCCGTAAGCTTCATGCTCGCATTTACCCGCTAGACCCGCCGCTTCCTTCATGGCAGCGCTTGCAATTCACGCTGGCGAGCGGGCGAGAGCCCGCTTGCTGGATGAAGGGCTGCATGAAAACCAATTCGATGCATTGATTGGGGCCTCTGGTGGTCCCAAGTGGTTCGTCCTCTACGGCATCGACCGCTATCTATTCGGCGATTTTTTCAGATCACGCCAACGCCCCTTATACACGCTCGGCTCATCAGCCGGCGCGTGGCGCATGTGTTGTCTCGCCACAGCCGACCCGTTGGCTGCCATAGATCGGCTGGCTGAACTCTACAGCCACGAACGCTATTCCGAGCGACCGAGTAGTGCCGAAGTGTCTGCGCAGGCTCAGACCATGCTTGCCGGCGTATTGGGTGCGACGGGGGTTGAGGAAATTGTCAGCAATCCGGTTTTCAAGACGCACATCATTGCCGACCGATCACGTCTGCTAAAGAGCAGCAGCCCGGCATTGCTGCAGGGGCTGGTGTTGGCAAGCGCCGCTGTGCTCAATGCGGTCAGTCGCAAGACACTCTCCTGGTTTTTCGAGCGAACACTGTTTAGCAGTAGTCCGGCAGAGAGCCCCTGGCATGCCTTACATGATCTGAACACCGCAACGGTGCAATTGTCTGCCAACAATACTTTCGATGCGATGATTGCCAGTGGTTCGATCCCTTTCGTACTGGAAGGGGTTAGCGATATCGACAACGCGAAGTCTGGGTTGTATTGGGATGGAGGGATTACCGACTACCATTTCGATCTGCCATTCAACGATCTGGACAATCTTGTGCTCTATCCGCATTTTCAGTCATCGGTGATTCCCGGGTGGTTCGACAAGAGACTTGGCTGGCGCCGAGCCAGCAGAGCGAACTACAGTAATGTCGTGCTGTTGTGCCCGAGTGCGGATTTTATCGCTCAGCTCCCGGGAGCGAAGTTGGCGGATCGTTCAGATTTCAATCGTCTCGACTACGCCGAGCGCGTGAAGGTATTCGAACAGGTGCTGGAGCAGGGTAAGCGTCTGGCCGATGAACTGCAGGACATTGTTGAAAACGGGCTGGGTGATCGGCATGTCGAACGAATAGGAAATCTGCGATGAATGACAACAGCAAGCTACGCATTCGCGCGGTCCTGCCCAGCGACGCAATCGCGATCGCCGCGATCTACAACTGGTATATTGCCAACACTGTTATCACGTTCGAGGAATGCGCAGTCAGTAGCGATACAATGGCCGAGCGAATGGAGAGTATTGAACCTGCAACGCCATGGTATGTAATTGAAGAAGAGGATGAAGTGCTGGGCTACGCCTACGCAGCACCGTGGAAAGCCCGGACTGCTTATCGCAACTCCAGAGAAACTTCAGTGTATCTGCATCGTGACGCTGGCGGCAGAGGCTTGGGTACCTTGCTCTATAAACACCTGATCAATGAAATGCGGCAAACACCGATACACTTACTAATTGCCGGTATTGCATTACCCAATCCTGCCAGTATCGCACTGCATGAAGCTCTGGGATTCACGCCGGTTGGCAGGTTCAATGAAGTAGGGCGGAAATTTGACCGCTGGGTCGACGTGGGTTATTGGCAGTTGGCTCTGTGAGGAGAAATTCATGGCTGCAAAGAATGCTAAAAATTCAGTGCGAAGCGTGGCAAGCAGGACAGCCATGCTGTTATGCCTGTGCCTGCTTAATGGCTGCGTGGGCGCTGTAGTAGGTGCGGCCGTCGATACGACGATTGAAGTCGCCAAGGTGCCATTCAAGGTCGCCGGCGCTGCAGTCGATCTGGTCGTGCCCGACGGCGACGACGAAGAGTAGAGGAACTGACCGACATGCTGGACGCAAAAGATTTCAATGTCCCCGCCGGCTATCGGCATTGGCAAGGTGACAAGGCCGAAGACAGCATAGGTCCCTTCTTCTTCGCACTTGAGGGAGACAGGATCAAGACGGCGTTTCGTGCCGAGGACCGGCATTGCAACGCGCACGATGCCGTACATGGAGGCGTGCTGATGACCTTCGCCGACTACACTTTGTGTCTCGGGGCGAACGGCGGCGAGCAACAGTTTGTTGCCACGGTGAGTTGCAGCAACGAATTTCTGGCTCCAGCCAAGAAAGGCGATTTGTTGATAGGCGAGGCAGAGGTGCTGAAAAGAGGGCGTTCGTTGGTGTTCGTGCGGTGCGTAATCAGGTCAGAAGATACGGCGATTATCACCGCGAGTGCGGTCATCAAATTACTCGGCTCATAAGGCTCAGCTTGCGTTGCGTCTGAAGGTGCTGGCCAATTGCTCCGGACTTGTGAACAGGAACCGTGGCTGTTCTGCCAGCAATTCATCTTCACTCCCGAATCCCCAGGTTACGCCGGCTCCCGATAGTCCATTCTTGTGCGCGGAGATCAGGTCAATCGCGCGGTCGCCAATCATGAGCGAATTCTCCGAGATGCTACCGTCCTGGAGTAGCAGATCCAGTTGTTGGGCCTTGCTCATGCCGAATTCAGGGCCACTGACGAAATCAAAATAGTCTGCAAGATTAAACAATTCGATAATCTTCACCGCATTGCTGCGCAATTTCGAAGTGCAGACACCCATCGGCATATTTAACCGCTGCAACTCCTGCAGCATTTCCGGAATACCCTGGTACAGGGTGTTTTCCTTGTAACCGAATTCTCCATAGCGCTCTCGATATTTCTCGATTACCTGACGGATAAGCGTTTCGTCATCGCTATCGATGTATTTGCTAATCGTCTCTTCGAGAGGGGGACCGATATGGGCTTTGATATCCTGTTCGCTGCGCGGATGGTAGCCGAAGCTGGCCAGCGCAAAATTCATGCAGCGATAGATGCCCAGAAATGGATCACTGAGTGTGCCGTCCAGGTCGAAGATTAGTGAGTGGAATGACAAGTGAGACTCCGAATGTCAGTCTTGCAGTGAGTATACACGCTGGGCAGTCGCATAAAACATGGCGTGCTGTTCGCTTTCATTGTAGCGCTGCGCCATTTTCTTGTATGCATTGAACAGGACATGATAGTTGACTGACAGCCTGTCGACCGGGAAGTTGCTTTCGAACATGCAGCGCTGCGGGCCAAAGCAATCGATCATGTGCAAGTAGTATCTTTCCTGCGCGGCGATGAATTCATCTGATGATGGCGGCCGGCGCGCCCTATCCCAGCCGAAACCGTTGTCAGGCATTGCCAGCCCGCCCAGTTTTACATAGACGTTCTCACAGCGGGCGAGTTCGCGCATGTCTTCTTTCCAATTCTGATAGATCTCATCGCGGAGTCCACTGTACCGCCCTACACCCAGTGGCGTGCCAAAATGGTCAAGTATCATCGTGCACTCCGGGACGGCTCTTGCCAGATCGATGAAGTCGCGGTTTTGATGATGATAGTGCCAGGTGTCATAGGTTAATCCGGATGCGGCCAGAAGCTTGAGTCCTCTGCGGAACGACTCCATTCCATACAGGTCGGGAGGTGTGTCCAGCGTGATGAACAGCTCCTCTGGATGTGCATCGTGCGCCCCTGCGTGGCGAATCCCCCGCAACCGCCCTGCGCAAACCTGCGTGTGCTTGGCCAATAACTCGCCAAGCAAGTCTTCGTGCTGATCTGCGAGTGTTAGATCGGCCTTGGCTATAATGCCGGCGATTGTGGGCAAGTCCACGCGCTGCGCACTCACTTTTGCGAGCTCAGAGATATAAGTCGTTTCTCCAAGGGAGCGAAGGTGGTCTGGTCCATCGCGAAAATAGAATGCACGGCATTCTATAAACATCGTCTTGACGATATTGTGGCCGCTACGGGTATCGGCCTGAAGTTCAGGCAGCAGGTAGTCTCTGCCGAAACGCTTTTTCCAGAGGTGATGATGCGGATCGATAATGGGACGTTCCGGGTCGATGATTTCCTCATTTACCTGAGCCAACCATTCGTCCGATCCGGGGGCCGGATGATTCATTGCGCTATTCCTGACTGTTTGTTTCCGCGCTGCAGGATAACACGAGCAGCAAAAGCGATACGCCACACAGGGAAGTTTGTTCCTTGCCGGAAAGCTATAGATGGCGGCAATCGCGATAGTGTAGTATGCCGACTTCCCTGGCAAGGAAGTTGAGGGTTGCCGGCGGCACTAGTGTGTTGCCACTATGCTGAACACTGGCTGTTCAGGTGCCCGTATGTCACTGAGTAAACACAACAAGCTACGTTTGGCAGATTGCAGTAGCACTAACAAAAACAAGGACAGGGACGGAGAGAGGAGCAGGAAATGAGTATCACCTCGGTAATTATTATTCTTTACCTCGGTTTCTTTATTGCATTTGGAATCTATCTGAATCGCACTAAAGGCAATGCCACGGATTGGGCGATCGGCGGCGGCACACTGGGAGTGTTCATGCTCGCGGCTGGTGTTGCTGGCACCCGGATTGGCGGCGCAGGGACCTATGGCGTAGCTGGCGACGTGATGGCCGAGGGCCTTGGGCATCTCTGGTATGGAGTTAACTCCTTCGCTGCCCTGTTCCTGGTCGGCCTGTTTTTCGCCATTCCCTATCGCAAGTTGCAAGTCGTTAGCGTCGGTCAGGTGTTTGACCACCGCTTTGGCTCCAGACGCTGCCAATGGCTCACCAGCCTTTGCGTACAGGCAGAGTATCTGGTGATCAATATCATCGAACCCTATGTCATTGGATCTATCGTCAGCGGTGTTACGGGATTGCCCTTCGTCGTCGGCGTCGCGCTGGGTGGCTTGCTTATCATCGTGTTTACCGTCACCGGTGGGTTAAAAGGCACCGCTGTCGCCAATGTAGTGCATTGCACGGTGATTATTTTCGGGCTGTTGTTGGTGGGCATGGTGGCCATGAACAATCTGGGCGGTTGGGACGCCGTTGCCGTAGCGGCCACGGAGAAGCTGTCGGAGGTTAATCGCGATGAGGTGCGCTGGTGGAGCTTTACCGGCATAGGCTGGGCTACTATTATCGCGCTCTTCATTTCGGCCACGATTCATACTCCCGCAGCCTCTGTTTATGCGAACTATGCGAGTTCCGCAGCCAAGCAGGACTATTTGATTCCCGGCTTCTTTCTGGCCGGCATTGTCGCGGCCCTGATGCCGTTGGTTGCAGGCTTTATCGGCATCCTGACGCTCGCGAGCTATGGCGCGGAGAGTGGGCTTACCAGCTATCTCAATATCGCCCAGTTGGCAATCGATACCGGACCCATACTCGGCGGTATCGCACTGGCAGCAGTTCTGGCGGCCGTGATTTCCTCGGGTGCGCCGATTCTCCTTGCGAGTTCGACGATGTTTGTTAATGACTGGATTCCCGGAGCCAAGAACTTCGACAGTGACACCAAGTTGCGAGCCTACAAGATCGTCACTGTGTTGTACGGCACTGCAGCAGCAGTCATTGCGTGGCTAGGCAATATCAGTTCTGTTCTGCAACTCCTCTTGTTGGGATTCGCCATGGTTGTTCCTCCCGCCATCGCAGTCGGCTACGTATTCTATTGGCGCAAGACAACCGAGATGGCAGTGTTCTGGGGTATGGCAACCGGCTTTATAGGCGGACTGGTTATGTGGCTTTTCAATACTTTGTTCGATGGCGCAGAGAATGCGACTGCTGGCGGTTTCGCGCAATTCTGGTACGAATTGATAGAGGCTCTGGGTGAGTGGCGGGATCCTTCGTTTCTCACGCTGTTGCTGCCACTGATCGTCATTCCGGTGTTGTCACTGATGTTCCCTAGCTCGACTGAAGATGGCGAACAATCCGATACGTTCTACAAGCGTTTGGGACGAATCCAAAAGAATTTTACCTGGGCGTGATAAGGTGTAATTCCGCACGAAAAAGGGGCCAAGGGCCCCTTTTTTTTGCTTTGACGTATTGACTGACGCTAACGCTGCAACTGTCCACTCGCCTGAATAAGAAATGGACCAGGTGTGGTAACGCTCTGTTGCAACAGGCGACACAGTTCCTCCGCAGTAGTTGCTTTCGCTCCCGGTACGCCGAATGCGCCTGCCATTGCTACCCAGTCCATGATGGGGTTGCTGATGTCGAACAAACTTTTGGCGATTGCGCCAGGGTTTTCCACCCCAATCTTGGCATACTCAGTATTGAGAATATTGTAGGTATTGTTAGCGAAGATAACGGTTGTCACATTAAGGCCTTCTCGCGCCTGAGTCCAAAAGCTCTGGTTGGTGTAGGCTGCCCCGCCATCGCCCAGCAAGGCGAGAACCGGTCGGTCTGGGCAGGCGAGCGCGGCGCCAACTGCGCAGGGGCCACCCTGACCGATGGCACCACCCGTGAGACTCAACCAGCTATTGGGGTTGCTGTTCTGGCAAAAGGCATACGCGGCATTGCCACCGCCGGAATCGGTACAGACAATGACCTCTTCTGGCAGTGTGGCGGCGATCGATTGAATAATGCTCTTGGTGCTGAGCTCGCCACTGGGCATGGCGATCTCCTTTTTCTCAAATCGTTGCACAGGTTCCTTCGCAGCGCCGAGCCGGTCTGCGAGTCTTGCCAGTGCATCGATTGCATCTTCTTCTCTGAAGGAGAGTCGATGTACCTGACAGCCTTCGGGAAGCAATTGACCTGGCACGCCTTGATACGCAAAAAAGCTCGCAGGAATCTCACCATTCACGAGAATCAGATGGTCAATGCCATCGAGAGCAGCGAGGATTTGTTCGGGGAAGTAGGGGAGTCGTTGGATCGCTACGCGCCCAGGGCCGCCATCGACTCGCCCCGGGAACGTCCCATTGAACAACTTACATGCGGTTTTACTGGCAATTCGGCTGGCATGCTCCATCGCCGACTGCTCCGTTGCATGATGTTCGAGCAATATGGCAACTTTACCGCCACTGGCAAAGACACTGGCGATCGTCTCGATTGCGGCGTCGTCCACCACTGCCCGTCTCGGCACAGGATTTGGTTTTACTGGACCATTACTCGGCCCCCAGGCGGCATCTGCTCCCATCACAAGCGTTGCAATCTGACCGGTTGAGCCAGTGCTTTGGCGTAAAGTCGCTGTGTAGGCGTCTGCGCCGTCCTGAGCCAGAGTGCCAGACGTCGAGCAGGACTTGCTCCAACAGGAGAAATTCGCAGTCAGAGTATCGATATCAGACGTCAGCGGTGCGTCATAGCCAACGTGATAGTTCGGGTGATTGCCAACGACGTTGATAATGGGTGAATTCGCACGTCTTGCGTTGTGCAAATTGGCGATGCCATTGGCCAAGCCAGGCCCCAGATGCAAAAGCGTCGCTGCCGGCTTGCCTGTCATCCGGCCAATCCCATCGGCCGCGCCTGTGCACACGCCTTCGAACAAGGCGAGTACCGACTTGATTCTGGGCACTGCATCCAGAGCTTGCACGAGGTGCATCTCTGAGGTCCCCGGGTTGGCGATGCAGTATTCGACTCCGCAATCGGCCAGTGTTTCTATCATGGCAGTTGCGCCGTTCATGGCTTGTTGTTCTTGACTCATAGCAGCGTCCACAGTCCTTGGTGCATTTGCGAATTTCGCCAGGAAACTCATGATCTTGGCAAGACGCGTCGGTGAAGCGTATTGCCGAAGGGTCGCTATCATAGCATCAGACGAAGAGTGTGTAGCAACGCGGTGCGACAAGTGCGGATCGACGTGCTCCTCCATGCCAGAGGCCGGGCCGCAGCCTGACACCCTGTCGGCAACTGATCTCTGGGACCGCTGTTTCTTTCGCGCCAATACGGTACACTGCTAGCCATCTATTCGGCGGTCTCATAATTTAGGGGGGAGACAATGAAGACTAGATCCATACCGGTGGCGGTGCTTTCCGCTGCTCTGCTTACAATGACTGGGGCCGTTCAGGCCCAGGATGATTTCGAGCTACCGCGCACGCAATGGGGTCAGCCTGATCTACAGGGGGTCTGGAACTTCAGTTCTGTTATTCCCTTGCAGCGCCCGGCTTTCTTCGGCGACAAACAATTCCTGACAGAAGAAGACATTGCCGCCTTGACCGCGCAGACTGAAGCCGGGCTGCAAGCGATCAATAATGCCGGGACTGGTGGCTACAATACGTTTTGGACCGAGATGGGCCATGGCAATGACAATCGCACGTCGCTGATTGAGTATCCGGAAAATGGCCGCCTGCCTGAAGTTCAGGAAGGTGTACCAGTCCAGCGTGGTGGGCTTGGCCCCGATGAGCCGGGTGAGCGGCCGGTTCGTATGATTGTGGGTGGTATCGCGAAAGATGGACCGGAAGATCGCGGCCTGTCAGAGCGCTGCATCGTCGGTTTCAACGCGGGACCGCCGTTTACTCCCAATCTGTATAACAACAATGTACAGATCATCCAGAATAAGGATCACGCCGTCATTATGACCGAGATGATTCACGACGCACGCATTGTCCCTCTCACGGGACAACCGCACATCGACGAATCCATTGGCTTGTGGTCAGGCGATTCACGCGGCTATTGGGATGGCGATACGCTGGTGGTGGAAACCCGGAATTTCAATAGCCTGTCGCAAAGCTTTTCGCCATTTGGAACCGGTGCGGAGAAGACTCTGACTGAGCGTTTCACACTCACCGACCCGTACACGCTGGAATACGAATTTACCCTCGAGGATCCAGCGACCTTCAAGGATAAACTCGTTGCCATGATCCCCATGTCCCGGGTTGATGGCCTGATGTACGAGTACGCCTGCCACGAAGGCAATTATGGCATGGTGAATATCCTGCGTGGTGAGCGGATGGAAGAGGCGAGAGCCGCTGAGGGGCAATAAGGCTTTCACCCGCTCGCTGACTTTGTTCGCTTGGCTCAGCGTGGCACCTGATTGATTGAGCGACTGCATAAATGAGAGTCAAAAGGCCGGCATGCGCCGGCCTTTTTTATTGTTTTCCAGTGCGTCGCCGGTTTCCCGGCATGAATGCCGGCGCAGTAGCGCAGCATCCCAATCAGCGTGCTCGAGCAACTGCCGTGAGACAAGATTCCTGCCTGGCCCGACATGGCCACACCCTGCAGCTGGACGATGAACCAATTTAATTGCTTCCACTAGCTGGTGTTCAGATTCAATTCAGCCTCATGAAGCTACTGTGTGCAGGTCGATATGGTCTGGTGGTCTTATCACGCAGAACCCACACACCCTGTATCCATCAGTTTCCTTATCGATCTGCCCGCATGGTCATATGGCGGATGACCATGCGGGTTTTTTTTGCTTCCGATTCCTGTGACCAGACTCTGCTGCAACTCACGCCTTGATCTATAGTAATTCTTTGATAGTATTCAGATTTTGTCGCGGCACCCTCGCTGGCGAGACAACAAAATCAATGAATGCCAAGCGCTACAGCTATCCCGCTATGACCCACTCATCTGGACGGACAAGATCAGGCATCTTGCTGAAGTCCATCGCTTTCCATTGTGTAGTCCTGTTACTGGCCTGTGCGCCATTGCGTGCGCAGGTTTCGTATCCAGAACTTGAGGTGGCGGATTACCCAGTGCCGCAAGATTTGAGTGCAGTCAGTTTCTACCTCATTACAGTCGATGTAGGGGATAGTGTCTGGGACAATTTCGGCCACACGGCGCTGCGAGTAATTGATCAGCGTTCGAATACTGACCTTGTCTTCAACTGGGGCGTATTCAGAATCAACGGTGGCCCGGTTTCATTTGCCTACAACTTTTTCCAGGGAATTATGCGTTATGAATTGGCTACTCGGCCTCCGGCGGCTGAATTCGCCATGTATCGCGATCAGCAGCGTACGGTTTGGCAAGACAAGATCAATCTGACGAATCCCGAGAAAGAAATTCTCTATCGTCGTTTGTTGTGGAATCTCGAAGAGGAGAACATGACTTACGACTATTTGTATTTTTTCAACAATTGCACAACGCGAGTGCGGGACTACCTCGACGAGGCGCTGGGCGGCAGGATCAGTGAGCAATTTTCCGGCGCTACCAACGAGACTTTTCGCGACGAAGTGCAGGCGCACTATGCTTCGCAGGCCCTCATCGCTTTCTCGCTTGATGTGCTCATGAATGCCAATATCGATCGCCCCATGAGCGAATGGGAAGCGATGTTTCTGCCTCTGCAGCTCCGCGATTCGCTCGCGCAAGTTACCTCCGATGTGGCAATTGCCGGACAGCGACAAATGTTGTTGTCGGACCATCAGGAGATCATGAGTTTCGCTGCGCCTGCTCAGCAGTCTGATCCTTACCGCCATGCCTCAATCGTGTTGTTGGCTCCGGTGCTATTCCTGTTGCTGATGTTGAAACGAGTGCCGATGTCTTATTTCGCGACGCATTCGCGAGTGGGATTGAAATTTGCACCTCTGACTTTTCGCTTGCTCGGCCTGTTGGGACTGTTGACGGCAGTGTTTAGCGGGGTGTACGGACTACTCATGTTAGGTAGCTGGTTCGTGTCTGATCACCTCGATCTGCATCACAATCTGAATTTGCTGTTGTTCTGGCCAACTGACCTGCTCGGTATCGTCGTGGGTCTGCGCTGGCTATTGTTCTGCAAACCGTTTCCCATGAGCCACAACACGGGTCCCTTCATAAACTATTATATTCTCGCTCATCTGGTAGCCATGCTTGCCTATGTGGCCATCTGGCTAGGCGGCTGGTCGCCTCAGGAGATCGACTCCTTGGTGCGCTATGTAGTTCCGGGATTCTTTCTCTTTACTTTGCTGATGTGGGTAGTTGGCTTTGAGCCAGCCAAGCCGAAGAATATGTTCTTCTAGCGGAATGTAACGGAAGGCGGGAAGAGCTTGCTTCGCGTGCGGCATTTTCTCCAGACGAAAAAAAGCCGGGTACATGACCCGGCTTAATCTTCCAGTAAACTGTCGCTTACATATCGACGATTTCAACTCGACGATTGCGCTGCCAGGCTGCTTCGCTGCTATTGCGATCAGCAGGGCGCTCTTCTCCATAGCTCACCGTTTCGATTTGTGAGCGGGCTGCCCCGTTAACAATGAGGAAGTTGAGAATGCCGTTAGCACGACGCTCGCCGAGCGCCAGGTTGTATTCACGTGTACCACGCTCGTCCGCGTGACCTTCCAGGCGGACACGCTTGCCGGGATTGGCAGCCAGATCACGCGCGTGGTAAGTCAGGATTTCACGGTCGGCCGCACGAAACTCAGCAACGTCGAAGTCAAAATAGAATACGCGGGTAGACAGAGCTGAACGCATCATACGTTCCTCTGCAGCTGCAGCTCGCGCACGGGCTGCCTCCTCTTGCTCCCGTGCGAGACGGGCGGTGCGCTCTGCTTCGGTTTCAGTCTGGACGGTCTCAGTCGCTGAATTGTCCATCTCTTCGCTCGATGAACTACAGGCGGCTAAGCCGCTGAGGGCCAGAATGACCAAAGCCAATTTTGTTAGTTGCGTTATTTTCATGGCAGCTCCTGCTATGTCGAAATGCAATCCGGTAAGAATCTGTTTTAAATACAGTATCTTAAATTACCAATACTGTCCCCGTAATTGAGTGCGAAGCATAACTCAAAATTTCTGGCAAATCTATTGGCCGGAGGCAATTTTACGAGGGCATTTTCCGACGCAGATGCCCGTAAACTGTGCGTTGCCACAGATCGGCCTGGCAGTATCGAGCAACCGTTCTAAATTGCTTACCCATTGCTTGGGTTTAATGTTAATCTTCGCTGCGTTTCTCGCTCAGTTCGTGCAATGCTGCACTTCCTGGCCTGTTTGCCCGATAGCGGGTCTGGCTGGGGGTTGAGCTATGCAAAATGATTGTTGATTGGCAAGGAGTGGTCTCTTGAACGCAGATTTCACGACCGAAGAGCTGGCATTTCAGGATGAAGTGCGAACGTTTCTTCAGCAAGAATTTCCCCAGGAATTTAAAGCGAAGGTGGATGCCGGCATCCGCCTGACCAAGGAAGAAACTGTCCGTTGGCAGAAAATCCTCTTCAAGAAGGGTTGGGCTGCACCGAACTGGCCAGTTGAGTACGGCGGAACCGGCTGGACTGCCACTGAGAAATATATTTTTGCCACCGAGATGGGGCTCATCGGTGCGCCGGAACCCGTCGCCTTCGGCATGAAAATGGTGGCACCCGTCATCATGACCTATGGCACAGAAGAGCAGAAGCAGCGCTTTCTGCCCGATATCCTCGAAAGTAATGTCTGGTGGTGTCAGGGCTATTCGGAACCGAATTCCGGCTCTGATCTGGCGTCATTGAAGACGACCGCTGTGCGCGACGGCGACGACTACATAGTGAATGGCAGCAAGACCTGGAACACCTATGGCCAATACGCGGACTGGATATTCTGTCTGGTGCGCACGGACAGCACGGTAAAGAAGCAAGAAGGCATTTCCTTTTTGCTGATCGACATGAAAACACCAGGTATCTCGCTCAAGCCTATTGTATTGCTCGATGGTCATGCTGAAGTCAACGAAGTGTTTTTCGACGATGTAAGAGTGCCCGCAGCGAACCTCATCGGTGAGGAAAACAAAGGCTGGACCTACGCGAAGTTACTGCTGACTCACGAGCGCACCAATATTGCGGGAGTGCCGCGCAGCAAGCGTCGCCTGCAAGCGCTGAAGAGAACTGCCGCGAACACAGATGACGGGTTCGGTGGCAACATGGCGGACAATCCCATTTTTCGCAAGAAGCTGGCTGATGTAGAGATTCAGTTACAGGCGCTCGAATACGCGGAGTTACGTACGCTTGCAGCGCTGAGCGTTGGCAAAGCTCCAGGGCCGGAATCGTCCATCCTCAAGATTGTTGGCACCGAACTCGCGCAGCAGATGGATGAGATGTTTGTTGAGTTGGCGGCCTATCACTGCCTGCCATTTGTCCCTGAACAGTTTGAAGACGGGTTCCAGGGCGAAGCCATAGGACCGGGCACCACTGCCGCCACGGCGCTGACGTATTTCAACATGCGCAAATTGTCGATTTTTGGTGGGTCCAACGAAATTCAGCGCAATATTATTTGTAAAGCCGTGTTGGGGCTTTAACGGGCTGCGACAGGGAGAGGAATAGACGTGGATTTTTCATATACCGAAGTACAACAAATGCTCCAGGATCAGGTGCAGAAGTTTGTACAGAAAAGTTACGATTTCGAGACGCGCAACAAGATTATCGCTACCGAAGCAGGGTACAGCGCAGAAAACTGGGCACTGTTCGCAGAGCTCGGCTGGCTGACGGTTCCGTTTAGCGAGGATGATGGTGGGCTAGGCGGCTCAGCCGTTGACCTGATGGTAATGATGGAAGAATTTGGCAAAGCGAATCTGGTAGAGCCTTATCTTCCCAATGCAGTGCTGGCTGGTGGGCTCATTAGCCGCCTCGCTCAGGGTGATAAAAAGGCTGAGCTGCTTGAGGCGCTGATGACCGGGTCGCTGCAATTGGCCTGCGCCTATGCTGAGACGGGCAGTCGCTACAACCTGGCTAGAGTAAGCACGAGTGCACGAACTGAAGGTGATGCTGTTGTTCTCAATGGAGAGAAAGTCGCCGTATTGAATGCGGCGAATGCCGAGCAGCTTTTAGTTGTCGCACGCGAAAGCGGCGACCAGGCCGATGCCGCTGGCATATCAGTGTTTCTTGTTCCTGCCGATGCTGAAGGACTGAGCGTCCGGAGTTTTCCTACTATCGATGGCAAGCAAGCAGGCATTGTTAAATTCGATGCTGTGCATGTGCCTGCCGAAAACCGTCTTGGTGCTGCAGGCAGTGCCCTGACTGCGTTGGAAGAAGTCATTAATTTGGCAACTGTCGGCGTTTGCGCTGAGGCCGTCGGAGCGCTGGAGATGCTGTTACAGAAAACAGTTGAGTACAGCAAGACTCGCAATCAGTTTGGTGTGCCGATCGGTACATTCCAGGCGTTGCAGCATCGCATGGCTGATATGTTTATTGAGTGCCAACTGGCGCGCTCTATCACAATCATGGCAGCGATGAAGCTGGATAGCAGTGTTAGCCGAGAAGAGAAGGTTAAGGCGGTGTCAGCTGCGAAAAGCAAGCTGGGTCATGCCATTCGACTGGTTGGCCAGGAGGCAATCCAGATTCACGGTGGCATCGGTACTACAGAAGAACTCGATGTTGGACACTTCTTTAAACGCGTCACTGCACTGAATGTCATGTTCGGTGATGCCGACTTTCATAGTGAACGTTTCGCTACTTTGTAGTGATCTGCCAGAACTGAATCATGAGTGAATTGGTGCTGGTACGGCACGGACAGGCGTCCTTCGGCGCCGAGTCCTATGACAAGCTGAGCGAGTTGGGTATCCAGCAGGTCAAGCTGCTGTGTCAGCACTGGCAGTCGCTCGGTGTGGAATTCGACCATCTGTATAGTGGGTCGCTGATCAGGCAGATCGAAACCGCGGCGGAGCTGGCTCCGCTCGTGCTCAATCGGTCGGGCGATGGTCAGCAAATCGCTGGATTCAATGAATATAACGGCGATCCACTCCTGCAAATCTATCTGCGAGAACATGCCACCGATGAGGGACACGATCCGTTACCTGTCTGGCCGGTGCGTGACGCCGCGCTGTTCCAGCGCCTGTTTGAGTCGGCTACCACACGCTGGATTCGCGGTGAATTGAAAGCCAGCCCTGCCGACACCGAGTTTGAAGCCTTTGTGGCGTTTCGCGACCGGGTCTACGCCGTCTTGGATGACATCATGGCCAGACATAGCGGTGGGAGCCGCGTGCTTGTCGCTACTTCCGGAGGAGTTATCGCAATGGCACTGCAGCGGGTGCTCGGCTTTCCTGATCAGCAGGTCATCGATACCAACTGGATGGTGCATAACAGCTCGGTGACACGCATCAAATACGGCGGGGGCAAGATGTCACTGGCCCAGTTTAATTCCCTGCCGCATCTGGAACGGGTAGACTTGCAGCACTTTGTCACTTATCGGTAAACACAACGCAAAGCTCAGCTGAAAAACAAGGAAAGAGCGTGATAACAACTGATCTTATAGATCGCCCCGGAGCCATACGAGAGGGCGAAGAGTTGGATCTCGACGCACTCAAGCAGCACCTGGAACCCGTGCTCGGAGCGCAAGCAGCCAATCTGTCCGTCAAGCAGTTCCCCGGCGGACATTCCAATCTGACCTATTTGCTGAGCAGCGGCGAAGAGCAATGGGTTTTGCGTCGTCCGCCCTTTGGCAGCACGGTCAAATCGGCTCACGATATGTCGCGGGAATACCGCATCCTCTCAGCGCTCAAGTCGGTGTTTCCCTATGGTCCTGTGCCCATTCATTTCTGCGACGATCACAGTGTAATTGGCTGTGATTTTTATTTGATGAACTACATCGAAGGACTGGTCATTCGGCGAGACTATCCGGATGAATTGGGTTTCTCTCCTGAACAGAAGCGGCAACAGTTGCTGAATTTCTTCGATGTGTTGGGCGAACTCCATTCGGTCAACCTGGTCGAAGCCGGCCTTGATACCTTTGGCAAACCACAAGGTTATGTGCAGCGCCAGGTCGATGGTTGGTGCAAACGCTGGGAGAATTCCGTCACGCCGGATGCGGTGAATTGCGACCACATCATGCAATGGCTTCAGGACAAGATGCCACCCGAGAGCGGCAAGGCCAGCGTGATCCACAATGACTACAAGTTGGATAACGTCATTTTCGATGCGGCGAACCCACTCAATGTGATCGGCGTGCTGGACTGGGAGATGTCTACCGTAGGTGACCCTCTGATGGATTTGGGCTGCACGCTGGGTTACTGGACACAAACCGATGACCCGGACTTTTTCCGCGCTTCCCGTACTATGCCTTCCGATGTGGATGGTGCGCCGACTCGCGCAGAAATAGTGGCCCGTTTTCAGGAGCAAACCGGACTGTCAGTCGCCGACTTCCCGTTTTATTTCTGCTTCGGTCTGTTTCGGCTTACGGTGATCGGGCAGCAGATTTACTACCGCTTCTACCATGGCCACACGCGTGACGAACGATTTCGTGGATTTCTGACCAAGTCAGTGGCGCTCCAGAAAATGTGTGACCTGATAATAAAAGGTGAGCTCACCACCTGAGGATTTGCCATGTCTGTAAAAATTTCTGATCTCTTCACGGTCGCAGGGAAAACAGCGATTGTAACCGGTGGCTCGCGCGGTATAGGTCGCATGATCGCCGAGGCGTTTGTTACGAATGGTGTGAAAACCTACATCACCGCCCGCAAGGCGGAAGCCTGTGAAGAAGCGGCAGCGGAGATGCGAGAACTCGGTGAATGTATCGCGATTCCAGTTGACCTCTCCACGACAGAAGGACGTGAGACTTTCGTAGCGGAAATAAAAAGCCGCGAGAGTAAGCTGGACATTCTTGTGAATAATGCCGGGGCCGCCTGGGGCGCTGCCTTCGAAGAGTATCCAGAGTCCGGCTATGACAAGGTCATGGACATCAATGTCAAAGCCGTGTTTCTTCTGACTCGCGATCTGCTGCCCTTGCTAAGCAAAGAAGCGACGCAGGCAGCACCGAATCGAATAATCAATATCGGATCGATAGATGGGTTGCGCGTGTCCAGCACCGATAATTTCGCCTATGGAGCGAGCAAGGCTGCGATTCATTTCCTCACCAAGAACCTCGCTCTGCGACTGGGGCCCAAGGGATTAACCGTCAATGCGATTGCGCCTGGCCCTTTTCAGTCACAAATGATGGACTACATGCTGACCCAGTTCGGCGACAAGATTGCCGCCGAGAATCCGCTGGGTCGCATCGGTTCGCCACAGGATATGGCGGCGCTGGCGCTCTATCTGGCCTCACCTGCGGCGAGCTACGTCAATGGTCAGGTCATTGCGCTGGACGGCGGGCGTCATCTCGGCGCGCGAGTAGACTGATCAACGCAGCCGACAACTATTCAGATTTCATTCTCCACAGTGCAATGTTAAGTTAGGCATCCGGGATTTTGGGTGGCTGTGTGCGTCTTGGGGATTGCACTGGGCTGCCTGTCCTGGCGCAGGAATTGGCAGGAGAATAGCTTGAGTAAAGTCAAAGCCCACGGGCTACCCAAGGCCGTGATCGCCTCGATGGCATTCATCAGCGGGTTCAGCATCATGACAGTAGAGATGCTGGGGGCACGCATATTGTCACCTTATTTTGGTGGCAGTCTGTCCGTGTGGGGAAGCATCATCACCATCTTTATGCTGGCCCTCTCGGTTGGCTATCTGATTGGCGGCAGGCTATCCACCCGACAGCCCAGTCCGGCCACCTATGCCGGCTTCTTTATTGCCGCTGCGATCACGAGTTTGCCGATAATCTTGTTGGCTGACGCAATCATGGAGCCAATATTCATGGCTATCGTGGATCCCCGCTATGGATCTCTGATTGCATCGATCCTGTTGTTTTTCATCCCGACTGCCATTCTGGGAATGATTTCACCGTATTCAGTTCGCCTCATGGTAGAGAGCCATGAGCATAGCGGTCATATGGCGGGCGTATTGTTTTTCGTTTCGACGGTGGGTAGTGCGATAGGGACACTGGGTACGAGCTTTTATTTCGTGCTCTGGTTTGAAGTGAATCAAATTCTGTGGGGCGCAGTCATCGCTCTGCTTCTTGCAGCGGCGACTATTTTATTAACCCAGCAGCTTGTTCAGAGCCGCGACAAGCAGTCACAAGGCTATGCGAATCAAACACGCAAATCTGCTTCCTAAACTGGCGACCTTATGGTGTCTGTTCTGTGCATCGGTCACGGCGCAGGAAGTCATCCACGAGGAAAAATCCAAGTACCGCGATATCACCGTGACGCAGAACGGCGATCGCCGTTGTCTACTATTCAATGTGCACCGTGGCGATCGCAACCAGACGTGTATGCTGGTGAGTAACCGTGACGAGCTGGTGTTCGATTACACGCGAATGAGTTTCGCTGGTCTGTTACTGAATCCCAATCCACAGAGCATTCTGGTCATTGGCCTGGGTGGTGGATCGATACCGATGACGTTTTCCGATCTCTATCCCGATGCACGAATCGATGTCGTCGAAGTGGATGAGGCCGTTGTACGAGTAGCCGAGGAATTCTTCTACTATAAAGACACCGAGAATATGAAAGTCTATGTCGATGACGGCAGGCCTTTCATCAAACGCGCTGGCCTACGTGGCAATTCCTATGATTACATCGTGCTGGACGCTTTCAGTGGTGATTACATTCCCGAGCACATGTTAACGCGGGAATTTCTCGAAGAAGTGAAATCCATTATGACCGATGATTCGGTGCTGGTAGCCAATACTTTTTCAACCAGTCGCTTCTATGATCACGAATCGGTGACGTACCAGCGTGCCTTCAACGAATTCTTTAATTTCAAAATGCCGACTTCGGGCAACCGCATCATTATCACGCAGCTCGACCCCCTGCCTCCAAGAGGCGAACTCGTGGAAGAGGCGCGCAAGCTCGCAGACAGTCTCACCAAGTACGGTGTGCCACTGCAAGACTATCCACGCAGATTGTCCACTCGTGTGGACTGGGATATGAGCAGGCGTGAATTAACTGATCAGTATTCTCCGGCGAATCTGCTGCGCCGAAACTAATAAAAATCAGCAGACAGAACGCTCTTCAGGAGGCTTTTATGAAACTGGCCTGGCGGTTTTCTTCTCTGTTGTTGTTAGTGTCTCTAACGCTTCCTGCGCATGCTGATGTGCAGATAAAAGCGGATGTGGTCTATGGCCACAAGGATGGCATGGCGCTGGTCTACGACGTCCTGCGACCGGACAATGCCGATGGTGCCGCGATCGTTTATATGGTGAGTGGTGGCTGGTTCTCGCGCTGGGCGCCGCCGGAATCGCGCGTCGAACGCTTCAAGGATCTATTGGATGCCGGCTTTACGGTTATACCGGTGCATCATGGCAGCGCACCTCGCTATCATGTGCCTGATGCTTACGCCGATGTCAGTCTCGCGATTCGTCATATCAAGCTGCATGCGGTGCATCACGGTATAGATCCTGACCGCATCGGTGTGACGGGCGGTAGTGCCGGAGGCCATCTGTCTCTCATGCTGGGTCTGGATTCAGATACTGGTAAGCAGGGTGCTACCGAGCAAGTGCTGCAGCAGGACAATCGTGTCGCAGCGGTAGTTGCCTATTACCCACCAGTCGATCTGCGCCGTCTTGTTGGTCCAAACGACCGTTTCCCCGCTTTGAATTTTGACGTTGAACACGCGGCCTCAGTTTCACCAATTCTGCATGCAGACTCCGCGGATCCGCCGACGTTACTGATCCACGGTAATGCAGATGAACTGGTGAACATCAGCAATTCCGAAATTATGTTTGCAGAGTTTCAGAAGCAGGGTGTCACTACTGATTTCATCGTGATTGACGGTGGGGAACATGGATTTCGTGGAGAACACGCAGTAGAAGCCGATGCAGCGCGGCTAGCCTGGTTCGAAAGACATCTGCGCTAGGGCACAAGTACTGGGCTTAATCGCCATCAACAAACTCATTATTTGCCTGGCTCACGACAGGGTTGCGAACAACGAGGCGTGACTCAGGCTATACAAGATGGAGCACTGATCATGAATTTTCGAACGCGATCATTCACTTTTCTTGTCACTTTTTTCGTCACTTCGCTGTGTGCGAGTGCTGTTGCACAGACAAACCTCATTGCTCCGGTGACCGGATCTGTTACCGGGACTGTGGAGAATGAGTTTGGTGAGATGGTCGCGCCTGAGGCGGCAGTGTCCGCCACCGTGGTCGCAGTGGAAAATGAAGGAGTCATTACCGCAAACGTCAGCGGTACGGCATCGTGTTCCGGCGGGCTGGGACTGCATTTCACTTTCGAAGCGCAGTATGACGCCAGCACGAATAGCTTCACTGGCATGTATTCAGACACGCCGGGTAGCACCCCGGACCAGTCGCTGACGTTTGTGAATGATGGAGGGCTGCAATGGACAGCACTGCTCAGTGGTCAGGCCCCCTCGGATAATGGAGCGCGAGCCTACGATCTCAGTGTGCAGTTTGTGGTACCTGACACCGCGATTTTCGTCGGTGAGTCGCTGCCGGCAGAGCAAACCTATGGTGGGTCACTGGAAACGACGACGTCGGTTTCAGTGCCTGTGAGTGTACCCCTGGCAGGAATCGACCAGACGCTGGATTTCAGCGTAACCCTCACCGGAAGTTGGAATGCAGTTGCTGTGCCGCAGCCGGATAGCTCTGTCGCCTTTACGGGCGAAGCCAGTGGGTCTTTTTCGAGCAATGCCAGCGCGGTCACGGGAACTGTGCCCGGGCTCGGTGACATCTCGGTACCGATACAGATTGGTGGCAGCTTTGGCGGTTCCCTGTTCATGATTGATGACGACACTGTCGCCTTTCAGGGGTCATGGGTAGCGAGTGGGGGTGAGCAAACTTTTGGTGGCGATCTGAGTATCACTATCGAGTTTCAGGATACTTCCTCATTCCCGTTTACAATAAGCGGTGTAGTACCTGTAGCGACGGGTATTTCCCAGATGCCGACACTCAATGTCCCATTTTCTGTAAGCGGGGCATTTCCACTGTCACTTCAGTAATGCCTTGGCCGGACTCTCACTGCCGATCGCTTGTAGTGAGAGTCGCAAGACTTTAGTGTTCTTTCCGGACTACCACGTTTGCGAGCACCGCATGGTTCTCAGTGTTCACCGAGCAGAGAACGAAGCCCAGAAATATCTGTCATTTCGATTTCCCGGCTGTTGACCGTAATCAGCTTCTTTTTTTGCAATCCTGTTAAGACTCTACTGACCGTTTCAACAGTCAGGCCGAGGTATTCCCCGATATCGCTGCGCGTCATCGAAAGCAGAAATCGAACTGGCGATAGTGAGTCACGCGCGAGTCGGCTCGACGGCCCAGGCAGAAATGCTGCCGTTTTTTACTTCTGCGGAATAGCTACCCTGCGATGTGTTGCTAGTGAAGTCACCAGCGTAATTGCCTGACCGGATCAGAACAGCGCTGGCTGAGGCTGTATGTCGTCAATGCTAGTCATCGCCAACATGAACCGTCAGCACATCGCAGGGAGCACCGTGCAAGACTTTGTTGGCTGTTGATCCCAGGAGTATCTTCCATCCTGAGTGACCATGACTACCGATCACAATCGCATCGGCGCCGATTTCTGCAGCGAGATTGCGTACTTCGGGTGCGGGTGAGCCGAGCAGAGTATGTACCTGTCCTTCTGGAAGGCTGGCTGTAGTACCGAGTTTGGCCAGTCGCTGTTCAGCGAAGTTGATCGCTTCCTGTTGGAGTTCACTGATATTCACTGCATAGATGTCCATGCTGTAGGCGGCAGCAACAGGCTCGACAACATGTACAAAATGCAGTTGTGCAGAGCCTTGAGATAGCTCTACTGCGGTATTGATTACTTTCTGCGAATCATTGGAGAGATCCACTGCAACCAGAATCTTCTTGTACATGACATTCCTCCTTGCCCGGATGGGCATGCTTGGCTGTCTATAACCTTAATCCTGTGCCAGTCTCCTGATCTGTGTCAACAGTGTGTCACCGAGTAGTGCGCCCGATCGGAATGAAGACATTACAGATAGGGTGAGAATAGCCATGCCAGTGCATTGCGAACTTTCATCCAGCGTGGAAGCGCTTTCAGGCGGGATTCGTCGAGCGCTGTGGCGGATGCCAGGCAGCGCTCAAAATACCTCTCGATCTGCCTGGCGAACGCGCGGTTGAACACTTCAACGACCAGTTCGAAATTGAGCCGGAGGCTACGCGGATCGAGATTCGCAGAACCTATCAATGCATAGTCATCGTCAATCAGAATTGCTTTGGTGTGAATAAATGGAGCGGGTTGCAGATAGACTTTGAGATCCCGGTCAAGAATAAAGCGCAGGTTATGCAATGCCGCCCAGTGGGCGAGGTGAATATTGGTCTTGGCAGGCAGCAGTATTTTTACATCAACACCGCGAACTTCTGCGGCGATAAGCGCCCCAACCAGATCAAGGCTGGGCAGAAAATAGGGAGTCATTATCCAGATGCGATTCTTCGCCGTTGACATGACGCCCAGTAAGAGTTTGGTTAGCTTGTCCAGGTCATCATTCGGACCATCGGGTATCAACCGGGTCCATATGTCGGCGTCTTCCCGATTGTGATTGCTCGGTTCGAACGGCGTCGCATCCGTGTTGCCTGATGCGTGATTCCAGTCTTTCAGAAACGCCCTCTCCAATTCATCAACGATCTTGCCTGTAAGTCGGAAATGTAAATCTCGGGCACACTTTGGGTTGT
Organism: uncultured Pseudohongiella sp.; assembly: GCA_965228725.1. Taxonomy (GTDB): domain Bacteria; phylum Pseudomonadota; class Gammaproteobacteria; order Pseudomonadales; family Pseudohongiellaceae; genus UBA9145. The sequence continues at coordinate 1,319,325 of OZ245834.1, read as the reverse complement.
TGGCATGGTTAACAAGATGGCGAAGACTGATGTTCTGACCGCCAGTAAAGGCTGACTTGCCATCTACCATCAGCATCTTTCGGTGATTGCGAAGATTGATGTGCAGTGAAGGAGGCAGCAGCGAGATAGGGTTGAAGCGCCGAAATGAGAGGTCGAGCCTGCGCAGTGTGCGCACAATGGAAGGGGGGTAGGCGATACTGCCAAGGCCGTCCAGCAAAATTCTGACATCGACGCCGCGGTCCCTGGCAGCGGCAAAGGCATCGACAAACGCCTGGCCTGCTTCATCGTTCTGAAAAATATAGCTCGAACAATACACACGCTCTTTGGCGTTGGATATGTCGGAGAGCATCGCCGGATAGGACGCCTCACCATTCTCGAGGATCTCGATTGAGTCGCAGGAGCGCAAGCCAATGCCCGTCACTGAATGACCGACGATGGCGCGCGGATCGAGCGCATGATCCGGGAGTACGTCATCGGCATGAATGTCATCTGGGGGAGCTTCAGCTTGATAGCTCTCTCTCGCGAGCGGGCCGACGCGGTTTATTCCAAACAGCAGGTAGAGAATAGGGCCTGCGATGGGCATGACGATGCTGATCGCGATCCAGGCCAGCGCGGATTTGGAATCACGTTTCGATAGCAGCGCATGCAGCGCCGCAGAGGCGGCCATTATGACTGCGCCAAGCGAGATCAGCACGCCGATCTGATAATAGAGGTTTGCACTCACTGCGCGTGCTCCAGGCTGATCTCGCAGAGCATTGCGCAATGGTCTGACAGTCGCCTCCAGGACGAATCCGCCAGGACTTCATGATGTCTGACCTGAAAGCCACGCAGATAGATCCTGTCCATGGGGAGCAGGGGCAATAGCGCCGGGTAGGTAGGGGCCAGTTTCCGGTTCAATACTTCGCTGGCCTCCTGCAAGCCGCAATGTCGCTGTAGTTGTCTGTGCCCACTGCGCCGCCAATCGTTGAAATCTCCGGCGAGAATCAGTGGTGCGTCTGCAGGCAGTTCATCACGAATGTACTCTGTCAGCTTGCTGATCTGAATCTGGCGCTCTTTCTCAAACAAGCCGAGATGGACACAGAGCAGGTGAATCCCGTTCTCGAGTATTCCGTGCAACAAGCCACGCTGTGAAAAGCTCATTGTTGACAGGTCTATATTGTCGAAAGAGGCTATCGGTAGTTCGCTGAGAATCGCGTTGCCATGATGTCCGTGCTGATAAATGGCATTCTTGCCGTAGGCAAAATGTTCCCAGACCGTGTCCGCAAGATATTCGAACTGATTGGTTTCCGGCCACCCTTCAATAATTTCCCGGTGTTTCTCATTCTCACCAATGACTTCCTGCAGAAATACCAGGTTGCTTCCGGTCTCGCGCAAACTCTCGCGAATACTCTCCAGAGTAAAGCGGCGATTTCCTGCGGAGAATCCTTTGTGAATGTTCAGGGTCAGTATTTTGAAATGCTGCATGAGTGCGACTGGTATGAAATCCTTTCAGGGCTCAACTGCCGAGAATCCGGTTGCCGCAATACTTGCAGAATCGAGCGTCGATGTCGTGCTTGCCTGCCTGGCAGCTCGAACACTTTCTCCCATCATCTGTTTTAAGTTCACTGCGGTGTTGGTACTCATTGATCAGTTCCGCCCCGATAATTCCGGTAGGCACTGCGATAATGGCATAGCCGCAAATCATTGCGAGCGCCGCTACCAGTTGGCCGAGTGGTGTCTGTGGTGAAATGTCACCGTAGCCTACTGTTGTTATGGTGACAATTGCCCAGTAAATCGATTCCGGGATGCTGGTGAAGCCATGTTCAGGGCCTTCGATAATGAACATCATTGCACCGAAGACAATGATGAGCGTCAAAACTGAGAACAGAAAGACGAGAATTTTACGTCGCGCCTGAAGCAGTGCCGTGTACAGCAGGTTGGCTTCACCCATGTAGCGAAACAGTTTCAGGACGCGGAAGATTCGCAGTACACGCAGCACGCGAATCACGATGAGATACTGAATAGTCGGGAAGAAAAACGCGATATAGGTCGGCAAGATCGAAAACAAATCGATCAGGCCGTAGAAGCTGAAAAGATAGACTCGTCTGTTCCTTGCGCTGTAGATTCGAAGCACATACTCAATGGTAAACAGAATGGTAAAGAACCATTCTAGGCGTAGTAGCAGTTCCCCGTAGCGCACATGGTAGCTGGCCACTGAATCCAGAAGCACCGCAGTCACCGAAGAAACAATCAGAATGATGAGGACAAGATCGAACCATTTGCCGGCACGCGACTCGTAGCCGAAGATAACGTCGTACAGCGCTTCTCTCAGCGACTGCGGTGAAGATTCTGCAGGTATCTCGTTTGACAAAGCGACTATCTACTCCGTGGTTGGCAGGTTCAGGATTTGAGCACCAGAACATCGCAGGGGCTGCCTTCCAGTATGCGCTCTGCGGTATTGCCCACAATGGCTCGCTCCAATACATTGCGCGAGAGTGCTCCTATGATGAGCAGATTGGCTCGCCTGACTTTCAGAAACTGGACCAGCGAGAGCGCTAGATCGCCTGCGCTCAGTTCGACATTCTCGTCTTCGATCGCATAACCCTGCAGCAACTCAGTCAGTGCTTCTTTGTGATGCTGCTTGATTCTTTCCAGGTGTTCCGATGATTCGGTTTCCAGAGGAAAGAGTGTGCTGACGAAGGGGAAATAGGAATGAAAGACGCAGGGTTTGAGTTGCAGTTGCTTGGACATCTGCATGGTTGCGTCCAGCAAGACGCGATCAAGTTTCGCTTGCTCTGATTTGCTGTGCAATGGGTCCACGGCGGTAACAACAACTCCATCGATCAGCCAGTCGCCTGGCTTAACCAGCAGCAAGGGTGCCGGGCATTTGCGAATCAGGCGCCAGTCAGTGTTGCTGATCAGAGAGCGTTCTATTCGATTGTGATGGTGTGCGGATTTGATGACAAGATCGGGTCTGCAAGTCCCGGTCTCGGCGATAATCGCCTCGGCCAAATGATGTTGTTCGGTAAAATGACAGCCGACTTCAATGCCCTCTGCTTTGAAGCGTTGTTCATTGTGATTGAGTATTTTGCGATAGTGCTCTTCGAACAAGCGCCGCTGATTTTCGAAGAACGCTCCATCGACGCCTTCGTAGACATAGGAGTGAGATGTCAGCGTGTTCTCGTTATTGATAAATAGCCGAACTTTTGCAGCAGTCTTTTTGGCGATATACAAGGCGCGATCACAAGCAGGATCATGGTCTACTGTAGGATCGATGACCAGCAGTATAGAACTGATGGAGTTCATGATTGTCCCCCTTGACTCAGTTATCTAATCTTAGCGGCAGGTCGGCACCGGCGTCCAATGCGACGCCTTCCTGCCGGTAGTCTACACCTTTAGGCGCCAGAGCAAACGCCTGATTTGATAGTTGTATCAGGGCGTTCAGAAGGGATTTCAAGCGCTGTTATCAGCTATTGGGGCGGGTTTGATACAGATCAAAAAGTTGTAGTCAGGGTGCCTAGCTGGCACCCTTGATCATGTTGCGCGCGATAATAATCTGTTGAATCTGACTGGTGCCTTCGTAGAGCCTGAACAGGCGGACGTCTCGGTAGAATCTCTCCACGGCATACTCCGACATGTAGCCGGCGCCACCATGAATTTGCACCGCTCTATCGGCAACCCGGCCTACCATTTCCGTGGCGAACAGCTTGCTGGCGGACGATTCGGTGCTTACGTTGGCGCCAGCATCTCTCTTGCGCGCGGTCTCCAGTACCATACAGCGTGCGGCATAGGCTTCGGTTTTCGAGTCGGCCAGCATTGCCTGGATGAGCTGCTGCTCTGCGATGGGTTTACCAAACTGTTTGCGCTGAATCGCATAATCCAGCGCATCGTCAATCAATCGTTCTGCCACGCCGACGCTAAAGCCAGCGATATGCAGGCGCCCGCGATCGAGCACCTTCATTGCCGTGATGAATCCTTCTCCCTCTTCGCCGATCAGATTCTCGGCAGGCACGCGGACGTCCTCGAAGATGACATCGCAGGTCAAGGATCCTGCCTGCCCCATCTTTTTATCGATCGGTCCCAGTGTAATGCCTGGTGTGCCTTTTTCGACAATGAACGAAGAAATACCTCTGGCACCCTTGTTGCCTGGGTCGGTGCGGGCCATCACATTGAATGTGTCTGCCACGTAGGCATTGGTAATGTAACGCTTGGTACCATTCAGAATGTAATGATCGCCGTCGCGGATGGCGGTGGTTTTCAGCGCCGCAGCGTCAGAGCCGGCGTCGGGCTCAGTCAGGCAGAAGCAGCTGATCCACTCACCACTGGCATACTTGGGGAGATATTTCTGCTTCTGCTCCTCGGTACCATTAAACACTACGGCAGCAGAGCCAATACCGTTATTGGTGCCCATAATGGAACGAAATGCCGGTGAGGTGCGGCCCAGTGCGAAAGCGACAAGAATCTCCTCCTCCATGGTGAGGCCGAGTCCGCCGTATTCTTCCGGAATGGTAAGCCCAAACAGACCAAGCTCTTTCATTTCCTGCAGAATGTCGTCCGGCAGTTTGCCTTCTTCGGCGAGTTTATGCTCTGCGGGGACAAGTCGTTCCCGAACGAAGCGCTCGATCAAATCGACGAGCTGATTGATGATTTCCTGGTCGCGTATCATTGCCAATCTCTGTGCGTAGTGCGGTAAAAAAACAGTCGCTAAACTACCATAACGATTTGTCGGATGCGACTTGCAGCGTCGCTGCAATGCGCGCATACATAGCCGGCTCATCGGGCTGGGCGTCAGTCAAATCGCTATGCTATTATGGCCGCCCCATCCGTTTCTGCTACGGATTTTCTGGGGTCTTAACCCGCACGGCAAGGAACTGCCAGCGGAGAGGAGATCCCGCACAAGCACTCAGAACTGTTAATACAGAGATTTATGCATGGCAAGTCAAGAACTCACTGAAGCCTTCATCTATGACGGCGGACGCTCCGCGTTTGGGCGCCACGGCGGCTCCCTTGCATCCATCCGGCCTGACGATCTGTTAGCCGATATTATTAAATCTGTCGTTGCCCGCAATGCCTTCCCGGCGGAAGTCTATGAAGACGTGATCATGGGTAATACCAATCAAGCTGGTGAGGACTGTCGCAACGTGGCGCGCTTCGCTGCATTGCGCGCCGGCCTGCCTGTTGAAGTTGCGGGTCTGACAGTCAACAGGCTCTGTGCATCCGGGCTGGCGGCCACGCTCGCCGCCGCGAATGGAGTCAAGGTAGGCGAGGGCGATTTATTTCTCGCTGGCGGGGTGGAATCCATGAGCCGTGCTCCCCTGGTCCTCTCCAAGGCACAGAGCCCCTACGACCGTGGCCAGACACTCGCGGATAGCACGCTGGGAGCACGTTTTACCAATCCGGAGTTTGCCAAGGCTTTCGGCAACGACAGCATGCCAGAGACTGCCGACAACATTGCCAGTGACCTCGACATATCCCGTGAGGATTCCGATATCTTTGCAGCGGCCTCTCAGTCCAAGTACGAAGCAGCTCGCGCAGACGGATTCTTCAAGGATGAAATTATTCCTGTAGAGGCGCCGCAAGGTCGCAAGAAACCGCCTCTGGTGGTCGATGCAGACGAGCATCCGCGACCTTCTTCCGATCTGGAGACACTGTCAGGACTTCGCAACCTGTTTGAAGGGGGAGTAGTGACTGCCGGGAATGCATCGGGAATCAATGACGGTGCGGCAGCGCTAATCATCGGCAGCCGTGCGATTGGTGAAAAGTATGGCCTTAAACCCCGAGCGCGCATCATTGCCGGCGCAGCAGCCGGAGTAGCGCCGCGCGTGATGGGACTTGGTCCCGTCTTCGCGATTCAGAAGGCACTGGCGCGTGCCGGTCTCACGCTGGCGGATATGGATATCATCGAAATCAATGAAGCCTTTGCAACCCAGGTACTGGGCTGCCTGAAAATGCTTGAGATTGATTTTCAGGATTCGCGCGTCAATCCGAACGGTGGCGCAATTGCAGTGGGTCATCCTCTGGGCGCATCGGGAGCGCGCATAGCGTTGACAACCATGCGTCAACTCGAACGTTCAGGAGCCCGCTACGCGGCGGTGAGTCTTTGCATCGGTATCGGGCAAGGGCTGGCAGCAATCATCGAACGCGTTGACTGAATGAGAATGGCAGAGTCAGGTATTCAAAAAAGCTAAAACAGAAAAGGAAACAGTATGTCTCAGGTAGTGAGTTATGAGCTGCATGGCAATATTGGTGTCATCAGCGTCAACAATCCTCCGGTGAATGCACTCGCGCAAGTTGTGAGGGAAGGGATTCTTAATGCCGTCAAACAGGCTCAGGACGACGCGAGCGAAGCGATTGTACTGCGCTGTGAAGGGCGCACGTTTATCGCTGGCGCCGATATTACTGAATTCGGCAAGCCACCCATGGCGCCAGCTCTCCCCGATGTACTGACTGAAATAGAAAACTCCAGCAAGCCGGTAGTCGCGGCGATTCATGGCACGGCACTGGGCGGAGGTTTCGAAGTGTCATTGGCCTGCCATTACCGTTGTGCCGTTGCGACAGCGAAAGTCGGACTGCCGGAAGTCAATTTGGGGCTCCTGCCGGGTGCAGGCGGTACTCAGCGCGTTCCGCGAGTGGCGGGAGTCAAGGCAGCTCTGGACATGATTACCAGCGGGCGCCCGGTAGCAGCTGCCAAAGCCCGAGACATGGGGCTGATTGATGAAGTACTGGAAGGCGATGATTTGCAATCGGCCGCGATCGCTTACGCCGGTGGGCTGGTCAAGGCAGGCGCGCCACTGAAGCGTATCCGCGATATCACCATAGATCCGGCGAGCGTAGAGCCAGGTTTCTTCGCTGCCGCTCGCAAGAACGTGGCGAAACGAGCGCGCGGGCAAATCGCGCCAGATCGCATTGTTTCCTGTATTGAAGCCGCCGTAAACCTGCCAATGGATCAGGGATTGCAACGCGAGCGAGAACTGTTCTCCGAGTTGGTGAAGTCTCCTGAATCCGCTGCCATGCGACATATTTTCTTTGCTGAGCGCCAGGCGGCAAAGATCAAAGACTTGCCCAAAGACACGGCGCTGCGGCCCATCAACAAGGTGGCCATCATCGGTGGTGGAACCATGGGTGGTGGAATCGCGATGTGCTTCGCCAATGTCGATATCCCGGTCGTCATGGTAGAAATCAATGACGAAGCGCTTGAGCGCGGTCTGGGGATTATCCGCAAGAATTACAGTATCACTGTCAAGAAAGGCAAGATGAGTGAGCCGCAGATGGAATCGCGTCTGCAATTGATTTCCGGTACGACTGACTATGCCGATATCGCTGATGTTGACCTCGTCATCGAAGCAGTATTTGAAAACCTTGAACTCAAGAAGGAAATCTTTGCCAAACTCGATGCAACCTGTAAACAGGGTGCAATACTGGCGACCAATACATCCTATCAGGACGTCGATGCGATTGCCGCTGCGACCAATCGCCCAGAAGATGTGCTTGGCTTGCATTTCTTCTCTCCTGCCAATGTCATGAAATTGCTCGAAGTCGTGCGCGGAGAGAAAACGGCGGACGATGTATTGGCGACTTCTATGGCGATTGGCAAGAAGATCGGCAAGATTTGCGCACTCTCACGAGTCTGTTATGGCTTTATCGGTAACCGGATGCTGAGTGGCTACGGCCGCGAGGCGCAAATGTTGTTACTCGATGGCAGTACGCCGACGCAGGTTGATTCTACGCTTGAGAAATTCGGGATGGCCATGGGGCCGCTGGCAATGGGCGACCTGGCGGGGCTTGATGTGGGCTACAAAGCGCGTCAAGCACGCACCGATTTGCCTGATGATCCCAAGTTGTTCCGCATGGGGACTGTGCTGGTAGAGATGGATCGCCTGGGGCAGAAAACTGGTGCCGGCTATTACAAATATGATCCGGAGACTCGCGCCCGAGTTGCAGACCCGGAAGTGGAAGCACTTATCAAGGAAGAGGCGGCGAAGCTCGGCATTGAGCAGCGCGAGATCAGCGAAGAAGAAATTCTGCAGCGCTGCTTCTATCCATTGATCAATGAAGGGGCGCTAATTCTCGAGGAAGGCATCGCCCAGCGGCCAAGTGATATCGATGTGGTGTACGTCTACGGCTACGCTTTTCCCGCAGCGAAAGGCGGGCCTATGTTCTATGCAGACCAGGTCGGCCTCAAGAATGTTTACGACAAAATCTGTGAATTTCGCGACCGCTATGGAGAGGAATACTGGAAGCCTGCTCCTCTGTTGAAGGAGTTGGCTGAGAAAGGTAGCAGCTTCTCTGAGTGGGCCGCGCAACAAGGCTAGGTCGTAACGCGAATTGCTGTCCGGCCCAACAGTGTGTTGTCCGGGCAGCGCTCTGCCAGGGCCAATAATTCATAATAAATACCCAGTGCGTTCCAGCGCCAAGGACAGCCTATGATTTCCTATCAAACCGCAGCACCCGGAACACCTCTGGTCGAGGTGACTGGCGATACCCCCATCCCGGGTGGTAGTGAAGTGCTACTTAAAACTGTTGCCTGTGGAGTTTGCCACTCAGATATTCATCTGCACGATGGCGTATTTGAATTGGGTGCCGGAAAACAATTGGAAGTCGGCCGCCAGGGTCTTGTGCTCGGTCATGAAATTTTTGCCGAAGTCGTAGGCTTTGGGCCAGACGCAGAGGGCGTTGCGATAGGCGATCGTCGGGTGATCTATCCATGGATCGGCTGTGGCGAGTGTGCCTCCTGCAAGCGGGGAGACGAGCATCTTTGTACCCCAGGGCGAGCACTCGGAATCGTCGTCAATGGTGGCTTTGCTGATCACGTACTCGTTCCTCATCCCCGGTATCTCTTCGATAAGGGAGAAGTCAGTGATTCGCTCGCAGCTACCTATGCCTGCTCAGGTCTGACGGCCTACAGTGCGCTCAAGAAAGTCGGCGAATTGCATGCGGGGGATGAGTTGGTGATCGTCGGTGCGGGCGGTGTAGGCATGATGGCAATTCAGATTGCCCGAGCGCAGGGGCTCGATCCTATCGTGGTTGATATCGCTGAAGACAAGCTGGCCGCAGCGCGGGAATTGGGCGTAACACGCACCTTTGATTCTTCCGATCCGGCGAGTTCGAAGGCTATTCGCAAGGCGACAGGCGGGGCCTATGCCGTGATCGATTTCGTTGGCGCAGAAGCCAGTGTCAATTATGGGCTCGGCTGTTTGCGCAAAGGTGGCATGTTGATCATCGTCGGTCTTTACGGAGGGTCGTTGACGATGCCATTGCCTTTCCTGCCGATGAATGCCCGTGTGATTCAGGGCAGCTATGTTGGCACGCTGCAGGATATGGGCGAGCTGATGGCGCTCGTCCGCGCTGGCAAAATTGCTCCGATTGATATTGTTGAGCGGCCTCTTGCTGAGGCGAGTGAGGCGCTGGCGGATCTGAAGGCAGGCAGAGTGCGAGGCCGGCAGGTTCTCGTCGTTCAGGATTAGGCGCAGCCAGTTATTGAGGAGAGAGAAGTGAGTAGTCTACAGGAATTCCGCGAGTCGACTCGCACCTGGTTGGAAGCAAACTGTCCCGCGTCCATGCGTACGACGATGGTGCCCGATGAGATTGTTTGGGGAGGGCGCAATGCTGAATTCAAAAATCCGGATAGCAAGCTCTGGCTTGAGCGAATGGCAGATAAAGGCTGGACCTGTCCTACCTGGCCGGCAGAATATGGCGGTGGTGGGTTAAGCAAGGAGGAAGCCATCGTTCTGCAACAGGAGTTGCAGCGTATCAATGCTCGCCCTGCACTGACCAGTTTCGGCATTAGCATGCTGGGGCCAGTATTGCTCGAGTATGGAAGCCATGAGCAGAAGCTAGAGCACATTCCAAAAATTGTGCGCGGTGACATTCGTTGGTGTCAGGGCTATTCCGAACCCGGAGCAGGTTCCGATCTCGCCAGTCTGAGCACCAGAGCCGAATTGCATGGTGACCACTATGTAATCAATGGTTCCAAAGTATGGACATCCTACGCAGACAAAGCCGACTGGATTTTTTGTCTGGTACGCACCGATTTTGAAGTCCCCAAACATTCTGGTATCAGCTTTATTCTCTTTGATATGCAGAGTGATGGTGTTTCCACCAAGCCAATTCAACTGATCAGTGGCGCGTCGCCATTCTGCGAAACATTTTTCGATGGCGTAAAAGTGCCGGCGAAAAACCTGGTTGGACAATTGAACGACGGCTGGACTATCGCCAAGCGCCTCCTGCAACACGAGCGAACCATGATCTCTGGTTTCGGTCTGTCGAGTGGGCAGGCGGATCGCGGAGGTGTCACATCAGTTCTTGATAGTCTCGAAGGCGCTGCCAAACACTACCGCGGTGATGAAGGTCGACTGTCAGACGCCGTATTGCGTGATGATATTGCCCGTTTCAAGATCGACAGTGATGCGTTTGCGTTAACCTCGCAACGCTCCACGGAAGAAACCAAAAAAGGTGGCCCGAACGCGACTTCCTCAATGCTCAAATACTATGGCTGCGAACTCAACAAGCGGCGCTACGAACTCCTGCTACGTTGTCTGGGGAGTCAAAGCCTCGGTTGGGAAGGCGAGGAATTTTCGGACAAGGAGCGGCAAGTTACCAGAGAGTGGTTACGTTCGAAGGCGAATTCCATCGAAGGCGGCACGCTGGAAGTCCAGCTCAATATCATTGCCAAGCGCGTACTGGGATTGCCTGACTTGTTAAGCATGAGCAAAAAATAGAGAGAACGGGGCTATGACACTGCTACTGAATGATGACCAACAAATGCTGCAGGAAGCAGCGCGAAATTTTTGCCAGAAGCACACGCCGGTCTCTCAGCTAAGGAAATTGCGTGACGAGAAAAGTGCAAATGGATTTGATGCTGGAAGCTGGCAACAGATGGTCGAGCTGGGCTGGCCTGGAATATCACTCCCCGAAGCCTATGGTGGCTTTGAATTTGGCCATGCCGGGTTAGGCTTGGTCTTGCAGGAGACTGGCCGAACGTTGACCTGTTCGCCTCTCATAGCAACGGTACTGATTGGCGCGAATCTGCTAAATGAGTTGGGAGATGAAGCGTGCAAGCTGCAGTACCTGCCGAAGGTTGTGGCCGGAGAACTCCTGCTGGCACTGGCGCTCGATGAGCAGCCGATACATCAACCGGTGAATGTTGCAAGCAACGCAAGACTGGATGGCGACGAATATGTATTGAATGGCAGCAAGACTTTTGTGCTGGATGGCCACATCGCTGATCTGTTGCTGGTCGTGGCCAGAACTTCGGGTGCATCCGGTGAGCAGTCAGGCCTGAGTGTATTTCTTGTTGATGCGGACAGCGCTGGCGTCAAAGTGACTCGCACCCTGATGGTAGACAATCGCAACGCGGCGAAAGTTACGCTGCAGGATGTGCGCGTTCCTGCAGAAAATCTGTTGGGCGATGCAGGTGAAGCATTCCCGGCGCTGGAACGTGTGCTGGATATTGCCCGAATTGGCCTCGCGGCCGAGATGCTGGGTAGTTGTGAAGAAGTGTTTTCAAGAACTGTCGAGTATCTGAATCAGCGGCAGCAATTTGGGGTCCTGATCGGCGCTTTCCAAAGCCTGCAGCATCGCGCTGCCATCATGTACAGCGAGTTGGAATTGTGCAAATCCATCGTGTTGGCAGCGCTTATGGCCCTCGATGACCCTGACAAGTCAGCCACTGAAATTGGCTTGTTGGCGAGCGCCGCGAAGGCCAAGCTGAGTGAGGTGGCTGAACTCATCAGCAACGAAGGCGTGCAGATGCACGGTGGAATCGGTATGACTGATGAGTTCGATATCGGTTTCTATATCAAAAGAGCACGCGTCGCACAGCAATTTCTCGGCGACGCCGCATTCCATCGCGATCGCTATGCAGCCCTGAGCGGATTTTGAGAGGCGTTTCTAAAGCACGCGGATTTCAGTAGACTCTTATGTAAGAATTGACCGCGTTGTCTGCGGCCAAGAGTTTGGGGTGATCAGTGAGCATTACGCTGCGCGATTTTTACGAAACAGGTAATCAGGTCAACGAAGACCCTCGGGTAGTGGTCTTCGAGGATTTTCTTGAGCCTCTGGAAATTGAGCAATTACTGGCCGCCGCCCAGACCAAGTTGAAGCAGGCCCTGGTCAGTTCATCCAAATCGGGTGTGGCGAGCCCAGGGCGTACCGGCAGCAATTGTTGGGTCCCCCATGGCTATAATGCGGTGATCGAAAACCTGTCCCTGCGCGTTGCTGATGTTGTCGGCATACCTCTCGAGAACGCCGAATCGCTACAAATCGTCCACTACAAACAAACCCAGCAGTATGCACCGCATTTCGACGCCTGGGACGCAGCTACCGAGAGGGGGCGGCGCTGCATGGCGCATGGTGGGCAACGCATGCTTACCTGCCTGATGTATCTTAACGAGCCCGAAGCGGGCGGCGGCACATCCTTTCCGAATCTCGACATGGAAGTGCGTGCAAAACGCGGCCGTATGCTGTTGTTTCACAACTGCCATAGCGGGAGCACCGTACGGCACCCCGACAGCCTGCATGGCGGTATGCCCGTCCTGGCAGGCGAGAAATGGGCCTGCAACTTCTGGTTTCGGGAGAAGCGCTATCAAAAGCAGGTTGTCCTGCAGCATAGATCTGATGGAACCGAGCCGACATTTAACCGGGTAGTGTAAACAGGCTTCTTGCATGCAAGGTCAAGACGACATGGACGAATCGCTGAATGTGTTTGGAGAGCCCTTGCAGACCTGCGGTTCGCATCCGGTCACCGGATTTTTTAGAGACAATTGCTGTAATACAGGCCCGGACGATTTCGGATCACACACTGTCTGCGTGGAAGTGAATACGGCATTTCTGGAGTATTCCCGTTTTCGCGGCAACGACCTGATGACGCCTGTACCGGAGTTCGGATTTCCCGGTCTGAAGGAAGGCGATAGCTGGTGTTTATGTGCCCAACGCTGGTTGGAAGCGTTCGAGGCAGGTATGGCGCCGAAAGTATTTCTGATGCGCACTCATCAACGCGCGCTCGACATCGTTCCTCTCGACAAGCTGAAGAAATTTGCTGTCGACATCAACTGACCCCGTTCTCATCCTCGACCAGCAAGGGCAGAAAGATGTTGAATTGGCTGCCGGTCCCTGGGCTGGATTCCACTGTAATAATGCCTCCGCTCTGTACAATTATGCTGTAGCAATTGGCCAGGCCTAAGCCAGTGCCCTTGTCCTTTTTCTTCGTCGAGAAGAAGGGTTCGAATATCCGTGGCAAGACCTGCGGGTCGATGCCACTGCCATTGTCTTTTACGCTGATCCGAGCGAATGGGCCGGCGCGCAGGTGTTCATGGGCGGCATACAGTTCAGCATCGAGCTCGACCTCACGCAGTTCGAAATCGATATTGCCGGTATCGCCAATCGCATCACGTGCATTGAAACACAGATTGAAGAGTACGCGTTCAATCTGCGAACGATTTCCTCTGATGACTACGGGTTGATCTGGCAAGTCGCAGCCAAGGGTTATATGGACTGGCAGCGATCTTCCCATCAACTTCATGTTCTCAGTCAGAAGCGAGTTAAGAATCAGGATTTCCTCTTCGGCATTGTCCTGTTTGCTCAGGGTTGAAAGTCCGCTGGTCAGTTCTATTCCGCTGTTCACAGCGTTGCGGATATTTTCCAAGCGTTTCTCGCCATCATCAGTGCCTTTGTTCATAAGCAGCAGTTCGATGTTCGCGAGAATGATCTGTAAAAGATTGTTAAAGTCATGTGAGATTCCGCCAGCGAGCTCACCAATTGCACGCATCTTTTCTGAATGGGCAATCTGCATTTCCATGGACTTTTGTTCAGTAATATCACGGCCCACGCTGATAATGAATTTAACGGCATCCGTTTCGTCAAGCACGAGCGAGCTGGACCATTCGATCCAGCGTGACTCATTGTTAACAGCGATACGCATAATGTGCTTGTTGCTGCGCTTTTCTGCGACGAGTGATGAAAATTGTTCTATTACCAACTCTCTGTTGGTGGGATCTACTTCATCGATAAAATTACTATCCAGCAATTCCGCTTCTGTTTTGCCTGCAAGGCGACAAAAGTTGGGACTCGCATAGAGAATTTTCCCGTCAGGAGTAAGTTTAATTAGCAAATCGGATTGGTTTTCAACGAGTAATTTGTAGCGTTCCCGGCTCAGTTCGAGTGAGTCACGGCTATTCAAAGCAGAACGCGTTGCGAGGGATAGCAGCAAAACCAATAGCAATCCAAGGCCCAACCAAAGATTCTGTACAGAGGAATTCAGTGCGCGGATTCGGTTCGTTGTTGGTGCCAGTTCCAGCAGCCAGGGTCGACCAGCGACATCGATCGCGCTGCCGATAGAGTACTGCCACAAGTTTTCCTCTTCCTCGCCTTCGGCAAGATAGATCTCGGCGCCATCAGATTCGAGGATGCGGAAGTTATACAGGTCATACAGGTTTTGCTCTGCGAAACAGGTAGAGAACAGTTCGGCAATCCGGAATACGCCGTTCACATAGCCAAGAACCTGACCATTGCTATCCTGTATGGTTTTGTACATGGCGATACCTGCACCGGACTGGAGTAATTCCAATGCTGCAGTTCGCTGAAGGGCTCCAGTTTCCTCAGCACGTGTAATCGTTAAGCTGACATCCGGACTTGGATGTTCTGACAGCTGGGCGCCCAGGGCGCTCTCGTTACCGGCCAGCGGATAAACCTGCTCAATGACCCTGTCGCTGCTGACAAGATTAAGTGCCTGAACGCCGGGAAGTATGCCGTAGGTTGTACTGGCGACGCGTTGCCAATCGCTTTCCAGAACCGCCCAGGAATTCCAGTCCTGAGCCAACAGATTGATCAGAGCGAGACGCGGGGCGAGGCAGGATTCGAGCCGAAGCTCAAGTTGTTCGGCGGTTATCCGGGTAGCGAGTTGAAGTTCGTCCAGTTCATCCCGATTCGCCAGGAAGTCGATCAGCAAGACAAGCATGCCGCCAAGGACAAAGAACACGATGGCAATGCTATCGTTTTTACGCATGATTCCTTGCTGTGATTGCATGATGCTGTCAGTTTGCTTGCAATTTCCCGGCGGCGCAAATGGCAATTTTCGCTGCTCTATTTCAGTGCAATCTTAAGTTCTGGATCAATCTGATACAGATTCAAACCCTGAACAACGGTCGCAGCGCTGCCAGTGACACTCGCAGAGTACTTTACGGCAGATTCGCTTCAATCCTGAAATTTAGGGGATGCTCTGGTTCAGGATTCTCATCAAGACGTCATTTGCAGTCTGGATAATCAACTGCTCCCATATTGCTGAGTCAATTGGCAGCAATCAGGTGTCAGCGATTTGCGTCGAGCTTTCTGGTCAATCCTGACGAGAAGCCATGAACTGCAAGTGTTCAAGAATCGTATGACACGGTCGTATGAACCGATGTAGGGCAAGGCTTGAACACTGAGTCAGTTATTTGGGTAGTCACAATTTAACGGCAATACGTCCTCCAGGGTGTTCAGGATCAATATCTACTGCAGATTCGTGTGAGAATTGCGCTACACTGCTATGCGCTCCCTACTGAGGAGAGCCTTGAGTAGTGAGTAGTGCCGCCGTGGCGAACACCCGAGCTGCTTTTGAGTGGTTTTTTTCGAAGATCGAAGTTTTTGGCATTGTTTTTCTGCATGTTCACAACCCGCGTATTCGCTTTCCTTAACAACTGCAAACAACCCTTTTTCACCTGCTTGCTGTTTATAACCGCAATGACGCAGGGGGTTGCCAATGCGCAGTCTCAAGACGATGTGACACGCATCCTCGTAATGCATGGCGTGTGGGAGGCGGGCCCCTGGGATCTCAATATCGATCGCGGTATCGTCGAGGTGCTGCAACTAAGTGAAGACACTGGTATACAGATATCGTTCGAATACCTTGGCATAGACGCGGCGACCACTCCGGAACGTTTGGAAGAAGTACGGTCAAATGTTGAATCGATGGTCGTGCAGCAGGGCATTTCTATCATTGTTGCCGTGCAACCGCTTGCCAGTTCCTTTTTCTTTCAGCTCGAACTACCGGAGACGGTGGCAGCTCTACTCTTGCTTCCTGGCAGGGATTCGATAGAAGCTGCACAAAGCCGCGATGACGTGGCGATAGTGGAGTCCGCTGCTCGCGTAGCAATCGCTCAGACACTCGAGCAGATCGCTGTGCTCCGGCCGCAGAGTGAGACAATTTATGTGGTCGGAGGCAATAATGGCGACGATTTGCTCTATGTAAATCAGGTGCAGGCGGCGTCTTCCGCGTATCTGGATGATTTTCGCTTCGACTATCTGATTGGTGTAGAGCCCGCGGAACTGGAGCGTCGTTTAGGCGAATTGAGCGCGGAAGACACGGTGCTGTCTCTCCCGTTCAGTGCGTACACAGATAGCAATGGCGAATTGGCAGCCGTCGGATCTGTGTATCTTGATTTGCTCATCGATTCGGTCCCTTCTCCTCTATTTGGCATCTACGATCGCTTGCTTGGGCAGGGTCTGGTTGGCGGCGCTGTTTCCAGCACATCCGGCTATGCCAACGCGGTTGGCGCTTTGCTACTCAAGCGCATTCGGGACGGGGAGTGGGGGACATTTCTGACTCCCGGAGAAGCATCCACGGTCTACGATTGGAATGAAGTGCGACGCTGGGATCTCAATCTCGACAGGCTGAACGTCGACTACCAGCTGATCAATCAGCCGCAGAGTCTCTGGCGCAACAACCCGGTTTTTGTAGTGGTGTTCAGTAATATTGTACTTATCCTGGTGCTGATCGTGATTTTCATGGCAGTGCAGCTGCGACGATCCAATAGCGCACAGCTCGCAATTGCACGGAGCGAGAAAATAGCGCGTGAGAATGAAGAGCGCTACCGTTTATTGGCCACCAATACGGTAGATGTCATATGGACATGGAATAGCAAGACCGAACAGGTGATTTATTGCAGCCCATCAATCGAGAAGTTGACGGGTCATACTACGGAAGAGTTTCTGGCGAAGCCGTTGCACAAATGGATGACACCGGAGTCATTTCAGCGCTGTATTGATCTCTATAATCAGGGCAGTTCATCGAGTGAGCAGCTCATCGAAGTGGAGCACTACAAAAAGGGAGGTGGAACAGTTTGTTGTGAGATGTCTGCACATCCTGTGCTACACGATGGAGCAAATCACACCTGGGTTGGCGTCACGAGAGACATAACCCAACGCAAGAAAGAAGAGCTGCATCGGAACAAGCTGGAAGCCTCAATTCGACAGAACCAGAAATTTGAATCACTGGGCACGCTCGCTGGCGGTATTGCGCACGATTTCAATAATGTGTTGGGAGTGATGATGGGGCTCATCGATCTTCTTGCCGAAGAGATCAAGAGCGATGCATCAGGCATGCTTATTGATAAGCTGGATAATTCTGCCCAGAAGGCGAAGCGGCTCGTGCAGAGAATCCTTACCTTCGCCAGACAGAAAGAAGGAAACAGCAAGGTAATCAACTTTACCGAACTCGTTAAAGAGACAATCGAATTGCTGGAGTCAGGCGTCCCACCGCATGCGACATTGCAGACCCATCTCACGCCAGAAATTATCAAGGTCAGTGGCGACCGCACACAGATTGAGCAGATCATTATGAATGTTGCAACCAATGCGATAGAGGCACTGGGGAGCAATGCTGGAACGATTACTTTTACTCTGCAGGTGAAAACCTATACTCAAGCGACTGACCATCCACACGGCTCGTTGCAACCCGGAGAGTACGCGAGTCTGGTCGTTGAGGATGATGGTGTCGGGATAGACGCAGATGCCATTGAACGAATCTTCGATCCATTCTTTACCAGCAAGGAAATGGGAAGTGGCATGGGCCTCGCCATTGTAAGGAATATCATTATTCACCACGGTGGAGCGATTGATCTTCAGTCACAGCCCGGCAAGGGCACCCGGTTCGAAATCTTGTTGCCGGTGTCCAGTGCAGAGCTCGAATTGCCAGCTAACGATTCAGCCATGCCATTGCTGGAGAGGAATCTGAACATACTGGTTATCGATGACCAGACAGAGGTGCTCGAGACGGCTTCGCTAATGTTGGAGAAGATGGGCCATGATTGTCTGCTTGCTTCGGATCCGTTGGTTGCGATGCAACGCATTCAAACGAATCACGGCAATATTGATCTGGTAATCAGTGACTATTCAATGCCCAAGATGAATGGCATGGAGATCGCAGAAAATTGTGCCATCGCCTATCCGCAACTCAGGGTACTTCTCAGTACTGGTTACGGTGATGCACTTCCGCAAAACACAATTCTACCTAATGGAAGAAAACTGCACGTGTTGCACAAGCCCTACAGCTACAAGGATCTGCAGCATATGGTCGAGTTCACAGTAGCCGAAGAAGAACCAGAACTTTAGTAGTTAGTTGATCCTGTTGCGCTGTCCGAAGAGCTGCAGGAATATCTTCTTGTTGAACGGCTTGGCGATAAAGCCAGTCAACACTGCGTGGATACCGGGATCGCTGATTTCTCCTCGAGTAAACCCGCTGGTGAGATAGGTATCGACAGTCAGCTTCTCCGAGATTTTCTCCAGTAGCTGAAGGCCTGTGCTATCGGGCATCAAATAATCGAGAATAAGCGCGTCAATCTCGCCCTTGTATTCTTCAGCGAGAGAAAGCGCCTGTTCGGCGTTCTCGGCTGTTAGTGTGCGGATACCCAACTCTTCAAGATAGGCGCGAGCGACATCCAGCACAGATCGTTCGTCATCAACGATAAGAATCAGTTTGGGAGAGCGACACGTTGGTGTCTTGTAGTTGCATTCACTAATTGCCAGCCGTGGAAAGGCGATGCTGATTTTGCAACTTTGACCTGTCTGACTTTCTACAAACAATGCGGCATTGTGACCACGAACAATTCCTTGCACGGCTGCCAGGCCCAGTCCCCGCCCGGTAAACTTGGTTGTGTAATAGGGCTCAAACATATGCTCTCGTGTTTCTTTTGTTAAACCGACGCCATTGTCTTCGATCTGCAACACGATGTAGCTGCCGGGCTCGCAGTGATGCTCGAACTCCGCTTCTGCCAGCGCATCCTGGTCCAGGCTCTGTTCATATGCAGTTACCGTGATCTGACCAAATTCTCGACGCGCCTCTTCGATCGCTTCCTCTGAATTATCAATTAAAGTGTCCAGCAATTGCTTAATTTGTGTTGGTGAGCCCTGAATGGTCGCCAGATTGGCTACTGTTTGCAGTTGAAGTGGGATCTTCCTGTCATTTACCAAGAGCGTATGGCGCAGAAACCCGGCCAATTCAATTTCTTCCATAACAAAGTGCCCGCTTCCCGAATAAGCCAACATCTTGGAGCAGATATCTGCGCTCCGCAGGGCAGCCTGCTGAATCGATTTCAACTTTCTGCGCTCGTCTGAGGCCGTGATTTTCTGATCCAGCAATTCAGCGTTGCCTGCAATTATCGTGAGCAGGTTGTTGAATTCATGGGACACGCCACCGGCCAGTGTGGAGAGGCTATCCAGACGCGATTCCAGGCGCTTGTTGAGTGCTGCGATTTCCTGATTGCGACACTCCAGATCGGTAACGCTCGGCATGGCAATAATTTTCGGGATGAGTGGCCAGAGCACTGTGGCTGTTACAACCGAGATAAGTGCGGTAGCAAGTTTCGCGAATCCCTGAATCAGATATATCGGCTCCCACACGACAAACACACTGATGACATGCGTTACACCGCAAAGCAGAATGAAAGCGACAAATAGTTTGATAATGCCGCGCGGCATGTCCGGTCGCTTACGAATAAGAACGAAGAGGGCGGCAGGAATAGAGAAATAGGCTGCTGCGATGAGTAGATCAGATCCGACATGAAGCAACAGAATGTCCCATCGCCACATATAGCACATGCCATGTGGCATAAAGGCATCGAATCGGCCGGGTTCCATAAAAAGTGCCCCTCGGTGTCAGAAGAAATTAATTGAAATGCTGCCTGCAAACGGACCAGGCAATATTCTGCGGCCCGCCATGCAATGCTTTACCAGAACCATTCAGCTCAATATGCTGTGACGGGTAGTTTGGATTACCGCAGCTAACTGGCCTGTGGTTTCTAAGAGTATAGGCTGCGCGGTATACTGCTCAGCTCGTTGGCAATGCTCTTCTGAATAATAGAGAACATTATGAATCGCAAAACAAGCACTGAATTCAACTTCCTGAGCCTGATTAGATCTTGAGCTACAACGCTTTTATTAATAAGTGTCCAGAGCTGGCAAATTGTCTCAGCTTCAGACGTATTAAGCGCAAAGATGCAGTCCGAGCTTTTGGGCCGGGAATTCGTTTATAACATCTATCTTCCGGATGCTTATGCGCAGAGCGCTGCAGAATTCCCGGTTGTCTATTTATTACATGGCAATCGAGGCACCGAGAACAGTTGGTTTCAGGGAGCTGATCTGCAGGCGCAGGTTGATGCGCTCATCGCTGCAGGAGAGATAATGCCATTACTGCTGGTCACTCCTGCCGATCCACGTTACTGGTGGGCGGATGGGCATGAGCCAGTATTGACTTCCTTTGTAAAAGAACTGATTCCACATATCGATGAGCAGTACAGAACACTCTCCGAGCGTGGAGGTCGAGCGATTGGGGGGTATTCTGCCGGGGGTTTTGGTGCGGCCAATATCGCCTTGCAGTATCCGGAACTGTTTGCCGCCGCTGCACCTCTTAGTCCGGCAGTCTATGCTCCGGTTCCTCCTGACGATTCCTCCGCTATGAGTCAGGATACCTTTCTGCGCAATGGCGAATTCGATGCGGGTCTTTGGGAGCAAAACAATTGGGTGACCTTTATTGAGTCATACAAGTCTCAGGACATCGTCGTCCCGTTCTATATCAATACCGGTGACCATGATCGATTCGACATCGCCTATCATGCTGCGGTGTTCTACCAGGCACTTAGAGAGCACCAGCCGGACTTCACGGAGTTGCGGATATTCGATGGGGATCACGATTTTGCCGCCTGGGGAGGCAGTATCGGGGATGCACTGCATTATATGAGTCAGTACTTACAAAAACCTGAATGACCTGGCTGCAACAACTCTTCCTGTGCTGCGCTCGAATGCGTAAACTGTAGCCAGGATGCGAAATCAGGTAGCTGTGAAGGCGCCTGGATCGCAATGTGAATGGTCAGACAGAAACGCCAAGAGGCCGCTATGAATAACAATAAAAACACTCTGATTACCCAGCGAATGCTCATTGCCTTATTATTGGTCCTGATTGCGCCGTGGTCAGTGGCGCAACGAGATATCGATCCCACTCGATGGGAGGAAGCGATGCAACGCTTCGATGAGCAGGATCGCCTGTCACCCCCTCCTGAAAACGCCATCGTCCTTACTGGTAGTTCCAGTATTGCGAGATGGAATGAGCAGTCCATTGCGGCTCTTGCGCCGCTTACCGTCATTCCGCGAGGATTTGGCGGTAGTGTCATGGAAGACGTGCTCTATCATCTGGATCGCGTTGCTCTGCGTTATTCCCCGAGGGCAATCCTGATTTACGAGGGTGACAATGACACGGCGTTCGGCATTGCGGAAGAGACGATTATTGGACAGTTCCAGCAAATCGTTGATCGCGTGCATGAGGAGCTGCCGGCTACGAGAATCTATGTGCTATCTGTCAAGCCAAGTGTGTTGCGAGTAGATGTTTGGGATGCTGCACAACGGGTAAGTGCGGGATTCGAAGAAATTGCCGAGTCTGATCCACTGGTACACTACGTCGATGTCGCAACGCCATTTCTCTGGGCCGACGGGACGGTGATGGACGATATCTTTGTGGAAGATAATCTGCATCTGAATGACATGGGCAACCTGATCTGGGGAGCGGCCATTCGTGCAGCGTTAATGCCACTCGAGGTTCGGCACGAGGCAGCTGGAAGCGCTATTCCAGGCGACGACTGATCGTCTGCGCAGTGGCGTTGTATTGAAAAGGAGACTGGATTGCCATGTTGCTCGACTTGCTGTTGGCTGTAACCTGTCTGGGGGCCCCACTAGCGCTGGCCAGTTGGTTCTTGTTCAGCTGGCTGTTTGACAATGGCGATCTCGACAGAGAACTCGACTCTGAGGCGCTAAAAGAGAGTATCAAGCACCTGAAATCATCAGCGATTTCAGTAGGTGCCAAGCAGAGCAAGACACGTTTCGTTTACGACAAGTGGATGTGGTTTGGCAGTGGCTTCTACGGCCTTGCGGGGCTGTGGACGTTCGCGGTGATCGAAGTCACCCAATTCATTGAGTTTCTGTTCTCAGCGGCCACATGGGGAGAGTTGTTTAGCGGGGGTGCCGTCAGCTTTCTCATCGATTTCCTGCTCAATCAGCTGGGCAATATGTTGCAAGGGCTGATCTGGTTCACTTATTGGCCGTCGGGATCCATGTTGCTCTGGGTACTGGTCGCATTTCTCGGGTATCGCATTGGCCTGCAGGGGGCAAAGCAGGGATTTAGATTTGCCGCCCTTGCGCGTTGGCAGGAAGATCATAGCGACTTCCTGCCCGCGTGGGTGCAGCGGTTGCTACAACGCGCGTTGAACAACCGTGACGACAGAGCTAACGACTAAGCCTCATCGGATGGCTAAAAGCGCTTCGCCTAGTAATCGACAAGTCCTTCTGTAAACTCGATGCGTACACCGTCTGGATCGGTAATAAAGGCTATTGCCAGCCCGATTGCTGGAATTTCGCGATAGGGTACATCAAATTCAATTCCGCGTGCCTCCAGCGTTCTGCAAAATGCTTCCAGGTCGGTGACTTCGAACCCGATATGATCGATTGCAGCGCCTTCTGTCGCTTGCCTCAGGTCGCGGGCCATGCTGAAACTCAGATTCATTCCAGGTACATTCGTTGTTGTACCGATGCTGCCCCTCGGCTTGATTTCACTGCCCAATAGTTCGCTGTACCATTCCAGCAGGGCTTGTGGGTTTTCCGAATAAAAGTGGATGTGGTAGCCCGTGATTTCCTCGTGTAAGGACTGGTCCTCCTGCAGTTCAACATAGACCCCGTCAGGGAATGTCACATAGGCATTTGACTGGCCTTCAGCGCCGGTAAAAATACGTCCCATTTCAAGGCCAGTCGCTTCCCAATCGGCGAGGAAGCTGTCGATATCGCGAACCTTTACGCCAAAATGATCCATAAATGTGGCTCGTGACCCCATGGTAGGCTCACGCTCGGTGAAGAGGATTACGAGATTGGGTAGTTTGATGCCTGTTATCGGGCCGCGCTGTACAAGCTCACCATTAAAATAGTCTTGCCAGATCCGGGTATGTGCTTCGATGTCCGTGACGTTGAGGTGAACATGGCCGTAGGTGAGGCCCTGAGCGTCAGGGCTGGCCAGTTGCGCGCTCGCCTGTGTGCACAACAACAGCGTGAATACTGCGACTAGAATTCTCATTACATGACTCCTTTCTTATTATTGTTTCCGTGTCATTCCACGATTGCCTGATAGATCCCATTACGAAGCTTGCTATAGTCATCCAGCCCGTTGCTCGGTATCAGCTGCGTTAAATAAACCACCACCAGTTCTTCTTCCGGGTCTACCCAGTAAGTTGAATGGTAAGCACCGCCCCAACCGTATTCGCCATCGGACCCGAGTGAGCCCCGACTGCCCAGATCAGTTACGACTGAATAGCCCAGGCCAAAGCCAGTCCCGTTACGAAACGGAATATCGCCAAGGTGATTGGTAGTCATCAGTTCGATGCTCTTCGGCGAGAGAATTCGCACTCCATCCAGTTCGCCGCCATTGAGGGTCATCTGCAGAAAGCGAGCATAATCCCGTGCGGTAGAAAGCAATCCGGCTCCGCCAGAAAAGTTTCTGTTTGGCCCCTGACCCTCGATGTAGCGACCCTGGCTCTGCATGCCATCGGTAGACGGGATAGCTTCGATCCCGCCGCCCTGGCGAGGTCGATAAACCACCGCGAGGCGTTCTGCCTTTTCCTGCGGCAGGAAGAAATGCGTATCTCGCATCTGCAATGGGCCGAAGATTTCCTGTTGCAGGAAGCTGGCAAGGTCCATTCCGCTGGCAACCTCTATGACCGCACCGAGAATGTCGGTGTTGTAACCGTAGATCCAGGCTTCCCCT
Source organism: uncultured Pseudohongiella sp. (assembly GCA_965228725.1). Classification (GTDB taxonomy): domain Bacteria; phylum Pseudomonadota; class Gammaproteobacteria; order Pseudomonadales; family Pseudohongiellaceae; genus UBA9145. The sequence continues at coordinate 1,295,300 of OZ245834.1, read as the reverse complement.
GGGTGTTCATCAAGCGGCAACGCAGCCATGCGTTTGATGGACGCGAGTACCGGTTCATTGCGATGGGCAAAATACCAGCCCTGAAAACCAGCCTCTTCCCAGGCGCTTTGTGCCGGGCCACTGCCGTAGCTCATGCCTGCAGTGTGGGTCAACAGATGGCGCAGGGTAATGGGGCGCCTCGCTGCTTCGAGTGTGTATCCGCCATTGTCGTTGGCTACAGCAACCTGCATATTCGCCCATTCAGGAATATAGCGGCTCAAGGCGTGACTTATGTCCAGTTTGCCTTGTTCCTGCAGAATCATGATCCCGGTGCTGACTATGGCTTTGGTTTGCGACGCGATGCGAAAAATACTGTCCTGCGTCATTGGCAGCCCGGCTTCAATATCTCGTGCTCCATTGGCTGCGGAATAGACGATGCGACCTTCACGCAGTACCAGAATGACTTGCCCCGCGAGTGAACCAGCATCGACGTAGGCTTTCATGGTCTCGTCCAGGCGTTCAAGCCGCTCACTCGACATACCTGCTCTGTCGGCACGCACGCGGGAGAATTCTGCTGCTTCCAGCAAGCTGCTGGCGAAGAGTAAAACCGTACTGAGCAGAATGGAGTTACGGAGAATTGCTCGATTGAGTCGAATGTTGCGGAAAAAGTTTTTGCTAGGGCGTAGTTCGTCGTACATGGAATTCATGATGAGCTACCTGCATGATTTTATTATTGTCAGAGTTGGGCAGTATAGCGTTTGATCGTAATCAGGCGCTATGCCGGAACCCCTCTGAGAGGCACAACGCACGCGGGCTTCATCGCGAGATCGCGCGATTGTTTGATCAGAAAAAATTCAATAAAAACAGGGATTTGATTAAGTGGCGATGGGGCGTTGAATATTGTGGGTTGACTTGCCCCGGCTGCTGACGCATTATCGCCGCGTTATGAATATACGTTATTTTTTCTGGTGGCTCGACAATCACGGCTGCCAGGAGACACAAGTCTAGTTCTTACCTCTGGCCGCCTGCGGGTTACGGTGGCCTATTATTTTCTAAAAAATTCCAGTTCGCCATGACCCCTGCGGTTAGCAAGGAGTCAGCTCATGGTGAAGGAAAACTCTCAACACAATCATTTCAAGACTGATAGCGGCATGGTCGTGCGCCGAATGCTGCGTGCTGTCGATTATGAATCGGCGAGCAGCGATATTGCCGACTCTTTGGATCACCAGCGCGGAGTGCTGCTTGCTTCCGGTTTCGAGTATCCAGGGCGTTATGCTCGCTGGGATATTGGCTTCGTAAATCCTCCAGTTGAGATTGTTGCCCGCGATCGGGCGATGAGTATCACTGCCTTGAATAAACGGGGAGAAATACTGCTACCCGAGCTCTACGCAGCTATAGTCGAACTCGACAGTATCAGGATCACCCATCAGAGCCCTCTACAGATAGAGTTGCTGGTGCTGCCCTCTGCGCTAGATGTACCCGAGGAAGATCGCAGCCGGAGACCGAGCGTATTTACTGTGCTGCGTGCCGTCGTGAATCACTTTCGCAGCACTGCCGACAACTACCTCGGGCTCTATGGTGCCTTCGGCTACGATCTCACCTTTCAGTTTGAAGATGTGGAGCGCTATCAATCGCGAGATTCGGGGCAACGGGATTTGGTTCTCTATCTGCCCGACCAGATTACTGTGACTGATCATCGTAGCGAGCGTAGCCAGTGCTACAGCTACGAATTCAATTGCCGAAGCTGGGATTCTGAGTTGCGCACTGAGACAACCGGTGGCTTCAGGCGAAGTGGAGAGCGCATCGCCTTTGCGCCAGCAATCAGCGTCGCCCGAGAATCAGATCACGAACAGGGGGAGTTTACTGCTCAGGTGAAACGCGCGCTGGACTATTTTCGCCGCGGTGACTTGTTTGAGGTTGTACCCGGGCAAACTTTCTATGAGCCTTGTAAAGACAGTCCGGCAGCAGTTTTCAAACGCCTACAGAAGGCAAATCCGGCGCCATACGGCGCGCTGATGAATCTTGGAGAGCAGGAGTATCTCGTCGCTGCGTCGCCGGAGATGTTTGTCAGGGTTGACGGGCGAGAGATAGAGACCTGCCCCATATCGGGAACTATCCGTCGTGGTGATGATGCGATTAGCGATGCCAGGCAGATTCTTACCTTGCTCAATTCCAGCAAAGACGAGTCCGAGCTGTCGATGTGTACCGATGTCGATCGCAATGATAAAGCCAGAGTGTGTGAGCCTGGCACTGTTGAAGTAATCGGCCGTAGACAGATCGAGATGTACTCGCGCCTCATTCACACGGTAGATCACGTCAAGGGGCGACTGAGGGAAGATCTGGATGCACTGGACGGATTGCTTGCTCACACCTGGGCTGTGACTGTTACCGGCGCCCCCAAGCTTGCAGCGATGCAATACATCGAGCGCTTCGAGAAATCGCCACGCCTATGGTACGGGGGTGCCATGGGACACATTGGATTCAATGGCAATCTGAATACAGGCCTGACTCTGCGCACGATGCGCATCAAGGACGGTGTCGCGGAGATTCGGGCTGGTGCGACGCTGTTGTTCGATTCGGATCCGGAGGCTGAGGAAGCGGAAACTCGACTTAAAGCGTCTGCGCTTCTGGACGCTGTGCGGGGTCAGCAGGTGCCGGGCAGCGATGGACATGATAGATCTGCCCTCGGGCAGAGCGAGGACTATGCCAGGGAGTTTCAAAAACTGCGAATCCTGATGGTAGATCATCAGGATTCCTTCGTTCACAATCTCGCTGCCTATTTTCGTCGCTGTGGAGCGCAACTCATTACGTTGCGACCCGAAGCGGCGAGGGCTTATTTGCACGAACACCAGGTCGATCTGCTTGTACTGTCACCAGGCCCCTCGCGCCCTGAAGATTTCGCCATGCACGCGACGATTGAGCTGGCAAACAACAAGGGAATTCCGGTGTTCGGTGTTTGCCTGGGCTTGCAGGGAATCGTTGAGTATTTCGGTGGTAGTCTGGAAACACTGGACTATCCCATGCATGGCAAACCTTCCACGGTGAGGCATACAGGGAGTGCGCTGTTCGCTGGCCTTCCCGAACAGTTTACTGCGGGAAGGTATCACTCACTGGTAGCTGCGAAGCTGCCGAAATGTCTGCGTGTAACAGCACGCAGCGACGACGACAGGGTGATGGCTATAGAACACAAGTCTTTGCCCATGTCCGCAGTTCAGTTCCATCCGGAATCCATCATGAGTCTGGAAGGCGAAGTCGGTTTTCGTCTGTTGCGCAATGTGTTGTTAAGCTGTTGTGGCGCGGCGGCTATTGGCAAGCAGCGCAGCACGGCGTAATGAGTGAGAGCTATTGCTCTGGTGTGTCAGGGCAATTCGTTTTCAAACCAGATCGCGAGGCGGAGTCCGGCAAGACCAAGCCGCTGTCTGGCGAGTTGCTCCATGCGGATGACATAGTCCTCGCTGAGCTGAACGGGCTCTGCGATCTCCTGCAATTGCTGTGCGTCTGCTTCGGTAGCGGCGCTGAGAATCGCGTCTGAATAAACAACAGAGTGCAGCAACTGGCGGCTTTCGCTCATCCAGGCAGACCAGTCAGAGGCAACACCCTGGATGCGAGGAGCAGTGAATCCGCTCACCAGTGTGAGAATCTCCGGCAGGCTGTCTGCCACTCCGTATTTTCGCAAGGCGCCATCCCAGGCAGCATGGAGATTGAGTCGCTCATTCGCACCGGCATTGCCTATCGCTACGGGGATCCGATTGCCGCCAAGATCTCCACTTCTGAAAGTGTGGCGTGAATAGAGCGATCCAGTATGCATCGGTTGATGAATGTCGCCCATTAAGTGCAGGACCCAGCAAAGTGCAACGGCGCGCTGTTCAGCAGGGTAGCTAGCATCAGACAGAATCTGTGTATTGAAGTCGATCGCCGTCATTACATTGTGAGCGTCGGTCTCGTTCCGGATCGTAGCGCCGTTTTCCCCGGCCTGATCGGCAAAAGCGTCGATGCCAAGATACAGATTTCCTTGTGTCAGTGCCGACCCTCTTACCCAGGCGCCATCAGTATAGTGCCAGGGCGGCCGGTTGAACTGCTCGCGCTGCTGACCGGGCAAGCCTCTGGCAATATCGGGCCAGTATGCGGCCTGTCCGAGTAGCCATTCAGTCATAGCGTCTTCGTCGCCTGTCTCAATGAATCCCGGAAGCTGATCCAGAAAATCTTCTTCATAGCGAGGATGAGCCGCGAGAATTTGCAAAAGTTCAGCTCGGGTCTCCTCGGATATGAAGTGGAGCGCCACAGCCGCACTTATGCGATGTCCAACACTATCCCAGGCGTACACCGACTGCAGCATTCCTTGCAGAAGAATAACTGCCAGCAACACACATTGCTGAATTCGAACGACTATTTTGTTACTGCTTGGCGCTGAAATTGGGCTCATGACTTGCTTCATTAGAGGTAGTGGATTGATTGCATCGCGGCTTGTGAAGCGCAATCGCTCTGCACCCATGCATTCGAGAAACCCCTTCAGATGAGTAGCAATTGCCGAGTCGTGCGCAACACTTGGCGGATAGGGAAGTATATGTCAGTTATATGTAGTTTTTATTGCAGCATCGAAACTGACGAGTGGCAAAGACCGCGCACCGTGGATCTGCTGACAGAGGTGCAAAAGGTCAGACTTCGAGCCACTCGGCCCGGATCGCGTCTGCTGCGCGTAGCTCTTGAGGTGTGCCTTCCCAGACAATTTGGCCGTGCCCCATGATGTAGGCGCGATGAGAAATTTCCATGGCGATTGCGAGTTTCTGCTCCACCAGCAGTATCGCGACGCCACGGCTGGCAATTTCTTTGAGTAACTGACCAACCTGCTCGACAACTTTCGGTGCCAGGCCCTCGGTGGGTTCATCAATCATGATCATATCCGGATCGCCCATCAGCGTGCGGCACATACACAGCATCTGCTGCTCTCCGCCGCTCAAGACTCCGCCGTGCACATCGGCTCTTTCGGCCAGATTGGGAAACATCTCGAACATTTCGCCCATCTTCCAGCGGCCTTCTTTCTTGCTGGATTTCATGCCGAGCAGGAGATTTTGGCGGACAGTGAGTGTCGGGAAGATGTCTCTGTTCTCTGGCACATAACCCAGGCCGAGATGAGCGATTTCGAAGCTTCGCTTGCCGGCGATCTCTTGTCCCTTGAACTCGATGGAGCCAGTGGGAGCCACTTCACCCATAATAGTCTTCACGGTGGTGGAGCGTCCCACGCCGTTACGACCTAGCAGACTGACTATTTCACCTTCTGCGACATGGAAGTTAACGCCTTGGAGTATATGGCTCTTACCATAGTAGGCATGCAGATCGTTGACCTTAAGCACTGGTGGCTGCCTCGCCTAAATAGGCTTCCTGAACTCTGGGGTTACCGCGAATTTTTTCCGGGACATCTGTTGCAATCACCTCACCGTAGACAAGAACTGAAATTCTGTCGGCGACATCGAACACAATATTCATGTCATGCTCAACCATTACCAGTGTTTTGCCTTCGGTTATCCGACGGATCAGGTCGACCGCGTTCTCTGCTTCACTATGGCTCATCCCTGCAACAGGTTCATCGAGCATAATCAGTTCGGCTCCGCCAGCTACTGCGATGCCCAGCTCGAGTGCGCGCTGTTGAGCGTAGGCGAGTTCTCCAGCCGGGATTTTAGCCCGATCCGTGAGACCAATTTGATCCAGCATGTGCATTGCTTCTTCATTCAGGTTCTTCTGCCTGCCTAGCAATTGCCAGAATGAATAGCCATAGCCACGGCTCCAGAGCAGCGCGCAACGCATGTTCTCAAACACATTGAGTCGCGGAAAGATATTGGTTACCTGAAAACTGCGCGCGAGCCCCAGTCGATTGATTTCATAAGGGGGCTTGTTATGAATAGCCTGGTTTTTAAACTGAATGCGGCCGGCGCTAACTTGATAGCGACCACTGATGAGATGGAACAAGGTCGACTTCCCGGCCCCATTGGGCCCGATTATCGCGTGTTTCTCGCCTTCTATGATGTCGAGATCGACATTCTGAATAATCTTGGTGGCACCGAAATTCTTGCATACGCCCTGAAGTGAAAGAATGCTCATGGCCGGGTCACCACGTCGCGCTCCTCGTTCCCAGAGCTGTCAGATGAGAGATGATTCGCCTCTTCCCAGGCGTTCCTGAGTTGGGGAAGTGTCAGTCGCGTTCCATAAAAGGCAGCTGCTGTCGCAACAAGCAAGGTGATCCAGGTTATGGCTGAATCCTGCGCCAGCGTTACGCCCAGCAGGTGCATGGCGCCTTCTTCATGATGACTCAATTCGATCATCACAATGCTGAGGCTGGTAAACACGGCGGCGGGTAGGCCAGTAATCAGATAGGGAATGGCCAGGGATTTAAGTTTCCCCTGCGCCCACGCCAGTTGATGCATCATGATGAAGCCGGCAAAGCCCCGGGGCAGAAACATGACCGTAAGCACAAAGAGAATACCCAGGTATAACATCCAGAGTTCCGAGTAGTTACTCAGCAAGGAATTCATCAAGGTGAGGACAACTGCGCCGATGATCGGCCCGATAAAGTAGCCAAGTCCGCCGATGTACGCCATCAACAACACGCGGCCAGACGTGGCGGCGTTCAGGTTTTCTTCCGTTATGAATTCGTAGTTCAGCGCGAACAGGCCACCGGCAACGCCAGCGAAAAAGCCAGCGGCGGCGAAAGAGATGAAGCGCACCCAACGTGCACTGTAGCCAATGAATTCGGCACGCTCCGGATTGTCTCGCACCGCATTCGCCATGCGTCCAGCAGGGGTTTGGGTGAAAAGGTACATGAACAGAGTCGCGATGAAGACCCACACTGCCGCCAGATAGTAGATCTCTATATTCTGGAAGAACTCGATGCCGAACAAGGGTGGGCCGAAGGTGCGGTCGCCACTGACGCCAGCCTCGCCACCAAAGAAGCTCACAAAAATCAGCGAGGAAGCAGCGATCAGTTCGCCTACTCCGAGCGAGATCATGGCGAAAACTGTGCCGGCTTTGCGCGTCGAGAAACTACCTATGAACAAGGCTGCGAGTAAACCGAAGATTCCCCCAACCAGAGGAATATAGATGATCGAGAAATAGACAGTTTCGAACTCGATCATGATCAACGCGTGGACTGCGAGAAAACCACCGAGACCGAAATACACCGCGTGCCCAAAGGAAAGCATGCCTCCCTGGCCCAACAGCATGTTGTAGGACAGTGCGAACACGATCGCTATCGCCATCTGGTTCAGTATCGAGATGGCGAGCACGGAATTGAATAGCAGCGGCAAGCCGAGCATTGTCAGCAGATAGCCTACCCATGGCAATGATTTCTTGACTAGTGTGCTCATGCTTCGCGTTTGCCCATTAACCCGGATGGCCGGAAAATCAAGACCAGTACCAGCAGCAGGAATGGCAGCAGGGGAGCCACCTGAGGCAGGGTGATGCTCCAGAGATCACTCAAGGGGTGGTCGCGAGCAAACTCGACCCCGAGGAGCGCCAGTAAATCGGGCATGCCGACATCTGAGGCAATAGCATAAGACTGCAGCAGTCCAATAAGCAGGGAGGCAATAAATGCCCCGGCCAGGGAACCCAACCCGCCAATAACTACGATGACAAACACGATGCTGCCCAAGACAACCGCCATACCAGGAAAGGTCGTGAGTACAGGGCCCGCAATCACTCCGGCTACAGCAGCCAGGGCAGTGCCAACACCAAACACGCCCATGAAGATGAGCGGCACGTTGTGGCCGAGATTGGCTACTGTGTGTGGATGGGTGATGGCAGCCTGGATAATGATGCCAACCCTGCTGCGCGTCAGTACGTAATAAAGCGCGATAAAGATGCCGATCGAAATAGCGATCATGAATCCGCGATAGGCTGAAAACTCCTGTCCGAACAACATGAACAGCGGAAAATCGAGGATATCGGGGGATTGGTAATTCTTGGTGTCAGGCCCCCAAAAGAATTGCACGGCTTCCTCGATGAGGAAGGCCAGGCCAAAAGTGAATACCAGTTCGGCAACGTGGCCAGACTGGTGAACCTTACGCAAGCCGTAGCGTTCCACGAGAGCGCCAAGTAGACCAACTACGAGTGGGGCAACGATAAGTCCAGTCCAGAATCCCAGATGCAGACTGATCGAGTAAGCAAAATAGGCGCCCAGCATGTAGAAGCTGGCATGCGCAAAATTGAGTACACCCATCATGCTGAAGATCAGTGTGAGACCACTGGCCAGCATGAATAGGAGCAGGCCTGTTACGAGGCCGTTCAGTGTGGCAAATACCAATACTTCAATCATGTTGTCTCGCTGACGTCCTGTCTTGCTAGCACATGCATTTTAATTAGCGGCGCGGTCGCCGCATCTGGCAGCTATGTTCCATTATCGTGTCTTCGGGAGCCACGCTGTGGATTGTGTACAGGCCGAACCCTGAATTATCGGCATCAAACATGATGCCTTCGTCGGTGTGTACAGAAATGTGCAGGGATTGTATCAACTGATGATCGTCGGGTCGCATCCATGCGGCGTCATTGGTCATCGTAGTGTAGCGCATATCTTCCATGGCCAGTGCCAGGTCGTATGGATCAGTGCTCTGTGTAACTTCCATTGCGTTGACCAGCATTTGCAGGCCATTGATGATGCGTGGCTGGGTAACATCGCGATCAGGGTGCGCCGCCTTGAAAGCGCGATTGAAGTCGATACGAACCTGTGAGTCGTAAGGATTAGAGGCTTCGTTGTGGACCAGGTGGATCTGGTTCTTGCCGTCTTCCCCCAATGTCGCTGTGATGCCATCGAACGCTGCGTAGAACGTATAGATCGGAATATCGAGGCCCGAGTCGATAATTGAACGCGCCAGCGACACCATGTCTGCACCAAAGTTTCCAGTGAGCACCGCGTCAGCACCTGAAGAACCGATCTTGGTCACGTACGGCGTGAAGTCTTTCACCTGACCGATAGGGTGAAACTCATTGCCGACTATGTTTATGTCGGGACGCTTTTCAGCCAGCATCGCTTCGGTGGTTTCAGAGACCACGTGGCCAAAGGAATAGTCCTGGCCGATCACATAAAGATTTTTTATTTCTTCCTGGTCGGCAATAAAATCCGTCAACACATCCAGTTTCATGATGGCGTGCGAGTCGAACCGGAAGTGCCAGAAGCTGCACTCTTCGTTGGTTAAAATGGGATCAACCGCCGAGTAGTTCATATGCAGTATCTCAGCGCCAGGGTTTCTGCGATTATGACGCGACACGGCGTCATTGAGGGTATTGGCGACTGCTGAACTGTTGCCCTGAAAAATGATGCGGATGTCTTCGCTGATTACACGACGAAACTGAATCTGGGTCTCGGTAGGGCTCTGCTTGTTATCAAACGGAACGATTTCGATCATGCGACCGCCCAGAATCCCCCCTTTGGAATTGTAGAAATAGTCTGCCGCAAATTGCAGTTGGGTGAGGCCGCTGGTGCCGATGGAAGCGAAGGCACCCGTCAACGGATCGATGAACGCAATGCGTACCGGCTCCTGATCCTGTGCCTTGAGCTGTGCAGCAAGTGTCAGAGTAAAGGAAAGGGCCGTGAATTTAAGCGCAGGGAGTAGGGATTTCATAGGCTGATTCTTTGTTTTCTTTGTTCTGAATTTTAGCTAACTTATTAAATTTGTTGCTTATTCCGTCACCATTACTGCTTGGTCAGGCTGAGGCTGACATTAACCCAGTCCGTCAGGCATAGCAAGAAATCCAGCCCGTTTAAGCGTGCTGCTATCGCAGCCAAAGTACGAGGCAGCTTGGCGTATTGCCAACATTCCAAAACTAGCAGTGCCTACGCACATTGGAGAATTTGAGTATGAGTTATGTCACCTGGGAATCAGATGCCCTGAGCTGTAGCGCGATTCGCGCGAGTGGGCCTGGGGGACAGAACGTGAACAAAGTGGCCACTGCGGTTGAGCTGCGTTTTGATGTGCGTCGTTCCGGCCTGGCGGAGTCTGTGCAGCAACAACTTTTGCAGAGCAGCGATCGGCGTATCAACTCGGCTGGTTGCGTTGTCATCAAGGCGCAACGCTATCGCAGTCAGGAACGGAATCGCGAAGATGCGCTCGAGCGACTGAACGCATTGATCGCGGAGCTGGCAAAGCCGGTCAAGAACCGCATCGCGACGCGCCCTGGGAAAGCGCAACGCGAAAAGCGTATAAAAGAGAAGAAAAAGGTGTCTGGCAAGAAGGCTAATCGGGGGGCGGTGAGGCCCGATCCCGACTAGCCTGGCTGAGCAACAGAGTAGCGTACCAACTTTTAATACACTTCGAACAGTCCGGCAGCGCCCATGCCGCCTCCTATGCACATGGTACAAACAACATACTTTGCGCCGCGCCTTTTACCTTCGATGAGTGCGTGTCCCACCATGCGTGCGCCACTCATGCCATATGGGTGACCAATGGATATGGCCCCGCCATTGACGTTCAGCAAGTCATTGGGAATGCCCAGGTGATCTCGGCAATAGATCACTTGTACGGCAAACGCCTCATTCAATTCCCAAAGGCCGATGTCATCCATGGATAGATTGAATCGTTTAAGTAATTTCGGAACGGCAGCAACTGGGCCTATGCCCATTTCATCGGCGTCGACTCCGGCTACGGCGAGTCCCCGGTATGCACCGAGAGGTTGCAAGCCTTTTTGTTCTGCCAGTTTGCTATCCATTAAAACACTGGCGGAGGCGCCGTCCGAGAGCTGGCTGGCATTGCCAGCAGTGATTACCCCGCCCTCGAAGACCGGTTTCAGACCGTTGAGTCCTTCGAGTGTAGTGCTCGGCCGATTGCCTTCATCTTTGTCGAGCAACACATCGTGTACGCTCTGCTGTTTGGTTTCCTTATCGAGATGGAGCATCTTGGATGGCAGGGGCACGATTTCGTCAGCGAAATGCCCAGCTTGTTGAGCTGCTGCTGTGCGCTGTTGGCTTTGCAGCGCATATTCGTCTTGCTGTTCGCGACTGATGTTGTAGCGTTTGGCAACGATTTCAGCAGTCTCCAGCATGGAGATATAGGCGTGTTGCGACTTGGCCAGTACGTTCGGATCCTGAGCGCGATAGGTATTGCGGTGCTCGTTCTGTACCAGGCTGATTGACTCGAGCCCGCCGCCAATGACGACTGGCATGTTATCAACGAGAATCTGTTTGGCCGCGGTAGCAATTGCCATCATGCCTGAGCCGCATTGGCGATCCATGCTCATACCCGCGACACTGCTTGGCAACCCGGCAGCGACGCCCGCCGTGCGTCCTATGTTGTATCCACTGCTTCCCTGTTGCATGGCACAGCCCATGACAACATCATCGACTTCAGCAGCATCTATGCCTGCCTTTGCCAGTGCAGCGGCAATCGCGTGGCCTCCAAGGGTCGGGGCATCTGTATCGTTGAATGCGCCGCGGTAGGCTTTACCGATGGGCGTGCGGGCTGTGGCCACTATCACTGCTTCTTTGCTCATGTTTCTCTCCATGTCATTCGTTATTCGCGTCTCCTGACGCGGTGTCTCTCGACTCGGTTGCTGAATTTACAATCAATGCCAACAGCGCGTCTATCGCCTGTTCGGCGAGTTCGACCATCTCGGCATCGCTGCGATCCTGAATGGGATGAGGTACGAAAACACTCGCGGGATGAATGCCGAGCGATTTGCCCTGTGCTGATGCCGCGTCGCGAAATTCGCTGGATGCGACGAAGCCTGCCGGTATCCCACGGCTCTCCAGATCCAATATGTCATGCAAACTGCACGACGTGCAGGAGCCTCAGTCGGCCAGCCCTTCGATTACCGCGTCGCACTCGCTGCTAATACGCTGGTTCAGCTCGCGCGGCGCTACGCGCGTAAAGGTTGGCTTGCTATAACGCTGGATGATCGCTCCCTTGGCTTCGAGCAGCGGCGCGAGCGCATCGAGAAATTCCTTGCCTCGCGGCTTGGAAATGTCCAATAAACCGATCGTCGCGCCTTTGAGTGAACTGAGTCTGGGCAGAAGCTGCTTTGCCACCGGCTGCAGTTCGGAAGTTGGGTCAAGCAATAGGGTATCGCTGCTCATCTCAATCTCCGGTTGTAGGTTAGTGAATCTTGTAGTGTCCTGGTGTTAAGCAATCAGTTCCGAGACCATCTGACTGCCGCGTTCGCCTGCTGCCACCCAGCCGCTGATAATCGCAGAAAACTTACCGGCACTGCCGCCTGTGCTGATAATGTGCAGGCCATCGTCGCGAAACTTGTTCAAGAGTTTGTCCTTGAACTTTTCGGGCATACCTTCGGCCATACCACCTACGCCAGGTAGCAATTCAGAGCCAGGTGTCATTAATTCATCGTACAGGCTGCGTCGCAAATCCTCTTTGCTCCAGCCCGCTTCGCGCAAAACACGCCGATGCTCCGGGCAGACTACCAGTATTGCGTCCGCCATGCCAAAGCGTTTGATATGGGCGACACTGCGCAGGCTGGCTGCCATGCTCTTGCAGAGCGATTCTGGTGTGCGCGAGAGCTGGTCAAGAATGGGTTGCAGTCCTTCACCTGCGAACAGACTTACAACCGATTGGTCTCGGTTGTAGCCTCGATCCATTGCCAGTGATGGCCAGGATTCGTCTGACTCGTCTTCGGCAAAGCAATAAGTGTATTTGCCGGGATTGCCCATCGTGGCTCGGTCTATCTCACCTGGTCTTCCGCCGCCGACATTGCGTATAAGCAGCTGCAAGGCCCTGCCGATGGTGGCATTGGCCCGGTTTCCCTGACCCAGGGAATTGATGCCGCTATTCATTCCTATGTGCCCGGTAACCGGGCCATTCACGATCATCACGGGCGAAGAAAAATACGTGGTGCAGAGCAAGCCGTGCATGCAGAATTCGTCTTTGAGAGCCGCTCTCACTGCTGCTAAAACCGTGGGGAAATAGTCAGGTTTGCAACCAGCCATCACAGCGTTGATGGCGATTTTCTCAACGCTACAGGGAACATTGTCAGGCGGGACATGGCCAACAAGCTGTTGGAAATCCAGATCGTAGTCCTTGAGCATGCGCATGACGCGGAGCGGCGTCGGAGGGATGACTGGCAGACCATCAGTCCAGCCTCGCTCGAAACAGGCCTCAAGTTCATCTTCGCTACTGGCCAGTTCGATTTGGCGAGCAGAGAATTGATGGCTACCGAAGCGCACCATGAGTTGTTCTGGCACGCCTGGATCCTGGGACATCGAACCGCAGCCTGGCTTGAATGCGGGTAGATCGCAACCCAGGTCCTCCAGTTGGCAAAACGCGCGCCATTCCTGTCGGTCCCAGCCAACGACGCGTGCTGTCTCGGTGTCGTTCTGCAATCTGAGCAAGCTCGGCACGATTTCAAGCGCATTCCTAAAGGAGAATTCGAGCGACGTGTCGTCGACTACCGAACCGAGGTCTGCGAGAAATGAAGTGTCGTCCTGCACATAGATCGAGAGCCTGTCGCCCCAAAGCGCAGAAAGTTCCCGAATAGCCGGCTCAATCAGCAGGCACGTTGGGCAGGCTTTTTTTACGACTAATGCAAACCGGAATTGGGCATCCTCGGCCAATTTACCATCTCCCCTTTTAGATGCACTGTATTGCGCCCAGTCTAGCGCATGTGGGGCTCAGGTCGAAGGGGAGGGTAGTGCGTGTCGCGAGATAAGTGGCTGTCTGCCGTAGAGCGACAAGCAGGCTTAGTAAATGAAGCCCAATGTGCAGATGCCAACCAGAATATTGATAATCATGAAGACAGATGAGGTGCGTGACATGACCTTCCACATCTGGGGTCCTTTGTACGCAGCGCGTATGCCTACGATCAGAATAAAGGTGTAGGCCAGCATTGCGGCGACAATAATGAGGTATTCGATCCAGTTCTCCGCGTCGACGGCCTGACTGCCAAAAATAAAGAACAAGCCAGACCCCACGAAATAAAGGGCCCAGTAAGTCAGCGCCAGTCCGTACTCGCCAGCGAGCAGTTTCGCCATGAAAGAGCGCTCGTCGAGCGCGTTGCTTTCGGTCTGATTCATCTTGGTAGATCGTTCCATTTATGTTTGCGCAAGAGCTCAGCGTTGGAGACCCTGTGCATAGTCCTGTGGTGATGCTCAATTCTGAAGCGCGCAAAGTGTAACCCAGTGCTGGATGAATACAAAGGGCGTTGCGGTGCGGCTGCACCGCGTGAGAGCTTCAACTCACCGTTAGCATAGTGTCTGGGGGCGTCCTGCTGCTGACGCGTGCGAATCGTTTCGACAGTCCTGATGGAAAGCATTATGATTGCCTGAAACCCAAATAAACTCAGTCTTATGGAACTCAATAAACACGTCGATGGCGCGCCCCTTACTGAAGCGTTCAGTTTCAGCAAGGAGAAGCGTCGTGCACTCAATGGGTTGCGCGGGATTCTTGCTGGAGTCGTCGCCGATCAGAAACTTAACGAGAAAGAGTTTCTGTTTCTCGATGCATGGTTGCAGTCGCAACAGTTTCTCGCTGACGATGACGAAGTAAAGCACATCCTGGCGAGTGTCGGTGAATTTCTGTCTGATGGCGCAGTGAGTCCTGATGAACTCCAGCAGATGCGGGACATGATCAATAACTTCCTCGTGCGTACCGAGGAAGAGCAACAAGGCAACGTCGACAAAATCAATGAGCTCATGGGTTTTCTGACTGGAGTTGCTTCAGACGGTGTGCTGAATGACAGCGAGGTCGAAGCGCTCAGCAACTGGTTGACTACAAACCACAGTGTAAGAGCGATCTGGCCCGCGAGTGTGATCGTCGAACGTCTGGATATCATTCTTGAAGACGGGATCATCTCCGAGGAAGAGCGAGAAGATCTCCTGCAAACCATGCGTCGCGTGACGTCATCTGCTGTGAATCCGACCGGAATAAGCTACGAAGCTTCAACCGAAGTTTGGGAGGATGAAACGGATCACATCGATTTCGCCGAACGGGTTTTTTGTCTGACGGGTGATTTTGTCAGCGGCGACAGAAGTGCTGTTGAGACTATGCTGAAGCTCAAGGGCGCGCAGCTCTCACCGAACGTCAATAAATCTGTGAACTATCTGGTTATTGGCACACTTGCCAGTCGCGACTGGCTCTACACTCCCCATGGCAGAAAGATCGAAAAGGCTCTGCTGCTCAAAAGGCAGGCCATCAACGTGACTGTCATTACTGAGCGCACTCTGCTCAGAAGTTTTGGCTAGTGTCAGCAAGCCTCCCTTAGCTGAATCGGGCTATTACTTCTTACTCCCGTCCCGGGCACCGTGAACTTAGAACTGCCAAGGACTCTTCTATTGGTCTGTAATGGTGACCCAGTAGCCTCCCACTTGCTTGTCCAATCAGAGCCTCACCGGAATGCAACCGGAGGCAAAGGCGCGGCGCAGAATTCTTTACTGAGGGCAA
Source organism: uncultured Pseudohongiella sp. (assembly GCA_965228725.1). Lineage (GTDB taxonomy): Bacteria > Pseudomonadota > Gammaproteobacteria > Pseudomonadales > Pseudohongiellaceae > UBA9145. The sequence goes on along the minus strand of OZ245834.1, from coordinate 1,279,953 downwards.
AAAACTCTTCAAATTGACGGCATTTCCGCAGCAGTTGGGCAATCAAACTTCTGTTAACCTTTATGCCGGTCGAAGACTCTAAGACAGCAAGAAAAGAATACTTGGCAGTGTGTGGGGGCAGGGTTGCTGCAAGAAACCGAAGATGAGCTGATCCAGTCAGCCGTAGCAGGCAATATCAATGCCTTCGAGCGCCTTGTGCGTGTCTCGGAGCGGCAGATGCTGGCAGTCGCAGCAGGATTCGCCCACACACCTGATGATGCCAATGATATTTATCAGGATGCAGTACTCGCCGCTTTCAAGGCTCTGCCGGGCTTTAAAATGGAGAGTAAATTCAGTACCTGGCTACACAAGATCGTTGTGAACACTGCCCTGTCGAATCGCCGCAAGCTAAAGCGTACCTGGCAGAAGATGGCGGCAGTACAGGCTGAATATGAACATGAAGAGAAGTATGTCGAATCACAATCGCCGGAACGATCGATGATTGATGACGAACTGAATGCCCAGATTAACCGGGCACTGAACAGATTGAGCGACAACGAGCGTATGGCCTTCGTGCTGTGTAATCAGCAAGGCTTCAAGCTTCGCGAAGCGGCCGAGATCATGTCCTGCTCGGAGAATTCGATCAAGGTCGTCCTGTTCCGGGCGCGCAACAAATTGAAGGAGTCATTGGCGGAGTATCACTGAAGCGGTGAGTTCGCCACAGGATTACGGGTTAGGGTTATGGCAGATTCAGAACAATTGCAATTACGCGTTATCGAGTATCTCTATGGCGAGATGGCTGACGAGGAGCGATTGGCTTTTGAGCAACAGGCAGAGCGTGATCAGGCGCTAGGCCAGCTACTCGAACAGGAGCGACGTCTGGACTCCACACTGCCGCCTGGTTTGCAGCCGCTGATCGATGATGAGCGCCTGCAAGGCAATCGCTGGGCCATCAGGCAGCAGTTGCTTCGCGAATCCAGGCCGCGGTTCTCTATTGGTACTGTGTTCGACGCGCTGCGCAAGAAGCCGCTGACTGTGGCATTTCAGGGAGTCGCTATGGCGATGACTTTCGCGTTGGGGGTCATGGTTGCCTCTGCTCCGCAAACAGGCCAGCCAGGTGGTGACAGTATTCCGCTTGCGGGCAGCGATTTGCCTGTGCAACAAGTCGCCACGCCATTTCAGTTTATTGGTGACAATGATTATGAGATCTACAGTTTGCGTGTGAACAGCTACAACACAGTTAGCGGCGAGATTGACTTGTCGTTTTCGCTCGCATCTGAAGCCAGAGTGACTGGCAATGTTGCAGATCAGTCGATAAACAGGTTGATGGCTGTCGCTTTGCAGGATGATATCGACAGTGCCGACCGGCTCGACACGATAGATGCACTGCGCACAGTTGCGCAGGGTAATGAAGTGTACGAAGCGCTAATCCACGTGCTGCGCAATGATGAGAATCCCGGTGTGCGCTATCAGGCCGTGCAGGCTCTGGTTGCCTTACGTCATGAAGACTCGGTACAGGAAGCGTTGCGTTTTGCGCTATCTGAAGATGTAAACGAAGGCGTCCGCGTTGAGGCTTTCAATGCATTAGCGGAGTACCGCGACCCACAGACACTACGTGTTTTCCGTCAGCAGATGGAGAACGACAGCAATGAATACATACGTGCCGAAGCGCGCTCGATTATCGAGACAGTGGAAGGTACTGCAGAGACAACAGTTTATTGATTTCGCGCATAGCCGCCAGAGATATCTGGGTTATTGCGGAGTTAAAGAGGGTGCAGATATGAAACTTATTCACGTTGCCAGAGAAAGACTTCTGCTTACAGGAATCTTTCTGATCACGTCCTGCTTGGCAGGAACAGCGTTCGCCGCGAGTAATGAGGATGTCGATCAGGTTTTTGACGTTGAGCCTGGTGGTACGCTCGTAGTGAACAGCGACGCAGGCCCAATTGTCGTTGATACCTGGAGCCGAAACGAAGTGCGAGTCCGCATTCGCAATACGAATGGCTACAACATCGAAGTGGGCCGTGAAGGCAACGATGTTGTCGTCATTGCCGATCGTGAGCGCTCCCTGTTCCGCCTGACAGGGTCAAATATTCGCTTCGATTTGACAGTGCCAGAGCAGTTCAATGTGGATCTGGATACGGGCGGTGGGCATATCACCGTTCCGGATCTTCAGGGCTTTGTACGCGCGGATACCAGCGGCGGAGCGATCGAGGTGGGTCGCATCACCGGACATGTCGATGTGGATACCAGTGGCGGGCGGATTGATATCAGCGATGTGGATGGGGATGTCAGCGCCGACACTTCAGGAGGCAGAATCACCATCGCCAATGTGACTGGTGATGTCAGGGCCGATACTTCAGGAGGAAGCATCCGGATTGGCAATGTGGGCGGCGACATGTCTGCAGATACATCCGGTGGCGATATCGAGGTTGGCGAGGGCGGTGGCCGGGTCGAGCTTGATACCTCAGGCGGCACGATTCGCGCGGCCTGGGCACAAGGGCCGGTAGTTGCTGACACTTCAGGTGGCAACATCTTTCTGGCGGGAAGTGCACAGAGCATTGAAGCAGACACATCCGGTGGCAATATCGTGATTGAGCGGAGCCATGGTTCGGTGTATGCCGATACATCCGGCGGCAGTATCACGATTCGAGATAGCCGAGGCCCAATTCGTGCGGATACGTCAGGAGGGCGAGTAGATGCGGAACTGGCTTTCTTCGATGGCAGCAGGGATGCCACAGTTGAGTTGGAGTCATCCGGAGGCGATATCACGGTACGCATCCCCGCAGCTCATGGTGCGACGATTGTTGCCGATCTAGAGGTATCGCGGTATTCCAGAGATAACTACCGTATCTACACCGATTTTCCCCTGGTCATCCAGGATGATGCTGACGGCAACATCATCGGGCGCGGTGATATTAACGGCGGTGGCGATCGCATCTTCCTGGAAACGCACAATAGCGACATTCACATAATTCGGGTCGAATAGCGCTCGAATTGAATGTACTGACCAGTCGGTCGGCGGCCATTCGAGCCGCCGATCAACCACCCTCCCATAGCAATAACTTCAGCAAATTCAGCCTGTTGGTTACCCATTTGACTAGACTGACTGGTCAGTCTATAGTGCTGTTTCATGGCCAAGCTGACCGCAAGAGACAAGGTGATCCTCGCCGCCCAGGAGCTGATGAAGGGGCGGGGGTACAGTGCGACTTCTGTTGATGCGATTGTGCAGAGGGCAGGGGTAGCCAAAGGCAGTTTTTATCATTCCTTCAAGTCCAAGGAAGAGCTGGCTCTGGCGGCATTGGAGGATAATGCCGTCAAAGGCTGGAAAGCGGTGGCTTCCGGACCTTATCGTGAAATCGACGACCCTGCGGAGCGTGCGCTGGCTTTCGTGGACTATCTGGAGGAGAGCAGTGCTGCACTCTGGTCGCAAGGCAGTCTGCTTGGTACCGTCGCGGTAGAAGTGGCGGACAGTCATCCCGAAATGATTGAGCGCGTGAGCGCCCTGTTTTCGCGCTTCGAAGAGAAATTCAAACTGATCTTCGAGCCGGCATTACAGGCGCGCGTTGCCGAGCTCGGCAGTCAGGAGGGTATTTCTTCTGCTCAGGAGCTCGCCGTGCATCTACTGGCCGTAATCGAAGGCTCAATTATCACTGCGCGCTCGCATTTCGATGAGCAGCATTTGCAGAGGGGGCTGCGCCATTTCAGGAATTATCTCGCACTGCAACTCGGTCGGTCAGTGCGTTAGTCAGACGATGGCTGAGTAGCCGGCGCAACGCGATGCTGCGGTTGATCGTCTTGCAGTGCGGACACATGGAGAGCGAGCCAGACGTCATTCACAGAGCGGTATCGCCGCTGAATTAGCTACCGTGGCGCTCAAGAAGGCCACTGTACGGATACCACTGCTTGGAAGCGCCTGACTAAAAGCCGCTGCTCAAAAGTTACTAGACAGACCGGTCAGTCTACTGGCTACAGACAGCGTAATACCTGACTTGTAGCCTATTTTATGGCGAGTTCAGTCGAAGTTTTGGTGCCACCGTCGCGCTGCTGCTTTCACTCGCACTGGCTCTGACAATGACGGGCTGAGGCACCGGATCCAATAGCCGTTTTATTCACACCAGCCTGATACGAATTCACTCTCTTTGATTGCCCGGAAACCCAATAAAATCTGCAGCATCCAATTGTGCTCAATCCGATTAGCCTGGCGCACAAACGCGAAACTTGACTTCTATAAGCGGTAGAATGCCCGCCCCATGCCCTCACAAACACTCAGCTACTACTTCCTGCTACAGCGTGCCTGGCCGATTATTCTCGCCAATGCGGCCGTCCCACTACTTGGCCTTGTGGATACTGCAGTTATTGGCAATTTCGGAACGGTATCCGATCTTGGAGCCATCGCGTTCGGTAGTCTCATCTTTTCCTTTGTTTACTGGAGTTTCGGATTTCTGCGCATGGGAACTACGGGTTTCGCTGCGCAGGCCCTGGGTGCAGAAGATTTTGTAGAGATCCGGGCAGTGCTGGGCAGAGCACTTCTCATGTCCCTGTTGCTGGGCCTGGTCCTGTTGCTGCTCCAGAGTGTTATTGCATGGCTCGCTTTCGAGTTGTTGGATGGCAGCGAAGCAGTGGAATCAGTTGCGCGCGAGTATTTCGCGATTCGCATCTGGGGAGCGCCAGCGACACTGTCGGGCTTCGCATTTTCAGGGATTCTTGTTGGCCTTGGCAGAAGTCGTCAGTTATTGGCTATGCAACTCTTTCTAAACGGTTTGAATATTCTGCTGGATATTCTGTTTGCGGGTGTATTCGACATGGGGGCGCGAGGTATCGCGTTGGGCACTGTAATTGCTGAATGGAGCGCCGTTGTCTTTGCTGCATGGCTGGTCTGGCGTGACTTGCGCTCGTCAGTGCGCGGTTCTGGATGGCGAGCTTTCTGGCCGGTGCAACGGATTCTGAACCAGAGCAAGTTGCTGGCTACACTCTCTGCGAACCTGAATATTATGCTACGTACACTGCTGCTCGTGTTTTCGTTCGCATTTTTCGTGAACCAGAGTGCGCGCTTTGGCGATGTCGCCCTCGCGGCTAATCATTTGCTGTTACAGTTAGTCTCTTTCTCGGCATTTTTTCTTGATGGTTACGCGTTTGTCGTCGAGTCTCTGGTCGGGAGAGCGAGGGGCGCGAAGGATCTGGAACGCTTCGATAACGCAGTCCACAAGTCGACTCTCCTGGCACTTGCCTCTGCAGTCCTATTGGCCATGGTTATCGTGTTGTGGGGGGAAGGCTTGCTCTCACTTCTTACTGACATCGAACCGGTGCGTACTACTGCCACCGACTTGCGCTGGTTCGCAGCGCTTTACGTCTTGCTTTCGTTCGCGGCATTCCAGATGGATGGCATCTTTATCGGTGTGTCTTTCACGCGAGCAATGCGGGATGCGGCGATCTTGTCGTTGCTGTGTTTCCTGTTGCTTGCGCTGGTGCTGATCGACCTCTATTCCCTGCAAGGGCTGTGGATTGCGATGATTGCCTATGTGGTCGCGCGAGCAGCAGCGCTGTCGCTGTATTATCCAGCGCTGCGACGGAGTATTTCGCCAGAAAAGTAGGCGGTCTAGTGCAAATGCTGCTTGTCTTCCGGGATGATGTGCGGCTCTAGCTGTATGCTGCTGATTCTGTTTCCGAAAAGAATTACTTCGCCCGCGTAACGGCTGCTGCCAGTCGAGGTGAATTCAAATCGATAGCGCCGGCGTAGCACGAGGCGACCTTCGTCATCGCGAGCAATCCAGAGCCCACCGAGCACCATCGTCTGGTCGAGTAATTGCAAGCCTTGTGACTGACAAGTTTGGGTAATCTTTTGCAGAGCCACTATCTTGATCCGGTCGCTTTGCCACCAGAATCCGACGAGTGCGGCAATACAGGTAAAGAAGAACAGCAGGCTTAGAGACACAGATCACCTGTATTAGGTGTGAAATGCCCAATGAGAAGAATCGACGCTGTGAGTTTCATTAGATCAGTCTACCATTTGTACTTCGGCTTGCGGTAAAACTGAAAGGGCGCCGATCAGTTGTGGCTGATCGGCGCCCTTGATAGTGTGATTCAGTACGCGAGTAACGTGTACTGATTTCGCTGCTTTTATGACCCTAGTTGCGATACTCACGCGTTGGCGTGAGTTGTGAGCCACTCAAATCTGACGGAACACTCTGCTCGCGTACTACGCGGTGAGTCAGCGTGCCAATACCTTCGATGCTCGCGCTAATGGTCTCGCCATCGATCAGATAGCCGGAACCTGTGGCGCGTTCAACGCGACCTGCACCTGTTCCTCCCGAGGTGCCACTTTGTAGCACGTCACCTGGGAAAACTGTAATGAGTGAAGAAGCATATTCAATCAGCTCAGGGATATTGTGGATCATGTCACCTGCGCGGGCTTCCTGAACAGTCACGCCATCGACGACTGTGATTTGATGGAGACGTTCCATCGGGTCGCCGTAGAATTCCTTGGGCACAATCCAGGGACCATGCGGAGCGAATGTGTCGTGACCCTTTCCGACAAACCAGTCAGAACGCACGCCATAACCGCCGGGTGGTCGGCCACCGCGATCCGAAATATCCATGGCTACCATGTAGCCAAACACGTGATCGTAGGCGCGAGTTGCTGAGATGTATTTGCCAGAGCGACCAAATACAATGGCCATCTCTACTTCGTATTCAATTTCATCTCGGCCGTAAGGCATGATGACGTCTTCACCGTCGCCAATGACCGCGCCTCGGGTGGGCTTGAGGAACAAATAAGGTACGCCCCGGTTCTCCCGTCGCTCCTGGGTACGGCGCGCCAACTCGTCATCGTTACAACCCTCACAGGCGTGAGTGTAGAAGTTCACAGCGGCGTTCATGATTTTGCTTGGATACTGAATCGGAGCGCGAATATCTACGTCGTCAACGTCATGGATGTAGGCAGGGCGATTGCTGCTGGTCAGCAAACCGTCTTCTACCAGCCAATTGACAATTTCATAGACTCGGTACTTCAAACCGTAATCATACTGCTCAATCAGGCCCAACATTTCATTGGGCATGTTGACTGCGGCGTATTGCGGCATCAATTCGAGGGCGCGGTTAGCGGCGGCCAGATCAACAATCAGGCTGTCATCGCGCATTACGAGCCCGACAAATTGCTCGTAGTTCACGGCAAAGGTGCCGACTTTGTAGGATTCGGCTGGTTCGAGATCGCTGCCCTGCGCTGAAGCACTCAACGGCAGCATGGTTGCTACCAGAGTCGATATCAGCGCCAGGGTAGGCAGAAATTTTCTTATCATTTTCATACTCCCGCACGAAACTAAAGCGTAAATTAGTTTGACGTACTTACAGATTTGGCTTGCTTGTGTGTTGTTTTTCTAATTGGGGGACCCCAAGCTTGTTAGCTCTGCAAAGGTATCCAGAGAGCAGGCAGTTGTCCAGCGTTCAGCGGCGCAGTTTACATAGGAATCTGCTCGGAATACCGGAAACTGGGCGATCAGGTGCTCGAAATCAGCCCATTTCCTCACGCCGGGCATAGCGCTCAATGTGCGGCGCCAGGATTTCGAGGGCAGTTTTGTCACAGGGAGGCAGGCTGGCGTCACTCAAAGCTAGCGGAGTCACCCGCTCTCCCCATTTCACAACCCCGGCGCCCCAGGTGAGCCCGGCGCCAAATGACGCAGTCAGCAGGAAATCACCTGGCTTGACGCGACCCTCTTCGAGCGCCTCGGCGAGCGCAACAGGAATTGTCCCTGCCGAAGTATTGCCATATTTGTGGACATTCACGAAGACTTTGTCCTCAGGAATGCCAACGCGCTTTGCCAGAGCATCCAGAATGCGTTTATTGGCCTGATGGGGGACGACCAGACTGACATCCTCTACCGTCAGCCCGGTTTCTCGAAGGACCTCTTCGCAGCCCTGGGCCATGGCCTTGACCGCACGCTTGAATACTTCCTGTCCTTCGAAATTCCAGCCGATGTAAAGGAATTCATCGCTGAGGCGGGAATAGGCTGATCCTATATTGGTGATCTGGATGGCATATTTGGCATCTGCTTCACAGCCAATTCGCGCTGCGAGCAGGCCGCATTCCTGATCGGATTGCTCGATGACCACAGCCCCACAGGCATCGCCGAATAGTACTGCGACGTCGCGCCGGCTCCAGTTCATATAATGCGAAATGAATTCGCCGCCGATGACTAAAACCTTCTTGTGGGCGCCGGTACGGATAAGATTCGTGCCGATATGAAGGCCATAGAGAAATCCCGTGCATGCCGAATTGACGTCGATGGCAGCAGCATTGCGTGCACCGAGCGCATCGGCAACTATTGATGCGGTGTTTGGGCACAGACTGTCATTGGTGAGACTACCCAGCAGAATAAGATCGAGTTCTTCCGGCTGCATATTGGCTGCAGCCAATGCCTGACGAGCAGAGACGAGCGCCATATCGGAGAAATTGCAGTGGCAAATTCGGCGCTCCTTGATACCGGTTCTGCTGGTTATCCACTCATCGGATGTTTCCATGAAAGTGGCCAGGTCATCATTGCTGAGAACAGCAGGAGGGACACATTTCCCCCATCCGGTAATTTCCGCGTAATGCATTCAGTCTCTCCGGCGCACATGGCTCCCACTCTGGTGAGTTCTGGAAACGGGCCATGTTGCTTTATATCGGCGATTGGTTAGGGCGTTGTTGACGAATTCGCTGCAGCGCTGCGCAAAGACGATCCAGTCTGATGATACGCAGCCAGCACGCTGGCAACCGCTGAAGAATACTTGATTTTAGCGGGTCGGGATAGCCTGTCACAGGAATCCGGGGCGCACAGGAGAGAGAAATACCGCTGTGAGTGCAGTGCAGGCGCCGCGATGTGCTAGACTCGATCGCGGAAGAGAATCATCCCCGGTGGGGTGCCCGGACTTCAAACCCGGTGAAGTTTGTTATCAGACAGGCTTGGTGGGTTCGACTCCTGCCTCTTCCGCCACCTAGCGCTGAGAATTGTCAGCGAGCGCGTCCCTTCTTTTCAGCTTTCCGAATCCGATCCTCGCAGAGCGCTTTTGCCAACACCAGTTCCCACTACTCGATTCACACACAGCATCTGGTACTGTCCATTTTTTGTATAGACTTGGTCTATGCAGGACCGTATCCTGTGAACAAGCAATTTTAAGGGGATGTGCGCTTTTCGCACGCATGTGATCGGGGATAAACCATGTTGAATTTTTTGAACAAGAAAGTGCTAGCGGGCATGCTGTTTTTGTCTGCGTCAGTCGCGGTATCGGCGTCGAGCAAGAATGAAGAAGTCGGAGTAGTCAGCGAAGATCAGCAAGCTATTATTTCTGGAACGCTCGCCACCATAAGCGACTATCCCTGGATTGCCTTTCTGGCAGATTCTGATGAACAACAGTATTGTGGTGCGAGTCTTATCTCGCCGACCTGGATACTCTCAGCCGCACACTGCTTTGTAAACGAAGCCGGGGATGAAGTGGACATCGTTGCTGGTGCGCAATCCACGGTTGTATTGAATTCTGCAACAGCTTTCCCCTTCGCCGAGGATGCAATAAACGCGGCGATAGCACAGATCGTTGTCCACCCGAGCTACGATCCCAACAGCGAAACCAGTGCCAATAAAGACGACTTCGATATTGTTCTGATTGAGCTGACCCAGGCTGTCGAACTGACACCGGTGCAACTACCGGCTGCCGATTCCGGACAGCTCGCTGCGGGAACTGAAGTGCGGATTATGGGGTGGGGCGCGACTGAGGTTACCGCTGAGAACGAATCAATCAATCCGGCAGATGAGTTGCTGGAGGCACGTCAACAAATTGTCAGCGATGCAGAGTGCGATAGCATCTATGGTGGAGGAATCACAGGTAACATGATCTGTGCCGGAGCGGTAGACGCAGGCGGAACACAGGATACTTGTCAGGGCGATAGTGGTGGCCCGATGGTGCTCGCCAATGGCGCTTCATTTGTGCAGGTCGGTATTGTCAGCTTCGGCGGAACTACCACCGGCCCAGCTTGTGGTGACCCGGATGCCCCTGGCGTCTATGCCAAGGTCAGCGCACTGGCGAGTTTTATCAGCGAACATGTTTCTGATGCCACCTTTGTCACGCTCGATGGCGGCAATACCGAACCAGAACCAGAACCAGAGCCTGAACCAGAGCCTGAACCTGAACCTGAAACCCAGACTTCCGTAATCAGTGTGGCGGTCGACGGCAACGCCGTCACGATCAGCTGGACCGAAGCGACAGGTGCGGCAGGATACTTGCTCTACTATGCGCCATACCCAGATGCGTCTCCCATTGCGGCGTTGGACCTGGGAACAGAATTGAGTGTCAGTGGCGAGCTACCTTCGGGAAGCGCTTTTTATATTGCCGTCGAACCATACACTCTGGACGGCGTTTTGGAATTCTCCAATATCGAAGTGTTTATGGTTCCGTAATCGCTCGCCGATTGAAGAGCAGCGCCTGATGGTCCTGCTCTTCTATTGGCCAGTGCACAATCGCAGCTAACAAACCAAGAGCGATGCCGAGTATCCAGATTGCATCGTAATTGCCGTATCGTTCATAAAGCCACCCACCAAGCCATACACCTGTAAAGCTGCCTAACTGATGGCTGAAAAACACAATGCCGTACAGGTAAGTCATATAGCGCGTGCCAAAGAACAATGCCACCAACCCGGACGTGGGCGGAACGGTAGCCAGCCACAGGAATCCCATTGCTGCGGAAAACAAAAGAATACTCGGTACAGTGATAGGAAAAGCGAGAAACAGGGTAATGACGATCGCTCTACTAAAGTAAATCCAGCTGAGGATTTTCCGCATTGGTATTTTTCCGCACAGAGTCCCTGCGTAGTAAGACCCCACAACGTTACACAAGCCGATCAGACTGATACTCCATGCACCAATACTGGCAGGAAATCCCAGATCGACGACATAGCCTGGCATGTGTACCGTAATGAACGCGACATGAAAGCCGCACACGAAGAAACCTACAACAAGCAACACATAGGCGCGTACCCCAAAGGCATTGCGAGTTAGCTGGAGGAGGCCTGTTTCCTGATTGGGTGCACCTTCTGTATTGCCTGCGCCTCCGTACGCTGCGAGAGGAACTGTGAAAATAGCCATCAGTAAGCCGGCAGCTCCCATGAGTTGGAGTGCCAGAAGCCAACCCACGCCATCCACAGCAAACTGTACTATCGGTACTACAAGAAACTGACCGAAACTGCCTGCCGCAGTTCCAATCCCCAATGCCCAGCCGCGCTTTTCTGCTGGTACGGCACGGGCAATTGATGGCAGGACAATGCCGAAGGATGTGCCTGCTACGCCAGCACCAACCAGCAAGCCTGCAGTTGAAATAATTTGCCACTCGCTGGCAGAAAATGCCATGAGGTACATGCCTGACGCATAGAGCGCGACACCCCCAAGGAGGACGCGGAGATTGCCGAAACGATCTGCCAGCCCACCGGCGATAATGGCGAACACGCCCCACGAAAGATTCTGAATAGCCAGTGCCAATGCCAGCACATCGCGACCCCACTCGCGTGCTTCTGTCATGGGTTGCATAAACAGGCCAAATCCGGCCCGAAATCCAAAAGAAAGAACCAGCAGCAGACAGGCGCTAATCAATACAGGTAAATAGTGTCGATTGGTTTCCATGAGTTGACCCTGGCATGTAAAGTGGGGCGTGTTGCCTGATTCGAAATCACGAAGCCTGGCAAGGCTGCAAGCAAGTCATTGGCAGCAGGAAAGGAACGAAAGTCTGCATGATGAACAAAATGAGATGTTGAAACAAGCAACGGATTTTGTCGGCTGCGGAGACCGGGTTGTTCCGGTAGAATTCGCCCTTGTAATGGAACTCGTAAATAGACTCTATTTCGAGTTCTATAGAGAATTCGTTCATGCAGTCAGGGCTATCAAGTTACGCAGTATGATTAAAATTACCTTTATTGAACACAGTGGTGAATCCAGAGAAGTGGAGGCGCGTACAGGGAACACGTTGATGCAAACCGCAGCGATAAACCTGATACCGGGAATCGAAGCAGATTGTGGTGGGGCGTGTTCCTGTGCTACCTGCCACGTTTATGTTGATCCAGAATGGATCGATGCTGTTGGCAGTGCCAATCCGCTTGAAGACGCCATGCTAAGTCTCTCGGCAGACAGAAAGAATAACTCCCGATTATCTTGCCAGATCGTCATTAACGAGGATATGGATGGTCTGAAAGTGACTACCCCTGCTTCTCAATACTGACTCCCTCATGCAGGCACAAAGTAGAGCAGGCAATCTTTGCGAGCTATTTCCGGGTTGGTCGTCACCATGAACAGTTTCAGTGTGCTTGTCGGGTAGAGTTCCTCGCCGCGCAGGACGAAAAATTCAGACAGGCATTCGCTGCCATCAGTGCGATGGGCAGAGAGATTGGCTTCAAGCTTGCCGGATACGAAGCCAAGCAGAGTGTCCGGAGTGACCAGGCCGAAATTAAAATTTTCGATCTCTGGCAGCAGGGTCACGCCATCCAGCATCAGACTGTGCTCACCATACGCGATATCACTCCCCGCTAACAGCTCAAGTCGAATCGGGTTATGAAACAGTTCGAGGCTGATTTCGGAGTGTTCATGATCCAGTACATCATCGACAGTCATATAGCGAATGAGTCCCTGGGTGGCCAGTAGATTGGCCTCGGTGTCTTGTGCTCCACCACATTCAATTGTCACTGTTGGCATGATGCTGTCACTGATCTCCATAAGAGCGCCGAGTCTGAGATCTGAAACAATCATACGATGAGTAAAGAGCGAAATAAGGGAATCGTGTTTCTCATCAGGAAATGTCGTTACGCCGAATGAAGGGCTGGAGCCGGAAGTGTTATGAATATCGATGAGCGATTCCGGACGAAGTTCTCTGATTCGGTTCAGCAAATTGTCCGCAAGAAGCTCGGTTTCAGCATCGCCTGTCTGCCTTCCGAAACAGCGGTTCAGGTCCGAGTGATGCGGAAGCATTCGGTAAATGAATCCGGGTGATTGTTTTGCCGCATCGACGCTAAGTATGAACAAATGCATATCCACGAGAGGGTGAATCTTTTGTTTGATGATGTTGAAAATAGCAAAGAAGCCGGAGGGCTCATTGCCATGTAGCAGGGTGGTTACCGCCCGGCATCGCGTGCGATCCTTGCCTCGCAAGTGAATATGAGTCGGCCCGGGAAGGCTCTTCAGAAAATCCATGGCAGAGGTGCCGATGTCTTCTGGCCCGGGATCGATCATCATGTGAAATGGAGTGGTTGCCTTTTGCTCGCCGTTGTCCATGGTCGAATCGCCTAGCGCCAGCGGGCGACGGGAATATTCGCGGTACTATTGGCGCTGTATTGTTTGAGCATTTCCTTCAGCGCATCGCGCTTGTGCATATCCGTGCGCAGTTCTGCCAGTTTTTTGAGTTGCCACTGGGCGCCTGTTTGTCGCAGTGCCAATCGCTCCTCAATGACTTGCAAGAGTGGCATGAAATCCGCTTCGATAAATCCCATGCTGAGCAGACTTTCCGGTAGGCGCGGTAGAAGTTTTTGCAGGATCTCATGTGCTGGAAAGTATTCAGGTTGGCTTTGCATCAAGGAAGGCCAAAAGAGTTCGGCGTCCAGACCCTTTTGCGCAGCACGATAGAAGTTTGCGGTACAGTAGTTAAATGGAATCGCTGGCAGTAGTTCGCGAATCTCTGTTTGCAGTGTTCTCGCCAAGCCGATTGCCAGTGCCGCGTTGGCAAGCATGTCCGTCAGGCTCGGGCCCGCTGGGAGCGCACGGAGCTCGATGCGCAGATGCCCATCACTCGTAGGATCGTATACCGGACGATTCCACCACCAGATGGATCCCTGATGCAGGCGTAGCTCATGTAACTCGGGTGTTCCACCTTGTTGTGCGACTGCGACACTGTCTTCGTCACTGCAATGCGGCAGTATTGGACGATACAACAGAGCCGCTTCAGCAAATAATTCCATCGCGCCGTCACGAATCCAGTTAGTTCCGAAATTTACGCGTGCCGGTATTGGGTGCAGCATGTCCTTGGGTCGGCTATCGATAGATTGTTTGAACAGGGGGATGCGGGTTTCCTGCCACAGGCGGTGCCCGAACAGGGTTGGAGAATTGGCGGCCAGGGCAACGACGAGTGGGGTGATCAACTGAACCGCATTATAAAAATCAGAAAATTCGTTCGGCGGCACACGCAAATGAATCTGGAATGAGGTATTGGCTCCTTCCAGGGTGACATCGTCCATCGCCAGTTGCAGTGTCTCCTCGCCCTCGATCGCAATAGTGAATGGGCCACCACGGAGCTCGGTGAGCTCGTGCGTCAGGGCTTTGAATCGCTCAAGAGGGGTCATGGCATGGTAGCCAGTATCTGATTGCTGCAGAGTCGGCAAGATGCCAATTGGGATGACTTTGCCATCCCATTGCGCGGCGCAGGCGTTAATCTTGTCCAGTGCGGCTTGCGCTTCGCGCTGTGTTGTAGCGAAGCAGCTGTCTTTGATCAGGCAAGGGCTGAAATTGTATTCCAGATTGTAGCGATTCAACTCCAGGGTAAGCTGTGGATCGTTGAGCTGATTTCTGATCTCCTGGTTGACGTGAAGCGGGTGGCCCTCATTGTCAATTATGTACAGCTCAAGCTCAGCGCCAAACGAAAGATCTCCCTCTCCGAACCCAGGTCTCGCAAGCACAATTTCCAGTGCCTTGAGATTGGAGCGGAGCCTTGAACTGAATCGTGTAAAGTCTTCCTGGCTGAATTCAGTTTGATCTATTTCGAGTCCCATGCCTTCTTCCGAAAGAAATCACCACGTGGCTACTGGTGGCTACTGATAGAAACAGAGTAGCAGTTTTAAATTCTCCGGGTAAAGGATAATTCCGCATAGCAAACGCCACTGGGGAATGGCGCTCAGGGTGCCAATGCCACGGGGAATCAAGAGAAAATATTTTCTTTGTCCGTGCGCACGAAACGGGTGTTCCCATCCCGGCGAGTGAAGCCGCGCCGGTCGAAGTATTCCAGGATTTCGATGCAAAGATTTCTCCCGATTCCGGATCGGTCGCGAAACTGAATAACGGATAGTCCTTCGTCAGCAGGATTTTCCTGTACCAGTGTTTCGACCAGGGCGGCCAATTTCAAAAGCGTATCCGGCAGGTAGTAGCGGTTCTCAGCTACTCGAACCAGCAGGCCATTTCTCTCGAGTACCTTCAGAGTCGAGAGGAGCTTGTTCAGGGGCAGCTCAAGTGATTCAGCGAGCTCGCGTGTTCTTGGCGGCACAATGTCCGCTGTGCGAAGCAGCGGTAAGATTTTGCTCTCGAAGTACTTTTCTTCCGGGCTGATTTTGGGAGTATGATCGGCAAGGTGTAACTGGTTTCCTGTTCGCATGAGCAGTGACAGTTCGATCAACTTCTCAACAACGGCTTGCAACAAGCTAAACGAGCCAGCGAACTTCATGGCTTTGCTAAGCTGCGGTTCGGCGATACCGGATTGACTTGGGTGTTGCGTGTGGAATTCGCGCACACAATGCAGGAGCGATTTGCTCAGCCCCTCAAAAAGAGCGCGGCTGAATACCACGTTTCCCAGAGATCTGGACTCCAGCGAAATCACTTGCACTCCGACAGTCTTCACATGGCTTATGAGCTGTTGCATGCCTTGTTCTGTGAGGTTTCTGTTGCGTTGAAACTGGCTCAGGACGATGCCCGTAGTTGCTAGCTCGAGTAGTTTGCAAAACGCTTCCTGATGAGAGTGGTCCATCGCAGCAAGCTTTGCGAGGCGCTCAGCATCACTTCTGTGTCTGCGCGGAACATGGACGTCAACGACGTAACCGCCGCCCACTGTGCGTGTTCCGGTGGCATCGCGCACGATAAAGCGGTCGCCAAAATGCACGGCCACGCCTTCTTGAGCGCGTATCTGGAACCAGTTTCCGTTCGCTTCACCCAGAGTGCGGACTGTGGCCATTCTGTGGGCGGCACCAATGTGCAAATGATACTGAACACCCGAGCGAGGCGCCTGTTCTGCAAGCCAGTGCATCTTCGCGTCGAAGCGAAATAGGCTTTGCTCAAGCTGAGAGTCGTGCAACCAGTCGCCGCGCTTGATTTCGTGTGGATCAATACCTGCCAGATTGAGTGCCGCGCGCTCGCCCGCGCAGACATTGGCTATTTCCGTCTCATGCAGGCGGATTGAGCGCACTCTGGCATCTTTCTTGTTCGCAGAGAGTCGTAGAGAGTCGCCTTGCTGGCATCGCCCGGCAAGTGCTGTGCCAGTCACAACGGTGCCGATGCCTTTGACCGTGAAGCTGCGATCTACCTGGAAGCGAAAGTGCTGCGTGTCTTCTTGTTCCGTTCTGGTTTGCGCCGCAAAAGTCAGGAGTTGAGATTTGAGTTGCTCGATCCCAGACGCCGATTTGCTGGAAGTGATCAGAATCGGTGCGCTGGCAAGGCTCGTTGGTTTAAGTAGCTCGCGAACTTCTTGCTGGAGATTATTTATTCTCTTCTCGTCGCAACGATCGCTTTTCGTAATCGCAATGACGCCGTGTCGAATATCCAGCAAATCCAGAATCTGTAAATGCTCGATGGTTTGTGGCATGACTCCGTCGTCGGCAGCAATTGCCAACAGGGCAACCTGAATTGAGCCAACTCCAGCCAGCATATTGTGTATAAAGTCCTTGTGACCTGGAACATCTACAAACCCTAAAACACAAGTCTCATCAGAATCTGTCAGCTTTTCTTTTGCATAGGCGAAGCCCAGATTAATTGTTAGCCCGCGCTGTTTTTCTTCGAGTAGGGTATCGGTATCAATGCCGGTTAGGGCGCGGACCAGCGACGTCTTGCCATGATCTACGTGCCCGGCTGTGGCAACAATGATGGAATGATGTTGTTGGTTAGAGGGCTGTAATTCTGCGCTAGGCATGCGTCTTGTGCGTCTTGTTTCGAGCGGTTACTGCGATTGAAATCGATCGCATTCAGGAGAGTGCCTGATTCTAGCGCAAGGAGAGTCAGGCAGCTACGCGGCTACGATTGACGTTGTATATCGAATAGATCATGCCGCAAGTAATGCCAGCAACAACGAGCGTGCCTGCATTGAACACACTAGCTGAAGCATTCACCAGCATATAGCCTAGCGCGCCGGTCATGGCTGCGTAATAGCAGAAAGGCAACAAGGTCTTGCGTATCACCGCACCTTCCTTGCCGACCAATCCTGCAACCGCAGAGGCGGCTACAACATTGTGTACGCAGATGATATTGCCTGATGCGCCACCGACCGCTTGCAAAGCAACTATCCAGGTAGGATCGACGCTGATTCTCTCGCCTACTCCAAACTGGAAAAGGGAGAACATCATGTTGGAGACCGTATTGCTGCCCGCGACGAATGCGCCCAGCCCGCCAATGAATGTCGAGAAGAACGGCCAAGCCGAGCCAGCCAGCGTGGCAACGCCTTCTGCCAGTGCTAATGGCATTTGCTCATAACCTGCTGTGCCGCCACTGGAATTGATGAAGACCTGGACCATGGGTACCGTGAACACCAGGGCTGTAGAGGCAGGAATAAGGGTCTTGAGCGAGCTGCTTACCGCGCTACGGTATTGGCCCATGTCCAGGCCTTGCAAGCCAATGGTGATAAGGGAAACCAGAATGAATATGGTGCCGGGAGACCAGAGCGGCTGGAATGATGCCGATATATTGCTGCCGAAAATCTGCGGCCAGCTCCAGGTGATCCAGGGATTGGCCGAACGCAGTAGGGATTCGAGGTCTAATCCAGGCAGCCTTGTGATCACCAGTAGCCCCGCTACGACCAGATAAGGAGACCACGCACGGAGTAGTCCCATATCCGACGTCGCACTCATATCGGCGGCGGAGGGCTGCAAAGAACCGGTCCATTCTTCCTCCCATTGTGACCTGTCCGCAAAGTCCCAGGTTTCCTGCGGCATGAGGAATCCGCTGCGTGCAGCACTGATGACGATCGCGAGGCCGATGAGGCCGCCGAACATCGACGGGAACTCTGGGCCCAGAAACGTCGCGACGAGCAAGTAGGGGATGGTCATTGCAAAGGCCGCAAAGAGCGCAAACTTCCAGATCCGGAAACCGTCGGCGAAGGAGCGATTGGCACCGAAGAAGCGCGTCATGACGCCCGTGACCAGCAAGGGAATGAAAGTACCGGCAAGGGCGTGAATGATAGCCACCTTGGTGGCGATGTATTCAAGAAACATGTCCCATTCGGGATAGCCACGACTCAACGCATAGCTGGCCATCTCAGGATCGGCAGACAGGCCGGTGTTGATTCCTACCAGAATGGGCGTGCCCATCGCACCAAACGAAACAGGTGTGCTCTGGATAATCATGCCAGCAACGACAGCGGCCATCGCGGGGAATCCGAGCCCAACCATCAGTGGGACTGCTACTGCAGCCGGAGTCCCGAAGCCGGCTGAACCTTCGATAAAAGACCCGAATAGCCACGCAATAATGATGACCTGGATGCGCCGGTCTGGCGTGATATCAGAGAAGCCCTGTCGAATACGCAGAATCGCACCGCTTTGCTGAAGAGTATTTAGCAGCAGAATGGCACCGAAAATAATGTAGATGAGGGTGCCGGCAACAATAAGTCCATTGACTGTGGCCGCCATTAGCTGGGCGCCGCTGATTTGCCAAATGAAGTAGGCGAGAGCGATTGCGACGAGATAGGCAATGGGCATAGCCCGACTGGCAGGCCAACGCAGGCCAACCAGAAAGATCGCCACCGAGATGATTGGCAGAAACGCCAGTAGTGCCAGTACGCCAGTATTCATAATTATTGTTCTATTGGCAGTGTCGGTGAAGCGAGCTTAGCAGATATAGGGGCTGCAAATAAACTCCAGTAATCGTACCTGCCTCGTCTGGCACGACATTGCCTGTATTAAGTGGAATAATGGCCGCCATGCAATGTTGCACTCGTGCCGAAGATCACAAGGAGCACAGTTATGGAACTGTCCACTATTATCTTTCTGTTGGTTGTTGCCGTATTGTTTTTCTATGGCGTCGGTATTTACAACCGTCTCGTCTCTCTCAGAAATCGCTATCAGAACGCATTCGCACAGATTGAGGTGCAATTGAAGCGCCGCTATGACCTGATCCCGAATCTGGTTGAGACCGCCAAAGCGTATATCAAGCATGAAAAGGAAACGCTCGAATCGGTCATCGCTGCGCGCAATTCCGCCGCGGCCGGCCTGGCGGCCGCAGCCGCGGATCCCGGTAACGCAACAGCTATCAAGGAACTCGCCAGTCAGGAAGGTGCATTGGCAGGAGCTCTGAATCGATTCAACGTCGTGATGGAGGCTTATCCGGATCTCAAGGCAAATCAGAATATGATGCAACTTAGCGAAGAGCTGACTGCCACAGAGAACAAAGTCGCTTTCGCGAGACAGGCCTTTAACGATCAGATCATGGCATACAACACCTACCGGCAATCATTCCCTCCGGTCGCATTGGCTGGCCTGTTCGGGCATGGAAGCGATGCGAGCCTGCTGGAGTTCGAAGACAGCGCTGCGATTCAGCAGGCTCCGAAAGTCGCATTCTAGGCCAGGCTAGTCCAGACCAGAGAAGCTCTACTCTGCAATGAATTTCTTCGAATCCCAGGATATTGCCAGACGCAATAGCGGCAGATTGATGCTGCTCTTTGCGCTGGCAGTGCTCTCGCTGATTGTCCTGACGAACCTGCTGGTTATGGGCGTTTTCGGTATGCTCAGCACGCAGCAGGGGGAGCTATCCATCGGGATGGACTGGCCTGTGTTTCTGCTGATCAGTCTCGGGGTTGGAGGAATTGTACTTCTGGGGAGTGTGTACAAAATCTTCAGTTTGCGAGGCGGCGGAGCAAGGGTGGCGGAATCACTCAATGCCCGGTTGCTGCTACCTGACAGCGCAGAGCTTGGCGAGAGGCGTTTGCTGAACGTTGTTGAGGAAATGGCAATCGCTTCCGGGACGCCGGTGCCACCTGTCTACATCATGGAAGAGCCTGGTATTAACGCGTTCGCTGCCGGTTATTCACCCAGCGATGCGGTAATCGGCGTGACCCGAGGCGCGCTGGAGGCGCTGAATCGCGAACAACTGCAAGGCGTTATCGCGCACGAATTCAGTCATATTCTGCATGGCGATATGCGCACCAATATCCGCCTGATCGGCGTGCTGCATGGCATATTGATTATTGGTCTTATCGGCTATTACTTACTGCGTAGCGGTTCACGATCGCGCCGCTCGAAAGAGGCGGCCGGCGTGGCGATACTCGGGGTAGGACTGGTAGTGATCGGCTATGCAGGTACGTTTTTCGGCAATCTCATCAAGGCGGGAGTCAGTCGGCAAAGAGAATATCTGGCTGATGCCTCCGCAGTGCAGTTCACCCGCAATCCTGAGGGCATTGCCGGCGCGCTTATGCAAATAGGCAATTCTGCTGCGCGCTCTTATATTGAACATCCAGCGGGCCAGGAAATCAGCCACGCGCTCTTTGAAGAGGCCAGCAAGCGAGCCCTGAGTGGACTCTATGCAACCCACCCACCGCTGGAAGACCGTATCCGCGCGATTTTACCGCGTTGGGATGGGGACTATTCGTACGCGCTAAAGTCTGCGAATTCTGGCGATATCGAAACAGAGGCGGATGAAGACGCGGCTATGGAGAACAGAGCTGCTGTGCAGCGGGGCGCACTGGGCGTGCTGGCAGGAAGCGTGCTCACTTCAGTAGGACAGCCAAACCCTGCACATCTGCAAGCAGCATCTTCAATTCTGGAATCCATCCCAGAGACAATTCTGTCGGCAGCACGACAACCTTGCTCGGCCAGAGCGTTGGTGTACTTGCTCGTGCTCGACGACGATGAAATTCAGCGGCAGCAGCAATGTGACTATCTGGCAGAGTCGGCAGATACTGGTGTGTTTGCTGAATTGCAACAGCTGCTGAAACAGGAGTGGCGTTTGCAACAGGCGCACCGCTTGCCATTGGCTGAAATTGCATTGCCCGCATTACGGCAACTCTCAGAAGCACAGTACAGCATCTTCAGGAACAATTTTTTGGCACTTATTGCTCAGGACAAGACGATCAAACTGTTCGAGTGGTGCCTGCAAAAATTTCTCCTGCACCATCTCGATCAGGTATATGGTTTGCTGACCCCACCGGGGATCGGGCGTAAGAAACTACAGGCCTGTGGCGATGCGGTTGCAGTCTTGTTGGGTGTGCTTAGCGTGAGCCAAAAGAGCCAATCACTGACGCCAGAGGAACTTTTCTCACGCGGTTGCGAGGAGCTGAAGTTTGATCTGGAGATGCCGAAGAAAGAATCACTTAATTACACTGCGGTGGAGTTCGCATTGCAGGAATTGAGTGATGTCAGACCACTGCAGAAGCCTGCGTTGTTGAAGGCGCTTGCAGTGTGTATTCAGGCCGACGGCGAGGTCACGCCGCTGGAAGCTGACCTGTTGCGAACAGTGGCGGCGATTCTGGAATGTCCAATGCCGCCACTGTCGCTTTCAGATTGAGTACTAACTAGCTCTTATTGCGCAGTTGCGCCTGCGCGGCGGCCAGTCTGGCTACGGGCACTCTGGGTGGGGAGCAGCTTACATAGTTCAAGCCGACCCGGTGACAGAAATCGATCGATGAAGGGTCGCCAGCATGTTCTCCGCAGATGCCCAGTTTTATGTCAGGGCGGGTCTGCTTGCCTTTGCTGACGGCGAGATCAATCAGCTTGCCAACACCTGTCTGATCCAGACTGGCAAAAGGATTCTTGTTATAGATCTCCTTGCGCTGGTACTCATCGTAGAACAGCCCCATATCATCGCGGCTAAGCCCCAGAGTCGTCTGTGTCAGGTCATTGGTACCAAAACTGAAGAAATCGGCTTCGTGTGCGATTTCATCGGCAGTGATGGCTGCCCGAGGGACTTCCACCATGGTGCCCACGATATAGTTGATCTTGACCTTCTTCGCGGCCATAACTTCCTTGGCGATTCGGTGCACAGTATTGAGCTGATCTGCCAACTCGGCACGGAAGCCAACCAGGGGAATCATGATTTCGGGATTCACTTTAACCTTGCTCTTGCCTTTCAACACCTGCGCTGCGGCTTCGAAAATGGCGCGAGTCTGCATCTCTGTGATTTCCGGATAGAGAATACCGAGTCGACAGCCTCGACAGCCCAGCATCGGGTTCTCTTCGTGCAGCGCCTTGATACGATCGATGACGAAATCAAAGGGCACGCCGAGTTTCTCTGCTAGCTGACGCCGTACGACATCATCGTGCGGCAGGAATTCATGCAGCGGGGGATCGAGAAGGCGTATTGTCACAGGACGACCGTTCATCGCTCGGAATAAACCGACAAAGTCTTTGCGCTGGAACGGTAACAGTTTCTTGAGCGCGGAACGGCGCTGGACTTCATCGACAGCCAAAATCATCTGGCGCATGTAGTCGATGCGGTCACCATCAAAGAACATGTGTTCAGTACGGCAGAGACCGATACCTTCGGCGCCGAACGAGACTGCCTGTTTTGCCATAGCAGGCGTATCAGCGTTGGTCCTGATTTTCAGTCGGCGGTGCTTATCTGCCCATTTCATTACCGTCTGGAACAGCTCGTAGGTGTAGCTGTTGCCAGGCTTCATTTTGCCATCCAGAACGCGCTTCACTTCTGAATCGGCACTCTCGATCATGCCTTTGTAGATAGCACCGGTACTGCCATCGATGGAAATGTAATCGCCTTCCTTGAGCACGACCTTGCCGGCAGTAAGGGTTTTCTTCTCATAATTGATATAGACGTCTCCGGCACCGCACACACAAACCTTGCCCAACTGACGGGCAACCAGGGCGGCGTGTGACGATACGCCACCTCGCGAAGTCAGGATGCCCTGTGAGTGCAGCATGCCTTTGAGATCATCTGGAGAGGTTTCGGTACGGCAGAGAACGACTCTGTTGCCCTTGCGGGTTTCCGCCTCAGCTGTCGCGGCAGTAAAAGCAATGCGGCCTGTTGCGGCACCAGGCCCGGCAGGCAGCCCATGTCCGATAACAGCTGCCGCTTTGAGAGCTTTAGGATCGAATACTGGCACCAGCAGCGAATCGATCGATTCGGCCGGTATCTTCAGTAGGGCTGTGTGCTGGTTCATTAACCGTTCTTTCTGCATTTCTACTGCAATTCGTACAGCGGCTAGCCCAGTTCGCTTGCCATTGCGGGTTTGAAGAATAAACAAGCGGCCGTTCTCGATAGTAAACTCAAAGTCCTGCATGTCACGGAAATGGCTTTCCAGTTTCGCGCGCACCTTCTCCAAGTCCTTGTAGCTGGATGGCATGGAGGTCTTCATGTGGTCAATTTCGTGGGGAGTGCGTACGCCAGCGACAACATCTTCGCCCTGTGCATTAATTAGGTACTCCCCGTAGAAGACTTTCTCGCCATTCGCGGGGTCGCGGGTAAAGGCAACGCCCGTGGCGCTTGTTTCGCCTGCGTTACCGAAGACCATGGCCTGGATATTGACGGCAGTACCCCACTCGGCGGGAATGCCATACTGCTGGCGGTACAAAATGGCTCTCTCGTTCTTCCAGGAGCCAAATACGGCGCCAACTGCTCCCCAGAGCTGCTCCATGGCATCCTGTGGAAACTCTTTGCGTGTACGTTTTTTGATCAGCGCCTTGTATTGCTTGACCAGGGTTTGCAGATGCGACGTGGTGAGATCGGTATCTGACTGCAAGCCCTGCTTGCGTTTCAGGGCTTCGAGCAGCGCGTCGAAAGGCTCTTCCTCTTCTTCAGATCGCGCCTGCACGCCCATCACGACATCGCCATACATCTGGATGAAGCGTCGGTAACAATCCCATGCAAAACGAGGGTTGCTGGAGACTTGCGCCAGACCCGCGACAGTCTCATCGTTCAGGCCCAGATTCAGAATGGTGTCCATCATGCCGGGCATCGATTCCCGAGCGCCAGAGCGCACAGAGACGAGCAGGGGGTTCTTTCCACCGCCAAACTGCTTGCCCAGCTGGGACTCGATCTGTTTGATCGCGGTGCTGACTTCTTTCTTCAGAACAGCAGGGTATTGCCGCTCATGATCATAGAAATAGCGGCACACATCAGTGCTGATGGTGAAGCCTGGAGGAACCGGCAATCCGATAGCGGCCATTTCTGCCAGATTGGCACCTTTCCCTCCCAACAGGTCACGCATTGTGGCGTTGCCATCGGTTTTGGCGCCGAACGCGTAAACGTATTTCTTGGATTTCTTGTTGGATTTGCTGGAAGAGGAAGATCTGCGATTTGGAGATTTTCTCATTGATACCTACTTAGTATTCCCTGACTTTGCTGAATATATGTGGGTTTGCCCGCTACAGGGCCAGATTCGGCTAGTATTTGCCCGTTTCTGCCGTGCTGAGACTGCTTTTCATGGGCAACAGACACAAAGAGCAGGACAGGCCCGAAACGAGCCTGCCCTGCGGGGAAAGGAGGATAATGCACCTGTACGTCAAAATCCAGCTTTCGGGTTATGACTAGAAACCGAAGAATACGACTAAACAATAGGAAGTATCTGGTTTCTAGTAGATTGACGTGTAGATAGGCGTTAAAAAATTTAGGACTGTAGTGACAGTCTTTCTTTAACTCCTTGAGTAAGTCTTCGCTCGCGGTTTCGCAATTCAGCCACATAGCTAGGAATATTAAGAATAACCTGCCATCTAGTGGTGTAACCAACTCTAATGCTACTGTGGGTCCGTTCACCGGCCATAAGATTCGGTACTCCTTCAAACAAGGTTGTTGGATTTGCTAACGAATGAAGGCGCTTAATGGTTCTATTATTGCTATCGCTCATTAGCAACAAGTACTTCTTTCGGGCAAAGAATATGTCCTTAATTATATGCATCCAAACCTTAAATTGAGCCTTAGGCGTTTTAATTCCGGGTCCGATCCAAAGTCCATTAATCTCCATCATTTCATAATCACTATTTTTGAAGAATAAATGGTCCCTTTTGATTTGATCAGGAACGAATTGTAGACTTCTGAATCCTGGCTTGGTTACAACCATGTAGCCGCCAACCATTTTGACTCCGCTAAATACACCAACTACTTTGCTATTTTGAACATAAGTGTCTGGCAAAGTAACTCCAGTTTGACTTCGAACTCGTTCAATGAAAGTTTCAATTTCAGTTCGGTCTTCAATAGTTCTAATATCTAAGTTTTCCATTTCTCTTTCCTCGGTAAGAAATTGCCAACGGCATTGCAAAAGTACTTGTGCCCTCACGAGCTATCCTTGTATACACTCAGCCTGCATTTTTATTGTTATTTGCAAGTCATGATTGGGATTAGTGTAATGCAGCCTGTAACGAAGTTGTAAGAGCTGGCGCTTTGTAAATGCGATTTAATAGCGACTCTAACGTCGATTGCCCACAATGATTGTGGTTATGCGGCTTCGAATGCTTTTGGCTGTGTAGGTTTTATTCCTACATGAATGGCTAGGTTGCGCTGACCAGCGAAATCTGCCGAATTAAAAAATGCTTTTGCAGAGTGTGACAGATTGGAGTGTGGCTCTTTATTGGCGGAGCATTCTGTGACTTGATCCATTATCGAAAGCTAGTCTTAATTGGCGTATTTGAAATTCAGGGCTTCTGATTATTACGTTCGGTTTCGCTTTAATGTGATTAGTATGAAGTCACTAAATGGGATTTTTTGGAGATTGAAATGGATTTCGCGGCTTTAGCAATATGCATAATTTTTTCAACTATCGTCATATCTTTTATAGGGGCGCGGTTATTCTTTTTTAAAATCAATTCTCAGGGCTCGAGATATATAAGCCTATTGAATGATCCTGCTGTATGCATACAGATGGGAGCGTTTTATTATTATGTATTCGGTTCTGAGCCCTTCTGGGTTGACTGGCGCATAGTGGCGACCCTTTATCTGTCCGGACTTGGGTTATTCTACTGGTCTATATGGACAGCGAAGTCGTTGAGTTTCGCAAATAGCAATATCGGTACGACATTAGTTACAAGTGGCCCTTACGCTATAGTGCGCCATCCATGCTACGTTTCTTATTCGCTGATTTGGATTGCCAATGGATTGTTGACTAATTCACCGGTTATCTGGATTTCATTTGCTGCACTAGTCTGTGTGTACACCTATTCCGCTGCTAGTGAAGAGAAATATATGTTAGGCAGCCCGTTGGCATCCGAGTATCGAGAATACAAGTCAAAAGTAGGTATGTTTATCCCAAAACTGGCTAGTATGCGGAATTAGAATTGATTATTGCCTATTTGACGCAAAATATTGGATGTGTCAGTTGTAGCTAGATTGTCAAGTTGATGTCTAAAGTTTATTCAATTCAGGCCGTCTACCATGCTGCGAGACCGGCAATTCTATATAAGTATATACATCTGTTCTATCACTCTCATGCGCTCAATACTCCTAAAGATCTAGTGAAATACAAGTAGAAATTGTGGGAAAGTCTAACAAAGATCGAACAAGTTATTCTGGATACTGTAGAGAGCACATCGCGGAATTCAGGAATGAACTTAGGGATGAAGCGTCTCAGGTTCTGACAGGATGGCCTGGTCGGACAGTTGCTATGCTGATGATAGCATCATCTGTATTGACCTTTCTGGATGCAATAGAGCGAGGGAATCCAAACGCAGGCCTACTTCTAGTTGCGTATGCTCTTCCTGTATTGGTAGTTGTAGCTTATCCAGTAGTTTCGCTAGTTTTCTCGACTATTGAAAAGTGGAGTCCATTGGTGCTGGACCTGATTTGTTTAACAGGCCTAGTGGGATTCTGTATTTCTTTAGGATTAATTTTTTATTCCGATTTGACAGCGGATGAGTTTAGAGAGCTTTCGTCTCCACTGATTGGTCAAGTCAATTTTGTGCTAATGCTTAGTACTGCATTTTCGTTCCATCCGAATTATGCGATTACTTTCACGCGCAATGTAGTCTTTACCTTTGTAACTACTCTCGGAATTTATTTTGCGAATGAGCAGTTTTTTTCTCTGAATCAAATTCAACTGATTCAAGGATTCTTGTCAGGTACGCTTGTTAGTTGGATATTTTTTGAGACTATTAGAACTCGCTTCTATCTAAAGTCCACTGATGCCGATACCAGGCAGCATCTTTACAACCAGTTATCGAAGCTGGTTTATCCGCATCAGCTTGAGCGAATCAAGCTTGGGGATGAGCTGGAGAACACGATGCCTTTAAAAGAAGGCAAGGCGATTATCAATGTGTTCGATGTTCAGAAATCCAGCGAAATACGACACGAGCGTACCGCTGAATTTTTCATGGGACTTTTTCAGACTTTCCTGCAGATTTGCATGGAGGGCTATGAGCACAATCCATTGCGTTCGCAGGCATTTCGTCTCAAGGAGACGGGAGATGGTTTTATCAGTTCGGTTGGGTATCCCTTCCTGCCTGTGGATTCCCGGTCCCTGGCAGATAGCGCTGTAGCGACTGCATTACGGATGTTTGAGGCCTTTAACAAGGAAGTGGCCCGATTTAATTACTCCAGACCGATTAAAGCGGCGATGGGGCTTGCCTATAATTCCGTTCAAGGCACATTCCAGAGTGGTGGTATACGTTCCTATGATTTGTTTGGTGAGGCTTTGATTCAGGCTGCCAAGTATGAGGAGCTTCGCAAACAGGCTGCCTTGTGGGATATTTTTTGCCGCTATGCGCACGAGCAAGGTCTGAGCGCCTTCAATATCATGATAGTGCAGGAAGTTGTCTACAATTCACTCAGCCCCGCATACCGTGACCTCTTCATCGAAATCGATCTCTCTGATCATAAACTGGTCGATCGTGATTTTCAGATGATGTACGACAACGAAGCCAAATACATCTACTTCCACCTTATTCCCTGACCCATCACGCTATTCGTAGTCAGTCCCCACAGAAATCTCTTCTACGCCTGAGTCACTGCAACTGGCCCTGATTTCGATCGGGCGGCAACACACTTCACAATCTTCGATGTAGTGCTGTTCAGGTTGTGAGCAATCCACAATCAGCTGTATGAGCTCACCACAATACGGGCAGTGTACACGCGTTGTTTCCGCGTGATACATCAACCCTGCGCAACCTCTGTGAGCAAAGGTTGACCGGCAAAAAACGCACTCAGATTGTCATAAACCAGCCTGCCCATCGCTCTTCGTGTTTCAATCGTGGCACTGCCGATATGGGGAAGCAGTACAACGTTATCCAGCTCCGCTAAAGCCGGGGGAAGATGGGGTTCATTCTTGTAGACGTCCAAACCGGCGCCAGCGATTGACTTGGATTGCAATGCATCCAGCAGTGCCGACTCGTCGACGCTGCTTCCTCTGCCGACATTGATAAAAAAACCATCGCCACCAAGCGCTGCGAAAATCTCGGCATTGATGATGTCTCGAGTGTCCTCACCTCCTGGAAGCATGCAGAGCAAAATATCACAGTTTTCCGCCAGGCTGATCAGGCTTTCGTGGTAAGTATAGGGGACGTCTTTCGGGCTCCTGTTATGGTAGGCAATCTGCATCTTAAATGTTTGTGCTCTATCAGCGATAGCCTCACCGATTCTACCCAGCCCGGCAATGCCCAGCGTCTTATCAGCAAGACTCAATCCGAAAGGGAAAGGGCCTTTTTGCCAGGAGCCATCACGCGTGTATTTATCAGCATTTATCAGATTGCGGGTGGTTGCCAGAATGAGAGCCATTGCAATATCAGCAACGGCATCGTCCAGCACGGCAGGTGTATTGGTAACCTGAATACCTTGGGCTCTGGTTCGTTGGAAATCGATGCCATCCACTCCCACTCCGAACGCTGCGATAATCTCCAGTGAGTGCAGATCATAGATACGCGGATCGCAATTCCAGGAAGCTGTTGCCGCTGCACGGCAATTTCCTTCCAACTGAAGCAAGAGTTTCGCCTGTTCCTGCTCATCCAGTTTCCACAAGTGTTGAGTTGCAAAGTGATTGTCGAGCAGGTTGAGAGTCTCTGGGTGAAATTCATTTACTACCAGAAGTTGTGGCTTATCTTGCATAATTCACTCTTTTGCTTGGGCTGCTGCCAGTTTGCTATCGGTTGCCATAATACAAAATATTACGTAGATTGCCGATTCTTCCCTCTTCATCCTTCTGGAAATTTTCTACACGATGAACGACACGAGCAAACTGTATCGGCTCTTGCCTTCTCTCGATAAAGTGCTGCGAAGGGAAGAGATTTCCAGTTTGATCGATGAGTTGGGGGCGGCATTGGTAAAGCGCGTCGCCAGAGACTTGCTGACCGAACTACGTAGTCAACTTGCAAATGGTGCAGACGGAATCGCTGACAAGGTTACGGCATCTGACTTTATTGATGACTTCTGCAACGAGCTGATAACGCGTAGCACGATTAATGCGAGTAGTAGTTTGCGTCCAGTGCTGAATCTCACCGGGACTGTAGTGCATACCAATCTAGGTCGTTCCGTATTGCCAGTCGAGGCGATTAGCGCTATCGCATCGGTAGGGCAGGGGGCTTGCAATCTCGAGTTTGATTTAATGCGGGGCAAGCGTGGTGACCGTGACTCTCACCTGGAGTCACTGCTTTGCGAAATTTGCGGGGCAGAGGCAGTCACAGTAGTGAACAACAATGCGGCTGCCGTGTTGTTGGCTTTGAATACTTTCGCAGCGGGCAAGAGTGTGCTGATTTCGCGAGGAGAGCTTGTCGAAATTGGGGGCTCGTTCCGCATTCCCGATGTGATGCGCAGTGCCAATGCCGTATTGCGTGAGGTAGGCACGACTAATCGAACCCATTTGCATGACTATTCCGCAGCGATAGATGAGCACACAGGTCTACTGTTGAAGGTACACACGAGTAACTATGCCGTGAAGGGATTTACGGCAAGTGTTACTGAGGCAGAGCTGGCTAATCTGGCACAACAAAAGAATCTCGTCTCAATGGCTGATCTTGGCAGTGGCACGCTTGTTGATCTGAATGCTCTAGGGTTGCCAGCCGAGCCAACGGTGCAATCTATCCTGAATTCAGGCGTGGATATTGTCACTTTTAGTGGTGACAAACTGTTGGGAGGGCCGCAGTCGGGTATTATCGCCGGCAAGAAGGAACTGATTGAGAGAATAAAACGCAATCCACTGAAGCGCGCTCTTCGAGTGGGCAAGTTGACAATCGCCGCGCTAGAGGCCGTCTTGCAACTCTATAGAGATCCCGATCGCTTGCCTGAACGATTGCCACTTTTGCGCGACTTGACCCGGTCAAGCACCGAGATACGTCAGCTCGCTGAGTCTTTGCTCCCTGCCGTCAAGAAATTGCTGAACGGCGGGTTTAGTGTGCGAGTCATTGAAACCCAGAGTCAGATAGGTAGTGGGGCCCTGCCTATGGATCTCCTCCCAAGCGCCGCGCTCGAAGTCACTCCGGTCGCCGGGACTCAAGGGGCTGATGAAGCTCTCGTAAATCTGGCAGCGCGGTTGCGATCACTTTCCATGCCCGTCATTGGTCGCATTCATGATGGCTCACTGATTCTCGACTTGCGCTGTTTGCGAGAAGAGGCGCTTCTTGTGGATCTGTTGTCCGAACTGCCTGCAGTCGCTCACCCCCAGGATCAAGAGCGAACTCGTTGAACGCCCAACCGGAAGCTCAACAGCGATGCGAGTGATGCGCAAAACATCAGCGCGAGCAGTGGGTACATCGTGCCATTGAAAATGACTGCAACGAACTGGGCAGCGATCGCTGAAAATGCCATCTGTAGAAACCCGGTCAGTCCCGAGGCGCTGCCGGCATACTGAGGGAATTCGTTGATTGCCGCGGCCTGGGCATTGGGCAGCGTGATGCCGTTTCCGAAAACCGCTAACGAGATCGGCGCGAACAATGCGATGGGCTGATGTAGTCCTAGCACTTGCAGTCCAACCGCCAGCGAAATTCCGCCAAGCGCGATGCTGGCGCCTAGTCCTATCATCCTGTCCATTCCCAGCCTGCTTCCGAAATGGCGGGCCACATAGTTACCGATCATGAAGCCAGCCGGAACCAGAATGAAATAATAGCCATACTCCGTCGGCGGGCGTTCTAGCACTGAGACCATGATTTCCGGTGCGGCGGAAATAAAGCTGAAGAAAACGACCGATACAAATGTTACGCAGAACGCATACCCACTGAAAACACGCGACTTTAACAGTTGAAGAAAGGTGGCCAGCATGGCTTGAATCCCTTCGAAGGGCACGGGTTCGCGCAGCGTTTCAGGCAGGCTCCTGCCGAGTAACAGCATCATCACAGTGCTGAGAACCGCTATCACGACAAACACAGAGTGCCAGCCGAACAGGTTCATCAATTCGCCTCCCAGTGCGGGTGACAGCATAGGGATGACGACCATGACCATGACCAGCGTTGCGATGACGCGAGCCGCCTGATCTGCGCCATAAACATCCCGCACAATGGCGCGAGCGAGAACCAGACCGACTGCACCTCCGAAGGCCTGGATAAACCGTCCGATGATCAGGGAAACGATGCTGTTGGCCACCAGGCAGAGTAGGGACCCGAGCAAGGTGATTATGAGTCCTGCGAGCATTACTGGCTTACGGCCATATTTGTCAGATAGCGGGCCATAGGTCAGCGTGCCCACTGCTATCGCCAGCATGGAGAGGCTCAGAGTCAGCTGGGCAACATCGGTACTCACTGCAAAACTGTCCTTGATAACAGGCAGGGCGGGGAGCAGGATTTGCATCGCGGCAGGTCCGAGAGCAGAACTCGCGGCCAGCAGCACGATTAGACGTTTGGAGAGGATGTTTACAGCAGCCACGTAGAGATAGTTGAAGTCGCAGATGAAATTCGTCTACCACCAAAGCCTGTGCAGACGGCGCATCTGGCATCAATTGCCAATAAACGCGTCGCGGCTATTCCTGAGATTGGCGTTGGTTTGCGAGCTCAGAATGACACTTGAGCCAAGCAGTCTGGAACGCTGAGCTCTACTGATATCGTAACCGAGTCCGAAAAGCGCATTGTGGAACTGCAGGCTGAACGTAGACGCGATGGAATCCTGACGTTGCGCCTCGTTGCTTTCGCCGGTACCGGAAATGGCGGTAGGATCGAAAGTGTAACACGAAAGCAGGTTGTCTGAATCCATTCGCAGACAACTGCGTATTTCGGGTGTGCTGTGAATAGTCACGAGGAATCCACCTGCCTCTTCTCGGAAGCGGGGCGATCTGGCCAGCATCGCCGCGATACCGTCCGCTATTGTGGTACCGTCACTCTGGAACTCGACAGGAAAACTCAGGCCAAGTCGGCGTAGCAGCCCGGGGTCCTGTCGCCATGCGCGCGCGTAAAGTTCGCGTGCAGATTCACGGTCACCTGACTGCCACGCTGAGTCTGCCAGACGAAGTGTGACTCTTGCACGCAATAACACTTCCGCAGCCGGTAGCAAGGTAAGGGCCTGTTCAGCGGCGAGCAGCAATGTCTCCCTGTCACTACGGAGTGCAGCGATTTCCGCCAGGTAGGCGTAGTAGTAGCCCTGGTTTAGCTCAAAAGCTCCATTGGCCCGGGCCGCGTTCAATGTGCTTTCTACGACCCCTGGCCCAATCAGGCCGACGATTTCAGGTTCCAGCCATTCAGGTATGTGCACGTCGAGCGGGGCATAGGGCCGCAACCGGCTCTGCAAGACATCGAAGTTGGCGAAGAGCGAGGCGGCGCGGCGGCCAGTTCGCCAGGCATCGAGGCGCAGCTTTTGGGCTTCAGCTTGCGCCAACAAGCGATCAACAAGGGGCAGCACGGCCGCTTCTTCCAACGCTGCCTGATAGGCGCTGTACAATGCTACGGAGCTCATCAGTGCCGCATAGGAGTCTTTTTGGGCATCGTCGGCGCTGTAGCTGCCATTCCTGTCGGGTTGGTTTAGAGCGGTTGTCGCTAGCCTGGCGGCATCATCGATGTAGCCAGCAAGCAGCAGAAATCCGGCGCTTACCATGAAATGCTCAGCCCGATTCATTACGCTTACGATAGGCTCTTGCTGGTCGCGCCAGACCAGCATGTGTTCCAGCGCCTGATTGGCTTCGTCGAAGCGGCCCTGATTCATCAGCAGATACATCAGATACACCCAGGGGTCTGCGACGCTATCAGGGTTGAGATACCGGGTAGCGCGTTGCAGGTAGGATTCAGCCTGCTCCATTTCCAGCAGGCTGAGGGAGACTTCGGATGCGTTGGTCAAATAAACGGTATCCACTGAATCGTTCAAATCACCGGCTTCACCGTTGTCATTAAGCGTTTGATTGCAAGCGTGCATCGATTCAGGAGGCTGCAGGCTGGCGAGCTCTACGGCACACAATGTATTCCATGCTCTCGCTCTGGCAATCGGGTCTTCACTGCTCGCCAGCACCCGATTGGCACTCTCTCGTGCGGCGTCGTAATCCTTCATCTTGATGAGCGGCCAGCCGCGAAACGATTCGATATCCTGACCATAGATCTGGTTGATCTTGTCGAGATAGGCGAGTGAACTCGTCTGATCTCCCATTAGCTGGTGCACGTAGGAGAGTTGGCTAAGCGTGAGATAGTGCCATTGCACATTTCCTGAGCTGAGCGCTTCTTCCAGTGAGTTGTAACCAGTCAGTGCTTCGGCCCTGTCGAGATGGAACAAGGCACGGGCCATGTTGCCCTCTACGGTGAACAGGACTTCGGCCAGTGCAAACTGTGCTGCCGGGTTATCTGGTTGATTCCTGACCCATTCCTCGCTCAGTTCCCTGGCCCGAACATTTTCATTCAGGTTGAGGGCGTCACATACTGCAAGCGCTCTGGGATTTTGAATATCGGAAAAGCCGAAACACAAGGGCAGGCGATTCTCAGGAATCTGTATGTCGCTAAAATCCTGATCTTGAGCGCTGGCGATTGGCGCGGCGCTGGCACCTATGGCCGCCAGCATTGCGATCCAGAGAAGCTGCGAAAGTCGCGGAAATGGCAAGAGTTGTGAACAGAGTGTAGTCACCACAACAGGCACTGTGTGATGGAGCGAGCGCATTAACTGAGTGTGCTCTTCGCCAGACTGTCCATTGGCGCACGCATGTTGTCGTGCAGAACCTTCTGCAAGTCTGAAACACCAGGAGCAAGTTCGATGCGATGTCCAAGTACGCGCGGCAATAGTAACTCAATGTCCTCGGCGCTGACGTAGTCACGTCCTCGCAGAGCAGCGCAGACCTGGAGTGCAGGGAGCATCAGGACCATGGAGCGTGTGGAGTTGCCCTGCAGAACGCGATCATCCTCGCGAATGGCGCGCGAAATATCTACCAGTGCTGTCTTGATGGCTGGGCTTACTGCCACTGCTTTGTCGATGGTATGCCGCGCCGTCAGGACTTGTTCACGCGTAACCGTCGTGAGTTGTTGGCTCCGGTCCCGTCGCTCGCGATAGCTATCCAACACACCAAGCTCGGCTTCCCGATCGATGTGTTGCATGGTGATCTTGAATAAAAAGCGATCCAGCTGTGGCGTTGGCAGGGGATAAGTGCCTACCAGGTCGAGTGGATTCTGAGTCGCAATCACAAAAAACAATTCATCAAGTGGGTAGGTAACATTGTCTACGGTGACTTGTTTCTCACCCATAGCTTCCAGCATCGCCGATTGAACTTTGGGCGAAGTGCGATTGATCTCATCGGCCAGTACAACATGCGCAAACAACGGCCCGTGTCGGAAGTGAAACGCGTTGCTATTGCTGTCAAACACAGGCACACCCGTGACATCGGAAGGCAGCAAATCGGGGGTAAATTGAATCCTGCGAAACGGAGCAATGTGCTCGTCTATTTCACACTCAGCATCCGAGACTATCGCTTCGCCCAGGGCTTTGGCGAGCGTGGTCTTGCCGGATCCCGGGTAGTCTTCCAGCAGGACATGTCCATCGGCAACGAGCGCTATGATTGCGAGTTCGATAACGTCGTCGCGACCCAAAACCTGCTTTTGCACAGTGTGCATCAAGGTTCGCAGTGTCTGGGTCGCGTTTGTCAGTTCCGAGACGGGTGCTGCTGGCGAATCTGCCACGCTGGTCTGATTCGGGGTGCCGATGTCGACGAGACTGTCTTGAGACATGTAGTGGTCCTGTTGTGATCGAGTGGCCTAGCGAGAGAAAAGCCAGGAGAACGGGTTCAGAAAGCCGAGTAAGCGCTTCCAGGCAGGCACATGGGACTGAATGTCCTTGCGGACGTGTCGTGTCATGTCTTGCCACTCGGCTTGAGTGTATTGTGCTTGCTGCATTCCGCCCAGTGCGGCGGCCAGATGTGCCGCGGTGAGTCGTTGCATGGTTGGCGAGAGACTACCCATGCGCATTGCGAATGATTCACGGCTTTCACCAGCTCGTCTGGATTTGCCGATCGCTGCAAAGGCGTCCAATGCGGCGCGATAGCACGTGCGGTACTGTTTATTGGCGGTGCCATGGCCAGGCAGCCAATAGCGATAAAGCTTGGTCAGGTAGGCAGAAATCACAACGAGCAGAAGAAGACTCACAACAGCTTGCCTAAGCAATGCAAGATTAATCAGGCTGCTCTGTTGGGATTCAAGAAACTCTTCAAAAGCGGCCTCATCACGCAACATATCGCCAAGCAGTTGCTGCAGTTCATTCTGTGGGTCGGTGCTCATATCCACCAAAGTTTGCTGTGGAGCAGGGTCAACAATAACCCAGCCTACACCCCGGAAATAAATCTCCGGCCAGGCGTGGCCATGAATTGCTTGCACGAGTAGCGCAGAGCCGCCAGCGCGGTTAGTGGCCGGTACTGAATAGCCAATGCCGACTCGGGCCGGTATGCCCAGACTGCGATACATATACGTTGCAGCGAAAGCGAAGTGCATACAGTAACCAGTCAAATCGCCGAACAGGAATGAAGCTGCAGGATCTGTTTCATAAGCGTGCTCATTGCGCAGGCTGTAGATTCCATTCTCGTCCAGATAAGTCTTGATCGCCCACGCCTTGGCAAAGGGGTCGTCTGCATACTGGGGACGAAGACCGGCAATCAATTGCTGGGCCAGCTCACCATAGCGTGGGTCATCCGGCAACCTGAGATATTCCTGCCAAACATCCTCCGACCAGTCCTCTCTGCCGAGTTCTCTGCCTAACATGAACTCGAAATCGTATTCCGGGGCGAGTGAGATGCTTTCATATGTTCGCTTGAAGCGAAGATTGTTCGGATTTGGCTTGTTCTCATAGACTATCGGGCTGACCAAGCCGAATGGTGCACGATGGGGAACAAGCATGCCGACACTGGTGCGCACCTGCGTGCGTTGGTTGTTCGCTTCCGGGAGTACTTCGGCCTCTGCCCGGTCGCTCGTAAAATGGCCAATAAGGTCTCTGTCCATGTCAGGGCGCGAGCTGAAATCGAGCATGGTGCCATTGAATTGTGAGTAGGCAGACTCGCGGAAATAGTAAGACCCATTCAAAGGTTCGTAGTCATCGCGAAAAACGACAACTGCGACGGGTGCTTCTTTGTCATCGGTGTTGTTTTCGCCATCGCGGAATGGATTCTCGTTGGCCGAGCTGTTGCCATTGGCGGACTGCCCAGTCAGCCCGAGGTCATTGGTCAGTTGTGGGCTCGGCAAACCAAACAGGCGTACGAAGGCGATCAATGAGCAACAGAGCAGGCCAAGTACCAGGAAATGATAGGGCAAGCGTCGCTGGTTCTGCTCGATCATGAGTAGAGCCGAGAGGGCCAGTACCGCCCCTGCACCGAACGCCAACAGCACTGTCGATGGGTCGATGCCTCGAGTGATGGCGAAATCGCCGAGCAGGAACGGGCGGTTGATCATGCCATTGCGATGAGCAGCCAGGGTAAGGACAAATGCGACCGCCACAAAAAGTATTTCGAGAATCGCGCCATAGTTCGTTCGCCGAGCCAATGTGCGAAGTAGCCAGGTAGCGGTAAGTGTCAGAGTGAACCATTTAAGCATTTCGCCTGCATTGAAGGCGCCAATCGGACCGAACAGAGCGGATGCGAAAGAAGCTGACGAGAGCAGACCGGAAAATGTCACGCCAAGCAGTAACACGCCTCCCAGAAGCAGAACAATGACTGGAGTTCTGAGTAGCTGCAGAGGTCGTCTTTGTAGCGCACTTTCACAGGACAGGACACCGACAAGTACTCCGACCGCAGCCGCTGAAGACCCCGCACTGTTGGTCAGGGAAAGACTTAGCAGGAAACAGCTTGCGGCAATGATGGCAGCGCGCAGGCTGCCGGGCAGCAAGTGTGTTGTGGCTGCAGAGGATTGGACATGCGCAGAAGAAAACAGCATAAGATTATGATATTTCAGATCTTCTTGAGGTTTTTATCATAGCAGTAGCCGCTCCGCCTTTCGATGATGAGCACAGATTCTACAAATTGGCCCAATTCGGTCAACAAGCCAAGCAATTCCGCCTTATGGACGCTTCCGGCAATCGTTGTCTCGTTAGTTCTCCGGGAGCTGAAGAGCAGACGTCGCCAGCGGGCCTGTCTGCGCTCTACTGTGATTTGGTCGATGGCCAATACCAGAGAGAGTTGGCCTCGGTAGTGTTGCAGGCTGGACTTGAAAGACTCCAGCCAATGCGCTCGTTCAGCAGCGGCAAAGACGATGCAGTGGGTTGCACCAGTCGCTGCTTGCGCTTGAATAAACTTGTCCAGGCCGTAAGCATGCGTTCCCTGTAGGGCTCTGGAAGCGGCTACGGCTCGCAAGGCACTGCCTGTTTCAGAACAAGGCAGCTCGCTGCCATCGGCTCCGAAGACCCAGTCTTCACCCAGTATACCGCGCTGGAGAGCGATTCGCGCCGCCGCAGCAGCTGCTTCGTCATTGTTGCTCGACAACAAATAGGCGAGTGTGCGTTGACTATGGAAGACACTTTTTTCCGCGAGGCGTACGTTCAATTGCCCGCTGCGGGCATACGCTTTCCACATGATGTCTCTTACTGAATCCCCGGGCGCGTATCGGCGAATCTCCATACGATCTCCTTCCGGGCTACCTGTTGAATCGGGTATGCCATCTTCAGCGGTCATGGAGCGTAGCAAGGGGAGTTGCTTCAGTGTATTGACCTGCGGTAGACAATAGCATTCTCTCTCCTGAATCTGGCGCCAACTGTAACGGCAAAAACCCAGTACATCCGAGACAGTGAACACGCGTGTCATCCTGTTGCTCAAGCAGCGTTTTTGCGGCAACAGTTCTTCGCTCAATAGCGCAGCTCCCGAAGCATCATCCGTGAACCTGATCCGCGTGGCGACGAAGTCAGGAAACTCGACTTGCCAGTTGAGTTTGATCAGGGGAAAGTAATTGAGTGCCGGTAAGTCGAATCCAGAGTCGTTCGGAAACCCTGCTTCGAGAGTGACCGATTCATTGGTCGATGCATTGTTCGCGATAGTTCGGCCGATTCGTCGTTGAATCAAAACGCCACTGACTATGGTGCAGAAAAGACAGAAAATCAGT
This sequence comes from uncultured Pseudohongiella sp., assembly GCA_965228725.1. Lineage (GTDB taxonomy): Bacteria > Pseudomonadota > Gammaproteobacteria > Pseudomonadales > Pseudohongiellaceae > UBA9145. The sequence continues at coordinate 1,241,683 of OZ245834.1, read as the reverse complement.
ATCGACAGTGCGCAAATGCCCAGCGCGAATACGACCAGATCGAGCGCTCCGTAGGCGTACTGACGGAGTGCAAAAGCGACGAGTAATAACGTCAACACACCCTGAACAGTGAGCGGGAACATGCCACTGGCGGCGCGAAGCGAACGATAGACCAGTGAGCGTTCCAGGCTGGCAGTCAGAGAAATCGTTGCAGTTACCATGCCCTGATCAACTCAGGTTCACAACTATCTCAGTGTTTACTGAGTTCGCGATAAAACATCGCTCGTGGGCCAAATGATGGATTGATTCAACAAGCTCCACTGTCGCCTGTTCCGGATTCACAAACTCTGCTACCGGATTGAGATCGACTCGCGTCATAGCCTGTTTGCCCTCAACATTGCGGCTCAGCACGCCGGCTGCATTGTCACTGTAGCGCGCGACAATCAGACCTTTGCTCGCTGCGATAGAGAGGAAAAAAAGCATGTGGCAGGAAGCGATGGCGGCAACGAAAGCCTCTTCCGGATCGACGCGTGTGCCATCAGACCAGGGAGCTGGCACGATATGGGGCGATGCACTAGCCTGTACCGTAGTGCCGTTATCGAATTGCCACTCGTGAAAGCGTGAATACTTGCCTTCGAGAAATCCCTCGCCGTCGTGCTGCCAAACAACTGTTGCATGGTACTCGGACATGGAAACGACTCGCTAATCTCGTCTCAGATGTAACTCAACCCGCACGATTGATGCGGTTGGAAATGAGTTGATCCACTACGCCAGGGTCGGCGAGCGTTGTTGTGTCTCCCAGGTTTTCGATTTCATCGGCTGCAATCTTTCGCAGTATTCTGCGCATGATTTTGCCAGAGCGGGTTTTGGGCAAACCAGGAGCAAACTGAATGAGCTCAGGCTTTGCAAATGCGCCAATCTCCTTGCCAACGAACTGGATCAACTCGCTGCGCAAAGCCTCTGATTCAGGCTCGCCATCCATAAGCGTGACGTAGGCATAGATGCCTTGTCCCTTGATGTCATGTGGATAACCGACGACCGCAGCCTCAGCTACTTTTTCATGCAGCACCAGAGCGCTCTCAATTTCTGCAGTGCCGAGTCTGTGACCGGATACGTTGATCACATCGTCCACCCGACCCGTTACCCAGTAGTAGCCGTCGGCATCGCGACGGGCGCTGTCGCCAGTCAGGTAATAGCCAGGATAGGCTGAAAAATAGGTGTTTATGCAGCGTTGATGATCGCCATAGACGGTGCGAATCTGACTGGGCCAGCTCTGGGTGATGACCAGGTTTCCTTCGTTGGCACCTTCGAGCACATTGCCATCAGCATCGAGGAGGGCCGGAGACACGCCGAAGAACGGCAGGGATGCCGAACCCGGCTTCAAATCAGTTACACCCGGGATAGGGGAAATCATGATGGTACCTGTTTCGGTTTGCCACCAGGTATCTACGACCGGGCAACGCCCCTCGCCGACAACATGGTAGTACCACTCCCAGGCCTCGGGATTGATGGGTTCTCCAACTGATCCGAGTAAGCGAAGGGAACTGCGCGAAGACGATTTGACTGGCGCATCGCCGGAAGCCATCAGCGCCCTGATGGCAGTAGGGGCAGTATAGAAAATATTCACCTGATGCTTGTCGATCACTTGCCAGAAACGGGATGCGTCAGGATAGGTGGGTACGCCTTCAAACATCAGGGTAGTGGCAGCATTCGCCAGCGGGCCATAAATAATATACGAGTGGCCGGTTACCCAACCGACGTCGGCAGTACACCAGTAGACATCGCCATCGTGATAGTCGAAAACATATTTATGAGTGAGTGCCGCGCCGAGCAAGTACCCGGCTGTGGTGTGCAGCACGCCCTTTGGTTTTCCCGTGGAGCCGGAGGTATAGAGAATGAACAGGGGATCTTCTGCTGCCATGAGTTCCGGTTCGCAGTCTGCAGACGCGGCTTCGGTCGCCTTGTGGTAGCAAATGTCCCGGTTCTCATTCCACGGAATCTGGGCATTGGTGCGGCGCACAACAAATACGGAACGAACAGCAGGGCACTGTTGCAATGCTTCATCCACATTGGCTTTCAGTGGAATAACACGACCGCCACGAACACCTTCATCTGCAGTCACAACAGTCTGGCAGTCTGAATCCAAAATGCGATCCTTAATGGATTCCGGAGAGAATCCGCCAAACACGACAGAGTGGATTGCGCCAATTCTCGCGCAAGCGAGCATTGCATAGGCCGCTTCAGGAATCATGGGCATATAGATGCAGACCCGGTCTCCTTTCTGAACGCCACTTGTTTTCAATGCATTGGCGAACTTACAAACCTGAGTATGGAGTTCCTGATAGGTGATATGTTTATCATCTGCCGGGTCGTCGCCTTCCCAGATGATGGCAGTTTGTTGCGCTCGTTTCTCCAGATGACGGTCGATGCAATTGTAGGAGACATTTAGTTTGGCGCCTTCAAACCAGGCGACATCCGCTTTGGAAAAATCCCCGCTTCTTACTTTGCGCCAGGGCTGGTGCCAATACAACAACTCACCAGCTTGCTCTGCCCAGAATTCATCCGGGCTGTTAACAGATTGCTGGTACAGCTTGTTGTATTCGTTGCGGTTCAGGTGGCTTCTTTTGGCGGTTGTTTCATCGACGGGATATATTTTTTCAGCAGACATGTAGACTTCCTGTTGCCTGAATTGAGGCCCGAGAGCTGGCCAGAAAATGGGGGCTGAGCACTGATGGCTGAGTATGCCCTAAATGCTGCTGCTGGCTCAACCGGGTGTCAGTGAGACGCGCTTATTGTCGATTAATCGTGAATTTCCGATCGCAGCGGCAGCGAGGATAACCAGCTGTTCATCTCCTGCGCTTGGCGCTTGCAGCGTTTTAGCATGGCATATCGCGTAATAATCGGGCCTGAGACCAGCCTGCTCCAACTCAGCCATTGCCTCTTGTTCGAGTCGCGAGTAATCGTGATTTCCGGAGGTAATAGCCGCCGCAGTGGTATTCAGGCAGCGATAAATGCTTGCAGCCTGCGTCAGTTGCTGTTCGTTGAGATAACCATTTCTCGAACTCATAGCGAGCCCTGAGGCTTCGCGCACCGTTTCCACGCCAACAAGCTCAATACCCAATCCCAGGTCCGCGACCATCTTGCTGATGACAAGAAACTGCTGATAGTCCTTCAAGCCGAAGAATGCAGTATCCGGATTGGTGAGATTGAAGAGTTTGAAGACCACAGTGGCAACGCCATCGAAATGCCCGGGTCGGCTGGCACCGCAGTACTTGTCAGTGAGAGTCGGTACGTGAATCGTGGTCTGCTGTTCCATACCGGAGTGATAGATCTCTTCTACTCTCGGGGCGAACAGCGCATCGCAGCGATGGGTGAGCAATAGCTCACGATCTGCTGCGAGGGTACGTGGATACGCATCGAGATCTTCACCTGGTCCAAATTGCAGAGGATTAACGAAGATTGTGCTGATGACGAAGTCGCTGTGTTGACGCGCTTCCTCAACGAGCTGCATGTGCCCGGCATGCAGATTGCCCATCGTTGGAACCAATGCGATCCGTTTGCCGCTATTTCTTTGTTCCTGTACGCAAGCCCGAAGCTCGATAGAATCTGTGATGAAGCGCATGCTACTTTGCTTGCTACCTGTTGAATTGCGGGATGAAGGTACTAGTGAAAGCAGTGCTCATCCGCGGGGAAGGTGACATCTTTGACTGCCTGCACATAGTCTGCAATGGCGCCAGGAATTCCATCTTTGGAGTCATTCAAAAAGTTCTTCACAAATTTTGGCGTAATTGGGGAAACACCCAGCACGTCGTGTAAGACCATTATTTGACCGTCAGTATCCGGTCCAGCGCCAATTCCTATTACCGGTATATCGAGTGCTTCGGTGACCTTCTTGCCGAGACTTCTCGGTACGCATTCCAGCAGCAGGAGACTGGCGCCAGCAGATTGCAAGATCTGCGCCTCTTCGATAATCGACTGAGCCTGATCTGTATCTCTGCCCTGAACGTGAAACCCCCCAATACGGTTAATCGACTGGGGAGTCAGTCCCATGTGTGCGCAAACGGGGATGCCACGCTCTGCGAGTGATCGTGTTGTGTCAGCTATCCAGGCGCCGCCCTCCAGTTTGATAATCTGCCCGCCAGCTCGCATCAGGCGGGCCGCATTCTCCAGGGTCTGGGTTTCAGATGCATAGCTCATGAACGGCAAATCTGCCATCAACAGCGCCCCGTTGTTGCCTCTTTTTACGCAAGCCATGTGGTAAATCATGTCTTCCATGGTCACAGGAAGAGTACTGTCATGGCCCTGCAGCACCATGCCGAGTGAATCGCCCACAAGCAGTACTTCGACGCCAGCCTCGCTAAGAATCTTTGCGAAACAGGCATCATATGCAGTCAGGCAAGTGAACTTTTCCTTCTTTTGCTTGAGCTTCTGCAGGGTGGTTATGGTCGTATTTTTGATGAGGTTTTGAGTACTCATAGTGAAACTCGTTCGGTCAGAGTTGAGCAGTGTACGCCCATTTTTGCTCAGGGCAACTGTAGATCGGTGATCTGCCTAGTCGATGAGCGAGGGGCGCGGGTTGAAGTAGTGTGTGCCGCCTGGTACAGACTTGATGTGTGCGACGAGTTGCTCATAGTCATTGTCGTTGTTGACCAGATCGATTTCTGTGCTATTGACTATCAGTAGGGGCGCCTGCTTGTAGAAATGGAAGAAATCCGTATACGCCTGATTCAGGTTTTCCAGGTACTGAGGCTCGATGTGCTGCTCTGCAGCGATGCCGCGTTTGCGGATTCTGCTCATTAGTACACTGGTAGGTGCTTGCAGATAGATTACCAGATCGGGCACCGGTGCATCGATGGTCAAGTGTCGATACACATTGAGATAGAGTTCGTATTCATCGCTATCGAGATTTTGTTGCGCAAAAAGGCGATCTTTTTCAATCAGGAAATCGGCGACGCGGACTGGCTTGAACAAGTCATCCTGACGTAATTCCTCCAATTGTTGCGTGCGCTGGAACAGGAAAAAAAGTTGCGTGGAAAGCGCGTGTCTTGCCGGGTCCTGGTAGAAGCGTTCGAGGAATGGATTTTCTTCAGCTTTTTCGAGTAGCAGTTCATACCCGAAACTGTCTGCGAGGCGCCTGCTCAGGCTTGTCTTGCCTACGCCAATGGGACCCTCGACCGCGATATAGCGAGGTCTTGATGTGCTCGGGCCTGCAACTTCACTCACGTGTTCTTTCCTGCTGCTTTGGAACGTCTGCGGCGGCGACGGCGTTTACTTGTTGGCGCAATGCCGGCAATCATCTCGTTTTGCTGGTTTGTATCACCGTTTTGAAATTCCGTCCACCATTGACCCAGGCCATTGAGATCCTCGCCAGCTTCCTCCCTGAGCAACAGAAAATCGTAGCCCGCTCTGAAGCGCGGGTGATTGAAGACGCTAAAGATGGCTCTCCGACTTCGTCTTTCGAGGCGCCTTTGCATTTCCCAGATTTCTTTACTGCCAATTGAAAAGCGCTTGGGTATTGCGGTAAAGGCGAGCTGCTCGGTAATTACCTCATTCGCCAGATTGTGAAACAGTTGTGGTGACGTTTCGTTGTTCGAATTTGACTGCTGCAGACGCAATTGCAAAAGTGGCCACAGCAATGCGGCGAAGAGAAAGGCTGGAGTCACAGATTTACCAATTGCGAGTCGGTCGTCTGTATTGCGCAATGCCAGAATCAGGAGTTTCTTGCTTTCCTCCGCAGCGGCGTCGAACGACTCAAGCGTTGGCGCGAACAGATAGTCGCCAACTCCATATTCGCGCGCGAGTTCAAAGGCGCGCTCTGAATGGCCGCAAGTCAATAACTTGATCGTTTCATCGAACAGTCTCGCTGGCGAAATTGATTCGAGCAACTCGGCGAGCTTGGGAATTGGGGACGCCGTATGCTTCTCGATCGCAAACCCCAGTTTGGCGGAGAACCTGATTGCTCTTAGCATGCGGACAGGGTCTTCCCTGTACCGCTCTTCAGGGTCTCCGATCATGCGAATCAGCTTGCTGTCCAGATCGCTACAGCCATCGCAAAAATCTATGACGCGGAATCCGTCAATGGTGTAGTACAGGGCATTAACGGTGAAATCCCTGCGCATGGCATCTTCGTCGATGTTGCCGTAAACATTGTCGCGCAGAATCATGCCATCGCTGGTGTGCGCTGAATCAAGTCCCTGTATCTGCCGACGGGTTGCTGACTGTTCGACTTCATTCGTGGCCTGGTGGTGTGCCCTGAATGTGGTGACTTCGATGATTTCGCGGCCGAAGCGGATATGGACAATCTTGAAGCGGCGACCGATGATGCGCGCATTCTTGAACAGCCCTCTAACCTGCTCGGGTGTCGCGTCCGTAGCAACATCGAAGTCCTTCGGGCGTTTGTCCAGTAGGAGGTCGCGTACACCACCCCCTACGATCAGTGCGGCGAAACCACTCTCGCTCAGACGATAGAGCACTTTTAATGCGTTGGGGGAGATATGTTTGCGAGAAATGTTGTGTTCATCTCGCGACAAGAAAAAAGCCTTGTCTATGCCCGTCAATCGATCAATCGCTGTCATTGAGTGCTGAACTGGAGTCCTTCGTTACTGCCTGGGGCTACTGCCCGAAATCATTGCCGGAGATTGCAGGCAGAGGTTTCAGGCGTAAGTCTCATGCGGAAAGTGCCGCGAGATGGCGTTGCTGTTCTCAGCTTGCTGGCAAGGCATGATACACGCTGGCAAGGAAATTGAAACTTGAAAGAGGGTCGATAGTGCATCGAATGACATTCATACCGAAACGGGGTTCGCGGAATTAAATTCTGCACAAACAAATAGGGGGTGGCTTTCACCACCCCCTACCGGAAGTCACACAGTTATTATTGTTATTGCTATTGGTTATCTATTTATTATTTTTCTAAATTGGGTGCCAACGCGGCGCCGCATAAGCCTCTGGTGGTGTATTTGAGCCGGTGACCATTTGGTCACACTACAGGCCACAAACCCGACCTTCTTTTTATTTGTTTGCACTAACCTTAGTCGTAAAACTCAGTAATGCTATTTTTGTTTTTATTAAAAATTATTATTGTTATTTATTGTTATTATTCTCAACTACTAGAGCATTTACTGTGCCAAGTATTTAATTCTCTTTAAATACAACAACTTAATATTTTTCTTCCCTGAAAATCGTCCTCTAAACGTGAGAATCTGTTACTTAAGTTCTCTAACGAGTGTGTAGATGAGTAGCAGTAACAAATATTACAAAATGTTAACAATTCTCAGATTACCCTTAAATCAGGGTATTTGAGCTGCGATTGTAACCCTGGGATACACGGAAAACTACAGGGGGAAAGGCGGCGGTTCAGACAAGCAAGCCGGACAAGAAAGCCAGGCAAATACGAGCCTGAGATTTGCCAGTCTTTGCAGACGAAGCTGCCCGGCAGAGTAGCTGAGGGGCAGGGCTCAGGATTCCTGCTTCTTCTTGCGCGGGATCCCGAAGCGCTGACGGCGCTCCCACAGGCACTTGCGGCTGATGCCGAGCTTCTTGGCCAGTTGGGTCTCGTTCATGGCATCCTGATGCTCAAGAACGAAGCGCTGAAAATAGTCTTCGAGTGAGAGTTCTTCCACTGGCTCATCAGACTTCGCAGCCTCGCCCTGTACTGACTTCAATCCGGTGTCCTTGGTATCAGTGTCGATGGCGAGCAATTCTTCCCCGATGCTATCGGTTTCTGCGAGGACAACCGCACGCTCAATGGCGTTCTCCAGTTCTCTCACGTTGCCAGGCCAGGGGTAGCTCGCGATAGCGCGGCTGGCATTGCTACTGAAACTCAACATCGGGGTTTTCAGTCGTGTGCAGGTGCGTTGCAGAATGGCATCTGCGAGTTCCAGAATATCGTTGCCACGATCCCGAAGTGGTGGAATCAGCAAGGTCATAACATTGATGCGATAGTAAAGGTCTTCGCGAAATTGTCCGTCTTCTACGAGCTGCTTGAGGTCTCTATGCGTCGCAGCTACGAGTCGCACATCCACTTTTTTGGATTGCACAGAACCAACCTTCCGGATCTCGTTCTCTTGCAATACCCGCAATAGTCTCGCTTGTGCTTCCAGAGGAAGCTCGCCGATCTCATCGAGAAAAAGTGTACTGCCGTTGGCGGCTTCCACCAGACCAGTGCGAGTTGCCGTTGCACCCGTGAACGCGCCTTTCTCGTGTCCGAAGAGTTCAGACTCGATCAGATTCTCAGGAATCGCTGCGCAATTCACTGAGATCATGTCTTCGTCCCGGCGCTCGCTCAGATTGTGAATAGCTCTTGCTACCAGCTCCTTGCCAGTACCGGATTCGCCATTGATTAGCACAGTAGAATTGGTTTGAGCTACTTTCCGAATACGGCGGAACAACTCCATCATCTGCGGACAGCTACCGATCATGCCGTGCACAGGTGGTTCAGCGAGTTCTTCTTCCGAAACATCCGCTTTGGCTTTTCTGCCGTGCTCCTTGATTATTCGGGAAACGGTTTCAATTATTTCGTTGTGTTCGAATGGCTTCGCAATATAGTCAACTGCGCCCATCTTCATGGAATCAATCGCAGAGCGAATGCTGGAATAACTGGTCATGATGAGCACAGGCGTTTTGGTCGCCTTGATCAGGTCGGTGCCGGGTGCACCAGGCAGCCGCAGATCGCTGATAATGACATCGAAGGTGTTCATGTCATAGTTTTCCAGCGACTCTTTGACTGACGCAGCTTCGCTCACCTGATAATCATGGCGTTCGAGCAAGCGCTTTAGTGCGCTGCGAATGACTGCTTCGTCTTCAACTACTAGTACCTGATTCATGCTGTTGACTTCATGCTCTGTAATCGGCGTCTGCTCAATTCTGCTGTCTACCTGTTCGTGACTTTGTGATTCAAGCAAAGCATAGGGGTAATGTCACTCCGAATATTCGAGTGAATGCTCAATGGAGTGACTCCTGTGAACTGTCGGTTGGATCGATGGCGGGGTCACTAAGCGCTGGAAAACGCAGAATAACCTCCGTCCCGGAGCCGCGATTTTTGTCCACGGGGCTGATTATATCAATTTCTCCCTTCAAATCCTCAACTATGCTAAATACCAGGGAAAGCCCAAGGCCCGTGCCTTCTCCGGCTTCCTTGGTCGTAAAAAAGGGATCGAAGACCCGGTCCTTGATTGCTGGCGGGATGCCGATCCCTTCATCGCGGACCGACAGACGTACGAACTCGCCTTCAACGGCTGCACTCATGCTGATCGTGCTATTGGGCTGGCTGGCGTCACGTGCATTGTTGATCAGGTTGACGAGTACCTGCAGAAGTCGCTGCGCGTCTCCCTGAATCCGTGCCCGTGGGTCGCAGTGTAAATCGATTATTACGTCTTTCGCTTTCTTGTCCAGCGAGACAAGGGTCTTTGCTTCATCCATGCATTCTTCGATGGACACGACTTCGTTCTCATATTGAGTTTTACTGATGCCCGTGTGAGCGAAATTGACCAGCGATTGCAGGATGCGGGATGTACGATCGGTTTGTTCCACGATCTGTTCAGCCAGCCCGCTGATTTCTTCATTATCGAACTCATCGCGAATGGTTTGTGCGAGGCAGGCAATGCCTGTAATGGGGTTGCCAATCTCATGCGCAACTCCGGCAGCCAGGCGTCCGATCGATGCGAGCCGTTCACTATGCGTTAACCCGGCTTCCAGAATTTCAGTTTCTGTAATGTCTTCGATCAGAATGATGATGCCTTCGTGACTGGAGTCCTGGGCATCCGTTTGCTCGATCTGCGCCTTGTGCAGATTGATAGCCTTCTTGTTGTTGTTGATTTCAAAGTAGTGCTTGTAAGAGTGACTTGAGTCCTCATCGAGAAAATTGGTTAACAGGGACAGCCAGGGCTCTTCCAGATCCGTTACCTGGGAACCGACGACCTCACCCGAATCAATCTCGGTGATTTTTTCGAGCGCACGATTCCACATAACGATTTCATTGTCGAAAGACAGTGAACAAACACCCAAAGGGAGATCGAGTAGTATCTGACGATGATAGCGTCGCAGGTTGTCGAGATCGGCGGCCATGCCTGAGAGGTTGCTGCGATAGGATTCGATGCGGCGCTCGATAACGTTGAGATCGGAACTGCCATGCTGGGACACAATGGCATAGGGCAGGTACCCATCAATCAATTCTCTCGCGATCGATGGGCCAAGCAGGCCAGACAGGTTGGCTTCAAGTCGCGCCCTGAGCAAGCGCATTGAGAAGGGTCTCCGGTCGTTCATCTCCAGCCCCAGATCCTGCAACGCCTGATGAACTTCGCGTGTTGCAGTGCTTTCTCCGAGTGGCTTGGACAGGCTCTTGATGAATTCGCGCGGTGACTTGGCAACCAGCCCACTACGCTTACGGCGTTTGATGGTGTCGAGTGCACAGACATCAGCCGAGCTGCGCTCTTCATCACTCGTCTTGCTCGTCATTGAAACCGAGACAAAGAGCAAGCTGTTCACTATCAGAGAAAGGGCTGCAACCTCGCGCCAGTTCAGAGCGACGAGCGAAGCGGTATCGCCATTCATCAGCAGCGGCAAGAAGAGGAACAGGAACCAAATCGCCACGCCAGCTGCCAGCCCGCTCAGGAAGCCGTTCTTGTTTGCCTGGGGCCAATAAAGAATCGCCAGAATACCAGGGAGGAACTGCAAACAGGCTGTAAACGCTATGGTGCCTGTGATCTGAATCCCGGTGCGTTCATCGGGAATGAAGTGGAAGACAAAACCTGCCCAGATCAGCGCCGTGATCAATGCGCGTCTTCTCCAGAGCAACCAGCGATAGATATCCTGATTTGCCGATGGCTGAGAGATTGGCAGTATCAGGTGATTCAGGCACATGTTGGAGAGGGCCAGCGTGAGCACGATAATGAGCCCGCTAGCTGCGGAGAGACCGCCCAGGTAGCCGATGACTGTTATCAAATCGGATCCGTAGGCCGAGCCAATGACTACAGGAAAGTATTCAACCGGGACGCTGGAGCCCGCTTGCAGACCGGCCCAGAGAATCGGCAGCACGGGTAGGCCAAGAATTAGGAAATAAAGCGGGAGCCCCCAACTCGCGAAAGACAGAGCGCGTTGGTCATTGTTCTCATTGAAAGTCATATAGAACATGTGTGGCAATGCCACGGCGGCCGCAAAAAACAACAAGGCGAGCACATGAAACGAACTGAAATAGTCGGTGTTTTTGAGGCTATCCAGTAATTCCGGCTGGGATTGCAGCCACAGGTTCAGGTTGTCGAAGCCACCGAATCCGCCGAGCACTGCGAACAGTCCGACAACTAGAAAGGCGAGCAGTTTCACGAGGGATTCAAAGGCGATTGCCATCACCAGACCGTCATGGCGAGTGCGGCCCGAGCGCTGCGAAGTACCGAACAGGATTGCAAACGCCGTGATGAGTACACAGAAAGAGAAGGCGATTGCGCTCTCGCTTACCTGTATAGATAACAAATTAGCGGTATCGGCAACTGCGCGTATCTGTAGCGCAATCAGTGGCGTAACGCCGATCAGCGTCACCAGGGTGGTAGCAGTGCCCGCCCACGGTGAGCGGTAGCGAAACGCAACAAGGTCAGCCAGTGAGCTCAGCTGATAGGTCTTGGTCAATTCCAGAAGTGGCTTCAGCAGCATTGGCGAGAACAGAAACGCCAGTGAGATACCGATGGATGGGGCGAGGTAGCCATAGCCATCCCGCAGCGCATTGCCTATCGACGTATAGTAGGACCAAACACTGGCGAAAACGCCAAGAGAGAGAACATAGACGACAGGATGGCGAGACAGCCGTTCTGGTATGAAGCCACGGTCTGTTGCATAGGCCAGAGCAAACAGCAGTACGAGATAGCTACATCCCAGCGCCAGTAATGTCGTTATCTCAAAATTCATCACTGTCCTGTCGGCGATGGGTCCAGGCAGCTACACATACCACAATGAAGCCAACAAAAAACGGACGATACCAGGCACCATCTGGCTGATTGATCCAGTCGACACTGAGCAGGAACAGCAGATAGATAATGATAAGCAGTGTGAGTATGTAGCGGGGGATATACACGCGGATTGCCTGACTAGCTTGCGGATTCAGGGAGTTTAGCCAACTTCGGTACGGCCTGTATATCCCAGTTATCGGTGCCCCAGGCGAGAAGCGTGGGGCAGTCGCTACCGAGCAACTCAGGTTCGGGCGATTGGCCGAGAAAGGCTAGTGCCTGAAAAAGGAGCTCTGGCCCCTTTTTCGGATCGACGGCTGCAGCGAATCGCTGTTTGCTGAGTTTCTCCCCGTCCTGATTCACCATGATGGGTATGTGGGCGTAACGAGGCGTGGTGAACCCCAACTGCCGCTGCAGAAAGAGTTGCCGTGGTGTTGAGTCGAGCAAATCCTGTCCGCGAACTATGTCGGTGATCTGTTGAAACTCATCATCGACAATCACCGCGAGCTGGTAGGCGAATAGCCCATCTTTGCGACGCACCACGAAATCACCGATGTCTTTGGCCAGATTCTGGCCAAATTCGCCCTGGATGCTGTCAGTAAAGTGATAGTACTCATCGGGCACGTCGACGCGAATGGCGCTGGCCTCAGTGATGGGTGCTTGCGTCTTGCGACAATGCCCATCGTAGACGCCGTTCAGTGATCGCAGTCGTTGCCGCGTGCAATTGCAGGGAAAGCTCAGCTGAAGTGCAGCTAATTTATCAAGCACCACCTGGTAGGCATCCAGTCGTTGGCTCTGGTACAGCACTTCGCCATCCCAATGCAGTCCGAGTTCGTCAAGTTGCTTAAGAATGGTATCGGCTGCCCCTTCCGGCTCACGCGGCGGATCCAGGTCTTCCATGCGAAGCAGCCAGACACCCGAGTTTGAGCGTGCATCAAGATAGCTCGCCAACGCAGCGATAAGTGAGCCCATGTGCAGTGGCCCCGTTGGTGAGGGGGCAAACCGTCCTCTATAGCAGCTTGTACTGCCGGCAATTTGCACAGGCTCAGTCATTGAGCCCTCGCACACGATTCAACTGACAGGGCGGCGAGGAACAGAAAAATATTGCGGCGGCTACTTCCGCCAGGGAGGGGAGGGGTGGAGCTATACTGCAGGAAGAACTGGGTAGCCTAGCTACCCAGTTGCTTTTCCTTGATCTCATCAAGGGTTTTGCAATCGATACACTTGTTGGCAGTCGGCCGGGCTTCAAGCCTGCGTATACCGATCTCAATGCCGCAAGATTCACAAAATCCATAGTCGTCCTGAACGATAGCTTCGATGGTGCTGTCGATCTTCTTGATCAACTTGCGCTCTCTGTCACGAGTTCTCAGCTCAAGACTGAACTCTTCTTCCTGGGTCGCTCTGTCGGCAGGGTCAGGATAGTTTGCAGCGTCATCCTGCATGTGGTGAACCGTACGGTCAACTTCCTGCATTAATTGCTCCCGCCAGCTCAGCAAGATCTTCTTGAAATGTTCTCGCTGTTTCTCGTTCATGTATTCTTCGCCCTTTTTCGGTTTATAGGGGACGAAGTTCTTAAGAACGGGTTGAGATGCGGTGCTTTGCGCGTTGGACATGATTGCGAATGCCTCTTAAAGCCCTGCTTCCAGCGCTTGTTCAGTGCCAACTTTTGATTCAAGTAGGCCACGCTGGTCGCAGTTTGTCAGTGATAGTGCCTGGAGCGGGTAAACTGCTTACCCCGATTTTCTGGGCCTGTCAGGGCCGAATTTCCAGCCATCCCGAGAGCTGTTCAGACCCCCCGGATTTTTGAAAGCTGGGTAAGCTACCAGATTATTTGGCGCGATGCCATAAAAAAAGTGATGACTTCGGCCATGCCCATCGCACAGGCGAGGTCTGGTATATTGTGCGTTCATCTGCGCCAGGCTGCGGTAAATCTACCAGGAAAATGTGACCAGAATGTCAGAAGTGAGTGTGTCGAGATCGGGTTCCGGTAAAGGAGAAGGAAGCAAGCTCGATCAGGTTAATCCATTTCGGGTTATGACAGTTATGCACCGTGCGGCGGAGTTGGAGGCCGAGGGGCGCGAAATCATTCACATGGAGGTTGGTGAGCCTGACTTTGTTACGGCGCAACCAATCATCAATGCCGCTAAAGCTGCGCTCGATGCGGGATTGACCCAGTATACGGCGGCGCCGGGCATCTCGGCGTTGCGGGCTTGTGTAGCGCAGCACTACCTGCAGCAGTATGGCGTTGCAGTGAGCCCCGAGCGCATTTTGATCACGCCCGGCGCCAGTGCCGGACTCATGCTGCTCGCACATTTGCTGGTAGAGCCTGGCGATGAAATTTTACTGGCTGATCCAGCGTATCCCTGCGTGCGCAATTTCATCCACCTTGTCAGTGGCAATCCGAAGCTACTCCCGGTGTCAGTTGCTGAGAACTACCAGCCAACTGTACCGATGCTCGAGAAGGCGATGGGTGTGAATTCACGAGGAGTCTGGCTGGCCTCCCCTTCAAATCCAACCGGCACAGTCCTGGACAGGACGCGTCTCACAGCGATCTGTCGGTGGGCTGCTGAAAAACAGCTGCATGTGCTAGTGGACGAGATCTATCACGGATTACACTATGTGGAAGATCTACCGAGCGTTCTTGAGATCGACCAGAATGCCTTTGTGGTGAATAGTTTCTCCAAATACTTTGGCATGACCGGATGGCGATTGGGCTGGATAGTCGTACCGGAGAGTCACATTGGCAAGGCCAATATTCTGGCGCAGAATCTTTATATCTCTGCGCCGTCAATTGCACAGCACGCGGCACTGGCGGCGTTCTCGGTTGAGAGCCGTGCGATTTTCGAGCAACGCCGCAACGCATTTCGTGAGCGGCGAGATTACCTGTTCGGTGAACTCCAGGCCCTTGGCTTTGGGCTTCCGAAAACGGTAGAAGGTGCTTTTTACATCTATGCTGATATCTCCAGATTCAGCGCAGATGCGGAAGCATTTTGTAGCGCCTTGCTGGAAGAACAGGGTGTCGCTCTGACGCCCGGAACAGACTTCGGCGTACAGCAGAGCAATCGGTTTGTGCGGATTGCATTTACGACGAGCATGGATAATCTGCGCGAAGGAGTCGCCAGAATACGCAAGGCGGTTCTCAAATGAATTGCCTCCAGTTAGCTACCAACTCCAGAATCGTATCTCGTGAATTTTCCTGATCCGTTGCTACCAGCAACACTCCTACGCCGCTACAAACGCTTTCTTGCTGATGTCGAATTGCCCTCAGGCGAGGTGACAACCTTGCACTGCCCCAATACAGGCTCCATGAAAAACTGCCAGGAGCCGGGAAGTAGAATCTGGTATTCGCTTTCCAGTAACCCCAAGCGCAAGTACCCCGGCACATGGCAAATCGTTGAAGTCGACAAGTCACACCTGGTTGGCATCAATACCGGCTTGGCCAACAGGCTCGTGCATGAGGCAATTAGTGAGAAAAGAGTCGCTGGCTTTTGCGACTACAAACGAATTCGCAGCGAAGTTCCCTATGGTGAACAGCGCAGCCGAATCGACCTGCTACTGGACGCTCACGAAGACCCGCATACCCCGGAATGTTTCGTCGAAGTGAAGAATGTCAGTTTGGGTGTCGGAGGAGGAATCGGGCTCTTTCCCGATGCGGTCACCCAGCGCGGCCAGAAGCATTTGCAGGAACTGATGGCGGTCGTCGAGCGCGGAAAGCGGGCACTCTTGTTCTTCTGTGTCCAGCACACCGGGATTGAGGAACTCAGACCGGCAGAGGAAATTGACCCCGAATACAGCAGATTGCTGCGCGAAGCCGCGCAACGCGGTGTCGAAATTATGGCGATGCAGGCTGAGTTCAATACAGAGACTTCAGGCATTTGCCTGAGCCGTCAGATTCCGGTTCAACTGTAGTTTGAGAGTTTGGACCAGCGCGCCTGCACGAGATCAAGATGGCTTTGGTGCCTGCAGCAGTTCGTCAGCCACCATCACCAGGTTCTGCGCGATTGTGAACGGTACTGGCTTCAGATGTTTGCCCTGACAGGGACCAACGAGACATTTGCCGTCGCTGATTTGAAACAGGGCGCCATGAGTTGAACACTGTATCAGCGCTCCGTCAGCATCGAGAAATCTGTCCTCTTCCCATTCCAGTGGCGTGCCGAGGTGCGGACAGCGATTCCAGTACAGGTAAATTGCCCCTTCCTTTTTGATTGCGAACAGGTAACGGTTGTTAATTTCGATACCCTTGGAAGTGCCTTCCTCAAGTTCGTCAATTGCGAGCACGGTAATCATTTTGTCAGTGCCGTTGCAAAGTCTGAGAAAAGATCATCGATGTCCTCTATGCCCACTGAGAAGCGGATCATGCTGTCCGCTATACCCATTGAGGCGCGACGCTCCGCACCCATTTCATAGTAGATGGTATGAGCAACCGGAATCGCGAGTGTTCTGGTGTCACCGAGATTGCTCGACGAGACGACTGTTTCCATGCGGTTCAATACGTCGAAACAATCGAGACCATCCACGAGGTCTATGCTGAATATCGCGCCGTAGTTATTGAATAACTCGCTGGCTCTGCTGTGTTGGGGATGCGAAGCCAGTCCGGGATAATACGTGGTCTTGACGTTTTCGTGCTGTTCGCAGAATTCGGCAAGTCGCTGTGCGTTAGCGCAGGATCGATCCATACGTAATGGTAGTGTTTCAGAACCAACCGCAAGATGATGCGCCGCCTCTGGTCCGAGAGAGGCTCCCATATCGCGCAAGCCTTTCTTCTTTATTTGCGTTGTACCCCAGGTGGCCGGGTCGCCTTTTTTATAGGTGTCGTAGATGTTCTCGAATCGGGACCAATCAAAATTCCCGGTATCAGTAATGCTTCCGCCCAACGCATTACCATGACCACCGATATATTTGGTGAGCGAATTGACGATCAGAGTTGCGCCGACTGTCTTGGGCAGAAACAGATGTGGCGACGTCATGGTATTGTCCACGCAATAAATAATCGCGCGTTCGCGGCAGAGCTCACCAATAGCCTCAAGATCAGCGACCTGTGTCACCGGGTTGGCAATGGTTTCCACAAATACGAGGCGCGTTTTATCGGTTATTGCAGCTTCTACATTGGCCACATCGGTAGCATCGACGAAGGAGACATCTATTCCAAAATTCTGCAATGTGCCGAAGAAGCTGTTGGTGTTGCCGAACAGAAAGGCGCTGGAAACAATGTGGTCTCCCTGACGCAGTAACGAAAGTAGCGTGCTGGAGATTGCGGCCATGCCAGTGGCGAAAGCAATCGTGACAAGCCCTTCTTCCATCTTGTTAATGCGATCCTGCAAGGCAATTACAGTTGGGTTCAACTGCCTTCCGTAGCTGTAACCTGCTTTTTTTCCCTGAAATACTTCTGCCAACTCGCGGGCGTCGTCGTACCCATAAGCGACGGAGGGGTGCACTGCTTTGTGCAGGACGCCATGTTCGGGATTGCTCTTGCGATCAGAATGCAAGTTGGTCGTGAAAAAGCCTTTTTTACTCATGGGTAACTCGGGGGCGGTTGGGGCAGGCAATGAAGGCGGTTTATACACCAGTCACAGCAAGAATTAAAGCCGCATCACTGCTGGCTGTCGCTAAGATCCTGGCATGCGAAGCACAGCGGCGCTTCGGGTTGTGCCTGCAAGCGTGGGAATCCAATATTTTCATCGCAGCGCTTGCAGTATCCATAGTCACCAGACTCAATCGCAGCGAGAGCGACCTTGATTTTTACCAAGCGTTGGCGCGATTTGTTAAGAGTAGAGAGCGCCATCTGCTGCTGTTGCATCGCATCAATACGCGACACTCTGCCCACTTTGCTCTGGTCGAGCGCGACGGCTTCTCCGGCGCTGCTGCCAAGCAATATTTGCTCTTCCAGGTCAGCGTGTGAATCAAGCAGTTGCTGTTTCAGCTTGTCGATGTCACTGGCACTTAGCTCAGTCATGACGCCATTAAATCGTTACGAACGGATGGCATGGCAGTTTACTGCAATCCGGTGAAGAGAGGTCGTGCGAGTATGAGTTCTTCAATCTCGGCCAGTCGTTGTTGATACTCAGCACTATTGCGATCAGCGTACAGCGCGTTGAAATCTTCTTCGGAAATGCCATCCCGGTTATTGCCTACTTCGGGCATATAGTCTGTTTCGGCGCGAAGATTCGCCAGACGCTGCTGCATCAGTCGAGCCGTCGCATCGTCTCGGGTCGCGTAGGTCGCCAACAGTGTGCCTGCACTATTCGCCGCGAGGTCGGAGAAGCTGAAGCCGCTGCGATAGCGTGCATCATAGGCTTCTTTGGTCGTCGACAGCATTTCAGCGACGCCTGCGCCTGCTGATGCGGTAATCGCTGCCATGGATACGAGGTGTCGGGCCATATCCTGGCGCCTATGCAAGCGCACTTCCACATACTTGGCTTTCGCTGGCGCGGGAGTGAAATCCGGGCCAAGCAGTTGGCTGATCTCTTCGTCGCTCACATAAATCGCCAGCGCCTGTAGCAGCGTTCTGTTTTCCGCGATCGGGTCGCTACCTGCGGCTGATTTCTCCAGTGCGCTGCTGAAAAGAGGTGACAAAAACGCATTGAGTGATACCGCCCCGAGGTCCGCAGGCATAGCGGCTGCGAGCAGACTGATTTCCTGGTAATAACTGCTAATGCGTTGTTCATCGAGTTCGCTGACAAACATTTGCTGAGCATGCTGCGTTACCTGGCTCAGTAACTCGGGATCCCATTCCATCGCAATGTGAATCGATTGATCTGCAACAGCGACGCTCTGTATGGTGGCCAGAAACTCATCGACGTCACTAAAACCGACGTTGGCAGAGGCAAGGTTATTGCGAACCTGGCGCAACGCGAACTGCAACAGCATATCGGGCACTGGCAGTTGACCGGCAGTCAGATTGGTGAACACCAGCTGCTCATCAACGATTTCGAATTCTGCTTCAAGGTTGAGGTAGACGGGAATTCCAGTGCTCAACACTTGGACGCTCATCTGAGTCAGTACCTGATTCGGTGAAAGCTGGAGTTGTGCCAACCAGTCCGGCTCGATCCTCAAAGTCTGACTGCCATAGCGCAGCAGTAAATTGAGTTCTTCTTCACTGAATCGGGCTTCGTGAAATCCTGGTGTGGTAGGGGACTGCGGTGTCGTGTTGACAATCAACTGCTCTATTCTTGCCAGATCGGCTGGCGTCAGAGCAGAGTGATCTGTAACGGTTGGCCCGCTCTCCAGTGTCAGCAGCAGAACAATAACTGGCAAGCTGATAAGGAGAATCAGCAAGCTGCGGAGCAGTGGTTTCGCCAGCGTGTCAAACTTCATTGTGTACCTGGAAACCTCTGATTAACTCTGTTCCGTCTCTGCGGAGTCTGTTGCGTCTTGCAGCCGAGCTCAGTCTCCGCGTTAGCGTGTTGCGACAGGCCGACGCATGCCTTCAACACGGCGCCCTGATACCTAACTCGGCTGCAAGCCCGAGATGAAACATAATCAATCAGAGGTTCACTGGCTTGATAGACCGAAAGTAGAGCAAAGCGGTGCATTGCCTGAGCAGAATGCCGAGAACTCCCACACAGTGCGTAACTATGGGCCGATTGCGGCAAGTGAAGGGCTTCACAGCGCTGTATCGCCAAGTATGACAAAGTCGACATTTTTCAGTATATCTATAGAAAAAAATTTATTAATCAATTGCTTGGCGTTAATATCCGACATATTACATGTGAAATTGACAGCGCGTACAGTAGGTCTGAACAGGAAGCGTGTGGCAAGTCGACTGAATTGGCTTTACTGTTTGCACTCAGCGGGCTGTTATGGCGTCGATCGGTACCGTGCTCACCGTAAGACCAGTAGCGCGACGATTAATCACAGGAGCTGACTATGATATTCGAGACAGGGATTTTCGAGGCAGGAATTTTTAAGGCAGGCAGAACACGTGCGGCTGTGGGGCTGTGCAGCACTGCTTCCGCAAAACGGTGTTCCAGTCTCTTCCTGGTCATGCTGCTGGCCGGTCTGGCGGCATGCAGTAGCCCTGGAGCGCGTGAAGCTGAAATTGCTGCTCAGGAGGCTGCGAGAGTCGCAGCCGAGCAAGAACAGGCACGCCTCGAGCGTGAGCGTGCTCTGGTTGCCGAGCGCGAGCGCCGCGAACGGGCAGAGGCACAAGCTCAAATTCAGGCACAGCGCGATGCCGAACAGGCGCGCATGCGTGCTGAAGCCGAAGCGAGAGCCGCAGCCGAACGTGCTGAGGCAGAGCGCGTTGAGAGAGAGCGTCTGGCGGCGATAGCTGCCGCAGAGCAAGCGCGCAGAGAAAGGCTGCAACGCATCGCGTCACTTGAGCAACAAATTGCACAAATTCAACAAGTTGCAGGCGCTGACCAGCGACGTTCTGCGTTGCTGCGCGAGGCGATAGTCGCCGCAGAGGAATTGCTCGACGCGTTGACTGCGGAACAGGCAAAATACGAGAACACCGACGAGCAGGGCAATACGCTTGAGCCTTTGGCCAAGGAAATGATTGCTGAACTCGAAGCACGCAAAAACAGTTTGGTACAGCAAATCAACAATTAACTGCACCGGGTTTCGCAGCTATGGCAGATATCATAGACTTTGAGAGCAGCCGGGATGCTCATCTGCACAAACGCAAGGAAGCGAAAGTAGATGCCCTGAAACGGGCGTTTCGGCAAGCACGCGGCGATGACGACAACAGCAGGCCAAGCCGCCGGCGCAAGACCAGGAAAGCGCCGAAAAAGTAGCTGCTGGTCAGCGCCTTTTCGGCCCCGAAAGGTCGCTGCTGCATTCCCCAAATCATCAGGCCTTACCTTTCCCTAAAGTATTGAAAACTCGCTGCAATGTCGCTGCTGGCGTGCTTTGTTTGTACCTGTTGTTATGGTAAAGTGCGCGGCTTTGAATTCATCCAACGATGGGGGAGACATAGCTAAATGTCGGGTATAACAATTACAGTAACCACAGTCCTATCCCTGCTGGGCCTCGGTATCGCCTTCTTCTACATGAAGAAAGTTACCAGTATCCCGCTAGATTTGGGGCTCGATGAAAAAGACGGCGAAAGGCTTCGATTTATCCATGGCGCGATTGCTCGCGGTGCTATGGCCTTTCTCAAGCAGGAGTACAAATTCCTGACCATCTTTATGGTCGCATTTGCCGCGATCATCGCTATCCTCATCGACGATTCACACACACCGGATATTCGTGAAGGTATCTATACTGCCATCGCTTTCATCTTTGGCGGTGCCATCTCCATTGCTTCAGGCTACATCGGCATGATCGTGGCGACGCAGGGCAACGCGCGTACTACTGTGTCTGCCAAGAAAGATATTTCCAATGCCTTCGATGTGGCGATCAATTCTGGTGCCGTGATGGGCTTCGCCCTGGTTGGACTCGCGACGTTGGGCCTTGTCATTATCTATGTTGTGATGAGCGCGCTACTGGCTGATCTCGGTCCTGAGAACAATCACATTCTGATGGAAGTCATCGCAGGCTTTGGTCTGGGTGGTTCGACAATTGCACTCTTCGCACGTGTTGGCGGTGGTATCTTCACCAAAGCCGCAGACGTAGGCGCCGACCTCGTTGGTAAGGTTGAGCAGGGTATTCCCGAGGACGATCCTCGCAACCCGGCTGTAATTGCCGACAACGTGGGTGACAACGTCGGTGACGTTGCGGGCATGGGTGCCGACCTGTTCGGCTCCTGCGCAGAATCTACCTGTGCGGCGATGGTTATCAGCGCCGTGGCTTTCGCAGCTGATCCCAATGCATTGCTGTATCCGATTCTGATCAGTGCGGTGGGTATTCCCATCAGTCTGATTACCAAATTATTGGTCAGCGTGAAAACAGAAGACGATGTGGCTCCTGCCTTGATGAAGTTGCTGATTATCTCCAGCGCGCTGATGGCGGTCGTCATGTATTTCTTCACTATCGCACTGGTACCTGAGAGCTTCGAACTCAACGGTGAGCAGTACACCAATATGGGCGTCTATCTCTGCTTCCTGAGCGGGCTGATAGCAGGGCTCGCGGTAGGCCTGTTGACTGGCTACTACACCTCTGAGAACTATGATCCGGTGAAAGAGGTTGCGAAATCCTGTGAGACAGGTGTGGCGACCAATATCATTTACGGTCTGGCGCTGGGTTACAAAAGTACTGTGCTGCCCTACCTCGCGATCGCAGTGAGCATTTTCCTGTCCTGGGAACTGGCAGGCATGTACGGTGTCGCCATCGCGTCATTGGGTATGCTGGGCACACTGGTTATCGCTCTGACTATTGACGCTTATGGCCCAGTTGCTGATAACGCGGGTGGTATCGCCGAGATGGTTGGTCTTGAGAGTGAAGTGCGTCGCCGCACAGATATTCTCGATTCCGCTGGCAATACAACAGCCGCAATCGGTAAGGGCTTCGCAATCGGAGCTGCCATCCTGACTTCACTGGCACTGTTCGCGGCATTCATTACAGCGGCATCTACGCTGATGGGTGAGCCTATTTCCATGAGCCTGCTGGATCCGGTTGTCTATACCAGCTTGTTTATCGGTGCCGTTCTGCCATTCTTGTTTACTGCTATGACGATGAAGTCAGTCGGTAAAGCAGCGTTCGACATGATCGAGGAAGTGCGCCGTCAGTTCAAAACCATTCCTGGCATCATGGAAGGCACAGGCGAGCCTGACTATGCCGAGTGTGTTGCCATTTCAACCAAGGCCGCTCTCCGTGAAATGATCGCACCAGGTGTTCTCATCATGGGTACACCGCTGGTTGTCGGCTTTCTGTTCGGTGTCGAAGCGGTTGCCGGTGTGTTGGCAGGTTCGCTGGTTGCTGGCGGTGTATTGGCGATTGCCTCGTCAAACAGCGGTGGTGCCTGGGACAACGCCAAGAAGTACATCGAAGCAGGCAATCTTGGTGGCAAGGGCTCAGAAGAGCACAAAGCTGCCGTGGTTGGTGACACTGTGGGCGACCCACTGAAAGATACTTCAGGTCCTTCCCTGAACATTCTTATCAAGTTGTCAGCGATTCTGTCTCTGGTATTCGCACCGTTCTTCGTGCAATACGGTGGCATCCTGCTGGGGTAAGAGGATCGAATCGATCAAAAGATCGAGCAAAAGAAAAGGGGAGCATTTGCTCCCCTTTTTTGTGCCTGGCAACTCGGCCATGCGCCGCACAGAGTCCAATCAGTCGCGACGCGATTCGAAGTGAAACAGAATCCACTCTTCCCTGGCCATGCTTTGCTGTTGGTCTCCACTCTCCACAACTGACCAACGCGTCATCACGGCCTCTACACACTGGTAGATCCGAAAGGAATCGGTATCTTCGATGATGAGCCCGCGTACGGAAGGATTGAGTGTGTAGTTTGAGATTTCGGCAAGCTTCCAGTTCTCAGCCATAGTGCGTTCGACACACTCATCGAACTGCAGCAGGTCCTGGTAGGGCAGGTCAGTCTCAGCATAGGCATTCGCTGCGATTTCCAAATCCAGATTCAGTGTTCGCTGGCTTTCAGCCTCCCCATCCTTGAGGAAGGTAATGGAATGCAGTGCGATGCGAGACGCGGTTTGATTGTTAACGACCACGCGCAAGCCATCTGCGGTATTTTCACCCCAGGCTCGCGAATAGATCGCAAATTTGATATCTGATTCCTGCTCCAATTCTGCCGCTAACAGTGTGTTGCTGAGCAGAGCGATGCATCCCAATAGTTTACGCATGGTGCAATTCTAGCGGCCTCCTCACCTGACTGTCAGCCTATTTTCTTTTGTCATGCGATGGCCGATAATCAGTTGCTTACCTCTCAGCTGCGTTCCGCAGTGAGTATCAATTCACAACCAGTTTCGCGAATAATTTGAATAATCTAGACAAGATCAAACATATCGTCTGCATTTCATCCGGTAAGGGTGGTGTAGGGAAATCCACTACCGCAGTGAATCTCAGTCTGGCGTTGGCCCATCAGGGGCAGAGAGTTGGTCTTCTCGACGCTGACATCTACGGTCCAAGCATCCCCCTCATGATGGGCGTTGCGCCGGGAACTCGACCCGAAATTCGGGACCAGAAGTTCATCAAACCTATCATTGCACACGGCATCGAATGTAATTCCATGGGTTTTCTGGTCGATGCGCGCACAGCCATGGTCTGGCGTGCGCCGATGATCGTGTCCGCATTTAATCAGATTCTCAATGATTCGGATTGGTCCGAACTGGACTTCCTGATCATCGATATGCCGCCAGGCACTGGTGATATCCAGCTCAGTCTTGCGCAGTCGACGCGCGTCACCGGCGCTATCGTCGTGACTACGCCCCAGGATGTTGCGCTGCTCGATGCACGCAAGGGCATCGAAATGTTCAACAAGGTGGGTGTGCCCATATTGGGCGTTGTGGAAAACATGAGTACTCACGTGTGCTCGAATTGTGGGCATGAAGAAGCCATATTCGGAAGCGGTGGAGGAGATCAGCTCGCCGCCGACTACGGTGTTTCCGTGCTCGCCCGCTTGCCTTTGGAGCTGAAAATTCGTCAACAGACCGATTCAGGGAATCCTGTGGTAGCATCGGATAGCGAGGGGGCAGCTGCACAAGCTTACATCGCGCTGGCAGACACTGTTATGGCGCTACTAGGGCGGCAAGGAAATCGCAATGAGGGACCTGCGATATCAATCAGCGACGATTGATTGGCTTTGCCCCGCACTCGACAGCATACAGATACCCATCGACCAGTGATGGGAATAACAAGAGCATTTGATTTGGGGACTCACTGTGGATGCGGTAAATGATTTTCTGATTTTTCTCGATGGCTACCTGGGTAGTGCAATCTGGTTTCCGATGTTGCTTCTTGCCACGGGAATCTTCTTCACACTCTATCTTGGTTTTCCGCAAATTCGCTATTTCAAGCATGCCATCGGAGTCACCTCCGGTAAGTTTGACAAGGAAGGGGCACCTGGCGACACGTCTCATTTTCAGGCGCTCTCGACTGCGCTATCAGGCACAGTCGGCACCGGTAATATTGGTGGTGTGGCGCTGGCTCTTCACCTCGGCGGGCCCGCCGCGCTGTTCTGGATGTGGATGACAGCTTTCTTCGGCATGACCAGCAAATTTGTTGAAGTCACGCTCTCGCATAAATACCGGAGCCAGACAGAAGACGGCTCAATGGCAGGGGGCCCCATGTATTACATGGAAAAGGGGCTGAATGCGAAATGGCTGGCAGTAATTTTCGCCATAGCAACCGTGTTAAGTTCATTCGGCACGGGTAATCTGCCGCAGATCAACAGTATTGCTTCCGGCCTTGAAAGCACCTTCTCCCTCGACCCCCTTATCACTGCCAGCGTGCTATCTGTCTTGCTGGCCTTGGTGATTATCGGCGGAATCAAGCGTATTGCCCATGTCGCTGCGGCAATTGTGCCGACCATGGCATTTATCTATCTGATCGGTGCATTTGCGGTAATTATTCCCAATATCGCGAACATTGGCCCATCCTTCGTCGCGATATTTGCCGATGCCTTCACGGGTTCGGCGGCGACTGGTGGGTTTCTTGGTGCGACATTCGCTTATGCCTTCGACCGTGGTGTAAACCGAGGACTCTATTCCAATGAAGCAGGTCAGGGATCGGCACCGATCGCCCATGCTGCCGCCAAGACAGATGAGCCGGCAGATGAAGGCATGGTTTCCATTCTGGAGCCCTTCATCGATACGATCGTCATCTGTACGATTACCGGGCTCGTAATTCTCTCGTCGGGTGTATGGATGGAGAAGTTCGACAATGAATTTCAGCGCGCTGACATGAATTTTATTGCGGGCTCCTATGAAGAGTCCGACAGTGCAGATATTTCCGAACTTTTCGCTTATCTCAATGGCGATGCATCCAGCGCGCAGGCCTATTCGGGCCCCATTCAGTTGGCGAATGGAGTTGCGCAAAACACTGCCGCATTTACATTGATTAATGCCAGATCGTTTGCGGAAGACGCCGTATTTACTCGCAATGGCGAAACTGTGAGCGGGGTTGTGGATGTCAGCAACGGGCAATTGGTCGACACGACAATTGTAGTGAATGGGCGATCGCTGCTGCACTCAGTGCCGTTGACGACCCAGGCCTATACACGAGGCTTATTTGGAGACTATGGCCAGTACATCGTCTCCATAGGATTAATGTTATTTGCATTCTCAACCGCAATTGCCTGGTCCTATTACGGCGATAGAGCAATGACCTATCTGGCGGGACCGAAAGCCGTTCTCCCCTATCGCATAGTCTATGTGCTTGGCTTCTTCTACGCGGCGCTCGCTGATACGACTATCGTTTGGAATGTCTCCTTGATCACCATTGTGCTCATGACTGTCCCCAATCTTTTTGGCATTCTCTTCATGCACAAGGAAATGAAGCAGACTGTAAATGAGTACTGGGAGAAAACCGAACACGGCAAACACCGCACCTGATGGTGCGGTGTATTCACCGAAAAAGAACTCAATGCTGAGCGGCTGGAGCAACTTCGCCTGGTAGGCGGATCTCTTCGACGATTGCTTGCACGTCTTCGGGTGGCTCAGCCGCAAACCTTGCTACTAGCAGGGCCACGCCGAGATTGAGAATTGTACCCAGTGTCCCAATGCCTTCCGGTGATATGCCAAATAACCAACTATCAGCGTTATCAGCTGCAGGATTGATGAACCGGAAATAGATGATATAGGCGGCG
Organism: uncultured Pseudohongiella sp.; assembly: GCA_965228725.1. GTDB lineage: Bacteria > Pseudomonadota > Gammaproteobacteria > Pseudomonadales > Pseudohongiellaceae > UBA9145. Next base: position 1,215,133 of record OZ245834.1, on the reverse strand, counting down.
GTAAAACCAAAGCCGGCCAGCATCCCGGCAATCGCGCCTTCCTTGTTCATCTTCTTATGGAAGATGCCCAGCACGATTGCTGGAAAGAAGGACGCAGCCGCAAGTCCGAACGCGAAAGCAACCACCTGAGCGACATAGGCTGGTGGGTTAATCCCGAAATAGCCGGCTATGAGCACGGCAACGAAAATTGCCAGGCGGGCATACAAGAGTTCCTGCCGCTCCGATATCTGGGGCATAAAACTTCGTTTCATCAGGTCATGAGACACCGCCGTCGAGATGACCAGTAGTAGTCCTGCTGCAGTAGAGAGCGCCGCTGCGAGACCTCCCGCTGCTACCAGCGCGACAACCCAATCAGGGAGTCCGGCGATCTCGGGATTCGCCAACACCATGATGTCGCGATTCACATCCAGCTCATTGACCTCAGGGTCACCGACGTACTGAATTCGACCATCGCCGTTCTTGTCCTCGAAAGAGATCAGATTGGTGTTTTCCCAGGTGGTGAACCACTGAGGAACGGCGGAGTATTCAATATTATTGACGGTATTGATGAGGTTTGTGCGAGCGAATGCGGCTACCGCCGGGGCAGTGGTGTACAGGATCGCAATAAAAATCAAAGCATAACCCGCTGAGCGACGTGCATCGCGTACATTGGGAACCGTGAAGAAGCGAATGATCACGTGTGGCAAGCCGGCAGTGCCGAACATCAATGCGGCGGTGATAAAGAAAACATCCTGAGTGCTACGCTGGCCTTCGGTGTAGACCGGGAACCCGAGTTCTTCGCTCATTCCATCCAGACGGTCGAGGAGGTAGCCGCCGCCATAGGCGTCAGTTAACTCGGCGCCAAAACCCAGTTGCGGAATCGGCTGACCGGTCATCAGTATCGAGATGAATATCGCGGGCACCATAAAAGCGAATATCAGCACGCAATATTGCGCGACCTGGGTATAGGTAATGCCCTTCATGCCTCCGAGAACGGCATAGAAGAAAACAATAGTCATGCCGATGATGACACCGGTTGTGATGTCAACTTCCAGAAAGCGAGAGAATACGATTCCCGCACCTTGCATCTGCCCACACACATAGACGAAGGAAATGACGATGGCGCAGAAAACTGCGATCAGACGAGCCGTTTTGGAATAGTAACGATCGCCAATGAAGTCGGGCACCGTGAATTTGCCAAACTTGCGCAAATAGGGAGCGAGCATGAGCGCAAGCAAAACATAGCCGCCTGTCCAGCCCATCAAATAGAAAGTTCCATCGCGTCCCAGGAACGAAATGAGCCCGGCCATGGAAATAAATGATGCAGCAGACATCCAGTCCGCAGCAGTTGCCATGCCATTGGCAAGAGGAGGAACTCCGCCGCCAGCGACATAGAAGTCACTGGTTGATCCGGCACGTGACCAGATGGCAATTCCGATATAAAGCCCAAAGCTCAAGACAACGAAAACAAACGTCCAGATCTGTACGCTCATGAGGGGTCCACCTCTTCATCTTTCTGTTTTGCCTGGTTGGCAGTCTTATAGCGATCGTCCAGCTTGTCCATGAGATGGATGTAGATGTAGACGAGAATAACGAAGACGAAGATAGCCCCTTGCTGCGCAATCCAGAATCCTAGTTTGAAGCCTCCGATACGGATCGTATCCAGTGCATCAACGAAGAGAATTCCACAGCCAAAGGAGATGACAAACCAGACGCTGAGAAGTGAAAGGACGATGCGAATATTGGATTTCCAGTACTCGCGGGCACTGTGATCAGACATAGCTCTCCTCTTATGGGAATTATTTTATTGTATGGCTGGTGGTGCTCCTTGCTGAGTCGAGGCAAGCACCTGACTCTGATCCAAACGCGAATTGATACTATCACTTCAATTGCAGAGCGTATAGAAGTTAAGTTGACACACTGCAGAAGGGGTGCACAGTGCGCTGCAGATACTTATTTCGCTTTTTGCAGCTCAAACAGGTAGTCGAGGAGTTTGCGTTCCGCAGCTGCTTTCTTCTCATCAGACTTGGCGCCATGAAAGGCGCGGAGGAAATGGCGGGTTTTCTGGCGATCCAGAGATGGCAATTCGTTGAGTACAGCCTGAATTCCCTCATCACCAGAAGCCAGTATGGTATCCAGATGTTTGCGAGCGGCGAGTTTGCCATCGTTTGTCGGTCTGCCCGGGGCGAGCAAGCGGTCGAGTGCTTCGCGAATCGCGTCGCTGTCGCTGTCGCGCATGAGCTTGCCGATAAATTGGCGCTGCCGTTTCAGTGCGCCATGTTTTGGCGGGAGGCGTTTGAATTCGCGAAGAGCTGCGAGGAGTGATTCTTCCAGCGGCAGTGACGTCAGTACACTTTCTGGCAGTTGCGTCAGGCGTTCGCCGAGATCCTGCTGAGCATGAGCCTCTTTTTTGAGTTGGGTTTTGCTGACGAAATCGTCAGCATAGAAATCATCATCGTCCATGTTTAGAGATAAAACACTTGTGCAAGACCTAGGAAGGCGAAAAAGCCAATCGAGTCGGTGACGGTGGTCAAGGCAACCGAGCCAGCGAGCGCAGGATCGATATTAATCTTTTTCAGGAACAGCGGCAGATAGGTACCCGCCAGCGCGGCAGTTATCAGATTAATCAGCATTGCTGCTGCAATGATATAGCTGAGGGCGACATCGCCATACCAGAGAAACGCAAAGACAGAAATCACCAGCGCCCATAACAAGCCATTGATGCTGGCTACACCGAGCTCTCTGAGTAATAGCCAGCGGCTGTTCGATGGACTGATATGACCCAGTGCCAAACTACGAATGACCAGCGTCAGCGTCTGTGTGCCAGCCACGCCGCCCATGTTGGCGACGATCGGCATTAGTACGGCGAGGTAGACAACCTGATCCAGCGTATCCTGGAACATATAGATAACCAGCGAGGCAAACACCGCGGTCATCAGATTAACGCCTAACCAGACCGCACGTCGCTTCGCTGTCTTCATGACTGGCGCGAAGGTGTCGTCTTCCTCATCTAGGCCGGCCATACTCATCAGCGAATGCTCGGTGCTGTCTCGGATGACGTCGACTACATCATCGATGGTAATGCGACCAACAAGCTTGTTGTCAGCGTCGACTACAGGCGCAGAAACCCAGTCGTGTTGCTCGAACAATTGGGCGACCTGGGTCGCTTCCATATCGACCGGGATGGCCTGAATGTCTTCCCGCATGATTTCCGATACCGTTGTATTCGGATCTGAGACAAGAATGGCGCGCAGGGGGAGAATGCCCAGCAAAACATCCTTTCGATTTACGACGAGGATATTGTCTGTCATTTCCGGCAGAGTCTGATGTCGGCGCAGGTAGCGAAGCACCAGTTCCACGGTGTGATTGCGGCGCACTGTAATAGTGTCCGTGTTCATCAGGCCGCCGGCGGTGTCCTCCGCATAGGAGAGGATCGATTCAACGCGTTGGCGATCCTGGTGATCCATCGCCTGCAGCACTTCAGAGGCAACCTGCTGTGGCAGTTGCTGCAGAATGTCTGCCAGATCGTCGTCGGCAAGTCCTTCCGTGAGCTCAACAACCTGGGCCGCATTCAGTTCGCTGAGAATATCGTTCTGCAGATCCTCATTCAGATATTGAATGACTTCACCTTCAGCGTCCTTGTCAATCAGCTGCCAGAGAACACCGCGAGTCCTTGGAGGTGAAGATTCCAGAAGATGCGCGATACCCGCTGTGGGCAGCGTCTTGATCATCTGGCGAACCTGATACAGCGAGCCACTGTCTATCGCCTGGGTGAGTTCCAGTACGGGATCAGTATTCGATTGTGACTCTTGGGCTTGAGACATATTACAGGGCCAGTATTGTCAGGCGTTGAGGTCAGTGGTGCACGTAGACTTTAGTGGTCGAATTCGCCACGCGGAAGAGTACAAGAATGCCTCGAATGAAGCGTAATTCTACCGCCATTCGGGATTGAATAAAAATTGTCAGAACAGTAAGAAAAGAATGGAGGCAGTAATCAGGACGCTTCGCCGAAGCGGTTGTCGATCAGAGCGACTATGGCCTTCAGTGCGGTATCTTCTTCGTCTCCATCGACTTCGATTGTCAATTCAGTGCCTTTGACCGCGGCTAACATCATGAGTGACAGGATGCTTTTACCATCAACCATCTTGTCGTGACCAATACGCACATTGCATCCGTATTTGCTGGTTAGCTCAGCCAGCTTGGACGCCGCTCTGGCATGCAGTCCAGCTTTATTGATTATGGTGACTTTGGTTGATTTCATGCTGATTACAATCTGTTCATCTGAATCTGTAGCTTACAGTGATGCAGCGGGCTGCTTTCATTGTCCTAGCTCCCGGTGACGTACCAGGATGTCGTCCATACGTCCGGCAAAATATTTGCCCAGCATTTCGCACAGATAGACAGAACGATGCTGTCCACCCGTACAGCCGATGGCGACAGTCATGTAAGACCGATTGTTCTGCTCAAAGCGAGGCAGCCATTTGTCCAGATAGGCGCTGATATCAGCCAGCATCTCCTGGACTTCCTGCTGTTTGCCCAAATACTCCTGCACCGCAGGATGAGCGCCTGTTAGACGACGCAGTGCCGTATCCCAGTAAGGATTTGGCAGGCAGCGCACATCATATACGATGTCTGCGTCCATGGGCACGCCGTTTTTAAAACCGAAGGACTGAAACAACAGCGCCATCGACGTCGTCTTGTGTTCGACAAGGCGTTTCTTGACGGTGTCGCGTAGCGTGTGGAGCGACATGTCACTGGTGTCTATGGTGAGGCTGGCAAGGAGCGAAATGGGTTCCAGTAACTCGGACTCCTTGTTGATGGCCTCTCGTAAACCAGTCTTGTCGTTCGACAGGGGATGCTTGCGGCGACTCTCTGAGAAACGCCGCAACAGTGTCTGGCTGTTGGCATCGAGAAATACGACCTCTGTCTGCAGACCCTTCTCCTTCAGGCCGGCGAGGATAGAGGGGAACCGCTCGAGATCGGTGGAAATATTGCGGGCATCAATACTGACCGCGAGCAAGGGAATGCCCGTGTCGTCACTTGTGATGCGTTCAGCCAGTGCCGGCAGTATCGCAGCCGGCAGATTGTCGATGCAGTAGTATCCACGGTCTTCGAGAATGTGCAGGACCGTACTTTTGCCGGAGCCAGATCGGCCGCTGATAATGGTCAGTTTCATACCCGAGCGAGCAATCCATTTGCGCTTTGCGCAAATCAGTGAGTAATGGCTATGTGGTACAGATCATCACTGTCCTGTGTCTGGCGCAGCATGAAGCAGAAATCTTCATCATTGAGCAGCTCCGCAAGACTGGCGAGCGTCCGTACATGTTCATCAGTTTCTTCTTCAGGCACCAGGAGGACAAACAAGATATCCACGGGCTTGCCGTCAATGGCATCGAAATCGATTGCCTTGTCCAGGGTAATAAGCATGCCGATGATGCCTGGGCAGCGTGGCGCTCTGCAGTGGGGGATAGCAATACCATTGCCCAGTCCGGTGCTACCCAACTGCTCTCTGGCCATTAATGCGTTGAAGACGGTGTTTGCGTTGAGTGCAGGCTTATCTTTGGCTAGCAACTCACTAATAATGGTAAGTACACGCTTCTTGCTGACTCCTGAAACTCGGCTATGACAGCGCTCAGGTGAGAGAATTTCTTCAACTTGCATTACTTCTGGCTACTCTGCTGCTCTTGGTGGTTAGTGTGGTTGATCGTTTGGATTAATCTACGAGTCGTTTTCTTTCATTCGACGGGGGAATAGAAAGCGATTCACGGTACTTGGCGATCGTTCGACGGGCGACATTAATGCCTTTCTCTTCGAGCAACTGCGTTATCTTGCTGTCGCTCAATGGCTTGCGAGCATTTTCCGATGCAATAAGCTTTTTGATGATTGCGCGAATAGCTGTCGACGAACATTCGCCGCCGCCTTTGGTCGAGACATGACTTGAAAAGAAGTACTTGAGCTCGAAAATTCCTCGAGGAGTGTGCATGTACTTCTGTGTCGTCACGCGAGAAATAGTTGACTCATGCATGCTGACGGCTTCAGCAATGTCGTGGAGTACAAGTGGCTTCATGGCCTCTTCGCCGTACTCAAGAAATCCTTTCTGGTGCTCGACGATGCGCGTAGCAACCTTCATCAAAGTCTCGTTGCGGCTTTGCAGACTCTTGATGAACCAGCGTGCTTCCTGCAGGTTATCCCGCAGATAGCTGTTTTCATCGCTGCTGTCAGCTCGCTTCACCAGCGAAGCATAGCTGTTGTTTATGCGAATGCGGGGTGCTGTTTCCGGATTGAGTTCAACTCGCCATTTTCCAGTGTCAGCCTGTTTGCTAACGATCACATCGGGAATGACGTAACTTGCTGATGGCGGAGATATCGCTGATCCCGGTCGTGGATCCAGACTCTCGATAACTGCAATGGTGTCGCGCAGCTCGGACTCTTTGAGTTTGGTTTTGCGCATTAACTGCGCATAGTCGCGACTGCCCAACAAGTCCAGGTGGTCCCTGATAATCAGCTTGGCGTTCTCGACCTGGACTTTCTGCTCGGGCAGGTCGAGTTGATTCAATTGGATAAGCAGACATTCGCTCAGATTGCGATAGCCCACGCCGACAGGGTCGAACTGTTGAATGCGGTGCAGAACGGCAAGAACTTCGTCCAGTTCGATCTCGAATTCTTCGTCGAACGAGGCATGAATGGATTCGATGTCTATTGTCAGCATGCCATTGGCGTCGATGGCATCGATGATGGCCAAAGCAATGGCTTCGTCCTGCTCCGACATCGGTGTCAGGTTCAGTTGCCAGAGCAGGTGATCCTGCAGTGTTTCTTCGGCACTGTTGCGGGATTCGAAGTCGATAGAGTCGGAATCATAGGTCGTGCTGCTGGGAGCTGGGCTATTGGTGTAGATGTCGTCCCAATTGCTATCCACGGAGAGATTGTCCGGGATGTCTTCCTGCCAATTGTCGTCAGTGTTGGAGCTGTCATTGTCAGCACTCATTTCGCTGATTTCAGACTTTAGCTTTTCGAACTCGCTCTCGTGCTCTGACTCTGACGCGTTGTCGTCCTCCTCGTTGTTCTCAATCAGCTCCAACATTGGATTGGATTCCAATGCCTGATGGATTTCCTGTTGCAAATCCAGTGTCGATAACTGCAGCAGCCTGATCGCCTGCTGAAGCTGGGGCGTCATGGTCAGTTGCTGGCCAAGCTTGAGCTGTAAAGACAGTTTCATGGCATTACTGGCTGCAAACTACAGCGGATTGACTGGCGGATTGTGATGCAAACATCGTAGTCCAAGTGTGCATTGTTCCCTGAGGGGAGTGATTGAAACGCGCGGACAGTATAGCAAATATCGTGCCCACGATGCATAGCGAATTCGATTCGCGGAGGCGAAACCTGTAGCCTGGTTCCGATGTTTGTAGTGGGATTTGCAGGCGCAGTGTCGAAGGCCGGTACCGACAGACGATATTGTCATTTGTTGTACTGCAATGCGGCAGGCATGCCAATGTGATCAGCGGATCAAATTCTGAATTGTTGCCCAAGATACACGTCGCGCACGAGCTTGTTGTTCAGGATGCTCTCGGAATCCCCTTCAGCAATAATTTGACCTTCGCTCACAATGTAGGCTTTCTCACAGATATCGAGGGTCTCGCGTACATTGTGATCAGTCAGGAGCACACCAATGCCCCGGTCTTTGAGGTGATTGATAATTTCCTTGATATCGCTAACGGAAATCGGGTCCACGCCGGCGAAAGGTTCGTCAAGTAGTACAAACTTGGGATCTGTAGCGAGTGTTCGGGCAATCTCGGTACGCCTGCGTTCTCCACCAGACAAACTCATTCCCTTGTTCTTGCGAATGTGTTCGATGTGAAACTCAGCGAGCAGTGATTCAAGTTTTTGCTGTCGGGACGCTCTGTTCAGATCTTTTCGCGTCTCCAGAATCGCCATGATGTTCTGCTCGACTGAAAGCGTGCGAAAGATCGAAGAGTCCTGGGGGAGGTAGGACAAGCCGCAACGCGCACGTTCGTGAACGGCTTTGTTGGTCACCACTTGTCCATCGATAGTGATCTTGCCAGCATTGGCTTTGATCAAGCCGACTATCATGTAGAAGCACGTCGTTTTTCCCGCGCCATTCGGTCCCAGCAATCCTGCGATCTGCCCCTGGGCGACGCTCAGGGAGACATCGCGCACAACTTCCCGAGCTTTGAATTTCTTGACAAGATTTTGGGCGAGCAACATCTCGGTGTAGGTGTTCCTAGTCGTTGTTCGCGCTTAGCGAGCCCTGGCACGGTCCCTGGGCATCCCTGATCAGGTCGGTGTCTGCCAGATAGGTAATTGTGGCGCAATGCATCGTCGTGTCTGGAGACGCGATATTGGCATCTCCCACAAGGTCAATAACCATGCCGTCGCCGGCATTGTCTTCATAGAACTCGATCGTAAGGCTGGAACCGATCACTAGCGCGCCGGAGTCGTCAAGCTGTTGCTGATAGCGCACCGGGTTACCGTGCACTGTGACGCGTTGTAGCTCGTTACTTTCGCCATTGATTTCGATGACGGCCTGATCGCCTATTATTTCAAGAGTTCCCTGACGGACGATCACATTGTCTGCGAGTTCCCAGATTCGCATGCCATCGAGGAGTGTCATCTTCGACCCGCCATCAGCGCTCCAGGTAATTTCCTGATCGGCATCAGTCTCCAGCGCGCTGACAGGAAGCTGTGCACAAAGCAGTAGGCAGCTCAGACTGCTGCAGAAAATTTTACGGGCTGTGCGGGTCATAGCGGCCTTCGCTGTTGCTGAGAAAGGTGATTTCATCAATGCCAAACTTGGCAATCATGCCAGTAGCCGATTGCTCGATGTTGTTTGTTCTTACAAGGACCTGTCGATCGGTTTCTGCCATTTCCTGATCAGGCATGATGATCAGAAAATCAGTGTCCAGTGTAGTACGGTTACCAAATTGATCCAGACTGACCAATTGCACATCACCGTTCAGGGTGAGGCGGCGCGAATTTTCTGATTGGCCATCCTGTTGAGCAGAGATGTTGCCCGAACTTGCAACGATATTCCACTGTGCCTGATTGTCCTGAAACAGACGAATGACAGGGCGTTCCAACTCGCTGCTGTCGTCATTACGGTGCGTCTGCCGTTCTGCCCGGAGCGTATAGGCGATCGCCCCTTGCTCGTCGTAGGTGACGGTATTGATCCCTTCGGAAATCGAGAGCAATTCAGTGGGGAAACTTGCCAGGCTTGCTTCCCGGTTTTGTGTTGGCGTATTGAAGCCGCTGACAATGAAGTAGAGGGCGATGGCCAATATGGCAGGCAAGATTAGAACAGGTAGTTTCGGCATTGCACGATTCCCGGGAACCGCCAGAGCATAACACGATCGAGCATGTCTTAGGTGAACGGCGGCTGTTGGTGGCTGGGGAGGCTGTTAGAGGAGGCAGAAGAGTAGTGCAGGTTTACGTCAGATGAGGGTGATACTTGTCCTGACACTTGAGAATAAAATCGCAGATTTCTCTTACCGCACCCTGACCTGCCAGACTGGACGTAATAGCGTGTGCAGCAGCGCGAACATCGCTGTGCGCCCCCGGCACAGAAAACCCGAGGCCGACAGTTTGAATAGCGCCGAGATCAGGAATGTCGTCGCCTGCATAGGCCAATTGTTCGAGATCGAGCTGGCGTTCTGAGACAATTTCCTGCACCACTGCACGTTTGTCTTCCCGGCCCTGATAGAGTAAATCGATTCCCAGATCGGCTGCACGTCGGCTGACGATAGCGGAGTTTCTCCCGGTAATGATACCGACTTCGATACCGCTCTTGATCAACATCTTTATGCCATGTCCATCAAGCGTGCTGAAGGCCTTCATTTCCTCGCCACTATTGCTGAAATAGAGTCGGCCGTCGGTGAGTACGCCATCGACGTCGAGCAACAGGAGTGTGACCTTTCCGGCAGCCGCTTCAACTTCTTTCTGTTCAATTCGAAATTGCATGCGTGACCTTACACCACATTGGCTTGTAGCAGATCGTGCATCTTTATGATGCCGCTTACCTGCTGGCCTTCGTCTTTCACTATCAGCACATAGACACTGGCATCCTGCATTGCTTTGGCAGCTTCGACTGCCAGCGCACCGGGTGCGATGGTCTTGTAGCGCTTTGACATGGCCTGGTGAATGGGAGTGGTCTTGATGTCAGTGCCCGAATCGAGAGCGCGGCGGAGGTCACCGTCGGTAAACACACCTGCAATCGAGCCATCTGCATGAGTTACTGTAGTCATGCCGAAGCCTTTCTGGCTCATTTCAATTAGTGCTTCTGCCAGCGGAGTAGTGGACTCTACCCGTGGAATTTCTTCGCCGGTATGCATGACGTCCTGAACGCGGACCAACAGCCGGCGACCCAGCTTTCCACCTGGATGGGACATGGCAAAATCGTCGTGGGTGAATCCGCGCGCCTCAAGTAGCGCCATGGCAAGTGCATCACCAAGCACCAACGTCACTGTGGTACTCGAAGTGGGCGCCAGTCCGAGTGGGCAGGCTTCCTCAGTTACGCTGATGTCGAGGACGATGTCGGCAGCCTTCGCGAGTACAGACGTGAGATCACCAGTCATGCAGATGAGAGGTATCGCTTTACGCTTGAGTGCGGGCAGTAGTGAAGTTAACTCTTCGGTGTTCCCGGAATTGGATATTGCCAGTACAACATCATCTCTGGTGATCATCCCAAGATCGCCGTGGCTCGCCTCCGCGGGATGCAGCGCGAGCGCAGGCGTACCTGTGCTTGAGAGGGTGGCGGCAATCTTGTTGCCAATATGACCCGACTTTCCCATGCCAGTCACAACGAGGCGGCCTGTGCAGCCAAGTATCAGTTCGCAGGCACGCGCAAATTCATTGCCAATTCGCTCGGTAAGCACGGCGACTGCCTGCTGCTCGATTTCGATTGTGCGTTTTGCGCTTTCTATGACAGAAGTATTGCTTGGCATGATAGGAGAGCCGGGAAAAATAAGTTGATTCAGACCGAGGTTTGTTGAACCTGCAGGAACATTACCACAAACCAGGCAACATAGATGAACAAGAAGGCCGCGCCATTCATGCGACTGATCATCCTGTTCTTTTTGACACCAATATAGCAGAACAGTGCCAGCAACAACGTCAGCCCCAGTACTGTGAGGTAATCACGATAAAAGAGTTCGGGTTCAATCGGGCCAGCACTGAGCAGACCGGGGAAAGGAAGCACTACGAGTAAATTTAGAATGTTTGATCCAACAATGTTGCCGATAGCCAGGTCGTGATGATTACGAAGAACACAGGTTACAGAGGCGGCGAGTTCCGGCAGGCTGGTGCCGAGAGCGACGATGGTCAAGCCGATCACGGCCGTGGAAACACCGAGGGTCGCCGCAATTTCGGATGCGGCCTGCACAAGTGCTTCGGCACTCAGTACGAGCAGTGCCAGACCGAGGAACAGGTAGGCTATTGCTTGCAAGCTGTTGACGTTGGAGATTTCGTTCTCGTCGAGTTCGCCTGCTGAGCCGGATTTCACTCGTTTGCGGAAAAGGCGATAGCCCAGATAGCCTGTGATAGCAATCAGCACGAATGCATCGACAAAACCAACATGGCTGTCCATGAGCAGCACACCGGTGGCGAAAGTGACGAGTAATAATGCGGGCAACTCTTTACGAATCAGGGACTCGGGCGGCTTGAGCGGGCTTATTACTGCGGCAACGCCGAGTGCGACACCAATATTGAAAAGATTGGACCCGATGGCATTGCCAATAGCGAGTTCTGGCTTGTCTTCGTAGGCGGAGACTGCAGATGAGAATATTTCAGGGGCAGAGGTTCCGAAGGCAACGATGGTGAGACCGATCATCAAAGGAGACACTCCGAGATTGCGTGCGAGTGCCGAGGCACCGAACACAAACTTGTCCGCCCCCCAGATCAGACCTACGAATCCGAGGACGATTATGACAGTGTCAAGAACCATGTACTTGGTGTTGCGCTTCCGATAAAGCGCCCAATTAGAAGGGTCTTTGCAGTGCTTTGCAAGTAATAATTTATTGCGCTTTCCAATTCATGTAAACTGCAGCTTCTGTCCGGGTTCAGTCCTCATTAAGTTCGTTTTTTCCAAACTTTGTAACAGTATAAGGTCCGGTTTCGCTACCCTGGGAATTAGGGATTGGCGCATGGCCGGATTGCCAGAGGATCGGATTTCAAGATGGAGCTGGGAGATAAGCTGATGAAATTAATGAAGAATTTTTACCTGATAGTGGCCTTGTTTGCAGTGTGGCCGGTACAGGCGCAAGAGCGAACTGCTGTAGAGACCGCGGAAATCGGCGTGAATTCCCTGCTGGAAACAGTGGCTCGGGCAAAAAGCTATTTTCTTTCCGATCGTGAACGCTACTTTGAAGAAATAGAAGCGGTTCTGGATACTTTTGTCGATTTCAATGCGGTGGCCGAGGTTGTGATGTCTCGCTACGCCAGCTCCGCAACAGAGGCGCAGAAGCAGCGCTTCGCAGGCATTCTGCAGAGCACGCTTACCCGCTTCTACGGCGCGTCGCTTGTATCCTATAACGGCGAAGAACTCGTCTTCCTGCCGCCGAGAGACCAGGACTCAGATCCTCGAGCTGACAAGATTGTCGGAATGGAACTGCGTGGCGATACCACACTGCGATTGCAATACCAGATGTTTCTCAACGAAAACGATGAGTGGAAGCTAAAAAACATTAGTCTTGCAGGAATCAATCTGGGACGTCAGTACTACACGCAATTCGCTGCATTGATGTCGCAGCACAACAACAATATCGATGCCGTTCTCGACAACTGGCAGTAATACAGGACCGTAGTTTTGGATTTGGAAGAAATTAGACGGCTTCTCCTTGCCGAATATCCTGAGTGCACTATTCAGGTAGAAGGAGGAGACGGGAAGTATCTCGTCACTGCGATTGGTAGCGTCTTTGAGGGCTTGAATGCGGTAAAGCGCCAACAGGCAATATACAAAGTGCTGAATCCTCACATTTCCAGTGGCGCAATCCATGCCGTATCCATGCGCCTCATGACGGAAGCGGAACACAGTTCCAGCTGATACGGCCGATATCAGGCAAATGGACAAATTAATTATTAACGGAGGCGTAAGCCTCGAAGGCGAAATTCGCATCGCTGGTGCGAAGAATTCCGCATTACCAATTCTCGCGGCGACTCTGCTCACAGACGAAACCGTGCAGGTTTGCAACCTCCCTCATCTTTACGATATCACCACCATGCTGGAGCTACTCGGCTGCATGGGTGTGCAACCTATCGTCGATGAAAAACTGAATGTCGAAGTCGACAGCAGTACGATCAAGCATTTCAGTGCACCCTATGAGCTCGTCAAGACCATGCGCGCTTCGATTCTGGTGTTGGGTCCACTGCTCACGCATTATGGAGAGGCCGAAGTGGCCTTGCCAGGCGGTTGTGCGATAGGGAGTCGTCCAGTAAATCTGCACATCAATGCGCTAGAGGCGATGGGCGCGACCATTGTGGTCGAAGATGGCTACATCAAAGCCTCGGTAGACGGCAAGCTCAAAGGTGCTCACATATTCATGGATCTGGTGACCGTGACGGGTACTGAGAATGTCATGATGGCAGCGACCCTCGCAGAAGGGCAGACGGTCATTGAGAATGCCGCTCGAGAGCCTGAGGTTGTGGATCTCGCGAACTGTCTCGTGAAGATGGGAGCGAAGATCAAAGGGCAGGGTACCGACACGATTATTATCGACGGTGTGGACAAGCTGCATGGCTGCAGCTATTCAGTGATGCCGGATCGCATTGAGACAGGAACGTATCTGATCGCTGCGGCGGCAACGCGTGGACACATCAAGGTGAAGGACACGCGTCCGGATATTCTCGAGTCTGTGTTAAGCAAGTTAGAGCAAGTGGGTGCCGAGATAAAAGTCGGTAAAAACTGGATCGAATTGGACATGCACGGCAAGAGACCAAAATCTGTCTCTTTAAGAACCGCTCCGTATCCAGCTTTTCCAACCGACATGCAGGCGCAATTCACTGCACTGAATACGATTGCCCAGGGCACCGGCTCAATAACCGAGACTGTGTTTGAAAACCGTTTCATGCATGTGCATGAAATGAATCGTATGGGCGCCTCTATTCAGGTTGAGGGCAATACTGTAATTGTCGAAGGCGTTGAAACGCTCAAGGGTGCACCTGTTATGGCGACGGATTTGCGCGCTTCAGCCAGCCTGATTATTGCGGGCCTCGTGTCAACCAATGAAACCACAGTGGATCGTATTTACCACATCGATCGTGGCTACGAGTGTATTGAAGAGAAGCTGCAATTATTAGGTGCTAAAATCCGCCGGGTACCTTCCTGAGTTCGCTGCTTTGTGCTGGATACACAATCTAGAGCAAAGTTGAAAGAACAATGCAGAGCAAGAGCGAAGCAATAGCTTATTAACACGAGTCAGACTAAGTATTTACCGTAAGCCAAACCGCGACATTTTCTATCCCATGAGTGCTGCCAACATAGTGATTGCCCTGACGAAGGGTCGAATACTTGAAGAGACATTGCCGCTCTTCGAGCAGGCTGGAATTGTGCCGTCAGAAGACGTGTTCTCAAGCCGCAAGCTGCTGTTTGATACCAATCTGGAGAACGTGAAGCTAATGATTATTCGCGGCTCGGATGTGCCAACCTATGTTGAGTTTGGCAGTGCCGACATGGGAGTGGCGGGCAAGGATCTGATTCTTGAGTATGGCGACGACGGCTTCTACGAGCCGCTTGATCTGAAAATCGCTACCTGCAGGCTGATGACTGCAGAGCCAGTAGGCGCAAAACCGGCTGTCGATCGCATCAAGGTAGCGACGAAGTTTACCAATATTGCCAAGAAATTCTTTGCGGAACAGGGCAAGCAAATCGAGTTGATCAAGCTCAATGGCGCGTTGGAACTTGCGCCATCGCTGGGCCTCGCCGATGCCATTGTCGATATCGTCGACACCGGCAAGACTCTGACGGCCAATGGACTGGAGCCAAAAGATTTGATCGCAGAAGTGTCTTCCCGCGTAATCGTTAACAAGGCGGCGATGAAAATAAAGAATGCCGTCATCCGTGATATCTTGAGCAAACTGCGACAGGCAGTAGAAAGCAAACACGCCTGACCCGACAGCGGGGACAGTTTCCAGACGCTCCGCTGCACAACAGCCCCATCGATCCTCACTGCATGGCTATTCTATGACTACAGATTCCTTGTTGATTACCCGACTCCGCACGAACAGTCCTGATTTCGAGGCAATGCTCGGCAAGCACTTGCATCGCGAGATGTTGGTCGCAGACGAAGTGAGCAACTCAGTGGCAGCGATCATTGCGGATGTGCGTGATCGCGGAGATGCGGCTGTGGTGGATTACACCAATCGCTTCGACCATTTCGCTGCACAATCAATGGCCGACCTGCTGGTCTCTCAGGAACAATTACAGGAAGCATTGGACAAGATAACGCCCGCACAGCGACAGGCGCTGACCCATGCCGCCGAACGCATTCGCCGCTATCACGAAAAGCAAAAGCAGACATCGTGGCACTATGAGGAAGCTGATGGCTCAGTTTACGGGCAGAAGGTAAGTCCTTTGGAGCGAGTCGGGGTCTATGCGCCGGGGGGCAAGGCGAATTATCCTTCTTCGATTCTCATGCTTGCCATCCCTGCACAAGTCGCTGGTGTAAAAGAGATCATCGCAACTGTTCCAACGGCATTTGGCGAAGCAGGATATCTAGTGTTCGCTGCAGCTGCTTTGGCCGGTGTTAGCCGCCTCTACACCATAGGCGGAGCGCAAGCTATCGCCGCGTTGGCCTATGGCACAGAGACTGTACCGGCCGTGGACAAAATCACCGGCCCAGGCAATGCCTACGTTACGATGGCGAAGAAACAGGTCTATGGTGATGTGGGGATTGACATGCTGGCTGGCCCATCAGAGCTCACCATTATCTGCGATGGTAAAACCGACCCCGACTGGATCGCTATGGACCTGTTCTCCCAGGCAGAACACGATGAACAGGCCCAGTCCATCTTGATAACGACCGACGAGAGCTATCTTGATCAGGTGCAGGAAAGTATCGACAAGCTGCTGCCGACGATGGAGCGGCGCGAAATAATCGCGACCTCTCTTGCGAGCAGGGGGCTCTTTATTTATGCGGACAATGAAGACCAGGCCGCTATGGTAAGCAACCTGATCGCTCCCGAACACCTTGAATTGTCGGTGGCAGACCCGGAAGCCATGCTCAACTCAATCGATCACGCCGGGGCAATTTTCCTGGGCCGGCATACGGCTGAGGCACTCGGCGACTACTGCGCGGGGCCCAGCCATGTGTTGCCCACGTCCGGAACAGCGCGGTTTTTCTCAGCACTGGGTGTGTATGATTTTCAGAAGCGCAGCTCGATCATCAACTGCTCACCGCAGGCAGCGGGCAAGCTCGCCGCCACGGCTTCTGAACTCGCACGCAACGAACGCCTGCAGGCACATGCTTTGTCAGCCGAGTACCGGTCAAGCGATAAGGACTAGTGACAGTCGCGAGAGAAGCACGACTAGTCAGGGCTCGATTATAATCGCCTGACCAAATCCGAGTGTGGTTGGGAGAATGTAAGTCTGGCCATTGCGATAGACTCGCACAACGATTGTGTCGGCGGGCTTCTTGTTTCGGATTTCCGTCATGATGTTCTCAGCATCGGTAACCAGCGTTTCGCCAACGCCAGTGATCACATCGCCAGGCTGAATTCCTGCGCGTTGTGCGGGACCGCCTTCGTCGACACTTTCCACCAGAATGCCCCGTATATGCTCAACCCCGAAGAAGAGCTGACTTGATTGTTCATTGAGCGCTTCCCCAGTCAGGACGCCGAGGTAGCCGGAATTCGCAGCGATAGCCTCAGTAATCAACTCCTGCCCAGCCTTGACTGCGACACTCGCAGGTGTCGCAAAACCGATGCCTTCAAAGTTTCCTGACTCGGAAACAATCGAGGTATTGATGCCGATCAAACGTCCCTCGAGATCAATCAATGCGCCTCCCGAGTTACCTGGATTGATCGCTGCATCTGTTTGAATCATTTGTGCTGATTCGCCTCCGATTGAAGACAAAGCACTCACGATGCCCTGGGATACAGCCTGACCGATATTGTGTGGGTAACCAATGGCGAGCACGATGTCGCCGATTTCCAGGCTGCTGTCTTCTCCGACTTCAATTGGCGTCAGATTGTCCATATTGATATGCAGAATCGCCAAATCGTTGGTCTTGTCCCAGGCCACTACAGTAGCCGGGTTTCTTCGGCCGTCACTGAGGGTTACATGAGTGTCGAATGCGTCGAACAAGGTATCGACGACATGCAGGTTGGTGAGAATGAAGCCGCGAGCATCAATCACTACGCCGGAACCGAGACTGTTGCTTTCCTCGAGATACAGATTGAGTTGATCTGCGGAAGCCCTCTCAACTGACTCAATGTTGACGCTGGTGGCATTGATGCTGACTACAGAGGGGGCCGCCTTACTGATTGCGCGCGTGTAACTTACTGGTTCTTCAGTGACGACAACCGGTGCTTGCGCGGGAGCGCTGACTTGTTGCGACAGGCGTTCAAGCTGCTGATATTGAACATAGACCAACGCCAGCAACAGGCCGCATACAACTGGCCATCCGGCAAACTGGAAAAGTTGGTTAAGTCGATTCACGCAAGCGCTTCCTGGGCTGGCAACTTTGACAATACACACTGTCTGGTGACGAGTATGGGGTAACGCTATGTTATGATTTTCCCGCTAATCAATATACAGTCTCGGAGACCCGTTTCCAATGCCAGCCAGCCGGCAACAAATTCAGTCAGAGCTCGATACTCTCCTGCAACCACAGCGCTTCCGCGATTACTGTCCTAATGGGCTGCAGGTTGAAGGACGCGAAGAAATTGAACTGGTGGTGAGCGGTGTCACTGCGAGTGTCGCTCTGATCGACGCGGCGATAGCGCTTGGTGCAGACATGTTGCTAGTCCACCACGGGTATTTCTGGAAAGGCGAGGCGCAGGAAGTGCAGGGTATGAAGAAGCAGCGACTGGCACGCTTGCTCGCCGACGATCTAAACCTCTTTGCCTATCACCTGCCGCTCGATGCGCACGAAGAACTTGGCAACAACGCCCAGCTTGGGCATGTTCTCGGTTTCAATCAGGAAAAGTCGGTCGGTCGTCCGGGGGATGCTGCATTGCTCGCTGTGGGTCGGGTTGAGACGCCGCTTGACCATGCCGGGATGCTGGAGCTGTTAGTTTCGCGCTTGCAAAGAACGCCATTCGGTATCGAGGGAAGCACACAAACTATTGAGCGTGTTGCGTGGTGTACCGGAGCGGCCCAGAACTATATCGACCTGGCAGTCGAGGCGGGCGCTGATGCGTTTATCACCGGGGAAGTCTCTGAACAAACTTTTCACATCGCTCAGGAAACCGGGATACACTTTTTTGCTGCCGGGCATCACGCTACTGAGCGCTATGGCGTGCAGGCGGTGGGAGAATATCTCAGCAAGACATTCTCCCTTCGCCATGAGTTCATCGATATCGACAACCCTGTCTGATCGCGCTCCTTACATCGTGAGCATAAGCGCTCAGAGGATCCCTAGATAATCCCTTCTTTCCGCATCAGTGCGACCACCTGATCAAGGCAGGTATCAACGTCGAGCGCATTCGTGTCCAGCTCAAGGTGTACCTGTTCAGGTGGCTTATAGTCGAATGAAATGCCAGGTATATCATCTGATCCTGATGCTTCAGCGGAAGCATAGAGACCGCTCGGGTCGCGTTGAACGCACACTTCCATCGGTGGGTTGAGATAGACGATATAGCAATTGTCTTTGCCTATCACACTGATCGCATGTTCGCGTGAGTCCGCATTCGGTGCGACAAATGACGCGCAGCAAATCATGCCGGAGTCGTTAATGAAGCGAGCGATATGGGCGCTGCGTCGCAGGTTCTCGGCACGGCCTTCTGCATCATGAGGCAGATCCTTGCTTATGCCGAGACGCATGGTTTTACCGTCGAGAACGGTTGCCACACGACCCCGGTCAAACAGTCGCCGTTCCAGTCCGTGTGCCAGAGTTGATTTACCAGACCCGGACACGCCGATGAACATGATCGTTGCCGGCTTTTGACCGTAGCGGGCGGCGCGTTCTTCCTTGCTCACGTGCAGGTTGTGGCGCTCGCTTTGCAGGTCCTTGGGCTCTGACTTCAGGCTGATCATGCCAGCCCCTACAGTCACATTGCTCAGTCGGTCTACGATGATGAATGCGCCCGTTGCTCGATTGGCCTTGTAACCGTCGAAACAGACTTTCTGGTTCAGGCTGATTTCAAGCTGACCAATTTCGTTGAGTTCAAGGCCGGGAGCAGGAGACTTGTCCAGGGTGTTCACATCGATCTTGTGACGGACTGTTTTGACCTGCCCGGTGACTGTCTTGGTGCCGAGTTTGAAATCATAGTCCTTGCCCGGAAGCAGTGGATGTTCAGTCATCCACACGACGGTGGCATCGAAACTGTCGTCACTGGCTGGCAGATTGTCGCTATGCACAATCATGTCGCCCCGGCTGACATCAATCTCGTCTTCAAGAGTTAGCGTGATAGCCATCTCGGCGTGAGCGAGCTCGAGCTCTTCATCGAAAGTCACGATGGACTTCACATGGCTCTTCTTGCCAGAAGGCAGCACAACAATTTCATCGCCTTTGCGAACTACGCCTGATGCAATAGTGCCGCAATAGCCGCGAAAGTTAAGATTCGGGCGATTGACATACTGCACAGGCAGTCGGAAATCGTCGAAATTGCGATCGCCAGCTATCTCGACTGATTCGAGAATCGCCATCAGGGTTTCACCCTGATACCAGGCCATGTTCTCACTTGGATTAACCACATTGTCGCCATTGAGAGCAGACATTGGTATGAAGTGAAAATCGGCTTTGGCAAGTTTAGCGCTGAAGTCCAGATAGTCTTTTTGAATTTGCTTGAAGACGTCTTCGCTGTAGTCCACCAGATCCATCTTGTTGATTGCGACAATGATGTGTTTGATTCCTAACAGTGAGGCGATATAGCTATGCCTGCGCGTCTGTGTCTGCACGCCATGGCGAGCATCAATCAGAATAACTGCCAGATCACAGGTAGATGCGCCGGTGGCCATGTTGCGTGTGTATTGCTCATGTCCCGGTGTGTCGGCGATGATGAATTTGCGTTTCGCAGTGGAGAAATAACGGTACGCGACATCAATCGTAATGCCCTGTTCCCGTTCTGCCTGCAAGCCGTCTACCAGGAGTGCAAGATCCAGTTTTCCACCAGTGGTGCCAGATTTAACACTATCTGCTTCAATTGCTGCCAACTGATCTTCATAGATCATTTTCGAGTCATGTAGCAGCCGACCGATAAGCGTGCTCTTGCCGTCATCGACGCTGCCACAGGTTAGCAGGCGCAGCAGTTCCTTGCGTTCGTGTTGAGCCAGATAGGCTTGAATGTCGGTGCTGATTAGTTCTGATTGATGAGACACTAGAAATAGCCTTTTCGCTTCTTGTCTTCCATGGACCCGGCTTTGTCGCTGTCGATCAAGCGTCCTTGTCGCTCGGAACTGGTCGTGAGCAACATTTCCTGAATGATTTCGGGCAGCGTAGTGGCGGTGGATTCCACGGCGCCGGTGAGGGGGTAACAACCAAGTGTTCTGAAGCGCACTGTCTTGGTTTCGATCTTTTGGTCATCGGCGATAGGCATACGATCATCGTCCACCATGATGTCGACGCCATCAATTCTGACGACGGGTCTTGGCTTGGCGAAATACAGCGGGACAATATCGATATTGTTCAGATAGATATATTGCCAGATATCCAGCTCTGTCCAGTTGGACAGGGGGAATACACGAATGCTCTCGCCTTTGTTTACTTTGCCGTTGTAAATATTCCACAGCTCAGGTCGTTGATTCTTGGGGTCCCAGACATGATTCTTGTCGCGGAATGAAAAGACGCGTTCTTTCGCGCGGGATTTCTCTTCATCGCGGCGTGCTCCGCCAAAGGCGGCATCAAACTTGTACTTGTTGAGCGCCTGCTTGAGAGCCTGGGTTTTCATGATGTCGGTATGTTTCTCACTCCCGTGAGTAAATGGTCCAACGCCAGCTTTTACTCCCTCTTCGTTAATATGCACAATCATGTCGAGACCGAGTTTTTCTACCTGGCGATCGCGAAATTCGATCATTTCACGAAATTTCCAGGTGGTATCAACGTGCATCAAGGGGAAGGGCAGTTTGCCCGGATAAAACGCTTTGAGTGCAAGATGCAGCATGACTGCTGAATCCTTGCCGATTGAATACAACATTACTGGATTGTCGAATTCAGCGGCCACTTCACGAATGATATGGATGCTCTCAGCTTCCAGCTGCTTGAGATGGGTCAGGCTATATTCGGCCATGGTTATGGGGTCTTGTTCTACTAGGTGTAATGGGCAGGGATGGTCGCTAGCCGAGCAGACACTCAGGCTGATTGTTTTTCTGGCTCACTTGCGTCTTCATCACCAATTTTCGTTTTTTCGATACCGAAGTCTTCAGACAGGGCACCCTTCTGATCAGGGCTCTGTTTCGCTGCATAGTCACGTGGAGGTATCAGCTCACTAACCGCATCATCCTGATTACCAGTGGTATCGAATACTGCATCTGAATCTGCTGGCAGCAGTTTATTGGCAACTTCGTTAGAGCACAAATCCTGGGCACCAGATGCCAGGTGTTGGTAAACCTCGCGATAGCTCTCTGTCATGTGTTGGATCAGTTCGGCAGTCATGCTGAAGTGATCGCTGACGCTATCCTTGTATTCTGTATGGCTTTCCTTGAGCTTCCTGATCTGACTTTCGAGTTCGCGGACACGGGAAGGGCTGCTGCTGATGCGACTGGCGATCACTACGCCAACGACCACGCCAATGGCCAAACATCCAATCGCGACTAACCAGATCATGGGTAAAGCTACTCCTTGTGGCTTGCTTGCTGAGAGAAGGGTTTTCAATGCTTGCGCAAGTATACCTTAATTCGCACTCGGTTCCTTCACTTTCAATTATCATGCCATGCTCCGTCGCCGCTACTGGTTATAAAGTGCAAACAACCCTAGAATGCGCTGGCAGCAAACAGGAGAAGCGTGCCGTCCTATGAATCCCTCTCAACGATACAGGGCTGATGTTACAGCGCAGAGAATCGTTGAAGATGCAGAACAGTTGCGCATCGTCGCATTTTTCGACGAGCTGCAAGCGCAATTGATCGCCAGGCAACAACGGCCCTCATCGCTACTCGACCGATTCAGACGCTGGCGGGCGTCAGGCGCTGGCACTGAATCAGTGCAGGGCCTGTATCTCTGGGGGGGAGTGGGGCGCGGCAAGACCTACCTCATGGATCTGTTTTGTGAGTCCTTGGGGGAAATCCCCCGTTTGCGCACACACTTCCACCGCTTCATGCAGCGCATTCATCAGGGACTGATCAAGTATCAGGGGCGGAGTAATCCGCTGGAACTCGTTGCAGACGATATCGCGGCAGAGGCTGAGGTGCTGTGCTTTGATGAGTTCTTTGTGCTCGATATCGGAGACGCAATGATACTCGCGGGCTTACTGGAAGCACTGTTCCGACGCGGCCTGGTACTGGTCACCACCTCCAACATCTATCCCGATGGCCTCTATGAAAATGGCTTGCAGCGGCAGCGCTTCCTGCCTGCGATCGCGCTACTCAAGCAGCATACCCGGGTTGTCGAGATGGCATCGGGTACCGATTTTCGACTGCGCAGTCTGCGCCAGGCCCAGCTCTATCATTCGCCAATAACCGAGGAAACGGACCGCTTGCTGCGAGACGCCTTCCTCAGTCTCGCAACCGATGAGCTGAATTGGCAGAGCGGGGGGGAGATCGAGATCCTGGGTCGCAGCATTCCGGTCAGAGAAGATGCGGGTGATGTCGTCTGGTTTGACTACACCGCGCTGTGTGAAGGGCCTCGTAGCGCCAGTGACTTCGTGGATATCGCCCGTTGCTACCATGCCGTACTGATCAGCGATGTGCCCCAGCTTGAAGACGGCATCAGCGATCAGGTACGCCGTTTTATCAATCTGGTCGATGCCCTGTATGACTGTCATGTAAAGCTGATCATGTCGGCTGCTGTGCCGTTGTCAGCCTTGTATAGCGGAACACTCCATGGCTTTGAATTTGAGCGCACGCGGTCACGTTTGATCGAGATGCAATCTGAGGATTATTTGCAGAGCGAGCACCGCGGCTAGCTGAATTTATTGGTGGGGGTTTTGGGCGCTATTCAGGCTACTGAAACGGCCGAGCGCGGTGGGCTCCGCAGCGGCCCGGATTACTGCTATACTGCCCGGCCCTGCAGTGCTGTAAGCAACTGCTGGAACACCCAAAAACAGACGGGATGCGCAAGTCGCCCGGATTCGCCAATTCAGCCGCAAATTTGCTTGAATATTGGCTATCCCTCCGGTAGTATTCGCGCTCCCTGAACTTAAGCCCAGACACAAGCAATGAAAACATACAGCGCCAAACCTCATGAAGTAGACCAGAACTGGTTACTGGTGGATGCTGACGGCCTGACACTAGGCCGCATGGCTACAGAGATTGCCACTCGACTGCGTGGTAAGCACAAGCCCGAATACACCCCACACGTAGACACAGGCGACTACGTGGTGGTCATCAATGCTGAGAAAGTCAAAGTTACTGGTAACAAGACCACTGACAAGATGTATCACGCGCACTCGGGATTCCCTGGTGGGCTGAAATCTATGCCTTTCGACAAGCTGCAACAGCATGCGCCCGAGAGAATCATCAAACTGGCTGTGAAAGGCATGTTGCCGCGCACGCCACTGGGTCGCGCGATGTTCAAGAAACTCAAAGTGTACGCTGGTACGGAGCATCCCCACGGTGCCCAGCAGCCAGAAGCACTGCAAATCTAATCAGGATCTGACGAATTCCCATGGCAACTGAACAATATTACGGTACAGGTCGTCGCAAGACTTCTACAGCGCGTGTCTATCTGAGCAGCGGCAGCGGCGAAATCACTGTCAACAAGAGACCGCTAGACACCTATTTCGGCCGCGAAGTAGCACGAATGATCGTGCGTCAACCGCTGGAACTGGTGGAAATGACCGAAAAATTCGATATTAAAGTTACTGTGCGCGGTGGCGGCAGTTTCGGTCAGGCCGGTGCTATTCGTCATGGCATTACTCGTGCGCTGATGGACTACGACAACGAGTTGCGTCCAGCACTGCGTAAAGCTGGCTTCGTGACGCGTGATGCGCGTGAAGTGGAGCGGAAGAAAGTCGGTCTGCGCAAGGCGCGCAAGAAGCCACAATTCTCCAAACGCTAATCGCTCGGAATACCAGAAAAACGCCAATTTCCAGTTTTGGAAGTTGGCGTTTTTTTATTTCCTGAAATTTATTATTTGCCTTAATTATCAGTGATATAGCTCGTACATTGAGCAGTCTCCGGCTTGCTAAAAACGGCTAAATTGTCTAACATTGCCGCGGTTTGCCGACAGGGTTCCGGGTTAGGCAGAAAACTCGATTCCTGATCACAAACTTCCGCGCCAGCGCGGACATCCATTTTGACTAATTAGCTTGTCCTCAAGGAGAACTTACGGTGACTGACGACAGTACCAATACTGGCCGCAGACGGTTTTTAGTGGGCTCGACTTCCGTAATGGGAGCCGCCGGGGTGGTGGGAGCCGCCGTTCCTTTCATTGGTTCCTGGAACCCGAGTGCGAAGGCGCGTGCCGCAGGTGCACCAGTACGCATTGATATCAGCCGCCTGCAGGCTGGTGAGATGCTCGGCCCGATCCCCGCCTGGCGTGGTCGCCCGATCTTCGTGCTGCGTCGCACTGAAGAAGCCCTTAACGTTCTCAACGAAGATCCGGATCGCCTGGCTGATCCGAATTCCGAGGATCCTGAACAGCCGGGCTATGCGCAGAATGAGTTCCGTTCGCGCAATCCCGAGATTCTGGTTCTGGTAGGCCTCTGCCCACACCTGTTCTGTTCACCGACACCGCATATCGAAGTTCGCCCACAACCGTTCGATACAGAGTGGCGCGGTGGTTTCTACTGCCCATGTCACGGCTCGCGTTTCGATCTGGCAGGTCGTGTTTATGCAGGCTCTCCAGCATCGCGCAATATGCAGGTTCCTCCTTACTCTTACGAGGGAGATAACGTCCTGGTAATTGGTATAGACGAGGAGAATGCAGCATGAGCGACATGAGCAACGCGGACAACACAATGAACTCTTCTGCCGCTACTGACAAAAAACCCGGTGCATTTATTGGCGGGATGATCGGCCTGCGTGACTGGGTCGATGCGCGTCTGCCCATTATGACTGCCTGGCGCAAGCACATGAGTGAGTACTACGCGCCGAAGAACTTCAATTTCTGGTATTTCTTCGGTGTGCTTTCCATGTTCGTGCTGGTTATGCAATTGCTAACCGGTATCTGGCTGACCATGAACTACACGCCCAGCGCAGAAGCAGCCTTCGCCTCTGTCGAATACATCATGCGCGATGTGGACTATGGCTGGATACTGCGCTATCTGCACTCCACAGGGGCATCAGCTTTCTTTGTGGTTGTGTACATCCACATGTTTCGCGGTCTGATGTACGGCTCCTACCAGCGCCCACGTGAATTGATCTGGGTCTTTGGCATGGCCATATACTTTGTGCTCATGATGGAAGGCTTCATGGGTTACGTTCTTCCCTGGGGACAAATGTCCTACTGGGGAGCCAACGTAATCGTCTCGCTTGCCGGGGCCATTCCGGTGATTGGCGAAGATCTTCTGGTCTGGGTTCGTGGTGACTACCTTATTTCCGGTGCGACGCTGAATCGCTTCTTCGCACTGCACGTTGTCGCCTTGCCAATCGTACTGATTGCTCTGGTTGTACTGCATATTCTGGCGCTGCACGAAGTCGGTTCAAACAACCCTGACGGCGTTGAGATCAAGAAAAACAAAGGGCCTGATGGCAAGCCGCTCGATGGCGTTCCCTTCCATCCCTACTACACCATGTACCATGATCTGGCTGGTGTCGTGCTGTTCCTGTTTGTCTTCTGTGCGGTAGTCTTTTTCTCGCCAGAAATGGGAGGCTACTTCCTTGAGATCGCAAACTTCCAGGAAGCCAACCCACTCAAGACGCCTGAACACGTTCCACCGGTTTGGTACTTCACTCCTTTCTATTCAATGCTGCGTGCGGTAACCGTGCCGCTATTCGGTATCGACGGCAAGTTCTGGGGTATGCTGGTGATGTTTGGTGCCATTGCTATTCTCTTCGTGCTGCCCTGGCTCGACCGCAGCCCCGTTCGCTCCATGCGTTACAAAGGTTGGTACAGCCGCATCGCGTTGTTGATGTTTCTGGTGTCGTTCCTGATCCTCGGCGTACTGGGTACCCAGACTACTTCACCTGGCAGAATCCTGCTGGCGCAGATCATGATTGTGGTCTACTTCGGCTACTTCCTGCTGATGCCCTGGTACACAAGGAAAGAAAAAACCGCACAACCTCCGGAGCGTTTAACAGGCAGATTTATCAGTATTCCACAACTGATAGGCAGCATCCTGTTGCTCACCTTCCTGGTTGTTGTGCCATTGATGCTTGTTTCCGGAAGTGCTGAAGCAGCATCCGCAGGTAACCTCGATCTTGAGCATGTAGAGACTGACTTTGATGACAAAGCGTCCTTGCAACGCGGTTGGGGTACCTACATGAATTACTGTTTCAGTTGCCATGATCTGGGCTACGCACGTTATGAGCGTACCGCTGATGATCTGGAGCTGGACCACGACATCGTATTGGCCAACCTGGTAGCGGATGATTCTCTTATCGGGGATCTCATGGTCAATTCCATGAGCGATGAGGATGCGCAGAGTTTCTTCAGTGCGTCACCTCCGGACCTGACTTTGGCGGGTCGCGTACACAGCCCTGACTGGTTGTATACCTATATGAAGTCGTTCTACAACGACAGCTCGCGACCATTCGGTACGAACAACAAAATTTTCCCCAACGTTGGCATGCCCAATGTGCTGTATGAGCTACAGGGTGATGTGGAGTGTGACGATCACGGCACAGATGATCCCACGCAGTGTGAACTGCACCATGTAGAGGGAACTGGCTCTATGAGTCCGGCGGAGTTCGATCAGACCGTCGCTGACCTGGTAAATTTTCTGTACTACATCGGCGAGCCGATGCGTGATCGACGCCAGGAAATTGGTTTCTGGGTGCTGTTGTTCCTGGGTGTGTTGTTCGTCCTGACTGCGTGGTTGGGCAGGGAATATTCCAAGGACTACCACTAACAGTCGATGGCGCAACAGCGGGTTAATCGACACAAAGACAAGAAAACAGAAATTGAGGAAGTAATATGGGTGTGGTCGCCAAAAGATCGTCCATGACATTCTATTCCGACGGAACGAGCCATTACAGCCATCGTGTGCGTATCGTCCTGGCAGAAAAGGGCGTTACTGTAGAAACCATCGATGTGGATCCCGATAGCAAGCCCGAAGATCTTGCTGATCTGAATCCGTACAACTCGTTACCAACACTGGTAGATCGTGATTTAGTGCTGTATGAAGCCGACATCATGATGGAATATCTAGATGAGCGTTTTCCGCACCCGCCTCTGTTTCCTGTTTATCCGGTAGCGCGCGCACAGTCTCGCCTCTGGATTTATCGCATCAAGAAAGACTGGTGCACTCTTGTTGATGCGCTGATGGCCGGCGACGGTACGCCTGCGCAATTGGAGAAGAAGCGTAAAGAGCTGCGGGAGAGTCTGGTTTCCATTGCACCGATTTTCGGTGAGAAGCCGTTCTTTATGAGCGATGAATTCACCATTGTGGATTGTGTCGTTACGCCTATTCTGTGGCGTCTACCGCACATGGGTATCGAGTTGCCCAAGAACAAGACCACGAAACCCTTGCTGGACTACAAAGAGCGTCTGTTTGAGCGTGATTCAGTAATGGCCAGCCTCTCGGAGCAAGAAAAGGAGATGGTCTAGGGCTCTCGTCCTGCGCACCATGAACCTGTATGGCAATGTCTTCCAGTCGCCCGTATCTGCTACGGGCGTTCTACGAATGGATTCTCGATAACAACTGTACGCCACACATTCTCGTCAACGCTGGCTGGGAAGGTGTGGATGTGCCCCGGGAACACATTAAAGACGGCCAAATAGTACTGAACATTTCTCCCACTGCGGTTCAAAATCTGCTCATCAATAACGAAGCTATCGAGTTTGATGGCCGCTTTTCGGGTGTGGCACGGTCGGTCTACGCACCTATCGCCGCAATCATGGGAATCTATTCTCGCGAAAACGGGCAGGGCATGATATTTGAGCCAGAAAGTACTCGCCCCGATCCGACGGATCCGGAAGGAGATGGCTCACCTTCCGGGAATGCGACGCCCGATGGCTCGAGCAAGCCGCGCAAACCAGCACTGCGGGTCGTCAAGTAGCCCGACGCAAACCCGTTAGTTGATGTACTCGAAGACTTTGACGACTCGAGTCACGCCTGCGACATTGCGCGCAAGACTGGCAGCACGCTCGCCATCGATCTCACTAATCAGCCCCATCAAGTAAACCGCGCCATTCTCAGTGATAACGCGAACCTGACCTGATGGCACTTCCGAATTGGCCAGCATCTGCGTGCGAACTTTGGTGGCAATCCACGTGTCATTGCCTCGGGCAAGTAAGCCTGTTTTGCCAGCAACTTCGAGCTCATTGTGGATGCGGCGGATCTTGCTGCTCGCCTGACTGGCGATTTCCGTTGCCTTCGCTTTCAACTCTTCAGATGCTACCTGGCCAACGAGAAGGACAACTCCGTTGTGGCTAATTACATCGAAGTGGGCGTCACGGAACGCGCGTTCCTGTGACTTCATGTTGACTGTAATCTTGGTCTGAATCGATCGATCTTCAATAACCTGCCCGGTGGTTCGATCAGTTGGGTCTTCCTGAATGCCCTGATCGCCCGTCGCTTCAACCAGAAACGCCGTGCAGGACATATTGCCTATCAGGATCAGTAGATAAGCGAGTGTCTGAAGCTTTCGCATGTCTAATCACCTCCAAATAATTTGGTGTCAATAAAATCACACAAGCAATGAATCACAACGAGATGGACTTCCTGAATTCTCGCAGTCCTGTCCGAAGGCACACGAATTTCGATGTCAGACGGGCCCAGTAACTCCGCCATTGCACCGCCATCCTTGCCAGTTAGTGCAACTGTGACCATCTGCCTGTCCTGTGCCGCGCGGATCGCAGCCATGACATTGGCGGAGTTCCCGCTAGTCGAGATAGCCAGCAAGACATCGCCTCGTTGCCCGAGCGCGCTAACTTGCTTGGAGAAAATCTCGTTGTAGTCATAGTCGTTGGCGATCGCCGTGAGAGTCGAAGAATCAGTTGTCAGGGCAACAGCTGGCAAGCCCGGTCTTTCTTTCTCAAAGCGATTCAGTAGCTCAGCGGAAAAATGTTGTGCATCTCCTGCCGAGCCACCGTTTCCACAACTGAGTATCTTCCCTTCGTTCAGCAGGCAGTTGACCATAGCGGAGCCTGCTGCATGGATTGCCTCTGGCAGCACTTGTGCGGAAATTTCCTTGGTAGCGATGCTGTCAGTAAAGTGAGCCTGAATGCGATCCAAAAGTTCCATCGTGATTCCTCGTTTTATCTCAATGTATATCGGCAAGAATTGGCTGAGTGTTATATCAGTTTAAACAAAATAGGTGCGCTGTTTGGCGCTTCAATTTTACTTGAGTAAAGGCGCTGCAGGCAGGGTTTTCCCTAGTAGAATGCGTTCTCGACCCAGTTCACGCTGACTTGCTTGCATTTTTCCTTCTGCTGGATGGCTATGACATCGAAGCGGCACGGATTGTTCTGCAGGTGCCTGTTTTGACTGAGATACCACTGAGCAGTTTTGCGCAGTTTGTCTTGTTTGCTCACAGTGACGCTCTCGGTAGCGCTGGCGAAGCCGGAATTCATCCGAAAGCGGACTTCCACAAAGACAATAGATCCATCGGGGTCGCGAGTAATCAGGTCGATCTCGCCGAAGCGGCAGGTGAAATTGCGAGCGATGACCTGATGTTTGTTCTTGCGCAGAAAGCGAACTGCAAACTCTTCGGCTCTGTCGCCAATCTGGCGCTTACTGATTGGCTTGAGGAATTGTAACGAGACCACGTCGCCTCCATGGCATTGGCCTGAGCAGTGCAGCTATCAATCAGCTTGCTGCCCACCTTGTACAGAGAGCGGTTGCGCGAGTCCATTGCTGAAATAGGCAGGTTGCAGTTTGCGATGAATGCGTCTATCCGCGCTTATCGTCAGTTCGCCGGTGGCACCGGGAATAGTGCTCAGGGCGCCGGATGCAAATTGTTCGAGTCGCGCGTG
Source organism: uncultured Pseudohongiella sp. (assembly GCA_965228725.1). Lineage (GTDB taxonomy): Bacteria > Pseudomonadota > Gammaproteobacteria > Pseudomonadales > Pseudohongiellaceae > UBA9145. The sequence continues at coordinate 1,184,816 of OZ245834.1, read as the reverse complement.
CAGACGATAACTGTCCACACCCAACGCGCGGAGCCGTTGTAACGGCCCCTGAACTGGGCGCAGAGTATTGTCCAACTGCTGTCGGCTTGTGAAATCGTTGTTCAGTATCCAGGGTGCATCGGTAAATACGATTCCGTTGAGGTCCTGGTTCGCACTCTGATTATTCTGGCCGTCGTAGATGGAGGGTAATGCGAATACCGGAACGTCTTCAGCGAAATAGAACGCGAGAGTAGGCTTTATTTGGCGTCCTTGACGTGGATTGGCCATCAGGAAAATAAAATCGATGTCGGTGCGACGGCGAGGTACAAACTCCAGGTTGTTGCGCGGCAGCAGATCCAGCAGGCGTTCCGCGCGCACTTCGCTCGAATCGATCGCCATGAGTCGTTTAACGACATCAGCATAATCACCGTCACCACTGAAATGCCTGCGGGACACCAGTTGTCCTCCTAGCGCCTCCCAGGATTGGGTGAAAACGGTTTGTAGTCGTGCATAGTCCGGTGTATCCGGAGTGAGTAATGCGGCGTTCTTATATCCGAGTTCCCAGGCTATTGCAGTTGCCTGGGCAATCTCATCTTCGGGGGCGAGACCAAATTGGAAGAGATTGGCCGGGCCAGGCAGATCGCTGTCTGCGTAATTCAAGGCAAGGGTAGGCACAGGTAATTCTGCTTCTCGGTGCAGGCGGTTCACGAAGGCCTTGTTCAGCGGGCCTATGACGAGATCTGCGCCTTCCGCAGCAGCCTGATTATACAAAGGGATAATGTCAGCAATGCTACTCGTGTCGAAGACAGTAATTCTTGGAAGCTCCCGCGTGGTGCGCAATGCTTCGTAGTAGGCATTGAGCAAGCCTTCCTGAATTGCAGCCCCGGCAGCTTGCTGAATTGGTAATAAAAGCACAATGTGGCGAGGGCGTTCATCCCAACTCGCGGCGAGATTTAGCAGCGCGTCAGGGAGCAGGCCGACCGCCGAGTGTTGCGCCCAGATTCGTTGCCATTGCTCGATAGCGTCGAGCTGGCTGCGCAAACTATTGACGTTGTTGCGATAGGTTCGGGCAAGTTCGATCCATCCCCGTAGTTCATAGCTTGCGGCGTTATTGGCAAGTGCGGCTAAACTGCTCTGATCCAACTGGCCGAGAGTTGACCAGATTCTGTTGCTCAGGTCTTGCTGCATGGGTGCGAGATCCGCTGCGGTCAGGTAGGCATCCAGCGCTGCATCAGTGTCGCCGAGAGAGTCGTAAGCGCCACCTATCAGTATTTCAATCTCCTGCAACAGCTGCGCAGGAATGGCCTCGCGATTCAATGCGGTTAACAGGTCAAGCAGCGCATCGTACTCAGCATTGGCGAGTAGACTATTGCCAGCTAAAAGTGCGACACGTCCTCGCAGTTCGCCATCATTTATTTCAGAAACCGGTACCTGCAACAGGTCCAGTACATTGAATGATGCAGGGCGGTTGTCTTCCTGAAATTCAGCTGCCGCCAGGAGTAAGCGCGCCTGTTCGTCGCCTGATGCGGAGCTGGCTAAACTGATTAGCTCGTCGACTGACTCTGTTGTAGACTCGTTTGCTGCTGAAGCGGGCATTCCTGAGTTGCTTGCGCCGCAGCCAAGCAGGGCAGAGGCCATGAGAATCAACGAAAGTGAACGAAGTTGCGACATAGCTGGATTATAGTTGAACTGCATAGCCAAGGATATTAGGGACCTTGTCAGGATTTGGTTTAGGCATTGCAACAATCTTCATCGCACAGCGCCTGCTCATGTCGGGATGCAAGCAGGCATCAATCTGCTTGAGTTGATTACTCGAGAAGGATCACAGATCGCGACTTCCACCGCACATGGCAAGCTGAAGGGCTTGTTAAGAGATTAGTACAAGACTGGGAGCCGGGCAATTTGTGCGCGTCGCTCCCGATGATTCAGGATTAAGTATGCAAGCAGGCACGCTCTATGTCGTAGCAACGCCGATTGGGAATCTCGATGATTTTACGCCGCGGGCAGTGAGCATCTTGCAGGATGTTGATGTGATCGCCGCGGAAGACACGCGCCATAGTAAGCCGCTACTTGAAAAATTTGCGATTTCCACGCCACTTCGTTCCTACCACGATTTTAGTTCGGAACTCGCTACAGAAAAGCTGCGTGAGTTGTTACTTTCCGGTCAGTCGATAGCCCTGATTTCCGACGCCGGAACACCGCTGATTTCTGATCCTGGTTTCCGCCTCGTCAGAGAAGTGCGGCAGGCGGGTATTCGCGTGATTCCCATCCCTGGTGCCAGTGCGCTGACCGCAGCGCTTTCGGTTGCAGGATTGCCTACTGATCGCGTGGCCTTTGAAGGGTTCCTGCCTGCCAAACCAGGAGCTCGACTCAATGCGCTGCAGGCGCTCGCTGAAGAGCAGCGTACTCTGGTGTTCTATGAAAGCCCGCATCGAATCGCTGCAACAGTGGCAGACATGGCGCTTGTGTTCGGAGCAGAACGAACCCTGTTTGTTGCCAGAGAGATGACCAAACTATTCGAGGCGCATTTTCTTGGGTGCATAAGTGATGCAGAGGAATGGTTGGCCAGCGACGCCAATAACCGCAAAGGGGAGTTCGTGCTGGTGCTGCAGGGCTGTGACGCTGAGGAATATCAGCAGCAATTGCTACGGCGGGCACTGCCCCTGCTGCAGGAACTGCTGCAGGACATGAGCCTTAAGAAAGCTGTGGCGTTAGTGAGCAAGTTGACAGGAGTACGAAAGAACCTGCTATATCAGGCAGCTCTGGAGATTGATTCAGGCGCATAGTGTAAATAGTGCTTGAGCGCGCGATTGCCGTTGAGTATGCTGCGCCCCGAGTCAGCTGGACAATTGCTGTTCGACCACTCAATGGCTTGCGGTGCAACAGACCGAATGGAAATCGAGTTATTGCGTGGTCGAATAGAGGAAAGTCCGGGCTCCATAGAGCAGGGTGCCAGGTAACGCCTGGGGGGCGCGAGCCCACGGCTAGTGCAACAGAAAGTATACCGCCCGACCACTCTCTTTGACTGACTATCACTGACGCTGGCAGATTGCCGGAACAAAGTGAGAGTCTGCCAAAGTGAGTGGTTGGGTAAGGGTGAAAAGGTGCGGTAAGAGCGCACCGCGCGACTGGTAACAGTTCGTGGCTAGGTAAACCCCACTCGGAGCAAGGCCAAATAGGAATCCGCTAGTGTTGCTCGCATTGGATTCGGGTAGGCCGCTACAAGCCTGTGGTGACGCAGGCTGCAGATGAATAATTGTCCTCGACAGAACCCGGCTTACAGGCTGACTCGATATTTCCTTTTTGTGGTTTGTTGCCAGCAAACCTGGCCGTAAATCGTCTCACATTCTTCTCAATGTAGCTTCATTCTTAAGAAACTACATTAATTATCCTTCCTACTCTGCTGTAATTGCTAATATTGCGGATTCAATGTTGCGGCGATTTGTCGTCACATTCCCGTTTTTTAGCGGCAAGTTCGCGTAATTTCTTGAAAAAAAATAACTAAGGTGCTTGCACTGGCGTCTGCCTGTGCCTATAGTGTCTCTCAGTGGAGAAAAGTGGACTAATTTGTCGTTATGTGGGGATAAGTGGAAAATCTCCTGACGACAAACCACGATCTATGGGGACAACACAGTGTTTCGCGGCATAAACACGATCAATCTGGATGCGAAAGGCCGCATGGCCTTGCCATCCCGTTACCGAGAACAATTGCTCGCGCATTGTGATGGCCGTCTTGTGGTCACCATCGACACCAATCATCGTTGTCTCCTTCTTTACCCGCTCGCTGAGTGGGAACAAATCGAACGTCAAATCGAATCGCTCTCCAGCTTTGACCCAATGTCCCAGCGCGTCAAGCACTTATTGATAGGTCACGCGAATGACCTGGAAATGGATGGGAATGGCCGTATTCTCCTGCCGCAGGAATTACGCGTCTACGCGCAACTGGAAAAGCATGTGTGCCTGATTGGGCAGGGTAAGAAGCTGGAGATTTGGGATCAGGACGCTTGGAACAAGCAGCGTGACAGCTGGCTGAGCGAATCCACTGACGAAGGCGAATTGCCAGACAAGCTAAGAACGTTGGCGCTGTAGGGGATATCAATGAATATCTCTGCCCTCCACGAAACCGTTCTCAAACACGAAGCGGTGAACGCGCTAATGGTACAGCCTGACGGCGTCTATCTGGACGCGACTTTCGGGCGTGGCGGGCACAGCGCAGCCATACTGGAGCATCTGGGACCAAAGGGCCGATTGTTGGTCATCGATAGGGATCCAGAAGCGGTGGCCGAAGCTGAGCGATTGCGAGAACGTGATTCAAGAGTGTATGTGACTCATGGCGCTTTTGGGGATTTGCAATCTGTCGCGGAAGACGCAGGAGTGCTGGGTAAAGTGAACGGCATTCTCTTTGATCTTGGCGTTTCTTCTCCGCAGCTTGATCAGGCAGAGCGAGGGTTCAGTTTTCTGCGCGATGGTCCGCTTGATATGAGGATGGATCCCACGCAGGGCGTTAGCGCTGCTGAATGGATCAACACCGCAAAAGAAAAAGAAATTGCTGACGTGCTGTATGAATTCGGTGAAGAGCGACACTCACGAAGAATGGCCAGACGCATCGTTGAGGAGCGTCAGAAAGCCGCAATTTCGAGTACCGGCCAGCTTGCGGCGATTGTAAAAGAAGCCAATCCGGCCTGGGAAAAAGACAAGCATCCTGCTACACGAGCCTTTCAGGGTATTCGTATCTTTATTAACAGAGAATTTGACGAGATTACCAATGGATTGGAGCGTGCTTTGTCTGTTCTGGCGATTGGTGGTCGTCTCGTTGTGATTAGCTTTCATTCGCTTGAAGACCGAATAGTCAAGAAATTTATTGCCGTGCAGACAAAGGGGGATAATTTTCCCAGGGGGCTGCCAGTTTCGCAGGATATGTTGAATCCGCGCTTAAAGGCGATTGGTAAAGCCTCGAAGCCCGGCGCTGAAGAAATTGGAAAAAATCCACGTGCACGCAGTGCGATTATGCGCGTGGCAGAAAAAATAGCGTGAGACAAGAAGTGTCAGATGCGCTAGCGAACAATGCGCTGACCATGCAAGAAAAAAAATTATGAGAGCGAAGCAAACACAAGCCAAGAAAAACAATGCGCGAAGAGTGTCAACTCGACGCTCGTTGCTACAACCCTGGATTGATGTTCTGGTTTGGTGTGGTTTGTTGTCCAGAACATCACTCTCCCTGTTTGTGCTGCTGGGTGCTGTGCTTGTCTCCGGTTTGCTGGTTGTCAAAACAACCCATCAGAATCGATTTACATTTAATGATTTGCAGGAACTTAAAGACGAGGCGGTAGCGCTCGATGTCGCCTGGGGGCAATTGCTGATTGAGCAAAGTACGTTTGGCGTCGAAGGGCGCATTGAGCAGAAAGCGATCGAGCAGTTGGATATGCGAATTCCGGCGACGACAGATATTGTGATGGTGAGTCATGACTGAACGAAACGGCGCAGCTGACAATACGGTTCTGTTACAGAAATGGCGCCTCTATCTGGTGTTCTTCGCCATGCTTCTGTGTGTGGGCGCGATCGTCTGGAAAGTGGGCAGCCTGCACACAACGGAGCGCGACTTTCTGCAGGGGCAGGGTGATGCGCGGACTATTCGAACGGTTCCGCTAGTCGCCAATAGGGGGCTGATTACCGATCGCAATGGCGAGCCGCTAGCCGTATCGACGCCTGTTAAATCAATCTGGATAGACCCGCCGGAATTGCTCGAATCGCCGTCCGCAATCACGCGATTGGCAACCGAGCTCGACTTGAACGCTGAAGTGTTGGCAGCCACTGTGCGCAACAACGCCTCCCGTGAATTTCTTTATGTAAAACGACGACTGCCACCAGCGGAGGCCGATGCAATCCTGGCGCTTGACCTGCCAGGAGTTTATGCGCAGCAAGAGTATCAACGATTCTACCCGCAGGGTGAAGTAACCGCGCATCTGGTCGGATTCAGCAATGTAGACGATATCGGGCAGGAAGGGCTCGAGCTGACCTACGATGACTGGTTGCGCGGAGTGCCGGGGCGACGACAGGTAATGAAAGACCGCCGCGGTCATATCCTGGAAGAGCTGAATACGATCCAGCCTGCACAGCCAGGCAAGGGCCTTGAGCTGAGCATCGATTTTCGTTTGCAGAACCTTGCCTATAAAGAGCTCAAGGCAGAGTTTGTAACACGTCGCGCCAAAGCAGCAACAGCGGTCGTGCTGGACGTGCAAACTGGCGAGGTATTGGCGATGGTCAATCAACCGTCGTACAACCCGCACAACCGAGCCAGCTTGACCGACTTTAGCGTCTTGCGTAATCGCGCCATGACCGACGTCTTTGAGCCAGGATCCACGATCAAGCCGTTTACCATCACTGCAGCATTGGAGTCCGGACTCTATGCACCGGATACTGTGATCGAGACTGCGCCCGGGTGGATGATGATCAATGGTGCCGAGGTTAAGGATATCCTCAATTATGGGACACTGGATCTCGGCAGGGTAATCACCAAGTCCAGCAATATCGGCACCAGTAAAATCGCGCTGGACATTGGGCCGGAGCCGATTCGCGACGTGCTTGAGCGCGTTGGCATGGGCCAGGTATTGGGCACCGGTTTTCCGGGCGAGCGTGGTGGTGTATTACCCAACCCGCAGCGCTGGAGCCGTATCGAAATTGCGACATTGTCTTACGGCTATGGCCTGTCGACATCGGCGTTGCATCTCGCTCAGGCCTATTCGGTTCTTGCGGACAATGGGCTGCATAAACCGGTTTCTCTCCTCAAGTTAGGTGAGCAGGATATTGCTGCACTGCCACGTGAACAAGTCATCAGCCCCACACATTCCTCGCAAGTACTCGACATGCTCGAAACTGTCGTTGATTCGAGTCGCGGCGGTGCCGCTACTGATGCCAACGTGCCGTTCTATCAGGTGGCGGGCAAGACGGGTACTGCGCACGTGGTCGGTGAATTCGGCTACGAAGAAAACCTGCATAATTCGTTGTTCGCCGGTCTCGTTCCTGCTTCCTCGCCGCGGCTGGTTATTGTTGTCGTGGTCAATGAACCAAAAGGTGACGAGCACTACGGTGGGCAGGTTGCTGCTCCGGTGTTTTCCAGAATCGCTGCCGGAGCAATGAGAATTCTCGATGTGGCACCAGACAAACTTCCGCAAACTTCTATGGAGCTGAGTGCGCGATAATGGAAACTGCTGAGGCATTGCAACCCAAAGCCATGCTGGCTGACCTGATTAGCGGCCTGCCAGGACTGCCCAAAAAACTGTCCGGCGTCGCCGAAGTCGTGGTCAAGGGTGTGAAGATCGATAGTCGACAGGTTTGTGAAGGTGACTTGTTCATCGCCTGCTTTGGCAGTAATCACGATGCGCGCAATTACATCGACGCAGTAGTGGAGCAGGGTGCGGTAGCGGTGCTCGCCGAGTCAGGTGCGGGTTGGAGCGGTATTCGGCTGCTGAACGACGTCCCGGTTATCGCCATCGATAATTTATCCAGGCACATCAGCGAAATAGCGAATAGATTCTATGGGGAGCCGAGCAAGAATCTTTCGGTTTTCGGAATTACTGGTACTAACGGCAAGACTAGTTGCAGTCAGTTTATTGCCCAGGCGTTGAATAACTACGGATTCCGTTGCGGAGTAATTGGCACTCTGGGATATGGGATGCAAGGCGCGCTAAAAGAAACCGAGCTTACCACTCCAGACGCTGTTTTCACCCAAATGGCACTTGCCGAGCTCGCTGCCAATGAAGTTGAGCCAGTTGTCATGGAGGTTTCATCTGTAGGCTTGCATCAGAAGCGTGTTGCAGCAGTGCATTTTGATACCGCGATTTTTACCAATATTACACGCGACCATCTCGACTATCACTCGAGCATGGAAGACTACGCGAGTAACAAGAAGAAATTGTTCACCATGCCGGGACTACGGCATGCGATTGTAAATCTCGATGACCCGTTCGCCTTGTCTATCATCAATGAGATTGATAGCGATGTGGAAATATCGACTTACAGTCTGAGTAATTCGATTGCGACGGTTCATGCCAGTGATTTGCAATTAACCCGCTCGGGTTTTCGAGCCAGATTGCAGACGCCATTGGGTCAAGGTGAGGTGACAGGTTCGCTACTCGGATCATTCAACTTCAGTAATTTATTGGCAGTTGCCGCGGCACTGGTCAGCTACTTGCCGGAGAGAAAAGCGCTATCCATGCCACAGTTGTGTGCGTTGTTGTCTGGACTGAAGCCAGTCAACGGTCGCATGGAGATAGTGGGTGAGGCCTGCGACATCACCGCTGTTGTTGACTACGCGCATACGCCTGATGGTTTGCGCAGTGCGCTTGTTGCTCTGCGAGAGCACTTTGCGAGTCGTATCTGGTGCGTGTTTGGTTGCGGTGGGAACAGAGACAAGGGCAAGCGTCCCCTCATGGGTGAAATTGCTGAAGCCTATGCTGACCGATTGATCATCTCTGATGACAATCCGCGTCGAGAGCAGGGGGATGAAATTGTCCAACACATTCTCAGCGGCATACGCACGCCTTCAGCTGCAATGGTTATTCGCGACCGAGCTGCAGCGATCGAATACGCAATTGCCAATGCAGGGCCTGGCGATGTGGTATTGGTTGCAGGCAAGGGGCACGAGACATATCAGGACATCGATGGTAATCGGATGCTGTTCAGTGATGCCAAGCAGGTGAGACTGGCATTGCAAAATCGTGCTGGCGCCAGTCGAGGTTGAGATGATCGGTTCAATGACACTGACAAATCTCGCGAAACAGCTGAATGGCCACCTTCTCGGAGCTGACGCCACGTTCAGTAGTTTATCGACTGACACGCGATCTATTACCTCGGGAGACGCCTATCTGGCGCTGGCAGGGGAGCGATTCGATGGCAATGATTTTGTGGGCAAGGCAGAAGCAAACGGCGCAATAGCAGCAATCGTTAGCCGACAGATCGAGTCAGATCTGCCGCTCCTGCAAGTTGCGAACACACATGTCGCGCTCGCGGAAATTGCGCGCGAGAACCGCAGCAGAAGCAGTGCCAAAGTGATCGCACTGACAGGCAGCCAGGGAAAGACGACAGTCAAGGAAATGCTTGCAGCCATACTGCAGCTAACGGCGCCTACGCTTTATACGCAAGCAAATCTGAACAACACGATTGGTGTTCCACTTACGCTGCTGCGCTTGGATGAGACGCATCGCTTTGCCGTATTGGAAATGGGGGCCAATGCAGCGGGCGAGATTGCATTCAGTGTCGCGGCCGCGCTGCCGGATATGGCATTGATCACCAATGCCAGCGATGCCCATGTTGAAGGCTTCGGAAGCTTGCAAGGAATTGTCCGCGCAAAGGGAGAGATTCTGGACACGCTCGATGCGAGCGGCGTTGCGCTATTGAATGCCGATGATCCAAACGTAAATGAGTGGATTGCTCGGGTCAAAGAAGCGAGAACTGTTCTCTACAGTTGCGAGAATGCACAAGGTAACGCCGAGTACCATGCTGAAGAAATCGAATTGGCTGGTAATGGCAGGGTCGCGTTTGTCTTGTGCAGCCCGCAAGGGAAGGTTGCGATTGAGCTAGGCATGTTAGGCAAGCACAACGTCAGCAATGCAGTGGCTGCCGCTACTGCAGCTCTTGAGGCTGGGGCATCTCTTGCTGATGTGCAGCAAGGCTTATCAACTGTACAGCCAGTCTCCGGTCGCCTTTTTCCACGTTCAGGTTTGAGCGGGAGTCGCGTGATAGACGATAGTTACAACGCAAGCCCGAGCTCTTTCCGTGCGGCGATAGATGTATTGATGAGTTGCGAAGGAAAGAAGGTTCTCGTGGCGGGAGATATGAAGGAATTGGGAAATGAGGAGTCCGCAGCGCACGCATCAGTAGGTGACTATGCAAGGCTCGCAGGTGTCGATGAGCTTCTCGCTGTTGGTGAGCTGAGTCGCGAGACAGTCGCTGCATTTGGTGGTCGTGGGTCTCATTTCGCTTCGCAGGAACAATTAATTAACGCTTGCAAGGCCATGGCAAACGATCAGCTTACCTTTCTTGTCAAAGGTTCGCGTGGTGCAAAAATGGATTTGGTGGTCGCTGCCTTGAGCGATAGAGGAGACAAGTGATGCTGGTTTGGCTTTCAGAGTATCTGATGCAATTCGACAGCAATTTTGCGGTGCTGCAATACATTACCGTGCGTACAATTTTCAGCGTACTTACGGCGCTGGGCGTGTCGTTATTAATTGGCCCGGCTCTCATCCGTCGTCTCAACTATCATCAAATCGGACAGGTTGTTCGGGACGATGGCCCTGAGAGTCATTTCAGTAAGGCCGGTACGCCAACTATGGGTGGAGCACTGATTCTCGTGAGCATTGCGGCGAGTACCCTGCTCTGGTCGGACCTTGAAAATCACTATGTCTGGATTGTGCTCCTGGTGACTCTCCTGTTTGGCGCCATCGGCTGGGTTGATGATTACCGAAAAGTTTTTCATCAGGACCCGGTAGGGTTGTCCGCGCGCTGGAAATATTTCTGGCAATCGGTGATCGGATTTATCGCGGCGCTGGTGCTCTACCACACTGCGATCTCGCCAGTTGAGACGCAATACATCATTCCGTTTTTCAAAGACGTCGCGATTGATGTCGGTATTCTCTACATTATAGTGAGCTACTTTGTGATTGTCGGTTTCAGCAACGCCGTTAATCTGACTGATGGACTGGACGGGCTCGCGATACTGCCGACTGTCATGGTGGGCGGTGCGATGGGGCTAATTGCCTATCTTGCTGGCCACACAGAGTTCTCTTCCTATCTCAATATCCCGTACGTTGCGGGTTCCGGTGAGGTGGTGATTTTCGCCGGTGCTCTCGGCGGTGCTGGCCTCGGTTTCCTCTGGTTCAATACTTATCCTGCACAAATATTTATGGGTGATGTCGGTGCGCTCGCCCTGGGTGCAGCGCTCGGAGTGATGGCAATTGTAGCGCGTCACGAAATCGTATTGTTCATCATGGGGGGTGTGTTTGTCATGGAGACGGTGTCAGTCATTCTGCAGGTTGCATCATTTAAATTGACTGGCAAACGAATTTTCCGCATGGCGCCACTGCATCATCACTTTGAGCTAAAAGGCTGGCCCGAGCCACGGGTCATTGTTCGCTTCTGGATTATTACTGTAATGCTCGTTCTTATCGGGCTGGCAACGTTGAAGCTTCGTTGAGGAAAAAGGTTAGGACGTGAACACGACTGCGACAAATCTGGTAGTGGGTTTAGGTATCACAGGGCTTTCCTGTGTACGCTATTTCGCCCGTAAAAACCAGTCGTGCAAAGTTGTCGATAGCAGAGAAAATCCTCCTGGCCTCGATCTGTTGCGTAAAGAGTTTCCGCATATTGAATGTGAGTTGGGGCCTTTCCGGGAAGACACGTTTATCAATGCGGCCGAATTGATAGTCAGTCCCGGCGTCAGTCTCAAAAACGAAGCTGTCGCGAAAGCGGCACGCGCTGGAGTCGCCATTACCGGTGACATCGATATTTTCTCGCGCGAAGTCGGCGCACCAATCGTTGCGGTAACTGGCTCAAACGGCAAGAGCACGGTGGTTTCCATGCTCGCAGAAATCCTGCGCGCAGCCGGTCGTACGTTTGCTGTTGGTGGAAATCTTGAAGCCTCGCCTGCACAGCCCGCTCTGGATATGCTGGGACAGGAGCGCAAAGAATACTATGTGCTGGAGCTTTCCAGTTTTCAGCTTGAAACCACCCAGTGTTTGGCGGCAGAAGTCGCCACGTTGTTGAACCTCAGCGAAGATCATATGGACCGCTATGCGGGCATGGAAGAATACACTCAAGCCAAGCTACGGATTTTCAATGGTTGCCAGAAAATGGTCGTCAACCGTGACTTGCCGCTGCCCTCGGTTCTGCAGAATTTTTCAGGTCCAGTATGGAGTTTTGGCTTCTCAGCGTCCGATGCCTCTGGTGTGCATCTGACTTCCAATGCCGGAGAGCCCTGGGTCGCGATTGGTGATCAACTGCTTTTCAAGCCGGAAGAAATCAAGGTAGTGGGCAAGCACAATCTTGCCAATGCGATGGCCGCGACAGCGCTCAGTCTTGCCCTGGGTATTGAGCCAGAGGCGGTGCGTGCGGGTATCACTACTTTTCCCGGGCTGCCGCATCGCTGTCAGTGGGTGAAAAGCTGGGACTCCGTGGATTATTACAATGACTCCAAGGGGACCAATGTTGGTGCTGCTATTGCCGCCATAGAGGGGCTTGGTGAAAAAGTCGCCGGGAAAATTGTGTTGATCGCAGGTGGCGAGAGTAAAGGAGCCGATTTCACTCCGCTGGTTCCCATACTGCAGAAATGGGTTAGAGGCGTCATCCTTATTGGAGTGGATGCGGCCCGAATCGCCAGTGTGATCGGCAAATCCTGCCCGTTTGAGTTCGCAGCAGATATGCAAGGGGCTATTGAGCTTGCGCACAGGACAGCCGAAGCGGGTGACGCGGTATTGCTGTCTCCCGCCTGTGCAAGTTTCGATATGTTCGACAATTTTCAGCATCGCGGACGTGTATTCGCTGAAGCATTGGGTGAGCAATTATGAGTATGCTTACTGCAAATCAAATGACGATGCCAGAACAACACAGGCGAGGTCCGAACGCGTTGCTGCTCGGTATGGCGCTCTTGATGCTGACCGGCTTGCTGATGATGACGTCTGCTTCGGTCGAGATAGCCAATAGTATGGCCGGCGATCCGTTCTACTTGTTCAAGCGACAGATTATTTTCGCTGTGGTGGGTTGCCTCGGCATGTTGTTCACTTTTGCCATTCCTATGGCCATGTGGCGTAGATTCAGCTGGTTTCTTCTGATGGTCTCATTCGCGCTACTGCTGCTGGTACTTGTGCCGGGTGTCGGAACGGTCGTAAACGGCAGTGCGCGCTGGCTTGATCTCGGATTTTTCCGCCTGCAGCCTTCCGAGTTGGCTAAAGTGTTCATCGTCTTCTATGTCGCTGCGTACCTTGAGCGCCATCTGAAAGACGTACAGGAAAACTGGGCAGGATTCTTGAAACCGCTTCTGGTAATCGGTGCGGCAGTCATCTTGCTGCACCTGGAGCCTGATCACGGCGCCATGGTTATTCTCTTGCTTACTGCGTTCTGCATGATGTTTCTCGCCGGCGCCAAATTTTATCGATTCGCATTGATGCTTGCCTTGTGCGTGGGTGCCATTGCGTTCCTCGCGATTACCAAACCCTATGTCATCGTGCGCTTTTCTTCGTTTCTGAATCCATGGGCGGCGGAAAACGTCTATGGTGGTGGCTATCAACTCACTCAAGCGCTAATCGCATTCGGCCGAGGCGAATGGTTTGGCGTTGGTCTGGGGAACAGTATTCAGAAGTTGTATTTTTTACCTGAGGCACACAACGATTTCGTGCTTGCCATTATCGGTGAAGAACTTGGGCTCGTTGGGGTTCTCTTTGTTGTCGCACTGTTCTGTTTCTTTATCAGCAAGGCGTTTCTTGTTGGCAAGGCGGCTCATCTGCAAGGCTCGTTATTTAATGCCTTTGTTGCGTATGGGCTGGCACTCTTGTTTTCCGGTCAGGCACTTATCAATATCGGCGTCAATATTGGCCTGCTTCCTACCAAGGGGCTGACTCTTCCATTTCTGAGCTATGGTGGTGCCAGCCTGATTGTGTGCTGCTTTATGGTCGGACTGCTGATACGAATCCAATACGAAACTGAAAATCAGGATGCCGTCGATGAGGCTCGGTACTAGGAGATGGCGCGGCAATGCAGAGTCCTGGTCATGGCTGCAGGGACGGGTGGTCACGTATTCCCGGCGCTTTCAATTGCGCAGAGATTGTTAAACAAAGGTGCTGAAGTGCATTGGTTGGCAACACAAACAGGAATGGAGAATGAGCTATTGAAAAATACCTCATTCGCATTGCATCGCATTAGCGTAAGCGGACTGCGAGGGAGCGGGCTAAAACGTAAAGTGCTGGCCCCGTTCATGTTGTTGCGCGCTCTGATTCAGTCGTATCGAGTGGTCCGAACTGTTCGTCCCGATTGTGTGCTGGGAATGGGCGGATTCGTTTGCGGCCCGGCAGGACTGGCGGCGAACATCATGCGAGTACCGGTTCTACTGCACGAACAGAACGCGGTGGCAGGGCTAACGAACAAGCTACTGCACAAGCTATCACACAAGACCTTCGCAGCATTTCCCGGCAGTTTTCCTGAGCACGACAAGCTGGAAGTAACCGGCAATCCTGTGCGAGCCGAGATAGAAGCGCTGCACAATTCGCAACCTGAGTTGAGAGATGTGGGCGCGCCGCTACGAATTTTGATACTGGGCGGAAGTCAGGGTGCAATGGCGATAAACAAAGTAGTACCCGAAGTACTGGCGACCTGGGATGGCGAGAAGCCGCACATATGGCATCAGACGGGTGAGAAAAATTTGCTCGCCACACAATCTGCATACCAGTCGCTTGTACCTCTGCTTGCCTCAGAAAGTTGTCGTGTTGATGCATTCATCAACGACATGCCTGGCGCCTATGCCTGGGCCGATGTCGTTATATGCCGTTCCGGCGCCAGTACCGTAAGTGAGCTGGCAGTGGCAGGATTGCCAGCGATTCTGGTGCCATATCCCTATCACAAAGACCAGCAACAACTGCACAACGCGAATTGGCTGGTGAAGTCTGATGCCGCGCGATTAATCGAGCAATGTGAGTTGACCGCATCAACCCTGGGTTCAATTCTTCACGATCTGGCGGCTGACCCCGCAGCCTTGCTAGCCATGCGCAAAAGCGCACGCGCCCTGGCAAAACTGAATGTCGCAGAGCGCATCGCGGATTACTGTCTGGAGTATGGACATGACCAATAAGGCAGCAATACATGCTGTGCCCGAAATGCGCCGGATAAAGTGTATCCACTTTATCGGAATTGGTGGTGCGGGTATGTGTGGTATTGCGGAAGTGCTACTGAATCAGGGCTACAAAATTACGGGTTCTGATTTGAACAAATCGACAGTAACTGACCGGCTCGCGAAAATGGGTGCGAGGATTTTTATCGGTCACGAAGCTCGCAATGTAAGCAAGGCTGATGTCGTGGTGTATTCGAGCGCAATCGATTGGCGCAATCCGGAAATCAAGGCAGCGAAGCGGGCAGGAAAACCGTTAATTGCGCGCGCTGAAATGCTGGCAGAATTGATGCGTTATCGGCATTCAATTGCGATCGCGGGTACCCACGGAAAAACCACAACGACCAGTATTGTCGCTTCGGTTCTCGCGTCAGGAGGATTGGATCCAACTTTTGTGATCGGTGGATTGCTAAATAGTGCCGGTACCAATGCACGGCTTGGCGAAAGCAGATATCTGGTCGCCGAAGCTGACGAGAGTGATGCCTCTTTCATGCATCTGCAGCCAATGGTGGCAGTTGTCACCAATATCGAAGCGGATCATATGAGCACCTATGACGGGGATTTCGAAAGGCTGAAAAAGTACTTCATCGACTTTCTCCAGAATTTGCCTTTCTATGGCCTTGCCGTTCTTTGTATCGACGATCCTGCTGTGCGTGAAATACTTCCTTCTATATCTCGACCGGTAATCACTTATGGATTCGCCAAAGATGCTGACTATCGCATCGTGGAACACAGTCAGGTGAAAGGGGAGATCTCATTCGCGATCCAGCGTCCTAACAAAAAGCGACCTTTTAAGCTCAAGCTCAATATGCCGGGCCGACATAATGCACTCAATGCTACTGCTGCAGTAGCCATCGCAACTGACGAAGGAATTCCTGATCGGGCAATACGAGAAGGGATCAAGAGCTTCTCGGGTGTTGGGCGGCGTTTTGACGTGCAGGGAGAATTCGAACTTGGCGATGGCAAAGTACTTCTCATCGATGACTACGGCCATCACCCCACTGAAGTGGCGGCAACCATGAAGGCGCTTAGAGAAGGCTGGCCGGAGAATCGACTGGTGATGATTTATCAACCGCATCGCTTCAGCAGAACGAAGGACTTGTATGAGGATTTCGTTGAAGTGCTCTCAGGCGCGGACGTCTTGCTGCTGCTTGAAGTCTATTCTGCCGGTGAGAAAAAGATCGCAGGTGCAGACTCAAGAAGCTTGTGTCGATCTATTCGCTTGCGCGGCAAAACAGACCCGATTTATGTACAAAAAGAGAGCGAAGTCAGAGCGATTCTGAGTGACTTTTTGCGCCCTGGCGACATCGTTTTGACGCAGGGAGCCGGAAGCGTCGGAGGCTTGGCGCGTGAGTTGGCTAGCAAGGGCTTCAAGTCAGACTAAATTATTGAAATTTAAAAAAGAATTTCCAATTTGGCATTAAGAATTTTGGCTATGAGAACGATAAATAAAGAGGAAATATTGGCAAAACTTGGGCGCGTGGCGTTGCTCAAGGGAGGCAAGTCTTCCGAGCGTGAAATTTCCCTCTTGAGTGGCCAGGCTGTAGCTGAAAGTTTGCGCCGGATGGGGGTGAATTTAACGGAGATAGACGTTGATGATGAGGTGGTCACGCGTCTTTTGGAGATAAAGCCTGATCTGGTAGTCAACATGCTGCATGGCAAGGGTGGTGAAGATGGTGCCATGCAGGGACTGTTGGAAATCATGGGGCTTCCGTATACCGGCAGCGGAGTGCTCGCTTCGGCGCTGGCGATGGACAAGGTCAAGACCAAGCAGGTGTGGTCACAGCTTGGATTGAGCACCGCTGATTTCTATCTCTTGAATAATGAGAGCGACTGGCAGTCCATAATTTCGGACCTCGGCAAAGCGGTCGTTAAGCCAGTAAGCGGTGGTTCGAGTCTGGGAATTTCGATCGTAGATGATGCAACAGCGCTACGGCAGCAATATCGGGATGCACAGAAAATAGATCAGCAAGTCATGGCGGAGCGCTATATCGCAGGCAGGGAGTTTTCCACGCCAATCCTGGATGGGGAGATTTTTCCAACTATCCAGATGGAAACGAGTAGAGCGTTTTTTGACTTCGAGGCCAAGTACATTGCTGAGGATACGCATGTCATTTGCCCACCGGAAGTCTCGACAGAAGAGCTTGAAGAGTTGGAAATGCTGGTCGGTTGTGCGTACGAAAGTTTAGGTTGTTCGGGTTTAGCCAGGATCGATGTGTTGCAAGATGAGAATGGTAAATTCTTCTTGCTCGAATTGAATACGATCCCGGGAATGACCACCCACAGTTTTGTTCCCATGTCTGCGCAACGCGCAGAAATTGATTTTGATGAATTGGTGTTACGAATTCTGGAATGCGAGTTGAACGTAAGTTGAGAATGCTATGAAGTCTCAGGCCAGAAAAAATGCAGTTGGTGCACGCGGCGTATCAAGAAAGCCGGCGGCAATGCGCGCGAGTGCACAACATCATAATTCTGGAGTGCAGCGCGGACAGGTCATACTCGGAATCATCTGCTGCAGTCTCATTATTTTAGCCGCAGCGAATTTGCAGGCTATCTCAACGTTTGTGAACCGGCCCATTGTGAAAGTGAAGATGGAAAATCAGTGGGTGAATGTGGCTGAGCTTGAAGTTAGTCAGATGGCAGCAAGTTACATGGGAACTGGTTTTTTCGGATTTGATGTTAATGGGCTCAAGTCAGAAGTGGAGCGCCATCCCTGGGTAAGACAGGCTGCGGTCAAGCGTGTCTGGCCCGACAGCGTGGCTCTGCAAATACAGGAGCGAGTAGCTATTGCGCGCTGGGGTGAAGGGCAGCTATTGAGCCAGCAAGGTGAAAAATTCTCTCCAACTCGATTTGGCGACGCCGGTCGATTGCCCAAACTCAATGGGCCAGATGGAAGTCAGGCGCGAGTGATGCAGCAGTTCCAGTTCTTGAATGAGTTGTTTTCACCGGCCGACTTGCGACTTAGTGAGCTTACGTTGAGTGAAAGGGGAAGTTGGGAATTGGTTGTGGATGATCGTATCGCGATCTCCGCTGGTAGAGAGAAGCTGATTGAGAGGGTCAACCGATTCATCAGCTTTTATCAGCAAGAAACGGGTTTTGATCGTATCGCCATTCGCGAGGTGGACCTGCGCTATGACAATGGTCTGGCCATTGCGCGTATCGATGAGAGTTTGCCGGGAGTTGCAATTCGGTGAATACAAGGTCAGGAAAATTTGCAAGCAATGAAGCAGAGCTCTGTGGAGATTTGCGGCAATGAATGAAGCTATGAACGAAAATATGATAGTCGGTCTGGATATCGGGACATCGAAAGTGGTTGCTATCGTTGGAGAAATAAACGACGACGGTAGTCTCGATATTGTCGGTATTGGCTCGCATCGATCTCGAGGTCTCAAAAAAGGCACGGTGGTTAATATCGAATCAACTGTCGAGTCTATACAGCGCGCGATCGAAGAAGCGGAGTTGATGGCAGGTTGTCAGATTCACTCTGTCTATGCCGGGATCGCAGGCAGCCACATCCGCAGTATGAATTCCCACGGAATTGTTGCAATCCGCGACGGTGAAGTCATGAAGGCCGATATTGAGCGAGTCATCGATGCCGCTCAGGCAGTGGCCATTCCTGCGGATCAGAAAGTTCTTCATATTCTGCCGCAGGAATACATCATTGATTCCCAGGAGGGCGTCAAAGAGCCATTGGGTATGTCGGGAGTCAGGCTCGAAGCGAAAGTGCATCTGGTGACCTGCGCAATTAATGCCGTGCAAAACATTGAGAAATGCATCAAGCGATGTGGTCTGGAAACAGACGAGATAATTCTGGAACAACTGGCATCCAGCTATGCAGTGCTGACTGAGGATGAGAGAGAGTTGGGTGTATGCCTGGTGGATATCGGTGGTGGAACAACAGACATCGCCATATTTACTGATGGCGCAATCAGACATACCGGTGTCATTCCAATAGCCGGCGATCAGGTTACGAATGATATCGCCATGGCGCTACGCACTCCTACTGAGAACGCAGACGAAATCAAAATCAAGTATGCGTGCGCGCTTACTCAACTCGCGAGCGCTGATGACACTATCAAGGTCCCCAGTGTGGGAGACCGGCCACCTCGTGAACTGTCGCGCCAGGCGTTGGCCGAAGTTGTCGAGCCGCGATACGACGAACTTTTTACTCTGGTGCAAGCAGAACTGCAGCGCAGTGGCTTCGAGAGCCTGCTGGCGGCCGGCATTGTGCTGACAGGCGGCACTAGCAAGATGGAAGGTGTCGTGGAGCTCGCCGAGGAAATATTTCATGCACCGGTGCGCATTGGCGCACCTCATAATGTAAACGGATTAGCCGATATTGTAAGAAACCCGATTTATTCCACTGGCGTTGGGTTATTGCTGTATGGGCTGAAACAACATCAAGAGCGTGAAGGTGTTGACCCCAAGAAAGAGCCGCAAGTTCATCTTGTGGACAGGGTCAAAAATTGGTTTCAAGGCCATTTTTAACAAACAGTCAATTACTACAGTGAAGAATATGCATAACAAGGGGGCTATATGTTTGAATTAGTCGACAATATTCCACAAAGCGCCGTGATCAAAGTGATCGGCGTCGGTGGTGGCGGCGGAAACGCTGTGCATCACATGATTGCCAATCAAGTTGATGGCGTAGAATTCATCTGTGCGAATACTGACGCACAGGCCCTGAATAATCTCAAGGCGAAGACCATACTGCAGTTGGGTAGCGCAATCACCAAAGGATTGGGTGCGGGAGCGAATCCGGAAATCGGACGTCAGTCTGCGCTCGAAGATCGCGATGAAATCGCTGAAGTGCTTTCTGGCGCAGATATGGTCTTCATCACTGCCGGAATGGGTGGCGGTACCGGCACAGGTGCAGCTCCTATTGTTGCCGAAGTTGCCAAGGAAATGGGAATCCTCACTGTCGCTGTTGTGACGCGTCCTTTCCCCTTCGAAGGCAAAAAACGATCTGCTATCGCCGAACAAGGTATTCAGGCATTGACTGAGAATGTTGATTCCTTAATTACCATTCCTAACGAGAAGCTGCTCGATGTGCTGGGTAAGGAAGCTTCGCTACTGGATGCATTCAAATCTGCCAATGATGTTCTGCTCGGTGCCGTTAAAGGTATCGCCGATCTAATCATGAATCCGGGTATGATCAATGTGGATTTCGCGGACGTGAAAACAGTGATGTCGGAAATGGGCATGGCCATGATGGGTACTGGCTACGCGAAAGGTGAAGACAGGGCAAGGCTTGCTGCCGAGGCGGCGATTCGCAGCCCGCTGCTGGAAGACGTCAATCTGCAGGGTGCTCGTGGCATACTGGTTAATATTACCGCCGGCGAAAATCTGTCGCTGGGTGAGTTCTCGGAAGTCGGCGACACGATCGAAGAGTTCGCGTCTGACGATGCGACCGTTGTAGTGGGTACAGTAATCGACCCAACGCTGAGCGATGAAATGCATGTGACCGTGGTGGCGACCGGTTTAGGTGGCCAGGTTCAGAAGCCCACTAAAGTAGTGGACAATACCCGAGTTGCTCCCGAGACGGATTATCGTCAGCTCGACAAGCCAGCCATCATGCGCAACCGCCAAAGCGCTGTGCGTGGAGCGGCGATGGCCAAGGCTGTAGGTGCGGAACCGGATATGGATTACCTCGATATCCCGGCGTTTCTACGCAAGCAGGCGGACTGAGAACAGGGCAAGCGCGAGGGACGTTAAGCGGCCCGATTGTTGTAGCTATCTAATTGATAGAGCGGGAAAATTCCTGTGTTGGGAATTTTCCCGATCTCTGATACCATGCCCCCGTTTTGCACTGGGGCAGTTAACAAGAAGAAAGGTGCGGAATCGTTAATTTTGGCTGTCCGGGAACTGAGAGGGTTTTCGGGAGTCACACAATAGAAAGGGCCCACATTCCAAATGCTTAAGCAAAGAACTTTGAAGAATGTAATTCGCGCCACAGGTGTCGGATTGCATACAGGTGAGAAGGTCTATCTCACCCTCCGGCCAGCCCCCGTCAATACCGGTATCGTTTTTACTCGAGTTGATCTTGATCCGGTAGTGCAAATCGAAGCCAGCGCCTCAAACGTTGGTGACACAACGCTCTCGACCACGCTGGTCAAGGGCGATGTACGCATCTCCACAATCGAACACTTGATGTCAGCAATGTCCGGTCTGGGCATTGATAACTGCTATGTCGACGTCAGTGCGCCTGAAGTGCCGATTATGGATGGTAGTGCAGGGCCGTTCGTGTTTCTCATCCAGTCAGCTGGCATTGAGGAACAGGCTGAACTCAAAAAGTTCATTAAAATCAAGAAGCCATTGCGACTCGAACAGGGTGATAAATCAGTCAGCCTCGAGCCTTTTGATGGCTTCAAAGTCAGCTACACCCTGCTTTACGATCACCCGGTGTACAAGAAATACACGAAGAGCGCGACCATCGATTTCTCCAGCACTTCCTTTGTAAAAGAAGTGAGCAGGGCGCGTACGTTTGGATTCATGCACGAGTTCGAAGAACTGCGGAACCGGAATCTGGCGCTCGGCGCAAGCATGGACAATGCAATCGCTGTGGGTGACTACAAGGTGCTGAATGAGGATGGCCTGCGCTACGAAGACGAATTCGTGAAGCACAAGATCCTCGACTCTATCGGCGACCTTTACCTGTTGGGCAACAGCCTGATCGGAGAGTTCAAGGGACACAAATCCGGTCACGCCCTCAACAATGCGCTACTGCGCATGCTGGAAGTGAACAAGGATGCCTGGGAGATCGTGAGTTTCGATAACGAGACCCATGTCCCTATATCCTACATGAAGCCCGTACTCGCAGCCTGAGCCTTCCTCGCCATAAGGCATTGAAATAGCTGGATATTTCGATGCCGCAATGGGCTTTAAACAATCTTAGTAGCCTTCTGCCCTGCCTGTTGGCGGGGCAGAAGCGCTTTATTTGCCCCGAATGTGAACTTCTTCGCCCTGGATTCAGTATTTATCCTGACGAGTGGCTATCGCTCCCGACTGAGTTATAGGTATTATATGGCCACTTTGGATGGCAATGTGTTGTAATGCCTTGATTGTTGGCGTGCATGCCTCCATCTGAATGGATAGACAGCAACATTGGCAGCTATGCGGGCGCAGATTTGCGCCGTATGAGCAGAATGAAAAGGAATGAGACCTCGGGGCCCGGCGCCAGGTTGGATACAGAGTCCGATACCGAGGCAAGCATGAATTCATGAAAGTTATTCTCGTCGACCAGCGTCACGGTCATACCAAAACGATTGTCCTGAAAGGCTGGCTCAAGGGGCTGCTCTCAGTCTGCTTGATTGGTGCGCCTGTGGCACTGGGCTACTTTGGCTATCAGCTCGCCGTGGCTCAGGATGCGCAAGTTGTAACAGAAGAAACTGCACAGAACTGGGAACGGCAGATCAAGCTGCAGGCCGAGCAGCTAGAACTCGTCAAGCAAGACTCAGAACAACAGCTGGAAGCCCTGACACTGCGGCTCGCCATGTTACAGGCAAGGCTGGTGCGTCTGGATGCCGTCGGTGAGCGAATTACCTCGATCGCAAATTTGGACACTGGCGAGTTTGATTTCAGCCAACCTGTGGCTATTGGGGGCCCCGATCTCGGTGATTCCCAGCCCTACACCTCGTCAGGCTTTACCAGCGCGCTTGAGCAGCTCGAGCAGCAACTCGAAGATCGACAGCAACAGCTGGAAATCCTTGAAGGACTGATGGTTGATCGAAAGATCCAGTCCGACGTATTTATCGCCGGGCGGCCTCTGGAGCGAGGTTGGATAGCCTCTCGTTTCGGGCAGCGTCCAGACCCATTCACTGGACGTCTTACTTTTCATGCCGGTATCGATTTCACGACCGGTAAATCAGGCGCAGAAATTAATACCGTCGCTTCTGGCGTAGTAACCTGGTCTGGTCCAAGGTCTGGTTACGGCCTGATGGTCGAAGTAAATCACGGCAATGGTTTCGCCACGCGTTATGCCCACGCTGAAAAACTGTTTGTCGAAGTTGGCGATGTCGTGAGCAAGGGCCAGAACATCGCTCTGGTCGGTTCCACTGGACGGTCTACTGGCCCTCATGTGCATTTCGAAGTGTACAAGAATGGCAGAGTGGTCGACCCCGCAGCTTATATCCACCGAACCGCAAGATAATCTCCCTCCTGGAAATTTTTTCATTGGCCACTCTGCTGGCCGGTCTTCGCTTGTCGAAACTTCCGCAAGCAAATATCAATTGAAAGTGTAATTTATGAACATTCTTAGCAAGCTATTTGGTAGCAGCAACTCTCGCAAGCTCAAGCGCATGCAGCGCACAGTGACAACGATAAACCAATTGGAAGACGCCTTCGCCGCCCTGAGTGACGACGAGCTGAAAGGTAAAACCAGTGAATTTCAACAGCGTCTGAAGGACGGGGCGACATTGGATGCCCTCTTACCTGAAGCATTCGCTGCGGTGCGCGAAGCGAGCAAGCGGACTCTTGGACTCCGTCATTTCGATGTCCAGCTCATCGGTGGCATGGTGTTGCACCAGGGCGACATCGCCGAAATGCGAACCGGTGAAGGTAAGACTTTGGTCTCGACACTGCCTGTCTATCTCAATGCGTTAAGCGGCGATGGCGTACATGTGGTCACAGTCAATGAATATCTCGCCACGCGAGACGCCGGATGGATGGGGCCGATCTTTGAATTTTTGGGAATGACTGTTGGCGCGATCAAGTCAGGCCAGAATCCCGATGAAAAGCGAGCGGCTTATCAAGCGGACATCACCTACGGAACCAACAACGAATTCGGCTTCGACTACTTGCGTGACAACATGGCATTCAGGTTGGACGACAAGATGCAGCGTGCGTTGAATTTCGCCGTTGTCGATGAGGTGGACTCCATCCTGATCGATGAGGCGCGGACTCCGCTGATTATTTCCGGAGCTGCAGAAGATAGTTCACAACTCTATCTGGCGATCGACAAACTTGTACCCAGGCTCGAGAAAGGGGTGAAGCAGGAACGCTCGAAGATAGAAATGATGGACAAGAATTTTGTCCCGGAAGAGAGCGGTCACTTTACCGTCGATGAGAAGAGTCGACAGGTAGAACTGACTGAGTCAGGGCACGAGTTCATTGAGTCATTGCTGATCGAGAAGAAGCTACTGGAGGAAGGCGAGTCGCTGTACGCGGCGACGAATCTCTCGCTGCTGCACCATGTTTATGCTGCGCTGAAAGCTCATCATCTCTTCCATCGGGATGTTGAGTATATTGTGCAGGACAAGCGCATTGTACTGATCGATGAGCATACGGGCCGTACGATGGAAGGCCGGCGCCTCTCTGAAGGCTTGCATCAGGCGCTCGAAGCCAAGGAGAAATTACAGATTCAGAGCGAAAGTCAGACTCTGGCCTCCACGACATTCCAAAACTATTTCCGCATGTATAACAAGCTGGCCGGCATGACAGGTACAGCTGATACAGAAGCATTCGAATTCAGTCAGATCTATGGCCTGGACGTAGTGGTTATTCCAACCAACAAAGCGATGGTTCGCGAAGATGCCAATGACCTGATCTATCTGACCATGGAGGAGAAATTCGAAGCCATAGTCAGCGATATCACGGAAATCAGTAACAACGGCGCGCCGGTACTGGTAGGTACCGCATCGATAGACAATTCGGAGTTGCTGTCGAAGTTTCTGACCAAAAACAAAATCAAGCACGAAGTGCTGAACGCCAAGTTTCACGAAAAAGAGGCGGAAATCATTGCTCAGGCAGGGCGCCCAGGGGCAGTGACTATTGCAACCAATATGGCAGGTCGTGGTACGGACATTGTTCTCGGTGGCAATTGGGAGGCCGAACTGGCAACGCTGGAAAACCCAGATCCCGCGCTGGTAGAAAAACTTAAAGGTGAATGGCAAGCACGCCATGACAAGGTGTTGGAAGCAGGTGGCTTACATATCATCGGTACTGAGCGTCATGAATCAAGACGCATCGACAATCAATTGCGCGGTCGTGCAGGACGTCAGGGCGATCCCGGCTACTCACGCTTCTATCTCTCGATGGATGACAATCTTATGCGCATTTTCGCGTCAGAGGGCGTGAAGAATTTTATGCGTCGCCTTGGCATGGAAAGGGGCGAGGCCATCGAGCATGGCATGGTCACCCGTTCCATCGAGAAAGCGCAGCGCAAAGTAGAGGGAAGAAACTTCGACATCCGCAAACAGCTGCTCGAATACGATAATGTGGCCAACGATCAGCGGACAATTATTTACCGGCAGCGAAACGAGCTTATGGCCAGCGATGATATCTCTGACTTGCTCGTTGATATGCGAGTAGAAGTGATTGAGCAGCTCGTGGATGAGTATATTCCGCCGCAAAGCGTTCCCGAGCAGTGGGACATCGCTGGGTTGGAATCGGCAATCGAAACAGAATTCAACAGCAAGCAACCAATTCAGCAGTGGCTGGACGAAGACGATCAGCTCTATGAAGAAGAGCTCAAGGAGCGCGTTACTTCGGCTCTCGCCAAGGAATACGAAGAGAAAAGTGCTCTCGTGGGCGATAAAATGCGAGTGTTTGAAAAGCAGATTACCTTGCAGATTCTCGACAACTTATGGAAAGAGCACCTGGCGACGATGGACCATCTGCGTCAGGGGATATTCCTGCGCAGTTACGGCGGTAAAAACCCGCGCCAGGAATACAAGCGGGAGGCCTTTGCACTCTTTACCGAGCTACTCGCAAACCTGCAGCGGGAAGTCATCAAAATTCTTTGTCATGTGAAGATCAGACAAGATGAGGAAGTCGATGCGATCGAGCGCAAGCGCGCGGAAGAAACTGCCAAAGCGCGCATGAATTTTCAGCATCAAAACGTTTCTGCACTCGCTGGTGGCGGAGAAGCAGACGCGCAGGGTCAGGCACAACGCACGCCGCAGGATGTGCCAAATCAGGGACAACAGGCACCATTTGTTCGTGAGGTGCCAAAAGTCGGTCGCAACGAGCCCTGTCCTTGCGGATCAGGCAAGAAATACAAGGTTTGTCACGGACAGATCGCCTAAGTCGCCTGAGTCGCTTCTGTAGCGATCGGTGTGGTCATAATGTTAAAGGAATAGAGAGTGAGTGTAGGAAAGGAAAAGCCCATCGATTGTTTACCAATTCCGGGCATCAGGGTTTCTGCCACAGCGGCTGGAATTCGCTATGCTGACAGACTGGATCTGGTGTTATTCGAAATCGCTGATGGGAGCAGCGTGGCCGGCGTCTTCACTCAGAATGCGTTCTGCGCAGCCCCCGTGGCGATCGCGAGAAGACATCTGGAGCAGGGCAATTCCCGGTATTTGTTAATTAACACTGGCAATGCCAACGCCGGTACCGGTCAGAAAGGGGAAGCTGCTGCGCTGCGTAGCTGTGCAGCGCTCGCAGCGCTGGCGAAAGTTTCCGTCGAGCAGGTGCTGCCTTTCTCTACTGGTGTAATCGGCGAGCCTTTGCCAGTCGAGAAGATTGAGCAGGGACTTCCGAAAGCGCTTGCCGGGCTGACTGAGGAAAACTGGGCAAGTGCTGCTAAAGGAATAATGACGACGGATACCCGACCGAAAGGGAGTTCCCTCAATATTGAGCTTTCGTCGGGGACAGTCAGCATTAGTGGTATTGCGAAGGGCGCGGGCATGATCAAGCCAAACATGGCGACCATGCTGGCCTTTCTCTGTACCGACGCGCAAATTCAACGCGAAACACTACAGGAAGTTCTCACAGCGGCAGTCAATCGCTCGTTTAACCGCATCACCGTCGATGGTGATACGTCGACAAACGATTGCTGTATTCTAGTTGCGACAGGTCAATCAGGAGTGGATGCAACGCTTACTGATGAAGACAGGAGCAAATTTGCGGCCGCAGTTGATGCGCTTTGTCAGGATCTGGCGCAGCAACTGATTCGCGATGCAGAAGGTGCGAGCAAGTTCATTACGATTTCTGTTCGTGGCGCGGCATCTACCGACGAGTGTTTACGCGTTGGTTACGCCGTTGCAGAATCACCGCTGGTGAAAACCGCATTTTTCGCATCGGACCCCAATTGGGGACGCATTCTCGCCGCCGTAGGCCGCGCGGGAATCGAAAATTTCGATCTGGATAAAGTCACTGTGCATCTCGGAGACACGCTTTTGGTGAGTAACGGCGGGCGTGCCGACTCCTACAGTGAAGCGCTTGGTCAGCAAGAGATGGACAAGGAAGAGATTGAAATCAGGATTGAATTGCAACGCGGAAGCTGCAGCGAGACGTTCTGGACGTCAGACCTTTCCCATGAGTACATCCGCGTGAATGCGGAGTATCGCAGCTGATTCGGAGCGAATAAGCCCTCCCTCAGAACCCGAGTAGAGCGAGCAGAGTGAGCAGTAAGTCCCTCGTACACGTTGCTGTCGGTGTAATTGTTAACGCCGCACGAGAAGTGCTAGTGGCGCGTCGACATGAGAGCGCCCATCAGGGCGGATTGCTTGAGTTTCCGGGCGGGAAATATGAGCCAGGTGAAGACCGGTTCGTGGGTCTACAAAGAGAGTTCCGGGAAGAACTCGGCGTTGCAGTAAACGCTGCCTTTCCGATAAAACAGATCACCCACCACTACCCAGACAAGTCTGTCATTCTGGATGTTTGGGTGATTACTGACTACAGCGGTGTCCCGGCAGGGCTGGAAGGACAACCGATTCAGTGGCTTCCTGTTGCTGAAATGCAGGCCGAGCACTTCCCCGCAGCCAACAAACCGATCATTGACGTATTGCAACTTCCAACTCGGCTGGCGATTACCCCAGATTGTCATGATTGGGATGAGTTGCGTCCTATCCTTGAGGGCTATCTGCAGCAGGGCATTAGTCTGGTGCAGTTGCGGCAAAAGTCGATACCGCAAGAGGAATACTCGATCTGGTATCGAAAAGCGCGCGCACTTTGTGGCGATGCTGCCAGAGTGATGTTCAGCCATAGCGATGCTGTGCCCGACGTGACTGCCGTCGATGGCATTCATTGCAACGCGAAGCAGTTGGCTTCGCTGGCAGAGCGGCCTTGCGCGGAGGGTAAGCTTTTCGCCGCTTCCTGTCACAACCTCGACGAGCTAAGGCAGGCAGAAAAGCTGGGCGCGGATTACGTCACGCTCTCTCCGGTGTGCAAAACCGATAAATACAGTCAGCAGCAGTTATTGGGCTGGGTGGGTTTTTCCGAGCTAAGAAGAAAGATAAGCCTTCCTGTATTCGCGCTCGGCGGCATGTCAGAAGACACCTTCTCAAGCGCGATGCAGGCCGGTGCGCAGGGCATAGCCGGCATCCGACTTTTTCTGTGCAATAACTAAATAAATCGCAAATTTCGGCTATATTCAGAAGAGATAGCTGCGATAATTTACTGAAATTCTTCGATTAATACTCCAAGCTACTGAATTATCAGGATTTAATGCTGCCATTTTTTGCTGAAAATCATTGGCTTTGTGATAAAGTATTCCCTCAAGAAGCAGATACAGCAGTTTGAACAGTTGAAATCGCGATTCTCGGAATGCAACCATCAATAGTGTGATGCCTGTCACTGAGATTTCCGCTAACTCGTTGAAAATACGAAGCTTATACAAATCTGAGATAGAGAGTCATGAAGTCGAATGAGTTGCTGAAACCACTGGCGTCAGGCGTTCTGTGCCTGTCTCTTTCCCTGCTCCCCAGCGGAGTATTGGCGGACTTTGCCATTCTTGTCGATCAGGGCACTCTGGTTCAGACCAATCCCAATGCATCAGACTCCACGAGCAACGAAGACACTGAAATTACCGAAACCACCGAGCAGGTTGAGACTGCGACCTATGTTGGTGTCGGTGGCTGGGCAGTTTCCGGCGCAGAGTTTCTTGATATTGCTGCGGTCTCGTTCGATTTCGTCAATACCACCTCGGTAAGTGCTGCGACGCTCCGGCTACCCATACAGGAAGTGTATGAGCAGAATGGCAGTGCTCCTGTGCGCATTTCGTTTTTCTCTGATGACGGAGAAATCGCCTACGATGACTACGCTATCGGATTCACCGAACCGCTTGCTGAACTTGACGCAGTGGGTCTGAGCGAGCTGGTCGTTGACGTGACCGGTGCAGTGAATGCGGCGCTGCAGCGCGGCCGCTTCGTTGGGTTTCGTGTACGCAGCGCGATTGAGCCGGCCAATGTGCAGGCGAACCTTTTTCCCCCCTACACCGGCGTGCGACTGACGCTCAATCCAGTACTGGAGTTTGTGCCTGGCGCCGCACCCACACTGCCACTGGATGTATCCGCCTTCGATGGCTATACACTGCAGGTGCCCACAATTGATGGAGGTCCGCTCGGTGAGGGCAGGGCGACGCTGAATCTCGTTGATCCCAATGAGTTAATCTTCGAATTGAGTGCTGCGGAAATTACCGCTGTTGGCACCGGATCTCCGCCGAGGTCTGGACTGGAATTGTTGGACTGCAGCGCTTTCAGTGCACCTGAAGTAGCAGATGTTGCGGAAGGAATTGCGACTTTCTCAACTTCTTCCGGAGTGTTGGATATTCCGAGTGTGAATCTCCTGGGTGATCAGATCGCTGTGCGTCTGGAATACATTGAAGGCAGTGATCCGTGGCGCTTTGAGACGCTTTCCCTCACTGCTGTGCAAACTGGTACCCAGGGCTCCACCGAGTCTGCTCTTGACGGTGGCATCCTGGTCGAGCCCACTCAGGATTTCATTCCGCTTTGCCATGGCTGGGTACTCATCGGCGATTTCATTCGCAATCGCGTTGTTGAGCGCAATTTGTTGTCAGGTGAGACGGGCAATATCTATCAATTCAATACCAGTCCCCAAAAGTTCGTGCTCGATGAGGCGCGGGATGTGGTCCACATGACGGTGCATCCAGAGTCGGCCCGAATTTATACGCTGGATCTGAACACCGGAAACATTCACTGGGATCCAATTTCATACACGTTTACGGGAACTGACGATTTCAACTACACCTATGCCTGGACTATCAGGGATATCGCGGTCAACGAGTCGGGCGATCTCTTCTCCATCATGTATGATGGACAGACGATACTCGAGCCAGGCAATGGCATTCCCTATACCAGTACGCGTCTGTGGGTTGGCCTTTTCGACCCGGCTGGCAATTTTTTAACTGACCCGCTGCCAGCAGACCAGCCACGCCGGGTCGAGTATGACGCCAATCGTCGGCATCTGTTTCTGGCTACCGAGTCCAATCTGGCGACTCTGGATTTCTTTCCCGATACCAATACGTTCACCCTGGTTCAGGGGACTGACGCCCAGGTTGGTTCGAGCTGTACCGACTTCGACATCGCTCCCGATGGCAGCCGTCTGGCTTTCACCTGTCCCAATGGCAATTACGTTGAAGAGGAATTCAGCGTCGTTGATATGGATCCGCGGCAATACTTCAATAATGACGGTGAATGGTTCTTTGCTGGCTCTCCAATCAGCTCCACCTTCAGCGCCGACGGGACCTTGTTGCTCGGGGCCGACAATCAGCGACTGTACTTGTTCGACGTGGCCACGCACTTGATTCTCGAAGATTTCGAGTTGGGACTACTGGAAGGTGAGACGGTCAAGCGTGTGAGATTCTCACGGGATGGGCAGCTGATTTACGTGTTCGTAGACAATGAACACCATGCTGCGAACAGCAAGTTCTACTGGATGCGCACACCCAATATCAGTGGCACGCCGCTCTAATCGATTCACTACTGTTGTGAACAGTTTCAATTGAAGTGTCGTTGTGCCGCATCAGAGCCCTGCACAGCGGCAGGGCTTGTTTGGCTGGAGATAAGCAAGCGAAAAAGCAGGAGTAAGGAACCAAGGGAGCTGAATCAGATAAGCAATTTATTGCAGCGGGTCGAAGCGTTCGTTGTTTGTGTCGCCCTCGTCACTCTCCGGAAAGGCCGGGTCGCCTGCAATGGTGTGCTTCTCGGTCGCCCAGTCACCAAAATCGATTAGCTTGCAGCGCTCACTGCAGAACGGTCGGAATTCATTCTCCTTGCTCCATTCAACAGTGCTCTCGCAAGTCGGGCAATTGACGACCCGATTGGTTTTCTCACTCATATGCTTCTGCCATCTTTAGATACTTCTCGTGTAGCTCGCGTACGCGTCCAGCGATTGAAGAGATTGACTGATCATTGTCGAACACATCATCGGCTGCCGCCAGTCTGGATTCTCGGCTGGTCTGGGCTGCAATAATCCCGCGAATGATGCTCTCGTCACTGCCGTCTCTCTGCATGGCTCTGGTCACTTGAGTTTGCACGGGGACATCTATAACGAGTCTGCGGTCAACAAGTTCTTGCTGCGTCGTTTCCAGCAGGAGTGGGGATACGAGCAGACAATAGGGGCCCGAGCATGCGGCCAATTGTTCGTGCATTAAATCTCTGATTATCGGGTGCAGTAGCGCTTCCAGCCATGCGCGTTGTTCCGGGGCATGAAAAACAATTTCTCGTAGCGCAGCCCGGTCCAGTGCACCGTCTTCATTGATAACCGCTGCGCCGAAATGCTGCGCTATTGCCTGCAGGGCCTCGGAGCCGGGTAGCACGGCCTGTCTTGATAGAAGGTCGGCGTCAACGACAGTAACGCCCAGCGCCGCGAAGGCATCGGCGACCGTGGTTTTGCCGCTGCCAATACCGCCTGTCAAACCAACGGTAAACATGACTCAGGCGAAAGTGTTGATATAGGCCGCACTGATGGCGGGGCCCCAGATGAGCATGATAAAACCCGCGCCAGCAAGGAATGGCCCAAAGGGCATTGGTTGTGAGCGGTCGCGACCAGTCATGACAATCATAAGTATGCCGAATACCGCGCCGACGAGAGAAGACAGAATGATGACTGGCAGCAGGCTCTGCCAACCAAGCCAGGCGCCGAGTGCGGCCAGCAGTTTGAAATCACCATAGCCCATACCTTCTTTGCCGGTGGCCAGTTTGAACACCCAGTAGAATGACCACAGCGACAAATAGCCAATCGCAGCACCCAGCACCGCATCGATTGCTGAGACGCCCATTCCCAAATCCAGCGCATTCACAACGAGGCCGAGCCAGAGCAAGGGTATGGTTATGTTGTCTGGCAGTAGCTGGTGATCATAGTCAATCAGGGTCATGGCAATCAGGCACCAGGTAAATATCAGCACGGCCAACGTTAACCAATGGGGTCCATAAGTATGGGCCACGAGTGCTGACAGCAATCCAGTGATGAATTCGACAGAGGGATAACGCAGTGATATGCGCGTCTTGCATCCAGCACACTTGCCGCCGAGCATAAGGTAGCTGATCACCGGGAGGTTTTCCCAGGGGCGAATTTTGCGATTGCAGCCTGGGCAGTGTGAATCCGGTGTTTGGAGATTGAATTGTGTGAACTTCGCCGATGCCGGGTTGCTGTCAGGCTCGGTATTTTCCAGCTCCAGATAGTCGCAGCACTGTGCTTTCCATTCCCGCTGCAACATGATCGGCAGGCGGTAGACAACGACGTTGAGAAAGCTGCCGACAAGCAAGCCAAGTACGAAGGTCAGGACCGTCAGCACCAGCGGCCTGGTTTGAATGATTTCAACAATTTCCATGTCGCTACGCTGTTTACATCACCGATCCAAGCTGGAATATCGGCAGGTACATAGCGATCATCAGGCCTCCTACCAGAATACCCAGAACGGCCATGATCATCGGCTCCATCAGCGCCGTGAGACCGTCGACTGCATTGTCGACTTCCGCTTCATAATAGATCGCGCATTTGTCGAGCATCGAATCCAGTGCACCAGATTCTTCGCCGATGCCAACCATTTGCGTAATCATGACGGGGAAAAGCGTCGTGCTTTTGATGGCGAAGGCCAACTGTTGTCCGGTGGTGACATCTTCCTTGATTTTTCTGGTGGCAGACGAATACACCACGTTGCCTGTCGCGCCCGCTACTGAATCCAGCGCATCGACCAGTGGCACGCCGGCTGAGAAAGTAGTTGCCAGTGTGCGGGTAAAACGAGCGTAGCAGGATGCATTCAGAATCGGGCCAACAATCGGTAGCTTCAGCGCGGTGCGATCGATGCCATCGCGGACGGCCTGGGAGCGCAGCTTGGCTTCTCTGAAAGCAACGGCAAACCCGGCGCCGCCAATAAGTACTTTCCACCAGTGCGCAATGGCGAGATCGGAAAGATTGAGTACAAAGAGTGTAAAAGCGGGTAACTCGGCGCCGAAGCTGGAGAAAGTCTCAGCAAATTGCGGAACGACCTTGATAAGCAGAATGCCTGTCACCACGATTGCAACGGCGACGACAGCAATGGGGTAGTTCATTGCCTTCTTAATTTTTGCTTTCAAGGCTTCTGACTTTTCCTTGTACGTCGCCAGCCGGTCCAGCATGGTTTCCAGCGAACCGGATTGTTCCCCGGCATCGATCAGATTGCAGAACAAGTCGTCAAAATAGCGCGGATGCTTGCGAATACAGTCGGCGAAATTATTACCGGCTGCGACGTCATTGCGAATTGAGGCGACTAGATCGCGCATGGAAGGGTTTTCCAGACTCTCACCGACGATCTCAAAGGACTGTACCAGCGGAATGCCGGACTTCATCATGGTAGCCAGCTGGCGTGTGAAGACAGCGATGTCGCCGGGAGTGATTTTCTGCTTCTTCGGGCCGAAGAGTTCCTTGGGTTTGCGCTTTACGCGCGAGGGAATAATGCCCTGCTTGCGTAGTTGCGCTTTGGCGAGTGCCTGACTCGAACTCTGAATCTCGCCTTTGGTTTTCTTACCGCTTCTGTCAGTTCCCTGCCAGAGGTATATATTTTGTGCGGCTTCTGTCGCCATAGCGTTCTCCGCGCGGATTGGCCCTGTTCCGAACTCCGCCCAATATAGCACGTTTGGGAAATTTGTGAATTAAGTCAGCCTGTTAGCTTCTTCCAGAGAGCTCATTCCCAGAGCTACCTTGCCGAGCGCAGCGCGCCGCATTGAGTGGTAGCCACGGTCTCTGACGCACTGTGACAGTTTCTGACTATGTTGGCCTTCAATGATAAGCCCGGACAGCTCATCAAATACAGGAACTACTTCATAGATTCCGATTCTCCCCCGGTAACCATCCTGACAGTATTTACAGCCGTTGGCCTGGTAGAGTGAGAGGCTCCTGAGTTCCTCTTCGGAATAGCCTTGTTCCATAAGCACCTTGTCAGGGAGTTGCAGGGGCTCCTTGCAATTGTCACAGAGCTTTCTCATCAATCGCTGAGCAACCAGCAGGCTACAGGCAGCAGCAAGATTGTAAGGAGCTACCCCCATATTGGCGAGCCTGTCGAGCGCCCCCAGCGCGTCATTCGTGTGTAATGTTGCTAGCACCAGATGACCGGTCTGCGCCGCTTTGATCGCGATCTCGGCGGTTTCGGCGTCGCGGATCTCTCCGACCATCAGCACGTCGGGATCCTGACGCAGGAATGCACGCAATGCGCGCGCAAAAGTCAGGCCGCTCCGGGTGTTTACGGCAACCTGATTAACCCCATCAATATTGAACTCTATCGGGTCCTCAACAGTGGCTATGTTTTGGCTATTCAGGTTGAGCTGCTGGATCGCAGTATAGAGAGTTTGTGTCTTGCCACTGCCGGTTGGCCCAGTAACGAGTATCAGACCCTGACTACTATGCAGGGCTTTGTTCACGGCTTTCAACTGAAAATCCTCCAGTCCCAGTCCTTCCATTTTGAGCAAGCGTTGCGAAGTGTCGAGATTGCGGAGTACCAGTTTTTCGCCCCAGAGAGTCGGGAGCGAATTCACGCGGAAGTCGACTTTCTTGCCCTCGTTAGTGTGCCAGCGAATCCTGCCGTCCTGAGGAAGCCGTCTTTCCGAGGTGTCCAGTTGAGCCATGACCTTGAGCCGGGAGGCGATACGGCCTGCCATTTTCAGCGGTGGCCGGGCAATCTCGGAGAGTTGTCCGTCCCTGCGAAATCGTACCCGGTAATAGTTTTCATAGGGTTCAAAGTGCAAATCCGACACGTTGAGATTGATCGCATCGGCGAGCAAACGATTCACAAACCGGACGAGGGGTTTGTCGTCGAGATCGTCACTGCGCAGCTCCGACTGCTCGTCCGGGACCGTGTCTGTAGTAGCTTCCTCGCGCAGCGCCTCGTCAACGTATTCTGAATTTCGGCTTTGCAGGAGAATGTTGTTAATCAGAGCTAGCAGTGGTTTGTATTCGGTGACAAGCAATTCGACCTGTTTTCCCGTGTGAAACGTGATATCAGTGAGCAGATCTTTTTGGCAGGGATCAGCAACCGCCACGATCAATACATTGTTGGCGAGCCAGACAGGCAGACACTTGAAGCGCTTGATCATGCTTTCATCGAGTAGTTCGATCGGGCTGCGTTGCCAGGCGAGTGACTCCACGTCAAGCAGCGGCAGCAGCAGGTGCTCAGAGAGGCAAGCAGCGACTTTATCTTCAGCGCACTCGCCTTGCTCCAGTAACCAACCTGCGACGGACTGTGTGCCTGAGGCTGCTGCGATCGCTTGTTTGACCTGATTGGCGTCGATCAGGTTTCGACTGAGTAATTCATTGGTGACACTGTTCACAACGTCGGCTAATGATTTCCTGTGCAACTCTTGTTTCTCTACTTTGCAATATAGAATAATTGTCAGGAATTACTTAATCAGAGCTTCTTTCGTTCCCGGCATCCCCGCCGTTCCCGGTGATTCAGGCCGTTCGGTGCGAATAGTTAATTTCTCTTTGCGTGCCTGGGTTTGAATGGCCTGGCAATTGCACGTCATCTTGCGCCGCTTTAGTCCGCGTATAGCAAAGGCGGTGTTGGCAGTAAGCAGTGTAAGAGAGGAAGCAATCGAATAAACAAGAGAGCAAGCAAGCACGAGAGGGGAGAAACAATTGACACGATGGCAAGCGTTCGCGATTCACTTCGCGATTAGTGCAGCTGTATTTTTGGTACTGCTGGCAGTAATTCTGTTCATCTGGTTTCCGGGATTGTTGTTTCGCATCGACGGTGGCTGGACTGGGTTGCAAATCGTCATCGGCGTGGATCTCGTACTGGGACCCTTGCTGACGCTTATTGTTTTCAAGGCGGGTAAGCCAAGTCTCAAGTTTGATCTGACCTGTATCGCCTTGTTCCAGTCAGTCTGTCTGGCGGGTGGAGTGGCAGTTGTCTATCTTGAGCGCCCAGTTGCTCTCATACTGGCCTACGACACGATCTACAGCCTGGCAGCCGATGAATTCAGGGATTTCGATAGAGACCCGGCGGTACTGGAGCAGTTCGCTGGCAGCTATCCCAAATTCGTATATACCGAATTGCCAGACAACTATGTGAGTGCGGAGATTGAAGTGATGCGCAGCCAGGTTTTTGGCAATCCGCTCTTCATGCAAACCGAGCGCTATCAAGCAATGCCTGAGTCTGACTTTGCGGTCCACTTCCGGCAAAGCGAAGCGCTGCGAGAGTCTATTGGGGATAGCCTTGCCGAATCGCTACCAGACAATTGTTTGCTATCCCGATTTACCTCAGCACAGACCAACGGTTTTGTTTGTATCAATTCAGAGTCGCGGGAAATCAGCCACTATTTTGCGGGAACGCAATAGAAGTGCAGTAGTAGCGATGTGTTGCATCAGCAGCAACTGAACCTATCAGCCAATAAAGCTAACAGTAACCCAGATTGACGCAGCTGCCGCCGGTAGTCCACTGAATAGGGGGCACTATACCGCTGGCAGTCAATGTGTAGGTCACCCCATCAATATCCGTTCCATCAGTCATCCAGGTAATGGTGATTGTGCCATCAACGACGTCAATGCCGTGTGCTGTTGGCGCTGGGGCTGTTGTTGCGGGAATGCCAAATGCTCCGGCGTCGACATCTGTCAGAGCAGAAAAGCGGTTGGAAAAAGCCTGGGTTTCGATGGCGGCACGGTGATAACCCACTGCCAGTATGGCCTCAGAGAATCGTGCGCGATTGCGATACAAATCATAGGCTGGCAGGGCCACAGAAACGAGTATGCCAATAATAGCAGTGACGATCATCAGCTCGATGAGGGTAAAGCCTTGTTGCTTGTTTCTTGGCATGGCTGATTACCTCGTGTGGTTCAGCTTATTCTATTGCCTGAAAAGGCTGATTTGTAGTGTCAAGCTTAGCCGATCGAGTGGGTAGGTAGTGAGAGGTGAATCACGTAGAGAGAACTTGTGCTTTTGAATGGTCAGTTCTCTTCAAGGAGAACTGAGGGTTAAATGGCCACGCCCTGAGTGCCAGGGCGTGGCAGCATTCAACTGGCCTTATTGCTTAGCAAAGACCGTTAGTCAGGCAAGTACCACCTTCAGTCCACTGAACCGGAGGAGTGATGCCGTTTGGAGTCAGAGTATAAGTAATGCCGTCGAGCGCAGAGCCATCAGTCTGCCAGGTCATGGTGATCACGCCAGCGTCAACTGCAGCACCGTGTACTGCGGCGGCAGCTGCAACGTCAGCAGGAATACCCAGCACGCCTGCAGCAGTTGTTGGCTCGAGAGCTGCCAGGTTGGCAGGGCTGCGAGTCTGGATGGCCAGTTCGATAGCAGTCTTGCGTGGTGTTACGGCAAGAACCAGCTCCGAGAACTCGGCGCGGTTAGAGTAGTTTTGGTACGCAGGCAGCGCAACCGCAGCCAGAATACCGATAATCGCAACAACGATCATCAGTTCGATCAGGGTGAAACCTTGTTGTACTTTCTTCATGACTTATCTCCAGGTTTGGCTTGTGAACAAGCCGCAAAAGGTCAGTGTGTGAATGCATTTTTGCGATGGCGAGCGAGTTGTATACTGGCCGTTCTTCGCGGTGACGCTTTTTCTGTTCGCTTCCCGATGAGCGGGTAATGCATGCCACTGGGGAGATACACAGATCGTGCCAGTTTGACGGATAGAATTGCAAGTGATTGAAATGCAAGGGAAAGCAGCTCATGCAGGGAGAATTCCCCGCATTATCGTGAGTGACAGCTTATGTAAAAGTTCTTGTCTGATTGACAATATTTGTCACTAATTGACCCTCATGGAGCGAGCCAATCATGATTTAATATCGGCCGCCGTTGGAGAGAGTTCAGTTAAATGGGATTGTCCGGGTAGAGTTTGTGCTGTTCCTCGCACTTCGCTACTCCTTCTGGCGTGTCGGGAACAGAGTTCAGCTTCGGTTAATCACGCCGGGCCTATAGTCAGTCTCACAAATTAACTAATTGATTTGTATTGGGTTTTGTGGCTCTTTTTGGAGCATGATCAATTTGCAGCGTACTTGCTAAAGCAGAGAAGGTGGTTTATGTTTACGGCCCTTTTGTCAGGGCGCGTATAATAGATTTAGCCCGAAATCCTGGCCCCCACGTTTGCAGCTATTTGTTGCGGGTGTAGCCGGATCAGATATCGCAGATGGTAAGCACTGCAATTAAGGAGTAAGTGAATGAAACAACCTGTAAGAATTGCCGCCACACTCATGTTCGCAGTTGGCTTCATGGTGGCCTTGCCCGTCACCGCTCAGGACAAGACGGTTGAGGATGGTGTTTTCACTCAGGCTCAGGTTGACGCCGGTAAACTGGTTTACGATGCGTCTTGCAAGACGTGTCACAACATGCGCTTTTATCGGGATACCCTGCGTTCATGGAGCAACCAGCCCGTGTTGTACCTCTGGGAAAACATCTTGGGTACGATGCCGGCTGACAACCCCGGCTCACTGATGCTCGATGAATACACAGATGTCATCGCTTACATTCTTCATGAACAGGGCTTCCCTACGGGTGAGACTGCTCTTGACCCGGATGACGGAATGGATCAGATCAAGATTCTTGCTCCTTAAGGAGTCATTCGAACTATCAGGCCAGTGTGCTTGATACGAGACACAAAAAAATGCCGGCATTGCCGGCATTTTTTTTGATCAGAAAACACTCATTTGAATCTGGCTATTCCGGGCAGTTTTCCAGCACATCGTTGATGGCCCCGCGATCACTCCCTTCAATGCGCAAGTCGTATTTATCGGCAATCGCATCCCACAGACGCACATACTCGCACTGAAATTCCTCTCTCGGCAGATAGCGATTCGGGCCGCGATCACGTTTGCGGCGAATCTCTCGTCGCTCGACCAGAACCATATTCATGGGATCGTTTGAGAATTGCAGCTTCTTTTGCGGAGGCCAGGCATCGCCGCCATGAGTATGGGCGTACATGCGCGGGATGATGTGATCGACATCCAGTTGCGTAGCGACAGTAAATTCCTTGCCGGTGTATTCATCGATCCAGCGTCCTGTCCGGACTACGCAGTTGCGTGGGTTGGTGTAGCGAATTTCGCCGATACTGGTGAGGATCAGTAATTCCTGTCGTGTTGACTGACAGTCGCCGTCATAGTCCTGTTCAAAGGACCAGTCATCTTCGTTGAAAAATTTCTCGCGTTCCCGGCGGTTACTCATCAGGCTGTCGCGACCACCAGGGCGGCTGATATCAAACGTGTCCGGCATTTCGCAACCGGTCATATGGCAGTGATAGGAGTTGCCATAGTAATGCCCGCCGTTTATGTCCAGACTGCCTGGGTGAGCTTGTAAATGCTTACTGTTAACAGGCAGGAACAGCAAAACCGTGATCGACGCTGCGAGTACCATCCGCTTGTCAAACCGCTTGGGCATCATGAGTCCTCCTCTCAGTAGATAGCTTGTGAAAAGAAGCACGCCGTAAAGGCAGCGACATCACTCGATAAGGAGAGAGAGGTCGATGGCGCGGCAGTGCTTTGTTAGCGCTCCGATTGAAATACAGTCTACGCCAGTTTCGGCAATGCTGACCAGTGTGCCTGAACCGATACCACCCGAAGCTTCAAGAACACACGCACTATCATTCATCGCTACAGCTGTGCGCATATCCGAGAGTGAGAAATTGTCCAGCATGATGGTATCCGGGCGTGCTGCCAATGCCTGTGTAAACTCTTCGAGGTTTCGTACTTCGATTTCAACCGGCTTGTCGGGGGCATGACTGCGCGCAGTGTCGATTGCCTGGGAGATACCGCCACAGGCAGCGATGTGATTTTCCTTGATCAGGAAGGCATCAAATAATCCCATTCGATGATTGCTGCCGCCGCCTACACGGACCGCGTATTTTTGTGCGCTGCGCAGTCCGGGTAAAGTCTTTCTGGTATCGAGAATCTTTGTCTGTGTGTGTTTCACAAGGCTGACAAATTGGGCTGTTTGTGTTGCTGTGCTGCTGAGTGTCTGCAAGAAGTTCAGCGCACAACGTTCCGCTGTCAGTATCGCTCGTGCATTGCCCTGAATCGTAACCAGAGTCTGATTTTCGATGACACTGTCTCCGTCGGAAACTGTCCAGTCGAGCTGGACCGTCTCGTCGACTTGTCGAAAGACTTCATCGGCCCACTCTCGTCCACAGAGAATTGCGTTCTCACGCGCAATGATTTTGCCGCCAATGTGTGTGTCTGCTGGAATTAGACCCGCAGTGATATCGCCTGTGCCCACGTCTTCCGCAAGCGCGAATTTGACC
This sequence comes from uncultured Pseudohongiella sp., assembly GCA_965228725.1. Lineage (GTDB taxonomy): Bacteria > Pseudomonadota > Gammaproteobacteria > Pseudomonadales > Pseudohongiellaceae > UBA9145. The sequence continues at coordinate 1,144,577 of OZ245834.1, read as the reverse complement.
TGCGCACGAATGTCAGTGGAAGAGGGTAGTTGGTGCGTCATGGATCAATCCGGAATTTGTCGCAAGGTAAGTATATTGCCGCGTTGGCTAAATTCGACGTGTTGCAAGGCGCTCATGCCGAGCAAAATGATATCTCCTGCCATGCTCGGCGTGATACTGGCTCTTACATCGCGTAACTCGATGTTGCCAATTTCCAGACTCGACACCACGGTACTAAATGTCCTTACTGCTCCGTTGGCAGTAAAGGCTTGTTGCGCAGCTCCAGCCTGCAGCCCGGCACGGTCAGCGATCGTTGCGGGAATTGCCACATCCGTTGCGCCTGTATCGAGCAGAAAGGTAACGGGTACGGAGTTGATGTGGCCGCTTGCGACATAATGACCCTGGCGATTGCGTTCCAGCAAGACTTCGCGTACCCCGTCCTGCAATTGCAGGCTGGTAGGATTGCGATTCGGATTAGCTTCACCGGCAAGCCAGTTGTCAAAGAGATAAGTGAGGGCGATGAGCCCCAGAGCACAGCTCGCTATGAGCATTCCCTGGCCAACGCGTTTACCTGGAGGCTGCTGATTCTCGTCTGACATTGCCCAGATTATGTCCCATGCATCGCACTTAGGAAAGTTGTGAATCAGTTCAAACTACGAGATTTGACGTGGCCTGGATCTGTGCGTGATGCCGCAATACGCATCGAATTCTGTGCGCAGTGTGAACAAATTCAAAATAATGGGCGAAAAGTGATGCTATACAGAGGGCAAGTCAAATGGATTGCAATGGTGTGACATCACTATGGCCTCACAAATGGAAAGCGATCGTTCAGTTCGGGTGCCCGCAAATTCAAAGCGTCCTGATTCGGTGCTGACCGAAAAAGTTCGCTGGTCTTTTCGACAGCGGTTTCGCAAGCAGTTGCAACTCCTGCTTGATGAGTTTTTCGATGCTGTTGATGACTACTTCTTCACGCTTGGACAATCAGGTGAGCTCTGCAGCAAGGCAAACTGCCTTCAGGTCATGCGGCTGTTGCGCACCCGGCAGGCAGAGCTTGAGACTGACTTGCTCGATACAGCGATCGCAACGGTCAGGCGGTCCTACCGGGCAGAAGTCGTTGGGCTGAATGACATCTCGGGAGAAGCTGAATTTCCTGACCCAGATGCGTCAGGCGGTGTCATGGATGGCGTAGAAGTGGACCTTGCCTTGCACACTGCGCAGCGTCGATGTCTGAAGCAGCATCAGCTGATAATGCAGCGTCTGGCTACTTTGCAGAAAGGAGAGAGTGGTCGCGCGGCGGTGCTGCTTGTAGAGCCTGAAGTCATTCTGCAATCGGTGGATGCAGGTTTCTGCGCACTGCAGCGGCAATTGACGATGCCATTGGAGCTAAGATTGCTCTTCATCAAGTTGTTCGAACGACATGTGATGTTGAAGCTGGAGCGGGTTTTTCAGGACGCAATCAGTATTCTGCGAAACCTCGATGACCCCGAGTTTATCGCAAGACTGTACTCGTCTTCTTCTGCTTTTCATCGGGCGAGCAAGCGTGACGTAGCTGAAGTGGGGCATGACGCGAGCGCCAAGAATGAGATGCAGGCGGAAAAAACAGTGCTCTACAGCGCGGCAGAATCGCTGCCGCCGCAGCGGAAGTCATTGCAGTCTACGGGGTCAGTGCGAGAAGCCGTGGACCGGCTGATCGCGGGCTGCATCGAGAATAAAACTCTTCCTGAGTTTCTGGCTTGCTTCCTCCGCAAGCAATGGCGAGAAATCCTGTTCCTCACTGGACTCCAACACGGTCTGGCCAGCCTTGAATGGAACGAAGTGCGTGATGAAATTGAGCTGCTTTTGACGGTAGCCGATCAGGGGCTGAGCCTGGAGGAAAGTGAGCAACTTCGGATAAGGCGGCATTTGAAAGCAGGCCTGGACAGCATCGAGTGGCCACAACACAAGCAACACGCATTCTTCGAATCATTCCAGCAATACTTTGCGTCAGATGACAGCGCTGCACACGGATTGACGAATTCAACTCGCGCACTCGACTCGTCAATCAGCCCCTGCGGCGAACAGCTACTGGACGCGGAAGATCTGGAAGAGATTGCCAAGTTGTTGGGCGACGGCAGGGCCCAGAACGACCGGCAACTGCAGGATTGTCTTGCAGAGGTTGATGAACTTCCCGATCAGTGCAGCGTGGATTTCATGCTTGATGGTGCCTACGCCCAATGCCTGCTGTGTCGCAAGCAAGATCCTGCACTGCAGTACCTGATCAGCAAGCGCGGTGCGAACGTATCCATTACACGCAGTCGATTGGGTGTTGCGCTGGCCTTGCAGTCCGGAGAGCTGCGACTCGGGCAACACAGCAAGCATGATGATCTGACGGCGCAGACTGTCTTCCTTTCTACGAGTAACACGCGGCACTAACTCCCTTCATTCGCTGTAAACTCGCGCAGCAGCCCAGTACCTGCTTTGATTGTCTTTTCCATGTGCTCAATCGAGCGCTTCAGGTGTGTGCATTGCCTTGAGCATTAGCTCAAGACTGGCGTGCAGGCACCGACATCATGTGGGTAGTAAAATTAATGAGCACTCAGCGGCCAAGGCCGACTGTGCTACGATCTCTATTCCTGAAATTCGTTGTGACGGCATGGCTGGCAAACTCTATCAACTCGAAGATCACTGGGTCACAGGGGCGAGTCGCATACCGTCCCCGAATTGTAGTGACCGACCGCCGGGCAGCGATATCCAATTACTCGTGATCCACAATATCAGTTTGCCGCCCGGCGAATTTGGTACCGGATGTATCGACGAGTTGTTCTGCAATTCACTGAACCCCGACGCTCATCCATTCTTCGCGACTATCAGCGAACTCCGTGTTTCAGCGCATCTTTTAATTGAACGGGATGGTGCGCTTCGGCAATACGTTTCATTCGCGCAGCAGGCGTGGCACGCGGGCAAGTCGAGTTTTCAGGGGCGTGATCGTTGTAACGAATATTCTATAGGTATCGAACTTGAAGGTACCGATGATACAGCCTTTACTGCTCCGCAATATGCAACGCTGGCGGCAATCAGCGCGTTGTTATTGCAACACTACCCCGGGTTGTCAGAAGATCGTATTGTCGGCCATAGTGATATTGCCCCAGGTAGAAAAACCGACCCAGGTCCTTGTTTTGACTGGGCGCATTACAAAGCAACGCTGGCGCAACGATTGCGAACGGAGAGTGAATGAGTTTTCTCGTCATATTAATCAGTCTGACTATCAACTATCTCTGGTTGAAGGATTTCGATCGTTTTGATGATAGTTGGTTCTTCCGTTTGCGTTGCCGAATAGAAGCGTTCACCGAGAGCTTGCAGTCAGAACAGCTTCGCTGGTTGGCCGCGCTCTTGCTCATTTACGGCGTCCCGCTTCTGGTCCTGTTGCTATTGATGCTGGTCGCGGAGGATCGACTCGCCGGGCTGGCTACGATGGCACTGCACATCCTGGTTCTGCTCGTAGCACTCGATCGAACTCAGCCTGGCCGGCTGGCGAAAGAGTTTTTGGAGCGCTGGAATGATGGCGACGACGAAGCCTGCGCGGTGTACTTGCGAGAGGATCTGCAATTGTTGACGGGCGATGCCCCGAGCAGTTGCTCAGAGCTTAGTGAGTTCTTTAGTCAGCACATCGTGTACCTGTTTTTCGAGCGTATGTTTGTCATGTTCTTCTGGTACATGTTGACCGGGCCCGTTGGCATACTAATCGCCTATATCACTTACCAGCTACGCGATAGTCACCGCGACGTGACGCCGCAGGCTCTGATCGAACTGGTCCGCCTGCTTATCAGTATTCTGGAGTGGCTGCCTATAAGGTTGGTGGCTCTGACCTTCTGTCTCGCAGGAAACTTTGTTCGCTGTTTCGAATCATTGCGGCAGGCGCTCTGGGTGTTCGACCGCAACGCCGATACCCCTGCAATGCTCTATGACTTCGCCAAGCGAGCGCTTGCGGGTCTGGTGACGGACGACACTGAGGAGGCCGAAACTGAAGAAGGTGAGGCGGGCGCAGCAGAGGTCCCCTCGGAGCGAGTGCAGACGGCACGGGAGATCGCTGCGCTCCTGGGCTTGCTGGAAAGGAGTCAGGCGATCTGGCTGGTGGCCCTTGCGGCAATCACTGTGTTCGCTATTTAGCGCAATAATTCGCTTCCCGTCACATACCGACACGTTTTTCGTGGCTCGCTTTAGAGCCGTCTAATTTATTGAAATTATTAATGAAATTTAACTTTGTGCGCGAAGGTTCAAATTAATATAGTAAAGCAATTGCTTTATTAAGCACTTGCCCTGATTGGCGCAAAAGGTAAGAATAGCGTCCGCCTACGGGAGAGGAGTTCAGACTCCAGAACACGCGAACCAGCGTGAATACCGAAACAGAGGCTGCGGAATCGTTCTGCGCTTGGTTCAAGCCGGGGATGCCGCAATTGCGATAGCGAGGCAATCGGATAGTGTTTGTGGCTCACACACTCCCTAACAGCTTGCCCGCTCTGTGAATTTGACTCGCTGTGAGAGACAGGTCTGAAAGCAGGCCAGCGCTCTCAGCAGTGCCAACAGACATCGCGCTAAGCGGTGAAATCGGGAAGGAATATGACTCAGCAGAACGACAATAACCCGCTAGAAACCCAGGAGTGGCTAGACGCCCTGAACTCGGTCATCGACGCGGAGGGTATCGAACGAGCCCATTATCTGATCGAGCAGCTAAACAATAGCGCCATCCGAACCGGTAAGTTTGTGCCCATAACGTCGGTTACAACGCCTTACTGCAACACCATCTCGCCACAGAACGAAGAGCGCATGCCGGGTGACATGTTCATGGAGCGTCAGATCCGCGGCATTATCCGCTGGAATGCGATGGCCATGGTGATGCGTGCCAATATGCGGGACTCAAGCATCGGTGGCCATATCTCAACATTCGCATCATCTGCCACGCTGTACGACGTGGGTTTTAACTATTTCTTTCGCGGACCAAGCAATCAGCACGAAGGCGATATCATCTACTATCAGGGACACTCGGCACCTGGTATCTATTCCCGGTCATTTCTCGAAGGCCGTTTCAAAGAAGAACAACTCGATAATTTCCGCCAGGAAGTAGGCGGCGATGGTCTGTCTTCCTATCCGCATCCCTGGTTAATGCCTGACTACTGGCAGTTCCCGACCGTCTCCATGGGACTGGGGCCGATTCAGGCCATCTATCAGGCGCATATCATGAAGTATCTGCACAATCGCGGCTTGATGAACAACGAGGACCGCAAGGTCTGGGCCTTCCTCGGTGATGGCGAGATGGACGAGCCGGAATCGCTGGGTGCTATTGCGAAAGCGGGCCGCGAAGGTCTCGATAACTTGATCTTCGTTATTAACTGTAATCTTCAGCGGCTCGACGGACCAGTGCGTGGTAACGGCAAAATTATCCAGGAACTGGAAGGCATTTTCCGTGGCGCTGGCTGGAATGTGATCAAGGTTGTCTGGGGTCGTCATTGGGATCCTCTGTTCGCTGCCGATGAAGATGGCTTGCTGCAGGCGCGCATGGACGAGGTTGTTGACGGTGAGTATCAGAATTATGCGAGCCGCGGCGGCGCCTATACGCGAGAGCATTTCTTCGGCAAGAGTCCGGAATTGCTCAAGATGGTTGAGCATTTGTCAGACGACGACATCATGGCGCTGAATCGCGGTGGTCATGACCCGTACAAAGTGTATGCAGCCTATGCGCAGGCCGTTACTCCAAATGGCAAGCCAACAGTGATTCTTGCCAAGACAGTAAAAGGATATGCATTCGGCGGAGCGGCTGAGGCGCAGAACGCTACGCACTCTGTGAAGAAGCTGGATATCGATTCACTCAAAAAATTCCGTGATCGTTTCGGTATCCCGATTGACGATGACGATCTGGCTGAAGTGCCATACTACCGGCCAGAAGAAGACAGTCTCGAAATTCGCTACATGCGCAAAATGCGTGAGTCCCTCGGTGCGTCTGTGCCGCAGCGTCGCTCAGACTGCCAGGCACTTACTGTGCCCAAGCTCGAAGTCTTCGAGGGGCAAACCAAGAGTAGTGGCGAGCGTGAACAGTCTACTACCATGGCTTTCGTGCGCATGCTGAACACTCTCTGCAAGGACAAGGAAATCGGTGAACGCGTAGTGCCGATTGTGCCTGATGAAGCGCGTACCTTCGGTATGGAAGGCATGTTCAGGCAGTTGGGTATCTATTCCTCGGTCGGACAACTCTACGATCCAGCCGATTCGAATCAAGTGATGTTCTATCGCGAAGATCAGAAAGGGCAAATGCTTGAGGAAGGCATTACAGAGTCAGGATCATTTTCCGCCTGGCTTGCTGCCTCCACATCCTACAGCGTGAATAATTATCCGTTGATTCCCTTCTACATCTATTACTCGATGTTCGGTTTTCAACGAGTAGGAGATCTGTGCTGGGCAGCGGGTGATTCTCAGGCGCGAGGCTTCCTGATCGGCGCCACCGCAGGTCGCACCACCCTGAATGGCGAAGGTCTGCAGCATCAGGATGGTCACAGCCATATACTGGCGTCGACGATCCCGAATTGCGTGACGTACGACCCAACCTATTCCTATGAACTCGCAGTGATTATCCAGGATGGCCTGCGTCGCATGTACGAGGAGAAAGAGTCGGTCTTCTACTACATCACGACGATGAACGAGAACTACCAACAGCCAGCACTTCCCCGCGGCTCTGAAGAGGGCATCATCAAGGGTATGTACTTGCTGGAGGATGGCGACGGCAAGGAATACAAGGTCTCCAAAAACCTGGCAAAAGACGACCGCATTCGCTTGCTGGGTAGTGGCACTATTCTGCGTGAAGTGCGTGAGGCAGCCAAAATTCTGCGTGAAGAATTTTCGGTGACTGTCGATGTATGGAGCGTCACCAGCTACAACGAATTGCGTCGTGAAGCGCTCGCTGTAGCACGCGAGAACATGATGAACCCTACCAAGAAGCTTAAGGTGCCCTATGTCACACAAGCTCTTGCCAAACGTAGCGGGCCAGTTATTTCCACTACCGACTACATGAAGGTCTATTCAGATCAGATTCGCGAGTTTGTGCCAGATACATTCAGGGTGCTTGGTACCGATGGATTCGGCCGCAGTGACAGCCGTGAAAACTTGCGTCATTTCTTTGAAGTAGACACGAAATTTATTGTGTTGGCAGCTCTGACTGAGCTCAAGCAGCGTGATCTGGTTACTGCCAAAGATATCGTTGATTATATGAAGAAAAACGGGATCAGCCAGGACAAGGCTAACCCGGTGAAATCTTAATTGTCGCAAGACAGGCAAATCAGGAGTTAAAGTTTTGGCTATCGAAAACATAAAAGTTCCCGATCTGGGAGATGCCAGCGAAGTCGAGGTAATCGAATTGCTGGTGGCTGTCGGTGACAAGGTTTCCGAGAACGATTCCTTACTGGTTCTGGAAAGTGACAAGGCTGCCATGGAAATCCCCGCGCCAATGTCCGGCACGGTCAAGAGCATCGCTGTTAATCTCGGCGATCAGGTGAGCACTGGGAGCGAAATCCTGGTGCTCGAAGTTGAGGGCGACGCAGCGCCTGCTTCGGAACCGGCTGCAGAAGACAGTAAAGCAGCTGCAGAGCCCGAGCCGGCCCCCGCAGAAACCCCGAAACAGGAGTCTGCGCCCGCCGCGGGCAAACCTGAAAGCAAGGTAGTTACGGTTCCGGATCTGGGGACAGACGATGAAGTAGAGATCATTGAGATTCACGTGAGTGCCGGAGACAGCATTGCGGCAGATGACTCGCTGATCACGCTGGAATCCGACAAGGCTGCAATGGAAGTTCCGGCCCCAGAAGCGGGTGAAGTCGAGGAGCTGCTGGTCAAGGTCGGCGACAAGGTGAAAACCGGCGACAATGTCCTCAAACTCAAAGTGACTGCTTCTGGCGCGAGTTCTGCGGCGCCCGCTCCAGAGCCTGCGAAGCAGGAAGCTCCTGCATCAGCGTCCGCTCAAAAACCTGCTGCCAGTGCGCCGGCGCCAGCCGCTGCTGTATCGGCACCAGCTGCACCTTCAGGAAAGGTGTACGCCGGACCTGCGGTTCGCAAGCTGGCTCGTGAACTGGGCATCGATTTGGCTAAAGTGCCCGGCAGTGGGGCCAAATCCCGAATCGTCAAGGAAGATATTCACGACTTTGTGAAGTCGCGCATCAACAACGCTCCAGCAACAAGCGGAGCGGGATTGCCGACGATCGAAGACATCGACTTCAGCCAGTTTGGAGAGATCGAGAAAGTCGAGCGCAGCAAGCTGGAGAAACTCACTGCCACAAACATGCACAGGAACTGGTCTTTGGTTCCCCATGTCGCTCAGTTCAATGAGGCAGATGTAACGGATCTGGAAGATTTTCGCGCAGAGCTCAAAGCTGAGGCGGAGAAGCGCGGTACGCGGCTTACGTTTCTGCCATTCCTGTTGAAGGCTTGTGCCAAAACTCTGGCCGAGTACCCGCAGTTCAATGTGTCCCTGCATTCCTCTGGCGAATACGTGATTCAGAAGAAGTATTGCCACATCGGTGTCGCCGTAGCGACCCCTGCAGGACTCGTAGTGCCAGTGATTCGCGATGTGGATAAGAAGTCTATCTGGGAACTCGCTGAAGAAGTTCTTACCATGACGGACAAGGCCAAGAGCCGCAAATTGTCACGCGACGAAATGCAAGGTGCATGCTTCACTATCTCCAGCCTCGGCGCGATAGGCGGAACAGGGTTCATACCCATCGTCAATGCGCCTGAGGTAGCCATTCTCGGCGTTGCGAAAACCACCATCAAACCGGTTTACCTCGATGGTGAGTTCAAGCCACGCAAGATGTTACCCATCACGCTGTCCTACGATCACAAGGCAGTGAATGGAGTTGATGGGGGTATGTTTGCCGACTATCTGGTCCGTCTGCTTGGAGACATCCGCAGGCTTGCGCTGTAGTTAATAAGCAGGGTAAATACCCGGATTACTCCGGATAAAAGAGGGCCATGTGGCCCTCTTTTATTTTGTGCACTTTACACGCGTAGGCTTCGGACAGATTTTCTTCTGTCAGCACGACTTCTTTCTCGCCTACCACATGCTCTCCATTTTCCTTCAGTAGAATCAGGTGGTCGCAAAACCGCGCTGCCAGGTTGATGTCATGCGTCGCCATCAAGAGGCTCGCCCCGTCGGCTTTAACCAGTTGCGAGAATTTGCGGAGCAGTCGGACCTGAAAGGCTATATCAAGATGATTGCTGGGCTCGTCCAGTAAATAGAATGTAGGTTGTTGTGTGTAGAGCATCGCCAGTGCAAGGCGTTGCTGCTCGCCACCGGAGAGAGTCGCCAACTCGCGTCGCGCGCAGGATTCCAGATCGAAGGCACGCAGGGCGGCCAGAGCGATCTCCTTGTCTTCTTGCGAGTCGTTAAACAGAGAATGGCTATGCGGGTGACGACCGAGCATGATGGTATCGAGAACAGTCGCCGGCAGGGTATCAATGCCTTCCTGGAAAAGCATGCCAATCAACGTAGCCAACTCACGTCGCGGGATTTGGCGGATGTCGCGATTCGACAACTCGACCGTGCCGCTGGTAGCGGGATGTATACCCATCAGGCAATGCAGGAGAGTAGTCTTGCCAGCGCCGTTGCGGCCAAGAAGAGCCCAGCATTGACCAGTCTCAATGGACACGTTGAGCTGGTCGCAGAGCAGCTTGTTGCCGAGTTGCAGCGACAGGTTTGTCATTGTCAACGAGGCTGGGTTCATTTGCTGATCGTGCTCCGCAATATAATCAGGAAACCCGGCACACCGATAATCGCCGTCACTACGCCTACGGGAAGTTGCTGTGGAGCGACGACAGTCCGCGCCAATGCATCTGCGATCACCAGAAAGCTGCCGCCAAGTAGCACGGCAGCAGGAAAGAGCACGCGATGATCTGTCGCTCCGAGCAATCTCAAGGTATGGGGTATGACCAGACCGACAAAGCCGACAGATCCCGCGACGGTCACAGCGGCAGCAGTCAGCAAACTGGCAGTGAAGTAAAGGCCAATCCGCAAACCTTGCAGATGGACGCCAAGACTCTGTGCAATCAGATCGCCCCGCGCCAACACATTGAGTGAGCGGCTGAGCAGCAAGGTCAGCGTCAAACCTGCGCCAAGCAAAAGCGCGTGTGCAAGACCGACATTGCTCTGACTGAGATCCCCCATCAGCCAGAACAGCATTGACTGCACGGTGTTCGTGGAGCTGGTCGTCAGCAGCACATTGATCACGGCGCCCCAACCAGCGGAGATCACGACGCCAGTAAGGAGTAGGCGAGTTACTGACCATTGGCCAAACCGGTTAGCGATACCGAATACGAAAAGAATCGAAAGAAGGGCGCCGAGGAACGCCGAGCCGGTAAGCCAAAGTCCGCCCACGCCGAGCAGAATGGCGCTGAGTGCCCCAACAGCCGCTCCACCGGAAATGCCGAGAATATAAGGGTCGGCCAATGGGTTCCTCAACAAGACTTGCATAATGACACCAGACATCGCGAGCAAGCTACCGGTGGTGAAAGCGGCCAGAGTGCGAGGCAACCGGATATCTCTGATCACCTGCATCTGTACGTTATCTGCTTGGCCGGAGAGCGCCGCGAAAATGTCAGCAAGCGGGACTGCGACGCTGCCAGATGCGAGTGAGTAAACTATGCTTGCACAACTGATAAGCAGAAGAATCAGCAAAAGGAAGTAGTGGTGGCGATCAATCAATGGTGAACTCGACGTGTCCAGGTCGGTGGAAGTGGATATTCCTGATCGGCGATGTGGCACTCGGCTCAGGGGTGGGGTAATGTTAGTGCACCATGCTGGCGATAACAAAGTTTCAGTGAATCATTAAGTCGGAGAGAGTAAGTTCAGATGCCATCATTCGATATTGTTTCAGAAGTCGATATGCACGAAATAAACAATGCTATAGATCAGGCCAATCGGGAGATTGGGACGCGCTTCGATTTCAAGGGCGTCGATGCCTCGTTCGCACTCAATGATCAGTCTGATATCGCAGTGACGGCAGAAGTAGATTTTCAGATTCAGCAGATGCTCGATATTTTGCGTGGCAAGATGGTGAAGCGTGGTATCGAGAGCAAGGCGCTGGTAGAAGGTGAGGTTGAGCTCAAAGGCCAAAGAGCTGTGATGGTGGTCAAGGTGCAGCAGGGCATTGAGCAGGACATCGCTCGCAAAATCGTCAAGCTGGTTAAGGAAACCAAGATCAAGGTACAGACGGCGATTCAGGGCGACAAACTTCGCGTCACGGGCAAGAAGCGTGATGACTTGCAACAGGTGATAGCCATGCTGCGTGAGGCGAAGCTGGATATTCCTTTGCAGTTCGATAATTTCCGTGATTAGTAACTGAGTGTCGATGCAGAAGGTCCAGTCTTTTCGCCAGTCACTCCTGGCACTACGCGACTCCCGATTTCTGGCGATATTGCTGTTCGGATTCTGCAGTGGGTTCCCGCATGTGCTCCACGGTTCTGTACTGACCTTGTGGTTACAGGAATCAGGATTCTCACGCTCGGCGATCGGATTTATCGGTGCGATTGGCACCGTCTATGCCCTCAACTGGATATGGGCACCGTTCATAGATCGCCTCCGCATACCGTTGCTGCATAAACAATTTGGTCAGCGTCGTTCCTGGATCGTGCTCTGCCAGGGATTGATTGCTTGCTTTATCTTCGCAATCAGTCTGAGTAGCCCGACAGAGAATCTGTTCGTCATTACCTTGTTGGCTCTGTGTGTTGCGATTGCCTCGGCGACCATGGATATCTCCATCGACGCCTACCGCATTACGATTTTCGGCGCTGAAGAAATGGACGCCAAGATGCCCTACGCAGCAGCGATGAGCACGGCAGGCTGGTGGGCTGGTTACGGTTTTATCGGTGGCGCGCTCGCACTGGCGCTGGGAGGCGAAACGATCGGGCTCGACTGGTCCACCGTCTATCGGTATCTGGCGCTAATTTATGTGCTACTGATGGGACTGATGTTGCTGACGCCACTCCCGGCAGATGACTCACAGGCTCTGCATACCGAAAGCGAAGAAGGGCTGCCCCGTCATAACCTTCGCTCCTGGTTCAACGAATTTGTTCTGGGGCCCTTCAAGGAATTCTTCAGTCGTTGTGGACTCCAACTGGCAGTCTCCGTACTACTGCTGCTGATGGTGTTTCGACTGGGGGAGGCCATGCTGGGCCGCATGTCGCTGGTGTTCTACGTCGAAGTCGGCTTTACCACAGACGAGATCAGTTTCTATCAAAAATTCTTCGGCGGCCTGATGACTGCCTTGTTCTCCATTCTCGGGGCGATGGTAAACACCCGATTCGGTGTCATCAAAGGTCTGTTCGTCGCGGGTATCGCGATGGCTGGGGCAAACCTGCTTTATGCCTTGTTGGCGGTTGTCGGGCCAGATACCAATCTGCTGGTGGTCGCATTGCTGGTCGACAATTTCTTTATGGCATTCTCGACCGTGGCCTTCGTGTCTTTTATTTCCTACTTCACAAGTCGCACTTACACCGGCACGCAATACGCTCTGATGGCATCTATTTCGAATTTCGGGCGCACCACGTTGTCCTCAGGAAGCGGGGCGGTGGTGGATTTCCTCAATGGGGATTGGGCCACCTTTTTCATCCTGACGACCTTGATGGTAATTCCCGGATTGTGTTTGCTGTTGTGGGTCGGCAAGTTGATGAAAAGCTATGCCGCGCAGCAAATGCCGCAAGCAACGAATTAGCTGGATCACGGCTTCCAGGCGTAGCGCGCAAGTGAAAACCTGCCTTTGATAAAGACCACGCCTTCAGACTCAAGCAGTGATTTCTGGCGCAGATACTGGGTAGTACCCGGTTTGAATGACAGGCTGCCCTTGCTATTGACGACCCTGTGCCAGGGCAGCGTAGTGCCACTCGGCAGGTTTTTCATCACATAGCCAACATAGCGGGCATAGCCGGGTAGCTCTGCCAATTTCGCAATCTGGCCATAGCTGGCTACTTGCCCTGCAGGTATTTGGCTGACTACCTGCCAGATGCGTTCCTTGCGATTGTCTCCTGCGTCCGTCATGGTTTCCTCCAAGGCTGGCTTCATTGCCGCCGGCTGCATGCAGCCCTGCGTAGCGCAAATAGGATCCTGCGTAGCGCAAATAGGATCCAGCGTAGCGCAAACATGATAAGGTAACGGCCTTTGTTACGGGAGAATTTGGTGCGTTTTGCAGTTCTGATTTTTATCGCCGTTCCGCTTCTGGAAATGATGCTGCTGTTCGAAGTGGCTGATGTCATTGGCGGCTTGTACACACTCGGGATGGTCGTCCTGACCGCAGTCATTGGTGTGCAGATACTGAAACGGCAGGGTTTTTCAACGCTGGCGCGGGCGCAAGATCGCTTGCGCTCCGGGCAATTGCCAGCTCAGGAAATCATTGAGGGCATGTTGCTGGCAGGGGCGGGTGCCTTGCTACTTACCCCCGGTTTTATCACCGATACCGTTGGTTTTGTCCTGCTTACCGGGCCTCTGAGACGCCCGATTGCACGTAATATCATTCGCAGTGGCGTAGTGCGCACCTTCAGCGGTGGTGGAGGCAATCAGGGGTTCAGCTACTCATCATACGGTTCCACAGCGCGACCAGGCTCAGCTGATGGCGATGTCTATGAGGGCGAATATTCTGATGCCAGCAGTGAGCGACTGTCGGATCAGGACCCCGGGCCTGACCCAGATAATAAATCGAATTAAAACAGTGTGTTACCGTGTGGCTGCACGGTGAGCAAAAAAAAGTAGCGGGAAATGCCGCTCGCCCATTGAATTCTCTCGTATAGGCCCCATCTAGCCTCACATCAATGAACTCGCTGCGGAGCAGGAAATTCCGGGCGCCGTGGCTGTTTTGACTTTGTGGCTGTGCCGGGCGAGATGCGCCGGGGCAGCCACTTGACTTAGTGATCCATTAAATAACGCATTTTGATTCAGGAGTGCACAAGAATGAATATCCGGCCATTACAAGATCGTGTCGTGGTACGACGCACGGAAGAAGAAACCACCACTGCAGGAGGCATCGTACTGCCCGGGAAGTCCGCCGAGAAGCCAGCGCAGGGTGAAGTCCTGGCGGTAGGTCCCGGCAAGCGACTGGAAAACGGCGATACTCAGCCTGTCGACGTCAAAGTCGGCGACACTGTTGTTTTTGGCAAGTATTCCAGCAACACGGTCAAGATTGGTGACGAAGAGCTGCTGATCCTCAGCGAGAGCGAAATCTTCGGAGTTATCGAGTCCTGAGCGCGACGCACAGATTGACTCCACTTATCACATTCAGGAATTAGACTAGACAGGAATTATTCAAATGGCTAAAGACGTAAAATTCGGCGATTCAGCCCGACAAAAACTGCTGAAGGGTGTCAATGTCCTTGCTGACGCAGTCAAGGTCACACTGGGACCAAAAGGTCGCAACGTTGTTCTGGACAAATCTTTCGGCGCTCCTACCGTCACTAAAGACGGTGTTTCTGTTGCGAAAGAGATTGAGCTGGAAGACAAGTTTGAAAACATGGGCGCACAGATGGTCAAGGAAGTTGCTTCCCAGACTTCTGATGTTGCTGGAGACGGTACTACTACGGCGACAGTTCTCGCTCAGGCAATCCTGAATGAAGGCCTGAAGTCAGTAGCGGCCGGCATGAACCCGATGGATCTCAAGCGCGGCATCGACAAAGCGGTTGCAGCGCTCGTCGAGGAAGTAGGCAAGCTCTCTACTCCTTGTACTGATTCCAAAGCTATTGCTCAGGTAGGCACAATCTCTGCCAACTCCGATGAGGCAGTAGGTCAGATCATTGCTGAGGCGATGGAAAAAGTCGGCAAGGAAGGCGTGATCACAGTTGAAGACGGCTCAGGTCTCGAAAATGAGCTGGATGTTGTGGAAGGTATGCAATTCGACCGTGGCTATCTCTCTGCTTACTTCATCAATAACCAGGACAACATGATGGCGGATCTGGAAGATCCCTTTGTGTTGCTGGTAGACAAGAAGATTTCCAATATCCGCGAATTGCTGCCTCTGCTCGAAGGTGTGGCCAAGTCAGGCCGTCCACTGGTAGTTGTCGCTGAAGATGTTGAAGGTGAGGCGCTGGCAACTCTGGTTGTAAACAACATGCGCGGCATCGTGAAAGTGGCCGCTGTCAAAGCTCCTGGCTTCGGCGATCGCCGCAAAGCCATGCTGGAAGACATCGCAATCCTGACTGGCGGTACTGTCATTTCTGAAGAAGTCGGTTTGAACCTTGAAGGCGCTACGCTGGAAGATCTGGGTTCTGCGAAACGCGTTCAGATCAGCAAGGAAAACACCACCATTATCGATGGTGCAGGCGATGCCAAGAATATCGAAGGTCGCGTGAATCAGATCCGCGCCCAGATCGAAGACACTTCATCCGACTACGACCGTGAAAAACTGCAAGAGCGCGTAGCCAAGCTGGCTGGCGGTGTTGCTGTTATCAAGGTAGGCGCCGGTACTGAAATGGAAATGAAAGAGAAGAAGGCTCGTGTCGAAGACGCGCTGCATTCTACTCGTGCTGCGGTTGAAGAAGGCGTTGTTCCTGGCGGTGGTGTCGCACTGGTACGCGCCCTGCAAAACGTGGAAGGCCTGCAAGGCGACAACGAAGACCAGAACGTTGGTATCGCGTTGCTGCTGCGCGCTGTGACCATGCCACTGCGTCAGATCACCCAGAATGCAGGTGAAGAAGCTTCGGTCGTGCTCGATAAAGTGAAAGCAGGTGAAGGCAATTTCGGCTTCAATGCGGCCACTGGCGTTTACGGCGATATGATCGAGATGGGTATTCTGGATCCAGCCAAGGTGACGCGTACTGCACTGCAAGCAGCCGGCTCGGTTGCTGGCCTCATGATTACTACGGAAGCTATGGTTTCCGAGATTCCTGAGGAGAAAGGTGCGGCTATGCCTGATATGGGTGGTATGGGCGGTATGCCTGGCATGATGTAATGCCTGGCGTCTGGCGGGTCTTGGCATCCCCTGGTATCGTCAGCCGCCATTTTTCGATGCTCATGTAGATTCGACTACACTACGCTCGAAAAATGCCGTCTTCCTCGCCAGGAGGCACTAATCCTCCGCCAAGGCGCCTGAATCAAGCTTCGATTTCGATCGAGAATCACAAAGCCCGGCTTCTTTGAAGCCGGGCTTTTTTGTTGTGATGGCTTAATTCTTCGCCAAACAGCCGATCTCACGCACGACTCGGGTTTGTGTTTGTCGTTGCACTCTCTGTTGTCTCGGTCGCCTAAGCGCCAGATTCAGGCTTTGAATGCGATCGAGAGACACAAAGCTCTTCTTCATCTTCTTCTACGCCGTTCTCTGATTTTAAACTCCCGTTTTATAAATTACTGATTTTTCGTCATATATTTCAGTGACTGACTGGTCGGTCTGAGTTGTTGTCTGACTCTGTGCAATCATTCAACAAAAAGGTTGACTGATGTGTCGCAGATCTATACATTCAACCTTATGGTTAAATCAGAATCTCAACAACTGGACAGGTTGTTTCATGCCCTGGGTGATGCGACCCGGCGGGAGATGTTGCGGGCTTTGTCGGAGGGGGAGCGAACTGTGACAGAGTTGGCTGCGCCTTTTGCGATCTCCCTGGCTGCGGTGTCGAAGCATGTTAAGGCTCTGGAGGCGGCCGGTCTGGTGACGCGAGAAGTGCGCTGGCGTGAGCATCGTTGCCGGTTAAATGCTGCGGCAATGGCAGAAGCGCATTCCTGGCTGAGTGCCTACGAGAAATTCTGGACTGGCAGCCTGGACAAACTGGAAACCTTGCTGCGTAAGGAAGCGGAGGCAGGCAATCATGATTGAGATTCCCGGAGTCTTCATAACGACATACGAATTGATGCGAGGTATGAAATGGCTGAGGCGTTAAGTAATTTTGGTGAGTATCCTACTGGCGATTCGTTGCAGATTCAGCGCTTTCTTCCCGGCCCGATCGAACGGGTGTGGGAGTACCTGACGGACAGCGAATTGCGGAGACAGTGGTTGGCTTCGGGCGAGATGCGGCCGGAGGTGGGCAGCGCATTCGAATTTGTCTGGCGCAACACTGAACT
Source organism: uncultured Pseudohongiella sp. (assembly GCA_965228725.1). GTDB lineage: Bacteria > Pseudomonadota > Gammaproteobacteria > Pseudomonadales > Pseudohongiellaceae > UBA9145. The sequence goes on along the minus strand of OZ245834.1, from coordinate 1,127,551 downwards.
GGATGGGAATCCGGTGCGTGGAGCAGCAGCAGACGATCCTGAATGTGCTGTAGAAGAGCACCGTATGGGCAGTGAAATTGTCATTTGGGAGCCTCCGCACCGTCTGGCTTTTACCTGGAACAAATCAGGCAATGTCACCATTACACTGGAGGCACGTAACGATGAGGTGTTATTGACGCTGACGCACGTGCGCTTGCCAGACGAAGGGACAATCGTGGGTGTGAGTGCAGGTTGGCATGCGCATCTGGACTATCTTGTAGCCCGTCTTGCAGAGACTGAGCCGGTACCGTTTTGGGACAACCACAATCGGCTGCAGGAAGCGTACGAAAAACGCGTCAAGCAGCGGCTTTCACAGTAAACGCATCGTCGCTTCTGGTGCATAAAAAAAACCGGCCTTTAGGCCGGTTTTTTTATGCTTGCAACACCATTCGGGTTTGCTGTTACGCCTTGGCAAGATTTGCGTTGGCGAAGTCCCAGTTCACGAGATTGTCGAGGAAGCAGGACAGGAAGTCCGGGCGACGATTCTGGAAGTCGAGGTAATAGGCATGCTCCCAAACATCAGCGACGAGAACTGGCGTCAGACCGTCAGTGAGAGGGGTGTCAGCATTGGCTGTCTTGACGATCTTGAGTGCATCGCCATCTGCTGCGAGCCAGACCCAGCCACTGCCGAACTGACCAACGCCTGCCGCGACAAACTCTTTCTTGAAGTTGTCATAGCTGCCGAACGCTGCGTCGATTTTTGCTGCGATGTCGCCAGTCGGGGCGCCACCACCGTTGGGGCTCAGGCAGTTCCAGAAGAAGCTGTGATTGTAGTGTTGGCCCACGTTGTTGAACAAAGGACCGCCAACTTTCTTGGACTCTTTCACCAGCTCTTCCAGGCTGTCAGCGCTGAGGCCTGCATCGGCCAGTAGTTCATTACCTTTTACAACATAGGCGTTGTGGTGCTTGCCGTGGTGGAAATCCAGGGTGTTGGCAGACATGTGCGGTTCCAGGGCGTCTTTGCCAAAGGGAAGATCAGGTAATTCCAGGCTCATAATTTCCTCTCAAAATCCGTATTGTATGTGTGGATAATACTGCGTGGTTCCGTGCTCGAGTTTAAGCACGTCAGCTCCGGTGCGGCAATGGTAAGATCTCGCGCCGTAAGCAGGAAACTGCGGCAATATCCGGATGCAGCCGCTATTCTAGCAGAATCTCGCGCACATAGAATGACGGCGAGCGGGCATCGATGTGCGCAGCATTGCAGTATGAGGGCAGCATGGGGTGGGCATTCTGGCTGAAGAAATGCCAGCTATCCGTTCCGGGGTTGGCGCATGCCGCTGAATTAACAGATAATAAGCGCCCATGAAAGATCACGACGACTTACACGACATTCCCCCCATGGTTCCGGACCGCGACGATGTGGATAATCACATCAGTAATCGCCGTTCCCAGAATCAGGAAATCGTGCGCCCTGCGTATTACACCAAGCCGGTCAAAGTCAGTACCTGGCCAGTGCGCATCATGCTGATACTGCTCACTCTAGCCGCTGGAGCCGGTGGCTATGGCGCGTGGTATTTTTACCAGATCTATCAGACCGATCTGCGTCAGGCCAATTTGCGGATTTCCGATCTGGAAACCCGGCTCGCGTTAATGGGAGAGTCTGCTGAGGAATCCGATAACAATCTGATGGAAGACATCAACCGTACCATCGAGCAGTACGATTTGCTGTGGGCGAATTGGCGTGCCAATAACCGGCAGTTTACGGATATCGAGTCAGAGATTGCACGTCTTAAGCTGACCAACGAAGGCCAGGACGAAATCACCACGAACAATAGTCAGCAAATCGCTCAGTCACAGGAAGCGATTGGCGCGGCAAACACGCGCGTAACCAGTCTGGCGAATGAATTGCAGACGGTGTCGCAAACGATGGCAACGTTAAATACCGATATCAACGAGCTAGCAGCAATGCGCAATGAGGTCTCGGCGCTGCGGCAATCGCTGAACAGCGGCGACAGCACAGTGTTAGGGCTGGTTGGCAGGCTGGAGTACATGGAAGAGTCGATGGAATCTGTAAACGCTCATCGCCTGCAAGTGAACGACAGTCTATTTCGTCTACAACAGACCGTAGAGCAACTGCAGTTACAGCTTAATCCTCCAGGCGGCTAGTCGCCGGCAACCATTCTTGCATACGCCAGTGCAAATCGGCCTGTTAATTACCGGTGAATTTGGCTGCGCGCTTCTCTACAAATGCAGTCACGCCTTCGCGGAAATCAGCGCGCGAGGCACAATCGGCAAAAGACTCTGCTTCAGCTTGTAGCTGGCTCTCAAATTCACTCTCCAGCGAACGGTAGAGCAGGGCTTTGGTATTTCCGTAAACATGCGTCGGTCCATCGGCCAGGCGTCGGGCCAGTTTTTCTGTCTCGGCAGCGAGTTCTGCCGTCGGGACAACGAAATTGATCATGCCCATCTCTTTGGCTGCTTGCGCGTCGAAGCGGTCACCGAGCAGCGCGATTTCCATTGCTTTCTTGATGCCGACGGCGCGCGGCAAATGGAACGAAGCTGATCCATCCGGGCTGGTACCGATTCGGCAGTAGGCCAGAGTAAAGAAGGCATCTTCAGCGGCGATGATCATATCGCAGGCCAAAGCCATGCTTACACCCGCACCGGCGGCGGCTCCCTGACAACTGGCTATGACAGGTTTCGGCATGCGGCGCAGGGCGAACATAATGGGGTGCAGATCGTGGATGCGGAGAATAAATTCCTTGCGCAATTCCGCAGCGGACTTTTTAACCGATTCCGCCATGCCTTTCACATCGCCGCCGGCCATGAAGTGATCGCCCGCGCCTGTCAGCACTACACAACGTACTGAGTCATCCTGCTCGACATCGTGTAGTACGCTCGCCAGTTCGGCGCGCATTTCGTTGCTCAGCGCATTGCGTGCCTCCGGACGATTCATGGTCAGAGTGGCGATTCCATCTTTGTGGCTAACGAGCAGATCAGACATGGCGAATTCCTTTGCAGCGATTATCTTGGGCCCGGCAAGTATAACCCTGCCAGCGTGGTCTCGGGCAAGGCGGCAGAAGATTTGGCAATCCGGGAGGTTTGGGTATAATACGCGGCCTTTCCTGGCGGCCCGGAGACAGTTTCTGACCGGTCGGCCAGAGCGAAAAATGCGGACGTGGTGGAATTGGTAGACACGCTAGATTTAGGTTCTAGTGCCGCAAGGTGTGGGAGTTCAAGTCTCCCCGTCCGCACCATTTTTCGCACCTGACTTGCCCTTTTCCCCTCATACCGCGTTGCCTGATATCCTCAGTCAGTCACGTACCCACGTGTACGCTCCTTCCCTGCGGGATCAGGCGCCTTGTCTGATGGGAAAATTGCTGCGTCAGGAACGAAAAATCCAGACTGGAGGTGACTGCCTTTGTTTGGTTTTTTCCCTTCGGCTGTGATGGGTGGTTTATTTTGGTGAGTTGCCTACCTGTGTGTGTTCCTTCCCTGCGGGATCAGGCGCCTTGTCTGATGGGAAAATTGCTGCGTCAGGAACGAAAAATCCAGACTGGAGAAGACTGCCTTTGTTTGGTTTTTTCCCTTCGGCTGTGATGGGTGGTTTATTTTGGTGAGTTGCCTACCTGTGTGTGCTCCTCTCCTGTGGGATCAGGCGTCTTGTCTGATGGGGGGATTGCGGCGTCAGGGGCGAAAAATCCAGGCTGGAGGTGACAGCCTTCTTTCTTTGTTTCTATCTTTCTTACTCCATTTGCCTTACTTATTTGAGCTTGTTCTGGGCTGCGTTGTTCAGGTTGTTTTTCTTGCTATGAATTGGGTGACTGATGCGTGGCCGGTGTGGCTTTTGCCTTCCTGGACTTCGCGAATCAGGTCTTGGGCCAGGAGGATTTTCTGGTGTTGGAAGGCGGTTGTGAGTTCGTTCAGGCTCATGAGCAGGGATGGGTGGTTTGGTCCGCCGGTGTTGTAGTTGAGTTGAGCTTTGTTGTAGGACTCCAGGAGGAATACTCCGCCCGGTCGGAGTGCTGATTGGATGCGTTGGTAGAGTGCTTTTCTCGTGTTGCTGGGTGGATGGCAGAAAATTGAGACGACGCCGTCCCAGTGGTTTTGTCCCATGTCGAATTGCTCCAGCGTGGCGAGCGAGTAGTCGATGCTGACTTCATGTTCGGTCGCGAGATGCAGGGCTTTCTTGCGGGCGCTTTGTGAGAAATCCATCGCCGAAACCTTGTATCCGAGCCCTGCCAGGAAGACAGCATTGCGGCCTTCGCCTTCGGCGAGTGTGAGGATGCGACCGGCAGTGGGTAGCAGTTTTGTGTGTGCGGCGAGAAAGTCATTGGGGGCGGTGCCGTACACGTATTCCTCCGCTTTGTAGCGGCTGTTCCAGAATTCCGGGTTTTCCGAGGCTTCGGCCATCAGTTGTACCTTCCAGTGTTGGTGTGAGGTTAGTGTTGGTCTATGATGCAACTTCAAGCTCACTTTAAGTCAAGAGTTCTTGGTCGAGAATTCTTTGGAGAGAACATTGGATATCGCTGAGGTCGCCCGCTTGTCAGGATTGAGTACGAGCGCTTTACGTTTTTATGAAGAGAAAGGGCTGATCAGTTCCACTGGCCGGCACGGTCTGCGAAGGCAATATGGAGCAAGCGTAATCGAGCGCTTGGCGCTGGTCACGCTTGGACGCAAGGCGGGCTTTTCGCTGGATGACATCGCGCAGATGTTAGGTGGCGGAAAGCGCTTGCAAATCAATCGGGGGCGCCTGCTTGAGAAGGCTGAGCAAATTGATGTGAAAATCAAACGCCTGACTGCGACGCGCGAATTGCTCAATCATGTTGCCAACTGTCCCCATGAGAGTCATATGGAGTGCAGGAAATTTCGTCAACTATTGCGTGTTGCAGGAAAGCCGGATGCGGTGGAATAGTTGCCGCAGGCTGAGCTGCTGGGCTATTCTGAATTTATGAAAGATCTCTTCAAACTGGGAAGTAAGTCCGCCTCGACAGGCAGTGACAGCAAGTCCAAGGATGTGGCTGAACGCGGCGATGTGGCGAATTTCCTGCAGAAAGTGGCGAGCATGCCACCAGTAGCGACTGGCAAGGCGGCGGACGCGCGGCTGATTTTTTCTCTCGACGCGACGGCGAGTCGGCAAGCCACATGGGATGTCGCTTCGCAGCTTCAGACTGATATGTTTGTGAGTGCGCAGGCTCTTGGTGGGCTGAACTTGCAGCTCTGTTACTTTCGTGGCTATGGAGAATTTTTTGCTAGCGATTGGCAGAGCGATACACGCCAATTGCTCAAGATTATGTCGGGCATATACTGCCAGGCGGGTGCCACCCAACTGGAAAAAATCCTGCGTCATGCCGTGCAAGAGAATGAGCGTCGCAAGGTGCGTGGACTTGTATTCATCGGTGATGCCATGGAAGAAAATCTGGATGTTCTCGCCAATCTCGCAGGCAAACTCGGCATGCTGAATGTTCCTTTGTTTATCTTCCAGGAGCGGGGTGACCCCACAGTGCGTCAGGCGTTTCAGGAACTGTGCCGTCTATCAGGAGGAGCTTACTCGCAATTTGATGCGGCCAGTGCGCATCAACTTCGAGATTTGTTGCGTGCTGTAGCGGTCTATGCGGCAGGCGGTTTGAAAGCCCTGCAGAATTTTTCTCGCAGTTCTGGACAGTCTGTGAAGTTATTGGAGCAACAGCTCAAATCCTGAGTAGAATGCCGCGACTATGATTGCCCGACTGCTTGCTCTGCTGGTACTACCGATTCTGGCCTATTACCTGGTCAAGTCGTTGCGTCAGCGTTTTTCACTGACGCCGCGACAAACCCGTGTTCTTTTCTTCATCATCGCCGCGTTGCTGGCAGTCGCCATTCTCGTTCTGCTGGGTCGCTTACCGGTACATTTTATTTTTGCGCCCTTGGGCGCTGCAGCGGCATTTATTTTGCGCTTTCTACCTACTCTGCTTCGCCTCGCTCCGTTCTGGGGAATGTTCAGATCCAGAGTTGCCAGCGCCAGTGCAGGCAAAAGCAATCAGAGTTCGAAGATTCGCACTCGCTTTCTGGCGATGGAACTGGATCATGCCAGCGGCGATCTCGACGGGCAGGTGCTCGAGGGGCAATTTGCGAGCCAACGGCTATCTGAATTGGCGTTGGAGCAACTGATTGCACTCTATCGCGAGTGTGCGGCAGATGCAGACTCAGTGCAGATTCTGGAAGCGTATCTGGATCGCACTCACAGTGAGTGGAGAGATCATATTGGGGGTGGAGGGGGCCACGAGCACGCTCCATCCGAATCCGCCATGTCACGCGAGCTTGCTCTGGAGATTCTTGGCCTCGAAGGCGACCCCGACAAGGATGAGATCATCAAGGCACATCGCTCACTGATGCAGAAGCTGCACCCCGACCGGGGCGGCAGTAGTTATCTCGCCCAGAAGATCAACGCTGCCAAGGATTTTCTGCTGAAACAGCGTTAATCAGAGGTTTCTAAGTGCTATTCTTGCCTTTCAGGTGGCACTTCTTCCGCATAAGCCACTAGCCCTCGCAGCGAGCAATGAGGCTCGCAGCTTGCTAAAATACACCTCTTCGCACGTCGTCCATCGTGGCTGTTGTCCCAGTGCCAATCCAGCCGGGGATGGCGTATGTCGAGATCACCCACCGAATTAACCCGGTTTGAGCGCTAAAACATGACCCTGATTCGAAACGAAGACTTTATCCAGAGCGTAGCCGATGCTCTGCAATACATCTCCTACTACCATCCGCTGGATTTTGTGAAAGCAGTGCATGACGCGTATGAGCGAGAGGAGTCGCCTGCCGCGAAAGATGCTATGGCGCAAATCCTGATCAATTCCCGACTGTGTGCAGAAGGGCAGCGGCCTATCTGTCAGGACACAGGAATCGTCACGGTCTTTCTCAAGATCGGTATGGATGTGCAATGGGAAGGCGGAAAATCAGTAGCGGATCTGGTAAACGAGGGGGTGCGGCGCGCCTATTTGCATCCTGACAATGTGCTGCGAGCTTCGATCCTGGCCGATCCTGCGGGTAAGCGACAAAACACACGCGACAACACGCCAGCTGTAATTCATATGGAATTGGTGCCGGGTGACACAATTGATGTCAGGCTGGCTGCCAAGGGGGGCGGTTCGGAGAACAAGGCCAAGATGGTGATGTTAAATCCCAGCGATAGCATCGCCGACTGGGTTGAGAAAACTGTTCCAACAATGGGTGCAGGGTGGTGTCCGCCGGGAATGCTCGGACTCGGAATTGGAGGCACGGCCGAGAAGGCCGCTGTGTTGGCGAAAGAATCGCTGATGGATCCTATCGATATTCACGAACTGCGCAAGCGAGGCCCTGCCAATCGGGTTGAGGAACTACGGCTGGAAATAATGGATCGGGTCAACGCGCTGGGAATCGGTGCTCAGGGGCTCGGTGGTCTGACTACGGTGCTTGATATCAAAATCAAAGACTACCCAACTCATGCTGCGTCTCTTCCGGTGGCCATGATTCCGAATTGTGCTGCAACGCGTCACGCCCATTTCACACTCGACGGTAGCGGCATTGCTGAATTGACGCCGCCGAGCCTTGCGGACTGGCCAGAGATCACCTGGGACGTCGGCCCACGCGCTCGCAAAGTCAATCTGGATACAGTGACTCGCGAAGAAATCGCCAGTTGGCAGCCGGGCGATACGCTGCTGCTCTCAGGCAAGATGCTTACCGGTCGTGATGCGGCCCACAAACGCCTGCTCGGTATGTTGGAAAAAGGCGAGTCACTTCCCGAAGGCGTGGATTTCGAGAATCGCTTTATCTATTACGTCGGACCTGTCGATCCAGTGCGCGATGAAGTCATCGGACCCGCCGGGCCGACTACGGCAACGCGCATGGACAAATTTACCGGGCCATTGCTGGAGCAGACTGGTTTGATGGGCATGATCGGTAAGGCAGAACGTGGTCAGGTCGCAATTGATGCAATCAAACAGCACAAAGCGGTTTATCTGATGGCGGTAGGTGGCGCCGCTTATCTTGTGTCCAAGGCAATCAGAGCAGCGAAGGTCGTCGCCTTCGAAGATCTGGGCATGGAAGCGATTCACGAGTTTGAGGTGGATGAGATGCCAGTCACTGTGGCAGTCGATGTCAACGGCACATCGGTACATCAGACCGGACCGCAGGTCTGGAAACAGAAGATTGCCGAAGCGCAACCGGTCGAAGTGGTCTGAATGTAAACGAAGTGGTCTGAATGCAGACGAAGTGGTCTGAATATAAAGCGGGCTGGGAGAGCTTTGCTAACACCCAGCCGTCTGGCTCAGGTCGAGGTGAGCGTTGAGTCGGTGTGTTAGCCAGCGGCAGGGTGCGGTGAACGGTTATGTCACTCGCTCATGTCATCGTAGTGGTTTGTCACATCCAGCGACACTGACTTGCCATAGTCCCGAATACTGATTTCGCGATCCGACATCGAGATGTCCGCTGCACCCAGCACTTCATGGTCAAACTTGTAGATAGTGCGGTTGCGTCCAGCGAGCGCGTCTGCATCGTACGCGGCTGATGATTCAGCAATTTTCTCATTGCGAGCCTGATACTTCTTTATTGCCTCTGCACCGTGGCGTTTCTGCAGCATGCGCAGAGTCACCTGCGGAGACAGAACTGACGCGCTGGCATTGTTGCCGCCAAAGCCCTTCGAGTTGATGATGACAGCATCCATTCCGTTCTTGCCAACTTCCTTGTGCTGCAGCAGAAACTCGAGATTGTCCTGAGTAACATCGTCGGCTATGTTGTCGATCGTAGTAATTCCCGGCAGCCATCCCTCTGACCACACGCCGAGGCTGGCGGCCAGTTGATCACCGGCGGAAGTTGCCAGCGAATGCCCGATATATGTCTTCACGGCACTTACCGGCCAGTTCGCGATGCCAAATGTGTTTGCTACTTCGCTGAGAATATGTGATTCCGTCGTACGATTCTGTGGCGTACCTGTGCCGTGTGCCTGCACATAGCTGCGATGTTGAAGCGCTTCCTCGCCAATGACCTTCCTGGTGACAGCAGCCGCTTTGGCCACTGACAGATAGTTACCCAATCCCGGGCTGGCGATGGATTTTTTATGACCGTCAGCGTTAATAAACACGTCATTTACTGAGCCAAGTATATTGCAGCCCAGTTCCAGAGCGAGTTCATCATCCATAAGAATGGCGCATTGAGCTGATTCGGCGAGCGTGAAGCCGCAATTCTGTCCGAATGGCCGGCAGGCACGACGATGGTCAGGAGCGTCGCCAGCGGCCAACGAATCCAGTGCTGCAAGGCCCGCGTCGTCAGCCAGAGCACCCATATTGGTAAAGCCTTCAAATATTTCGGGAACCAGAGGTGCTTCGCTCGTACCCACTATGGCGATGCGATGTGTGCCGGTCTGAATGTCGCGAATGCCTTGCCGCAGGTTGTAGAGAAATGTGGCGCAAGCCGCAACATTGGTGCCGGTCGTTCCCAGGTTGCCGAGCAAGTAGGCATTGATAAAGTCGGCAGGCATTTCAGCATAGCCCAGTGGGAGTTGCTTTGAGGTGACCTTACGGCCCAATAAGCGTGCCTGTAGCATGCCACCGAAGCCATTGCTATCCATCTGACCCATGCCACTGCCAGCGTAAACGCTGACTTGGTCGGCTGGCACGGCATCGCGTACTCCTTGCCAGTCAACACCCAGCGAATTGATCGCATCGGAAGCGGCATAGACCATCATCTGCAAGGCTCGCGGGTGATTGCGCGCGGCATAGAGTGCGCCAGGATCGAATCCAGTCGGTAATTGTCCGGCACTGTTCACGGGGCTTGTGTGTTCGCTGGGCAGAATCATTTCGAAACTTTCAGTACAGCGAACGCGCACCTTGTCGCCAGCAGTCTGGGCATCACTGACTACTTGCCATCCTGACGGCAGCGGCGTGGGGAGGTGGCGCTGGCGGATTTCAAACTCCACTACGCCACCTTCTACCGCAGTAACAGGACTCGAGCGCAGTGTCGTGAGCTTGTTTGGATCGAACAGGTTTGCTTCAAGCTTGCGGATAAGAGTCGCGCTCTGCAACTCGTCTGCAAGCGAATTCAGGAAGCTGTCTGTCAGTTCGGCGGGACTCTCGGAACCAGTTGGCAATCTGCCAGTGAGTGCTGCCAGGGATTGCAGCGTATTACTACGACTGCCGTCGTCGAGTGCTGCGAGCACAAGGCGGCGGTAGCCATGATGGAATGACGTTCTGCCAGCTGCATTGATCCCGCCCATCGCGGTGATTATTGGTAGTCGTGCCATTGAACCGAAACCCTGGTTTCCCTTGAATATAGTAGGAATGGTACGTAGAGAGCGCCGCTGACCACTAGGTCAAACTGGACAGAATATAGGGTATATCGGCCACGCTATACCTGTCACCAGTCGACAATCCGCGGGCTGCAGACGAGTATCCCACTTGCATCTGTAACACGTGAATTTTAGCATCGCGCATGGAATTTCCTTTTCTTCCTTAGCGGCAAGGTCACCAGCCAGCAAATGACAAGAGCACCCCAAGACGTGATTCAAAGCAATGAGCATGCCTATCTCGAGCGTGTGCAGGCAGTACACAATGCACTGGGAATTCCTGCCAGTTATCTGCGGAACTCGCGCCTGCCTCTCTGCGTTGAGCCTGTCGATCTGGTAGCAACTGAGAACGACTACTATGGTCGGCCGCAGCGACTTACCAGCAGGGCCTGCACGGCCTGGGCAGCAATGCGCCAGGCTGCGGCCGAATCTGGGGTTAGCTTGCATCTGATCTCGGCGTTTCGCAGTCTGGAGTATCAGCAGAACCTGATCGCAAAGAAGCTGGCACAGGGACAGGCGATAGAGGACATTCTGTGTGTTAATGCGGCACCCGGATTCAGCGAGCATCACACGGGAAGAGCCATCGATATTGGCACGATCGGGTGCGACGCCCTGGTTGAAGCTTTCGAAAATACCGAGGCATTCCAGTGGCTTAGTGAGCATGCGGCAAGCTTTGGCTTTGTGCTCAGCTACCCACGGGGCAACTCTCAGGGGATCGACTACGAGCCCTGGCACTGGTGTTACAAAAACCCTGATCAGGCTTAGACAATTCTCTGGCAAAGGAGTAATCTAGATTTAGAGTCAGATAAGGAGGGACAATGCCAGCGTCAGTTAGTCTGGTAACCCACACTTCCACGGTGCTGATCAGGTCGCTGGCAGCACGACGCAAAGTGCCACTTCATTCCTTGCCATGTTCAGTATGGCAACTGTGGCGCACATTATCCCGATCAAGCTCACACATCCTCGCAGTACTGCAATTTCACCCGTATTTTGTTCTAAGCGTACCGCAGCGCGTACGTTGTGCTTTGCTGCGCAGTTCTGACAGCTTTTCTATCTTGTTGAGGCAACCGAGAGGAGGATTCTGCAACTTATAAAAACACTTTTCTTAAACCGCTAGAAATTAGGAGACAGTTTTTTATGACTAATGAATTTCAGATTGTTTTTCACAATATCGATCAATCCGACGCGATCGCAGACGCTGTTAATAAGAGAATCAACAAACTTGGACGCTACTGCGACGAAATGATTTCCGGTCGGGTTGTTCTGGATTCTCCGCACAACAATCACCATAAAGGCAGGGTGTATTCTGTCGGTCTGGAAATTCATACTTCGTCAAAAGAAGTGCGCGTCAATCAGGATCAACATGACAATCATGCGCACGAAGATCTCTATGTCGCCATCCGCGATGCGTTCAATGCCGCGGAGCGACAACTCAAATCAATAGACAAAAAGCACCGGACTGTGCCGCCTCATAAAGCAGATGTGGCAGTCGGTGATCTTCTCAATTAGCAAGAGGGCAGTGAATCAATATGGATGAGCAAACTCGTACAGATATCGAAGCAGCGACTTTCAGGCGTTTGCTGAAACATCTGGATGACAACAAGGATGTGCAGAATATCGATCTGATGATTCTGGCCAATTTCTGTCGAAATTGTCTGGCCAAGTGGTACTCAGCCGCAGCAGACGAGAGAGGAGTAGAAATCGATTACGATTCTGCTCGCGAAGCAGTCTATGGTATGCCGTACTCAGAGTGGAAGAAGAACCATCAGAAAGAGGCAAGTGCAGAACAGTTGGCTGCTCTCGAAAAAAGATCCACTGCCTGACGCTGCAATCACGGGGTAATCAATCAGGGTGATCCTGGTTGATTACCGCTCTCAGCAGTAAATAATTTGTTTCGAACCAAACGTCGATATTCGTTCGGTGTTACTGAGTTCATCTTCTTGAACAGGCCAGTAAAATAACTGGCATCCTGATAGCCTACCTGATCAGCGATTTCCGATATCACCAGATTGCTCTGTTTCAACAAGGCCTTTGCCTGCGCTATTCGCAGTTCCTGCAAGTATTGCAAGGGCGTAGTGTTTGCTGCCTGTTTGAAGCGACGGTTCAGCGAACGAGGGCTGAGCTGAAAGCGGGTAGCGAGATCGCGCACTTGAACAGGTTCCGCAAAATTGTCTTGTAACCATTCCTGAACCTTGATGATCGTCTCATCGTGGTGCGTGCTGGACTGGTTGTGCTTCAGCAGCTGTGACTCGTATGAGCGCTTCAACTCGTGAGTAAAATGCCGCGACACCTGATTGGAAATATTTTCTCCGAACAGGTTCTCGACGAAGTGCAGCATGATATCGCGCGCTGCATTCACACTGCCGGTACAAAAGATGTTTTGGTCTTGAGTGATGAAGCGCTTGCGCTGTAGTTTCACTTGCGGGTAACGCAGTGCGAAGAGGTCAAAGTAGCGCCAGTGCGTGGTTGCCGCCAGCCCGTCCAGAAGTCGTGCTTCGGCGACAAAGAAAGCACCTGTAGCGATGGAGCAGAGAGTGGCGCCCTGACTGTGCATTTCATGAAGCCAGGACACCAGATGTGGGTGCTTCCTGACAGCTGCTTGGGGATTGCCCCACATGCCTGGAACAAACACGAGATCGGTTTTCCGGATGTCTTTGATTGACCGCTCGCAGACGGTTGATAGCCCACCGACGAGTGTGAGTTTGCCGCTTGTAGTGCCGACCAATTCGATGTGCGGGAGATCCTGTCTTCTGTCCTGGGCGCGCGCAATGTCGTTCGCCGCCTGCAACATCTCCAGCGGGATAGTAATCGTTGAGCCCAGTGCAGAAGGTGCGGCCACTACAGTGACATGGCGAGTGCTCATTGCTCGTAGTCGATCGCCAGCACGTAGTACTCGCGCTCGCCTTGCGGGGTTTGTATTGTGATATCGCTTTCTATTCTCTTGCCCAGCAGTGCTTTCGCCATGGGTGAATCGATACTGATGTAGCCTTTCTTGGGATCGATCTCGTCGGGTCCAACGAGTCGATAGCGATGTATCGCACCTTCTTCATCCTCGAGCGAGACGAAGGCACCGAAAAATATTTTACTGGTATCGTCAGGTGCTTGTGACACAACAGTCACTTCATCAAGTCTCTTGCTGAGATAGCGAACACGACGATCTATTTCCCGCAACCGTCGCTTGCCATAGATATAATCTGCGTTTTCCGAACGATCCCCCATTGCCGCAGCTTCTGAAACGGACTGGGTGACTTGAGGTCGCTCAATTTTCCATAACTGATGTAGTTCAGCCTTCAGTCGTAGTTCCCCTTCCGCCGTGATGTATTTTGCACCCGGTGCTTGTGGTGGTCTGTATCTGCCCATAGACAGTGCTCTATCCTCAATCCAGGCTGAATGTGAGTTGGTCGTTGCTTGTATCGTTTGCTTCATTCTCAGCAGGAGCTTGTACTCTTACTCCGAGGCCGAGCAAACGTACAGGGCTGTTCCGGCGGCTATAGCCTTCACTGCAGAGCTGTAAAAAGTTTTCCAGATCGAGTGATTGCGAGAGCATCTCCACAGTGGTCTGACTGAAATCTCGAAATTTGATTTTTACAAATTGCTTGTGAATCGCATAGTGTTTTTCCAGTCGGCCCAATCGTTCTTGCAGTTGAGTGGCGAGATCAGGTAGTGCGTTCAGGCAGGAATCTAGGTCCGGCAAATCTGAGGAAAATGTATTCTCAACGCTCACCGATTTACGCTGGCGTTCAGTCTGCACGGGGCGATTATCTATTCCACGGCAGAGATCATGCAAACGTCTGCCAAAGCTACCATATTCTGCCTCGAGTTCTTCGCGAGTGAATTGCTGCAAGTCTGCACACACCTTGATACCTCGTTTGTGCATCTTCTCCGCGGTGACTTTACCCACACCATGGAGTTTCTTTACTGGCAGTTCGCGGACGAATGCGTCTACCTCAGCCGGGCGGATGACGAACAGGCCATCCGGCTTCTGCCAATCGCTGGCAATCTTGGCGAGGAATTTGTTCGGCGCAACTCCGGCGGAGATGGTGATGGCAACTTCAGATCGAACGTCTGCCCTGATCTGTTCTGCGATGCGTGTCGCACTGCCGTCAAAGAGTTCACACCGGGATACGTCGAGAAACGCTTCGTCCAGTGAGAGTGGCTCAATAATATCGGTATAGCGCCGGAAAACGTCATGAATGCGCGCTGAGGCAGCACGGTATTTTTCCATGTCAGGACGGATAATGATCAGATCGGGGCAGCGCTTTCTCGCGGTTGCCGAGGCCATGGCAGAGTGAATCCCGTATCCGCGTGCAGCGTAGTTGCAAGTGGCGATAACTCCGCGTCTCTCAGGGGAGCCGCCAACTGCGATTGGCAGGTTGGCCAGTTGGGGATTGTCGCGCATCTCGATTGATGCGTAGAAACAATCGCAGTCGCAATGAATGATTTTACGCATGGCCGCCTTGACTCGAATGCTGCCCGGGAATTCCCCTTTCAAGGTAACCCGGGCGCAGTCGAGAGTAAATTATCGGCGATAGCAGGTCTCGTTAACCGTTGCGCTTTTCAAAATCCTGCATGAAATCAACCAGCGCCTGACAGCCTGCAACAGGCATGGCGTTGTAGATTGAAGCGCGTATTCCACCAACATCGCGGTGGCCTTTAAGTGCGTAGAGTCCATTGGCATCCGCTTCGCTCAAAAAGCTGGCGAGAAGATCTTCGTTCTTCAGGTTGAACGTGATGTTCATGACCGAGCGGTGTGCCGGCTGCGCAGTACCGTAGTAGAAATCGGTGCTGTCGATGCAATCGTAGATCAGCTTTGCTTTCGCGTCATTGCGCTTCTCAATCTCGCTAACACCACCCTGGTCTTTCAGCCACTCCAGAACCAGTTGCATCATGTAAATGGCAAACGTGTTGTTGGTATTGGCCAACGAGTGTTGTTCAGCATAGGTTTTGTAGTTGAGCATGGACGGCGTTTCTGGCAGAGCATGCTCGAGCAAGTCTTCCCTGATGATGACTACCGCGAGCCCGGATGGTCCGAGATTCTTCTGCAGGCCGGCATAGATAACGCCGAACTGGTTAATGTCCAGCTTGCGAGACATCAGTTCAGAGGTCATGTCGGCCACGAGTGGTACATCGCCGCTATTCGGAAAGCTGTTCCAACGCGTACCGAACAATGTGTTGTTGCTGGTGATGTGCAGGTAAGAGCTTTCCGGGTCGAGGTTAGCTGCGTCGAATTCGGGGATATAGCTGAAATTCTGATCTTTACTGCTGGCGACTTCGAGCAGAGTGCCATAGCGCGCCGCTTCCTTGCTCGCTTTGCTGGCAAAATTGCCCGTGATGACAAACGACGCCTTGCGTGCAGGCAGGCGGTTGATGAGGTTCAGCGGAATGGCCGAGAACTGCATCTGAGCGCCACCATGTACATAGAGAATCTTGTAATTGTCAGGAATGCCAGCCAACTCGATCAGGAGTTCATCGGCGCGATTGATGACGTCATCGAACTCCTTGGAGCGATGGCTGATTTCGATTACGGACGCACCCATGTTCCGGTAATCAAGAAATTCAGCTTGTGCTTTTTCCATGACTTCCAGTGGCAGCATTGCGGGGCCAGCGCCGAAATTAAATACTCGAGACATAATGTAATCCTGGTTCGTGTAAATGAAATTCTGTTGGTGTGTCTTCTTAGAGGAGCGTTACCTTGATGACATCTTCAATGTCACTAATTGCCTGTAAGGCAGAGTCGGAAGGAGTGCTCTCCAGATCAATCAGGTTGTAGGCAATGTCATCGCGAGACTTGTTTAACATGTCGATAACATTGATGTTCTGGTCGGCAAGAATTGAAAGAATCTGGCCGAGCATCTTTGGCACATTTCTGTTGCTGATGGCGAGACGTGTGCCTGGTTCTGCATCAGCGGCCCTGTCGAGAAACAATGCCGGGAAATTGACCGAATTCTTGATGTTGCCATTCTGGAAAAAGTCGGTGAGTTGGTCGACTGCCATGACCGCGCAGTTCTCCTCCGCTTCCTGGGTGCTCGCGCCGATATGCGGCATAGCGATGACATTATCCCTGCCTGCGAATTCAGGGCGTGGGAAATCGCACACGTAGCGATATACACGGCCGCCATCCAGTGCTGCGAGCAACGCATTTGTATCGACAATTTCATCCCGGGCAAAATTCAACAGGCTGGTTCCTTCACGCATGGCGCCAAAAAAGTCCGCATTGATCAGGCCGCGAGTAGATTCCAGAACAGGCAAGTGTAAGGAGATAAAATCCGAGGACGCCGCCAGGGAAGACAGGTTTTCAATTCGTTTAACCTGACTCGGCAGACGCCAGGCAGCTGCGACAGAGAGCGCCGGATCATAGCCCTGAACTTTCATGCCGAGGCTGATGGCCATTTCGGCGACCAGAGAACCGATAGCGCCAAGCCCGACTACGCCGAGCGTTTTGCCTGCGATCTCTGATCCTTTGAAACGTTTCTTCTCCGCCTCCATGAGTTTGTTGAGTTCGGCGTAATCAGCGCCTGGAGACTGCTCATTTGCGAAAGCGATACCGGGCACGATGCCACGTGAGGCGAGTAGCATCCCGCAGAGTACCAGCTCTTTTACAGCATTAGCATTGGCGCCAGGTGTGTTGAAGACCACGACCCCTTGCTCAGTGCAGTCGCTGACAGGGACATTGTTGGTGCCAGCACCGGCGCGCGCGATTGCGCGTAACTGATCGGTCAGGATGCTGCTGTCGAGTTTTTGGCTGCGCAGTAAAATTGCATCAGGATTGTCAATCTCCGGGCCAACTTCAAATTTGTCTTTGGGAAAACGCTCGAGTCCCAAGGGAGAGATTGTGTTAAATGTCTTGATCCTGTGCATACTGATTCTTCCTGATGTATTCGACGTACAGGAGCCGGCTTGCAGTACGATCTCGATTGACGTCACGAACCACTCGCAGGGGAGTGAGCCAGGGCAAGGCACGTCGGGACACAAAGAGAGCGGGCTGATTCCAGCTCTGTCAGCTGATGTTTTTCGATGATCTGTCGGCTCGGGCGAAGCCTCACAGTCTGAGAGTTTGACGTATTTTTAAAGCCGGCAATTATGTCGTGAATCATCCCGAAACTCCAGCCGGATTTTGGTGTGCAGGCCGGGCAGGTTATGATCTGTACTGAATGAGAAGGTCTCGCTGAGACAGGTAGAGATATGCTGGGCAAAGCCGGTGAAGCAGTAGCTATTCCAACACAATCCATCCCTGTGTTTCGCATTCTGGGCCATAATCCGGGCCCGATGACCGGGCCGGGCACCAATAGCTATCTGATTGTTGGGGAAAAAACCTGTCTGCTCGATCCCGGGCCGGCGGACGAGCGCCAACTCGATGCCATTCTCGATGCGCTCGGCGACAACAATCTGGATTATATTCTCGTTACCCACACCCATCGCGATCATTCGCCCGGTGCGCTGCGTCTGCAACAAGCGACAGGTGCCCAACTGGTCGGGTTAGCAGTACCGGATGCGGTAGGGCAGGACCAGACCTTTCACCCCAGCAGTTATTGGCAGGACGGCGACGTCATCGATGGGGGTGATTACAGTATCGAACTCCTGCATACACCGGGACACGTCTCCAATCATTTGTGCTTTTTACTCGCGGAAGAGAGGCTCCTGTTCACTGGCGATCATGTGTTACAGGGCACAACGCCTGTAATCCTGCCGCCGGATGGCAATATGAGCCACTATCTCGAATCACTGCGCCGCCTGCAGGCGATGGATCTGCAAATGCTGGCCCCCGGTCATGGTGAGGTAATGCACGATCCGCAGCTGGAATTCAGCAATCTGATCGCACATCGCTTACAACGCGAAGCCAAGGTGCTGGCCGGCTTGCAGCGTCTGGGCCGATGTACCCTCGATAGTCTGGTACTTGATGTCTATGATGACGTTGCCGAACATTTGCTCCCCTGGGCCAAGAAGACCTTGCTTGCACATCTGCTGAAGTTGCAGGACGAGGGGCATGCGAGCCTCGAAGGAGAAGTCTGGTCAGCCAGGCAAAGTGATTGACCATGCACTCCACTAAGCCCTGGCAGCTCTATCTGCTGCGCTGTGCAGATGGCAGTTTGTATACTGGAATTAGCACCGATATCGAACGCAGATTGCGCGAACATCGTGGTGAGGGCGGTCGTGGCAAAGGTGCAAAATCGCTGCGCGGCAAGGGGCCTCTTCAATTAGTCTATCAGATTTCTGTTAACAACAGATCCGAAGCTTTGAAACTGGAGTATAGAATCAAGCAATTGGCGAGGACGCAGAAAGAAGCGCTGGTGCGCGGCGACTTCGACCTGCAGGGCTTGCGGGATTCGTAACTGGCTCTGCGTCTTGCTCAGTTGATTCAACAAGAGACGAGTTTAACAAGAGACGAGTTCAACAAAAGACTATGGAGCATAGTGATAACAAGCAGAAAACGGATGGCATTCCGGTAGGTATCAGTAGTTGTTTGCTGGGCGAGAGAGTGCGTTATGACGGCGGTCACAAGGGGCACTCTTATATTACCGGTACGCTGAGTGAGTATTTCACTTTTCAGCCGTTCTGCCCTGAGCTGGCCATTGGCTTGGGTGTGCCTCGCAAACCGATTCGTTTGCAGCGTCAGCCAGAGGGGCAGATTCGCTGTGTTCAGGTTGACGACTACAGTGCGGATTATACAGACGCACTGCAGCGCTGCGCCGATGATCAGGTTCATTGGCAGCAGGCCTTGTGTGGCTACATTTTGAAAAAAGACTCTCCCAGCTGTGGGATGGAACGGGTCAAAGTCTGGGATGATGTCATGCCCAGCCGCGAAGGCGTAGGGTTCTTTGCCAGTCAATTGATGAAAAACTTTCCGTACTTGCCAATCGAAGAAGAGGGTCGGCTAGGCGATGCAGTGTTACGGGAGAACTTTATTCAGCGCGTCTTCGCAATGCGGCGCTGGCATGAGATGGCAGAGTCGCTCACTGTGCCCGCTCTGATCGAATTTCACGCGCGACACAAACTCATTCTGATGAGCAGGGAGCAATCTGCTTATCGCGATCTGGGGCGTTTGGTTGCGGCAACAAACAAGGACAATCTGGCTGAGAACAGTCGACAGTATCTGCACGATTTCATGGCCTTGATGAAGATTCGTGCAACGCGCAAGAACCATGTCAACGTACTGCAGCATGTACAGGGGTATCTGAAGAAATTCCTCGACGGCGACGACAAGCAGGAGTTGCTCCAGACCATCGAAAAATACCGTCTGGGTCAGCTGCCTCTGATCGTGCCGATAACGCTGCTGAATCATCATTTTCGGCGGCACCCGAATGAGTACATTGCCGATTCCTATTACATGAAACCCTATCCGGAAGAACTATGTCTGCAGAATGTCATATAGTCTGTATGCTTATGCACTGTGACGAGTCCCCTTATGCAAGGGCTGTTGTGCAATGATCAGGGTGCTGGGGCTCGATCATATTGTCGTCCGCACGAGCAAAATGCCAGCCATGCTGGATTTTTATGTTGGTTTTCTCGGCTGCAAGGTTGAGCGGGAGCTGGAAGCATCTGTTGGCCTCGTGCAGTTACGCGCAGGCAACGCGCTGATCGATCTGGTACCAGTCGATAGTCAGCTGGGACGATTGGGTGGAGTGGCACCGCGTCAGGATGGCCGCAACATCGATCATTTCTGTCTGTGTATCGCCAAATGCAAAGAAGAGGACGTGCTGTCGGACCTCGCCGCGCGAGACATCAAGCATTCAGGATTCGCCGAACGTTATGGAGCGCAGGGCTTCGGTCGCTCCATTTATATCGATGACCCTGAGGGCAATGTGGTAGAGCTCAAGTTCGAAATTGCTGAGGCGACCTGATCAGGCGGCTTGCTGCTCCCCGATTGAGGCAATCTTGAAGTTAAAGAAGCCATAGATTACTGCGACGATCGGGTTGATGAGATTGAAGAAGCAGTAGGGTAAATAGGCGAATGTGGCGACTCCCAGAGTGCCAGCCATATAGGCACCACAGGTATTCCAGGGGATAAGCGGTGAGGTCACTGTGCCTGCATCCTCGAGCGTTCGCGACAGGTTCTTCATATCCAGATTACGCTTCTCATACTCCAGCTTGTACATGCGGCCTGGCAGTACCACAGCAATATACTGGTCGGACGTAATAATGTTGGCTCCGATGCAAGTGACAACAGTTGTTGCAATCAGGCTCCCTGTATTGTGCACGAAAGAGAGTGCATAGCTGACCAGGCTGCGCAGTAGCCCTGTGAAATCCATCACCGCGCCAAATACCATGGCGCAAAGAATCAACCACACGGTATTGAGCATGCTGCTCATGCCGCCCCGGGTCATCAGGTCATCCAGTGTCGCATTGCCGCTATCAAGTACGAAACCGTCGAACAAGGTGTACCAGACCCCACGCAGTATCGCGAGGAAAGCATTGGGTGCATCACCCGGCAATTGCATGATGGCGGGGCGCTGAAAGATCAGCGCGAGTACGACACCGAGTGCGGCGCCAGCCATAATGGTTGGAATGGGAGGGAGGCGCTTGTTCGCCATCACTAACAGTGCCACGACAGGTAACAGCATCAAGCCATTCAATGTGAAGTTGTCGTTGAGCAACTGCATGGTGATTGCGAGATCAGCTGCACTGTTCGTGGTATCGATGTTGAGTCCTATCAGTGCAAACAGTACGAGCGCAATTGAGATGCTCGGCAGCGTTGTCCAGACCATGTGACCAATGTGGGTAAACAGGTCGGTGCCAGCAACTGCTGGTGCCAGATTGGTAGTCTCTGACAGGGGAGACATCTTGTCTCCGAAGTAGGCTCCGGAAATAATGGCTCCGGCAGTAATTTCTACTGAAAGTCCCATGCCCGCCGCAGCGCCAATCAACGCGATTCCGACAGTCCCTGCGACCGTCCACGAACTACCGATGCTAAGTGCAATCAGTGCACAGATGATGCAGCTTGCAACATAGAAGATAGCGGGATCGAGGATGAGCAGACTGTAATAGATCATTGTCGGTACGGTGCCTGACAAGATCCAGCTGCCGATCAGCAGGCCGACACTGAACAGTATCAGTATCGGTTTAAGGGAGACCGTCACTCCCCGAATAATGCTCTGTTCGAGGGCATCCCAGTTCTGGCCATTGCGCCAGCCGATGAATGCCGCGACTGCGGCGCCGATGCAGAGCGCAATCTGGTTCGGGCCGTAGCTCGCATCTTCGCCGAACAGATAAACCGAAAACGAAAGCAGGCTGATCAGTACCAATACTGGAGCCAGTGCTTGTAATACTGTTGCTTGATCCTGGCTCTCTTCACCAACGCCGTGTTCAGAATTCTCTTCGCTCATGCAGTATCCAGTGCTGTCAGGTAGTTGTGGGAGACGTGTGCTTGCTTTTCTATGCTTGGCTTTCAGCTCATGTCTTGCTGTGTTCGTTTTTCAAGGTACAGAGAATATCGGTTATTTTGCCGGGCTGTCTATTAAGGGTTCATATCCTCTGCGTTCCAGCAAGTTCCTGTAGCAGGAACGGCGCGGCGATTTCCCAGGCAGGCACTCATCAACAGTTCGGGATCAAGTCGAGTAGTGCGTCTGCTCGACTTCACCCGCCGCCCGGCTGAATGGCCAATCCAGTCAGCAAATCGGTCCAGATACGCCTTTGCTTCTTAAGTGGGCGGCAGGCTGCGATATTCGCTATAATCCCTGTCTTCCTCGCAATGGGCGCTTCGTAGGGAGTGCTGGTTGCGGAAATCCTGGAAACCAGAGCGATTTTGGCGAGTTAGGTCATCACCGCTGCCCTGAATTGGATTCCGGGAGAGGCGGTCGAGAATCGGTCGAGAGTCAGTCGCGAAACGACAAACGAGACAAGTGAGCAGTTAGCAGAGCCAGAAATGAATACAGCAGAATCATCCATAGCCTCCGCGGAGAGCATAGAGGTCTACATGCGCAATCTCGGCGTGCAGGCGCGTGCCGCTTCGCGAGAGATAGCCAAAGCGAGCACTGGGCAGAAGAATGAGGCGTTGCTGGCAATCGCAGCGGCGATAAATGAGTCGCGCGCTGCGTTAATGATTGCAAATCAGCAAGACCTTGAAGCGGGACGCGCCAAGCAGCTCGATGCAGCACTGCTCGACAGGTTGGAACTAACTGACGCTCGCATCGACGGTATGATCGAGGGACTGCGGCAAGTGGCGACTCTGGATGATCCCGTGGGCGCTATCTCAGATCTTAAATATCGACCGAGTGGGATTCAGGTAGGCCGAATGCGGGTTCCTTTGGGGGTCATCGGGATCATCTATGAATCGCGACCGAATGTGACTTGCGAGGCAGCAAGCCTTTGCCTCAAGAGTGGCAACGCAACAATCTTGCGTGGCGGTTCAGAGGCCCTGCATTCCAATCAGGCGATAGCAGCCTGTATCGCCACCGGGCTCGAGCAGGCGGGGCTGAACAAGCATGTCGTTCAGGTGCTGGACAGAACAGACCGCGAAGCAGTGGGGCAGCTCATCACAATGCCGGAATATGTAGACGTGATTGTGCCTCGCGGCGGTAAAGGGCTGATTGAGCGCATAAGCCGCGACGCTCGCGTGCCAGTCATCAAACATCTCGATGGCAATTGCCATCTGTATATCGACGATGAGGCAGACTTTGACAAGGCGATCAAGGTGGCGGTCAATGCCAAGACCCAGCGCTACGGAACATGTTGCACGCTGGAGTCATTACTCATTGCTGAGAGTGTGGCAGCAAAAGTTGCTCCTGAATTGTTTGCACGCTACCGCGAACACGGGGTCGAGATTCGCGGCTGCGAGAAATCTCTTGAGTTGGACGCTACACTGGTCGCGGCCACTGAGCTGGATTGGGAAACCGAATACCTGGCGCCAATTATCTCGGTGAAGATTGTCACTGGATTGGACGAGGCTATTGAACACATCAATCGCTACAGTTCACAGCATACTGAATCGATCATCACAGAAAATTATTCTAAAGCGCAGCGCTTTTTGCGTGAAGTTGATTCGAGCTCGGTAATGATCAACGCCTCGACACGTTTTGCAGACGGCTTTGAGTATGGACTGGGCGCCGAAATCGGAATCTCCACTGACAAGCTCCATGCGCGCGGGCCGGTTGGGCTTGAAGGACTGACTTCCCAGAAATATATCGTTTTGGGAGATGGCCACGTCAGGCAATGACGTCACGAATCGGTGTCTACGGCGGCATGTTCGACCCAGTGCACAATGGGCACGTCGAAGCGGCCAATTTTGCAGTGTCTTTGCTTGATCTCGATGAACTGAGACTGGTGCCCTGTCTGCAGCCCAATCATCGTGATCCCGCAACCGCCGGTCCCGAACAGCGCCTGCATATGCTTGAACTCGCAACACGGGGCATGCCGAAATTGCGGATTGATACCCGAGAGCTGACCCGTGGTGGTGTTTCCTACACTGTCGACACGCTACAGTCTCTGTACGATGAACAAGTTGCGCAACATCTTGTTCTGATAATGGGGCTCGACTCATTTAATAGTTTGCCGCATTGGCATCGCTGGCAGCAGCTATTTGATTACGCGCACTTGCTGGTACTGAACCGTCGTGGTGGCAAATTGCAGGATGCGGTATTGCGAGCAACGGCTTATGCGGAACGCAGCGTTGAGAATCCGGGTGATTTATTTGCTTGTGATTCGGGTTGTATCTATTTCGCAGAGCAATTCAATAACGACTTGTCCTCCACGCAGGTACGCAACTCTTTGCGTGCCAATCAGGGCGATGTGCTGCAGATGTTAGGCAAAGAAGTGAATGGGTATATATTGGATAAACAACTTTACAGACGGCAGGAGTCAGCCTGAAGCTGGTCTTTCTGACGCGTTGGATTGAACGCTGTGGATCGAAAGGAAAAGAAATTGAATAGCAAGAAACTCGCACAGTCGGCGGAGCAGGCCCTTGACGATATGAAAGGGCAGTCCATCAAGATTATTGATGTGCGTAAATTGACTGAGATAACTGACTACATGGTCATCGCGACTGGCAGGTCGAGTACTCACATCAAGGCACTTGCCAATGAAGTCGTTGAAAAAATCGAAGCAGCCGGCGGCAAAATAGTCGGTGTTGAAGGCAAGGTGCAATCAGAGTGGGTTCTGGTCGACGCAGGCGACGTCGTTGTGCACATTATGATGGCGCCAGTACGCGCACTTTATAATCTCGAAGACTTGTGGAGTTTCCAGGCTGAAGCGGCCAGGAACGAGCAGGAGTGAAATGAAGGAGAGAGTGAAGTAGGAGCGGGACAATGGCGATGTCGCTGGTTGCTGTAGGTACGCGCATGCCCGATTGGGTCGAAGCCGGAGTTGAAGAGTACGGTAAACGCATTCGCAACGAACTCGGCTTCAAGATAGTAGAAATTCCCATGGCCAAGCGCGGCAAGAATGCCAATATTGCGCAGTGCATCCAGAAGGAAGGTGACGCCATGCTGGGCAAGCTCACCGGTGGCGACTTCGTGGTAGCGCTCGACGTAAAAGGCAAGTCGCTGGATACGCAAAGCCTTGCCAGACGAATGGAGACTATTCTAGGGCAGGGGCGCAACGTGCAACTGCTGGTCGGAGGTCCCGATGGGCTGGATCCGCGCTGTCTGCTACGCGCAGATGAGACCTGGTCTCTATCGGCCCTGACTCTCCCACATCCGCTAGTCAGGATACTCCTTGTCGAGCAACTCTATCGTGCACACAGCTTGAACAAGGGGCATCCCTACCACCGTGAGTGAATTGCTGCACTTGCACTTAATTCCAGGCAGCGGTTCACGCTACACTGTACATAACGCGTAAATTGAAGGCATAAGGCGAGTAAACTATTTCGGTCTTTGCCTGTCTAATGGTGTTCCCCGGCGTACAGACAGGTTAAGCGTCGCCTTCTTAAGCCGATTAAAGGGGCTAACAACCCCAATCTCCAATTATTCAGGACGTACACGTCCAGGCAGGTTGCATTGAGTATGGGCGCAAAATGGCAGCTCAAAGATCACGAAGCAGAACGGCGTTTGTTTGTTCGCCGCTTGCTGCTTGCCGGTATCTTCGTGGTATTGCTGTTTGCGGCCCTGGTCGCCAAGCTCATCAATCTGCAAATCTATCAGTATGAGTACTTTTCGGCGCGCTCAGATGGCAATCGCTTGCATTCGCAGTATGTGCCTCCCGCGCGCGGCCTGATCTTCGACAGCGCTGGCAAGCTGCTGGCAGACAACCAGCCTATCTTCAACCTGACTGTGGTGCGTGAGCAAGTCGAGGACATGGATGCGCTGCTTGAGGAGCTTGGCGGGCTGATACGTCTCACCGACGATGACATCGAACAATTTCACCGCCGGCTGCAGCGCAACAGAGTGCCATTCGCGTCGATTCCTTTGCGCTATGTACTCGATGACGAAGAAAAATCTCGGGTTGCAGTGAATAGCCATCTTTTACCCGGAATAGCGATCGAACCTCAGTTCGTTCGCCAATATCCTCTCGCTGCATTGACGGCTCACAGTGTCGGCTATGTCTCGGAGATCAATCGTGAGGAACTCGATCGGCTCGACGAGCTGGAGCGGGAAAACTACGGTGGCACCAACCATATCGGGAAATCGGGTATTGAGAGAACCTATGAGGATCTGCTGCACGGCACGGTCGGGTATGAACTGGTTGAGAAGAACAACCGCGGTCAGGTCATGCGCAGACTCGATCGTACCGACCCGGTCGCCGGAAAGAACCTGACTCTGCATATGCATAGCGAGTTACAGATTGCGGCGAACGAAGCACTGGGCGACTTTCGTGGAGCAGTAGTCGCTATCGATCCCGCGACTGGTGGCATTCTCGCTATGGTCAGTAAGCCGGGCTTCAACCCGAATCTGTTCGTCACTGGAATCAGCAGCACAGATTATAGTGTGCTGGTTAACGATCGCATCAATACACCGCTGTTTGATCGCACGACCAATCCCTATCCTCCGGGTTCGACAGTGAAACCGTTTATCGGTCTTGCCGGCCTGCAGCACGAGTTTGTCGATTACGATTACACGATTCAGGACCCGGGATATTTCCGTTTGCCGGGCGTATCTTATCGCTGGGGGGACTGGACGCTCCGCACCGCGATCGGTGGCGGTCACGGCCAGACTGACTTGCAGCGGGCTATCTTTCAGTCCTGCGATACCTTCTTCTATGACCTCGGCGTGCGCATGGGCATTGATACCATGCACAGTTTTCTCGCGCAGTTTGGCTTCGGCGACAACTATGCGCTGGATATCGATTTCGCACGTACCGGCGTTCTGCCCTCGCGGGAGTGGAAACGCAGCACACGGGGCGAGCCCTGGTATCCAGGCGACACGGTGAATTCTTCTATCGGTCAGGGTTATATGTGGGCGACTCCACTACAGCTTGCAACGGCGACGGCGATTCTTGCGAACAATGGTGTGGTCGTCGAGCCGCGCATGCTCAAGGCCATAAACGGTGTGCCCTTCGAGCCAGAGATTGAGAATCCCCGGCCGGATATCGTGGTCGAGGACCCGGACTACTGGCGCTACATGCAAGAGTCAATGACGATGGTTGTGCACAGACCGTATTCCTCCACTTTCCGCGATAACGGTACTGCCTATGAGGCAATAGCCCAGAAGGACCCTGATATGCCCTATATCCTCGGTGGCAAGTCAGGCTCAGCACAGGTAGTGAGTATCGATCAAAGCATTCTCTCCAGCGACGATATCCAGGTGTCGGATCTTAACAAGGACCACGCGCTCTTTGTCGCTTTCGCTCCGGCACTGCATGAAGAAATTTCGCCCCGAATCGCGGTAGCCGTATTCGTTGAAAACGGTGAGTCCGGCGGTGGCGTAGCTGGGCCCATTGCCAAGGCAGTCACTGATGCCTATCTGCTCGACATTCTCAAGCTTGACCTCGATGGTGATGACGAGCCAGAAGCGTCACGTGCACTGTTAAGCCAAGCCGATGATTAGCCACGATTTCGTCCGCCAGTCTGGCGGTTTGCGGCGTTCTCAGAATCGCGTCGGCAAATCCTCAACCACCTTGCATATCGACTTGCCGCTTCTGGTTGGCGTGTTGCTGCTCTGTGGATTCGGCCTGTTTGTACTGAACAGTGCCAGCGATGGCGATCAGGCTTTGCTGCAGCGGCAGGCCACAGGCATGACAGTCGGGCTCTTCCTGATGTTTGCGGTGGCACAGTTCAGCGTGCACTTTTATCGTTCCTGGTCACCGACAATGTACGCCGGAGGCCTCGCGATTCTGGTGCTGGTCCTGTTTGTCGGGGTGGAGATGAATGGTGCCCGCAGCTGGCTCGACTTGCCGGGCTTGCCGAGCTTTCAACCATCGGAGCTGATGAAGTTTGTTGTGCCCATGCTGGTGGCCTGGTATCTGGCCAGCAGGCCGCTGCCACCGCGTTTCAAGCATCTCTTTTGGTCGGCGGTCATGATTATTGTGCCTGCAGGTCTCATCGTTGTGCAGAATGACACCGGGACCGCCATCATGGTGGCAATGTCCGGAATTTTCGTAGTGTTGTTGGCGGGAATTCGCTGGCGTATCGTGATCTCCGGTTTCCTCGCACTAATGCTGGCTTCGCCTGCCTGGTATCTCTTTCTCGCCCAGGAGCACCAGAAAAACCGGATTCTGACGTTCTTCGATCCCTACCGGGATCCGACAGGCGCTGGCTATAACATTATCCAGTCGCAAATTGCGATCGGATCGGGAGGGGTGTACGGCAAGGGCTACGGAAATGGCGCGCAGTCTCATCTCGACTTCATCCCGGAAAGCAATACAGACTTCATTCTTGCCGTCCTCGCAGAAGAGTTCGGGCTACTGGGAGTGCTGTTTCTTATCTGCTTGTATCTGTTTGTGCTGGTACGGGGGTTTTTCATCGCCTGGGCAGCGCGCGACATGTACAGTCGCTTGCTGGCTGGCAGCATCACACTAACCTTCTTCTTTTACGTCTTCGTCAATATGGCGATGGTGTCAGGCTTGTTGCCTGTCATTGGTCTACCGTTGCCCCTGATCAGCAGGGGAGGAACTGCCATTGTCACGCTGTTTATAGGTTTTGGCCTGCTCATGTCGATTCATACCCATCCTCGTAGCCGTGTCGCCTAAGTAGCTGATCTGATTCGAAAAGTGCTACACACACCCGCAGCAACCCGAGTGTTCAGAGCGAATAAAAATGCGCAGTGGCAGTGGATTGCTGTCTGGAATTAAAATAATTCTTGAAATGGACGCTAAGTAGTTAACTTTCTTACTATTTTGAATAAGGAATCTGGCGTGAATCGGGCAATGACAATAAGCAGGGCGGGCGTATTACTGGCAGTGATGTTTCTGGTTGGCTGTGGCTCTTCGTCGGTACCTGACAATCCCAATGCTGGACGTTACGCCATTGCGCAGGATCGGGCACCAACACGCCCATTGAATGAGAGAGCGATTGCCGACGTGCAGCCGGAACCCGTACAGCGCACACTGGCAGGGAATCGCAGCCCCTATACGGTGCTGGGGAAAACCTATCACGTCCTGCCGACCGAAGCCGGCTACAATGCCACCGGTGTGGCCTCCTGGTATGGAGAGAAGTTCCATGGGCACAAAACGTCCAATGGCGAAGTCTTCGATATGTATCAGGTCTCCGCGGCCCACAAGTCCTTGCCGATTCCGAGCTTCGCCCGCGTCACCAATCTGGATAACAATCGCAGCATCATCGTCCGCGTAAACGATCGCGGCCCGTTTCACGGCGACCGCCTGATCGATCTGTCCTATGCCGCAGCGGTAAAGCTGGGCTACGCGGATCGAGGCACCGCCCGCGTGAGTATCGAGGGCATCGTCGCAGATCCTTGGAGCGACCGTGCAGCGACGAACCAATCCTATGATCGACAGTCCAATGACGTATTGCGCATCAGTTCACAAGAGAATCGCTACCTGCAAGTCGGTGCGTTCTCGGAACTGTCGTCTGCTCACAAGCTCAGTGACAGATTGCAAGCCATGACCACGCGACCCGTTGTGATTCGCTCAGTCGAGAGCGGGGAAGGAACCGTGTTGCATCGAGTGCGCATAGGTCCATTACAGACTAACGATGAGATCAGACAACTCACAGCCAGTGTAGTTGCTGCCAACCTGGGAAGTCCGTACACTGTGACAGAGTAACTGCAGCATTCCTGACCCAGGGAAGCAGTTCGCACTTGCACGAATACCGTGAGAGAAACGCGAGACTGCGAGCCTGGCTGGTAGCCAAACAGCCAGAATCGGCACCATGGCATTGGTGACCGCTACACATTCGAATACAATTCAGACCGTTTAGATGGAACCCCGTATGCAATTTCTGATAACAGTCAAATCTCTGTTTTCATCCCCGATCAGAAAACTTGTCGTGAGTGCACTGCTGTATATGGCAGCACTGCAGCCTGCAGTTACTGTTGCCCAGGCTATCATCCCCCGCGCACCGGAAATCAACGCTACCAGTTATATCCTGCTGGACGCCGCGACCGGCTACGTGATCGTTGAAGAGAACGCCGACGAGGCTCTGCCTCCAGCCAGTCTCACCAAGATCATGACCTCCTATATCGCCGAGGAAGAGATTGTCTCCGGCAACCTGTCACTGGATGACATGGTGCACATTTCAGAGAAAGCCTGGCGCATGGAAGGCTCGAAGATGTTTGTCGAGGTGAATTCCGAGGTGCGCGTTGAGGACTTGCTGCGCGGAATCATCATCCAGTCGGGGAATGACGCCAGTGTCGCAATCGCTGAGCACATTGCCGGCAGCGAAGAAGCTTTCGCGGATATGATGAATCAGTACGCCGAGATTCTCGGCCTGCAGAACAGTTACTTCATGAATGCCAGTGGCCTGGATACCGAACTGTACTACAACACCATGTCGGCGCGTGATCTCGCGATTCTGGCGAAGGCGACGATTGTAAATCATCCCCAGTTCTATTCGATCAATGCGGAACGGGAGTTTACCTACAATGGTATTCGTCAGAGCAATCGCAACAGCTTGTTGTTCCGTGACCGCAATGTAGACGGCCTGAAGACTGGCTGGACTGATGCGGCGGGTTATTGCCTGGTCGCCTCTGCAGTACGTGACGGTATGCGTCTGATCTCGGTAGTGATGGGAACAGAGAGCGAAGAAGCCAGAGCGATCGAAACACAGAAACTGCTGACTTATGGTTTCCGCTACTATGAGACTCACAAGCTCTACGATCAGAATCAGGTGCTTACCAATGTGCCAGTCTGGTCCGGAGAGCAGAGTGAGGTTGCACTCGGTATTCAGGATGAAGTCTATGTGACTATTCCGCGCGGTCAATCGGAAGCCATGGAAGCGACTGTCGATATCGACGAGACGATTCACGCACCGCTGGAATCTGGACAGGTGATGGGCGTCGTCAACGTCACTCTTAATGGCGAGTCTATTTTTAGCGGCGACGTAGTGGCCATGCAGTCGGTTCCCGAAGGTGGCATGTTCAAGCGCTTCTCTGATTGGTTGACGCTACTCTTCTCGGACATGTTCTAGGTAAGAGGTTCCCTGGATTCATGAGCAGCAATGACGCAACAAATGGGTCTGCGAGCGCAGACCCCGAAGCCCCCAAGATTGAATTTCCCTGTCTCTACCCGATCAAAGTGATTGGCACTGCCGTCGACAATTTTCAGCAATTGGTGCTCGAGGTATTCGAGAAGCACGCAGGCAAAGTAGACGCCGAGGCAATCAGGATTCAAAACAGTAGCAAAGCCAATTATCTCTCCATTACCGTGACGATCAACGCGACCGGCAAAGAACAACTTCAGGATATCTTCGAAGACCTCAAAGCGCTTGAGAGTGTGAAGATGGTTCTCTAAGGTTAGCCCGTCATGTTGCTGACCGACTATAAATGGTTTCAGGCGCAGGCCGCCGCTGACGCAGCGAATCTGCCCGATCTTATCGTCCGCCGACTGGGTCTGCAGGACTACGAGCCTATCTGGCAATCCATGCGCTATCTCGCTCAACATCCCCGGGCGGATCGCAAGGACGAAATCTGGTTGCTGAGTCACAAGCCTGTCTACACGCAAGGGCAGGCCGGCAAGGCTGAACATATACTCTCTCCCGGTAAGATTCCGGTAATCCAGGTCGATCGCGGCGGGCAGGTTACCTATCATGGCCCCGGACAACTGGTTGCCTATCTGCTGGTCAACGTGAAGCGCCGCGGCATGGGAGTGCGGGCGCTGGTAGATCTGATCGAGGCTGCGGTGCTCGACACACTGGCTGAATTGGGCATCGAAGGCGCGACGCGCCCCAAGGCTCCCGGAGTCTACGTAAAAGATGCTAAAATAGCGGCTTTGGGGCTGCGCATCCGCAATGGCTGGAGTTATCACGGCCTGAGCCTGAACGTGAACATGGATCTGCGCCCATTCGCCAATATCAATCCCTGCGGCTTTGAGTCTTTGGCAGTGACACAGATTGCCGATTTCGTACCCCCACAGGAACTTCTGCTGCAGCGAGTCAGCAAAATCTTAAGCAACAATCTGCTGGTCCGGTTGGGCTATGAGGCCTACTACGGCCCGACAACACTGGCAGGAGAGCAAGCGAACACATGAGTGAGGAAACTACAGCAAGTACCCGAAAGCGACGCAACGTCCTTGTTGAGGGCGAAAAGTTACGTGGCGCTGAGAAAGTCCGCCGTATTCCGGTCAAGGTAATTCCTACCACCGAATTGCCGACAAAGCCGGACTGGATTCGCGTCAAGATTCCAGCGTCGCCCAAGATCAATCACATCAAGCAAAAGCTGCGCGAACATAAGCTGGCCTCAGTCTGTGAAGAAGCATCCTGTCCGAATCTCGGGGAGTGTTTCAGCAACGGAACTGCAACCTTTATGATCATGGGCGAAATCTGCACCCGTCGCTGTCCGTTCTGCGATGTGGCCCATGGCAAGCCCAAGCCGCTAGACGAGAATGAGCCAGCCGAGCTGGCAAGCGCCATCGCCGAGATGGGGCTGCGCTATGTTGTTATTACCTCGGTCGACAGAGACGATCTGAAGGACAGCGGCGCGACCCACTTTGCCAATTGCATACGCGAAACACGCGCTCATAATCCAGGTATCAAGGTCGAAGTGCTCGTACCTGACTTCCGAGGCAGGATGGAAATCGCTCTGGATATTCTCAAAGACACACCTCCCGATGTCTTCAATCACAATCTCGAGACGGTGCCTCGTCTCTATCGTCAGGCCCGGCCCGGCGCTGACTACCAGTGGTCTCTGGATTTGTTGCAAAACTACAAGGCGCAGAACCCGGAGGTGATTACCAAGTCAGGCATCATGCTGGGATTGGGTGAGACCTTTGAAGAAGTGAAGGAAGTCTTGCGCGATCTAAAGGCACATGATGTCGACATGGTGACGCTTGGCCAATACCTTCAGCCCAGCAAGGACCATCTGAAAGTTGAGCGTTTTGTACACCCCGATGAGTTTGAAGCATTGCGAATCTACGGTGAAGAATTGGGCTTTCGTCAGATTGCGAGTGGACCGTTGGTACGTTCTTCCTATCATGCGGACAAACAGGCCCACGGCGACTCGGTGAGCTAGTCGAGGCTGAACCAGCGAGTGAACCTTTCTCCCCGGCAATTCCTGATCAGTCTGCTGGCCGTTGCATTAGCGCTCGTTGATATTTATTTCGTCATTGGCAACGCTGCAACATTCGGGGAATACTCTCTGTTGGCAAGAGCTCTGCTCGTCAATTTTGCAGTGCTCGCATTGCTCGTGGTCTTGTACCCCTTGTTCACATTGCTGCAAATGCGCGCTACTGGTTTTGTTTTTGCAGTGTGTCTGCCAGCTCTCATTCCTGCGTTGCTTTTTTATCTGCTGATCTTGCCGCCTCAGGCAGGAGAGGGAATAGCATTTAGTCAGCTAGAGAATAGTCTGATCTCCGATAGTTCCAGCAATGGTATCGTGGAGATAGGCTTTGCTTTTCCCATCTATACCCCCACGCTGCGCTTTCGCAATCAAGAGCTCTACACACGTCGGGTCAGTGTATTTTTGCGAATGCGTGATGAAGCTGGTGAAGAGGCCTTGTTTCGCGGAGTGCGGACAACGGTTCCTGGCGAAAGCCTGAGCGTCGAAGCGACCGTGCAAGGCATGTTAGCTGAGAATGAAGGTTATCTGTTCAATCCCATTACCTTGCCTCCGCGGCGAGAAATTTCGGGGCGAGTCGTATTCGTAATCAGCAATGCGGAGAATGGGGCACTTTTTACCGAAGCCTTGCGCACCGCCCAGCAGGTACAGTTGGAGCTGCGCGATCCGCAAACTGGCACGCTGTATCATCAGCTGCCCGTTTTACGGGACTAGCTGTGCCTCTGAGCGATTGATTTGCCCATGGCTGTCGGCTACATTGCCGGTAAATAATCAGAATTAAAGGCACCCCTATGCAGTCTCCCAATACTACTTCCGCATCCTATTCAGTGATCTTCATGAACCGAAGTCTGTTGCTGATGGCGCTAGCATCGCTGCTGGTCCTGCTCTTCGGTAGCAACCTGGCTAACGCTCAGGATTTTCGTGATCAGCGCATCGTGCAGATTCTTCAGGAACCGCGTCACCGGACGGTGCATCAGGACGGCGATGTGTACTTGCTGGATGTGCAAATTAATCCGGGTGACCGTACGCTGCCGCACACGCATGATGCGGCGATTCTCTACACGTTCATCAGCAATGGCGAAGGCCCGTTATATGGTCGCGTCTCGGGCAATACAGAATACGTAGAACAGAATTTCACCCATGCGGTGTCCAACGCGGGCCCCAATCTGTTTCGTATTATTGCGCTAACCAATTATGGAACTGGTGTGCCGGGGGCAGGAAATGATGCGCCGAGTGGGATGTCTGAAGCGCCCGAAGTGGAGAATGACTGGTTTCGATCCTATCGCATCGCACTCGCACCGGGCGAGAGTACGTCATTGCAGACCCACAACAATCCGAGCGTGGTCATTCAGGTTACACCAGGCAAGGTCCATGTTTCCCGGGATGACGGGCTCACAGCTGAGCTGACTGCTATGGCCGATTGGACCTGGCGCGACGAAGGAGCAAGCTACACCATTACCAATCGTGGCAGCAGCGAAGTAGAAGTTGTTGTTAACGAGGCGCGCCGTTAATACGGCGCGACACCTTTGTCGAGCGGACCTGGTTCGCTAAGCTGTCAAACAGAACGATCAAACTCTACGATCAGCCACGACTATCGGACACTACCGAGTTTGCGATACTCGGCGATAGCCAACCCCGCGGCGACACTAGTGAAGGGATCATGTTCGATGACCTTGTCAGGAAACAGGTCATTGAGGATTGTCTTCACGGCAGGGATCAAAGAGGATCCACCCGTGCGGATTACCAACTGAACCGCTTCTTTAGCAACCCCTGCTTCCGCCAGCGCGTCGTGCACGGCTTGTTCGAATCGCTCCAGCAAGGGGGCGATAAGATTTTCAAAGCGTTCACGGCTGACTGTGAGCTCGATATCGAGCTCCGGTATATCGAGTAGCGCTTCGGTTTCGGAAGACAGGGTTGCCTTCAGATCCTTGATTGTCTGGAAAACCAGATAGCTATAGTTGTTCTTGATGAGATCGTAGAGGCGTTGAAATTTAACGGCCGCTTCGTCTCCATAGTCGATCCGGCTCATCAAGGGTGAGGTGAATTTGTTCTGATTCAACATGTAGCTGATAGCCCAGTTTAGAAGCAGTTCTTCATATTCCTCGAATGGAAACAGTGTTTCGATTTCCCGATCCTCACCGGGGCGCCGCCAGCGCTCTCCCTTGCCAAACAGGGGGAAGAGGATTTCCTTGAATAGCAATTGATCAATGTGATCTCCGCCCAGGGCGACGCCATGCGTCGCGATGACTTCATAATTCTCAGCAATGCGTTGCAGCAGGCAAAGGTCGAGTGTGCCGCCGCCGAAGTCCACTGCGAGTATCGTTTCTTGCTGTGCCTGGGGATTGGCATGCAGATAGCTCAGTGCCGCGGCGTTGGGTTCCGGATAAAACGTCTGTGCGTCAAATTCCGCGTAGCCATAGCTCTCGGCGAGCAGGGAAAGGGCAGTCTCGTTGCGTTCCTGCTGGCTGCCCTCAAAATTTACCGGGTGACCGATACAGGCATGATTGCTTGCCGCGGGATTTTGCAGTTGTTCGTCGAGTACCTGGCGAATGCTTTTTTGAATACGCACCAGCAGCGGAGTGATCAGGGCAACGAGACGGAAAGGACGATCGAAAACCATCAGACGAGGAGCCTGTGGATTGCCCAGCAAGCGTTTGATCCCTCTGAACAAGCGACCCTTCTGACCGCCGTCTACAAAGGACTGGCCATAGATTTTCTCGGTGCTTGCTTCCTCCGGGAGCCCATGGTCACCGATTTGCCCGGTCGAGGTTCGACCTTCGCCGAGTACCTCTGCGCTTAGCTCCACTGTACGGCCTGTATTGCTCTCGATATAGGCATCAATTGCCTGCTGGCCAGTTGTGATTCTGAATTCCTTGTCCACATAGGTTGCGGAGGGCATTACCCAGCTATTGGCTTCCAGCTTCACGAGATAGATCTTCTCGCCATCGAAGAGAGCGGCGGCACTGTTACTGGTGCCATAGTCAACTCCGATGCCGATTCTGGTTTGTAGGTCTGATGTGCTCACTATTGAATATGCGTAAATTGTGTATTGATTGCTGAATCTGAGTTCAGGCTTCACGAGATGATGTGGTGATACCTGTTGCTTCGTGCGGACCTCATCAGCTGCGGCTGGCAGCAGGGAGATTTCCATCCGCTTGCCATGTTGCTGGGGGTAGCATTTTGCGGCTCAAAAAAGGCGCATAGTGTACAACACTCACTGCGGGAGCAATATCGGAAAAGCGGCAAAATCTCGCTTTGGGCACGCTCTCGCTACCCGCTAGGCAGTTGCAGTTTCAGGGAACTTAACCTATGCTCCATCGGTCGAAGAACGTGATTTCGCGTCGTCCCCAGCCGCTTGTGAGAGTGCACTACCTGGGCTATTTCGGTCAGGTGGGCATGGGCATTGGTATTTAGCCAGTTGCTTATGCACAGCCGGCTGTAGTGCCGGAGCGAAGTGCGAAATCACTTTTCATGACAGGCCCTCAGAACAAGCAAGTGTAATTAGTAGTCTATGTCCTCAAAGTCCAGTTTTCCCAGATTCACCCGTCTCCTCTGTTGTTCGCTTCTGACCCTGCTCAGCGTCTCGCCGCTCACGCCACTACAGGCCGGAACGATTGTGCGTTTTAGCACCACCATGGGGGATTTTTCAGTTGAGTTGCTGGATGAGGCCGCACCACAGACAGTGGCAAACTTTCTGAGCTATGTCGTCCGCAATGACTACAACGGAACCTATTTGCATCGGGTTGTTAATGATTTTGTTGTCCAAGGTGGGGGTTACCGCTTTCAACCATTCGTCGGCCCAGTGGATGTGCCTTCGGACCCGCCAGTAGTCAACGAATACAATACATCGAATGTCCGCGGCACACTGGCTATGGCCAAGCTCCCGGGCGATGAGAACAGTGCCACGAATCAATGGTATGTAAATCTCGATGACAATACCGAGCTGGATACAGACAACGGCGGCTATACTGTCTTCGGCAACGTTCTGGGCGAAGGGATGGTTGTTATGGATGCAATCGACGATTTGCCAGTTGTGGAGCTCGGCACCAAAGCGCCATCAGCACCTTATTTCACTGAATCTTATAATAGTGACCCCGGTAACTTCGTTTACGTGAACATTGAAGTCGTCGATCGATTCAGTTCGGCGCCACATGTCTTTGAAAACAGTCGCGGTCTGCTGATTACCAGTGTCAGTGTTAATAATGGCGAAGAGTTGTGGAGTCTGAATATGAATTTGGTCAGTGATTCGCCAGATCCAGTACTGCAGGTCAATATGGAAAGTCTGATTCCTCGTCAGAGCACCTATGAGGGCATTGCGACCTATTCCACTGCCGATGAGAAACTGCGCATCCCAACGCTCGAAGTTAATGACCGAGGGAATGTCAGGCTTATTAACAATGTGGTACTCGCCAGATCAAGCAGCAATGCCCAGCAATTTATCCTCGAGTCGTACGAGGAGTAGCACGCTACCAGTCAAAGACAAGTAGCCTCTGTTCTGCAGGATTGCGTTCTCTGGCAGCAAGTTGAGCCCAGACCTGGCAATACGGATAACAAGAAACTTCAATAGGGTTCACTATGTCAGCACCGCGCGGGGAATTTACGTCACGATTCGGATTTCTGATGGCTGCTGCGGGCTCGGCAGTCGGCTTGGGAAACATCTGGGGCTTTCCCACCAACACCGCTTCCAATGGCGGCGCCGCCTTTCTGTTTGCCTACCTGATACTCGCTTTCGCACTCGCCTATCCAGCGTTGATGGCTGAACTCATTATTGGTCGTTATGCGCGTGCCAATGCCGTTACCGCTTTGCAATCGCTGGCCACCGGTCAAGCGACTCGTCTGTTTGCGCTCGGTGTTGGATTCACGGGCATTATCACCGTCAGCTTTATCCTGAGCTTCTATGCGATTGTCAGTGGCTGGATGATAGCTTTCTTCTTCGATCCAATCGCGCGGCTTCTCGGTATGCCGGCACTCGCGGAATGGCTAACGACAGATACGGGATTACGAAACAGCATTTTCGTCGTCGTCTTTATGTTGCTGACGATCACAATTATCAGCGCAGGTGTGAAAGAAGGGATCGAGAAATGGGCGTCGCGACTTATGCCCTCGTTAGTGGTCATTCTGATACTGCTGATTCTGTATGTCTTCACTCTGCCTGGAGCGATGGAGGGATTGCGCGCCTATCTGATACCCGATTTTTCCAGACTTGCCGATCCGGCCTTGCTGGTGAGCGCCATGGGACAGGCATTTTTCTCCCTGTCACTCGGTGTAGGCACTATGCTGGTGTATGGATCCTACATCAGCAAGCGTGAGAATCTGCCCGTCATCGGCAGCCTGGTCGCATTGCTCGATGTAGGTATCGCTGTGCTCGCCGGGCTCCTGATTCTTCCTGCCATGTATGCTGCGCTGGCCAACGGAGTGCAAATCTATGATGCGCAGGGCGGTCTCATCGCGGGACCAGGCCTGATCGTCTCTGTCTTGCCGGCACTGTTTGGAACCATGGGAGTAGTTGGTATCTTCGTGGCGCTCGCCTTCTTCGCGCTGATGACTATCGCCTCGCTGACGTCCTCGATCTCGATGCTGGAAGTGCCTGTGGCTTATGGCGTGGAGAGTCTCGGAGTGGCGCGTCGCAAAGCGGCACTCATACTCGGAGGCAT
This sequence comes from uncultured Pseudohongiella sp., assembly GCA_965228725.1. Taxonomy (GTDB): domain Bacteria; phylum Pseudomonadota; class Gammaproteobacteria; order Pseudomonadales; family Pseudohongiellaceae; genus UBA9145. The sequence continues at coordinate 1,089,089 of OZ245834.1, read as the reverse complement.
CATCACGGCCATCTCACTGCTGATCGTATTCAATTTCGATCCCTGGTTTGATCGGGTGGTCACCTACACGACGGAAATGAGCCAGCCGCTGTTAGGGCTAGCTTTCTGTGTTTTCGTTGCCTGGATCTGGAATCGCAACGGTGTGCTGCAGGAGATTCGTCAGGGAGACCCGGAAGCGGAGCATGGCTGGTTCTTCAAGATCTGGCCTTTCTATGTGAAGTTTATCTGCCCGCTCGCGATACTCGTTGTCTATTTCCAATAACACGGTTCATTGATCTGCGAGTAGTGCAATGAACCGCTCAATCTCCTGTTCGGAGTTGTAGTAGTGCACTGAGGCACGCACGACCGCAGCGATGCCCTCTCTGGCGAGATCCAACTGTGCATTGCTGCTTTTTCCTATTGAGACGTTGATTCCGTGATTACGTAAGCGGCTCTTGATTTGTTCAGCGCTCTCCCGTTCTGAGCTGAAGGTGACAATCCCGGATGCTCGTACCGAGCGTTCGTGCACACGGACGCCCTCGAGAATGGCAAGCCGCGACCGCAACTCGCCGGCAAGCGAACGAATACGTTCCTGGATGGCGTGGATTCCAAGCCGGTTCGCGTAAGCGACCGCAACGCCGAGGCCGATCATCCCTGCCAGATGTCTTTCGAACGTCTCGAAGCGTTTGGCGCCAGCTTGCCAGGAGAAGGATTGCAGCGAGTCCCACTGCCCCGAATGCAGGTCAACGAATACGGGATCCACACGCTCAAGCACGCTGTCCGCAACAAAAAGAAAGCCAGTGCCACGTGGGCCGCGCAGATATTTTCTGCCGGTTCCCGCCAGAAAATGGCAGCCCAGTTGCCCAACATCGAGATCGATCTGCCCAGCGGACTGGCAGGCATCGAGCAAGTAGATCAGTCCATGTTGTTTGGCGATTGCGCCAACTTCCGGTGCGGGTTGAATATCACCGCGTTGGCTCGCGACATGAGTGAGAGCGATCACTCGTGTTTTCGGGCCGATCAACTTCTCCAATGCAGTTAGGTCAACTTCACCCGTTTTATTGAATGGAGCAACCTTGAGCACGAGTTGCTTCTGCCGGGCGAGATGCAACAGGCCCATGTAATTACTTGCGTATTCGGATTCAAAAGTGATGATTTCGTCGCCAGCTTGCAAGGCAAGAGAACTCAGCGCCAATTCCCACGCACGAGTCGCATTTTCGACGAAAGCGATTTCCCCGGGCTGACAGTGCAACAGGGCAGCTGTCGCAGTGTAAAACTGCTGCTGCAATAGTTCAGCCTCTGCTGCGGCTTCGTAGCCGCCAATTTCCTGCTCACGCTGCAAGTGCGCTATTACCGCGTCGGTGACGCATCGTGGGCTGAGGGAGCTTCCCGCATTATTGAAATGCAGGACTTGTTCACAGGCAGGGGTATCGAGGCGCAGACTTTGCAGATTTAACACGTTACAGTATCGGCAGGTGAGGGGAGTGTGCTTGCTCGCTGCTGATAATAACGCAGTCCTGCGTCGCTTTGCTATGCATGCTGTTGTTGGCGACGAGCTAGCGCTTCTGATGACTACACCTGTCTGAATGGTATTCAGCAGCGCCATAGTTTGGCATTATCCGGCAAGTGGCACTGAGTGTTGGAATCCTGAGAGGTTTTTGGCCGCTCTTGATCGCACAGGACAGCGCTCGACAGATTTCCGTCACCGACCAACCGACCGTTCTGGTTCGAGAAGATTGGCCAGTTTCTGATAAGTAGAGGAGCAATATGAAAAGACTCCATCGGCAAACAACAAGCACCGTGTCCCGTCGCAAATTGATACAGCTCCTGGCGATGAGCCCAATCGCCCTCGCTGTCCCTGCTGCTATTGCGCAAGCTGATGAGGCAGGCATCAAGGCGCTCACGTTCGATGTGTTCGGAACTGTGGTCGACTGGCGTGCTTCTATTATCAGGGAAGGGCAACTGCTCAGTGCGGCCAAAGGCTTCGCCGTGAATTGGGGCGAATTCGTTGACCGATGGCGGAGTGGCTATTCGCCCGCCATGAATCGCGTGCGCAGTGGTGAATTGCCCTGGACCAAGATTGACGTGCTGCATCGTATGATTCTGGACGAATTGATCGAAGAATACGGATTGCAGGCACTCAGTGACGCGGAGCGTGATGACTTCAACAGAGCCTGGCATCGCCTCTCTCCGTGGCCAGATACAATAGCTGGTCTGCAGCGACTGAAGTCGCGATTCGTAATCACTACACTGTCCAATGGCAACGTGTCCCTGCTGACCAATATGGCGAAGAATGGCGGCTTGCCCTGGGATGCGATTCTCTCGGCAGAATTGTCGGGGCACTACAAGCCCGATCCTGAAGCCTATTTGAAAGCAGCTGATTTGCTCAGTCTCCGTCCCGAGCAGATCCTGATGGTGGCAGCTCATCCGGGGGACTTGCGTGCGGCTGCGCGCACAGGGATGCGAACTGCCTATGTCATCCGACCGCTGGAGCGCGGGCCAGGCAGACCAGTGAACAGAAATGAGGCTGGAGAGTTCGACTACACTGCAACGGACTTTATCGATCTCGCACAGCAACTGGGAGCCTGAAGTGTCAAAAATCGAACTCAAGCCGGATGTCAGGGATGAACTGGTCTCTGCGATTCAGCGCTATCTCGATGAGGAACTGGACGTCCAATTGGGTGGGTTCGATGCCCAGTTCCTGCTTGAGTTTCTTGAGCAGCGCCTGGCCTGTCACTACTACAATCAAGGGCTGGCAGATGCGCTGCAAGCCTTCGAAAACAAGATGTCGGAAATCGGTGATCTAGTTTATGAGTTGGAGCAGCAGGCTGAGGGGTGATCGAGAACAGGCCGTAGTCAGGCGGCTTGATCACGTAGCGGCAAGCGAATGAAAAATTGACTGCCCTGACCTTTGGTGGATTCGAAGGTGATTTCTCCGCCGAGGCGTTCAACCATTCTTCTTACGATCACCATGCCAAGGCCGGTACCCTGTGGATCTTTCTCAGACATGGATTCTTCGCGGGCGAATTCCTTGAACATACGCTTTTGAAAGTCGGCGCTCATTCCGCGGCCAGTGTCGCTGACCGAGATCTCGACGCCGAGACGACGGCGGAAGTAAACAGCCTTGTAGCCCAGTTTAATGGAGCCGTGATCGGTGAACTTGATGGCATTGGTTATGATGTTGATAAGGGCATGCTGAAGTCTTGAGATATCGGTCTGAACCAACAGGTTTGCAGACGCGTACTCAGTCTTGAATTCCAGGTTTTTCTCCATCGCCAAAGGCAGCAGCATGTCGCGCACTTCGTTCAGAAAATGTGACATCTCAACCAATTCGAATTCTGGTGCGAAGCTGTCTGACTCGAGTTCGGCCATCTCCAGCAAGTCGTTGATCAGATTATGCAGGTGATCACTCTGTTTGATCACGGTGTTCATGTGCTGGCGGGTTGCCTCATCGAGTTTGTTCGACTGGGCTGCCAGCAATCGTTTCGAATTCGCGAGGATAAGGTGCACCGGTGTCAGAAATTCGCGAGAGACATTACGCAGGAAATCGCCTTTGGCTTCAGTTTCCAGTTTGAATTGATTCAGGGCGTCATTCCGCGTGCGAACATATTCAAACATTGATAGCAACAGTGCAGCACACGCAAGAATTACCAATGTCTCTGCCACAATCATCGACGAGTCGCCGCGCTGCGTGAAGGTCAGTCGATAAGCCAGCATGGACAGGTAGGCGGTGAGAATCAGTATCCAGCTGCAAAAGAGGTACAGCGCCGAGCGTGACCCCTGAGCGGCGGTAATTCCCGATATCACACAGACACTCAGTGCCATCGCGAAGCCGAGAATCATCATCATCAGAACCGTTTCACTGGTAATGCTATCGAGAGGTGCGAGCAGGAAATAAAGCCCGGCAGGAATCATCAGGTAGGACACGTAGCGCAGCACGAAGTTCACCTGATGCTTGTAAGGGATCTTGAGACTCATCGCCTGTCCCAGCAGCGACATGCTAACAATAAGACCGACCGCAGACAGGTAAGCAACGCGATTATTCAATTGCGTGGACTCGCCCCAGAACCAGATTCTCCCCATGCCCGACTGGGTGAGGAAAAAGGGAATCGATGACGCGAAAAACATGGCATAGCCGAGAAATTCCCGGTCTTTCATGTTGAAGTAATAAGCAGCACAGATACAAAAGCAAATAGCCAGAGCCGAGAAGAAGGCACCGAAGAAGGTCAACTGATACTGTTGATCTATGGCGATTGAACCCATAGTGCCGAGCCGAAGAGGGAACTCGATTCCCGAAGTAGATTCAACCCTTATGAACACGCGGGTGGTCTCACCAACCGGTGCAAGGTAGAACGGCACAACGGGTATGCGGTAAGGCTGTGCGATCTGACTGAAGGGGACGGTATCGCCGCTAATCGTGTGATCAAGTACTTCGTCGCCGCGCAGAAAATAGAAGTCCAGTCTGTCGATGATCGAGGAATTCACACTCAGCATCAAATTTTCATCGATTGCTTCGCGTGAGGTGATTTCCAGATACATCCAGAATGCTGACTCCGACATGCCCAGAGTCGGAATAGCCTGCGTAGAGCGGCGCCAGGGAATGTCAGCAGCGAGAATCTCTTCGATCCCCATTGCGCGGGTTGTGTCTTCGTAGATATCGACGTATTGGCCCAGCACGATGGGTAACTGGTTGCGCGTGATATTCACCTCAGCAGCCCAGACACTAGCCGAAAATACGAAGGCCAGGAACGCAGTTATCCAGTGTGTTAGCGATCTGCTTGACGCGAGGGGAGGCAGCATGTGCTCAGCGTGTATCCTGACTTCTTCTCATGAGTTCCTGGTTTCGGGCGGTATTATAAGGGAAGCACTCCGGGTGGTCGCACAACTTGTGTAAAAGAGTATGAAAAAATCAAAGGGATAGCACTAAAAACCACAATTATAGCGGGTATCTGCGACTCCGATTGACTCATCTGGAGATACATGTGAGATTGCACCCAAGCTAATAATCAGAGGTTCCCTGGCAATGGCCCTGAACAGAATGCGGAGATCAGCAATGGCTAAACGTGTCTTTGGCAATTTTGGAATCGCAGTAGCGCTACTATCAGTTTTGGTAGCCTGCTCAGAATCAAATGAGGAAAGTGTGCAGAATCAATCGGCATCCGGCGCAGACCAGGTCGCGGGGTCTAATCCAGCAAGCTCGGCGGTCGCATCCGGTGCCGGCAATCCTTTCGCTGCGCCGAGCGACCTGTATTTGAATTACCCGCCGTTTGATGCGATCGAAAACAGTCATTATGGCCCAGCGTTCGAACGCGGCATGGCCGAGCATCTGGCTGAAGTTGAGGCGATTGCCAGCAATACCGCTGACCCGGATTTCGAGAATACCGTTGTGGCACTCGAGTTGTCAGGCCAGCTTCTGGACCGCGTCAGTCGGGTTTTCTTCGCGCTTGCCAGCGCGCATACCAATGATGACATCAGGGCATTGCAACAACAGTTGGCGCCACAACTGTCAGCACATCAGGATGCGATACTGCTTAACAGAGAACTTTTCGCCCGCATTGAATCGCTGCACGGGCAGCGCGAGGCGCTGAATCTCACTGCCGAACAGTCTCGTCTCCTGGAACGCTACTATATTGATTTCATACGCGCAGGCGCAGCGCTCACCGAACAGCAACAGGAGCGCATGCGGGAAATCAATTCTGAAATGGCTGTTCTGGAGACCGAGTTCAGTCAAAATGTGCTGAGCGAGGTTAATGAGCTGGCGGTTGTAGTAGGGACAAGAGAGGAACTGACAGGTCTTGACGCGGCATTGATTCAGGCGGCGGCAGATGAAGCCGAATCGCGAGGCCTGAGCGGCCAGTATGTTATCCCGCTGCTCAATACGAGCGGTCAGCCTGCACTCGCGAGTCTACAGAATCGTGAATTGCGCGAACGCATTCATCGCACTTCGCTCTCGCGAGGCAATAGAGGGGGTGAGTTCGATAACCGCGAAATATTGTCTGACGTACTGCGGTTACGTGCAGAAAGGGCTGCCCTGCTGGGCTATGCAAATCACGCTGAGTTCATTCTGGAGAACCAGACAGCGCTTACTGTTGAGGCAGTCAATCAACGTCTGGAAGAATTGGCTGCGCCCGCCATGGCAAATGCCAACCGTGAAGCGGCCGATTTGCAGCAAATGATTTATGACACAGAAGCCGATTTTGATTTGCAGCCCTGGGACTGGTCGTTCTACACGGAAGCATTGCGTTCGGCGCGCTTCAATTTCGACGCGAGCCAATTGCGCCCCTATTTCGAGCTCAACAATGTCTTGCAGAGAGGCGTGTTTTACGCCGCGGAGCAGCTCTACGGGCTGACTTTCAATGAGCGTTTTGATCTTCCTGTTTATCAGGAGGATGTGCGTGTATTCGAAGTGTTCGATTCAGTAGGGACTACACTGGGACTGTTTATCGCTGATTTCTACGCGCGCCCGAGTAAACGAGGCGGTGCATGGATGAATGCCTACATCCCGCAGTCGGACCTGCTGAATACCCAGCCGGTCGTCGCCAATCATCTCAATATCACCAAGCCTCCGGCTGGAGAGGCGACACTGATGACCTTCGACGAAGTCACTACTATGTTTCACGAGTTTGGTCATGCCTTGCACGGCCTGTTTTCGAATGTGGAGTATCCTCGCTTTTCGGGAACGAGTGTGCCGAGGGATTTCGTAGAGTATCCAAGTCAGGTTAATGAGATGTGGGCTACCTGGCCCGACGTGTTGGCGAACTATGCCTTGCACTACCAGACCGGTGAAGCAATGCCCCAGGATTTGCTGGACAAGGTGCTCTCGACCCAGACCTTCAATCAGGGGTTTGAGACGACCGAATACCTGGCGGCCTCCATCCTCGATCAGGCCCTGCACCAATTGTCGGTTGATGAAATACCCGATGCCGAAAGCATCATGGAATTTGAGGCTGAGGCATTAGCGGCTGCCGGTATCGGTCACGAAGATATTCCACCGCGCTATCGCAGCACCTACTTCTCGCACATCATGGGTGGCTATTCAGCAGGTTACTACTCCTACATCTGGAGCGAAGTGTTGGATGCAGATACCGTGGAGTGGTTCAAGGAGAACGGCGGTTTGCGACGCGAGAACGGGGATCATTTCCGTCAGACTCTGTTATCCCGAGGTGGCAGTGTCGAAGCGATGACCTTGTTCAGGAATTTTCGAGGTCGCGATGCAGAGATTGGACCATTGCTCGAACGCCGCGGACTGAACTAAGTCTATTCAGCAGCTCGATCGTGGGATATCGGGAAGTTCAGCAAGGCATCGATTGCTGAACAGCTTCTTGTGCCCCTGTTGGATGTGGTCGCGCCTATCAGCAAGACGGGGCAGGCCAGCAGGGGCGGAACCTGATTAATCAGAGGCTCCCTGGATTGAAGTAGCTGTGCCGTGTGCCATGGTGGCGGTGGCGGCACCCGAGAGGGCGAGTAATACTGTGCTGAGCTCATCCCAGGCGTTGGCATCCAGCATGCCCTTTCCGGCCTGGTCGGCGCGCCGGGCTCGCTCCAGTATCTGCCAGATATCGTCGCTCCCTAACCGGCGAATCGCGCTGCTCACTGCCTGTTTGCGGTTAAACCAGACGCGCGCAGTCTGTACTATCGCGTTTATTCCCTGACCCTGTTCTTTCTTGCGAACCATCGGCTGCAGTAGGCGCAATTCGCGTATCACTGCGGCCAGAATCGGTTGCGGCATGATGCCTTCCGCCTTCAGTCCGAGCAGTATTTTCTGTGCCCGCGCCACATCGCCAAGCAGCGCAGCATCAACTGCGGCGAAAGCAGTGTAGCGAGAATTGTTGGCCACGAGTTGCAATGCCGTCTTGCCATCAAGCAGCAAGCTGCCATCGGCTTCGGGCTTGGCCAGTAGTTTCAATTTTTCAATTTCCTGCATAGCCGCCAGCAAGTTTCCTTCAACCCGATCCACCAGAATCTGCAGGGCGTCGTTGTCGGCGCTGATTTTCTCTCGCAGCAAGCGCTGTTGTAGCCATTGCGCGAGATTCTCACGATTGACAGGCCAGATTTGCACGAGCAGTGATTCAGCTTCGATGGCTTTGAACCACTTGGTATTCAGAGTAGCCTTTTCGAGATGTGGGCTGCTGACCAGGACGACCAGATCCGGATTGGCATTATCGAGATGGGACTGAAGTGCCTTCTTGCCTGAATCATCCAGCTTCGCTGAGGCCAGTCGCAGGTCAATCAATTTCCGTTCGCCAAAGAGGGAGAGATTGCCAGTGGCTTGCAAAAAGGATTCCCAATTGAAACCGCGCTCGACAGTAAAGACCTCGCGCTCGCTAATGCCAGCGGCACGAAAATGACTACGTACCAGATCCGCGGATTCCTGCATCAGCAGGGGTTCATCGCCAGCTAGCCAGACGAGAGGGGGAGAGGTTTTGGCATTGCTCAGCGTGCGTCCAAGTTGTTCGGACTTGATTTTCATGCTTGCGTGGCGGAGCTCTGCAGGCGGCGCAACAAGAGATTTACCAGCTCGCGTCGCATTTCATCGGTAATGATTTCGACTTCTTCCTGATTGCCTGCGATGTTTTCGATATCTTCAAAATAGCTGCGCTCCACGCTGAGTGTCTGCAGCGGGATGATATCCTCACCGCCATTGGTCAACTGTATATCCACCGCAAGCCTGAGTTCGTATTGTGCAGCGCGCGCGGCGGGATTCACCGAGACAGGTCTGTTTTCCACGCGCACCTCACTGACTGCCAGCCGGGAGTTCGCAGCAGAGGAGCCGGGTTCAACAATATCGACGCCTGCACCAGTCAGTGAACGCTGCAACAGTCGGGCGAACTCACCGTTCGGGTTCTTCAAGGTGAGGTGCAGACTGCCCACGGTGCCGAGCGTGAGGGAATCGGTGCGCAGATCGCTGCCGCGAAGCGAATAGCCGCAGGCGCTCAGCAGCAGCGTGCAGAGTACCGCGAGATAGAGGCGTCGGCTATTCATGTCGGTCTTAACTCACCACGATGTTGACCAGGCGGCCGGGGACTACGATGACTTTGCGGACTGTCCCGTCAGCCGTAAATTTTTGTACGGCCTCGTCCGCCAGTGCGAGTGCTTCGAGTTGATCCTTGGCGATGTCCTTGGCTACTTCGATCTTGCTGCGCAGCTTGCCGTTGACTTGCAAGACGATGAGTACTGAATCCTGCTGTAGCGCGCTCTCGTCTACCTCTGGCCAACTGGCATCCATCGCTGCCTCGTTGTGGCCGAGATAGTTCCACACAACGTGACTGAAGTGCGGAACAATGGGTGCGAGCATCAGAGTTACTGTCTGCAGAGCTTCCTGCAATACCTGTTGGTCATTGCTGTCTTCGTCACCACGCTTGAACTCGTTGATCGTGTTTACCAGTTCCATAGTCGCCGCAATTGCCGTGTTAAATGCATGGCGCCTGCCATAGTCATCGCTGACCTTGGCGAGTGTCTGGTGCGTCTTGAAACGCAGCTTCTTCTGTTCTGGTGTCAGTTCGAGGGAGTTGAAGTCAGCGAGAGCAGCAGGTTGGTGTTCAGAGACCAGCTTCCACAGACGCTTGAGAAAACGGTACATGCCTTCAACACCGCTGTCTGACCAATCCAGTGACTGGTCCGGTGCCGAGGCGAACAGAGTGAACATGCGGACGGTATCAGCCCCGTATTGTTCGATAAGCGACAGGGGATCTACTGTATTGCCTTTGGACTTCGACATCTTGGCGCCATCCTTCAGCACCATGCCCTGAGTCAGCAGATTGGTCATAGGCTCGTCACACTGCACGAGGCCTTCATCTCGCATGACCTTGTGATAGAAGCGTGAATAGAGCAAATGCAGAATGGCGTGCTCGATTCCACCAACATACTGATCTACCGGTAACCAGTAGTTTGCTCGCTCATCAAGCATTGCATTGTTCTGGTCGCGGCAGGCATAGCGGGCAAAATACCAGGAGGACTCCATAAAGGTATCGAAGGTATCCGTCTCACGCCGCGCCGGTGCATTGCAGCGTGGACATTCGACCTCGTAGAACGAGGCAAGTTTCGGCAGAGGAGATCCGCTACCATCGAATTCGATGTCCTCGGGAAGCAATACCGGCAAGTCTTTTTCCGGAACGGGCACAGCACCACAACTGTCGCAGTTGATGATGGGAATCGGTGCGCCCCAATAGCGCTGCCTGGAAACACCCCAGTCGCGCAGGCGGTAGTTGATGGTTCTCTTGCCTTTGCTTTCGCCCTCCAGCTTCTCGGCTATCGCAGCAAACGCGGCGTCGAAATCCAGGCCATCAAATTCTCCCGAATTGATCAGGGTGCCATGTTCTGTAAAGGCCGCTTGTTCGAGATCGCAGGACTGATCGCTGTGCGTTGGTGCGACAACCTGTTTGATTGGCAGACCGTACTTGTGCGCAAATTCCCAGTCGCGCTGATCGTGCCCAGGCACAGCCATTACGGCGCCTGAGCCGTAGCTCATGAGAACGAAGTTTGCCACGTAGACCGGGACTTCCTCACCAGACAGTGGATGGCTCGCTTTGAGCCCAGTGTCCATGCCGAGCTTCTCCATAGTCGCGAGGTCGGCTTCCGCGACAGACGAAGTCGAAAGACGCTCGATGAACTGCTTGAGCTCCGGGTTGTTTTCTGCGGCCTGCAGTGCGAGTGGGTGTTGCGCGGCAACTGCAACATAGGTCACGCCCATCAAGGTATCCGGTCGGGTCGTATAGACCGTCAGGCGGCGTGAGTTGGCGTCCCTGGCCTGCTCGACCTGAAAGGCCAACTCGACGCCTTCGGAGCGGCCGATCCAGTTACTCTGCATCGTACGCACTTTCTCGGGCCAGCCTTCCATGTTGTCGAGTTCGTTCAGCAACTCATCCGCATAGGCGGTAATTTTCAGGAACCACTGGGGAATGCTGCGTCGTTCAACCAGTGCGCCGGAGCGCCAGCCACGGCCATCCACGACTTGCTCATTGGCGAGGACGGTTTGATCAACCGGGTCCCAATTTACTTCTGCTTCTTTCTTGTAGACCAGGCCTTTCTCAAACAGGCGAGTGAAAAACCACTGTTCCCAACGATAGTAGTCCGGATGACAGGTAGCGATTTCTCGCGACCAGTCATAGGCGTAGCCCAACTTCTGGAGTTGGTCACGCATATAGTCGATATTGCCATAGGTCCATTTGGCCGGAGCGACCTTGTTTTTCATCGCCGCATTTTCTGCCGGCAGGCCGAAGGCATCCCAGCCCATCGGCTGGAGGACGTTTTTGCCGAGCATGCGCTGATAGCGACTTATGGCGTCTCCGATCGAGTAGTTGCGCACGTGACCCATGTGCAAATGGCCGCTCGGATAGGGGAACATGGACAGGCAGTAAAATTTCTCCTTGTCCGGGTCTTCTGTGACACGAAAACTCTCGTGCTCATCCCAGTATTGCTGGGCGATGGATTCTACTTCCTGTGGCTTGTAGTGGGCGTCAATGCTGGTCATGCTGGCAACTGCTTGTCGATTAATTGGGGGCTATGGAATGTAATTGGTCTGCAAGAACCGGATTTTCTGGTCAATCGCCCAAATGCGGCGGGGTAGAAATCACTGGTTCCGGAAAACCCGCAAGGATACCTCAGACGCGGGTCTACAGGTAGTGGCAGAGCGCAAGCTCAACGGCAGGCGGGATTTTGTCCGGTGCGTCGACAGCCCCGGCCTGACGCTGCTTAGCCGTGCTTCTTGCGCGTATCAATCAGGGTTGAAGTCACCTTGAGCAACTTGATCTGTCGGCTGTCGGCATTCAGGACTGTGACGAGAAAGGGGCCGATATTGATGGTTTCGCCGCGTTCGGGAATATGGCCGAACTGCTGGAGCACCAGGCCGCCAACGGTTGTGAATTCCTGATCACTGAACTCGGTGTGAAAGTACTCGTTGAATTCATCGACCGGGGTGAGCGCCTTGACGATGAAGTTCTCCTCGTCAAATTTCTTGATGAAGCTGTCATCGTCAACGTCGAATTCATCTTCGATCTCGCCGACTATCTGCTCCAGAACGTCTTCGATCGTCACTGCGCCGCAAACACTGCCGTATTCATCGATCACGATGGCCATGTGTTGCCGTGTCTCGCGGAATTCCTTGAGTAGTACGTTGAGACGTTTACTCTCCGGAACAAACGTGGCGGGTCGCACTATATCCTTGATATCGAACTTTTCGTTATTGCCGTTGAGTATCAGAGGCAACAGATCTTTTGCGAGCAAGATTCCCATCACGTTGTCGACGTTCTCGCCGACGACAGGGAAGCGGGAGTGTGAGGCTTTGGTCACCTGATCAACGATCTCGGTGAGGGAGAGTTTGGCCGAAACAGTAACGACCTGCGAGCGTGGGATCATAATGTCCCGCACTTGCATATTCGAAACCTGGAGAGCGCCTTCGATTATTCCAAGTGCGTCGGTATCCAGAACCTGATCCTGTTCTGCATTGCGAAGCACCTCGAGAAGGCTCTTGGTGTCGGTAGGCTCGTCTGAAAAGACACCGGTTAATTTATCGATCCAGGACCGTGGTCGCGGATCGATGCTAGATTGGTCTTCTGACATGACCTGGCTTCTTGCGGATCTCCATATAGGCTATTTTTGGCTACCCTACCAAATAAGGGTTGGGTATTCCAAGTATTTGTAACGCCTTGATTTCCAAGGCTTCCATCGTTTCAGCGCTTGCCTCATCATGGTGCTCAAACCCCAGCAGATGCAGCGTGCCGTGGATGATGAGATGGGCCCAGTGCTGCTGCAATTCTTTCTGCTGCGCGGCTGCCTCCCCGCTCACTACAACCGGGCAGATGACAATATCACCCAGTAGCGGTGCAGAGTCGTCGTCAATGCGCAGTTGCATCGGAAACGACAAGACATTGGTTGCGTAATCCTTGCCGCGATAGTCCCGGTTTAATTGTCTGCCCTCGTCTTCGTCGACGAAGCGCAGGCTTAATTCCGCGTCAGTGGCAAAGCGCGCGCACTCTAACGCAGTTCGACTCCAAAGCTCCAGTTCTTTTTTGGCAGGCGTCCACGGCGCACCGCTTACGTCACTGAGCTCAACCGTCACGTTCATGGCTTTGCTTGTTGTCGCCACTCAGGGTTGAGACAGATTGCCTGTCGAATTCATCGTATGCCTCGACGATGCGCTGTACGAGGCGATGACGTACGACGTCCTTGGCATTGAAATAAGTAAAGCCGATTTCATCGATGTCACTCAAAACCTTGCTCACATGTACCAGCCCCGACCGGGTGCCTTTCGGCAAATCGATCTGGGTGACATCTCCTGTGATGACCGCCGTCGAACCGAAGCCGATTCGCGTGAGAAACATCTTCATCTGGGAGGCCGTGGTGTTCTGGCTCTCGTCGAGAATGATGAAGGAATGATTGAGCGTCCGGCCGCGCATATAGGCCAATGGAGCGACCTCGATTACGTTCTTCTCGATCAAGCGGCCGACTTTCTCAAATCCCAGCATTTCGTAGAGTGCGTCATAGAGGGGGCGCAAATACGGGTCAATCTTCTGGGTCAGGTCGCCCGGGAGAAAGCCGAGCTTCTCGCCGGCCTCTACGGCAGGGCGTACCAACAGGACCCGGTTAACCCGTTCCGTCACCAGAGCTTCGACCGCGCAGGCAACGGCGAGATAGGTTTTTCCCGTGCCGGCCGGGCCGATGCCGAAATTAATGTCGTGACGCTGAATGCTGCGCACGTATTCCCGCTGATGCCGGCTCCGCGGCTTGACCGAACCCTTCGGCGTCTTGATCAGTAAGGGCTTGTCGAGTTCCTCATCTGCAGACCCGTTATTCTGGGCGGTCAAGTCAGGAACCTCCTGTAGGGCAAGATGGACCTGATTCGGATTCAGCACCTGTCCCTGGGCAGTCGCGCGGTACAGTGCTTCCAGTAACTGGCTCGCGCCGGATATGGCGGATTCACTACCCGATAGCTGAAACACATTGCCGCGATGCTGAATTTTTAATGCCAGGTGGGATTCAATTTGGTGGATATGCTCATTGAGACGACCGCAAAGATTGGCCAGCCGTTGAGCGTTGTCAGGCAGCAGTGTCAGGCTTTGTGATTGCGTGGCCATTCAGTATTCGACCTTTCGGTAACAAAGTGATTGAAGTATAGCAGGCTGATGTAACAGCGACATTGCGACTGTAATTTACAGCGTGCCTAGCAGGGAATTGGGAAGTGCATCGGTGATGCGCACATCGACGAATTTGCCGATCAGGCCGGTGTCGGCACAGCGGAAGTTGACGACGCGATTGTTCTCTGTGCGACCTTGCAGGTCTTCCAGGCTCTTCCGCGACTGTCCAGTCACCAGAATGCGCTCTGTTGAGCCGACCATGCCCTCACTGATTGCTGTGGCTTGTTTGACTATTTGCGATTGCAAGGTAGCCAGTCTGTGCTTCTTCTCCTGCTCGGGCGTGTCGTCCTTCAAATCAGCGGCAGGCGTGCCCGGACGCGCGCTGTAGATGAAGCTGAAGGAAGTGTCGAAACCGATGTCCATGATCAGTTTCATGGTGTCTTCGAAATCTGCATTGGTTTCGCCAGGGAAGCCGATGATGAAATCGGATGACAGGCTGATGCCAGGCCGCTGCGCCTGGATCTTGCGTATCAGGCTCTTGTATTCGAGGGCGGTATGGCCACGCTTCATGGCAGCAAGCACCCTGTCCGAACCGCTCTGGACGGGCAAATGCAGGTGCGAAACCAGTTCCGGGACCGTGCCATACACAGAGACGAGATTGGCATTGAACTCGACCGGGTGCGAAGTCGTAAAGCGGATGCGATCAATGCCATCGATGCTGGCAATGTACTGAATCAACAGCGCGAGATCGACAATGTCGCCGGTGTGGCTAAGGCCACGATAGGCGTTCACATTCTGTCCCAGCAGGTTGATTTCACGCACCCCCTGGTCGGCAAGATGGACTGCCTCGGCTAGCACGTCATCCAGTGGCCTGCTGACTTCTTCTCCGCGGGTGTAGGGCACAACACAGAAGCTGCAATACTTGCTGCAGCCTTCCATGATTGTCAGAAACGCCTGACACGAAGATGCCTCAGGTTGTGGGAGGCGGTCGAATTTCTCGATCTCCGGAAAGCTGATATCGACTTGTGGGCCCATGCTGTCAGCGGCATTGAGCATGTCTGGCAGCTTGTGCAGAGTCTGCGGGCCGAAGACCACGTCAACATAGGGTGCGCGCTTGCCGATTGCTGCGCCTTCCTGAGAGGCAACACAGCCGCCCACCGCGATCTTCAGATTCGGATTGGCTTCCTTCAGAGGACGCCAGCGCCCCAGTTGATGGAAGACCTTTTCCTGTGCTTTCTCGCGAATCGAGCATGTATTGAGGAGCAGAATATCCGCCTGTTCCGGACTGTCGACCAACGTCGCCCCCTGCGATTCGCGCAGTAAATCGAGCATGCGCGCAGAGTCATACTCGTTCATCTGGCAACCATGGGTCTTGATATACACCTTGCGTACAGGGCGCACGTCACCTGAGGCGATCTCGTCAGATTGTTGGGTATCGAAGCTCTCTACAGTCACAGCGGTCTCGGCTGATGGCAAAAGGGGCGGAATTATAACAGCAATTTGTTTCGCTGCTGAATTTCCTCGTGCAGAATTGCCGCCACATGGCTTGAAATTTATTCCCCGAGCCAAATATAAGGGGTACGCTGGGACAGGCGGTGTTCTGGCCCGGAAAGCGTCTCGTCCCTGTAGTATAAGGTACTGATTTTAATGGCAAATCCTTCTGAAATATACAAAATCACCTTTCTCAACAAAGGTGAAGTCTATGAACTCTTCGTTAAACAGGTCTATCAGAGCGAACTGTACGGCTTTATTGAGGTTGAAGAGTATGTGTTCAATGAGCGCACGCAGGTTGTCGTTGATCCCAGCGAGGAAAAACTCAAGGCAGAGTTCAAAGGCGTGCGGCGCAGTTTTATTCCCTTGCAGGCGATAATCCGTATCGACGAAGTCGACAAGAGCGGGGTCAGCAAAATCAGTAAAGGCGACAATATTTCACCGTTTCCCGTCTCACTGGTTGCCAGCAGCAAGGACAAGGGCGAACCCAAGTAAGTACTGTGACTCTTCTCGTTTCTACAACCCCGCGAGCTACTCTGGCTTATCGAGTGGCGTTTGACTGATTCCGCTCATCCCTATGCAGGTCTAAGCCCAGACCGCGTGCTCGCTGCCGTTGAAGCGTTGGGCTTCCGGCCAGACGCGCGGGTCTTTGCGCTCAACAGTTATGAGAATCGTGTCTATCAGATCGGTCTGGTGGATGCGGAACCGATCATTGCAAAGTTTTATCGTCCGGGCCGCTGGACAAAGGCACAGATTCTCGAGGAGCATGCCTTCGCGGCTGAATTGCAGGGGCATGAAATCCCGGTGGTTGCGCCGCTCGAATTTGCCCACGGTAGCCTGAGTGAATTCGAAGGTTTCCAACTTGCCCTGTTCCCGCGCTGCCCGGGCCGTGCGCCGGAGTTGGACAATCTCGACAACTTGTTGGTCATGGGACGCTTCATCGCCCGTATCCACAGTATTGGTGCGCTCAGTCAGTTCTCCGAATGTCGCAAGCTTGACCTCGACAGCTTCGCCATACAAAGCCGCGAGTTTCTTTTGCAGAACGACTTCCTGCCAACTGATGTGCGGACAGCCTACGAATCCCTCAGTCAGGACCTTATTCTGGTCATGCAGAGGCAGCTCGCTGACTTCGGGGAGATGCAGCTACTGCGCATTCATGGTGACTGTCATCCGGGAAATGTATTGTGGGAAGGGGAAGCACCACAATTCGTTGATTTCGATGACACTTTGATGGGACCTGCCATGCAGGATTTGTGGATGCTGCTCTCGGGAGACAGAAACCAGCGTCAGGCACAGCTTCTGGAACTCGCCGAGGGCTACAACGAATTCTATGATTTTCGCGCGCGCGAGTTGCCGCTAATCGAAACTCTGCGAACCCTGCGGCTAATGCACTACAGCGCCTGGTTGGCGCGGCGCTGGCAAGACCCGGCATTTCCACTGAGTTTTCCCTGGTTTAACACGCCACGCTATTGGTCAGAGCACATACTGGAGCTGCGCGAGCAGCTCAGTGCGCTGGACGAACCGCCGCTGCAGTTGATCTAGGAGGCGTCTGCTTCCGTCATAAGGTTGTCGTTTGCTTCCTGGTCCTGCTTCAAGCCAGGGCCGGCTATTTCCTCGTCCTGTGTCATGTAAATATGTGGCAACCCAGATTCACCCAGCCAGGCAATGGCTTCCGCTTCGGGTTTTAGCATCGCGATGGTCGCGAAGGAGCCAGCCACTGTGCAGAGATTGGCAGCGACGCTCACGGCCCTCAGTCCCTTGCTCGGCCACCCCGTCTTGGGATTGAGGATGTGGCTGTAGCGTTCGCCATGCACTTCGAAATAGCGTTCGTAGTCGCCGCTTGATGCCAGCCCTCCGGCGCCGAGTTCGATTTTTGCCATCATGGCGCGGCGTTCTCCCGGGTTGGCAATTCCTACCGTCCAGGGCTGATCTTCCGGTTGCGGGCCGATTACAGTGAAATCGCCACCCAGATTGATCAGTCCGTGTTGGATACCCATCCCTCTGGCCATTTTCGCAGCCGCATCGGCTGCGTACTCCTTGACGATACCACCCAGGTCCAACTCCATGCCTGCCGGAAGATGCAAGCGTTGCCCGTGCCAACTCATCTTGTGAAAGCCGACGCTACGCAAGACTTTGTCGATTGAATCCTGCGCTGGAATACGTGCCTGTCGGAAATCCCAAAGGCGATAGAGTGCGCCTGCCGTGACGTCGAAGAGTCCGGCACTTTCCTCGAAGCACTTCAGTGCGTGATTGAGAATGCCACGCGTCTCGGTGTCGACCTTGATGCCCAGCTTGTTGCCCGCTGAGAGATTGATCTCGGTAATGAAACTGTCGCGTCGATAGCGTGAATATTTTTTGTCGAGTCGCATGACTTCCCGAGCAAGTTCCTGAATGCGTTGGCGCGCATTGATTCGGGAAGAGTCATAGATCTGGATTTCGCAGGGGACACCCATGGCCTGAAAGCCATAGCGTTTAAGAGTTGCAGTCATAGAAATAGCGTAGAGGTAACTTAGAACGTGAAATCGAATCCCAGTGACAACCGGGTGTAACTCACCAGCGCAGCGCCTGGCTGGGTGACAGCATAGGCAGAGTGCTTGTGATCTGCAACATATCTTTCTGCTGTGAGGGTGGCGGTCCAGTCACTGATTGTAGTGACCACACTCAACCCTCCACTGAATGCACCATAGGCAGAGAGCCGATAATCGCTGGACTGGAACTCGGTCAGGGGCTTGAGGAAGTTATCGATGTTGGTATAGAAGTCAGCAGCAGATTGCGTGTAGTAGCGGACATTGGGAATGAGTTGCCAGCGGTTTCCTAGATTCTGATGCCATGCAAGGCTTAAAGTGTGTGAACTGACGCCGAAGTCATCGTGATAGTAGCGGTAGTCAGCATGAGCTGCAGCGTCTGCCGCGACGAGAAAGTAGCGATACGCTCCACTCAGTGCGATCTGGGTCTTGTTGTCTGGACGCACATCGCGGAATTTGTAAGGGTCGCTAAGAAATCCGGATTGCTCTGTGAGGCTGCCTGCCAATTGCACAGTCGACCGCTGATTGATGATCTGGCTGATGCTGATTACTGCCGACGTGCTGCGTTTATCTGCATTGCGCACGCGGTTGAAGATAGCCGCGTCGGTAGGGAAGATCTCGTCATCGGAATGGCTGATGCCAACCGATACTGTCGTCATGCCCTCATTGATTGTGCGCTGACCGGAAAAGCTGAAATAGCTGGCGCGATAGTCATTTTCTTCTGAGTATCCGATCGCGCCGCCAATGCTGCCTCTCTCGAGATAGTAGCGAGCTCCGATCGCCAGCTCGCTGCGTTCATCGGTGATGCCGCTCGCGCCACTCATGTTGATAATTGGCTCGCCGTTTGCGCCCGCTGTGGTGAACCAGGGTGAAGCGCCGCTCATGTTCTCGTGATTCGCATCGATCTGGATCGAGAAATCCCTGCCTACAGGGGCGAGCAGCCGGAACTGATGTACATCGATGTCGTAGCGTTCGAGACTACCAAAGGGGACTTGCTCCCGACTCATGGCGTCTTCGTTGTAATTGGAGAATTTATAAGAGATCGTGCTCTGCGGTGGAGGGGCATCGCCAGAGGCAATGCCCGGTATGGCTAGCGCGGTACTGGATAGTGCCAGGAGGGATTTGGAGCGTGGCCTGAATGGCTTCATGGCGTGCTGTCCATGCTTTTCTAGTTGCAGCCGCAGCCTCCACCGGCTGCACTGTTACCTCCCGATGAGGCTTCCTTGCTAAAGAATATATGGTCGTTCAATGCTGCTTCGAGAGGGTCGGCATCCCAGGCCATTTCCTTTTTTGCCAAATAACCCATTTCCCATGGGCGCACCTGGGTGCAACTGCTCAACAGGAGCAATAGAGTGCCGAGCAATGTGAGTCGCAAGGCCAGCTTCATCGTCTAGTTGCCCGCCAGAATTTTCTGAATCTCGGCTTCGATGATTTCGATGTCACCGTTGCGAAATCCCATGTGCACTAGCGTCACTTCGCCCGCAGGTGATATCAGATAGGAAGAGGGCATGCCGATCACATCGAAGAGTTCAGCCGAATCACCGTCCGGGTCAGCTGGAATCAGGAAGTCGAGGGGGGTATCAAGAAGAAAATCCAGTCCGTCTTCGATCGGGTTGTCGAGATTGATTGCGACTATTTCCAGACCCTGATCACGGTACTTGTGATAGAGCTCATTGTAGAGCGGAAGGGACGTGAGACATGGGGCGCACCAGGATGCCCAGAAATCGACATAGACTGTCTTCCCGGCCAGATCCGCCAGTGCGATTTCCGGCTGATCGGCATAGATGGAAGGCAGCGTGAAATCCGGGGCAGGATCACCTTCCTCCACTGCGCTGACAGGAACTGAGAGCAGAAGCAGGGCAGTCGTCGCCAGCGCGATCAGGTATTGCTGTGTGCGCGAAGTCGCGTTTAGTGGCTTATTGCTCATGGTTTTCCTCTGTGGAACAAGGTTTCTGAAATGTTCATTATGAGACCCAGCATAAAGCAGATTCCATTCGCAGACTGTTAGTTCAGTCGCAAAAGCTGGCTGCTGGTCGCTTTTCCGATTGGGCTTACCGGTATTATACGGTAGTCCAGTGAACTACAACGCCAGTGAGCGTAATACGTTGACGCTTTATAGTGGCTTAACAGTGGTTTAGCTAACAGCCACGGCCGGCTGGCTAATCAGGCGAATCATTTCCTGCCAGCGTTTCTTCTGCACCTTTAATCTGAAATGCAGTTCCCGATAAGTATCGCGTAGCTGTAAATGCTCCCACTTGGCCAGCGTTTCCTGAATGCTCTTGCCTTTCGATTCATACCAGGCCTGACGGTGTTCGCTCCATTGCTGAATCAGTTGCTGAAGCTGTTCATATTCAGCTTCCAGACGCAGTCGCCAGGATTCGGGCAGGTCGAGAAGCTGGCATTTTTCAGTGGCGTGCAGATATTGCATCTCAAGCTTTGCTTTCTCGATTTGCTGCGGGCTACAGCGTTTTAACTCACTAGTCAGGCCGAGCCAGGAAAGGGTGCGGATCATCCATTTGGTTGGGTCGTAATGCCACCATTTGATGCCATTGCGATAGTCCCACTGAAACGTATGGTGGTAGTTGTGATAGCCCTCGCCGTAGGTGATCAGGGCGAGTACCGGATTGTCGCGCGCAGAACTCTGATCGCTGTATGTCTGCCATCCCCACATGTGGGCAATGGAATTGATGAGATAGGTTACATGCTGGCTCAGGACGAGTCGCAGCAGCCCCGCGAGTAAGAGTGAAGCAATAATGTCGCCATGCAGCCAACCGATGAACGCAGGCAACGCAATATTCATGATCAGCACCAGGCTCAGGTAGTGGCGGTGTTGCCAGGCAGCAATCGGATCGCGCTGAATGTCCTTGATGTTGGAGAAATCATTGGTCGCACTGGGGTAGTTGCGCAAAATCCAGCCAATATGCGAGAACCAGAAGCCACGACCTGCGGAATAGGGGTCGCGGTCATTGTCATCGACGTGTTGATGGTGACGACGGTGATCAGAGGCCCAATGGTAGATGTCATTCTGCAGTGCGCAAGCACCGCCCAATGCGAAAATGAAGCGCAACAGGGGATGTGCCTTGAATGTCTTGTGGGACCAGAGACGATGGTAACCGGCAGTTATCGACATGCCGCAGAAGCCCATCATGAGCACGAACACGAGCCATTCAAACAGGTCGTAGCCGTAAAAATAGCCGTACAGGGGAACCAGAATAATTGCGCAGGCGGGCGTGATGCTGAACAGCAGCATGTTGGTCCAGTTGATTGGTGCTTTTTCCATATACAAACCTGTCTCGGTCTCTTTTTTCAATTGATTTAGCGTTGTCAACAGAAGTCCACGCCATGTCATTACTGTGCAGGATTATGCCAATAGTACTGAAAATATTGCATGAGCGGTAAATCGCGCCAATAATTTGCGCCGAATTCACCCGGTCCTGGGTAAAGTTGCCCGAAATATCGTGGCATTTACGCTGGATTGTATCCGAGCGAGCGGTTAGATGGACGAGCGAATAGTAGAGCTGGAAACGAAGTTCAGCTTTCAGGAAGACACCATTCAAGAGTTGAACGACGTGATCATTCGTCAGCAACGACAGATCGATGAGTTAAGCTTGCGGCTCAACCGGCTGAGCGAGCAGTTCGCAGAGTTGGCTGCGCAGCGTGACGGCACTCAGGCGCTTGCGCCTGCGGACGAAAAGCCGCCACACTATTAATGAGTTGCCACTACACCACTAACTCACCACCTACGCGCGGCTAGTGCTCAATCGCGTTGTGTCAGAATCCGCTGCGTCTGCTTAACCCGCGACAGCCACATCTTCAGCCTGCAAGCCCTTGTCGCTCTCCGTTACAGCAAATTCCACGCGCTGCCCATCACGGAGTATGCGTCTACCTTTACCGCGTATCGATCGGAAATGGACGAAGATATCCTCGCCGTTGTCGCGTGTGATGAACCCAAAACCCTTGTTGGCATTGAACCACTTGACCTGGCCTGACTCTCGGTCGCCTGGCGCGCCGATTTGAGTCCCGCGTGCAGTCAACAGGGCGCTGATAATTGCGACCAGAAAGACCATCGCAAGAGCGATTGGCAGCGTGGCGAGTGTCAGTTGAAAAGTGTTGCTGGCAAGAAAATAGAGAGGAATAGTGGAAATAATCGTCGTCGCAATGGCGACTGAAAAAATACGGGCGACCATAAAATACTCTTTGTTATTGGTTTAGTGCTGCGGGGCGTTTTGTTGCTGTTGTTTTTGGCTGCTGATCTAGTCAGTTGTTGCTGCCCGCAGACTGACCAGAGCTCTTGTTCAGCTCGAGTCAGCAGTCAATAAAATACACTACCAGCAAGCCAAATTAAACCTCCAGAAAGTCCCAGCATTGCCCGTAATCGCGCGCCAGTTGGGGGGTGTAGGAAATTCGCTGCTTTAAGCTGCGATTCAGCTAGCCATTGCTAACTTGTCATCCTGAGGGCAGCAATTTAGTCCTGATCAACGGTCAGGTATTGCATAGCTCAGATGTTGAATCAAAGAGGATGAAGAGCATGAACAGGATCACTGTAACGGCATTGACCTTGGGATTATTCGCTGGAGCAGCTCAGGCTGAGACAAGCTTCGAATATGCGGACGTGGTGGAGTCTCGCCCCATCTACCGTATTGTTGAGGTGTCTACCCCGGCAGAGCAATGCTGGGAGGAAGAAATTGCTGTGGATTACCGCCGCGGCGGAAGTGATTCCAGTACGCCTGTGATTGTGAGTACTATTCTGGGCGGCGCCATCGGCAACGCGGTTGGTCACAACAAGTCCAACAAGCGTGTTGGCACGGTGATTGGTGCGGTATTGGGCCACTCCATTGGACGTGATATAGTCCGTGGCAACAACCACTCAGGCCACCGTCAGTACGAGGTTGTACAACGCTGTCAGACGGTCTACGAGCAGCATGAAGAAGAAAGGCTTGTCGGTTATCAGGTGACTTATCTCTATAATGGGGAAGAGCGTTCAATTCGTACCGATACTGATCCAGGTGATCAGATCAGATTGCGAGTGAACGTAGAACCGGTTCTGTAACGCGAATGTGCGGCCAGAACCGCTCTTAAATGCAGACAATTTTGGGGTGGCATGCCACCCCGATTACCGAGGTGCACATTGAAATTAGCAGGCGTGACCATCGTGGCAGCACTATTGCTGGCGACGCTGTTTGCGCCGGCTTATGGGCAAGTTGCGCCACAGGTTGAACAGAATCAGCTGGATCAGGCCAATCAACAGCAGCGTGTTCAGCCGCCCTCTCCGACTGGGCTGCGGATCAATGATCAGCAAGCAGTCAGCCTCGCTCGGGAACGTTTTCAAGGCAATATTTTGCGCATCAGTCTGGTCGGCGAGGGAGCCAACAGACGCTACCAGATTCGCATGGAAAATGAAGGCAAGGTCTTCACAGTATTCGTCCACGCCACCAGTGGGAGAGTCAGCGGCGGCAACTAGCGCCTGCTACTAAGCTTTAGGGAGAGTCGCAATGCGCCTGTTGGTCGTCGAGGATGAAAGCCTGCTCAGGCAACAATTGGAGCAGGGGCTAACCAAGCAGGGTTATGTGGTCGATGGCGCCGAGGATGGCAAGTCCGGCCTCTATTACGCATCAGAGTATGAATACGATGCCGGCATCATCGATCTGGGCCTGCCCGAGATCGACGGCATTTCCCTCATTCAGCAAATCCGCAGTGCAGGCAAGGAATTTCCGATCCTCATTCTCACCGCCCGTGGTGACTGGCAGGACAAGGTCGCCGGCCTCGATGCAGGGGCGGATGATTACGTAGTCAAACCCTTTCAGATGGAAGAAATCGTTGCCCGCCTCAATGCGCTGCTACGTCGTGCAGCCGGCTTCTCGAAACCGATGCTCGAATTTGGTCCGCTCAATCTCGATATAGCGGCGAAGCGCCTCACGGTGAGCGGTGAGAGTGTTGACTTGACTGCCTATGAGTACAAAATGCTCGAGTATCTTATGCTGCATCCAGGTCAGGTTATCTCCAAAACCGAACTTACCGAACATCTTTACGCCCAGGACTACGACCGCGACAGCAATGTGCTCGAGGTTTTCGTGCGGCGTCTGCGGCAGAAACTCGATCCCGAGCAGACGCTGAAACCTATCGAAACGATCCGTGGCCAGGGTTATCGCTTTAACCTCAGTGAAGCCTAGTAGCGCTTCGCAGCCGACCGGTCGCTGACATGGAGCAAGCTCCTTCCCGATCAACCTATTCCTTGCAGTCCCGCCTGCTGATTGCGTTCAGTGTATTGCTGTTCGGTTTTCTGGGGCTCACCGGGCTGGTGCTCGACAGTGCCTTTCGCGCCAGTATTGAAGGGGGTGCCGAGGAGCGCCTGCAGGTGCAGATCTATCTGTTGCTAGCGAATGCAGAAGAAGACAATGGCGAGTTCTATTTTCTTCAGGATTTGCAGGAACCCCGCTTTGGCCAATTGAATTCCGGACTCTATGGATTCATTAGCAGTACTGCCTATGGCATTCTTTGGCGCAGCAATTCCGCGCGTACATTCACTCCGCCAGAAAATGAATATTTCCAGCGTCGTCTCGAGGTCGGTGAGACACGCTTTGAACGACTGGTCGACAACGAGCAGGAAGTCTACTTCGCTCTGAGCTACGGTATTCTCTGGGAGAATGGCATCGATGAATTCGCCTTCAGTGTGATAGAGAATGCCGCGCCGTATTATTCAGAGATCGGTAACTTTCGCACCAGTTTGTGGTACTGGCTCGGCGGTGCAGCGGTCGTGTTGCTGCTAATGCAGTTTCTGTTGTTACGCTGGGGACTGTTACCACTGCGATTGATTGCCAATGACTTGAAGCAGATTGAGTCAGGCAAAGGGGACAAGCTCGAAGGCGTCTACCCACGCGAAATGCAGGGTGTGACGGACAACCTCAATCTTCTTATTGAGAGTGAGCGGCGCCAGCAGAGCCGCTATCGAACCACCTTGGGCGATCTCGCTCACAGTCTGAAAACACCACTAGCCGTGATCTCTGGCATTTTGCCCAATCTCTCCAGCGAAGTAGACAACGGCGACGCCAAAGCTGTGCGCCAACAGATTGCCAGTGTGGATGAGCAATTGGAGAGGATGACGCAGATTGTGACGTACCAACTGCAGCGAGCGGTTCAATCCAACGATTCAGGCACGCTGGCGAAACAGGTCAATCTTGCCGCAACGATAAACAAAGTGCTGGACGCATTGAAGAAGGTTTACGTTGAAAAGCAGGTACGCGTCAGTACCGAACTCGAAAATCAGGTGGTGTTTCACGGCGACGAGAGAGACCTGCTGGAGTTGCTCGGAAATGTATTGGACAACGCATTTAAATACGGTAAGGGCGTGGTACGCGTTACGACGCGCAGAGCAGATTCGCACTCGCGTGGTGTCAGCATTGTGATCGAAGATAATGGCAATGGCATTCCTGAGGCGAAGCAGGAGTTCGTTCTGCAGCGCGGAGCCAGGGCAGACACCCTGGTCCAGGGGCACGGTATTGGCCTTGCCGTTGTGACAGATATCGTAAAAAGCTACGGGGGCAGTATCGAAGTCGACAGTAGTGATCTGGGGGGTGCGAAGATTTCGATCCTGCTGCACTCAGTGATCTGAGAGCGAACCAAAACGGTTTACAGCAGAAACCCACCGAGTACCGCACAGAGGGTCATTGCGAATAGAAACCACTTGATAGCGTTTTGCGAAGCGCGGACTGCAAGTTTTACGGCGAGATGGGCTCCCAGCATGGAGCCGGAAGCGACAATAAGCCCTGGAATCCAGGCAATCTGGCCGAAGGCGACGAAAATAACAAAGGCCACCGCTGTAAAGGCGAGTGCGCAGGCTGTTTTGAGCGCATTCGCGCGTAGCAGGTCATAGCGTAAGCCGCCAGCCAGAGCACCCAGCAAGATAAAACCAACTCCTGCCTGCACAAAACCTCCATACACACCTGTGGCGAACAGCCCCCACCACGCGGCCGGGTGGTCGTTTGGAGAGCGTGTGGGAGTGCCCGGTGGCGGCGCGATGACTTGTGGCCGCAGTAAAATAATCAGGGACATGCCGAGAATGGTGACAAGGAGAACAGGCTTGAGATAGAGATTGGGCATGAGTGCCGCACCGAGTGCGCCAAGCACACCGCCCAGAATAGTTGGTACAAGAATCGGCAGTACGGCCGGACGGTCCAGCGTGTCGTGCTTGTCGTAGCCGCGCAAGCCAACGATACACTGCAAGAGCACCGAGATGCGGTTGGTACCATTTGCCACGTCAGCAGGAAGTCCCAGCATCATCAATGCCGGCAAGGTCAGATTGGATCCGCCTCCGGCTACCGTGTTGATGCCGCCGGCAAAGAAACCGGTGATCAGC
The DNA here is from genome assembly GCA_965228725.1 of uncultured Pseudohongiella sp. Taxonomy (GTDB): domain Bacteria; phylum Pseudomonadota; class Gammaproteobacteria; order Pseudomonadales; family Pseudohongiellaceae; genus UBA9145. The sequence goes on along the minus strand of OZ245834.1, from coordinate 1,062,669 downwards.
AAGAGGACTACAAAGGGCAGTGAAATTTCCACTAGTGTTCCTGAGATTCGCAGCGCGGGCATTCGCGCCCGGCAAGCTTACCAGAAAACGTTCAACAGGGCCGGATGACTTACTTTAATTCGCTGCCGGGAACAGGTACATTGTCGCGCTTTGTCTGTCGGGATTAGCCAGGTGCGAACAGGTGTCAGTGATGGCCTCAGCAAGTGACTTCCATATAGTCGGTGGCGGGATAAATGGCCTTTTGCTGGCGAGAGAGCTCGTTAGCGGGGGTGCGAGTGTTACCCTGATCGAGAGGCAGGACCCCGGCCGCGAAGCGTCATGGGCAGGAGGTGGAATCGTGTCGCCACTTTATCCATGGCGTTATGGCGCTCCCATCACCGCACTTGCGAGTTGGGCTCAGCAATCCTACCCGCAACTCGCACAAGACCTGCTTGCCGAGACTGGTATCGATGTGGAACTCAGTGTGACTGGCCTGCTTATGCTGGATGCTGAAGACCAGAATGAGGCCTTGCATTGGGCTGCGGCACACAACACAGAGATGCAGAGGATCGATGCAGAAGCGATTGCCAAAAGAGAGGCGGCGATTGCATCCGGTTTTTCAGCCGGGCTCTGGATGCCGCGCATTGCCAATGTTCGCAATCCAAGACTACTCAAGGCGCTGGTCGCGAGTCTGCGAGAACAGCCTGGTGTCGAATTCGTCACGCAGAGTGAACTCGTCAGTATAGAGACGCAAGGTGAAGCAGTGCACAGCGTCAGTTTGCGCAAGCAGCAATCTGGCGAGTTGGTCAGGGAGCAGGTCTCACATTTGATTTTGTGCGCTGGCGCGTGGAGCGGGAAACTGCTCGCCAGGCTCGGTGACGTGGTTGACGTACACCCGGTGAAGGGACAGATGCTGCTCTATCAGTTTCCACAACCGCCTGTGTCGTCAATCGTATTGACCGCGGGCAGGTACCTTATACCGCGTCGTGATGGCTACCTGCTGGCAGGCAGCACGTTGGAATATGCGGGATTTGACAGCACGCCAAGTCAGGATGTACGCGAGAGTTTGCAGCGTTCCGCGGAGTCGCTTTTGCCTGCACTGGAAACGATGCAACCGGTGGCGCATTGGGCAGGACTGCGCCCTGGCTCCGGAGACGGCATACCCTATATCGGCGCTGTTCCGGGGTGGTCGAATCTGTCGGTGAATGCGGGGCAATTCAGAAATGGTTTGGTGTTGGCTCCCGCTTCGGCGCGCCTGATGGCAGACTTGCTGCTGCGAAGAGAGCCGGTGGTGGATCCGCTGCCCTACGATCCTGGGCGACTGAAAAAGCGCGCTTGATTGCTCAGTCGAGACCCAGCTTTTTCAATCGATAGCGCAGGGAGCGAAATGACATGCCGAGTTTTTTGGCGGCCGCAGTTTTATTCCAGCGAGTCTGTTGCAACGCTTTTTCTATGGCCTCGATTTCCACTGCTTCGAGGTGTTTCTCGAGAGAGTAATCGCCTTCCATTGCCAGCGCTTCCGGGGTGTAGGAACCGCCTTGGCCACTGTCAGTCAGTTCACTTTTTGCGTCAGTCTCAACTGTATGGGAATGTTCCAATTCCGCATTGCCCGGCATGGAGATGAATTCCAGATTGGCTTTTTCAATCAACTGGTTTTCACTGAGTGTGGCGCCGCGCTGCAAGATGTTTTCCAGCTCGCGGACATTGCCCGGGAAATGGTAGTTGCGCAAAGTTGCCAGGGCATCATCGCTCAGGCGACAGAGAGGTGCATCGTTCTCATGCGCTATTTTTTGCAGAATCGCAGTGCATAACTCTTCAATGTCGTCTTTACGTTGCCGCAGTGCGGGGACGGGAAGCTCGATGACATTGATGCGAAAGTAGAGGTCCTGTCGCAGATTGCCTACTTCGACTTCTTTGGCCAGATTCTTGTGCGTCGCACTGAGCAGGCGCACATCGACAGGCACCTCCTGTTGCGAGCCCACTGGCCTCACGGCCTTCTCCTGAATCACACGCAGCAACTTGACCTGAGTTTGCAGCGGCAAGTCGGCAACCTCATCCAGGAATAACGTGCCCCCGTTGGCAGCCTGGAACAAGCCATCCTTGTCCCGGTCTGCACCGGTGAAACTGCCTTTGATGTGACCAAACAATTCGCTTTCGACCAGATGTTCAGGAATCGCCCCGCAATTGACCGCAACAAACGGCCCATTCTGACGTGCGCTCTGCTGATGAATCGCGCGCGCGGCAAGTTCCTTGCCGGCTCCTGATTCGCCGCTGATATGGATCGGCGCCTGGCTGCGCGCCAGTTTGCCAATTTGTTCGCGCAGTTGCCTGACCTGGGGTGAGTTGCCGGTAATGCTCCGCGCAGCAGAATCTTCGCTAGCGGTGTGCGTCTTGTCACTCGACGAGTCTGACTGGGAGAGTCTCAGTGCGGCGGTCACCAGATCGCGCAGTTTTTGCAGATCAACTGGTTTGGAAACGAAATCGAAGGCGCCGGCTTTCAATGCCTTGATTGCTGTCTCAGTGCTGCCATGAGCAGTTATAACCGCAACAGGTAATTCGCTATAGCGTTCCTGTATATACTCGACCAGGTCGATGCCATCGCCGTCGGGGAGTCGCATATCAGTCAGACAGAGATTGAAAGCACGTTCGCCGAGCAGTTGGTGAGCCGAATCGAGATCCGCAGCGGCAAAGGTACGCAAGGACATGCGACCCAGAGTAATTTCGAGAAGCTCCCGAATATCGGGTTCGTCGTCAACGATGAGGACAGTATCGTTCATGAGTCAGCACCAGACCTGAGCAGTTGGCTCACAGTAGTTAGCAAACCTGTTAATCCATGATGTGGTCAGGGTCGCTGAAGTAGATACTAAAACAGCTCTTGCCTTCAGGGGTTCGATTAAAGATTAATTGCGACTGATTAGCTTCGCACAGTTCCCGGGATATATAAAGGCCGAGCCCCGTACCTGATCGCTCCGTAGTGTGGAATGGTTCAAATAAATGCACTTCGGCTTCCTCATCGACACCTGGGCCATCATCAATGACATGCAGAAAGGGTTGCCGCCTGCCGTCTTTGGCTTCATTGCCACCCAGTATGGTCAGTGTGCCGCGACCGGTTGTGCGATGGCTATAGCGGAGTCCATTGTCGAACAGGTTGTTTAGCACCTGTTCAAGTTGGCCGGTGATCACGTTTACTTCGGTATCTTCCTGTGCAATCTCAATGCTGATCTGATCGCACATTTCATGAGTGGCATCGTAGCTGGCAACAAAGTTGTGCAGCCAGTTTTTCAGATTGATGCGGGTCGGTGCCGAGTCATCCTGCCGCGACGCATCGAGCACGTCTTCAATAATCATATTGATTCGTTTGCAGTGATCGAGAATGATGGTCAACATGCGTCTGTCTTCACTGGAGGCGGTTTCCGATTCGCTCAGCAATTGGCTGGCATGGCTGATTGCCCCCAGAGGATTGCGCACTTCATGCGCGATACTCGCCGTAAGGCGGCCCAGAGAGGCAAGCTTCATCTGGCGAATGCGTTGCACTATCTGGCGATTGTCCTCCATGAACATCAGCACGTCTGAATCTGATCCAGGATGCAGGAAAGCAAAATTGATTTGAATCTGTTTGTTGGTCTGCGCTATGGCAATGGGCTGGGGTTGCCGTCGTGGATTGATCTTCCAGATCCTGAGTTGATTCGCGAGCAAGTCGGGCAGCTGTGGTTGTTCACCTCGTTCGTAAGGTTGCAGCAAGGGCGCCAGCGTGACTTGTGCGGAACTGTTCATGCTCACCAGTCGATTCTCACTATCGATAACGGCAACGCCTGTTCGCATTCTCTGGATAATGACGTTGTTGAGTTTCTCGAGATCAACAATGTCACTGGCCTGTTTGTCAGCAAGCTGTGCAGCATTGTAGATTTTCTCGGTAAGCGTCTGTATGTACAGGGAGGTTGCAAATAAAAATATGCCCAGAAAACCCGTTTGAATAAATTGATTCGGTGGGTTCTGCAGGGAGAGCGAGAGATACAGCTCACAGTAGATGATTGCCAGTGCGGCGACTGCCGCAAGAAATGTGCTGATTCTGCCGCGAATCATGATGCTGCTGGACGCGACCGTCACAATCATCAGCAGTCCCAGTCCGGAGGAAGATCCGCCGCTGGAGAATACCAGTAGACTGATGCCCAGTATGTCAGCCAGAAGTGTGCTGGTCAGAATCTTCTGATTCTCGAGAAAACGCATTCCATCTGGTGAGAGGAAAGCAATCACCACAGCGAAGATTGCATAGCCAGTGCAGGTCTGCACGAACAGGGTTGGATCGATTTCGCCAAACTGAGTGGTGTCCCCGCTACTGATGTAGGTAACGAGCAGCACCAGAGGCAGTACAATCCGGTAGATATTGTAGACTACCGCCACATTGGATATCTGGCCGGTGTATTGATCGTAGCGAGTTGCCATAAATTGCGCGTTGAGAGTCGATTGTCCTCAGTTATATCGTACAATAGCGGCCCTAATATAGACCTCAATGCATCGCATCAGGGTTAAAGTACTCTTTCGGGAAGATCATGGCTCAGCAATTTAATCTGGTAATGGCACAGCTCAATCTGCTTGTTGGCGATATAGATGCCAACACCGATCGTGTCATCGCCTCGGCCAGGCGAGCTATTGGCGACCATGCCGCAGATATGATTGTGTTCCCTGAACTCACTCTGACGGGATACCCGCCTGAGGATTTGCTGCTCCGGCCTAGTCTGCAATTACGCATTGAGAAAGCACTGCAGAAAATTCTCGCTGCCGACCTGGATATTTACGTGGTGCTAGGCTTTCCACATAAGAAGGAAGGAAAGCTGTACAACGCACTCACTGTAATCAAGGGGAGTGAGCAGTTGGGTATCTACCATAAGCAGCTATTACCCAGTTACGAAGTCTTTGATGAACACCGTTACTTCGCACCAGGGCGCGAACCTTTCCTGTTGGAGATTGCCGGTACTCGTATGGCTTTCACGGTTTGCGAGGACATGTGGGATTCCGGCCCGTCATTACAGGCAAGAGATGGAGAGGCGCAGCTGCTGATCAACATCAATGCATCTCCCTATCATGTCAATAAACTGGCTGATCGTCAGGCGTTATTGAAAAAGCGTTGTCAGGACAGTGGCTGTCCTATTGTTTATGTGAACCTGGTTGGCGGGCAGGATGAACTCGTGTTCGATGGTGGGTCGATGGCGGTCGATGCAGACGGAGTTTGCCAGGCGCTGGCACCGAGCTATGAGGAAGGTCTTTTCCCGCTGGCCTTGACCCTGCAGGAGAATGGGAGTTGCGTACTGGCGCAGCAGGCGATCGCTGCAGCACAGCCTGTGGAAGCACAAATCTATAATGCGCTCGTTCTTGGTGTGCGGGACTATGTCAACAAGAATGGGTTTTCAGGTGTGGTTCTGGGGCTGTCCGGTGGCATCGATTCAGCACTGACTTTGGCAGTTGCAGTCGATGCCTTGGGCAAAGACCGCGTGCAGGCGGTAATGATGCCTTTTGAGTTTACTTCGCAGCTCAGTCTCGATGCTGCGAGTCAGCAAGCCTCGACACAAGGCGTCAAGTATCAGGTTTTGGCTATCAACGAGATCTATGCTGAATTCATGAAGGCATTGGCGCCTGAATTCGCTGGCACCGCAGCAGGCATTAGCGAACAGAACCTGCAGGCGCGTGCTCGTGGTGTGCTCTTGATGGGCATTTCAAACAAGAAAGGATTGCTGGTTTTAACGACTGGTAACAAGAGCGAGATTGCTGTGGGTTACTCCACGTTGTACGGAGACATGGCAGGCGGCTTCGATGTGCTCAAGGATGTCTCCAAAACCATGGTGTACCGACTGGCGCGATTCCGAAACACGCTGGCGGAGGGTGAAGTGATACCCCAAACGGTGATCGATCGCCCGCCTTCGGCTGAACTGGCACCGGGGCAGGTCGATCAGGACAGTCTGCCTCCCTATGACGTGCTCGATCAGATTCTCGAACTCTATGTTGAGCAGGACTGCAGCGCGGCGACGATAATCGCGAAAGGCTTCGATGAGGCGCAGGTAAAGCGTGTATTACGCCTCGTAGATCTCAATGAATACAAACGTCGCCAGAGTCCTATCGGCGTGCGACTGACGCGCAAGGGTTTCGGCCGCGACCGCCGCTATCCCATAACCAATGCCTGGCCGATTGGCGACTGACGTAGCAAGCTAGTTTGGATCGGCCGCGCGTCGGCGCTGATTAGCGTTTTGCTGCATGATCTCGCGCACACGGCGTTGCGAGTCGCGGATCTGCTGTTGCGCCTCACGTTGGATTCTTCGCTCGTCTTCCAGTTGTTCATTTTGCTGTTCAAATCGCTGTCGCAATGCTCTGCGCTCCGCTTCGGGGAGATTCTGGAAGCGGCGTTGAATAGTGCGCAGTTGCCGCTGCTGTTGGCCGCTGAGACTGTTGAACTGCTGAAATCGCTGCACGATCAGTCCCTGCTGCCGCGGTGACAGGTTCTGGAAGCGTTGCTGCTGTGATTGGGCCTGTCGCCGCTGTTCCGGAGGCATGCGTTCCCACTGGTTAGCTCCGCGTATCAGACGTTGTTGGCGCTCAACTGTTAGCGTATCCCATTGCGATTCCAGTTCCTGCAGGATCTGGCGATGTTCATAGGACAGTTCTTCCCAGGCGACTTTTTCATCGCTCTGCTGTGCAATTGCTATCGTACAGAAAAAACAGAGCAGGCAATTGAGGCTGAAACTGCTAAGACGCTTAATCATTGGCGGTGTCCTGCGTATCAGAGTTGTCGGGTTGTTGAACAGTGGGTGCGGTCTGCTCGGCGATACTTCCGAGCAAACTCGAAAACTCGTCTTCGAGCAAACTGTTCGGGTCAAGCCATTCACCTTCATCTGTTGCGAATGAGCCGAGAAACTCGAGTAGCTCAAGATTGGGTTGTACCTGTTCGCTTGAGGAAGTGTTCTCTGCCGTGTGCGCAGGGGCCATCCCAAAAAGCAATAGTCCAGGCAGGCAGAAAGAGAATGCTTTGTATTTGCTTTTGTCCATTCCTTTCTGGTCCGTGTGTCTGATGAGTTCATCAATCTCTTACTGGCTGACCAATTCGTTCTCTGATAGCCAGAGATAGAATTCGAGATTTTCATAGAGTTCAATTTCTTCGGCTGATGCCAATAGCGCGAGTTCACTATCTGACTGAAATTCTGTAGTCGGTCCAGCGAGGTTCAGAACTGCTACAGTGCCTACGATTGCAAAGCTGCTCGCCAGTGCGGCGGCAGGCACTGGCCAACGCAAGCCCGAGAACCCCTGCGCCTTGCTGAGCAGCCAGCGAGTGATGCTGGGCCTGCTCTGGCGCTGCGATAGTCGGGAGATAGCCTGCAGTCTGATCTGATCGAGGCTGTCTTCGATAGCAGGCTGTAAAGGGCTGGCCTCAGTCAGTGATTCGCGAGCAATCTGTACCAGCGTTTCCTCATCTGCAGTGCGAGCGATAGACTCCTGTTGCAGCGCCTGCATGCGCATCGTGTCCAAACGCGCGTGCATATCGGGGGTTAAATTCTGCAAATCCTCATCGAGCGCGCTGCAAATCAACGCAATAAGCTGTTCGTCACTGAGTTGTGCGTGGTGATTATTCATGACCAATGTCCAGCCAGTTGATCGCGCAGGAAATGAATCGCGCGCGAATAATGAGTTTTGACGCTGCCTTCGGCGCATGACATGGCGATTGCTGTTTGCTTAACATCCAAACCTTCCCATGCTCTCAGCAGAAAAGCCTGTTTCTGGCGCAGTGGCAGGGTCTCCAATGCTTGCTCCAGGCGCCGCATACTCTCGCCTGTCTCCACTTCGCGTTCGGGACGCTGGCCGAACTCGTCTGGCGCCGTTTGTATCGGGTCCTCATTGCTTTCCGGGTCGTCGTACAACCAGCGACGAAATCGGTTCCTGACCTTATTGCGCCGATGTAAGTCATTGATTTTGCTGGTCAGAATTCGATAAAACAGAGGTGCGAGTTCCTCCTCGGCGCGATCGGAGTATTTCTCGACGAGCTTGAACATGGCGTCCTGCACAAGATCCAGAGCATCTTGCTGATTGCCGGTCGCAATATGGGCAATGCGGTAGGCGCGCGATTGCACGCTGCGCAGGAATTGATCCATTGTGCTGAGAGAATTCAGAACCCTGCCTCCTCGCGTAGCTCTGTCACTGACTATATCAGGGCTTAACGCGCAGCCAAGCAATCGGTTGACCGAATTGTGAAAATTTCCCGATTCCGGGCCAGCCAGTTGCTGGGGGTGCTTAGTTGAGGAGACCGAAGGTGATGATGCTCAGGAAGGAGCGGCGCTCCTCTTCGGGTTCGCCCTGAGCGTCAATGATCTGCTGGCTTCCTGAGGTGAAGGGTCGTCGTGTCGGTGCCAGCGGCGGGTCGACCCGATTGTCACCAAGCAGACCGAAAGTCACTGTGTAGAGCAGAGAAGGATTGGTGATTTCAGTCTGGATGATGAATTCCCCATCATCGTCCAGCGAGGCATGTGTCGGGTAGTTCTCTCGGAGCAGATCCAGGCTGGTGTCGGCCAGTTCGTTCAGGCCGAGGCGGAGATATGCTTCAACCATGATGGCAACACCGTCAGCGACCGCAGGTGTGCCCTGAAAATTCTCCACAACATATTGTCCACGGCGCAAGGCGGCAATATAAGCGCGGCGTTCGAGATAGTAGTTTGCGACGTGAATCTCGTAGGCGGCGAGATTGTTGCGCAGGTAGATCATGCGGGCGCGGGCATCAGCAGCGTAGGGGCTGTCTGGATAAAGTGCCAGTAGCTGCGAGAAATCATTGAATGACTCCTGAGCGCGGCCGGGATCACGCTTGGTCTGGTCGATAGGCATCAGGCGACCCATGAAACCGCTAGAGTCCCTGAATGAGGATAGCCCACGCATATAATAGGCGTAGTCGATGTTTTCGTTGTCAGGATGCAGCCGGATGAAGCGGTCGGCCGCCGCGCGTGCCGCTTCCATATCGCCATTCCGATAATAGGCGTAGACGATTTCGACCTGCGCTTGTGCCGCAAAACGGCCAAAGGGAAAGCGAGATTCCAGTGCCTGATAGGTTGCAATGGCGCCGGTAAAATTGTTGCTATTCAGTTGTTCCAGAGCACGTCGATAGAATTGTTCTTCTGTCGATAAACCAGCGAATTCGTCATTGTCTCCACCGCCAAACAGGCCGCAGCCTGCCAGGCTGAGCGTGAGGACGAGCAGGAACAGAATGCGGAAGTTGCTGATGTGCATCATTGTGTAATTCAGGATCCAAATTTGCGAAAGGCGCTATTTAACCACAGGGTATCGGGCAAACCCAGACCCTGCAGCCAATCAATCCCAGCCATGTGAGCTGGGCGATGCCTCGACAGGCACTAGCCCACAGAATTGAAGTATCATGCGGCGATGACTGACAGCCCAGACAAACACGACGAACAGAGCAGCAGCACCGCTACGCGGATTTCCCTGAGCGCGGAGGTACCTGATGATCTATCCGGTAAGCGCTTAGACCAGATCGCGGCGCATTTGTTTCACGAATATTCCAGAGCGCGCTTACAGAGTTGGATCAAGCAGGGCCAGCTTCTGGTGAATGGCAAGCAGTTGCGTCCCCGAGACAAGCTCTTATCGGGAGACAGGCTGGAAGTGGCTGCGGCACTCGAAGCGGCGGCAGACTGGGATGCGCAGCCGTTGGCACTGGATATTGTGTACGAGGATGAGCAGCTGCTGATCATCAACAAGGCGGCGGGGCTGGTTGTGCACCCCGCGGCAGGCAATAGTAGTGGCACACTGCTTAACGGCTTGCTGCATCACCACCCGCCACTGCAGGAACTTCCTCGTGCCGGAATTGTGCACCGCCTGGATAAGGATACAACTGGCTTAATGGTCGTCGCCAAGACGCTGCAAAGCCATACCTACCTCGTGAATCTGTTGCAGGAAAGAAACATCAGTCGAGAGTATGAAGCGGTAGTGCAGGGAGTGATGACCGGAGGTGGCACCGTCGATGTGCCTATCGGCAGGCATCCGGTACAGCGCAAGAAGCAGGCAGTCAATCATGCTGGCAAACACGCAGTTACCCACTATCGGGTAGCGAAACGATTCCGTGCGCATACGCATATTCATGTCAAGCTTGAGACAGGGCGTACGCATCAGATTCGCGTGCATATGGCCCATATCACTCATCCTTTGGTTGGTGATCCGGTCTATGGTGGGCGCCTGCAGATTCCACCGGCCTGTACTCCGGAACTCGGCGAGACGCTGCGCAGCTTTCGTCGGCAGGCGCTGCATGCGGCGCGGCTCTCATTTGTCCATCCGCTCTCCGGAGAAGAGATGAGTTGGCAAGCTGACTTGCCAACCGATTTCCTTGCGCTACTCGCCGACCTGACAACGGATGCGGGTACAGGTGAATGACTCAACTTCTGATTGGCCCGGATTGGTCAGATCTTCCCCATGTCAGGGTGTTTTGTAGTACGCGTCGGGGTGGCGAAAGCCTCCCACCATTCGATGAATTCAATCTAGCGACTCATGTAGGTGACGATGCCAATCGCGTAGCGAGAAACCGAGAATTGCTGCGCGACAATTTGGAAGGCGGCCCGCAGTTGCAATGGCTGAATCAGGTACATGGCAAGTGTGTCACGGCAATAACTGACTGCGCGGAACCGCTAACGGCGGACGGGCTGATCAGTGCGACTTCGGCGCTCGCTTGTTGTGTACTAACGGCCGATTGTCTCCCTGTTGTTCTGGTGAGCGAGTCAACGCGGGAAGTTGCCGCCGTGCATGCCGGATGGCGAGGGCTGGCAGCCGGCATCCTCGAGCAGGCGCTAAGCCAGATGGCAACACCGGCCAGCGAATTACGGGCGTGGCTCGGTCCGGCTATTGGCCCTTGCCACTTCGAGGTCGGAGACGATGTGCGGCAGGCTTTTGCCTCAGCCATGCCTGGCTCTCGTTACAGCTCCTGTTTTTCCGCAACCGGAGAAGCGGGCAAGTTCATGGCTGACTTACCTGCGCTCGCCAGACTCAAACTCGAGGCTGCCGGACTGCAGCGCATTGAAAGCTGCGGCATCTGCAGCTACTGCGATGCAGAGCGCTTCTACTCTTTTCGTCGAGAAGCAGAGACCGGGCGCAATGCGACTGGTGTCTATCTGCTGGATCACAGCATCAACAGGGCGTGATCTGCGTCAATCTGCGCTTGAATTTCACTGGTTTGAGCCCAATTACTGTAAGAGTAAACGGTACACTAGAGCGGTATCAGGAATTCCTGAGCCGTTGTTCACAAGGGAATCATCATGCGACTCGACAAACTGACCAGCAAGTTGCAATCAGCTCTGGCTGATGCGCAGTCACTCGCCTTGGGCAAGGACCAGAATCTAATCGAGCCAGTACATCTGATTCTGGCATTGATCGACCAGAAAGGTGGATCTGTCAGACCCCTGCTTTCCCAGACCGGGTTCAACGTCAATGAGCTGCGCAGCAAACTGCAAAAGGCCGTTGACGATCTGCCGCATATGCCAAATCACGAAGGTGAAATTGCCGCCTCCCCGGAGCTGGGCAAACTCTTCAATCAGGCAGACAAGCTCGCGCAGCAAAAAGGCGATGCCTATATTTCGAGTGAGACCATGCTGCTTGTCGCGATGAATGACAAGGGCGTGCTCGGCAAGTTGCTCAACAGCTATGGCGTGTCTGCGCAAGCCCTTGAGAATGCGATCAACAATTTGCGCGGGGGTGAGAGTGTCAAGGATGCGGATGCGGAAGAGGCCTGGCAGGCCCTGTCGAAATACTGCGTAGACCTGACTGCGCGAGCAGAAGAGAGTGAGCTTGATCCGGTCATTGGTCGCGATGCGGAGATTCGCCGCACGATTCAGGTATTGCAGCGCCGCACCAAGAACAACCCGGTGCTTATTGGCGAGCCAGGCGTGGGTAAAACAGCCATCGTTGAAGGGCTGGCGCAGCGCATTATTAATGGAGAAGTGCCGGAGGGTCTGAAAGACAAGCGTATTCTCGCGCTCGATATGGGCGCATTGATTGCGGGCGCGAAGTTTCGTGGCGAATTCGAGGAGCGTCTGAAAGCTGTGCTCAATGAACTGTCCAAGCAGGAAGGGTCGATCATTCTGTTTATCGATGAGCTGCATACAATGGTCGGTGCGGGTAAGGCTGAAGGCGCAATGGATGCAGGGAATATGTTGAAGCCGGCGCTGGCGCGTGGTGAGTTGCACTGTGTTGGTGCCACGACTCTCGACGAATACAGGCAATACATCGAGAAAGATGCGGCGCTTGAACGACGTTTCCAGAAAGTGTTGGTTGAAGAGCCCGGAGAAGAAGACACGATTGCGATTCTGCGCGGCTTGAAAGAGAAATACGAAGTGCATCATGGAGTGCAGATTACCGATTCTGCAATCATCGCCTCCGCGCGTTTGTCGCAGCGCTATATTCCAGACCGGCAATTACCTGACAAGGCGATTGATCTGGTCGACGAGGCCGCGAGCCTGATTCGAATGGAGATCGATTCGAAGCCGGAAGAGATGGACAGACTGGATCGCAGACTGATCCAACTCAAGATTGAACAGGAAGCGCTCAAGAAAGATGACGATGCAGCAACGAACAAGCGCAAAGTAAAACTGGCTGACGAAATAGCTGAGCTCGAGAAGGAATATGCCGATCTCGAAGAGATCTGGAAGGCAGAAAAGGCGTCTCTGCAGGGCTCACAGACTATCAAGAGTAGCCTGGAGCAGGCGCGCAAAGACATGGACGAGGCCAAGCGTGCAGGAGATTTGGCGCGCATGTCGGAAATCCAGTACGGGATAATTCCCAACCTCGAGAAGAAACTCGAGGCGGCAGCCGAGGCACAGACAGCGGAGAAGAAACTTCTGCGTCACAAGGTTACAGAAGAGGAAATCGCCGACGTCGTGTCGCGCTGGACCGGTATACCCATCAGCAAAATGTTGCAGAGTGACAAGCAACGCTTGTTGGAGATGGAGGGGGCTCTGCACAAGCGCGTCATCGGACAACATGAAGCGATCACGGCAGTAGCCAATGCGGTGCGCCGCTCGCGTTCGGGTTTGTCTGACCCGAATCGACCCAATGGCTCATTTCTCTTTCTCGGTCCGACGGGCGTCGGCAAGACGGAACTGTGTAAAGCGCTGGCTGAATTCCTGTTCGACACCGAGGACGCCATGGTGCGCATCGACATGTCTGAATTCATGGAGCAGCATTCTGTGGCTCGCCTGATCGGTGCGCCTCCCGGCTATGTGGGCTACGAGGAGGGCGGTTACCTGACTGAGGCAGTACGCAGGCGCCCGTACTCCGTCCTGTTACTGGACGAAGTGGAGAAGGCGCATCCCGATGTTTTTAACGTACTGCTGCAAGTGATGGACGATGGTCGACTGACCGACGGTCATGGACGCACGGTTGATTTCCGCAATACGGTGATCGTCATGACCTCGAATCTTGGCTCTGACCGCATTCAGGACATGATGCTCGAAGGCAATCTGGACGAGACTACCTACGAGCGGGTTAAAGCCACGGTGCTGGATGTTGTTGTTAAGCATTTCTCGCCCGAATTCGTGAATCGCATTGACGAGACGGTTGTGTTCCATCCTCTGCAATCCGACCAGATACGTGGGATCGCAGAAATCCAGTTGCAGCTTCTCAACAAACGGCTGGCGCAGAATGAATTGCGTCTGGAAGTCAGTAGCGACGTATTGGATCTCATCGCCAGAGTTGGCTATGACCCGGTCTATGGTGCACGCCCTCTCAAGCGGGCGATCCAGAATGGCATCGAAAACGCACTGGCGCAGCATCTCCTGCAGGGAGAGTATGTGCCAGGTGATGTCATTGCTGTGGCAGTCTCGGACACGGGAGAACTCGCATTCAGCAAACGATCCGCTTCTGCGGATGCTGCGTGAGAATAGCCTTACGGTATTGATCGGATGGTGTCATGCAATGGCAGTCGAATTCCGCTGCAGCGCCATCCGAATTTGCCTAAGAGCTTGACTTTATTGCTGTAAATGGCACAATCCCCGGCCTTGAGCGGAGTGATTTGGCCGACCCCGAGTCATTCCCCAGCAATCTGGTCCAGCCATAACCAGGCAATCCCACAGACTGCTGTCTAGGTGTTACATAACATCCACCTACAAGGCTTCTCACGTTACCACGGACGGAGCCGACAAAAAGCGACATACTGTATGCAGGAAACGTGTTGCTGATTGTTGCGTAGTAAACGAATCCAAGAATTCACGTAAAGTCGAAATCCGAGAGAAGCGGCAGTACGCCAGTTGAGGGTATTGCTCGTAGCACTGGATGGTTTTGCCAACAGCTGAGCCTGGGAGTATTCATCCGCTTGGACCGAGCGGGCACTCACAGCAAGGTACTTACGACACGGCACTCCCAACAGGGCAATCGGACTCGAGCTAGTTCAGAGGCAAGTAAAAGTGGAACAATTATCAGGTGGAGAAATGCTGATTCGTGCTTTGCATGATGAAGGCGTTGAAATCGTATTCGGCTATCCCGGCGGAGCGGTGTTGCATATCTATGACGCCATCTTCCAGCAGGACAAGGTCGAACACATTCTAGTTCGCCACGAACAGGCGGCAACACACGCCGCAGATGGCTACGCGCGCGCGACTGGCAAGCCAGGTGTCGTGCTCGTTACATCGGGCCCGGGCGCGACCAATGCCATCACTGGCATTGCAACGGCCTATATGGATTCTATCCCCATGATTGTTATCTCCGGACAGGTGGAGAGCCGCATGATCGGTTCTGATGCCTTTCAGGAAACGGACATGGTGGGTGTTTCGCGGCCGATTGTGAAACACAGTTTTATGGTGCAGCACGCCAGTCAGATTCCAACGGTTGTTAAGAAAGCGTTTCATCTCGCGACAACTGGGCGACCTGGCCCTGTTGTCATAGATGTCCCGAAGGATGTGACTGATCCAAACGTGAAGTTCCCCTATGAGTATCCGAAAGAGGTCAAGATGCGCTCTTATCAGGTACCCGGGAAAGGGCATTCAGGGCAGATAAAGAAGGCAGTCGAAGCGTTGCTGTCGGCCAAGCGACCGATGATCTATGCCGGTGGCGGTGTGGTGCAGGGTAATGGCTCCGAATTGTTGACCAAGCTGGTGAAGAAACTTGGCGCGCCAGTAACCAATACCCTGATGGGCCTCGGTTGCTACCCAGCGACGGACAAGCAGTTTCTGGGCATGTTGGGAATGCACGGCACCTATGAAGCCAATATGGCGATGCACTACTGTGATGTATTGCTGGGCATCGGTGCGCGCTTCGACGACCGCGTTACCAATTCTGATACGTCAAAATTTTGCCCTGATGCAACGATTCTCCACGTCGACATTGATCCGGCGTCGATCTCCAAAACCGTCACAGCCGATGTGCCTATCGTAGGCTCAGTAACGGCGGTGCTGGAGGAAATGCTGGAGCAGGTGGCGAAGTCCAAGACCAAAGTGGACAAAGAAGCATTGGGCATCTGGTGGGACCAGATCGAGCAGTGGCGCGCACGCGACTGTCTCAAGGTCATCTCCGATAAGGGGGGGCTGATCAAACCGCAACAGGCAGTCCAGGCAGTGTATGAAATAACGAAAGGGCAGGCCTATGTCTCGTCCGACGTCGGGCAGCACCAGATGTTCGCCGCGCAGCACTATAAATTTGACAAGCCAAGGCGCTGGATCAATTCCGGTGGACTCGGCACGATGGGCTTCGGTTTGCCTGCAGCAATGGGTGTGCAATTCGCCTTTCCAGATGCTATTTCGGTCTGCATTACAGGTGAGGGAAGCTTCCAGATGAACCTGCAGGAATACGCGACATGCATGCAGTATCAGCTGCCTATCAAGATTATCTGCCTGAACAATCAGGCTCTTGGCATGGTCAAGCAATGGCAGGATATGCAGTATGGCGGCCGCTATTCGCATAGCACCTATTCAGAATCTCTGCCGGATTTCACCAAGCTTGCTGAGGCCTATGGTCATGTCGGAATCAAAATCGACAGACTGGAAGACTTGCACAGCAAGCTCGAAGAAGCCTTCGCTCTGAAGGACAAGCTGGTATTTGTAGATATCGCGGTCGACCCGGACGAACACGTCTATCCGATGGCGATCAAGGGCGGTGCCATGAAGGATATGGTATTGAGCAAGACGGAGAGGACCTGATATGAGACATATAATTTCAGTCTTGATGGAAAACGAGCCTGGTGCATTGTCTCGGGTAGTCGGGTTGTTCTCGCAGCGAAACTACAATATCGATTCACTGACAGTCGCGCCGACGGAAGACAGCACGCTTTCCCGGTTGACCCTGACGACCAGCGGTGATGATGCGCAGATCGAACAGATAACCAAGCACCTCAACCGTATCGTGGATGTGGTCAAGTTGGTCGATCTGACTGAAGGGGCGCACATCGAGCGCGAACTGATGCTGATCAAGGTCAAGGCAGTGGGAGCCCAGCGTGCAGAAATCAAGCGCACGGCAGATATCTTCCGCGGCCAGATTGTGGATATGACGCAGAGTGCATTCACAATTCAACTGACTGGAACGGGCGAGAAGCTCGATGCGTTTATTGCGGCAATTGCCGAGAATACGGTACTCGAAGTCGCGCGAACCGGCGTGTCGGGTATCTCGCGTGGCGACAAAGTGCTGGCCATCTAAGAGTTAAATGCAAAAACAAAAAAGCCGGGCATTGCCCGGCTTTTTTGTTTCTCTGAGAGAATCCTTTTCTACGCTTAGATGACTTTCTTCATGGCAGTCATGTATTTGCGCAGTTTCTTGCCAACCACCTCGATAGGATGATTGCGAATTGCGTCGTTCACAGCGATCAGTTCTGCGTTATCCACTCCCAGATCATTCAGTTGCAGACCTTTGCCGATCACGTCGGTGTCGACAGACTTCATGAAATCAGCCAACAGTGGTACGCAGGCATGTGAGAACAGGTAACAACCGTACTCCGCTGTGTCGGAAATGACCTTGTTCATCTCATACAGTTTTTTGCGGCCGATCAGGTTCGCAATCAGTGGCACTTCGTGCAGAGATTCATAGTAAGCGGATTCTTCAATAATGCCGCTCGCTGTCATGGTCTCGAATGCCAGCTCGACGCCAGCCTTCACCATGGCAACCATCAGGATGCCATTGTCGTAGTATTCCTGCTCGGAAATGTCCATGTCACCAGCTTCGGCTTTCTCGAAGTTGGTTTCCGCAGTGGCTTCACGCCAGCCGAGCAGGTCCTTGTCGTCATTTGCCCAGTCTTCCATCATGCCGCTGGAGAAAGCGCCAGTAATGATGTCGTCCATGTGTTTCTGGAACAGCGGGCCCATAATGTCTTTGAGCTGCTCGGCCAGTTCGTTGGCAACCAGCTTGGCCGGGTTCGAGAGACGGTCCATCATGTTGGTGATACCGCCGTGCTTCAGGCCCTCGGAAACGACTTCCCAGCCATGCTGCATCAGTTTCGCGGCGTAAGCGGGATCAATACCTTTCTCAACCATTTTGTCGAAGCAGAGGATAGAACCGGTCTGCAGCATGCCGCAGAGAATAGTCTGCTCGCCCATGAGGTCAGATTTCACTTCGGCGATAAAGGAAGATTCCAGTACTCCAGCACGATGTCCACCGGTCGCTGCCGCGTAGGCTTTAGCGATGTCCAGGCCATCACCGTTCGGGTCATTCTCCGCGTGCACAGCGATAAGAGTAGGGACGCCAAAACCGCGCTTGTACTCTTCACGCACCTCAGTGCCTGGGCATTTTGGGGCAACCATAACAACCGTCAGGTCATCGCGAATCTGCATACCTTCTTCAACGATGTTGAAACCGTGGGAGTAGGCCAGGCAGGCGCCTTGCTTCATCAGCGGCATGACTTGCTTGACGACGTCACTGTGTTGCTTGTCTGGAGTAAGGTTGAGGACCAGATCTGCTTCCGGAATCAATTCTTCATAAGTGGCCGCAGTAAAACCATTTTCTGTGGCGTTCTTGTAGGACGGGCGCTGCTCGGAGATCGCTGACGCACGCAGGGCGAAAGAGACGTCGAGACCGCTGTCGCGCATATTAAGGCCCTGATTCAGGCCCTGCGCACCCGCGCCGACGATAACCACTTTCTTGCCTTTGAGTTTATCTACGCCGTCGCTGAATTCGTTCCGGTCCATAAAGCGGCACTTGCCCAGTTGTTCCAACTGGAGACGAAGAGGCAGCGTATTAAAGTAATTCATGGGGTTGCTCCGTTGCTTTCTGACTGTCATGAGCAAGGCTCTGGCGCATTGGCCGGGGCCTTTGGGTAATCCGATTTTGGGTGAGGCGCGATCATATAGCATCTCTATTGCCGGGTAAAATCCTAAAATGGCTGGCAATGCCCCCCACGTCCCCCTGTATAATCAAAAAACACGTTATATTTGAGTGACTAACGCGTTCTGAGCCTGGCTCGGGCGAACAGGAAGACCATGGCAAAGGACAGAACAAACAAGCAGAATGAACTAGAGGCAGAAGACTTGCAGCTGGAGGGGGACGAGGAGCGAGACTCTGACAGCCTGTTGCCGATCGACGAGCACGAAGAGGTAATCTCCGAAGGGGGGCGCAAGATACGGCGACGTGGGATCTATTTGTTACCCAACCTGCTGACCCTCGGTGCACTGTTTGCAGGCTTCTATGCCGTGATCGCCGGCATGTCAGGCAATTTCAACGAAGCGGGCTGGGCGATTCTCATCGCCGGAGTGTGCGACGGGCTGGATGGCCGTATTGCGCGCATGACCAATAGTCAGAGCGCATTTGGAGCGCAGTTCGACAGCTTGTCGGATATGGTTTCTTTTGGTGTGGCGCCAGCACTGATTATGTTTAGCTGGGCCTTCGAGCCCCTCGGTCAATTGGGCTGGGCTGCGAGCTTTGTCTATATGTCATGCGCCGCGCTGCGGCTGGCACGGTTCAATGTGCAGCTCGGCACTGTGGACAAGCGATTCTTCGTTGGCTTGTCGAGTCCCGTTGCGGCCGGGCTGGTGACTTTTGGGCCCTGGGTCGCATTCAAGTACGAGATAGCAGCGACACCCATGGTGTCCTATTTCGCCGTTGTTCTCACGATATTCGCAGGCTTGCTGATGATCTCGAACTATCGCTACTTCAGCTTCAAGGTGCTGCAATTCAAAGGCACGGTCCCCTATATGGTATTCCTGCTGGCGGTCGTGCTGCTGGCTGTGATCGCACAGAATCCGCGCGAAGTATTGTGGTCAATGTGCATTATCTATGCCTGTTCCGGACCAATTGGCTGGATTTACAGGCGGCAGTTTCGCCGCAACAAGGACGCGCAGACAGCCGTTCCGCAGGGCAACGTGGAGGCTGATGACGTAGCCGCCGGCAACGATGATCCAGGCGGAGCGGAAAACACGTTTAGTGGAGAAAGATAAAGGCGCAATTCCCTGTCCTATGGGTTAGCGTCAGACTAAATAACATGCTCTCGACAGGCTGGTGCTGCTGAGAGCTGTCATGAATTACACCCAACAAGGTAAATCGACATGCTGATCAAGAAGCCTGCAGACATACTTCCTTCTGAAATCACGCCGGAAAGTATCTATAAAGAGCGGCGAAAGTTCATGTTCGATAGCGGCAAGCTCGCAATGGGGGCAGCGTTGGCTGGTGCCATGCCAGCGGCTCTGGGGCAGGGTGGCCAACTCAAGGCGACTGTGCCGGTCACTGAGCAACGCGCGGCGCCGACTGTGTGGTGGGGTGAAAAATTCAATGACATCAAGCCAGCTCCTGACAGTGAACCTTATTTCACTGGAGAAACGCTAACGCCCTATGAAGACCTGACGCGTTACAACAACTTCTATGAGTTCGGTATGGATAAAGGGGATCCTGCTGCAAATTCAGGAGACTTCAAACCTGACCCCTGGTCAGTCGAGATTGCGGGCGAAGTGGCCAAGCCGGGAGTCTACAACCTCGAGGACATCATTCAGCCGCATCAATTGGAAGAGCGTATCTATCGTTTGCGCTGCGTTGAGGCCTGGTCGATGGTCGTGCCGTGGATCGGCATCCCGCTGGCCGATATTCTGAAGCGCTTCGAGCCGACTTCCAACGCAAAGTATGTTGAGTTCGAGACCATTGTTCAGCCTGAGACCATGCCGGGAATCCGGTCCCGCTTCGCGATCGTCGATTGGCCCTACCGTGAAGGCTTGCGCATCGACGAGGCGATGAATCCGCTGACCTTCATGGCGGTAGGTGTCT